>CBDDBO010000001.1:0-344023 GCA_965225765.1 Pseudomonadales bacterium
TTTTGAAAATTCCAGCTCGACAGGGTTTTCAACGAGTCCGTCAAAGGCCACATTGCTCTTGCGTGCCCCCACAACTAATACGTCACCATCATGCAACTGCTGCTGTTTAAGGTGACCTGACAAAATAAAATCGTACAAGTTATATTCATTAATCAGCTGATTATTACGCTTAAGCTGTACGTTCAAATAACTGCCGCTTTCAGGAATAATGCCGCCCGCTTTTTCCAAATAACTCAAGATCGAATCAGACGATAAACCACCATAAAGGCCTGGTTTTGTCACAAAGCCTGTTACATAAAGCTTAACAGGCTGAGAGGCATCCAAATTCGCATAAAGCTTCACATTGCGCTGATAGACACTTGCGACTTTCTTCGCGATAGTTTTATTCAAATCTTTATTCGCAACACCCTGTAAACGAACCGGGCCAATATTAGGGATAAACAGGTTACCTTGCGCATCAACGGTTAGCTTAGTGGCGACTTCATAGCCACCCCACAGTTGCAGGTTAATAATATCACCCACCCCAATGACGTAATTCGGATTAAATCCTTGAAAACTGCTTTCTTTAAAGCCGCCTTTAAATAAATTCTGGCCGAAGACTTTAGCGCGCTCACGCTCCTCAACAACCTCAGCGGTTGTGAAGACACTTAGCAGCAGACTTAACGTAATAAAAACTCTAACTAACATTAATCTATATGTTCCCTGATTGTTGTGGCGATCATTCTGAACAATCCAAAAACTAGTAGCAAAATAATGGCCAAGGTGAACAAGTTATATAATTTTTTAGGATATAACGCTTCTTCTGGTGTGTAAGGCTCATTAATCACTAAAAGGTGCTTTAACTTTCGGCTGGCTTCTATACGGGCACTTTCAAGCGCTGTTAACGCTGATAAATAAGTGGTTTGCGCTACCTCGACTTCTAGCTCCAGCTCCTTGTATTGGCCATACACTTCATTAATCGTCTGTGTGTCTTGGCTTTCACTTTTTACCAAACGCTTATTTTCGTGCTTAATCTGCGCTTTTAAACTATTAACCTTATCTTTTAACGCGATGACTTGAGGTGAGTCGCTACGCTGATACGAGAGCAATCGTCTTCTCTCAGCCTCTGCTTGAGCTAATTCAGCTTCAAGGCTTGAGATAATGCCACTGACAGTTTGCCCCTGTTGCTCTGGACTAAACATATGATGACTATCCTGAAAGGCAATCAATGCCTGCCTTGCTTTGACTAGTCGCTGAGCACTTTCTTCAATTTCTGCTCTAACAAAACTTAGCTGAGACTCCGCAAGTTCTAGTGACTTATCATTCACCAAGGTTTCACTGTGCTTCAAAATGGCAGTTAACACTTGCTGTGCATAATCCGCATCATACGCCTTTATTTTAACCGTTAATAAACCGCTTAAATCGTTATAGTGAATATCTAGCAGCGATTGATAATACTTAAGAAAATCTTCTTGCGTGGCACTACTACTTAGTCTCGATACAAAATCCGCCTCAGGATGCGCAGCAAAATGTGCCTTAAGGTTTAACGAAGCATCTAGCGCCTTCATCATATCAACAGACAAAATGTGCTCATTAAGAATATGTTCATCATGCTGCGAAGAGAAACCAGCGATAGCTGCCAAAGTGACGCCACCTGTTGATGTACCTGCCTGCGAGTTAGCCTCTTTGATCATGAAGCTTGCGGAGCTTTCATAAAAATCTGCTGCAATAAACACGTAATAAAGTGCAACCAACAACCAAGGCATGAGCACAACCACCAAAAAACTCTTCTTCCTGGAACTTTTCAGCGCTCTCTTAAAGTGCCGCATAGCGAACTTATTGAAAGCAGCTACGGATGTAAAATTATCAGAAAAACGTTTTGCTTTAGCTGGCTTTTGTGTCTTTGCAGGGGCTGGCTTTATCTTGTCCGTTTGCGCGGGTGATTTATCATCAGTCACAGATGTGTTGGCGGCATCAGGCTTAGGCTTAGACTGAGCCTGCCCTTGAGCCTTATTGCCTGTTTGCTTTGGTGGTTTGCCTTGCTTATCAGAAGCCTTATCCGTGTTTGGTGGCTGTTTTTGATTAGCCTTGCCTTTCTCAAGGCTTGATTCAGGCTGTTTGTTATTATTATCTGCCATCTCGTTAACCTTGAATCATCTTTTTATAACGTGCAGCGGCTTCGTCCAAATCATCATAGATTTTCAATTGCCCATCTTCGATATACATGCCAATATCGCAAATCCGTTTGATTTCACCAATATTATGAGAGACAAAAATCACGTTAGATTTTTCACGCTTTTCATTTAGCGCTGCGCGGGCTTTTTCTTTGAACCTAGCATCCCCTACTGCCGTCACCTCATCCATTAGGTAATAATCAAAATCAAATGCCATGCTAATCGCAAAGGCCAATCTCGAACGCATACCGCTAGAGTAGGTTTTGACTGGTTCATCAAAAAACTCGCCTAATTCTGAGAATTCATGGATAAAGCTGACTTTTTTATTCAATACTTTTTCATTATTACCATACACACGACAAACAAAGCGTGCATTATCACGGCCTGTCAAACTGCCCTGTATACCCCCACTCAACGCCATTGGCCAGGACATACTACCCTTAATGGTAATATTACCAGAGTTAGGGTAATCAATACCTCCTAACAGTTTTAGCAAGGTAGATTTCCCAGTGCCGTTGCGGCCAAACACCCCAATATTTTTATTTTCAGGCAAGGTTTGCGTGACATCTTTTAGGATATAACGCCGCCCATTCGCTGCTGGATAGTACTTAGTCACCTGCTCCAAGTGAATCATCGCGAGGCCACCATTTGCTGCCAATTACGACGATAAGCCAGCACCCCTAAAAAGCTTACACTGAGTGACACGAAGAACAAGTAACCAATATTGACACCTGGCGCAATGTAATAAGGGTACAACGACACACGAGCAAGCTCTACTGCATGAACTAAAGGGTTCCATAAAAATAGATAATGATATTCACTGGGTATCACAATCAATGGGTAGATAATACAGGAAATAAAAAATAAAGGCCGTGTCATTAAGCTAACGATTTTACTCATATCTTTGAAATATAAACTGATACAACCAAACAAAATCGAAAAACCAAAACCCATAGCAGCCATACAACAGAAAATTGCCATCAAGGTTAGCGGGTCTACAACAGGCACTTCATAGCCATACCAAACAAAGCCTGAAAAAATAACCACACTGGAAACTAACAACAAAGCAAATTCAATCAACGCCCTTGTAACAAAGGCATCAAAAGGTTTAACTTGCTTATAATTGAACAACCCCTTATTAGCCTGAATGGTTGCACTGCCGCTATTCACCTGTTGTGTAAAAAAATTGAGCAGTAAAATACCTGGGGTAAAAAATAGCGCAAACGCTAACCCTTGGTAGCCGTTTCGGGAAATAAAAGAAAAGATAATAACCAGCACCATGACTTGCAAAAATGGCCCCAGTACCGCCCAAGCATATCCCAAAGGCGTGGCAAATCGCGTTTTGATTTCACGAATAAAAAGCGCCTTGATGACGGCTTGTTGAATTTGCCAGCTGGTTCGCACGCCTCTTTCCTGAGTATTAGCGTTATTATTAAACGTAATGCCTATCCAAACGTGAACTCTAACACATAAAATTTTGCTTGTTTAGCTTATTTCTAAAAGCTTTTCAAAGTTTAAAATGCGCTACGATATCGTCTGAACAATAGTCAGCGAGCATTGTACTGTTCTCAATGGGCTGAACAATCAACTGGCTCACAGCTCTAATGAAGTATTCTTAACCAGAGACTCAGTTATGCATATTGTCATTCTCGACTTCGGCACCATCGACACAGGTGAATTACGGCCTTTAACAGAGTTAGCAGAAACCATCGACTATCACGAACATACAAGTCAAGGGCAAATCATCCCCAGGTGCAAGCAAGCTGATATTATTGTTGTTAATAAAGTTGTGCTGGATGCAGATATCCTAGCTCAACTTAATGCACGTTTAATCTGCATTGCCGCCACCGGCACAAACAATGTGGACCTAGTCGCTGCCAAGACGCACAAAATTGCCGTCACCAATGTAGCAGGCTACTCGACCATGAGCGTGGTTCAGCATACATTCGCCCTCATGTTTAACTTGCTCGGGAACACGCATCGGTATATCACTGACTGTAGAGGCAATAAGTGGCAAGAACATGTACATTTTGCCATGATCACTCATCCGGTCCATCAAGTGGCAGGCAAAACCCTTGGCATCATAGGTTATGGTGCTATTGGACAGGCCATTAAAAAAGTAGCCATTGCCTTAGGCATGGAATGCATTGTTGCTGAACGCAAAAACGCTGTCGTTAGAGAAGGCAGACTAAGCTTTGAAAGAACCTTGCAAGAAGCTGATATTCTGACCATTAACACCCCACTCAATGATGACACTCGACATTTGATTTCCCTCAGAGAGTTTCAAATGATGAAACCGAGTGCATTTATTCTTAATACCTCCAGAGGTGGCATAATCAATGAAGTGGATTTAGTCAAAGCATTAGAGGGAAACATGATTGCCGGTGCTGCAACCGATGTCTTAAGCAAAGAGCCACCTTCACACGATAACCCTTTATTAAATTATCAGGGTGAAAACTTGCTTATCACACCACATATTGCTTGGGCGAGCCGGGAAGCCGTCTCCAAACTGATTGAAGAAATAGCTGAGAATATTAAGGCGTTTATGGCAGGTGAACGTAGGAATCGTGTCGCTTAAATTCAGGCAGGTTACGCTTCACTAACCTGCCCCGCATGACAAGCATTACGACAGAAGGTGTTTAGCGTGAAAGTCAATATGATCTTGCATAAAGGTGGCGATGAAAAAATAGCTATGATCATAGCCTGGTTGCATTCTAAAAGTCAGTGGCCAGTCTGATAATTCGCAGGCCTTCTCTAAACGCTCAGGATAAAGCTGATCGTGCAAAAACGCATCATCTTCACCCTGATCAACCAATATTGGGATTTGTTTATCTGCTGTGACATCTTTGTGGGTGATCAGCCAGCTTGCATCATATTGCCGCCAAGAAGATTGGTCGTCACCCAAGTAATGACTAAAAGCCTTTTTCCCCCACAAACAAGACATGGGATTAGTGATAGGTGCAAAGGCTGAAATCGACGTATAAGACGACAAGTTATTCAAGCCTACCGTTAGTGCACCATGCCCTCCCATCGAATGTCCAAAAATACCCTTCTTATCTGATACATTAAAATTCGCCTTAATCAATGAAGGGAGTTCATGCACTACATAGCTATACATTTGATAGTGCTTTACCCAAGGCTTTTCAGTTGCATTCACATAAAACCCTGCACCCAAACCAAAGTCCCAAGCGCCTTCCGGGTCGCAAGGCACATCATCACCCCTTGGGCTTGTATCTGGCGCAACAATAACAATCCCTTTTTCAGCGGCATACTTTTGCACAAAGGACTTCTGGACAAAGTTTTCATCTGTGCAGGTAAGGCCTGACAACCAATAAAGCACAGGCAAATTGCTATCTAACTGAGAAGCTTGAGGAGGAAGGTAGACAGAAAACGTCATATTACAGTGACAAGTGGTGGAGGTATGCGTAAATCGCTTTTGCTCTCCTCCAAACATTTTACTCGAGCTGATTGCTTTCATGAGGGTTCTATTACCAAGCAAAGAAAATCTATCTTAATAAGTCAATCATTTAATTGCAGGGTAGGTTAGTGAAACGCCATCTGCCCTACGATCATGCGACAAATCTTTTGACACGATGTACTAGTACCTCAATGCACAGCGATTGTCCCGTTCAGCAGCTACAGGTTTTTCTGTGGCAAGGCGCAAGTATGCAGTAATACATGCGTCTTTCAAATACTTGCAACAAAGTCACGGGAAAACCTGTAGCTGCCCTTTGGGTGGCATTTAAAATGCCCATAGCTGTGTTGCTTGATCTCACTATAGAATAACTATTATTTTCGATCAGCTGCCTTGCTATGAGCATTTTACTCTGCCACTGAACCCGACAATCGCTGTGCATTGAGGTACTAGTCTTGTTTAAAACGAATCACCGAGCGAATCGATTTACCCGCCTTCATGACATCAAATGCCTGATTGATTTCTTCAAGCGGAAATTCATAAGTGACCATTTCGTCTATTTTGATCTTTCCATTAAGATATTGTTCCACATAACCTGGCAACTCAGTTCGTCCCTTCACCCCACCAAATGCACTACCGCGCCATACGCGACCTGTTACCAGCTGGAAAGGTCGTGTACTGATTTCGGCACCGCTCGCTGCGACACCAATAATGGTCGACTCCCCCCAACCTTTATGACAGCATTCCAAGGCACTGCGCATAGTATCGGTTCGCCCGATGCATTCAAACGAATAATCCACCCCACCTTCTGTCAACTCGATAATGACATCTTGAATCGGTTTATCGTAATTCGTCGGATTAATACAATCAGTTGCACCTAGCGCTTTAGCCATCTCAAATTTATCTTCATTGATATCAACCACAATAATGCGTGAAGCCCTAGCCAGCACAGCGCCTTGAACAGCAGATAAACCTACACCGCCCAAACCAAAAATAGCTACCGTCGACTCAGGCTCGACTTTAGCTGTATTTAGCACTGCTCCTATTCCTGTTGGAATACCACAACCTAACAAGCAAACTTTATCTAAAGGCGCAGAAGGGCTTATCCTTGCCACTGAGATTTCTGGCAACACGGTATGTTCGGCAAACGTTGAAGTACCCATATAATGATAAATAGGCTTCCCATCTTTTGTAAAACGCGTGGTTCCATCAGGCATGAGACCTTTGCCTTGAGTTTCACGAATAGCCTGACAGAGATTGGTTTTGCCGGATAGACAAAACTTACACTCCCCGCATTCAGGCGTATATAACGGAATCACATGATCGCCTACTGCAACTGATGTCACACCTTCGCCGATCTCTTCAACAACCCCAGCTCCTTCGTGACCTAAAATACAGGGAAAGACACCTTCAGGATCATCGCCGCTTAGCGTGAATGCATCGGTATGGCAAACCCCTGTTGCATGAATACGTATCAGCACTTCACCTGCCTTCGGCCTTTCCAGCTGTACGTCTTCAATGGATAAAGGCTTACCAGCCTCCCAGGCAACCGCTGCGCGTGTAGTAATAGTATTCATACTTAATATTCATTGACAGAAAAGATTTATGTACTCTACTCGTCTTTTATAGAGAATTTCAATACCTGAAAACAAAACCATCAACTAGCCGGTTGATGTTAAGGGTGTCATATCTGGTTTAATTTCAACTGGTCTCTTGCTGTAGACTTTTAATAACGCTATAAGTTTTTTCGTTACAAGGGATTCACTAACTATAAATTGAGCAATCTCAGAAGGCTTTTTAAATTGTCGCCTCCCAACATCACAAGAGTAAGCAACGTTATCTTTTCGCTATGAGGCGACTTTACCTTTTTATACAATAAAAATTTTTTATTTTCTTCAAAGCTTTACCGGACTCTTCTTGAAAGCATTGCTGAAAGCCTTGTTTAAATATCTATGCCCGTCTACTTTTATTAGGTTCATCGTCTGGACATCCAGCATAAGCATACAGATTCAATAAAACCAGAAAAGCACTGAGTAAATTTTTCATATCGCAATCAAAATCTACTTAATGACACAGCGATACAAAAACGATTCTAGTACCTCAATGCACAGCGATTGTCGGGTGGTATCAGTTTTTGTAGGGGGATAAGCGCAGCGCGATCCACCAGTCATTAAGTTTTTTTGGTGGAAGACGCTATGCTTTTCCACCCTACGGTTACCAGACAAGCCTTTTGACACGATGTACTAGTACCTCAATGCACAGCGATTGTCCCGTTCAGCAGCTACAGGTTTTTCTGTGGCAAGGCGCAAGTATGCAGTAATACATGCGTCTTTCAAATACTTGCAACAAAGTCACGGGAAAACCTGTAGCTGCCCTTTGGGTGGCATTTAAAATGCCCATAGCTGTGTTGCTTGATCTCACTATAGAATAACTATTATTTTCGATCAGCTGCCTTGCTATGAGCATTTTACTCTGCCACTGAACCCGACAATCGCTGTGCATTGGGGTACTAGTCATTCTGCATTTTATTTCAAAAAAGGAACTAACAAAGCGAGTGCAGCTTTTTTTGTCTCTTGTTTTGCAGACTGGGTTAGCCCTTGATGTATAGCTTTTCTAAACAACCATTGATTGGCCGCCATAATGGCTTGTAGGGTGAGGGGTGGGAGTTTATTGTTGAGCAAATGGGCACCTTCTTTTTCTAACCCATTCGCTATTTGAGTAAAGGCTTGGTCGATAATCTTTGCAGCTTCCGTATGAGGTTTGGCTGCCTCCACAAACAGCACCTCTGCCATATCAGCATGCAGAAAAAGCCCTTCATAAAGACCATCGATGAGCTGTGCTAGCCACTCCTCGTCAATATCTTCAGCAGATAGCAACATATCCAGCGCCAGTGATTGCACAGAAAAATTAATGGCCTGCTCAAAGAGTGCGCCAACGAGCGCATGTTTATCGGTAAAACATCGATAAAAAGTCGGCCTTGTAATACCAGCTTTTTTACAAATAGCTGATATAGACGTCTCAGCAATGCCATTTGCTTTAAACAACTCAATAGCTGCCTGCAAGACAGCTTCTTGCTGCGAGGCTAAGCCTGGGCGTTTTTTTTTGCGTCCGTCTTGGGTTTCAGGTATTGTCATTTTTACAGCAATGTAAAATTAAATCTATACATACGGCTAACCATACATGAAAACAGCATTAATTACAGGGGCGAGTGAGGGACTAGGGCGCTGCTATGCAACCAAACTAGCCAATGAAGGCTGGGCATTAATTCTGGTTGCCCGCAACCTTGAAAGACTCAACTCACTTAAATCTGCATTACCTAATAGCGAACGCCATCAAACTCTACAGGCTGATTTAAGTGATCCTGAATCTGTTCGACACGTTGCCATCTGCTTTGAAACGCAAGCCATAGACTTACTGATTAACAATGCAGGCTATAGCCAGTTTGGCACCTTCAGAGAGCAACCCTTAGACACAGAACATAAACTGGTCTCGGTCAATTGCCTAGCTGTCATGTCACTTGCGCAAGCCTTTTTAAAACAAGCAAAATCAGGTAATGCGTTAATTAACTTATCGTCTGTCACAGCATGGTTGCCGACACCCGTGCAACCTACTTATGTTGCGAGTAAAGCCTTCATCAAAGCCTTTAGTGAGAACCTGTGGTATCAAGAGAAAAAGCGTGGCATCTATGTGCAGGCGCTTTGCCCAGGCCCTACTCGTACCGAGTTTATTACTCGTGCGGGCGATGTTTCTAAAGCTGACTTATTAAATAAGCTATCAGCGACACCCGAATCAGTTATAAACGCTTCTTTTAAGGCGCTACAAAAACGAAAAAAGCCAGTAGTTGTGCCGGGACTATCAAACAAAGCACAAGCTATTTTTATACGGTTAATTCCCCGTAAATGGGCGATTGCCATGATGGGGCTTGTCAGTGATTTTGGGTTATCTTGAAGGTTCTAACATTTAAAAAGCGGGAGACGCTTCGCTGTCCCGGCCTACTTTCATGTTTGCTCAACCATCAACGCCTTCTGCAATTTATCCTCAAAATCCTTTACACTGCAAATAGTCAGCGCCTCAGCAGCCTCAGCCAATGAGATATTGTCTTGAAAGGCTTTTTGAACCAATTGCGTTGTTTGATCATAGCCAAGCTCTGGCGCTAAAAAGGTCGCCATGGATAAGTTATGTGTTAGATTGCGTTTGACCTGCTTTTCATTAATCACAAGCCCTTCAATACAATAGTTGGCAAAGGATTCCATCCCTTCTGACAACAAGCGGATACTCTGTAAGGTATTATGAATAATCACGGGGCGGCAGACATTCAATTGTAATTGTCCAGCTGACGCTGCCATCGAGACAGTCAATTCATTACCGAACACCTGCATACAAATCATCACTAAGGCTTCGCACTGAGTCGGATTCACCTTCCCTGGCATAATAGAACTGCCGGGCTCATTAGCGGGCAAACGCCATTCGTTTAATCCACAATTAGGACCACTACCTAACAGCCTTACATCATTCGCCAGCTTATGTAAGACAGTCGCCAAGCTTTTTAAAGCGCTATTAAGCCCCACCATCGCAACCTCACCTGATACTGCTGCATATAAATTTTCATGCGGCTTAAAGGGCAAGCCGAGTGCTTCAGATAGCTTCTGGGTAATCTTTTCACGAAAACCTTCAGGTGCATTCGCGCCACTGCCCACAGCAGTTCCGCCTAATGCTAATTTATAGACTGACTTCATCTGAGTTTCTAGCAAATACTGAATAGCCTCAAGCTCACTTACAGCAGCTTCAAGTAAAGAGCCCGAAGGGACTGGCATCGCATCCATTAAGTGCGTGCGCCCACAGGTCAAGATTGCATTAAACTGCTTAGCTTTTTCACTAATCGATTGCGTTAGCTTACCTAAACTAGGCTTCAAGGTATTTTCTAATGCTAAAGCCGCAGCAATATGCATGGCACTTGGAAAGACATCATTCGATGACTGTGATTGATTGACATCATCATTAGGGTGCACAGTAAGCCCCTGCCCTTCACCTTGCAAAAAACCTGTTGCCACAGTTGCCACAACTTCATTGACATTCATATTGGTCTGGGTGCCGGAACCAGTCTGCCAAACATGAAGCGGAAACTGATCTCGATATTGCCCCTGCAAAATAACATCTATTGCTTTTATGATGGCAGACTGTTTGTTTGCTTCAAGTACACCTAAGCCACCATTAACCTCTGCTGCTGCTCGCTTTATGTGCAAAAGCGCATCAATAAAGCCAGCTGAAAAAATCTCTTCACCAATAGAAAAGAAATGCAAGGAACGCTGAGTTTGTTTTCCCCAAACCGCACCTGGCTGAAGGGTAATATCGCCGAATGGATCTGATTTTTCGATGGTCACAACTGTATTCCTTGTAGGGCGAGACAGTAAAACCCATGACGAATAGCCTGCCTTAGACCCTTTGGGTTGTCAAAATATGGAATGTGGTTCATCAATAATCGTCATTAACAACGCTTGATCCTGATAAAAAGATCGAGCTTGCTCCAAGGTTATGAGCTGAAAAGTCACTGAGTCACCAGGCCGTAACTGACCAAGTAATGGTTTATCAACCTCTGCTACTTGAGCAATACGCGGATAGCCACCAATCGTTTGTGCATCAACGCCTGCAATGATCGGCTGACCTGAGGGTGGCAACTGGATGGTGCCAGGCATTAATCCCATAGAGACAATATCGTTCATCTCAAAGGTAATTTTTTCCCCCTCCAAACGAATACCCATACGATTAGAATCAACGGAAACATTAAAAGACTGTGCTTGAAACGCTTTGAGCTGCACCTTCGAAAATCGTTCCGTTTCTACAGAAGGTATGCAGCGAATAACATAATCACCAAGAAACTGTAATTTGTATTCTGGTGCCAATACTTGCTCATCAACAGCTCGACAATCATAGAGCGCTAGTTTATCGCCTGCTGTGAATGCACGCCCATTAAACCCACCAAAGCGGGCCGTTAGATGCGTAGAGTAACTACCAAACTGTGGTTTAATGGCAAAATCCGCAGCCACGGCCAAATAAGCGCGCATTCCCTTTTTTGCTGAACCAAATGACAATCGATCACCTTTGTCTACATCAAACGCCTCATAGAGACCTATGGACTTGCCATTCAACTTTAGGTCAAATTCAGCGCCAGTCACCGCTAAGGTAACAGCCTCTTGAAATTCAATCTCAGGGCCAAGTAAGGTCACTTCGATCGCAGGGTGATATAAAGGGTTTCCTAATAGCCAATTAGCTAGCGCAAGTGACAGTCTATCCATCGCACCGCTTTGCCCAACACCATAATCAAAATAACCCTGACGACCTCTATCTTGAATACTGGTTTGTAAACCTGCCTCTAAAAAAACCAAGCTCATGACACATCTTCCTTTTCCAGGGCGTAATAAGCATCTAACTCAATCGGCATAAACTTAACGCTATCGAGTGGCGCAATAGGAAAAGGCTCGTCGCTATCTGGTAAAAATAATCGTTTTGGCGTTCGCCCTAAAATCTGCCACCCTCCAGGGCTTTCAATAGGGTATACCCCTGTTTGATTACCTCCAATGCCCACACTGCCAGCCGGAACAGCCGTGTCTGGCACATCTTTTCGCGGAAAAGCTAATGAAGGATTCAGCCCACCCAAATATAAAAATCCAGGCAAAAAGCCCAGCATATGAACAGGGTAGTCAGGTTCTGTATGCAAGCGAATTAACTCACCTACTTCCAACGATAAAGCGTCAGCGACATGAAGCAAGTCAGTACCTAACAATGGGTCATAACAAACAGGTATTTCGTGACGAATACCTACAGGCATTGGCCTCGGTGGCCTAGCCAATAATGATGCTAGAGACTGACGAACGACTGAAAGGCTCACCTCATAAGCAATTAGTGTCAGGCTTTGATACGCAGGAATTATCTCCAGCTCATGACAGGGAAATGCCTCCCTAAGCACTTTAGCAAAAGCTATTAATTGCTGTGACAACGCTAGGCTAACTGCTTCATGAAACTGAACACAAAGTCCTTGTTCGCCAAGTGGCTGAATCGTCGCGCTAACCTTTTCCATTAAGCTGCTGACACCTGTATTTGCTGAGCATGTAATTCAGTTAAAAGCCGCCTAGCAATCGCTAGCACTTGAGCGTTATCGCCATGCAAACAAATCGAGTCGACCTCCAGCATTAAAGGCTGACCGTCTATGCTTTGAATAAACTCACCTTTAGCAAGCTTAATCGCCTGTTCGATAGCAAGCGATACATCCTCAATCACTGCGCCAGGCTGGCTACGAGGGGTTAATTGGCCATTCGCTAAATAAGCACGATCCATAAACCCTTCTCGCAAAAAGCGCTGTCCGGTTTTGTTACAGGCCTTAGCGAGTTCTGCACCTGATAACCCTAACAGGCTTAACTCAGGGTAATGAACAGCAAATAGCTCTGCGATTTGATTCGCTAACGACTCATTCTTTTCAAGATCATTATAAAGAGCGCCATGACATTTAATATGTGTAAGCTGCACACCCTCTCCTTCTGCAATACTCAGTAAGGTATCTATCTGCCCCCTTAGATGGTTTGATAAAACCTCAAACGAACAATTCATCGACTGCCGACCAAAATTAGCTTTATCAGGATAACCAGGATGCGCGCCCACAGAGATAGTCGAGGACTTGGCAGCTTGCAGCATCGATTTCATCGTAGCGTTAGAGCCTGCATGTCCACCACAGGCAATATTAGCTCTTGATATATAATTCATCAGCTGATGGTCTTTTTGAATGGCCTCAGCCGCTTCAAACTCACCTAAATCACAATTAATATCAATCATCATAAATTAGATGCCACCCTTAGCGTTCTGGCACTCAACAAACAAATGACACCAACCACGAGCAGCCTCACTATATTTGGCTTAACCGTATTTTTATGTGCTTGTAAATGCTGACTATTCACCAACCAAAAAAATATTGACGACAGATGGTAGAATACCATTTGTCACTTAGGCAAACAAAGCAGTTAAAGCGGGAGCAATATCAGCTGTAGGGGTAATCTGTACTTGTTGACCAACAAATGCTGCTGCCACACTAACGGTACTGATTGAAATTAGGCCACCAGTGGATACAGATAACCCGAGATCTTTTTTGCTTATGGGATATGTTCAGCTACTTGTCATTTCTCATTGACTGTAGAGGCATGCAGGAAAAGGTTATGTAGCAGCTATCGTGAGACCTGCTCCTAGCCTGAATAATTCATGACATTTTAGATTTTTTAGAGATTGACCGAATAAATGTGTTGTAAATGTAACATCAGATCAAATCGGCTATAAATTAATCATTTTTTGAAATTCAGACAAAACTCCCCCTTACCCCCGTGCTTTTCATGCGCTGGGGTAAGCGCAATATTTTTTAATCAGGAGACAGGTTTAAGCGGATAGATGCCGTATAAAATAATGATTGTCGCTGCTTAGATATCGTGGTAGCTGCCATGAATTTTATTCTGCGAGTATTGCGTGTCACGACGGCACTGATCTTCAATAATTTTTCTCTTAGCAATCTTACCTGCCATCGCTCTCCCAGCGTATCTTTTAGACCTATGACTCTGAGCCTTTCAAGCAGTGTATAGGCCAATCCTGATAAAATAACTCGGAACTGATTGGACCACCAATCTGAGCAGCTATTAAGGTCACTAAACAGCCATTTTTGTTCTTTAATCCGGTTTTCCATGTCGCCACGCTCGCAATAAACTTCGCTGTAAAGTGAGGAAGCTTTATCTTTGAGTGACGTCAATACATAGCGTGTATTCGTACCCAAATTAGAGACTTCCGCTTTAACGACGATTCGCCGTTCGTGAGGCCAGCTTCTGGCTTTGTAATCGTTAATTTCACCAAACCATTTCTGTGGTTCACTACTCTCTTCGAAGGCTTCTAGCGCAGATTTATGTAATCCAATGGTGATTGCTCGCCCATGTAAAGCGCTGTTAGGGCTGTAACCTACAGCATAATCAATCTCTATCGACTCACAAAGGTTAATGATTTTGGGTGAATAAAAACCACTGTCGCCTCGAAATAAAATTTGCGTTTTTGGCCAGGCTTTTCTTAATCGTTTCACCAGCATTTTCAATACCAGCACAGTCAACCAGTTGCCATGCTTGCTTGATGGTCTCAATATCGCGGCTAATAGCTGATCACCACAGAAAACATAAAGCGGTAAATAGCAGTAGCCACGGTAATGATGGTTGTTGTAACGGCCTTCCTGTTCACCATAGAGACGGTTATCTGTGGCATCAAAATCTAGAATGATTGTTTTTGGCGCTTTTGAATAACTGTTAATAAACTGCTGAATCAGCTCCTCATGAACGGCTTTTAAACTGCGCCTATCAAACCGCTGGTCGAACCTCTGCATGGTGGACGCACTTGCAAGATCCTCATCAACACCGACGGCTGTTTGCAGAGCTAGATCATTTTTTAAATCATTGTGATCAATGAGATCTTCTTCACCGCAGGCTAATGCATAAACTCGCTGCTTTAAAAGATTTTCTGCTTGATGTTCGACCTTGCTTTTATCTCGATCATCTGGAAGAAGCTTTGCTATCTTTTGCGTTAAGCCTATTTTTTTATCAACTTTGCTTAAAAGTAAACTTCCTGCAAATGAACTGACGCAACCACCTGAGAAATCAAAATCTATTTGACGACGTTTTAGGACTGGGAAAAGTGGTTGACTAACGGTACAATTTGGCATCGGCGCAATCTTTATTTTTATTGTGTTGGCACCTTTATTATAAGGGTTTACGCCGTTCCTTCATACTTTCTCATGAATTATTCAGGCTAGGAGCCTGTCCGAGAACTGACTGTTCGGCCTAAATTCCAGATAAGCGGCTAAATTCTTCGCCAAATTCCTTTAAATAGGCTGACTATTCGCAGGAATTTCCCAAATAATTTATCTCACTTCTTTGAAATTTATCCTCGAACGCAATTCTCGGACAGGCTCCTAGGTCTCTTTCAGGCACCAGCACGCTATTTCACTGCATTTATACGGTAAGAAATACCGAAGGGTGGCTAAGCTGCGCGTAAACCACCTTGCAAAACTCATTAGCATTTTCTTTTTAAGAAAAGTGGCAACGCTAAAGCTATCAGGAAGAAAAGATTGATGGAACCAATATTATTTAATAACGCTTTTGGTGTGGCTTTCAAGATATCACCACCAAAACACACCCCTGCACTACCACTTCCATCAAGAATGTCCAGGTCATTTTCAGGCCGTTTACCGTCCTCGTCGTAGCAGTCGAATTGATAACCGTCGTTAAATTCAAATGCGCCGATATCACAGCTGTGTGCAGGGCCGCCTTGAGCAGGGTCGTCAGGGTTTTGGAAGTCGCTTCTTGGAAGGCCGCGGGCATCCGTCTTAATCGCACCGCTGTCACAAAGACCAGCATGAGAGCGTACCCATAGATTCAAATCATCTTGAGTAGTATCTGTCCAAGGTGCATGCTCTTCATAATCCACTTGCTCATAGCCTCCAACCCAGTGTAAACCACCCGTGTTTCCACAGGCTTGAAAAACAGCCATATTCGTTAAAAGGCCACCACCAGAGTTACAGGTCGCATTCATAACACTTTGATCACCAACGGTAACCAACCAACCACCGTCTCCATTTGCAAAGCCACTGCCATTCGTTTTTAGCGTTGCATTATCATTAATTCTCTCAACAGTCTCTTTATTTAAGGTAAACGCATCAAAAGCGCCGCTAGCACCTGATGAAGACTGTATTCTTACTTCATCCACATCAATCGCGCCTAATAAAGCTGCATTTAAAATGTTGTCCGATTGTTTACTCAACTCAGTTACTTGATTAAAGGTATTGGTTTGCGTACTTTTATCTGCACTGGCTATCAACACATAACCCTTTTCATCAACAACAGTAGAAAAGACATGCGTATCATCTGGCGTGCCATCTTTGTCCAGATCTAGATTAAAATAATAACGCCCTTCATCATAGTCAAAACGGTTCATTGCTGAATGGGCTTCTTGAAGGCTTCTAAACGGGTAAGTGGTCGATTGTCCACGACCATAAAAATCCGCGGCATCGTTAGGGACTTGATCGTATGCAGGGCCACTTTTCACTATGCGAATGGTTTTCACAATGCCACCATTATCAACTGGTCCATCCACATCAGTTAAGATATCAGCAAGGTTGTCAGTGGTTAATGTGGTTGAAAGTGTCGTGCCGAAAATAGTGTTTTGATCAGATGCTAGAGCCATAAGGCCTGCATCAACTTGCCTTAAACCGCTCTCGTTATCGTAACCAAATATATTAAAACCTAGGTCTACGGTCTGGGTATTGCTTTTCCAGACCACTACATTTTCTTCACTACCTGAATCCAGGCCTTTATTATTTAAGATCAAATTGGCCAGTAATTCGGTTTGAGCATCATCTTCAAAAACGACTAAACCACCGCCAAAAGTAGTTGCCTGATTGTTATACAGGGTTGAATATTTTAAAGAAAGAACTGCATCTTTATTAGCAATAGCCCCAGCTCGATCACCTGATTGATTGCCATAAAAAGTAGCATTAAGAATGTTAGCTTCGGTATTTTGAAACTCTAAAAAAATAGCACCGCCTCGCTGATCAGTGGCATTTCCTTCAAACAAAGCACCGTCAATCGTGAGACTTGTACTGACTGCATTAATCGCACCGCCACCCCAACTGCCGTCCTGTTCTGAAGCAACTTCAGATGTGTTATTGATGAACTCTACTTCTTTCAGTGTAAGAGTGCCGTTATTTGAATAAATCGCTCCACCGGTCGAAGCCTTGTTGCCAATAAAGCGCGTAGAACTTATGTCAGCATCACCACCAAATATCGCAATAGCGCCTCCGCCAGGGCCTGCCTTGCCTTCATTACTCTCAAAGACACTGTTTCTTACGACTAGTTTATCGGTAGGTAAGGCCATTTTGACAGCACCTGAGCCTTGTGCCATCACATTGCCTGCCATAATAATATTCGTCAACTCTATCCAGCCACCTTCAAGTTCTGGATTAGCTCCACCCGGAGAGGCATCAAAGGTTAGAATAGTCCCTTCGTGAGAGTCACCGTTAGTAACGCCAGTTAGGGTCATATTTTCAAGTTTTAGCCACCTGTCAGGGCCTGAGTGAACAGCAAAGAGACGGCAGTAGCCTGCTTCACCCCCTGAGGTAATGACTGTTTTCGAAGGGGCATTTTGCTGTTTTTGAAAATCAGGGGTATAGCCGCCTTTAAAGGTCACGGCATGCCCAACCATCAATTGGCAAGGCTGTGGTTTGTACTCACCTTCAGCGATCAAAATTTCGTCGTTCGCCTCACCAATTGGCTTTTCGCTTGTCTGGCCATAGACCCGCTCTAATGTAGCGCAGGCTTTTGCGGCTGTCGAACAATCTTTAGTATCATCTCCATCAGTTTTTAAATAAAAAGTGGCGGCTATGACTGGGCTTCCAGCCCCTAAGACGAGAGCGGCGAGTAAGAGAGCACGCATGAGAATTATCCTTGGCAGGCAGCTAGAAAACTGCTAACGGTTTATTATTGTTTTATTGTCAAACTGAAAAACAGCCTTTTTATAATGCACTAATTTGAAAATAAAATAAAAAGTTGTGTGCGACCCTTATCACACTCTTATGCTTTTAAAAGGTTATTGTAGGGCGGGACAGCGCAGCGTCTCCCGCCATTTATAAAATGTCAACAGGCATCCAAAATTGACCCACCCTAGCGGCCACAAACTGATGACATAATAGATGATTTAATGAGGTGAACTTGTGGACGATTCTGACTTCGTCAGACCAGCTTCAGCCTGTGGATGACAGCTAAAACATCCCTGTTACGAGCTGCTCAACCACACTTATTCTGACTCAAATCCTAGATGGATACATGTTTATCGGCACAATACCCCTATTATGGCGGCAAAAAC
The DNA here is from genome assembly GCA_965225765.1 of Pseudomonadales bacterium. Taxonomy (GTDB): domain Bacteria; phylum Pseudomonadota; class Gammaproteobacteria; order Pseudomonadales; family DT-91; genus CAKMZU01. Next base: position 18,496 of record CBDDBO010000001.1, read on the forward strand.
AAATTTGGTGCGCTCAACTATGACCGACTTAAAGAAACAACCAGACGTTGTGAGCTTGGAGTCTGAAAAATTCTGGCGAATGGTGCGCGATAGCAAGTCTTTAGGGTTTTTGGCTGACTACCTCAAAGACCAAGAAGGAAGCATTGTTGATTACCAAGAAGGAGATGGAAACTCCCTTCACAGGAGTTATATCAACTAAATTTGGATTTTTAAGGCGTAGATATTCACCGTTGAGGTGGAAGGATTGTTCTTTTGAAAAAGTTAATGGGTGAATGACATATCAGACAATGTTAAAATTTCCTGATAATCGAGTTACGCAGAATCATTTATAATGCTTTTCAAAAGCTTCCCAGAGTTTAGAATGGGCGTTTTGTTGAGTCAGTTTATTTAAGGATAAATTATTTTTATAAGTTTCCGCTACTGCCTTTAAATATGGGGTTTTGAACTTATCAAGAGTAACCTCACTATTGATAAGACCTTTACCCTTAACGGTTTCGTAAAGTTTGCTAATATTTTGTGATTTATTTGATTTAGCTTCTTCTAGTGTTCTAAGCATAAATTTTACACGTTCTATATCTTGTTTAATAATACTTCTAGCCGCCAATCTCGGTACAGCAGTTACTATTTCAATTGAAAGACATAAAGCTGCAGTAATGAGTGAAGATATTCCTATAGGGTCACCTCCGCTACGCCAGTCGATATTTTTAAAAAGCCCACCGGGCAGTAAAGCATCTCCCTTTTCACCAGACCTTAGATTCTCTTGGTATATTACTTCCTCTAAATCTTCCTCCAGTTGCCATATTGCGCTCATTTCATCTTGAGTTAAAGTTGCTTGAGCATAATTACATCCAAGAATAAGGATTAAATATGCAAATAATAATTTTTTTTTCAAAACGTACTTACCTTAAATAATAGAACCTTATCTTAGACATAAGGGGTAAAGTTTCGTTTGTAATTTAATAGGAAATAAATTTACGTGTAACTCAAAAGTAAAGTCATCAGCATAAGCCCTAGCCCACTCCTCTTTGGTTATTTCTTTCAGCACGTTACCCTCATAATCACTGAATTTGATAAACCTGTCGAAGGCCTCAGCAGGGGTTAAGTCCATTGCCACTCTCGTATCGTCATCTGCGCTGCATTCAAAAACGGCCTCTAGGGGTATTAATTGTTTGATCTTTCTTGTCAGGATGTACGTTTGAAGAAAGCGCCTCACAGCGATCATGAAGATAAGCATTCAGCTCATGCAAATCATCGCACTTCAATTGAGGCTTAAACAGCTCATCTCGTAAGACGTTCACCTGCCTTTCAATCTGACCTTTCTCCCAGCCAGAAGCAGGTGTGCAAGCCACAGACTCAACAGCATAGTGATTCATTAACGCCATAAATCTCGGATGGAAATCCCGCTCCTTGCCTTTCCCAATCTTCACCACCATCGTTTTAGGGTTGTCGATAATGACCCGTTTGGGTAAACCACCATTGAAGGCAAACGCCTGATTAAATTCATCTAACAGCATTTCCTGCGTTTCTCGCGTATAAGCCATGACAAACGATTTGCGGCTATGCGCAAGCCTGAAGTGTGCCACTTTAATCTTTTGCTCAAGGTCGCCAAGTACCACAACCTCTTCGCTCCAATCAAACTGCATCGCATCGCCTGCTTCAAATAACAGCGGTATAAACCCTTTGCTGACATGGCTTTCATGCTGCTTTAACTTCTTTATAAAGCGCGATACTGGGGAATACGTACCTGTATAACCTTGTAGCAATCTCTGCTTATAAAGCTTTTCGCTGTACGTCTTTCTTTGATTGGCCTTGTTAAATCATATTCATACCACTCGATAAGCTGACCTTCGAAATCTTTGAGCTTATGCCTAACAGGGGGCTGCTTGCGTGTATAGGTAGGCTCTTGAGGCTCTTCTTCTCGAAGGTATTTTACGAACAGTATTTTTCGATAAACCCAATTCCTGACTCACTGATTGAATACTGCGCTGGTCAACTAAAACCATGCGCCTTATTTTCATGGCTGTGCTCATCACTATCACCTATTCAGATCTCCGAGATAAATCTCGGAATTTAACAAAATAGGTGGGTCAATTTTAAATGCTCATTGCCCACCAAAGTGAGTCAGTTTTGCATGCTTATTAACAGCTAAAGGCCTAAAAGATATTCTTGAAGCCTATAAAGCTAAGAAGAAACCTAACTTCTCACCTAAGTGGCTAACCAAAGGCGGATTGCTAAAAGCCAACTTGATTGCTAAAGCTATTTAGATAACCAGGAAGGAGTGATTACACTCCTTTCACCAAGATCACAGTAGTTTAATTCATGTAAAGTACAAACTAAGTTTTCATTTATAGGAAAAATATCATAGATAAAAATGCATAAATCTCATTTAATTAAATAAAACTGATTCCATTAACTCTTTGCGATTCCTCACCTTGTTGGCCCATCCCATAATCGGATAATGATCAGCATAATTCGAACTACCTGAGTTAATCATGAACAAAATAATTTTAATACCAGTCTTAGCAACCTCGATTATATCCGCATGTGGCGGCGGTGGTGGTGGCTCATCAACTCCTGCTGTAACAGACCCCAACAAATCTTTTAGTTTGCAAAAGTTTACACCTGAGAATAGTGGTACTGTATACAGCTCCAATGTGGCAGGCACTATCGAAGACTCTGACAACTCAGTCAACTTCACTGGTAGCATATCGGTACAAAACAACCCTCAGACAATGATTAATGGGATATTAGTAACTCCACGAGATGTGCTTATCACACTACAATCTGGCGATATTGTTGATAGCATTGTAACAACTAGCTATTACGACAGTGATGGCTACCTTATCCAAACAACAGACTCATCTCTAACAACTTGTGTCCCTATCACAACTAATAAGCTACCTGAAGCAGTTAAAATTGGAGATTTTGGTCAATTTGCGATACTTAGTTGCTCTGATGGAAACACAAAATCTATTGCTTGGCGTGCTGAAGATGGAAAGAACGGTTTCTTAGATTTTACTGAGTATACAACCGTTACTGACCGTTATGATGCTCAATTAGATATAAGTAGCCAAACCACATATAAATTGAATGCCGCAGGTGAAATAGTCTCCATAGATCTATTAGGAAATTCAGATGGGTTTATAGTGAAGCTAAAGTCCAAGTAAATGGCACTAATTCAGAGCTAAAGAATCAACATACTCTCTACCTCCTCAACATCATTCATGCATTAATTTTAATAAGCAACTAATAAAGCATAGAAAGCCTTATCTTGATAAAACACAAAGACAGCGATCTCTTTAAGGACTGTCCTAAACAACAAAAGCTGCTCTCAGCCCCATTATACGGCGCAATATTTTCTACAGGCTTTTTCATAGTATCTGAGCTAGCAATGTTCATTGTAGAGCTAGCAAATATAGATCCAAATAACGACGCCTACCTGCGTACAGCTCCATTCCGCTTTATGCTTGCACCGTTTATCACATTGGGGTATTTCATAGTATTTAGCATTTATGAAGCTATAGGAGCTAAAAGCTACCTATCTGCCCTAGCTAGCTCAGCTTTAGCATCAGCCCTACCAGTTATTCTCATAATGATAAATGATCCACCAGAATCATATTTCGAATGGCTATTCACAATAATGGTTTGGACGTTCTTTTACCTAGCAACTGGCATTGGTGCTTTAGCCTTTGTGAGGCGCAGAAAGACTAAAAGCCCTTCTGACAATATTCAAGACACAAAACAAATAAAGAATGACTGGATAGATTAAAAACACCCACACATACAACCAATAAGCGTTTAAAAATGACCCACCGAAACATCTGAAATAGCTCTGTTCGATTTCTAAAGTGGGAATCGAACAGAATCATCAAACAACTGATCATTCAATACTAAATAGTCAGCCCTGACAAAGGCCTTATATTTTTTAAGGCCAAGTATTATCGAAAGCATAAACTTAAAGCCAGCCAATCTGCTGGCTGCTTTTTGATCAGGTAACCAGATAAAAACAAGCACAAAAAAAGCGTTGATCCACTTTTTTAAGTTCCAGGCACAAGCAGCCATCAACAAGTTAAGCTGATCGCCGATAAAGCCCTTAAGGAAGTTCCTGCACAATCTGAAGTCTTGCTTCAAATGACCGATAACGGGCTCAATGGATGAGCGTTTTTTACAAAGCGTTCGTTTACGTGCTCGTTGTTTATCATTATCTCGCTTAAGAGGCTTGCCTGGTAAAATAACTTCCTGCTTCACTTTAGATTTGGAACCTTGATAGCCTTTATCAACAACAGCAGTTTTGATGGATGTCTCTCTTACAGATTCTGCTTCATCTAACGCAGTTTGTAATGTTTCAGAATCATGCGTGAACGTATCATGTGCAGCGACGCCAACAATGACATGATCGCGTGTCGATACGATAGAAGCCTTGCTCCCGTATTCGTATTTTTTATGCGCCTTACCTTTAGCAACACAGTAGACTTGAGGCTCATGAAGGCTGTAAATTTTGTTCTTGTCCTTAGACTGTTAAGCAAGTACCTTGCGATACATGGCAAAATCGTTTGCTAGCTGTGCAACCGCACCCTCCGGGAGTTTTCGCTCAAGCTCTCTCATCAGAATGTCAGCAATAGTACGCAGACGCTTCAAGGCTTTTTTAGCCTTCTTGCGTTTCTTTACATGTCCAAAGAAGCGCGAGTCAATACGAAGCTGTTTTACCTCTTTGACAAAAGTTCGCCGCTGTTTGACACCAAAGCCTTTTGCTAGCTTATTCACTCGATTAATGATTTTGATGGCGAGCTTTGTATCGGTCGGATAGGTGATAGCTTTTTCCTGTACCGTCGTATCAACAAAAACCGTATCATCTTCAGCTGCCTCTCCATGCAGCTTAACTGACATCGCAAAAATCTGTTTAACGCCGCTCTCGCCAATTCTTTGCCTGAATTTTACAAGGTCTGTTGGATGGCAAGGCAGGCAAGATTGAAAACTGGTTTCACCGCAGAAAAATTGAAAGTATGGGTTCATTTTCCACTGAGAAACCACATTCCCGTCACTCAAATTGAAGAGCTGCTTGAGCATTAATAAGCCGCTCATCAATCGAATGGGTTTGGCTGGGCGACCTTCTTCGCTGTAATAAACGGCAAGACCTTTTTCTAAATCTGGCCAAGGCAATGCGTTCGATAAGGCTATGAGCGGGTCATTGAGATCTAATGAATCGAATAGATCAAAAAAGCTGCTTTGATTGTTCGAAGACGGGCTTGGAGTCAGCATCCAAAACTCATTTCGACCAGTAATTTAAGGCTTTTAGAGTCTTTCTGGTCGAAATTGTTCGTTTCAAGCCAGCCCTAAGCCTCTTTAAATGAAGCTTTCTACTGTTTATCAGGGCTGACTAAGTAAAATACTCGGGCATCAGACCATTCAGCAAACCATGACATACGCACATCTTGCCCCCGATCATTTAGAGACAGCGATTACCTATAGCCCACTTCAAAACAATGCATCAAAAAAGACAGGTTGACACCTATACCATTCAGGGCAATTACAGAAATTATCCAAACGGATTTAAGGTTTAGTAACCGATTGAAAATAAAGGAGTTTAAATGGTGCCCGGGGCCGGACTTGAACCGGCACGACCGTGAAGTCGGGAGATTTTAAGTCTCCTGTGTCTACCAATTCCACCACCCGGGCATCGGATGCTTAGCACTCTTTTTACATTGCAAGAGCCTAAGAATGTGGAGGCGCGAACCGGAATCGAACCGGTGTATACGGAGTTGCAGTCCGCTGTATCACCACTCTACCATCGCGCCTTAAACCTTCAAGTTTTTAAGAGGCAGAATCTAAACTTGAAGTTGGAGCGGGAAACGAGGTTCGAACTCGCGACCTCAACCTTGGCAAGGTTGCGCTCTACCAACTGAGCTATTCCCGCGTCACTCAAAAGAGGTCGCCTATTTTATTCAGAAACCTAATGAAGTCAACAACTAATCGAGAAAAAATACCACCTAATTAGATGGTGGAAGACGCTACGCTTTTCCACCCTATAAAAAACAGGACTTATTCTTGTGTCTCGGGTTTAGGCTCAAAAAAGGCAGGCCATGCTGCCTTTAAGTAATCTAACATCGACCAAAGCGTTAAAATAGCAGAAATATACAAACTTGCATAGGCGACGTAATACAACCAATTAACGGGTTCTGCATGCAAGATTAGAAACAGCGTAATAGACACCATCTGCGCCATGGTTTTTAGTTTGCCCAAAATAGAGACCGCGACGGTTTCGCGGCGACCAAGCCCTGACATCCATTCCCTCAAGGCTGAAATTATAATCTCTCTTGAAACGATGACTAAAGCAGGTAAGGTAAAAGCAAGGCTGTTGAATTTTTCAACCAAGAGCACAACCGAAATCACCACAATAAGCTTATCTGCCACAGGGTCAAGAAAAGCACCTAGCGCACTGGATTGATTCAGCTTACGCGCCAAATAACCATCTAACATATCGGACAATGCTGCCAGTACGAAAATGAAAGCAGAAAGAAAAAAAGACCACTTGTAAGGCAAATAGAAGAAAAGCACAAAGAAAGGAATGAGCGCCAATCTGAACAAAGTAATGATATTAGGGAGAGTCAAAACTGCCATGCTCGCTCGCTTGTTACTTTTCTTACCGCGGTAGACCGCCACTTTAGCAAGATTTAAAGGTGAATGCGATATACTGAGCGCGATACTTAAGCATGAAGGCAAGCGCATGATATCGAAAAGAAAGTCTAGTAGTGTGGATTAGTGAAACGCAACACACCAGAAAAGATTCAGCGCTATGGTGGGTTACGCTGCGCTACAACTTTTGCTTTGAGGCACTTTGTTTGACCCGACGCACTGGCCGATCAATGACGACAAGCTGCGTATATTTCTTCAGCAAGGCGCTGATTGATGCCGGGCACTTTAATCAGCTCCCTTACCGGGGCTTCCGTGACCGCTTTGACACTGCCAAAATGATGCAATAAATCCCTTCGTCTTTTTGCACCTACTCCAGGTATGTCTTCTAAAATAGAGCGTCTTCGCTTTTTATCTCGACTTTGTGTATGTGATTTAACCGCGAATCGATGCGCTTCATCACGAACATACTGTATTAAATGCAGCGCTTCAGAATCTGCGGGTAATTGAATGGTCCTGTTTTCATCCACTAAAATAAGCTGCTCAAAACCTGCTCGGCGATCTGCACCTTTTGCCACACCAATGAGTAGAACATTCTCCACAGCTAGCTCAGTTAACACAGTTTTTGCGATACCGACCTGCCCTTTGCCACCATCAATCAAAAGTAAATCAGGCAGGTTTTTATCTTTCTGTGAGCCACCGAACCGTCTTCTTAGGGCTTGCTCCATTGCTGCATAATCGTCTGAAGCTTTGATGCCTTCAATATTAAATTGCCGATAATGGCTCTTTTGTGGCCCTTCGCGGGTAAAGGCAACACAAGAGGCTTTTGTTGACTCACCTGAACTATGACTAATGTCAAAACATTCGATTCGCTCCAAACGTTCGGCGCTAAGCTCTGCCTGCAAGGCTTTAAACCGTTTTTCAACATTTGCCTTTGCTAAGACTTTCTGCGTTACATTGGTCACTGCTGTTTGTTCTGCAAGCGCTAACCATTTCTCCACTCGCCCACGTGTAGGGCCAACCACTTCGACCTTTTTGGACGCCTGCTGTGATAATGCCTGAGATAACTCCATCAAAAGGGATGATTCTTCAGGTACAACGATACGTCTTGGAAAGTCACGCTGGGAGGCGGCTAAATAAAACTGACCTAAAAAACCCAAGAGCAAGCTTTCTTTATCGCGGTCAATGCCAAGCTTAGGGTAATAACTTCTGCTGCCAATCATTCGCCCTTGCCTGATAAAAAGCACATGCACACAAGCAACCCCTGCTTTAATGGCTAATGCCACCACATCCAATTGATCGGTACCCGACTCAATATATTGCGTCTCGGTCACACGGCTTAAATGCTGTAGTTGATCTCTATAGAGCGCTGCCTGCTCAAAATCCAGCGCCTCTGAGGCCTTTTGCATTTTGTCCTGTAGCATCTTCTGTAACTGCTGGTTTTTGCCCTCTAAAAACAACCGCGTATGTTCAACTTGCTGATCATAATCAGCCTTACTGACTTCTTTCGTACAAGGGGCTGTGCATCGTTTTATTTGGTATTGCAAGCAAGGCCTTTTGCGATTTTTAAAATAAGTATCATCGCATTGCCTGACCTGAAAGACCTGCTGTAACAAGTTCAATGTCTCTCTGACAGACGACACATTAGGGTAAGGGCCAAAATACGTGCCTTTGGCTTTTTTAGCACCTCGGTGAAGCTCCAAGCGTGGGTATTCGCCTGCTGATAAAAAAATGTAGGGGTAGGATTTATCATCCCGCAGCAAGATATTAAAAGGCGGTTGATATTGCTTGATCAAGTTATGCTCAAGCAGTAGTGCTTCGGTTTCGGTCGCTGTCACCGTCACATCAATACTGGCAATTCGCCTGACAAGACTCATGGTTTTAGTACTTAGACCTCGGGATCTGAAGTAGCTCGATAATCGCTTTTTCAGATTTTTAGCTTTACCGACATACAACAAGTTTTCAGATTCATCTCGCATCTGATAAACGCCAGGCTTTTCTGTCATCTCTCTCAAATAAGTTTGATGATCAAAAGGGGGGATATCGGGTTTAGGTGCGTCTATGGTCATGAGAAAGGATTATCTCATCAGTACGAGTGCAGCGGAAGTGTCGAAGCTACAATGGTGGGTTACGCTGCGCTAACTCATATATGGTCTCTCCTCGTTTTGCAAGGTAAAGTCAATTCAAACAAAGAAAAGGTTGCTGCCGTATATCCGGTCTTTTAATGGCATGTAAGCTTTTCAGCATGCCTGACCTTGATGAGCATCCGCGCACATAACCCTAATCGCCCTATCGGTATCAAGTACCCTTGCGTAAGACAGGTTTCTATGTGCAGGTATTACCTATTTTGTCATCATTCACTTTTGCCTTCGCAACCGCTTAGGACTCATTACACTTACTAAAGTTTTTGTTTACGTGCAGAGCTTGTAGCACCTACACACCCACATTATTAACTATTACGATCTCGCAGCTAGCACTAAATTTGCCGCAGCTGCATCGTACGTTTCATTTCTCACTGTCATTGCCCAGGCTATTCTGACTAGCTTATTAGCCAAGGCTACAGTGGCTTTATTCTTGCCTCGTCTTTCGACCAACTCATTGATCCATCGACTGAGCCTATCATTCTTCTTTTTCGCAGCTTTAACAACTGCCCTTGCACCATGAATAACAAGCGACCTCAGGTAACAATCTCCTCGTTTAGTGATACCTAGCAAGACATCTTTACCGCCTGAACTATGCTGCCTCGGTACAATACCTAAAGCTGCTGATGCATACTTGCCTTTATCAAATTGCTTACCGCTACCTATCCAAACTTTAAAGACAGATGCAACCACCGGCCCAAAACCTGGAATTGTCAGTAGACGCTTCGTTTGCTCATCATTTTTTGCTTTTGCATCCAGTGTCTTATTGTACCAGTCCAGCTCTTCTTCCAGGGACTTTAAGCGTTCATACTGCCGTTGTAACATCTGCCTGAATAACGGATTGAGACCATTAGCTTCATCTTCTAAAAGCTGCACTATACCTGCTCTTGCTTGATTTACACCTTTACGCATGACAAAGCCTTGATCGGATAGTAGCCCTCTTAACTGCCTAACCAAATCACCACGCTGCTGTACTAACTGGCTTCGCATGCGATGAAACGCCTGCTCTGTCTGCTGCTCAACTGTTTTGATTTGGACTGGCCTTATGCGCCCATGCAAATAAGCTTCCCCTATAGCCAACGCATCGTTGTAATCATTCTTCTGCCCTCGCGCATAAGCTTTTACATGCTGGGGCGGCAACAAACTAACTTCATAGCCTAGACTCTCAAACGTACGCCCCCAATAATTCGATGCACCACAAGCCTCCATTGTGACAAAACTTATATCCTGCTTTGCAATAAAACTAACCAACTCATTTCTCTTGAGCTTTTTCCTTTTTACCTCTTTCCCTTGTCTATCTAGGATCACTGCGTGAAAAATTTCTTTTGCTATATCTAGCGCTATCACTTTATCATTCATTCGGGCTCTCCTCTTTTTTAGATGATTGATCAAAACCATCTTGGCACACTTAGATGCCGTATGGGAGAGGAGAGACCATTTCATCACCCTACAATATAGTGTGCTTAAACGTCTTGAACATCCAACATGCCATGCCTGATCGCTAGCCGCGTCAGTTCTACATCGCTATCAATACCCAATTTTTCAAAGATTCGATAACGGTAGCTGTTAACCGTTTTAGAGCTTAAACATAACTTATCAGAAATTTGTTGCACTTTTTCACAGTTAATCACCATCATGGCAATCTGTAATTCGCGCTCAGACAGTTGATCAAAAGGCGAAGCGCCATCTTCCAGGCTGCCCAAGGCCATTTGCTGCGCAATGGCAGGCGACAAATAACGTTTACCTCTTGCCGCATGCTTAATCGCAGAAACCATTTCGTAAAGCTCGGCATCTTTGGTCACATATCCCAATGCACCTGCCTTTAAAAGCTTGGACGAAAACAGGTTATCGCTTAAAGCACTTACCGCAACAATCGCAACCTCGGGAGCTTGCTGTTGTAACTTACGAGTAGCTTCCAACCCACCAATGCCTGGCATTTTGACGTCCATAAGCACTACGTTAGGCTTCAATTGCCTTGCATAGTTGATGGCCTGCTCGCCGTTATTGGCTTCGCCAACCACCTCGATGCCATCCACATCTTCTAACATTCTTACGATGCCAAGCCTGACCAGATCATGGTCATCAGCGACAATTACTCTGATTGACATGCCTCTATCCTTAGACTGCGTTTATTAATAATAGTTATCATTCGCCTAACTTTAACTCGACACCTTGACTACTGTAGCGTAAAACGATCACAGAGCGTTAGGCATTATTTGGCGGAACGTCAGATTGATTCGTTTATCGACAAACTTTCTCGTTTTAGGCAAAGCGTGTACCCAATAATCTTGCAAGCCTGGAGGCATAATAAGCAAATCACCATGCTGAAGCAAAAGTGTTAACGACTTGGTTTTATCGACTTTAGATTTCAGGCGAAAACGACGGGAGCCACCTAAAGACACTGACGCAATAGGTATCTGCTGATTGATCTCTGGTTCATCGTCTGAGTGAAACCCCATGCCATCTTGTCCATCGCGATAACAATTCACCAAAACGACGTTGTAACGAACGGAGAGTAACGCTTCGATTCGATCTTTGATCGACTCTATAGCAGGCACAAAAGGTCGCGCAAAGAAGCGTTTACCGCTGTATTGATAACTCAAGCCTTCTTCACCATAAAACGCCTGTAATCTAGGAATTAGATGGCTTTTCCCAAACAACTGAATCCTTGGCTGCTCCCAATGGCACAGTTCAAAAAGCGCCTCACAATCTATAGCACTGAAAAACCCAGAATAGCGCGTCAATTGCCAAGAAGCATCAAGCGCAATGCGCATCGCTTTTTGGCTAATGCCATCAAACAGATCAGGTTGCGTCACTTACCCTCCAACAGATCACTTCCTTACATCTCCTTCATCTTATGCACGAAAATAAAACCAACTTTATTGACGCCAATCAAAGGGCTTATATCATGTTCAAAAAGTACAGATTTATGCAAAAGATTTTATTACCTTCACTTAGACTATCTGCTTTAGCTTTAATTTTTGTTCTCGCCAGCCAACTTCAAGCTGAACTTTCTACTGTCGCAGCTGCACAAATTTCAAAGAACTGGTTAGGTTCATTGATTCCCCTGATAACAGGTGCAAAAGCCGATGAACTTCGAGAGCAAATTAAAGCAGACATCAACGTATACAAAGCTTATGACTCAAAAGATGCGCTGGAAGATCATTTATGGTCCTTAACACCTGAGCTTGTTGAAAAGAACTTAGGCGAATGGGCCAATCTTTTCTTAGCCAACAGAAAAGCCTTGAGTGACGAGAGAAATCGTGAGCTTGCTAAACGCAATACATTAATTAACAACGACCTGCATGACAAAGGTAAACTCAAAACGCTAGCTGAAGATGCGCTAAAAGAAGAGCTATATCGCTACTACAAAGAGCAAAATCCTAGGAGCCTGCCCGAGAACTGACTGCTCGGCTCCTGAACCAACAAGTAAAAAAAGCGGTTGACCCCTCTAAAGCCCACAGCAAGAGCTAAACCAAAGATAAGTTACACGTTATTTGCTCAACAGGCTAAGCAAGGCTCACGCTCAAGCAATACGGAAAACTGATGCCTGACAGCATCAACCACCCTAGAAGACAACTTTTCAACATCGGCTAATTGAGCATCGGCGTAATTGACTAACACCAGCGCATGATACTCATACATACCGACAGGGCCTTCCCTAAAGCCTTTAAAGCCTGCCTGCTCAATCAACCACCCAGCTGACAATTTAACATCGTCCAGATAGGCATAATATGGAATAGCAGGGTAAGTAAGCTGAAGATCAGCCAGCTCTTCTTTAGACACTACTGGATTCTTAAAGAAACTGCCGCAATTAGCTAACCTGTTAGGAGAAGGCAACTTAGCTTCACGGGCTTCAATAACTTGCTGGCGAACGGCTTCAAAGCCAGGTATTGCCCCTTCAAAAGCGGTGTTGAGCGGTGCATATTGTAAGTGCGGCCTAGCTTGTTTGTGAAATTCAAAATCAACAGCGGTGATAACAAATTTGTTTTTGAGTGCTGCTTTAAAAATACTGTGACGGTAACGAAACTGACACTCTTCGTTAGATAAGGTCTCAAATGCTTGCGATTCAAGATTAAATCCGCGAACAACCGTAATACAGTTTGCAACCTCCTGCCCATAAGCGCCGATATTTTGCACAGGGGCAGCGCCAACAGTGCCAGGGATAATGGCTAAGTTATCTAACCCATGCCAGCCGTTTTTCATACAAACTTGCAGAAAATCATCCCATCCTACGCCCGCTTTAGCCTGAACCTTATAAGCATCATCGGTTTCTTCAAGTAATGAGATGCCCTCTAAAGCCATTTGTAAAACAAGGCCTTCAAAACGCGCTGGAAAGAGCACATTACTGCCGCCACCTAAGATCCAAACAGGCTGATGGTTTTGTCTAGCCCACTGAATTGCCTCTACCAAAGCCTCTTCAGTCGTGGCCTTGTAAAAAAAGTCAGCTCGAGACTGAAGCGCAAGGGTATGTTTGTCAGTCAGCGAAACATTTTTTTCAATACTAATAGATCTTGTCAAAAGGTTTGTCTTGTAGTTGTAGGATGGGTTAGTGAAACTTAACTCACCAAGAAACAATTAACTTTATGGGGGATGGCGCTGGGGCTTATCCACCCTAGGCAAAGTACATTTATCCGACAATCGGTTTGGCATCAGGTACTAAGCATGTTCTGCTTCAGACATTAGCTGTGCCGAGACCGTTTCAAAAAGCCCCTGACAGCCTTGTTCAATTAAGCTGACCACATGAGAAAAACCTTGCTCCCCCCCGTAATAAGGGTCTGGCACTTCAAGAATCTTTTTCTCATCCGAATAATCCATAAACAGCTGAATACGTCCAGAAAAGTGCTTCGGTGCTTGTTTAATAATATCGGCTAGATTGCGCGTATCCATTGCTAGCAGATAATCATAATCTTCAAAGTCTTCAGGTGATAATCTACGAGCGACCAAGGATGACAGGTCATAGCCTTTTTCAAGCGCTGCCGCCTGCATACGCTCATCGGGCGAATGGCCAATATGCCAAGAGCCAGTGCCACAGGAGTCTACTTGAATTTGATCAGTCAGCCCAGCGTCATCAACCATCTGCTGAAAAACCCCGTGCGCTGTAGGTGATCGACAAATATTTCCTAAACAGACAAATAAAATGCGCATAGCGTGTATCCCCTTTTAAAATGATTATCCCTGCAGTAAGGCGCGGACTCTTTCAGCGTCCGCTTCATTGTCAACACCAGGCGGAATGACAGCCTGTGCTTCATCAATTGCAATACCTAAGCCATGTTCAAGCACTCTGAGTTGCTCCAGCTTTTCCAGTGTTTCCAGCTGACTAGGTGGCCAAGTGACGAATTGATTGAGCAGATTGACCCGATATGCATAAAGACCAATATGACGTTTATAGTCAGAAACGTCTATTTTTTGCAGGTTTTTGGCCATATTATCTCGATCAAAAGGCATGGGCGAGCGGCTAAAATAGAGCGCCTGTTTCTGAGTGCTTGTCACCACTTTCACCACATTAGGATCTAACAAATGATCCATTGATTCAATACGCTCAAAAAGCGTTGCCATCGGCTGATCAACCGTTTCGACTAGATTTGCCACCTGATTGATCACTGACGGAGGAATAAGTGGCTCATCACCCTGAACATTGACAACAATAGTATCATCCGCGAACGCCAATTTACTTGCTACTTCTTGAAGCCTGTCAGTGCCTGAAGGATGCGCAGGGTTTGTCATGCAAACTTCAGCACCAAAGTGCGTAGCAACGTCAAAAATGGCTTCATGATCGGTAGCAATCACAATACGCTCAGCATCACTTTGGGTGACCTGCTCGTACACTCGCTGAATCATAGGCTTACCCGCCAAATCAACCAAAGGCTTACCAGGCAAACGTGTTGAAGCAAAACGGGCGGGGATAATAACAGTAAAAGAAGGCATCTTGTTGAGTAAGCAAAACGCTGAGTTTACTGTCTCTATACTAGAATTGGAAGCTAAGGCCTCGGAACTGTCTTAAATCAACGGTCGGCGAGTAATCCCAAACGACTTAGAAGTCTCCAACACTAAGTCTCTTAAGCGCTCTCGTCGCTTTTATATAAACTTCGGTAACTTTAGGTTCTCGGCTGAGTTTCAAGGCTTTCAGCAAGGCAATGATTGCAGTGAATGTTCAACACCTTTACCAACGCTTTAACACCGTTGAAAGCCTTGAAATGAGCACTCGAAGGTTCATAGGAAATAGAAGGTAAACGCTATTAATAGAAATGCCCTTAAATCATCAATAGACTTTTTCGCAAACCAGCAAGAACAGCCACCATTTAATTCACGAAATTTTTTATATGTTTACTTTATTTTCTGGTTCAAAAAGCTACAGAACTCTTGGCTTAAAACAGCATTGACAGGTAGCATCCAGTGCCATTTAAGATCACCAAACGCATAACACTTGATATAATCTTTTTCAGTCATGATAATCGGTAAACCATCCTCAAACTCGAGATCTCGAGGTGTAAAATCATGATGATCAGGAAAGCTGTGGGGCACAACCGAAAACCCTAACGATTGTAACGTTTCAAAAAACCGCTCAGGATTTCCAATACCAGCCACTGCATGTACTTTTGCACCATAAAGCAGGCTACCTTTTGTCTCACCTACAGGGACTAACGCATTGGGTGAGAGCTGAAAATAAAAATCTTGGACAGCGTATTGCTTTGGGCTTAATGTTGACTGGCCGTTAATGAGTACTGCATCGACTTCATCTAGGCGCTCAGGTAATTCACGCAAAGGCCCGGCGGGTAATTGCAGTCCATTTCCTAAACCTCGCGCACCGTCAATCACACAAAGTTCAAGATGCCTACCTAGCTGATAATGCTGCAAGCCATCATCCGACAAAATGACATCAACTGACTGCTTGGCTACTAACGCTTTAACTCCTCTTACCCGGTCAGGGTCAACCATAACTGGGCAGCCTGTTCGCTTATAGATAAGCAAAGGCTCATCACCACATTCATTGGCTGTAGAGGTATCCGTCACTGCATAAGGATAGATTGCTTTGCCTTTGTAGCCGCGACTGATCACACCTACTGCTTTCCCCTGTTGTTGCAAAAAATCTACCAAAGCGATTAACAGTGGCGTTTTACCTGTTCCGCCCACAGAGATATTGCCGACTATGACGGTAGTCACCGAAGGCAAGTACTGATCTCGCTCCAAATGCTTGCGTCTTTTCTTGGCAAGAAACCCATATAACTTAGATATCGGCAACAGCAGATAACGCCAAACAGATTTGCCATACCAAAGTTTGTCTATAAATCGGGGCACAACAACCTCAACAGGCTTAAAGGACAGCAGCCGCATTCTAGCAGAACCGTAAATTTCAGCTATGTTAAATACACTGCCTGCTCGCTAATCTTACACAAAATAACAATGAATCAAAAAGGAAGCTTACTTGATATCTACCGCCTGAGCGCATCCAAGCTCAAGCTCAACCACGTCATACGACACAAGACATCTTCCATTGACCTCTATTTATGCATTCCAAGTAATCCATCCAGAATTAGCAAAGCCACCGAAAATGAAAATTACTGGGCACAGCACAGTATCACCACGAAAAGACGCTATATTGGCGACAATTTGACGCTATCGGCCTTTATTCATCTTCTAGATTCAGCGCTTTTGGATCACCGAAAAGACTTAAGCCTTCTTAAGCCTACTGACACCAACAGGCTTTGGCACCAATATAAACTTGCGCTTAGCAATGAGATCAAGCAAATGAAAGTCTCTGAACATTTCACTTGTTGTGAGACACTTAAAAGCCAGTTCACTCACTTACATCAACTTTTTGATCAATCTAAGGAGCTTTCAGATCCACATATTGAAGATCTAGAAGACTTAATGAATTGGACCAGCATTCAAGCCCTTCAAAGGTTTTTATTGTTTATTGAGGCGGCCCATGAACCACGACTTGAAGCGCTTACTCATGAACTACAGATTATTATTGACCATCTCTATCAACGACGCGAAACGCTTCATTTAAATACCCCCAGAAACAGCGAAGAATTGGCGCAATTTCTTGAAGTCATTCACCACAAGAAAAAAGCACTCCACGTGACACACAGCCTTGATGAAACACTCTCTAGCATCCATTACCGCTATCAGGTTTCTGTTCTCGGCCTAAGCGCTGCGATTGCCATGCTCATCCTCTACACCTTGTTGGTTAATTTTGGCAATACGTCGGACGAGATGACTATTCCACTTCTCATAGCTATTGCCTTTGGTTATGGCATGCGCGAGATATTTAAAGAAAGTATCAAAAAAAGCTTAGGGAAATTTTACAAGCAGCATTTTTATGCCTGGAAGCGAAGCATTAAAGAAGGGGGAAAAAAGAAACCAATAGCCAATCAATGGATTGCGCTACGTTGGCTCAACAGCCAAAAAAAGACGCGTATTCATTCGTTTCTACCTGCGGTTAATTTATCTGATTATGAAATTTTACACTATAAAAGCTTATCAACACTTAACCCTAAGCGATTACCTGATGGCTATTATGGCTTTGAGGAAAGCATCATACTGGACTTATCACCCTTTACAAAAGCGTTTTTCAGAGAGAAAAATCCTATTCTTTTACCGAAACGAGATAGCGCAGGACTAAGAAAAATTGGCGCGCTTTTCAAATGTTATTTGCTCGTTAAACTGGAAACAGAGAAAGAAACTCAACTGATTGAGTTTCATATCAACAAGGAAAAGATTACTAACTTGCGTATTTCAAGCATTATCAGCAGCAACAAAAAGTAAACGGGTAGATAACACAATGCCAACACCAGTACCTCAATGCACAGCGATTGTCGGGTTCGGTGGCAGAGTAAAATGCTCATAGCAAGGCAGCTGATCGAAAATAATAGTTATTCTATAGTGAGATCAAGCAACGCAGCTATGGGCATTTTAAATGCTCATAGCAAGGCAGCTGATCGAAAATAATAGTTATTCTATAGTGAGATCAAGCAACACAGCTATGGGCATTTTAAATGCCACCCAAAGGGCAGCTACAGGCTTTCCCGTGACTTTGTTGCAAGTATTTGAAAGACGCATGTATTACTGCATACTTGCGCCTTGCCACAGAAAAACCTGTAGCTGCTGAACGGGACAATCGCTGTGCATTGGGGTACTAGCCCGTTACACAGATCACCCTGCAAAAGGAGGTCCATACACCTTTACAAACCCTACCCCGCGCTTACCCTTGCTTTGATGTTTTTTTGAATAAGCAAGTTCTGTTGCAAGCAAGTATCCATTAGTCGTTTTCAGTCCCGCTGTAACCGGACTAAAAGAGGGGAGTAAGGCAAAGATAAACTGATCAATCATCTCACCAGCAAAGCTGAATTCTGATACATACCCCTTGCCTCTTAATGAGGAGGCGGTAACCAGTAGAGTCTTATCGGGCGTTATGGTTAAGCCTGTCCCATAGCGTCCGCTCCCCTCAAGCAAGACATCCTTACTAAGCGTTAAATCCCTATCAAAGAATAGTAATCGTTGATCGCCATACCCTTCGGAGGATTCGTTATCATGCACCAGGCAAGCATAACCCTCAGGCAATTCAACTAACGACTCAACAATGCCTGAGAAAGGCATACTCATTAAAAATGAATGACGAGGGCGTTTTAGTTTCGTTAAATCAAGATGCAACAACGTGCTTTGCTTTAGCTTGGCATCAAAACCCACAAGCATACTCGTATTAAACTTTTTAAGGCCAAAAAACTGCCAAGATTTTGATGGCACAAAACTCTCTAAATTAGACAATGGCAATACTTGAACAATATGAAAATCTGCATCAAAGGTCACGAGGGCATCTATCAGCCCCTCAGGCCTCTCAATTCGAGCAAGTCCTGCAAAATAGTTTGGAGCTATTGAAGCAAGTCTCGGTAAATATTTAATAGATTTTGGTAAGGGTATGAATTTCCTCGCTCTAATTTTGCTTAAGTCTGCAACTACCACCGCATAAAAAGGCGCTTTCTTTCTACTGTGCACACCCTTATAAAGCAGCAAACTTTGATCATCTGAAACTAATTCGCTGTGTACTAGCTGCATACTTGGCCTGACCAGCTGACGAGTCTTGATTACTTTGCCCTGAGGTGACACCACTAATAATTTATTTTTCGATAACGCAACAGCTTGATGAGAATCAATCTCATATAAATTAGCAATCATGTCTGATTCAGAAGATCTGCCCCAATAAGAAATCGACTCAATTCGAGCGTCCATAGCCACTAGAGGTAACGCTACAGACAGTATCACCCACATTGAAAGTTGAAGTTTATTGCTCAACAAATGCATTGATTTAACCCATTATAAGTTAAACTACTGACAGACCCTTCAAGCATACAACCTATTGATTATTAAGAAAAAAATTAAACTACATAAGCAAGGCTATATTGACGATTAGACCTACTACACTTTGATTAATTCAAACCTTCAAAAGATTTACACAGTCAGAAAGTCTTAACTTTTTAGCATTTCTACGGTCAAATAATTTTTTAGCGGCTATAAAGCCAAAAAATAACCAACTTGGAGCCAAAAAAACTATTAGATAACGTTGTTAAACACAAGCTTTTATAAGTCCTTCTTGACCACCTGCAAACCTATTAAGTATTTTCATACAGTTGAAAACACCTATTAAAAATGCAAAAAATCTTAAAAAGATTTGATTAAGAAAATTTATATTAAGTGATTTTTCAGACTTACACTTACGTCATTCTTAAGCCTTATTCAGTCATTTTTCATAATGAACAGACTAAGCTTTTTCTTCTGAAAAAATCCTTCCTAAAGCTTACTTTTACTTGTATCAAACAAATGATTAACACGTTAGGTTGTTGCCATAAATTTCATTGGCACAACAATAGATTTCTCTTTGGAATAGTGTATGACATTAGATTTTAGCGGAATAAATTTTATTATTCTTAGTATCGTTGCCATTTTTATCGGCCAACACATCAATCATAAAATCCCCTTCCTTGAAAAAAGCAACATACCTAAAGCTGTCACTGGCGGCCTACTCTTTAGCCTTGGTTTTGGCATTGCTGAATACTTTTCACTCATTGATATTCAGTTTGATATGAAACTCAGAAATATTTTACTCTTGGTTTTTTTCTCATCAGTAGGCTTAAGTGCAAAACTGCGTGTATTGATTGCCGGTGGAAAGAGTCTGATCCTTTTATTAATTCCCGCTGTTATCCTGCTCTTTTTACAAGATGGAACAGGTGTACTCATTTGTAAGCTCTTTGGCGACGAGCCGATTCACGGTTTATTTGCAGGCAGTATTCCCTTGGCTGGCGGTCATGGTACAGCGATCGCCTGGGGAACTGAAGCTACTAAACATGGCTTTGAATACGCTGAATCTATCGGCATTTCGTTCGCTACCTTTGGTTTAATTTTAGGTGGTTTAGTTGGCTGCCCTCTGGCTACCTGGCTAATCAAAAGAAATGGCCTAACCTCTACGGACAACACAAATAATACCTATTTAGACAACCCTGTTCATATTCCAAACATGCAGCTTTTGCCTTCTATTGAAGAAATGCTGAAAACCTTGCTATTAATTGGCATCTCAATCAACGTCGGCCTATGGCTCAACAGTCATTTCGCAAAACTCCATATCTTAATCCCTAACTTTGTTGCTGTGATGCTTATTTCGATTATCATCACCAACTGCCTTGACGGCATCAACCGCAGCATTAACGATGAGTCTATTGATATTGCAAATGGCGTCAGCCTTGAAGTGTTTTTGGCCATGAGCTTAATTGCCATTAAATTTTCCTCCTTTTCGTATCACCTTTTGCAAATGAGCATTTTAATGGCCGTTCAAGTTGTGCTTATTACCTTCTTTACTATTTTTGTAGTATTTAGATTATTAGGCAGGGATTATGATGCAGCTGTCATTTCATCTGGACTCGTCGGCTTAGGCTTAGGTGCAACGCCTGTTGCTATTGGTAATATGCAATCCATTACCGACAAGTTTGGCCCGTCTTCTAAAGCGTTCCTGATCGTGCCTTTAGTCGGTGCCTTCTTTATTGATATTGCCAATACCATTGTTTTAAAAATCTTTTTATCCTTCATGGAAAACAGCTTTTAACTGACGAGAATTAACTATGAAACGGTTTGCTCTTTCTTGCTGCGGGTCAATCATTGCCTTTACAGCGTCAGCCTCTATCACGACTCAATTGGCAGAAAATCCAGATCAAGTGATACCGGCCCACTCTTTGCAAGCGCCACCTACACAGGTGTTACCTAACGCTCAACAGGAGAAACGCCTAACCTTGCAAAAATTGGCCGATGCACAACAGCAACACCAAAAGAAAGAGCCTACTCACACAACGCTTGATGAACTCTTTTCTCTCATGAATACAAGGCTGAGTCTTATGGTCGATGTCGCTTATTACAAAGCGATTAATAAATTACCCATCGAAGACTTAAAGCGAGAAACTGAATTACTTGCCATGATAAAAAAAGAAGCACTCATGCTTCAATTGAATCCAGAGCTTGCAACAAGCTTTGTTCAGCTTCAGTTTAATTTAGGTAAAGCAATTCAACACCGTTACCTTGCAGATTACTTGCTGGGCGATGAAAAAAGCAAAGTCGTTCCGTTAGAAACACTGCGAGGCATTTTGAGTCAGAATACCAAAGAAATTTTTAAAGCGGTCAGTCAACAGCATGGTCGATTACCTGAAACACTCTGTAACCAATTTATTAACCAGCCTATCCCTTATTTAACCGCAGAAGAAAAAGCCAAACTAATTGCTCCGCTTAAAGCACTAATAGATACCAATGAACCCCCTGCTGCCAAGCCTGTTTCATTTGAAGCATAACTAAGTACTTCAATATCCAGCAATTTTTGGGCCCCAAAAAAAGCCGTAGGGTGACGTTAGCCTAGCGTCACCCTCTAAAAAACAGCGTGTTTCTTGAGGGTTAGGTTTCACTAACCTATCCCACAAGCCCTATATTCAATTTGCAACCCAGCTTCAAGCTCTGCTAGCATCCCCTTCAAAATGTGAATAATAGCAAGGACATCCATGACGCTGGCTCAGTTACTTGTCGATCTGGCAAATAAAGATATTTCACTTTGGCTGGAAGATGGTCAGCTTCGTTTTAGCGCCCCTGAAGGTGCTATGACTGAAGCACTACTCGCTACTCTTAAAGACAAGAAGCCTGAACTCATTGTGTTTCTACAAAAAGCAAAACACGGAGATATGTCACTCAGTAAAGTGCCTTCGACTGAAGAGGGTTACGCTACATCTTTTGCCCAGCAACGCTTTTGGCTGCTGCAACAATTAGAACCATCCAGCTCTGCTTATCACATCCACGGCACCTTTAAAATTAAAGGCAAAATAGATGCTAAAAAGCTCAAACAAGCGTTTCAAGAGATAGTTTCCGCACATCGCGTATTCCGCATGCGCTACCATCAAGAGGGCGCAGTACTTAAACAAAAAGACAGCACATTCACCCCAGCCTTTATTATCAAGTCTTCCTCCCCTTCTATGGTGCTAGAAGACTGCGCCTCAATCACTCAATCGCCATTTAACCTAGGAGAAGGCGAAGTCATCCGCGCCGGGATTTTTGAAACAGCCCCTGAAGAAGCTTATTTTAGCCTAGCAATGCACCACATCATCAGCGATGGCCTCACACTCACTTGGTTTATCAAACAGCTACTAACCCAGTATCAGACAGGCATAAAAAGTCCTGCAGAGGAGTTTGATTACATAGATTTCTCAGCCTTCGAGCAAGCGCAATCACTCGACCATGAGCTAGCGTACTGGAAAGAAACCCTTACCCAAGTACCTGAGCTTGCCTTACCCTACGACGGACCTGCAAGTGACGATAACAAGGCTGCTTTTTGTGATATCAGCTTAAGCGTTGTAGAGTCTAACGCTTTAAAGCAGCTGGCAGCCGATCAAGGTATTACCTTGTTCACCCTATTAGTGAGCGCTTATGGCTTACTCTTACAAAAGTACACAGGGCTTGATGATTTCGCTATCGGCACCCCTGTTGCAGGCCGAAATATCAGTGAAGTGGCCGATATGCCAGGCTGCTTTATTAACACCCTAGCCTTGCGCTTAAATTTAGAGGCTAAACAGTCGCTAACGCAATGCCTAAGACAAACAGCTACGACATTATCTGAAGCCTTTAAGCATCAGTCTGCCCCTTTCGAAGAAATAAAGCGGCACTTAGATCAAACGTTCTCTGTCGACACGCCGCCTGTTTTTCAAACACTCTTTAGTTTACAGCCTGAAGCACCTGCATCAATTGATCTAGGCAACTTAACTGTCGAAGAAGTACCCAGCCCTATTGATGTGCAATACGATCTAAAACTCAGTTGTAACGAAGATGAATCGCTTAACTTCCGTTTTGAATACAAAGCATCTCGCTTTTTTGAAGCCACGATAGGACGCATGGCACTCCATTTCATCAGCTTGTTGAAAGCATTACCTCGCGCCTTAAGCACACCTATTGGCGCTATAAACTGCCAGACAGATAACCATAACTGGTTAATAGAGAAGGGAGAATTTAACGATACTGCCAAACCTCTTCTTCCTCTTTGTATCCACAAAGTATTTGAACAGCAGTGCAGCGAATCACCTACCGCCATCGCTGTGAGTGACTCAACGCAGAGACTGACCTACCAAAGACTAAATAACAAAGCGAATCAATTAGCCCATTGGCTCGTAAGAGAAGGGATAACGCCAAATAGCGTGATTGGGCTGTCGATGGATAGACGCTGCGAACTGCTTATTGCTCAACTCGCCATCCTAAAGGCAGGTTGTGCCTATTTGCCCCTTGATAAGCACCTACCAGAGGTAAGACTTAACGCCATGCTGGAAAAAGCTAGGGTGTTATGGGTACTAACCGATGAATCAAAAAGCCTTGAAGGGGTGACATGTATTAATGCCGTAAATTTAACTACCTCTGAACTACCTGACTCTAACCTCACCTTTGACAACCCTGACAGTTTACTCAACGTCATTTTCACCTCAGGCTCCACAGGCACACCCAAAGGCGTCATGGTCAGTCATAGAGCAATTCATAACAGGCTAGACTGGATGCAATCGGCCTTCCCACTCGATCAAGACGACATTATTCTGCAAAAAACGCCTTACAGCTTTGATGTTTCTGTCTGGGAGTTTTTCTGGCCGATTATGGCAGGTGCATCGCTACACTTTTTAGCGCCTGACGCGCATAAAGACCCAGCCGCCATTGCTAACATATTAACTCAGGATGGCGTCACACGATTGCACTTTGTCCCGTCCATGCTGACACCTTTTTTAGCGAGCAATCAAGAACCCTTTGACCAAGTAAAAACGGTGTTTTGCTCTGGTGAATCCCTGACGCAGCCTCAGGTTGAAAAAGCCTATCAGCTATTTCCTCATGCACAAATTGTGAATCTATACGGTCCTACGGAAGCCGCGATTGATGTCAGCTATTATGTCTGC
This sequence comes from Pseudomonadales bacterium, assembly GCA_965225765.1. GTDB lineage: Bacteria > Pseudomonadota > Gammaproteobacteria > Pseudomonadales > DT-91 > CAKMZU01. Next base: position 42,716 of record CBDDBO010000001.1, read on the forward strand.
CAAACAAACGACTCACATGCTAGCGTGCCGATTGGTAGACCTATACAAAACACCCAATTACACATACTGAACGAGCTTCAACAACCTGTGCCCTTTGGCCTTGCAGGTGAACTTTATATTGGCGGCACAGGCTTAGCCGAGGGCTATATCAATGACGACGCGATGACTGACAGCCGATTCATTGAAAACCAGAATCCCGATCATCCAAGTTTAAGGCTTTATCGCACAGGCGATATCGTCAAGATGAGCCATGATAACGAACTGCTATATTTGGGTCGAAACGATACTCAAGTGAAAATTCGCGGACAACGTCTTGAACTTGGAGACATTGAACAAACGATTATCCGTGAGCTTCATGTACAACAGGCAGTTGTTTTATTAAACACCCAACCGACGACCAATGAATCTGTGATAGTTGCTTATGTACCACAAGGGCAATATGAACCACATGAATTGTCAACACGACTAAAGCCCTATTTAAGCGACGCAATGCTACCTAGATATTTTGTTGAGATTGACACCTGGCCACTGACAGTGAGCGGCAAAATCGACCGCAAGAGGCTACCTGAACCTGACTGGAAGATCACAAGCAAAACGCCTTTTGTAGCGCCTAGTACTGAGACTCAAGAAGCCTTAGCTAACATTTTTAGTCAGGTTCTTGGCATAGCAACTATTGGTATTCATGATAACTTCTTCGAGTTAGGCGGGCATTCTCTCCATGCTATGAATATTCTCATGCAAATACAAAAAGAATTTTCAGTTGAGCTGAGCCTAAAAGAAGCGCTCACAGAGCCGACCATTGAAGTAATCAGTGAGCGCATAGATCAAGCAGTTGCTGCCCAAGGGGTATTTGCAGAAGAGAACACCCACGAGGATAGCGAAAGCTTTATTTTATAGGGCTAAGGGGCTTTATTTAGCTCTCAGGGGTATAGTGATGATTAAAGGCTTCTTCGACTGTGAGATCTTTCATACTGCCACAAAATTTGTTTCGGGCATCTTCAAGGAGTCTTTCTGCTTCATCCGGATTACTCACGCCTGCATTTCTAGCATTACCTCTTTGACTCGCTAGCTGATCTCTGACCTTCAGTTGCCCTTTGTAAGGTCTAGGCCCTGCGATTGAACCAATCACTTGGCCAAATGCCACCTTCTCAGCAGCCTCTTTGGTGAGTTGTTTATCTTTATAATGACTGATGACCGATTCGTCTTCTTGTTGAAACTTACGCAACTCTTTAAAGTCATTGTCTATAGCGGCTAAAGGTTCACGCAAAGCCCCCACTAACGTATTAACCTTACCTTGCCTAGAAAAATTTCCACCATAAAGCAAAGACTGCGCAGCGTGAGCATCTAGCTGATCTGGTTCCGTCAATAGTCTTTCTTTGCCATTTAAATAAGGGGTTGTTGAGAAAATATTCTCACCTTTATCTGCAAGTCGGACTAACCGTGCACCAGCTAATGCTAAAAACCGCTTTTGGTTGGCTTCTTGCGTTTTGGCTATCGCTTTTTTAAATGCTTGATAGCCCTCTTTTGCTCGCTGTTGCCCCAAGAAAGCCTCAACTTTTCTGAGTATTTCATCTTGAGAACACGTAAACCTGGGGTTTTCCGAGTCTGTCATATCCACATTTTGCTGCCAAAACTGATCTGTTTCTTGATGAAGTTTTTCGATAATTGACTGCTTAGCACCAGGCTTTTTGGAGGCTGTTATTTTATTACGGATCTTGCCCTCATCTGTCAGCAAGGGCTTATTGTAAGATTCCTTGAATTTGTTATTAAAGACTTTCGCCACGTCAGCTGGACCACCATAACTCAAAGCCCCACTCACCAAAGCCGACAACATAAAGCACTTCCGTAATTTACAAACTATCAGACGATTCATATGAACACTATTCCCAATAAAAAACCTGTTGTATAGGATTGAAAAAAATCAGCTTTGTTCAAGCACTCACACCTAAATAGCCCAATAAAATAGTGATCCAGCTATAACATTACACATCTACAACCTCTACCAGAGTAAACTGCTTGCTTCTCCCTTGACAATTCAGCAAAACCGGGAGGCTTTTAAAAAATAATAAAAACCCGAGCGATCAAAGTCTTAAACCTGTGTCAAATACCTTAGCGCATTATTTTTTCTGTTTTCTGATTATTTCTGTTAGTTGACCTAACCCTTATTTCGTGCGTATAGATTTGTTAGCGCTTGGGTAACTATGAGGACCCTCTTCCATGAAGCTTGAAGACCTTATTAAGCGCCTTCATGAGCATCACATCCAACTATCGTTGACTAAGGATGACCAACTTAAAGTCACAGCAGACAAAGGTGCCATGACGCCTGATCTCATGGCTTTGCTCAAAGACAACAAAGCACAGCTACTGGCGTTTGCAAAAGCGCAGCGTGATAACAAGCTAGAGGCAATTAGTCCTCGCCAACACAAAGCCCATGCTGCGCTATCGGCTGCACAGCAAAGACTTTGGTACACCGAACAATTAGCGCCCGGCGCTGCAACCTACCATGTACCCCTCGCCCTCAAAATCGAAGGACACCTCGACCTTAGCCTACTAAAGAAAACCTTTAACTATTTAATTAAACGGCATGAAAGCCTGCGCACGTCTTTCATCGAGATAAATGGCGAAGTCAAACAGCACATATCAAATTCACTGTCTATTGACGTAAAAGCGCAACCTACGTTGCTCAAATTGAGTGATAAAACAGCGATTGCAGCCCTTGCTGGGCAGTTGCTTGCAGAACCTTTTGATCTGTCACAAGCACCCTTAATGCGTGTCAATGTCGTGTCCTTCAAAACGCCTAATACCTATCTGCTGCTGGTGAATTTACATCACTTAATAACCGATGGCTGGTCCAATCAGATTTTATTAAAAGAAATTGCCGCCACCTACATTGCTTTAGCTGAAAACACCGAGCCTTCTTTACCGCCTATCAGCATTCAATATGCCGACTACAGCGAATGGCAGCAATCTAAGCCCACCCATTCTGAGGGCTTAGATTTCTGGGAAGCTGAGCTTTCTAACATCGAGCCTTTACGTTTACCCACTGACAAACTAAGACCTACCGCCAAATCAGGTCGAGGCCATACGTACAACTGGTTACTGCATGAAGATACACATCGGCGACTACAAACCTTAGCAGCCAAGCACCAAGTCAGCGACTTTGCGGCTTACTTAGCGCTTTACCAAGTGTTTTTACATAAGCTGTCGAGCCAGGAGCAAATTGCCATCGGCATCCCCACAGCAGGCAGGCACCACGAAAGCATTCAACACACAATAGGTTTTTTTGTTAATACCCTAACGATCAATGCGCCGATCAACCCTAGTGAAAGCTTTCTAGACTTAGCGAAATCAACCAAACAAAAAGTGTTAGAGGCAACCGCACACGACAGCATTCCATTTGACACATTAGTTGAGCAATTTGCAACAGACAGAGACCGAAGTATTACGCCATTTTTCCAAGTGATGATGGCTTATCAAAAACGCGATGAACAACTATCACTGAATAACCTAGGCATTCAACCGCTTGAATTGGATAACCCAACCGCCAAGTTTGATTTAACGCTTGGCATAGACGATGCTCCTGAAGGCTGCACCCTGTCGTTTGAATATGATACTGACCTGTTTGACCAAGCCAGCATTGAAGGCTTTGCTGAAGGCTTCATGACCTTGATTGAGCAAATTTGCTCTGCGCCTGAGCAAGCCATCAGCCATCACTCATTGTTAAATACCAGCAAACAAGAAGCAATCTTAGCTTGTCTTCGCGGCGCACAGATAACACTGGACAACACACCTCTGGTAAAACGCTTTCAACAGGTGGTAGCGACTTACCCTGACCACCCAGCGGTTGTTTTTAACAATCAAACCCTGACCTATCAAGCACTTGATGAGCGTTCAACAGCCCTAGCAGCAACCTTGCAGGGACTAGGTATTAAGCCTAATCAGCCTGTCGTCATCAGCCTTGAGCGAAGTTTGGAACGTATCAGCACGATTATTGCAGCGATTAAATGCGGTGCGTTTTTTGTGCCTGTAGACCCAGCCTACCCTGACGAGCGCCTGCAAGACATCATTGAAGATGCTAACGCCCAAATCATCATCAGCGACCATTTCATCTCTGATATAGAAGGACGTACCCAACTAACAGCTGATGCCTTGATAAACCTTGCAAAAGAGTCAAAGCCTTTTACACCTGTCGATCAGGACGCAGAGGCGATTGCTTATTGCATTTATACCTCAGGCTCGACTGGCAAGCCAAAAGGCGTCCCTATTGCTGCACGTAACCTCTACCGACTAATTGATGATGTGGAGCGTTTTGAGTTTGGTCATACCAAGCGCATTGCTCATCTCTGCCATGTGGCCTTTGATGCCGCCATGTGGGAGGTCTTTGGTGCGTTATTACATGGCAGCACCTTAGTCGGCATCACCAAAGATGAACTGTTAGATATTGAGAAAGCTGCAGCACGCCTTCAACAACATGAAGTGACACATGTACTCATGACTGTGGCACTCTTTAATTTATTTGCCGAAATCAAAGCTGATGCTTTTATAGGCGTTGAATGGTTAGGCACAGGCGGCGAAGCGCCCTCAGCCGCTGCCTGCTTGAAGATTCTGGAACACTCTCGACCAAGACGCTTACTTAATGCCTATGGTCCTGCGGAAAACACCGTAGTGACGACCACAGCAGACCTGGAAATTGAGCAGCTAAAACAAGGCCTTATTCCGCTGGGTTCAACCTGTGCGAACACTCATTGTTTTGTCGTCGATGATAACCTCAACCTTTGCCCTTTTGGGGTGACAGGCCAATTAGCCATCGCAGGCGATGGGCTATCAGCAGGGTATGTAAACTTACCTGAGGTTACACGTAAACGCTTTGTGCCCAACCCCTTTGAAAGCGAAGATTGCCCGCACGCTACCCTCTATTTAACCGGTGACAATGCTGTCATCAACCGATATGGCGAGCTTTTTATGAAAGGCCGCCAGGATGATCAAATCAAGCTGCGCGGTTTTCGAATTGAGCTGGAAGAAATTAAACAGGCATTATTAGCCTCACCGCAATTAAGCGATGCCGTGGTGAGTGTCTCCGAAGGCGACAATCCGCAGCTGAATGCGTTCGTTTGTCCTATCAATAAAGATCAAACACCGGACGTATTAGTCAAAACACTAAAAGAACAGCTAGCAAGAAAACTGCCGCATTTTATGCTGCCCTCAGGCTTTGCGGTGGTGTCCCCTATTCCTCTAACTGCCAACGGTAAAGTCGACAAAACGGCTTTGAATACCTTACCCCTGATTGCAACAACGGCCTATAAAGCACCCGAAACAGCGCTTGAGCAAACAGTAGCGGATTCATTCAAAACCATTTTAGGCCTCCATCAAGACGTAGGCCTTTACGATGATTTTTTTGCGCTAGGCGGTCAGTCGCTGTTAGCGACAAGGCTTGTCACACAGTTAAAAGACAGTACAGGCAAAGACTTAAGACTTCGAGATTTATTTGATCATCCAAGCGTCGAGCTACTCGCCGCATTTCTTGAGGAGGCAAGTCACACGCAAACGACGACAACGATAAAGCGCCCTGACAACCTGCCTTTATCGTATAGCCAACAACGCTTGTGGTTTATCGAGCAATTAGGCGCAGGCAGCCTCTATCACATGCCCTTTGCGCTACGTATTCAAGGTCATTTACAGGCTGAGGCACTTGAACAAGCCTTCGGCGAGCTGATTCACCACCACGAAAGCTTACGCACCTCCTTTGAAACAGGCGAGGACAAAAGCACATGCTATCAAGTCATCAAGCTGCAAACTAACTTCAGGTTGCAGCGAGATACCTTCGCAGCCTTAGAGACCGATTTAATCGAACCTGTCACAGCCCTCTTCGAAGCCCCGTTCAATTTAGCGAAAGGACCCTTACTTCGTGCAGCGCTGTTTACACACGACCAAGATAACGAGCATTCTGTACTCGTTTTGTGTTTACACCACATCATTGCCGATGGCTGGTCGATGGAAGTGCTGTTACGTGATCTCTTTGCCTTTTACCAATACAAGCTAGGTGCATCGGTTCACCCACCAAAACCACTCAATTTGCAGTATGCCGATTTCACCTTGCTACAGCGGCAAAAACTTGAACAGGTAGAAACCGAGCAACTCACCTTTTGGCAAGAGAATCTCGACAACTGCCCTAACCTGAGTTTACCAACCGATTTACCAAGGCCAAGTGAACTAGATAGCGCAGGTGGCGAAGTCCGGCTGAAATTGCCTGAGACTTTATCGAATCAAGTAAAAGCGCTTGCGGTGAATGAGGGCTGTTCGCTCTTTATGGTCTCGCTTGCAGCCTTCCATGTATTGTTATCGAAATACAGTCTGCAACAGGATTTTGCCATTGGCACGCCTATGGCCAATCGCGGCGATGGCCAGTTTGAAGATGTGATAGGGCTATTTTTAAATACGCTAGCGATCCGCAACCAACACCATGAAGATGAACGTTTCACCGACTTTTTACATCAAGTCAAAACCAATACATTAAGTGCATTCGATCATCAGGATTTACCCTTTGATAAGCTGATTGATGAGCTTAATCTTGGCCGCGATTTATCGCAAACGCCAGTCTTTCAGGCCATGTTAATTCTGCAAACCGCATCAGACAATGCCAATAAAAACCTGCTGCAAGGTGAGCTTTTTGGCTTGACCCTTAAAGGACTAGAGAACGTTGAGCGCAGCCAAAGTGCCAAGTTTGATTTAACACTGAATGTCATTGATGTGGATGACGCCATTGAATTGGCCTTGGAATACCGCACAAGCCTCTTTCACCGTGCAACCATTGAGCGCATGGTTTCTCACCTGCACACGCTCCTTGCACGTATTGTCAGCGCCCCCGATACGGCTATTAATCAGATAAGTTTAACTTCAGATAAAGAAGCCACATTCTTTTTAACTGATGCAAAAGGCCCTAACGCAACCGCCAAACATTATCCAAAAGCATCTGCTTTCCATCACCTGATTGAGCAGCAGGTAAAACTCACCCCGCAGGCGATTGCGGTCTGTGACGACAAGGGTTATTTCACTTATAAAGAACTGAATAGCAAAGCCAATGCGCTGGCAGCCACACTCATTGAACTAGGCGTTCAGGGTGCTGTAGGTTTGTCGCTTTACCGCAACCGCTTTATGTCTGTAGGTTTACTAGGCATTTTAAAAGCAGGCTGTGCCTATGTGCCCATTGATCCTGAAACACCTGCTGAGCGCTTAGCCTTTATCACTCAGGATGCAAGACTAAGCTTAATTGTTAGCGACAGCCCAACAGGGCTTGAAGCCCCCTGCTCCGTTTTATTGGCTGACACAATCGACTCTACGATTGACGAAAACCCTGAAATCATCTTCAGTGACGATAGTCTGATTAATATTATCTATACCTCAGGCTCCACAGGTAAACCCAAAGGTGTCATGGTGCCGCAACAAGGCATTATCAACCGCCTTCACTGGATGCAGGACCAATACCCGATTGGCGCAGGTGATAAAATTCTGCAAAAAACGCCCTTTACTTTTGATGTATCTGTCTGGGAGCTGCTTTGGCCTTTGATGACAGGCGCGCAGATTGTCTTTGCCAAAAAAGATGGACATAAAGACCCTGCCTATTTAGCAGAGACTTTGGTGGCGCATAACATCACTCACGCGCATTTTGTGCCGTCGATGTTATCGGTATTTTTACAGCATGACCTACCTGAACTCCCCCATTTAAAGCAGCTGTTTACCTCAGGTGAAGCCTTGCCTGCAAGTCTTGTCACCGACTGCCTAACTAAGCTGCCTCATGTGCTGTTGGATAATCTTTATGGCCCAACAGAAGCGGCCATTGATGTTACCTATGCACCTATGCGTGAGAAACATCTTAAGCAAGTGCCGATCGGGAGGCCTATTAGCAATACGCAGATTTTAATTCTCGACAGCGAGCTGAATCTTTGTCCTATCGGTGTACCGGGTGAGATTGTGATTGGCGGCGCTAACTTAGCACAAGGCTACCTTAACCGTGAAGACTTAACCGCTGAATCATTCATAGCTAACCCCTTCCCTGCGATTGCATCCAGTAAACTCTACAAAACAGGGGATTTAGGGCGTTACCTCCCTGACGGACAAGTGCTGTATTTAGGACGAACCGATTTTCAGGTCAAAATTCGCGGGCAGCGTATTGAACTCGGCGAAATTGAAAACGCGATTACAGCCATTGAAGGCATTCATGACGTCGTTGTCACAGCCCCTGAAGTAAACGGTGAGCACGCATTGGTAGCTTATTATACAGGCCCCGTGACAGATAGCGCCTCGCTGCACAAAGTACTCTCGGCTAAACTGCCCAACTTTATGCTACCGCAATACTGGCAGCATATAGATAAGATGCCGCTCAGTAAAAACGGTAAAATTGATCGCAAGGCTTTACCTGACGTCCGAGCCTCAGCAAGTGATCACTTTGTGCCTGCTGAAACGACCAGCGAAAAAGCTTTGTGCGAACTGTTTGGTGACGTGCTTGGTATCCCTGAGCCACTTACAACGCTCGGCATTCAAGACGACTTCTTTCTACGAGGTGGTCATTCATTAAAAGCTATTACCTTAGTGGCACGTATTGAGTCTGAATTAGGCATCAGCCTGCCTGTGAGTGATGTTTTTTTACATCCGACGGTCAGCAGCATGGAGATGCATATTCAAAGCCAAGGGTTTAACAGCAAAGCTTTGCCTGCGATTGAACCACAAGACCACACAAAGCCGCTACCTGCAAGCTTTAACCAGCAGCGCTTATGGCTGCATCAGTCTATGGAAAAAGGCTCAACGGCCTATCACATGCCGCTAGCCTTTTGGGTAGAAGGAAAGGTAGATGCTCATCGTATTACGCAAGCGCTCACTGCCCTTGTTACGCGTCATGCAATTTTACGAACTGCTTTAACAGAAACCAGTGGCGAACTGACGCAGGTAATTCATGTTGCTAGTAACCTACCTTTTGTAGAACAAACAGCTGAAAGCGCACAACTGGCAGAAAAGCTTGCAGCTGATGCCATGCAAACGCCTTTTGAATTAACGACTCCCGGTGCCTTTAGGGCGGGACTCATCAAGGTAGATGATACCGATAAAGCACTGTTTTATTTAGTACTGCATCATATCATTGCCGATGCCGCCACCTTAGATATACTACTCACAGAATTTGCCATGTTGCTCAAAGGTGATGGGCAACTACTGTCTGATGTGCCCCTACAATATGCAGACTTTGCAGCTTGGCAGCAAATACATAAAGATGCATTCTTGCCTCAAGTTGATTATTGGGCTGAGATGTTAAAAGATCGATCATCGCATTTAGGCGTATTAGCCAAGCTTGCGCATGACGATACCACTGTGCAACAAGGTGCAGGCACCTTATCCGAAATACTACCCACTAATCTTAGGGAAGCTGTTAATACAGCCTGTAAAACGCAAAACCTAACACCTTTTATGTGGTACGCTGCTGCCGTGAGCTTACTACTCGCCAAAACGGGCGATCAAGATCAGCTGACTTTAGGTATCCCCGTCGCGGGCCGCCATCGTCAAGGCACACAGAACATGCCTGGTTTTTTTGTCAACACGCTATTCTTCTCGCAAACACTGGATAATAGCCAACCTGTCGATGCGTTTTTTTCGGCAACCAAAGCGGCCACGCTTAAATTATTTGCGCATCAGGACGTCAGCACCGAGCAAATACTTGCTCGGCTTAAACGAGAGGGCATCAATGAGATTCCTGCACGCGTAGGCTTTAACTACTTTACTCATCACCATGAACAACAAACAGTTGAGCTTGACGGCACGACCTTCACACCCATTGAAATGCCAGCGACTGAGGCCAAGTATGACCTGATTATCTCGGTACAGGATACCAACAGCGCACTAACTATCACCTTTGAATATAACGCCTCGCTTTACTGCGGCAACAAACTGTCAGCACTCTATGAACGCTTTGAACACCTACTGCATCAGATGCTGCGAGAGGATAACCCCTCACTTGGCGAAATACCGCTCTACTTACCTTGCGAGCTGGATAGCGACCAAACAGAAACCGAAGCCCTGTTACCGCTTACACCGATGCAGCGCGATATCGTCATGGACCAGCAATTAACCCCTGACAATCCTCGCAATTACCTGGGCTGGATGCAGCACTTATCGAAACATACGATTGTTGATGTCGCAGCTTTAGAAGACGCTTTTTTTAAGACACTGGCTGACCATGCAGCGCTTCGCATGCGCCTGGTATCCGTCAACGAAACCTTTCAGACTGAAATCTGGCAGCGTATTTTAACACCAACCGCTGCGGCTAACGCCTCCAAACTCGTTCGCGTAACACTTGATGACGATAGCGAAGACGCATTAAAAGCCTATGCTGAAGATCAAGCCTATCGTTCAATGAGCACAGACGGGGCATTGTTCGAGCTGCAATTAATTGAACGGCCTGCTTCCCCTGCCGCTATTTTATTACGGGGGCATCATGCCTGCCTAGACGGTATCTCGCTTAACACAGTCACGCAAAGTGTCAGCCTGCACTATGCTGCCATCAAAGGCTTAAGCGATAAACAGACCAAGGCCAAAGATAACTATCTTGAGCATGTCAACCAAAGCCTGCAACAAAATAGCGTTGCCGCACAGGAATTTTGGTTAAAGAAACTTCAAGGTGTTCAACCTTTACCTGCGCCACAAGGGCTTAGTGGCAAAGGGTATATTGAACGTAGTCTTGATGGCACACCTGAACAGTTTGCCAAGCTCTCAGCTTTCTGTAAGCAACATAGAACAACGCCAGCACTGTTTATGAAAGCGCTCTACAGTTTGCTGTTAAACAGCTACTGCCAAAGTGATGCGCCTTTTTATTTCACAGAAGTCATCGCCGCAAGGCCTACAGGACACCATCATACGGCAGGCTGTTACTTTGGTTCACAACCCATTGTCATTAACCCTGATCGTCTCAACCAAGGCACCTTTCAAACACTTTTACAGGATTTACGTACCCAGCAACGAGCAGCCAAGGGCGATAAAAAGCTGTCGAACAGCCTACAGCACAGACTATTTCCACAAGGAGCGAATCAGTATTTATTTAACTTCTACACATTGCCTGACAGTATTCCTTTTGATGATGAACCTGCGGCCTTAACCTTTTTTGCCCCAAAAATGGATACAGCGGTTAATTTAACGGTACGCGTTAAAGGTGATCATTTACGCCTGCATTTCAGCTATGACAAAGCCTTTTTTATCGATAACCAATTCCTTGAGCGGCTGTTACATTTATCTGATCAAGTCGTCGATGGCACGTATGAAGTTAGCAAGCTTACTTTATTATTACCCAATGAACCTGCAGGGCGGGATAGCGCAGCGCCTCCCATCACTTCACAAACGGTTTCTAGGCAGGAGACCCTGCACTGTCCCGCCCTACTGAAAACCTTAAAAGCCAGTCTTCAGACCCATGCGCAAGCCATTTCCGTCAAAGATAAAAACGGCTCACTGACCTATCAACAACTTGATAAACACTCGAATCAACTCGCCCACAGGCTCATCGCAGAAGGTATTAAACCTAAAGATAGAGTTGGCCTGCACTTGGCAGCCTCCTGCGATTATGTCGTCGGCTTACTCGCCACCCTCAAAGCAGGTGCGACTTATGTTGCCCTTGATATAGGCTACCCAGACGAGCGTAAAGCTTTTATCACTCAAGATGCAGAACTTGCCTGTGTCATCAGCAATACGCCTGCGGATTTTGCCATTAAAGTGGTTAACACTAAAAACTTAACCGAAAGCATCGAGCCTTTAGCTATCGAGTCAGCATCTGACGACTCACTGTATATCATGTACACTTCAGGCTCTACAGGACAACCTAAGGGTGTTGCGATTTCTCATGCTAATTTCAGTGCATTGATTGACTGGTATAGCCAAGCCTTTGACTTCAACCAAAACAGTAAGACCTTAGTCATTTCGTCAGTTGGTTTTGATTTAACCCAGAAAAATCTCTTCATCCCGCTGATCACAGGCGGCACACTTATATTTGCCGATATGACAGTGTTTAACCCTGCATTGATAACTGCCACCATTGAGAGTGAACAGATCACCCATCTCAATGCGGCACCTTCTGCCTGCTACCCGTGGTTAACGATTGCGAATGCCAAACAACTCCTCTCGCTTGAAGCAGTATTAATGGGGGGTGAAGCCATTCAAACTGACCTGCTTATTGACTGGTTTAATAACAGCTACAATCAGGCCAAGCTTGTCAATATGTACGGCCCGAGCGAATGTACGGATATTGCAACCTTTGAAGTGATTGAAGCAGGTGAACCATTACCTGAATCCATCGCGCTAGGCAGTACCCCGCCTTATGTACAATTACACCGCATTGATTTAGCAGGTAGATTGTTACCGCAAGGCTTAGCCGGTGAGTTAGTGATTACTGGCAGTGGCTTAGGTCAAGGTTATATCGGCCATGCTGCCCGCGAAGAAAAGGGCTTTGTACAGCTTGATCACCTAGGCAATGCCTACCGCACAGGCGATCTAGTCCACGAAGACCAACATCAAAGGCGCTACTTTTTAGGCCGTACCGATCATCAAATAAAAGTACGCGGCATCCGCATTGAACCCGATGAAATCAGCGCACAATTAAATCAACTGGCAGGCGTTTCTCAGTCACTTGTGATGCTGAACAGCAAAGAACAGCTTGTGGCTTATGTGATTGCTGAACAAACGCCAGAAAACTGGCGCAGCATCTTAAGTAAGCACTTACCCGCCACGCATATTCCACAGGCAGTTCACGCATTACCTACGTTCCCACTATCGGCCTCAGGCAAAATTGATCAGACTGCTTTACCTGAAATTCAAGCAGATACGGGACTTATTCTCACACCAAAAACAGACGATGAACAAGCACTCCTGCCACTTTGGGAAGCCGTCTTTGAGCAAAGTCCCATTAGCACACAGGCAAACTTCTTTGAACTCGGTGGCCACTCCTTAATGGCAGCGACACTTATCAACAAGATCGAAAGACAGCTCGGTTGGTCTGTCACCGTACGTGATTTGTTTGAACACCCAAGCATCGAAGCCTTAGCTGCCGCTAAAGCGCATCAGGCAGTTGTTATCAGAACACTTGCGAAGGTTAACCGCGAAACCTTTGAACATCGCTTCCCGCTATCTATTGCACAAGAACGCTTATGGCTCATTGAAGACATTCAAGGCCCAAGCAGCATGTACAACATGCCATTGGCCTTTATGCTAAAAGGCAAAATTGATGAAGCCAAGTTACAACAAAGCCTTGAGCAAGTGGCGCATAAACATCAAGTGCTGAACACGCGTTTAGTCAGACACAAAAATAGCATCTATCAGACAATAACTGACACACCGCAATCGTTAGAAATAAAACACAAAGCCGCCACGCCCAATCTATATCAGCAGATTTTCGATTTCTGTCAAAAGCCGTTCAGCTTACTAGAAGACTCACTGTACCGCGCACGACTTTTACGTGTGCATGAAGATGAAGCCGTGCTAATGATCAGCATGCATCATTTGATCAGTGATGGGTTATCCATGACCCTCTTTATACATGAGCTTATTGCTGCCTATCAAGGTCATTTGCCTGTAGACAGCACACCTTTGCAATACCTGGATTACAGTGTTCATCAACGGGACTGGCTAACGCAAGATGCCCAGCAAAAACAACTCGCTTACTGGCAACAGCAGCTTGAAGACACGCCATTGACACAACTGCCGTTGGATAGGCCTTACACAGCCAAACCTGTCATTGACGGGAAAGTCGAAAGCCTAACTTTGGATACGGCTGTCGTGACCTCCCTCGAAGGATATGCACAAAAACACCAAGTGAGTGTCGCCATGCTAGTAATGGGCGCGCTTCAGTTACTGTTAAGCCGATACAGTGGACAAAAAGATATTGCCATCGGCACTGTCACCGCCAATCGCCCTCTGCCAGAACTTGAAAGCATGCTGGGCTTTTTTGTGAATACACTAGTGATTCGCAATCAGCTTGATAATGCTCGCCCCTTCCACGAGCATTTATCGAACGTCAAAGACACTTTCTTTGATGCCTTGTCCAATCAGGATGTACCCTTTGAACAAGTGTTAGACCGCTTACCCCTTAAGCGCGATCTCAGCCATTCACCGCTCTTTCAGGTGTTTTACAGCTATCAACAACAAAACGATAAAGCCTTTAAGGTAGAGTTTGATGATCTTAGCATCGAGAGCGTCGATACTGAGGCCTTTGGTTTAGCACTTGCCAGTAAATTTGAACTCAGTCTACACGTGCTCCACCAAGCCAAAGCAGCCGGCCCTGAACTGGCACTCAGCTTTGAATATCGTACAGCGCTGTTTGACCAACAGACCATCAAACACTTGCTCGATCATTTAAGTATTCTACTGACCGCTATCATTACTCAGCCTGCTGTGCCCATGGCTAAACTTCCACTATTGCGGGATGTTGAAGTCGAAGCGATGAGCGAGCCTTGCAAAGCACCCATCGTACCCGACTTTGTTGAAAGTCTGAAGCAACTTAAGGGCGAAGCCATTGCTGTGATGGATGGCGAGACCTCTCTTTCATATGATGAGCTAAATCAACGTGCCACTGTCATAAGCCAATTGCTATTGAGCGATGGACTTAAGACAGGCGACAAAGTCGCGCTTTATTTAGAACCTAACGTTCATTTTATGGTGGCCTTACTCGGTATTATCCGCGCAGGCGGTTGTTATTTACCTTTAGGCACTGACTTACCGAAAGCCCGCCGTGAGCTGATCGTGGGTGATGCTAACTGCCACTTTGTGATCACAGAGCGGGCCCTATCCTCTGCCTTTACAGGCGACTGCCTGCTGATGGATCAAATCGATTGGTCGATGCCTTCCGAGCGTTTACCTTTGCCCGCTTTAAGCCCTGAAGATTTACTCTATACGCTCTATACTTCAGGCTCTACAGGCAAGCCCAAAGGTGTCGAGGTAAAACATAGCGGCGAAAGCAACCTATTAGCTTGGTACACTGCGGCATTTGGCTACTTAAAGACGCCGCACCAAAGCCTGATCTTGTCATCCTTGGGCTTTGATTTAACCCAAAAAAACTTTTTTGCGCCATTGTTAACTGGTGGCACCTGCCACCTGATGGGCAAACCTGCCTTTGATCCAGTAGAAGCTGCCAAGCGCATTGAACGTGATCAGATCACACTGATCAACTGCGCACCTAGTCATCTGTATGCTTTGTTGGCCGTGACAGAAGATGAACACTTCAAAGGCTTAGCCTCGTTAAAAGTGGTGCTTTTAGGCGGCGAGCCCATTCAGTTAGATCGCGTAAAAGCCTTCTTTAAGGAAGCTGACTGCAAACTCATCAATATGTATGGCCCAACCGAATGCACGGATATTACCACTTTTCATGAGGTCAATATCGACGCTGGCGGTCAACACATGCCGATTGGCAAAGCCATCCCCGGGGTTGATTTAGTTGTGCTTGATGAATCAAAAGAGCTATTACCCAAAGGCGCGATTGGCGAACTGTATATTGGCGGCGTAAGCCTCGCAAAAGGCTATTTAGGTCAAGAAGCCCTCACAGACGAGCGGTTTATTTTCCATGAAAAACTGCATGCAAGGCTCTACCGCACAGGGGATTTGGTGCGTTGGAATCATCAAGGCGAATTAGTCTTCCATGGCCGAACCGATCACCAAGTCAAGATTCGCGGTTTTCGAATCGAATTACAGGATATTGAGTATCAGTTAAGTCACTATCCAGGTGTCAAACAAGCGCTGGTTCAAGCCACAACCTCGCCTATCACAAACGACACAACGCTGGTTGCTTATGTTGCGATTGAACAAGGTATTGAAGCGAGCGATCTCAATAAGCACCTGCATGAGCACTTAGCGGATTACATGGTGCCACAAAAGTTGATACTTTTATCAACGTTACCGCTAAACCCAAATGGCAAAGTCGACCGAAAAGCCTTGCCTGAACCTGATTGGGACCTACACACTGCCGCTTTGGTATTACCTGAAAGCGACACAGAGAAAGCCCTGCTAACGCTTTGGCAAGCCGTCCTTAATAAACAAGGCATCAGTACGCACGATAACTTCTTTATGATCGGCGGCCACTCATTAAAGGCCGCTCAATTAGTCGCACGTATTCGTTCACGTTTCGCTATTGATCTCAACCTTCGCGATTTGTTTGAGGCCGATACACTGGTTAAACAAGCCGCACTCATTGATCACACCCTTCAAAAAGGCGCAAGCTTGCCGCCTTTAGTACGCGCCGATGAGGACGCAGTACCCGTGCTGTCTTATGCTCAACAGCGTTTATGGTTATTGGCTCAACTTGCACCGAATACAACCGCCTACAATATGCCAGGTAGCTGGTTGATTGAAGGCGAAGTCGATAAAGACGCCTTGCACTACGCCCTGCAATCGGTAGTTGCAAGACATGATAGCCTGCGTATGGTCTTCACCGTCAATCAAGGCGAGCCTGTAGTCTCAATACTTAAAGCCAATCAAAGCCCTATTCAGCTTCAGTACGTTGATGCTGCATCACTCAATGATGCTCAGCAAATGGCTGATGCTGATGCAGCCGAGCCTTTTGCGCTGGATAGCGGTCAATTACTTCGTGCACAGTTAATAACAATAAATCAAAGCACGCATATACTTTCGATGAACATGCATCACATCATCTCCGATGGCACCTCTATTGGCGTATTGCTGTCAGAGCTCTTTGCTTTTTACCAAGCTGAAACCCAAAAATCTGTCTGCCCCCTGCCTGAACCAGAACTGCAATACACAGACTTTGCCCTTTGGCAACGTAGCTGGCTGCAAGGTGACAGGCTTGAACAGGAAATTGATTACTGGCGCAACAGGCTTCAAGGCGTAACAGCGTTACTTCCACTGCCATTAGATCACCCACGAGCTGCGGTACAGCAATTTAAAGGTAAAGAAGTTAGACGATTAATCCCTTTCAAACTGACAAAAGCGATTCAAGCCATTGCCGACAATCAGCAGGCAACACCCTTTATGGTGATGCTGACAGCCTGGCAGTTACTGCTGCATAAGTTTAGCCAACATAACGATATTGCTGTGGGTGTACCCACGGCAGGCAGAAACCAGCCCGGCACAGAAAACCTCATTGGCTTTTTTATTAATGCCCTTGTGGTACGAACGGATTTTTCTGCCAATGCGACCTTGAGCGATCTGATTCAGCAAGTAAAATCGCATTTATTGGGGGCTTTTGCCCATGAGCAAGTCCCCGTAGAAATGCTACTGAATGAGTTGGGACTAAACCGTAATCTACAGTACACCCCTGTTGTGCAATGCGCCTTTAACATGCTCTCAGCTGACAGCTTACCTGCTGCTCAAACGCTTGAAGGGTTAAGCATTACGCCGAGACAAAGTGACAGCCTCGTCGCCAAATTTGACTTACAGCTTAATGTGCTACAGAAAGACACCGATTGGTTGTTATCACTTGAATACAACAGCGATATTTTCAAGCCTTCGACCATTAACACCTTACTCGATCATTTCGAAACCCTACTGGCTTATTGCTGCTATCAGCCTAACACTCATGCTCAGGGTATTCAGTTAAATGCATTGAGCGAACCTAGGCGCGTAGCTTTAACACCCATGCAGCGTGATATTTATCTCGCAACGCTGGCCAAACCTGACACACTGGAAAACAGCCTTGGCTATGCCATGCAATTACCCATCGATATCAATTTGGATGACTGGGAGCAGTGCCAGCTTGACATTCATCGCCGTTTTTTCTCACTCAATGCCAAGGTTGAGAAAGGCCACGGGACCTTTGATGATATTGCTTACTTAGTGCCTAATGATAGTCTCGTCTTTGATTATCAGTACGAAGATCTTAGTCATTTGCAGCTAGATGATGAAGCGATAGACAAAAGGCTACGTGCCAATGTCATCAAACCTTATGACTTATCAGAGCCACTGGTAAGTTATCGCCTCATGAAGTTCCGCGAAAATTATTATTGGTTTACTTTTGCCTGTCACCATCTGGTGTGTGACGGCTTTTCAGGCATGATTCATTTACAGTTGTTAACCCTGCTATATGAAAACAAAGTCAAAGGTTCCGAATCACTCTTACCTGTAGAAGACGGATTTAAAGCCCATGTTAGCAAGTGTTATCAACAGTTTGACACCCCCGAAATCTTAGGGTTTTGGCAGGAGCAATTGCGCCACGCTGAACCTTTGGATGTCTTCAACCCACCTAAGAAAGACCCACAGCCTAAGCTCTTGTCACACCCTATTCCTATCGAGCATACAGAAAGAGTTAAAGCCTATTGCCGCCAACAGAAAATCACACCAGCACTGTATTTCAAGTGCCTTTATGCCCTTTTAATAAAAGCTTACACAGGCACTACTGGCGATTTTATCGTGACAGAGTTTAATGGCGGGCGCGATAAAACGACCAAGGATACCATGGCGTGTTTGTATCACACGCAACCTTTCTGTTTTGAGGCTGACACATTACAAGGGGAACTCAGCGCCTTGTTTACAAGCGCCAGGCAACATCAGAAACAATCAAAAGCCTATTTACAGCTGTCTAGTTTATCACTGAAAAAATTATTGCCAGAAAGCAGCATCGGCTTTTCGTTTAATTATTTGATGATGCCACACACCTATTGGATGCTGGATCAGGAGTTTTTTGGCCATCGCTACACCCCTAACGCCGAGGGCATGGTGGATTTCAGAGTGCAGGCTGACGGCGATGAACTTTGCCTGTGGCTGGCCTTCCACGAAAGTGTCTTTACTGACAATCGCTTCCTAGAGCGCTTTATGCAGTTATCCGAGCAGTGCCTCGAAGGTGCGAGTACAACGCAAGACTTAAGCCTGCTGTTACCTGATGAAGTCACCAAACAAGCGCCTGAAGAACTCACTCATAGCATTCCCTCTGTGATTGAGCAGTACCAAACGCAAGTGAGTAAAACGCCGAAGGCTTTAGCCGTATCTGACAGCCACAACCGTTTAACCTTCAGCGAATTTTCAAGTAAAGCTGCCCTTGTCACCCAACAACTTCTGCTGGGTGGCATTAGACCTAATCAGCATGTGGCGATTTGCTTACCTGCAGGCACGGACGTTGCACTGGCTATTTGGGGTGTCATTCAAGCAGGCGCTGCCTATGTGCCTATTGACCCTCAATACCCCAAAGCACGCATTGAGCATATTCTTAAAACGGCTGAAGCTTGCTTAATCATCGATGAAAAATGGATGAAATCTGCGTTAGCTGCCGACATACAAACGGTTGACTACCCTATTATTTCAAAAGAACAACGTTTTTATACGCTCTTTACTTCAGGCTCTACCGGCTTGCCAAAAGGTGCAAGCGTCTCGCATGACAATGAAAACAATTTGATTGATTGGTACAGTCGCACCTATCAGTTATCAACGAGCGATAAAGTCTTAATCATTTCCTCACTCGGATTTGATTTAACACAAAAGAATCTCTTAGCACCTCTATGCACTGGCGCAGAACTTATCTTCTATGATGCCCCGCACTTTGATCCAGTCGCTATTTTGTCTGTAATAAAAAGCAAAGACGTTAGCTTCATTAACTGCGCACCTTCAGCACTCTATGCGTTAATCGAGCAACCCAAAGGCTCCGAAATACTTGCCAACCATTTGCGCGTAATTTTACTAGGCGGTGAGGCGATCAGCTCAGCGCGCTTACAGCGTTTAATTGACCACCCCAGTTTCGACGCTCAAATCGTCAACATGTATGGCCCGACAGAATGTACTGATATCACAACGGCTAGAACCTATACAGCCACTGAGCTTAAAGCCGGCATCTTAGCGTTCAGCTTGGGTGAGCCTATTCAAGGTGTGGAACTCGCGATTATTGATTCTGCTCGTAGACCACTCCCCCATGGTTTTATTGGTGAACTCGCAATCATGGGAACATCAGTCGGCTTAGGTTATATCAATAACCCTGAAATGAATGCTTCGCAATTTGTTGAGATAGAGGGCAAACAGGCTTATCTCACTGGCGACTTGGCCTATCGTGATACGCATCAAGACGGCTCACCACTTATCTATGTTGGCCGTAAAGATTTTCAAGTGAAGATCAATGGCAGACGCTTAGAGCTAGGCGAAATAGAATCGGTCCTTAAAGCGATTGATGGTGTACAAGACAGCGCTGTTCTTGCTATCAACGATCAGTTGGTAGCCTTTGTCGCCTCCTCCAATGATAAAACGCAGATTGAATCCAGCTGGCAACCTGCCTGCCATCTGAGCCTACCGAGCTTTATGCACCCCAAACGCTTGCATGTGCTTGATCAATTCCCTCTCACCCCCAATGGAAAACTTGATCGTAAACAATTGGCTACTATGGATGTTATTTATCCTGTCTCTATAGATAAAGAGCCAGAAACACCAACTGAGCAGGCGCTTTCTAGGCTTTGGCAAGAAGTATTAGGCCAGCCCGTTGGCACCTCGGACAACTTTTTTGAAACAGGCGGTGATTCTCTCAGTGCAGTCAAGCTCATTGCTAAAATAGAGTTCACCTTTGAAATTAAGCTCCCAGTATCTTCGCTCTTTAATGCCCAAACCATAGCCCAGCAAGCACGCCTCATTGAGACAGAGCAACAAGGCTTCTCACCAGTGGTACTGATTAATCAAGGGGATAAAAGCAGCACACCCCTCTTTGCCATTCATGCCTTAGGCGGCATGGTCTTAAGCTACAAACCATTAGCTGATGCGTTAGGTAAGTCTCAAACCGTTTATGGCATTCAAGCCTTCGGATTTGAGGAAGATCAAACACCTTTCACAAAGCTTAGTGAAATGGTGGATTACTATGCCACAGCCATCGAAAAGACCTGGCAAAATAACGTCCAGCTTATCGGCCACAGCTTCGGTGGCATCATTGCCCTTGAAGTCGCCCGTGAACTCAAAGCTCGAGGCAGAACGGTGACCTATTTAGGCCTTATCGACACGCATCAGCCTGTCAGGTATTTAAGCCTAGCCGCTGACAGTGCAGCAATTTTGAAAACCTTTGTCGAACATAATTTCGGCAAGGTCGATTTACCACTGTCTGCACTTCGGGTACTGAATGAAGACCAAATGATAAAAAAAGTCGTCAATGGCTTAAATGGTGCTGTCACTGAAGACTTTATTCGCAGTGCTATTGCAGTGATTCGAGGATTCCAGTCCCAAATGGCAGGCTATAAAGCACAACCTATTGATCTACCTATTCAACTATTCAGGCCCAAACAAGCAACGGACAGTTTGACTGGCAACCTAAAAGAAAAGCTCTTCAAAGGTAAAGCGCATTCCTTAGGCTTTGAAAAGATCGGCAGCTCAGTTACTGTTCATGCAGTCCCTGGCGATCACTTTAGTATGCTGTCAGATTCTGCTGACGATATTGCTAAAGCGCTTCTAGCATATAGTGTCAATAGGTTTGTCCAGTAACCGTAGGGTGGAAAAGCGCAGCGTCTTCAACCAAAAAAGCTTAATGACTGGTGGATGGCGCTGCGCTTTTCCACCCTACAAAAACCGATTGACGTGTAACTGGGAATGTTTGTAGGGTGACTAGTACCTCAATGCACAGCGATTGTCGGGTTCAGTGGCAGAGTAAAATGCTCATAGCAAGGCAGCTGATCGAAAATAATAGTTATTCTATAGTGAGATCAAGCAACACAGCTATGGGCATTTTAAATGCCACCCAAAGGGCAGCTACAGGTTTTCCCGTGACTTTGTTGCAAGTATTTGAAAGACGCATGTATTACTGCATACTTGCGCCTTGCCACAGAAAAACCTGTAGCTGCTGAACGGGACAATCGCTGTGCATTGAGGTACTAGGCACCCGCGATCCACCAAACGGTTGAATACTGCTTGGTGAGTTACGCTGCGCTCTACGGTATTTTTACACCCATGTCTTATGTTTTACCCTGTCTACTTAAGGCTTCATAAAACGGTTTGATTTTGGGTTCATATAGCCTTTTAATATCAGCGTTATAAGATGCTTTAAAGTGTTTTGCTGTCGATTCACGTTCAATCGTATCCAGCTCAGGGAAAGCTAATAACGTTTTAAAGATGGGGTTACCCTGCTTTTCATCTAAGCCTAATGCATTTTGTTGATAGGTGAGCTTGTTTGCAGCGTCTAAGGTTAGTTTGTGCCGAGTGGTTGTGGGCACACCATTAACAAGGCTCGATTCCAGGTAATAATCTGTCACCCTACCTTTTGGGGAGCTTAAAATCGGAATAAGGTCTTTACCTGTATTCCAATAATAACCCCCTTCGGAGTTAATACTGTCGAGTTTATCTAATGGGTCTTCAAATAACTCTGGATAAGGGTGAATTTTTTTCTTAAATAAACCAAGAATGAACCCCATCCAT
Source organism: Pseudomonadales bacterium (assembly GCA_965225765.1). GTDB lineage: Bacteria > Pseudomonadota > Gammaproteobacteria > Pseudomonadales > DT-91 > CAKMZU01. Next base: position 65,048 of record CBDDBO010000001.1, read on the forward strand.
TTCCAATAATATTTCATAGCAGCAGGCTGTCCATACACCACTTTATTACCCTTGCTTATCCAAACACCCTTGTTTCTCAATCGGCAACGAACACAATCCAACTCCGAATTGACTATCTGTGCTTTAATGCGCGCTTTTTGTTCATTTGATAACAACCATGTACCTGCTCCCCATAAAGCGCCAGATTTTCTTTGAAAAATATGTGTTTTTCTTAAATCACACTTTTTACAGTCTGGATTCATGTGCTGCTTTGGAATAATAACCGTTGTATCTTGATTGGGTAAAAACGCAAAGATGGGGTGGTTTAAGCAAAAACAACCTAATATGAAAATAACTAAACGCATCACAGGCTTTACCTTCTTCATCGAGAATCAGGCAACCTTGAACAGGCTACCTGCTTTAAGAGATTTATTGGGTATTAACAGCAGGCTCTTGTGCCTTTAAGGAGCTTTCTTCGCAACCTAAGCCTTTGAGCCATTCAGTTAATTTCTTGCCTGATAAATCTTTTGGGGCAACCACTTCTTTGATTGAACGCCCAACATATTTACAGGAGGCAGCTGTGTTATCGGCCTCTGTTTTAGTCAATTGATCAGCAGCCTTGGTGGTACGTCTATACACTAACTGCCCGTCAGACTGAGTGCCAAGTTGATGACTAATCTGAACCCCATCCTTTGTTTCGCTATAGCTCTTCGTATCTTTTAGCTCAGTTGCTTTTCCAAATTGATGGCCAAATATGCTGGGTATATTAGTAAAATTATCAGATAGAGCAACAGAACAAAAAGGCCAGAACCAATCTCGGCTGGCGCGCTGCTTATCTTCAAGTCGTTGTAATGTTGCCAAGCGCTTTTTAGTTCGCTGAATCTCATCTGATATAGAATCGCCACCAAATAAGCTGATAAATGATGGGAATGCCCAGTTCAAACCAAGTAACCCTGAGTCAACAGGGCTATAATAACTATAGCTGTTTACACTCAACGCCATTTGGCCTGCAAATAATAAACCTAAACACCATTGCTTTTTTTTCATTGATAACCTCATAGTCGGATTACAACAGGAAAAGACAGTAGTTGATAATTGAAAGACACTTTACAAAGCACTATCAGAAACTAAAACCGGCATTCACCATCACCCTTTAACTCATAAGCAAAATGGAGCGCTATCTGCCTACAGTGATTGCAAAGCAAGACAATTTGCAACGTCTATGATAAGAAAGCCGCATGAGCTAAAAGTTTATTTTATATAGAAATTTTTAAAGTTATGGTAATGCCGATAAAAACTCTACATTGACAGGTAACGGCTTACCTATCCAAATAGCCTCATCTGTGTGCGCAATAAGGTCATCGCGAATGAGGGGGTGAAACAGAATGCTGAGTGTTTGGCTAAAGGGTTTTACCTCTCTCATCATGACGTCAAGATCCCTATCCGATACCCCCACCTGGAACATAGGATAAAGATGAGGGCCAACGGCATAATCGACCATAGGTGATACAGGCAAATGGGGATAAGTTACCTGAATAAGTGCTCTCAGCTTTTGAGCTTCAGGTTTTGTTTCCGCTCGATAATAAATGTGAGCATGATAGTTCATGCGTTTGTTTTCCCTCTTCAAGGACGATGATACGTTTCAAAGCGCTTAATGAGTTCAAGTGGAAACCCTTTTCCTTGAAAAAACCGATAAATTTTTGCTTTTTTATTGACATCCTGAAAGTCATGCTGCGTATATTTTTTTTCAAAGCTCGCCGTTAAACAATCCATCCAGGGCGTTTCAGGGTTAGACACATATTCATCAATCAATGCTCTCGACACACCTTTTTGCATCAATGCCTGCTGGATTTTCAAAGGGCCATGCCCTTTGCGCTGATAACTTCTGACATAGACCTCTGTGTATCTATCATCAGACTGTAAGTTTTCATCAATAAGTTGATTCAGAACTGAATCAATAAGGGAGGTATCGTGACTAAGGGTGGATAGCTTTTGTTTAAGCTCCAACTGACTGCGCTCACGTACAGCCAGTTGTTTAATAGCTTGCTGGTAGAGCCTGTTAAACGCCACCGCTTCATCAGTATCAGCTTTCATCAGGTGCTGCTGTTTCTTCCGAGCTTTCCTCTAGCAAAGGTAACAACTGCTGGCGAATTTGTGCTTCAATCGTTTCAGCAATTTGCGGATTCTCGGTAAAATATTTCGCAACATTGGCCTTACCCTGACCAATCTTATTACCGTCGTAGCTATACCAAGAGCCTGCTTTATTAATCAGCCCCTGCTTCACACCTAAATCAATGACTTCACCTAAATGATCAACACCTTTGCCGAAGGCAATCACAAATTCTGTTTGCCTAAAGGGTGGAGAGACTTTATTTTTAACAACCTTCACACGGGTTTCGTTACCCACCACTTCGTCGCCATCTTTAATGGAACCCACACGGCGAATATCAAGACGCACAGACGCATAAAACTTCAGCGCATTACCGCCTGTTGTAGTTTCAGGATTCCCAAACATAACACCGATCTTCATACGCAGCTGGTTGATGAAGATCACCATGGTATTCGTACGGTTAACATTGGCGGTGATTTTACGCAGCGCTTGCGACATCAAACGTGCTTGCAAGCCCATGTGGGAATCGCCCATTTCACCGTCGATTTCAGCTTTTGGTGTTAAGGCCGCCACTGAGTCAATGACCACTAAGTCAACGGCACCTGAACGCACTAACATATCAGTCACTTCCAAGGCCTGTTCACCGGTATCGGGTTGCGAGACAATTAAGTTCTCTACATCGACACCCAAGGCTTCAGCATAGACAGGGTCTAGCGCATGTTCCGCATCAATAAACGCAGCAGTGCCGCCTTCTCTCTGACACTGAGCAATCGCTTGCAACGTTAAAGTCGTTTTACCTGAAGATTCTGGACCATAGATCTCAATGATACGGCCTTTCGGCAAGCCGCCTATACCAAGGGCAATATCTAACCCTAAGGAGCCTGTAGAAATAGCAGGTATGGCCTCGGGCTTTTTATCGCCCATACGCATGACTGTACCCTTACCGAATTGACGCTCGATCTGTGTCATGGCAGCGTCAAGTGCGCGTTTCTTGTTCTCATCCATTGTACTATTACCTTTTTGCTATTCTTTGTGTACGTAAATCGCCTTAAACGCGAGTTACAAGCTATACCATTGCTTGCGACAAAATACTGTATGCATTATCAGTATTATGACACAGCCTTTTATGATGGCAAGCGCTTTTTACTTGCGCTCTGCCAATAACCGCCAAACCCCTTCAAATTCAGTCACCTGCCCTTCACGCACAAGCTTAATTAAATGCGCATGAAGTGACTGCGACGCTAACTGATGCAAGCTTGGGTGCACATCAGCGTAGACAACCTTGGTGATTTCTTCGAGTGAACCTGCGCTAATTTGTTGCATGCCATCCAAAACTTTTGCTTCACGCGCAAGCCTGTGATCAATCAAACGCTGCAGTTCCTCATGCGCATCCCTAATCAACTCTCCATGCGCGGGCGCCAAGACGCTTAAAGAAAACTCAAATAGTTTAGTTAGAGACTGTAAATAGGCTTGCATATCGCCATACGGGGGAACAATCACAACCGTTGAACCTTGCATCACATGATCACCGGCAAACAGTATCTGCTGATCTTCCAGCAAAAAACAGACATGATTGGAGGTATGCCCAGGCGTCAAGATCGCGCTAACACGTAAGGTACCCAGGGTCAGCACCTCATTATCTTTTAGCGAATGATCCACGCTTACGGAATGATCTTGAATCGTATCCGCAGGGTCTGGATCAATGCCATAAATAGGCGCGCCCGTTGCCATTTTGATAGCATTGGCCGCAGGCGAATGATCAGGGTGCATATGGGTAAGGAGAATACCCTTAAGACGATAGCCTTCTAACGCCTTGAAAATAGCTTGAACATGCTCACCAAGGCAAGGGCCTGGATCGATAACAAAGGCGTCTTGATCCTCAATAATAAAATAGGTGTTGGTACCTGTTCCCGTCATCACGGACGGGTTATTCGCCCGAAGGCGAAAGACACCTTTAAATCCCTTTAACGGTTCAAGCATCAAGTCAAGTCAATTAAAGGTTCAATCGCGACTTGTGGGCTGACATCAGCGTCATAATCCACGCCGTCCAACTCAAAACCAAACAGGTTCAAAAATTCATGCTGATAACCTGCAAAATCAGTGAGGTCATCAATATTCTCTGAGGTCACTTGAGGCCATAAGTCTTCAACTTCTTGTTGAATGGCAGGGTCAATTTCTTTTAAATCCGCACGAAGGCGATTGGCATCATCCACATACCTGTCAGCGTTATACAAGCTTTCGCGGAACAACCCATCAACCTGCTCAATACAACCTTCATGCACCCCTTTAGCCTTCATCACCTTAAATAATAAAGCTAAATAAAGGGGCATAATGGGAATAGCGGAACTCGCCTGAGTCACCACAGCCTTTAATACGGATACATAAGCTTCACCGTTTACAGACGCTAAGTCGTCATTAATCAATTTAACGCGGCGATCTAAGTCTTTTTTCGCCTCCCCAATGGTGCCATCCCAATAGATGTCATGAGTGATTTTTTCACCAATATAGGTATAGGCCGTTGTCTTACAGCCTTCTGCTAAGACACCTGCCTCTTTCAGGGCATGCATCCACATTTGCCAGTCTTCACCGCCCATAACGGCAACCGTATTGTCGATATCCTCTTGTGTGGCAGGGTCAAGACTGACTTCTTTCACGACTTTTTTGTCAGTATCTAAGGTAGTCGCTGTGACTGATTTACCGACAGGCTTCAAAGTTGAGGTATGAACCACGCCTGTTTCTGGGTGCACACGACGCGGTGCCGCCAAGCTATAGACCACTAAATCAACCTGACCTAAATCTTCTTTAATCGTATCGATGACTTTCTGTTTGACTTCATTACCAAACGCATCGCCATTAATGCTTTTAGCATACAAGCCTTCTTCCTTAGCAACTTTATGAAAAGCCGCCGAGTTATACCAACCCGCTGTACCTGGCTTCTTTTCAGTCCCTGCTTTTTCGAAAAATACGCCGAGAGTATCAGCCCCACTGCCAAAGGCTGCACTGATTCTGGATGCCAGTCCGTAACCTGTGGAGGCACCAATCACTAAGACTTTTTTAGGCCCATCTGCAATGGTTCCTTTTGCTTTAACTTTCTCGATCTGAGCCTTTACGTGCGCTTCGCAGCCAACTGGATGGGCTGTAATACACATAAAGCCGCGCACTCTGGGTTTAATGACCATGATTTCTCACCTACTTCCTATCGATAAATCGCTCTATTATAATCAGCGCTCCCATAAATTGAAGCAGTATTCCCATGACAAGCCCTTTCAACAACGATTTTCCGCTTTATACCGCGACTGATTCAGCCTGGGTTGAATGCGTGATGAACGACTTCGATCGCTTTATCATTGATCATGCTGCCTGCGAGAAGAAAGCCTCTGGCATGGCTGTTTCGATGATTTCTCATTATCCTGACCGGATTCGCTTGGTTGAAGAGATGGCAGACTTAGCGGTTGAAGAACTTGTGCACTATAAAGAAGTCATCAAGGTCATTCATGAGCGCGGCCTCACCCTGCAAGCCGATACCAAAGATCAATACGTCAATGACTTTCGTAAGCACCTACGCGGCGGCAAAGACCCCTTCTTTTTGGATAGGCTGATTTTGGCAGGCATTATCGAAGCTCGCGGCGCTGAGCGTTTTGGCCTTATTGCTGATGCGTTACCCACAGGTAAGCTCAAACAAATGTACAAAGCCATTACCAACTCGGAAAAACGCCACTTCAGTTTATTTATTGATCTTGCCAATCACTATTTTGATGAAAAACAGGTGATCGAGCGCACCGACGAACTGCTCACCATTGAAGCCAGTATTTTAAAAGCCTTACCCTTGCACGCCAAACTTCACTAGAGACACAATGGACAAATACCTCGCTCGTTATGCAGAAGAAGAAGCCAGTGCTTTAACCTCATTCCCAAACGCCTTTTCCTTCGATCATGTTGTTTGCATCCCAGCCTTTAAAGAGTCTACTGATTTTGTTGAAAGGCTTATGAACTTAACCCAAAAGCTTCAAAAAGCTATTTTATTGATACTTGTGGTAAACCAACCTGATAACTGCATGGATGACAAAGCCAATCATGCGCTCATTAACTTCTTGAGTCGCCTTAAGCGTCTCTGGGCACCAACAGATAGGCAGCAGCAACTGATTCATCACGATACATTCTACTGCCTTCAGATTGATCGCTATTCACAAGGAAGCCGCATTCCTAACAAGCAGGGCGTAGGCCTTGCACGTAAAATTGCCGCTGACTGTGCCGCTCAATTAATTCAATTGAACATCATAAAAGATCACCAAATTTTTACGACCGATGCTGACACCATCCTACCCACAGATTACTTTAGCGCTCGGTTATCCCCTAACCAAAGTGCGGGGGTCTTTCCCTTCAAACACAAAAGAGAGAAAGACCCGGCCCTGGATAATGCCACGCAAGTGTATGAACAGAGCCTCCATCATTATGTAGAGGGGATACGGCAAGCAGGCTCGCCCTATGCCTTTTATACCATTGGCAGTTGTTTGGTTGTGAACGCACATGACTACTGTAATGTCAGGGGTTTTCCTAAAAAGTCAGGGGCAGAAGATTTTTACCTGTTAAACAAGCTGCAAAAAATTAATCCAGTCATCACATTTCAAGCGCCAACCCTATTAATCGAATCACGCTTTTCAGACCGCGTACCTTTTGGCACTGGTCCTGCTGTTAGGCAATTAGCCTTTGAAGAAAAGCCTGCCGATGCGTTATTTTATCCGCAAGAAGCCTATGAGCAACTAAGCCATTGGCTCAGTTATTTAAGGTGGCTTGCAAAACATGCTGGCTTTAAGTCAGCTGAAGATTATCGGTTAGAAACAGCACACGCCTTACCCCCAAGCGCCTGCGATCATATAGCACAAACCATTAATAAGCTTCAATTAGAACAAACCTATCAACAATTCGTTAAAAATTTCAAAACAACAAGCCATAGAGAAAAAGCATTAATGGTCTGGTTTGATGCATTGAAGACAGTAAAATTCATCAAGCATTACCCGCTGATCTCTTGAAGCGGGTTAAACAAAGAGAGGCTGAGAATTACATCGTATTCTCAAAGAAAGGCTATCTTTGCTTCACATAAATTGTTTAAAACACACCGACAATATAGGCCAAGAAATATACAGCAAGGGCAAATCCCCACACCCAAAAAAATGCATAGCGGATATACTGCCCCATTTCCAACCTTGCCAAACCAAGTGCCAGCCAAAGCGCTGGCGAAAATGGACTGATAAAAGTACCTAAAATATTTCCTATAATCATGGCATAAGCCGCCGATAAAGAACTGACGCCATGCGCAGAGACAATTTCATCAATGACAGGAAACAAGGCAAAATAATACGCATCGGTATTTAACACCAGTTCAAGGGGGATGCCAAAAAAGCCAATAATCAAATGCAGGTACGGAACAAAAACAGGCGGAATGATAGTGACAAGACTTTGTGCCACCGCCGTTAACATGCCTGTTCCCTTTAGTATCCCTAAAAATACCCCAGCAGAAAAAATAATGGTCGACATAACGACAGCACCCGGTGCATGCTTTTTTAATTGCTCAAATTGCTCAACCTGATTGGGGTAATTCACCAATAAAGCCACACTCACAGCAATCATAAAGACAAGCACGGGAGGCAACAGCGAGGAGACTAAAAAACCAACCGTACAAAGGGTTAAAAACACATTAGCATAATAGCGCCAACCCGCTTTTTCAGAGACAGCAGCCTCCTCTGGTAATGATGCTTTTTCACCTTTATTGACCAGCGATTGCCGCTTCAACGTCAAGGTTTTTTCTTTTTTTGCCAAATAAAACGTAAAAGCGAGCAACAAAAAAAATGCCATGATTTGAACCGGAATCAAGGGTATCCATAAGGTTACAGGGTTCACTTCGAGCACTGTTGCCACCCGGCCTAAAGGCCCTGCCCACGGCAGCATATTCAATATACTCGCACTCAACCCTATTAATAAAATCATTAAGTAGGGGCTCATATTTAGCTGTCGATATAAAGGTAATAACGCCGGAATAGTAATTAAAAACGTTGACGCCCCAGAGCCATCAATATGCGCAATAGCAGCAACGATAATGGTCACAATCCCCGCTACAATCACATTCCCTTTAATCACCACCAGCAATTTATTGATCAAAACATCGAATAAGCCTGCATCCTGCATAATGCCAAAAAACAAGATAGCAAACATAAACATCGCGGCAATATTCATGACTTTGAGTAAGCCTTGATTAAAATATTCACCGATTTCAACAAAGGAAAAGCCCGCAACAAATGCTGCGATGAGAGGCACTAAGGTTAAAACAACAATAGGACCCACACGGCCATTCAGCAACAAAAATACAATCGCTAGAATAGCACTGAGTCCAATAAGGCTTAGCATAGGAAAATAACCAATATAGAAACCAGTGATTAGAGGCGGATTAAACTGATAAACGCATAACCTCTATGATGCCAAGTTAGACATGCATTGATCCATAAGTTCAGCAGGTGCTTTAACGCATAAAAGCTTCCGAAGTCTATCATTAAGCTGCTTAACCCCTCTGGCAACCTCTTGCTGTGAAAGCTGTTTAAAGTCTGTCTTTCCTATGCGCCTTTATGTGAGTATGAATGATTGAATAAATAATAGAAATTTATTGTCTTATAGGCGTGTAATAATTTAAAACTGGGATGAATATATATTAACTCTTTAATGATAGCCTCTTCGATATTCATGGGGATTATGTCAAGCCCAGTTTGCTTCAGCGGAGATTGCACTTCCTCCACTGGCCACGAGTACTGGAGACATGAAGCGAAAACAAACGCTGCCCCCATCTACCGTTGGCAGCAGTGCAAACATTGCGGATACAAAATGATAGTTCCCTCGATAGTTATAACGCGTGCGTTAAGCCTAGCTTGCTTCAGCAGTGATTGCACTTCCTCCACTGGCCACGAGTACTGGAGGCATGAATCGAAAACAAGCGCTGGCCTCGCTCGCTGTTGGCAGCAATGCAAGCATTGCGAAGACAAAATAAATGAAGAAATAGAGCTCTAGAAGCCTCTCAAAAGGTTTGTCTGGTAACCGTAGGGTGGAAAAGCGTAGCGTCTTCCACCAAAAAAACTTAATGACTGGTGGATCGCGCTGCGCTTATCCACCCTACAAAAACTGATACCACCCGACAATCGGTTTGACACGACGTACCAGTACTTTGATTCACTGCATTTGTCAGGTAAAAAATATCGTAGGGTGGCTAAGCTGCGCATAACCCACCATCAGAAACCGGACAATCGCTGTGCATTGAGGTACTAGTACCCCAATGCACAGCGATTGTCGGGTTCAGTGGCAAAGTAAAATGCTCATAGCAAGGCAGCTGATCGAAAATAATAGTTATTCTATAGTGAGATCAAGCAACACAGCTATGGGCATTTTAAATGCCACCCAAAGGGCAGCTACAGGTTTTCCCGTGACTTTGTTGCAAGTATTTGAAAGACGCATGTATTACTGCATACTTGCGCCTTGCCACAGAAAAACCTGTAGCTGCTGAACGGGACAATCGCTGTGCATTGGGGTACTAGTCACCGGGTAGCTCAGGGTTGAATACTTTTTCTTTGAAAACGGCTATTTCAGGCATCAATGCCATTAAGAAATCATCAAAGGCTTTTTCGCCATCAAAACAGCTCGACAGTTCAACACCTGTTACCTGTAGACTAACAGGTTGGCTACTTTGAAAATCAGTCTTTAAACAAGCATCTAGTGCATTACCTTTGAAAAGATTCTCAGCAGAGTAGACTTGATTGTAGCCATAAGCCTCTACACTCACACTCACTTGATTAAGATTCATAAACTCAGGCAAATAAACCAATCGATCAACGTTTGCGGTGAGTTCAATCATCATGGTTTTTTCTTGGTTATCGCGCGCATCGGTATAGATAACCGATACGACGAAAGGTAGCCCTGATGAGTTTTTTAACAGCAATGCTTTACTACCAAATACTCCCTTAGCAATAATCCCTTTTAGTCGATCTGCCTTGAAGTGAACATCCTTTTGCTGCCTGGCAGGATCAATATAAAGCTCATAGGTTGTATCCTCATTGCCCTCTTCAAAGGTTGCCACAAACTTCAAAAGTCCCGGCATTTTATAATAGTCAAAGCCAAATAAAGCTAAATCCTGATAGTCCACTGTCAAAGACACACGCTCAAGCGACAAATCATCCACTTGATAAAACAACTTCCATTCATCCAATCGGTTATCCGAGACAGTGTAGAAAAGCTCGATACTTTTAGTGTTCACCTGAGGGTAAATAGACAATAAGAATCTAGGTTGTTTCTTAGCTCCTTCAACACCGTTTTGCTCATTCTGAATATCTTCAAACCCTTCAGTATCATCGACTTCTTTAAGCGGCGCTTGCGTTTGATCGGGATACCATTTAAGCCCTTGGGCTTCTTGATCTTCTTCCACGAAATCTCGTGGCTCTGGATTAAAGCCTTCGTATATTTGTCTAAGCTGCTCTTCCTCTGTAAGCGGAACAGCTTCCGTTTCTTCTTGCTTCTCTTCAGACAAAGGAACGCAGGCCACCAAAAAAAAAGCAGGAAGCAACCAGCCAACCATAAACCTTAACAACAGAGTAAAAGACATACTTAAGTGCATCCTTTCAAATTAAGCTTTTGTACTATAATCGTTTAAAGTCGAAACGATTCTGCAGTCATCGATGCAGGCTTTACAGCACCTGACTCAAACGCTAAAGGGATATTATGTTAAGTATTGCAGATAAAAAATATTTTTCCTTGACCATAATGAGTCTAGTCATTTGCTTTAGCGGCTGCTCTAAAAAAACCAAGGTAGAGCCTTTAAGCAAGGAAGAAACCGCCATCAAGGCATTTGAAAAAGAGAAAATAAAACCCGCTTTCATAGAAGAAGCTAACTTCTTTCAGTCAACAAACACACCTACTCAAATTACTGAAGTCCCTAAATCGCCGCTTCCGCCTATTGATCGTTCTAAATTCAAACCCTTCCCTGAAACCTATGACCCTTTTGCCATTGTTTTTCTTGATGATAACGGCGGTGTTAGTGAGCGTAAGAAAATCTGGTATACCTTCGATTACGACAAGGATAAGGCAAGCTGGGCTGAGCTAGATCATAACGGTGCAGCCTATATCAATTACCATCAATCGCGCTGGGGAGGCAAGATACCCAAGTGGTTTAAAGCCTCAATTGAAGTTATTGGAGCAGGAGGCTCCGAAGAGGTTGTCTATATCAATACATTAAAACAGAAAAAAGATGTTTATTTGATCGTACAAGGTAGCACGCTTATTGATGAATATACCTCATCAGCCGATGTGATTGATGAAAGTTGCACAGAGCCTAAAGATGGCAGGTTTGTTCAATCAAAAGCAGGCGATGGATTACTGTCGACCAATGAGAGCGACGACTCACGTGAAGATGCTGTCATTACAGAATCCAGCAAATATAAAGTAGACAATGCAGCATTCAACAAGTGCCTTCAAATTGAATACAACACGCGTGTCTACAGCTATTGGAGCAATGGATTCAAACCCAATCAACCTCCACACAAGAAGCCCAAAGACCCTATAAATGAAGAAGGGGAAGCATCACCTTCACGTTATAACTACAATATCTAAAACACGCTGCCGTCGTTCAAGTGTGATAGCCAAAGGCAAGTGATTTAGTCTCTGTTGAAGATCACGGGGTTCCTCATTTTTTCAATCATGACCATAACGGGCATCATGGACACCACGACATAGAAGATATGATGATTCATGCAGGATAAGAGAAATGGCGGACCGGACGGGACTCGAACCCGCGACCTCCGGCGTGACAGGCCGGCATTCTAACCAACTGAACTACCGGTCCATCCGGTGGAATGTTAAAGGGTATTTAAGTGGAAAAACTTAAATAAAATGGCGGACCGGACGGGACTCGAACCCGCGACCTCCGGCGTGACAGGCCGGCATTCTAACCAACTGAACTACCGGTCCGCGACCTTTAACTAGCGTTTTCAGTTAAACGCTAAAAAATTGGTGGGTGATGACGGGATCGAACCGCCGACCCTCACGGTGTAAACGTGATGCTCTCCCAGCTGAGCTAATCACCCAAATTCTGTAGTATTGATTTAATGCTGCATTTTTCAATAAAAATGGCGGACCGGACGGGACTCGAACCCGCGACCTCCGGCGTGACAGGCCGGCATTCTAACCAACTGAACTACCGGTCCGCATCGCATTAAAACTATCAATTCATTGTAGGCTTTATTATTGCCTTATCCAGCTTCTTTTTAGATTAACAAAAGAAGTTGGTGGGTGATGACGGGATCGAACCGCCGACCCTCACGGTGTAAACGTGATGCTCTCCCAGCTGAGCTAATCACCCAACGAATTGAGAGGCGTATTCTAAGGTTTTCAATCTTTCTGTCAAACGTTTTTCTTCATTCCCCTAAAAAAAAGCACCTAACGATCAAACTTTAACCAGGACACCCCCCTTTAACAGTGACCGTCCATACTCAGTCATCAGCGAATGCCCAACCGCAACCAGTTGATCATCATAAAAGAAGAACGGTATATTGTCTCGTCGCCAAGGCGGGATAGCCAAATCATGGAGTAAATGTTTAACCGTTTGGTGCGGCCTGTTTTCGGCTAGCTTTACCTTATGCAAAGAAGCTCGATACTGGATTTTGAATCGGAAATTACCCGCCTCTGACAGCATCAACGAGCCAACACCCGATATAAATAAAGGAAAGCGCGTATCCCATTCAACAGGTAAATCAGATACCTTCATGTCAGTCAAATAAAGCTTGTCTTTAAAACGTCTAAATATAACCTCGCCTACCTGAAAGACTGGCTGGGCATCAGGGGCTGCCTCCAGCAAATCAGCAAACAGTGTATGTAATTGTTTAAACGATAATTGAACGCCCTGCTTTTGCAACCAATGACGAACTAACGGCTTTTTTCTCTCTTCTAATTGATTACGAATGCATTCAATACTTAACCAACACTCTCCATCATTACCTTGCTCACATGACTGTAATAGCTCATCCAAGAAACCCTCTAGCAGTGCATTATCTTGCTGAACTAATAGAGATGCCTGACTGAGTTGTTTTAATGCCGCAGGCCATCGTGACTGAATGACAGGCAAGAGTTTTAAACGTATATAATTACGATCAAACCTAACATCCATATTCGAGGGGTCTTCAAAAGCGACCAACTGATACTCAGCCAAATAGTCTTGAATTTTGGCTTTTGAGGTACTTAACAAGGGCCTAACTAAGGTAGCCTCCCCTATAGATCTTTCGGGCTTTATTGCCCCTAACCCTCGAAAGCCTGCACCGCGAAACAAACGATAAAGTAAGGTTTCTGCTTGATCCTGCTGATGATGACCTAAGAAGAGCACATCACCTTTCGACAAAAAGGCACTGAAAGCTTGATACCTCGCCTGCCGTGCTTGCTCTTCAATATTACTGGAACCCATTACGGTAACGTTTTGCTCACTAAACGTAATAGACAATTGATCGCAAATTTGCTTACAGTAAGCTGACATGGCGTAAGCTTCAGATTGAAGCTGGTGATTAACATGCAGGGCAATGACGGGCGGGCGGTTTTTGATAGCACTTAGAGCATGCAATAGCGCTAAAGAATCTTCACCACCAGAAAAACCAACGACCCAACGCCCTGTCTTTTTTAGTGAAGACAAATAACCCAAAGAGAGAAAAGTAGACGTTGCCTGCCCCATAACGGAAAAAGGCTTCCAACGAAGCCTTAGGTTCACTCAATCTAATTAGTCGTTACCATAAGACATCAATCTTTCATAACGCCTTTCAAGGAGCGCATCCATATCCATCGCTTTTAGTTTGTCTAATTCAGCGGCAACATGCGCTTTAATCGTTTGCGCCATCAAAGGAATATCACGATGAGCGCTACCTAATGGCTCAGGAATGGTTGCATCGACGATACCCAGCTCCTCAAGCTTACTGGACGTAACCCCCATAGCCTCAGCAGCCAGATTCGCTTTTTCTGAAGTTTTCCAGATAATATTAGCACAGCCTTCAGGCGAGATTACAAAGTAAGTAGCATATTGAAGCATGGCAACATGGTCACCAACGCCGATACCTAAAGCACCACCAGAGCTACCTTCACCGATAACCACACAAATAATTTGCGTTTTAAGACGAGACATCACTGCAAGGTTTTGTGCGATGGCCTCAGAAATACCGCGCTCTTCTGAATCAATACCCGGATAAGCGCCTGGTGTATCAATCAATGTCACAATAGGCATATTGAAACGTTCGGCCATTTCCATCAAACGCAAGGCTTTGCGATAGCCTTCGGGCTTTGGCATACCAAAATTGCGTTTGACTTTTTCATTCACGCTGCGGCCTTTTTCTTGACCGATGACCATCACAGGCTGACCATTTAAACGGGCCATACCACCAATGATAGCGTTATCATCAGCAAAGTTCCGGTCGCCATGAAGCTCATGGAAATCTTCAAAAATAAGGGGAATGTAATCGTTGGTGTAAGGACGTAAAGGATGGCGCGCAACTTTAACAATGTCCCACGACGACAAGTCGCTGAAAATTTGTTTCGTTAATTCTGCGCTCTTGTCTTTAAGATTCTTTATTTCATCAGCAATATTAACATCAACATGATCACCGAGTGATTCCAGTTCGCTGATTTTTACTTCCAGATCAGCGATGGGCTGTTCAAAATCAAGATAATTGGGATTCATGCCACTCTTCTTTCATCTATATACATACAACAGAAAACGCGCTCCCGCGTTTCCTTTATAAACCTGCGCTATAACATACTTTATTTGAGACCGCTTCACAATGGATTTTTGACAAGCGGCTTATGAGAAACAGTGAACTTAACCTATTGAAAACTTTCTAAAGGAGGGAAGCTCAGACTTTTCAGGACTGGGCTTTTTCTGAAAAGTTCCGTGGTTCCAGCATCGACATTTTGCAAAATAGGAAAAGTTATGCAGTCCACCGTGCGTTGTTCTAGTGCTTTTTTTATTCTCATTGCTTTTCTCTGGCTATTTAGCATCAAAAGTGCAGCTTACTCTGGCTCGCATGCCTACAACAAAACGCATGAAGAACACCTATCTGTTAATACCGCCACAGGTACTTTCCACTTTTCATACCCATTGATTGAAAATGAGGGCATAAGAGAGAAACTCAGCTTAAATCTCACTTATCAATTTAATAAAGAAGGGCTATTTGGATTGCCACAAGGCTGGAAATTGGATTTGGATTTCATCAATAAGAATATAGCCAATTTGAAAGGACAGCAGTGGATAATAGACAGCCTCTGAAATGATGAAACCCTATTTGCTTCTGGCCTTAAATATTTTAATCAGCATGGTACCCAATTCAAAGACTTAACGATAGCAAAGCCAATTCCTAGCGATCCCAGTCGCTTTTACCGCTTTCAACTTTCTCATAAAGATGGCAGTGTGAGTTATTTTTCAGCGCAAGGCTTAATAACGTTAAAGACCGATCGATTTGGCAACCAGATTAAATTTGATTATGAAAAACCCGTTAGTTCACTTCGAAATGCAAGATTAAAGTGCATCACTGATAATTACGGTAATCGCTACCAGTTTGTTTATGAGCCTAACGAAATGCGAGTGGTTTATCCTGACAAACGCGAGATATCCGTTTATTTTGACGAAACAGGTGTAATAAAGCTCATTAACCCGCTCAAACAAGAAGTAAAGTTTGGTTACACCAAGGCCTTCAATTACAACTTGATTCACTCCATCGAAACCCCTACAGGTCTCTTTGTCGAACTCACTTACAACAGCATTCACTATAAAAAAGACAGTAAAACCCTAGACATGCCTGTAGTGGAGAGAATCAAAAAGATAGATTTAGCCACAAAAAAGGCACTTGAAGAAACTCACTACAGCTATTCAAAGGATAATAATTTTACGGGTTACCCTTACTACAAGCTCTCGGATAACACCGACAGTTTGATGGATAGCAACAATCAAAGCTATCGTTACTGGGTACAGGTCAAGCAGAATGATTTAAGTGATACGCCTACCTATTATAATCAAACCTTTTACTATAATTACCTGCACTTACCTGTTGAAGTGCATACATTACGAGAGGGTAACAGTGTATTAAAAGTTGATTACACCTACGATATTTCGCCTTTTAGATACAGCCGTTCCACCAACTACGACAAACCGATTAGCATTACTCAATATCTCTGGCATGCGCCTAATCACCAATGGGTCCCTACCGATAAAACCACGACAACTTATGATCGATTCGGTAATCAGACCACCAAGCACGAAGACATTTTTGATAGGCTTAATTGGCAATGGAAACCAAAAGCCTCTACTAGCACTACATACTTCAAAGAGCACTACAGCTTGCCAGCCACCGTAACAAAGAAAGACCATGTAACAGGGCTGCACATACGGCTTCGCTATACACTTAATAAGGCGCAAACAGCCTACGCGAGTAAAGTAACAGAAGCACTTAGCGATGACACTCAAAACCAATGGAAACCCTGGCAAAAAGAAACCTATAAAATCGACAACCAAGGAAGGCTCACCTACAAAGATAAAGCTTGGCTAAAGCAAGGTCAGCCGGGCATCCAACGCACTCATGCCTCGATGACCTACGACTTTGACGATAACTCTCAGTATTTATCCGTTAAATACCTATCAGCACTTGGGTCGACAACCGAATGGATAGCTGATACTAAGAACAGCCAACTACAGAAAAAAATTACCCCGCTAGGGGAAACATGGTCTTACGAGTATGATGATTTAGGTAGACGAATAGCTGAAGTTGACCCTGAAGGCTATACCACGCACACGGCTTACCAAAGCTTTCAACAACACGGATTAAACAGTATCGAGCGCACCTCCCCTCTTGGCTACAAAGCACGAGCAGTGAGTGATGCCTTAAAACAACTCATTACCCTAGAAGACAGCACTGGGAATGACTGGCGCTTACAAGAGGCGCAGACATACAATGGATTCGGACTCATTAAAGACAAAACTGATAAATTTAATCAGGTGACACATTTTACCTATGATGATTTAAAAAGGCCGCTGTCTATTACCGATCCATGGCAAAACCAAACGCGCATCAACTATAACGATCTTTTGCTAATAACTACCCGCTATCTAAACAACATCAAAACCTACGAAAAGCAAGCCGAGCCTTGGAATTTCTTAGTCATTGAATCGTTTTATCCAAATTTCGACAATCACACAGAAAAGCATAGTGACTATGCAGAGACAATTACTAAGCACAATGGTTTTGATAAGTTACTGGAAGAAACCAATAGCCTTGTTGAGCGCCACACGCTACAAAAGAAAGATACAGTCACCCGGCATTACACATACGATACAAGCCTTAATCTGATTAAGCTTGAGACCAAGGGATTTGACAACTTACATTTTGAGGAGGTCAACCAGCGGGACCTCTTTGGCAATGCGGCAACTAAAATACAACGACTCGCTCAAGGTACTCAGCAGTCGATTTCCGCAGGAGACACCTATTTATTCAATGCAGATAATCAGTTAGAAAAAATGCTTTTACCTGACATAGAAAACGCCCATAACACTTACATTAGGCATGAGTACAACCTTGATGGGCAACGAGTCAAAACGACCTTTCCTAGCGATAAAACATTGACCATTGAGTACGACAAGCGTGGCTTAATACGATCTGAGAGCTGGAGTAGCCAGGGCGAGACCTCGATAACGACATTTACACATAACCCAGACAAACAAATTACGCGAATAGATGATGGACAAGGCCAAGCATTAACCTATGAATATAACCTCGATGGTTTACTAGCATCTCTCACCTACCCTGATAACACGACAGTCAAGCTCACCTATGACGATCAAAGCAGATTACTAACGCAAAACAGCCCAGGATACTTTGACGAGGCCTATCATTATCATGAGAAAGATAAAGGACAACTTTCTGAAGTAACCTTTGATGGCCGCACCATGCAATACGAATACGGCACCGAGGATAACGGACTACAAGGTAAGTTAACTAAACGCAGATTCATCGACAAGCAAGGATATACAACAGAAACAGCTTTTCATTATGGTGGTCTCTTTTTACCCTCAACCACTAGCACTCTCCAACCTCAAACACAAGCTGCATACAACACCACCACGACATTTAATGCGCGTAAACAACTTATAAGCAAAGCCGTTCATGCCCGTTTAGCTCACAAACCTATCGAAAATTACCAGACCCACTATGATTATGACGCCCTAAACAGATTGCATAAAGAGACCCATATTCAAGACGAACAACAAGCAGCACTCAGTTATCAATATGATGCTAACAATAATCTTGTGAATGAGACCATTAGCTCTGGAAGTAAGCAAAGCCAAATCCATTACCAGTACAATGCCAGAGATCAACTTATTGGCCTACTCGACCAAGACCTTGGCAAGTATGCTGAACTGACTTATGATCCAGACGGAAGGCTGTTGCATGATCACAGAGACAATGATTATCACTACAATGTCAATGGGCAACTAAGTAAAATAGCCAACACAAACTATAGTTATTGGCCTAATAGCCTGCTAGCCGAACGTCAAGATCATCAAAACACCCAGAGACTCTTTCAAGGAGCCCATAAAAAAACATGCCTTTTAACCTCATCCAAAGGCCCACTTCATCTATTTCGAGCACATCACGACCTTGAGGCAGGTATAACCAAGGATGGTACTGAGCAACTGCTTACCCTACATAACGATGTCGGGGCAACACTGACATCAGAGGGTAAGTTATTCACTCATCACTATAGCGCCTTTGGTCAAAGGCCTCATGACGTTCATCCCACTGAAACAAAGAACTATGGATGGCATCAGGCTTATACAGATAGACAACATCAGCTAGTTTACTTCCAAAGCCGCTTTTATTCGCCTGCAATCAAACGATTTATCACACCTGATTTTACAGCTATTAATAATCAATACACTTTTGCTAAAGCTAATCCTTTATTTTTTACTGATCCGACAGGCCATAGTGCAGTCGTCAATTACAGTCTTGGCTCAGGCGTTACCTTGTTGGGTATTCTTGGCATTGCATTTGCCATTCCTACAGGCGGCGCATCACTGACACTTACAGCAGGCGCTGGCATTACCGCAGGTGTGTCGGCAGCACTCTCGGGTATTTCATTGCTGGGCTCTCAAGCTGCACTTGACTCGGGAAATAAAGCGGCGGCTGAGGCGCTGCAATATACAAGTATTGGGTTAGGGGTTGCAGCTATTGTCTCAAATGGTATTGCCTTAGCGCCAGCCGCTTCAAACTTTTTTGCAAATTATGCTATGCAATTTAGAGGATTCTTAGGCTCATCCAGCAGTTCTCTATCGTCAACATCTAAAGACATTAACTACACCAATGCGCTGCTAAGATTCCTATTTAGAATAGACAGTAGGTCCAGTAGGTCATTATCAGTAGTGCCTGAGGAACCTGAGCCATTGAGTTCTATAAACAATGGTAGAGGTAGCCCTATGCCTTTCGAACAGGGCGCCCCCACTTCATCAGGCCTACCCCAACGCATCTTCCCACCTAATGCTAACGTTGATGAAGCGGCCTCACCCTCAACGGCAGTTGGTGGGCCAGAGACAACTGATAACCCCATGATTGCTCCAACGACTCGGCATCCATACCCAGTTGAATTATTAAACTGGTTGGAAGTCGCAAGGTTTAGGGATTTAAGAGCGCCAATAGAGACACTGGAAGATGATGTATTTTTTACGCCTGAGCAAATCGTTCAACATACAAATTTTTCCTTCGTGACCAGGATTTTAGGGAAGGGGCGAAGAACCTACAGGCTGTTGTTGCGTTAGCTTGTTTAAAAAGGCTTACCCCTAAGGTACTAGAGCTAAGGTACAAGAGCGCAGCGTTTCTCACCGACAGGTTTCGACAATAGCGGGTAACGCTCCACTGCCTTTACCAACAGCCTCGTTTCGAGCAATCGGCTGGTGAATCGAGAGAGTTCAACTTAACGAGGTCAGGTTAAATCAGCTTAACCTTGCCCTCACCAAAAAGCACACCTAACTTTGCCAGCGTATCATCAGTTGGCTCTATACGATATTGGTCAGACAAATGGATTATGCAGGCTGCTTTTTCAGTAGAAAACCCTAACTGAACCTTGCAGCCTGACTCTGTTTCAAGAGAAGGCTGCATGAGTAATGCATTAAACGCCGCCTTATGTTTTAACCAATCTTTATCTTGAACGTCCAGTACAAGACGATTAATCAGTCTACCGCGACTTTCCTCAATGGTGAATAATTCAAGGACTCGCATACGTAAGCCGCCAGAAAATTCATCATGCTCAACCTCGCCTTTCAAAATCAAAATGCTATCGGTTATGAGCTTGTCTTGAACATCGGGTAACATTTTGGCAAAGACAGTCGCATCAATACGCCCCGATTTATCATCAAGACTTAAAATCGCCATTTTATCGCCACGGCGCGTCTTCACATAACGCACACCCATTAGCATGCCTGAAATGGTTTGTGGCTTTTTATCGGCTTGTAAATAACCCAAACGCTTCACTTTTAAGCGTTTTAATTCATCCTCATAAGCTTCTATAGGGTGGCCTGACAAAAAAAGCCCCAAGGACTCTTTTTCGAATTGTAACGCTTGTTTTGGCGACCAAGGCTCTACAGATTGAAGCTCCGCATAGGGGTCAGACACTTGTGCCTCTGACACCATACCAAAGAGATCATCCATGCCCACTTGTGCATTATTAGAGGTTTGCTCTGCTGCTTTAACAGCATCACCAATCGCAGCAAACACAATAGCTCGATCAATACCCAAGGTATCAAATGCGCCCGACTTAACTAACGCTTCCAGTGAGCGCTTATTCATTTTACGACTATCAGTACGCCCGCAAAAATCAAACAAATCCGTAAATTTACCGCCCTCATGTCTGGCTGCAATTAGGTTTTCAACAGGGCCTTCACCTAAGCCTTTAATCGCCCCTAACCCATACACAATTTCACCTGCGTCATTCACAGTAAACATATAGTCCCCGTCATTCACATCAGGATGCGTAATGATGAGCCCCATTTGCTGACATTCATCAATTAAGGTGACGATTTTATCGGTATTTTGTAATTCACTGGATAACACTGCCGCCATAAAGGGCGCTGGATAATGCGTTTTCAGCCAAGCTGTTTGGTATGAGACTAACGCATAAGCTGCGGAGTGAGATTTGTTAAAACCATAGCCTGCAAACTTCTCTACCAAGTCAAAGATTTTCATCGCAAGATCTGGATCAATACCTTGATTGATAGCACCCTCTTTAAAGATACCGCGCTGCTTTTCCATTTCTTCAGGTTTTTTCTTACCCATCGCACGACGTAATAAATCAGCGCCACCTAGCGAATAGCCTGCCAAGACCTGAGCAATCTGCATGACCTGTTCCTGATAAACAATAACGCCATAAGTAGGCTCAAGAATGGGCTTTAGCCATTCATGCTGGTACTGTGCATCTGGATAGGCCACTTCCGCCCTGCCATGTTTACGGTTAACAAAGTCATCAACCATCCCTGAATCCAAGGGTCCCGGCCGGAAAAGTGCAACCAGTGCAATCATATCTTCCAAATTATCCGGTTGAAGGCGCTTAATCAGCTCTTTCATGCCACGAGATTCTAACTGGAACACAGCGGTAGTTTCAGCACGCTTAAGAAGATCAAAAGTAGGCTTGTCATCTAACGGGATACGCGCAATATCCAGAGGTTCCTTTCCTTCTTTAGCCAGCATGGCATCAACGGTTTTCTTCGCCCAATCAATAATCGTCAGTGTTCTAAGGCCTAAAAAGTCAAACTTAACGAGCCCTGCATCTTCGACATCGCCTTTATCAAACTGGGTAACGAGGCCCGAACCGTCTTCATCACAATAGACAGCAGAGAAGTCCATTAATTGAGTGGGCGCTATCACAACCCCACCTGCATGCTTACCTACCCCGCGAATAGTCCCTTCAAGCTGAATCGCCATTTGCCAGATTTCATCTGCATCTGCATCGGTTTCGATGAACTCTTTTAGGGCTTCTTCCTGCTCAATGGCTTTTTCTAGCGTCATGCCGATTTCGAACGGAATCATTTTAGAGAGCTTGTCAGCCAACCCATAAGGCTTGCCTTGAACACGCGCCACATCTCTCACTACAGCTTTGGCGGCCATGGTGCCAAAGGTAATGATCTGAGAGACCGACAAACGCCCATAGTTATCCGCTACATACGCAATAACTTTATCGCGTCCTTCCATGCAAAAATCGATATCAAAATCGGGCATCGATACCCGCTCTGGATTCAAGAACCTTTCAAACAGTAAGTCGTATTCCAAAGGATCAAGATCTGTAATATCTAACACATAAGCAACCAGCGAGCCTGCACCCGAACCACGCCCTGGCCCTACAGGCACATCATGCTGTTTCGCCCATTGGATGAAGTCCATTACAATCAGGAAGTAGCCGGGAAACCCCATCTGAATAATAATATCCAGTTCGAAATTGAGTCTCTCGATATAGGTTTTTTCAATATCAGAAAAGTCCGGGCTTTGTGTGTCGTACAAGAAGGCTAAGCGCTTATCGAGGCCCTCGCGACAAATCTTTCTAAAAAACTCATCTTGCGTCAGGCCATCAGGGATGGGGTATTCAGGCAAGAAGTATTCACCTAAATGCAATTGCACATTACAGCGTTTGGCAATTTCCACGGTGTTTTGCAGTGCTTCAGGCAAATCACTGAACATCTCCAGCATTTCTGCCTCTGTCTTTAAATACTGCTCAGACGAGAATTTCTTTTCTCGATGAGGGTTGTCTAGCACATCGCCTTCATAAATGCAGACACGCGCCTCATGGGCTTCAAAGTCTTCAGGTTTCAGCATTTTGACATCATTGGTTGCAACCAATGGGCAATCTAATCGACTCGCCAGTTTTACCGCAGCCTGTACATAACTGTCATCCTGTGTGCGGCCCGTTCTTTGCACCTCAAGGTAAAAACGGTCTTCAAACACTGACATCCATTTCCTTAAAGCGGCTTCTGCATCAGCGTCGTTTCCTTTTAATAGGGCTTGGCCTACTTCTCCGGCCTTACCACCGGACAACATAATAATGCCCGCGTTACGCTCAATCACCCACTCAGGTTTAACAGCTGCAATCCCCTGCTGCTGCCCTTCTAAATAACCCTGTGAAATTATTTCTGTGATGTTTTTATAGCCTTCATTATTCATGGCTAACAAGGTAACCAAGGTCTCTTCGCCTTCATCGTCACGAATGACTACATCACAACCTGTAATAGGCTTTACACCAGCGCCCGTCGCTGCTTTGTAAAATTTCACTAACCCAAAAAAGTTCATATGGTCAGTGATGGCCACAGCTGGCATATGCTGAGATTCGCACGCGTTGATCAGCTGTTTAACGCTGATTAAACTATCTATCAAAGAAAACTGCGTATGCACACGCAGGTGAACAAATTTTGGATCAGTCATTAAACAACTCCATTTGCTCCATGGCTTTTTTGACAGGGGCGTAGCTCGTTCTATGATGTGGCGTGATGCCGTGCTGCTCAATCGCCGCTAAATGGGCTTTGGTTGGGTAGCCTTTATGCTTGGCAAACCCATATTCAGGGTATTTAGCGTCAAGCGCTACCAATTCTCGATCACGGGTGACTTTCGCTAAAATAGAGGCTGCGGCGATTTCAGGCACTAACGCATCGCCTTTCACCACAGACTCACTAGGGTAGTTCCATTTAGGGAGTTTATTTCCATCAACGGCAACGTATTCAGGCGTTGTCGGCAATGCATCAACGGCTCTATGCATGGCAATAAGGGATGCCTGTAAAATATTCCACTTATCAATTTCTGCTACATTGCAACGCGCGATAGCAAAGGCTAGCGCTTTTTCTTGAATCAGTGGGAATAGTGCTTCACGCTTTTTTTCCGTGAGCTTTTTTGAATCCATCAGCCCTTCAATAGGATTGTCAGGATCCAAAATGACAGCGGCTGTCACCACATCCCCTGCTAAAGGGCCACGCCCGACTTCATCAACGCCTGCAAGCAAGTTGCCTGTATACTGTAAGGTTACGTCATGCATGGATCAACTCCCAAACAGCCTCGGCCGCCTGTTCATCGGCATGCTTTTGAATAGATTGGTGCAGGGTTTTAAAGCGGCTAATTTGAATCTCTCGCTTAGTGCTATTGGTCATCATCTCAAGTACAGCTGCGGATAATGCAGGCACAGTTGCTTCATCTTGAAGGATTTCAGGCACTAAGGGCTCGTTGGCTAATAAGTTAGGCAAAGACACATACTCACAACGGATCAATCTAGACACAATAGCATAGCTTAAAGGCGCTAGCTTATAGGCCACTACCATAGGCTTTTTCAGTAACATAGCCTCTAGCGCAGTTGTGCCTGAGGCAAGCAACACCCCATCAGCGGCAGTCATCACTTGCTGAGACTTACCTTGCGTTAACTTGATACGTGATTGAAGCGATTTAGAGCAGGTTGCTAACACTTCTCTTAGCTGCTTCATCCGTTCATCACTTGCAGCCGGAATAACAAATAACGTATCAGGCAGCTTTTCAGCCAAATCTGCCAATACATCCAGGAAAAGCTTGCCCATTAAGTTGACTTCGCCTTGACGTGAGCCTGGCATCACAGCCAGCACTGAAGGGACATGCTCAATGCCGAGGTCTTTTTTAGCAGCTGCTTGATCAGGTTCAAACGGAATCTGTTCCGCTAAGGGATGCCCGACAAATGTAACGGGCACCTTATTTTCTTCATAAATACTCTTTTCGAAAGGCAACACAGTGAGCATTAAGTCCGCAGACTTTTTAACGCCTTTAATACGCCCCTGACGCCAAGCCCACAGGGACGGCGAGACATAATGACAAGTTTTTACACCCCGTGCCTTTAGCCGTTTTTCTAGACCTAAGTTAAAATCAGGGGAATCAATGCCAATAAAAACATCGGTAGGCTCTCCAAGCACTTCATCAAGAAGTTGTCTACGGATACGAAACAGTTCGGGCAGTCTTTTTAAGGGTTCAACAAACCCCATGACAGACAAGCGATCCATCGGCACAAGGCTCTTGAACCCCTCGGCAATCATTAAATCGCCGCCCACGCCAAAGAACTCAATATCTGGCTGTTTTTGTTTTAAAAGACGCATCAAGCCAGCACCTAGAATATCTCCAGAAACCTCGCCTGCAACAATTGCAATTCGCATAAAAAAAGGGGCTTAAAAAAGCCCCCTATGCTAAACGATTATTGATGAAATCCAAAATTGAAAGCTACCGTTGTTCGATACTTAGCTTTATCCTTTCAACTTACAAATAGATAATTACCCACTGAGATCATCTTCACAAATGATGTGGATATCATAGATATCCCGCTCCATAAATTCTGGAATTTCAGGCTCAGTCCGACATATTTTCCCTTCTGGAGGCGTCAACGAGAAGCCTGTAGGCTCACCGATAACTTTACGGAAACTATACGCATGGCTTGAAGGTGCTACTGACCATGGATGATCATAAAATAGATAAAAAATAACACCCTCAGGAACCGTAATCGAGCCACTGACATAAACGACATTATCAACACCTAAATAGTGCAGCTGAGAGGGTAAATCAATTTCTTTCAACCTCACATTATTAGAGAGATCTAAATCGGTTAGTTTAGGCGTTTCACCAAGCGATAATATTGCTAAGTCTGTAAGGGCACTCAAATCTAATTGTTCTATCATTGGGCTCTCTGACAGGTTTAGCGTTTTCAACTGAGTATTTTGTGTCAGGTCAATTTCAGTAATTTGTGGGCTTTTCTGTAACCCTAAACTCACAAGCGCTTTATTCTGCGTTAAATCTATAGAGGTTAACTCATGATCATAAACCATTAGCTTTTCTAACTTGTAGTTTTTAGTTAAATCCAGATTTGCCGCTTCAGGTTCAAACAAAAACACTTCCGTTAAATTAGGGAAGACAGAGAAATCTAAATATAGAGGCTCCGAATAGCCATCATAGCCAACATAAGCACTGTAACCAAAATAACAGATATCCAAATCAGTAATGTCACTTAACAAGGTAATAGGCGTTTCGGCATTCTCTTTCAGTGTCTTCACACACTCGCCTAAGCCATTTTTATTAGCTGCTATATAGTCATCGATCGTGATCTGTTGTTTGCACTCAATAACAAAAGACGATAAGGGTTTATTACTGACATAATCATATTTATCCGGCAAACAGTAATAGCCTAAAGGTGCATCCGTCACTTTAACAATAAAGGCTTCATGTCTATCAACGAAAAATTCAAAAATACTATCCGCTGTTTGCGTTTGACTCATGCTACCAATACTGACTGTGACTTCCTGCTGATCAAGGCCTTTAATCACAGCGCTTACCAAACTATTACCTGAATTAATAGCCATCAACTCATCAGGCAGTGTATAGGCGCTGACTTGGCTATCACGAAAATCCAGAAATTTAATCCCTTTAGCAGGTGCTGCATCAATACTGGTTAATTCACTGCCACGTATATTCAGACTAACTAAAGACTTATGCGAAGCCAAATCGAGCTCAGTCAACAATGAATTCTCTAAATCCAGATGGGTTAACATAGAGCGACCAGGTAAACTTAAGCTGGTCAAGCCTGCATCAGGTAAACTCACCACCTGCAAGTTTGGATTTTTAGATAAATCTAATTCATCAAAAGTAACGCCTGAAAGGGTTAAACTTTCTAAGCTTTGAAACTGATCAATGTCATTGACCAAATCTAACGCCTCTTCACAGTCAACTGTTTCAAGTTGATCAATAAAAGCATCATTGGGATGCGAATCCATAAGACACTGACTAAAAGCTGTTTGATATTTTGTATGATAGGCTTCGACACTCAAACGATCGTTGCAGATAATGATAATTCTCTCGGTTTGCCCGTCAGCTAGGTATTTGGTCGCAGCTGGGTAACAGACTTTATCATCCGCATAGCCTGTTAGCGCTATAGAAAACTCAATATCTTGCTCCACTTGAAAGGAAAAGTTTTTATCGGTAGCCAATGTCTTTTGTAGCTCACCAAGTTCTACCGTAATCTCAGAGTTTAATCCAATCACTTTCCCGCTAACGGTGACGAAGGATTTGGGCTTTACCGGGGTTGGCATTGGAAGTGCTTTGATCTCCTCATCCGGAGTAGGCGTTAGCGTTACCGGATTCACAGGCACAGTTGCCTTTGCAGGGTTTTGAGGGGGTTCCACAGATACTGATTCAGCTTTTTGATCTGCCGTATCAGTTTCTTTATCACCACATGCTGTCAAGCAGGCAGCAAGAACAACAGGAAGGAAAAGTGATTTAGCCATAGTTTTTTATAGTTTTACTTTCAACTATATGTATAAAAACTCAAGCTAGGGCATTGGTTACTAAACTGTAACCATTACTCTTTAGTTATGCTACGCGCTTGACTACTCAGATTAAAAAGAAATGCTTTTTTCACACCAGATATCCATACAACAGGTTTTATTTGATATGAAGTAAGCCTGTGTATGAGCATCATAACTTCTTCACAATTGTCTGTTTGCCTCTTGCGGTCTTTATTGCCAGCACATCTATCTACCTCACTGTCTCCTTTATGAGAGCCACTATAAATTTAATGACATCTCAAAATAAATGAACTTTATTCTTATATTTATGACTTATTTATCTCTAGTTAATCAATTAAGGTTTAAATTTATGAAAAAATCATTAAAAAATTATTCTTGTATTATTTTATTGCTCGCAGGCATTTTTAATGCAGAGAACGTATGCAGCACAAACGATGAAGAACTCAGCCTTGAGGATCTATACCTTGAGCAGACTCTGCAAATACAACAAGGCGATAACAAACCCTTTGACATGCGTTTAAATTATGGAATACAAGCCGCTAACGATGTCGGTTATCTCACTTCTCATGGTGGAGCCTCGAGCACTTGTTTATATTATCGCTTTATCAATGATAAGAACACACATATACCTCAAGCACACACATTTTTTAGGAGCTATAACAATTTAGGCTTTATTAAAGGCAAAAAAACCGCTGAGGAATCAGAAAGAAAAAGTTTATCTAATGTACCTGTAAGGGTAGAGACTCATGATGATAGATTATGTGATGATCATTTATCCAATCAAACGAAAGATTTATCCCCAGCATCTAACAAACTTTCTAGTTATCAGATAAACACCATTGCCCAAATGGTAGCTAACACCATAGCCAAAACAGTAAGAGAAAATAAAAATCTTCCGCAGAAGGCGCTAAGAGCTAAAGCAGCTGAGAGTGTTAAAAACCTAAGCCTGATTAAAATAGGCTAAGGGCGCTTTCTATCTGCACAAAGCATTGACGCTGATGCTGCTATGTCAGTAACGAGAGACTGCTTGATTCTATTCAAAGCTGTGTGTGAGATACACTAGCACAGCTTGGACTTTACCCTTTAACTCTTCGTAATTGTCTGTTTACCTCTTGCGGCTTTTATTGCCGGCACGTCTACCTAATTCACTGTATCTTTCATGGGAGCCACTATAACTTTAATGATAGCTTAAAATAAATTAACTTTATTTTTATATTTATGACTTATTTACTACTACTCAATTAAGTAAGGTTTTTATTTATGAAAAAATTAGTAAAAAATTATTATTTTATTATTTTCTTGCTCGCAGGCGTTTTTAATGCACAAGACGTATGCAGCTCAAACAATGAAAAACTCAGCTATGAAGATTGTTACTTAGCGCAGACTGTAAGAATACAACAAGGCGATAACAAACTCTTTGACATGCGGCTAAATTACGAAATACTTGCCGCTGACTATACAGGAGGTCCCGTTGCTCATGGCGGTCCCTGGGGCACTTGTTTTTATTATCGCTTCATCAATGATGAAAACACACATACACATCAAGCACACACATTCTTTAGACCCTATAAGAATTATGACTTTTTAAAAGGCAAAAAAACCCTTGAGCAATCAGAAAAAAAAAGTTTATCCAATTTACCTGTAAGGGTATTACCGCCGTATGATGGTAATTTATGGGATCAGTTTATATCTGATCAAACCTCAGATTTATCCCCAGCACCTAACAAACTTTCTATTTCTCAGTTAAAAACGATTGCCCAAATGGTAGCTAACACCGTAGCCAAAACAGTAAGACAAAATAGAAATCTTCCGCAGAAGGCGCTAAGAGCTAAAGCAGCTGAGAGTGTTCAAAACCTAAGCCTAATTAAAATAGACTAAGGACGTTTTCTATCTGCAAAAAGCATTGACACTGATGCTGCCATGTCAGTAACGAGAGACTGCTTGATTCTGCTCAAAGCTGTGTAGGAGATGCACTAGCACAGCTTGGACAGAAGAGATAACGTTTTTAAACACATGAGCTCAAAGCTTTATTGTTGCTTATCCTTAGGGTAATAGCGTTACCTTGGCAGGTTAAACAATTCGCATGGTTTGCTCATACTCAGCTATTTATGAAATGGCTCCATCCTAGCGATTTTATCCTGCACGCTTAATCGAAATACCCCGTCTTTTTTAGCCAGTCGACTTCAACTTTCAGGCAACCAATTTGATTGTAGAGTTTACCCCTTACCTCTTCGTAATTGTCTGTTTGCCTCTTGCGGTCTTTATTGCCAGCACATCTATCTACCTCACTGTCTCCTTTATGAGAGCCACTATAAATTTAATGACAGCTCAAAATAAATGAACTTTATTATTATATTTATGACTTATTTATCTCTAGTTAATCAATTAAGTTTTAAATTTATGAAAAAATCATTAAAAAATTATTCTTGCATTATTTTATTGCTCACAGGCATTTTTAATGCAGAGAACGTATGCAGCTCAGACGATGAAGACCTAAGCCTTGAGGATCTATACTTTGACCAGACTTTACAAATACAACAAGGCCATAACAAACCCTTTGACATGCGTTTATATTACGAAATACATGCCGCTGACGATTCGTTTAATCTCGTTGCTCATGGTGGACCCTCGAGCACCTGTTTGTATTATCGCTTTATCAATGATAAAAAAACACACACACCTCAAGCACACACATTCTATAGGCCCAATAAGAATGATGGCTTTTTTAAAGGCAAAAAAACCGCTGAGGAAACAGAAAGAAAAAGTTTATCTAATTTACCTGTAAGGGTAGAGTCTCATGATGATAGTTTATGTGATGATCATTTATCTGATGAAACGAAAGATTTATCCCCAGCACCTAACAAACTTTCTATTGATCAGCTAAAAACCATTGCCCAAATGGCAGCTAACACCATAGCCAAAACAGTAAGACAAAATAGAAATCTTCCGCAGAAGGCGCTAAGAGCTAAAGCAGCTGAGAGTGTCAAAAACCTAAGCCTAATTAAAATAGACTAAGGACGTTTTCTATCTGCAAAAAGCATTGACACTGATGCTGCCATGTCAGTAACGAGAGACTGATTGATTCTGCTCAAAGCTGTGTAGGAGATGCACTAGGAGCCTGTCCGAGAATTGCGTTCGAGGATAAATTTCAAAGAAGTGAGATAAATTCTTTGGGAAATTCCTGCGAATAGTCAGCCTATTTAAAGGAATTTGGCGAAGAATTTAGCCGCTTATCTGGAATTTAGGCCGAACAGTCAGTTCTCGGACAGGCTCCTAGCCTGAATAATTCATGAGAAAGTATGAAGGAACGGCGCAAACCCTTATAATAAAGGTGCCAACACAATAAAAATAAAGATTGCGCCGATGCCAAATTGTACCGTTAGTCAACCACTTTTCCCAGTCCTAAAACGTCGTCAAATAGATTTTGATTTCTCAGGTGATTGCGTCAGTTCATTTGCAGGAAGTTTACTTTTAAGCAAAGTTGATAAAAAAATAGGCTTAACGCAAAAGATAGCAAAGCTTCTTCCAGATGATCGAGATAAAAGCAAGGTCGAACATCAAGCAGAAAATCTTTTAAAGCAGCGAGTTTATGCATTAGCCTGCGGTGAAGAAGATCTCATTGATCACAATGATTTAAAAAATGATCTAGCTCTGCAAACAGCCGTCGGTGTTGATGAGGATCTTGCAAGTGCGTCCACCATGCAGAGGTTCGACCAGCGGTTTGATAGGCGCAGTTTAAAAGCCGTTCATGAGGAGCTGATTCAGCAGTTTATTAACAGTTATTCAAAAGCGCCAAAAACAATCATTCTAGATTTTGATGCCACAGATAACCGTCTCTATGGTGAACAGGAAGGCCGTTACTACAACCATCATTACCGTGGCTACTGCTATTTACCGCTTTATGTTTTCTGTGGCGATCAGCTATTAGCCGCGATATTGAGACCATCAAGCAAGCATGGCAACTGGTTGACTGTGCTGGTATTGAAAATGCTCGTGAAACGATTAAGAAAAGCCTGGCCAAAAACGCAAATTTTATTTCGAGGCGACAGTGGTTTTTATTCACCCAAAATCATTAACCTTTGTGAGTCGATAGAGATTGATTATGCTGTAGGTTACAGCCCTAACATCGCTTTACATGGGCGAGCAGTCACCATTGGATTACATAAATCTGCGCTAGAAGCCTTCGAAGAGAGTAGTGAACCACAGAAATGGTTTGGTGAAATTAACGATTACAAAGCCAGAAGCTGGCCTCACGAACGGCGAATCGTCGTTAAAGCGGAAGTCTCTAATTTGGGGACGAATACACGCTATGTATTGACGTCACTCAAAGATAAAGCTTCCTCACTTTACAGCGAAGTTTATTGCGAGCGTGGTGACATGGAAAACCGGATTAAAGAACAAAAATGGCTGTTTAGTGACCTTAATAGCTGCTCAGATTGGTGGCCCAATCAGTTCCGAGTTATTTTATCAAGATTGGCCTATACACTGCTTGAAAGGCTCAGAGTCATAGGTCTAAAAGATACGCTGGGAGAGCGATGGCAGGTAAGATTGCTAAGAGAAAAATTATTGAAGATCAGTGCCGTCGTGACACGCAATACTCGCAGAATAAAATTCATGGCAGCTACCACGATATCTAAGCAGCGACAATCATTATTTTATACGGCAGCTATCCGCTTAAACCTGTCTCCTGATTAAAAAATATTGCGCTTACCCCAGCGCATGAAAAGCACGGGGGTAAGGGGGAGTTGTGTCTGAATTTCAAAAAATGATTAATTTATAGCCGATTTGATCTGATGTTACATTTACAACACACTTATTCGGTCAATCTCTAAAAAATCTAAAATGTCATGAATTATTCAGGCTAGTACCTCAATGCACAGCGATTGTTGGGTTCAGTGGCAGAGTAAAATGCTCATAGCAAGGCAGCTGATCGAAAATAATAGTTAGTCAGCCCTGACAAAGGCCTTATATTTTTTTAAGGCCAAGTATTATCGAAAGCATAAACTTAAAGCCAGCCAATCTGCTGGCTGCTTTTTGATCAGGTAACCAGATAAAAACAAGCACAAAAAAAGCGTTGATCCACTTTTTTAAGTTCCAGGCACAAGCAGCCATCAACAAGTTAAGCTGATCGCCGATAAAGCCCTTAAGGAAGTTCCTGCACAATCTGAAGTCTTGCTTCAAATGACCGATAACGGGCTCAATGGATGAGCGTTTTTTACAAAGCGTTCGTTTACGTGCTCGTTGTTTATCATTATCTCGCTTAAGAGGCTTGCCTGGTAAAATAACTTCCTGCTTCACTTTAGATTTGGAACCTTGATAGCCTTTATCAACAACAGCAGTTTTGATGGATGTCTCTCTCACAGATTCTGCTTCATCTAACGCAGTTTGTAATGTTTCAGAATCATGCGTGAACGTATCATGTGCAGCGACGCCAACAATGACATGATCGCGTGTCGATACGATAGAAGCCTTGCTCCCGTATTCGTATTTTTTATGCGCCTTACCTTTAGCAACACAGTAGACTTGAGGCTCATGAAGGCTGTAAATTTTGTTCTTGTCCTTAGACTGTTAAGCAAGTACCTTGCGATACATGGCAAAATCGTTTGCTAGCTGTGCAACCGCACCCTCTGGGAGTTTTCGCTCAAGCTCTCTCATCAGAATGTCAGCAATAGTACGCAGACGCTTCAAGGCTTTTTTAGCCTTCTTGCGTTTCTTTACATGTCCAAAGAAGCGCGAGTCAATACGAAGCTGTTTTACCTCTTTGACAAAAGTTCGCCGCTGTTTGACACCAAAGCCTTTTGCTAGCTTATTCACTCGATTAATGATTTTGATGGCGAGCTTTGTATCGGTCGGATAGGTGATAGCTTTTTCCTGTACCCTCGTATCAACAAAAACCGTATCATCTTCAGCTGCCTCTCCATGCAGCTTAACTGACATCGCAAAAATCTGTTTAACGCCGCTCTCGCCAATTCTTTGCCTGAATTTTACAAGGTCTGTTGGATGGCAAGGCAGGCAAGATTGAAAACTGGTTTCACCGCAGAAAAATTGAAAGTATGGGTTCATTTTCCACTGAGAAACCACATTCCCGTCACTCAAATTGAAGAGCTGCTTGAGCATTAATAAGCCGCTCATCAATCGAATGGGTTTGGCTGGGCGACCTTCTTCGCTGTAATAAACGGCAAGACCTTTTTCTAAATCTGGCCAAGGCAATGCGTTCGATAAGGCTATGAGCGGGTCATTGAGATCTAATGAATCGAATAGATCAAAAAAGCTGCTTTGATTGTTCGAAGACGGGCTTGTAGTCAGCATCCAAAACTCATTTCGACCAGTAATTTAAGGCTTTTAGAGTCTTTCTGGTCGAAATTGTTCGTTTCAAGCCAGCCCTAAGCCTCTTTAAATGAAGCTTTCTACTGTTTATCAGGGCTGACTAGTTATTCTATAGTGAGATCAAGCAACACAGCTATGGGCATTTTAAATGCCACCCAAAGGGCAGCTACAGGTTTTCCCGTGACTTTGTTGCAAGTATTTGAAAGACGCGAGTATTACTGCATACTTGCGCCTTGCCACAGAAAAACCTGTAGCTGCTGAACGGGACAATCGCTGTGCATTAAGGTACTAGTGCATCATGTCAAACCGATTGTCGGGTGGCATCAGTTTTTGTAGGGTGGATAAGCGCAGCGCGATCCACCAGTCATTAAGTTTTTTGGTGGAAGACGCTACGCTTTTCCACCCTACGGCTACCAGACAAAGCTTTTGACACGGCGTACTAGTACCTCAATGCACAGCGATTGTCGGATAACAGTAGGGCGGGACAGCGCAGCGTCTCCCGCCGAGAATTAAGTCTATCGGCAGATTACGCTGCGCTAATCTGCCAGAAGCTGAAGTACTTGGTGGGTTACGCGCAGCTTAGCCACCCTACAAAAACCGATTGTCGCGATGTACTAGACTATGAATTAGGCTTTTTACGGTCTGCACACAAAATAGTACCTGAAGCGGCTAATTCACCATCAACGGTCGCTTGGCATTTAAATTTCCAAATACCGCGCTTAGGCTTACCGTCTATTTGCGCTTCTAGTTTGACTTGGTCGCCAGGCACAATCTGGCGCTTAAAGCGCATTTTGTCGCTGCCCACAAATAAATACATTGACCCATCGGCAGGCTTTTTACCAATGGATTTAAACCCTAAAATACCCGCAGCCTGCGCCATGGCTTCAATAATCAACACACCTGGCATCACGGCATAATCAGGAAAGTGCCCATTAAAGAACGGCTCGTTCACTGAAACATTTTTATACGCAACAATCCGATCATCTAGGTGAATTTCAGTGACGCGATCTACCAGTAAAAAAGGATAGCGATGCGGCAAATAGTCTTTAATTTCATCAATTTTCATCATAATCAATTAGCTTGAAGATTAAGGTTGCTGTTCTTCAAGTGCCTTTACTCTTTTATTTAATTTATCTAGCTGACTAAAACGTACAGCAGCTTTGCGCCAGTCGTTAGTCATCATCATGGGCGTACCTGCAGAATAAGAACCAGGTTGCGTGATCGACTTAGTCACCATCGTCATCCCCGTGACCTGAACACCATCGCAAATACTTAAGTGACCAGCAATACCGACGCCACCGGCTAGCAAACAACCTTTACCGATAATCGAACTGCCTGCAAGCCCTACACAACCTGCTAGCGCAGATCCTTGACCAATTTTACAGTTATGACCAATGTGAACTTGTGAGTCAATGATGACATCATCTTCAATGACCGTATCACCTAACGCGCCTCGATCAATCGTGGTCGAAGAACCCACATCAACACGATCACCAATAATCACGGTGCCTAGCTGATGAATTTTATGCCATTTACGCTCGCCTTTAGGATCAGGTGCATAGCCAAATCCATCGCAACCAATAATAGCGCCACTATGGATATTCACTTCATTGCCAAGCTTCACACTATGATAGAGCGTGACATTAGGGTGAAGCCTTGAATGATGGCCAACACTGCAATGATCGCCAATCACCGACCCTGCTTCGACAACGGTGTGTTCACCCAACACAACCTGCTCACCAATCACGACACGAGGGCCAATAGTCACCGACGCCGGAATGGATGCAGAGGCTGCAACAATAGCCGTTTCATGAATACCCGATTGAAACGGTTTTTCAGGATTAAAAATGGCCGTTAATTGAGCGAAGCAACGGTAAGGATCTTCATGCAATACTAAAACGGCATTCGACTTAATGTCGGCCTGCGAAGGCTTCACGATGACCGCTGTCGCTCGAGTCGTTGCTAGCTCATGCTCATAGCGAGACGATGACAAAAAGCTGATATCACCTCGCTTCGCCTGATCAAGCGGTGCAATACCGGTTATTTCAGCCTCACCTGAGACATTCAGGCTTGCGCCTAACTCATCAGCTAAGGCTCTTATCGTTTTGATCATTTGGCAGGAAACTTCTTATTAAGCCTTGCGGTTAACTTAGCGGTAAGATCAAACTCAGGCTCATAGTGAAGCACTAGTTGCGGCGTTGCAGGCAACAATAAACCCACTTTTTCAGACTTAATCAACTCTTTAGTAATGGCTGTCATGTCTTGATTCATCTTGATCATCAGCGCACGCATCAAGGTGCCTTTTGTCTCGTTCAGTTTTTTAATGACATGCTCAACATCGGCTTGCTTACTCTTGATTTGCGCCTCAAGTGCTGCCTTGTCAGCAGGGCTCATCAAAGCACCGTCTTTTTGCATTTTCTCGACGAGTTTTTCACCTTCTTTCTTGTAACGCTCAAACTCTTCCACATTCTTTTTGTATTCAGCGTTCTTTTCAAGCTTGGCTATCTCAGCTTTCGCTAAATCGGTATTGATAATAGCTGCTTCAAAATTGATCACACGAACGTTGAGATCACTTTTAGCAGCCTGAGAAAACCAAGCCACACTCAACAATAAGAAACCTACTAACGACTTTTTCATGCTTTATCCTTTGATTGAAAAATTAGAAACCCGTACCAATGGTAAATTGGAAGAATTTACGATTACCTTCATTAATCTTATCGTAATTAAACGGCTGTGCGACACTGAAGGTCAAAGGCCCCATTGGGCTAAACCACGTCAAACCTAAGCCTGCCGCTGCGCGAAGTTTCGTAATATCAGGCGCAGAACAGTCTAACTGTGTATCGTTACAGTCGGTATCAAATACATTACCCGCATCTACAAACAGCATAGAGCGTAGCGAACTGCGGTCTTTAATAAACCATAGAGGGAAGATGAATTCTGCCCCTGTCTCAACCAAGACGTTACCGCCTATGTGATTGTTGCGACTGGTTATTTCATCAGTCTCAAATTTTTGCGTGTCAGGGTTATACACATAACCAAAACTGGCATCAGAAATAGGCGTCCCGTCCGTTTTCTTTGGCGTATCAAAGCGATAGCGTTCAGCAGGCGTTCCTCTAGGTCCTAGGGTTGAGCGTTCATAGCCACGAACTGACCCAATACCCCCTGCATAAAAGTTCTCTAAAAATGGCATACGACTCGTCGACCCATAACCAAAGCCAGCCCCTAAACGCGTATGTAGGCGGAAAATATATTCAGGATGAATCGGGAAATAAATTTGGCCCGTATAGGTCATTTTATAGTATTCAAGATCACTGCCCGGCACACCGAATTCAACCCCTAAGCGCTGATCATACCCTTTGGTTGGCAGCATGCCGCGGTTTAATCGATACTGACGCCAACTCAAATTGAGTTTGTAGTTATTATACTGATCGCCATGGCGGTCTACAAAACCGTTGCCTTTAGGCGCATAAGGTTCGATGCCCTGAGTCGTTAACGTCGAAATATTTTGTAAATATTCATCACTAACAGGCAAACCCTGATCATTCAACACCCGGTCAATATATTGGTCAAGATTGGTAATAGGGTCAGGTGAACCTATGATTTCCTGAGGTGCAAAGCTACCTGTATGCACTTGAATATTGGCATAACCTAAACCGAAGCCAACAGATGTGCCCTCACCTATCGGGTAACTGTAATTTAAGCCTGCACCATAGGTATCAATGCTATAGGTCGAAAGCCCCGCTTTTTCAAAATCCGTATTACGGTAATAGACGTTAAAGCCGCGACTCACGCCATCTATAGTGTAGTACGGGTCATTAAAGCTGAAATCGACGCTCTTTTGATAATCGTTTCGACTGACAGAGAACGACACGCTGTTACCTGAGCCTAAGAAGTTATTCTGTTGAAGACCAGCCGATAACAACAAACCCGAGCCATCAGAGTAACCGACACTGGCATTCACCTGCCCTGAAGGTTGCTCTTCGACATTAAAGACAACATCAACCAAATCGTCATGACCTGGGACTTCTTTCATCTCGGATTTTACATCTTTAAAGAAGCCTAAGCGGTTAAGATAAAGCCTTGATTGTTCAATCTTGCTGCCTGATGCAGGGGCTGCCTCCATCTGACGAAGCTCGCGCCTTAAGACTTCATCCTTGGTCATGTAATTACCTTTAAAGATAATACGATTGACGTAAGTACGGTTGCCTGGATCAACAAAGAACGTTAGCTCAACCGTTTTGTCTTCTTCATTCACTTTTGGGTAACTTCGCACCTTAGCAAAGGTATAACCGTCATTTCCCAGTACTTTAGAAATCAGCTCTTGGGTTTGAGTCACTTTTGATTGCGAGAATACCGTATTAGGTCTTAATTGAATTAAGCCTCTAACAATAGGCTCTGGCAAAATGATGTCGCCTGATAATTTCACATCCGTAACGGTATAGATATCGCCCTCAGTGATATTGATGGTGATAAACACAGCATCTTTTTCAGGGCTGAGTGATACTTGTGTCGAATTAATAGCAAATTTCAAGAAGCCTCGATCCCTATAATACGACTCTAACCGTTCCAAATCACCTTGAAGCCTTTCTTTTGAATATTTGTCATTACCCTTTATGATCGACAACCATTCAGTCTGGCGCATTTCAAGTTCATCGACTAACGTGCTCTTTTTAAAATGCTGATTGCCGACAATATTAAAATGTTTGATTTTGGCCACTGAGCCTTCATCGACATTAATCTCAATCTTGACCCGATTTTTACCAATACGGGTGACGTTGGTATTAATTTGGGAGTCGTAGCGACCTTGGGCCACATATTGTCTTTGCAACTCTAGACGAATGCCTTCAAGTGTTGCACGCTTAAAAAGCTGCCCTTCGGACAACCCCGAACGAGACAAGCCCTGCTTAAGATCATCTGTCTTAATGGCCTTGTTACCTTTAATATCAATCGATGCAATCGAAGGCCTTTCTTCAACTTTAATAACGAGTGTCTTATTCTCTCGGCCTACCTCAATGTTATTAAAATTACCTGACTGAAAAAGTACACCAATGCCCTCACGCACATCACTCGATGAGACCTCACTAGGCACATGAAAAGGCAATGCGGCAAAAATGCTGTCAGAGGAAATACGTTCTAATCCCTCGATACGCACATCGTTTATCGTTAGCACATCTTTGGCTAACAGAAAGGGTTGCCAAAGCAACGCAACAAACAGTAAGACTCTTCTATACATTCAATTAGGTTAACCGATTGAGGTCGTTAAAAAGTGCCAAACACATAATGGATAACACAATAAATAAGCCTATTTGATAGGCTACCATCTGCACTTTTTCTGAAACAGGTGAGCCTTTTATCCATTCAATGACATAAAAGAATAGATGACCACCATCCAAGACAGGCACAGGTAACAGATTCAGTACGCCTAAACTTACACTTAGTAATGCCAGCAGTCCCAAGTAAGCAAAGAAACTCACATTAAACGAATCATTTGCCACTTGAGCAATGGTAATAGGTCCACTGAGTTGTTTATACGACAGCTGTCCTAAGACCAATTTTTTGAGGGAACTTAAACTAAATACGATGTTTTGCCAAGTCCTTTTTACAGCAGGCACCCAAGCACTTAACACACCATAATCTTGCTTGTAAATGAGATTTTCTGGTATGGCAGGTGCTTTGACTTTTACGCCTGCAAGGCCAACGGTTTGACCTTCTATCTGTTTAGCACTCGGCGTTAGCGACAATGTTAAAGGGTTACCCTGCCTTAACACGCCCAACGCCAGAGTACGCCCTGGAGAAGCCTGCACCGCTTCTACCCAACGCTGCCAGCTCTCAACGGGCTCGCCATCAACGGACATAATTTTATCGCCCGCTTTGAGACCGGCAGACTCTGCCGCAGAGTCTTTTAAGACCGAGTGAATGACAGGCTCAATAACGGGCTCATAAAACCCAAAACCCAAGTCAGCAGCAGGATCAATAGCGTCTTCTGCCTCAGACTGCCACTCGTAAATAGGCAACCTCACCGCTCGCTCATCAAGCGTTTTGGTGTTAATCACCCTTAGCTCAATAGTACCTGTACCACCGATCCGATCTAACAGACGCATCAGGACTTGTTGCGCAGAAACCGTTTCATGACCGTCAACCGCCACAATTTTATCTTGAACACGAAGACCGGACTGATAAGCCTTAGCGCTCTCATCGACTGAAAACACTACAGGGCTTAGCTGAGTGATGCCTTGTAAAAAGACCAACCAGTAAACAAAAACAGCCAGAATAAAATTTGCTACAGGGCCCGCTGCAACCACTAGAATACGCTGCCAAACAGGCTGATTGTTAAAGGCTAAATGCTTTTCACTGTCATCAACCTCACCTTCGCGTTCATCCAGCATTTTAACAAAGCCGCCTAAAGGAATCGCTGACAGTGAAAACTCTGTGTTGTGTTTGTCTGTCCAAGACAAAAGAGAAGGACCAAAACCCACTGAAAACTTCAGCACCTTGATGCCGCACTTCTTGGCAACCCAGTAATGGCCGTATTCATGAAACGCGACCAAGATACCGAGCGTGACCACCATGATGCCGATTTGCTGTAAAATATCCATCAGTTAACCCTTTCCCTGGTTAATGTAAGCTAGAGCCTTTACCCTGGCTTTTCTGTCCGTCTCTAAAACGTCCTCTATCGATGTTAAGGTCGCTTGCGGTGTACTTGCTAACACAGCTTCATTTATTTCAGGAATCTGCATAAAGCCTATCTGCTCATTCAAGAAGGCATCGACGGCGACTTCATTCGCAGCGTTTAGTACTGCAGCTGCATTGCCCCCTGCTTTGCAGGCGTCTCTTGCCAAGCGCAAACAAGGGAACCGCTCATAATCTGCTGCCTCAAAATCTAACTGCTTCGCTTTCAGTAAGTCCAATTGACTCACACCTGATGAAATACGCTTTGGCCAACTCAACCCATAACTAATGGGTACGCGCATATCATGATTACCGAGCTGTGCTAATGTTGAACCGTCACGATATTGAATTAAAGAATGCACGATGCTTTGTGGGTGTACCACAATATCAATTTGTTTTTCACTCAAACCAAATAGCCAATGCGCCTCTATCAACTCCAAGCCTTTATTCATCATACTGGCAGAATCTACAGAAATTTTGCGCCCCATCGACCAGTTAGGATGACTACAAGCTTCAACAGGGGTAACTGACTGCATCTGCGATGTCGTCAAGGTTCTAAAAGGCCCACCCGATGCCGTTAGAATAATGTTATCGACAGATTTTAATTGTAGGCTGTCTTGCTCATCAAAAGGCAAACACTGAAAAATCGCATTATGCTCACTATCGAGAGGAATAAGGCTAGCGCCATGGCGAGCCACTTCATTCATAAAGAGTTCACCCGCTGTTACCAGGCTTTCCTTATTGGCTAACAGAACTTTCTTGCCAGCTTGCACGGCGGTCAACGTCGGCAACAAGCCAGCCGCACCTACGATGCCAGACACAACAGCATCAACTTCTGACTCTTGAATCAAGGCCAGGTAATCACTAAAGGACTCTATCACATGCGTTGGTAAGGTTTCTTTACTAAGACACGCTCGTAAACGTTTAGCTGCTTCATTATCCTCAAGAAAAGCATAGCGAGGTTTAAACTGTCTGCACTGCTCAAGCAAGCGCTCATCATTAGCGCCGGCACTTAACAAAAAAACAGAGTAGGCGTCAGGATGCTGGGCAACAATATCCAGCGTATGGCAACCTATTGAGCCAGTAGACCCGAGAACAACCAGCGTTTGCACAGTCTTAGGCTCCAGCCAACAATAGCGTCAATAACACAAACACAGGTGCAGCTGCTGTCATGCTATCAATGCGATCCAAAATCCCACCATGACCTGGTAATAGTGAGCCACTGTCTTTGATACCCGCCTGACGCTTCACCATACTCTCAACCAGGTCACCTAACACAGAGGCTAAAACCGTCACGATAACAACTGACCAGAGTGCAAGAAAAGACAAACCAAAGGGCTTAAAGAATGGCCAAAGGCTCGCCGAAAAAATAGAAACGACGAATAGGCCACCCAAAAAACCCGCCCAAGATTTACCTGGGCTAACGCTTGGGCACAGTTTTTTCTTACCGAATTGCTTACCAAAAAAATAAGCGCCCGTATCAGCTAACGCAACAAACGCGATCAAGCAAACCACCAAGGCTCTACCCGATGGCTGTTGCACCAAATATATCAAGGCACAGGCCGCAGGGACTAATACCACAAACCCCATCAATCCAATAAACCAAGGCTTAGACCAAATAAGGGCACTTTGTGGGTAAGTTAACACCCACAACAAGGCTATCGCCCAAAAAAGGCAGGCCACACCCAATAAATCCTGAAACACTTCAGGCTTTATAGTAGAAAACAAACCTACCGCCTGTGCAGCTAACAGAATGACCAGCAACTGCACCAACGCATAGCAAACTTTAAAGGGCCTTTTGATCAAACCCGATAGTTTTGCCCACTCATAAGCGCCTAGGCTGCAAATAACTGCAATCACGCCATAGACATAAGGCAAAGGCAATAGCAATAACAAGGCAAGCACACTGCCTGCCACAGCAAAGCCCGTTATAATTCTATTTTTCATTATTGTCTCGACCACCAAAGCGCCGCTGCCTTTGGGCAAAACTCATTAAAGCTTTATCCAAGGCGGCTTCATCAAAATCTGGCCATAACTCCTTGGCAAAATAAAATTCACTGTAGGCTAATTGCCAAAGTAAAAAATTACTGATGCGGTATTCACCGCTTGTACGTATAAGTAAATCTGGAAAGCCTACATCATATAGCGCCAGCTCTTGTTCGAGTGCACCCTCTGTAATAGCCTCGGGGTTGAGTGCCCCTTCAGCCACACGCTCAGCAAGACGTCTGGCCGCTTCGGTAATATCCCATTTGCTGCCATAATCAACAGCAAGCGTTAGGTGAAAACTCGTATTATGAGCCGTCTCACTTTCTGCCCATTCTATTTTCTTGAGAAGCGCAGCCTGAAATTTATCTCGCCCACCAATAAAACGTACGCGCACGCCTTCATCTTTCAAGGTCTGAATGTGCTGATCCAAATAGTCCGAAAAAAGCACCATTAACGCTTTGACTTCAAGTGCAGGACGCTGCCAGTTTTCAGTGCTAAACGCATAAAGCGTCAACGCCTGAACACCTACCTGCTTACAACGCTTTAAAATAGATCGGACATTTTCAGCGCCCGCTTTATGCCCCGCAGCCACAGGCAAACGCTTAGCCTTAGCCCAGCGCCCATTACCGTCCATGATAATAGCAATGTGTCGTGGGGTATTACCTGTGAGAGTAGCCACTATGATTAGATCTCGAGAAGATCTTTCTCTTTTTCCTCTAGAAGCTTGTCCACCTGCCCTACAAAACTATCCGTTGTTTTTTGAATACTTTCTTGCGCACGCTTATCATCATCTTCTGTGATTTCTTTTTCTTTCAAGAGGGCTTTAAGCTCTGAATTAGCATCGCGTCTTGCATTACGGATTGAGACCTTTGCAGATTCTGCCTCTTGCTTTGCTTGCTTGATAAACCCTTTGCGCGTCTCTTCTGTCAACATCGGCATAGGCACGCGAATGACGTTTCCGGCGGTAGAGGGATTAAGTCCTAAGTCTGATTTCATGATGGCCTTTTCAACATCAGGCACAATTTTCGCTTCCCAAGGTGTGACCGATAACATCCGCGCATCTTCCACACTGATGTTTGCCAGCTGGGATAAAGGCGTCAGTGAGCCATAGTAGTCAACTTGCACAGCATCTAAAATACTTGGGTGCGCTCGGCCTG
Organism: Pseudomonadales bacterium; assembly: GCA_965225765.1. Classification (GTDB taxonomy): domain Bacteria; phylum Pseudomonadota; class Gammaproteobacteria; order Pseudomonadales; family DT-91; genus CAKMZU01. The sequence goes on from CBDDBO010000001.1 coordinate 108,654, forward strand.
TTCTGATTTTCTTAAAAGCCACCTGTACGGCATCAATGGCTTTCTCCATACGACCCTTGGCATCTGATTGAATTTCATCGATCACGATAATCACCTAATTCCGTCACGTAAAATAAATCACGCAAGGATACCAGTAACAGGGGGTAGCCCTCAATCTATTTCACGTAAAGGTCGGTAATGTCTCACCAACGCCTAACCAACAGAACCTAGAAACATTACAATTGTCAATCTTGGTGAATTTTTCAAAACAGCGTTTGTCTTCTTTAGCAAGTAACAAGGAAATTAATAATGCGGCCACTTTTATTCTCTTTTATAAGCATTTTGATAGGGGTGCACTGCGACGCTGCGCCATCAGAAAGCTCGTCTACAGTAGTGGAAACGCCACAACCCACCTCTCGAACAGCGTTCACCGCCCTCCTTAGCGGCGCAAGCTTTGATGCCGCCAGTTTGAGTGCCTACCTGGCACAGCCTCAAACAACAAAAAAAACAGCCACAACAACTCGTCCCAAAAAACAAACCCTACTGAGTTTGGCCTCTTCGATACTTCCTCAACAACCAACTTTAGCAACACGGTTGTTCCCAACCAACAGTTTCGAGGGAAGTGGACGCCCAGTCACTCTTTTTGATGCATCACCTGATTGCCGTTGTGATGTCTGCGTAACAAACTATCCTCGACTGCAACAACTTGAACAGCTTAAACCATTAGATTTAGCCTTACCTTCTGACAGCAAAATCCCAGCCCCCATACCAGAAGATCAAAGGCGCCTGAGTCAATATGGACTCGACAGGTACGTTGAAGCTAAACCAGGCAGGCCAGACATAAATAATAATTTAAACACAACACCTATAAAATACACTGAACAACTGGCCCAAAAATACACCAAACAACTGACCCAAAAACGCAAAGAATCGGTTAGACAAAAACTTAGCCGTGGCGCATTAGCAGCAAGAGAATCGTTCCAAAAGAGAAGCGCAAGCACAGAAAATCATTTAATAGACATTAAAAAAAGACAACGAGGTGAGGAGCCAGCACCCCAGACCCTAGACTACCTAACAGATGCACACTTAAACACTTTACTTGATAGAGGCCGCTTTGAAGACTACGCTCAAAGGGCTGAAAAAAGCCATAACCCATCAAGTAACGCAAATACAGACAGAAGACTTTTTAATAGTTACGAAGATGCCGAGCGCCATATTCATCGGGTTGGTCAATTGGTCTCACCAACGCGCTCAATAGAAACAACAAGTACCAGAGAAAAATCACCCGCCACTTCGAAGCCTTCAAGATCAGACTTCGTAGATGTGAGTGAATTTAATGGAAGTCATCTTATTCCTGATACTATGACAGCTGAGGAAATAACAAAATTATTCAGCCAATAATAGCTATCCACCTCAAGAGAGGTTAACCCTCTCTTGAATGAATCAAGGTACCTTCGTCTTTTCCCATCACGATATTTAACAGTGCGCCTTTTTTATCCATTTTAAACACGCGCAAAGGCTGGTTGTGATCACGGCACAAACAGATAGCCGTTAGATCCATCACGCCTAATTTTCTATCCAACACTTCATCAAAAGTAAGCGATTCAAATTTCACCGCATCCTGATGTTTTGCTGGGTCTTTGTCATACACACCATCTACTTTGGTTGCCTTTAATACCAAATCAACTTCGGTCTCAATACCACGTAAGCAAGCAGCAGAGTCTGTTGTAAAAAAAGGATTACCCGTACCTGCCGAAAAGATGACGACTTCGCCTTGAGCCAAACAGCGGTTAGCCTGCCGCCTATCATACAAATCAGTCACCCCTGCCATTGAAATGGCTGACATAACCCGTGAAGGAATACTGGCACGCTCTAACGCATCGCGCATGGCGAGGGCATTCATCACCGTTGCCAGCATCCCCATGTGATCACCCGTGACACGGTCAAGACCTGCCTCAGATAAAGCAGCGCCTCTAAAGAGATTACCACCACCGATGACAAGCCCCACCTGCACACCAATACCGATTAGCTGACCAATCTCTAATGCCATCTGATCAAGCACTTTTGGATCAATACCAAACCCCTGATCGCCCATTAAGGCTTCACCACTTAACTTTAGAAGAATCCTTTTAAACTTATTTTCGCTTGCGACCATGTTGTTCCGACCCAATTATTAATTTTTTCTCTGCAAAAGAATAGGCAAAAAAAAAGCCCTGACGGGCTTTTTATTAATTACCTGCTAACTGCTCTGCGACTTCTGTTGCAAAGTCTTTTTCTTCTTTCTCAATGCCATCGCCTACTTCGTAGCGAACAAAGCTTAAGATTTCAGCACCTGCATCTTTAACAAGCTTGCCAACTTTGATTTCAGGGTTCTTAACAAACGCCTGTTCAGTCAAGCTGATTTCAGCCAAGAACTTCTTGATACGGCCACCGATCATTTTCTCAACGATTTCAGCAGGCTTACCAGCCATGTCTGGTTGAGCTTTGATAATATCAGATTCTTTGTCGATCACTTCTTGACTCACATTATCAGGGGCAACAAACTGAGGGTTAACCGCTGCAATGTGCATTGCCACATCTTTTGCCAACGCTTCGTCACCACCCTTAAGCGCAACCAAAACAGCAATACGATCATTACCGTGAACATAAGCGGCTAAGGTGTCAGCTTCTAGCTCAGCGATACGACGCGCGCCGATGTTTTCACCAATTTTTTGTACCAACGCTTCACGCTTGCTTTCAAGTTCGCCTTCCATCACTGCCGCAACGTCAGTGGTTTTATCAGCAAATGCTTTATCAGCTACTGCATTCACAAAACCTTTAAAGCCTTCATCACGCGCCACGAAGTCAGTTTCACTGTTGACTTCTGTAAGTTGGCCATAGCCGCCTTCAACACGCGCAACCACAATACCTTCAGCTGCAACGCGACCTGCTTTTTTAGCAGCCTTCATGCCGCTTGATTTACGCAGATCTTCAATCGCTTTATCGATATCACCATCTGCTTCTTTAAGGGCTTTTTTACAATCAAGCATGCCGAGACCTGTACGCTCGCGCAGCTCCTTTACCATTGACGCAGAAATCGCCGCCATAGTCTTATCCTCGTTAACTTTGTTTTTTAACTTTTCTCAAAAAAGGGGAGCAAGCTCCCCTTTCGCAATAGCTTTTGACTTATTCAGCAGCAGGGGCTTCGTCAGCTGCTTCACCTTCTGAAGCGCCTTCTTCTGCCACGGCTTCTTGTGCTTCAGCCGCTTCGGCCATCTCCTCAACAACAGGAGCGCTACCCGCACTTGCTTTACCTTCGATACAAGCATCAGCAACAGCTGTAACAAATAGCTTGATAGAACGGATCGCATCATCATTACCAGGGATAATATAGTCGACGCCGTCAGGATTGCTATTGGAGTCAACCACACCAATAACAGGGATACCCAATTTGTTGGCTTCGGTCACAGCAATGCGTTCATGATCCACGTCAATCACAAAGATCACATCAGGCAAGCCACCCATGTCTTTAATACCACCAATGGAACGCTCAAGCTTTTCCATCTCACGGGTACGCATTAGCGCTTCTTTCTTAGTTAACTGCTCAAAAGTACCGTCTTTGCTTTGCGCTTCTAATTCACGGTATTTTTTAATGGATTGACGAATGGTTTTGTAGTTCGTCAACATACCGCCTAACCAGCGATGACTAACAAAAGGCATGCCAGCGCGTGTCGCCTCTTGCTGAATGATTTTGCTTGCTGCACGCTTAGTACCCACAAACAAGATTTTCTTGTTGCTAGCAGCAGCTGACTTTACATAACCCAGCGCATTATTAAAGGTAGGTAACGTATGCTCAAGGTTAATGATATGAATTTTGTTACGCGCACCAAAAATGAACTTACGCATTTTTGGATTCCAGTAACGGGTTTGGTGACCAAAGTGAACGCCCGCTTGGAGCATGTCACGCATTGAAACTTGTGCCATGATAATTCCTATTGGTTTGGGTTTTGGCTTCCATAAATCCCAGCAGCCAACTTTTCAATCATTAAAATGAACAAAAAGCACCCGGTTACTGTGTCGATTTATGGGCGGATTTAATCGATTTTGGCAAGGCAGATACCAACGCCAAAATTCCAGGGCGCTTTATACCACAACACCCAAGGCATAACAAGGACACCTCAAAATTTTTCATACCCCTTTTTCTTGGGCCACCCCTTTGGTAACCGAGTCTTACTTAGTTTTCTTCTAATTTTATTAACGATTACTTGAACCCCTAATGGCTCTTCACTTGCATCGTCTATCACAGACTTACTAGAGTTCGTGTTGCTTAGCGTTGAAATGGTTTTGACTGTTATTTTTTTATCTATTTGATTTTCCTCATCAGTAACCTTTCTTGAAGTGGGGCCATTCGTACCATAATCTCTGCCTTTACTATCTCCAGGCACCAACTTTTGAGATTGAATACTGGATGACTCTCCATATCCGCCACCCCCCCTATCATCAGGCGTTAAAAGAGTGCTACAGCTTTCACTTCGCTGAAAGCAACCCAAAATACCGTCCCCTGAAAACCCAACAACTGGCAACACCAATAAAGTCAAAGTCATTAATCGAAACACTTACACCTCCAACTACAACTACGATTCACATAACAAATAAACCAGCATTAAAGCCTGTTTAAGGAGGCAGCAAATCGGTAAGCTACTCATCTAACAATGCCACAACACAGGTCTCTCTTAGCTCGCCTTTAATCAGAAAAGTTCCAAAGCCCAAGAAGAAATTCGAATTTAAGCCATTTTCTTATATACTGCGGCCCTGCAACGATTGGTGAAGATGATGAGCGTTACACTGAAGACCCCTAACGAAATCGAAAAGATGCGTGTAGCAGGCCGTTTAGCCGCAGAAGCGCTTGAAATGATTGAACCTTATGTCGTGCCTGGGGTGAGCACGGGCGAGCTAGACCGAATTTGCCATCAATACATCACTGAAACCCAACAGGCTATTCCTGCGCCATTAAACTATCACGGCTTTCCTAAATCGATTTGCACTTCCGTGAATGAAGTGGTGTGCCATGGCATCCCCAGCGATGGAAAAGTCTTAAAAAGAGGCGACATCATCAATATTGATATTACCGTCATCAAAGATGGCTATCACGGTGACTCCAGTATCATGGTGCATGTCGGCGAAGCGCTGCCGCACTTGAAAAAGCTCGTCGACACCACACAGGAATGCCTTTACAAAGCCATCGATATTGTTAAACCGGGCATTACATTAGGTGATATCGGCCACACCATTCAAAAGCTAGCAGAAAGCAGACATTATTCAGTGGTTAGGGAATACTGCGGCCATGGCATTGGTAAAGTGTTTCATGAAGAGCCGCAAGTCCTCCACTATGGCAAAGCAGGTACTGGCCTAACGCTTGAAGCCGGTATGACATTTACCATTGAGCCCATGATTAACCTTGGGCAAAGGCATACTAAACTCAATAAAAAAGATGGCTGGACCGTGACAACGAAAGATCGTCGTCATTCAGCACAATGGGAACATACACTCCTCGTTACAGACACTGGCGCTGAGGTGTTTACCGCACGCAAAGGCGAGCCTTACTTTAACGGATAATTTTTCAAGCAACCCCAAGAAACGTAGGGTGGGTTAGTGAAACGTAACCCACCAGAAACAACTTAAGCCATGGTGGGTTACGTTTCACTAACCCACCCTACTGTATCGATTGTAGGCCTACAATAATCATGAGCCTGAATACAACACTGGACTTTTCCTCACCCCAAGTATTGTTGACTAGCTGCAAGGACAGGTTAAAGCAACAGTTTAAGCAACAAGAAACACACTTCCTCGACAACCCTGAAGAAGCTGATTGGCTGATTCATTCTCGCTCAAATGAGATGGATCAACTGCTAACTGAACTTTGGCAGCATTTTTTTCCCAACAATAGCCAAGATATGGCGCTCATTGCCGTTGGCGGCTATGGCCGCGGTGAACTGCTTCCGTTTTCTGATATCGACCTGCTTATTCTCGCTGAAGACTCAGCGCTCGCTAAGCACAAAGATCAGCTCGAAACTTTTGTGACCTTTTTATGGGATACAGGACTTGATATTGGTCATAGTGTTAGAAGCATCCATACTTGTATCGAAGAAGCCAAGGCGGACATTTCAACAGCAACCAATCTTTTAGAATCGCGATTTATATGCGGCGGCGAATCAATATCTGAATCACTCTTCGAAGCCATTACTTCTGACGACATACTGACTAGCCAAGAATTTTTTCAGGCTAAAATTAAAGAACAAAAAAACCGCCACAAGAAGCATAGACAAACCGAATACAACCTGGAGCCTAACGTAAAAAATAGTCCAGGCGGCTTACGAGACGTTCAAACCATCGGCTGGATTACCAGAAGACATTTCGATGACCAACAAGTCGAGGGCATTATTCGCGCTGGTTTTTTAAGCGAAGAAGACTTAGACATTTTAAATAATGGTCAGGCGTTTTTATTTAAAGTCCGCTTTGCTTTGCATCTATTCGCCAACCGTAAGCAAGATCGCTTGCTGTTTGAATTTCAAAAACCTATCGCCAACGCCTTAGGCTACGAAGATGATGACTCCTCACTTGGCGTTGAAAAACTCATGAAGCAATATTTTCGGTGGGTGCTCGCACTCAGCGAGCTCAACGAAATGTTACTTCAATTGTTTGACGAAACCATCGTACAAGAAAAAAGCCCTGATAAACCTTACAGGCTGAATGATCGCTTTACCGTCACTAACGGCTTTCTAGAATCTGCCCGCCCTAACCTTTTTATCGAAGAGCCCTCAGCGCTTTTGGAAGTTTTTCTTCTTCTTTGTCGCAACGACAGCATCAAACATGTGAAAGCCTCGACCATCCGCGAGATTCGCGATAACAGGCACTTGATTGACGAGGATTTCAGGCAGCAGGCAAAAAACAAAAACCTGTTTTTAAAAATTCTTCAATCTGAAAGGCGAGTTGCCAGCGTTATTGATTTGATGCTGCGCTATGGCATTTTAGGTAAATTCATCCCTGCCTTCGGTGATATTGTAGGACAAACACAGCTGGATATGTTCCACATATATTCAGTCGACAAGCACACCATGATGGTGCTTAAAAATATGCGGCGCTTTACCTATACAGAAGAAGGCGACAGCACGCAAAACTTTCCTCTTGCCAGAAAAGTCATGTCGACGATTAAAGACAAAGAAGTGCTGTATCTCGCCTGCCTCTTTCATGATATTGGCAAAGGCCGAGGCGGTGACCACTCTGTATTAGGCGCCGAAGATGCTTATGAATTTTGTAAATACTTAGGCCTATCTAACAGAAGTAGCAAGCTGGTTAGCTGGCTCGTTAAATACCACCTTTATATGTCACGCACTGCTCAAAAACGAGACCTTTCTGACCCTGATGTTATCCGTCAATTTGCCTTACGTGTTGGTGATAAGCGGCACCTCGACTGTTTATTCCTCTTAACGGTTGCCGATATTAATGGCACAAACCCAGAACTGTGGAACAGCTGGCGAGCTTCTTTGCTTAGGCAGCTTTACCATGAGACCAATGCGCTCTTTAAACTAGGCCTTGAAACCATTGTCGACAAGCAAGACATTATTCAGGAAACCCAACAAGCCGCAAGTGCGGCGCTAGAAGCCATTCCTAACACGGAACTACAAGCCTTTTGGCAAGGCTTGGGCGATGATTACTTTTTGCGCGAAACCGTGGACGATATCATTTGGCATGCGACGACCTTAATTAACCAACAAGATACCGACAAACCTTTAGTCTTTTTGCGAAATGCTGAAGAAGAAGATCACCTAGGCGCCACTCAACTCTTTATTTATGCCAAAGACTTGCCTTATACTTTTGCTAAAGTAACAGCATTTTTGGAACAAGAAGCACTGACGGTAGTTGGCGCACAGGTTTATACCTCCGCACAAGGGTTTACCCTGGATACTTTTCTGCTGCTAGATGCAGAAGGCTCTAAACTGCAACTGCACCCTGAAGAAATCGACAGGCTTACTCATGGACTAACGACATTGTTGGCACAGCCCATGGCAGAAAGTCAGGCACTTCGCCGCACCCCTAGACAGCTCAAGTTTTTTCCCATCCCCACACAAACGCACATGCGCACCAACACCGACAAAGGTTTCCATGTACTGGAAGTTACAACAGCCGACAGACCAGGCTTATTAGCCATTATCGGCAAGCTCTTTATGGACTATCAGGTCGAACTACTAAGTGCAAAAATTACAACGCTAGGCGAACGGGTCGAAGATATTTTTTATATCCAAGGTATTGAGCAGCCGCTATTAACTGACCAAACTGCAGCTGCCTTACAAACCCAATTAAGAGAACAACTAGACCAGCAAGTGGCTAAAACAAGCGAATGAACCCTGACTTATTAAACCTTCATCCCTACCCTTTCGAGAAACTCGCCAAGCTATTAGGCGCAGTCACACCTGCTGATAAATCACCTATTAGCTTATCGATAGGCGAACCTAAACATGCACCTCCTGCCTTTGTGTTAAATACCTTGGCCGATAATTTAGCAGCACTCTCAACATACCCCAAGACCAAAGGCTCTGCCGAGTTAAGAGAAGCCATTGCACATTGGCTCAATAATCGCTTTGAGTTGGGTGCATTAGTTAACCCTGACACACAAGTGTTACCTGTGAACGGTACGCGGGAAGGACTGTTTTCCTTTATTCAGGCAGCAGTCGCAAGAAAACCCAATGCCAAAGTCTTAATGCCAAACCCTTTTTACCAGATTTATGAAGGGGCGGCTATTTTAGCTGGGGCAGAACCTGTTTACTTAAACACCACAAAAGACACAGGCTTCATCCCTGAATTCGACAACATTAATGCCACTCTTTTAAAAGACTGTCAGCTCTTTATTTTATGCAGTCCAGGCAACCCGACAGGCGCGGTCATCAAAGAAGACCAACTGGTAAAACTCATTGAACTAGCAGACAAATACGACTTTACTATCGTGAGCGATGAGTGCTATAGCGAGTTGTATTTTGATGAAAAACCTCAAGGCTTATTAGGTGCTTGCAAAGCGATTGGTCGACAAGACTTTAAACGCTGCGTGGTGATGCATAGTCTATCTAAACGCTCTAATTTACCAGGACTACGTTCGGGCTTTGTCGCAGGCGATGCAGAATTACTGGCCCCTTACTTACTTTATCGAACCTACCACGGCTGCGCCATGCCAGAAACCACTCAGTTAGCCAGTGTCGCTACATGGTCAGATGAGACACATGTGCAGGAAAATCGGCAAGCGTATCAGGCTAAATTTAAAGCGGTGCTTGAAATACTGGACGGCGTGTTAGATGTGAGTTTACCTGATGCCAGTTTCTACTTATGGCCCAAGCTACCCGATGATGATATGACATTTTGCCAAAAGCTGTTTGAGCAAGAGCATGTCACTCTCCTGCCCGGCCAATTTTTGTCAAGAGCGTCCGAAGGGCTTAATCCAGGGAAAGGCTATGCACGCATGGCGCTCGTTGCACCACTTGATGAATGCATTGAAGCGGCAAATCGGTTAAAATCTTTTGTCCAAAAACACTACCCCAAGTAACTTAGGGCTAAACGTGATTACCCTCTACGGCATTAAAAACTGCGACACTGTTAGAAAAGCCTGCAAATGGCTGGATGCGCAAGGTGTTGCCTACACTTTTCATGACTTCAGGCAAGACGGGCTTACGTCGGCACAAGTTGCCTTATGGCTTGAGCAGTTACCGCTTGATACACTCATCAACAAACGCAGCACGACCTGGAAAGGCTTCAGCGATGAAGAAAAGGCAGCACTCAACGAGAGCACCGCACCTCAAGTCTGTGAAGCGAATGTCACGCTAATCAAAAGGCCAGTGTTAGATACAGGTTTTAAGGTTATTACAGGGTTCAACGAGAAGGCCTGGCAAACACTTTTAAAGGAAGCATCATGACAATCTTTAGTTTCGGCCTAGGTACAGGCAAACAAAATCAAAAAGGCGAATGGTTAGATGTTTTCTACCCACAGCCAGTCACTCAGCTGTCAACTGCCGCTTTTGACGTATTAAAAGACGTGCTTTGGTACTCTGGCGGCAATGAGGCGCTAGCCGCCACTAATGAGCAAATGCGAGTACTCGCCGAAAGATTCCGAAGCATCGATGAAGATTTATTGGCTGATCAAGCTCAGGCTCTAAGCAGTACTAAAGATTACTTGGTCGCAACCGTCTTAGCAACTGACAGCAAACCCTCCTCAACCCCTGAAGCTTATTTAAAGTTACATTTACTGTCTCACCGCTTAGTGAAGCCTCATGGTGTTTGCTTAGACGGTATCTTTCCTTTATTACCTAACGTGGCCTGGACAGACGTAGGCCCGATTGATTTGGATGAGTTACCTGAAGCACAACTTAAAGCCCGTACGGAAGGCCGCGTATTAGAAGTGTCCTCTGTCGACAAATTCCCCAAGATGGCCAATTATGTTGTCCCTAAAGGCGTGCGTATTGCCCATACTGCTCGTGTTCGTTTAGGTGCATACATTGGTGAAGGCACAACCATCATGCACGAAGGCTTCGTTAACTTTAACGCAGGCACTGAAGGCACCGCAATGATCGAAGGCAGGATCTCAGCAGGCGTCATGATTGGCAAAGGCACTGACTTAGGGGGCGGCTGTTCTACCATGGGCACATTGTCTGGCGGAAACAGCATTATCATTTCGCTAGGTGAAAACTGCCTAGTAGGCGCTAACGCTGGCGTAGGCATCCCATTAGGTGATCGCTGCACCGTAGAAGCAGGCCTTTATATTACGGCAGGATCTGTTGTTCAAGTGTTAGATGATAAAGGCGAAGTTCAGTCTAAAATCAAAGCGCGTGAGTTAGCCTATAAACCTGATTTGCTTTTCCGCCGCAACTCAATCAGTGGTGCCATAGAAGTCTTGACGAACAAGTCAGCGATTGAGTTAAACGAAGAACTTCATTCGCATAACTAGCTCTTTATTGGTGGGTTACGCTACGCTAACCCACCCTACTTCTTTGTATCATCACCTACCTCCAATGCTCTAGGACTTAATGTGTCTGCCACACTCGAACTGACCAAAACCTTAATCGAAAAAGCCTCTGTTACCCCAGAAGATGCAGGCTGCCAAGCACTCATGATGGAGCGCCTTGAAGCTATTGGCTTTACCTGTACACCACTTCGCTTTGGTGACGTGGACAATTTTTTTGCCACTTGGGGTGACACAGGGCCTTTACTCTGCTTTGCAGGCCACACTGATGTAGTGCCCGTGGGCGATGAAGCCGATTGGACATATCCACCTTTTGAACCCACCGAACATGAAGGCCTGTTATACGGCCGCGGCACTGCTGATATGAAAGCAAGCTTAGCTGCCATGGTGACAGCTTGTGAAGCTTATGCCAAAGCTCATGGCACACCTAGCAAAGGCCGCGTCGGCTTTTTGATTACCAGTGACGAAGAAGGTCCTGCCATAAATGGCACCGTAAAAGTCATGGAATGGTTAGAAGGTAAAGATAAGATCGATTATTGCTTGATAGGTGAACCCTCAAGCACGGTAAGGCTTGGCGATATCATTAAAAATGGCCGCCGAGGCAGCTATCACTGTGAACTAACCGTCAAAGGTGTACAAGGCCATGTAGCCTACCCTCACCTTGCAAAAAATCCGATTTTCTTAGCCGCTCCTTTTATTGCCGAGCTGGATACTATTACCTGGGATGAAGGCAACGATTACTTCCCCCCTACTACTTGCCAAATTTCTAATGTACAGGCAGGTACAGGCGCAAGTAATGTGATACCCGGCACCTGTACCTTTACTATCAACTGGCGCTTTTCAACAGAAAGTACGCCAGAGAGCATCCAAGCACGGTTTGATGCCTTAGTAGAAAAGCATGATCTGACGGTTGAGACCAACACATCAATAAGCGGCCTGCCCTTTCTAACAAAACCAGGTGCCCTGGTAAACGCTTGTCAGAACGCGATCTTATCAGTCACAGGAAAACCCACCGAGCTATCAACCTCAGGGGGCACATCAGATGGCAGGTTCATCGCCCCCTATGGCGTGCAAGTCGTCGAGCTTGGCCCGATTAATAAGACCATCCATCAGGTCAATGAGTGCGTGTCTATAAACGACATCGACCAGTTACATCACATCTACTTGTCAGTCATCGAATCGCTGTGCAAATAATTATGTGTTAGCTCAGTTATAAATCAATGAACTAAATTTATTTTCTGTACCTAAGTAGCTTTTGAGTTTTTACATATGAAAAGCGTATCTTTAGGTTTTATATGGCTAGCAGTAAGCCTTATTAGCATTAATGTGCACGCCTGCAATCATAACAATTGGTTGTCTATTCACGAATATACAGGCGACGATGGCGCTAAATACAAAGTATATGTTTGTAGTGAATTTAGCTGTAATGATACTAAAACAGAAAAAGAATGAGCTCACAATGCGCATCACAGGATCGTCGCTACGCCCTCTCTGGTAGCTTGCGATTATATTATTGGCTCTTGTCAATGTTGAGTGAGTCAATAGGTTTTTAGCTTGGTTACTATTTACTCTTGTGGACTGTAAAGAGGGTTAATGAGTGACAATCAAGGTGTTTTGGCATTTATATTCTGACTTCGTTAACCTTGTCTACCCACTCGATTTTTTTTGAAGCAAATTTTACTGGTAATGGATGACTAAAGGGCATTTTTACAAAGCAAGCAGTGCTCATCATCGCGTGCTTATCATCATATATTTCTCCGCCCGCACTTAACAGATCAGCTAAAGTAACAAATACATCTTTTCGATTTTTATTTTGATAAAAATGCCAAGCTTCCTGCTGTAGGCTAACTAGCATATTTATACTACCATTTGGATGGACTCTTGTTTTCGTAGCAAAGTTTTTCTCCTCGCCATTCCACTCAATATATTTTTCATTAACTATTCCCATAGCATTTTTATTGTTTACAAGATAAGGGTTTCCATCTTTAACATCTATATATTTCTCACGTAACGCTCTATGTAAATATATTTTATTAGCATCTATTGGAATATCCTCGTTATCAGGAGTACTACCAAGTGCTTTTACAACACACTCTATTGAGTCCAGTTCTCTAGAGCCAAACAAGCCCATACCTTTTGCAAGGTTAACGGTAGCAGGGAGATAATGCTTCTTTGCCCTTTCCTCTATTTTCATTTTAATACCTTCCACATCGATTGTTTTTACACTTAAAGCACTATTTGAAAGATGCATTAAAATAAAAAAATATAATATTTTATTTATCACAATATAAAACACCTATAAATATTATAAAAAAACAAAGAACACTACAAAGGAAGGAGCTAAGCGACTATCCAGTGGACACGCTTACCCTATATTTTTACGAGTAATATACTACTTAAGTGCCACAAAAAATAGCAATGAATTATCTTTTCTTGTTTCTCAAAAGAGGCGCTATAAAACTAAAATTGAAGCAGCCCTTAAATGGAATGGCGACTATGTCTATTTTTTACGAGTGATGGCAACTATCGAAAGTATAACCTGAATGATGATAAAGTCCTCGATGGACATCCCGCCTCAATAACCAATGACAGTTGGCCAGGTTTAGGGAATCATGCCACCACTATATCAGCCGCTTTAAAGCGACATTCAAACTACACTTGGCTTTTCCTTCAGGATAAACGGTATAGTCGGTACGATATTGACGAGAATGAAGCCATGTCAGGTTATCCTACAAATACCGCACCTAATAACTAGCCCTGTGTACTTGACTAGCTCGAGCATAGTCGATCGAGCTGATAATTCGGTGGGGTAATTTTTTTAGTAGGCCGTGGTAAAGGAGCGTCACCTACCCAACCTATCTTTTGACATTGCTTACCAGAAAGTGTTCTTATGAGTGCTTCTAAGGCATTATACGCCTTCTCAGGCACGATATAGGTCAGCCATGTCAAACATCCTCATTACTGGTGGTACGGGTTTTATTGGTCAAGCACTGACGGCGCATCTTCAGCAAGCCAATCATTCCATCAGCACACTAAGCAGACAACCCAAAGGTGCTAATCAATTCAGCTGGCAACCTGATGAAGGCAGTATGGATGTAAATGCATTAGAGAACCAGGATGTTGTTATTCACTTAGCAGGCGAATCACTCTTCACTAAACGCTGGTCAGCCAAGCGGAAAGATTACTTAAAATACAATCGACAATCAGCCTGCAAGACACTCATACACCATATTAATGAAGCCGCAAACCCACCACGCACATTGATTGTTGCCAGTGCTATTGGATTTTATGGTGACACAGCCGACAAGGTTGTGGATGAAGATTCACCAAAAGGCGACAATTTTCCTGCTGAAATCTGCCAATTAATAGAAACTGAAGCCAGCGAACTCGACCAGAATAAAACCAAGTTGATCATTGCTCGATTAGGCGTCGTGATCGACAAGTCAGGCGGCGCAGTTAAACAGCTGTTACCGCCCTTCAAAAGTTTTTTAGGTGGCCCTATAGGCAATGGCCAACAATGGATGAGCTGGATAAGCCTGAAAGACTGTATCGCAGGCTTCCAGTATTTCGTTGACCATCAAGATTGCCAAGGGTGCTATAACCTAACCTCCCCCAATCCTGTTTCTAATCAGCAGTTTTCTAGCGTACTCGCGCAGACGCTCCACCGACCTTGCTGGCTGCCTTTGCCAGCCTTTGCTGTTCGCTTACTGTTTGGCGAAATGGGAGAATCCTTATTATTGGCTAGCGCCAATGTTCTTCCAACCAAGCTAACCCATGAGGGGTTTGAATTTGCCTATCCATCAATAGACAAAGCCTTATCTGCTACTTTGAGCTAAACAATGGCTTGACTTACAGTAATAAGCCAACAGCTAAACCTTATGAATACGTCCCAGTTATCTAACTGGACCACTTCATTGAACGACTTTCAACCGCCGGTCACAAAACGCTTATTGCACTACTCAGTTCATCATCTACCTTTCTCTATCTACCGTATGTCATGTAAGCACTGCCTAAGTGTTCAATATATAAAATGATATAGGATAAAAATAATGCCACTTAAAAAGCTCACGTTAGGTTTAACCTTGACGAGTCTACTTTCCCTTTATGGCTGTGATGACAATGATAACAACTCAACTAAGCAGTCTGGCCCGGTTGAAAATATCGTTACCATCGCAACTGAAAATGACAATTTTTCTACTTTAGCTGCTGCTATAGAACAGGCCGAGTTAACTAGCACATTGCAAAGCGATGGCCCTTTCACCGTTTTTGCGCCTACAGATACAGCATTTAATCAATACCTTGAGACACAACAGCTGACAGCAGATGACTTATTAGCCTCACCTGCTCTTGGCGATATACTGACCTACCACGTGTTAAGCAGTGAAGTAATGGCACAAGCGGCTATTGACGTGGCTTCATCTGAAATGAATCAGGTGGTGACGGTTAACGGAGCAAAAATAGCCGTATCCGCGCGTGAAGGCGATCTTTATATTAACCAAGCCAAAGTCCTAACGGCTGATGTCGACGCATCCAATGGTGTTATACATGCGATTGATCACGTATTAATTCCACCATCTGATTCGGCACTCTCAGACACAACACTCAGTATTGCAGGCTTAGTTAGTCAGTTAGCGAATGGCGATTCAGCTGAATTTACGATTCTGCTACAAGCGCTTCAAACAGCAGGATTAGTCGGCGCCCTGTCTGATACCGACAGTAACTATACGGTCTTCGCCCCTACCGATAAGGCGTTTAATGATTTTTTAAGCAGTGCTGACATCAGTGCAACGGACTTACTCAATAATCCTGATTTATTAGCCATATTGCAGCAACATGTCATTGGTAACGCAGCCATAGATCTTATTTCAGCCTATGCTGCCAATGGAAAAGAAGTCGCTACGCTACGAGAAAACACCTCGCTGTCGGTAGCCATTATGGATGGCCAAATACTGATTGAAGGCAGTCCAGTCGTCATTGCTAATGTAAAAACCGCTAATGGCATCATCCATGTGATAGACACAGTCATCACCAGCGTCAACTAGTACATCGTGTCAAAAGGTTTGTCTGGTGACCGTAGGGTGGAAAAGCGTAGCGTCTTCCACCAAAAAAACTTAATGACTGGTGGATCGCGCTGCACTTATCCCCCTACAAAAACTGATGCCACCCGACAATCGCTGTGCATTGGGGTACTAGGTCGAACATTAACAAACGGTAGGTGAACTCCCCTACCGTTTTTTGTATAGTGCTTGAATCAAAAATAATAACAAGCGTTTACTATGTTCGAGCAACTGATCTCCCCAGATAGCTATCAAACGGTCCTGTACATCGCCCTCGGTTACCTTGCCGTTATTTTTATAGGCGGTTTTTTTGTCAAAGCACCTTATGGACGGTTTGCTGATGACAAGTACGGCTTTAGCCTTTCTCCTCGCTTAGGCTGGTTTTTAATGGAACTCCCCGCCACCATTAGCTTTATTTGTTTTTATTTTTTAGGGGAGAATCGTTTTGAACTTGTACCCTTATTCTTCTTAGGCATCTGGTTAATTCATTACGGCAATCGCGGTTTCATCTTTCCGCTATTAATGCGTGTAGCCAAAGGCCAAAAAGGATCTTTCAGCATCATGATTGTGTTAGCCGGCTGGTTTGTAACAACGCTTCACGGCTATTTAAATGCAGTATTTATCTCCGAACTCAGCGATCACCTAACGCTAGAATGGTTATCGGATCCACGCTTTATTATCGGTATGTTGATCTATGCGTTTGGCTACTTAATGAACTTGCATTCGGACAGCATTATTCGCAACCTTCGTAGCAAAGAAGAGGTCGCACAAGGCACTAAGGTCTACCGTATCCCTGAAGGTGGCCTGTTCAAGTATGTTAGCTGCCCAAGCTACTTTACTGAGCTGCTATCATTTTTAGGCTTTGCTATTGCAACCTGGTCTGTGGGCGCACTCTTTGTACTTGGCGTCTCTGCTGCAAACTTGATTCCTCGAGCGTTTCAATCGCATAAGTGGTACAAAGAAAAATTCCCTGAATACCCTAAAAATCGAAAAGTTATTATCCCTGGCATTCTTTAACGCTGAATGTAATGAACATTTTTGGATGCTAACCCTGTATCAATACATATATATACGATGAAAAGGATTTAAAGAAAGGAGAAAGAAGCCACTGAAAGCGGCTTCAGGAAAGGTTTACTTGGCAGGCCGTTCGAACAGGTTAATTTCAACACGTCGATTACAGGCACGACCTTCAGTTGTAGTATTTGGGCATAATGCATAATCTGGCCCATGACCTTCTACTACTATGCGGTTGTGCTTGACGCCTCGACTAGCCAACTGATTGGCTACAGACTGCGCACGGCTTTTTGACAGCAGCATATTAAACGAGCGACTGCCAGTGCTATCGGTAAATCCTAAAACCTGCACATTGGTTTTCGGGTAACGCTTAAGTACCTTACCTACACTATTTAAAGCAGGAATAATTCGTGGCTGTAGATAATCCTTACCTGATTCGAAAGCAATTTGATCACGCATCAATAACACAATGTGGTTGCCTTTTCGCTGCACTTGAACACCGCTATTGAGTAATTCCTGGCGCAGTTCCTGTTCTTGCTTATCCATGCTATAGCCAATGCCTGCACCCACAGCACCGCCGACCGCAGCACCAATCAAGGTGGACTTAGTATCTTTACCAGCCATCTGCCCAATAGCAGCGCCACTTAAGGCACCCAAGGTTGCGCCCCAGGTGGTTGAGTTAACTTTTTGCGCACCTGTTGCAGCATCAGGACTATGCATCGAAGCACAGCCCGTCAAAGCAACTGAAGCTGCCACAGCACCAAGTAAAAGCAAGCGCTTTGAAGACTTCGCAGAAGAAGTTCGAAAGGTTGTAGAAAGCAATGATCGACCTGTCACAATAGCCCCTTGTCTTATTGTTAGATAAAAAGGGCATTTTAGCTGCTGATCTTGCCTTTACAAACCGTGCAAACTAACACTGTGTCACAAGTTTATTTAAGAAAGGAAAAAATAAATAAGAATTAAGGTGGTAGCACATCATGTCAAACCGATTGTCGGGTAACAGTAGGGCTGGACTACGCAGCGTCTCCTGCCGAGAATTAAGTCTATCGGCAGATTACGCTGCGCTAATCTGCTCTACGATCATCACGTACACGAGCATGCCAATAGCATTCATGCTGGAAGAAATTCATATAACGCTATGTCTTATTAACCGTGTCGTAAGCTTTATCTCGATTGGAACATGGCTTTCGGCTTTTATTAGTATCTCCGAATCTATCTTTCTCATTATTATATCTTTCGCCACTTAGCGCACGTATTACGGTGAGGAGCGCAGCTATGACCCCCGGGATTCACTTGTTAAGTTAATTTTGAAAATATTTTTGGAGACATATTGAACTGTATAAACATTTTAAGCACAAAGAACTATCGAGCCTGGAGCTTCAATTACTTTAGCCTTCAACAGGACTAACAAATGCGATATTTCTACATAATGTTATTTTTAGCGCTACCTTCTTATTCAGCAAATGATATTGTGATGAAATCTTTTAATCAATTGGCTAAATCAGCCATATATACAGTGGGTGGCACTTTAGCTGGCGCTACCTTAGGTGGTGTAGCAGGATTTAAAGGCTATATCGCAAGTACAACAACAGGGCTTGCCGACATGATTAACGATAAAAACCCATATGGTTATGACCCTGTTTGGATACCCCCTACCTTAGTATATTCAACAGTGGGTGGAGCCATTAGTGGAGGCATTTCTGGACTTGTTTTCAGTTTCGTTCCAATAAAAGCAAAGGCTAAATCTGACGTAGAAAAATATTAAAGATTATTTGGTCCCAAGGTTTTCAACAAAGAGCAATTGCTGCCCAATCGTTTTTAGCAAGCTTCCCTGTCTTGTTTCATAGGCCTCACGGTTTTTGTCAGGCGAATCAAACCACTCAGTTAACGTTAAAGGTGGGTTACGCGCAGCTTAGCCACCCTACTGCATTTTTATACCTACAATCACTGTGAATCGACCTATTACTGCCGCTGCGCTTTTACGATCATCTCGATAGGAAAGCGCAGCTGCTTTTTAAGATAGACTACAAACGCAGGCTCATAATCTTGATCATCAATAGCCAAACACATGCAATCATACCAAGCTTCAGCTTCCTTCTGAGTGATATCAAATTGTCGATGAAAACCAGGAATTTGAATACTGCCGTAGTTTTCTTGATAACGTTTAGGGCCACCCATCCAGCCGCATAGAAAGTCTGTTAGTCTTTGTTTCGCTTGCGTTAAATCTTGTGCATGCATATCCCTTAGAGAGGCTGCCTGAGACTCTGAATCCATATATGTGTAGAAACGCTCAACAAGCTGGCGTATTCCCTCCAGTTCACCTGCGGCCTTAAAACTGGTATCCATAAAACCGTAGGGCTTATCATCACTCATAACACCTCCAACTTTTCGGCTAGAAGCCATAAAATAGCTACCCCTTCCACAAGTGCAACGCCTTGCCAAAACTTCAGAGGGTTACGGGCAATAATCGGCTGATACACGCTATCATCGAGCAAAGGATTCGGATTCTCTAAATCCTGTAGAAACTCATCCATACTCTGATAACGGTGTGCAGGATCGAGTTCCATTGCTTTTCTTAACGCATGATCAAACCACTTGGGCACATAAGGATTAATCTCATAGGCGGGCTGATAGATACACTTTTTTAAATCAGCAGGTTTCGAGATTGACTGCAATTTATGATTAAAAGGCAAACGTCCTGTCAGCATTTCAAATAAGACCACTGCCAATGAAAAAATATCAGCACGCTTATCAATGGTTTGCCTAAGATGACATTCAGGCGCAGAATAACTCGCTGTACCTAAAGCAATTTCTCGTTCAAAGGGCGAAGGTAATTCACTCATTGAAGCCATCGTACAAGAACCATAATCAATAATAACAACCTGATCATGCTCGTTAATCATCATATTGCTGGGCTTCACATCCTGATGCACAACGCCCTGCCTATGGAGCGCTCGCAAGCCATTTGCAATCTGACGAGTAAGCCTGACGACTTGAGAAATAGAGGGGTTAGCCGTTTTTTTCATCCACTGTTCAAGGGTAATACCTTCTACATGCCGCATTAAATAATACAAGCAGGAGGGGTGATCAGGCCTATTAATCACAGGCACGAGTTTACTATGCCGGATGCGTCTACCTAACCATGACTCCATAATAAAGCGCTCAATATAAGCAGGGTCATCTTCAAAATTAACAGAAGGCGTCTTCATGACATAACGCTTCTTTGATGCCGCCTCTTCAACCAGATAAAGCTGAGAACGATTACTCTCATAAAGCGTTTTCACAATAGTCAGCCCATCAACTGATTGACCTGGTTTAAATAACGGTGGAAAGGGTAAATTTGATAAACTGTTATAAGTTTCTTCAATACCTTCATTACTTACATCTGTCATCTGTAAAAGCTGACAGCTCATGTTGTCATCACTACCCTCTGCCAATGCGGCTTTAAAAATCGCTTCAATAACAGCCTCTTTATCCGTGCCTTTTTTTAGTTGATCTAACAGCCATTGATCCGATAGAAAATCATGCACACCATCTGTTGTCAGCATAAACAGATCACCTGATTGAAGCTCTTCCTTGCGATAATCCATTTGAATTTTTGTATCAAGCCCCATAGCTCTAGCAAGATACTTCACTTTCCCCACTTGCTTACAATGGTCTTTCGTTAAACACTCAAGGTTATCATTCCTCAACCTGTAAACACGCGAATCGCCAATATGAAAAATGTGAGCAAAAGGCGCTTTGAACACCACAAGCGTTAAGGTTGTCACGAAGCCTTTCTCGCTCTGAGGTAAATGGCTTCCTTGACTGTAAAGCCATCGGTTTAGGGCATTAACAACCGCTAAAATTGACTGCGTCACTGTCCAAGTATCAGGGGTACAATAGTAATCATTCAATAAATTCTGCACGCAAGCCTGGCTAGCTTCCTGCCCTGCTTCAGCCGCACTTACGCCATCAGCGATCACAGCCAATGCACCTTTATGCACTAACGCCGGCCCTTCAGGTATTCGAATGCCAATGGAATCTTCATTAACCGTTTTTATACCCGCATGACTAAGCTGCGCACACTGAATCGATAAGGGCGTTTGAAGGTGTTCCATCGATTTTTATTCTTCTTACACTAACCCATGCAATATACTTGATAACGTCCAAGCATTAAATGCTTAAGGGCGATTTTAGCGCTATTTAAGCTTAACCCAGCTTTACTCGAATGATCGCAACCCTAAAGGTTTCAACGTCTCTTGAACAGGCAGATGTTCAGAAATAGACGCTATATCGCCATAAGCGAAACGCCTTTTTTTGACCCATTGCTTTGCCAAGCCATGGTCGCCACCTAGTAGCTCAGCCAAAGATTCTTTCAGGTCGTCTAAGGCCCTGTTAGCGGCTTTAGATTTACCAATCATAGGTGCTGATTCTAGTTCTCTTAACCCTCTAGGTAAGGTAAGCGACTCACCGGGTTTTAGGCCTGCTCTTATTGGTTTGGGGTATTGTGTATAGCGAATTTCACCTGAATTTGAAGCAGCAACTGGGCGTTTGAATGTTACATCCCAACTTGACTGCCAGTCGCGCACACTTTCTGCAAAACCTTCAGTTGCTTGAGCAGCTGTAACTTGCTGGCTTAGCATTGCTTGCGTAGGTGGTCCTACAGTTTCCTCTATCATTGTTGTGGGTTCTGGCATTAGCTCTGCGGGTACTGTCGTTTCAGCAGGCTCAAAGACTGCCGCCTCTGAGCTGCTGCGGAAAAAACGTGCTGCGTTTGACGTCAACTCTGCAATTTTTGGCGCTAAAGACACAATACCCGCCCCTAACGAGGCACCAAGGGTCGATAAGCTGGTCGCTTGCAGGGCTTTCGCAGCGGCTTTATTTCCGGCATCAAGGGCCGCTTGCGAACCTATCATGGTTAAAGCCGAAAGAGCACCTGCGGCCGCAGAGGTCATACTGGCAGCCGCTGAAAAGGTCAGCGAAGCACCTCCTGTTGGGATAGCAAAAATAAACCCGACAATATTCAATACGGTTAGCGCACCACCAATGCTGTAAGTAGCTGCCTGAGACTGATGCCCTGTCGGATCAACCCAATGCACTGGGTTGGCATCGGCAAAGGCATATCGATTATCTACGCCCCACTGATCTTTTGAAATAAAGCGCTTAGTGATTAAGCTGTAAAATCGATTCTTTAAATAGGTTAGCTTGGCGTCTTCATCGGTAAATTCTTGGTTCCAGTCAAATTCATCCACGAGTGATAAAGCATCGCCCCCGATTCTTGTACCATAAGCCTCATAGCTCACAGGACTAATGCCTCTAGGCTTAATGACTAAGCCTGTGCTGTTGTTTGTTCTAAGTAACGCATTAAGCCCCTGCTCAGTTTGTATGGCAACAACATGGTCCTGTTGACTAATCATGTTGCCCCACACCCCTTCCTTGAAAGCTGTCAGAACCTGCTTATGCGCATCATAATAAAAATCACTGTGCTGTGTTTTACTTGAACGTTGTGAGAGTAACCCATCAGGATAATAGTCATATCGAATGGTCTTTCCTGATGCTGTCGTAACCTGCAACAAAAAATCGTTGTCATCAAAGGTGAAACGATTGCCTTGTGAGTCTTGCAATAAACGCCCGTTCAAATCATACACTAGAGGCTGGCTATCAGCATGACCATTGTGCTCCATCGCCACTAATTGATCTAACGCATTATACCTGTAGTCAATCGTGATACTTTTTCCGTGAATCAACCTCGCTTCATGCAGCAGATTATCATTACCATCATAGTCATAGTGAATTTTTCGTAACAGCGTATTATGTTCGTCTGTATGTTTTTCACTTCGGACACGTTGCAAGGCATCGTATTGATAGGCAATCAGTGCTTCGAAGGGTAATTTACCGTCTAAGGTCAGATGTGATAGCTGAGTCGTTAACTCGCCTCTAGGAGAATACTGGTAGTTCACATGATAGCGCAAAGCAGAAGCTTGCTCTGTAGTAACTGAAGCCAAGTAACCGAAAGGGCCATAAACATAAGAGGTTGCAATATCCGCAGCATTAGGTGATGCCATCACACGTTTAAGTAACTGCCCTTTACGCTGGTTTTCGTCTGTCCCATAGAAAAAATGAAGATGATGTTGTCCTGATAAAAGTTCAGATAGCTCTCCGTGGTCGTTTGCACGATAGCGGAAGGTTTGCTCAATACCATTTACATGCCGCTGCTTAATAAGCCGATTTTCAGCATCATACGTCTGACTGGCATAGCGCTTATCAGGGTAATGCGTTTCCGTGAGCAGGCCATCAGGCCGATACCTGTATTGCAGCTTTTGCCCATCCGAATCGGCCTGTGACAGTTTGTGCCCATCAGCATCGTATTGATAAGACACTTCATAAGGCGACTGGTCTCTATACCACTGACTTTTTATCAACTGGCCTTTTGCATCATACCGGTAGCGGACTTTTTGCCCATCATAGAGCGTTGTTTCTACTAACCGATTATTTCCATCATATTTATGGTGAGCGCTATAGTGCGTATGACTGTCTATCAAAGGTGTTTGTTCTTCTATTAGTCGGTTATCCGCATCGTACACATAACGATACCCTTCATGCTGAAAAGACTTCTCTCCATCGATCAACGACAAAGTTTGCTCGACTTTATTGCCCATTAGGTCAAATTGTGTTTCACGTGTTTTTTCTAGACCATCGTAACCTTTAACCCTTATTTTTATAGGATTACGTGAAGGGTCATATTCATAGCGCGTCTCAATTGTGTCGTTTATGGCGCCTGTTGTTTTATGTACTTTGCTATTCGAACTAGAAAGAAGTTTTTGAAATCCGCTATAAACCAGCTTAGTTTCAAGAAATTGATCCTGTGCATCGTGATCATTATCAAAAACAGGGTATTGATGTTTAATTGTCGTGAGTGCCCAAGGCTGCTTACTAACGGTTTGTATTTTCTTCCCATTTAAAAATGCCAGAGTACTCAACGAACTGTCATCGTACTGCCATGTGGTTTCATTTCCCCATTTATCCACCTGCTTAATGGGGCGCATCAACTCATCGAACGTGGTATTGACGACCTGCCCCTTAATATCAGTCTGACTCAGAACTTTTCCCCATGCGTTATAAATGCGCTTATTCAAGGTTCGCCAAGCACCATCATAGTTATCTTCATGTGTTATTTGCCTGTGCGAGGCATCAAACACTTGTCGTGTTCGATACCCTAAGGGACTCTGGTAACTGTCTGCGTTGAATCCATCTTGCTGAAAAATTTGATGACTCACTTGTGTTTTATGCCCCGAAGGATCTATGTGACTGAGAGGCTGATTGAGCGCATCATACGTGAATTCGGTCACCTCACCTAAAGGCGTGATGGATTTAATCAGTTGACCATTTCGGGTATCCAGGACTGTGGTGTGAGTATTGCCAAGCGAACTGATATGTTTATGCACCAACAAACCTGTGGCTTGGTCGTGTTCAAAGCTATTGCTATAGCTGGATTTTTGAATACCTGGCTGACCTTCTTTTAGCCATTCAATAGATGAAGCGGTTTTTCGGCCATAGGTATCAAACTTATCTGTCGTCTTTTGCCAGGGTTGCCACTGTGATGCTGAATCACCTCTGACGTACTGTTCAATGTCAGCAATGTTGTTGTTATCAGTCGTTAACTGATATGTCCGCTTGAGGCTAGCTTTTGTGGTTTCATCTGTATCTATCGATTGTGCTGGCAAGCTGAAATGATCGGTGTAATAGGCGGTATATTTTGATCTAATCATTCGCCACTTGTTTTTATCTCGATCATAAATTTGATGTGTCTCGTCAATTTTATTACCGAATTGATCATACTTCATCGTCTGCTTATCACTCGGTATATAAGCTGATCGCGCTTTGATCCATACCCAGTTTGTCACCTCTACTGGCTTATCGTAGTTGGTAGAGCGACTGTATTTAAAAGGCGAGATATCATATTGATAAGTGGTTTTGGTATAAGGCTGATCCTGAAATCGAGTTTCCACTATCACGGGTAAGTGCAGATAATTATAAAAATACGTTTTGTGCTGTATTAAAGGATCAGAAGTTTGTCCGTCTGTTTCAGACACCGCAACCGAATATCGAAATCCATCATTACCACTATCCATTAAACTATCTGAATCATCGCTTAAACGGTAGTTTGGAAACCCTGTATAGTTATTGCCTTTGACATAGAGATAATGTGCCTCATGATGTATTCTTTGATCGGCCTGATCAAATTGCTTGAAGGCTATGACAACCGGCATCTGTTTTTCAACTGCCCCCTTCAAATAAGGCAATCCGTCATACGTTAATTCAGACACTAAGCCAGTAGGCGTATCTAACGTTCTTAGCAAGGTTTTTCCAAATTTGTCTATATAGGTAAACTTGAAACGATGCCTCAAGGGGTTAACAATTTCCTTTACGCCTTCTTGATTAAAGTAAATTGTCTGAGTATGCCCATCTGGATAATCCACGATAATAGCTTCAGGCTCATACCTGAACCGATACTCATTCCCATAATTATCTGTAATTTTTTTAAGCCTGGCTAACTCAAGTTTTTCTACTGGTTCCTCGTACTCATATTTCACGGTGTTGTTGAATCGATCGATGGAGAGAATTAAAAGCCCCTGATGAGAAAAGTATTTATAACTACCGTCTTTATGTTTGGCTTTATACCGATAAAACAATCCCTTATAACCAGGTACAGGTTTAGCCTCACCCTCAGTAAAAAAAGCGCTTCCATGCTGATTGAAATATTTAAGTCCTGAACCAAATCCTGTTTCGTCATGCCATAATGGATCAATCAGCCAATGCTTCCCATCCAATATTGCTGTTTTACCGTCAACATAATCGACAGCTAACGCCCACCCATCCGGCAACCCAAGCATACCCTTGCGATCAAATCGATAGATTAAATTAACATGCAAGGGGGTTAAACGACCCGACGCATGAATTAAAGGGTAAGAAAAATTAAAGGCACCTGTAGCCACATTCACTGAGGCTTGGAATAGTTGATGATGGTTGTGTGCCTGACTATGCCCCTCTGCAAAAAGCTGCATTGACAGACTCATTACCCAATAGGCAGTGACTACTATCAAAAACCTGCCACAAGCATTTATGCACTTCATACTCATTGCCTTTTAGGGTTGTATGAATCTATCTACCTATTTGACTTACACAATAAGAAATCATTCAGATGACGACAACAAGCGAAATAAGTAGCTTTAATTAAAAGAGATCATTATGATTCATTCAAGCACCCTGATTTGATGAGGTCCCATGCACCCACATAAAAAGCAAGTCAGTATGTTTGGCATCATTCTGATTGCCGTTAGTTCCGTTTTAGTGGTTGATACCATCTCTGCTTCCGCCATTATCGGCCCTTCCGCCATTGTATGGTGGATGATTATGTTCGGCTGGTTCTTCATACCTTACGGACTTGTTACAGCAGAGCTAGGCACAAGCTTTCCGGATGAAGGCGGTATCGTCGACTGGGTCAGGCGTGCCTTTGGTGATAAAATCGGCGCCAGGGTCGCCTGGATTTACTGGGTTAACTTTGCCCTCTGGGTCCCTGCTGCCTTTTATCTCTTTGCTTTAATTTTTACCCAAATTTTTGATATTGGCATTGGGCCTTGGGGTATTGCAGCCATTGCTATTTTCATGTCGTGGGTAAAGTGTTTTATCACGATGCGAGATATTGAGAACATTCTATGGATTCCCAATGTCGGCTCTACCTTCAAAGCGATCATCATGTTGCTATTAGGGTTTTGTGGTATCTATAAAGGGTTTGAATTGGGCTTTGCCAATGAGATCAACGTACAAACGTTAACGCCCTCATTAGAAGCAGGCATGAATTACTTACCCGTAGTCATTTTTAATTTTATGGGATTCGAGGTCATTGCCGGTGCTTCAAGTGTGATGAAAAATCCCCAGCAGGACATCCCTAAAGCCGTCCTGCTTGGCGGCACCATGATTGCCTTTTTTTACGTCTTAGCCACCTTCGGCATTTTGGCTACTATTCCTCTTGATCAAATCAGCGACTCAACAGGTATTATTGAGGCCTTTTCTGCTATTTTTGGTGACAGTGATCTTGCACGGCTATTCATCATTATCATTGGCGTGATGTTTCTTTATACCATCGTCAGTAATCTGACCACCTGGGCCATGGGCGTTAACCGCGCGGTAGTCTATGCTGCCCACGAAGGCCTACTGCCTAAAAGCTTATCCACAGTTCACCCTAAAACAGATGCCCCCAAAGCAGTTGCACTTTGGAATGGCATCATTGCCACTATTGTCATGATCGTGTATGGCTTTATTGCCAGCCAATCCAACCAGCAGTGCCAAATTGACGGGCTGCATATTGCTCAAGATTGCGCGACAACAACCTCGAACGAATCGCTATTTTGGGATGTTTTCTCGCTGGGTGCGGTCACGCTGCTCATGAGTTATATCTTGTTGTTCCCTGCTTTCTTTACATTACGCAAAACGCTAAGCGACATACATCGCCCGTTTCTTGTACCCGGTGGAAAATTTGGAATTTATTACTGCACCTTTGTTCCGTTATTCATGCTTTTCATGGGTATTACTTTTTTCTTCTATGTCCCTGGTCACTCTTTCGATACCAGCTATTTTGCCCATGTCGGCAGCGGCGTGCTGATCACGCTGCTTATGGGTGAGTTAGTTATTCATCTTGCTAAAAAGGAGCGTCGCCATGACAGCTAAACTGCCTTCAACCCCCAAAGCTGATAACTTTCGTCTGCCTGGCGAGTTCGAACCTCATCGAGGCTGCTGGATGGCATGGCCTGAACGAACCGATAACTGGCGCTTAGGGGCAAAGCCTGCTCAGGATGTCTTTACTGAAGTTGCGGAGGCGATTCAACAATCAGAACCTGTCACAGTCGCCGTATCAAGCCATCAATTCGAAAATGCGCGTGCACGACTACACAAAGACATTCGCGTAGTAGAAATGACCTATAACGATAGCTGGCTGCGTGATACAGGCCCTAGCTTTGTCGTGAATGATCAAGGGCTCTGCCGTGCTGTAGATTGGCAGTTTAATGCCTGGGGAGGCCACTATAATGGGCTTTATAGTGCATGGGATGACGATGAAAAAGTAGCCATGAAGATAGCTGAGATTGAAGGTACTGACCGTTATCGTCCAGACTTTGTCCTCGAAGGCGGCTCTATTCATGTGGATGGTGAAGGCACATTGATTACCACAGAAGAATGCTTATTAAGCCCCGGAAGAAACCCCGATAAAAGCAAGAACATGCTTGAAACCTTACTCAAAGAATATTTGAATGTCAGTAAAGTGATTTGGCTAAAACGAGGCGTCTATGCCGATGAAACCACAGGCCATGTCGATAACCTGATTCATTATTGCGCACCTGCTGTCGTCGCTTTAACCTGGACGGATGATAAAGAAGACCCGCAATATGAAATCTCTAAAGAAGCCTTCGACATCTTATCCAATGAGACCGACGCCAAGGGCAGGCCACTAAAGGTAGTCAAGTTACATCAACCTGGGCCGCTTTACTTAACCAAAGAAGAGGCAACCGGTATTGATATGACAGAAAGCGGTATGAGTAGAGCGCCAGGTGATCGGCTTGCAGGCTCTTATTGTAATTTTTATATTGGCAATGCCAATATTGTCTTCCCTTTACTCGATGATCGCTATGACGATAAAGCAAAAGCCACCTTACAAGATCTTTTTCCAACTAAAAAAATCATCGGTGTGCCCGCTAGAGAAATATTGTTAGGTGGTGGCAATATCCATTGTATTACACAACAAGTGCCTACTTTCACACACTAGTACATCGTATCAAAATGTGTGTCGCATGACCGAAAGCCAGATGAGCCTAGCGTAATCTGCTAGAAGCCGAAGTACTTGGTGGGTTACGTTTCACTAACGCCACCCTACAAAAACCGATTGTCGGGTGGTATCAGTTTTTGTAGGGTGGATAAGCGCAGCGCGATCCACCAGTCATTAAGTTTTGTTTGGTGGAAGACGCTACGCTTTTCCACCCTACGGTTACCAGACAAACCTCTTGACATGATGTACTAGCACCCCGATGCACAGCGATTGTCCCGTTCAGCAGCTACAGGTTTTTCTGTGGCAAGGCGCAAGTATGCAGTAATACATGCGTCTTTCAAATACTTGCAACAAAGTCATGGGAAAACCTGTAGCTGCCCTTTGGGTGGTATTTAAAATGCCCATAGCTGTGTTGCTTGATCTCACTATAGAATAACTATTATTTTCGATCAGCTGCCTTGCTATGAGCATTTTACTCTGCCACTGAACCCGACAATCGCTGTGCATTGAGGTACTAGTACATCGTGTCAAACCGATTGTCGGGTGGTATCAGTTTTTATAGGGGGATAAGCGCAGCGCGATCCACCAGTCATTAAGTTTTTTTGGTGGAAGACGCTACGCTTTTCCACCCTACGGTCACCAGACAAACCTTTTGACACGATGTACTAGGCGCCCCTTGATACCTGCGTTATGTTTAAGTAGATCTATCTATAAGAATCAGGTTGTCTACTAATAACACCGTGTTTTATGAGCTTTTTCTGAGCTATTCGCCCACCATATTTACCAGCCATAAATGAAGAATTTGCTATTAATCCTGGTAGACCGCAAATTAATGTAGAGCATATTAGGCCACCAACATCAGCTTTGAATTCTCTTTCTGGTGCCAAAGGGAGTATGGCTGAAGTATCTTCATTCGGCAGTTCTTGAAAGATCCCGGTATGACATCCTATCAAGCAACATGCACATGAAATTTCCGACCCTGTAACAGATTCGGCTTGATGTGTGGCTAGACATAGCAAAACAAAAATATGTATAACAAAACGGTTTTTCATATAGCTTCCGGATAAATAGTATAGACAGATTTAATTTACTCAACCCTAGCTGCAGCAACGACCTGAAACTAAGTTAAGTGGTTAGCTAAAATCATAATACACAAACCCACCTATAAAGATATTTAGTCGCATAATCGACTCTATGACATTTACAAAATTGGAAGGTTCAAACATATCAACGTTGTAAATGGCAGTTTTAGGGCAGCTCTATTAGGTTCTGTTGACATAATGTTGTTTATGCTGCTGTCGCCCGTTTTTTCAGTCTAGCAAGGAGGATTGAATGAATAATAGCAGTCTATATGAATGAAATTCGACACAGCTAGATGGAAAAACGGACACAGCCCGAAGGGTTACGTCTATATATCCATCAAACTGTGTTAAATCCTGCTTATTTAGTCAGCCCTGACAAAGGCCTTATATTTTTTAAGGCCAAGTATTATCGAAAGCATAAACTTAAAGCCAGCCAATCTGCTGGCTGCTTTTTGATCAGGTAACCAGGTAAAAACAAGCACAAAAAAAGCGTTGATCCACTTTTTTAAGTTCCAGGCACAAGCAGCCATCAACAAGTTAAGCTGATCGCCGATAAAGCCCTTAAGGAAGTTCCTGCACAATCTGAAGTCTTGCTTCAAATGACCGATAACGGGCTCAATGGATGAGCGTTTTTTACAAAGCGTTCGTTTACGTGCTCGTTGTTTATCATTATCTCGCTTAAGAGGCTTGCCTGGTAAAATAACTTCCTGCTTCACTTTAGATTTGGAACCTTGATAGCCTTTATCAACAACAGCAGTTTTGATGGATGTCTCTCTTACAGATTCTGCTTCATCTAACGCAGTTTGTAATGTTTCAGAATCATGCGTGAACGTATCATGTGCAGCGACGCCAACAATGACATGATCGCGTGTCGATACGATAGAAGCCTTGCTCCCGTATTCGTATTTTTTATGCGCCTTACCTTTAGCAACACAGTAGACTTGAGGCTCATGAAGGCTGTAAATTTTGTTCTTGTCCTTAGACTGTTGAGCAAGTACCTTGCGATACATGGAAAAATCGTTTGCTAGCTGTGCAACCGCACCCTCTGGGAGTTTTCGCTCAAGCTCTCTCATCAGAATGTCAGCAATAGTACGCAGACGCTTCAAGGCTTTTTTAGCCTTCTTGCGTTTCTTTACATGTCCAAAGAAGCGCGAGTCAATACGAAGCTGTTTTACCTCTTTGACAAAAGTTCGCCGCTGTTTGACACCAAAGCCTTTTGCTAGCTTATTCACTCGATTAATGATTTTGATGGCGAGCTTTGTATCGGTCGGATAGGTGATAGCTTTTTCCTGTACCGTCGTATCAACAAAAACCGTATCATCTTCAGCTGCCTCTCCATGCAGCTTAACTGACATCGCAAAAATCTGTTTAACGCCGCTCTCGCCAATTCTTTGCCTGAATTTTACAAGGTCTGTTGGATGGCAAGGCAGGCAAGATTGAAAACTGGTTTCACCGCAGAAAAATTGAAAGTATGGGTTCATTTTCCACTGAGAAACCACATTCTCGTCACTCAAATTGAAGAGCTGCTTGAGCATTAATAAGCCGCTCATCAATCGAATAGGTTTGGCTGGGCGACCTTCTTCGCTGTAATAAACGGCAAGACCTTTTTCTAAATCTGGCCAAGGCAATGCGTTCGATAAGGCTATGAGCGGGTCATTGAGATCTAATGAATCGAATAGATCAAAAAAGCTGCTTTGATTGTTCGAAGACGGGCTTGTAGTCAGCATCCAAAACTCATTTCGACCAGTAATTTAAGGCTTTTAGAGTCTTTCTGGTCGAAATTGTTCGTTTCAAGCCAGCCCTAAGCCTCTTTAAATGAAGCTTTCTACTGTTTATCAGGGCTGACTATTTAGTTCACTAAACTACACAGGATTTGCCTTATTTGATGAACATTTAGCCGGTAACAGCATGAAAAAATTATGTCAACAGAACCTAGGTTCTGTTGACATAATTAACGCTTGGAAACTCTACTGAACCATCGTTTTAATTCGTAAGGTTTAGGCGTTTCCAAATAATGCCCTGTATTATATTCAAAATCTGGATCCAACAGACTTTTCATCCAAAACTTCTTTGGTTTCTTTGATTTTTTCCAAGGGTTCTTTTTAGGCTCCGTCAACTCGTAAGATTTAGCATGCAGCTTCAAACAGTCTGAAGAACATTGTTTGACCACCGTATCGTCTTTCCTGTGCCTAATCCATACATGCGTCTGATTCAGCCCCTTTACTACTTGCTCTAAGTTAAAATGTTTGTAACTCAAAATATAAGGTTTTAATAAAGGGAAACTTTGCTCTATAAAAGGAATAGGTAGCGTTATATCCCGTGTATGCGTTGGAACCCCATCTAGTATCACCCCTTTTGTCTTATAGACCTCTGCTGCTTTGACCACTGCATTTCCACCAATGCACCAACCCCACAAAAGCACATGGCTCTCAGGTATATGATAACGACTAGCTAAATACTTAATAGCCAGTTTTACAGAGGTTGCTGCATCCTCAAGGTCATAGCTGGTTTTTTCGTTCACTGACGAATGACCGAAAGGCGGTAAATTAATGGTCGCTACAGGTAACTCGAGCGCATCACTGACTTGCTGCAGTGGATTTTTCAGTGGATCAAACCGACCAATGTAGGGATAGCTGCGAATATCTTCAGCGAGGCCCGGCACATAAAGCAGCGCAAAAGGTGCCTTTATTTTATTTGATGCACCTTGAGGCAAGACTTCATGCCCCTCTAATACAAAATGCTCAGCACCTATGCTTTGATCGATTTTCAAATTTCCTGCAATAGGGCCACCATTGGAGAGTGGGTTAGTCGAAAATTTTTTATCAGTACTCTCTACATCTCTGTGAGCAAAGTATTGAAATACCCCATCCAACCAAGGTTTCTTGAGTGACTGATTATACCAATAACCTAAACCACACATTGGCACCACAATAGCCAACGCAGTAACAGACACCAAATAGACTTTATTTTGTTTATCAAAAAAGGAGGAAGCAGCCTCTGAATGAGACAAACACAACAGTTGAGAAAGAACAATTAACGAATATAAACGGTAGCGCATAAAATTTTTAAAATTAAAAAATTCTACACTGCTTTACTATTGCTTTTCATTAACTTTTCTCTTCTTCGCCCAGCAAAGAAATTAGAGAGCTTTTTAGACGACTCACTTGCAAGAATGCCCGATGTAACTTGAACCTTATGATTTAAAAAAGACTGCTCAAAGAACCTTGCCTGACTAGATACCACACCGGCCTTAGGTTCTGCTGCTGCATAAATAAGGCGACTCACTCTTGCATGAGCGATCGCACCCGCACACATTGAGCAAGGCTCAAGCGTTACGTATAACGCTACCTCTGGCAATCTATAATTACTCAGCTTAATAGCGGCATCCCTAAGCGCGACTATTTCAGCATGCGCAGTAGGGTCACAGCCCGAGATAGGCTGATTATAGCCCTGCCCAACGATAGTGCCGTTAAGCACAACGACTGCACCAACTGGCACTTCGCCCAACGTTTCTGCTTTATCTGCAAGGGCTAATGCCGCCTGCATGTAGTATTCGTCATTATTCATTCAAACTGCTTGATTGGTGGATTAAGCTTCGCTAACCCACCCTACAACAAGAGATTATTCCCACTCAATGGTCGCAGGTGGTTTAGACGAGATATCATAAGTCACGCGAGAGATATCAGGCACTTCATTAATGATGCGGCTGGAGACTTTTTCCAATAACTCATAAGGTAAATGCGCCCAGCGTGCGGTCATAAAATCGATCGTCTCAACAGCACGCAGACTCACCACCCAAGAATAACGTCTGCCATCGCCTACAACACCCACCGATTTTTGAGGAATAAAGACGGCAAATGCTTGGCTGGTTTTATGATACCAATCAGATGCATGCAACTCTTCCATAAAAATATGATCGGCCTGTCTTAAAATATCCGCGTATTCTTTTTTCACTTCGCCCAAAATACGCACACCAAGGCCAGGCCCTGGAAACGGGTGGCGATACACCATGTCGTAAGGCAAGCCTAACGCTAAGCCTAACTTGCGTACTTCATCTTTAAACAATTCACGCAAGGGTTCCACCAGCTCAAAGGCCATGTCTTCAGGCAGGCCGCCCACATTATGATGCGATTTAATCACATGTGCTTTGCCGTGTTTAGACGCCGCTGATTCAATAACATCAGGGTAAATGGTGCCTTGCGCCAAATACTTTACGTCTTGAAGCTTTGCAGCTTCTTGATCGAACACCTCGATAAAGGTGTTACCAATAATTTTACGTTTTTTCTCAGGGTCTTGCACACCTTGCAAGCGCCCTAAAAACAAGTCTTCACTATCGGCACGGATAACTTTAACGCCCATGTTATCGGCAAACATTTTCATGACCATATCGCCCTCATTCAGACGAAGCAGGCCGTTGTCAACAAACACACAAGTGAGCTGGTCACCAATGGCTTTATGCAAAAGCGCTGCTACGACAGAAGAATCAACGCCGCCCGACAAGCCTAGCAAGACTTTCCGATCTTTCACCTGTGCTCGAATGGTTTCTATCGCATCATCAATAATGTTCTCTGGCGTCCATAACGATTCGCAACCACATACGCCATGCACAAATTGTTCAAGCATACGCTGGCCTTGAAGGGTATGCGTCACTTCTGGATGAAATTGAAACGCATAGTAATCTTTTTCAAGGTTTTGCATACCGGCAATAGGCGCAGAATCCGTGCTGCACATCAATTCAAAGCCGTCAGGTAGTTGAGTAACCTTATCGCCATGACTCATCCATACATCCAAAAAGTCATTGCCTGACTCACTATGGTCACTCATGCTATCTAACAGCTTGCCTGCTGAATCAACTTTTACACGGGCATAGCCGAATTCATGTTTATCAGAGGATTCAACCTCGCCACCAAAATGCGCAGCCATCGCTTGCATACCATAACAGATACCTAATACCGGCACGTTAACCTCGAAAACAGCTGGTACGATGTAAGGTGCCTCATCGCCTGTCACAGACTCCGGGCCACCGGATAAAATGATACCTTTTGGATTAAATGCTGCTAATTCATCCGCCTCTAAATCCCAGGCGCGAATTTCACAATAAACGCCTGCTTCACGTACACGCCGTGCAATCAGCTGGGTGTATTGTGAACCAAAATCAAGAATCAAAATACGCTGGGCGTGAATATCAGGATGGGACATGCTCTTACCTCAAAAACAAAAAACCCTGAGCACCTCAGGGTTTCATTCAAACTCTACTGATTAGCTAGCCTTGTAATTTGGCGCTTCTTTGGTGATGGTGACATCATGCACATGACTCTCACTCATGCCTGCTGCGGTCACACGGACAAACTCAGGACGGGTACGCATAATGTCTAAATTTTTACTGCCGGTGTAGCCCATCGACGAACGCAAACCGCCCACCATCTGATGGATAATACCCGATAACGGCCCTTTATAAGCAATACGCCCTTCAATGCCCTCAGGCACTAATTTTTCAGCACCTTTGGAAGCATCCTGGAAATAGCGGTCGCTAGACCCTTGGTTTTTAGCCATGGCGCCAATAGAGCCCATACCACGATAAGACTTATACGAACGGCCTTGATACAGTTCAATTTCACCTGGTGACTCGTCCGTTCCTGCAAACATACTTCCCATCATCGCGCAATGAGCCCCTGCAACCACAGCCTTGGATAAATCGCCTGAATAACGAATGCCACCATCTGCAATTAACGGCACCCCTTTATCTTTTAACGCTTCAGCCACATTAGCGATAGCTGAAATTTGCGGTACACCAATACCTGTGACAATGCGCGTTGTGCAAATAGAGCCTGGACCAATACCCACCTTCACTGCATCGGCCCCTGCATCCACTAGCGCCAAAGCAGCTTCAGCGGTTGCAATATTACCGCCAATGACATCAACCTCAGGGTAGTCTTTTTTGATTTTCGCCACGCGATCTAAGACATTCTTTGAGTGACCATGGGCGGTATCGACGACCAATACATCAACACCTGCTGCGACCAAAGCCGCCACACGATCATCTGTATCTGGACTTGTACCCACAGAGGCACCCACACGTAAGCGGCCTAACGAGTCTTTACAGGCTAAAGGATAAACCTGAGCGTTATGGATATCTTTTACGGTGATCATCCCTTTCAAATTAAAGGCATCATCCACCACGAGGACTTTTTCAATGCGGTGCTGATGCAAAAGCTTTTTAACGGTTTCAGGATCAGTGCTCTCTTTCACAGTGACAAGCTTATCTTTTGGCGTCATCACACTATCAATCGTGGTACTTAAATCTTGCTGATAACGCACATCTCGATTGGTTACGATACCAACTAGGTCATCGCCTTTAAGGACAGGCACACCCGAGATATTGTATTTTTCTTTAATTTTTAATAATTCTTCAATCGGTGCGTCCGCTTGAATGGTAATAGGGTCAGTCACTACCCCACTTTCGTGTTTTTTTACTTTGGTGACTTGTTTGGCCTGCTCTTTCACCGACATACTTTTATGAATAATGCCAATGCCGCCTTCCTGTGCCATGGCAATGGCCAAACGGCTCTCTGTCACCGTATCCATCGCAGCAGAAACAAGCGGAATATTTAACTCGATATTGCGGGTCAGCTGGGTCTTTAAACTCACGTCTCGCGCCGTCACTTCCGAATAGGCAGGAAGTAACAATACATCATCAAAGGTCAGGGCTTCTTCGCGAATACGCATGATCAAATACCTTTTGGCATTGTAAGATAAAAACGAGTAATTATAATCCGAACACCATTAACAGTAAATGTTCCGCTTTATGAAAAATTCGCAAGCAAGCGGCGATCAGCCGATTTTAAGCGTGAATGAACTTAACCAATACGCGAAAGGCGTTTTGGATATGCACGTGGGCAACGTCTGGGTAACGGGCGAGATATCCAACTTTTCCCGCCCTGCATCCGGCCATTGGTACTTTACGTTAAAAGATTCTGCCGCACAGATTCGCTGTGCGATGTTCCGCAATCGTAATGGTCTATTACGCATTAACCCTGAAAATGGGTTGCAGGTATTGTTGCAAGGGAATGTCAGTTTGTATCCTCAGCGCGGTGATTTTCAGCTCATTGTTGATTACATGGAAGAATCGGGGCTTGGTGCGCTCCAACGGCAATTTGAACTGCTAAAGAATAAGCTATTAAAAGAAGGCTTATTCGAACAAAGCAAAAAGCAATCATTACCCCCTTTCCCAAAGCATATTGGCCTCATTACGTCAAAAACAGGAGCAGCTTTACAGGACATGCTGCGCGTCATGCGCGCCCGCAACACACAAATCGATATCACCCTCATCCCTTGTAGCGTTCAAGGGGATCAAGCAGCTAAATCCATTTGTCGCGCAATTGCCTTAGCCAATCAGTGGAATGAGCAAGGTCATCAGCCTTTTGATGCGCTCATTGTCGGGCGAGGCGGCGGCTCGATTGAAGACCTTTGGCCTTTTAATGAAGAGATGGTTGCGCGCACCATTTACGAATGCCCTACCCCTATCATCAGTGCCGTAGGGCATGAAACCGACACCACCATCTCTGATCTAGTCGCTGATATGCGAGCGCCAACTCCTTCGGTTGCAGCAGAAATGATCACACCCGAACAGACACAGCTGTATCAGCACCTTGATCAACTTGAAAAGAAGCTGTTTGATAAGATGCAGCTAAAACTTCATGCTGACCAACACAGGCTTACTAAAATCCAGCACAGACTAGAACACCCTGGCAAAAAGCTTATCAGCCTTAAACTTCGCTTTGATCAAATGCTGCTTAAACTGCAACATAGCCAAGGGCGTTTACTTTTCCAAAAACAACAACAACTGGATAAAGCCTGCGCTACCGTTCATCAATTTCACCCAGAAAAACAACTGAACCAGGCCAAAGAACAGTTAAGCCTTACAACTGATGCTTTAAATCATGGCACCGGGCGATTGCTCAAATCCAAAAAAACCGAACTACAACAAATGACGCGCCTCCTTGATGGCGTTAGCCCTTTAGCAACCTTGCATCGTGGTTACGCGATTATCGAAAAAGCCGATAAGCGCATTTTACGCCATGAAAAGGAAGTAGAGGCGGGCGATATCATCACCGCCAAATTAAAAGAAGGCACCATCAAAGCAAAAATACTGTAAAATAGTACAGTATTTTTGTTGACATACTGTATATCCAACCAGATAATAACCTAACACTATCACTTAGTATCTATGCCGATAGAACAGGGATTATTTGAGGTATCTATGCACAAGTCGTTCAGTCAAATCACCTTAGGTTTTGTTGTTTCTTCGAACTCATCACTAAACCTTAAACAAGTGGAATACGGTGCATTCAAGCAGGTTCTAAAGCAGCTATACAGCAAGCGCATCAGACAACATCAAGAAAGCACTTACCTGTTTGATCAAGATAACAACCTCATGGCTGTACTTAAACAAGCCAGTTTTAATCAAAAAGGCGAACTTCAGCCGCCACAGTATTTTATAAATCAACAGGCTTTGCTGGCGGCTTAAGATCACATATAAAAAATTTCAGAGCAAGCATGGAGATTCCCGCCTGCGCGGGAATCCATAATGTAGCAACTATTAACCGATAATCTGATACATCACATAACCTTGTGTCAGATCATCCGTTTGTGCATTCAGACTATAAGCACCGTCATTATTTGCCACTGTCCATACAGGCACTTCAGGGATAGTGCCGTTGGTTTGTAAGGCATCCATAGCATTGTCGTCTACCAAAGCAATATCGGCTTCGGCAAATGACAAGGTCGTGCCGTTCTCCATCAACTGCGCTAATTCTGAAGCATCAATCTGATCATCGACGGTTAAGGCATTATCTTGATTAACATCTAGCCAATAATAAACCTCGCCATCTTTGTGTACAGGCTCAAGCAGGAATAGGGATTGTTCTTCATTAGCTAATGCCAATTGGTAACTTTGCCCCGCCAGGCTCACATCGTCAATGGCGATGGTATACGTCTCCTGATCAGTCAACAATCCATCTGATACCGACACAATGATGTCATGAGATCTTGCTGTTTCATAATCTAACAAACTACCATCTGCAACGGTAATAACACCTGACGCCCCATCAATCGCAAAACGCCCACCTGCATCATCGTCAAGACTAAAGGTTAACGTCTCAGAATCTTCATCTGTTGCAGATATAGTCCCGACTTGCGTACCGTTCGCACTATTTTCTTCAATACTCAATAAAGGCTTAAAGCTCGAGAAGTCTTTAATTGAAACATCGTCATATAAAGTAGACACTTCGTCTGCTGTAAGGGCACGATCGATAATGACTAAGTCATTCATATCGCCATTCGTATTGGATTCACCCCAATTACTTGCGCCAAGTTTATTACTCGTACGCAGTATATCACGAGGTGCAAGGCCATCTAGATTCTCTGCAATTAACGCCCCATCGATGTAAAGCTTCATATGACCGCTATCTTCTATAGTCAGGGCAGCATGAAAAGCCTCACCCAAGGTATAGGCGTTATTGGCAAATAATGACGTTTGATAAGAGCTACCTTCAAAAACAACCACTCTGATTTGACCCTGAGCCGTAGTGTCCATCACAATATTGTCTGAATCGCTTCCATTGCCAAAATCAACAATCCGCGCCCCTAGATGATAGCTGTGGTAAGTAAAGGTCGTCGCAATAGTGATTGCGCCTCCCATTTGAAGATCGCCTATACTCCCCCCTGCTTGATTAAAAGAAACGCCTGTTGCCGTGTGAGTTGCCCCGGCACCCAATGTTGCATCCTGGGCGTTACCACTCAGATCAACGGTTGATGTAAAATCATAGGCAGCTAACGTATCGTTTTTCAATTCAACTAAAACAGGTGGAATATCTGGAAGATCATTGACCTGAATGGTGTAGGTTTCCTCTAAGGAGAAGGCACCATCGGACACTTCAACCGTGATTTGATGAAAGGTGTTAGCTTCGTAATCCAGCAACGATGCATCAGCCACAGTCACCTTACCCGTAGCGCTATCAATCGCAAATCGACCGCCTGCATCATCAGTAAGACTATAGGTCAATACATCCAGGCTGTCGGGATCATAGGCCTCAGCGGTAAATATCTCAACACCATTCAATGTCTCTGCCGCTAAGCCATTGGCTAATTCATCGACATTAAGCTCTGCTTTAACGCCTGTATTATCTTCCGACTTGGCCATGACTGATACATTATCAAGCACCATATCCGTATTTGCTGGACTTCCATCACCCCCCTGATCCGAAAACCTGACAAGAATGTCGCCATCATTGATACTGGTAAAGTCTTGTGTAATCCGCTGAAGCGTGGAAACTGTTGCCTGCTGATCCAGCAACACGGTACCTGAATTAACATCAATTACTTCAACTCGCAACGTGACATTTGGTCCTGCGCCTATTCGATCTAAATCAAAACTTAATTCATGGTTAAGGTTGGCTTCTGTCGTTAACGTATAGCTCGCCACACCATCAATATTCGCGCTTCCCCAACCAAACTGGAGCCCACCATTATTGTGTTGGATGGTATTTTCAAGGGTCCACCCTTCAAGATCAACTAACTCGCCATTGTTTACTAGCTCCTGATCTAATATTGATGAAAATCTATCTGTAACCACTGGAGATTCATTCAGATCAGTCAAATGAATCTGTAAAGACTCAATAGTACTCGATGTACCCCCTATCACCTCGACAACAAGGGTATGGCTAGCTTGGTCTTCGTAGTTTAGGCGGCTCGCATCTGCTACAAAGATATCACCGGTTTCATGATCAATGCTAAAACGGCCTTCTGCATCATCGATAAGCTGATAGTTTAACTGCTCAGCATCAGCATCTCGGCCTTTGAAGCTTGCTATCAACTCGCCATTTTCTGTTGAATCTACAGCATTTCTAGAAAATTCAGTACCTGTATTGTCATCAATGATGCCTGTCACCACAGGGGAGCCATTAAAGGCCACATCTCTAACACCATAACCGTGCTGACCTTCAGCTGTTGCCAGTGCAATTGAAGTACCGTTTGAATCAAAATAACTGTACTTTTCCTCATCCGTTAATGCATTCCAGATCGCTGCGTCAGTATATTTGGCCTGAATCGCTTTCAAATGAAAAGTGCCATCACCCGCATCAACCGTTTGTAGCTGCACGGCTTTTTGATGACCATCAGACACTGACACCCAAAAAGTCTGACCAATTTCGTAATCAGAAGGTAACAGTAAACTTCCATCTACTGACTGGCCATTATTAATTGAGAGACCATGCATGGTGAAATCAATTTGGGATAAGCTTTCATAAGAAGGTAGTACTGCGTGCTCTGCAATATTAATTTGCTTTTCAATCACGTTGATACCCGTTACATCATCAACAATTCCTGGCAATGATAACGACCCATTAACGCTAACATCTTTAATACCATAACCTGCCGTTCCTTCCTCTATTGCCAGTGTCTCTGCCGTGCCATTGGTATCGAAATAGGTTTGTTTCTCTAACGCCGTTAATGCATCCCAAGTGGCTAGATCCACCGATTTGGCTTGCACTGTCCGAAGCTTAAGACTGCCGTCATTGTTATCCTGTGTTTGCAGCTGAATCCCTATGCGCTTACCGCTATCGGTGAAGGTCATCCAGAAATGGTCACCCAAAAGATGCGCTTCAGGTAACGAGGCTGTCACCGACAAGGCGGCATCACCAAATACAGTCGCCTCAATCTTATGCAGAGGCACATGACTCGTTTGATATAAAGCCGAGACCTCTTCAGCTGTCAAAGCACGATCATAAAGGGAGGCAGCATCCATTGCGCCATCAAACATATTATAACTATCATTTTCACCAAAGCTTAGTAGATCGCGTTGCAGGGTTGACGGAATATAGGCATGCGTTGCTTCATGGAACAGTTCGCCGTTTTTATAAAAACGGTAATTGCCTGCCTCATCAATGGTCGTGACAAGATGCGTCCACTCACCTAAGTCAATAACATCAGTAAGCACGAACGCAACCGTTGGCGTTGTACCATCGTATACCCTAAAGCTGAGGTCATTCCCTGAAGCGCCATTGATCTTTATTACATCAGCATTACCTGCATTATTAAGCTTGAAAATCCCCGTATAAGGCGACGTTATGCTGTCCATTTTATACCAGAGGGAAATGGTCATATCACCACCCAAGGTAACACCCTCAGCTTGGACAGCACTGCTGGTTCCATCAAACACCAGATGCCCATTGCCAGCTGTTTCACCCAAGGCTGCGGAGCCTATAAAAGTAAGGCTCTCTTGCTGACTCACCAATTCACCTGTACTTTCAAAGTCGTAAGCTGCGACCAGCTCATCATCAGGATCAATGAGAGATACCTCAAGGGGATCATCAATACCATGAATCATGACCTCTAGTGTCTGTTCAGTACCATCAACCGTCTTCACTACCACACTGTCTTTTAAGAAGGTTGTTTTAACGCCAACGCTATCGGCTGTTAGCGTATCGGTAGCTGACACTTGATAGGCCGATTTATTAGCATAGATTTCATCCGGTTGATCGCCTTCAAAATCAAAATGTGCAATAAGGTCTGAGGCTACATGACCGTCCATCACAGCTTTCACTTCATCAGCTGTTAACGCACGGCTGTAGGTTTGGACATCATCAACCTCGCCTGAGAATGGGTGGTTTAGATCATGTGCGATCGATGTACCGCCTTTCAATATAACATCAGCAGGCGCTGGCATCGTTGCAATCAACTCGCCGTCAGCATAAAGTTTGTATTCTACCCCCTGCTTAGTCCAGGTAATATGCGTCCATTGATTCTCTTCAAATACTGCATTATCAGTGTACTGCAGATAACGTGTACCATTTACGGCGTCATAACTGTCCAACGCTAAGCCACCAGCAACTTTCACGTTCGACACAAACAGCGTAGGCCCTCTAGTTGAAGCGTATGGTACAAGCCCGCTAAAAAAACCTATATGACTTTGGTGAATATCTTCAGGCTTGACCCATAAACTGATGCTGAAATTATCTGATGTGACTAAATCCTGATCGACAGAGAGGTAACTACTGGTATCCACCTTGAGGGTTTGGCTGCCCCCAGATTCCTGATCCCCTTCAATAACACGACTGCCTGACGTGACACCACTCCCTGAGGCCGTTGCGACAAGTTCATCGCCTTTCTCGCCTGCGAGCACGTCTTTAAGATTATGCCCTTCAAACTCAAACCGTGAGAGTAAATCCGGTTGAGCATTGCCTTCATAAACATCAAGAATCTCTGTATCTGTCAATGCGCGGCTATAGGTTTGGAGATCATCAAGTTCACCATTAAATGCTACATCTGTATGCAGCTTACCTAGTTGGATGTAATCCTTTAGATGGACTTCAGCAGGTGCATTACCCGAAGCAACCTGCTGACCATCAGCATAAAACCGATATTCCTCAGCATCCTTCACCCAGGTAATTTGTGTCCATTCACCTTCTCTGAAAATATCAGTGCCTTCGTCACCCGCATAGCGAGTGGCGCTATTATCATAAGAATCCCAATGAAGTGCACCAGAATTAACGTTATTTGATATAAACAACGAAGGCGATCTTAGAATGCCTGCATCAGGTGTTTCCGCACCAAAGATCGGAATGTAAGCCTGACTTAGATCTTCGGGTTTAACCCAAAGGCTAATCGTGAAATGATCTGCCTTAATAAGGTCATCATGGATGGTGACATGCTGGGTACCATCCAACTTCAAGGTCTGACTCGCTGATAACGCATTAATAGCCTGCTGATTATTATCAGCTGAATAAGACCAATTACCGGCAGCGTCAATGGTAAAGTCACCATAAAGGCCCGAAACCGTTTCAGCCACAAATGCGGATTCCCCAGCATCTGAATCATTAATGGACAGTTTGCCGTTAAAGGTTAAGGTATCCACAGCATCTTCTGTCAACGCATTCGCTTCAAGGTCACTATACCAATGCCCATCACTATAACGGAAAGTCACTTCTTCGCCTGTTCGCAGCATGAGCGACTTGCCTTCATAATCAACCGAAGTATCCAAGCCTGCGTTATTGGTGAATACAAACAGTTTACCTTCAAAGCTTGGATCATTTGGTAAGACAAAACCACTGTCCCATGCACCATCCTCGACAGTAAGGTTGATTGTGTCATGCGTGTGAAACGGCGTCGTTTCAGCGGCTAACTCAGTTTTAAACGCCGAAACAGCGGCCTGACCACTCACGGTATGATCAAAACTATCTGGATGCGCAAAAGTATCGGCTTCAAACACAGGCACTGACGCTCTGCCCTCAATGACAGGTGCATCCTGAACAGGCTGAAGGTTAAGGGTATACTGCTGTGTCTGACTCAGGCCATGTTCATCTGTGACTTTGACGGTTACGGTATGCGATGCCTCAACGTCTTCATTCAGTAAGCTGTTGTCTTTCACATAAATGATGCCGTCATTTGGATAAATCGCAAAGCGGCCACCTGCGTCATCGGTTAACTCGTA
Organism: Pseudomonadales bacterium; assembly: GCA_965225765.1. Lineage (GTDB taxonomy): Bacteria > Pseudomonadota > Gammaproteobacteria > Pseudomonadales > DT-91 > CAKMZU01. The sequence goes on from CBDDBO010000001.1 coordinate 153,055, forward strand.
AGTTAACGTATCCGCTTCAAAATCATGGGCGTCAACCTGACCAACAACCGTACCATTTTCAGACAGACGGCTGATTAATTGTGTACCAATAGAATGAACCTGCACATCATAAACAGCTGATTCGTGTGTATGATAAGTAATTTTTACATCACCAGAGTCGGTTGCCACCATATGAACCCCAAGAGGTTCATGCATGTTAGCCACAATTTGTTGGGAGCCGATAGCATTGAGCGTATCATCAAAACGCTGAACAACTAGCGCTGTCTGGAAGTCAGACTCTGCGCTTAGATCCTGCTCACTCCAGGCGATCAACATGCCCCCGTCAGCCAATGCAACAATCATTGGCTTTTCATAATAACTACCCTGATTGATTTGCTGTGCATCACCAACCAGCTCCCCGGTATCCGATATGCGCTGAGCATACAAATGATCACCGCTATTATAAAGGACCACCAAGTCTCCATTTGCTAGCGTTGCCGTATGTATAGTCGTTGAGCTATTAGCAGGCGCCCCGCCGAAACTAAACTCATGGACAACAGCGCTATTTTCCAGATCATACATATACACGTAAATAGCATCTGTGCCTGTTTCAGAGGTACGTCCTACATAAACCAGGGTATCATTCGATAAACGTTCAACAGACGCTAAATGCCAAGCATCCTTTGTAATAGTGGGATCAATGTCTTTCACATGATTGCCCAGCGCATCAAAGTGCTTAAAGATAACCTGATTTGAGCTACTGCCTACTAGGATAACGGAACCATCATCAAGACTAACCAAATCACTTGAAACAAACTGGCTACCGGTGTCTATCTCATTAGTAACTGCATTGCCTTCATTATCAAAAATTCGCAGTCTGCCGCTCCAAGAAATCCCAGGATTGTGGCGCTGATAAATACTAGCAAAGCCACCATTAGAAAGGGCTTCTAACGCAAAGTTATGAAGATAGTCATCGCCTGAAACGTCAACGCCACTTAATTGAATGACGCCCCCTACTTTATTTAGATCCGCATCAAGCTTTTGCGCCATGATACGAACCCCTTTATAAGCGTCCTGATTATCTTCAAGCCAGGCCGCGATAAAGTTGCCATCGGTGAGCTGAATAATTTGAGTGGCGCTTTGATTATTAGTCTCATTCGCCAGGTCTAATTGCTGTTGCGCACTGATAGCCATGCTCAGATCAACGCCGAGCATAGGCGCTTCATTCACGTCTTTAAGCCTTATTTGATACGTTTGTGTATCGTCTAATTCGCCATCGGATACCTTAACGGTAACGCTATGTTCAGCGGCTACATCATAATCAAGCAAGGAGCCATCTGCAACGGATATTTCACCTGTCGCACTGTCAATCACAAAGCGGCCACCTGCATCATCTTCAAGGCTATAGGTTAGGGTTTCGCTGTCTTCATCCATCGCCTGGATAGTACCCACAACAGTGCCGTTGCTAGCGCCTTCATCGATGTCTGATAACAACTTAAAGCGCGAGAAATCTTTCGCTGAGACATCGTCGTACAGCGCTTGAACTTCATTGGCATCAATAGCGCGATCAATGATGATTAAATCCTTCATCTCTCCATCGGTGTTTGCATCTGCTGACCAGTTACTTGCACCGATTTTATTGCTCGTGCGCAGTAAGTCATTGGGCACGTAACCATTTGGCTCTTCTGCAACCAACACACCGTCAATATAAAGTTTATTGTGACCTGTATCGTCTATTGTATAGGTGAGATGAAATTCTTCGCCTAGAGTGTATGCATTATTTACGAAAAGCTCTGTGCGATCAGAAGCCCCTTTATAAATATGCACACGAATCTGGCCACTAGAGGTTGTACCCATAACAAGGTTGTCATTATTGGGACCATTACCAAAATCTAAAATGCGTACCCAGCTTTGGTAGCTATGATAGGTGAAGGTAGTAGCTATGGTAATAGCGCCGCCCATGTGCAGCTCACCAATCTCACCACCTGCACTGTTAAAGGTAACGCCTTCTGCTGTGTGCGTTGCACCTGCCCCGAAGGTTGCATCATTTGCTCGACCACTGAGTTCTTCCGTTGATGCAAAGTCATAGGCAGCTAAGGTATCGTACTCAGGAGCAACGAGGACAGGCGCATCATTGACAGGCGTAATATCAATAGTCGCTGTGCCTTCTTGCATGACTTGAATGGAGACTGTATCTATCACTGCACCATTTCCGTCACTTTGATCGGCTTTTTCTTGAATCGTTAAAACGGCCTGTGGATTACCGGTTGGCTCAATATCCACTTCAAACTCTTCAAAATCTGCCTCTGGGATGAAGGTTGCGATAAGCTGGCCATCTAGCAATATTTCTACCGTATCTGAGGTATCTGCGTTCCGCTCTCTCATTGATAGCGCTAACCGATAGGCCGTGTCATTGCTCATATCGAGTGTATAACTTAAGCTGTCATGCGTAGCGCCATCTGAGTCCAAGTCCATAAGCGGTGTAGACGTGGCTGATGAACCCAATGCCCCACCGTCCCCATGAATTTCTTTTCCAACACTGGTCCACCCTTCAGCGAGCTGACTTGCGGTGAAGTCCATGTAAGAAACCGGCGTATCTTCAACAATATCAAAATCAATCTGAACATCTGTAATGCTTACATTATCGGCAGGCGTTAAGGTCCAGGTGCCATCACCATTATCAACAATGCTTCCGTATTGAGGATCACGCAGGCGCACATGCCCTACAGAAAGCTCAGCCCCTTCAATATCGGTTGTTTTTGCTAACAGCTCTGCTTGTGTAATAACCTTGGCATCACCTTCTGAGACTGCCCCCAAATCAACAGGCGTTGTCACGGGTGAATCATTGACTGCTTCAACATTCACTGTAGCGACACCCTCAACCACATTCGCTCCATCCGACACGCTAAAGTTAATTTCTACGTTCTCAGAAGCGTAATGCTCTGTTGGTGAATATACATAGTAAGAAGGCACTTGTAATATACTGCCTATCTTTTCGAGCGTATGCTTACCTGCCCCATCAAACAAGACACCATCGACTGACTGGATATCCAGCTCAACCTCATTACTGAAGAAACTTAACGGCTGGCTAAGGCCGATAATCTCTGCTGGCATTTCTTCTGACAACAAGGTCATTCTATGCATGGCTGCATTCGTCATGACTTGTCCAGCATCAAAGCCGCCACCATAACTGTCTTGCTCTTGCCCTACAAAGGCTAGGCCGTCTGCTGCTATCGTACCGCCTTGTTTGATGATTGTTTCATCATGAAGAACACCATTATTATAGAGTTTTAACGCACCTGTTTCGCTGTTCCAACTCACAGCAAAAACCTGTAGTTGACCATCATTGAGGTTTAGCCCTTTAAAGAGATGGCTCTCTCCATCGATATAGATTTTGACATTGCCAGCCTCCCTGCTCGCTTCAATCGTTAAAGCATTATCTACCGACGATGTTGCCAAACTAAATAATGGATCGTAAGCCGAGTTTGTGCCTGTAGAAATATAATCAAAAGCAAGGGTAAATTGATCAAGTTCTGGCAAGGTACCATTCACTTTAATGGCATTATCCGTATCCTCTAAAAATACCAAGCTGTTAATGACATTGAGCGAACCTTCTGCATCATCGGCTAACGCAACGCTGGTAACATTCAAGTTAGCGCTATCGACATCGGTAACGCCTGCCAATAGATCAGACGCTGAGAACACCAATGGGTTATCTTCTTTAATCACGCCTAAATCAACGGCTGCAACGTCTGGCGCATCATCAACAGCGGTAATATCGATTTCGGCTGTGCCGGTAACCGTCGACAGTGCATCCGTATATATACTGACGCTATCTACCCGAATACCTATCCCATCATTTTGAGCCGCAGATTCTCTAATAATTAAGTCAGTGCTGTCTTTATCTACATACGGTAAATCAACAACAATCGTCTCCCATGCCGTTGTAGCTGGGGTAATGGTTTGAATAACGACGCCATCCCATACAATCTCTATAGAATGATTGGAGTAGCTAGGCCGTTGAGCAAGAACGACCGTAACGGTATGATCAAGGCCTAAACTCGTATCAATTGCTGATTGAATCCCATCCTGTTGTAATATCGCATCAGACTCCATAATGGGCGTACCTGAAGGTGAAGCCCCCAACGGACCTCCATCAGGATGCGCTTCATAGTCACCAATAACCGTCCAAAAATCGCCTACGCCTTGACTGAAATCAAGGTAGTTAACCAATGCATAATCATGAATATCATATTCAATTTGAACGTTGTCGCCGTTGAAGTGTTCTGTTGGGGTTAACTCCCAAACACCTTCACTGACCTCTGAAATCTCGCCTTGGGTTTCATCCACCAGGCGAACATGGTGAACGGCTAACTTATCCCCTTCTGCATCAGTAGCATTGTCCAATAAATCGGCTTCTGTGAAAGTAACGTTCACATCTTCATCTGTATTACCAAGATCAACCAGTGACGTCACAGGCTCATCATTATGTGCTGCAAAAATGACAGCAAAGGTTTCTATTGACGTGCTATCAACACCATCAGTGACTTCAACCTTCAATGAAGGTGCATCATTACTCCCATCGTGAATAAGGCTAATTTCGCCAGCGTCCAGCTGGGCTTGGGTAAATGTATAAGTGCCATCACCATTATCTGTTGCGCCAGCTGCGGTCAATAGTGACAACTCTGACAAGGTGTAAACAAAATCAGCTGAATCTGAATCAACATCGTCAACACTTAGATGCACTGATGACAGGACAACCGTTTCGCCTTCATCAATAGAAATCGAACGGTGTTCAAATTCAGGTGTATCATTCACCCCCGTCACTTTTATCAACGTGGCAGATTCCACCTGTGCACCTTCGCTATCTTGTAAGACATAACGAATGGATACATAGGTCTCTTGATCTTGAGCTAATGATTCAAAGGCTAACGCTGCATTATAGACAAGTTTGTTATCAACGATAGTCACTGTTCCTTGATCAGCAACCACTTCACCTCGATGATTGACCACCTCAGCTGTCACTAAACTCAATGTATCGCCTTGATCCTTATCAATATCGTTGGCCAATACATCCAAGGTTACTTGACTGTTTTCATCTACCGACAGTGCTGAGGCTTCAGACAATGCAAATAATTGGAAGCCATCAAAACCTTGGTAGTTATCACCATTATTTTGCAAAATATTGATGCGATAATATTGGTAGCTTGCTACTTCGTCTAATTGATACAAGCGTGTTTCATAGGGCGACCAATTGGTTTCATCTGACTGCGTATCAATCACATCAAAATTCGTTCCATCATTGGAACCTAATAACTCCCAATTTTTCGGCGCTCTAGATCCCGCATCAATGCCTGTAATGCTGTATTGCAATACCGTTTCTAGACTACCCAAATCGACTTGGAACCAAGCCGTATCACCTGGCGCTGCCCAAGACTCGGTATCGTATATCTCATTTGCTTTAACCCCATCTAATGCCATATACGCAAGATAATTATTATTTGTATAACCGCTCGCAGTGACTGCAATACCCTGATCATTATTACTCGTCAGTTCAGGAATAATGGATTCAAGCGTATAGCCTTCAGCCACAATAACAGGTGTATCATTAACACCCGTTATTCTGACTTTAATGACCTCGGTTGTACCGTCTACCGTCTCAACCGTAAACACCTCCTCGACAACTTGACCTTCTGCCAGGGCATCTATTTGCCCGCCTGAGTTATCGGCGATATAGGTCCATTCACCTGTGGCATTAATCATTAATGATCCATAAGTGCCTGTAAAACTCGCAGCTGTAAATGCGCTTTCATTAGCATCAACGTCTAACACATTTAACGCACCATTAAAGGTTAAGGGCTCTTCTGTATCTTCGATGATATCGGCATCTGAAATCCCCGTAATAGTAGCCGGCGTATTGGTATCCATTCGAACAAACTTGTTCTGACTGTCATCCCATAAGAAGGCCGAATACTTACCTAGTGCATAGTTATTAGCGTCATTTATTTGGCCCAGTAACAGGTCATCTTTTTGTCCATCGCCATCAGCATCCATGAAAGACAGCGATGACATATAGTTTTCGACATCGATCGGATTCCCTTGCTCATCAACAAGCACGCTAGATAAGGTTGAAACCGTGTAAGTGCCTACTCCGCTATTGATGAAGATTTTATGGCCGTAATCCTTACCTTTAAAATAAAAATCGACTAGCCCATCCCCATTGAAATCACCGGCAGCGATATCACCGGCACCAGAACCTGCACCATCCATATAGGTGTAAATATCACGAACAGCCGTATATTGATCACTGACATCAACAAATTGTGAATGTTCATCGATATGATAAACAGACCATGGGAGGTTTCGGTTTTGTGTGCTTGCAATAATCTCAAGCGTGCCATCCTGATCAACATCAATCGCTGTAATAGCTAACGACTGGTATTCGCTCGTATAGGGAACGGTAACACTTGATAAGTAGTCTTGACTAAAATCACCTGAACCTACCCCCTTATGCAAGTAGATCGTATGCTGATTCGTCGTAATTAAATCATTAACACCATCGCCGTCGCCCTCTACGACTGTTTGTGAGCCTAAATTACTCGTAAGCATACTTGGTACAGACTGCTTATATACAACAGTTGGCAGGCCTTGCGCATCTTCGCCTTCATAGGCAAGCCAAAATTGCAGGCTCAATTCATTAATAATCAGATCATCAAGGCCGTCCGAATTGACATCAGCAACTTCAAGCGACGTTCGATCGAAGGCACCGTCGCGAGTAAGCGTACCTGAGACGCCATTGGCTAAATGCTCGAGGGTATAATAAGGGCCGTTCTCGTTATCCGCCACCAAGGTCTCTGGCGCAGATTGGATGTAATCCACCTGCATAGAATACGGCGTACCACCACCGACTTTTTGCGGCTCGGACATATCAACACCCGTTGTACCCGACTCACCTTGCGAGCTATCCCATGCTCTAAAGCCAAGCACATGACCCGCTTTTGTGGTGTTTGCCGCATAGATGAGCGCATCCTTATCAAGCAAAATACCATTAGCACTTGAAACGCCAGAAAACGCTAGCCAATTTGCACCATTATCTGTGCTATAGAACACCCCTTCTGCTGCATCAAAGACAGCAATACCTGGTTCACCTAAATCGGCATCGATGTAGTTACTTAAGCTACCCGCCTTATCGATAAACGAGGAAACGGTTAGACTGCCTATAGTATTCCCATTAGTAGGCGCGCCAGCTGCACCAAAGGTTAAAATTGGCGTTACACTCGAATCAAGTGTTGGTGCATAGTTATCAGTATTACCGCTAATCGTAATCGTAATGATTTCAGGCTGGCCATCTATTGTGGTTATTTGAATGGCATCTTCAAGGACATCATCATTATGCAGACTCTGAAGCTCGGCATGATTGTTATCGAGTGTGTAAGTCCACTCTCCATTTTCATTAATCGATAGACTGCCATACTGCCCAGTAAAGTTAGCTGCCTGATAATAGCTCACACCTTCATCAGGATCAGATATAAATACTTGGCCAGACACCGTATTCTCAACGGCATCTTCAGTCACAGCGCCTGTAAACTCACCCCAAACAGTCGCTACATCATTGGCATCAGTAATCGCTACCTCGACCATTTGTTGGGTAATGATTGAGCCATCCGAGATTCCCACCAATAACGAATAACTCTCAACCGTTTCATGGTCAATATTACTGTTATCAACCAGTTTGATTTCACCTGTTAAGGGGTTGATGCTGAAACGACCTTCTGCGTTATAAAGCAGCGAGTAGATTAAGCTGTCGCCTTCAGCATCGGTTGCGGATACAGTGCCCACAAACGTATCATTATCCGCATGCTCTGATACTGCCAAAGATGCTGGGCTGGTTTGCACAAAGACAGGCGCATCGTTAACAGGGTCAACCTTAAGGCTCAAATCCAAGGTCAGCGAATAATCCCCATCGGCCACCTCAACCGTTACCTGCACATCATCTGAAGAAAAGTTTTCTGCCGGTACATATTCCCACTGCCCACTGTCAAGCTGACTGATAACGCCTGTCGCATCGTCCAGCAAACTGACAGACAGCACTTGCCAATCTGGCTGATTTTCATCTTCATCATGAATACCACCTAACAAATCAGCATTGCTAAAGGTGTAAGGCGTGTCTTCTTTCAACCCAGCCAAGGTTTGCCTACTTAACATCGGTGCATCGTTGACATCATTCACTGCTATCTGAATAAACTCCGTCACGCTTGCTTCACCGTCGAAGATCTGCATCGTGACCTGATGCACTGAGGCAGTTTCAAAATCGAAAGAGGCCGTGTCACTTACCGTGATAACACCCGTCACTTCATCAATGACAAAACGACCGCCAGCATCATCCAACAAGCTATAACTTAAGGTGTCTCCATCAACATCGCTTGCCACAATCTCACCAACAAGTTGGCCAGCTAACGCATCTTCATCAACACTCAAAGAGGCAATAGAAGCAAAGTCATTGATTTGCACTTTTTGATGCAAGGCTTTAACTTCAATTGAATCCAAGGCTTTATCGAGGTAAATGAAATCATCCATGCGGCCTTGAGTAGTTGGATGTTGAGACTCATGGCTTTTACCAATGAAGTTTTCTTGCGTTGTTAACGCTAAAGGAGGTAGCCCATCTAAATCAGCACCAACTAGCTCACCATTCTTATAAAGTTTTATTTCACCCGCATCCGTGATGCTTAATGTTAAATGGAAACGCTCTCCAACAAAGTAAAAGTCTTCAACAGAAATAGTGCTAACGACTTGGTTACCGTGGCGTATAGACACCTCGATACTGCCTTCTTCAGCAGACGTAATTAATAGATTGTTGAGTCCATTACCTGAGCCAAAATCAATAACGCTCGCCATGAGCTCATGCTGATAATAAGTGAAGGTCGTAGCTATGGTTAATGCACCGCCCCAGGTCATTTCACCTAAATTAGCGCCCGACTGATTAAGGTTAAGTGATCCTCCCTGGATATCAGCAGAACCCAATAACTCAATCGGTTGCAAGCCGTTATAATCCGCAGCACCAGTAAAGTCATAAACCAATATCTCAGCAGGTCTTGCTTGAATAAACTCAGGTGCATCATTCACTGACACAAATTCTGTCACCGTCAGAGACTTAGGCAGTGTCGTAAATTCACCATCTGTCACCTTCGCAGAGAAACTGGGTATCATCTGCGAACCATCATGTACAAAGCTAATCTCACCCTCATCAATCTGCTGCTGGGTAAACGCCAACGAGCCATCAGCTTCTGGCGTGACACCTTCAAAATGCCCATACATCACATCAGTTACTATCCAGGTAATTTGACTGGCTGGCATCTCACGATCAATAGCCAACATCATACTAGGTGTGATGACGAAGGTTTCGCCTTCAGTGACCACCATATCCAGTGTTTGAATGGCAGGTGCTGTATTGACCTGATTCACTTGAATAATCTGGCTCTGTGTCAGCGCGTCAATGCCGTCAGTTGCCTCAATCGTGATCTGATGTGAAAGCGAAACGTTTGCATTAAACACAGCGCCGTCTTTCACTGAAATAACCCCTGTCTCAGGATCAATTTCAAAGCGGCCACCGGCATCGTTTGTCAATGAGAACGTTAATGCAGAATCTACATCATCAAATGCTGCTTGACCCACACTGTCACCCGGCAATGCTTTTTCTGAGACTTGATTGCCTAGTGTAAGTTGGTGTGAATGGAAATGCGTGCCTTCAAGACTAAATGACGTCCAATTATAAACAAGCTGACCATTTTGGAGCTGCGTCACAGATACAGGGCTATTGAATTGATAAGTATCATCCAATAATAAGAAAGCATCCGTCTGTGCTTCGCCTTCTGCGTTAAATTGCTGCCCGTAAGTACGTGTACCCGTTTGAAGATCGTTAGATGATTTCCAATAGGCGAAGACCCCACCATCTTGAGTAGGCACCATCTCCAAATCAAATTCGTAAGATTCCGGCATTGGCTCATGTAACGGTGTGAGATCTCCACTCCACTGGCCTTCTGGCGTAAAGCGCTGGACCATCAACTCGCCATTAATATGAAATCCGGCGATTAAATCACCGTCGACAAGTGTTCCCAGTGAAAACAATATCTGTTCATGTTGAGGTAACACGCCTGGGATAGCCTTAGGTAATCCCAGCATAGTGCCTTCATCATCAAAGAATTGAAGCCTAGGCTCACTTAAACCGCCTTCAAACCGGGCTTCATACAGAACCGCAAAACCACCTTCCTCAGTCGCAACAATATCCAAAATATCTTCACGCGTGTAACCCGAGGCAATAAGATCAGGATACTCCGCACTGTGCACGACTTCGCCTTCAATGGTCAGCATATTGATGACCATATTGCCTGCGCCTTTATTGGCCACAAGCGCAAGTTGTCCATTACTCAAGAAGGTTGCTTCTGTTGCATAGGTATCGCCAGGTGAAACGCGATATTCTTCGGATAGCGGCTCACCTTCTTGACTATAAAAACGAACTAACGATGCACTAAAGGCGCCCGGGCGCGTCATTGGATACAACACAGCATAATGACCTTCCTGCGAGACGATCACTTCAGGTGCAAATACCGAATCCGTTTCACCAAAGGCCATTTGTGCTGTCTGAATGGCATCGCCTACTCGATTGCCTGATGGATCATATTGCTGAGTCAGTATTTCAGCTTCAACGCCAACCCCTCTGTGCCAGGCTGCTATGAGGTTTCCGTTTGGCAAGCTTGCAATAGTAGGCCATTTAAGATTATTGATATCCGATGTTTCCAGGAGGGTATCGGGTGATATAAGAGGCAATAAACTATCAGCTGTAATAACAGGCGCATCGTTAGTACCTGTCAATGAAATATCAATCTGCGTTAAGGTGCCATCAGCTGAAGCGATCTCAAAGCTATCGACATGGACTTCATCTTTAGCTAAACCTTGAATCATCTCATGCTGATTGTCAGCAACATAGGACCAGTGACCATCTTCGGTAACGGTCAACGTGCCTATGCCTTCATACGCCCTTGCCACAAAGGCCGATTCGCCCTGATCAATATCTGCAATCGTCAGCTGACCTTCAGCAATGAGTGTACCGGCTTCATCTTCTGTAAAGGCAGCTGACATGTCACCTTCAAAAACAGGCAGGTCATTAACCGGCAACGCTTTAAAAATGAAGGTTTTCTCGGTGCTATCATTCACCCCATTTGAAACAGCAAAAGTGAATGACATTAATTCACCATTTGCATGCTCATTAGGCACAAAGGTAATGGCATCTAATTGGTCGGCAGGAATTTCCTGCCCTTCGCTGACAGCAATGCCATGATATTCAAGCGTGCCTTCACCTTGAAGGCTAAGCACCTTAACGACCTGCAACTCGCCCTGGTTATACGAAACATAAGGCACATCATCTAAACTCAAGGTATAGCTTGTATCCTCATCAAAGGTGACCACTACATCATGGGTTAACGGCAAGTCAGTCAAGCCATTATGAGGGCTAACCACCAAGGGGATAACCTGTGTTGCTACATCGCCAGTTGCTTCGGTTGACGTGGTCACCACATCAATAAAGAGAGGCCCTGTGTGGGTATCCACTGGAATAACACTGACAGGCTGATTCAAGCTCGTCACATCCATTGGCTCGCCATTGCTGACTAAACTTTCCTTACCGTCAGTGACTGTGAACCCTTTAGGCAAGCCTTCAAGTGTTACCATTAATGTTTCACTTGAATCTGTGACCGCTACTTCTAAATCTAACTCAAAGGTTTCAGTTGGATCAGTTAGCACCTGCATTACAGGCTCATCATTCATCTCACTACTGGCAACGACAGAGAAGTTAGATACCACTACATCCGTTCGTGCAGTGTCGCCCTGACTTACATCAGTCATTTTGACCGAAACCTGTCCACCTGAAACACCGGTATAGTCTAAGGTTAAGGTCTCAGTTTCATCGGAGGTCGCTAAAACACGCTGTTCCGCAAGCACTTCACCTGTCACATCATCAATGACTTCGACCAAAAGCTCAGCAAAGCCTTCGCCTTCTTTGGCATAATCGACACGTAATGCATAATGAGCACCTGGCGCTTGAGCGACTTGCTGAATCGCTTCACCACCTTCTGTGCCATCGGCGCCAAAACGCATAACCTGATCAACAAGGTCGATATAAACGCCCTCATTCATAGACCAATTAGCACTGCTGCTGAAATCAGTATTGTCAGCAAGCTCTTCATCTAGCACGAGACCCGCAAATAAATCACCCTCAACACTAACCTCAGCTGCCGTCGCTTTACCTTCAACGTTCATCTGCATAGTGGCAGGCTTTGAGGTTAAGGTGCCATCAGTGACGGTATAAGTGAAGTCACCTACCCCTTCGCCTTTAGCAAAAGGCGAGGGGGTAAACTCAAGGTTGTCGATCTCATCTGCTGAAATAAACTGATCAGCTGCAACAGGCTCACCGTTTAAGGTTAAGTGACCTGATTCAGGCAATTCGGTAACGGTAATACCTGTGGGTTCTGTGGCATTAATGCCTGCAACGGCAAAGTCATCGGCGCTGAAGGTTAAGCGCTCGCCTTCTTCTAATGTGACTGCATGCGCCTTGGTGAGTAGCTGAGGGTGTGTATCCCCTTCAACATTCACAATCACAGGGTCGGTGCTTGTGGAGATCACATTGCCCGCAGCATCGACTGCGGTTGTGATGGTCTCAATAAAGAAGTTCTCATCGATATCCGCAGGTGGTGTCACGCTCAATGGCTGTGTAAGTCCGGTAATATCAACCGGGCCACCCTCAGCAATAAGCGCTATCGTACCATCGGTAATCACCGTACCTGCCGGTACGTTATCTAGCGCGACATAGACCGCAACATCTGCTGGCACCTCAGGTGCCGCTAGTTCAAGCTCAAAGCTTTCACCTGGCGTGGCTTCAACGGCCGGGGTGAACTCACCGTTATTCGCAGCTTTTGCAGAGACACTCAGCTTATGCACTTGCGCTTCAGACACATCACCTGTAGAGGTATCTGTCAATTTAATGGTGACATTACCTGTCGAGATCGCAGTAAAGTCGATACTGGCGGTTTCTGCTGTATCGGCATCAACGGTAAGGGTCTCAGTACCTATCACCTCGCCTGAGGCGGCATCAATGATATCAACGTCAAAGGTCGCAGGCGCTGTGCCAATGCGCGCAATATCTACCTCAAGGCTGTAGTTAACGCCTGGTTTTAAACGCTCAAGGGTTTGTTCTGCTGCACCGTTATCACCTGTAAAGCGCATGACACCTTCTGTGGTATCAATGCTTACCTCGGCTGAGGTTGTCCAACTTTCATCGGATGCAAAGTCACCGTTAACCACAAGCTCTACGTCTAATTCAAGATCAGCATAGGCATCATTCTCAACCGAGACAGCAGGCGCTTCCGGTAAATCGACCTGCATAGTGGCAGGTTTTGAGGTTAAGGTGCCATCAGTGACGGTATAAGTGAAGTCACCTACCCCTTCACCTTTAGCAAAAGGCGAGGGGGTAAACTCAAGGTTGTCGATCTCATCTGCTGAAATAAACTGATCAGCTGCAACAGGCTCACCGTTTAAGGTTAAGTAACCTGATTCAGGCAATTCGGTAACGGTAATACCTGTGGGTTCTGTGGCATTAATGCCTGCAACGGCAAAGTCATCGGCGCTGAAGGTTAAGCGCTCGCCTTCTTCTAGTGTAACCGCATTGTCTCTAACAAGGATTTGTGGCTCGATAGCGCCTTCAACATTAACAATCAAAGACTCAACATGCTCTGATACATTGCCTTCACCATCAGCAATAAATGTGACTGTTTCAATAAAGAAATTGTCTTCAATCTCGACTGGAGGCGTGATGGTTAACGGATGATTAAGCGCCGTCACATCAACTAGGCCACCCTCTGACGTAATGGTTGTAGAGCCATCAGATATCACAGTCCCTGCTGGTAAACTATCCAAAGCAACCGTGACAGATGCATCATCAGCCACATCCGGTACACTAAGGGCAAGCTCAAATGCTTCACCTGGTGTTGCCTTAACGGTGGGCGTAAACGCTCCATTACTCTCTGACTTAGCCACGAAAGAAAAATGATGAACCTGAACTTCAGAAACATCGCCAGTCGAGCTGTCGGTCATTTTAACCGTCACATCACCTTGAGAAATTGACGTAAAATCAACATTTATAGATTCTGGACTGTCATGACTGAGTGTAACCGTTTCCGTTGCAATAACGTTACCGGATACCTCATCAATAATGTCAACTTTAAACGTCGCAGGCTCTGTACCAATACGCGCAACGTCTATATCAAGGCTGTAGTTAACCCCTGGTTTTAAGCGCTCAATCGTTTGTTCTGCCTCACCATTGCCACCTTTGAAGCGCATCAAGCCTTCTTCGGTATCAATGCTCACACTGTCAGATACAACCCAGCCTTCATCTAATCGAAAATTCCCGTTCTCAGCCAGTTCAGTATCTAACTCAAGGTCACCAAACAGGTCGCTCTCTACCACTGTCTCTGTTGGATGAGACATGATATTACTGGCATCTAATAATACCTGGATAGAAAAATCAGTGCCATCAACCGTACGAACGGTCAATGTGTCAAGCTGTTTACCCCCTTCACCTAACGCCACAATAGCCGGATGCTGACTATCAACGGTATATTCCCAAAGACCATTCGCAAAAATTTTGAGTTCACCAACGGAAGAAACCGTTTCTTCAATAAAGGCAGACTCACCTTGATCCGGATCATCGACAACCAGTTTGCCTTTAGCGACCAGTAACTCGCCCTCATAACCTGAGATGACTTCAACCACATCGCCCGTCATTATCGGTGTGTCATTGACAGAATTCGCTTTAAACGTCAGTGTTTTATCTACGCTATCTACTACGCCATCAGAAACCGCAAAAGTGAGCGTCATTAACTCACCCGTCGCATTTTCATTTGGGGTATACACCAATTGATTAAGATCGATGACTGGAATTTCCTGACCGTCTATCAGATCACTCCCCTGATAAGTTAACGTGCCCTTGCCTTCAAAAGAACGTATCTTGACAATAGATAGCTCACCACCGTTATAAGATACATAAGGAATGTCACCCAATTCCATTGAATAGGATGTATCTTCATCTAACGTCAACATAACGTCATGCGTCATTGGCTCACTAATAACTGAGCCAGTTGGACTAATGATTAACGGTTTAATCGCCGTAATAGAATCGCCATGCTTTTCTGTTGAGGTCGTCATGACTTCAACAAATAAGGCTTGATCAAAGCCTTCTGTAGGCTTAAAGCTGACAGGCTGTTTCAAACCGCTCACATCAATAGGCGACCCATCACTGATCAGTGTTGCTTCACCATCAGTTACCTCAAAGCCTTTCGGCACACCTGCTAGTTTGACCACAACCGTTTCTGTTGCATCAGTATTCACAGCAGCTAAATCAACTGAGAAAATACCAGTGGTATCAGCCTGAACCTGCATCACAGGTTCATCATTCTGCTCGCTATTAGCCACTACAGAAAAATTCGTTACGGCTAAATCTGTACGATCTGTATCACCTTGACTTACATCAGTCATTTTGACCGAAACCTGTCCACCTGAAACACCGGTATAGTCTAAGGTTAAGGTCTCAGTTTCATCGGAGGTCGCTAAAACACGCTGTTCCGCAAGCACTTCACCTGTCACATCATCAATGACTTCGACCAAAAGCTCAGCAAAGCCTTCGCCTTCTTTGGCATAATCGACACGTAATGCATAATGAGCACCTGGCGCTTGAGCGACTTGCTGAATCGCTTCACCACCTTCTGTGCCATCGGCGCCAAAACGCATAACCTGATCAACAAGGTCGATATAAACGCCCTCATTCATAGACCAATTAGCACTGCTGCTGAAATCAGTATTGTCAGCAAGCTCTTCATCTAGCACGAGACCCGCAAATAAATCACCCTCAACACTAACCTCAGCTGCCGTCGCTTTACCTTCAACGTTCATCTGCATAGTGGCAGGCTTTGAGGTTAAGGTGCCATCAGTGACGGTATAAGTGAAGTCACCTACCCCTTCGCCTTTAGCAAAAGGCGAGGGGGTAAACTCAAGGTTGTCGATCTCATCTGCTGAAATAAACTGATCAGCTGCAACAGGCTCACCGTTTAAGGTTAAGTGACCTGATTCAGGCAATTCGGTAACGGTAATACCTGTGGGTTCTGTGGCATTAATGCCTGCAACGGCAAAGTCATCGGCGCTGAAGGTTAAGCGCTCGCCTTCTTCTAATGTGACTGCATGCGCCTTGGTGAGTAGCTGAGGGTGTGTATCCCCTTCAACATTCACAATCACAGGGTCGGTGCTTGTGGAGATCACATTGCCCGCAGCATCGACTGCGGTTGTGATGGTCTCAATAAAGAAGTTCTCATCGATATCCGCAGGTGGTGTCACGCTCAATGGCTGTGTAAGTCCGGTAATATCAACCGGGCCACCCTCAGCAATAAGCGCTATCGTACCATCGGTAATCACCGTACCTGCCGGTACGTTATCTAGCGCGACATAGACCGCAACATCTGCTGGCACCTCAGGTGCCGCTAGTTCAAGCTCAAAGCTTTCACCTGGCGTGGCTTCAACGGCCGGGGTGAACTCACCGTTATTCGCAGCTTTTGCAGAGACACTCAGCTTATGCACTTGCGCTTCAGACACATCACCTGTAGAGGTATCTGTCAATTTAATGGTGACATTACCTGTCGAGATCGCAGTAAAGTCGATACTGGCGGTTTCTGCTGTATCGGCATCAACGGTAAGGGTCTCAGTACCTATCACCTCGCCTGAGGCGGCATCAATGATATCAACGTCAAAGGTCGCAGGCGCTGTGCCAATGCGCGCAATATCTACCTCAAGGCTGTAGTTAACGCCTGGTTTTAAACGCTCAAGGGTTTGTTCTGCTGCACCGTTATCACCTGTAAAGCGCATGACGCCTTCTGTGGTATCAATGCTTACCTCGGCTGAGGTTGTCCAACTTTCATCGGATGCAAAGTCACCGTTAACCACAAGCTCTACGTCTAATTCAAGATCAGCATAGGCATCATTCTCAACCGAGACAGCAGGCGCTTCCGGTAAATCGACCTGCATAGTGGCAGGTTTTGAGGTTAAGGTGCCATCAGTGACGGTATAAGTGAAGTCACCTACCCCTTCACCTTTAGCAAAAGGCGAGGGGGTAAACTCAAGGTTGTCGATCTCATCTGCTGAAATAAACTGATCAGCTGCAACAGGCTCACCGTTTAAGGTTAAGTGACCTGATTCAGGCAATTCGGTAACGGTAATACCTGTGGGTTCTGTGGCATTAATGCCTGCAACGGCAAAGTCATCGGCGCTGAAGGTTAAGCGCTCGCCTTCTTCTAATGTGACTGCATGCGCCTTGGTGAGTAACTGAGGGTGTGTATCCCCTTCAACATTCACAATCACAGGGTCGGTGCTTGTGGAGATCACATTGCCGGCAGCATCGACTGCGGTTGTGATGGTCTCAATAAAGAAGTTCTCATCGATATCCGCAGGTGGTGTCACGCTCAATGGCTGTGTGAGTCCGGTAATATCAACCGGGCCACCCTCAGCAATAAGCGCTATCGTACCATCGGTAATCACCGTACCTGCCGGTACGTTATCTAGCGCGACATAGACCGCAACATCTGCTGGCACCTCAGGTGCCGCTAGTTCAAGCTCAAAGCTTTCACCTGGCGTGGCTTCAACGGCCGGGGTGAACTCACCGTTATTCGCAGCTTTTGCAGAGACACTCAGCTTATGCACTTGCGCTTCAGACACATCACCTGTAGAGGTATCTGTCAATTTAATGGTGACATCACCTGTCGAGATCGCAGTAAAGTCGATACTGGCGGTTTCTGCTGTATCGGCATCAACGGTAAGGGTCTCAGTACCTATCACCTCGCCTGAGGCAGCATCAATGATATCAACGTCAAAGGTCGCAGGCGCTGTGCCAATGCGTGCAACATCCACATCAAGGCTGTAGTTAACGCCTGGTTTTAAGCGCTCAATCGTTTGTTCTGCTGCACCGTTATCACCTGTAAACCGCATGACACCTTCTGTGGTATCAATGCTTACCTCGGCTGAGGTTGTCCAACTTTCATCGGATGCAAAGTCACCGTTAACCACAAGCTCTACGTCTAATTCAAGATCAGCATAGGCATCATTCTCAACCGAGACAGCAGGCGCTTCCGGTAAATCGACCTGCATAGTGGCAGGTTTTGAGGTTAAGGTGCCATCAGTGACGGTATAAGTGAAGTCACCTACCCCTTCACCTTTAGCAAAAGGCGACGGAGTAAACTCAAGGTTTTCGATCTCATCTGCTGAAATAAACTGATCAGCTGCAACAGGCTCACCGTTTAAGGTTAAGTGACCTGATTCAGGCAATTCGGTAACGGTAATACCTGTGGGTTCTGTGGCATTAATGCCTGCAACGGCAAAGTCATCGGCGCTGAAGGTTAAGCGCTCGCCTTCTTCTAATGTGACTGCATGCGCCTTGGTGAGTAACTGAGGGTGTGTATCCCCTTCAACATTCACAATCACAGGGTCGGTGCTTGTGGAGATCACATTGCCGGCAGCATCGACTGCGGTTGTGATGGTCTCAATAAAGAAGTTCTCATCGATATCCGCAGGTGGTGTCACGCTCAATGGCTGTGTGAGTCCGGTAATATCAACCGGGCCACCCTCAGCAATAAGCGCTATCGTACCATCGGTAATCACCGTACCTGCCGGTACGTTATCTAGCGCGACATAGACCGCAACATCTGCTGGCACCTCAGGTGCCGCTAGTTCAAGCTCAAAGCTTTCACCTGGCGTGGCTTCAACGGCCGGGGTGAACTCACCGTTATTCGCAGCTTTTGCAGAGACACTCAGCTTATGCACCTGCGCTTCAGACACATCACCTGTAGAGGTATCTGTCAATTTAATGGTGACATCACCTGTCGAGATCGCAGTAAAGTCGATACTAGCGGTTTCTGCTGTATCGGCATCAACGGTAAGGGTCTCAGTACCTATCACCTCGCCTGAGGCGGCATCAATGATATCAACGTCAAAGGTCGCAGGCGCTGTACCAATGCGTGCAATATCTACCTCAAAGCTGTAGTTAACCCCTGGTTTTAAGCGCTCAACGGTTTGTTCTGCTGCACCGTTATCACCTGTAAAGCGCATGACACCTTCTGTGGTATCAATGCTTACCTCGGCTGAGGTTGTCCAACTTTCATCGGATGCAAAGTCACCGTTAACCACAAGCTCTACGTCTAATTCAAGGTCAGCATAAATATCACCCTCTAGTGAAACAGAGGGTTTTTCTGGCAGTAATGCCTCTCCTGAAATTAATAGTTGTAATGTAAAAGTTGTGCCGTCAGCACTGGTTACTTGAACGTTTTCTATCAGTCGCTCATCGGGCTGTAAACCCGCCAAGCTATCTTGAAGAACACCTGCCTCATACTGCCAATAACCACTTTCTTTAAGTGCTAATACACCAAACTGCCCCTGATAGCTGCCAGCGTCTAATGATGCTTCATTGATATCACTATCAGCCACTTCCAATACGCCTTTTGCTACCAGTAAATCGCCATCACGTTTTACTTCAGCAATCGTATCGCCTGAAAATACAGCCTTTGTATTAGGGTCAATAGGAACAAATTTGCTAAGGCTGGCATCATAACGATAAGCACTGGCAAGACCATCTACGAGAAGCACAAGATCATCTTCTGCTCCATCCCCAGTTAAATCAGAGGTCACCATGTGTACAGCTTTATTGTCAAACGACAACGCATTCCCTTCATCATCGACAATCAAAGAAGAAGGATTTTGGTCAGTGAAGGTGCCGTCTTCATTTTGAAACAATACTTTCGTTGCTGACTCGCCTGTCGAAACAAAAATATCATCCAAACCATCTTGGTTGAAATCGCCAGACTTGAGATCCACAGTTTCTGTGTCTGGAGCTACAATCGTTTCACTTAGCCCAACAACAGCCGAAAATTCATTAGAAACATCTACAAACCCTTGATCTGTAGTCAAGTCCAACACAATCCATGGCGCATAATCAATCGTTGAACCCAACGCGCCTTCATCAGAACTCGCCAATGAAGTTTTGGCTGCAACCACTAACTCGTTTTGACCATCTCCGTCTAAGTCAATGCTTTCAATAGACACAGCGTCGAGGTTAGCTAGTTGATACTCTGCGCTTGGCTCTTCTGCAAATTGGCCATCACCCAAGCCTTTGTAATATTTAACTGTATCACCGCTCGCTGTTACCAAATCAGCGAAACCATCACCATTCACATCCAGGACCACTTCGTCTGCTACTTGAACAAGCCCAACAGGTAACTCGACTTCTCGATATACCGTCTGATTTGTAACGCCATCAGTACCCTCAAACCCGATCCAGAGCTTGCCTCCATCGACTAGATAATCAACAACACCGTCATTGTTAATATCTAGTGTATTAACTTTCTCAGACATACCGTCATCAGAAAGCGCAGTATTATTCTCATTAAAGAGTGTTTTTGTAGTAAATATGCCTGACTCTGTCGAAGCAACAATAGAGTCTCGGCCTGATTGAACATAATCAACAGCTGAAGAATAAGCCAAGCCTTCTTGAGAAAAATCCAAGTTACTTAGATCAACGCCAGTGATACCGCTTTCATTGGTATCATTATTCCAAGCTCTAAAGCCTATCAGGTTCCCTTCTCCAGCAGCGCTTGTTGCATATAACCAAGCACTGTGATCAAGTAAGGTGGCATTATCGATTGCGGTATCTGACAACGACAACCAATTAACGCCCTCATCAACAGAGTAATAGACCCCTTCTACAGCAGAAAAAACGGCAATCCCTAAACCGCCGCTATCAACATCTTGGACGCCGCGTAAGAAATGTTTAACTTCGACTGCACCTATTAAATCGCCTGAAACCGGTAGTTCGTCTGAATCTGCTACTTGCAAAACAGGGGCAAATTTAGCATTAAGCACAGGCGCACTGTTATCGGTATGCCCTAAAATGGTAACCGCTATCTCAGACATCACACCATCAGTCGATTCAACCTGGAAGCGCTCTACCAGCTCATCACCTTGATTCAAACTACTCACTGATTCTTGCGTTTGATTAAGCGCATAGCTCCATTTACCTGAAGCGCCCAGTGTAAACTGACCATACTGCCCTTCAACACTGCTCTCAACGAACTGTTCGTCAGAGTCAGAATCAACTAACGTAAGCTGACCTAACATAACGCCCAACTCATCGTGTTCCTGAATAGTGCCCGTCATATCGCCTGACACGACTGACAAATCATTTACCCCACTAACGCTGACTTGTACATAAGATGAAGCTTGCACGCCTGCACTATCTTGCATCGTATAATGAATCGTGACAAATTCCAGTTCACCCTCTTTCAAGTAATCAAAGGTGCCTTCTGGACGATATTCTATTTGATTATCGACAATAACGACTTGACCTGCATCCGTACGAAGCTCCCCTTGGTCATTGCGAATATCGACTTCTAACAGCGTTTTAGTATCACCTTGATCAACATCTTGATCATTCGCTAGCACATCCAAATGAAAGACTTGGTCTTCATTCGTATCAACAGGTAATGAATTGTCTTTTTCATACAACTGAAAGCTATCAATAGCTAATTTATCACTACCGTTATTTTCACTCACATCAAGACGTAGGAAACGGAAAGCTAAATCATTCTCAAACGAAAAAACCTTTTTGGTATTAGGGTGCCAGTCATTAACTTGTGATTGCTGATCCATAACGTGAAATGACACACCATCATTACTACCCAGCAAACGCCAAGATGCAGGTGCCTTGGCTACATTCGGCCCAGCTGATAGCTCATAACGAAATAGCTGATGGCCTTCAGGCAATTCAACCTGTAACCAGCCCGTTGTTTCGCTTGCCTCCCAGACAGATGTTTCAGATTCAGCATTAAAGGCATTCAAAGCCCCTTTTGATTCACTACTTTGACTACTACTACTTACAGTAACACCTTGCACTGAGACGTCGTTTAAGACAGGTATTAATGGCTCAATCAGGTAACCATCAGGATGAGCAATTGGCGCATCATTGACGTTATTAATCGTAATCGAAGCAGTAAAAGTGGCGCTATCAGTCCCATCTGATATCTCGACTATCACGTCAGCAATACCTGAGAAATCCTCTGCTGCATTAAACAGCCAAACACCTGCTTCTTGCTCAATCAGCTCACCTTGAGCAGGGTCTATCGTCACTGACGCTATAGTAACTGCATCACCCTCAAGATCGTTAACCTTGGCAAGCAAACTTTCAGCTGTAATAACAACCTGACCCTCTTCATCTAGTGCCGCTAACGTTAAATCTTCTGAAGTCGGACTGTCGTTTATGGCACTCACAGATAACGTCATGACTTGAGGTTCACTAAACGCTACGCCATCACTTACACTAAAAGAGAATTGAGCATAACCAGTACCGAACCCATTAGCCGCTGGCATATAACTCAAATTTTCGATTTGATCGATATCAATCAACTGTTCAATCACAACAGCTTCATCTGACAATAATAACTGCCCTTTTTCTGGCAATGATACTATCTTGATTTGTTGCAACCGATCTGAGGCGTCTTGATCATTGAAAGCAAAATGTGAAAGGTCAAATGTAAACAGGCCGTCTTCTTCCAGCTCAACAGATTGAGCCGCCGTGGCAGGTGCTGTATTTTTTTCTGAGACAGTAGTAAGAATATTCTCAAGAAAGACCTCGGGCGAAATAGTTGTCTTTTCAGCCAGATGTTCAGCTGCATCTTTTAGTTGTTGAACTGTTTCACCAGTCAGATTAATGTCAAAAGATTCAATGACTAACGACGCTTTAATTTGATTAAGCACTTCCTCGGTTGTGAGGTTGTTTGCATCTTCAAGTGCTGACACCATAGCCAACGCCATACCACCTGCATTGCCAGCAGCAGGATTACCCTCTTCATCCACCACAGGCTCAATTAGGTATTCACCGATAGAAATATCTTCGTTCACAAATGCTTTAGCTATTTGCTTGTTTAAAGCGTTAATTAATTCAGGTGTTAAAGAAACGCTCTCGTTTTGGCTTTGCTCTTCAATGATATCAGCAGCCAAGGTTGTTAATGGGTTTAAATTAAGTGTTAACACGCCAGCTTCATCAATCACTCCATAAGCTTTTAGCTGAATATTAATGTCCTTTGGCTGTCCCGTTGATTCATCGATATAATCCGGGCTGTCATCTTCATCGAAAACTAACGCCTTGATATAACCAGACTCAGTTTGAAGTTCTGCTGTGAAATGCCCATCTGCAGATAAAGTAACGGTGTCCAGCAATAAGCCGTCATCACTATAAAGAGCCACCTTCAGTTGATGAGCGTCTACAACCGGCCCCATCATTACCTGACCTGAGACGGTTACAGTAGGCAAGTCGATCGTTTCGCTTTTTTTAACAACGCTCGCTTTTTTGTCATCCATCAGCGTTGCAATACCGGCTATCCCTGCTGCAATGCCGCCACCAATAATACCTAAAGTACCCGCACCCAACCCCAACCACGATATGGATGCTTCTTCACTATCTTCAGGCAAAGGTGCATCATTCAACTGATAAACATTTTCGATGCCATAATCTTCAATCAACCCCTGAAGCAGGCCCGAATCCCCGAAGAAATAAATAATCTCAGAGCCATCTGCTACCGTCTGTACAGGTTCAGACTCAGGCGTAATAGTAAAATCAGGATCAGTAGGGTGGGCTACTTTAACAAAAGGCTGGCCGCCATTCTCAGGCTTATAAAAATTACCAATAATTAGCGATTTCGCACCCTTCTCTGTTGCAATATCAATAATAAGATCATGCCCTTTCTTCCTGGCAATCACATTAGAGGCTAATTGATACTCTTTTAACGAATTACGTAGTATTTCAATCGTTTTAGAATTTACAATATCTAGCTTGTGAGACTCCAGCTTAGATAATGAAACAAACTCACCTTTGCTGTCTTTAACATAAACGTCACTAGTAGAATAATCAAAATCCGCTTTTTTCATGCCACGCACTCATCCTGAGTATAAAATTCTCAAATAAGTTAACTATAGCAACAGGGAGTTTTTCAACAAGGTATAGAATATAATAAATTATCTAACGAAATTTTTTATTATTTATAAGACACCATAAAGAAATACTATCAAACACTACACCACCACCAAACCTAAAAAATAAAATACCATAAAGCCCTTAATCAGTTGTTTTTATTAGCATATTTATAGCAAGAACAACAGCATATAAAACCCCAACAAAAAGAAATAGTATAAAAATTAACCTTCCAGAAATTATAAGAAAAGCTTTTGAAGATAAAGTTAAATAAATAAAAAACAAAACACTTAAAATAAAATTCATGCAGTCTATAAAATAAAATTAGCGCTTAAAGCTAAAAAATCTACTCCAAACACATACACACCCGCTCTTCCACCCCTAAAGTTTCACGCCTCACCTTCATAACATCCCTCAATCAGGCAGGTATTGTTCAAGTAACAACCTATCAGGATTTAGTCAAAACCGCTCAATCTGCCATCGACATACTATCAGGTCGACAAAGCGCCCCCTTCACACCGCCCTAAGCCCTGAGCCCTAAACCCTGGGAAGCACAGGCCCAAGCGACCGCTACCAAACCTATTGCATTTTTACTCAGGATCAGTATGATATAGCGCCTCAGAAATCTGAGCATTACAAGAGTAGACCTCTCCTTGCCTTACGGTGCTGCATACACCGGAGGTAAAACCCATAAGGAAACAACAATATGCGTCATTATGAGATTGTGTTCTTGGTACACCCTGACCAGAGCGAACAAGTCCCAGGCATGGTTGAGCGTTATCAGGCAACCATTACAGCCGACGGCGGTAAAATTCACCGCACCGAAGACTGGGGGCGTCGTCAACTCGCTTACCCTATCAACAAAATTCATAAAGCCCACTATGTGCTAATGAATGTTGAAATGACTCAAAAAGCCCATGACGAACTCACGACAAGCTTCCGCTATAACGATGCCGTTCTTCGCAACCTAATCATTAAACAAAATGAAGCGGTGACTGAAGAATCTATCATCATGAAGGCTGAGAAAGAAAAAGAAAGCCGCCAGCAAAGCCGCAACGCAGCGCCTGCAGCAGAAACTGCTTCCACTGACGAAGCACCTGCTGAAAGCGAAGCCGACAACAACGAACAAGCACCAGAAGCCTAAGGAGACTGATCATGGCTCGATTTTTCCGTCGTAGAAAGTTTTGCCGTTTCACCGCCGAAGGCGTTAAACAGATCGATTACAAAGATCTTGAAACCTTGAAAGCCTATGTTTCAGAGACTGGCAAGATTGTTCCTAGCCGCATTACTGGCACTAAAGCAAAGTATCAACGCCAATTAGCGACAGCTATTAAGCGTGCACGCTACCTTTCTTTACTGCCTTACACTGATCAACACGACTAAGCAACACGATGCAAACGCTATTCGGCTGGATTATCAGTAGCCGCCTCGCAGCAGCCATTTGGGTATTGTTCTGCATTGGCACAAGCTATTGGGTGAATATTAATGCACTTATTGGTGCAGCCGCGCTAGCGCTCGTCTGGTTAAGAAAAGGTGACACAGAGGGATTGATCACAGCTGCATGGGCATTCATACCGGCTGCCTGTCTGGCTTATCAATTTCATAGCTATTTTGCATTATTATTGATAGTCAGCGTCTGTATAGGAAGCGCGCTATTGCGATTGACAAGAAGCTGGGCCAACACCCTCGTTGCACTCGCCATAACCTGCGTAACATTGAGCGCTGGCCTATTATTGCTTGAGGGCAGCTATAGCCACTATATAGCAGGGTACGATTATTTTCTTACCCAGCTTAGGCAGCAAGCAGCGCAGAATACAGAGTTACTTAAAAACCTTCCAGCCGCGATTACCGCGGTAGATGTAGCCAAGCTTGTTGGTGCTATATTACTGAGCACAAGCTTTCTTAGCGTACTCATTGGTAGGTTTTATCAAGCGAAGCTATTTAATCCTGGCGGATTTAAGGCTGAATTTCACCAGCTTCGCCTAAGTAAACTGCAAAGCATTGCATGCGTCTTGCTTTTTGCACTGTGTTTATCACAGCAAAACCTGCAAGGCTGGGTATGGGCCCCCATGTTTCCACTATTAATTAGTGGCATTGGCTTGTTTCATTATTTTGCAGGCACTAAACAGCTGGCTACGCCTTTGTATGTACTTTTTTATATCTTAATCATTGTGTTAGATCCTTTTAAATTTATGATGGCCACTTTTGCCGTACTCGACAGCCTCACCAGCATCAGGCAAAAGCTCAAACCATCAAGTAAAGAATAAACAGGTAGAGGTGACGTATGGACGTTATTTTATTAGAACGCATAGGAAAGCTCGGCAACCTTGGTGACAAGGTCAGCGTTAAAGCTGGTTTCGGGCGCAACTATTTAATCCCTTTTGGTAAAGCAGTTCCTGCAACCAAAGACAACATTGCTGAGTATGAAGCAAAGCGCGCAGAGCTTGAAAAGGCTGCCGCTGAAAAGCTAGCTGAAGCGCAAGGCCGTGCTGCAAAGCTTGAGCCATTAAGCATATCTATCGCCGCAAACGCAGGCGAAGAAGGCAAGCTATTTGGCTCTATCGGCACAAAAGACATCTCTGATGCAGTCTCTGCAGCAGGTGTTACTATCGATAAAAGTGAAGTTCGCCTACCAAACGGCCCACTTCGTGAAGTCGGTGAATTTGCCATTGATATTCAACTACATACTGACGTAACACAAGCTGTTGCCATCATCGTAGTCGCTGAATAACACTCATGCTTGCGAAGGGTGGATAAGCGTTAGCGCGATCCACCTTTATTTGCAGCTTGAGCTTATCCACCCCACAAGCTCACTATTTTTCTCCCGCTTTGTTTTCGAAATCAAGGCATTCTCACACCTTTTAAAACATAGAACTCCTTGCCAATAGCCCTTAATTTCACTAGGCTATGAGCACCTTTGCTGCTACTCATTTTTTGCTTTCTATGGAAGACCGTGCCCTCCAAGAACCTGACTTTGAAGACGAGATTGATCTTGGCAGGCTGCTGCCGCCTCACTCACTGGAAGCAGAACAAGCTGTCATAGGCGGCCTATTAATTGCCAATGACCGTTTTGACGACGTCGCAGACCTTGTAACGCCTGATGATTTTTATCGCCAAGAACATAAACAAATTTATGCTGCCATGCAGGCGCTTATAGAAGCCGACTCCCCCCTAGATGTCGTCACCCTCTCCGATCGCCTAACCAATTTAAATCAACTCGAGAGCATCGGCGGCCTAGGCTACCTAGCGGAGCTTGCACACAATACACCGAGTGCCGCCAACATAAGAGACTACGCAGCCGTTGTGGCAGAAAAATCTGCCAGTAGAAAATTGCTTCTACTATCCAATCAACTAGAAACCGTTACTCGCTCACCTGAAGGTCGCAGCGTCACCGACATCGTTGCAGAAACAGAAAAAGCCCTCCAGGATATCAGTGATAACAAACAGGCTGAAGGTGGCCCTCGTGCTATCAACCCCATCTTAAAAAGTACGGTTGATCAGATTGAGCAATTGGTTGCTAATCAAGGACAACTGTCTGGCCTTTCATCGGGCTTCATTGACATGGATAAGCTGACAAACGGCTTACAGCGCTCGGATTTAATTATTGTGGCAGCAAGACCTGCCATGGGCAAAACAACCTTCTCGATGAATCTTATTGAGGCAGCGCTCATGAAGCCTGAAAATCCCAAGCCTGCCATTGTATTCAGCATGGAAATGTCAGCTGAGCAGCTTATGCTTAGAATGGTCTCCGCCGCGGGACGGATTGACCAGGGCGATATTAAACGAGGCACACTCAAAGACGATGACTGGCCCAAGCTCAGTAGCGCAGTACAAAAACTCAAAGACAAACCTTTATATATTGATGACACCCCTGCACTAAACCCAACCGACTTGCGCTCCCGTGTTAGACGAATAGCAAGAGACCATAATGGTGAGGTCGGCATCATTATGGTGGATTATCTCCAGCTCATGACGGTTGCAGGCAAAAGCGAAGGTAGAACCCAAGAGATCTCTGAAATCTCACGTTCACTAAAAGGTTTAGCAAAAGAATTCGATTGCCCAGTTATCGCGCTATCACAACTTAACCGCTCTTTAGAGCAACGACCTAACAAACGCCCTGTTATGTCAGACCTCAGGGAATCCGGAGCGATAGAGCAAGATGCTGACATCATCATGTTCATTTATCGTGATGAAGTCTACGACGAAGACAGCCCTTATAAAGGACAGGCAGAAATCATTTTAGGAAAACATAGAAGCGGACCAACAGACACCGTGAGATTAGCGTTTATTGGGCGCTATACACGCTTTGATAACCTTGCGCCTGAAATGTATATGGAGCAATAACGTTTCTTGTAGGGTGGATAAGCGCAGCGTCATCCACCTTTTGTTTCGCTTGGTGGATGACGCTGCGCTTATCCACCCTACCGTAGCTGCAAGCAATGCCCAGTGAAATCGAACGTAAATTTTTAGTCAGAGACACAAGCTTTCTAAAAGGCTTAACGGGCAGTTATATCGCCCAAGGTTATTTATCAGCCGACCCTGAGCGCACCGTAAGAGTCCGCATCAAAGACAATCAAGGCTACTTGACTATTAAAGGGAAAACAGATGGGATCAGCCGCATTGAGTTTGAGTATCAAATTCCTTTAGGCGAAGCCAAAAATCTACTAGATCTATGTCTCCCGACTATTATTGAAAAAGAACGCTTTCTAGTAACAGCTGGCAACCATATCTATGAAATTGACCAATTTAAAGGCGACAACGAAGGACTGATCATTGCCGAAATAGAATTAAATCACGAAGATGAAACGTTTGAAAAACCTGACTGGCTAGGTAAGGAAGTCTCACACGAAACCCAATACTTCAACAGTGCGTTAAGTCAAAAGCCATATATAAAGTGGATATAGGAAACAATGCTTGGATGGCGCGCCAAGAAGGATTCGAACCTCCGACCACCTGGTTCGAAGCCAGGTACTCTATCCAGCTGAGCTATTGGCGCTGGAAGTTTATCTAATGGCGCGCCAGGAAGGATTCGAACCTCCGACCGCCTGGTTCGTAGCCAGGTACTCTATCCAGCTGAGCTACTGGCGCATTAGATAAAAAGGTACTGCTCATTGACTGATTAAGGATGGCGCGCCAGGAAGGATTCGAACCTCCGACCGCCTGGTTCGTAGCCAGGTACTCTATCCAGCTGAGCTACTGGCGCATCACTTAATCGAGGTGGCGTATGATATTTCGCGAAGGTTTATAAGTCAACCTCAAATATCTTCTTTAGCTACCCAAAAGCCAAATTACAATACAGCAATCTTGCCTAACTTTTCTTTGCTTTCAAGTCAAAACCTCCAACAAAAAAGGAGACAAAAATTTGAAGACAATCGCTCCAACTTGCTTATTCTGTATAGCATTCATATTACCCAGCTATAGCATGAACATTACGAAATCCATACCAAAAAAGCTTCAAGAGTTGTTAACCCTATTCCCCAACTGCCTATCCGGTGATGATGCTAGATACAATCAGTATTCAGCCCCCAAAGAATCAACAAAACCCTTCATCGTATATGCTGGCAAAAACTATGTTCATGTTAACCTTGTCAACCCCAAAACAAATAACCCTGCCGGACATAGAGAACTAACTAAGTATCTTGAAGAACAAGCACTGGAAATCGAACGCAAGTTCACGTCCAAACGCCTAAAATCAGATTCCGAAAACCTAAGCTCAGACCCACACGCTTATGTCATTATTAATACTCGACGCCCCAAACACTGGTAAAAAAACAGGCATAAAAAAAACCAGCTCATTAGCTGGTTTTTAATGGCGGTGAGGGAGGGATTCGAACCCTCGATAGGGGATTAGCCTATACTCCCTTAGCAGGGGAGCGCCTTCGGCCACTCGGCCACCTCACCTAATGGGCGGTTATAATAGCGTGTCGCCTAAGGATTGCAAGCAATTTTTAAACTTAAGCGACATCGATCTAAAAATCTTTTACTCGCCAACAGCTTCTTGAGAAACATCTTTTTCTCTTTGAATACGCGCATAGATTTCTTCTCTATGAACAGGGACTTCCTTAGGTGCATTCACCCCAATTCGCACTTGATTACCCTTAACACCTAAAACGGTAACGGTCACTTCGTCACCAATCATCAGTGTTTCGCCAATCCGACGAGTCAAAATAAGCATAAATCTCTCCTAGGCCATTTGCATATGCGACAATGTGTGTGCACACAGATGTCCCGAAACATTATTAATCCACGTTAACGTTGTTTTCTTATCCGTCGGCTTTATGTGAGTTGTGGCTCGCCATCAAGCTCAAAGGCTGCATGCAATCCGCGAACAGCCAGTTCCATATACTTTTCATCCAGCACAACAGACACTTTAATCTCTGAAGTAGTAATGAGCTGAATATTGATAGAAAGTTCCGCAAGCGCACTAAACATTTTGCTGGCAACGCCTGCATGTGAACGCATGCCCACCCCGACAATAGAGACTTTACAGATCTGATCATCAGCCAAGACTTCTTTGGCATTTAACGAATTTTTAACGCTTTCAAGGATGTCACGCGCTTTAGGCAGCTCGCCTCTAGCAACCGTAAACGTTATATCATTACTACCATCTTCACCCACATTTTGAACAATGACGTCGACTTCAATGTTAGCTTCGCTAATTGGACCCAAAACTTTAGACGCAACACCCGGCGTATCAGGAATGCCTTTAATGGTTAATTTAGCTTCATCGCGTTGGAACGCAATACCAGAAACTGCTGGCGTTTCCATATTATTATCACTCTCTAACGTTATTAATGTACCTGGCCCATCGACAAAACTGGATAAGACACGAAGAGGCACCTTGTACTTGCCTGCAAACTCAACCGCACGAATCTGCAACACTTTTGAACCCAAGCTTGCCATTTCAAGCATTTCTTCAAAGGTAATTTGATTTAGCCGCTTTGCACTGTCAACGACACGAGGATCCGTTGTATAAACCCCATCAACATCTGTGTAAATCTGACATTCATCGGCATTAAGCGCCGCTGCAATAGCTACCGCAGTGGTATCTGAACCACCCCGACCCAAGGTCGTTATATTACCAAGCTCGTCAACGCCTTGGAAACCTGCAACCACCACTACATTGCCTGTTTCAAGGTCTTTAAGCATGTGTTTATTTTCAATATGCTTGATGCGCGCCTTGGTGTGCGCAGAATCGGTAATGATTTCGATTTGACGGCCATTATAGGATTTAGCCGTTATCCCTCGTTTAATCAAGGCCATGCTCAGCAACGCAGTGGTAACTTGCTCACCCGTCGACAAAAGCACATCCATTTCTCGAGGCGTTGGCGTTTGCTGAATAGATTTTGCCAAATCCGTTAATCTGTTGGTCTCACCACTCATCGCAGACACAACGACAACGACAGAGTGTCCTTGATCACGGAAACTAGCTACTTTATCGGCAACGGCTTCGATGCGCTCCACAGAGCCAACGGACGTACCGCCAAATTTCTGTACGATTAAACCCATTCTATTTGTCTTATTTTCGCCCTAAAGCACTGATGCCTTTACGCTTACGGACTTATTTATTTCAGTTATATTAAAAATCGGCATTTAACACTAATCACCCTCAAAAAGAAACACAAAAGTGCACTTTACGGTAAAGTTTGTAGAGTATTTGACGATGATTGGAACAGTACACATCGAAGCTACAAGCCTTTAGCCTGTAGCTTCTTCAGCACTATGAAAGCTTAGATTCAACCCACTCAGGAATCGATGCAAGCACATCGGGTAGCGCACTGACATCTTGCCCTCCGCCTTGAGCAGAGTCTGGCCGGCCGCCACCTTTGCCCCCTAGCTTGGCAGACATCTCTTTAATAAGGTCACCTGCCTTCACTGTCGCGGTTAAATCTTTGGTAACACCTGCAACTAGTGCAATACCTTTGTCATCGATCGAGGCCAAGAACACAACAGCAGAACCCAGCTTATTTTTAAGCTGATCCATTGTGCGCAAAAGGCCTTTGCGATCGACACCTTCAAATTGCTTAGCCAGCACCTTTATGCCTTGAACATCAACGGCATCTTGAGACAAGTCAGAGCCTGACATGGTTGCCATCTTGGCCTGAAGCTGCTCGACTTTTTTATCCGCTTGCTTTTGAGCTGTCTGAAGCTTTTGCACCTTATCAACGACATTGTCATCTTTCGCTTTTAATAAGCTATTAAGTTGAGAGAGCGTATTTAATTTTGTCTGTAACCATTCAAGCGCCACTTTGCCTGTCACAGCTTCTATTCGCCTGACACCTGCTGCAACACCTGACTCTGCTACAATTTTAAACAAACCTATGTCACCTGTTTGCTTGACGTGTGTACCGCCACAAAGCTCAACCGAATAGCCTTCAGCCATGGTAAGCACTCGTACACTCTCACCATATTTTTCACCAAAGAGCGCCATCGCGCCCTTTTTCAGCGCGCCATCCATGTCCGTAACCTCAGTCTCTACAGGTGAGTTATCTCGAATAAGCCCATTGACCATTTGCTCAATCGTTTCAAGCTCGGCTCTTGTGACTGCTTCTGGGTGAGAAAAATCAAAACGCAATTTTTGTGCATCATTCAACGAGCCTTTTTGCTCAACATGCATGCCTAGCACATTTCGAAGCACGGCATGCAATAAATGCGTAGCTGAGTGATTTAAGGCAATGGCCTGGCGCTCTGATTCATTGACCTCAGCCGTCGCCGCACTGTCCTTTTGTATTTCACCTTCAATTACCTCAATATGATGCAGGTGATGGCCGCCCTGCTTTTGCACATCGCTTACCGTCGCTTTAAAGCCTTTACCACTTAAAAAGCCTGTATCGCCAACTTGACCGCCTGATTCTGCATAAAAAGGCGTGGCGCCTAAGATCAAAATACCTTTTTGACCGGTCTTTAACGCATTGATTTCCCCATTTTCATCAAAGAGCGCAATGATTTGATGCTCACCAATCAAATCTGAGTGCCCAGTAAAATCTGTCTCACCGCTCATTTTAATCTGTTGGGTATAGTCCACATCGAACTTACCGGCTTCTTTTGAACGCTGCTTCTGACTTTGCATCAAGGCTTCAAAACCTTGTATATCGAGAGACAGCCCTTGCTCTCTTGCAATGTCATTCGTCAAATCGACGGGGAAACCATAAGTATCATAGAGTTTAAAGACGACATCACCAGGAATAAGCTTATTATGAACCTTGCCTAAGGCCTCATTTAACACCTGCATGCCCTTTTCAAGGGTTTTCGCAAACTGCTCTTCTTCCCTTAAAATGGCCGCCTCTATTTGAACCTGTTTACTGACAAGCTCCGGATAAGCATCACCCATGGTGTCAGCCAAGGGCTTCACCAGCTTATGAAAGAAATAACCCTCAGCACCTAGCTTGTTTCCGTGTCGAATAGCACGGCGCATAATGCGGCGCAATACATAACCTCGGCCTTCATTAGAAGGCAATACGCCATCAGCAATTAAGAATGCCGTTGAGCGAATATGATCAGCAATCACTCTTAGCGATTGCGCCATCAAGTCATCAGCACCGACTTCTGACGCAGCAGCTTTTAATAATGTTTGGAATAGATCGATTTCATAGTTGGTATGAACGCCTTGCATGACCGCGGCAATACGCTCAAGCCCCATCCCAGTATCAATAGACGGGTTAGGTAAAGGCACTTGAGAACCATCTGCTTGTTTCTCATACTGCATAAAAACCAAATTCCAGATCTCAATATAGCGATCACCATCATCGTGCTCACCACCTGGCGGGTCACCAAAGATACCTTCACCGTGGTCATAGAAAATCTCTGAACTTGGCCCACAAGGCCCTGTATCGCCCATCTGCCAGAAGTTGTCTTCATCAAGCTTGGAGAATCGAGCCGGATCAATCCCCATCTCGTCTTTCCAAATCTTTTCTGCCTCATCATCGGACACATGTACGGTCACCCAAAGTTTCTCAGCAGGAAGCTCAAGGACTTCAGTCAAAAAACGCCAAGCAAAACTGATCGCCTCACGTTTAAAGTAATCACCAAACGAGAAGTTACCCAGCATCTCAAAAAACGTGTGGTGCCTTGCGGTATAGCCTACGTTCTCCAAGTCATTATGCTTACCACCTGCTCGCACACAACGTTGAGATGAGGTAGCACGATTAAAGGGGCGAGATTCCTGGCCTAGAAACACATCCTTAAATTGGTTCATGCCCGCATTTGAAAACAACAGCGTCGGATCATTGGCAGGCACCAAAGAACTTGATACCACTCGCGAATGATTTTCCTGTTCAAAAAAACTTAAGAATGCTTCTCTAATCTCAGCGGTAGTGGTAGGTTTATTACTCATAACTGTTTCCATTATTAACGCATGTGTCACGGAGAAGAAGCGCAGCAACCGATCCTGTAAACACACTTGTTATAAAAGGCTGTTTAGGTCAGCCCTTGTTCTGTCATTGTCTTATTGCCAAGTACATGCAAGTGAAGATGCATCACAGTCTGCCCAGCGCCTTTACCGTTATTAGCCACCAAACGGTAACTTTCAAGCCCCTGAGCTTTTGCAACCTGACTGGCAGTTAGCATCAAATGCCCTAAAAGGGCCTGATCAGCTTCAGTGACATCGATCATCGACACTAAAGGCTTTTTTGGAATCACCAAAAAATGGACAGGGGCCTGTGGATGCAAGTCATTGATGACAATACATTGCTCATCTTCATGCAAAACATCTGCTGGCAGCTCGCATGCAATGATCTTCTGAAAGACCGACATAGCTAATCTCTAACAACCCTTAATGCAGCGCTTCTTTTTCTTCCTGAGTCAAAGGTCGTGCTTCAGACTCAATCATCACAGGGATATCATCTTTGATAGGGTAAGCCAATCCACTGGCTTTACAGAATAGCTCTTCGGTTTCTTTGTGATACTCCAAAGGTGCTTTACTGACAGGACATACCAGAATACTTAATAGCTTTTGATCAATCATAGGAGACCTTTTAGCCTGCGCGGTTACATGCAAAGCTTCACATTATAAACAGCCTGCCCGTTAAAGTCATTGGCCCCTGAGCGATTAAAAGTGAGATTCAAAAAGTTGTTGTAACCCATAAAGAAATCAGTTCATTCATCCTGATACGAATAATCTAAATAACCTATAGGTTTTCATCAGAAAAAACCCTCATCAATTCAACGGTTGAAAGTGGCAAAAAGCGACTATAAAACGCCGAACTAATGGTATTCATCCAGCACCTTTTTTAATTCTTCATAGCTTGAAAATGAGAATGGCCACACACCTTGGATAGGCTTTGAATCGGCCTGATCTAAGTATGAATTAATTTGTTGTGTATACGCTTCTTTCTGAGCTTTATATACTTCTTCAACCTCAGCAGAAGAAAACTTTGCTCTCAAAAACTCAGTATTTAAAAGTATCCCAATAATATAGTCATTCGAATAAGCTTTACCTACCCTAAAAAGACCAATTGCCCCTTGATCTTTTTCATTTAGAGTATAGCGACCTGTGACAATCGGTTGAGTAATCTCAAGTGGAAAAGCTGCAAATACATTAGCAGACCAATAAAAACTAACCAACAGCGTAAAAGAAATAAATCGCATCATATGTACCCAAAAATCAAATTGCTTAAGCTGACTTGAAAGTACCATGTATAGTAAAAAGTCAGTCAATTCTTTGAATAGGCATACTGTTTTTCGTTCGAAAACTGTTATTGTTCTATCTCACTCAATCTACTCGCATCGAGTTCAGAATATAATAGCGACAACACGCGATAACTACCTTATTAGACGTTACGTATTGTAGAGATTGAACTTTTTTGCCATTGAAAAGAACCGTACAGTCTCAGAAAAAAAGGTACATGGATTCAGGTTCAATCTATCGATATACCCGAAAATGGTAAAGTTGTCTGGCTCAGGGAGTATAGCTATGTCAGAGTGTTCAGGACGTTTTTGAAAGACCAAAAACGCCATTACATTATCACGCTGCCTGAATCTCAACATAGCGAAGCATGGAGGGAACGCTTGAAAAACTTACACTTGAAGACTTCAAGCAAACACATGATGATCATTAAAAAATCGAACAATATCATAGGGCAATAAAGCAGGTTTGCCTTGCTGTGTTATGCTGTGATACCAGCCATAGTCATTGTAGGCGAGGCCTACAACGTAGGAGCCTGTCCGAGAACTGACTGTTCGGCCTAAATTCCAGATAAGCGGCTAAATTCTTCGCCAAATTCCTTTAAATAGGCTGACTATTCGCAGGAATTTCCCAAAGAATTTATCTCACTTCTTTGAAATTTATCCTCGAACGCAATTCTCGGACAGGCTCCTAAGTGATACCAGGCAAAATTGGCAGCTTATGAACGACTTTTCAATCATTCACCTTTGCTGTCGCCATCTCGAAGTACGTCGCCATCTCAGAGGTGGGGTAGCTTTTCTAAGATGAAGTTAGGTCATTAGCATTGCGCTTTAGTGGTGCATGACTGCTATCAGTCAGCATACGAAAATAACTCTTTGTAAAGGCCAATAAGTTCAGGTAAGCCCTCTGCCCTTAGTACATCTGGGCACAAGGGGTGTTCGTACGAAATGTCACCGCTAAAGTCAATTAGGGCTATTTCATAAGTTTGAGCTAAATTTTGCTTAGCACTTCTGTCCTCTGATCCGTTGCCCAGCGTATCAGGCAGTACCACTTGTGAGATATACCTTATCCCCATTTTAAATAAATTAGAATAACTAGGTACCTTAACCCTAAAGTTTAAGTTTCCAGATTCTGTTTTATCAGGGAAGATAAAGCCATAATCTACCAAATCACTAGCTTTAAGTTTATCTAGCAGAGTTGAGGAAGATTCAGAACAAAGTTGCGTAGATACCATAAAATCATCTACGAATTTCTTATAATCATCTACGGATTTCTTATAATCATCTATGCCAGATTGTGCTTCAAATGATATAGAAAGAACCAATAAAGTAACATATGCTACTATTTTCATTTAATATTCCAGACAGTTTTATGAATTAAGTATGACAATAAAGTCCTGAGACAATTTTTATAGCAATAAGTTTATTGAACAATTAATCGATCAGATATTATCAACAATATCATGTTTAAATGGCCAGAGAATTCCACCTACAAACGCATGTTCTGGTCAAGGAACGAACGTGATGGTCACCTTTATTTCGATCAACTATCTTTTGAAATTGATGACGAGGAAGTTGCTTGAGCAATTGATAAAAAAAGCTGTTATTATGCTTCATGCCTGTCATTTGCCTTTGGAAAAAGGCCTGTCTCGACAACGGATATTTTACCAGACGTCAGTAAGGACTGGACTCCCCATCTTTAGGTTAACTTCTTAACCGGACAGCAGTGACTATATATAGTAAAAAGTCAGTCAATTCTTTGAATAGGCATACTGTTTTTAGTTGGAAAATTGTTATTGTCCTATCTCACTCAATCTACTCGCATCGACTTCAGGATATAATAGCGACAACACGCGACAAATACCCAATAACTTACAACTCAAAAACACAAAGGCTTTAGGCCCTGCTGATTGCCAATCTAGCACCTGTCGTACCAGTTACTTTACTTGAGGCCTTAATCAACTGCCATTGCCGCTGTCAGCTCCCTGTTTTAATCATGTTCACACTGCCTCCACCAAAGAGCACGGGCTATTGTCTATACTGACCAGAACAAAGGCAAATCAGCTTGGATCATACATGCAGAGGCAAAAATGTAAGCTTATTGGGTTAATGATCGTCTCCATGCTGTTCGCCCATTGCAGCCTAGAAAAACAACCTAGCCCAATTAAGCCTGAGCAATCAGCATCTGCTATACAAGCTGCTCAACACCCACTACTCATTACATTCAGTAAGACCAATAAGGATACGGATCGTTTTTTCTTATATACCCTCGGCCTTATCGATTTACTCATCGACATTAAGCTACCATCGGGGGAGATTGTGTCTCTTTCAGTGCTACCAACCCAACCAAGCATCCCTCATCAGCAATCAGCCAAGCTACTGGATTTCACAGCTCTTAAAGACAAACAAGCATTATTTGTAGGATGGGCCATTGTCCCCCAAGGCCAAATCATCAGCCTGCAATGGATTTTCTCTCCCTTCAATACACATATTGCAACACACACCTACAACCTCAAACTATCTAACAGTTTTAATCAGCCACTTAACCCTGAAAAAACCGTTGAAAAAACTACACTGCCAGCCCTTTATACAACATTAGCGCTAGAACATACCATTCAAAAAGAAGAGGAAGCACTGTGGCTAAACGCAGAATTTAACCTAGCAAATAGCATCATCACTGAAAGTCTCTTTGATACTCAAGCCGCTTTCATTCCTGATATAAAGGCCCAGCTAACACCTATCGCTAACGAACTAGCCATCAACTTGCACATCAATGAAAAAACCTGGGTGCAAACTGAAGCAGATCAATTGAACGTCCATTATAGTGACCCTATTGCTTTCACCACCCAAAAAACTGAAGGCGCAACGCTCAGTTTAAATGGCCAATCGCTTAAACAGTTTGATGATATAAAAGGGCATCACTGGTTATCACTAACAGGCACTTACCGCCCTGCTACTAACACACTCTCTATTAATGAAGGACTGTTGTTTTCTTTATCTGACAATCATAACCAATCAATTAGACTTCACAGCGCCAAAGAAAGCGCCTTGGTTGCTGATTTACCTTTATCTTTAGCACAACAACTGGTTATTGATATAGAAGACAACAGGCCCACACCAGCATTTGATCTAACGCCCGAAAAAGACAAGATAACCAGCTCCCCTGAGGAAATAGACAATTCTTTAAGACTGCAACAGCCACTACTGCTAACGGGTGATGCCCTTAGCGATATAACCGTTAGCGATCAAGCCATCAGCTGGCAGCTATCGCCTCCCATTTTCTGCGAAGCGCTTACCCATCTAAACGGCTGCACTCAGCCGCTTGAATCAATAACGCTTAGGCTTGACACCGCAGGTGATTATTCACTTATCATAACAAGGCAAGGTGTTATAGAAGAAGCTTTAAACAACGCGCTTTGGGTGACACCCGAGAGTGATTTGATCACCCACCATCAAAAAGCCAATGATCTTGCGATGGCATTGGCAGCACAAATAGAGCAAGGCAATAGAATCGCATTACTAGCGACTCAAGGAACGCTGGATGGCAACCAATTTCAAATTCAAGACGCGTTGAAGATCATTACATTATCACCACAAAACCTTATTGATGAGGAAGTTGATGAGCTGCTGACAGAAAGCGAAGAAGCACCAACATGGCGCTCACTCTCAACAGGCCTAGTCTCTTTTGCCGCGGTGTCCGCAGCTGCTCTCACTGGAATCGCCCTTTACAGCACCTTAAAATATAAACCTGCTTTCCTACAATCGCTTTATAGCAAGCTTAATCGTGTAAAATGGCAATCACCTGCTTCTGACCCTGCCTTTCACACAAATAAGGAAGGCTACCTTGAACCAAGTGACAACCAACAACCCAAACAAGGACAGCTGATCCGGCAGCCTGTTTTATCTACGCCCATCCAAACCGTTCAAGACAACTTAACAACACAGCCATCACAAGGTATTAAATTTTCCTTCAATAACCAAACGTACAAATTAACAAAAGCCTTGCTTAAAGACCGCACAGTCGATCTAACGCTGCCTCAGAATCATCCACTATTTGAACCTGGCACAGGGGCTTATTTTTTACCAAAAACGCCTGAGCAAATTGCGAATCAATCGCCCGCTGATACCTTATTTTTTCCAGACTTTGCGCTGAAAGATTCAGCACTGCCTTCCCCTAAAAGCAAAAGCCCCCCTAAGGACATCAATAACTTACACGACCGAACACTCACCATGAAACTAGGCGAAAATATAAAATCACTGATCAGTAGTGATGGCACTGCTATCGAAAAGCCTCTGTTAGATTTATTGAAACAATCTGAATGGGATTTTCAGCATCGACAAGCCCAGCATCAACAAACAGTTCAGGAAGCTACTCAAGCGTTTAGACAAAAAAGTATATCCATAACCGAGTTCAAGCTCAAAACACAGCCAATCAAACGCCCAAACCTCATTAAAAAATAACCCAGATCTCGTATTACTTTTAATTAACTTGCTTGTAATTAACGCTTTTTGTAAGGTGCATCACTCATAAAAATAATACCTACAGGACGCGAAAATGGCTTACACAATCTCAAAAATTGTTATTGGTATTAGCTGGTTTTTTATCATCGCCAATCAATTGATTGCTTTACCCGAGCCTTTTTCAACCAGCCTTTACTGGACAGGCATCTTTTTCGTAGGGGCACACATTGTGGAAACGCTTATTTTCGCGCCTCGCATCAAACATACTGAAGGCTCTGCTGCCTATCATATTATCATGCTGTTTATCTTTGGTGCTGCTCATGGCCTGCAACTACCAAAAGCCTCTGTTCAACCTGCAAGCTAAGGCATAACGATGACCAAATGGCATAAAGAAGTTGATGTATTAGTCGTAGGCTCAGGTAATGGCGCAATGACGGCAGCCATTACCGCCAATGACAAGGCCAAAGCCTCTGTCTTAATCGTGGAAAAAAGCGATAAGTTCGGCGGCACCAGTGCGCTATCAGGTGGAGGCGTATGGATTCCTAACAACCGCTATGCAAAAGAACACATTGAAGATGACTCTTTTGAAAAAGCCAAAACTTACCTCACCCATACCATACCGGATGGAAAACGCCGCGATGACATGATCGATGCCTACTTGAAGGCAGGCCCCGAGATGATCGATTTTCTGCATGAACATACTCGCGTGCGCTATGAATCATTAGAAAAATACCCTGACTATTATAGCAATTTACCTGGCGCGCAAAATGGTCACCGTTCTATGGAACCGGAACCGATTAATTTTTCTGAGCTTGAAGAAGACATGGATCGTTTTCTAACAGGTGGCACCATGTATATGTTTGGAAAATACGGCCTAACGCAGGTCGAAGGCCACAATATCATTTCCAAACACAAAGGGTGGTTAAAAAATACCTTAAAGCTCATCTTCAATTACTACAAAGACATTCCTTGGCTATTAAAAGGAAAAGGCTTTTCCAGGCGCACCTGCGGCGGCGGTGCAGGCGTTATTCGTTTATTTCTGTCCTTAAAAGACAGGGGTATTTCCATTCAAACCAGTACGCCTTTTAAGTCACTGATTACAGAAAACGGCAAAGTGGTAGGCGCTATCATTGAGGAAAATGGTAAAGCCATTAATATCAAGACGAATAAAGGTGTCATTCTTGCCGCAGGTGGTTTTGAGCATAACCAAGACATGCGTGAACAATACCTGCCTAAACCTACCAGTACAAAATGGAGTGCCGGTAATAAAACGAATACAGGTGATGCTATTCAAGCAGCGATTGACGTCGGTGCCGCAACCGGCTTTATGAACGAAGCCTGGTGGTGTACCACAAAAGTCATTCCTGGTGCTGAGTATCCCTTTTTAAGCATCGTGAATAAGTCATTACCCGGTTCTATTGTGGTCAACAAAGCCGGCAAACGTTTCTCCAACGAATCGCAAAATTACATTTCATTCTTAAAAGAGACCTTTGAGACCCACACTGACGAAAACCCTTGCATCCCCATGTACATGGTCTTTGATGCAAATTTCCGTAAAAAGCGTAGCGTTTGGCCTGCCATCATGCCGAACTTCTTACTGCCTAAAGCCTATTTTGAAACAGGTTTTTTAGCAACAGGTGACACGCTTGAAGAATTAGCTGAAAAGTTAGGCATGGATGCCAAAGGCCTTAAGGAAACGGTTGAGGCTTTCAATGGCTATGTGGATACCGGCAAGGACTTAGCGTTTCAGCGTGGTGATTCTGCTTACGATCAATATTACGGTGACCCTGAATTTAAGCCTAACCCATGCTTAGGTAAAATCGAAAAAGGTCCATTCATGTCAGTTAAACTCGATGCCGGAGACTTTGGCACACAGGGCGGCATGGTGACCAACCCCAATGGTCAAGTGTTAGATAAAGCAGGTGAACCTATTGAAGGGCTTTATGCGTGCGGTAACTGTACTATGGCGGTTTTGCCTACCTATCCAGGCCCAGGCTCTACACTTGGCCCTGCCATGACCTTTGGTTATTTAGCGGGTAAGCATATTGCTTTAAAAAACAGCGCATCTGATCATTCAGAGTCAAAGAACGAGCAAGTAGCAGCCTAGATCTGCTGCTTTTTGCTTATAAGTAAACTCACTTATAACGTAGTCACCCCACAATCACATGAGGAAGATACCTTGATAAGTCTTGAGTAATACGTGAGTGATCTTCCCTAACAGAAATACCAGCCGCTTTATCATCAACCAGCCATGAGCCTATTAATGTATAACTATCGCCAAATTTGGGTAGTGGATGATAAGCCTGATAGATAAAGCCTTCTTCGCCATAAGGCCCATCTGAAGATTCTAACGTAACGCCCGCTAAGTCGAGTTTTATATTGGCCCCTTCTCGGGCAAAAATGGGTTTTCGCACAACATTTTTCAGCTCAGATCGTTTAGGGTCATTTTCAAAATAGGCAGGCAGCAGATTGGGGTGATCAGGAAACAATTGCCAAAGAACAGGTAGTAAGGCCTTGTTCGATAAAATAGCTTTCCATGGCGGCTCTAACCAGTGCGTTTTGCCTTGAGGTAGCAGTTCGCCAAATGATTCTCGAAACATAAATTCCCAAGGGTAGAGTTTAAACATCCAGGTGATGACTTTGTCATCCAAATCGGTCAATTGGCCTTCTTGGTTTTTCCCAATATCTTCTATAAAAACGAAAGCTGTTTGTAGGCCTGCTTCTTGCGCACAATCTTCTAAATATTGAACGGTGCCTCTATCTTCTTCCGATTCTTTACAACACGCTATATGAAGAACCTCTTGAGGGCGTAGGCTTTTTAGGGTTTGAAACCTCTGTACGAGTTTTTCTTGTAGCGAGTTAAATTGATCAGCGGTTCTAGGCACACTGTAATTATTCACCTTATCCTCCAGCCATAACCACTGCCAAAAGCCTGTTTCATAAAGGCTCGTTGGTGTATCGGCATTATTTTCGTAAAGCTTCGCTGGGTCTTTACCGTTATAAGCTAAATCTAAACGTGAATATAAACTGGGGACTTTTTGCTTCCATGAGTTAGCAACGAAGTTCCAATAAGATTCTGGAATACAAAATTTTTGTAAAAGCTGTTCGTCGGCCAGCACCTTATCAACGACATGCAGGCAAATCTGATGAAGCTCTTCAGTGGGCGCTTCAAGGTCTTGCTCGATTTGTTTGAGTGAGAATTGATAATAGGCACTTTCATCCCAGTAGGGCTTTCCATACATGGTATGAAAGTGAAAACCGTAATCTTCAGCGAGCTTTTGCCAGTTATCTCGCGGAGGTGTGTTAATGCGAAACATGTGGCTACCTTAGGTAAAGATTATTGTAGGGTGGCTAAGCTGCGCGTAACCCACCATGAATAAAGGAGTGGATTGAAGCGTTAGCCACCCCACCCACCTTTAAAACCAGAGCCGCCAAAGCTTGACTTGGAAGCTGCCATCGATCCAAAACCGCCTCTGGATACTGTTCCAGAAACAGAAGGTTTAGCAGTAAGCGCAGAGGATTTTAGGCTTATTTTGCCATAACGCTGCCTACCATAAAGTGCGCCATCCGCGGTTGCCCATTTGCGATAATATTTTGAATACTTTCGTTTGGAGGAGTACAGAGGGCTGGAGTCGTAATCATGGTCATCATGATCGTAGGCGCGACCAAAAATAAAACCGGCCATCACAGGCATAAACCAATGTTGATTAGAACGCGTATGATAGTCGGTGCACTCACCCTCACC
Source organism: Pseudomonadales bacterium (assembly GCA_965225765.1). Lineage (GTDB taxonomy): Bacteria > Pseudomonadota > Gammaproteobacteria > Pseudomonadales > DT-91 > CAKMZU01. Next base: position 196,962 of record CBDDBO010000001.1, read on the forward strand.
AAATTCTAACTCGCACTCCAACAAAGAGCCGTACTTAGGCCCTGTACGGTAAGCTTCTCGAAGCGCCCTTTGGTAAGCCGCTTCACAAGCTGAATCCAGCATAGGGTTATGATCAATACAATCTGCTACGTTCTGGTAAACATCAACATCTTGAGTACTTGAACAAGAGACCAGTGCACTAGCTGTCAGTGCTACGGCAACAGAATGTGTAGGTTGCGTTTTTTTAAATCGAGCAAGATTGATTATTTTTGTTCTTTTCATTGCCAAGCACCTTTAGTAGGTCATGCAAGCAGCATTTAAAAGCCCTACCGCAATAGATGTGCCGCCAAGGACAATGCCCGCTGACACTTCGCCTTCTTTTATACGCTGTGCAATTTTAGGCATAAAAATAAAACGTACGATGGCAAAAGCTAAGAGTTGAGCAATTAATGCAACCCCACCCCAAATAGCAAAATCAATCAGTGATACTGAGTTAGCGGCTGCACTAGCAAGTGCTAAGGCAAAACCAATGACAGCACCTATAAAACCAATGGCTGCTGCAATATTCTTATCATTTTTTACGAGCTTCCACTCATTATTAGGCGTAAGAAACACATAAATAAATTTAAACACCAAAAGAAAAACTAAAGACAGAGAAAAGTAGAGGGCGAAGTTCGCAAGTCCTAACAGCGATTGTTCTACGATTACCATATCAACACCTTATTATTTTTTCGAATCACCGCGAGCAAGCTGCCATTGGTCTCGCTCTGTATTTTACAAAGTTTGCTGAAAAATAAACAGTTTGAAAAGCCTAAGCTTTTCTTTGAGCGGCAGGTTATGCTTTGCTAAACTGCCCTACAATTCCCAACAAACTTTTCACAAAATTCATGAGAAAAAAGTTAGTTCAGATTGGCGTCTGCCCAAAACTTCGTGCCTTTAATTGTCGCCTGAGCAGCTAAACCACTTTCAGTCAACGTATAAATACTCACACCGCCTGCATACATCTCGGCTTGTAATGACCCGCCTTTATCGGAGGCTTTGGCTGCCACATCAGCATTTCCTGCCACATTCCAACCATGTTGCAAAAACTGATCTAACGCTTTATCCGTGTGGAATACCATCACGAGTCGATAATCCTTAGCACCTAACCCCAAGCCTATACCTGCTTCAGCCATGTTCATATAGGTTTCTTCGCCTGTACGGTTATCTTTGACGACACCAAACCCTGTACCGCCTGCAACAAAGATAATATTGATATTGGCGTTGCTGAACACGCCATAGCCTTTCGATGAGTGAATGACACCGCGTGCTTCAGGGTTCTTGCTGTAGACATCTTTAAGTACATCTTGACGCATGCTTAAAATCTTTTGCTGCTTTTCAGCTTTAGTACCCGAACCTAAAGACGCACAGCCAGAGACAAAAACAACCATTAAAGACAGGGAAAACCACTTAATCATATATACCACACGATGCTTGATGCCCTCACAAGGGCTAGAGATTAATGCGAGATCTAGTACTTCGATTCACTGCATTTGTCCGTTAGACGTAGGGCGGGACAGCGCAGCGTCTCCCGCCAAGAATCATTAAACCTTATGGTCGATGACGCTAGCGCTTATAAACCCTACAAAAAAACAGATACCCAACAATCGCCGTGAAATGAACTACTAATACATCGTGTCAAAAGCTTTGTCTGGTAGCCGTAGGGTGGAAAAGCGTAGCGCCTTCCACCAAAAAAACTTAATGACTGGTGGATCGCGCTGCGCTTATCCACCCTACAAAAACTGATGCCACCCGACAATCGGTTTGACATGATGTACTAATAGCCTAATTCACTGCGATTGTCGGGTTACGTATTTCTCAATTATGGATTCACGCGAAAGCGAGAATCCATACCATACAAATGCAGTGAATCAGAGTACTAGAGCGTTTCTCTTCGAGGTAACGATTATACAGTAAGTGCCCCTAAAGTGCAGCTACCAATCGCTTTAGCTGTTTTGATTGATCGACAAGGTTCTTGTTTGACTGCTGATAGGTCAATTCAATGTAAAGTTGAATGGCAGGCTTTACCTTAGAGTAATAGACTGGGTACATTCGTTGAATATAATTCAAAAAATCCTTTGGCCCCATATGTGGAGGTTTATGAATACCTTTACGATCTAGCTTTTTTAATAATCGCTGATATTGCCTTGCAGTGACACTCAGCTTTATTCGACTAGGTAAATTTAACAAGGCATAAAGTACTAAGACTATTGCTAAGAAACACCCTGCTCCCCATAAGGCCAACTTTTGCCAATCGACCTTGCCCCATAACGTTTTCATTAAGCCTATTTGATGCTTATCACTATATTCCAACACACTAACCGTCCATAAATGATTGAGCTGATCATAACGGTGCAAAGCATATTGATACCAGGTCGAGTCATACACGGCTCCGGCAATTAATTGCTGCGACTGCCAGTAAGGATCTTCTGTTAAAAACTCTTCGCTGCCCTCAAGAATTCGGTGAGGGGCCACAAAACTGGTAGGATCTACTCTAACCCAGCGGTTATTCAACCAAATTTCAACCCAGGCATGTGCATCTTTTTGTCTTACGGTAAGATAGTCCTGAAAGTCGTTCACTTCGCCACCCTGATAGCCTGTTACGACACGCGAAGGGATGCCGCCAGCACGCATCAGCATGGCGTAAGCACTGCTGAAATGCCCACAAAAACCTGTCATTTTCTCAAATAAAAACGCATCGACTGGCGCATCAGGATATAACGGCGGGTTCAGGCTGTAATAAAAGGGGTTATCTAAAAAGAATTGATTGATTGCCTTAACATAAGCCACATCTGAAACCATCTCGGCCCTTAACGTTTGTGCAAACGTCAAGGTTTTAGGATTTTTATCTTCTGGTAAAGCCAGTAAATCTGCCTTAAGCCTTTCATTCAGTACACTTTGCACTTGACCAGCCTGCCTAGATACCCAGTTAAAAGCTGTCTTGCTCGTTAAATTTTCGGGTGACTTCCATCTGTCATCGGCATAGTGATACAGGGTTTTATCGGAAGCAACAAGTCGATGTAAAGGAAAAACCCAATCATCAAAACTAGGCTCCATATAAAGCTTGTATAGCACATCATCTTTGTTAGTCGATTTTTGCGACTGAAAGGGTTCTGAACTTTCTTTATTCATCGTCCAGCGCTTACCATCGAAGACCGACAGTACAGGCCCTCGCCAGTAGAGTTTATTACGTGCAGGTATTTTGCCTTCAAATTCAACCCTAAAAACTACTTCATTTGACTTGATTAAATTTTGGATATCACCCGGCTCCATTTGGTCACTGATGCCTGTCTTTGCCTGCCCACTTTTTGGCATAGGCACACTCCAAAAGGCGTCCAGTCGCGGAAACAGCAGGAACCCCAACACCATCACAGGTGCCGAAAAAAGCATCATTCTGGATGCAAAGGTTAGAGGATAAACCCAAGAGACTTGCTCGCTATTTGACATAATCGACACAAGACTAGTTGTAACAAGTAGTATCCCAACTAACATATAGAGCGCTGAAACCAGTGTTTGATCAAAGAGTAATTGCGCGACAATGACAAAGTAAGCAAGGTACAGTAAAACCAGTAAGTCTCGACGAGAATTCATTTCAATAAGCTTGAGCAAAACGCCGACCAATAAAATAGCAACGGCGCTTTCCAAACTAAACCAAGGAAAAGGCAACAGGAAAATACTGGAAAAACCAAAGCCAACCAACAGCACCTTGAATAAAGAGGAAGGCAAAGGCAGTCGGTTTTTAAAAACCATATAGCGCCAAAACAAGCTAATAAACAGCAAAGGCGTCAACAACAGTAAATAACGTTCCACATGCGGTAACATGAGAAATACCAAGCTGGCTAACAACCAATAAAAGCTGGTTACAGATAAAAAGGATACTGGTTTTTCTGTCACTACCCCATACCTCTATGCCGGATATAAGGCCAGCAAACTTAATACTTGGTTAACATGGTGTTGGCCTGTTGCGGGTTGTAGCTCCTCTGTGGGTAATCGCAGACCAAAACTAAGCCCCTTCTCTTTATAGGTCACTATCTGACCACAAAGCTGGGATAGCTTTTCTTCTGTATTGCTTGACGATAACGCATACCAATCTACCCAAGCAGATTTGTCAGAGCCTGCTTGATAGAGCTTAGATTGAAGCCCCTGACCTTTAGCTAACCCACGCCAATGAATTCGATGCCGACTATCGCCGGGTTGATAAGGGTTAAAACCTGCAAAATCATCACCATCCAACTGCAAGGTCTCGGATTCACCATCGCCTCTTACTGCGGTTTTTCTTATTTTTTCCGTAAAAAGCGGCTTAGGGTACACCATCACCTTTGCTGGCATCTTGAGAGAAGCCCAACAAGTTACGAGCCCCAAAGGAAATTGCGTTTTAATAAAAAAACGACCGGCTTCGTTAATCCCTCGATGAGACACGCGCAGAGGTAAGCTCACACTAGCAGTTTCATTATCGACTAAATCAACTAAGGTAACCTCGTCATCATCAAAACCAATTCGAACATTGTGATGGAAAGCGCCTGATTTTTTATGCAGCGTTAGATTTATCAGTGCTCTATCACCTAAAAACACAGGTTCATTTCGTCCAAGACTGATTGAGACCCCTTGCAGGTTAAAGAAGGTCAATAAAATAGCCGTAATAAACAAGCTAAAAAGGAAAAAACACAACGCATAAGCGAGGTTATTTTGATAGTTAATACCTACCAACAAAAGTACCAGTAAAATCAAAAGAAAGCCTGCGCCATTTTTAGACGGCACTATGAAAAGCCTTCGCTGCGTGAGTTCAATAGTCGCTTCAGAGGGTAGCCTTTTGTCCAGCCAGACGTGATAACGCCTTTTGAGTACGTCTCTCATTAAAATGAACTATCTAGTAGGGTGGGTTAGTGAAACGTAACCCACCAATCTCTGATTTTTTATGGTGGGTTACGTTTCACTAACCCACCCTACCAAAGACTATTCTCTAAGGTGCAGTGCTTGAAAGTATGTCTTGTGCAATCGTTTCAGCAGCCAACTGAGATTGAGCGGCATGGAGAAACCTGTGCACAGTCACAGACGACCAAACCGCTTGAATGTCTTCAGGTATTAAATAATCACGTCCTTCAATAAACGCATAAGCTTTTGCTGCTTTTATCAGGGCTAACCCGCCACGAGGTGACAACCCATAGGTTAGCTCTGTATGACGCCTTGTTTTTTCTATCAACATTTGCAGGTAGTCGAGCAGTGTATCTGATGCAAACACGTTGCTGACAGCTGCTTGATAGGTTTGCAGTTCAGTTTTTGACAATACAGAAGACAGTGACTGAGTGCTATCAGACTGCGTATCAAGCAACATCGCGCGTTCGGAGTCTTTTGAGGGGTAACCGATCGTGATACGCAATAAAAATCGATCCAACTGAGATTCAGGTAAAGGGAAGGTTCCTAACTGCGAAAAAGGATTTTGTGTCGCGATAACAAAAAATGTATCGTCTAAAGGATAAGTCTCGCCTTCAATACTGACTTGCCTTTCAGCCATCGCCTCTAACAGTGCACTTTGCGTTTTAGGATTGGCGCGATTGACTTCATCAGCTAAGAGTAATTGGGTAAAAATTGGTCCGTGATAAAAACGAAAGGTCGACTGTTGTTGATCAAAAATACTCGAACCCAAAATATCAGCTGGTAGCATATCACTCGTAAACTGCACACGCTGAAACGCCAGTCCTGCCACATGCGCTAAGGCATTCGCCAAGGTAGTTTTGCCCATGCCGGGTAAATCTTCTATCAACAAGTGACCTTTGGCGAGCAGGCAGGTTAACGCAAGTTTTATTTCAGGCTCTTTGCTTTTTAGAACATCAGCGCAGGCTTGTACAACTGACTTAAGATCCTTATGCATAGATTCATTTTTTATTGTAAGGCGGGACAGCGAAGCGGCTCCCAATACTTTGTTTCCTGAAACTATGGCGGGAGACGCTTCGCTGTCCCGCCCTACAGACTAACAGCGATGGCGTCCAACCCTCGCTGTAAATCTGCCTTAATATCTTCAACGCCTTCAAGCCCTACAGACAACCGAATGAGGTTTTCCGTAATACCTGATTGGGCTTTTTGTTCATCGGTTAGCCTCCCATGTGTCGTGGTCGCTGGATGAACAATGGTCGTTTTCACATCGCCAAGATTAGCAGTAATCGATAACATTTGAGTGGCATTAATGAATTGCCATGCTGCTTCTTTGCTCCCTTTCACACAAAAAGATAAAACCCCCCCAAAACCTTTTTGCTGCTCTCGAGCTAAATTGTGACTGGAATGGTCAGGAAGCCCAGTATAATAAACGTTTTCAATGAGTGGTTGCTCACTAAGCCAAGTGGCGACAGCGAGTGCTTGCTCACAATGTTTTTCCATGCGTAAAGGTAAGGTCTCAAGGCCTTTTAGACATACCCAGGCATTGAATGCACTCATCGTGGGGCCTGCGGTGCGCAAAAAGGCCAAAACTTCATCCATGAGCTCTCGACTACCTAAGGCTGCACCACCAAGGCAACGGCCCTGACCATCTAAATATTTTGTTGCTGAGTGAATGACAATATCTGCTCCCAAGGCCAAGGGTTGTTGCAACGCAGGCGAGCAAAAGCAATTATCAACTACAAGCAGGGCATGCGCTTCGTGAGCAACTGTAGATAAGGCTTTAACATCCACAACTTCGCATAAGGGGTTCGAGGGTGTCTCCACAAAAAATAAGCGAGTATTATCGTTAATCGCGTCTTTCCACGCAGACAAATCTGTCAAGTCAACAAAGGTGGTAGCAACGCCCATCTTTTCAAAATACTTAGTAAACAGTACGGTTGTCGTACCAAACACACTGCGGGAGCAAATCACATGATCACCAGCCTTTAACAACGCCATGCCCACACTCAAAATGGCCGACATACCAGAGGCTGTAGCAACACAAGCCTCAGCACCCTCCATAGCAGCTAAACGTTGTTCAAATAACCTAACCGTTGGATTGGTATAACGAGAATACACATTACCCGGCTCATCACCTGAAAAACGAGCAGCAGCACCTTCAGCCGATTCAAACACATAGCTTGAAGTAGTAAAAATAGGCTCTGCATGTTCGCCTTCCATCGTACGATCATGGCCTACACGAATGGCTTTAGTGGCTAGGGATTCAAAGGTATCATCAGAGGTTGTCATGTATTAAAGCGCTCCTGCGCTAGGAGTCTGTCAGTTCTCGGACAGACTCCTAGGAGAGCTCTGCTCTCACCTAGGGTGGATAAGCGCAGCGATATCCACCAGAAATTAATGGTGGATATCGCTGCGCTTATCCACCCTACAAAGAAACGCTATCCGCCGTAGTTATAAATATCAACAAAGGATTCATCATCCGTACCGCGATTGGTCGATTTGTTCGTTTTGGAATCATCTGAGCGATTTTGCTCCAAACCATCGAGGTAATCTTTTGACACATCCCCTGTTATGTACTCACCATTAAATACTGAGGTATCGAAACGGTCAATAGCAGGATTGCCTTCTCGGCAGCTTTCGACCAAATCACCTAACTCCTGATAAATAAGCCAATCTGCGCCGATAGCTTTTTGAACCTCTTCTTCAGTGCGGCCGTGTGCAATAAGCTCTGGGGCTGATGGCATATCAATACCATAGACATTAGGGTATTTAACTGCAGGTGCAGCTGATGCAAAATACACGTTCTTAGCCCCTGCCTCACGTGCCATTTCAACAATCTGCTTACAGGTTGTACCGCGCACGATAGAGTCGTCAACTAAAAGCACATTCTTGCCTTTAAATTCCAGATCAATGGCATTCAGCTTACGCCTGACGGATTTTTCACGCTGCTTTTGACCTGGCATAATAAAGGTACGACCAATATAGCGGTTCTTCATCAGTCCTTCTCTAAATTTCACACCAATGTTATAGGCTAAGGATTGAGCAGATACACGGCTAGTATCGGGAATAGGAATCACCACATCAATATCATGATCGGGCCTGTCACGCTTGATCTTTTCAGCTAATTTTTCCCCCATACGCATACGGGTCTTATAGACAGAGATGCCATCCATAAATGAATCAGGGCGCGAGAAATAAACATATTCAAAAATACAGGGAGACAATGAGGACTTTTCAGCACATTGTTCCGTATGGAGCTTGCCAGCCATATCAATAAAAATAGCTTCACCGGGTGCAATGTCTCTCGACCGTTTAAAGCCACTTGCATCAAGCGCAACACTTTCTGAGGCCACCATATACTCTTTACCTTCACCATGATCACGTTCACCAAAAATGACGGGACGAATACCATTAGGATCTCTAAAGCTAACAAGCCCGTAACCTGCGATCATAGCAACAACCGCATAGCCGCCCGAACAGCGTTTATGAACCGCTTTAACCGCTGCAAAAATATCAGCAGGACTTGGCTTTAATTTTCCAATTCGTTGCAACTCATTAGCAAAGACATTTAACAGAACTTCGGAGTCAGACGAGGTATTGATATGACGTAAATCTTCCTTAAAAAGCTCCTCAGAGAGCGCTTCAGCATTCACCAAGTTGCCGTTATGAGCAAGGCAAATACCGTAAGGAGAGTTTACATAAAAGGGCTGAGCCAGTGCTGGACTTGAACTCCCAGCCGTTGGGTAACGCACATGACCAATCCCCATATTCCCTTCAAGGAACTGCATATGTTTGGTGCGAAACACATCGCTGACTAAACCGTTCGCTTTTCGCTGGTTTAAAATGCCATTGTCATTAGTCACAATGCCCGCAGCATCCTGCCCACGGTGCTGAAGAACCGTTAAGCTATCATAAAGCTCTTGATTAACCGGACGATGAGAAAAGATCGCGGCAATACCACACATAAAAACCTCGAAACCTATAGGGCATTAAGCCCGTGCATTATACGTAGACTCAATTATTTTTCGACTGACAATGTTGTTATTGATAAAATAACTTCAATGTTTCTTTGCACTCAACAAGAAGACGCATAAAGCATGAGTCAACGAATGAGTAGTTACGACAGTTTAGCGTAGCCTCATCTGCCCTGCGAAATCCTTCCCATAATAATGGCTATTGATAATCTAGCTGTCTAATCATAGGTAAGAGCTCATGCTTGATTTGACTAGCTCTCTCGGCGGCCCAAGCCTCTACCTTAGCTAAATGAGGCTGTAAAACGGAGGCTTTCCACCAAGACTCCTCTTCAAGCGGCAGCATCTTTTTGCCCGCCATTGAAAGCATCACAACAATAAGCAAACCGCGAAGCGCACCAAAAACCATGCCCAACACTCGATCAGTCCCAGTAAGTCCAGTAAAGTGAATGAGTTGCTCAATTAGAAATCGTAACAGCCCACCGGCGATCAACGTGGTAATAAACAGTATGGCCATAGCAGACAATTTACGAATAGAAGGCGAATCGCTAATAGCATGAAGGTAGGTGGCCAGCGCATCAGCAAACAAGAAGCTGACAATCAATGCAACAATCCATGTCACCAAGGAAAAGGCTTCCTTAAAAAATCCGCGTTTAAGACTGATAAGCGTTGAAACCAAAATGATTGCCAGTATGATCCAATCAAGCACCGCTAGCTTTTCTAACATATTACTCAGCAAACCCTGGCTTATATTCAATCATTAGACTACGAAGCTTGTGCTTTGATGCGATTTTCTTTGACAGTGTATTCGCATGATCTTTACTCAACTTTGGCCCCACCAGCACGCGATGAATCGTATCACCATTAATATTAAACGCTTTGACGTAAGCTGGAAGATCATCTGCCAATAATAGCTGCTGTAATTTTTGCGCATTAGATCGTGTCTTAAAGCTCGCCACCTGAAGCACCCAGGCTTTCGCATGTCCTGAAGGCGTTTTTTGTATTAATCTAGATGGCTTCGGGGCAGGTTTAACGACTGCACTTGGTTGCCTGGCTGAAGCCCCAGCAGGCTCGGGCAGCATAGCCTTGGCATCTTGGCTCTCTGGCTCAAACGCTGTATCAGGAAGGACAACAGGCTCTGCTGGCGTAGGCATAGCAAAGGCTTCAATGTTAGGCTCAGGTGGCACTTGACCAATCAAGGTTAACTGGGAGTTGTTATCGTCAAAGCGCATCAAAATCCCCCAGGCAACCATGACACTGACAATAATAACGATCGCACCGACAGCACGGTACTTTGATGACATCGAATCACTCAAACTAAAGTCCCTGTTGCTTTTTTATTTTTGGTAACAAATCACTGATGACTCTAAAGGATCCGAAGATCAAAATTTCATCACCTTCATCTGCTAATTGCTCAGCTCTAGACAACGCCTGACGCATATTCTTACTGACACTGATCATGTACTCGCCTGCTTCATGCAGGGTTTTAGCAATAATGGGCGCATCGGCTGCTCGCTCTACATTCAGCTGCCCAATAAACCATGCATCCACCTCTGATTGTAAACAAGTCAACACGTCACTATAAGCTTTATCATTCAAAAATGAGAAAACTGCCAGACGCCTTTTAGGCTTGGGTAACGTCATCAAACGTTGCTTCAAGAACTCAGCAGCTTGCAGATTATGGGTAGCATCGACAACATAGCGAATCCCTTTATAGGTAAACCGTTCAAAGCGCCCCGTTAGCCTACTAGTAGCCAGAGCTTGAATAAGCTCAGACGATGAAAAGTTTAGATCAAGTACATGTGTCGCAGTCATAATGGCAGCCGCTTGGCTAAAAGGCGAAAGCCCTGTATCCGGTAACGCTAGCTCATAGCCTAGGCGCTTGTCGGTAAATTGCCATGTTTCATCAAAAGAAACACTGAAATCTTGATCGATCACAAGCGCATCATGAGTCGTTATTGCTGCCTGCAAAGGCTCTGGTGGGTTTGACTCTGCTGAGATAAGAACAGTATTAGGCCTTAGTATCCCACACTTTTCAAACGCGACAGATGCTCGGGTATTGCCTAAGTAGGCAGCATGATCCAGTCCAATAGAAGTAATCACAGCTACATCCGCATCCATAGCATTCACTGCGTCTTTTCGGCCACCTATACCTACTTCAAGCACCCAATAATCAGGTTGATGGTCATTAAAAAAGCTGAGCGCCGTAAGCGTTAATAACTCAAAAAAATGAAGTGGCTCCCCTTCAGCATCAGCAGCACGGCCTACCGCATTAAAAGCCGAAAGCAAATCTTTATCAGTAATATCTTGTCCATCTAACTGAATGCGCTCATTAAACTTAATGAGATGAGGTGAGTAATAACTGCCGACCGTTTTCCCTTTAGCCAGCAGCAGCGCCGTCAACGCGTTAACATAACTGCCTTTACCATTGGTACCTGTAACGGTTATGACAGTACTCGAAAGAGGTTTTATACCCAATTTTTCTTTTAGTCGGCGCGTTCGAGATAAAGAGCTTCTGCTGTGATGAGCAGTATCACTTAACCAGTCAATCCAAGCATTGAGTTGATCAAATTGAGGCATGTAAAGAAAAAAGTTTATAGGGCGGGACAGCGAAGCGTCTCCCGCCAAAATCAAATGATAGCTTGCGGCGGGAGGCGCTTCGCTGTCCCGCCCTACAAAAGTTAGGCAAGCTCGGGTTCTACGTCTTCGCTGACTTCCGGTAACGTCTCTGGCTGATTTGTCATTTTCGACAGCAAGCTCGCCAAGGTGTTACGCATTTCATGACGTGGAATAATCATGTCAATCGCACCGTGCTCTAGCAAGAATTCGCTTCGCTGAAAGCCTTTAGGCAACTTTTGGCGAATGGTTTGCTCAATGATATTAGGGCCTGCAAACCCTGCACGGGCACCGGGTTCTGCCACGTTTAAATCACCTAAAAGTGCAAGACTTGCCGACACACCACCATACACAGGGTCAGTCATCACAGAAATATAAGGAATGCTATGTGATTTCAAGCGCTCGATAACTGCACTGGTTTTCGCCATCTGCATCAGTGAGATCAAGGCCTCCTGCATTCGCGCACCGCCTGAGGCTGAAAAACAGATGAAAGGAATACCTTTTTCAAGTGCTCTGTTTGCTGCACGGGTAAATTTCTCCCCCACAGCATATCCCATTGAACCGCCATGAAATGCAAACTCAAAGGCCACGACAACCACAGGTAACCCCTGCACTTCACCTTCAAAGGCAACTAGCGCATCTTTTTCACCTGTGGCTTCTTTTGCTTGCTGAAGCCTGTCTTTATACTTCTTAAGGTCTTTGAATTTCAACCTGTCGATAGGCTCAACTTCCGTACAGATCTCTTCACGATTATCTGTATCGAGGAAAATATCAATACGTCTTCGTGCACCAATTCGCATATGGTATTCACACTTTGGACAGACCGAAAGGGCTTTATCAAGCTCAGGTTTATAGAGAACACTATCACATTTCGAGCACTTTTTCCAAAGCCCCTCAGGCACCTGAGATACATTGCCGCCTTCTTCCGTTTGATCTTTTCGGATCGTCGGTAATATTTTATCAATCCAACTCATGCTGAATCCTTAACGTTTATCCACAGCTTCACGTAATGACCTGACAAAGCCCCGGACAGCCTCTTTCACCGCCGCTGTTGAATTGTCTTGATCAATTAAATTAACGACCGCGCTACCTACGACTACACCATCTGCTACACGCGCTACCTTGGAAGCTGAGTCGGCATCCTTAATGCCGAATCCAACACTGATAGGCAAATGAGTATGCTGCCCAATGACTGATAGGTTATTTTTAACCGATTCTATATCAAAATGGCCTGCCCCTGTAACCCCTTTCAGCGAGACATAATAAAGATAACCTGAGGCTTTCTCGCAGATGGCTTTAATTCGGGCCTCATTCGTCGTAGGCGCAATCAAATAAATCATATCGACATTACAGTCTGCAAGCGCTGATTTTAAAGGCCCAGCTTCTTCTGGTGGCATATCAACAAGCAGTAATCCGTCTACCCCTTTGGCCGACGCCACTTTTGCAAAGGTTTCATACCCCATGGTTTCAACAGGGTTAGAATACCCCATCAAAATCACAGGTACGCTTTGGTTCACTTCGCGAAACTTAGCTACCAGAACAAGGGTATCGTCTAGCGACACATTGTTAACCAGCGCTCGCTCATGTGCTTTTTGAATCACAGGCCCTTCTGCCATTGGGTCAGAAAAAGGCACGCCTAGCTCAATGATATCAGCGCCTTCTTCGGCCATCGCAATCATAAGGCTAAGGGTTTCATCTAAGGATTTATCACCTGCAACCAAATAAGGGATCAGGGCTTTTTTATCGGCGGCTTTAAGCGCTGCAAAACATCCAGTAATTCTGCTCATCATGCGCTCCTTAAATGGTAATACCGTCAAGCTTGGCGACGGTATGCATGTCTTTATCGCCCCGCCCTGACAAGTTGATCAACACTATTTTGTCTTGTGGTAGTTCGGCAGCGAGTTTTTTTCCGTATGCTAACGCATGGCTAGTTTCCAGTGCCGGAATAATCCCCTCTACACGCGTCAATTCATGGAAGGCATCTAATGCTTCTTGATCAGTCGCCGCCACATAGTTCACACGACCAATGTCATTCAACCATGAATGTTCAGGGCCAACACCTGGGTAATCTAACCCGGCAGAAATAGAATGTGTGCCTTGAATCTGGCCGTTTTGATCATGCATTAAATAGGTGCGATTGCCGTGAAGTACACCAGGTTCACCCTTACAGATAGGCGCTGCATGCATATCTGTATCAATACCTAAGCCGCCAGCCTCAACACCATACATCAACACATCTTTATCCTCTAAAAAGGGGTGAAATAATCCAATAGCGTTAGAACCACCACCGACGCAGGCAACCAGCGAATCAGGTAAGCGACCCACTTGCTCTAAAGACTGCGCTCGTGCTTCACGACCAATGATTGATTGAAAATCTCGCACTAACATAGGGTAAGGATGAGGGCCTGCAACGGTGCCGATAATATAAAACGTATCATCCACATTCGTCACCCAATCACGCATTGCCTCATTCATGGCATCTTTAAGCGTCTTAGTGCCTGAAGTTACAGATACAACGTCTGCGCCTAACAGCTTCATGCGGTAGACATTAAGTGCCTGGCGCTCAATATCTTCTTCACCCATAAACACCACGCACTCTAAACCTAAGCGCGCCGCAACTGTTGCCGAAGCCACACCATGCTGACCTGCGCCGGTTTCTGCAATAATACGCTTTTTCCCCATCGCCTTCGCAAGCAGCGCCTGACCGATGGTGTTATTGACTTTATGAGCACCTGTATGATTCAAGTCTTCACGTTTCAAATAAATCTGCGCACCACCTGTTTCTTTGGTCCAGCGCTCAGCAAAATACAAAGGACTTGGCCGCCCCACATAATTCGCCAAGTCTTCATCAAAGGCTTTTTGAAACTCAGGGTCATGTTTTAATCGCTCATAAGCTTCAGCTAATTGGTCAAGCGGAGAGATCAAAGTCTCCGCCACAAAACGACCGCCAAATTGCCCAAACTTCCCGTCTTGGTCAGGAAATTGTTTATAATCTACTTCACTCATACAGGTCTCCTGCCTTCACTTGCACTGCTGTTTCGCGTGTTCTATAAACGCACGAACAAGGTCAATGGATTTATCGCCTTTGCTTTTTTCCACCCCTGAACTCACATCCACAGCATAAGGTGAGCATTGCTTAACTGCTGCAGCCACATTTTGAGGATCCAAACCGCCTGCAAGAATCAAGGGTTTGATTGACTGCGCTGGAAATAAGTTCCAGTCAAATTGATTGCCCGTCCCACCAAACTTGACAGGATCATGAATATCTAGAAGAAATGCTTGTGCATCGCCATAAGCTGCTTCTGCCGCCTTCATATCGAAGCTTTCATCAACCGCCAACGTCTTTATATAGGGCTTTTTGAATTGACGGCAAAATTCAGGGGATTCTGAGCCATGAAACTGAAGCACATCCAGATATACCGTTTCCAGCAGCTCATGAATGGCCTCGGCTTCTGCATTAACAAACAACCCCACTCGCTGAACAAAAGGAGGCAGTGCCTGTGAGATGTTACTAGCCAATTCTGGCGACACATACCTCGGGCTTTTCGGATAAAACACTAGACCTATAGCATCTGCGCCAGCTAAAGAAACTTCAACTGCTTGCTTTACTTGGGTTAACCCGCAGATTTTAACGCGAGGGATAGACAACGACGTTTACTCAATCAAAAGAGGCCGTAGTCTAGCAAAAAAGTAGGTTAAGTGTCTTTAGCCTATGCTAAATTTGATGGTGAAACGACTTATCAAAGACTAGCCACTTGTTGGTCGCATACGATGCGCTTCAAAGGATTAGCAACCTTCACTATAGTTGCTACCATAAAAGGGGGTTGTTTCATTGACACTTTTTCAACTACTGTGTCACCTTTCATTTTTTCAGATCACTCAGTGCACAGCGATTATCCGGCTTCTGATGGTGGGTTACGCCACCTTAGGGTATTTTTTACCGGACAAATGAAGTTAAGCGAAGTACTAAATACCCACCACAACCAATGGCTGTCTAATTTTCAGGGATAGTCATAAGAGTCTGTCTAAGAAACGCTTTACGCTGTTCTCTTGCTTCGCTCAACCCTCTAACTATAGCGGCTAAAAAAGCAAAGTTGTCTGCTGGCTGCTCGTGCTTCTCTACTATATCTTTTTCAATCAACAGTTGACATCTTTCTTCTTTGTCTCGTTTCTTATAGCTAACTTTCCACTCGCAATGTTCTAGAGCAGCCTGGTCTTTAGGGGCATCTTCTGCAGACCAAAGCGATACGTGATAAATCAATACAAAAGCCCACAGACAACTTCTCATCACAGGTCAGCAACCTCACCCCAAATAATTTGAGACTTCGACAAGTATCGATACCATTAGTTCAACAGGCACTTCACTAGTACCTCAATGCACAGCGATTGTCCCGTTCAGCAGCTACAGGTTTTTCTGTGGCAAGGCGCAAGTATGCAGTAATACATGCGTCTTTCAAATACTTGCAACAAAGTCACGGGAAAACCTGTAGCTGCCCTTTGGGTGGCATTTAAAATGCTCATAGCTGTGTTGCTTGATCTCACTATAGAATAACTATTATTTTCGATCAGCTGCCTTGCTATGAACATTTTACTCTGCCACTGAACCCGACAATCGCTGTGCATCGGGGTACTAGTACATCGTATCAAAAGCTTTGTCTGGTAGCCGTAGGGTGATGAAATGGTCTCTCCTCTCCCATACGGCATCTAAGTGTGCCAAGATGGTTTTGATCAATCATCTAAAAAAAGAGGAGAGCCCGAATGAATGATAAAGTGATAGCGCTAGATATAGCAAAAGAAATTTTTCACGCAGTGATTTTAAGCAAACACGGCAAAGAACTGAAAAGAAAAAAGCTAAAGAGAAACGAGCTGGTTAGCTTTATAGCAAAGCAGGATATAAGTGTTATCACAATGGAAGCTTGCGGTGCTTCGAATCATTGGGGGCGTACGTTTGAGAGTTTAGGCTATGAAGTTAGTTTGTTGCCGCCCCAGCATGTAAAAGCTTATGCGCGAGGTCAAAAAAATGATTACAACGATGCGGTGGCGATAGGTGAAGCTTATTTGCATGGACGCATAAGGCCAGTTCAAATCAAAACAGTTGAACAGCAGACAGAGCAAGCGTTTCACCGTATGCGAAGCCAGTTAGTTCAGCAGCGCGGTGATTTGGTTAGGCAGTTGAGAGGGCTACTGTCCGATCAAGGCTTTATCTTGCGCAAAGGAGTGAATCAAGCAAGAGCAGGCATAGTGGCACTTTTAGGAGATGAAGCTAGCGGACTAAACCCGTTTTTCAGGCAGATATTACAAAAACAGTATGAACACTTAAAGTTTCTGGAGAAAGAGCTGGACTGGTACAACAAGACACTGGATGCAAAAGCAAAAAATGATGAGCAAACGAAGCGTCTACTGACAATTCCAGGTTTTGGGCCGGTGGTTGCATCCGTCTTTAAAGTTTGGATAGGTAGCGGTAAGCAATTTGATAAAGGCAAGTATGCATCAGCAGCTTTAGGTATTGTACCGAGGCAGCATAGTTCAGGCGGTAAAGATGTCTTACTGGGCATCACTAAGCGAGGAGATTGTTACCTGAGGTCGCTTGTTATTCATGGTGCAAGGGCAGTTGTTAAAGCTGCGAAAAAGAAGAATGATAGGCTCAGTCGATGGATCAATGAGTTGGTCGAAAGACGAGGCAAGAATAAAGCCACGGTTGCCTTGGCCAATAAGCTAGTCAGAATAGCCTGGGCAATGACAGTGAGAAATGAAACGTACGATGCAGCTGCGGCAAATTTAGTGCTAGCTGCGAGATCGTAATAGTTAATAATGTGGGTGTGTAGGTGCTACAAGCTCTGCACGTAAACAAAAACTTTAGTTGATGTAACGAGTCCTAAGCGGTTGCGAAGGCAAAAGTGAATGATGACAAAATAGGTAATACCTGCACATAGAAACCTGTCTAATCCAAGGGTACTTGATACCGATAGGGCGATTAGGGTTATGTGCGCGGATGCTCATCAAGGTCAGGCATGCTGAAAAGATTACATGTCATTAAAAGACCGGATATACGGCAGCAACCTTTTCTTTGTTTGAATTGACTTTACCTTGCAAAACGAGGAGAGACCATATATGGAAAAGCGTAGCGTCTTCCACCAAAAAAACTTAATGACTGGTGGATCGCGCTGCGCTTATCCACCCTACAAAAACTGATGCCACTCGACAACCGGTTTGACATGATGTACTAGGAGCCTGTCCGAGAATTGCGTTCGAGGATAAATTTCAAAGAAGTGAGCTAAATTCTTTGGGAAATTCCTGCGAATAGTCAGCCTATTTAAAGGCAGATCTAAATAAACAGGGGCGAAGAATTTAGCCGCTTATCTGGAATTTAGGCCGAACAGTCAGTTCTCGGACAGGCTCCTAGGGTAGATTGTAGACTCAGAGGTTTTTAGATATGTCTGACAGACTGCTAAAAACTGACAACATGCAAAGCAAACTAATGCACCTTAATTTTTGCACCCGTCTTTTTAGTGATTGCATCCTTCACCAACAACAGCAAGGTCGTTAGATAGCCATGCAAGGTTTTTTGATGCAACCGATAAAGACTAACGTAAGCAAAACGAGCAATCTTCCCTTCAAACGTAAAGTCCTTACTTAAGTTCCCCATCAAATTACCCACAGTGCCGCTTTTTGACAAAGACACCAGCGAGCCTTTATCTTTATATATGAAATCAGCAGGCTGATTGCCTTCAAGCATCTTTTGGAATTGCTTCGCTAAAAATCGTGCCTGCTGGCTAGCTACTTGTGCTCTTGGAGGCAAAGGCCTTTCGGAACCTGCGAGCACGCAACTACCACAATCACCAATAATGAAGACTGAGTCATCTACTGAGGATTGCAAAGTAGGCTTGGTGATAATTTGATTAGCCCTAGTTGTCTCAAGGCCGCCAATGCCTTGTAGAAAATCCGGTGCCTTAACACCAGCTGACCAGACTTTTAAGCTTGCGGGAATCTCTTTACCACTTTTAGTAAAGAGTGCTTCATCAGTGACTTCAGTCACCATCTCTTGCGTGAGCACAGTGATATTCAATTTTTCAAGCTGACGATGAATCGCTGCTGATGCACGCTCGGACAGTGCAGGCATCACTCGATCAGCAGCTTCAATAATCGTAATCGATACATTTTCAGGCTTAATGCCATCGAAGCCATAATGCACTAATTGGTGGGCTGCATGATTCAACTCTGCGGCAAGCTCAACACCTGTTGCGCCCGCACCCACAATGGCAATATTAAAATGGTTTTGTTCGGATTGGTGCGCTTGCGACGCTTTCAAGTACACATTCAAAAACTGATGATGAAAAGCTTCAGCGGCTTCACGTCGATCAAGGAAAATACAATGCTCACTCGCACCCTTAGTACCAAAGTCATTGGTCTGACTACCAATGGCCAGTACCAATTGATCATAGGCCACCTCACGCGCTGGCAAAATTTCCTGCCCATCATCAATTAAAGGAGCAAGCTGCACGACCTTTTTTTCACGGTCAAGGTCAACCATTCGACCTAGCTTAAAGGTAAAATGATGCTTTTTGGAATGGACCACGTAGTCAAGCTCAGCGGCATCCGCATCCATCACACCTGCAGCTACCTCATGCAGCCGAGGTTTCCAAAAGTGCGTTCGGTTCGCATCAATCAAGATGATCTCAGCTTTATTTTGTTTACCTAAACGATTACCGAGAAGGGTGGCAAGCTCAGCACCACCCGCACCGCCGCCCACGATGACTATTTGCTGCATGATTAATTCCAAATCTGCAAAATAAAATGACTAACTAAAATACAGGCTTAAAGTTCAATGCCTGAGGCTTTCACAACCATCCATGCCAAGAAGAAAAGCCCTGATACCGACCCAAAGGTTAGTAAAACAAAATAAAAGGGACGGAAAGGTTTTCTTTCTGTCTGATGTATAGGGGAATCCAGATACGCTTCTACGCGTTTGAGGTCTTCTTTAGAGAGGGTTGGTTTTGAATCCAAGCTGACAACTCTTTATAGAAAGTGAACATCCTTGTATAGAATTGGTTCTCTATACACCCGTCAAGTTTCGTTTGACAGGTGCAAGTATAAGCAAAAAAGCGAGGCCTGTTAACTCTAAATACCAGGTTCTGTTGACATAATGTTGTTTATGCTGCTGTCGCCCGTTTTTTTAGTCTAGCAAGGAGAATTGAGTGAATAATAGCAGTCTATATGAATGAAATTAGACACAGCTAGATGGAAAAACGGACGCAGCCCGAAGGGTTACGTCTAACCATTCATCAATCTGCATTAAATTCAGCTAATTTAGCTCATGAAACAAGCTGAATTTGCCTTGATTGATAACCATTCAGCCAGTAACAGGATGAACAACACTACATCAACAGAACCTCGGCCTGCGTCATTTAAAAGACAAAAGCGCCTTCTTCAAGTGCCATAACGCTCTGTGAGCCTGCTTTCGCAGCTGCTAAGTGTGCTTTAGCACGCGGCAACAATTTATCGAAGTAGAACTTGGCAGAAACTAGTTTGGCTTCGTAGAAAGCAGCATCAGAGGTACCTTCAGCTAATTTAGCTAAAGCTACATCGGCAATTTTTGCCCAAGTATAGGCTAAGATGGTATAGCCGCTGAACATGAGGTAATCAACTGACGCTGCGCCTAGCTCATCAACGTTCTCGCCTGCTTTGCCGCCAAGCTCCATCGTTAACTCACCCCAAAGGCCGTTATGCTCAGCCAAGGCCTCTTTGAAGGCTTTAGCGCGATCATCAGTGGACGCTTCTTGGCAGAATTTATGCACTTGCTTAGTGTATTTACGTAGCAATTCACCGCCACTACCCATGACTTTACGGCCAATCAAATCAAGGGCTTGAATGCCTGTAGTACCTTCATAAACCGTCGAAATTTTTACATCACGCGCGATTTGCTCCATACCATGCTCATGAATGTAACCATGACCACCGAAGACCTGAATACCTAAATTCGCAGCTTCCACACCCAATTCGGTACAGAAGGCTTTAGCGATAGGCGTTAAGAATTCAAGCTGATCTTCAGCTGCTTTGCGCGCTTCTTCAGTTGCTGCAAAATTCGAACGATCCACATCAAACGCCACACCATACAAAAATGCTCTAAAGCCTTCTGCTAAGACTTTTTGCGTCATCAGCATTCGACGCACATCAGGATGTACAATGATAGGGTCAGCTGGGCCATCCGGGTTTTTAGGACCGGATAGCGAGCGCATCGCTAAACGATCTTTCGCATAAGCCAATGCGCCTTGGAAAGATGCCTCGGTTGCACATAAACCTTGTAAAGCTGTTCCTAAACGCGCATCGTTCATCATGGTAAACATTTGACCTAGGCCTGAATTCTCAGCCCCCACCATAAAACCCGTCGCGCCATCAAAATTCATCACACAGGTAACAGAACCTTTGATGCCCATTTTCTTTTCAATAGAACCGCAAGCCAAGCTGTTATGCTCGCCAGGTTGACCGTTCGCATCCGGTAAATATTTAGGGACTAGAAATAAAGAGATACCCTTAGAGCCTGCTGGCGCATCAGGCGTACGAGCCAGCACCAAGTGCACGATATTTTCAGCCATGTCGTGCTCACCACCTGTGATAAAAATCTTGGTGCCGGTGATTTTATAACTACCGTCTGCCTGGGGCTCAGCTTTAGTTTTTAAAAGACCCACATCAGAACCGCAGTGAGATTCTGTTAGACACATGGTGCCTGTCCATTTGCCGCCGATCAGATTGGCCATGTAAATATTTTTTTGCTCTTCAGTGCCATGCTCGCCGATACATTTAATCGCGCCGAAGCTTAAGCCTGTGTACATTGTCCACGACCAGTTAGCCGCACCCAACATTTCATTCACAACAATACCGATAGAGCCTGGAAGGTTTTGACCGCCGTATTCTTCATCAGAAATCATGCCTGCCCAGCCGCCTTCAGCGTATTCATTAAACGCTTCTTTAAAGCCTTTAGGCGTCGTCACCACACCATTATCGAAATGACAGCCCTCAGAATCAGCATTAAGCGAAATAGGCGCTAAGGTATTTTCAGCAAATTTAGCGGCTTCTTCCATGATCGCTCGTCGGGTGTCGCCATCTAACAGGTTAGCGCCGACCAAGCTTGAATAGTGAGAATCGCAATCGAGGTAGTCTTCCAGGACAAAGCGAACATCCCTAAGTGGCGATTTATACTCCGGCATACGATAAGACCCTTGTTGTTTTCTTATAAATTTAGATCGGCGATCATACCGATCTTATTAACTTTTTGCTATCATATCCGCGCACTTTTAGCGATTTTATAAACAAATATCCCTAAATTGGGCCTAATAACACAACCTCCGAGCGGATGTAATTCATGACACGAGCAACCGAATGCGCTATCACAGGCACAGGCCTCTATATCCCCAAAGAAAGTATCAGCAACGATGAACTGGTCGCTTCTTTTAATCAGTATATCGACAAGCATCAGCCCGATTCAGACAAAAGCAAAGCACACTCTAACGCAGACTTTATTGTGAAAGCTTCGGGCATCGAGAATCGTCATGTAATGAACAAGTCAGGCATTCTTGACCCTGACAAGCTCTGCCCACAACTCCCTGAACGCCCTGACTCAGAGCTTTCGCTTCAAGCAGAAATGGCGGTAATCGCGGCAGAAAAAGCCCTACTTAACGCCAAAAGGCAAGCCTCGGATATTGATTGTGTGATTGTATCTTGCTCAAACCTGCAACGTGCTTACCCTGCGATTTCTATTGAAGTGCAAGATCGCTTAGGTATTGCAGGCTTTGCCTACGATATGAATGTTGCCTGTTCTTCTGCAACCTTCGGCATTGCTAATGCGTTAAGCACGATTCAATCAGGTCAGGCGAACAAAGTGCTCGTCATCAACCCTGAAATTTGTAGTGGGCATTTAGACTTTTCAGACAGGGACTGCCATTTCATTTTTGGTGATGCAGCGACTGCCATGGTGATTGAACGAACTGAACAGGCTGAAAGTGAAGACGTTTATGAAATCTTAGATTGCAAATTAGCTACCCAATTCTCCAATAACATTCGCAACAATGGTGGCTTTTTAAATCGCACCCACGAAAAAACACGCTTCACCCGTGATAAACTTTTTATGCAAGAAGGCCGTAAGGTATTTAAAGAAGTTTGCCCTATGGCCGCCAAGCATATCATCGAACAATTATCAGATAATAAATTGCAAGCCGATCAGCTGAGTAAGCTATGGTTACACCAAGCTAATTTGTCTATGAATGAACTCATTGCGAAAAAAGTCTTAGGACGCCCTGCAACACCTGAGGAAGCGCCCGTCATTCTGAATGAGTTTGCCAACACAAGTTCAGCAGGTTCTATTATTGCCTTCCACCTGCATAGACAAGACTGCCAACAAGGTGATCTTGGTGTGATTTGCTCGTTTGGCGCAGGCTACTCGATTGGCAGCGTGCTAGTTCAAAAGCGATAAATCAAGGTACTCGGCAGCAGCTTCGGCTGTTGCATCGTCCAAAAAAGGCACCACACCCAGGCAAGGTGCTGGCAGCATGTCTTTCAGTGTTTGAATGTTTTCATCAAAATAGCGCATGTCAGGCGACACTTGACTCCCCACCCATCCGACCAATCGTAACCCTTGCGTCTGAATAGCACGAGCTGTCAAAAGCGCATGATTCAAGCAGCCTAACTTGACTCCCACCACTAAAATAACACCTACATCAAGCGGCTTAATCGCATCAGCTAAGGTTTCTCTTTTATTTAACGGAACCAACCAACCACCAGCGCCTTCAACAAAGGTATAATCGGCTTTATTCATGAAAAAGCCTTGAATAAACCCTGTTAACCTTGAAGCGGATAAAAGGCGTCCTTCTTTATCAGCACAAATATGAGGTGCCGCAGGCGTTTCAAGTAAAATCGGGTTTACTTGCTGATACGAAAGCTGCTCCGTTGCCAAGGAGTGTAAGAGGGCTGCATCGGGGTTTTTTTGTTCGCCGTCAATGAGCTCTGCACCTGCCGCCAAAGGCTTCATCGCAAGCGTTGTGAAGCCTTCAGCTTGTGCTTTAACCAATAAAGCTGAACTGATTAGTGTTTTCCCGGCATCGGTATCCGTACCTGTAACAAAAAATCGTTTAGCCATTCGCTCATCACTTAGGTGTTGGGTGGTTTCTATTTGGTGGGTTTCTATTTGGTGGGTTACGCTTCGCTAACCCACCCTACCGTTTTTTAAGATGCAGATAAATAACGTCGTAGGTCGCAGGGTATTGGCCATCGGGTAATCGAAAAGCACTATAAGCCTTGTTTAGTTCGGACAACCGCTGCTTACTCATCAATCCTTTTGACCGTCTTTCAACAAAAGATGCACCTATACCCTTTAGATCTTTCATTAATGACAGAGGCGAATCGTAGAGAATTACCTCATCTTTTTGAATACCATCAATCAACGTAAAACCTGATTGCTCTATACAGGCTAAAAGGTAGTCAAATGACTGGAAGGCATTCACATGACGGTCGCTATCAATCGCCTCAAAACTTTTTTTAAGTTCAAACAATGATCTAGGGCCTAGCGTAGAGATCAAAGCTTCGCCACCAGATGTTAACACGGCTTTCCAATTTGCCAGCATTGCATCGATATTGTCTACCCACTGCACGGCCAGGCTTGAAAAAATGGCATCCACTGATTCAGCTGGCAAAGGCAGCTGCTCAATGTCCGCTCGCAACCACATGCTTTCAGCTTTAGTATGGTGTTTTCGAGCAAAATCCAACATGCCTTGTGCCAAGTCAACACTAATAAGGGATGTGCAATGAGCAGATAACGCTTCTGAAAAGAAGCC
The DNA here is from genome assembly GCA_965225765.1 of Pseudomonadales bacterium. Lineage (GTDB taxonomy): Bacteria > Pseudomonadota > Gammaproteobacteria > Pseudomonadales > DT-91 > CAKMZU01. The sequence goes on from CBDDBO010000001.1 coordinate 221,263, forward strand.
TGTGCCACAACCGGCATCAACCAGAGTTGCCACTTTCTCTCGATCAATTTTCTCAAACAGCATACTGCCAACTTTCTGTTGCAAGGCAGAAAAATTATCATAGTGCTCAGCCGCTAAGCTAAACTGTTTTGCTACAGCTTTTTTAACCTGTCGTTTTTGATAGTGCTGATAAAATGCTTCAATTCGCCTGAAGCTTACAGCTGGCTGTGTGAGAAAAGGTGCATGCGCGGCATCTGAAATGACATCAACGAAGGCTTTAGGATTTAACGCCTGAATCGCACCCCAGCTTTTTTGATGAATGAGACTATCTTCCTGCCCAAACAAGCTAAGTACAGGCAACTTTAACTGATTAAAAATCGCTCGTTGATCAAGATGCTCAAACCAGCTCAACCCTTTTAGAAGGTCAGATTGATCGGTCGATTGCATTAATCGCCATTCTTTAAGCGCTTGCAGTAAAGGTTTTTGAGAAGCGTCATTAAGACTTTGCAGGGTGTCAAAATAGCGAAGTCCTTTTTGAGGGTCTGCACTTACTTTTTTCGTTAACGTTTCAAAATTAGCGTCAGACACACCAAAAGGCCAATCTTCTCGCTCCAGAAAACAAGGTGTCACCGACTGTAAAATAAGCCCTTTAAAAATCGAAGGTTTTAAGCTCGCTGCCTCAATGGCTAGATTGCCGCCAAGCGACCAGCCAAAGAGCCAAACAGGTTGTGCAAACTCTCCCTCAATTATTGTCACTAGTTGCTCTGCCGAAGCACCAAGACCTGCTGAGTGATTAGCCAAATCAGCGGAATAAAGATTAAACAATTTGGATAGCGCAGGTAAAAAAGGCTCAAAAATTGACGTATCAAGACTCCAACCCGACAGCAAAATAAGCGTTGATTTATCTGTGCCTTCAGGCTCATTAAGATAAAAAGGAGAAAATTGCCAATCAGTCATGCAACGAGTGAGCTTTGTTGAATGGATTTAAGTGCCAAGAGCAGCTTTTCAAGATCAGCTTCAGAATGCGACGCGCTTAAGGTCACTCGAAGCCTTGATGAACCCTCAGGTACTGTCGGGGGTCTTATAGCATTCACTAAAATACCGTGTTCCCGAAGTGCAGCCTGCCAAGCCATGGCCGTTTCGGCATCACCTAGTACAATGGGTTGTATGGGCGTATCGGACGGCATAGTACTTAAGCCTAGAAGTTTAACTTCTTCTTTAAATACGTTAATCAACTTATGCAGATGCAAACGTCTAAAAGACTCTTCTTCCAGCAAATCCAAACTGACTTGTGTCGCCTCTGCCAATGCAGGAGGCAAGGAAGTTGTATAAATATAACTTCTGGCAAATTGCCTAACGGTTTCAATCAGCGTTTTGTGACCTACTAATATTGCACCAAAGGAGCCAAGCGCTTTACCTAAGGTAATCATCACAAGCGGTAACTTATCTTGAGAGTATTGGCCATAATCAATAATGCCATGGCCTTTATCACCAAGCACACCAAAACCATGGGCATCATCTAAATAAAGCAGTGCATCATGCTGCTCTATCACAGGTAATAACGAAGGTAAGTCGCACAAATCACCGTCCATACTGAAGACCGTATCAGCGCAAACTAAGGTGTGCTTATCTTGAGATTTGCGTAAACGCCTTTCCAGATCGGCTGAGTCATTATGCAGATAACGACCAAAGCGAGCACCTGATAACAAGCCACCGTCCAACAAGGAAGCATGATTCCACTTATCTTCAAGCACTCGGGAGGATTTATCAGCCAGTGCAGTCATCACAGCAAGGTTCGCCATGTAGCCGTTGGTGAAAAATAGCGCTTCATCTCTATTTAAAAGCGAAGCAAACTTATTTTCCAAGGCCTCATGCACACGCGAGTGACCACAGACTGCATGAGAAGCACCGCCACTAACGCCGTAGTGATCCACGGCTGACTTTAAGGCTTCTTTAATCCTTGGATGATTCGCATGCCCTAAATAATCATTAGAGCTAAAACAGAGAACCTCTTGCCCCTGAATACTCAGCCTTGGCCCCATCGCGGCTTCATGACTGAAATAAGTGCGCGTGAGATTTTGCGCCTCACGCTCATCCAGTCGCTGCTGCAATGCCTGTAAATAGCGCTTCATTTATGCTTTACTGCTGGCCCGCTACTGCATCATAAAAAAGTGGGGACTGGTTAGCGGCAGCAACGTCAGATGTAACCGTCTCATCATCAATAACATGTTGATGACTGTTAATACCCAGGCGGTCAAACAAAAGTCGATCTTTGTTTTCTTCTGGGTTATCTGTCGTTAATAAACGATCACCATAAAAAATAGAGTTTGCGCCTGCAAAAAATGCCATGGATTGAAGCTCGTCGCTCATGGTTTCACGGCCTGCCGACAATCTCACATAAGAGTTGGGCATCATAATACGCGCAATAGCAATCATTCGAATAAACTCAAAGCTATCGAGTTCTTCGTTTAATTCCAACTCTAATGGCGTCCCTTCAATTTTCACCAGACGGTTAATAGGCACAGATTCCGGATGCTGTGGCAAATTCGCCAGTTGTTGCAAGAAACGTACACGGTCTTCTCGTGTTTCACCCATACCCACAATACCGCCAGAGCATATTTTCATGCCTGCATTTCGAACATAATCCAGGGTATCGAGGCGATCTTGGTAGGAACGTGTGGTAATAATTTGCTTATAGTAATCAGGGGACGTATCCAGATTATGATTGTAATAATCAAGGCCCGCATCAGCGAGTTCGTTAGCTTGATCTTCATTCAGCATGCCCAGGGTCATGCAGGTCTCAAGACCTAAATCTTTGACACCTTTTACCATAGCGACCACTTTGGCCATATCGCGACCTTTAGGCGAGCGCCAAGCAGCGCCCATGCAATAGCGTTCAGAACCTTGTGTTTTAGCTTTTCTAGCTTCTTCAATAACCGCTTCCACTTCCATCAAGTCTTCGTAGGTAAGGCCTGTATCATAACGATTACTTTGCGAGCAATATTTACAATCTTCAGGACACTTACCCGTTTTAATGCTTAAAAGCGTGCTTAACTGCACTTCGTTGGGATTGAAAATTTGACGGTGCAGCGAATGTGCCTTAAATAAAAGATCATTGAAAGGAAGCGCGAATAAAGCCTCAATGTCTTTTACTTCCCAGTCATTGCGGATTTCAGGTTTCATAGTAGCCATAGCAAACACTGCACTTAGAGCAGAATATTAACAATATCAGGACGAATCCAAAGAGCAGGCTATGTTATCAAAGACACCCCAGCAGTCAACTTTTATAAATTCTTTAGTTAACCACTCTGCGCTATTTCACCTAGCTTATCGAATAACGCCCTGCCTTTTATGTAAATGTTCAATCAAAGAAAGCAATTCATTCGCCGTTTATTTATGTGAAAGCTGTCTTCATTTTTTACAACTCGACACCCCCAGATGCTCACAATGCGCAACGCCAATGGCAACAAAAAGAGAAGGGGCAACTTGCGGTAGATGCCAATCAACAACGACGTATCTAGACTCAACAATTGTGGCCACCCACTACTCAGGATTACTAAAACGACTACTTTTGCATACCAAACATCAATTATCGCCCACAATGATTGACAGCTTTTGTAGATTACTCGCCTACAAACTAACACATCAATCATTAGGCATTGATATCATTTGCTATGTTCCTGCACACCCTCAAAAGCAATTGAAGCGTGGCGGCAACCTCAGTTATTTAGCAGCCAGGAAATTGGTAAAAAGACTCAATCAAGCAAAACTGCTTCATGCATTTTCTTACCAAGGGCCGGCTGTTGAAATGAAACATCATTCATTAAAAGAAAGAATAAAACTGACAGAAAAAAGGTTTTCGCTAGCGCCCGATATAAACATTGAAGGAAAACAAATTGCCGTCATTGATGACATTGTGACGACAGGATCCACACTCAATGCCTTGGCTAAACTATTGAAAGACAAAGGTGCAGCACACTGCCAAGGCTTGGCTTTTGCTAAAACACCGCTTTCCAGCCCATAACTTGAACATCAAGCTTTAGCAACCTTCCCATTTGAAATAACCAACTTCAACAAGCTAACAAAAGAGCATTAACAAGCAGCGTTATACCTTCAAATAATAAGCTCAAGATTTTATCATCCAGACAATTTTCATAGTCAGTCTAACAATACTAAGCTGCAACCCCCTCTAGCCAACCCAATTAATTGAAAAAAAATAGCTTTTTCACTTTATTTTTTTTGAATCCTCACGGTTTTTTGATTTAGAATAGACGAATTAAATAAAGGAAAAGATTTGACCGTCTTCCCATAGCAATCTCAACAGGTAATAATTATGGCTGCTGTAAAAAAAACGACCGACCCGGTAAGCGAACTCAAAAACGAGATCGAAAAGCTCAAAACCAAACTATTAAAAGCACAAACGAGTGCGGTTACTTCAACCAACAAAAAAATCACTGCGCTTGAGAAAAAGATTGTCACCTCAAGAAACAAAGTACGCGGCAATCGAACCAAGTACGAAACTGCAAAAAAGAAGAAAGCAAAGAACGTTGCCACGCTATTTAAGGCACTCGAAAAATCTAAGGAAGATTTTAACGCCATTAAGAACGAACTGCTTGAAGAGAAAGACAACCTCAGAGATGCAAAGCTTGCGATCAGAAATGCTAAAAAATTAAAAGCAGCTGAAGACAAAGTCATCGCCTCAATCAAACGCGAGCAAGTCCGTTCTGAAAAAGCTTCTGCACTTAAACTTGAAAAAGCTAAAAAAGCGGCAGAACGCAAAATTGCTCGCGAAGAAAAGGCGGCAGCACTAAAAGCCGAAAAAGCCAAGAAAGCAGCAGAGCGCAAAGCAAAAAAAGCGCTTGAATCCATTAAAGCTGAAACGCTTAAAGTTAGCGCAAAATCTACTCGTGCAGCTAAGAAAGCCACGCCTAAAAAAACAGCAAAGAAACCAACCGCTAAAAAAACCACTGCAAAAAGGCCAGCCACAAAAAAAACGGCCACTAAGAAAGCCTCGTCAAAAGCATCAACGCCAGCACCTAAAGCTCAAGAGCCAAACCTAAGCAGCATGAAAGATTTCCAAAAAGAAATCATCAATAATGCAAAAGCTGACCCATCCAAAACCTCGGAGCCACTTAATAAAACCAAAAGCGATGAAAACTCTGAAGCCTAAAACCTAGTCTCTAGAACTTCCCTCAAAAAAGCAGATACCCGTTATCTGCTTTTTTATGCTTATCAAGCAATCACTCATAGCCAGCTCACCTGACAATCTAAGCGTATTCTGAATAAAAGGGAAATCACTATAAACCTGTCACAAAAGGTAGCTCGCCTCATAGCTACAGCAAACCTTTTCAAACGACATAAAAACAGATTACGATAAATAAAAGAGAGCAGGCGTTCATTCAAACGCCTAGATTAGGTAGGTCAATTAAGCTTCTTCAGCGACTTTAGCAGCAGATTTTTTGGCTGTTTTCTTCTTAGTAGTGGCTGCTTCGCTACTCATGGATGTCAAGATAGCATCGAGCTTTTCAGAGATTTCATCTAACTGTGCAGCTTTAGCGCTAGGAGAAAGTTTAGGCATGCTGGAAATATTCGATTTCACCTGTGCTAGACGCTCTTCTAGGCTTACTGATGCTTTTTCCTTTACTTCAGTGAACTTAACTTGAGAAACTTCTTCAATTTTTTTGCCTTTGGTCACTAAGTCTTCGAAGAAATTAGCGGTTGACTTCTCTGCTTTTTGTTCAACGTCTTTCACTTTACCTGTTAAGACGCCGTATTGCTCTTGAGCACCGTCCGCAGCTTTTGCATAAGCGCCTAGGCCTGCCAACCAAATATTCTTAGCCAGCTCGCTTGCCTTTCCTGCCATATCCTTTAAGTCTACTGACTCTTTTGCATTCTCTTCTGCCATCATTATTCTCCGTCAACACCTGATTTATTGAGTGGCCATGACCACTTAAGGAAAATAATAAGCAAAGAAATTAGAATGATCAGACTAGTCTCGCACATGCAAAGCTTCTAGGTTGAGCTAACAAACCATAACCCACAAAGAAAGATTAAGCTTTATGATGGGCTACGCTGTGCGAACTTCCACCCTACGACTGTCGGATCTGGGTAGATTTTTGATAGGGCAGGTCAGTGAAACATCACCCTCCATTGGCAAACAGATTCGGCGCGAGACGCTGCGCTTTGCTGCCCTACAACCATCAGACAAATGCAGTTTATCGAAGTACCAGTTTACTTTTTAAAGTTGGTCGCGACAAACTCCCAGTTAACCAATGACCAAAAAGCAGCCAAATAGTCAGGCCGTACATTTCTATAATCGATGTAATAAGCATGCTCCCATACATCAACAGTGAGCAGTGGCGACATACCATTTTCTGTTAAGGGTGTTGCTGCATTACTCGTATTTTCAATAGCCAGTGTGCCGTCAGTTTTTTTCACTAACCATGTCCACCCCGACCCAAAATTATTAACCGCTGAGGTAGACATCGTTTCCTTGAATTTTTCAACACTACCAAAGCTATCATTGATTGCTGCAAGTAACTCACCTTCTGGCTCACCACCACCTGAAGGGCTTAAACAGTGCCAATAAAAAGTATGATTCCAAACCTGCGCAGCATTATTAAATACACCACCTGATGAAGTTTTAATAATCTCTTCGAGTGACTTGTTCTCGAATTCCGTGTCAGGAATTAAACCATTTAACTTATCTACATAGGTCTTATGGTGCTTGCCATAATGATATTGAATCGTCTCTCTGGAAATATGCGGCTCTAATGCATCCTCTGCATAAGGCAGTTGAGGTAATTCATGTTTCATACAATGTCTCCTTTGAGGACAAATGAAAGTCAGTTTATCGAGGGCAGATTAAACTCTGCAACTAAAGGGCAGTGATCAGAAAGTTTATTCCACGGTACTCCCTGACAAATACGTGCAGTCTGGCACGTTAGATTTTTGTAATAAACACGATCAAGAGGAAATAAAGGCACAGCGCTTGGAAAGGTTTTAAATAATTTTTTGCCATATAACCGTGAGACTTCTGCAAATCCCTGCTGCGTTAACGTTCTATCAACACTTAGACTGAAGTCATTAAAATCACCTGCAATAATCAGCGGCCTCCCTTCCGGCACCTGGTCAACCACTAACTCCAATAGTTTTTTTATCTGGTAACGCCTTTCTTTAGCCAACAAACCAAAGTGTAAACAAATCACAAACACCCCTTGCGCAAGCTCGCACAACATCAAGCCTCTTCTGGATACTTTGCTACAGGTAAGATCCACATGCTGGATATCTTGCATGGGCAATTGGCTGAGCACTGCATTCCCATGGTGCGTATGCTGATAAATCATGTTTTTTCCATAGGCAGTATGCGGCCAAGTGCCTTCGGCTAAAAATGCTAACTGGTCGTTAAACACACCCACTATATGATTATCTTTACCTCGAATCTCCTGAAGACATAATACATCACAATTAAGCGCCCTTAACGCTTCCCTTATGTCTGACAACACCAACCGCTTACTATAACGATAACCTTTATGAATGTTATAGGTACAAAGTGTTAGCGTATGGCCTTTCAATAGAACCTCAGAAAATGAATTTTTTAACACTTATATATTTTCCGTTAGACAAAATAATGATTAAATATTTCCCTTTGATGCCAAAATTTACCTCTTACTGGTGTTCGGGAACCTAAATCATTACAATAGCCGCAAAAAATGCACAGGCAGAAAGAGGAAGTCATGGCTAATAAACCTACTGTCCCCGCTATTGAAGGCTGGTATACAGATGATGCAGAAAAGCCCCACTTAATTGGCACACGCTGCACCGACTGCGGTACTTATTATTTCCCTAAACAACATTTATTTTGCAAATCACCCACCTGCCAAAGCGAAAGCTTTGAGGAAGTCGAACTCAGTCGTACAGGTACGATCTGGTCGTATACCGATGCTCAATACCAACCACCTGAGCCTTATGTCGCTACTGATCCTTATAAGCCTTATGCGATTGCTGCTGTCGAACTTGAAAAAGAAAAAATGATCGTCTTAGGCCAAGTGGTAGAAGGCGTGCAGGTTTCTGATCTAACAGTTGGCATGCCTGTCGAACTTGTACTTGAAACCCTGCATGAAGATGACGAAAACAATAAAGTCATCTGGAAATGGAAACCTGCCAACTAATCTGCCTCGGAGAATTCAATGTCTAATAATATTTCTGTTATCGGCGTCGGCATGCACCCTTGGGGCAAGTGGGGCCACAATTTTGTTCAATACGGCCTAAAGGCTGCACGTGATGCATTAAAAGATGCTGGCATCAGCTGGACTGACGTCGATTTTATTTCAGGCGCGGCTACCATGCGGTGCGGTTACCCTGGCTACGTTGCGGGAGCCACCTTTGCTCAGGCGTTAGGCTGGCAAGGCGCTGAAGTCAACACATCTTACGCTGCCTGTGCCTCTGGCTCTCAAGCTTTAGCCGCTACCAAAGCAAAGATTCTCTCAGGCGAAGCTGAATGTGCGCTTGTCATTGGTGCAGATACTACCCCTAAAGGCTTTTTAAAGCCCGCAGGCGGCTACCGTCCTGAAGACCCAGATTGGGTGCGCTTTTATATGGGCATCACCAACCCAACCTATTTTGCACTGTACGCCAGGCGCCGCATGGATGTCTTTGGTGATACACTTGATGATTTTGCCGCCGTCAAAGTTAAGAATGCTAAGCATGGCCTTGAAAATCCTAATGCACGCTACAAAAAAGCATTCACCGTAGACGATGTTAATAATTCAGCCATGGTGGCTAACCCGCTGCGTCTTATGGATATCTGTGCCACATCCGATGGTGGTGCAGCCCTGATTGTCTGTTCAGAAGCCTTTGCTAAACGGCTTGGAAAATCTGACGCGGTCAAAATTGCGGCTATTTCCACTGTCACCCCAACATTCGCTAACGAAGTCGTTGAGATGCCTGACATTGCAACCGACTCAGCTGTTGCAGCAGATGCGGTTCGCTTTAGAGAGCAGCTACCTAAAAAAGCTTATGAAGAAGCAGGCATGGACCCTAAAGATGTAGACGTTGCCGAGGTCTATGACTTGTCGACTGCCCTTGAGCTTGATTGGTATGAAGACCTGCACCTCTGTGAGCGCGGTGCAGCAGCTCACTTGGTTCGAAACGGTGAAACCACCTTAGGTGGCAGCATTCCTGTCAACCCATCAGGTGGCCTCGCATGCTTTGGTGAAGCCGTCCCAGCCCAAGCCATCGCTCAAGTTTGCGAACTGACGTGGCAACTTAGAGGCGATGCTGGCAACCGCCAAGTTGAAGGTGCAAGAGTGGGTATCACGGCAAACCAAGGCTTATTTGGCCACGGCTCATCCGTTATCCTTAAGAAATAGTAGCTCCACTCTCTGATAACCTTTAAAATGCCTCTTTTTACTGAGGCATTTTTTTTGGCTAAAAAGACGAAACAAGGTAAACCTGAAGGGTCAGTCCGCGATGAAAAAGCGCAACGCAAAGCTATACAACAAGGTATAGAGAAAGGTATTGCCGACTACCGGAAAAACCATCAAGCCAAGGTTCAAGCCCAAGATAAAAAGTTAAAGAAAGCCATTAAAGCTGCTGAAGCCCAACAAGCACTCTACGAGGAAAAGCTTGCCAATCTAACGGCCAACCCAGTAGCTTCACCCTCAAAAGTCCACTGGTTACCGTGGGTCTTACTCGGTTTATCTTGGGCAGGCTTTGCAGTCACTTATTTTATAAAAAACTCATGACTACCGTATTCACCTATCTACGCTCTGCCATTTATTTTGTTGCAGTGCCCACCTTTACGATTTTTTACACGCTCTTTTCGATTAGTTTTGTGTGGTTTTTGCCCTATGACATTCGTTTTAAGTATCTAACGCTTTGGAGCCGAACCGTTATTTTCCTTGCTAAAGTGATTTGCGGCATTCGCTACAATGTTACAGGGTTTGAAAACATTCCTAAAGACAGACCTTATGTCTTGATGGTGAAACATCAAAGCCAATGGGAGTGTTTTTTCCTGCTCAACTTACTTCAACCCATTACCTTTGTATCAAAAACTGAAGTCAAAAAACTCAGTTTAGGCGTAGGCCAAGGCATTCAATTATTGGAACCGATTATCATTGATAGACGAAAACCCAAAGAAAGCTTACGGACTCTTTTAAAAGAGGGGTCAAATAGACTACTAGAACGCAAGCTGCCTATTATGATTTTTCCCGAAGGGACACGTTCAAAACCTGGCAAAAAAAGCCGTTATGCTCGTTCAGCTGCACAACTTGCCATTCAAACCGGTGCACCCGTTATTTTTGCCACACACAATGCAGGTAATTACTGGCCTGATCGTGGTTTTTTATGGAAAGCAGGCACTGTCGAGGTTAAATTCAGCGACCTTGTTGAAATGACCGATCAGGCCTTCACGCCAGCTTCTTTGACCGATATGGCTGAAGACTGGATTGAATCCAACCTACCCTGAGACTACACTTGTGTTTTTATTTCGCACGGATTTGCTTCGGTGACTTTTCAGCGACTTTTAATTAGTTTTTTATTGGCAGGTTGTAGCTTTCTCAGCGCTGCAGACAACCAGCCACTTCATCCTGTCAACGTGGCTTGGCCTGCCCATTCGTTACCCTTAACTAACAATAGCACAGTGAGCCAATGGGCAAGAATCCAGATAGACGGCGTATCCTTACAGGCCGACACCTTTTATCTTGCGCCTCACCCGCTTAAGCAGGCCTTTTACCCAAGCCAGTTAGCTTTAACCTACTCCCCTTACACCCAATGGACACCCAGGGCAGCGGTTAATTTACCTAATCTGTCGGAGCTTGCCTCTTCAAAAATTGGCATCACGAGTCAAAGCCAACAACAAAATAGCCTTTCACTTAGCTATAAAGATGAAGACTTTGCACTACAAAGCCGTTATTTACATGATGATGGCTATAAAGCTAATACCAAGCGTGACTTAATCAACGTAGCGCTTGAGAAAGCACATCAGCAAGATGACTTCAGCTTCAATCACTTATTATTGATCAATAGCATTAATCAAAATGATTTTAGTTTTATTGAAGGTAAAAACGCTTATACAAAAGATGACCTACTAAAAGCCAATGCCCTATCCGATTTAACAAACGACGCCCAACAGATCTTATATAAAGTTGCCATTGAGCAGGCGCTGGATGAAGGCAAGTCCCTATCACTAACACCTTACCTACGTTTCAACCAGACCAAAGCGATACTACAAAACAGACCTGACCTGCCAAAAGAAATAACAACAGCAACCTCTATTGGCATTCAAACTGCGTTCAGCAAAGCCTACTCTGAAAAAAGTAATTTAACGACAGGGTTTAATTTTGATTATACCTATGCAGATTATTTACAAATCCAGAGACACGCATCAGGTCTTGCAGAATACCCCCAAGGCAAACACTATGACTTTACCATCGAAACATTGACATTCTCTTGGCACGCCGGTATTGAACAATACCTCAATAGCCGTTCGCGTGTACTTTACGATATACAAGTCGATAAAACCCATTACTTTTATCGAAACTATATCGATACTTACCCAACTTTTTGCAGTGACAGCAGTAGCTGTATGTTTCAAGCACCTAGTCAGCCTAACTTAAACTTTTTAACCTGGACACCTTCTATTGCGCTGGTAATGGATGTTGCTGAATCACACACCTTTCAACTGACCTATTGGTATGAACAACAAGTGCTCAACAGCCTTGATCTTTATAAACTTCAACAAGAACAAGCGATCAAAGACATTGAGCCTTTACAGACAGGCTCCCTTGAATTGACTTTTTCAGGCACCTTTGCAGCTCATCTGTACTATAAGGCGACAGGCTACTATCGCGCAATCGACAACCTACTCGTTACTGACCAGCAAGGCATTTATCATACCAACCAAAAAGCTGCATCATTTGGCCTCGACTTTTTAACTGGCCTGATGATCACTGACGATTTACACATGAAATTGGGTATTTTCTCCACGGATACGCAATACACTCATGACAACAAAAATCTAAGTTACCCTGCTGCCGACAATCAAGTCAAAGGCATACCTCGCACCCAAGGCTTCTTCAGCATTGATTGGCACCCCATCAATAACAGCCAGTTTACGCTAAACGCTAGGCACTTAGGCAAGTATTATTTAGATAACGCCAACACTATGAGCTATAAAGGCCACACGCTCTACGATCTAAATTTTCAGCAAACGCTATCAAAAGGCTTCTCGATCGCAGCGGCTATCTTAAACCTGACGAACAAACATTATGCTTATTTAGCTGAATCGACATTAGTGAATTCAGCCAACCCCACAGCAGAGGAAACCTATTTGATCGGTACGCCGAGGGCTTACTTACTTAGCATTAACAAGACGTTTTAGCATAAATGGTGGATCGCGCTAACGGTTATCCCCCTACGGAACAATTCTTTTGATAAGATGCATCAGGCCTCACTTACTGCAACCTGCGTTTGAGTTTGGTTTAATTCAAGGTCAACAGGCCAAAGCGCCTGAGCGGATTTGTCATAAATGCGCCACGCCTCATAATAGGTTTGCTGAGTAATTGGGTGATGGTAATTGCCAGCTATTTCAGACAGTGGCCGCAACACAAATGCATTAGTCAGCACTTCTGGCCTGGGTAATTCAATGCCATGAAACACACCAATTAAATCCCCGTAAAGTAGAATATCAATATCAATGGGAATCGTATTTGACCGCTGCTTACCCTGTAGCCGACCAAAAGAGACTTCGATCGCCGTTAAATAGTCATAGAGGTCTTTCAATGGTAAATTTGTGTTTGCCTTTACGACCATATTCCAAAAGTTTGGGCTTTCGATGCCAACAGGTTCAGATTCATAAACAACAGAGCGAACCAATGAGCCAAAATCTTGCTCTAGCCTTTTGATGCATCCGGGGATATTCACATTAGGCTGCAGGTTACTGCCAAGCCCCAAGAAAATGTCTACTGACATGGGCGGGCTCTCGTGATCATCAAACCAACACCCTCTGCCTCTGGTACTGCCTTAGGTTTATTCAATTTAAGCGCTACTTTGGTTAGCGCTGGGTAGGTACTAAACAATGACTGAATGAGTGCCTCTGACAAAGCCTCGATTAATTCAAACTGACTGGCAGTGATAAAACCAATAACTGACTGCGACACTGACGCATAATCCAATGTGTCTTCTACGGCATCAGATTGACAGGCTTTTTGAAGATCTGTGGCTAGCACCAAGTCAATAATAAGCGGCTGTTTATTGATTTTTTCATGTGCATAAACCCCAATGAGAGCTTCAACCTTAAGTCCTTCTATCCACAGCACATCCTGCTCATGAAAAGCCGGCATCATTAACATGCTTAGTGCTCCTTAGATAAATCAGACAAAGGCCATCTAGGCCTAACAGCAATTTTTTGACTGTTATCCTTTTGGGTTAGCCCCTCTTTTAAACGAAGGCAGGCGGCAAAAGCAATCATTGCACCATTATCAGTACATAAGGCTGGTTTGGCTAAAAACAGCTCAGCTTTTTCTTTTTTTACCATGGTGGTGAGCTTTTCCCGCAGCCTGACATTTGCGCTAACGCCGCCTGCAATGACAAGCCTTTTTGAGCCTGTTTGTTGAAGGGCTCTTTTGCATTTGATCGCCAAAGTGTCAGCCACCGCCATTTCAAAGCCTGCACAAATATCATTAATATCTTGCTTATTCACAGGGGGGCAGGATTCAGCAGTGGTTAAGGTAAAGGTTTTTAAGCCGCTAAAACTAAAATCCAGCCCCGGACGATTCACCATAGGCCTTGGAAAATCAAACCTGCTAGCATCTCCGTCAAGTGCCCGTCTAGCGACTGATGGTCCCCCAGGATAAGGCAACCCCAACAACTTCGCTGTTTTATCAAAGGCCTCACCTGCCGCATCATCCAGCGTATCGCCCAGTAGCTCGTACTCGCCTAACGACTTAGCATAAACCAGCTGCGAGTGACCGCCTGATACAAGGAGCCCTACAAAAGGGAAATCTGGCCCATTACCTTCCAATAAAGGCGCTAACAAATGCCCTTCCATGTGATGAATCCCAACAGCAGGCAGCTTCCAGGCAAAGCCTAGCATTTGCGCAGTGGTCGCCCCCACCATTAATGCACCGACAAGACCCGGCCCCTCTGTAAACGCAATGGCATCTAGTTGGTATGGTTCGGTATTGCTTTCTTTAAGGGCTTGATCGATAAGAGGCAAAAGCTTTTGCACATGATCTCTAGAGGCTAATTCAGGGATAACACCACCAAAATCCGTATGCAGTGCAATTTGGCTGTGCAGTTTCTCTGCCATTAAGCCTTGCACGTCGTCATAGATGGCGACGCCTGTCTCATCGCAGGACGTTTCTATGCCTAAAACTCGCATGAATTGTCAATTCGCAAAAGCGCGAATTATAGCCCACAGCAAGCACAAATGAAATCGCAGAAAAGCTTTGCAGATGTACACGAAATGTGTAAAATATCGCGCCTCGATACTCTGTTAAACCCGACGACAGGCGTTTTCGCTTTCGTCTTAACAACCAGGTAGTTTAAATGCCCATCGTAAAAATTAAAGACAGCGAGCCATTTGACATTGCTTTACGCCGCTTCAAGCGTTCTTGTGAAAAAGCTGGCATTCTAGCGGAAGTTCGTCGCAGAGAATTCTACGAAAAGCCAACAGCTGTTCGTAAGCGTAAAGCCGCTGCTGCCGTTAAGCGCCACCTTAAAAAGGTATCTCGCGAAAACCGTCGTATGCAACGCCTATACTAAGCAACCCTAGGCACTTAACTTTCGGGCTTTTATTATGACCACATTAAAAGATCAAATTAAAGCCGCCATGAAAGACGCCATGCGCGCTAAAGATAAAGCGCGCCTTGGCACTATCAGACTCATTCAGTCTGAATTCAAACGCATCGAAGTCGATGAAAAAATCGAGATTAATGATGCTCGGGCACTCGCCGTTTTAGACAAAATGCGCAAACAACGTGTCGACTCTATCACTCAATTCAAAGAAGCTTCTCGAGACGATTTAGCCGAAAAAGAACAACGTGAACTTAACGTCATTCAAACCTTTTTACCGCAAGCACTCAGTGAGGATGAACTCTCATCACTGATCACTGAAGCCATTCAAGAGGCTTCCGCTACCAGCATGCAAGACATGGGTAAAGTCATGGGCTTACTTAAACCCAAGGTTCAAGGTCGGGCAGATATGGGTAACGTAAGCAAACTCATCAAAGCCAAACTGAATGCTTAGCAAATAGAAAAACACAACCTATAATAGCCTCCATGGCTGGACGAATCCCTCAACATTTCTTAGATGACCTACTTGATCGCACCGACATTGTCGATTTGATTGGCAGTTTTGTTAAGCTAAAAAAAACAGGCAGCAATTATTCCGCCTGCTGCCCATTCCATCAGGAAAAAACACCTTCTTTCAGCGTCAGTCCCACTAAACAGTTTTATTATTGCTTTGGCTGTGGTGCGGGCGGTAATGCACTTAGCTTTCTTATCGCCTACCAGCAAACTGACTTTAGAACCAGCGTTGAGTATTTAGCCAAACAGCACGGAATGGCTTTACCTAACGTTAGCGATGAAGAAGTGCAAGAACAGACGACTCGCTCCTCACTCTATGAGCTACTTGACCAAGCTAGCGCCTTTTATCAAGCGCAACTAACTGAGCACCCGCAAAAAGCACAAGCGATCAGCTACTTGAAGCAACGCGGCCTTACTGGTGAAACCACCAAACAATTTGGCATCGGTTTTGCTCCCAACGACTGGGAAAACCTCAAAATCAAATTAGGCACCAGCAACCACGCAATAGAAGGCCTTATTACAACGGGCATGCTAATCCAGAAAGAAGACAGCGATCGAACCTATGACCGCTTTCGCAATCGCCTGATGTTCCCTATCAGAGATATGCGCGGAAGAACCATTGCCTTTGGCGGTCGGGTCTTTGATGACAGCAAACCCAAATATTTAAACTCACCCGAATCCCCTACCTTTCACAAGCAGCGCACACTGTACGGCCTCTATGAAATAAAGCAACACAAGCAACATATCGACCATATTATCGTGACAGAAGGCTATATGGATGTCGTAGCGCTCGCCCAAGCCGGGATTCACAACGCCGTTGCCACACTTGGCACAGCTTGCTCAAGCTACCATATTGAGCAAATTTTTAGACTCTGCCCTACTGTCATTTTCTGCTTTGACGGTGACAAGGCAGGTCGAAAAGCTGCCGATCGCGCACTTGAATCTGTTTTGCCTTACATGCAGGCTGGAAAACAGGCCAAGTTTTTATTTCTTCCTGAAGGTGAAGACCCCGATTCACTTGTTAAAAAACAAGGCAAGAAACACATAGAGCACCTCATCGAAACCAGTCAATCGCTCTCGGAATATTTGTTTGATGAACACAGCACAGGGCTTTCGCTCAGCAAAGCAGATGACAAAGCCATGCTGATCAGCCGACTGTCTGATCTTATCAGCAAAATGCCTGAGGGTGGCTACAAAGCCCTCATGCAACAAGAGCTTAGCCAAAAGACCGCCTTACCAATCGAAGACATCCGCCAACTTGCCGCAATCCACCAAGAGGAAAATCCTTACTATCCAACCCCCTCAACACCCACAGCATCGACACCAAGCAAACCAACACCCTCTTCTGCAACACAGCCCACCCCAGATCGAACCGTCATTGCACCACCCTCCACACCTAAACTACTTCAGGCTGAGCTAACAGCATTAAGACTGCTACTCATGCACCCCGAGATCGCCTCAGAACCTCACCAATTGGAAAGCATTGAAACCCCCTCTACAGCCACGCAATTTATTCTGCGCCTTATTGAGTACATTACAGAACACCCAAAAAAAACACCTGCCTCCTTGATCGGGCACTGGCTTGCACATGAAAAAAAGCTCACAGAACAGGCACTTCACTCCAAATTACCAGAACCCAATGAAAATCAACGTCTTAGAACTTACAAAGACTGTCTAAAGCACATTTCTAAACAAAACCACCGCACAAATGTCAAGTCTTTTATTGAAAGCACGAAACTAAATGCCAATCTGACGCTCAATGATATGAGCGTCGAAGAAAGAGAAGCTTATCTTAAGCTCTTTTCTTCTAAGTCATCTGATTAATCACATACCGCGCTCAAACACATAAACCAGAAAAGAGATGCCATACGCATTTCTCAAACCTGAGCAAAAAATGCTGGTTTTATAACATGTTAAGCTGTCTCCAAATAGAACAGGTAGCGCTAGTTATGGTATAATCGCGAGGCTCAAATTTTTATATACAAAGATAAAAGTAGATACAAATGTCGGAAACTGTGCAGCAACAATCTAGAATCAAAGATCTTATCGCACGCGGTAAGGAGCAGGGATACCTTACTTATGCCGAGGTCAATGATCATTTGCCTGAAGATATTTCTGAGCCTGATCAGGTAGAAGATATCATTCAGATGATCAACGACATGGGCATTCAAGTCTTTGAATCTGCCCCTGACGCTGATCAGGTGTTAATGGAAGAAGGCGACTCTTCTGCTGACGACATTGCTGCCGCTGAAGCTGCTGCAGCACTCGCTGCCGTCGAATCTGATCTGGGTAGAACCACAGATCCTGTGCGAATGTATATGCGTGAAATGGGTACGGTTGAGCTCCTTACTCGTGAAGGCGAAATTCAAATTGCCAAACGTATTGAAGAAGGCACCCGTGACCTGCTGCACGCCGTTGCGTTCTACCCCAATACCGTTGACCGTGTTATTGACCTCTACGACCAAATTGAAACAGAAGAAGTCCGACTTGAAGATTTGCTGATGGGCTATTTGGACACCTCTGACGAAGTCTTAGTCCCAGTAAAAGAAGAGGTTGTTGCAGAAGAAACCGATGAAGACATCGATGACGAAGACAACGATTCTGATGACGACGATAACGCACCGTCAGGTCCAGATCCTGAAGAAGCAAAAATCCGTTTTGAAGCACTTCGCCAAGACCTAAAAAAGGCCAACGCAGCACTAGCCAAACACGGCAGATATCACAAATCCTCGCAGAAAGCGTTATCAGAACTAGGCGATAACTTTAAGTTTTTCAAACTAACGCCTAAAGTTATTGACCCCATTATTGATGAAATTCGTCATCAACTCATGATGGTTCGCTCATGTGAAAAACAGATCATGACGCTGGTCGTCAATAAAGCAAAAATGCCTAAGAAAGCATTCATTAAAAGCTTCATTGATTCAGAGACTGATCCGGACTGGCTACAAGGTCTAATAGATAAAGGCGAAAGCTACTCTGAAAAGCTTCAAGCCGTTCAAACCGAAACGCTTCGCATTCAACGCAAGTTGATTGCTTTAGAAAGCGAAATTGGTTTACAAATCAGCGATATCAAAGACATCAACCGTCGTATGTCATTAGGCGAGGCCCGTGCCCGCCGCGCCAAGAAAGAAATGGTCGAGGCCAATCTACGTCTGGTTATTTCTATTGCCAAGAAGTACACCAACCGCGGCTTGCAATTCCTTGACCTCATTCAGGAAGGCAACATCGGCCTGATGAAAGCTGTCGACAAATTCGAATACCGTCGTGGTTACAAATTTTCAACTTATGCGACTTGGTGGATTCGTCAGGCTATTACACGCTCTATTGCAGATCAGGCAAGAACCATTCGTATTCCTGTACACATGATCGAGACGATCAACAAGCTCAATCGTATCTCAAGGCAGATGCTACAAGAAATGGGTCGTGAGCCTACCCCTGAAGAGCTGGGTGAGCGCCTCGAAATGCCAGAAGACAAAGTACGCAAAGTATTGAAGATTGCCAAAGAGCCAATCTCAATGGAAACACCTATAGGCGATGATGAAGACTCACACCTAGGTGATTTTATCGAAGACAATACCATTGCGCTACCCGTTGACTCTGCAACATCGAACAGCTTGCAAGATGCAACCAAAGAAGTACTCAATAGCTTAACCGCCAGAGAAGCAAAAGTACTACGCATGCGTTTTGGTATCAACATGAACACTGACCATACACTTGAAGAAGTAGGCAAGCAATTTGATGTCACCCGCGAGCGTATCAGACAGATTGAAGCAAAGGCGCTTCGTAAGCTTAGACACCCGACACGTTCGGAACACCTGAGAAGCTTTATTGAAGAGTAATTCACCCCAGAAAAAAGGCCCTACAAGGGCCTTTTCTCTTTTTAACAGCAGCAAAACTGCTTTACTTAGTATCAATCACGGAAAATGAGGAGTTTTCATGGATGCTATTATGCCAATTTTAGGTAAGGTCAACCAAATTGTCTGGGGGCCTGTGATGTTAACCTTGCTGGTTGGCACAGGCATCTTTCTTACGATCTTGCTTCGTGGATTACCTTGGAGAAAAACGCCTCAAACTATCAAACATATTGTTAAACCTGAAGATACTCAGCAAGCTGGTGACATATCCCCCTTTAAAGCGCTCATGACATCGCTCTCTGCCACGATCGGCACAGGGAATATCGCAGGCGTTGCGACAGCTATAGCTATTGGAGGGCCTGGTGCAATTTTCTGGATGTGGGTCAGCGCGCTTTTTGGTATGGCAACCAAATACTCTGAAGCAGTACTGGCCGTTCATTACCGAGAAAAAAATCAAGAAGGGCATTATGTAGGCGGCCCTATGTATTACATCAAGAATGGCCTACCTAAAAAATGGCACTTTCTTGCCACAGCCTTTGCTATATTTGGACTGATCGCATCTCTTGGCACTGGTAACGCTGTCCAAACAAACTCCATTGCAGATGGACTTGAAGCTGCCTTTAACCTTAATTCATTAACATCCGGTTTGATCATTATGGCAGTGGTCGCCACGGTTATCCTTGGCGGCATCACCCGCATAGGTAATGTTGCAGGCAAATTAATACCTTTTATGGGACTAGCCTATTTTGCATCTGGTGCCGTAATACTCATGATGAATATCATTCATGTTCCTGCCGCCTTCAGACTGATTTTTGAAACAGCCTTTACTGGCCAATCTGCCTTAGGTGGC
This sequence comes from Pseudomonadales bacterium, assembly GCA_965225765.1. GTDB lineage: Bacteria > Pseudomonadota > Gammaproteobacteria > Pseudomonadales > DT-91 > CAKMZU01. Next base: position 241,255 of record CBDDBO010000001.1, read on the forward strand.
TTTGCTGGCAGCACATTAATAATGGCGATTCAAATGGGTATTGCTCGAGGTGTATTTTCCAATGAATCGGGCTTAGGCAGTTCACCAATGGCTCATGCTCACGCCTCCAACTCGCCCGTCAAACAAGGCTTTATTGCCATGATTGGCCCAGTCTTCGATACGATGACCATCTGTACAATGACAGCTTTAGTCATCATCGTCACAGGTGCTTGGCAAAGTGGCGAAAATGGAGCGGGATTAACGACGTCAGCTTTCGCACAGTCGCTCTCAAGCGCAGGCGAAATGATCGTCGCATTAAGCCTAGTTTCCTTTGCGTTTACCACCATTGTCGGCTGGAGCATTTATGGTGAACGTTGCGCAACTTATTTGTTTGGTGACAGAGTCATCTTACCTTTTCGCTTTCTTTGGATTGTAATCATCCCCTTCGGCGCAGTCGCTAAATTAGAAACGGTCTGGTTAATCGCAGATACCTTCAATGCCCTTATGGCACTACCCAACTTAATTGCTTTGATTTTGCTGAGTCCCGTTATCTATAAGTTAACACAAGCGTATCTAAAAAAAGAAAATACCGATAACAGTCAAAAATCGCTGGATTCAGTCTAAAAGGCCAGCTATAATTCTCGGCGTTTTTTGACCCCTCAACGGGCCCGTAGCTCAGTTGGTTAGAGCATCCGACTCATAATCGGCAGGTCCCCTGTTCAAGTCAGGGCGGGCCCACCACCACCACCAAGCCGTTTTTTATAATGGCTTCTTTCTTTTTATCGTTCAATTAGCAAAACGCTTACCGACATTAAGCGTACCTATAGCACTTTCCAGTCAGCATAAAAAAATACTGTCAACAAAGCTTAGCCTGAATAATTCATACCATTTTATATTGTTTAAAGATTTGACCGAACAAGTGTGCTGTAAATGCAAAAATAGATTAATTCGACTATAAAGTAATCATTTTTTAAAATTCAGACGCAACTCCCCCTCTTACCACTATGCTTTTCATCCGCTGGGGTAAGCGCCATAATTCTCAATAAGGAGACGGATTTAAGCGGATAGCTGCCGCAAAAAACAATGATTGCCGCTGCTCAGATGTCGTAGTGGCTGCCATGAATGTTATTCCTTGCGTGTCGCGACAGCACTGATCTTAAATAATTTTTCTCTTAGCAATCACACTTGCCATCGTTCACTCGCCGTATCTGTTAATCCAATGGCTATGAGCCTTTCAAGCAGCGTATAAGCCAACTCGTTTCACGAGCATGTTTAGTACCAGCACAGTCAGCCAATTGCAGCGTTTGCTTGATGGTCTCAATATCGCTGAAAACAGCTGATCACTACAAAAAGCATAATGTGGTAAATAGCGATGGTTGTAGTAACGGCCTTCCTGTTCGCCGCAGGCTAATGCATAAACTCACTGCGTTAACAGATTTTCAGCTTGAGAAAGTCGTTGCTTTACTAGCGAAGCAATAGTCTACCTATCATCTGCGTTGAGCTGGTTGTGTGTCTTATGCTTCCCTTTTTGGTGGATGAGAAAAACCATCATTATCTCAGCTTTCTTTATAAATTAAAGGGGAGGTGAGCATTGCACTTACTTTGGGAGTCCACGCAACCTAACGCACCCATTAAGGGGTAGCTACTTTACCTCGCCTTTGACAAGTGCGTTAGGTTTGTACTTTTCTAATTAAAGAACAATCCGTCACTCTCAAAGTAAACTTTATTGACGAGGCGCTTTAGGAAATTCTGGATTAAAATATTTAGCTATCGGGTTTTGCTTGTTAGGCCTTGCGTCTCTAAGTGTTATGATGCTACTACTATGTAGATATCTTAATAGACGTTTACCGCCAGTACTTATAAAATCGGCTAATAGTAAAGCAATTTGACGATTTTCAGGATTAAGGCGCCTCTCAACATTTTTCCTTGTATCAGTTTTAATACCATTAAACTCTTCAATGCTCTCGACGATACCCTCGTCATCAAGTTTTAGTGACATAGATATTGTGTTAAATGTTACTGGAGCGCTGCTTTCCATGGGAACTTGTTTAACTAGATCCACATCATAGGTGATGAGGTTACCCTTTTGATAAGTGGGGGTTAGCCCTTTTAGTCGATATTCAGTGTTTAAGCCATCTCTACGGGTTCTATTTTTTTCCCTTAAAAATAAGCTATTTTCTTCACTCACACCTATGTCTTTAATTGGGTTACCTTCTTTTATGGCTTTATTTCTTTCCGTAGTGGTAATGTATTTCAAACAGAAATCTGAAATAGTAGGTGGCAATGCGAAGGTAGCTTGCTCGGCTACCATAAGTAAAAAATGGCTTTAACGCTATCTTTAATTTTCATAAGCAATGATTTAATCGAGATCCTGGTTAAATGATTTACATATATGAATTAAAACTATGTACTTAGTTCACGACTATAGGTTTTTCTATCATGCTTTGATTTTTTTAATATCTCAGACTTCTACCTAACAAGTATGCTAATGGGGTGTCGCTGTGCCCCCCCCCAAGACCTCTGCATTACATTCGTCTTTTTTAACGTTGAGTTTTGTTGTGGCAGGTAGCCCAGCTTATTTAGCTCGTGAAACAAACTGGATTTGCCTTGCTTGCTGAATAGTTAGCAAGGCAGCAGCATAAAAAATACTGTCAACAGAGCCAAGTCTGAATAATTCATGGCAGTTTAGATTTTTCAATATTGACCAAATAAGTGCGCTGTAAATGCAAAAACAGATCAATTTGACTATAAATTAATCATTTTTTGACATTCAGACACAGCTCCCTCTGCCCCGTGCTTTTCATGCGCTGAGGTAAGCGCCATAATTCTTAATCAGTAGGCGGATTTAAGCGGATGGCTGCCGTATAAAATAATGATTGTTTTTGATACTATTGACAAACTGCTGAACCAGCTCCTCATAAACGGCTTTTAAACTACGCCTATCAAACCGCTACTCGAATCGTTACATAGTGGATGCACTTGCAAGATCTTCATCAACACCAATGGCTGTTTGCAAGGCTAGCGATGGTGGTGTAGGACAATTTTTGTCGGGGGATAAGCGTTAGCGTGATCCACCAAAATATAAATTTGCCGATGGATCGCGCTAAGGCCATCCCCCTACTGCTGCCAGACAAATGCAGTGAAACGAAGTACTATTTTCAGGCAGAAAACTATTAATTTCCTTTATTGCCTTGAGGTTCTGAACTTATATCACCCAATCTTCTCTTAGAAGCTCAATGCCTCAATTTTTCTTCGTCTTCTGTTTATTTTAGGAGTTTGTTATTTGTTCTTTATAGCTAGAATATTACTGCTATTTTTGTGTCTTTCCTCACACACAAGCCAGTCGACACATGAGACAAAAACCAAAACAAGAAGCCATAAAACTCAGTCAAGGTTTACTGTATCTAAAGCAAAAGCCCCGCATAGTACCAAAGAAATCAGTAACGAAAAGCTCAAGACTGTCACACACACAAAACGTAGTCGCAGCTTAAGCCCACCTAAGGAAGAAAAATCTACATACTTAGAACAGTATCACTACAACCAAACGCTGCCCTATGGAACAAATCGCCCACCTCGCATTAAAGTCAATAAGATAGCCAATCAACCCTCAGGGCAATGGACTAATCGCTACTCTCCTTTAGCCGAGGAGATGACACTAGCATCACCTGCCTTAAAAAGAAGGGGAACTAATGCTACAAAACATACAATTATCGACATAAGAGATAGCGAACCTTTAATTTTAAACAAGTTGAAGAAGCATACTCGGGGTTATAGCAAACATAGCTTGAGCTCCACAGATAGTGACAGCAACCAATCAATTACCTCAGTATTTACTGATTCGAGATCCAGGCTATCCTCTGACGTTAATAGGCAAAGAAGCAAAAATCGCTACTTAAACACTTCAAGTGATGAGAGTGACGGAGGCGTATCAAAAAGAAAAAGAAGACAGTGTCAAAAATCAGACAGTCTCCATACGGAATTTAGTATATCGATAAATGAGTTTAAAGATTTTTATTGTAACGATAAATATGCTCAAAAGGCTTCTAACACAATGCTCGCCAAAGCGTTTGCGGAACACCTCTCAAAAAGACTTAGCAAGTACGGTCTAGAGGTAAAAAAAGTTTGTAAAGCCTACCCTAAAGATCAGAACCTGCATTGTAAAGTCATCGTCTCCAATGCTCAGCCAGCTAAGGTTTGTGAAGACATGCGTCTAATTGATGAGCGCATTCAAGCAACACCTGGAGGTGAAAAATTTATAAAAGAACTTAAGCGAAAAAAAATAATTTCAGAATTAGATGAACCAGCAAAATCCTCATGGCTAAATATATTTCAGTGCATGATTGCCTCATTTTTAGCAGGCGAAGCTATTTCTTCTAACCTCGGGGGGCTCAACATTGCAGCAATGATGCTTTCTAATACTGGCGTTCCTTATTTCAGACTAGGGCTAAATGGCTGGGACTCTTCTAAAGATAAGTCGAAACGTTTAACTGCTCTAGACAGAAATGGCGTTAAAGAGAATCTTAAAGCCTTGGTTCGTAACGATTCTATCTCTCTTATTGCAGGAGGGCTTATCGCCCTCGCGAAATACGGCTATTTGTCTCCCAGCAACACAACGGGGAATGGCGTGATGGGGAATGGGGTGATGGGGAATGGCACATTGCCTTTTTGCCAAGAATTGAGCCATCTAGAAAGCCCCATCACCACTGCGCTGGGAAGTTTTGACCACTACACATTATCAAACCTCGGTATAGCCGGTGCAAGTGCTGCAGCACTATGGGCTGTGGGAATTAAAGCTTATCAAATAGGCTATAATGCGGCCACTGCTGCCATTGCTATTTCCATTACGCCACCGACAGTGGGGGCTGGTTACTATGCAGTCTTAGCTGCCTTGGGGAAAAACCAGTGCCTCAAGGAAATGCTAACGAAGGCTGCAACATCTTACGGCCTTAAAACACTCAATACTCTACTCCTTTACCTGTCAGGTGTTGCTATTCAGAAAAATCTAAAATGGAAACCTACCCCCCAAGAACCACTAATAGATGAAGAAACATCGATTCGCAGCCAATCACTCCGAAAGAAAAAAACATCAAGAACGATGAAGAAAAGATCAAACAGCTCTTCAACAAGAGAAACTTCCTCAAGTGAGTCTGCGTCTTCAAGTGAGTCTAGTGATGATTCATCTATGACATCATCTACTCACTTACTAAAGCCTGTTCAGCGTAATTTACATGAGGCCCAAGAGACTTGGACCAAATCTTTCACGAGCCAACTAACAAAGATAGGATCAGTTTTTTGGAATACGCGCACAAAAGAAGCTAGAGAGACACAAATTTAATGTCGTGAGTAGCATAATCCTAACAATAAACTTCACAGCCTTTAATAACAGGCGGTGCTATAGGGCATATATTTTCGGAGCGTCCATATATGCCCTTAAGTCCTACTTAGGATAAATCTACTTGCTTCATCAGGGGTAATAACACCAAGTACATCTGACCACTACAACTTTACGATCCTTGACTCATAAGAATCTGCCAATACCTAATAGTTTTGACGCTAAGAAAAGCACCCGTTTTCTAACGGAGAAATGTTGACCAGACATTCCAAAAAAGTCTTAGGCTCTGTTGACATAGTTTTTTTCATGCTGTTGACTTCCTAAATATTCATCAAGCAAGGCAAATCCAGTGAGGTTTAGCTAGCTAAATAAGCTGGATTTAACACAGCTTGGTGGATATTTAGACGTAACCCTTCGGGCTGTGCCCGTTGCTCCATCTGGCTGTGTCGAATTTCACTCATATAGACTGCTATTATTCACTCAATTCTTCTTGCCAGAATGAAAAAACGGGCGACAGCAGCATAAATAAAACTATGTCAACAGAGCCTAACAAAAAATACTATTTTTCCGATCAAGGAAGTATTTTTTAATCAATTTCGGATGAATAATTCACCCTTTCTCCTTGCTTCACATAGCTACTCATCTATCAACATGCCCTAAATCCTGATCAGGGCATATCACATCTCTGACTTTTTGCTTGAGTACTTTTGCCTCAGGAAAACCCCCATCTTCCACTCTATTCCAGATTCTTTGATCATTGCAAAAAATCTCAAAGCGCCCACCTGTATCTGGATGTAGGCTAATAGTCTGGATATCACCTTGAAAAGTGTGCAAAAGCTCCTGCATTAACCAGGCAGAACGCAGCATCCAATTGCACTGACTACAATAATAGATGTCTACTTTATTCATTGGTAAACTCCTCAAGTTCAACTATGCAGATTGTAAAAGACCCGCAGCATATGACAATTGAAATCATCACCACAGGCGGCACGATTGATAAACTTTATAATCCTCTAGACGGCTATCTATCGTTCACATCAAGCTTTCTTCCCACTATGCTCGATCAAGCAAACCATCAGCTTGATGTAATGATAACGCCTTTATTCGCTGTCGACAGCCTCGATATGACTGATAGCCATCGAAAAAAGCTGCTCGATCATATTATTCAGTCTCCCTATGAAAAAATTCTGATCACACATGGTACGGATACCATGCCAGAAACAGCCGAGTTTTTAAAAGCAAACGTAACCGATAAAACTATCGTTCTGACAGGCGCCATGATTCCTTATAATGTGGCAAATTCGGACGCCTTGTTTAACCTAGGCAGCGCGTTAATGGCATTGCAACTTCAAGAACAAGGGGTTCACATCGTGATTCAAGGGAAAGCTTTTTTAGCTGGCAAGGTTAAAAAGGATCGGCAAGCGGGACGCTTTATTGAAAAGTAGCCTAGTACCTTAATGCACAGCGATTGTCCCGTTCAGCAGCTACAGGTTTTTCTGTGGCAAGGCGCAAGTATGCAGTAATACATGCGTCTTTCAAATACTTGCAACAAAGTCACGGGAAAACCTGTAGCTGCCCTTTGGGTGGCATTTAAAATGCCCATAGCTGTGTTGCTTGATCTCACTATAGAATAACTATTATTTTCGATCAGCTGCCTTGCTATGAGCATTTTACTCTGCCACTGAACCCGACAATCGCTGTGCATTGAGGTACTAGCCCGCTTAGATGATAAACCTTCACCCGCCCTAAAGTCGCTCACTACCAAGGCAGCACGTCACCACCTGCATGCCAAAAGGTGCCAGAGTTTTCTAGGTTAAGCTCATCAATGCGTTGAGCTAACCGTGCTGAAGCTTCCTCAGGTGTCACATCACCTTGGAAGCCTGTCATTTTGGTTGAGACAAGCCCAGGGTGTAAAATAGCGACGCTAATCCCTTTAGGCTTTAAATCAACCGCCAAACTTTTGCTGGCTGCATTTAAAGCCGCCTTGGACATACGATAGCCATATCGGCTACCAGAGGTATTGTCTTCAATCGAACCCATCCGGCTCGTAATCATGGCAACCTTCGCGCCTTCATGCATAAAAGGCAAAACTGTTTCTGTCACGCGTAAAGGCCCTAACGCATTCACTTGCCATTGCTGCTCAATTTGATCGTAGTTGAGATCATCCAGAGTTTCACGAAAGAGTACGCCAGCACAATTGATGAGCAGATCAACCTTTGCATCACTGAAGCTTAGTTCGGCGTTGAGTTTACTGAGTGTAATAGGGCTAGCGACATCGACGCCTTCGATGATTGTTGCTTCAGTTGCTTGCAATTCATCGCTGGCTTTTCGAGCGACTGCCAAGACATTACATGCTTTAGATAAATAGTACTTCACCAACGACAAGCCTATACCGCTTGCTGCACCTGTAATCACAATCGTCATTTGCATCTCCACTTCCAGAATTCTTGACTAGCACCCCAATGCACAGCGATTGTCCCGTTCAGCAGCTACAGGTTTTTCTGTGGCAAGGCGCAAGTATGCAGTAATACTCGCGTCTTTCAAATACTTGCAACAAAGTCACGGGAAAACCTGTAGCTGCCCTTTGGGTGGCATTTAAAATGCCCATAGCTGTGTTGCTTGATCTCACTATAGAATAACTATTATTTTCGATCAGCTGCCTTGCTATGAGCATTTTACTCTGCCACTGAACCCGACAATCGCTGTGCATTGGGGTACTAGGCTATCATAAATCCAAACATCTTTTAGCTTCAAAATACTCGCTTATTTTTTACATAGCTTTTTCTTTGGCTTTTCGCTTAGGTGAATTTGTCGGGGTATAGTGAGCTTGAGATGAAACGTGAGGGTTCGTTAATCGGCCATTAAATAAACTTTAATGCTACGAGTACATTCCTGTGCCGCCTTGAATTAAATTGTCCGCTCATGAATTTGCATCAACACCAATAGGCATGATCCAAAACACCCTTTCAAACGAACACCTTATTCTTCAGAGAACTAAAGTGCTTGTTGATGTTTCTTTTCACAATTTCCCCATTAATTATTCGTCATCTGCTAAGGCATGGGTATGAACAATTCAGGAAAAAAATTGTCTTAGTTTCTATTCAAAGCCTTAGTTTTATTAAACTCCAAAAAGGCTTAACCTCACAGGAACAAGACTGTGTCTAACCATCAGTTTTCAGGACGATTATTCCTCGCTTGTTTCATTTCTGGATTCTTTTGTATTATCCAGTTTATCTTGCAGACCTCCCCTGCTCTGATTGTTGATCAACTCATCGCAAGCTTCGACACTAATCATCAAGGTGTTGGATTAATTTCATCGGCGTTCTATTACCCCTATATTCTCTTACAAATACCAGCCGGTTTACTGGTCGATCGATATGGTAGTAAACGTATTTTATGTATTGCCTCTCTCGGTATTTCATTGAGTGCACTGTTACTTGCACATGCAACGAGTTTACCTATGGCTATTTTGGCTAGAGGACTGACAGGTGCTAGTGCAGCATTAGGGGTACTTTCCTGCATGGGTATGGCTGCAAAGCACTTCGACAAACACTTTATACTTGTTGCAGCTTATTTCGAAGTGATGGCACTGTTTGGCGCCGTGATGAGTGATTATCTAGCGCCTGATTTGCTGCTGGCCCATAACTGGCGGGTGCTTATCGAATATACTAGCTTGCTACCGCTCAGTTTATTCTTAGTTGTCTCACTTATATGCCCGAAAGAAAAACCGGATAGCGATCCTATTCACTACAAAGAACAACTGAAGCAGTTCTTTCTACAAACATCACAACTGGCCAAGACACCCCACTTTTGGCAGCTGTGTCTCTTTGGTGGCTTTGTTTACTCTATTATCAACAGCTTTGGCGGACTTTGGAGCATACACTTCTTTCAAACGACCTATCCAGCTATTGAAGACATAGCGCATCAGCTCACAGCAACACTCTTTATCGGGAGCTGTTTCGGTACATTTGCTGTTGGTTTGTTACTCAGTCATTTCCGTTTGAGCCAACTCAAACGCTTTTTTTCACTCATCAGCCTCCTATCATTTAGCTGCATTCTGTTTATAAACCTCTCTTGGCTAGAGTTAAAAATACTGCTTTTCGCTCTTGGGTTTGCCACGAGTAGCTATATTTTGGCCTTCGAAGATATAAAACGCTACGCACAAGGAAGAGCACTTGCCGCCAACTTAGGCTTACTCAATATGCTGATATTATTTATTTCTGGGCCATTATTGCAGCCTATCATGGGGCTAGGATTTGACTATTACCAATCGCAAGGAGGGTTAATTAAGTACCCAACCTGGATTGGTTTACTGCCTATGTACATGGGGTTACTGATCGCTTTTGGGCTTACCATGCACTCAAATCGCTCACTTAGCTCTCTCTCACCCTGTAGCAACACCCACAAAATCTCGCAGTAAACCGTCTTAAGCCGCTTATTTTTTTAGTTAGTTCACACACCTACCCCGTTAATAAGGATTTCACACACAACCACTTCTAGCTGGCCTAGCAATTGCTTGGGCTTAATGAATACAACAATAACAATGAAAGGGATGTCCGCACATGCAAGCAACAGAAAAACGCATCTTCAGCCGTGAAGAATTTAAATTATTACGGGAAGCCAGAAGTCTTATAAAAGACGAATTTAGCGAAAACATCTCACTAAGCGCCGAAGATGCATTGGATAAAATATACGAATACGCTTTGGAATCAGAAAATGAAATGCTCTACGATGTTTTCATGCAACTGAATCCAAACATTGACCCAGATAGACCTAAAGCCACTAACACAGCAGCTGAAGCATCTAGGCAGAAAAAACGGATGTACCGTGGCGCTGAAGTGGCCGTAAGCTAACAATAAAAGGATTAGGACTTGAGCTCTGCTGAGTAGTTAAATTCATCCGAACTAAGGGCTTTCCAGGTAAAGATATAAAAGGATACAAGCCCCCATGACAACCCCACAATAACGCCCATATCAATAATGCCTCGCCAAGGCTGTGGAACATACTTCATCAGCATGATGATGAGGGCTAAGCCCAAGGTTAAAAAAACGACGGTTAGCTGGCGTTTCCTGGTAGTGCCGAAATACCCCAAACTAAAAAAGGGTGCAAAGCAAGCCAAACTAGGCGTTGCATGTTGCTTAAGATAACGAATACGCGCTGCCACACGAGGAGAGAAGCCTTTTTGAAAGCCCTTATAGCCTTCCGAATAGGCCATAAACCCCGTAAACCCAATCAAGGTTATCCACTGTAAAGCGCTTAAGCTGTAACCTTCAAGGGCTAGAACATGTTGTGAAAGCCGATAGATGGCAAAGCCTAGGAGAATAGTCACACCTAGCAAAGACCAACATACGGCAAGAAAACGAATCATGAAGAGCAGACCTACTACTTCTGACTTAGCTCAAAAGGCTTTGTAGTCTACCATACTATAAAGAAAATTCAGAGAACGCTGAATAAAGATATCAAGCACCATCTAAGTTTAGGAAACTCTGCTGACTTAACGCTTATTTAATCTCTTAAAATATAAACTAACTACAAAAAAAACCAGTCACAGAGCTTGGCAAAAATTCCGCAAACAAAATCTTTATACTCTTCGAAATTGTAAGCGTTGTTAAGGCTAGAAAAATTAACCTTGGAGATACTTCTTAATCTCAACCTGACGTTTTTCTTCCTGATTAACGCTTTGTTGCCAGCGTTTAGCGTTCTTAGCTAGGCGTTGAAGCCGCTTATTCTCTTGCTTCTTATCTTTATTAGCTTCTTTAATAACTTTAGCAAAAGCTTTTCGTGCATCTGCAAAGCGTTGAGTTTCGTATGAGACTCGCCCTAACAGCATCTGGGCATCCATTGGATTTTTTAAGCCACCCTTTTTAAGGGCTTGTTTAATAGCTTCAGATGCTTTTGCCTCATCCATTTTTAAGAGATATAAATTAGCGAGACGCAGACTCGCTTCACCTGATGCTGACAGTGCTGCCGCTTTCTCCTGATACGGGATAGCCTTATCGATCTCTTGAGCACGGCGCAGGTAATCAGATACGCGCTCTAAGTTTTTCTCTGTCGGTTCAATAAGCTTATCGGTGAAACCTTTTTCCATTACCTTGGCGGCACGATAAGGAATGCCTTCTACAGCTAGCATTTGCGCCAAAGTAACCAGGTATGACTCTTTATCTAACATACCTTGAATGTAAGCAGATTCCATCGCATAGAGCTGCTCTTTTTCCTGGTTAAGCTCACTGTAAACGCCCACTAGCGCCAACCAGTAGTTCTTTTTTGGCCAGCGATTGACAAGCACTTCTAATGCGTCACGTTGCTTTTTATAGTCCTTTTTTTCGGCGTAAATATATTGCAGCAACGAGTACCAGTTTTCTTTGGCTTCTTTCCCTTGCTCTTTGGCTAATGCAAACGCCTTTTTAAGCGGCGGTAATGCCTCATCAATTTGTTTATTTTGTAAGTAGGCTTGGGCTAATAACACATAAGCTTGCGGCGTCATTTTATCAGTAATATCAAACCAATCATTAAGTACAGCAATGCTTTTTTTAACCTCGCCTGACGACAGATACAATTGCGCCATGGTGTACTTAGTTTGCCTTGCCAAACCTAAGGTAACATCCTTTTGCTTCAGCATGGTCTCAAACGCATTCAATGCCTTAGGGTAATCTTCCATGCCAATATAGGCATACGCATAAAAGTTATAGAGCTGGACAATTTCATGAGGCTGTAATGCACGTTTGCCTGATTTATTTTTCAATTTATTCAGAATCGCGAGTGCTTCTTTATTTTTATTAGCTTGCTGTAACTCCTGCGCTTTCATTAGCTCTTCATATACAGCTGCACGCAGGGCTTTAGTTTCTTTTTCCTTGTAATTTTTAGGGCTGTCTTTCGCTTGTACAGAGAAGGACAAACATAAGAGCGTAGCAAAAATGAGAAGAGGAAATTTAAATAATCGCATCATCACTTCGCCAACTTATAAGTAAACTTATTTTTTACGTTAGGCACTTCAATCGGCTGCCCATCTTCAACACGCGGCTTATATTTGAATTTAAGCGCAGCTTTAACAGACGCTCTTTCAAACATGCCTTTAGGTTCACAGTCAATGGCTACCGCATCTTTCGTTGTACCTTGTTTAGTGACTGTATAAGACACGGTGCAATGCCCTTCAATGCCTCTTGATAACGCGCGGCGAGGATACTGAGGTTGAACTTTTACCATCGGCAAATATTCACCATCGCTTGCAGACAGGCCTGGGCCTTTATTCATATCACCTGCCCCTTTCAAGGAAGGCGCAATATTGAGTGCATCAAGATCGGCAATAGTATCTTGCAAAGGGGCAGGCTCAATCGGTGGTGGTGGCTCGTCTACTTCTTCGGGTTTTTCTGGCTTTCGCTGCTGCCTTTTAGTTTCAATCTCAGTTTCACCGAGTGAGATATCCGCAATTTTATGCGTCTTCTTTTTATCGACGCTGACTTCATCAGTATGAATCAATTGCTGCATAAGTAGCACTAATCCAAAGGTCACACCTAATGCACAAAGAGAACCTACAAGCAGCCTAACTAGCACCATATTATTTACTCGCTGCAAGAGAAATATCGTTAACCCCTGCCTGTTTGGCCGCATCAATCACGTCTGCAACACTTTTAGCAGTGGAACTTTTATCAGCCTGAATCACAACAGCTCCGCCTGGGTTATCCGCATGCATCGTGGCAATGCGCAACGTCAGCAAATGAGGCTCAACTTCTGATTTATCCATCCAAATACGGCCGTCACCATCAATAGCAATCAGAATTTTTTGATTGAGTACAGCTTCAGCGGTTTTAGCCTCGGGGCGATCAACATCAATGCCCGGCTCTTTAATAAATGTCGCTGTCACGATAAAGAAGATCAGCATGATAAACACCACATCCAGCATGGGGGTTAAATCAATGTCACTTGAAGGTTCATCAGTTTTTCGCAGGGTGGGTTTTGCCATAATTAATGATCCACCACGAGTTGGTCTTCAATAGAGAGGCTTGCACGCTCTGACATCTTAGTCAGCACGGTATTGGCGAATACACCCGATAACGCCGCCACCATGCCTGCCATGGTAGGAATCGTCGCTTTTGATACGCCGCCTGCCATGGCCTTTGCATCACCGCCGCCTGTGACAGCCATAATATGAAACACATCAATCATACCTGTCACTGTACCTAACAAACCTGCTAATGGGCACAACGCAACCAATGTTCGAATCAACGGCAAGTTAGTCTGTATGGATTCATGCAGTTCAGACACAAAGCGTCTGCGAATTTGCTTGGCATACCATGAATGATGCTCGCTGCGCGCATTCCATTGTTGAATTAAGCCTTGCGCCTGTTGCTTTAAACTTGTCTGATAAAACCACATGCGCTCGAATATTAGCGTCCACATGATGAAGGTCAGTGCAGCGATGCCGTAAAGGACAATACCGCCTGCCTGCATAAATTGGTGGATAGCATCAAGCATGTGCTTGTTCCTGATGCTCAGCGACGATGCCCGCTGCCTGCTCTTCAAGCACATGGATAATTGATTTGCTACGGCTTGAGACAAAGGTATGCATCAAAATAGTAGGAATGGCTACCACAAGACCAAGGACTGTTGTAATCAAAGCCGACGAAATACCACCTGCCATCGCTTTAGGATCACCTGCACCAAAAATGGTAATCGCCTGGAAGGTTAAGATCATCCCTGTCACCGTACCTAGAAGACCTAACAAAGGTGCTACAGCGGCAATAATCTTAAGCAGCGCCTCACCTGATGTTAATTTTGGTAACTCTTTTAAAATCGCTTCGTTAAGCTTAAGTTCCATTGATTCAATATCAGCACCTTTATTGTCTTCAGCAGCCTTTAACACACGCCCCAACGGATTCTTTTGGCTTAGTGCGTTTGATTTAAGTTGTGAGCGCACGCTGCCACCAATACTGAAAAGGACGAGCAGACGCCAGAGGCCTAGTAAAAAAGCAAGCACACCAACCGCCGTGATGATATAACCTACTATTCCGCCCTGATGCCAACGCTCCATTAATGTTGGCTCATCGATAATAGCGGCTAGATAGCTGCCACCTGTTGGGCCTGTCGGATCAACGCCTAACCTGTGAACGCCTGAGGCAGCATGCGCCAAACTATAAGCTTCTTTCGTGTATTTACTGTCTGGCTGACGCGGCAAAACAGAAAGTCTGCCATCGTTATACTGCAAATAGTCACCTTCTTGATTGATAACATTAAATGACCCTACTCGAACGACAGGTTGCTTCTCAATACCTTCGTCTGCCGACACCTCAGTTGTAAAACTAACGACTTTCCCCTGCTCGATAATTTCACGTTGTAACTCGAACCAAAGCCGCTCGATTTGCTGAATGCTTGGCAAGTCAGTGGCGCTACTGGTGACATCAATCAGCTCACTTAAAAACGCATCACGATCAGGGTATTCGATGCTCACCAAAGAGCTTGCGAAATTACCCCGCGCATCACCGGCTGCACTTGTAATATGACCAAAAAGTTCGCCCAAGCTACCCATGCGCTCTTTGAGTTTCTTCTCAGCATCAGCAATCAAGCTGTCGTTTTCTTCAAACTTGGCTTCTAAACGGGTGCTTCTCGATTCTTCTTGCTTTATTTGTTTTTCTAAATCAGCCAGCATTTGCTGCTGTTTAGCTTTATTTCGCTTAAATTCAGCTTCACGCTGCCTATTTTCACGGGCTTCTTTAGCACCACCTGCTTTAACATCTTTCAATAACTCGTCTAAATTCTTCGCGTCTTCAGACAAAGCAGCAGTAGAGAGCGTAAAGGCGGCCATCAGTGAGACTAGTGTTCTTATCATCATTGTTATTTCGCCTTAGGTGCTTGGATAGGGAGGTCTAGAATAGCGATATTCGTCTGCTTATTCGCCATGCGAATACCTTGGCGCACCGCCGCCTTATAACTATCGTCTAACGCCACATATTGGGCTTTAGTAGCATCCCACATCCCTGTATGTTTCATATCCGGGGTTTGATACAACAGTGCAATACGGCCCACTTGCAAAATAGTGACTTCTCGCTCTACACCATCAACTGTCAGGGTATCGGTATAGGTATCAATTTTTCTCCCGTAATCGGCTTCAATTTTATAAAATTCCAGCACCTGGCGAAATTTCTCAGCGGTTGAAATTTCTGGCCGATCAAGATTGCTTCTCAGCATTGCCAGGTTTTTATCACGAACAGCTGTATGAAAGGGTAAATCCAAGTCAATAAAGTCATCGAGTGAATCAATCATTCGACTGGTTAACGGGATGATTTGACGCTGAATGACTTGCACATTGGCAATAGAACGCTCGATGCCTTCTAGTTGCTTCGCTTGATTCTGAATCTGAATATCGAGTTTAGTATTGTAGACTTTAAGGCCTTCCAACAACTTGAGCTTTTGTCTGTACTCAAGCGCTAACGATTCTGTCTTTTCTGCATCACGGTCAACTGTTTGCTGGGACGCTTTTGCGCGTTTAGCATTTGCATCATGAGCCGCATTGACACCATCTAATGTCTCGGCATGTAAAGGATAAGTCAAACTTAAGAAAAAACTTGCTGCTACAAGCGCCCTTAGGGTGGATTTTATCATGTGGTTACAACCTGTTACATCGTAGTCTTAGGTTAAAGCAACGAACTTTAACTGAGGCGTTTAGGCGATTCAGCCTACCTTTTTTTTGTGACATTTCTATTACAAGGTTCTATTTAAAAGCATTTGCCTACTTAAGTCTATCGTAGATATAGCAGCTATAGCTATAAGCTTCGCCTTCGATCTTGTCGTTATGTATAACGTTCGATTCACACCACTGCGCCTCATCAAACCCTTCAAAATACGTATCTCCATCGAAAGTGGCATGAATACGCGTTAAATAGACTCGATCTGCTTTAGGTAATACTGACGAATAAATCGTTCCGCCACCTATCACCATGATTTCCTCTGGGCTTTCTTTAGCAGCCAAGGCAATGGCCTCATCAATACTTGCTACCCAACTTACCCCTTCATAATTAACAGGCTTAGGACTCCGACTGATGACAATATTATGGCGATTTGGCAACGGTTTACCCATGCCGATCGATTCAAACGTTTTACGCCCCATAACGACAGGTTTACCTGTCGTTTTTTGACGGAAATATTTCAATTCGCTAGGAAGGTGCCATGGCATGGCATTTTTAGCTCCAATCACATTGTTCTCAGAAGCTGCCAAGATAAGCGCTAATTTCATCGCATAATTCACTTACTCACATAGATGGTAAGATTATACGAGGCTTCCGAATAAGCTGCTACTTTCTTGGCAATGGGTCTATGCTCTCTCTATTTATCTGGATTCGATACAAGGAATTGTGCATGCACAAACAAACCTTACGCCTTTTTTTCATTATTCTGTGCTTTTTTCTCCAAGGCTGTTTACCGCCTCCAGGCAGCAATCAAGACCCTTTTGCCAAGAGCAACTCAGACACTCAACAAGACAGTGTCAGAAAAGATGAGGACAAGCAAAATACGCTTGCAATTTCAGACAATTCCACTCAACCAACAAGAACACCTACCCCAGAGATAAATGACGAAGACAGCATATTTCAAGAAGACCATTCGAAAAATCACGATTCAACGCCTAGTAGCGAAGATGAAAGTGACGAACCGTCACCTCCAACCACATTCAGCTTTGAACTTACTGATATTGGACGCTTTGTTGGCAAATCGACCTTCACCACACAAGAAGAACACCCAAAGCTAGCCGAAGAGCATAAGTTTACCTTTAATGGGTTTGATGGCGACGACTTTGTTCTCATCTATTTTGAGCCATTTTTACCCATTGAGACACCTTTAGAATTAACCCTTCATGACGCAAGAACTAACGCTACTGAGCCAAACCTTCAAGCCTTATTTCTAGGTAAAGCTTGGTTATCTTCCTCTGGTAAAGTCACCATAGAAACCTTTACCGCACATAAAGTATCAGGCCGGTTTGACGCTGAACTTATCAATAGAGAGGATGAGAATGACAACCTATCGGTTAAAGGAACCTTTTCGGGGCCATGGTTATTCAGATGTAATGCACTCAACGACGGTGACAGTTTCCAAGATTCAGTTCCTCGCTCAACCGATGAACAAGGCATTTGGGTATACGATATCTCTTTAACCGCAACCCATTGCAAAACTGTGCTTTTATCACTGCCAGAGGGAAAAGTGCCTTAAGTATTATGGCTGTCTGTGACAACACCTTGCACGCTATTTCACTGAATTTGTCCGGTGTAAAATTCCGTGGGGTGGGTTAGCGCAGCGCGATCCACCAGTCATTAAGTTTTTTTGGTGGAAGACGCTACGCTTTTCCACCCTACGGTCACCAGACAAACCTTTTGACACGGTGTACTAGTACCCCAATGCACAGCGATTGTCGGGTTCAGTGGCAGAGTAAAATGCTCATAGCAAGGCAGCTGATCGAAAATAATAGTTATTCTATAGTGAGATCAAGCAACACAGCTATGGGCATTTTAAATGCCACCCAAAGGGCAGCTACAGGTTTTCCCGTGACTTTGTTGCAAGTATTTGAAAGACGCGAGTATTACTGCATACTTGCGCCTTGCCACAGAAAAACCTGTAGCTTCTGAACGGGACAATCGCTGTGCATTGAGGTACTAGCGTTTAGGCAGTTGCTCGTCCATCATTTTTTGAAGTCGATGCTCAGCTGATTTTCGTTCACTATACCTATTGACTAAAAAGTCTTTATGATCACGGGTTAAATAAGTAAAGCGCACCAGCTCTTCCATCACATCAATAATTCGGTCTTTATAGGGCGAGTCTTTCATAGAGCCATCTTCATTAAACTCTTGATAAGCCTTAGGCACAGACGATTGATTTGGAATAGTCAGCATACGCATCCAGCGCCCAAGCACTCGCATGTTATTAATAGCATTAAAGCTTTGCGAACCACCTGTTACCTGCATAATGGCCAAGGTTTTACCTTGTGTAGGCCTAACGGCACCGATTGATAAAGGAATCCAGTCAATTTGTGTTTTCATGAGTCCCGACATATTGCCGTGAATCTCAGGCGAAGACCACACCTGCCCTTCAGACCACTGCATCAGATCACGCAGCTCTTGCACCTTTGGGTGATTGGAGGAGGTGCCGCCATCGTAGAGCGGCAACCCTTTTGGATCAAAAAAGCGTACTTCCGCGCCCATGTGCTCAAGCACTCGAGCAGATTCTTCAGCGGCTAAGCGACTAAAAGAGCGCTCTCGTAAAGAGCCATAAAGCACGAGAATTTGCGGGGGGTGGCCACTGGCTTGCTGACAGGGTGTCAACAAATCGAAAGTTGCTTGCACCAGTTCTGTCATGCTTCTCTCTTCGCAACCTATTGAGTCTTTACGTTAGAGTTAGCCGCTCACAAAAAGTTTGTTTCGCTAGAAAGATAATACCATCACACAGAGAAAGGGTATTGAATGGCAGGATGGCTTTGATAACCTTCAACGCTAAAGTCATCAAGACTAACCCAAGTCTCAATGTCTTCAAGTGTTTTAATATCAGGATTAATCGTTAGTATGGGCAAGGGAAACGGCTCTCGCTTTAGTTGCACACCCTTCATGAGGTCAAGCTGATCTTCATAGATATGGGCATTCACAATTTTATGGTAAGCCTTGCCGCATTCGTGACCTGTTATTTGTGCCATTAATTTGAGTAGCACAAAGACTTGTACCTGATTAAAGTTAAGACCCAAAGGCACATCGCAAGACCGCTGAAAGCTATTCAAATAAAGCTTGCCGCCTAGGAGGGAGAAATGGTGCGTATGCATACAAGGTCTAAGGCAGCCTAATTCGAATTCTCCCGGGTTATAAAAGGTCAGAATTTCACCACGATCATCTTTGCCTTGAGTTAAATCATCAACAATCTTTTTAAGCTGATCTAACGTGCCTCCACCGGGGGTCTGCCAGCTACGACCCTGCACGCCGTAGACACGCCCCATATCATCCTCACCTTGGCGATGAGGATTTTTTAGCCAAGCTTCATTGTCATTGGCATTGGCATTCCATGTATTACAGCCGATAGCTCTGAAGTCAGCCGCACTGCTATATCCGCGCAAATAACCTAACAATTCAGCAATAGCCGCTTTCCAGTAGCTTTTCCTTGTCGTAATAAGTGGAAATTTATTCTCACCCACATCATAAGTCAGATCAGCATTAATTAACGTTAAGCAGCGCTTACCCGTCCTCTCATTGAGCACCCACTCACCTTCATCGATAATTCTTTTGCAGAGCGTTAAATACTGATCCACTTCATTTATCCTACTGGTAAAAACTCTACTTCGCTTTGACAGGTAAATTAGCTGAAGGCAATTGTTTTTTATATGCCCAAATCATCACACCAATGCCAATCATAATCATAGGTAAAGACAGTAATTGACCGCGTGACAACCAACCAAAAAGATCAAACCCAATATGAGCATCAGGCTCCCGTGCAAATTCAACAATAAATCTGAATGTGCCATATAGCGCGATAAAGAGTGCACCTGCCGCCCAACGTGGTCTGTCTTTATTTAAGTAAAAATAGACAATGACGAAAATAACAAGCCCTTCCAAAACCGCCTCATAAAGTTGAGAGGGATGGCGTGGCACCTGCAATGCATCATGAGGAAACAGCATACCGATGGGTAAATCCGTTTGCCTCCCCCAAAGCTCCTGTCCGATAAAATTACCCATGCGCCCAAAAAACAACCCAATAGGGGCTGCGAGTGCTGCAAAATCAAATAAATCCCCAACGGCTATTTTGTGTTTCTTGGCATAAATAACCAAGGCCATAATGACACCGAGAAGCCCACCATGGAAAGACATCCCACCTTTCCAGACCTCAATGAGACTGACAGGGTTTTCTAAAAAGCCTAAAAAATTATAAAACAGCACATAACCAATACGCCCACCTAAAATAACCCCCATCGCCGAATAAAAAATAATGTCATCGACTTGATTAGGCTTAAAAGGTGCGCGGTTCTGCTTTGCCCTTGCCTTACAAATCCAAAACGCAAAAGCAAAGGCACACAAATACATAATGCCATACCAATGGATCTTTAACGGGCCTAAGGCCAAGGCAACAGGATCAAAATCAGGGTGGTGTAACATGCTATCTGCTCGTAAGCTTCCTTTGTAAAGGCCTATGATAGCAGGAAAAATCTAAAAGGGAGAATACAATAAAATCATGAAAGCATTGACAAAAGACTGACTTAGCGCTGATTTAGGTTCAAAAAAAGAATTTTTTTACCCGGACGCTGTCCATTAATCGACGTATTTGAAGACAGCCAACCGATGAAGATCAAAAAACTAGCACTTACCTTTATAGTAACAGCCTTTATTTCTAACAATACCCAGGCAATATGGTGGTTAAACCCCAACTCTATCTCAAAAACAGCAGTTGCCACTCTAGCAGCAATTGGAACTGTTGACGCCAACTGGAATTCATTAATATTCAACCTTCGCGGCGTACCTGGCAACTATGTTGATAAAGTGGTCACAACCTATTCTACATGCATGTCCCCTGCTTTCGCCGGAAAATTTTTCAATGAAAATAATCATGCTAGAGCTAAAGTTTCAGGCTTCGCCAGTGGTAAAGGCTTTAAGTGTGCTTTTGGGGATAGCGTAAATGCATTTAACGTCATAGACAAATGGGGGAATGTAAAACTTTCAGGTAAAATGATTGACCCTGCAGGCTCAGATCGAGAAGAACGCGCACAAGTAACAGAACTTCGTTATGACAGCCAACTTAACTGCAAAGTTAGCCGTAACACTAAAGAAAACGCAGATATACGCATTCTTTGTTGGCCGAAGAAGAACAAGAAATAAGACACATTGAAAGAAACACAGCTAAGGAAAGCGAATAATGAAGGACTCGATCTGGCTTAGACCTTAACAAGGTAGATTGCCGCCAGATCAAGTCATGAATGATGCAAGTAAAAGCTACACCTTACCCTCAAAGTCTGCGTAAAACTGACCGTACCACTTACGGAATTTAGCAATCGGGCCATCACCGTCACAAAGTACAGGCAGTGGGCGATAGATTTTGTTTTCCCAGATAGGTTTGTCTTCACGCAACTGTTTGCAAATGTCGGCAATAATAGCCGCCTCTACACCACCTTCGGGTTTTTTGCCGTCTTTTAATGGCTGAGAGAAAGCAAAGCGCACGTGAACGGTTTCCTCATCAATCGGTGTAATTTGCGATAACAGGAAGGTTTCCGCGATGCCCTCAAAGCGAGTCCAAGCCTGGCCAGGACCTGCATTATTGGTAGAAATCTTACCTTTTACAACACCACGAGGGGTACGCATATCAGCACGTTGAATACCGTGCGTCTTGTGACCCTCTTGCACAGATTCCCAAACAGGAAACTCAGCTACTTGATGCACATAATGAAAGTGCGCAGGGTCAGCTGCGTTTTCACCCATTTCTTGAGGGTGGGTTTTAATGATCCACTCGTGCTTATCGAAGTCTGACCAGTTTTCATCATTGGCTTCTTCGTTGTATTCCACTTCCCATAAAGGCGCTTGATTGGGATCTGGGTGATACCATACCCAAATAACCTTATTCATTTCCGTCACAGGGTAAGATTTTAAACATTGTTTATCTTTCACCTTAGGTGGCATATTTTTAGCGTAAGGCACTTCTTCACAGCGACCTTCATCATTAAAACGCCACGCATGGAAAGGACATACAATAGTTTCACCTTGAATACGACCACCTTGACCGGCTTCCTGGTTAATGCCATAACCTAAATGCGCACCTAAGTGAGGGCAATAGGCATCTAAGACAACCGCCTTGCCACTTTCAGTACGGAATAGTACCATTTCTTTGCCGAAGTACTGGATTGCGCGAGACTCGCCAACCTTTAACTCATCAGAATAGCTGACACCAAACCAGCCAAACGGGATTGGCATAGGGTAACGTTTTGCCATGTCTTTACCTATTTTATTATCAATGACAGTCTGTCTAAAAGTGCTCGCGATTATAGCGAAAACACCGCCTAAAAAAAAGTGATTAGGTCACAGCAAACCATTGATAACCCAGGGCTGCCTAGTAATAATTACCCAGCAAAGAGAATCTGCTCTCGGTATTGATCACTGATAGCGCAACTCATGGCTTTGCGTTTCATAGCTTCCTTTGAGGGATCATTGATAACAATAAGGTTCATGCAAAAACGCTTAATAATCGCAGCATTAACAGCAGCGGCATTAAGCTGGCATTCATCTTCATTAAAATGCTGATATCGCCTTACTTCCAGTCGGCCATGCCCTTTATCCACTTCCTCACAAGCACTCAGCGAAACGTCTCCGGAACCATCACGCTCAAGCTTGTGAGGATAAGCTTTAAGTACTTCTAACACTTAAGATTGGTTAGCTTTTACTTGCAGAATATAGTCACTTTTGTTGGTAATGACACGTTCAGCTATCTCTTTTTGGCAACCAATGCATCAATGGTTATCGTAGCCGCTTATAACGGCAGAAAAAATAACCAAAATCAGGCTTTCAAGGCTATAAATCTGAGGCTTACCGTCTCGGGGATCTTCAATAACCTAAGTACAGGCTTGTCAATTCAACAGGAAGGCTTAGTTAAATATGATTCATATCCTTATTTTCTATACTTCATTTAATTATTACTGGGCAGCCCTGTTATTTAGCACTGATTTAGGCTCTGTTGACATAGTTTCAAAAAAAGAATTTTTTTACTCAAAAACTGTCTATCAATTGACGTACTTGAGGATAGCTGACCGATGAAGATCAAAAAACTAGCACTCACCTTTATAGCAACAGCCTTTCTTTCTACCAATACCCAGGCAATATGGTGGTTAAATCCCAACTCTATCTCAAAAACAGCAATTGCCACCTTAGCAGCCATTGGAACTGTTGACGCCAACTGGAATTCAATAACATTCAACCTACACGGCGTACCGCGTAACTATGTTGATCAAGTGGTGACAACCGATTCTACATGCATGGAGCCTCCTTTTTCCGGAAAATTTTCTAATAAAAATACTCATGCTAGAGCTAAAGTTTCAGGCTTCGCCAGTGGTAAAGGCTTTAAATGTGCTTTTGGGGATAGCGTAAATAAATTTGACGCCATAGACAAATGGGGGAATGTAAAACTTTCAGGCACAATGATTGACACTGCTGGAGCCTTGGATACATCAAACTTCGCACAAGTAACAGAACTTCGCCATGATAGCCAACTTGGCTGCAACGTTAGCTACAACACTAAAGAAGAAGCAGATATACAGATTCGTTGTTGGTCAAAGAAGAAGTACGATAAATAGGACACATTGAGAAAGACACACAGCTAAAGAAAGCGAATAATGAAGGATTCGATCTGGCTTAGACCTTAACAAGGTAGATTGCCGCCAGATCAAGTCATGGATGATGCAAGAAAAGCTACACCTTACCCTAAAAGTCTGCGTAGAACCGGCCGTACCACTTACGGAATGGAGCAATCGGGCTATCACCGTCACAAAGTACAGGCAGTGGGCGATAGATTTTGTTTTCCCAGATAGGCTTGTCTTCACGCAACTGTTTGCAATTGTCAGCAACAATAGCCGCCTTCGTTGGCAATGACACGTTCAGCTATCTCTTTTTGGCAGCCCTGTGATTTAGCACTGATTTAGTTTCAAAAAAAAGAATTTTTTTACCAGGACACTGCCTATTAATTAACCTATTTGATGATAGCTGACAGATGAAAACCAAAAAACTAGCACTCACCTTTCTAGTAACAGCCTTTCTTTCTACCAATACTCAGGCAATATGGTGGTTAAATCCCAGCTCTATCTCAAAAACAGCAGTTGCCACCCTGGCAGCCATTGGAACTGTTGACGCCAACTGGAATACAATAACATTCAACCTTCACGGCGTACCGGGCGACTATGTTGATAAAGTGGTGACAACCTATTCTAAATGCATGGACCCTCCCTTATCCGGAAAATTTTCTAATAAAAATAATCATGCTGAAGCTAAAGTTTCAGGCTTCGCCAGTGGTAAAGGCTTTAAATGTGCTTTTGGGGATAGCGAAAATGCATTTGACGTCATAGATAAATGGGGGAATGTAAAGCTTTCAGGCAAAATGGTTGACGCGCCTGGAGCCATTGATTTTGGAAGCCTAGGACAAGTAACAGAATTTTATAATGAGCGCCAACTTGACTGCGACGTCAGCCGTAACTTACAAAAAAATGCAGATATAAAAATTGAGTGTTGGCCGAAGAAGCACCAGAAATAGGACACATTGAGAAAGACACACCGTTAAAGAAAGCGAATAATGAAGGACTCGATCTGACATAGACCTTAACAAGGTAGATTGCCGTCAGATCAAGCCATGAACGATGCACGTAAAAGCTACACCTTACCCTCAAAGTCTGCATAGAACTGACCGTACCACTTACGGAATGGAGCAATTGCGCCATCACCGTCACAAATCACAGGCAGTAGGCGATAGATTTTGTTTTCCCAGATAGGCTTGTTTTCACGCAACTGTTTACAATTGTCAGCAACAATAGCCGCCTTCGTTGGCAATGACACGCTCAGCTATCTCTTTTTGGCAGCCCTGTGATTTAGCACTGATTTAGTACATCATGTCAAAAGGGTTGTCTGGTAACTGTAGGATGGCTAAGCTGCGCGTAACCCACCATAAGATTTAATGTTTTTTGGTGGGTTACGTTTCACTAACCCACCCTACAAAAAAATAGATACCCGACAATCGGTTTGACACGATGTATTAGTACATCGTGTCAAAAGCTTTCTCTGGTAGCCGTAGGGTGGAAAAGCGTAGCGTCTTCCACCAAAAAAACTTAATGACTGGTGGATCGCGCTGCGCTTATCCATATATGGTCTCTCCTCGTTTTGCAAGGTAAAGTCAATTCAAACAAAGAAAAGGTTGCTGCCGTATATCCGGTCTTTTAATGACATGTAATCTTTTCAGCATGCCTGACCTTGATGAGCATCCGCGCACATAACCCTAATCGCCCTATCGGTATCAAGTACCCTTGGATTAGACAGGTTTCTATGTGCAGGTATTACCTATTTTGTCATCATTCACTTTTGCCTTCGCAACCGCTTAGGACTCGTTACATCAACTAAAGTTTTTGTTTACGTGCAGAGCTTGTAGCACCTACACACCCACATTATTAACTATTACGATCTCGCAGCTAGCACTAAATTTGCCGCAGCTGCATCGTACGTTTCATTTCTCACTGTCATTGCCCAGGCTATTCTGACTAGCTTATTGGCCAAGGCAACCGTGGCTTTATTCTTGCCTCGTCTTTCGACCAACTCATTGATCCATCGACTGAGCCTATCATTCTTCTTTTTCGCAGCTTTAACAACTGCCCTTGCACCATGAATAACAAGCGACCTCAGGTAACAATCTCCTCGCTTAGTGATGCCCAGTAAGACATCTTTACCGCCTGAACTATGCTGCCTCGGTACAATACCTAAAGCTGCTGATGCATACTTGCCTTTATCAAATTGCTTACCGCTACCTATCCAAACTTTAAAGACGGATGCAACCACCGGCCCAAAACCTGGAATTGTCAGTAGACGCTTCGTTTGCTCATCATTTTTTGCTTTTGCATCCAGTGTCTTGTTGTACCAGTCCAGCTCTTTCTCCAGAAACTTTAAGTGTTCATACTGTTTTTGTAATATCTGCCTGAAAAACGGGTTTAGTCCGCTAGCTTCATCTCCTAAAAGTGCCACTATGCCTGCTCTTGCTTGATTCACTCCTTTGCGCAAGATAAAGCCTTGATCGGACAGTAGCCCTCTCAACTGCCTAACCAAATCACCGCGCTGCTGAACTAACTGGCTTCGCATACGGTGAAACGCTTGCTCTGTCTGCTGTTCAACTGTTTTGATTTGAACTGGCCTTATGCGTCCATGCAAATAAGCTTCACCTATCGCCACCGCATCGTTGTAATCATTTTTTTGACCTCGCGCATAAGCTTTTACATGCTGGGGCGGCAACAAACTAACTTCATAGCCTAAACTCTCAAACGTACGCCCCCAATGATTCGAAGCACCGCAAGCTTCCATTGTGATAACACTTATATCCTGCTTTGCTATAAAGCTAACCAGCTCGTTTCTCTTTAGCTTTTTTCTTTTCAGTTCTTTGCCGTGTTTGCTTAAAATCACTGCGTGAAAAATTTCTTTTGCTATATCTAGCGCTATCACTTTATCATTCATTCGGGCTCTCCTCTTTTTTTAGATGATTGATCAAAACCATCTTGGCACACTTAGATGCCGTATGGGAGAGGAGAGACCATTTCATCACCCTACAAAAACTGATACCTCCCGACAATCGGTTTGACACGATGTATTAGTTTACAAAAAAGAATTTTTTTACCTGAACACTGTCTATTAATTGATGTATTTTAAGATAGCTGACAGATGAAGATCAAAAAACTAGCACTCACCTTTCTAGTAACAGCCTTTCTTTCTACCAATACCCAGGCAATATGGTGGTTAAATCCCAGCTCTATCTCAAAAACAGCAATTGCCACCCTGGCAGCCATTGGAGCTGTTGACGCCAATTGGAATTCAATAACATTCAACCTTCAGGGCGTACCGAGCAACTATGTTGATAAAGTGGTGACAACCTATTCTAAATGCATGGCCCCTGCCTTATCCGGAAAATTTTCTAATAAAAAGAATCATGCTAAAGCTAAAGTTTCAGGCTTCGCCAGTGGAAAAGGCTTGTGTGCTTTTAGGAATAGCGTAAATAAATTTGACATCATAGATAAATGGGGGAATGTAAAGCTTTCAGGCAAAATGGTTGACACTCCAGGAGCCTTAGATGAAGAAGACCTCGCACAAGTAACAGACCTTCGTCATGACAGCCAACTTGACTGCTACGTTAGCAATAACGTTAAAAAAAATGCAGATATACACATTAAGTGCTGGCCGAAGAAGAACAAGAAATAGGGCACATTGAGAAAGACACACAGCTAAAGAAAGCGAATAATGAAGGATTCGATCTGGCTTAGACCTTAACAAGGTAGATTGCCGCCAGATCAAGCCATGAATCATGCAAGCAAAAGCTACACCTTACCCTCAATGTCTGCGTAGAACTGACTGCACCACTTACGGAATGTAGCAATTGGGCCATCACCGTCACAAATCACAGGCAGTAGGCGATAGATTTTGCTTTCCCTGATAGGCTTGTTTTCACGCAACGCTTTGCAATTGTCAGCAACAATAACCGCCTTCGTTGGCAATGACACGTTCAGCTATCTCTTTTTGACAGCCCTGTGATTTAGCACTGATTTAGTACATCATGTCAAAAGGTTTGTCTGGTAGCCGTAGGGTGGAAAAGCGTAGCGTCTTCCACCAAAAAAACTTAATGACTGGTGGATCGGGCTGCGCTTATCCACCCCACAAAAAAATAGATACCCGACAATTGGTTTGACACGATGTATTAGTTTCAAAAAAGAATTTTTTTTTATAAATATTGTCTATTAATTGGCGTATTTGAAGATAGCTGATAGATGAAAACCAAAAAACTAGCACTCACCTTTATAGTAACAGCCTTTCTTGCTACCAATACCCAGGCAATATGGTGGTTAAATCCCAGCTCTATCTCAAAAACAGCAATTGCCACCCTGGCAGCCATTGGAACTGTTGACGCCAACTGGAATTCAATAACATTCAGCCTTCACGGCGTACCGCGTAACTATGTTGATAAAGTGGTCACAACCTATTCTAAATGCATGGACCCTCCCTTATCCGGAAAATTTTTCAATAAAAATAATCATGCTAAAGCTATAGCTACAGGCTTCGCCAGGGGAGACGGCTTTACATGTGCTTTTACGGATAGCGTAAATAAATTTGACGTCATAGACAAATGGAGGAATGTAAAACTTTCAGGCAAAATGGTTGACACTGCAGGCCAACTTCAAAATGAACGCGCACAAGTAACAGACCTTCGTCATGACAGCCAACTTGACTGCGCCATTAACAAAAATACTAAAATAAATGCAGATATACACATTAAGTGTTGGGCGAAGAAGCACCAGAAATAGGACACATTGAAAGAAACACAGTTAAAGAAAGCGAATAATTCAGGACTCGATCTGACTTAGACCTTAACAAGGTAGATTGCCGTCAGATCAAGCCATGAACGATGCACGTAAAAGCTACACCTTACCCTCAAAGTCTGCATAGAACTGACCGTACCACTTACGGAATGTAGCAATTGCGCCATCACCGTCACAAAGTACAGGCAGTGGGCGAAAGATTTTGCTTTCCCAGATTGACTACTCCCGCTGAGAGCACCAAAGCGTTCTATCTTCCCACCGATGTCTACGAGACATAGCGGCTGATCCACTATAGACAATGGGGTTTAATTTAAACCAGCTACTTTGAAGGCACTTCCTTCAACCTCCCTAAACTTACAACATATTGCCGATGTGTAGGGGCTCTAATAATGCATCAAGTAGTATAAATAGCTTTTATGTCCCACCCCAATAATTTAATATACATAATTCGTACAACATGAGGAGAAAATCATGACTGAAAAAAGACACGGTTTAACTGTTGGTGTTGAGAACAACGATAACGAAATCTTCCTGTCTCTTAAAGCCATAGGCACACTCACCCATGACGACTATGAGCAAGCCACACCTGTCATTGATCAAGCGCTTGAGTACGTAAAAGGCCCAGAAGTGAATGTTTTCATTGACGGTACTGAGCTTGAAGGCTGGGAGGTGCGTGCAGCTTGGGACGATTTTAAAATGGGCATGAAACATAATAACCAATTTAAAAAAGTCGCTATTTATGGCAATAAAAAATGGCAAGAGACAGCCAGCAAAGTAGGTGACTGGTTCACCTCTGGCGAAGTACAGTTTTTTGAAGATGAAAAAAAAGCGCTAGACTGGCTACACTAAATAGTTTGCGCGGATAAACTCCGCGCTATTAGCAAATTAAAATTTTTACCCTTTTTGTAATCCCCCTCCTTAAGAACTGTCGACGCATCTGTATCACTCAATGATGCTAAATCAATAAAGCTATTCTTTATTTTTCTCACGGCCTTCACAGTCATTGATACTGCTTTTAGTTATACCCCCATCAATGCAAGAACACCTAAAGCACTTACCAATCACCACCTATAAACGGGGAAATTCAACGAGTGGCTCCTAGTTAATTCAAAGTTCTACAGTTTCTTTTAATGGTAGGCCTGTGAAGCACTCATCCCTACTGGTCTACTTACAAGGTCTGCCATTTCTGTCATCAATAACTGGCAATTATTTTCATCCACTGGAAAAAGCTTGGCCTTAGCTAATAACTCAGCCTGTATTCGCTTTAGAGTGCCATCTACCAACCGCATTTCAAACGTGTTTCCTTGCTGAGTAGCTCGAAAAAGTCTCAGGCACCTTGAAAGCGTCCTATAACATTCAATACCCTTTTCATATTCCCTAAACTGGAAATGAAGCTCAGCATAATTTTGATAACTCACTGCCACCGCAGCAATGACAGCCTCTTTATCAAACCAATGAGGCAGTAGCTTACTTGCTCGTTTGCAAGCGGATAGATAATAAAAAGCAGCCTGGGCTGGGCTTGCATCATGAAAAGCCTGATTACCTTTTTCCATGAGTTGCTTCCACTGTTTCATTGAGTCGCCCTTATCAAGAATGATTTTCATTTATACTAATAATGAGATTTATTATCAATAAACACTGATACATTTAATCAAAAAATATCACATACAAAAACCTAGCCGGTTAGCCTAAAATAACCTCCAATTTATGCAAACCAACTGATTATGAAGATACCCTGGAAAGAGCTTGACGCTGAAACCCTCAATAACCTCATTGAGCACTTTGTCTTAAGGGAAGGCACCGATTACGGTGCGCAGGAAGCAAGCCTTACTGATAAAGTCGCTGGGGTCAGGCAACAATTAGAAGATGGCCTTGCTGTCATTGTTTACTCTGAAGAATTGGACTCCATAGATATAAAGCCTACGCGCGCCTGAAAGCCTGCTTACCTTTACATCGCCCCCCTCCTCTTCACCCACTTGGCTTTCAATTATCGGATGCTTACTATAGACACTAGACGCTTGGCCGAGAATTGCAGTCGAGGATAAATTTCAAAGAAGTGAGATAAATGCTTTAGGAAATTCCTGCGAATAGCCAGCCTATTGATAGGAATTTGGGGAAGAAGTTAGCCGCTTATCTGGCATTTAGGCCGAACAGTCAGTTCTCGGACAGACGCCAAGTACATCATGTCAAACCGATTGTCGGGCGGTATCAGTTTTTATAGGGGGATAAGCGCAGCGCGATCCACCAGTCATTAAGTTTTTTTGGTGGAAGACGCTACGCTTTTCCACCCTAAGGTTACCAGACAAACCTTTTTACACGGTGTACTAGTACCTCAATGCACAGCGATTGTCCCGTTCAGCAGCTACAGGTTTTTCTGCGGCAAGGCGCAAGTATGCAGTAATACATGCGTCTTTCAAATACTTGCAACAAAGTCACGGGAAAACCTGTAGCTGCCCTTTGGGTGGCATTTAAAATGCCCATAGCTGTGTTGCTTGATCTCACTATAGAATAACTATTATTTTCGATCAGCTGCCTTGCTATGAGCATTTTACTCTGCCACTGAACCCGACAATCGCTGTGCATTGGGGTACTAGTACCTTAATGCACAGCGATTGTCCGGTTTCTGATGGTGGGTTACGCGCAGCTTAGCCACCCTACGATATTTTTTACCTGACAAATGCAGTGAATCGAAGTACTAGCCAAAAGCCGGCTAGGAATGAAGCCTACACGGCTAAAACACGCTTAAAAAGCACTGCAATCTTTTGAAAGCGGCGTATTCATGTATTGATTAAACTCTTCGGGCGACATTGTTTTCATGGCTATGGCTAGAAGATTCATCGCATCTTTAGGTGGCAGGCCACATACCAAAGCTTGATTCATGACTTTGCAGAGGTCCTTTGCCGTTTTTGCATTCTTCACCTCAGTCTCTAAAGAGCTATATTCACAAGTATTTACCTCGCATTCAACGCACTCAAACGCATAGAGGTTCACACTGCACGCAGCCGCCACAAACACTAACGCTTTAATAGATTTCAACATACATCACCTATAGATCAAATAAGAAATACCCATACCGTTAGAGTAAAAATAGTAAGACAAGTTCAACCAGCCTTTTAAATTAAAAGGGCTTTAGATTACTGTATTGGGAGAAGTTCTCTTAAAATGAAACAAGGCGTTTATAAGCGCCCCCATGAAACAGTAAAGGTTCTTTATTATTGGAGGCAAAATTTAAGATTTCACCGATAAAAATTGTATGATCGCCAGCCTTGATAGACTGGATTGCTTGACATTCAAACTGCGCCGCATAGTCTTTTAGTAAAGGCACGTCACCCAAGCCTTGCTCAATATCAAGCCCTTCAAATTTATTGTCATGTTTAGTTGCAAAACGATTAGATAAAGCCTCTTGCTCAGCAGTCAATACATGCACAGCAAAATGTTGCTGATTTTGAAAAACAGGAAGGCTGCGTGCGTGATTCGCCAAGCTCCACAACAACAAAGGCGGGGATAAAGACACGGAACTCAAACTATTAGCGGTAAGTCCCACCCATTGTCCACCCTCATCTACCGTCGTGATAATGGTGACACCTGTGGCAAATTGTCCAAAGGCTTGCCGAAGCTTTAACTTTTCGTCTTCTGAAATTGATGAAGGTGGTTTAGTCCCCAAGGCCAGATCTGACATGACGATCCTCTGCTTATTTTTATCATTATTGAGTGCTACACGATTGCCTAGTACATCGATTCACTGCATTTGTCCGGTAAAGATACCGTAGGGTGATGAAATGGTCTCTCCTCTCCCATACGGCATCTAAGTGTGCCAAGATGGTTTTGATGTATCATCTAAGAAAGAAGGAGAGCCCGAATGAATGATAAAGTGATAGCGCTAGATATAGCAAAAGAAATTTTTCACGCAGTGATCCTAGATAGACAAGGGAAAGAGGTAAAAAGGAAAAAGCTCAAGAGAAATGAGTTGGTTAGTTTTATTGCAAAGCAGGATATAAGTTTTGTCACAATGGAGGCTTGTGGTGCATCGAATTATTGGGGGCGTACGTTTGAGAGTCTAGGCTATGAAGTTAGTTTGTTGCCGCCCCAGCATGTAAAAGCTTATGCGCGAGGGCAGAAGAATGATTACAACGATGCGTTGGCTATAGGGGAAGCTTATTTGCATGGGCGCATAAGGCCAGTCCAAATCAAAACAGTTGAGCAGCAGACAGAGCAGGCGTTTCATCGCATGCGAAGCCAGTTAGTACAGCAGCGTGGTGATTTGGTTAGGCAGTTAAGAGGGCTACTATCCGATCAAGGCTTTGTCATGCGTAAAGGTGTAAATCAAGCAAGAGCAGGTATAGTGCAGCTTTTAGAAGATGAAGCTAATGGTCTCAATCCGTTATTCAGGCAGATGTTACAACGGCAGTATGAACGCTTAAAGTCCCTGGAAGAAGAGCTCGACTGGTACAATAAGACACTGGATGCAAAAGCAAAAAATGATGAGCAAACGAAGCGTCTACTGACAATTCCAGGTTTTGGGCCGGTGGTTGCATCTGTCTTTAAAGTTTGGATAGGTAGCGGTAAGCAATTTGATAAAGGCAAGTATGCATCAGCAGCTTTAGGTATTGTACCGAGGCAGCATAGTTCAGGCGGTAAAGATGTCTTGCTAGGTATCACTAAACGAGGAGATTGTTACCTGAGGTCGCTTGTTATTCATGGTGCAAGGGCAGTTGTTAAAGCTGCGAAAAAGAAGAATGATAGGCTCAGTCGATGGATCAATGAGTTGGTCGAAAGACGAGGCAAGAATAAAGCCACTGTAGCCTTGGCTAATAAGCTAGTCAGAATAGCCTGGGCAATGACAGTGAGAAATGAAACGTACGATGCAGCTGCGGCAAATTTAGTGCTAGCTGCGAGATCGTAATAGTTAATAATGTGGGTGTGTAGGTGCTACAAGCTCTGCACGTAAACAAAAACTTTAGTAAGTGTAACGAGTCCTAAGCGGTTGCGAAGGCAAAAGTGAATGATGACAAAATAGGTAATACCTGCACATAGAAACCTGTCTTACGCAAGGGTACTTGATACCGATAGGGCGATTAGGGTTATGTGCGCGGATGCTCATCAAGGTCAGGCATG
The DNA here is from genome assembly GCA_965225765.1 of Pseudomonadales bacterium. GTDB lineage: Bacteria > Pseudomonadota > Gammaproteobacteria > Pseudomonadales > DT-91 > CAKMZU01. The sequence goes on from CBDDBO010000001.1 coordinate 274,722, forward strand.
CTGAAAAGCTTACATGCCATTAAAAGACCGGATATACGGCAGCAACCTTTTCTTTGTTTGAATTGACTTTACCTTGCAAAACGAGGAGAGACCATATATGGGTTAGCGCAGCGTAACCCACCATCAGAAACCCGACAATCGCTGTGCATTGGGGTACTAGCCTGAATAATTCCTCATGAATTATTCAGGCTAGCATCATAGCAGTTTTACCAAACAAGCGCTTAGCTTCTACACTCATTATCGAACAACAGCCAAAGCGTAACGGGCACATGAATCGAATACAGCCATTGGAAGGGCTAAGGGGCATACTTGCACTCATTGTCATTAATGAACATATTCTTAAATTATACTGCGCCAGTATTTTTGCCGACTATCGAATTGACTTAACTAGAGCTGAGCCCTTTCATGTACTGAGCCTGCCGCCTTTCATTCTTTTTTATAATGGTGCCTGGCCTGTCTGCATGTTTTTTGTTTTAACAGGTTTTGTCCTTAATCATGGCTTCTTTAAAAGGCGTGCCGCACAGAAGTCGCTTTTACAAAAATCTACAGCCCGATATGTCCGCTTAACGCTGCCTGTCTTAGCCAGTTTATTGTTCGCTTGGTTACTTATACAACTTGGTTTAATGGATTTGAAAAGCCTTTACTCACAAGCTGATTTTTATCACGCTTACGATTTTTCAACGCCTCCCTCGGCAACTGAAGTGCTCTTACAGGCCTTTTGGCAAACACCCTTTATGGGCATTGATCGCTATAACCCACCTTTATGGACCATTTTTTTTGAAGTCATAGGGTCATTATTGATTTTTTGTTTGCATGCTATTTTCTCATACTGCGCTAAAACATCTCATGCATCTGTTTATCGCTTTCTACTCTATAGCTGCGCGCTCACCCTAAGCTATAACTCACTATTCCTTGGCTTCTTTCTAGGCATGATACTGTATGAATGTTACCAACGAGCAAATTTGCAGTGCTTAAACCTTCGCTTAAAAAGCAGTCTTTCAATGCTATTAATCGTTATAGGGTTGCTCTTCTGTAGTTATACAACCCGAAACCTATCTTCTTTTCTACTCTCTGTTGGCCTTCCGCTCAACTATTCCCTGCCATCTGGTTATATCGTTAACACATGGGGAGCCTGCATACTGTTAGCTGGTTTATTATTATCAAATTGGCTGTGCAGACTTTTAAGTCAGCCTGCGATGTTGTGCATCGGTCGATTGTCTTTCCCTCTTTACATCACACATTTCTTGGTGCTGTACAGTGTGTCGACAAACCTATTTATACTCATGCCTATCGAGAACTACGCTATACGAGTTTGCCTTAGCATTAGTCTCACCTTTCCGGTCATTTTTTTAGTTGCTTACCTTTTTGAATGCTTGGTTAATCAACCTTCTATTAAAATCAGCAGCACCCTCAGCAGGAGACTTACTTTTTTTAACAAGCATTAAAAATCGCTGTCGTTAATGAAATGTAAGGAACTTTAGGGCGTTTTTTGCCTATAAATAAGAAGTTTTATTGCTTAGGTTAGTTATATGTCAACTCGTTTATTCTCGATGAAAATATTCTTCACTCAATTACGTCTATCGTTACTTGGTTTATCAACTTTGATATCCGCCACCCAAGCTGATACTCGATATCACCCTGACTTCCCCGACTATGTCAACGGCGTTGCAAATAGCTTTACCTATGACATTTTTAGTCAAAAGGATCAAATAACAGGCGATGCTGTGGTGTTAAAGATGAACGCAACATCAAATGCTTGGGAAATTTTGATGATCAAGCGAGGCAATGCACCCGACATGAATGCCTGGGCTACCCCCGGCGGCATCAAAGATGATGATAAAGATCAGGATTTTATTCTTAGAGAACTACTGGAAGAAGCAGGATCAGGCCTTGCTGCTACACAAATGACCAGCAAAATACAAAAAACGTTTACGTTAACGCCCAAAAAGCATGCGCCGCTTTGGGATGTAAGAACACATAAAAACCCTACGGTACATGGCAAAGTGTTTATCGTGGATAGCGACATGCAAGTCAAAGCAGGTGATGATGCAAGAGCTGCCAAGTTCTTACCGCTTCAGTCGGTGATTGATGGTGATTTCGTCATTGCCTTTAAGCATGCTGAATGGATCAAAGAAGCCTTACAAAAAATCACATCAGAAGGTGATGCGTCACTAAAAACTGCTTTTGAGTCTTTTTCAACCAAAGAGCAACTCGACAAGCTCCAAGTGATTATTGATCAGTCACATGATAGAAACCGAGGACTTGCCATGCTAACCAACCTCAAGCGTCAACTTGATGGCCAACCCCTTATTTTAGATGAAGAAGGCAATCCAATTTTACCGCCTCAAAAAGTCGCCACCTTTGAAGAGAACGCAAAGGCGGCCTTTGTCTCTGGTTCGACCTCTATCGTTTCTTTTGCTGCTGGGCTTTATTCAGGCATCAAAAATAAACTCATTTCAAAATAACCTAAATAAAACTGGCACCGCCGCTATTTGAGCGGCGTCAGTCAGTAGCCAGCCTTTTTGCCCTTTATCCGTCCGTCCTAATAAAACGCATTCTCTGAGCGCTAGTTGAAAAAAAGCTAATCTCGGCTAACTTTTTACTATCCTCATTCTATCGATATTATTGCCATGGACAGCCCTTTTTCTTGCCGCTCTTTATTTCAATCTATTCCCACATTAGGCTCACTGGTTACTGCTTTAATATTAACAGGTTGCGTGACCACTGACTTTGATGCAAGCAAATTATCAACAAGCCATGACCAAGCGAAAACCCTACCGCTCTTCGCAGACCTAACCTTTACGGAGCAAGGCTGGCGTTTTAAAAACGTAACTTACCAACAAGCTGATAGACCTCAAATCCTTCTTGGCGCTTATGAACCTGTTAATATGCCTACGCCAAAAACCAGCAGCTGCTGGCGGGGTTTATTTGGGCTCACCAAAGGAAGCTGCAATCAACACCCCTTTGTCAGTAGCAGGCCTGACTGGGGAAATTTAGCGATGCCTCTTTTTTGGCCGTTTACCGCTTTTATTTATCCTTTTTCAAAATTATCAGGTGAAGAGAACGCTAGCCAGTTTGTATTCCCTGTCTCCCAAACAGAATACTTTGACTGGGACACCTATTCAGAGGCTATAAAAGAAGCTAAAACGGCCGATAACTTTGATCAGGACTTTCCTCGTATCTACAGAAAGCTCGCCTCCCTTCATCGTGAACAGGAACGTTATCAAGCCGACTATAAAAAAGATTATGATCAACTCAATAACGATTTACAAAAAACGTTTCCTGCTCACTTATCGATCAACATTATCGACAACTCTGGCTTTGCCAATACCCAGACACTTGAAGACGCGCTATCCCCTAAAGACTTAGTAACCACCACGCTTGAATCAGAAGCACCCAGACAATTTCGATATATTTCAAGCAATCATGATATAGATCATCCAACCTATAAAGCGATCTACCCTTCTTCATCACTTAAGGAGTTGGCGTTAAACTTGGACATTGCTCAAGCAAACTTTGCTAAGGCCAAAGCGCTCGATTCAGAAGTTTTACAATTAGCTGGCCCCCTAAGCAATTCGCCTACAGAAGAAGGCTCTTCTTTAACAAGGATGCATTATGGCAAGCTATTACTTGAACAGAAAAATATTCCTTCTATTCTGGCAGATTACAACCTCAATATCATGCACCCTAAGTCTCTGTCTGTTTCAGGTAAAACCATTAAAGGCCAACACCAAATTGACATCACAATCAGCTCTAAAAAATTTACTGATTTAAGGCCTTCAACCTTCCTGATGCAAAATCAGGATGTACAGTTTCAATATCAAGATAATCAATTGCAACTCACCAACAAATCGGAAAGAGCAGTCAGCATCACTCGTATAGGACTTATCCATAAAGACGAAGTTGCTTTTGCTTCAAAAGCAGGCTTGCGTGGTGCCATTAAAATAGCAGCTGGTCAGACCATCAGCCTACCAAGCTCCATTTTGCAGACTGAACATTTCAGTGACGATTACGCTGCATTGACCAGAAAACAAGCCAGCCAAATGAACATTGACTTTGGTTTTTTAGTGCACTATCAAAGCGTTCACCAAAAAAATACCAAACAGCTGAAAAAGGTTCAGCGTTATCCATTACTTACGCTAACTCAACAATAGTAATGGTTACTCGCTACTTGGCTGCTATCATAGGAAGTGCCGGCACCTCAATGCCGGCAATGATCTGGAGTGAAAATACCGTAGCACAGCATAACCACTAAGAAACACTCAATCTTATGGTGGGTTACGTTTCACTAACCCACCAAGGACTTCAGCTTCTGGCAGATTACGCTAGGCTAATCTGCCCTACGAGCATGCGACAAACCTTTTGAAACGATGTACTCGCACTCTATTTCACAGCGATTGTCCGTTAGACGTAGGGCGGGACAGCGCAGCGTCTCCCGCCAAGAATCATTAAACTTTATGGTCGATGACGCTAGCGCTTATCAACCCTACAAAAAAATAGATACCCGACAATCGCTTTGAAATGAAGTACTAGTACCCCAATGCACAGCGATTGTCGGGTTCAGTGGCAGAGTAAAATGCTCATAGCAAGGCAGCTGATCGAAAATAATAGTTATTCTATAGTGAGATCAAGCAACACAGCTATGGGCATTTTAAATGCCACCCAAAGGGCAGCTACAGGTTTTCCCGTGACTTTGTTGCAAGTATTTGAAAGACGCATGTATTACTGCATACTTGCGCCTTGCCACAGAAAAACCTGTAGCTGCTGAACGGGACAATCGCTGTGCATTGAGGTACTAGAATGAAAAGAAACGTAATGCTACTAACTGATTAACTTTGGGATTAAAGCCTTCCGATAAGAAACCATTCCATCGCGCAGGACTCTAACAATTAAAACTAGCGGAGGAAGAGAATGAAAAAGCAAATACTCCTAATGATAGGCAGTATCCTTTGTGTCAATTTGATAGGCCTAGAATCGACTACTGCAAATCCTCACAATCAATCGCTCGAAGTAAATCTCAATATCTACCAGAAAACAAAGTTAACCAGTGAATCAGAATCTACGCCAAAAGAGCCATTGAATACGACACTAGACATCTTCACATGCGCCTTGGAAAAACAACAGCCTCTCAAAGATAAACATTGTCCATGGTGGTGTTATTTAGGAGGACTAAGCTCTCTCGAGGCTTGCATTTTAGCCAATCAATGCCCTGAATATTAATCGTTTAAGGTACGCGTTTGGCCACAATTTTAGCGAGCATTTTTAACCCTAAAGGCGCTAGTTGGTAGTCTTGAAACAAAAAGCTCGACTTATGATTGTAGCCTTTCATTTTTTTATACAATTCCCTTTCATCTTCAGTGACTTTAGAGCGCGTCAGTTCCCTCCCCCTAACATCTAGCTCTTCCATTAAGTGATGAACAGCTTCATCTGTCGTTACGTGACGATCTGCCGGCAAGGATTTGTTCATATAACCTGTAAAGCGTCGAATCATAGTAGTTTTGGAGCCTTCAGCACCCGCTATCTCATTAGCTAGTGCTTTAACAGCTAGTACATCAGGGTCTTTATACTGCTCCTTGAAGTGCTTCTCCGACAATTTACCCACTGCCCTCATATAAAGAGGGTGCAATACAGTACAAAATAACGCAGCATCAAGCGCTATTGGAACCAGAGTAAAAATTCCACCGAAGACTGCTTCAAACGATCGCCTTATAATGTTTCGTTCTTCATTATGGACGTTATATCTAAGGTGATCTCCCCACTGCTTTGTAATCCAAAAAGGCTTACTATAATCTCTTGACTCTTGCAATCGGTTTGCTCGCCGCTTCTTTACATCATCAAACAGCAATTGTAATAACGTTGCTTGATCCTTGCTTAATCCATCAGGCTGAGCTTGGTGATCTTTAATATCCTGAGCCAAATCGAGCAAAAATTGTCTATCTGCAGGATCTAGATTACCGGCTGCATATCCCAGACTAGTGAGAGTAAATAGCAAAGGAACGATAAGAAGCAGTCTAAGCATGAATATCAATAAAACTAAAATGAATCCTATAGCTTTGATTGAATTGCGGTGAGGAGTTCTTTAGGTTAAATGAACTGTAATATCCAAAAAGTTAACTAGTCTAGTTTTGAAGAGTTAAGTCGCTTCAGCATCTCAGCTCATGATAAGTGATAAAAATGCAGCAAAGCGCAATAAAAGCGATAGACTCACTGCACGACACCTTGCACACCACTCAGTATTTTAGACATACTCACACTGTTAGAACTTAGGGAATGGCTTGAAATAATTCTCGTTTCCCCCTATCGTGAGCCCATGAGTGAATCTAGCTTTTATTTTGCATCAACCCCCCTGCACATCCTGCTGTTTACATCCCTTGCGGCCCAGGAACCTTCAAATAAGCATATTCTGCTACTCATTGATCAAACTGAAACCGCAAATAATCTTTATGTTGAATGCCTGAAGCAATGGCCTGAATGCCCATTCACAGAAGTCGCTATATTTGCTGGACAAAATGTCAAGGGAAAAAAGAAAGTTGAGCAACGAAAAGCTATCTTTCAAAGCATACTAAGTCTTGTAAAAGCCTATCAACCCAACAAGCTGTATACAGGATCAGATAAGCGGTTGGAATTTCAATATTGCGCAGCGCAGTTAACCTCAGCTCAAAAAATCTACGTTGATGAAGGCATGTACAGTTATATTGCCCCCTCCCTATTAAAACAGTTTAGCCACACGCTTTTCGACACCCCTGCAAAAAAATTAACTTATGGCAGCTGGTATTCATCAACTCCCTATACAGGCGGCTCAAAATGGATCGACGAAGTCTTAGCGATATTTCCAGAGCAACTCCATGCTCAACTGCAAAAGAAAGCCACAATGCCCTTTCCTATTAGCTTGCTGAATCAACCAAGCGTAAAAGATTTTTCTAATCAATTGTTTAAAAAGCTAAACTACGACCCAGCAGGACTCAATGAATGCAAAGCCATTTTTAGCCTGCCCCATGAGTCATTATTACCCGATCCAAAACCTTGGATCGATCTATTCGGTGAACTGGATCATGCTCAAATACCTTTTGCAGTAAAGTACCACCCTAGAGATAAGCAAGCTGACAAACTACAGGTAGGGGGTTTTGGCATTGCCTCAATCATTCCCAACAAACTCTTCTTTGAGGCGATCTTACCTTACTTAAATGAAACCACATTGATTGCAGGCGATGTTTCCTCAGCACTACTCTTTGCAAAGAAACTTCAACCGGCAGCACCTATAGTTGCCCTTGAGCAAGCTGAGAAAAAACTCCCAGGAGCTATCACAACGCTTTACAAGCAAATAAATATCCCTATTATCCCTCAAAAAGCTTTGAGCAATTATTTCTAAATGACGTTCGCATTCTTTTCAGCTCGAAAACTTCAGCACAGCTATTTTGAAAAGCTCAGTCTGGCACTGCAAGAGAAAGGGCATGAGAGTATCGTACTGTGGCATAAAGCATTACTATGGAATCCAGCCTGGCTTTTATATTTGTTTAAAGCCCTCCCAGACATATCGCCTGTGATTAAACATTGGCTTAACGAAAAACAAAATTCTCCCAAACACCGAACACATTCAAAACTGTATTGGCTACTTTTTAGCTCGTTAAAATCCATCGAAGCTCGCTTTTTACTTGCTATATATACACATGCACTAGCTGCATCTAAAGCCCAGACGATGGTTATCTGGAATGGCTTAAAATATAAGCAAAGCATTGCTGTGCTTGCCGCTGAGTATTTACAGCTTCAGTGTATCTATCTGGAAAATGGATTGATACCAAACGCTACGACAGTAGACAGTAAGGGCATTAACTTCCTGAACTCAGTACCAAGAGATCCTGACTTTTTTGATGAGTATGCGACTAAGCATGGGCTGACTGAAAAGAAAAAGGAAACAGTGAGCACTGGTGGCAATTATTTTTTTGTACCATTCCAAGTCAATACTGATACTCAAATTACGCGCTTCTCACCCTGGATCCAAAACATGGAAGGCTTAGTGAATGCCTTCACGTCCGCCTCCGAGGAACTCGGTGATAAAATGCCTGACATTATATTTAAGCCTCACCCCGCCTCTAATGAGGATATTTCAGCACTTCAAGAAAAACTTGAGGGTTACCCTGCTTTATCCATCATTGAAGAAGGCAATACGTTAGACCTCGTTAAATCTGCCAAAGGTGTCATTACGATTAATTCAACGGTAGGTATTGAGGCCTTATTAGATGGCAAGCCATTAGTAGTGCTCGGCAATGCATTCTATGCAATGGAAGGGCTTTGTTTAAATGCCACTGATAATAATTCACTGAAAGCGGCATTAATTAGCCTCAAGACCTTTGAGCCTAACAGGGAAAGGTTAGCAGGCTTTTTACACTACTTAGCAGATGACTATCAGGTTACAGGCGACTGGAAGAACCCAACACTTGAGCACATCGATGCTATGACACAACGACTAATAACCCTCTCAAACCATGCTGCATAAGACACTTCACTATCTATCCCATAGACTCTCCACATCAAAAGATATTCGCCTTGCCATGACCCTTTTAGTCAAAAATGAACAGGATATCATTGCTGACAACATTCACTTCCATGCAAAACAAGGCATTGATTGTTTTATCGTCATGGATAATGGTTCTACTGACGGCACAAGGGACACCTTAGATGAGTTGTCTACACAATATGACATACTGATCATCGACCAACCTGACCAAGATTATCAACAAGCTAAATGGATGACTGAGCTCGCCTTTGTCGCACGCGATAAAATGGGAGCCGACTTAGTCGTTAGCAATGATGCAGATGAATTTTGGCGCACCCAATCGGGGGGTTCACTGAAAGAACACTTGCTTGCATCCGATTCTGTGGTCACCGTTCCGCGCTATAACATGGCGCTACCTGAAAGCGCAAAAGACGATAATTATCATTATTCACAATCGGATCTCGTGGTAAAAAACCCTATTTTATTTAATAAAGACACTCAGATTAACGAGCATGGTATTTCCATGCTATTGATTAAAATCAGCCCGCAAACCATTGTAAACCCTTATGGCTTGATTAAATTAAAGGGTGGCAACCACCGAGCTAAACACAGCTGGCGTCACATCAACAAACGCATCGAAAATGACATTAATGTTTATCATTACCCTATTCGTTCATACAAACAATTTGAAGCTAACATAGAAAATAGAGTAAGACTGTTAGAACAAACCAATGCAAGAATGGGTGATCATTATAGGCGCTGGGTAAAGCTTTATAAGGCAGGCGAGCTTGAGAAAGAGTTTGAGCGCTTTTTGTTAAATAATCGGGATATAGAAACCCTCAGCAAAGTCGGGGTGATTTCACGGATGAATCCTTTTACTGCGGCTGAGTAACTCATATTGCTCTGGCGTACCAGAAAATAGAACTTCACTCTTTTCAATCAAGTGATAACCTACACACTTTTGATTTTCGATTAAATAGTTGTAGAGCGGTGCTATATAAATCTCCCCGCCATCGAGGCTTGATAACGGCTGATTTTTTGTATCTTCAAATGCATCAAGAAAATCTGAAGCCTGTTTAAAATAATAGAGCCCAGTGCTACATAAATTAGACACTCTACGCTTTTCAGTTGTCTGAATGGCATTACCCGTATGATCATCAGGCAAAACAAACGACCAAGCTTCACCGTCACCAACAAACACTTCCAAATAACCAGCCTTATGCAGTTGAGATTCAGGCAACAAAAAGCCTAGCCGGATCGTATCAGCATTGAAAATAATCAGCTCCCCTTGATGACCAACTTGATTAAGCCCTAATGCAACTGACTCAGCCTGCCCCTTTGTTTTTTCTTTAAGCGTGACAATCTCAAATGACGTAATACCAAGCTCAATGGCAGCACTGTTAAGCAATGAGATTAGTTCATGCTCGTTTTCACGAACCACGATAAGGAAAGGCTTCGATTTAAAATAATGGCTAAATGACATCAACACATGAAAAAATAACGGCCTGCCTTTTATTGGCAATAGCGGCTTTAGTCTTTTATAGCCCGCCTCCTTAAACCGCTCACCTTCTCCTGCCATGGGTATCACAATCATGCTATCTCTTCTTTTAGCAGGTGGTACAATCGGAAGGTATTTGCAAATAACGCCAGCTGCCTCGTCCGGCTATCTGAATGTAAGGGCAACATTGATAAAAACAGATGAATCGTCATCGCTAGGATTGAGGGAAACGACAAACCAAAGATTTGCTGTATTTGCTTAATAAAAAAATCTGCAAGCCTATCGGCATTTGTAGGCTTATAAATATCCAAACTTAACGAGTGCGAAGCTTCGCATAACTCTAAACTATAGCGGCCTGCTACAATCAAGTCATAATAACCAATAACAGAGTGCGCTAGTTTGGCAACATCATAGCGATAATCACCCATTGAGGTTTGCTCACTATTGAACGATAAGCCCCTAGGATCAACCACCTTAATAGTTTGTGACTTACCATCAAAAAAAATATTACTGAAACAAAAGTCTCCATGGCTCAATACTTCGACACTATCACTTTCAGGCAAATAAGAAGACACCAAGCCAATAATTTCATTAATACTGACCGGAGACTCATCACAAAACGACCATTGAGCATCCATATTATTAACAATGTGACTCACACCCTTAAGTCTGTTTAGTGTTTTATTAATCAACTGGCCTGAAAAGTTATTAGTGAATTTATCAGAGCAGCCCTTATAAAGAGTACAATGCTGAATAAACTCAAGACACTTACTGATGATCAACTGCCAATGCAAAAGATTTAATTCAGCAAAGGTATAGAGTTCATTTAACGGCAAACAATAAATATACGAAAGCTCATAAGCGTACCTACCTGAGTGTTCAGACTCCCCTAAAAACTGAGGGGTAAAACGTTTTAATTCATCAGGTAATGTGACATACCAAGCAGCTTCTGCTTTTATCTTTTGTTCATCATCACTGAATTTTGTCACCACATCATCAGCAATTAACAAGGTGTTAAATGCTCGCTCGGTAGTAAAATGCATTCTTGAGCGAAAGTAGTTATATAAGTGCCCGAAATCCAACCAGCCGTCTGCAGTCACAATATCAGGCGAATATTGACCAACATAACGATCAAGCGCCAGAACAAAATCACCATTAGAAGCTTCTACATAAGCAGATAATGCAAAAGGCTTTTGAAAACAAAAATACCCCGCAACAGCTGAATCGGAACTCTCAAACTGAGCCTCTGACAACTCCTCTCCCCATTTGATCTGACGTTTAACAACGAACGACCAGTCATATTGCGTCTTCACTGCCCCGACACTGATGACATTTGCACCTTTAGGTAAAGTATCAAACAAGGTATCACCAAAAAGTACTGATAAAGTAGAATTTGCATGTAGCGGCATCCTATCAAGAGCATATTGATAGGACTCCCCTAGAGACAAGTGTTCATCTAGCCATACAACTTGAATACCTTGCTTTTGAATAAACGCCTGATCGGCTTCAGGAATGTTAAATGAAGTCGGCAATGTAAGATAGATGGCCTCAGGCTCATGCCAGAGAGCTACTTGATGCCAAAGTAGCCGTTTGTTAGCCAACGGCAGAAAGACGGGGGGTATGCGCCCAAATTCAGCAAGTAGATCTGAAGAAACATAACGAGATGATAAAATCAGCAACATGCTGATTCTTTATCGAGCATCGCCTTAATATCGTCATAAGACATTGAGAGGAATTCTGAAGGTCTAACAGCCTTATCATCAATATAAAAGCCTTCAAATCCACACCAAGGCTTGCCTACTAATATTTCATCATAAGGCACCTGATGTTTATCGAGCCACTCAATAATAATTGGCAAGGTGTTGACGTTTATTTTACCTAGATTGCCTTCATAGGTACGCATATTTCTAGCTGTCGATACTTTTATATCAAAACCTTGTTGTTTATATGCCCTTAAAGATTCAATGACTGGCAAATTTGGCAGGACATTTTGATAATCCGACGTGTTAGCTAAAGTCAGCGTCCCATCCAAATCCACTACTAACGTCTTCAAGGCCGCTTTCCCCTTCAAACTAGTTTTAATACACTATCTATTTAGTTTAAAAGAAAAAGGGAAAGTTCATTCTATCGAAACAGGCTACAAGGAAGAAAATAAATCACTATGATGCTCACTCACATAGGCACCTGCTGCCTGATTTCTTGTAGAGCTGAATTGATGACTTCGAAGCGGGATCTCATCATCAGACAAGCCTACAAAGTGTTCTCTCATCAAACGAAGGCCAAAGTTTATACCAGTCACCTCGACACCTTTTTCATCTAGATAATCTTTTAAAACAACTTCGGCAAAATAATTTGGCTTAGGTTGCTTCAAAGGTCTCTGAACTTGACTACTCAACCATTCAAGTAAGGTGCAATAAGTTGACATAACATCTGGCTTTCCTATAGCAAACTGATCACCTATACCCCCATAGCCATCATAGTTTTCATCTATCAGAATTTGATTATCTAACAGCGGCATATCATATTGTTCTAACTGACCCAAAAAGTAATTATCATACCTTGACCGACAAATAAGATCGAAATCCTCTACGCAAAAGCCTTTCTCTTTAATCAGCTTAAAAGCTTGATTTACACCATGCCACATTGGGAAAAGATTGAGACTCATTAAGGGTATTTTTAGACCGTTTTTATAGGTTTTAAAGCCAAAAGCTTTGATAGAGGCGCGCTCAAGTTTCTTAAAATTAGGTCTCTTTTCCTGCTTAATAAACATATTATTTAAGCTCTTGAGCGTACCTACATCGGCATCATCCCAGCAATGACAAAAAAAGGTAACCTGATGCCCTTGAAAAAAACGTAAGAGCTTATCTTTACAGTAAGGAAATGTACGCAAATCGCCACTTAAGCAAACGGCTATTTTTTTAGGGCTTGAAGGGACAAGACCTTTACTAATATCAAATGCAGACATTAAACGCTGAGCCGAAGCATCAATTGATTTACGTTTAAGAAAGGATTTTGCTTGTGTATAGCCAAACCGATTAATCATCAGATTAACCTCGTGAGTACTATAAGATTTAGCAACTGGATTGATGATTGATTGAAATAACCAGTTATGAGGCTGCTGACGCTTGGATGACAAGAGAAAGTTCTTCACTTTATTCAAATTCCCATAACTCATATGAAAAATTATCAAAACGACCAGTTAACACTCCACCTCCAACCTTAGCATTAAAAGTCATTGCAGGTGATTAACCCTTAGATGAGCTATAGTCAAATCTGGTGTATGGCCGCAGATACGACTTCCTGTTGTTGATCATTTTCTACTGGGTTACCGTCCTCGAATTTCACTCCATCAATAACATCTGCAAGCAGCTTATAGCCCCTTAAGCGTTGCCACTTTTTCTGAGCAGTTGTTAATAATTTATACGCCATTGCTAGCGTTGTTTGTCGACTACCACAGTTTTTCGTTTTATTGGTTCTGAGCCTGACAGTAGCAAAAACAGATTCAATAGGGTTTGTCGTTCTAATATGTTGCCAGTGCATAGCTGGAAAATCATAAAAAGCGAGCATGCTGTCTTTATCTTTCGCAAGGCATTGCATAGCTGCTGGATACTTGGCCTCAAAGCGGTTAATAGTGCTATCAAATGCTTTATAGGCAGCGTCTCGTGTGTCTGCTTGCCATATATCATGTAGCGCTTCTTTCATTTTAGGTTGAATAGCTTTTGGCACTTTATTGAGTACATTGGCTGTCTTATGCACCCAGCAACGTTGTTGAGCGCTCTCTGGCCAGCGCTTGGCCGCAGCCTTCCAAAAACCTAAAGCGCCATCGGCAATCACCAGCTTAGGCTGTCCTTGAAAGCCTTGATATTCAAGCTGTTCAATCACTTCTAGCCAGCTAGCTTCAGATTCTCTATAGCCATCAACAACGGCTAATACCTCTTTACGGCCAGTTTCATCTGAGCCAATGACAACCAAGAGACACAACTTGTCGTCCATTCGAACATTGCAGTAAATACCGTCAACCCAAACATAAACGTAGCGCCTGCCGCTTAAGTCACGCTTACGCCAAAGCCCATAGTCAGTCTCCCATTGCTGTTTAAGGTTTGAAACAACACTCGGCGAAAGCCCTTTTGTTCCATCGCCTAACAGCGCTTCTAGTGCAGGCTGCATGTCACCTGTGGAGATACCTTTCAAATACAGCCAGGGTATAAACTCTTCCATTGTCTTCGTGCGCTTAAGGTACGGTGGGAGCAAAGCGCTGGTAAAGTGATGGCCATTGCCTGATCTGTCGCGCGTCTTCGGCACTTTGATTTCAAGCTCACCTAAACCTGTTTGTATCATGCGCTTAGGCAGATAGCCATTTCTAACGACGGCTTGCTTACCATCTACTTCAAGTGATGAGTAGTCATCTAAGAAGGCTGATAATTCAGCTTGCACTGCCTTTGTTAGCAACTCGCGTGCGCCTTCTTTTAATAACTCGGTCAATGGATCTTTTACTGGATTATTTAACTCTACAACTTTATCATTTTGAGCCATACGGTGTTTCTCCTGTTGGTTGTTGATCTTGCAGGATCGACTAACAGATTAACATCGTATCTTTTCAGCTCATACACCAGATATCATCATAGCTCCCCTTAGATTAACCTCAGCTTTTTGAAAGCATTATACATTCTTTCATCTTTACATATGACATCATACTTCTCTAGAGTTGCCAGATCAGCTTTCTTTAAAATAAATTGCTCGTATGCCTCATCAACTTTTCCTTGGCAGGAAGCCTCATACCAATACCTTGCATTTTGACCCATCTGCCGCATTCGACCTGCATCTCCTATTTTTTTAATTATATCTAGCCGCTTAACAAACTGTTTATAGGTTCGGATAGGGTAATGAAAGTTTTCTATTCTTTTCGTTTTATGAGTAAAACGTCTGCGATGAAGTTTGTCGATGATATGCTTTGCAGCGTGGTTCCCACCGCGAATTTTTATCAAGCCATGAACGTTAGTGATTACTTTATGAGCACAACCATTTAGATTAAGATTTAAATATTTATCCCCATAGGTAGTTCTTGAATCATAACCTATTGGCGTGCTTCCTATATAAATGGATTCAAATATGGAGCTAATCCCCTCATAATTTTGTACATTCTCTCTATTAACCACAACCGTTCCGTCGTGTCGGTTTAAAACCTTCCTCAAGTCAGTTCCATTATCAGGCAGCCAGAACTCATCAGCATCATTATTAATTATCCAGTCGCATCCATTCTTTCTCGCATAGCCAATAAGCTTGGTCATCCACTCTTTCTGCATATAACCTGTTTCATCTGGCTCATAAATGACTGTGATATCAAAAACCTTCGACAATTCAGACAAAATATCGCCCGTGTCATCAGTTGATGCATTATTCACAACAAAGAATTTTTCAACTCCCATAGCAGAATGGAAGCGGATGTTTTTTTCTATAACATCGTCTTCATCTCTAACCATCATTGTCATGCCTAGCCGAATCGGCTCTGCTGAATGTCTTTGCCTAAAATAGTCCGCAAGATGAGCAATCAAAACTACAACCTTATAATAATTTATAGGCCGCTATATTAATCAAGGTTATTTACATATGCAAAATGTTAGATAGTACTTGAAGACTTCCTATAAAACCATATCTAGGCTTATTCAACGATTAGAGGCATTAAGAGGGAGATACCCGTTGTGAAATAACATAATGGATACTTGGCCGAAAAAACCACTGATGTTAACGAAAAAACTCCAAACTCAACGATGAAAACAACTCCAGCCAACCTAACCATTGCTTGCATCTTATTTTTGGGGTTGAAATAAAATATTGAAAGAAGTGAAGATAAAAGCATGAACAAAAGAAACACACCAACCCCCCCCCTACTAATAAGAACTTCTAGAAGCTCATTATGAACATTGTTGTTTTGCTGTATCGCTTGATACAGCCCTGTTTCTGTCACTTCCTTATTTATACTCTCTTTGAAGAACGCCAACCCTCCACCCAGCCAGAGGTTTGCAGGCAGTCTCTCGAGTGCAAAGCGCCACATATCAAGGCGCTGCTGAGCTGAACTTCTATTCATGGCTTTATCATCTTGATGAAGTACTTCACCAGAGGATACATGCTGATAAGTTGAAAAAAGCCTATCTCTAGAATAAGGCATACTCAACAAAAATAACGCAACAACTACAATAATAACCAAGCATTGTTTTATGTTAATAGCATTGAAAAGCACTAACAAAAATATAAATACCGGAATCCCTACCCAACCGCCTCTTGTTTGCGACCAGAAGCTAGCGCAGAAGCTGACCAGAAGCGCCAGATAACCTAATATTTTATCATTATTTTTCTCGCTTGCTCTTGATAATATGAACGCAATAAATCCTGTTAACAGAGCAAGATTTCCCCAATACATAGGCTGAGCAGAGGCCATACCTCGATCTAGCCCCAAAATAAGATCTTTAATCACAGGAATTGCTGTCATTAATGCACCTACAGCAAACAACCTAAAAACAAATTTATATGTGGGATTGAATAACTCAACCACAATAAGAGTAACAGGCAATAGCAACCAAAACATTAAATCTCGATATTTACCTTGCGAAAGCTGGCTCGCATCGTGCGAAGTAAAGACATAAAAGCTATAGCTCACATACAGAAATAAAAAAACATAAACCCACTTAGATCTAGATTCAACAATTAGACCTCTATCGACCCTCTTAAGCACTAGCAAGAATGGACTAAATAACAATATTGCTGTGGCAATAGTTTGGCCTGATCGCTGATTAAAATGTAATAAAAGAAAATCAATAACAAGCATAGCCATAAAAAAGTAGATAATGCCGATACGTCTTCTCTCTTGAGTAAATATTTCGTAAACTACAGGGTGTGCGAACTTCATCTAAATAGCTTTCAATCTCAAAGGCAATTACCCTTAGACTCAAACTAACGAAGATTATCACACAAAATCCTTAATAAGCGGCTAATTTAATCAGGTAGAAACCTTTATAAAACTAATATCGCCATTATTAGCTTGCTTATTACTCTCAAAATTAAAACAAAAGGCTATTCAGTGTTGGTTGCTAAGCTGTACATGCCAATCAGGCAAAAGAGAAGAATGCGAGAAAAAAAGCTCTCGCTTAATAAGTTTGTTCAGTCAAATGCCTGGCACACTACAAAAGACCTAAATCTAGAGAAATACAAGCGCTCAGATACTGTATTCATTTTAGGCAGCGGCGCCTCTATCAACGACATTGACACTCAACAGTGGGCACATATTGGTCAACACGACACGATTGGTTTTAACAACTGGACCTTACACCCCTTTATTCCAACCTATTATTTCTTTGAGCCCACTTCGAGAAAAAATGCCTTCCAGATAAAAATGAATGATCAAATCTACCATAACCTAAAAAGTAGAATGACCGATTACCAACATACTGCCGTGATATTTCATTACTTAGAAAGGTATTATTTTGATCAAGAGGTGACTTCATACTTTTCTGAGAAAGAAAATCTCTTCTTTCAGGCTCCTGTTAACCTTCCAGGAAAGACCATAGATGAACTTCACTTAGCCTATAAAACTGCTTTTGCCCTTGGATATTTTGATGATATATCTCAGAGCGTCTACCGAAGAGGCTCCGTTGCTAAAATTATCCATTTTGCAATTGCAGCGGGGTATAAAAACATTGTGCTACTAGGTGTTGACCTTAATACCTCACCTTATTTCTTTGATACTAACAACTATGAACTACCTAAAGGCTGCACTGAATTAGAATTTACCAAGGTTAATGATGGATCAAAGCTTCACGATACTGTAAACCCTGAGTTAGGCTTAACAACCATGCTTGATGTCATTGAAGTGATAAAAGACAAAATTGCAAAGCCAAAAGGAATAAAACTTTACAACGGTTCAACTTCATCAAAACTTACAAGTATTTTAAAGTTTTATTGGCCACAGGTTCAATAAGATCAAGCTAGTTCAACACACGAAACAAAGCTACTTGACTAGAAGGGTTATAGTAAATCCTTTCAACTTGATTATCACAATGGGTAGAAGCTTCAAACTGCATTTGATCGTTAATTATACCAATTTTATTTTGGAGCTTTAGATCAACAATTAGATAATTTGGCCTCAATTGATTAAGCGGCAAATCAACGGGTATCTTAGGCACATACTCCTTTATTCTTTGTGGAAACTCGAATCTGATAAGCGAGCAAAGATCATCATAACCAGCATCAGGAAACATAACCCATTTACTACCGCTATAATAAGCACGCGCAGGATGTGAGGACATAACAACTTTTTTTGAAATACATTCGTCTTGACTAAGTATTGAATTAACCTCTTGTAGAGATGCAAGTTGACCCCCGTCATCAGCACGCTGATTAGAAACATAAGTATTCACAGCCAACACAGATAGCATTAAATTTGCTATCAAAAAAACTGAAATAAGATAACTTGACCGCTGAACCAATAATGTAGAGGACCCTAAAACAAGCAATATCCAAAAAACAACTAACACTGGATATAAAGCCGCCGTAAACACAAAGGCATTACTACATAGAAAAACATAAAGTGAAGAAACGAAGAGCAAAAACTTAACACCTTCACTTAGTTTTTTAAACGCCTTAACCTGCCTCTCTCTAAAAAAAACAAAAAAAAGAAAAATACAAAGCACATAGCCTATCGGTTTAGCACTGGAAGCACTTTCAATCAAAAGCCTGATAGACTTTAAAACATTCGATCCCAAGTTTTCTAGGTACTCTAAAGGGTACGCTTTAATCAATTGAAGTGTAGACTCATAATTTATTTGCTCAGACCACCACCATTGGCTACCACTAGAAGGATAAACAGCTTTTCCAATATTTAAATACTGCCAGGTAGCCAAAGGGCTACCATTTAACAGTAGGTTTGGAACCCACCAAAACAGAGACACAAGACAAAAAATGAGGCAGAAAATAAAAGTATATTTGAGACTTTGCCTCTTTGGATAGCTTGAATAAAGCATATATAGAGCAATGGCTAACGCCAATGAATAAGAGGTATAACGAACCAGCCCAGCCAAGGCAACAAGCACAGCGCAGCACACAATTAACTTATAATCAGGTTTCTTTAAAAAAAATGAAAATACCAGAACTCCCCCAATAAAAAATGCTGCCTCTAACGCATGATTTTCAACCTGTATTGATTGAAGAAGAAAGTGCTTATTTGTCAACAGAAACAAAACACCAATAAATGCTGTGAGCTTAGAGACTCCGTGTCCTATTAACAAAAAATAAGTACAGAAAAGAATGCTCACGCCCGAAAGTAGAGCAAGTACCTTGCCTATTAATAGCGGATTCTTGCCAAATCCTACCAGCAACGGCTGAAGAGGCGGCCAAAAATGAGAGGCCCAGCCTATATATATACCCTTGTCCCAAATAATCTGACCAGAGTAATAATGCATCACGCCATCCCACTCCTCGAATATATCGTGCTGAAAAAAAGCATAGCCCCATACACTAAAAGCACACAAAGCCAATAGGGTCAACATCCAAAAAGTGGTGCGACGATCTTGAAAATCAATCATAGCAAATACATTCGTTAGCATTATTCGCAGTATAACTGAATCTATTTACCAGTGTGCATAGATTCTAAGACCGGACTGAAAGAGAAGCTAAAATAGAAAATTGGAGTAACCACAGATTCTCCCTACTTGAAAAAAATGCTAATATTGCACTGATGTTTACCAAGCGTTTGTAATTTAATGAAAAACTTTTTTATCGATTCTAGGGAAATAGGTGAGAACTGTACGCCCCTAGTCATTGCAGAAATAGGCATCAACCATGAAGGCTCGCTTCAAACGGCAAAAACCATGGTAGACGCAGCGATTAACGCAGGAGCAGAGGTTATAAAACACCAAACTCACATCATAGATGATGAAATGAGCGGTGTAGCTAAAAACGTAATCCCCGGAAACGCTGAGGTGTCTATTCACGAAATCATGTCACGTTGTGCTTTAAATGAAAAAGACGAGCGTGAGCTACAAGTCTACACCCAAGAAAAAGGGGCTATTTTTATAAGCACGCCTTTTTCAAGAGCAGCCGCTGACCGATTAAAAGCAATGAATATCCCTGCCTATAAGATAGGGTCTGGCGAATGTAATAATTACCCTCTAATCGAGCACATAGCCTCATTTGGTAAACCCATCATTTTAAGCACGGGGATGAATACCATTGAGAGCATTAAAAAGGCTGTCTCAATTATTGAGAAACATAATACCCCTTATGCCCTTCTCCACTGCACTAACGTGTACCCAACGCCACACCATTTAATTCGACTCGGAGCCATTACAGAGTTACAAGAAGCCTTTCCGAACGCTCAAATCGGTTTATCGGATCATTCAACGGATAACTATGCATGCTTTGGTGCAGTAGCTCTTGGTGCCACAATTTTAGAGCGGCATTTTACTGATAGCATGGATAGACCTGGCCCAGATATCGTCTGCTCTATGGATCCCAAAGCAATGGCTGAGCTTATTAAAGGTGCTAACGCACTCCAAAAAGCAAGAGGCGGTAAAAAAGGCCCCGTCGAAGAAGAACAACCTACTATCGATTTTGCATTTGCAACTGTCGTATCAATCAAAGAGATAAAAAAAGGCGAAACCTTTACTAAAGATAACATCTGGGTAAAAAGACCAGGAACAGGTGAGATTCTTGCCGAAAAGTTTAATCAAGTTCTGGGCACAAAAGCTACAAGAGATATTAAGCAAGACGAGCACCTAACAGCTACCGATTACAACTAAGCATATCGACCCTTAGGCTGACAATAATGAAAAAGTTGCTATTTCTAACAGGTACAAGAGCTGATTTCGGTAAAATGAAGCCTTTGATGCAGTCTGTTGACGAACATCCAGACTTTTTTTGCGATGTTTTCATTACTGGTATGCACACACTTGGAAAGTATGGTTTTACGGCAAATGAAGTAAAAAAAGCAGGTTTTAAACACACTTATACCTACATTAATCAATATGCTGGCGATCCGATGGACATGATTCTTGCCAGTACTATTAGCGGCCTTTCTCGATACATAAATGAATCTTCACCTGATATGCTTATCATTCATGGAGATCGTGTAGAAGCCTTAGCGGGCGCAATCGTTGGCGCACTAAAAAACGTACAGGTATGCCACATAGAAGGAGGGGAGCGTTCAGGCACCATTGACGACTCAATACGCCACGCCGTATCAAAGCTTGCCCATCTTCATTGCGTATCTAACGATGAAGCAAAGTTACGCCTTATACAAATGGGAGAAGACCCTAGCCAAATACATATAATCGGTTCACCTGACATAGACGCCATGCTCTCGAACAGGTTACCTTCCCTGGAAAAAGTAAAACTACATTACGAAATCCCCTTTGAAGAATACGGAATACTGCTCTATCACCCAGTCACTACCGATCTAGAAAACATGCCAACTCATGCTAAAAAAGTTGTTGATTCAATTATAACTTCAGAGAAAAACTTTGTGGTTATTTTCCCTAATAATGATGAAGGGTCTGAATTCATACTACAGGAATATAAAAGGCTGAAGGCACTTGAGAACGTACGCCTCTTTCCTTCCATTAAATTTGAAGCATTTCTAACGTTAATCAAACACGCCTGCTGTATGGTTGGCAATTCCAGTGCAGGGATTAGAGAAACCCCTTTTTATGGCATCCCCTCCGTAAACATAGGCAACAGGCAGCAAGCTAGGTACTTCTCTGAAAGCATTTCACATGTTGAAACCAAAGAAAAGGCAATCACTGAAGCGATTAGGGCAGCATTCGACAAACCCAAGTACGCAAAAGACAACTATTTCGGCGATGGCAATAGCACCTCTCTTTTTATGAATGTTTTAAATATGCAAAGCACATGGGAACAGGACATACAAAAGACATTCAATGATATAAACCTTACTTCCCACTTGAGTAGTTAAGCATGCCTTTTCACTCTTACCTAGCCATTATTCCCGCACGCGCCGGCTCAAAGGGTATAAAAAACAAAAATGTATCACTACTGGCCGGCAAGCCACTGATCAGCTACAGCATTGAAGCTGCTTTATCAGCTCATTGTTTTGAAGAAATTGTCATTACAACAGACTGCGAAAAAGTTAAGCATATTGCTCAAGAATACCCCGTTACCATTATAGACAGACCAAGCGAACTATCGACTGATTTAGCCAGTAGTCTCGATGTGATAACCCACGCACTCAATGTCTTAGCCAAAGATAATAAATTGTCTAACTACTTCATGCTTCTGCAGCCCACATCCCCATTACGCACCAGCAGTCACATTAAAAACGCAGTTGAGCAATTAGAAAAAAGTCAAAAGCAAACATTAGTTAGCATCTCTTATTGTGAGGATTCCCCATTTAAAACACTCATCCGGAATGGAACATCTGCATTGTCACCCATTAGAAACTGGAGTGATTTAACCCAGCCTAGGCAAGCCTTACCCAAGGCTTACAAACCCAATGGAGCCATTTACATTGCAGAAACAAACTCTTTTCTGGATGATCAGATATTATTTAATAAACACGCTAGTTTTTTTGAAATGGACAAAGAGTCAAGTCTAGATATTGACGCCCCTTTAGATCTGTTCTTGGCCGAGCATTTTATACGCCAAGGCAAGTAATACTTGCTTGTACTTTCATTTATAAACTGGGCAAGCAACCTCGCCCTAAGAAGGCAAAAGTTAAAGCTTAGATTCTATGCATTAACCAACTTACGATTACCGCTAGAACATTGAATCAAACAGGCTAATATAGTTGATAAGATAACAAAGGTCGGCACTCCAATAATATCCCGTACCCAAGCGTAATCACCTCGCAAAGAGGTCAAAGGATATAGCACCCCAGCGATTAACATCATCCAAGCGCCAAGCACTAACACGGCATAAAAGGCCTTTAAATTTGGCTGCTTATGTTTAAACTCAACAAAGACCCAAGCAGCAAAGACTGCAAAATAGGTTATATAAAACTGCTGCTGGCCAGCTTTATAAAACATGAGCAAGACAGTAAAACCCGCCAAAAAGGCGGTATGCTGTGCAATCAAACCCTTTTGATACCGTTTAAAGATTAGAAAAATACCTCCAAGAATGAGTACTCGGCTCGAGGTAATAATCACTTGAGCCACTGTTTCAAAGGGGAAAAATTGGCCATGAAAGAACTTCATGATGGAAAAAAGCGTTGGATTTCTACCATTAGCCTTACCAAAGGGCACAGCAAAAGAAGGCCCCCATACCAGATAACAGATTAGGTAAGCCGAGATTAGCAGCCCAAAAAATATCCATATATTGCGGCGAATATCTTTCCAATCTTTACTGACGAATGGGAGTAAAAATAAAGGATAAAGTTTTGTTAAGATACCTAGAGTGAGAATAAAAGTGCTTTTCGCCTCTTGGCCTTTAAAAGCCACCAGCAAGCCAACAAAGACAATTAAGGCAACTAGGTTGTCATTAAAACCATAAAAAACAGTACAAACAATGAAAAAAGGATTGAAAAGCCAAAAAACTGTATAAAGTGATTTAGCTGTCTTTGAGGCATCAGTATTGAGTATGAAATCTCTCACAGAGTACACCACCAAAGCTAGCCAAGCTCCCACAAATAACAGCTTGGGGAATTGAATGTTCAATGCATAAGGGAATGCAAACAAGTTATAAATCGGCCCATAAGCATTAGCCGCAGGTATTTTTTTCCATGGATCATCACCTGCCAACAGCAAATCCCAATGATTGAAATACAGCCTATAATCATGCATAGCTGGCACTAAATAAGCAGCTGTTAAAAAGGCAGCTCCATACAGTATAAAAAATACCGTTAGCGCTTTTGACATTTTTTCTCTAGAGATATCCATCTGCATTCTCTGCTATACAGCAAAATTTAATTGAGGTGGTCATTGCTAATCAAGGTCGGGGCGATATTTTTAGCTTCACGCTTGATTTCTTCATCTAGCGCCCTAAACACAAACACTCTCGCCATCATGAAGTTGAAGCCCATACCAACAAAGACACCTATTATAAGCGCAAAGAAAGGCGTTTCTTTAAAATACTCGACATAATTGGTCAATAAGTAGTAAGTACCTACATTACTTGCAAACCCTAGTAAAGATGTACTTAGGAAGGAAAGCCACTGCAGCAATTTCTTTGACTTATCACGATCAGTAAAGGTGACAGTTCTGTTCCAAAACCAATTCCAGGTTGAAGCAGGCCAAAAAGATATTGCCCTAGCGATATTGTGATTTAAACCAAACGCAAACTGCAAAAAGAAATAGATTAAGCTGTCAACAAGAAACCCTGTCCCACCAACAAAGCCAAACTGAAAGAACTCGGAAGAGACCGGAAACTTATACTTATATAAACGTCGTAAATGCCTCAGGTATTTCACTTGCTCCCTAAGCCCAAGCTTACTCTCTCCAAACTCACGATCCTTAAAATGAATTGGATATTCAGAGGGCTTACTAAATGAACCTTTCACCATAATTTCTAGGCCAATTTTATAGCCGGTAGGGGTTAGCTCATCAAGGGTCTCCAGCTTCTCGCAGGCAAATGCAAAGAATCCTGACATAGGATCATGAACACGACAAAGTGGTAAGGCCAGCCAAGTGGCCACCTTAGAATTTATTAACCGAAGTACGCCCCAATCTTCCTCGAAGGAGCCTCCTTTGACATAGCGAGAGCCAATAATAAAATCAGTTTTGTCAGTTTGCAGCTTTTCAACCATGGGCAAAACTGCTGTTGCTGGGTGAGACAAATCACAATCCATGACAACAAGGTACTGCCCTATTGCCTCTCGAAGTCCTCTAATAACAGCAGTAGATAAACCACGTTCATGCTTTCTAACAACGATTTTTGCAGGTATAGAGCGATTTTGGAGAAGGTCAACCGCCTCGATAGATCCGTCGTTAGAATTATCATCAACAAAGATAATTTCATATTGCACACCCACTAAAGCTGCATCAATCTCAGCCGCAATTAGCGGTATATTTTCCACTTCCTCATAAGTGGGTATAACAATAGATATAAGAGTTTCTGGCATTATAGTTGATTACTTAATTGTTTTTATTATTGCTGGGCCGCTGTAACGCTGCTGCTTAAAAAATGACGACTATTTTTCCTGCAATATAAGTGGTAGTAGAGTTTGAGGTGAAATTTAAACTTCCACCACTGCTTGTTTATCTGGTGAATTGGATGCGTCGGAGATTTACGTTTGCCTATGGTAGTTTTCGTACCTGGTGCAGTTCTTACTATATCAGGGAAAACATTAATGACTTGAAAGTCATAGAGCCATTCATGACGGAACAAGACATCAATCGGCAGTTGAGGTGTCGAGCATGTTTCAATCAACTCCTGCGCTGCTGCCTTAGAGACAGCCTGACCATTGGTAAACACAGGGACAGGCGTCAACTTAACTAAAGCATGTTCTTCTGAAAGCGCAGCAAGTATTGTTTTCTTTTTCTTTTTTAGCTTATTGGAACTGAACTTTAAAAAGCCATAGTTTCTATAAGCTGCTTCAACTAGAGCCTTTTCAATGATTTGCTTAAAATTTTCATTAAGATGCGCATCATCCTCAAAGATAATACCAAAGTCCACCTGATCTTCTACAATTCGCTCCCAACACCTCACATGGCTTAAATAGCAAGCAATCTCATTAGCCGAAAGTCCTTGATAATAAGCTGAATCCGCTTTGTAATCGGCAGGATCTATTGTTGTACCGTCGACAGCAGACACGCGACAGAAAGATAATCCAGCAGCCTTTATCGTTTGAGTTATTCTCTGCAAACGATCTTGACTGCGATCTAAGTTGATCACATAAATGGCGTATGAAGGAAGCACTATTATTGTTATATATGAATTATTATACGCCTGATTATAAAGAATCTAGCGCGTAAACTCTAAGACTTATCGCGCAATTATTCGATTGCACTCCTCTTAAGTAACCTCCACTTTCATTGCATTATCCTGGCCAAACAACAAACCTTTGTAACTCACCCTTGACTGGGGTAACCTTGAATGCTCAATCAGCATCAAGACTCAAGCAGATCCGGACTTGTCTGTGTTTAAAAACTTATCCATTGGACTCAAGGTTGCCTTTATCGCCATTGTAGGTTTTGTGGGGATATTAATCTTCCAAAGTGCCAACTACAGGCTCTCGGTCAACCTTCGAGATCAGCTACATAAAGTCTTCAATGAAGATTTTGTTCTGCTGAAATTCTCCAATGACTTGCAAATCAACTTTTCTGATTTAGATAAGCTCTATCAAGCAGCGCTTATTGAAGCTGATATCGACACACTCACAGAGGCCGACATCAAGGCACGAGCGATCCGTAATGACTTCATTCGGTTTAAACAACAACACCATCTTAACAAACCTGTCTACAACGAATTAGTCAGTGCATTTAATGCTTATACACAGGTTACATCACGCCACACAGCGCAGGTATTATCAGGCAAACTGGGCTATCAAAAAACGCTCATGGGCTATGACCAGATTGGCCTATTAAAGCAAGACTACGAACATGCCCAAACCGTCTTCTTTGACTATTGCTACAGCGCATTTGAAAATCAACTCGCGGTGATCCAAAGCGAGGGTAAGTTCCTCGTTGATTTTGGCTTACTGCTCGGCATCCTACTGACGCTGATCCTTGGCATCATTTCCTTTTTTGTTATTCGCAACTTGATTAATGCGTTTCACAATGTGGTTAATCTCTCTGAAGAAATTGCCAATGGCAATTTCAACCAAAATATTGCGCCTCGCTCCAATGATGAAACAGGCAAAATGATGCTGTCCCTTAGAGCTATGAGAGATGCCCTGAAACAACAGCGTGAAGATCATATCAACCGAGAACACACGAGGGATTTCCTTAGTGGCTTAAACGTCACGATGCGAGGTGACCCTACCCTAGATGAGCTGCTTGCAGGCATTTTGAGCTACTTTTCAGAGCAATTAGATACATCTGAAGGCAATATTTATCTTTTTAACCATAAAGAATTGACCAAAAAGAGCAGTTTCCCTCAAAGCCCATGTGTCGAGTCACATTCGACAGAAAACGTTTTTTTAGAAAACATCGCCTCACAGCCTGAGGGAAATATATACACACCAGAGTTAACGTTTGACACCCAAGAAGCGCAAATTCAACATCATCAAGCCAGGTTATTACTACCGATCTATCATGATGGTGTATCCCTAGGCATTATCGAGCTTTTTAGGCCTACTCATTTCATCGATCAAGACCTTGAATTAATCAGCAAATGTCAGGGGGCAGTCTTTATAGCCATTGACGCTGCCAATTCACGTGCAGCACTGGCCAAAATGCTCGAACAAACACAAAAACAAGCCAAGGTCTTGAAACAACAAAGGCAAGAATTAGAAATCAGTGGACGCTACAAATCACAGTTTCTGTCCACTATGTCTCATGAATTACGAACACCGCTCAACAGCATCCTTATTCTGTCGGAAACGCTCATGAATAATCGCAGTGGTGCTCTGTCAGCTCAGGAAGTTCAAAATGCACAAATTATTCATACAGCTGGCAGTGATTTATTAGCGCTAATTAATGACATTCTTGACCTCTCTAAAATTGAAGAAGGTAAAATGGAGGTGGTCTGGGAAAAGTTTGACATAAGAGAACTCGCTGAAAGCATCTACCATGCCTTTGCCTTGCAAGCGAAAAATAAACAACTTGAATACCAGGTTGTTGTGGATAAAGAAGTGCCGATTCTTATTTGCAGTGACTCCATACGCTTAAAACAAATTCTCAAAAACTTCATTTCCAATGCGTTGAAGTTTACTGATTCAGGTGGCGTTTTCGTCAATATGACGATTAAGCCCGAGACACCGAGCACCCAAAAAGAACTTATCATTACCGTTAAAGATACAGGCGTTGGCATAGAGCATACTAGGCAGCAGGATGTGTTTGAAGCATTCAAACAGCTAGATGGCACAACCAGTCGAAAATACGGTGGAACTGGCCTTGGACTTTCTATTTCAAGAGAACTATCCAAGCTGCTTAAAGGCCAAGTCGGGTTATATAGCGAGGGCCCTAATAAAGGCAGTAGCTTTACGCTATCGCTTCCTCTAGACCCCCAAGTCGCAGCCCTTGAAGTACTCCCTTTGCAAAAAATGCCACGAATAGAGCAAATTGAACTGACAGGATTTTCCAAACAGCTCCTCATGTCAAAAGTGCTGATTGTTGAAGACAACCCTGTGCTCATTCAAACCATGAGGAGTGTCTTCAATAAACATAATGTGCCTTCAGTGGTAGCCTCAACAGGTAAGGAGGCATTAGCCACACTACAAAAAGAGTACTTTTCCTGCTTAATTGTTGATCTAAATTTACCTGACTACCCCAGCGATAAACTATTTCCGGCTATTCGCGGCATTGAAGACTACAAAGACACACCGCTCATTGTCTTTACAGCCGAAGACTTATCAGAAACTGAAAAGAAAGCCCTTCATCAATATGCTGATTATGTCATTGTCAAAACCCCCAAAGCGATTCAAGAAGTTTGTCTACTCACTAAATCCATCTTGGCCAATCAATTCAATGACCACAGTCAAGGGGAAAAGACATCCTACCATTTCCAAGGCAAGCATTTATTACTGGTAGATGATGACGATCGAAATCTCTATTCGCTATCCATGGTACTTGAGAACTCAGGTCTCAAAGTATCGTTGGCACATAGTGGCAAGGATGCGCTAAAAAAAGTCAAAGAGGACAGCTCGATTGACATTATTGTACTCGACATCATGATGCCCATTATGGACGGTTATGAAGTCATGAATGCACTGCAGTCGTTAAATTCTCCCCTTCCGATTATTGCCCTCACAGCCAAAGCCATGATTGGCGATAAAGAAAAATGCTTAAATGCGGGCGCATCCCAGTACCTTTCAAAGCCAGTAGAGTCTAATCACCTACTACAGGCAATCGCTCAAGAGCTAGCTTAGGCTATAACATCCAACTTCCAAATAGAGAAGTAGTCAATTATTCATTCGCCATAAAAATAATAGTGAGTATTTTGGCAACCACCTAAATCTAACATAACAACCAAGCCGAAAATAAAGTGACTGGGGACCCTAGGAGCCTGTCTGAGAATTGCGTTCGAGGATAAATTTCAAAGAAGTGAGATAAATTTTTTGGGGAATTCCTGCGAATAGTCA
This sequence comes from Pseudomonadales bacterium, assembly GCA_965225765.1. Taxonomy (GTDB): domain Bacteria; phylum Pseudomonadota; class Gammaproteobacteria; order Pseudomonadales; family DT-91; genus CAKMZU01. The sequence goes on from CBDDBO010000001.1 coordinate 303,897, forward strand.
GCCTATTTAAAGGAATTTGGCGAAGAGTTTAGCCGCTTATCTGGAATTTAGGCCGAACAGTCAGTTCTCGGACAGGTTCCTAGCCTGAATAATTCATGACATTTTAGATTTCTTAGAGATTGACCGAATAAGTGTGTTGTAAATGCAACATCAGATCAAATCGGCTATAAATTAATCATTTTTTGAAATTCAGACACAACTCCCCCTTATCCCCGTGCTTTTCATGCGCTGGGGTAAGCGCAATATTTTTTAATCAGGAGACAGGTTTAAGCGGATAGCTGCCGTATAAAATAATGATTGTCTTTGATTGGAGGTTGTTGATGCAGCCATGAATTTTATTCTTCGAGTATTGCGTGTCACGACAGCACTGATCTTCAGTAGTTTTTCTCTTAGCAATCTTACCTGCCATCGCTCTCCCAGCGTATCTTTTAGACCTATGACTCTGAGCCTTTCAAGCAGTGTATAGGCCAATCCTGATAAAATAACTCGGAACTGATTGGACCACCAATCTGAGCAGCTATTAAGGTCACTAAACAGCCATTTTTGTTCTTTAATCCGGTTTTCCATGTCGCCACGCTCGCAATAAACTTCGCTGTAAAGTGAGGAAGCTTTATCTTTGAGTGACGTCAATACATAGCGTGTATTCGTACCCAAATTAGAGACTTCCGCTTTAACGACGATTCGCCGTTCGTGAGGCCAGCTTCTGGCTTTGTAATCGTTAATTTCACCAAACCATTTCTGTGGCTCACTACTCTCTTCGAAGGCTTCTAGCGCAGATTTATGTAATCCAATGGTGATTGCTCGCCCATGTAAAGCGCTGTTAGGGCTGTAACCTACAGCATAATCAATCTCTATCGACTCACAAAGGTTAATGATTTTGGGTGAATAAAAACCACTGTCGCCTCGAAATAAAATTTGCGTTTTTGGCCAGGCTTTTCTTAATCGTTTCACGAGCATTTTCAATACCAGCACAGTCAACCAGTTGCCATGCTTGCTTGATGGTCTCAATATCGCGGCTAATAGCTGATCGCCACAGAAAACATAAAGCGGTAAATAGCAGTAGCCACGGTAATGATGGTTGTAGTAACGGCCTTCCTGTTCACCATAGAGACGGTTATCTGTGGCATCAAAATCTAGAATGATTGTTTTTGGCGCTTTTGAATAACTGTTAATAAACTGCTGAATCAGCTCCTCATGAACGGCTTTTAAACTGCGCCTATCAAACCGCTGGTCGAACCTCTGCATGGTGAACGCACTTGCAAGATCCTCATCAACACCGACGGCTGTTTGCAGAGCTAGATCATTTTTTAAATCATTGTGATCAATGAGATCTTCTTCACCGCAGGCTAATGCATAAACTCGCTGCTTTAAAAGATTTTCTGCTTGATGTTCGACCTTGCTTTTATCTCGATCATCTGGAAGAAGCTTTGCTATCTTTTGCGTTAAGCCTATTTTTTTATCAACTTTGCTTAAAAGTAAACTTCCTGCAAATGAACTGACGCAACCACCTGAGAAATCAAAATCTATTTGACGACGTTTTAGGACTGGGAAAAGTGGTTGACTAACGGTACAATTTGGCATCGGCGCAATCTTTATTTTTATTGTGTTGGCACCTTTATTATAAGGGTTTGCGCCGTTCCTTCATACTTTCTCATGAATTATTCAGGCTAGGCACACCTTCTCACCCTACAGATAGTAATTCAAACAAAAACTGGAGCGATCAATGTCAGATATATGGTTAAGTAGTCTAATGACGGAAAATGCTCAACAAGGATTTGAATTAGCCCTTAAATTATCCAGAATGGCTGTAAAATACACGCAACCTTCGGATGAGATTAGAGAAAAGCTCAGGCCACTATACGCGGAAGATGCTGACAGCCTCATCGCAGCATCTCAAGTCGTTGCAACCAACTACCAAACTATTGCAGCAGCCAATAATTATTGGCGAAGTTAACGCTACCTAAAATAAACGCACTTTTCCCCTCCAACTGAATAGTCTTTATAAGAGCCAAAGGTATTCTTATTTGAGAGAAAACCCTTGGCTTTTTTAATTAGTCAGCCCTGATAAACAGTAGAAAGCTTCATTTAAAGAGGCTTAGGGCTGGCTTGAAACGAACAATTTCGACCAGAAAGACTCTAAAAGCCTTAAATTATTGGTCGAAATGAGTTTTGGATGCTGACTACAAGCCCGTCTTCGAACAATCAAAGCAGCTTTTTTGATCTATTCGATTCATTAGATCTCAATGACCCGCTCATAGCCTTATCGAACGCATTGCCTTGGCCAGATTTAGAAAAAGGTCTTGCCGTTTATTACAGCGAAGAAGGTCGCCCAGCCAAACCCATTCGATTGATGAGCGGCTTATTAATGCTCAAGCAGCTCTTCAATTTGAGTGACGAGAATGTGGTTTCTCAGTGGAAAATGAACCCATACTTTCAATTTTTCTGCGGTGAAACCAGTTTTCAATCTTGCCTGCCTTGCCATCCAACAGACCTTGTAAAATTCAGGCAAAGAATTGGCGAGAGCGGCGTTAAACAGATTTTTGCGATGTCAGTTAAGCTGCATGGAGAGGCAGCTGAAGATGATACGGTTTTTGTTGATACGACGGCACAGGAAAAAGCTATCACCTATCCGACCGATACAAAGCTCGCCATCAAAATCATTAATCGAGTGAATAAGCTAGCAAAAGGCTTTGGTGTCAAACAGCGGCGAACGTTTGTCAAAGAGGTAAAACAGCTTCGTATTGACTCGCGCTTCTTTGGACATGTAAAGAAACGCAAGAAGGCTAAAAAAGCCTTGAAGCGTCTGCGTACTATTGCTGACATTCTGATGAGAGAGCTTGAGCGAAAACTCCCAGAGGGTGCGGTTGCACAGCTAGCAAACGATTTTGCCATGTATCGCAAGGTACTTGCTCAACAGTCTAAGGACAAGAACAAAATTTACAGCCTTCATGAGCCTCAAGTCTACTGTGTTGCTAAAGGTAAGGCGCATAAAAAATACGAATACGGGAGCAAGGCTTCTATCGTATCGACACGCGATCATGTCATTGTTGGCGTCGCTGCACATGATACGTTCACGCATGATTCTGAAACATTACAAACTGCGTTAGATGAAGCAGAATCTGTGAGAGAGACATCCATCAAAACTGCTGTTGTTGATAAAGGCTATCAAGGTTCCAAATCTAAAGTGAAGCAGGAAGTTATTTTACCAGGCAAGCCTCTTAAGCGAGATAATGATAAACAACGAGCACGTAAACGAACGCTTTGTAAAAAACGCTCATCCATTGAGCCCGTTATCGGTCATTTGAAGCAAGACTTCAGATTGTGCAGGAACTTCCTTAAGGGCTTTATCGGCGATCAGCTTAACTTGTTGATGGCTGCTTGTGCCTGGAACTTAAAAAAGTGGATCAACGCTTTTTTTGTGCTTGTTTTTATCTGGTTACCTGATCAAAAAGCAGCCAGCAGATTGGCTGGCTTTAAGTTTATGCTTTCGATAATACTTGGCCTTAAAAAATATAAGGCCTTTGTCAGGGCTGACTAATTAACCAACACTGAAAACCACATGGAAACCTTACTGGTAGTATCTTTAATCACCCGTCCACATTCATGAAGATTTTGTCACCAATATTCACTTATGGTTATTGCAGCCTACATTAAAGAATAAAAAGGCAAAAAATATGCGATCCCTCATTATTCTTGCATTATTTGCATTAACTGCTTGCTCGGGTAGTGACTCGCCTACCAGCAAATCAGAAACTGAACCAACTAGCAGCATTGAGCAACCTTCTTCACCCTCTTTGCCTACCAAACCAGAGCCTGCTGATGACATAGAAGAGCCATCTACTCAATCACCCCCCGTTTTAGAGTCCTTACCCGAAATAAAAGACTATAAAATCGAAGAATTAAGAACCGCTTTAGCTTTGGTAAAGGTGAAAGGCCAAGGTAGGTTGATTATTTATGATGACACGCAAAAGATAGAATCCATTGCTAATTATGAGCACACCCCCGGCACAATTGACTACACCTTTGTACTTGAAACGGAAGACGGGATCATTAATGAACAAAAAATAACGTTGACCATCATTGAGGCTACAGAAGCTGGCGATAACGGCGATAACGGCGATAACGGCGATAACGGCGATAACGGCGATAACGGCGATAACGGCGATAACGGCGATAACGGCGATAACGGTGACAACGGCGATAACGTCGATAACGTCGATAACGTCGATAACGGCGATAACGTCGATAACGGCGATAACGGCGATAACGTCGATAACGGCGATAACGTCGACAACGGCGACAATGGCGGTAGTCAAATAACACCAACACCTATTGATCTAACTGACCTCCTTTTTGATTTCTCTTCTAGAAGATTCACATGGAATACAGCCAGTACCGGGGAACTAAAAGTTAGCCTTAATGGCAAAGCAATGAAAACCCTTCCTATAGAAAGCAAAGCCTGGTCTTTAACTGCACCTGATAGAGGTATCAATAAGGTTGAGTTTGAACATAACGGTAAGAAAACAGCATACACCTTCAACTTTTCTCGAACCTATAACAAAGAAGTTAAAGCTGCAATTGGCTGGGGAGGTACTGCCTGGGCAGTGACTGTTGTCTTAAACGACAATACCCTTTTTGATTATTGGTTACAGACATCCACAGCCAACCCGTTGAAAACGACAGCAGGTGAGCCATGGTACCTCAGTACTTATGAAAGTTCAGAATTAAGTGCCATGGTACAAACAAGCACTAATGCTAGTGACGTGCACCTATTCTTAGAAGGTGGCGCCAAAGCCATGGGGTATTCACAATACAGCTTCAGTCATATATGGGGCCCAGAACTTAATAGAGAAACCTTATTATTAAATTACCCGAAAATAACCGCTGCCTGCCTAACTTCAGTTATTGGCTCAAAGAGCTCGCACAATGCTTACTTTTTCTTTGAAAATGGTACTTACCTAATTTACGATCAATATAATCAAAAAATAGTACAAAATGCTAAAAGCGTAGCGCCTGACTGGGATCTCGGGCCTTGGTCAAATGATATAACAGGCTGTGTAGGCATCCTAGAAACCAACTTTTATTACCTTTTCTTAAAGGGCGGTAAAGTTGCCAAAGTCAATAAGAGCACCAACAAAATGATGGATGGCTATCCCAAACTCATGGAAGAAGAGTTTGACAGCCTCTAAAACGTTAACCAAAACAAGGACTGGCTTGCATACATGCCAGTCTTTCTATTACTAACCCCGTCTTATCCTCATCGCCTTTTAATTTACAACCTTTCTTTAACATTATATCCTGTAAAATCTAGTTGACTGGCACAGCGTCAACCTATCAATAAATGGAAACCACATGTTAAAGGAATTTCGTCAGGCATCGCGCTCGTTTAAGCGCATGGGGCAGACCAGCATTGCTGCCAATAAACTTTTCTACAAATGGCTCAAGCATCGCAAAGACGATAAATTTCCTGAGCTTCTTACCGAGAGTTTTCAATCCTTAGGCTGCACCTACGTTAAACTCGGCCAGTTAATAGCCAGCTCCCCAACGCTTTTCCCTGATAGCTATGTCAATGCCTTTCAAACCTGTCTAGATCAAACAACACCTTTGTCGTTTGATATCATTGAGCCCATTATAATTGAAGAACTAGGTGCAAAAAGACACAGCCAATTTGCGCACATTGACCCTATTCCCTTAGCCTCAGCCTCAATTGCCCAAGTACACGCCGCTGAATTGATCACAGGCGAAAAGGTCGTGTTAAAGGTGCAAAAACCTGGCGTACAAGAAACCCTTGAAACCGACTTTCAATTTCTCACTTTTGCTACGGCGATGGTTGAAAAACTCGCCAATAAAGCTTGGAAGTCATCGCTATTAGACATCGTTCGAGAAATGCGCGATGGCATGTTAGATGAATGCGATTTTTATAAAGAAGCAGACAATATTGAAGAGTTCAGGCGATTTTTGGAAGGACATGCCATTCAGGATGTCACAGTCCCTGAGGTTTACCCTATGCTCTCCACCAAAAAAGTCTTAACCATGGAGCGCTTTTTTGGGGTACCTTTAGCAGACACTAAAGGGGTTTACGCGATTACACCCAGCCCAGACCAGCAATTGGCCAAAGCACTGGACACCTGGTTTTTAAGCCTTAAACAATGCCGAATTTATCATGCAGACCTGCATGCGGGCAATGTGCTAATGCTGGAAGACGGCCGAATTGGCTTTATTGATTTTGGCATTGTTGGCAGACTCTCTGAAACCACCTGGGAAGGTTTAACGGCCTTAGCTACCTGTATTCCTGCGCAAGATTTTGTCGGGCTTGCCCTCTCCCTAAGTAAAATTGGTGCAACGAGTGCAGCCGTTGATTTACCGCTTTTTGCATCTGATCTTGAATCGTTATGGCGCACATTAATGCAGGAAGATCAAAACCTCCCTGAAGATCCTGATCAACTCTGGCGGCACATCACCATGAGCTTTTCATCCATCAGCGCTAAGCATGGCATTCGCTTTCCACGTGAGTTTACCCTGCTCGTCAAGCAATTTTTGTATTTTGACAGGTACATTAACTTACTTGCACCTGAGATCGGTATGTTCGACAATGAGCGGATGGATATGATTGGCTTGGCTATATAAACCAGACAACTATCCATGAGTCGTCTGACATTTGTAGGGGGGGGTGAGCGTAGCCTAAGCCGCCACATTGAAAGTATTCCGCCCTACACGCCTTTCGACAGAATGAATTTTTGAAACAGTGAAGAGAACAGGTTGTGTCTGAATCCCTTTTAGAATTAATCGAACTTGCCAACGGAGATGTTGCCCTTAAGCGCGTCAACGATGATAGCACCAGTGAAGAACCTATTGTGACACTCAAGTTTTCAAAGGATTCTCTAGCATCCATGCAGGAATCAAAAATGTTGATTGCCCAAGCAATGATCGAGGCAGGCATGCTGGCTTTCTCTGAATTATCAGAACCACCGCCGACCCATCTTAGTGAAGACGTGGTACTTCATTAACTACGTCCTTGAAAGCGTCTTGTAAGAGGCGCATAATTTTCCATCAAGCAGACTTTCACCAAAGTCCTGCCTCTCTAAAATAAAGATAATATTAGGCTATCCACCTTATGTGGGTCACCCACTCAAAACCCATTCACAAAGACAAAGCAGTCTGTGCTGTGTTAGGCTGCAAGCCGCAGCTTGTACGATTTCCATGGCAAATAACCGGTAAACAAGCAGCCTGCTTTGTAGGCTGGGGCAACAAAACCAGCACTCAAAAAAGTAGACAGTGGGCAAAAAAGAAAAACCTAGAATACCACCGACTGGAAGATGGATTTTTGAGTTTTCTAGAGCATCCGGCACTCGATTCAACAAGGCTCAGCTTAATCCACGACAAACAAGGTGTCTACTACGATGCGAGAGAACCTTCAGACTTAAGTGAGTTGCTGAAAACGCTCCAACTGACCGATACGCAAGAACGCAGAATAAATCGCATACTCAAACAGTTAGCTGAGCATGGCATCAGTAAATATAACCATGTAAAAGATGCACCCAATGAAGCCATTAAAGCGCTAGATCAACAAGCAATCGTATTGATTGACCAAACAGCTGGCGATGCGTCTATTGAAGGAGCACTGGCAGATGAACAGCAGTTCGTCCGCATGCTTGAATCCGCTATTCAATATAACCAAGGTGAAACCCTTTATTTAAAGGTTCACCCAGATGTTCTACTAGGCAAAAAGCAAGGTGTGCTTTTTCCCTTAATCAAACAGTATCCGGAAATAACTGTTTTACCTGATGGCATCAGCCCAAAGCAGCTTTTCAGCATCACGAAGAAACTCTATACCGTGTCTTCACAAATGGGCTTTGAAGCCTTGTGGCGGGGCATCGATGTCCACTGCTTTGGCATGCCCTTTTATGCAGGCTACGGATTGACAACCGATTATATTCAGCCAATAGCACCTAGACCTAGCCTCTCGCTTGAAACGCTAGCGCACGGTGCACTGCTTGACTATTGCCATTACATTCACCCCGATAGCCATGGCCTTTGCTCACTTGAAGCGCTATTACCCTTTTTCATTGATCACAAGAAGCAGCAAGCACAAGCTACCCTTAACACACTGTATGCTGTTGATTTTTCTTTTTGGAAACGCCTGTTCCTCCCATACTGGCTAAACCCTATGGCGAAACGTGTTGTGTATTGCTCGCTAAATAAAGCATTAAAGCAGGCCAAGCATGATGACACGCTTTTATTATGGGGCAATAACGCACCAGATATCGCACATAATCATGTCATTCGATTAGAAGATGGCTTTATTCGCTCAAAAGGCCTCGGTATCGATTTAACGCCCCCGCTATCATTAGTCTTTGACCGCAAAGGCATTTATTTTGATGCCACTAAGCCTTCTACCATTGAGCAAATGCTTGAAATAAATGACGTAACTGAAGCACAGCAGGTTCGAGCAGAAAAGCTCATTGCGCTTATTCAGGCTAATCGCATTAGCAAATACAACCTGTCAACCCAAAACACCAACCCCTTAATAAACGTGTCTCCCGGCAAAAAGAAAATCCTCGTGATTGGCCAGGTAGACAACGACGCTTCCATTCGATTTGGTGTGCTTGATGACACGACAGTCTTCGGCATGCTGAAAGCAGTCAGAAAAGACAATCCTGATGCCTGTATTATCTATCGGCCGCATCCAGATGTCCTGACGGGGGAGCGCCAAGGTTTATTACCAGAAGATGCCAAACCTTTTGCTGACGTCATCGATACCGACGGATGCATTCATGATGCTTTAGACGTGGCTGATGAAGTGCATGTGCTCACGTCTCTCGTTGGCTTTGAAGCGTTATTGAAAAATAAGTTCGTATATTGTCATGGTTCCCCTTTTTATTCAGGATTTGGACTGACGATAGATAAAACAGTTATAAAAAGGCGCACCAGAAAGCGAACTCTGTCAGAAATGGCTTACCTAGCTTTGATAGAATACCCGCGCTATCTACATCCATTATCGCAAAAGCCCTCACAAGTTGAAGCGATTATTCATCTGCTGGCAAGCGATAAGGACGAGGTAAGTAGAGGGGTTGGCTATGCTAGACGGCTAAAGCAAAAATGCCTTCTGCTCAGTCAACTGACCCTAAGTCGGCTGTTCAAACGATAATTAACAGCTAAACAGGCACAACGCTTACCATTAGCAACATAGAAATCAGCTAACGCTAGCGGAGCTAGCCGAACTGAACTCATCCTTATGGATGCAGATAAAACCTAAGCAAGTGAATTGTAAGATGGGCTAGGCTTAACATGATAATCATAACAGAGCTATTTTGAACATACTGCTATTACAGGGCCCCCTTGGCCCATTTTTTGATCACCTGGCCGGAAACCTCATTGCTAGAGGGTTCTCTGTGTTCAGAATTCACTTTAATGCAGGTGACAGATGGTTCAGTGACTATGGCATCAGAACAGACTACTTAGGTAACCTTGAACAGTGGCCCACTTTTTTACAAACGTACATTCGTGAGAACACTATTCGCAAGGTCGTACTCTATGGCGACTGCCGTGCCATTCACAGGACCGCTATTACTGTTGCCAAAGCTGAACAGTGCAAAGTTTACGCGCTAGAAGAAGGTTACCTTCGCCCTGATTGGATTACATGCGAACAAGACGGCGTCAATGCGGCATCGACCCTCCTTAAACGTGTGGATTTTCTTCAGGAAAAGAAAACGCTCTTAACAGAAGAAAAAACAGACACAACTGGCTCAACGTTTTTCCAGCGCTTTTATTACGCAACCGCTTACTATGTCATGATGGAATATTACAAACGTGAGTTTAATCAATATCAGTCTCACCATATCCATCCCTCACCTTGGGTTCAGGCTGGATACTGGCTCACTAACTTCTATAGAAAACAGGCTTATAAGGCAGCAGATCAACTCTCACTTAAACAAGTCAAGACACAATTTGGCCGAAATTTTTTCCTGCTTCCTTTACAAGTCGCCACGGACTCTCAGATTAGACATCATTCTGATTTTGCCAGCATTGAGCAGCTTATTGAGACGACACTACAGTCCTTCGCCAAACATGCTGACAGAGGCACAGCGTTATTAATCAAGCATCACCCTATGGATAGGGGCCATAGCCACTATGGTAACTGCATTCGCGCATTAGCTGACAAGTTTCAATTAAAAGGCCGAGTATTCTATGGCCATGACTGGCCACTACCCACACTATTAAGACACACTCGAGGCGTTGTGACACTGAATAGTACAGTAGGCATTTCGGCACTCCTACATAACCTGCCCGTCAAAGTAGTAGGTAAAGCGTTTTGGGATATGCCAGACATTACCAGCCAACAAACGCTCGATGAGTTTTGGGTTGCACCAAAACGTCCTACAAAAGCGCATGTCGACTACCTCATTGGCTCCATTCGAGTGCACACCCAAATTAAAGGCAGCTTTTATAAGCATATTCCAGATACAGCCAAGCGGCTGGCTGACAAATTATGCGAGCCTGTGATTATTCATCAAACACCCTCCTCTTCGCTGAAGACCACCACCGAAGCTAACAGTATTGAGACTGCATAAGACAATTCTTACCAGATAAGTTATAGAAGGCGTTGCTTACGCCATGTATGTCTAGTACTCGTAGAGTGGGTTAGTGAAACCTAACCCACCAAGAAACTCTCAACTTTATGGTGGGTTACGCGCAGCTTAGCCACCCTACAATTTCCCCATGTAATAACTGGTTTGACAGGTTGCACTAGCAAAGCCCAACCGCATATTCCAACGAGCAGGAAAGTCATCAGTTTAACACTCCCTGCACCACATTAGCCCCATTCAGCCAGAGAAAGCGCATCATTAAGGCACATCAGGCACACTTTTTGCTTGCGCTAGATAAGTCACAGTTAACCATGCGGAAAGCTCATGCAAAAAGAAAAGCTGGTCATTGTAGGTAATGGCCCTGTCGCACATAAATTTCTCGAAACGCTCCTCGCAACAGGCAAAGCTGATCAATATGACATGACAGTCATTGGCGAAGAGTCTCTCCCTGCCTATAACCGCGTCTACTTGACTGCCTGGTTTGAAACGCGCGACCCTTCAGGCATTGAAATGGGTACGACAAGCTTCTATGCAGAGAATGGCATTAACTGCATCACCGATGAAAAAATCACAGAAATTGACCGTAACAATAAAAGCATTAAAGCCGAGAGCGGCCAAGTCTATGTTTACGATACATTGATTCTTGCCACAGGCTCTTTTCCTTTTGTCCCTCCAGTACCGGGTCATGATCGTGCTAACACCTTTGTTTACCGTACCATTGATGACCTTGAAGCCATTACGGAAGCAGCTAAAACAGCCAAAATAGGTACTGTTGTAGGTGGCGGCTTATTAGGCCTTGAAGCCGCTAAAGCTTTACATGACCTTGACCTTGAAACCCATGTCGTCGAATTTGCGCCCCGCTTGATGGCGGTTCAGGTAGATGATGGTGGTGGCAATATTTTACGCGGCAAAATTGAAGACCTTGGTGTAGGCGTACATACCAGCAAAAACACGCAACAAATTGTCGATGGGGACAGCGCCCAGCACCGTATGGAATTTGCTGACGGAGAAGCTTTAGAGACTGACATGATTGTCTTTTCAGCAGGTATTCGCCCTCAAGATGCGCTAGCACGTCAAAGTGACCTTGACATCGGCGAGCGCGGCGGCATCGTGATCGATAACTATTGCCGCACCTCTGATAAAAACATTTATGCCATTGGTGAATGCGCGCTTTGGAACGGCCGCATTTATGGCCTGATTGCTCCTTGTAACCAAATGGCTGTGATTGCCGTAGAACAAATCACAGGGACTGGCGATACTGCCTTTACAGGCTTTGACATGAGCACCAAATTAAAACTGATGGGTGTTGATGTCGGTTCTATTGGCGATGCACACAGTACTTCTCAAGGGGCTAAGACCTACACCTACGAAGACCAACCTAACGAGGTCTATAAAAAGATTGTCGTCAGTGAAGATAACTCAAAACTCTTAGGTGCTGTGTTAGTCGGTGATACTGACGACTACGACTCATTACTTCAATATGCTTTAAACGGGATTGATTTACCTGAGCATCCGGATTCACTTATCTTACCGAACCGTGACGGCTCAGGTGGTGCAGCACTCGGTGTTGATATGCTGCCAGATACGGCTGTCATTTGTTCCTGTAACAACGTTACCAAGGGCGATATTAACGCTGCCGTTCAAGCGGGCAATTGCACTATCGGTGACATTAAAGCCTGCACATCGGCTGCAACCAGCTGCGGTGGCTGCGTGCAATTAGCCACACAAGTCATGAATGCCGAGATGGAAAACCTTGGCCTTGAAGTCAACACTGACATTTGCGAACACTTCCCGCATACCCGCCAAGAGCTCTTTCATTTAATTCGTGTAGGGGAAATTCAATCATTCGGTGAGATGTTAGACAAGCACGGCACAGGCCACGGCTGTGATATTTGCCGCCCAACTATTGCTTCAATCTTAGCAAGCTGCTGGAACGATTACATCTTGCAGGATGATCATGCAGTCAACCAAGACACTAACGATTATTTCATGGGAAACATGCAAAAAGACGGCACTTACTCCATTGTGCCGCGTATGGCGGGCGGAGAAGTTACACCGGACAAGCTCATTGCCTTAGGACAGATAGCAAAAGACTATGACTTGTACACCAAGATCACAGGTGGGCAGCGCGTGGATCTTTTTGGTGCAAAACAAGAACAGCTGCCCGAAATTTGGCGCAAAATGATCGATGCAGGCTTTGAAACAGGGCACGCTTACGGTAAATCCGTGCGTACTGTTAAGTCTTGTGTGGGTTCAACTTGGTGTCGCTATGGCGTTGATGACTCTGTAGGCTTTGCGATTGAAATTGAAAACCGCTACAAAGGTTTACGTTCCCCGCATAAATTAAAGTTTGCTGTGTCTGGCTGTACGCGTGAATGCGCCGAAGCCCAATCAAAAGACATTGGCATTATTGCGACCGAGAACGGCTGGAACCTTTACACCTGCGGTAACGGGGGTATGAAGCCACGTCATGCAGATCTCTTTGCCTCAGACCTTGATAAAGAAACGCTTGTTAAGTACATCGACCGCCTCCTTATGTTTTATGTTAGAACAGGCGATCGTCTACAGCGCACATCGGTCTGGTTCGAAAACCTTGAAGGCGGCATGGATTACCTTCAAGATGTCATTATCAATGACAAGCTCGGCATTTGTGACGAGCTAGAAGCCGATATGCAGCGCATTGTGGATCGCTATCAGTGTGAGTGGAAAACCACCATTGAAGACGAAGAAAAAGTTAAGCGTTTTACCCCCTTCGTTAACGCCCCTGATGCAACTGATACGAATGTAGTCTTTGTGCGCGAGCGTGATCAAATTCGTCCTGCCACCAAAGATGAAAAAGACGATTTAATTGCCAAAGTAGGCTAAGGAGAACACCATGAGCTGGACAACCCTTTGTAATGTGAATGACATTCTTCCTAACAGTGGCCGTGCGGCGCTAATTGATGGTGAGCAAGTCGCTGTTTTTCGTGTAGTTAACGGTGACACTGAGAAGTTTTATGCAGTTAGCAATTACGATCCTTTCTCTGAAGCTAATGTGCTTTCACGTGGATTGGTAGGATCTTTGCAAGAGCAAGTGGTAGTGGCATCACCCATTTACAAGCAGCACTTTAACCTAGCAACAGGTCAGTGCTTGGAAGACGGGGATGTAAGCTTAAACACATGGATGGTTAAAGCAGAAAACGGCAAGGTGCTGATTGAAGAAAAAGCTGAGGTAGCAGCTTAAGTTAGTTTGCTTTTGGTGGATCGCGCTAACGCTTATCCACCCTACAGGCCCTTGTAGCATGCTTCTTTGTAGGGGGATAAGCGTTAGCGCGATCCACCACCAAACAGGCAACAAGTAATACGAGACATTCTATGCTGTTCGGACGTAAAAAAAAGAACCCCATCATCATCAACAACAAAGGGGCTGTTGAGTGGAAATACACCACTTGCGGTTACTGCTCTGTGGGTTGTTCAATTGAAGTGGGCTTGAATAAAGAAGGCAAAGCCGTCACTACACGTGGCGTTGGTGGTGCTGATGTAAACCGAGGCAAGCTTTGCGTAAAAGGGTTAACCGAAGCCGGTATTTTTGAAGGCAATGGCCGAGGCCTTACCCCTAAAATTCGAACATCCATTGACGATGAATACCAAAATACAGATTGGGATACCGCCCTTGATAAAGTCGCCAGTGAATTTAAACGCATTCAGGAAAAATACGGGCGGGACAGCTTGGGCATCGTTTCCACGGGCCAGCTTTTTACCGAAGAATTTTACACCCTAGGTAAGCTGGTCCGTGGCCTTATTGGCACCAATAATTACGACGGAAACACCACGCTTTGTATGGCATCAGCCGTATCAGGCTACAAACGTTCCTTTGGGTCAGATGGCCCTCCGGGCTGTTATGATGACTTTGAGCACACAGAATGCTTAATGGCCTTTGGCTCAAACCTACCTGAACAGCACCCTATTATTTACTGGCGCTTAAAAGAAGCGTTAGAAAAACGAAAATTCCCTGTTGTCGTCATCGACCCACGTAAAACCATGATGGGGCAAATGGCCGATTATTATTTACCGCTCAATCCAGGCACTGATCTGGTGCTTCTCAACAGTTTTGCTTATGTCATTTTAGATGAAGGCCTTGAAGACAAAGACTACATAGAAAAGCACACCAACGGTATTGAAGAATTCCGCGAGCTTGTTAAAGCGTACAAGCCTGAAGATGCGTCAGTCATTTGCGGCATTGAACCTGACACCATTCGTGAAGTCGCAAGACTCTACGCGAAAGCGCCACGTGCCATGTCGATTTGGACCATGGGTATTAACCAATCCACACACGGCAGTGATGGCGTTTGTGCAATCAACAACATGAACCTGATTACTGGCAACATCGGCAAACCTGGTGGCACCTCGCTTTCGATTACAGGTCAATGTAACGCCATGGGGACACGTGAATGGTCAAGCTGTGCGGGTTTACCTGGCTACCGCGCATTAGAAAATCCAGCGCACCGAAAAGAAGTGGCGAAATTTTGGAATGTCGATGAAGACTTCTTCCCACCCAAAATTGGCTTGAAAGAAACTGATATTTTTCCTGCGGTTGAAACAGGACAAATCAAAGCACTCTATATTGTGGCTACCAACCCACTCACCTCGATGCCTAACACGGCACGTATTCGTGAAAACTTCAAAAACGTTGAGTTTTGCGTGGTACAAGACAGCTACGAAGATTGTGAAACGGCCGATTACGCTAATGTGTACTTACCTGGCGCTGTATGGGCAGAGAAAACAGGCTGTTTTACTAATACCGAACGCCGTGTGAATTTAACGCGCCAAGTGGCAGAACCGCCCGGTGACTCGAAGTCTGATCTATGGATTTTTAATCAGCTTGCTAAGCGCTGGAATAATCACAGCAAAATGAACTTCCCAGAAACTGCGGCAGAAGTCTTCGATGAGATGAAATACTTGTCAGTAAATGGTGACAGCGTCAACGGCAAGGAACGCATGTTAGATATTTCCGGCATGAGCCATGACCGCATCGAAGCCTCACGCGGCATTCAGTGGCCTTATTCAGAGCAAGATCATAAAAACCAGTTTACACCCCAAGATGCCGTTAAGTTGCATGGCGAAAGCCTCCCGACCGACCACACAATGGTTCGCAAAGGCAACCCACGACTCTACACTGATGGTGTTTTTCAGTTTCCTGATGGCAAAGCCAAAATTTTGTCGCTGCGTTTTAACGATAATAACGAGCGCCCCTGCGAAGAGTACCCTTATTGGCTAAATTCAGGCCGCCTAGTTGAACATTTTCATACCCGTACCAAAACCGGCAAGGTGGGTAACTGTAATAAGTTCTCCCCTACCCCTTTTATGGAAATGAACCCGATTGCTGCGGCTAAACAAGGTATTCGTAGTATGGAGTATGTAAAGCTTAAAAGCCGCCGAGGCGATGCCATTGTCATGGTACAGCTGACCTCACGCGTGCCTGAAAATATGGTCTTTATTCCCTTCCATTTCCATAACTGTATTAACCGTTTGAGCTTAGGTTTGCTTGATCCACATTCAAGGCAACCGGCGTTTAAACAAGGTGCCATCAAAATCGAGAAAACCGATCAAGCCGAAGCTGCCAAGATCAATCTCGAAAACCGCACCTTCTAACCCCTTATTTTTGTAGGGCGGGACAGCGAAGCGTCTCCCGCCAAAGAGAACACCCAACGAGGTGACTATGTTTGAAGTCAGAAAAGACGAGCCGGGCTATGCCCAGCTCTACGACCCTACCAGCGAAGAAAAAAACCGTTACGGCAAAGACATTCAGTTGATTCCGTCAACGGAAGTCCCTGTCAGTCTTAAAATCAATCACGAGGATGCGATTGGCCCCAACCCTAATCGGCACAAACAGCACGGCTTTCACTTTACTGCCGACAACTGCATTGGCTGTCATGCCTGTGAATCCGCTTGCTCTGAGAAAAACGATCTACCCGATCACTTTGCTTTTCGCTCAGTAGGCTACGTTGAAGGCGGTGACTTCCCTAATTTTACACGTATGAACATTTCGATGGCCTGCAACCACTGTGATGACCCTGTTTGCTTAAAAGGCTGCCCAACACGTGCTTATACTAAACACGGCGAATATGGCGCGGTGATTCAAGACCCTGAAATCTGCTTCGGTTGTGGCTATTGCACTTGGGTATGCCCTTATAATGCGCCTCAGCTTGACCCTGTAAAAGGCCGAGTTGAAAAATGTAATATGTGCGTTGACCGATTAGAAGTTAACTTAAAACCTGCCTGCGTCTCAGCGTGCGTGGGTAACGCCTTGGATTTTGGTGTTATTGAAAACACACCCGAGCGACGTGATGACATTGATGTGTCGATTCCAGGTTTCCCTGACCCTAATATCACCAATCCTAACATTCGCTTTCAGCAGCAAAAAACTATGCCGGAAGAAGTCACTCGCACGGATTCAATGCAAGTCAAATACACCAAAGATGACTTAGGCATGTACCGCCCCGAAGTCGATGAAAAAGATGGACTTGAACGTCATTGGAACGTCAAGCGCCTGTCATCTTCTGAGAATCCGTTAGTACTATTTACCCTAGCCGTTCAAGCTTCTTTAGGTATTTTCTTCACGCTAAACCTTGGCAACTGGTTTGGCATTGGTGTCTTCGAAAGCATCAAAACCTCGGCCATGTATTTGCCGATGATTTTGGTTTCTCTAGGCTTATCAGCCTTTGGTCTTATGATGTCAGTGACTCACTTAGGCAAACCTTTCCGGTTTTATCGTGGTTTTAATAACTGGCGTCACAGCCCAGTCTGTCGCGAGGGCTTAGGCATTTCGGGTTTCTTAGCTTTTGGTGGCCTACACCTTTTATGTCAGTTACCGTCACACCCTTGGCTGAGCAGTTTAATGACAAGCTTTGGTATGACTGACGAGCTGGCTAACGGTATCGCTTATGCTGCGAACCCCACGGCGCTACTTGCCATGGTTTCAGGCGGCATTGGCCTTTACTATATGTATCGCTGCTACCGCATTCCTGCGCGTCCTTTCTGGAATCACGCAAGCACAGGCACACATTTTGTCGGTAACGCGCTTTCGCTTGGTAGCTTATTGATTGCGCTAATCTTTGCACCGACGCTAGCTGTTTTAGGTCTTGAGTGGGCAACGCTTCTTTCATACACCGCAGCTTTAATCATGGTGGGTGTGATTGCAGAAAGTGCAGGCCTTATCTATCAGGCGGTTGATTATAAAAATGCCAAACATGAAGGAGCTGTATCTCATTACATTCAGCGAACTACCTTCGGCAACACGTATCTTTTAAGAAACGGGCTTTTAGGCTTAAACATCACCCTCGCTGCAACTGTCGCATTCGGTGGCCTACCTGTTTACCTTCAAGTTACTTTGATGCTGGTACTATTGGCTAGCTGTCTAATGACGGCCGTCATTGGCCGCGCACTCTTTTATGTGCTCGTCGTACCAACCACCATGCCAGGTGCCTTCTTCTGGAAAAACAAAGGCTTTGTCGAGCACGCCCGTGATATAGGCATGGATCATATGCCTAATACAGGTGTTGTACCAGCACGCCATTAGGCTCTGTTGACGTAAGTTTTTTCTCATACTGTTGACTTGGCTAACTATTCATCAAGCAAGGCAAATCAAGCTTGTGTGAATAGTTAGAGGTAACCCTTCTGACTGTGCCCGTTTTTCCATCTGCGCGGGCCGAATTCCACTCATATAAACTGCTGATATTCACTCAATTCTTCCTGTTAGAATAGAAAAACGGGCAGCAGCAGCATAAATATAACCATGTCAATAAAGACTAGCATTGAACCTAAAGCATTTGTTTAAGTCTACTTTCACTGTAACTACTCAGCGTATTTTTCAAAATTTTATTGAATTGAAGGGTGCTTTTTCTCTGTAGTTATCTTAGGTGATGGATTTTCATCTTTAATTTTACACCTAACACGTTAACTATTATGAAAAACACAAGGCATTCATGCGAAATGGAAACTTGCGCCAATTGATTAAAAGTCAATCTGCAACCCAGAATTCTTATCACTTATTAATCAACTTTTCTGGTTAACTGAGTCAATTTTTCATTATTTTGGTTACGTTTAGATTGTGATCAAAAAATACGCCGAGTCGTTACTTTTTTTCAATATATACAAGTGGGTAGTCATGAAAAAAATTTTTTTTTCTTTCTTAATAGTGCTGACAATAAACCAATCGGAAGCAGGCAAACAGCCAGACTCAACACAGTTAATCGCATTTCACAAGGCATTGAAAAACATTAATAAAAAGAAACATGACTCAATCATTCAGCAATGTTTAAAAGCCGAACAAAACCCTTTACATACTGCCGTACTAGCACAAAATCCGAAGGCTGTAGAAATACTATGTAAAGAACACCCTGAATATATTAATCAGCAAGATAAAAAAGGCAACACACCGCTGAACCTTAGACGAATCGGATTTAAAGACAATCAAGAATACGGCAAAAGACAACAGAACTTACGTGCAACAATACAGCAACTTTTACTTCACTATGCCGCTGACGTCAACATTAAAAATAGAGCGGGAGATTCCCCAATTTTTCGGGCATTTGATTTGTTTCATGAATGGAATGGTTATGCACAAGTAGGTCTTAGTGATTCAGAAAGAGCCATTGCCAAGGCACATCTTGAGATAGGAAAACCTGATTTTAAACAGTTGGGAAGCCGAAAGAATACTCTGCTTCATTTTACAATAGCCAGAAGTAATCTAGAAACAGCTGAGTTGACCCTCAAGGCAATAAGCAAGCGTTCTGAACAGGAAAGGGAAACTATTTTTAATACCAGAAGAGGTAGCGATAACCTATCTATTTATGACTTAGCAACATTTGACAACACAAAGCCTGAAATGAAGAACTTATTAAACCATTACTTCGCAGCACATAAGGCACTAAGTAAATAAAGGACGTCTAAAGGGAAAAACAAAGGTTTTGTAAGGCACGACCTTGATATAGGCAG
The DNA here is from genome assembly GCA_965225765.1 of Pseudomonadales bacterium. Lineage (GTDB taxonomy): Bacteria > Pseudomonadota > Gammaproteobacteria > Pseudomonadales > DT-91 > CAKMZU01. The sequence goes on from CBDDBO010000001.1 coordinate 323,459, forward strand.
GGTCATATACCTAACACAGGTGTTGCGACGGCACGCCATTAGATTTGAACTTAAAGCATTTGTTTAAGTCTACTTTCATTTCATCTACTCAGCGTATTTTTCAACATTTTATTGGTTAACGGAGTCAATGTCTAACCATTTTGGTTAAGTTCAGATTTTGATAAAAAAACTCGCTGGGTCGTTAGCTTTCATTAACATACACACCTAGGCAGTCATGAAAAAAATTTTCTTTTCTTTTTTAATAGTGCTGACAATAAACCAATCGGAAGCAGGCAAAGATCCAGACTCAACACCGACAATCGCATTTCAGGAGGCATTGAAATACGTTGACACAAAGAGAAATGGCCCAATCATTCAAATCATTGAGAAATGTTTAAAAGCCAAACAAAACCCTTTACATGCCGCCGTATTAACACAAAACACAGAGGCAGTAGAAAAACTATGCAAAGAACACCCTGAATATATTAATCAGAAAGATAAAGACGGCAACACACCGCTGAACCTTAGGCGAATCGGATTTAAAGACTATTGGATATACGGCAAAGAAGAAAAGCACTTACGTGTAATAACACACAGGCTTTTACTTCAATATGGCGCCGATGTCAACATTGTAAATAATGCGGGAAATTCCGCAATTTCTACCGCATTCGCAGATTTTTATGAATGGAAAAGTGGTAACCATGTAGGTCTTATTGATTCAGAAATAGCCATTGCCAACGCACATCTTGACCTAGGCAAACCTGACTTCACACAGCTGGACAACTGTGAAAATACCCTGCTTCATTTTATAGCACATAGAAACAGTCTAAAAACAGCTGAGTTGATCCTCAAAGCAATAAACAAGCGTCCTAAAAAGGAAAGGGAAACTATTTTTAATACCAGAAGAGGTACTGATAACCAATCTATTTATGATTTAGCAACATATGACGAGACAAAGCCTGAAATGAAGAACTTATTAAGCCAGTACTTCTCAACACATAAGACATTAAGTAAGTAAAGGAAGTCTAAAGAGAAAAACAAAGGTTTTGTAAGGCATGCCCTTGATATAGGCAGGATCATATACCTAACACAGGTGTTTTGCTGGCACGCCATTAGTCTTGAACTTAAAGCATTTGTTTACGTCTACCTTCATTGCAACTACTCAGCGTATTTTTCAATATTTTATTGGCTAACGAAGTCAATTTCTAACCATTTTGGTTATGTTTAGATGTTGATAAAAAAACTCGCTGGGTCGTTAGCTTTCATTAACATACACACGTAGGCAGTCATGAAAAAAATTTTCTTTTCTTTTTTAATAGTGCTGACAATAAACCAATCGGAAGCAGGCAAAGATCCAGACTCAACACCGACAATCGCATTTCAGGAGGCATTGAAAAACGTTGACACAAAGAGAAATCGCCCAATCAGTCAACTCATTCAGAAATGTTTAAAAGCCAAACAAAACCCTTTACATGCCGCCGTATTAACACAAAACACAGAGGCAGTAGAAAAACTATGCAAAGAACACCCTGAATATATTAATCAGCAAGATGGGGACGGCAACACACCGCTGAACCTTAGGCGAATCGGATTTAAAAACTATTATATATACGACAAAGAACAAAAGCACTTACGTGCAAAAACACACAAACTTCTACTTCAACATGGCGCTGATGTCAACATTGTAAATAATCTGGGAAATTCCGCAATTTCTACCGCATTCGATGCGTTTTTTGAATGGGAAGGTGGTAAACATGTAGGTCTTATTAATTCAGAAAGAGCCATTGCCAACGCACATCTTGACCTAGGCAAACCTGACTTCACACAGCTGGGCAACTGTGAAAATACCCCGCTTCATTTTACAATAGCCAGAAATAATCTAAAAACAGCTGAGTTGATCCTCAAGGCAATAAACAAGCGTCCTAAACAGGAAAGGGAAACTATTTTTAACACCAGAAGAGGTACTGATAACCAATCTTTTTATGACTTAGCAAAAGATAAACATATATCAAAAAAAATGAAAGCCCTGTTAAATGATTACTTCAAACGACATAAGAGAGGAGATTAATAAAGGAAGTCTACACTTCCTTTCTACCTAAACTTAAAAAGCAAGGGGTAATCAAAAGCGTAATAATGGACGCGAAGCTTAAACCCCAAACAATGGCGGTAGCTAACACACCCCAGACGCTTGCGGCTGGGCCATCGACTTCGATGCTGTGGCCGATCAAATCGATATTGACCCCCATCGCCAACGGCAGCAAGCCTAAAATCGTCGTGATAGTGGTGAGCATAACAGGACGCAAACGCAAATAAACAGCAGTCAATACAGCCTCACGCTTTTCTAAACCTTGTCTTCTCAAGAGATTAAAGGTGTCAATCAGTACAATATTGTTATTCACCACAATACCCGCCAATGCAATGACACCGATACCTGACATCACAATACTGAAGGCCATTTGCTGAACCATCAAGCCAATCAATACACCACCACTTGAAAAGATAACCGCAGAAAGAATTAGGCCAACTTGATAGTAGCTATTAAACTGCGTCACCAGAATGATCGCCATTAAGAAAATGGCCACCATGAAGGCTTTCATCAAGAACGCACCACTTTCCGCTTGATCGGCAGCTTCCCCTTTAAACTCATACTTAATACCCATCGCATCCATCTTAGGCGTGTAATCTTTTAAGATATCTGCCATCTGAATACCTTCAGCCAAATCTGCACTAATGGTCATCGATTGTTCACCATCCGCACGCGTAATGACGCTATTACGTGGCGCAATCTCTTGTTTAACGAAAGCGCTCAATGACGCAGCACCTTGCGGACTATTGACCGTTAAATGATTCAACTGGGAGAGGTGACGATACTCTTTCGGCAACCGCAAACGAATGTCGATATCTTCGTCCGCGGAATCTGGCCTGTAAGCACTTAAATATACACCGTTGGTTAACAACTTAACTGAGGTGCCAATATCTGTAACGCTTACCCCTTGCTTAGCCGCAAGACTCTTATCGTAAATCATGTGCCATTCCACACCACCCGCTGTACCATTATCTTCAATGTTCACAAAGCGGCCATCGCGCACCATCTCTTCCTGTATTTTTTTATTGAGTTTACGCAGCTCTACAATAGGCAAACCGCTAAACTGCAACTGGAAAGGCTTACCGCCCTGAGGCCCACCTTCATTAAGTACCTCAATGCGATAAGGTGAATCTTTTAAAAGTGCTCTTGTACGCTCAACCATGGCTTTAGCTTGCGGTCTGTATTGCCATTCTTCCAGCGTGACAGCCAAAGCACCGATTTGGTTACGGCCCCCTGCTAGAATCTGCACATCCTGAATATGGTCAAGTGCCAGTACGTCTTCATACACATCATAAATAATGGCTTCCTGCTCTTTTAAAGAATAAGGTGAGCCGTCATCCTTCAATATGACCTGAATGACACGATTGTCTTCTTCAGGAAAAAACTCTACACCTAACCCTGACTGCCCGTAAGCGAAGAAAATACCGAATAGCACAGCAAAGGACGTCGCAATCACTTTGAAAGGATGTTTAATTAAACGCTCTAACACCTTCATATAGCGTTTGCTAAGTCCTTGGTAATTACCCGACTGTACTTGCTCGATAGCCGTATCATTGACAGCTTGTTCCTGCCTGCGCTTATCCACTAGTCGGCCTATAGTAGGGATAATGACCAGTGCCACCACAAGCGATGCAGATAAGACAGCAATCAAGGTAATAGGCAAATACTTCATGAATTCGCCAAAAAAACCTGGCCAAAACAAAAGAGGAATAAAGGCTGATAACGTAGTACCCGTCGACGCAATAATCGGCCAAGCCATTTGCTGAGCAGCTTCTGTATAGGCTTTAGTACTGTCTTTGCCTTCGCTGAGTTTTCGCTGGGCAAGCTCTATTACCACAATAGCCCCGTCTACAAGCATCCCCACAGCCATAATCAATGAAAAGAGTACCACCATATTCACAGAATGCCCGAGCATACTGACGATCAAGATACCCGTTAAAAACGAGATCGGAATTGAGACACCAACCAAGAAGGCACTGCGCAAACCAAGCGCAGCCACTAAAACAATAATCACCAGTACAACGGATGACAAAATGCTTGATTGCAAGTCACCAATCATGTCATTGATATCGAGAGACAAATCATGCAAGTAAGTCACTTTGGTCGTTTCAGGCCATTGCTTTGAATACTCTGTGGTTAACGCTTTTACCTTAGCGACGGTATCTAAAATATTCTCGCCTGATTTTTTATAAATACGCAGCTCAATGCTCGACTCACCATTTAACCAGGTTTTGGATTGCGGCTTTTTATGCGTAAAACGTACATCGGCTAAGTCTGCGATGGTTAAGACACGATCACCGTCGACGACAACAGGCTGCGATAGCACATCAGCAGGTGTTTTAAAGACGGTAGGAATTTTAAACGATAAGTTACCCTGCTCAGATTCCAACGAGCCAGCTGGCACGATAGCACTGTTAGCCTGAAGCATGGAAGCTATTTCACGCAGGTTTAATTGATAGCTTTGAATCTTGGCAGGATCAATTTCGATATCGATCACTTCATCGCTATCGCCGACGAGCTCAACATCCAAAATCTCTGGCATGAGTTCAAGCTCAGTTTCCAGAGCTCTAGCCTGAGTCACAAGACTACGATAATTTTGCTCACCCGATAAAATCAAGGTAATGATAACTTCCAAGCTAGCGGCGGTCATGTGTTTAATGGTTGGTTCATCGACACCTGAAGGGAACAGCGCCTTGGCATTATTAACTTTTTCACGCACATCGGTCAGTGCTTTATCTTCATCGACGCCTGTATGAAATTCAACGGTGACACCTGCCCTGCCTTCTATCGCTTCAGAGAGCATAGTTTTTACATCATCAATGCTTTTTAACTCTTGCTCTAACGGTTTAACTAAAAGGCTTTCAGCGTCTTCAGCAGAAACCCCTTCAAAAGGGACAGCGACCTGAATAATAGGCAGTGCAATATTCGGGCTCGATTCTTTAGCGATGGTGATATAAGTGCCGACACCAGTGATCACGAGCAGTGCCATGATCATTAAAATAGTACGCGGCCTTGCAATCAAGGTTGCCAATAATGGATTCATGGGGCTTACTCCTCGCTGACAACCTGAACAGGTGCGCCTTCACGCAAGGATTGCTGCCCCACAGTAATGACCCTGGCGTTATTGCCAACGCTATCCACCCACAGTTCACTAACCGTCGACTGCAGGATAGACACAGGCTTAAAAACAGCTTTGTTATCTTCCACGACAAAAAGCCCAGCTGCCCCTTCATCATTTAAGGTTAAAGTAGCAGGGGAAATTTTCGTGGCTTTTTTCGGTAAGGTGTCTATTGATACCTTAGCCGTAATACCTGCAGGAAGTCGATAGTCAGCATTATCAATCACAACTTCGGCTAAAAAAGTGTTAGTGGCTTCAAAAGACTGCTTACCAATAAAACGAATCGCGCCTTCTACCTGCTCATTACTTAAAAAAGTAACAGTTGCAGGCTGACCTGGCGCTACCTCGTGAATATTCGTTTCAGGGATATAAACCGTAATGACCAGAGGGTTCAGGTCAAGCACATGCGCAACAGGGTCTCCCAAACCTAAGTAATCGCCCTCTTCAACTAAGAGCTTATTCACGATGCCTGAAAAAGGTGACTTTACAGTCGTGTCTGCGTTGTTAAGCTGTAATTTCTTTAGCAGACTTTTTGCTTCATTTAGCTGTGCCAAACTATCGGCCACCTTCACCCCGGAGTTATAAAAGCCTTTCTTTTTTAGGGTTTGGCTTGCCTCGTACTCCAGCTCTTTTTGCTTAACGAAGGCTTTGGCATGTTTAAGCTGCTCTTTGACATTCTGTTTATCAAGCGTCAACAGCGTTTGACCTTTTTTTACCGTTTGCCCTTCTTTGGCTACCAGTGCATTTACGGTTGAGGCGAGCTCGCTTTTTATTTGAATAGAACGGTTCGCCTCGGTTCTACCGTATAAAAGCAGCGACTGACTAATGGCCTCTTCTTTTATGCGCTTTACTTTGACCTTAGGCACAATCAAGGCATGGTTATCTTCACCCTCTTCTATTTCAGCAAACGTTTTCCCGGCAATGGTGATATCGCTGGACAACAGGTGCACAGCTAAAAGAAAGGCAAAGATTGCACTCAAGGCATAACCTTGGCGCGTTTTGTCTTGAAAAATCTGTTTAAGCATCGGTCGTTTCACTAGCGGCTTGTTATTATTTGAATCAGTTAAAAGTAAACTACAGAGTTTAGTTTACACAGGATTTTAAAATAAAGTAAACTCCAAAGTGTAATTTAATGACTTAGTGCACGAGAGATGGATGGCCACGTTAAATCCATGCAAACTATTGAAACCTAATTCTCGCTCCGAGCAGAAATTCAACGCCATTGTCGAAGCGGCTGAGCAGGTGTTTATGCAGCAAGGCTTTCAAAAAGCCAGCATGGATGCCATTGCTAAAGCGGCTAAGGTCTCAAAACGAACCGTTTATAATCATTTTGAAACCAAAGACGCGCTATTTCATCACATCCTTGAAAATGTCTGTCATCAGATGATGACATCGACAGAATTACCCTACGAGTCAAGCCGACCTTTAGATCAACAACTAACAGAATTACTTACTATTGAATGGACACTCTATGCGAGTGAACGCTTCGTCAAATTAGCACGAGTGGTGATTGGTGAATACGTCAACACCCCGAACTTTATTGAAAACTTGATTCAGGACATTACCGAAAAAGAAAGCGGCTTACAAAAATGGTTAAAGGAAGCCATCGCTGACAATAAAATACAAGACATCGACCTTGTGTTTGCGTCTGATTTTTTATCAGGCAGCCTTAAAGCTTTTGCCCACAATCCCTTAATGTTTGATCAGCCTGAACCTGATTCAGATGAAAAAGCCTTTATTATTGGTGAGATTGCTAACATGTTCCTATTGCGTTATCAAAATACATGAACTTTTTGATAAAAAACCCCGTCAAAACAGACGTTATATTTTTTATTAATCAGGCAACATGAAAAAGTTTCTTATTTACATCGTCACACTACTAAGTTATAGCTTTGTATTTTCAGCTACAAAGGCTGTCATAACTGACAATTTTTTAACCAACATCAAGCGCCATCAACAAACAATGCAGGAACAATTCAAAAGCGCATATTTTACCTACCCTAAGGAATCTTGGAGTGACAAACTTGACTATCAGCATGCCACACTTCAATGCACAACCTACAACCAGGAAACCATCAAGCTATATTTAGGCGACATTCATCCCAACCAAGATCCCGAAACGATTGACCTCACAAAATTACAGACATCCGTTAAGGATAAAAGGGATAGCTTTGGAGAAGGATTAGAACAATATAAAGTATCAATACTTGCTATATTACCAAGCATAATCAAAAAGATATCCAGCATCACAAATGCTAACGATTGAATGGGCACGAATAAGGCTTACGTAGACAGGATAAAAGAATCGGGTTGTATCAACTAATCCGATTTAAATGGTAACAATAACGTACGTAACCAGATCAAAACCTTATTATTAGTTAACACCATTTTATCCACATCGTCATAGAACCGCGCCAAAGACTCAGGGTCTTGATAAAAATCACCGCGCGTCTTAACCCCCTGTTCAACGTCAAGTTGCTTAACGACTTTGGCAGGATTGCCTGCCACAATAACGTTTTCAGGCACATCCTTTGATACTACAGCGCCTGCGGCTACAATGCTGTTCTCACCAACTGTCACGCCCTTCAAAATAATTGCACCATCACCTAGCCAAGCATTTTTTTTGATTCGCACTGGCGTTTTGGTTTTTGGCCTATCTACTCGATTATAAAGTCCGTGCCAATCGGAATCGGTAATATAAACACCATTCGCCATCATCACACTGTCTTCTATAACGATACTCTCGCAAGCCGACAGCCTGCACCCCGGACTAATTAAGACGTAATCGCCAATGATAATTTCCCCCGAATCTGGCTCATGCCCCCAGACGCCGATTTTAACGGGCGAATATTTTTCTGAAATAACCGTCGCGCATTTGCCTATGTGAATATTTGGCCCTGATATATCCGTAAACCAAGGCTTCATGAAATTAGCATGATCGCCAAAGCTATCGCAATGCGGGGCAATGCGATGGGTCGTATACCAGCTTCTAAAGGTGAGGTAAGCTTTTTTGACCCAATAAGGCCTGTGATCTTTACGCATAAAGGCTTAATAAAACGGGTGTTATTATGCGGTGCACCTTAGCACAGCCATTCCTTTAATAAAATCATTCTTCTTCGTCATCACAGGCAACAATAAGCGGCGTTTTTTCAGGGTAAACACAAAGTTTATGTTGCGCTTCATGATGAAGCTTCGATTTCTCAAAATACTCATAGGCTTCGCTATCAGACAAGGCATTCTTGGCTGCAATATAAAAAATAGCGGTGCTTAACGCTAACACACTCAGAATATCGAAAGGAAAAACCAACACATGAAGACTCCCCTTCCCATAAGTACCTAAATAGCTCACTGCGCCTAACCCTAGTAGATAAGGCAAAACCCAAAAACCATTCTTTATATGCTGATTCTTCCAATTTTTTCTTTTTCTAACAATTCGAAAGCAAAACATGCCAAAGCCTAACAGCAACGCGACAAACATCACCCTAAACACCAACCAGCCACTCCAGTAAATGACCAGGCTCGATACTGTCAGCCCCAAAATACCCATCAGATGTATACAAGGCAGTTTAAACTTTCTTGGCCTATGCGCGAGCTGACGCCTAAAGGTGTAGACTGCAATAGGGCCAATACTGAAAGACAGAATAATCGCTGCACTATTGAGTGCAACAGCCTCCTCAAACGATAGAAAGTAAATAACTGCAAACCCTAAAAAAAGATTAAACAACATACCGTTTAATGGAATTTTATAGCGTGTAAGCCGCATGAAAACGTTAGGGAATAAATCGTTTTCTGCCATGGCATAAATTAACCGCCCATTTGATCCAGTTGAAATAAGGCCAGCACCTAGTGGTCCAATCACTGCACCCACATAAAGCACAACCGTCAACCAGCCGACACCCAAACCTACAATCACACCAGCCAATGGCCCTAAATTGCCTTCAAAGTGAATATTGTTCCAACCGTTTGCTAATTGAGCCTCAGACAATGAACCAATAAAGGCAACTTGCAGAATCTCGTAAATAATCAAACAAAGCAGTAGTGAACTTGCTAATGCCAGGGGAATAATGATCTGAGGTCTCTTGGTTTCTCCTGCCATATCGATGGCGTGTCTAAAACCTATAAATGAAAAGATAATACCGCCAGTTGAAATTGCACTAAACACACCACTCCAGCCATAAGGCATAAAGCCACCGTAGGCTGTAAAATTCTCAACATTAAAATTCAGATATAGAAGCGACACAGCAATAATGGTAGGAATCGCAATTTTAAACCAAGTAATGGCTGTATTAGCATGGGCAAAGGCTCGAACACCAAAGGCATTTAATAAGGTAAAAAGGATCATCATAAGCGACGCACAGCCCATACCAGCCATGGACAGTTCATTTTGGCTACCACCCTCTAGGCGTAGCCAAGGAAAATAGGCCGCCAAATAATTGAGGGCTGCGATGGTTTCTATAGGTGCTGCGGTGTTATATCCCAACCAAGCTGTCCACCCCATCATCATAGCGGTGAATTTGCCATGAGAAAACATAGGCAACCTGGCAATACCACCAGCCACAGGGATCAAACTACTGATTTCTGCAAAAGACATAGCCAAAATAAGCATGCCAAGACCACCCAATGCCCAAGCGACAATAGAGGCAGGCCCTGCAAGGTTAGCAGTAATTAAGGGACCAAAAATCCATCCGGACCCAATGACGCCGCCTACAGCGATAAAGGTCAACCCAATAAACCCAATAGAGCGATGCAACGTCATACACAACTGCCTTAACAAGACATCAATGAGTAGTTAGGCAATAAAGCGCCATTTTAATTCATGCACAGAAAGGGTTTATTTAGAAAGAGAAACAATAGGTTAAGGGTATTTTTATTCATTGATGTTGAGTCTCTGAGCTGAACGTCAAGGCGTTCAGCAAGGCGTAGGTTGCCGTTAATGTTCGACACCTTTACAAAACCTATAACACTGCTGTTAGCCCAATATATTAGTGCCAGAAGGGTGTTGTGTGATGTATTTTCATTTTGCTTTTATTTGATGAGTAGCATGCCGCCAGAAACAGCTATATGAAAAAAACAGCAGCTGAAAGCCATTATTAGAGGTGCTCTTAAGGGTACAAACCTACCCAACAGTATCAATCAGCACACTTGTCCACCTGTTGCACGATACGGTCAACGAGATTAGTCAGCGAACCTTGATTCGCCATTAATACCTGATTAGCCCGTTGCCCCACTTTGATGGCTTGGCTCGGTTGCTCAAGCCAAGTCACAAGCTGTCTTTCTAAGGCAAAATCATCCGAGACACTGACAAGCCCACCTTCTTGTATTAACCTATCTGCAATGTGTTTAAAGTTAAAGAAAGAGCTGCCCATCACAGTAGGCAAAGACCAAGCTGCTGCCTCTAACATGTTATGTCCGCCATGCGGAACAAGACTTCCGCCAATAAACGCTATATCGGCGAGGCCATAAAAGCTCAGCAGGTCACCCATGGTATCACCCAATAACAGATGAGTCGTCTCACTAACAGACTGACCTTCGGTAAGGGTAGTCAGCGACATTGCATGTCTTTGGGCTAATTGGCGAACGATATCAAAACGTTCAGGATGTCTCGGCACAATAAATCCCAGCACACGTTCATCTCTTAGCTGTAAGCGTTTAATGAGTGGAAGAATCAGCTCATCTTCTCCTGAGTGAGTGCTTGCAAAAATAATCACTCGCCTCCTGTTAATCTGCAAACAATCTGACAGGTCTATCATGCGATCACGGTGCGCATCCGTAATTTTCACATCGTATTTAATACTGCCTGTAATCGCACAATTTGATGAATTGACACCTAATTGCAAAAATCGATCAGCATCGTCATTGGATTGTGCAGCGACCAAACTCAGCTGCTCAAACATCGGCCTCGTTAATCGGCTGAGTGACTGATACCCTTTTTTTGATTTCTCTGACATTCGGCCGTTGGCCAATATCACGGGTATAGATTTAGCATTTTCTGCAATCATGTTCGGCCACAATTCGGTTTCCATAATGATCAACACTGTAGGTTTTATGGCTTTAGAAAAATGACGCTGAAAAGAAGGCAGGTCATAAGGGAGATAATAATGTAAAACCGACTCACCAAATTCAGCCAGCACCCGAGCAGAACCTGTCGGTGTAGTGGTCGTGATACAAACGGCATGATCTGGCAGGAGAGCCTGTAGCGCTCGAATCAAAGGCACAGCAGCAAGCGTTTCTCCCACAGAAACTGCATGCACCCAAATCAGCGGTTTATATGATTGCCTGTCAGGTACACGTGCAAATCGCTCTTTAATTCGATCTCTATAGGCAGGAGCTTTGATTGAACGCCAATACAAACGCAATACAGCAAAAGGCAGGAGTAAAACAAATAATAAGGTATAAAGTGCGCGCAAGACGCCTCTCCATTACTGAAAAACTAACAATTTCTCTTTATAATAAACCACTTTCAAAAAATAAAGACCTTTCTATGCAATTACCTAGCACTATCAATATCGATCAGGTTAAAGGCTTTTTAGCTGACGATGAGGCGCATGCTCTCTATCGCTATGCAGCCGAGGCCGCAGCCAAAGGCGCTCTCTTGGAGGTGGGTAGTTACTGCGGGAAATCAACCATTTACCTTGGCTCAGCGGCTAAACCCTTTAACGGGACTGTTTTCGCTGTCGATCACCACCGTGGCTCTGAAGAACACCAGCTAGGTGAAGCATACCACGACCCTGATCTTTATGATGCCAATGCCCAAAAATACGATACCTTTAAAGAATTTCGCAAAAATATGGCTTTAGCCGGTCTTGAAGATACCGTAGCCCCCTTGGTTGCCTCGTCAAACCTTGCGGCTCGTCATTGGAACACACCCTTGAGTTTGGTGTTTATTGACGGTGGCCATAGCATGGCAGCCGCAATGACTGATTACCGTGCTTGGGCTAGCCATGTTCAACCTGGTGGATACTTACTCATTCATGATCTTTTCCCCAACCCTGAAGAAGGTGGCCAAGCACCCATTACCATCTATCGATTAGCGCTAGCTTCTGGATTGTTCGAAGAAATCGAAGTCGTGAACACCTTAGGCGTTTTAAGAAAACGCTAAGCCCTATCGTTTGTAAGCAGCTTTATGCGTTACTGCCGTTTATCCTTACATAAGTGGCAGTACTATTGACATCAACCTGAGAAAACTTGGAAAGTCATATCAGGCGCCAAAAAGAGTTGAGGCTCAGACATATATCGCTCGTTAAACACCGAAATACTACGAACAAAGTGTTCTATACCCTCAGAGACGGTATAACGATACATTAACATCACATCGGTTATGCCGTCACCAAGACCAAGACGGGGACTCAACAAAGCACCGTCTTGAAGCCTAAACCTTACGGCCCACGTCCTCACCGTCATCAGCCCGAAATCTTGCACCATATGTCTGAAAGGTACTTCGGCAGAATCCAAAACTTCGACACCAGGTGAATTCAAAATGTTAAGTTCTATTGGCTGAAACATGTCAATATCAACATTAACGGGTTCTTCTACATGCTGAACTACTTGACCAGGGTTTGCAATCAATGACGCTTCATCTGCTGCTCCCGCCCGACTAGCCGCACCCGCTATGGGTTGATTGACGTCTTCAAGACTTTCAAGGCTCGAAAGCGCTGACGTGTCGTATAATGGGTTAGGGGCTGAATCACTTAAGACGACCTGACTTGCTCGAGACGAAAGAGACGAAACTGAGGTGAATGATTCAGAATGTAAAGGCGCTAATGTTTGCATTTCGATAAGCGCGCCTTCTACCTGTGCTTGCGCGCCTAAACCAAGTGCCCCAGCTATATCAGGTGCAAAGTACAGACCGCCAATACCTGTGATGGCGGCCAGTGCCCCAGCAGTTATACTGACTTTCATCAAGGCTGACGCCGCTGACTCATTACCTTTATCGGCCATTGCTTGTGCTGCAATCATCGTCGTACCAGATGTAGCGCCCAGAGCCCCAGCGGTTACCCCAGTCGCACCAACAACAAGCGATGCCCCGCCCGTAAAAGGTGTCGCCAGTGCAGACCACACAGCACCAGCGATAGACCCCGCAATGAGTAAACCGCCAATGGCGTAAGGTGCAGGAGAAAACCCATCTGCGTCTTTACAATTAACAGGGTCCCCTCCTGCATACGCATAGCGATTGAGGACGAATTTCATATCGGGTGTTAAGAAACGTCTCGTTGGTTGATGATAAAAGCGACTTTTCAAATAAGTGAGGTTATGCCGACTATCGGTAAATTCATTCAGCCAAGCAAAAGATGACATCTGATCTTGATCAGGATTAATGGATTGCCCGTAAGCCAAATGAGCAAAAGGCTGTAATGCAGAGGTTGAATGTTTAGTGGCGCCCGGGCTTAAGAAGCCAGGTAAAAAGGCTGTGCTATCGTTCTTGCCATCAATGCTAACGATATCAGTACCCAAGCGTTGAATACTTTGTGCTTCTTTATCTACAACTTGAGAAACAGCTTGATAGTTTGCATCATAATAGAATGCACGTGTCTTATCCTCTCGCGTAACCTGTCTTAGCAGCCCGTTAGGATAATAGGAGAAGTTTGTCTTCTCCCCATTCTTAGCGGTTATCTCTACTAAAAACTGTTTAGCATCGTATCGATAACTCGCCCCATCCTGATCCTTGGATAAGCGACCATTTGAATCATAGTGTAAAGGATAAAAGTGGTCTTTTTCGGTAAAGCCTTTGCATTGATTCAACGCATTGTAGGCGTAACGTCTATCAAATAAGACGTCTTCAGATCTTAAGTGGGTTTCTCGTAAAATGTTATCCATCCCATCATAGGCATACTGAGTGGTTAGCCAGTGCGGGGCTTGATCATCTTTATAGCGCTCTTGAATCACCCTTTTAGCTGAGTCATAGCTATACGCTTGCTGATAATATCGATCACTCTGCTTTTTCTCACCACGCCAGGAAACGGTTTTACCCACTACCTGATGCTGCAAATCATGTGTTAATTCAAGGGTGTAATAGGGTTGGCCTTGCTTATCCTGCATAACTGTTTTCGCAGCGAGCTGTAACGCGCCATAACGAATGGCGATATGCTGTTCAGCCAAAGCGCTTGAGGAAGGCACTAAATGCTTTTCAATGAGGCTTCCATGATTGCCGTTGTCATCAACACCATACACTAACTGCAGGTTATAGTTGTCTGTCTTTAAACCTGTTAATTTCCCTTTTCCTGCTTTGGCATAGTCGAAATGGGTCACCTCACCATTCGCATTTTTCATAGCACTGACAAGGTCATGCTGATCATAGTCATAACTGACGCTTTTACCGTCTCCATAGTGAATACCCGATAACAAGCCTCTTGTTGAGAAATCAAACTTAAGACTATCGCCTTTATTATCTTTGATCTCTCTCAGTCTATTGAGCTCATCATACTGCATCGATAAGGCATACTCTTCTTGATGTCTTGGCCAACGACTTGACACCAAATACCCCAAGGCATCATAGGTGTAATGGATGACCTCCCCTGAATTTAAGTGCTCATGACTCAGATGACCATCAGCATCATACTCAAAGGTTTTGACAAAGGCCGGCGTTGTATTGGTAGATAAGCTGGCTTCTTTCACCAGCAGGCCATCGGCATCGTACGTATATTCAAGCGTATCATGCTCATGTGTCACATCGCCTGTTTTTTCAGATTGATGCTGAAAAACCAAATGCCCAAAGAGATCATAATCTTTGTGTACCTTTTTAATTAAGCCATCATCCGCCTGAACGAATTGCTCAATCACATGCCCTTCCACATCATACGTAAAGTGCGTATCCAGGTATCGCCTTTCGTCAAAGGTGCTTTTATCGACTTCACTGTACTTCACTCGGGTGGGCTGTCCAAAACCATTGACCTCTGTAAGCGTTTGAGAAAAGTTTGGTTGGGCATCGAGTGGGTTCGCAGTAAATGGATAACTGGATTCGATTAAATTAAATTCCCACGGTTTCTGCACCATCGTTTTTATAAGGTGCCCGTTCATTAAAAACTCAGAGGTAAAGTCAACATCTTTATACACTATTTCGGCTTGATTACCCCAAGGGTCTGTTTTTGCTATCAACCGCTGCAACCTGTCAAAACGCATGCGTGATTTATTACCGAATCTATCTTCTTTTTCAATGACGTTATCAAACCCGTTATAGGTGAAGGCATGCAAAAGGCGCCAATACCCCAACGAGAAATCCTCAGTTACCGTATGACGTCTTTTAGCATCGAATAAGGCGCGTTCCATTCTGCCTGTTGCATCCGTTTTAATGACAGCATTTTTACCGTCGCGCTTAAAATGTTTATACGCTCTGTAGCTGGCATTACCTAATGCGTCTATCTTTTGTAAAAGCCGTCCTACACGATCGTAAGTAAACTGAGTAGTAGCCCCCATAGGTGATCGAACGGATTTAACAAGCCCTGTAATAGCATCCGTTTCCGTTATCCACTCATGCCCCGCTACATTTCGAGATATTTTTTTGATTAACTTAGTCTCATCATTAAACATATAACGATAGGACTTAGCTGTTTTATCGGGGCCTTTATGGCCTTCTTCCAACCAAAATGTTTGATGAAAGGACTTCCTTCCGGCACTGTCATAGTGTATGTCCTGTTGCTTCCATGGCAGCCAGGCAGATGAGGACTGATTATCAGCTTGATAGCTTGTCGCTATCTGCTTTATCGTTTTCCCATCTTCAGACAGTGTAAAGACTTTTTGTATCTTCTTCCCTGTGACGCCATCTTCTTTGATGACATGACTTGGCAGACTAAAATGCTCAGTATAAAAAGCAACATCAACGCTCATTTTGTTGCGCCATACTTTAGCCTTTGGGTCATATAGCTGATGAACCTGTTTTATGCTATTGCCAAAGTTATCGAAAGCCTGTGTTAACTGCCATACCGATTGATAATCACTATGCTGATCACGCCAAATCTGATGGATTTCTTTCTTTGGTTTATCATAGTTTGTTGCCCGAGCGCTCTTAAAACTCGTAACAGGATACTCATAGAGCACACGCCCATAGGGCTTATCGCCCGCAAGTGTTTCTATGTCCACTGGCAGGTGTAAAGAATTGAACGTATACACCTTAGTCAGCATAGGGCTGTCATCTACATCAAGGCTATTTTGCCTCACCTCCACTCGATAGCGATAATTTTGATCATTACTTTCTAACAAACTATCTCTGTTTTTAGAAAAACTATAAAGCGGATAGCCTGTAAAATTTTTACCCTTGGCATAGGTATAGTAACTTTGCTTGATTAACTGTTGGGTAGAGAGATCTTTGTAACGCAGCTCGCTGACAACAGGCAACGTTGTTACTGCATCATCAACTTTTGCAAAAATATCACTGTATGTTAAATAAATGCCTAGTCCTTCGGCTGTCTCGATTGCTTGAATAAGCGACCATTTACCATAGTCATCGTAGTGAATATCAAGCCGCTCCTGTTCAGGATTTTCAATAGCTAACACAGCCTTGTCATTATAAAAAATTGAGGTTTTACTAGCATTGGGCGACAGAACCTTGATCAGGGAAGGCAAATAATCTATCGCGTAGCGATTACCGTAATTATCAATGATAGCTGCCAACCGGGATGTACGTGCCGATTGGTGAATTTTGTCATATTCAAATAGTATCGCATTATCAAAGCGATCAATCTGTGCAATAAGTAAACCTGATTCAGAAAAATATTTAACCGAGCCGTCTTTAAATGTTGCACTATACCGGTAGTAATAGCCGCTATGATTTGGCACTGTTCTAGACACTGAAAAATCGTCAAAACGACAACCATGTTGATTCAGATATCGAAGTCCTGAAGCATATAAGCTCTCATCACGCCACAAAGGGTCTATCAACCATTGTTGGCCATTCAGAGATACTGTTTTATGATCAACATGATCAAGATTAAATGCCCAGCCAGACGGCAGGCCATTAAGCCCAGCTTGATTATATTGATACTGCAGTTTCAATTGCCAGGTTTCTCGTTTACCTTTTAACGATAAAACTGGATACGTAAAAGAAAAGTCGCCTGTTGCAACGTTAACTTGGGTATGGAATGGTTTGCTAACATTAAATGCATGAGAGCCTTGATAATCAGCATGTACTTGAAAAGTGTTAACAACCACAAGACATAGCCAGATTTTTACTAGGGAGTATTTAATAATCATTTCGATGCCCTCGCCCTCATAAGACACCTTGATGTAACTGTTAGTTCATTCTTATACTATCGAGATCGTGCACACCTTAGGTGTTTTAAGAAAACGCTAAATCCGCTCGTTTATCAGCAGCTTTATGCGTTACTGCCGTTTATCCTTACATAAGTGGCAGTACTATTGACATTAACCTGAGAAAACAGGGAAAGTAATATCAGGTGTCGTCCAGAGTTGAGGCTCAGACATATATTGCTCGTTAAACACCGAAATACCACGAACAAAGTGCCCTATACCCTCAGAGACGTGATAACGATACATTAATACCACAGTGGTGATGCCGTCAGCAAGACCAATACGGGGATCCAACAAAGCACCGTCTCGAAGCCTAAACCCTACGGCCCAATTTCTCCCCGTCATCAGCCCGCCATTTTCCATCATATATCGGACAGGTGCTTCGACAAAATCCACAACTTCGACACCAGGTGCGTTCAAAACGTTAAGTTCTATTGGCTGAAACATGTCAATATCAACATTAACGGGTTCTTCTACATGCTGAACTACTTGACCAGGGTTTGCAATCAATGACGCTTCATCTGCTGCTCCCGCCCGACTAGCCGCACCCGCTATGGGTTGATTGACGTCTTCAAGACTTTCAAGGCTCGAAAGCGCTGACGTGTCGTATAATGGGTTAGGGGCTGAATCACTTAAGACGACCTGACTTGCTCGAGACGAAAGAGACGAAACTGAGGTGAATGATTCAGAATGTAAAGGCGCTAATGTTTGCATTTCGATAAGCGCGCCTTCTACCTGTGCTTGCGCGCCTAAACCAAGTGCCCCAGCTATATCAGGTGCAAAGTACAGACCGCCAATACCTGTGATGGCGGCCAGTGCCCCAGCAGTTATACTGACTTTCATCAAGGCTGACGCCGCTGACTCATTACCTTTATCGGCCATTGCTTGTGCTGCAATCATCGTCGTACCAGATGTAGCGCCCAGAGCCCCAGCGGTTACCCCAGTCGCACCAACAACAAGCGATGCCCCGCCCGTAAAAGGTGTCGCCAGTACAGACCACACAGCACCA
Organism: Pseudomonadales bacterium; assembly: GCA_965225765.1. Classification (GTDB taxonomy): domain Bacteria; phylum Pseudomonadota; class Gammaproteobacteria; order Pseudomonadales; family DT-91; genus CAKMZU01. Next base: position 341,891 of record CBDDBO010000001.1, read on the forward strand.
GCGATAGACCCCGCAATGAGTAAACCGCCAATGGCGTAAGGTGCAGGAGAAAACCCATCTGCGTCTTTACAATTAACAGGGTCCCCTCCTGCATACGCATAGCGATTGAGGACGAATTTCATATCGGGTGTTAAGAAACGTCTCGTTGGTTGATGATAAAAGCGACTTTTCAAATAAGTGAGGTTATGCCGACTATCGGTAAATTCATTCAGCCAAGCAAAAGATGACATCTGATCTTGATCAGGATTAATGGATTGCCCGTAAGCCAAATGAGCAAAAGGCTGTAATGCAGAGGTTGAATGTTTAGTGGCGCCCGGGCTTAAGAAGCCAGGTAAAAAGGCTGTGCTATCGTTCTTGCCATCAATGCTAACGATATCAGTACCCAAGCGTTGAATACTTTGTGCTTCTTTATCTACAACTTGAGAAACAGCTTGATAGTTTGCATCATAATAGAATGCACGTGTCTTATCCTCTCGCGTAACCTGTCTTAGCAGCCCGTTAGGATAATAGGAGAAGTTTGTCTTCTCCCCATTCTTAGCGGTTATCTCTACTAAAAACTGTTTAGCATCGTATCGATAACTCGCCCCATCCTGATCCTTGGATAAGCGACCATTTGAATCATAGTGTAAAGGATAAAAGTGGTCTTTTTCGGTAAAGCCTTTGCATTGATTCAACGCATTGTAGGCGTAACGTCTATCAAATAAGACGTCTTCAGATCTTAAGTGGGTTTCTCGTAAAATGTTATCCATCCCATCATAGGCATACTGAGTGGTTAGCCAGTGCGGGGCTTGATCATCTTTATAGCGCTCTTGAATCACCCTTTTAGCTGAGTCATAGCTATACGCTTGCTGATAATATCGATCACTCTGCTTTTTCTCACCACGCCAGGAAACGGTTTTACCCACTACCTGATGCTGCAAATCATGTGTTAATTCAAGGGTGTAATAGGGTTGGCCTTGCTTATCCTGCATAACTGTTTTCGCAGCGAGCTGTAACGCGCCATAACGAATGGCGATATGCTGTTCAGCCAAAGCGCTTGAGGAAGGCACTAAATGCTTTTCAATGAGGCTTCCATGATTGCCGTTGTCATCAACACCATACACTAACTGCAGGTTATAGTTGTCTGTCTTTAAACCTGTTAATTTCCCTTTTCCTGCTTTGGCATAGTCGAAATGGGTCACCTCACCATTCGCATTTTTCATAGCACTGACAAGGTCATGCTGATCATAGTCATAACTGACGCTTTTACCGTCTCCATAGTGAATACCCGATAACAAGCCTCTTGTTGAGAAATCAAACTTAAGACTATCGCCTTTATTATCTTTGATCTCTCTCAGTCTATTGAGCTCATCATACTGCATCGATAAGGCATACTCTTCTTGATGTCTTGGCCAACGACTTGACACCAAATACCCCAAGGCATCATAGGTGTAATGGATGACCTCCCCTGAATTTAAGTGCTCATGACTCAGATGACCATCAGCATCATACTCAAAGGTTTTGACAAAGGCCGGCGTTGTATTGGTAGATAAGCTGGCTTCTTTCACCAGCAGGCCATCGGCATCGTACGTATATTCAAGCGTATCATGCTCATGTGTCACATCGCCTGTTTTTTCAGATTGATGCTGAAAAACCAAATGCCCAAAGAGATCATAATCTTTGTGTACCTTTTTAATTAAGCCATCATCCGCCTGAACGAATTGCTCAATCACATGCCCTTCCACATCATACGTAAAGTGCGTATCCAGGTATCGCCTTTCGTCAAAGGTGCTTTTATCGACTTCACTGTACTTCACTCGGGTGGGCTGTCCAAAACCATTGACCTCTGTAAGCGTTTGAGAAAAGTTTGGTTGGGCATCGAGTGGGTTCGCAGTAAATGGATAACTGGATTCGATTAAATTAAATTCCCACGGTTTCTGCACCATCGTTTTTATAAGGTGCCCGTTCATTAAAAACTCAGAGGTAAAGTCAACATCTTTATACACTATTTCGGCTTGATTACCCCAAGGGTCTGTTTTTGCTATCAACCGCTGCAACCTGTCAAAACGCATGCGTGATTTATTACCGAATCTATCTTCTTTTTCAATGACGTTATCAAACCCGTTATAGGTGAAGGCATGCAAAAGGCGCCAA
>CBDDBO010000002.1:0-2047500 GCA_965225765.1 Pseudomonadales bacterium
CGCATTATTGTGGTTGATATCAATGAAGATAAATTTGAGATGGCTAAAGCGCTAGGTGCAACTGATTGTATTAATCCGACGAATTACGATAAACCGATTCAAGATGTCATTATCGAGTTGACAGAAGGTGGGGTGGATTATTCGTTTGAATGCATCGGGCGAACCGATACTATGCGCAGTGCCTTGGAATGCTGTCATAAAGGTTGGGGGGAGTCGACCATTATTGGTGTCGCAGCGAGCGGTGCCGAAATCAGTACACGACCTTTTCCAGCTGGTAACAGGTCGCGTATGGCGCGGTAGTGCATTTGGTGGGGTGAAGGGACGAACTGAGTTGCCAGGTTATGTGGAACAATATCTTAATGGAAAGATCAAAATAGACGAAATGGTCACTTATGAATTTCCGCTTGAAGAAATCAATCAGGCATTTGATGTCATGAAGGCGGGTAAATCGATTCGCTCGGTGATTCGTTTTAAACAAGACTAGTACCTCAATGCACAGCGATTGTCGGGTTCAGTGGCAGAGTAAAATGCTCATAGCAAGGCAGCTGATCGAAAATAATAGTTATTCTATAGTGAGATCAAGCAACACAGCTATGGGCATTTTAAATGCCACCCAAAGGGCAGCTACAGGTTTTCCCGTGACTTTGTTGCAAGTATTTGAAAGACGCATGTATTACTGCATACTTGCGCCTTGCCACAGAAAAACCTGTAGCTGCTGAACGGGACAATCGCTGTGCATTGAGGTACTAGTACATCGTGTCAAAAGATTTGTCGCATGATCGTAGGGCAGATGGCGTTTCACTAACCTACCCTGCAATTAAATGATTGACTTATTAAGATAGATTTTCTTTGCTTGGTAATAGAACCCTCATGAAAGCAATCAGCTCGAGTAAAATGTTTGGAGGAGAGCAAAAGCGATTTACGCATACCTCCACCACTTGTCACTGTAATATGACGTTTTCTGTCTACCTTCCTCCTCAAGCTTCTCAGTTAGATAGCAATTTGCCTGTGCTTTATTGGTTGTCAGGCCTTACCTGCACAGATGAAAACTTTGTCCAGAAGTCCTTTGTGCAAAAGTATGCCGCTGAAAAAGGGATTGTTATTGTTGCGCCAGATACAAGCCCAAGGGGTGATGATGTGCCTTGCGACCCGGAAGGCGCTTGGGACTTTGGTTTGGGTGCAGGGTTTTATGTGAATGCAACTGAAAAGCCTTGGGTAAAGCACTATCAAATGTATAGCTATGTAGTGCATGAACTCCCTTCATTGATTAAGGCGAATTTTAATGTATCAGATAAGAAGGGTATTTTTGGACATTCGATGGGAGGGCATGGTGCACTAACGGTAGGCTTGAATAACTTGTCGTCTTATACGTCGATTTCAGCCTTTGCACCTATCACTAATCCCATGTCTTGTTTGTGGGGGAAAAAGGCTTTTAGTCATTACTTGGGTGACGACCAATCTTCTTGGCGGCAATATGATGCAAGCTGGCTGATCACCCACAAAGATGTCACAGCAGATAAACAAATCCCAATATTGGTTGATCAGGGTGAAGATGATGCGTTTTTGCACGATCAGCTTTATCCTGAGCGTTTAGAGAAGGCCTGCGAATTATCAGACTGGCCACTGACTTTTAGAATGCAACCAGGCTATGATCATAGCTATTTTTTCATCGCCACCTTTATGCAAGATCATATTGACTTTCACGCTAAACACCTTCTGTCGTAATGCTTGTCATGCGGGGCAGGTTAGTGAAGCGTAACCTGCCTGAATTTAAGCGACACGATTCCTACGTTCACCTGCCATAAACGCCTTAATATTCTCAGCTATTTCTTCAATCAGTTTGGAGACGGCTTCCCGGCTCGCCCAAGCAATATGTGGTGTGATAAGCAAGTTTTCACCCTGATAATTTAATAAAGGGTTATCGTGTGAAGGTGGCTCTTTGCTTAAGACATCGGTTGCAGCACCGGCAATCATGTTTCCCTCTAATGCTTTGACTAAATCCACTTCATTGATTATGCCACCTCTGGAGGTATTAAGAATAAATGCACTCGGTTTCATCATTTGAAACTCTCTGAGGGAAATCAAATGTCGAGTGTCATCATTGAGTGGGGTGTTAATGGTCAGAATATCAGCTTCTTGCAAGGTTCTTTCAAAGCTTAGTCTGCCTTCTCTAACGACAGCGTTTTTGCGTTCAGCAACAATGCATTCCATGCCTAAGGCAATGGCTACTTTTTTAATGGCCTGTCCAATAGCACCATAACCTATGATGCCAAGGGTTTTGCCTGCCACTTGATGGACCGGATGAGTGATCATGGCAAAATGTACATGTTCTTGCCACTTATTGCCTCTACAGTCAGTGATATACCGATGCGTGTTCCCGAGCAAGTTAAACATGAGGGCGAATGTATGCTGAACCACGCTCATGGTCGAGTAGCCTGCTACATTGGTGACGGCAATTTTGTGCGTCTTGGCAGCGACTAGGTCCACATTGTTTGTGCCGGTGGCGGCAATGCAGATTAAACGTGCATTAAGTTGAGCTAGGATATCTGCATCCAGCACAACTTTATTAACAACAATAATATCAGCTTGCTTGCACCTGGGGATGATTTGCCCTTGACTTGTATGTTCGTGATAGTCGATGGTTTCTGCTAACTCTGTTAAAGGCCGTAATTCACCTGTGTCGATGGTGCCGAAGTCGAGAATGACAATATGCATAACTGAGTCTCTGGTTAAGAATACTTCATTAGAGCTGTGAGCCAGTTGATTGTTCAGCCCATTGAGAACAGTACAATGCTCGCTGACTATTGTTCAGACGATATCGTAGCGCATTTTAAACTTTGAAAAGCTTTTAGAAATAAGCTAAACAAGCAAAATTTTATGTGTTAGAGTTCACGTTTGGATAGGCATTACGTTTAATAATAACGCTAATACTCAGGAAAGAGGCGTGCGAACCAGCTGGCAAATTCAACAAGCCGTCATCAAGGCGCTTTTTATTCGTGAAATCAAAACGCGATTTGCCACGCCTTTGGGATATGCTTGGGCGGTACTGGGGCCATTTTTGCAAGTCATGGTGCTGGTTATTATCTTTTCTTTTATTTCCCGAAACGGCTACCAAGGGTTAGCGTTTGCGCTATTTTTTACCCCAGGTATTTTACTGCTCAATTTTTTTACACAACAGGTGAATAGCGGCAGTGCAACCATTCAGGCTAATAAGGGGTTGTTCAATTATAAGCAAGTTAAACCTTTTGATGCCTTTGTTACAAGGGCGTTGATTGAATTTGCTTTGTTGTTAGTTTCCAGTGTGGTTATTTTTTCAGGCTTTGTTTGGTATGGCTATGAAGTGCCTGTTGTAGACCCGCTAACCTTGATGGCAATTTTCTGTTGTATGGCTGCTATGGGTTTTGGTTTTTCGATTTTGTTTGGTTGTATCAGTTTATATTTCAAAGATATGAGTAAAATCGTTAGCTTAATGACACGGCCTTTATTTTTTATTTCCTGTATTATCTACCCATTGATTGTGATACCCAGTGAATATCATTATCTATTTTTATGGAACCCTTTAGTTCATGCAGTAGAGCTTGCTCGTGTGTCGTTGTACCCTTATTACATTGCGCCAGGTGTCAATATTGGTTACTTGTTCTTCGTGTCACTCAGTGTAAGCTTTTTAGGGGTGCTGGCTTATCGTCGTAATTGGCAGCAAATGGTGGCCTCGCGATGATTCACTTGGAGCAGGTGACTAAGTACTATCCAGCAGCGAATGGGCGGCGTTATATCCTAAAAGATGTCACGCAAACCTTGCCTGAAAATAAAAATATTGGGGTGTTTGGCCGCAACGGCACTGGGAAATCTACCTTGCTAAAACTGTTAGGAGGTATTGATTACCCTAACTCTGGTAATATTACCATTAAGGGTAGTATGTCCTGGCCAATGGCGTTGAGTGGGGGTATACAGGGCAGTTTGACAGGCCGTGATAATGCACGCTTTGTTTGTCGTGTGTATGGTAATAATGAAAAAGTATTGAATAAAAAAGTCAGCTTTATCCATGAATTCTCAGAATTAGGCGAGTTTTTTGATGAACCAGTCAAAACCTACTCTAGCGGTATGCGTTCGAGATTGGCCTTTGCGATTAGCATGGCATTTGATTTTGATTATTACCTAATGGATGAGGTGACGGCAGTAGGGGATGCTAGGTTCAAAGAAAAAGCCCGCGCAGCGCTAAATGAAAAGCGTGAAAAATCTAACGTGATTTTTGTCTCTCATAATATTGGTGAAATCAAACGGATTTGCGATATTGGCATGTATATCGAAGATGGGCAATTGAAAATCTATGATGATTTGGACGAAGCCGCTGCACGTTATAAAAAGATGATTCAAGGTTAACGAGATGGCAGATAATAATAACAAACAGCCTGAATCAAGCCTTGAGAAAGGCAAGGCTAATCAAAAACAGCCACCAAACACGGATAAGGCTTCTGATAAGCAAGGCAAACCACCAAAGCAAACAGGCAATAAGGCTCAAGGGCAGGCTCAGTCTAAGCCTAAGCCTGATGCCGCCAACACATCTGTGACTGATGATAAATCACCCGCGCAAACGGACAAGATAAAGCCAGCCCCTGCAAAGACACAAAAGCCAGCTAAAGCAAAACGTTTTTCTGATAATTTTACATCCGTAGCTGCTTTCAATAAGTTCGCTATGCGGCACTTTAAGAGAGCGCTGAAAAGTTCCAGGAAGAAGAGTTTTTTGGTGGTTGTGCTCATGCCTTGGTTGTTGGTTGCACTTTATTACGTGTTTATTGCAGCAGATTTTTATGAAAGCTCCGCAAGCTTCATGATCAAAGAGGCTAACTCGCAGGCAGGTACATCAACAGGTGGCGTCACTTTGGCAGCTATCGCTGGTTTCTCTTCGCAGCATGATGAACATATTCTTAATGAGCACATTTTGTCTGTTGATATGATGAAGGCGCTAGATGCTTCGTTAAACCTTAAGGCACATTTTGCTGCGCATCCTGAGGCGGATTTTGTATCGAGACTAAGTAGTAGTGCCACGCAAGAAGATTTTCTTAAGTATTATCAATCGCTGCTAGATATTCACTATAACGATTTAAGCGGTTTATTAACGGTTAAAATAAAGGCGTATGATGCGGATTATGCACAGCAAGTGTTAACTGCCATTTTGAAGCACAGTGAAACCTTGGTGAATGATAAGTCACTAGAACTTGCGGAGTCTCAGCTAAGTTTTGTTAGAGCAGAAATTGAAGAAAGTGCTCAGCGACTAGTCAAAGCAAGGCAGGCATTGATTGCCTTTCAGGATAGTCATCATATGTTTAGTCCAGAGCAACAGGGGCAAACTGTCAGTGGCATTATCTCAAGCCTTGAAGCTGAATTAGCTCAAGCAGAGGCTGAGAGAAGACGATTGCTCTCGTATCAGCGTAGCGACTCACCTCAAGTCATCGCGTTAAAAGATAAGGTTAATAGTTTAAAAGCGCAGATTAAGCACGAAAATAAGCGTTTGGTAAAAAGTGAAAGCCAAGACACACAGACGATTAATGAAGTGTATGGCCAATACAAGGAGCTGGAGCTAGAAGTCGAGGTAGCGCAAACCACTTATTTATCAGCGTTAACAGCGCTTGAAAGTGCCCGTATAGAAGCCAGCCGAAAGTTAAAGCACCTTTTAGTGATTAATGAGCCTTACACACCAGAAGAAGCGTTATATCCTAAAAAATTATATAACTTGTTCACCTTGGCCATTATTTTGCTACTAGTTTTTGGATTGTTCAGAATGATCGCCACAACAATCAGGGAACATATAGATTAATGTTAGTTAGAGTTTTTATTACGTTAAGTCTGCTGCTAAGTGTCTTCACAACCGCTGAGGTTGTTGAGGAGCGTGAGCGCGCTAAAGTCTTCGGCCAGAATTTATTTAAAGGCGGCTTTAAAGAAAGCAGTTTTCAAGGATTTAATCCGAATTACGTCATTGGGGTGGGTGATATTATTAACCTGCAACTGTGGGGTGGCTATGAAGTCGCCACTAAGCTAACCGTTGATGCGCAAGGTAACCTGTTTATCCCTAATATTGGCCCGGTTCGTTTACAGGGTGTTGCGAATAAAGATTTGAATAAAACTATCGCGAAGAAAGTCGCAAGTGTCTATCAGCGCAATGTGAAGCTTTATGCGAATTTGGATGCCTCTCAGCCTGTTAAGCTTTATGTAACAGGCTTTGTGACAAAACCAGGCCTTTATGGTGGTTTATCGTCTGATTCGATCTTGAGTTATTTGGAAAAAGCGGGCGGCATTATTCCTGAAAGCGGCAGTTATTTGAACGTACAGCTTAAGCGTAATAATCAGCTGATTAATGAATATAACTTGTACGATTTTATTTTGTCAGGTCACCTTAAACAGCAGCAGTTGCATGATGGTGACGTATTAGTTGTGGGGGCACGCAAGAGCAATGTGGCCTTTGACGGACTCGTTGAAAACCCTGTCGAGCTGGAATTTTCAAAAGAAACGTTATTGTTAAAAGATGCATTGCTTACTATTGGGCTATTACCTGAAGCCACCCATGCGCGTATAACCCGCGGAAATCGATTGAAAAACGAAGTAGAATATATTCCGCTGACTGGGCAAGAAGGCATTGAGTTACATAATGGTGATCGAGTTGATATCGTCAGTGATAAACCGACCGGTACGATTGTGGTCTTTGTTGAAGGTGAACATAAAGGACGTGCTGAATATGTGTTGCCTTATGGAGCGACCATGCAAGACCTGTTAGACTCTATTGAACCTTCAGCGTTATCACTTATCAGTGATTTGCAACTTTATCGGGAAGAAGTCGCGCAAAGGCAAAAGGAGATGCTTAACCTTAAATTACAAAAACTCGAGGACGCTACCTTTTCTGCTCGTTCTAATACAGAGGGCGTGGCAAAGTTGCGTGCGAGTGATGCCAAATTAATTGACGAATTTATAAAAAGAGCGAAAGATATTCAGCCTTTGGGGCAGGTCGTTATTGCCGATAACCCACTCAAAAAAGAGCTTACACTGCAAAACAGGGATCGTATTCATATTCCGGCTAAAAGCTTGCTGATTGAAGTGAATGGCGAGGTGATGTTTCCGAGCGCCACGGTCTGGAAGGAAAAAGCGACGGTTTACGATTACATTCAAGCGGCAGGGGGCTTCTCACAGCGCAAGGGGCACAGCCGTGTGCTTGTCATCAAACAAGATGGACGAATCATTAACTTTGGCGACAGTATAGGGAAAACCAAGAGTAAGTCTGCAAGGCTTGAGCCAGGTGACGAGGTGTTAGTCTTGCCTCAGGTTGACAGCAAGAAGCTGCAATTTGCGATGGACTTATCGAATATTATTTATCAGATTGCCCTAACGGCAAGAGTGGCATTACTGCTCTAAGGATTGAGCAGCCTAAACAATAAAATAGATAGAAGCATAATAACAATGGACAGAAAAGGTATTATTTTAGCAGGTGGATCAGGGACAAGGCTGCACCCACTGACGCACGTTATATCCAAGCAGCTCATGCCTGTGTATGACAAGCCGATGATCTATTACCCCATCTCAACGCTGATGATTGCGGGTATTCGGGATATTTTGATTATTACCACACCGCAAGATCAAGCGTCGTTTCAGCAGCTTTTAGGTGGCGGTAGTAAGTGGGGCGTCAATTTTAGCTATGCGGTTCAGCCCTCGCCTGATGGTTTGGCACAGGCTTTTACTATTGGTGAGGAGTTTATTGGTAATAACCCTAGCGCGTTGATTTTAGGTGATAACCTTTTTTATGTGCAAAACCTGAGCCGTATTTTAGGTACAGCTAATGCACGCCAAAACGGTGCGACTGTTTTTGGTTATCATGTTGCTAACCCTAAAGCGTATGGTGTGGTTGAGCTGGATGCAAAAGGACAGGCATTATCGATTGAAGAAAAGCCTGAAAATCCTAAGAGCCCTTATGCGGTGACGGGATTGTATTTTTACGATAATCAAGTCGTTGATATAGCAAAATCCATTAAGCCCTCGCATCGAGGTGAGCTTGAGATTACCAGTGTTAATGAAGCCTATTTGAATCAACAACAATTATGGGTTGAGCGCCTAGGGCGTGGCTGTGCTTGGTTAGATACGGGAACTCACCACGGTTTATTGAGTGCTGGACAGTTTGTCGAAACCATTGAATCCAGGCAAGGCCAAAAAATTGGTTGCCCTGAAGAAATCGCATTCAGGTTAGGCTTTATTGATGACGCACAGCTTGAAGCGATAGCCCATCAAAGTGTGAAAAGTGGTTATGGGCAATATTTACTACAAGTGCTTGAAGAATACGAGATGAATAAAAAGCAAACAGTGGATGCGGCGGAGCCTGTGCTATGAAAATAACGGCAACAAACATCCCTGATGTTGTTTTATTTGAGCCAGATGTGTTCGGTGATGATCGCGGTTTCTTTTACGAAACCTTCCGAACCAACTGGTTCGATGCGTTAGATATTGCGCCAACCTTTGTGCAGGATAACCATTCTAAATCCAGTCATGGTATTTTGCGCGGTCTGCACTTACAAAAACAATTCACTCAAGGTAAGTTGGTCAGAGTAGTACAGGGTGAAGTCTTTGATGTGGCCGTTGATTTGCGGTTAGATTCTGATACTTATGGCCAGTGGGTCGGTGAGATTTTATCTGCTGAAAATAAACGAAGCTTTTGGGTGCCGGAAGGCTTTGCTCATGGATTTGTCGTGTTATCTGAAACGGCCGAATTCGTTTATAAATGTACAAACTATTATCACCCTGAAAGTGATTTATCAATTGCGCATGACGACCCTTCATTGAACATCGATTGGCGTATAGCCAGTGACGCGATTCAGCTTTCAGCAAAAGATAAGGCAGGCGTTGCCTTTACTAAGGGCATGGGCTTTAAAAACGGCGAGTGGGTAGACCCTTAGCTTGTTTGTAGGGCGGGACAGCGAAGCGTAACCTGCCGCAGTAAACAGGGTATTGTAGGGTGGCTAAGCTACGCGTAACCCACCAAAAAAATTACAGTAGGGTGGATAAGCGACAGCGTCATCCACCAATGTTGGTCATTCCCGCGAAGGTAGGAATCCACAAAGAAGTAGGGTGGTGTTAGCGCAGCGTAACCCACCAAAAAAATTACAGTAGGGTGGATAAGCGACAGCGTCATCCACCAATGTTGGTCATTCCCGCGAAGGCGGGAATCTATAAAGATGTAGGGTGGCGTTAGCGCAGCGTAACCCACCAAAAAAATTACAGTAGGGTGGATAAACGACAGCGTCATCCACCAGTGTTGGTCATTCCCTCGAAGGCGGGGATCTATAAAAATAATGAGATGTAAATAATGAAAGTCGCCATCATAGGTGCAACTGGCCAACTTGGCTTTGAACTACAGCGTACAGCCCCTGTTGGCGTTGAGTTACTACCTTTAGGCAGAACCCAACTCGATATGCAGGCGGTAACCACTAAGATGCTTGCAGAAAACTTGAGCGCCGTTGACGTTTTGATTAACGCTTCAGCCTATACAGCCGTTGATAAAGCTGAATCAGAACCAGAAGCAGCCTTTCAGATTAACGCTGAAGCTGTTGGTCTATTAGCAGCCTTTGCCACCAACAATAAAAAACCGCTGATTCATGTCTCGACCGACTTTGTGTTTAATGGTGAGAGTGCAACGCCCTATCAGCTAGACGATAACAAAGACCCGCAATCCGTGTATGGTGCATCTAAAGCGAAAGGCGAAGACTTATTGTTTGAGCATTATCTCGAGGCTACCTGCATCAGAACAAGCTGGGTCTATTCCACGCATGGCAATAATTTTGTCAAAACCATGCTGCGATTAATGAATGAGCGCGATAGCTTAGGCGTAGTCGCTGATCAAATCGGGTCGCCTACTTACGCTTATGATTTGGCGTTGTTTATTTGGCAGCTTCTCGATAAACCCGTAAAAGGTATGCTGCACTTCAGCAACGAAGGCATCTGTAGTTGGTATGATTTTGCTGCTGCGATTTATGTGCTTGGCAAGCAAAAAGGCTTAGTGCAATCAGATTGTGCAATCTTGCCTATTGCAACCAGTGATTACCCAACCCCTGCAAAAAGACCTGCTTACAGTCTTTTGGATAAACAAGACACTAAAAATAAAACTCAGGCAACGATACCTCATTGGTTGGAAAGCCTTAACAACATGATGGACCAGTTAGATAAATAAGTATGAATAGTTTTAACCCTACCTCGCTGCTAGTCACAGGCGGTGCAGGTTTTATCGGTAGTAATTTTGTCAGGTATTGGCAAGCGCAGTACCCCGAACATACGATAGTTGTGCTGGATGCACTCACTTACGCAGGTAATTTAGCAAACATCCAAGACTTATTGGATGCAGGTAAAGTCAGTTTTGTACAAGGTGATATTTGCGATACGCACTTAGTTGAGCAGTTATTGGTCGAATATAAAGTGGATACGCTTGTTCACTTTGCCGCCGAATCGCATGTAGATCGTTCAATCGATGGGCCAGATGCCTTTATTCAAACCAATATTATTGGTACGCATAGCCTGTTAAAGGCTGCCAAAACCATTTGGCTTGATCAACCCACAGCACAGGGTAATGCGTCTTTAGCCCATCGCTTTCATCATGTCTCGACCGATGAAGTCTACGGCACACTGAGCCCAACAGACCCTGCGTTTGCAGAAGATAAAAATTACGAGCCAAATTCACCCTATTCAGCGAGTAAAGCAGCCTCAGACCATTTGGTACGTGCCTACCACCATACCTATGGCTTGGACGTGACAACGAGTAATTGTTCGAACAACTACGGCCCTTATCATTTCCCCGAAAAGTTAATCCCGCTGATTATCACGAATATTTTGTTTGATAAACCGTTGCCCATCTATGGGGATGGCCTGCAAATTCGCGATTGGCTTTATGTGGATGATCATGCACGCGGCATTGAAAAGGTTATCCAAAAAGGCCGTTTAGGTGAGTGTTATAACATTGGCGGCATCAACGAGTGGGCGAATATCGATATCGTGAAACTCGTTTGTTCCTTAATTGATGGAGCTTTTTCTAACGATAAAACACTGGCTAACAAATACCCTGGAGCAAAGCAGGCTTTAGCAGGGCAGTCAGCAAAGTTAATCACCTATGTCGATGACCGAGCAGGGCATGACAGACGTTATGCGATTGACCCGACTAAATCAGAGCAGGAATTAGGCTATAAGCCGCATGAAAGCTTTGAGACAGGGATTAGAAAAACAGTAAGTTGGTATCTGAAACATGATGCCTGGTGGAAGGAATTAAATAATAAGGTTTAGATATGCTGACCAAATTATTAAAAAAAATGAGCCGCCCAAGGAAGTTGATATGCCATGTCGATGCTTATCAGTTTTCTTTGGTTAGAGGCTGGATCGCTTATGGAAATAATAAAGCGTTTAAAGGCTCTGTCGATCTATTGTTGAATGGCGAGCTATTAAAGACGCTTCAGCCTAATCAATACCGAAGCGACTTAAAAAATGCTGGCATTGCAAAAGGTTACGCAGCCTTCGAATTTGAATACCCAGAAGAGATGGAAAGAACCGGTATTCTAGAAATACGCCATAATAAGCGCTGTTTATTTAGAGGCGAGCTAGGTGCGATCGATGCGTCAATAAAAAATAAAGATTTCTCTTTAGAACGATTTTTTAATTCGCTTATTAAAAAAAGAAAAGTGCCTATGCTTATGCCGGGCGTCACGGTTTCTTTTTTGCCATCAAGTCTTGGAGAAAGTAAGTGTTATGGCGATACTTTCGTCAGAATAACCAATAAGAGTCAAAAGAATAGATTGGTCGAAATTGGCGATGCTATTGAGCAAGCTGTAGAAGAGGGTGACAGGCTTTATATTGGCGGCCAGTCATCAAAAGCAACCTATGCGCTTCTTGAAATCTTTAATGCTACCTCTGGCATTCTGATCAACAAGATAAGAGTGGACATAAAAAAAGGAAGTTATTCAACTAAAGCAAACTTGCCTAAATTGAGTGGTGAACAATTCTTAATTAAGCTCAAACTCAATATAGAGCCTGAGTCTACTGTAGATTTGGGGAGTGTATCCGTTACTAAATATCTGCCAAGTCTCGTTGATCTGAAAAAGAATATAACGTTGGAAGTTGATAACCATAAAGTGTTTGAAAAGCATATCCAATTTGATGACGTTGAACTTTCAGAGTTTAAGCCTGTTAGAAAACAGCAGCTTTGCCAAAATTTATTTTATGAAGAAAAACCTGATATTGAAAACGATATATTGATGAAGGCTTCGAATAGCTGTTTTTCTATCAATACGCGTAATTTACAAGGCTACTCTAGAATAGCTATTCCATTAGAGCTTGAACGTTTTAAAACATCACCCTTAAAGATTCGATTTACACTAACTCACGACTCTAGCGCAGAGTATAAAGGGTGTTACATTTACTCTCAGGGTTTAAAAGGGAGAACACTTAACAAAATTAAGCTAGTTAAAACAGTGACTCAAGATCATGTTGTTTTAGAAGGTGAGCTGAGTCTAAAGCATACCCTAGCTTTAGGTGATGTAATTGAAAATCATGAGAATGTTCAGGTAGGTTTTGAATTCAATGCAAATAATCATTATGGTTTTTCTGACATCTATGTTGGCCAAGAAGCACTTGAACCTTTAAAGCCGATTCTTGGTATCGGATTTGAAGACCCTGCCTTAGTAGGTCAAGTGGAAGATGTAGCTGCTTTTGAAGAGGTGTTTACTACAATCAGTTCAGAAAAACCAACCGAAGTAAAATTAGTCACAACACAGGTAATGAATTCATTCGTGGATATCGTAATCCCTGTATTTAATGCCAAAGAGTTTGTTAAACAATGCGTTGAGTCTATTTTCAGCAATACGTCAGTGAATTTTAGAATCATCTTAATGGATGATTGTTCAACCGATGGTGTCTCGGACTATTTGACACAATTAGCTAACGAAAAGTCTAATGTTATCCATCAGCGCCACCCTGAAAATGTAGGCTATACAGGTAACGTGAATCGTGGTCTCGCATTAGCTAAAAGTGAATGGGTCGTCTTGTTAAATAGCGATACCATTGTGTCGACGAATTGGGTAGAAAACATGCTTGAAGTTGCTAAAACCCATAAAAAAGCAGCTATTATTGGCCCTTTGGGTAATGCAGCTTCTTGGCAGTCTATTCCTCGTGTATTCAATGACGATGGCGCATGGGATTTTAATATTTTGCCAGAGGGTATGCAGGTCAATGAAATCTCTCGCTCACTCTCTAAATTAAGTCAACTTCAACCGGTAGAGGTTGGTGTACTCAATGGATTTTGCCAATTGATTAATCGTGAAGCCTATGAGGCAGTCGGTCGATTAGATGAGGAAAATTTCCCAAGAGGCTATGGTGAGGAAAACGATCTCTGTGCAAGATTAGTGAAGTCGGGTTATAAACTCTTAGTCTGCCCTACCGCTTATGTTTATCATCATAAATCAAAGAGTTTTGGTCATAAAACCAGGACGAAGCTATCCAGCAATGCTAAAGATAAACTTGGTGAGCTTCATCCTGATTATGATTGGAAGCTAGTTACTCAGCGCTTTTATAATAATGAAACCATGAAGCAGGTGAGACGTTTTGCAGAGGAGATTTATGTCGCATGAAGAGCATAGTGTTTATTCTCCCGGTTAAAGGCGGCGGTGGTGGTGCCCATTCAGTCGTTCAGGAAGTGTCCGAAATGATAAAAATGGGCGTTGATGCAAAGATCGCTGTCGATGCTAAAAACTGCATGTCAATGAAAAGTACCTATTTTGATATGCCTGAGGTGGTCGCTAACTTAATTAGTTACACTGACGAATCAAACTTGTTAGATCAGATTAAAAATGAGTCGACGGTTATTGCTACAATTTTTACCACTGTGGCTATGGTAAAAAATCTTTGTGCGAAGAATGATACGTTAGTGCCTGCTTATTATGTACAAGATTATGAGCCTTTGTTTTCGGCAAAAGGGACGGATCTTTGGCAGCAGGCTTATGATAGCTACACCTTAATAAAAGACTGCATCTTATTTGCTAAAACAGCTTGGCTACAAAACGTCGTGCTGGAAAATCATGGTGTCTCTGTACATAAAGTAGAGCCAAGTATTGATCAAAGCGTCTATTTTCCTAATTTCAATAAATCTGCAAAAATCATTACAGCCATGGTGCGGCCAAAATCACCAAGGCGTGCACCGCATAGAACGATGCGTATTTTACGCGCGATCCAAAAAAATTACCCTGAATACAAAATTTGTATTTTTGGCTGTACAGAAGAAGAAATCATTGAGAACGACCTTGTTAGGGATTTTGAGTATGAGAACTTAGGTGTATTGAAGCGTCTGCAAGTATCCCAAGTGTTACGAGAAGCTGAACTGTTTCTTGATCTTTCTGACTTTCAGGCATTCGGGCGAACTGGGCTGGAAGCTATGGCTTGTGGCTGCATACCTGTCATCACAAAGTATGGCGGTGTTTATGAATATGCCGTTGATCAAGAAAACAGTTTTATTGTGGATACTAAATCTGATGAGGCAATGTTGTTAGGCGTGAGTAGTTATCTAGAAATGTCAGATGAAGAAAAAAATACTATTCGTCATCAAGCTATTGCTACAGCCCAGCGATTTTCGATCAGAAAAGCGGCTTTGAGTGAGTTAAAGCTATTTATTAATTAAAGTAATCAAGTTTTGTTTGAACCTATAATAATTCTTGAATTTTAAAAAGAGGTTTCTAAGTGAACTATTTATTTCTCACAGGTGCACCTAGATCTGGAACGTCAGCACTAACTGAATTGATCTCGTCTCATGAGCAAATATCCATAGGTATGGAGAGATATAAGTTTCTCTATAAGAGTGGTCAATTATCAAAAAACCATTTTGATAAAGATAACTTCTTTTCATTTAAAGAAAGTGAAACGAATATTAATAATGAGTCAGGCAAATATGTTGATTACTATCGGGATTTAGAACAAAAGTTTGATGCTGCTGAAATAGTCGGCGATAAATACCCTCAGCTTTACAAGTATTGGAACCCTCTTTTTGAAGAGTTTGGTGAGAATGCAAAATTTGTTGTGATATTACGAGATATTCATTCTGTTGCTTCATCTTTTAATGTTAGGGCAATGAACCCAAAAGATAAATGGCCTGTAGAAAATGATTACAAAGCAGCAGTTAAAATTTGGAATGAAGCGCTGCACCATTTAGAGGTTGCTTTAGAGGGTGGTAGGAATATATATGTTGTAGGCTATTCCGAACTCTTTGATGGCGAAGCTTGTAATGTGCAAGCTCAACTCACTGAGCTATGTGAGTTTATAGGTGTTGAAGTAACTGATCGTATAAAGAGTCAGCATGATGAAATGGCTGGCTCTTATGTTCAAAAGGTTAAGTATAAAGAAAAAGTAGTCTTAGATGGTCAGACAGGTCATATAAATAGCCATGCAAACTTTTCACTTTATGAGAAGTTAAAAGGCGGAAAATAAATTTTAATGGTCTGGTAAGATGCTGGTTTTCTTGGTTTGGATCGCTTTAATTTATTGATGGTAGAAATGAGTTTCTTTTAAATTTTTATTTTAGAATTAATTTGAGGGTGTCATGAAATTCTATGATGCAATTGAGTCTTTAAGGATATCTAAAAAAAATCATTTTACGAAGTGGAATGAGGAAAACTACGGTGCGAAAGCTAGGCTGGCTGGTGGGTATGCAATACCTAAAACTAAGCCATCGTTTGCTTTGTCAGAAGAGGATAAGGTTTTTACAATAGGTTCATGTTTTGCCCGAAACATTGAAGAGAGCCTATTGGCTAATGGAGAGCTATGATGATATCTGGTGTATGAGCTGAAAAGATACGATGTTAATCTGTTAGTCGATCCTGCAAGATCAACAACCAACAGGAGAAACACCGTATGGCTCAAAATGATAAAGTTGTAGAGTTAAATAATCCAGTAAAAGATCCATTGACCGAGTTATTAAAAGAAGGCGCACGCGAGTTGCTAACAAAGGCAGTGCAAGCTGAATTATCAGCCTTCTTAGATGACTACTCATCACTTGAAGTAGATGGTAAGCAAGCCGTCGTTAGAAATGGCTATCTGCCTAAGCGCATGATACAAACAGGTTTAGGTGAGCTTGAAATCAAAGTGCCGAAGACGCGCGACAGATCAGGCAATGGCCATCACTTTACCAGCGCTTTGCTCCCACCGTACCTTAAGCGCACGAAGACAATGGAAGAGTTTATACCCTGGCTGTATTTGAAAGGTATCTCCACAGGTGACATGCAGCCTGCACTAGAAGCGCTGTTAGGCGATGGAACAAAAGGCCTTTCGCCGAGTGTTGTTTCAAACCTTAAACAGCAATGGGAGACTGACTATGGGCTTTGGCGTAAGCGTGACTTAAGCGGCAGGCGCTACGTTTATGTTTGGGTTGACGGTATTTACTGCAATGTTCGAATGGACGACAAGTTGTGTCTCTTGGTTGTCATTGGCTCAGATGAAACTGGCCGTAAAGAGGTATTAGCCGTTGTTGATGGCTATAGAGAATCTGAAGCTAGCTGGCTAGAAGTGATTGAACAGCTTGAATATCAAGGCTTTCAAGGACAGCCTAAGCTGGTGATTGCCGATGGCGCTTTAGGTTTTTGGAAGGCTGCGGCCAAGCGCTGGCCAGAGAGCGCTCAACAACGTTGCTGGGTGCATAAGACAGCCAATGTACTCAATAAAGTGCCAAAAGCTATTCAACCTAAAATGAAAGAAGCGCTACATGATATATGGCAAGCAGACACACGAGACGCTGCCTATAAAGCATTTGATAGCACTATTAACCGCTTTGAGGCCAAGTATCCAGCAGCTATGCAATGCCTTGCGAAAGATAAAGACAGCATGCTCGCTTTTTATGATTTTCCAGCTATGCACTGGCAACATATTAGAACGACAAACCCTATTGAATCTGTTTTTGCTACTGTCAGGCTCAGAACCAATAAAACGAAAAACTGTGGTAGTCGACAAACAACGCTAGCAATGGCGTATAAATTATTAACAACTGCTCAGAAAAAGTGGCAACGCTTAAGGGGCTATAAGCTGCTTGCAGATGTTATTGATGGAGTGAAATTCGAGGACGGTAACCCAGTAGAAAATGATCAACAACAGGAAGTCGTATCTGCGGCCATACACCAGATTTGACTATAGCTCGCTAATGGAGTAAATGTGTTAAGTTCTAATTTAGATGTGCCGTATGAAGTTAAAGCTGCACGGAAAAATGGAATTATTAATAAATATAATCCTTTTACGATTTTAAATGAATTGGAGTGGGCTTGTGGAGAAAAAGAGTTTAATCAGGAAGTCTTTATATTTAGTGAGGGTAAATATATCGACCCTAACTTGAAGCAGGGTGAAAAAGCACAGAATCTTAGTTTGGCACTTCAGTTTCGAAAGAATTTAAATGAATATTTTAATCAATTAAAGCATTCGGATTTACTGGTTGTAACACTAGGAATGATAGAATGCTGGTATGATTCAAAAACATCTACTGTATTAAATATGGCACCACCGCCTAAAGCTATACTTTCTGAACCTGATCGATATAAATTTACTATGTTGGAAGTGTCGGATATAGTTGAATGTCTCGATAAAATCTATGCAATATCACAGAGGCTAGGTGTAAGTAAGATGATAATAACTACTTCACCTGTTACCCTTGGCAGAACATTCAGAGATAAAGATATTATTGTTTCTAACTGTTTTTCTAAAAGCACTCTTAGAGTTGCTTCTGAGATATTCTCAGAAAAATATAATAACGTAGACTATTTTCCAAGCTTTGAGACAGTTACATATGGAGATCGAAGGCTAACATACCAGAATTGTCTTTCGCATGCGTCTGATTACGTTGTTTCTAATATCATTTCAGAGTTCCTGTTCAGATATTTCAATAAAAATTCAACTGTTATTGAATCTGATAAGAAAAAAGATGACGCTGAAATTAGTGAAATGATAAGACTGAAAGCTCAGCTAGAAAAATACAAAAATGCACTTATTAAGCATGGGGTGGATATGAGTACATTATAGCGGAAAAGCTATGTTAAGAGGATCTAGGCAAACAAATTAAAATTTCAATTGAAAAAAATAAAATATGAAAATCGCAGTATTTGGTATGGGGTATGTGGGTCTTTCCAACGCAGCCCTCTTAGCCCAGCATCATCAAGTGATGGCTGTGGATATTGATCCGCGTCGAGTGGAGCTTATCAATGACAAGCGTTCACCTATACAAGATGCTGATATATCGCATTTTTTGTTAGAAAAGCCGCTTGATTTGGTTGCGACCGATTCAGCGACAGAAGCGTTAACAGATGCTGATTATGCCATTATTGCCACGCCGACTGATTATAATCCTGAAACTAACAGTTTTAATACATCGTATGTTGATGCTGTCTTAGACACTATTTTTACCCATAGAAACGATATATCTATTGTCATTAAATCAACGCTTCCCATTGGCTTTACAGAGGAGGCTAATCGCCGCTTTAATACCAATAAGATATTCTTTTCACCTGAGTTTTTGAGAGAGGGTAAAGCGCTTTTTGATAATCTGCATCCAAGCAGAATTGTCGTTGGCTCAGATTCAAAAGAAGCCAAGCGATTTGCCGAGCTTCTGCAAGAAGGCGCTGTAAAAGAGAATGTGCCTATGCTGGTGACAGGTAATACGGAAGCAGAAACCATTAAACTATTTTCTAATACTTACCTTGCCATGCGCGTCAGCTTTTTTAATATGCTTGACGGCTATGCTCAGCAAAAAGGATTGTCTTCTAAGCAGATTATTGAAGGGGTGTCTTTCGATCCCAGAGTAGGCGATCATTATAACAACCCGTCGTTTGGTTATGGTGGTTACTGCCTACCCAAAGATACCAAGCAATTGTTATGTGAATTAGAATCGTTGGATTCCTCATTAATGAGCGCCATTGTGACCTCTAATGATGAAAGGAAGCAGTTTATTGCAGATCAAATCATACAGCGTGCTGAGTCTGTTGTTGGCGTTTATCGACTTATTATGAAGTCCGGCTCCGACAACTTTAGATCATCAGCCATTTTTGATGTGATAAAACTAATCATTGAGGCAGGTAAGACAGTCATCGTGTATGAGCCAGAGTATACTGGTGATCTGCCCTTTGCTGCTGAGCTTATTAATGACCTGGGACAGTTCAAAGCACAATCAGGTATCGTCATCTGTAATCGAATGGATAAAGAGATTACTGATATCGCTGATAAAGTATTTACCCGAGATGTGTTCCATAGAGATTAACCTCGAAATTCCTGTCTTGCGTATTCATTTAAATTGGCAGCTCAAGGGCTAGTGATAGTGATTGGTATAATAAGGTCGTTATTGCTAAGCCTGATGGGTTATGTCTGGCCAAAAATTACGGTTAAACCTAACTTTCAGCCACAAAAGTCAGTTGATAATTTTGACACTGGTCCTTTAGTAGAAGGCAGCTTCTATGGTTGTGAATTGTCGCTACCTCCAGCTTCCACCTATTATATGCTGAATCTTAAGCTATTATCGCTAGGCGGTATTCGGCAAGTGATTGTATTTGTTGAATACGTCGATCAAACACTTTCTCCTGAAAAATGGGTTTTCGAAGCTAGACAAATCAGGCTAATAAAACGCGTTATACGCTTTAAATCTAAAATAAAAGCATTCAGTATTGTTTTAGGCGAACATCAAACACAAAGTTCTGTAGATTTTATTTTTCTTGAACGGCTGCTTGAAAGACGGGCAATCAGTTTGATGAATAAAAAGCTGAAGGGTGCAAAATCTACGTTAACGTTTACTAATACAGAGACGCTATACAAGCGTTACGATGATTACTTTACTCAGCTAACGCCCCACGAGAAATTTAAAGCGTGGCTCAACAACGTTGAACCTACCTACAATACCAAAGGCAACCTCAACGCCATTGAGAATAGCCTGACTCTCAAACCGACTTTTTCTATTCTACTCCCGGTATACAAAACTGATTTAGTTTTTTTAAAAGAAGCGATCGATTCGGTTATTAATCAATCTTACGATTATTGGGAGCTTTGCATTGCAGATGATGCATCGAATGAGGTTGAACTTTCTGCGTTGTTAGCAGGTTTTGCTGTGCGTGATCCTAGGATAAAGGTTGTTACGCGACAGGAAAATGGTCATATCTCTCTGGCGAGCAACTCAGCATTATCACTTGCCACGGGCGAGTATGTAGCACTATTGGATCATGATGATAGGTTATCTTCTAACGCATTATTAAAACTTGCTGAAGCTATTAACCTGAACCCTGATGTTCAATTCTTTTATTCTGATGAAGATAAACTATCGACTGAATCAGAACGATTTGAGCCACACTTCAAGCCTGATTGGAATCGAGACTTATTTTATTCACATAACTACATTACCCATTTGGCTGTAATAAAAACAGCCCTTATCCGAGGTATAGGCGGGTTTCGAGTAGGTTACGAAGGAAGCCAAGACTATGATCTATTTCTCAGGTGTATCAGCAAGTTGACGGATAACGAAATTTTCCATATTCCTGAAATACTGTATCACTGGCGATCCATTGAAGGATCTACTGCGCTAGATTCAAGTCAGAAGACGTATACATCAGAAGCAGGTCTAAGAGCGTTAAAGGATCATCTCGTTGATAACCCACAGGTAAAAAGTGTTGAATTACATGCTTTGCAGAATGCTTATAGAGTGAAGTGGCAAATACCAAACCCTTCCCCAAAAGTCAGCTTAATTATTCCAACCAAAGATGCGTATGAGTTAATCTATAACTGTGTAGAAAGCATCATCAAAAAAACAATTTACCCTAACTACGAAATTATCATTGTTGATAATCAAACGCGCTGCAAAAAAACGCTGAATTATCTGTCCTATCTTGAGAAAAATCAGCTGGCTACAGTCATTCCATACCCAGATAGTTTTAACTACTCAAGTATTAATAATCTTGCTGTTAAAAGGGCGTCAGGTAGTGTTATTGGTCTTATTAATAATGATATAGAAGTGATAAATGATGACTGGCTTTGTGAAATGGTGAGTCATGCCGTTAGACCTGATGTGGGTTGCGTGGGTGCAAAACTCTATTACAGCGATGGTACTATACAGCATGCAGGTGTCATTCTAGGAATAGGAGGTGTAGCAGGTCACGGACATAAAGGGTTCTCCAGCAATCATCATGGCTATATGTCTAGACTTAGTTTGGTACAAAATTATTCTGCCGTGACCGCTGCTGCACTAGTTGTTGAAAAGGCTATTTTTGAAGCTGTAGGCGGCTTGAACGAAGGTGAACTGAAAGTTGCGTTTAATGATGTAGACCTTTGCTTAAAAATTAGAGAGCTTGGGTATAAGCATGTTTGGACACCCTTTGCAGAACTCTATCATCATGAGTCTGTTACCAGAGGCTTTGAAGACACGGTTGAAAAACAGCTACGATTTAAGCAAGAAGTCAATTATATGAAGAACCGTTGGGGTGGGCAATTGACCTCTGACCCTGCCTATAATGTCAACCTTTCCAACGATTCGGATGACTTCACCTGTCGAGTGATTACAAGCTAAATAAAGAATGGATAATATAATATTTTTACTCGGGCCGTCAGGCATAGGCAAGACGACCATGATCAAAGCACTAATGAAGGAATTTCAGAGCATTGAAGGAGTTGTTCTGGATAATATTGCCCACAAAAAAGCTCGAGAAGAAGGGTTAATAGAAAAAAATCAAAATCTAACCAGTTTGATTAAGGCGCTTAATAGCGACAGGTCTGCTTTTTTGGCTTATGGTCAACAAGCTTTATCCGAATATGCTGAAATTAAAGCTGATAAGCTCATCATTGTAGATGTCGGTACAGGTTTTCTCGATGCTCCAGAGTCTAAGGAATGGGTGTCAACTTATAGATCTATATCATTTATGGCAAGGCCTAGGTTTTGTTTTAAACGATTTGATCGGACGAGAGATGTGAGCTTGTCTTATGAGGATTATATTTTGACTCAGTTTTCGCCTACTAGACGTTCGATCTATAATTCAAGCTCTCTTATTATGAATGTTTCTGCACTTCCTAAACCTGAAGTGTTGTACCGTTTCTCGCTGGCTGTGGTAAGCTTGCTGCCGCAAACTTTAGGGAGTAAGTTGTTAAACGAAATAGCTAATAAAACCATTAGCTAGGTGTATGTCGATTAAATTATTCAAGGTTAACACCCATTAAAACTTTTGTACTTTCAAGCAAAAAGAGTTCAACACTTGACTATTACTTTGCCTCTTTTGCAGATGTTGATGTTAGCTATTTAACAATAGACAAGTTAACTAGTCTTATTAATCAAGATGTTGACCATCATTTACTTTCAGAAAGTTTATTGGTTGTAGTTAGGGATATCCCCCAGTCAGATTTACGAAGGCTTTTCAAAATCAAAAGCCAGTTTAATAAAATCGTTTGGTTTGCAGATGACGATATTAAATTTATTGGAAAAGATTCTACAGTACCAAGGCTATATAAAAAACGCTTGGATCAGTGGTATAGAGCCTCTTCAGTTCTGCTTAATGACCTCTGCGATGAAATCTGGGTCTCCACCCCACACCTTGCTGAGAAATACAAATTAACCCCTGATTGCATTTTGGAGCCTATTCAGCTTAAAAAACCTAATAAACCTGTTAGGTGCTTTTATCATGGCTCTGGCAGCCATACACTTGAATGGGGTTTTTTGAAAACGTTCATTGCTAAAGTACAAAGTCACTATGGGAATGTGCATTTTGAATTGATTGGCGATCATAAGTTAAATAAAGTGTTTCGAGATATACCTAGAGTCTCTATTTTGCACCCTATGTCCTGGCAAAACTATCAAGCGCATATTGCATCCAGGGAGATGGATATAGGGCTGGTACCTTTGTTTGATTCGCCCTTTAATAGGGCGCGTTCCCACACTAAGTTATTTGATATACAGCGGCAGGGCGCTATTGGTATTTATGCCAATCGCTTTTCGGCAGCTATTGAAATAGACGCTTATCAAGCAGGGTTTTTAGCCGATGATTCGCTTGAAAGCTGGTTAGCTGCATTCGATAGAGCCTTAAACAGTGATAGAGCAGCTGTTTATAAAAATTCCACGAGACTGGTCGCTGATTTATCGGAACGCGCAAGAACACAAGGCGCAGGTGCCAGATTGAGGTTGCAGGAACCAGAGGAAACCGCTGAAGTCTAAGCCAATAACCGATTGACGAACCTTAGGGCATTCATTAGAGTGGCTTGTCTGGGTCGTTTCTTTCACTGCAATGATTGGCCTGGTTTTAGCATATGTGTTTTTTCACCCGTGTTTTAAAAGACTGTGCTACGTTAGCATCAGCTTGTTTGTTTTGTATAGGGATAGCCATGGCCTCTGACATTCGACAATTGCCGCAGTGGAAACAGCTGGAAGCTGATTTTGCTGGTCACCATTCTTTTTCCCTAAAAGAAGCCCTTTCGCAATCCTCTAACAGAAGTCAGCAGTTCAGCCTAGAGGCGGCTGGACTCTTTGCTGACTTTTCAAAAACGTTAGTGACGCCTGTGATTTTGAATCATTTATTGGACCTTGCTGAGGTGCGAGGTCTGGAAAAGCAGATTGCTGCATTAAGGTCTGGGCAACCCATCAATAACACTGAAAACCGGCAGGTCTTACATTATTTGCTTCGCGCTAATGAGACTGATGTGCCCGATCAGCTAAAGGCACAATTTAAAGCAGTGCAAGCTGCCAGGCAGCAACTTGAAACCGTGTCTAACCAAGTAGCGGATGGCACTTTGGTAGGTGCAACAGGTAAGCCCTTCACTGATATTGTGCATATTGGCATTGGCGGCTCTTATTTGGGGCCTAAAATGATGATGGAGGCCTTGCAGCCTTATCAGCGCCCAGGCATCAACTTGCATTTTGTTGC
Source organism: Pseudomonadales bacterium (assembly GCA_965225765.1). Classification (GTDB taxonomy): domain Bacteria; phylum Pseudomonadota; class Gammaproteobacteria; order Pseudomonadales; family DT-91; genus CAKMZU01. The sequence goes on from CBDDBO010000002.1 coordinate 23,910, forward strand.
AAATATTTGTGCGACAGATATTCATTCTGCACTTGTTAGCTTAAACCCTGAGACCACGTTAGTCATTGTTGCCTCTAAGACATTTACTACACTAGAGACCATGCAAAATGCGAATACTGCTAAGGCTTGGTTGGCTAGTCAGTTAACCGTCGATGAGGCTAAATTAGCTAACCATTTTTATGCGGTGACCGCCTCTCCTGATAATGCCAAGAAGTGGGGCATTGCTGAAGGCAATATATTGCCTTTTTGGGATTGGGTGGGTGGTCGTTATTCAGCCATGTCCTCTATTGGTTTGGCCTTGGCGATTGGTTTGGGCTATGAAAGCTTTGAAAAGGTGTTAGAAGGTGCCAGAGACATGGATCAGCACTTTTTTACTGCGCCATTCAATGAAAACATGCCTGTTATAATGGCGATGTTGGGTATCTGGTATATCAATTTCTATGGGCGAGATGTGCTTTGTATTGCCCCCTATGATGAGCGATTACGTTCTCTGCCAGCTTACCTTCAGCAGCTTGAAATGGAAAGTAACGGTAAGTCGGTGACCAAAGATGGGCAGACTATTGACTACCCAACCTGCCCAACCATTTTTGGTGAGTCTGGCACTAACTGCCAACATTCCTATTTTCAATTGTTACACCAATCTCCAGATTTTATCCCTGTAGACTTTATTGTGACGCTTGATCAGCCTCAAGATGAATTGGAGCATCACGAATGGCTGGTAGCCAATGCTTTCGCTCAGGCCAAGGCGCTGATGGAAGGCAGGCAGCTTGACCCTTCGGATCCATTAGCATCGCATAAGGCAATGCCGGGCAATAGACCCAGTCATACTTTCATCTTGGATGAATTATCGCCTCAGCGCTTGGGCGCATTGATTGCGCTTTATGAGCATAAAGTATTCGTGCAAAGCATCATTTGGAATATTAACGCCTTTGATCAGTGGGGGGTTGAGTTAGGAAAGGTGATCAGTAAGCAGGTGCACGCAGGCTTTAGTGATGATAATTTAGCTAGTGCTATGGATGCATCTACTCAGCAGTTAATGAAAAGATTCAAGCAGGCTCGAAAAAACTAAACAGTTAGGCTATGTTGGTTAGTTAGAATGGATTTCAGTTTTTCTTGAGATCAAGGTGTCGTAGGGTGGATGAGCGTTAGCGCGATCCCCACGAGCATAGATTATGGTGGATCGCGCTAACGCTTAGCTACCCTACGTGAGAGTTTCTGCTTAATAATCTACTTGATAGGATAGATAAGCAGTCAAAAGGACAAAAACAAAAGGAGTTGCAGTGATGGAATCTGAAAACCCTCGCCCCAATTTTATTATTGTTGGTTGCCAAAAAAGCGGTACTACCTGGACGCACATGGCGCTGGCAAAGCATCCTGATGTGTTCACTTCCAACCCTAAAGAACTACATTTCTTTAATCGTCAGCAGCATAGACTCCAATCAGGTTTTGACGAGTATTTAAGCCACTTTGAAGGCGCTACTGAAAAAGTCATCATGGAGTCGACTCCGGGCTACTTTCAAGGTGTCTTACCTAAAACAGATCCCGCCCAAAATATTCAGGATTTTTTGGGTGATCAAGTCAAATTGTTGGTGATTTTTAGAAATCCTGTTGAACGAGCGGTGTCTGCCATTATTCATCACATGTTGCTGGATACAATACCCATAAAGAATGTGTTAGATGAGATTCCCCAAGGGCTTAAAATCAAAGAGCTGGGTATGTATAGCGAGATTTTAAGGCACTGGCAGGCTGTCTTTGGCGATAGACTGATAATTCGATTTTATGATGAGATTAAATCAGACCCCAAGCAATATATAGACTCAATCTGTGATGCACTTGAAATCCCGCCCTCTTTAAGTGAAGCGCAGATAGACTTTAAAGCCAATCATCGTAAAGGCCGAGCTGAAAGCAAAAATATTGAAGTACTCCCACAATGCAGCCCTGCCTTATTAGATGAGTTATTAGACCTCTACAAACCTACCATTCATGAGCTTTTTGAGATGTGTCAGGTGTCTTTGGATGATTGGCTGGATAGGGACAAGCTGTTGCAGGTTGTCAATAGTTGATAGCTGGTACGTTGTTTCACAGTGACTGCCTGGTAAGAAAATTTTTGTAGAGGGATAAGCGCAGCGCCATCCACCGTCCATGATTATTTTTTGGTGGAAGACGCTGCGCTTTTCCACCCTACGTCAAACCGGTTCAAAGTGATTGTCAGGTTTATGATGGTGGTTACGCTTTGCCCTCTACAAGACTATTCGCTGTAAAGGATGACAACATGCTAACGAATAAAATAAAGCTCGTGATATGGGACTTGGATGAGACCTTCTGGCAGGGAACGCTGTCAGAAGAAGGCGTCAAACCCGTTCAAGCCAATCTTGAGTTGATCAAGACGCTCACTGATCGAGGCATCGTCAATGCCATCTCCTCAAAAAATACCTTTGAAGACGCTAAAGCTGCTTTACAACAGCTGGCTGTATGGGACTACTTTGTTTTCCCCAAAATAACTTGGGAGCCTAAAGGTCCGCATGTTAAAGCTACCTTGGAGGAGATGGGCCTGCGCCCCGTCAATTGTCTCTTTATTGATGACAATCATTTAAATCGCCAAGAGGTCAGCCGCTTTTGTGAAGGGATTCAGACAGCTCATCCTGATGATGTGCTGTCTGATATATTGGATAGCCCATACTGTCAAGGTCAGCCTGATAGCCATCACAATCGATTACAGCAATACAAAGTGCTTGAAGATAAAGTGGCAGTTAAGGCCAGCAGCGGTTTGTCAAACATCGAGTTTCTTAAAGACTGTGATATTCAGATCCGTTTTGAAGTCGATGTGCTGAGTCACCTTGATCGCATATATGAGCTGATCGAGCGAACGAATCAGCTCAACTATACCAAGGTGCGACTCGCAACCGAGAAAGAAAAAACAGCCTTTAAACAGAGTCTCGAATATTACCAGCACAGTGCTGCACTGGTTTATGCAAAAGATAAGTACGGCGATTATGGTGCAGTGGGTTTTTATCTGTTGTACACCGATGCAAGACACAGAGTACTTAAACACTTTGTCTTTTCTTGTCGCACCCTGAATATGGGCATTGAGGCTTTTGTCTATGATTACTTAGGGCAACCTAAGCTGACTAGTGTAGCGCCTGTGGCATACCCTGTTGACCATTACAAACAAGTTGATTGGGTGACTGTGGTTGATAAGTTTGAAGGCGCTGTACCTCAAAAAGACTACAGTCATATTTTGGCGTTAGGGCCTTGTAATCTCCTTCAAATGGCGAATTTTTTGCAGGGCTTAAAAGGTTATTTCCACAAGGTAGTAGAGGGTGTCGTAATCAAATATGATTGTCCTGGTTTTTTCTTAAGTCGTGCTGAAGATGTAGAAAAATCGAGCTATTTAGCCTCGGGAAAGGCTTGGTCTAAGGCCGACTATTATCAATTTAGAGAAGACCTTAAAAAAGCGTCTATTGTGGTGCTTGATTTGGCAGATTTAATGCTAAATTACCCTACCATCTCGATAGACAACCTATTGCTGCGGGACACCTCGGGGCAGGGAGTAAGACTACCGATCAATCAAAGAGCTGACCTGTTAGTGAAGTGCATTGAGTCTGTGTTGACGTTAATGCCTGCGAATGCGCAGCTTTTATTGTTTGACAGGCTCATTAATGCAGAAACCAATGTAGGTGAGCGAGGCGCGCGATTGGCTTTCCGCGAGCTCTTAAGTCAGCTAAATCACTCGAGACTTAAAGTAATTAACATGAGTGGTTTTCATGATGCGTCAGTATTCAATGATGGTGCGCACCTTAATAGAAGTGGTTATCAGCAATTGGCGAAGGTCGTATCAGGCGAGGCAGTTCAAAAACCGATAGCTAATATGGACTATAGAGTATTTGAAAATCTTGTTAAGAAATTGTCGCCATTTACTGATGAGCAAATAAATCAATTGAGAGATGCTGCTGTTGCTTTTGAACAGGCAGGCGATATTGAAAGAGCCTCTCAATTAATGATGATGGCCGAAAAGCTCAGACCTAAAGGTGATTTTATACGAAAAAAAGCGAAAGAATATCGCGAGAGGTTATTGTTGGAAAAAGCTTAGTACATCATGTCAAAAGGTTTGTTTGGTGACCGTAGGGTGTAAAAGCGTAGCGTCTTCCACCAAAAAAAACTTAATGACTGGTGGATAGCGCTGCGTTTATCTCCCTACAAAAATTTTTCCACCCGATAATCGCTGTGAATCGCGCTATGCGGTTTTACTGGGTTTGTTGATTAGTTTGAGCATATGAACATTCTTTGCTGACTTCATTCTAAAAAATTCCGCCAAATCGTCATTGGTGTGCTCAAAATAAATGGCTAAGTCCCCAAAAATATCTTTATCATCCTCGTAAGACATCAGCTTGTCTGCAAACTGTGGATCACGTTTGTGGTTATCCCAGAACGTGCGGCTATAGAGGAAATCTGGATGAATTAAATCAAGCGGTAGCTTGTAGCTTGAGGCTTTTTTCTTGAAGGCCGCTAGGCAAGGGTGCGCTTTTTGCACGTACAAAAACGTATTTTGCCTGTACCACCAGTCAATGGTTTTATCTTGCCAGAGTTTGGGCCTAAAGTAATCGATACACTCAAACCCCTTCTCATTAAAGAGTGCTTGCCAGTAAGATTGCATTTGCTCATTGACATGACCTTCGCCGCCCTGCCAAGGGACTGCTGCGCCAAAAATAATCACATCGCTTGCATGGCAAAGCGATTCTACAAAGGCAGCTGCATGTACCTCATCAAAGTGCTCAGCCACTTCTACCGACATAGCCAGATCATAACGTTTGTTTAGGTTAAGCGGCTGTGTAAAGTCTACAGAATGAAGGTTTATGTTAGGGTGTAATAGATGTTTTTGGTTAACCCAATCGCCGTCTAATCCATGCAGTTCGTTTACACCTAAGTCGCCAGCTGATTTTAGCCAAGCTCCAATGCCGCAGCCAAAATCAATGATGGATTCTGGTTGATAGCATTGAAATAAATGATTAAAGAATTTTTTCGATGAAGTTAAAGCGCCTTTGTATTGTGCTGCATAAAAAGCCGCATCATAATTAGGCGCAGGCTGTTTTGCTTTGGATGGCTTAACTTGATGTTGAGGAGCGGCAATGTCAAAAGGCGTGATTAACCCCAGTTTTTCAAGCTGTGTGACAGATTCAAAGCGAACACTGTTTGTGCCAAGAAGGCTTTGGTTGGGTGAGGTTGATTGTATTGCATTTAGATATCGGCGGTATTCTTCATTGACGCAGGCATGCTCTTTGCGGGAAATCTCTGTGGAGAATTTCGTTTCGACATCCCCTAAAAATTTAAAATGTAGCAGCGCTAATGAGGCCTTTGAAACTTTTCCAGGGGTTGTGACATGACTGCTGGATAAGAACTCAACCTTACCAGCTTTAACCAAAGGTGTTTTGGTTAAGGGGTTGCCGCGTTTTTCGTTATTCCATACAAAACGCTTGCGGAAGCCTCCGTACATCTCCACAAAGGGTGCATGCCAATGACCATGTTTTTGATAAGCATCATCAAAATAAGGGGCTTCTGTTAACGGACAATCACCTGGTATGAAGGTTTTTGCCCCTCCTAATGTGTCAGAAAACATATCGAGCATAAAGCCTGTCATAGCCTCAGCGCCTTCTTCTTCAAGATGGTCAATAAGTGACGGGATTGATTGGTGACAGCTCATCGGCATAGCCATGTATTCGTCTACATCGACATAAATTGCCCACATATCTTGCGCAAATTTATTCATCAGGCCATTAATCCAGCGAATCCCATAGCAGGATGATTTGTAACTGGCCTGCGTGTGGTACAGGTAACAATCCTCTTGGTCGAGTAGCCACTCAAAACTACCGTCCGTGGAGTCGTTATCAACGACAATAAAATGGGTGACGCCTAATTTTCGGTAATACGAGAAAAATGCTGGGATCATTGGCATTTCATCTCGCAAAACCGTAAACAAAGGGATGTCACCTTTGCTTAAGTTAATCGCAGATGATGATTGATAAGACAATTGCTCAAGCTGATAGTCGAGTTCCGGGATATAATGATTGTCTAAAAAGGTGGCCCAAAGCTTCGGTACATCTTCCGCTTGATGACGTTCATAGGCTGCCCAAGCTCTTAGCATCACGGTGATGCGATCACAACTGAAGTTATTTAGGTTGTCAATGGCATCTAACGCACTCTCTCTATCTCCTAGTGCAAGCAGTGCTATGGCTTTTCTACGATCAAATTCATCATGGGCGCCCAGGACATTGCAGGATGTAGTCGCAAGCGTTATAACCTCTTCATAACGCGATTGTTGAATCAACAAATCCATTTTATAGGTCTTGTAAGATGGATCTGTGGGTGCAGCTAATTCTTGCTCATTAAGAAACGCCATTGCAGCTTCAACACCTTGCATTTTCATTAAAATACGCCAACGTGCATTGGCAATATGTTGAGGTTGCAACGAGTGCTCTAACTGAGGTAGTAAGTTTTGAGCTTTTTCGGGTTCATCTAAGTCGAGATAATACCAAAGCAGCTCGTTAAAGGGTTCTGTAAGTTGATCAATTAAAGGTTGAATTTTTGCAATGTCACGGCGCTTGGCAAGCAGTTTTATCGTAAATAAGGCTTGTTTGTTTAGCTCCCATCCTTTGATTAATTGAGTTAAACCTGTTTCGTCTCCCAGCTGAATAAGTGCATTAGCTTTGGGTAATTGGTATGAATGATCAGTACTGGCGTTTGCTAACCTTGATGCAATCCTTGACATAGCCTGAATATGATGATGTTTCTGATAGAGCTGGGTGAGCCTTCTAAGTAAGCCAGGCTTCTCACCTAGCAGGTCAAGCGCATCGAGTAAGGTTTTTTCAGCAAGTGCCGTTTGGTTGTTATTATCCAGCAGATTTGCTTTATAGATATAGAATGTAGGGTTTTGCTCATTAAGGTCGATCGCTTTCGAAAGAAACGCCAGTGCTTTTTCAGTATCATGATGAAAGGCTGCATGCCGATAAGCAAGGACTAGGTCGCTGGTATTTTGTGTGTCCAGTTCAATACTCTTAAATACAGCGTTAAAGTCATCTACTTTATTTAAATCCAGGTATCGTTGGGCGATAGTGCTGGTAATTCTTTTTTCGCGAGGGAAGTCTTTTCTTGCTCGTTCACAATAAAACAATAATGCAGCTTCGTGCTTCAAATGATAGAGCATGTTAATCAAGCGTACATAGTAAATAGGGCGGAGCAGGGTTGTTTTAAATAAACCAATAGTAAAAAAAGTAAGAAAATACGCCTTTTCCATCACAAGTTCAGTAGTTACTGCCCAAACCCCTTGATGGGTAAAGTCATGCCAGGTCTTGTTGGTATGGCTTTTTAAATAGGTAGCCAAACTGTTAAACAAGGTGTTTTGGTCAGGGAAGGCAGCGGCGAGTTGTTGGAAGGTTGCTTCGCAAGCTGTAGGTTCAGATTCGAGGAGTAACTCAATGAGCTGTGCTGATGGCCCCATAAGTTTTTCGAACTGCTTGAGTCGACAGGCTTCCCCTATCTCTACTAAGAGCTTCACTCTTTTTTCGTCCGTCGACAGACTTTCCAACGATACTGTCTTAAGTCTTTTTAAAGGCTTGATGAGTGCTTTGGCCGTATGAATCTTTCGCCAGACAGGAATCGATAGCTGACTGAATTCATGGATTGATACATCTTGTATAGCTGTTGAATAAATCAAAGAGTGGGCTTGCGGGATGATTGTGCCTGTATCCCACTTTATTTGCAGAAAATTAAAAATATCTGTCAGTGTGGCTTGAGGTGATTGAGTCAATGCTTCATAAGAGATGGTAAGGTACGAACCAATTCTCAACCCTTTGCTTTGCTTCTTTATGTTGTCAATTTTGTCAGACCAATGTTCTAGATAAAAGGACAGGCTTTTTTCTTGGTCATCATGTTGATCATATGTTTTATCACAGGCTATCGAAGGCCAATCTAAAGCGCCTGAATTAGCAAGAATACGGCAGCCCCTATGGCGCTGCATGGACTGCGCACAGGCAATACCATCTCTTACGATATGAATAAACTTTGCATCAGGCCATAGGGCTTGCAAATCAGTCATATGGTGGCCATAGTCGGGCGTTTTATCTGCGAGGTATTTTGCTTCTTTTCCGAAGGTTAGCCGATGCATCGTAGCAAGAAAGGTCTTGACTGATATGACAGGGTTGATTGTCTCAAGCTCTGTTAATAGTCTGAACGTTTCTTCTGGGTTTTCCGAAAAATCATGGATATTGCCATCAATGCGATTGGATCCATCATCCCATGTTACCTGCCTTGCGGTTTTGATCAGGTCTGAAAAGGGTGTGGGTCGATTAGCGTATTTTTCAGTTAGCGCAGGGGCCCAATGGGTCTCGTTAAAAATCCCAATATCAGGGTGTAACGCCAAAAGGTTACGAAGCAGTGTAGAACCACTGCGACTTGTGCCTACGATAAAAAAATGCATAGTATTAAGCCGCTCGGTGAACGGCTGAAAGAATAACCAAGCCTATTATGGGCTTTCTAGCGCTTCAATGCGGTTAAGTAAGTCCGATAATTTAATTTCTGTATCGTTTTGTACAAAAATGATGTCGCCTTTTACATAGAGATCACCATTGCTACTTAATGATAACTCAGGACCCGCTGCGCCATTTTCAATGTTGACACGCAGTTGATTACTTGAGTTATTGATATCAATGTAGCTTGACTTGGCTTGAAGACGAAGACCAGAAAACTCATTAGCACTGGTGTTTTCGATAATCGCATTCATGGCCCAGGTATCATCTGAATCTTTTAAGTGAAAAGGCGCGCTAGGGTTTTCAGTTTGCAGGCCGATATCCCCGTCAGCTGCAATAAATAAGCTGTTTTTAGGTGCGTTCGGTTTAATACGGAAAGGTAGTTTGCTGCCGTTAGTCACATCACGGATGAAGAAGTTCGTTTCGTTACCGGCCATATCCCAGACTTGCGGGGTGAAACCGTCGCTGCCATCCTGCTCTAGTCGGATGGTAGGCGTGTTGCCTTCGCTGATATGAATATCAACAGCAGGGTTAGCTTGTTTGATGCCTAAACGACCTTCTGAGGCCACTAATAACGTATTGTTAGGTGCGCCTGCTTCGACTTTAAAAGGCGTTTTGTTTCCGGTTGCATCTCTAATGGAAAAGTATTCATCACCGCCATTAGTGGAATCGTTAGCAACAAGCTCCCAGTCATTTTTCGGGAATGAAGCTGAACCACTGGTGTCATCAAATTTGATGCGCAGATTGTTTTCTTTTAATCGGATGGTGTCAAATCCGAAGCTTTCGCCTGCTTCACAATCTATACCAATACACTCACTGCCTTGAATCACAACATCTTGAGTGAAAACCTGTGCGGCAAAGACGGCTGCTGGAATGGCTGCAAGTGCAGCGCCTGTTAATAAAGCCTTTTTCATGGCGTCTTCCTTATTGTTCTTTTTGATTAAGCTTGGTCACTTGACCGTCTTCAATAGCAAAGCGCTTGGTTTTAACGCGCTTAACGACTTCCCCTGATTCAAGATTTTCAGCGTCACGGCCGTTCTGGGCGTTATCTTTTAAAGCCTTTACCCCTTTGCTGGCAAAAATGTTTAATCGGTATATGCCGTCTTTTAAAGGCGTGTTCGGGGTGATATGCAGATCGGTAGAGGTCAGTTGAAAATCCTCTGAACCCTGTAAAGTAACATATTTGATATGGGGAATATCAGTAGCAATAGTCACAGCATTGCTGTCACCTGTAATGCTGGTTTTAGCAAAGGTTAATGTGCTTAAACCGATTAGGGTGCTAAGACCTACGGCTTTGCGGAGAGGGTGTTTCATGCTTCACGCTCCTGTGAAAGAGTTATTTTAATGGAGTGCACGATTTTGGGGCGTCAACTGCACTTAAAGACAGTATTTTAAGATAAAAAATTAACCATATCTATCAAATTTTTCTGTAAGAGAAATAGATGCTTTGATCTAACGCATAAACTATGGCTAAATGAAGGTTTATTTTGTCGATTGCTTTCCCTTCTGGTTGGAATTATGTTAGTTAAAAAAGTCGTTTGGATGCGGTACTTGCCCTTATTATTTATCTCGACTGGTTCGTATTCTGTTTCAATGGCTGATTTAGCGCCTTCAAAGGATCATTTTGGTGCATTGTTAAACAGTATGGGGGCGCTTGAAGATAAACATGACCCAAAATGTTACGCAACAGCAGCAAGACTTGAAGACTTTGTTTATGGAACGCCCCTTGAAGACGAGGCGCGTTTTTTTAAAAATGTCAGACAAAAGATATTGATCAAAAAAATATGGCAGCAAGCCTCCATTGAAGCGCATCAGCAGGGTCAGGAAACGATTACAGCCAGTTTACTGTTTCCTTTTTTAAAGAAAGAATTAAACGCCACAAAAGCTGTCGACAAGCCTTGGGCGATCACTATACCTCAGCCACCTTTTACCTTAACTATTGATTCGGATACACAAAGACAATATAGCAGTATTGCTTACAGCTTAAGAGCATTGTTAGCTGTTCAGCAAGATAGCTTATTGGAAGATAAGTTATATTTGCCACTCACGGATGATGCAATTGATAAATTTAAACTTTTCGTCGATTTGTATACGCTCGGCGCGCTTCAAATAGCCGATAAAATTGCTCGTTCAGAGGATAAATACACGATAGATCAACCGCTTTTAGCAACAGCTTTCCAGATGATGGAAGTAGAGGCATATCCCCTTCAAACACCTGTAGCAAAGGAAGTTGCAAACTCAAACACTCAAAGCGAGTTAATTAAGGCATTAATTGATAAAAAAATTGCGGCTTATGCGGCCTATAACCAAATCTCCAACAAAGTATTCATGCGAAACCTTCAGGTCTATTTTGCTAGAGTGCCCTGGCCTGAAACGTCAGCAGAAGCGAAAGCGTTTAAAGATGACTTTCAAACCATCATGATGGGCTTTGCCGAAGATGTCTATTTAGGTGTAGCGCGTGTTGCCAAAGCCCGAAAGCACCCTGTGATCCGCGTTGAAGACGTCAAAGCCTTTGCTGATCGGTTTATTCCCCATACCATCAACGAGTATGAAGATGCACTGTTTTTTCCGAAATTAAGCGCAGATGAACGTGTAAGCCTTGAGTCCTACGATATGGATGCCTTTCGAGATAGCGGACTCCATTGGCGTTACCTGCAATGGACGCTCGAGAAAGCTACATTTAATGCTCAGTTACAACTTGACCCCTTTTCTGCTGAATTATTCGTTGAGAATGTTGCTCAATTTGGCGTGTTAGTGTTACGACTAGCAGGCATCGCAGCTAAAGAACAAGGCGATGAGCGCCTAAAGGCTGAGCACCTTCAATTAGCTATCAGTATGATTCAAGCTCGCTTGGATAAGCATTTGGCGTTAAAAGGGCAGGTAGAGAAAGAAGACAAGTTAGTTTCGTCTGCAAACAGTGCTGAGTTAAGCGCTATTGATTTTCAGAATGTCACGCAAAACGTAGGCATCGATTTTACGCATTATTCGTCTGACTGGCTGAGCCGTATGCTCAGAACCTATAGGCTGAGAGATCAGTCTACCGGCGTCTTGGATATACCGCCTGCCTTTGGTGGTTCTGGTATTGCAGCCGAAGACTTAAACAATGATGGCTACTTAGACTTGCTGATTTTAAGTGGACGAGGCAATGCACTGTATGTGAATGATGGCAAAGGTCAATTTATCGAAGTGACTAAATCTGTAGGCATTGACTGGACGCGCAAAGATAACACCTATGGTGAGCCGCGGCAGCCGCTTATTGTTGATTTCAATAACGATGGCTTACAGGATATCTTAATTACGTATGTAAAAGACAAGCATAGGCTTTATCAAAATTTAGGCGGTATGCGGTTTAGAGATGTTACTGCTGTAGCAGGGCTCGGTGGCGAAAAGCTTGCGGGTGGGCCTGCAGCAGCCTTTGATTTTAACAAAGACGGATTACTGGATATTTACATCGCGTATTTTGGCGATTATGTCGAGGGTGTTTCGCCGACGCTTGCTCGCAAGAATCTCAATGGTGGGGTGAATAAATTCTTTCTTAATAAGGGCAATATGACCTTTGAAGATGTCACCGATAGCACAGGGGCAGGGCATACTGGCTGGGGGCAGGCTATTACACATACTGATTTTGATAACGACGGCTGGCAGGATTTAATTGTCGGTAATGACTTTGGCGTGAATGTTTATTATCGCAATGTCGAAGGTAAACGACTTGAAGATGTGTCTCAAACCTTAGGAACTGACAAACCTTCTTTCACCATGGGAATCGGTATTGCGGACATGAATGATGATGCGCTACCGGATGTTTACATCTCAAACATTGTCACCATGAATAAAGATGAAAAATATGTACTGCCTAATCAAGATACCAAAATGAAGTTTGATGCGAATAAATTAGCAACCATGCGTATTGTTGAGGCTAATGATTTATTCATATCGTCGAAGGATGGCGAAAGGCAGTACAGACTGTCGCAGGCCGTAGGGCGCGGCTATGCTTCAACAGGCTGGTCTTGGGGGGCAGACTTCTTTGACTATGACAATGATGCTGATGATGACCTCTATGTGTTAAATGGCATGAATGAATATGCGGTATACAGCGATCAATCGTTTAAGGAAGTAGATGGTTATGGCGCTAGAGATCAAGATATCTTCATGCCGGTAAGCGAAAAAGAACTTAATGTCTTGTTTACGAATGATGAGGGTAAGCTAAAAAATCTGTCAAAGGGTAGCGGCCTTGATGTTATGGTCAATGCAAGAAGCGCAACGTATTTAGATTTTGACCGAGATGGCGATTTAGATGTTGCCATGAATAACTACCATGATGAAGCCATGTTTTTTGAGAACAATCTTGATGCTGGTGGTAAGCACTCGCTAACGATAAAGCTTGTAGGTGATCCAAAAAAGCAGAGTAACCGTGATGCGATAGGTGCCAGGTTGATTGTCACTTTACCTGATGGCAATAAAGTCTGGCGAGAGGTATCGAGCAGCCGAGGGTATTTAACAAGTCATCCTAAGGAGCAGCATATTGGCCTGGCGCAGCATAAGTTGGCTAATCTTGAGATCAGGTGGCCCAATGGTGAGCAGCAGCAAGTCAATGACATTCAGGCAGGTTCACATTATACGATTGAGCAAAGTGGCACTATTCAAACCAGGACGTGGGTCAAATGATCCGTGCGTTGATGCTCTTATGCCTTTCGATAGGTGCATGGTCAGAAAATACGTTAAGAGATGCAGTATCACCCTACTTAAGACAGCATGCCGAGAATCCTATTCATTGGGTGGAATGGTCCGCTAATGCATTAGCTAAGGCAAAAAAAGAAAATAAGTTAATTTTCTTGTCCATCGGCTATTCCAGTTGTCACTGGTGCCATGTGATGGAAAAAGAAACCTTTGCAGATCCTGAAGTGGCTGCCAAACTTAATCCGTCTTTTATCACTATCAAAGTCGATAAAGAAACCCGTCCCGATATTGATCATATTTACATGACAGCCTTGAAGCTCATGAAAGGTGAGGGCGGTTGGCCTGTTACCGCGTTTTTAACGCCGGATGCTCGGGTAGTATTCATTGATAGTTACCTACCTAAAGACAAATTTTTATCCCTTTCAAGCAAGCTGGCCAATATCTGGCAGGCACAGCCCGCTATTTTGGCGTCAAATGCTGCGCGATTAATGCAGCAAGTCGAGAGTCATTTAGCGCCAAGGCACAATGCTGTCACGTTAAACAGTGAGGTGGTGTCTAAGGCAGCGAAGACTTTAGCCGAAAAAATCGATAGCAAGTATGGGGGGTTAACTAGCGTGCCAAAATTTCCTAACGAAATGGCTCAGCTATTGTTGTTGGACTGGTCTGTCTTAAACCATAAGACTGCTGTGCTGAAGAAAGTCACTAGTAGCCTTGATGCCATGGCGTCGAGCGCATTATTTGACCCTGTTGAAGGTGGCATACACCGTTATGCAGTTGATAAAGCCTATAAGGTGCCTCATTACGAGAAGATGCTCTATAACCAAGGTTTGATATTGAGTCTATATGCAAGAGCTTATAGCTATCAACCTGAACCAAGATTTAAAGACGTTATTGAAGGTACAGTCTTTTTTCTCCTAAATAGCATGTCTAATGGTGGGCTATTTTTCTCGGCTATCGATGCGGATAGCCCTAACGGTTTAGAAGGGGCTTATTATCACTATACCGTAGAGCAAAAGCAGAGTATTTTGGGTGAGCACTCGGTGCTATCCGCTGGGCCTCTCACGGCTAAGGAACTAGCAGAGCGTGATCTTAGTGAGGCAAAGCAAGCATTAATCATCAAAGCGTTTTTTGATCTAAGACAGCCTGAATTAAAACCCTTTGTCGATCAGAAAAGTATTACGGCCTGGAATGCCATTGCTATTCGTGGCCTGATTGACGCAGGGGTAGCGCTAAGTAGGCCTGAATGGATGGAATTGGCTGAAACTAGGTTACAAAAGCTATTAACCACAAATGTCAATCAAGGTAAGTTGAAGCGATTTTCGTTTAATGGCGTGTTGGCTAATGAAGCGGCAGCCCTTGAAGACTATGCCTGGGTGGTGAGTGCCTTAATTGGTTTGTACGATGCGACGACTGAGAGAAAATGGTTGGACAAAGCCGACCATTATTTTTCTCAGATGGAAAATGCTTTTTATGATGAATCTGCCTTAGGATTTAAACTTTTTCATCTCGACGGTTTATCATCAAATGTATTGGATATGGAGGATAATAATTACCCTTCACCTTCTGCAATGGCGGTATTAACAGCCAAACAGTTATTTGATCGAACGGGTAAACTGCGGTTTGCAACTTACGCGCAGTTGCCTATCAATCCAAATGAGTTGATTAGATCACCAGAGTTCTACGCGACCTTACTTCAGTCAACGCTTGGTTATGGTTTACCCCAGCAGTATTATTTTGCGAGCGGAAAAGGTTCACTGACAAAAATGAATCAAAAGCTATCGTTTTCGTTGGCTGAGGGATGGCATATCAATGCTGATAAGGTTAATGATCTAGCACTTATACCAACACAGGTTGTTATCGAATCCAGAGAGCCCATTGAGTATCCTACCCCTTCACTAATGGATGCACCTTTTAGCCAACAAGCATTACCCGTGTTTAAGGGGCAGTTTACGATTGATTTACCTCGCGTTTCAGACAGCCAAAAAGCCAAGGTGATTCTGCAAGCGTGCAGTCAAGATAAGTGCCTACTACCTGAAACCCTTCATGTTCATTAATCTAGTACCCCAATGCACGGCGATTGTTGGGTTCAGTGGCAGAGTAAAATGCTCATAGCAAGGCAGCTGATCGAAAATAATAGTTATTCTATAGTGAGATCAAGCAACACAGCTATGGGCATTTTAAATGCCACCCAAAGGGCAGCTACAGGTTTTCCCGTGACTTTGTTGCAAGTATTTGAAAGACGCATGTATTACTGCATACTTGCGCCTTGCCACAGAAAAACCTGTAGCTGCTGAACGGGACAATCGCTGTGCATTGAGGTACTAGTACCCCAATGCACAGCGATTGTCGGGTTCAGTGGCAGAGTAAAATGCTCATAGCAAGGCAGCTGATCGAAAATAATAGTTATTCTATAGTGAGATCAAGCAACACAGCTATGGGCATTTTAAATGCCACCCAAAGGGCAGCTACAGGTTTTCCCGTGACTTTGTTGCAAGTATTTGAAAGACGCATGTATTACTGCATACTTGCGCCTTGCCACAGAAAAACCTGTAGCTGCTGAACGGGACAATCGCTGTGCATTGAGGTACTAGGGTGTTGGTTACTTTGATTTCGGCAAGTTCGTCTTCAGAAAAAGGGCATTGCTTAAGAATGTTACTGATGAAATCATTTTTTCCTTCACAATAGCTATCTATGTCATTGGGGGACTGTTGAGCTAACGCCTTTTTCAAGTCAGCGTAAAGCGCGACTTCTTTAGGGTTTTGTCTTAGGTAGTCTCGAAATGCGAAATGATTTTTGACAGCCAGTGAAGTTGAATCACAAACATAAAGGTTATGAGGATATTCAGGGTTCTGATGTTTAAACATTTCTCGTCCTTTTAATCCAAGATTGCCTCTATAGTCATAGTTATTGGCACAAAGCTTAATTTTAGTTTTTTCAAAGTCCTCGAAGTCTTCTAATAGAATGTCGATATCAATGACAGGTTTTGCAGCTAACCCTTCTATTGATGTACTACCAATGTGTTCAATGCCATGAGGAATGCCTCATAATAAAGGTGTTAGACTCTGTTGACATAGTTTTTTTCAAGCAGGATTATATTCAACAACCTCAACGTTCATAAGCAGTTAGTTGGTTTGGGTAGGCCTGCTATTTTACTGATACATTTCGCAGGGCTATCGGGGAAAAGTTTAAGCAGAGTCATACTGTTTATCGATTTGTCATTGAGCTTAAGCTTTAACCATTTAATGAATGGGCGCATCTCAGGGGATACGTCAAATGCTTCATAGTATTCTCTTGCAAGGTCTATAAATTGCCAGTGGGATTCAGTTAAGTTGATTGACTCATTTCTAGCGATGGCCTCTGCCAGTGGCTTTGACCAGCGAGTCAAATCAATCAAAAAACCTTCTTTATCAAATTCAGGGGTTGTCATAACAGGTCAACATCTAGCACTCTATTTCACAGTATTTATCGGGTATAAGTTTTTTGTAGGGCGGGCAGTTGAAACGTCACCCGCCAATGATAAACAGATTCGGCGGGAGACGCTGCGCTTTCCCGCCCTACAGCTATCAGATAAATCTAGTGTATCTACCAGCTAAAGATATGTTTGGCTGAGAAGGAAATAGTCACAACGTTATTCATGTCAATCGCTTCAATAGGTTGGGGTGCAGTAAGTCCTCGTAGCTTCTGATCTTTCTCTAGTATGCAAAGGGTGAGATCTAGAGCGCTTAGCTTATTAAGGAAGTTTGCACTTAAGCTCCAATAACACCCATCACCCATCAGTAATACAGTATCGCCTTGATTAAGTAGTGCCAGCGAAGGGTGATCAACTTGCTCAGCATGTGGCGGTGTCGAAATAATATGCAGGTTCATAGTAAGTTCGTCACCTTAGCGGCATCTGCTATGAGTGATTGAATGGCCTCTTTATTGACGAGTGTTGGCTCAATGGACAGTTGGCTTGCGTCAAGGCTTCGTGCTGCAAGCGAGTGCTCGCAGACATAATAAGGCTCAATCTCATAAAGCGGAAAGCTTTGAAGTGTTTTGCTGATGTTTTTCTGACCTTCTTGTGTCTGCTGATTCTCAAGTAACTGATAAACACCGTCATTGATAAAGAGTACTGCTGTTTTCTCATCAAACACGGCATTGGCTAAAATCAAATCAATCGATTCTTTGGTTCGGTTGTCTTGATAAGGCGAGCTATGCAGTAAGAACAGATGATTGATGCTCATGATGAGGGCTCAATTAAAAACAATATGTTGATCGGCTGTTTGCACAGCACTAGCCCAGCTGCCTAGGCCGCCTAGTTCAATACCATCCGCAATGCTTGAAGCAGACTTGTTGTATCGATTGCTTTCTTCACTGTCTAAAACACCGCGTTTAAGACCTGATGTAATACACACTTCAGCAGTCAATTGATGCGTTTGGATGAAACGTTGCCAGTTGCCTACGATGGGTGTATCGCCCTGAATATCGACTGCAAGCTTGGAGGCTAAGTGTACGCCTTCGCCATAAAAGAAAATCAATGCAATAGCCTTTTTTTCTTCAAGCACAGCTTGGCAAAAGGCTAGGGCATTGGCTGCGTTATTAGATAAGGCAGGGCTTTTAATCATGATGGCGATGGATGGCATGTTGAGGTCAAATCTTCTAGTAGGGTGGGCCTGCGATGCGTCTCCCACCATATATACCCAATACTGTAAATAAAAAACCCCGCGAAAGCGGGGTTTTAACGTGAGGATCCTGCTTAGTCGTCGCTCATGACACCTAGAATCTGAAGCAAGCTGACAAAGATGTTGTAGATGCTTAAGTAAAGCGAAGCAGTCGCTAAAATATAATTGGTTTGACCGCCATGAATGATTTGGCTGGTTTCAAACAGAATATAACCAGACATGATGAAGATCACGGCAGCAGAAATGGCAAGCTGAAGAGCAGGCATGTGGAAGAAGATACCAGCGATGCTTGCTAAAAGGACAACAATCATACCCATCATCAAGAAGCCCGCTAAGAAAGAGAAATCTTTCTTGGTAGTCATGACATAGGTAGATAAAGCAAAGAAAATAATACCTGTACCACCCAATGCTTGAGCAATGATTTGAGCACCGCCTTGCATGTTTAGATACTGGTTAAGGATGGGGCCTAAACCAAAGCCTAAAAGGCCAGTAAAGGCAAAAACAGTCAAAATGCCTTTTTCTGAATTAGCTGTACGAGGTAAAACAAACCAAACAAGCACAATAGCAGCAATTGAACAGATCATGCTCACCATGGGGGGAACGGCAATAAATACAGAGATGGCCGCCATCAACGCGCTGAAAATAAGTGTAGCGCTCAGTAGCATATAGGTGTTCTTTAAAACCTTGTTCATCTCTACAGCAGAGTGACTGCTGGAAACAAAGAGTTCGTCGCGTGACATGGTCTTCTCCTGAAATTCACTTAAACAACGTATCTGAAACTAAGTCTAGGATAATGGGATTTAAGGTAAAAAAAAAGGTGAGTTTTTAACAATTTGTTCATATGTGGCCTAG
The DNA here is from genome assembly GCA_965225765.1 of Pseudomonadales bacterium. GTDB lineage: Bacteria > Pseudomonadota > Gammaproteobacteria > Pseudomonadales > DT-91 > CAKMZU01. The sequence goes on from CBDDBO010000002.1 coordinate 42,619, forward strand.
GTTCTGTTGACATAATGTTGTTTATGCTGTTGTCGCCCGTTTTTTCAGTCTAGCAAGGAGGATTGAATGAATAATAGCAGTCTATATGAATGAAATTCGACACAGCTAGATGGAAAAACGGACACAGCCCGAAGGGTTACGTCTAAATGTCCATCAAACTGTGTTAAATCCTGCTTATTTAGTCAGCCCTGATAAACAGTAGAAAGCTTCATTTAAAGAGGCTTAGGGCTGGCTTGAAACGAACAATTTCGACCAGAAAGACTCTAAAAACCTTAAATTACTGGTCGAAATGAGTTTTGGATGCTGACTACAAGCCCGTCTTCGAACAATCAAAGCAGCTTTTTTGATCTATTCGATTCATTAGATCTCAATGACCCGCTCATAGCCTTATCGAACGCATTGCCTTGGCCAGATTTAGAAAAAGGTCTTGCCGTTTATTACAGCGAAAAAGGTCGCCCAGCCAAACCCATTCGATTGATGAGCGGCTTATTAATGCTCAAGCAGCTCTTCAATTTGAGTGACGAGAATGTGGTTTCTCAGTGGAAAATGAACCCATACTTTCAATTTTTCTGCGGTGAAACCAGTTTTCAATCTTGCCTGCCTTGCCATCCAACAGACCTTGTAAAATTCAGGCAAAGAATTGGCGAGAGCGGCGTTAAACAGATTTTTGCGATGTCAGTTAAGCTGCATGGAGAGGCAGCTAAAGATGATACGGTTTTTGTTGATACGACGGTACAGGAAAAAGCTATCACCTATCCGACCGATACAAAGCTCGCCATCAAAATCATTAATCGAGTGAATAAGCTAGCAAAAGGCTTTGGTGTCAAACAGCGGCGAACTTTTGTCAAAGAGGTAAAACAGCTTCGTATTGACTCGCGCTTCTTTGGACATGTAAAGAAACGCAAGAAGGCTAAAAAAGCCTTGAAGCGTCTGCGTACTATTGCTGACATTCTGATGAGAGAGCTTGAGCGAAAACTCCCAGAGGGTGCGGTTGCACAGCTAGCAAACGATTTTGCCATGTATCGCAAGGTACTTGCTCAACAGTCTAAGGACAAGAACAAAATTTACAGCCTTCATGAGCCTCAAGTCTACTGTGTTGCTAAAGGTAAGGCGCATAAAAAATACGAATACGGGAGCAAGGCTTCTATCGTATCGACACGCGATCATATCATTGTTGGCGTCGCTGCACATGATACGTTCACGCATGATTCTGAAACATTACAAACTGCGTTAGATGAAGCAGAATCTGTGAGAGAGACATCCATCAAAACTGCTGTTGTTGATAAAGGCTATCAAGGTTCCAAATCTAAAGTGAAGCAGGAAGTTATTTTACCAGGCAAGCCTCTTAAGCGAGATAATGATAAACAACGAGCACGTAAACGAACGCTTTGTAAAAAACGCTCATCCATTGAGCCCGTTATCGGTCATTTGAAGCAAGACTTCAGATTGTGCAGGAACTTCCTTAAGGGCTTTATCGGCGATCAGCTTAACTTGTTGATGGCTGCTTGTGCCTGGAACTTAAAAAAGTGGATCAACGCTTTTTTTGTGCTTGTTTTTATCTGGTTACCTGATCAAAAAGCAGCCAGCAGATTGGCTGGCTTTAAGTTTATGCTTTCGATAATACTTGGCCTTAAAAAATATAAGGCCTTTGTCAGGGCTGACTATTTAGTTCACTAAACTACACAGGATTTGCCTTGTTTGATGAACATTTAGCCAGTAACAGCATGAAAAAATTATATCAACAGAACCTAGATAAATATCAATGGCCTCTGGTTTAATGGCTATGATGTCAAGGACTCATTTTCGATTAGCAATGCACAGCATGTGTCTAGTATTTATTTTTTGCAGGGTGGAGTAGTGAAACGTAAGCTACCAAGAAACCTTTAACTTTCCTGTGGGTTACGCGCAGCTTAGCTACCCTACGGTATTTTTTACCTGACAAATGCAGTGAATCGAAGTGTTAGTAGACCGATTCATAGCGATTGCCCGGTAAGCGCAGCGCGATCCACTAGTCATTAAGTTTTTTGGTGGAAGACGCTACGCTTTTCCACCCTACGGTTACCAGACAAACCTTTTGACACGATGTATTAGACTAAAGGATTCAGCCTGATAAGGATATTAAAGGGAAGTAACAATGAAAAAAGTCTTATTACACATGGGGTTTCATAAAACAGCTTCAAGTTCGTTTCAATTAACCTGTAAGGCAAATGTTCAATCATTGTATGAGCAGGGCATTGTCTACCCTCTTTTCAATCAACCGAGCCGAAAGGAAGCCAATCATTCAGTGCCAATTCATTCACTGCTTACAAAGAAACCCCATCACTATAGAAGTCATCCAAAAGTCAAGCTGTCAAATATACAAAGCATTAATGATGAGCAGCAAGCTATTTTATATGCTGCGTTAGGCTCAGATAAAGATGTGATTTTATCTGGCGAAGGTATCTCTAAATTAAGCGTTAAAGGGTTAATCCAGCTCAAACAGATGTTGGAGGCTGCCGGCTACCATGTGATGCCCTTGGTGATTGTTAGAAGTCCTTATGCCTTTCATTGTTCTAGCTTCCAGCAACGTGTGAAAAGTGGTGTTAAGGTTGATTTTTCGAGTTTTCATTCACAGATTGAGCGAGTAAAGGCTATTCAAGAAGTGTTTCCTGATACACGGTTTATGCCCTTTGCTAAGGCTTGCCGTCACCCTTATGGTCCGACAGGATTTTTATTAGAGCAAATGGGTGTTGATCATGAATACTTTACCTTTGTTAACACAAATGAAGGGGTAAGCAATGCTTTAGTAAGAATGCAATATCAGCTTAATCAAGTTCAAAAAAAAATCATTAACCGTAAGGCGAACCCAGACTGGGTTAGCCTTGTAAACGTAGGAAAAGAGAGTTTCAAAGATAAATTCTTACTGACTGAATCTGAATTTTCCGTTGTTTCTGAGGCTTTTTATAAAGAAAACGAGTCTATGGAGACATTACTAGGTAAAGACTTTTTAGATGAAAAGATTGAATTTAGCTGTGAGCGACAATTCATGGCTGAAATTGCGCATTTCTTATGCCTTTGTGCGGCCGATAGCAACGATGATGAACGGTTTAGGCAGGTTGCAGCAAAACTTGCCGCTTTAACTGTTGGTAGCAGTTTAGAAAAGCCCCTTGAAATAGCTTGAATGGTTAGAAGTACGTCAATGTAAAGCCATTGTTTGATGAGTGGTTTTTCTAGGGCATGCGAAGCGAAGCGTCACCTGCGGATTACTCAAGCCAATGGGATATTATGCTGCGCTACACAAAGGCAATAAATGCAGTGAATCAAGTATTGGTCAATGACAAAGCTAAATGAGGTTTAATTGGAAGTATTTGTTTTTGGCTAGGCAGAAAAGGTGGCGGAGAGATAGGGATTTGAACCCTAGAAGGACGTTAATCCTTGCCGGTTTTCAAGACCGGTGCTTTCGACCACTCAGCCATCTCTCCAAAAAGGGGCGCACTGAATTTGTGTTGTTAGCTTGTAAAAGCAAATGCATTCAATGCGTTAAATCTGGTGCGCATTATACAGATGATTTCACTCTGTGCAATACGCAAAATGACTTATTTGTCATCTGATGAAGCTAAAGTTGCCTCTTCTACTATTTCTGCCTGCTGAGGGGGTTGTTGAGTTTCTCTAGGGTCATTGGCTGCACGCGGCTCGTCAGGGCGCGTGCGAGAAGGAACCACGCGAGGTGGTAGCTCTCTAGGCGCTTCAATCACTGTGTTTACTTCAGCATTAGCAGGTGCTGGATTGTCCCTTGGGTCGTTGGGTGCTCTTGTTTGAGATTTAGGTTTCTTGGGCTCAGCTGTTACAGGTGCAATGCGCTGCAAGGCAGGCTTTTTAGGTTTGGGTTCGGCAGGCTTGGCCTGGGCTTTTTTAGTCTGAGGTTGTTGAGCTTTAGGCTCAGTTTTTGGCGCTCGCTGAGCTGTTTCTTTAGTTGAGGCTGGTTGAGTTTTGGAGGCAGCCTGTGGTGAAGGAGCTGAATCCTGTCTTTTCTCAGCTTGCTGGGGTTTAGGCTGGCATCTTTCTTTATGGTTGGCGGCCTGATTAGCTTCAGTTGAGGCAGTTTTTACTGGTGCCTTGGCATTCTCTTTTGCTGGCTGTGGGCGGCCTTGCTTGCGCCTTTGGTTGGTGGGCTGAGCGCGTTGCTCACCTGCCTGATCGCGGCTTTGAGGTCTGCGGTTGCTTTTGGGCTTATTCTGCTGCCTGTTTTGCGTGTTGGCCTGATTATTAGGCTTTCTTCGTTGCTGCTTAGGCTGCTGCTTTTTCTGTGGCGTTTTTTCCTGCTTGGCAGGTTCTTGTTTGTCGCCAAATAATGCAGTGGCTAGCCGTTTGAAAAGACCTGGCGCTTCTGCTTGAGTTTGTGGTGCTGGCGCTTTAGGTTTAACTGCGTCAATGGCTGCAACAGGTTTTTGCTCTGCTCCATCATCATCCACAAAAAGGTTGTAGTCAGGCGTTTTAGCTTGCTCGATTTCAAAGCTTGCTTTGCTTTCAATTTGATCCTTGTCTAGCTTGATGCGACGAATCTCATAGTGTGGCGTATCAAGCGTAGGTGTTGGGATGATCGCTATGCGGGTATTGAATTTTTGTTGTGCAGCCTGGATTTCTTCTCCTTTCTCATTGAGGATGAATATACCCACGTCCATAGGGACTAATGCGTGCACTTCAGAGGCAGACGTTTTGCCTGCTTCTTCTTGTACGAGTCTTAAAATAGACAGCGCGAGTGATTTGGTTGCACGGATAGAGCCGTGACCTTCACAGCGAGGGCAGGTGATGCTGGATGTTTCACCCAGTGAAGGTCTTAAGCGTTGCCTGGACATTTCTAATAGGCCAAAACGTGAAATCTTGCCTACTTGAATGCGGGCGCGATCCAATTTTAACGCTTCTCGAATACGGTTTTCGACTTCACGTTGATTCTTGGTGTGGGACATATCAATGAAATCGATAACCACAAGGCCGCCCATATCTCTTAAGCGAAGCTGTCTGGCAATTTCATCAGCTGCTTCTAAGTTAGTTTTGAAGGCGGTTTCTTCAATGTCTGCACCTTTTGTGGCGCGGGCTGAGTTAATGTCAATTGATAGTAAGGCTTCAGTAGGATCAATGACAATGGAGCCGCCTGATGGCAATCGTACTTCGCGCTCAAAGGCTGTTTCGATTTGGCTTTCAATTTGGTAGCGGTTAAAGAGAGGGAGTGTGTCTTGATACAGCTTGATCTTATTCTCATAGTGAGGCATGACTTGTCTGATAAAGGCGACAGCTTCGTCGTAAGAATCTTGAGTATCAAAAATAACTTCGTCGATGTCGCGGCGAAGGTAATCGCGTATGGTTCTGATGATGACATTGCTTTCCTGATAAATAAGGAAAGGGGCTTGTTTTTCGCTAGAGGCTTGCTTGATGGCATCCCACACCTGCAGCAAGTAGTCTAAGTCCCATTGAAGCTCGTCTAGGCTTTTGCCAACACCGGCGGTACGGATGATGACGCCCATGCCTTGTGGGATTTGGATTTGATTGAGGTTGTTCTTGAGCTCTTCGCGCTCCTCACCCTCAATGCGTCTTGATATGCCGCCAGCGCGAGGGTTGTTTGGCATTAAAACCATGTATCTGCCAGCTAGGCTGATAAAAGTCGTTAGCGCGGCGCCTTTGTTACCACGCTCTTCTTTGTCCACTTGAACAATGATTTCGGTGCCTTCTTCGATGACATCTTTAATCTTAATGCGGCCTTGGATTTCATTAGGCTGTTTGGTGAAGTATTCGCGAGAAATTTCTTTTAAAGGAAGGAAGCCGTGTCTTTCTGCGCCAAAATCAACGAAGGCTGCCTCAAGGCTAGGCTCTACGCGTGTGATGCGTCCTTTATAGATGCTGGCTTTCTTTTGGATGCGGGTGCGATTTTCGATATCGAGGTCGTAGAGTTTTTGACCATCAACCAGTGCGACACGCAGTTCTTCAGCCTGCGTGGCATTAATTAGCATTCTTTTCATTAATATGTGTCCATAAAGTGCTGAACACATCAGTAACCGTCATCTAGGGGCCTGTCCAAGAACTGGCTGTTCGGCCCAAGCTTCCTATAATCGGTCAGAATGCTCATAAAATTTCTTAAAATAAGCTGACTATTCGCAGAAATTCTCTAAAAACTTTGACTCGATTCTTGAAACCTTATGTTCGAACGCAATTCTCGGACAGGCTCCCATTTTAAGGATAAAGCAATAGAAGGTAGGGCCGGAGCCTGGTGCTGGCGTTCTCTAAGAGCAACGCATTCAGTGCTAAAGCCTATGGTTAAAGGCTTTCAGCAAGGTGTTGTAGCGATTGATTTCTATTAGCTTTATGCTTATGCGTAAGAGCAAGGTTTTGCTTGCTGGTGCGCCCACCTTTATCTTGTCTTTTCAGGTAACTGAGTGTTCAAATCATTTCAGACTGAACAAAGGTAAATGATCTTTGTCATCTGAAACGGTTAAATTCGTCTTGGGGATACAGGTTCCTGTCAGTGTTGTGCAGGGTTTAAGCAAGTGTTTACTCGGTTTAGCAACGCCTCTTTATGGCGATCTGAGTGATCATTTTTGATAAAGCGTTAACGATCATCTTGAGTCCCGAGTTCCCCAGCGGGTAATATAGCAGTATTACAATTTTTCAGCAAATGAATGTGGATAGTGAAAAAAAGTCAGCAAAAGTTACTTTTGTTGCGATAACTGAAGCCGAAAGCGGTCAGCGTGTCGATAATTTTTTATTCAGGCAATTTAAGCATGTACCCAAGTCTCGAATCTATAAAGCTATTCGAGGCGGTGAGGTGCGCGTCAATAAGAAGCGTGTCAAACAAACCAGTAAGTTAATGGAAGGTGATTTGCTGCGTATTCCTCCGCTTGTCCAAGACGAAAAACCTGTGACCTTTGTTAACGATGGATTAAAAGCTAAGGTTGCGAGCGCCATTTTATTTGAAGATACAGATTTGATTGTGGTTAATAAACCCTCCGGTTTGGCAGTGCATGGCGGTAGTGGGGTTGATTTAGGGTTGATAGAAGTGCTTCGGGCGCTTAGGCCTGAGTGTAAGAGACTGACGCTTGTACACAGGTTAGATCGAGAAACGTCAGGTTGTATTGTGTTGGCTAAGAAAAACAGTGTGTTACGCGCACTTCATCATCAGCTGCGTGAAAAAACCATGCAAAAAGGTTACCTGGCGCTCGTTAAAGGCCGTTGGCCTAGGCGGAAAACCTTGGTTGATATGGGGCTGGAAAAGAACATTCTTGAAAGTGGCGAGCGAATGGTCAAAGCTAGTCTTGAGGGGAAGCGCTCAAAAACACGTTTCGGCATTGAGGAGGCATTGGTTGGCGCTACGTTAATTAATGCGGAGCCTATAACAGGCAGGACGCATCAGATTCGAGTGCATGCCCAGTATGCAGGGTTTCCCTTGTTGGGTGATCAAAAATATGGCGATCCAGATGTAAAAGCCTTTGAGTCAACGATAGAGCTTTCGCGGTTGTTCTTGCATGCGCAGACGATAAGCTTTGAGTGGCCGGCAGGCAAGATGAGAACATTTAAAGCGCCCTTGTCAGCTGATCTTAAAAAGGTGCTGGATAAGCTACGCAGTTTTACAACATAAATGCGAAAGGCGCTGTACATCCAGTAAAACCCGATTTATGCTTTTTTCACTTTTCTAACAATAATTCAGGCAGACTATGCAAAATCAATCGCAGGAATGGCAATTGCTTGAGAAAATTGCCATGGCAAGCGTCGAAGAACAAAAGAAAAAAAGGCGCTGGCGAATCTTCTTTCTGTTTTTATCCTTCATTTATATGGGCGTGCTGCTAACGTTCTTGTCTCGTCATGAGGAAGACTTGACCGCAGTGCCTCAAGGCTCTGAGCATACTGCGCTCGTCAAAGTGACAGGCCCTATCATGGAGGGAGAGCTTGCAAATGCGAATGCGATTGCCAAAGGGCTTCGCAAGGCGTTCCGAGCTGAGCATGCAAAAGCTGTGATTTTGTCTATTAATAGCCCGGGGGGTAGCCCTGTTCAGGCAGGTTACATTTATGATGAAATTTTAAGACTTAAAGCAAAGTATCCAGAGAAGAAAGTTTATGCTGTGATTGGCGATCTTGGTGCGTCAGCCGCTTACTATATTGCAGCAGCTGCGGATGAGATTTATGCCGATAAAGCGAGCCTTGTTGGTTCTATAGGTGTGGTATCGGCTAGCTTTGGCTTTGTAGATGTGATGGAAAAAATCGGTGTTGAGCGCCGTGTGTTTACCTCGGGTAAAGATAAAGCTTTTCTTGATCCTTTTACGCCGCTTAAAGAGTCGGATGTTGAATACTGGCAGTCATCTTTGAATGTGGTTTACCAGCAGTTTATTGATCAGGTGAAAAAAGGGCGCGGAGACAGGCTGGCGGAAGATGATATGCTGTTTTCAGGGCGCATCTGGCCGGGTGAAGTGGCACTGAAAAAAGGGCTTGTAGACGGGCTTGGGAGTCCAGGTTTTGTGGCGAGAGAGATTGTCCAAGCCGAACGTGTCGTCAATTACACCGTTGAGCTGGATCCTGTGTCTAAGTTAATGAAACGGTTTTCTGCATCAATGGTTAGAGAAATTAAAGCCTCAGTGCAAGATACGGGTTATTCAATCGCCTATTAGTTGTAGGGCAGGGTAGCGAAGCGAAACCTGCCACATTTGTGGTTTGTGCTGTTGAGAACTATATAGGCGATAGGCGAAAAAATCCTGCATTCAGTGCTGAAGTCTTTGACATTGGCAGACTGAATCCCTATGATTGCCGCCCTATGTTTGAAGACATGCTTCCAGTGAAAGCCGAATACAGAAAATTAGCGCAAAAAAGCGCGAGTTTTACGAAAGTATTGGCTGTTTCAAGCTTACCAAGACTCTTCGATGCAGTGTTGCCCACTGATAATAAAGTTGAGGTGCACCTTGAGTTTGACCAAAATCACAAGTATCAGGTGGTGGTTACAGGAAGTCTAAAGACAGAAGTAGCGCTTGCTTGTCAGCGTTGCCTGAATCCAATGGCTGTGCCTATTGAGACTGAGGTGAAGCTTGTCATCGTCAAAGAAGAGCAGGTTGATGAGGTGGATGGCACCTTTGATGCTTTTTTAGTGAATGACGAGTGGGTTGACTTGAATGAAATCGTGCAGGAAGAATTGCTACTTGCACTGCCTTTTGTCAGCTATCATGATGATGATGTTTGTAATCAGGCGTCTTTATCGTCTTCAGACGAAACAGTAGACACTCAGAAAGAGATGTCGGTGAGTAAACAAAATCCATTTCATGTGTTGTCTTCATTGAAAGAGAGCAACAAGGAGTAAACCATGGCCGTACAAAAAAGCAAAAAGACTCGCTCTCGCCGAGACATGCGTCGTTCTCATGATGCGCTATCAACAGAGCTTCCTATTTCTACCGACAAGACTAGCGGTGAGTCACACTTACGTCATCACATGACGGCTGATGGTTTTTATCGTGGTCGTAAAGTGATTGATACAGGTAACGACGACTAGGTAATAGTCAATTTTCTTGTCACCCGGTGGCAATGAAAACCCTAGCTATTGATGTAATGGGTGGCGACTTTGGTCCGCCCGTTTGCGTACCTGCCTGCGCTGAATATTTACAAAGCGTTCAAGATGCCCGCGTTGTTCTCGTTGGTGATAGCCGACAGATTAAGCCCCTTATTCCCCATCATCTTATCCGTTCGATTGATGTAATTCATTGCGAGCATGCAGTTGCAATGGGTGATAAACCCTCTCAAGTTGTTCGCAGTAAAGAAAAAACGTCAATGCGCATTGCCGTTGAATTGGTTCAGCAGCAAGACGCAGATGCGTGTGTCAGTGCCGGTAATACAGGTGCGTTGATGGCATTGAGTAAGCGATTGCTAACCATGATAGAAGGCGTTTCAAGGCCTGCTATTATGGGAGTGGTGCCGTCTGTTGATGGCTATAGTCACCTGTTAGATATGGGGGCTAATGTTGATTGCGATGCCGAGCAGCTTTTAGAATTTGCATTGATGGCAACGCTGTTGGTTCAAGCACTGGATGAAGAAATCAGTCCAAGTGTCGCCTTATTAAATAACGGCCAGGAAGATATCAAGGGGAATAGTCAGGTTAAGCAAGCTGCGGAGTTGCTGACGAATAATCCTTTTATTAATTATATTGGTTTTATTGAAGGGCATAACCTTTATCAGGCAGTGGCAGATATCATTGTGTGTGACGGGTTTGTTGGCAATGTTGCATTAAAGGCCTCAGAAGGTGTTGCCAATTTTATTTTGGATGTCTTTAGGCGTGAGGTCGACAAGAAAAAGTATTTGAAGCCGCTCTTTTGGTTGCTCTTGCAGTGTACGCGAAGAGCGAGTAAGCAAGTGGATCCGAGGTATTTGAATGGCGCTTGCTTTTTAGGGGTGAAAGGTGTGGTCGTTAAGAGCCATGGTCACGCTGACAGCTTGGCTTTTAAGCAGGCGCTTTCGTATGCCCATAAGATGGTAGGCGCTAACATTGTTGATAAGCTGTCTGCTTTGTCAGAAATCAAATAATAAGAAGGATGTTTTAAGGTATTGTTATGAGTGAATCAGTGAGTGATTTAGCATTTGTGTTTCCAGGTCAAGGCTCTCAAAAAGTAGGGATGTTGGCAAATGTGGCAGAAAAGTTTCCTGAGTTTCTAGACACCTTTGCTGAAGCTTCTGATGTCGTAGGCTATGATATGTGGAAGCTTATTCAAGAAGGTGAGCAGTCTGAATTAAACATGACGGAGGTGACTCAGCCTGTATTGCTTACATCGTCTGTGGCTCTGTGGCGTTTGTGGCATTCACTCGGTGGTCAAAAGCCTGTGGCTTTTGCAGGCCACAGCTTGGGTGAGTTTTCAGCCTTGGTTTGTGCTGAGTCTCTAGCCTTTGCAGATGCGGTTAATCTTGTGAAGTTGCGTGGGCAGTTTATGCAAACCGCAGTACCCGTTGGTGTGGGGGCTATGGCTGCCATTATTGGGTTAGAAGATGAGACAATTGACTCAATCTGCAAAGACGTTGCAGTTGATAAGTGCGTACAGGCAGTAAATTATAATTCGCCTGGGCAGGTGGTCATTGCCGGGCATGCTGAAGCAGTTGAAGCTGCGATTGTAAAACTAAAAGAAGCAGGCGCTAAAAAGGCTATGCCGCTTCCTGTAAGTGCTCCTTTCCATACCGATTTAATGCAGCCGGCAGGTGAGAAATTGAAAGAAGCAATGGCGACTATTACGTTCAAAGCGCCTCAAATCCCTGTCATTCATAATGTTCATGCAAAAGAAGAAACGAATGTGGATGCACTTAAAGAATTGATGTATCAGCAAATTTTCAGCCCGGTTAAATGGACGGATTGTGTTCGAACTATTTCTGATAAAGGTGTCAAAGAGATGGTCGAATGTGGGCCGGGTAAGGTGTTGTCAGGTCTTGCGAAGCGTATTGATAAGTCCTTGGCCTGCCGGTCGATTGAAAGCCACGAGTTATTAACTAAGTAAGTAGTCTTTGTTCAAAATAATAGGATGTAAACATGGATAAGCGAGTAGCTCTTGTGACAGGTGCATCAAGGGGTATTGGGGCGGCCATTTCGGATCGCTTGGTTGAGGATGGTTTTTTTGTGGTCGGTACTGCGACAACAGATAATGGTGCTAATGCTATAACAGAGCGGTTTAGTGGCCTTTCTGGTGAGGGTGTAGGTCTTACCTTAAATGTAACGGATGCAGAGTCAGTTGCGAGTGTTATCAAGCAAATTACTCTTGATCATGGTGCGCCAGTCATCCTAGTGAATAATGCAGGCATTACGCGCGACAATCTTTTTATGCGCATGAAAGACAGTGAGTGGCAAGAGGTCATCGATACAAACTTGAATGCGCTGTTCACTGTGACTAAGGCTTGCATTAAGGGTATGACAAAAGCACGATTTGGCCGCATTATCAATATCAGCTCTGTTGTTGGTTCGATGGGTAACCCAGGGCAGGCAAACTATGCTGCAACAAAAGCTGCGGCCGACGGTTTTTCTCGTGCGCTAGCCGCTGAGGTAGGTTCGCGTGCTATTACCGTAAATTCAGTTGCGCCAGGGTTTATTGATACTGATATGACAAAAGAATTACCTGAGGCACAGCGTGAAGCTTTGCTCCAAAAAATCCCCTTGGGGCGACTAGGCGATGTTACAGAGATCGCGGGTGCCGTTTCTTTCTTGGCAGGTGACGACGCCTCTTATGTTACTGGCTCAACGTTGCATGTCAATGGTGGCATGTATATGATCTAACCCCAATCGGGAATCTTCGCAATGGTCGTTTTGACTAATTCAGAGATTCTCTTGTTCTCTTAAATAAAAAAAGAGTACAATGCTTGCCTCCTGTTGATATAGGATAGTCAAACCAAAGATTATCTTATGTCAGCAGAGATGCTAAGTTGATAGGACTTAACCAAACATCCAGCATCTAAGTGCTGGACTTATGCTATTGAATTATTTGGAGTTAATTGGACATGAGTAGCATTGAAGAACGCGTCAAAAAAATCGTTGCTGAGCAACTTGGCGTTAAAGAAGAAGACGTAAAACCAGAAGCCTCTTTCGTAGAAGATCTTGGCGCAGACTCTCTTGACACTGTTGAGTTAGTGATGGCACTAGAAGAGGAATTCGAGACTGAGATTCCTGACGAAGAAGCTGAAAAGATCACCACTGTTCAGTTGGCTATCAAGTTCATCGAAGAAAATTTGTCTTAATCAACTTAGACAATTGATGGAAAATAAAAGCCGACGCTATACATTTGTTATAGCTCGGCTTTTTGCATTTTTATCTGGAGGTTTTTGTGTCAAAGAGAAGAGTTGCCGTTACTGGCTTAGGTATTTTATCGCCGGTTGGTAATACGGTTTCAACTGCATGGGATGCAGTGGTCAATGGTCAAAGTGGTATTGGCATGATTGACCATTTTGATACTTCAGCTTATGCAACACACTTTGCTGGGATGGTAAAAGACTTTCAGGCTGGCAATTATTTTGCTGAAAAAGAAGCCAAGAAAATGGACTTGTTTATTCAGTATGGTATTGCAGCAGGTATTGATGCACTTAAAGATTCGGGTTTAGAAATTGATGAATCTAACAGTCACCGTGCGGGTGTGGCAATGGGGTCAGGCATTGGTGGTTTGACCATGATTGAGGAGTGCAAGCAGGTCATTGATACGAAGGGGCCTAGACGTGTATCGCCTTTCTTTGTACCCGGCTCAATTATTAACATGATCGCCGGTAATCTATCGATTCAGCTTAATCTTAAAGGGCCGAATATTGCTGTGACCACAGCTTGTACGTCTGCTGCGCATAATATTGGCTTAGCTGCGCGTATGATTCAATACGGCGATGCAGATATTATGTTGGCAGGCGGTGCCGAAAAAGCAACCACTCCCGTTGGTTTAGGTGGTTTCTGCGCGGCTCGTGCATTGTCAAAGCGAAATGATGACCCTCAAGCGGCAAGCCGTCCGTGGGATAGAGACCGTGATGGCTTTGTATTAGGTGATGGCGCCGGTGTGTTGGTGTTAGAAGAATATGAATCCGCAGTAAAGCGCGGTGCGAAAATTTATGCAGAATTAGTAGGCTTCGGTATGAGTGGTGATGCGTATCATATTACCATGCCGTCGGGTGTAGGTGCACAGCAGGCTATGCAAAATGCGCTGAATGATGCCAAACTTAGCCCAGCTGAAGTACAATATATTAATGCACATGGCACGTCGACTAAGGTAGGCGATACCGGTGAGTCGCAAGCTGTAGAGGCTGTGTTTGGTGAGGCGTCTAAGCAAGTAGCCATGAGCTCAACTAAATCAATGACAGGTCATGCGCTGGGTGCAGCAGGTGCATTAGAGGCCGTTTTTACGGTTAAATCGTTAGGTGAGCAAGTTGCTCCGCCAACCATCAACTTAGAAAATGTCGATGAAGGCTGTAACTTGAATTACGTCCCTCAAACCGCTCAAGAAATGGCCATTGAGTATGCTTTATCAAACTCCTTTGGTTTTGGCGGTACGAATGGCTCGTTAGTCTTTAAGAAAGTCTAGTTAGTATAAGTGTAGGGTGGAAAGCTGCGCGCGATCCACTAAAATATCGATAGGTCAGTGGTGGATCGCGCGCAGCTTTCCACCCTACTAGTTCCGAGAGACAATCTATGTCTGAAAGCCGCGTTTGGGTTGATGGTGAGCCATCGACTACAGTCGATGCTTTTGATAGAGGGTTGGCTTTTGGTGATGGATTATTTGAAACGATCTTAATCGAACAGGGGCACATTCCCTTTTTATCTTTTCATCTATCGCGCCTTGAGATCTCTTGTCGTAAGCTTAATCTCTCCTTTGACTTAACCCTTTGTCATCATTATTTATCCTTAGCGTTAGATTGGGTGAAATTATCTACATATCTGTGTTTTCGGCTCAAGATTATTGTGACGAGAGGCAGTTCCAATACAGGCTATGCAGCTTCAGATAACGCTAGTCGTTACATCATGATACTGACACCGTTTTTACAGGATTTGGAGCATTTGCACCTTAAAGGTGTCCGTACAAGAGTATGTGAATGGCGGTTATCCACTCAGTCACGACTGGCTGGATTAAAACATTTGAATCGCCTTGATCAGGTGATGGCGCGAAGGGAGTGGGCTTCAGCTAATATTTATGAAGGGTTGATGTTAGATCAAAGCGGTAATTTTATTGAAGGCACCTGCTCAAACCTGTTCGTCGTCAGAGATGGTCAACTGCTGACGCCATTATTGAATGAGTGTGGGGTGGAAGGGATCATGAAGCGAGTCGTGATCAGTAAACTTGCGCCGATTGTGCCTGTGACTTGTCATCAAATAAGACTAAATAATCTTCAAGATGCTCAAGAAGTTTTTATAACCAATGCGTTAATTGGTATAGTACCTGTCGTTTCTGTCGATAATAATAAATGGCCTGTTGGCCAAGTCACACGTCAGTTACAAGCTGTGTGTGAGGCTTACAAAGAGCAAGTTTATGAAGGCTAAACTATTACTATTTTTCTGCTTAATTCCTTTTGGTTTGATGCTAGGTGCAGGCTTTGCACTCAAGCATTTAGCAGCGCCTATTGGCCTTGAAGAACCTGAGAAATTTGAGGTGATCTATGGCGATTCTATTTATTCGGTGGCGAATAACATGGCTGAGCGTGGATTTGTCGCAAGACCTGAGTTATTAGCTTGGTATGCAAGATTCACGGGGATGGCTGAGCAAATAACCGCAGGGGAGTATTTGGTCACAAAAGAAGACAGTCCTTTAACGCTATTGGAAAAAATTATTCAGCATAACGTGTATTTTTATAAAGTGACGTTGATTGAAGGCTGGACGGCAAAAAAAGCCTTGAATTACCTTCATTCTAAAGAAGGTATTGCTGCAACGCTGGACGCCGATAGCTTAGTACCTTTTTTGAACGGTATTAAAGGCTTTGAAAATTATAAGAGTATTGAAGGCTGGATTTTCCCCGCGACCTATCGTTATTCAAAAGGTACGACCGATGCACAAATCATTCGTAAAGCTGTGATCAAAATGCGTGATGAATTGGACAAATACTGGCCAAAACGTGCAAAAGGGCTACCTTACACGGATAAATATCAAGTCCTTACGATGGCATCCATCATTGAGAAAGAAACGGGGCAGCATGGTGAACGTGACCAGATTGCAGGGGTGTTTGTGACACGGTTAAAGCAAAAGATGCGGCTTCAGGCAGACCCTACGGTTATTTATGGAATGGGTGATGACTATAACGGCAATATCACCCTATCTGACCTTAGGCGTTATACTCCATTCAATACTTATAAAATTAAAGGGCTGCCCCCTACGCCTATTGCTTTGCCCGGTAGCGCTTCAATTCAGGCTGCACTTAATCCGTTAGAGAATGGCATGGTGTATTTTGTTGCTAAGGGCGATGGCAGTCATACCTTTTCAAAAGATTTAGATACCCATAATAAAGCGGTCAGAAAATACCAAATTGAACGAAAATCCAATCAGCCTTATAGGTCAAAGCCTCAATGAGTTCTAGAGTAAAGCCTGGACGATTTATTGTTTTAGATGGTGGTGAGGGTGTTGGTAAAACCACAAACCTTGGCTTTATTGCCAGCTATCTTGAATCTCAATCGATACCCTTTAGTCAAAGTAGAGAGCCAGGCGGTACACCTTTTGCTGAAGAAATTAGAGGGTTGCTTCTTAAAACTCGCGCCGAATCCGTTGAGCCGATTACTGAACTCTTAATGATATTTGCGGCACGCTGCCAACATCTGAATCAGTTAATCAAACCGCGATTAGCAGCAGGCGAATGGATACTGTGCGACAGGTTTACCGATGCAACCTTTGCGTATCAAGGCTTTGGCCGAGACCTGCCCATTGATGTCATCACGACTTTGGAAACCATGGTGCAAGGTGCTTTACGACCAGATCGCGTGATCGTGCTTGAGTCGCCCCTTAGTGTTACGAATCAAAGACTGAAAAAACGTAGCAGTCTTGATCGCATGGAGCGAGAGCCTGATGAATTTCATAAGCGTGTTAAGGAAGGCTTTAGAGTGAGAGCTGAAGCCTCGCCAGAGACACACAGATTGATTGATTCGAGCCAGCCATTGAAAACGGTTCAACAGCATATTCAGCTATTACTGGATGAGCTAATTGATGAGTGGAAAGCCGATGACTGACGTCAGTGCGTTGCTTCCTTGGCAGCAGCCTGTGTTCGATAGGCTGATTCAATTGGATCAAGAGGCTAAGCTACCTCATGCACTATTGCTGATTAGCACGAATCAAGATGTTCAGCAGTATTTTATCCCCAAACTTTCGCAGCGTTTTCTTTGTGCTGAATCAGCTAATGAGGTAACTGCTTGTGGGTCGTGTCAGAGTTGCTTGCTGTTTACTGCAAGTTCACACCCTGATTTTTTGCCAGTCACGTTAGAAGAGAAAGCCAAGCAGCTCAAAATCGAGCAGATCAGAAAGGTCATCGATTTTGTTGCCACAACTTCTCAGATTAGTCAGCGAAAAGTGATTACGCTAGCACCTGCTGACGCCCTTAATATCAACGCAGCTAATGCCTTATTAAAATGCCTTGAAGAGCCTCAGGGCGATACGCTTTTTATTTTGCATACGGTGCAAACAGCGCAAATGCTGCCTACTATACTATCAAGATGCCAGCATTACACCTTACCTTTGCCCTCACAAGCTGAAGCTGACAGTTGGTTGGCGACAAAAGTCAGTGAACCTATGCACCGCAGGCGGCTATTGTTTTTTGCCGATAACGATCCTGCTCAGGGATTGTTGCTTTATGAGAATGATGATTTATTGTTATTTGATGAGTATGCAGAGCAGCTTAAGCAATTGATGCAGGGCGGTTTGTCGGTGGTTGATACCGCCAATAAGATTGTCAAACAAGGCCCGTTGCGCTGGTTTAATTTTCTACAAAAACTCTTGCTAGCCTTATTAAAATCTAAACAAGGTGCAGAGCAAACCGACCCGGTTCAGGCTAAGTTTCAGCCACTGATTGCTAAAGCTAACTTTGGTGAAGCCACTTTTTATCTGCTGGATAAAATCAGTGAAGCTAAGCAGGCTTTACTCAGTACCAGCAACCCTAATCCGCATTTATTGGTGGAGACATTGCTCTTTACCTGGCAACAAGTCAGCCAAAAATTATTGAGGACGCCATGAAAACTGAAATTGAAATCATGCTGCAATTACAGGACAAAATGAATACCAAGGTTCATGAAAGTTGGCAGTCTCAAGGGTTTGCATTCTTTCGTGCAGCTTGGATCGAGTGCGGTGAGTTGATTGAGCATCATGGCTATAAGTGGTGGAAGAAGCAAACACCGGATGTAGCACAAGTTCAACTCGAAGTGGTGGATATCTGGCATTTCGGCTTAAGCATGTTATTTGATGGGCGAGATATTTCAACCATTGCTGACGATTTACTCACTGACTTAAAGCAAGGCAGTGTGGAAGCGTTATCTATCATCGATGCAACTGAAGCTCTGGCCGAATCACTTTTGCGTACAAGGCAATTCGATGTTGCAAAATTTTGGGCGTTAATGATCGCCGCAGACCTTAATTTTGACGACCTATTTAAGCAGTATGTGGGTAAAAATGTCTTGAACCTTTTCAGGCAAGATCATGGCTATAAAGATGGCTCATACATCAAAATTTGGAACGGACGAGAAGACAACGAGCACTTATCGGATTTATTAAACAGCCTTGAAACCGTTGATGCCAATTTGGCTGATTCACTTTATCAAACGCTGGAAGCCACTTACTCAAATCTTGAGCGGCAAACTATCAGTCCTAATCCTTAACGTAAGGAATTGGCAGCTTTCCGTAAGGTCTACTTGACACTTTAATCAGTAGCGAGAGCCCTTATGTGCTGGAGTGGAGAAGCATCGCCGCTTTGGTATTTGGCTGGCTATACAAATAATAAGCCTAATACTTCTGGAAACAATGCTGCTAAGCCTGTTATCGATTAGATTGCTTTTGGAGGGCTTTTATTTAACTAATTAATGTTAGGTGGCCCTTCGGCAAATGGAGGTATATAGAGCTATCTTTAGGCCTTGTGCAGATATCAGATAAGTATCTTGTTAAAGTGATAGTTGACCACTGTCATTTCATGTTTAGTATTGAAAAATGATAAGACAAAGCACGATAGCGAACTACTCCAAGCAGGCAGAACGTTTTTGGCAGTTCACCAAAGACCATGATGTCTCTCAAAATATCCAAGCCTTGTTAGCGCCATTACCAAAAGACAAATCTTTGTCGATTTTGGATTTAGGCTGTGGGCCTGGACGAGATTTGCAAACATTTAAAGCATTGGGTCACAAGGTGGTGGGCCTTGATGGCTGCCCTGAGTTTTGCGAGATGGCAAGGATTCATAGTGGTTGTGAAGTCTTGAACCAAACCTTTTCCTCAATGTATCTTGGGCTTAATCAATTCCATGGTATTTATGCCAATGCCTCTCTATTTCATGTGCCAAAAGTTCATTTGATAGATGTATTGAGAAGATGCAGGAGAGCATTAAAACCCAATGGTGTGTTGTTTATGTCAAACCCTCGAGGGACTTTTGAGGGCATGAGGGCAGGTCGGTATCGTCACCTAATGGAGCTAGATAAGGTGGCGTTTTATCTTAAGCAAGCTGGCTTCACATTGCTGTTTCACTATTACAGGCCCAAAGGAGAACCACGTTATGCACAACCTTGGCTGGCTTTGGTGGCTAAGGCGAACTAATGGTACTTATTGCGGAGTCCAAAAATGTAGCGCAGCGTAATCTGCCATTGACTCGAATGCTCGGCGGGTTGCGCTGCGCAAACCCCACCCTATAAAAAAACACTGGCCAGACAAAAGCAGTCAAATTAAAATGCTAAGGCGTTTTGTCCTGTGTGTTAACGTTATTCCATATCACGAAAGTGGTGAGAACAACTAAGACACAGCTACAGATAATCTGTAGCCAAGTAGTTTCCATGGTGTGGTCGCTGACCTCGGACACAACGGAAATGCCTAGCTCACTGGCTAAATAATTAGTGAGAGCGCCAAAAGCAAAGCTGCAAATCACAATGCCTGACAAATAAGCGGTTAATGCCCGCTTGCCAAGCTCGCGTTTAATAATGGCTAATGTACCGATATTAGTCGCAGGCCCTGTCAGCATAAATACCAGTACGGCACCTGGTGATACCCCTGAAAGAATAAGTCCCGCAGCCATAGGTGTTGAGGCTGTCGCGCAGATGTACATGGGCACACCAATGAGTGCCATTAGAATAAAAGCAGGCCAGCCACTGCCATGTTCTTTTAAAAAGGATTCAGGGACATAGGTTTGAATAAGGGCAGCAAAAGCAAGGCCTATAAAGAGCCAAAACACGATATCTTTATACATATCGATAAAAGCAAATTTAATACCCTGCTTTACTTTATCTGTTACGGAGAGTTTAGGTGGAATCGCTTTATTTTTTGAACAGCAGGAAGATTCGGCTTTTTCTTCTAGAGTCGGGTCTTCATGATCGGTTGAGCCGACTAAAAACCCCGCAAAGATGGCACTGAAGATAGCCGCTATGGGCCGGATAATTGCCATAAAAGGCCCCATGAGTGCGTAAGTCACTGTCATGGAGTCAACGCCTGTTTCAGGGGTGGCAATTAAAAATGAAACGGTGGCATTTTTTGAACCACCGGAGCGCCTGATGCCTAGCGCGGCAGGCACCACACCACATGAACACAGCGGTAAAGGGGCGCCAATAAAGGCTGCTTTGATAGTTGTCGCAACCCCTGTACCCCCTAAGTGGCGTGTCAAGTAATCGCTGGGGATGAAAGATTTAATGACGCCTGCGATGAATAAACCCAGTAAGAGCCAAGGAGCAGACTCATTGAGCAGGCTGATAAAGTGTTGAACCAATTCCATAATCGCCCCATGGCAAAGAATCTTACTGTTTATTTTAAGCTAAGTTGAGGGGCTTTGCATTAGTAGCTCCTTGCGTTGACGCTGTCTGTGGTCGCTCAAAGTGACCTAAGGCGTCATCATAAATCATCTCTGACTATAGTAGGTGGAGTAAAAACTCATTTACTCATTATTAGGTATTTTATTCTTTTAGCATCTTCAGTAAAGCCAATAGACACGATACGGTATTATCACCATCAGTAATAATCGAATGGCGAACCTTTTTTGCCTCTTCTTGAATACACTTTGAAGGGTTATCAAATGATGTTGCATTGAGTGCAAGCAGCGTTTCTCTGTATGCGTCAGCTACTTCATCTGTTGTGTCTAAAAGCCTTCGCGTCAGTGCGTTTTCTTCATGGCCAGCTAGAGCTAGCAAGTTCATAAGTTTAGGCTTTAACCTATTGATTTTGTTTTTACAGTAGGGATGTTCTTCTAAATACTTTGCTTGTCGCGCTAGCTGCCGCTCCCGCACCATATGTCGCTGCCACTTCAGATCCAGTAGCCGGTGCCGCCGCAACTTATGCTTATGATACTGCTCCAGATAGCAAGGCTGCTGCGGCCTCTCATCCTCCTTCAACACTTGCCGTTTTTGCTGCTTCTCCCTCACCTGTATTGCTTGGTGAGGTCTTTCCTGATCTTCTTGGGTGGCAGGAGTGACAGCATAGGTTTGTGCAACTACTAACATGCTGGCAATGGATAAAGATGGTTTCATTATGGTTTATTACATTGCAGAATCTAACAAAAAAACATAGAGTTATCCTTTATTAAATAGTTCAAGCCTGCTTTGCTGATCTTGATTCCGCCTCCCCCAGCAGTTGTAAGCTGCCAAATGCTGTTCACCTGACACTAAAACTCGAGAATTTAAGCGGTTAATCTATGCCTAATTAGCGCGCTGCGGTTGCAGGCTATACACTCCGATGAAAGGTTAGCCAGCGACTCTTTCATCGTTTTGGACAGCTCTATAATATGCTTTCTCATACAGGGTTAACGTTTATATTGAGCAGGTTATCGGACACTGCATCGTTGTACCTACGGTTAGTTTTGACTTTGTAGGCGAGTCGTTGTGTTACAAATAAATTGAGTTTTTTCATCAGCTTACTCACCCGATTATGATCAATCACAAAGCCATTTCAGATTGTTTGCTGCAGACCAAAGCCGTTTTATATATTCATGATGCTCATAAACTTTCAGGCAGAAAGCTACAGATAGCACGCGAATGCGTTTTATCATCATCGTAATTCATCTAAAGCATGATACTGATGCAGCTTATGACTTCACCAATATTGTAATGTGGGCAATCATTCTAGCGATATTTGGCGTAGGTGCTCACAAGCTTTCGTTAGTGCTAGACGGTTTAAAAATGCTGGGTGCGGAGTCAAGATCAGTAAGGCGGGATTGAGCTATTTAATAAAGTATAAGTCTATGCTCTTTTGTTAGATTCTATAGTGTAATAAGTCATGGTTAAATCATTTTTATCCATCGTCGGCATGTTAGTGTTAGCAGTTGCACAAACCTATGCTGTCAATCCTGCCACCCAAGAAGATCAGGAAAGACGTGATCAAGCAATACAGGTGGCAGAGAAGCGGCAGGAGCGGCAGCTGGAGCGACAAAAAAAGTATTTTGAAGGACATACTGATTGTAGAGGCAAAATCTTTATGTTAAAGCCTAAAATTTCAGATTTGCTAGAACTAGCTGACCATGAAGAAAGCGCACTGGTGCGAAAGTTTTTAGCGGCAGAAGATGAATTAGCTGACACAAGCAGAGATGCGTTGCTTGCACTCGATGGAACATTATTTGATAACCCTTCAAAGGCTATTCAAGAAGTGGCAAAAAAGGTTCGTCATTCGATTAGTAATGATGGTGATAATACAGTATCGTATCTATTGGCTTTACTGGAAATGCTAAAAAATAAATCACCTAATAATAAATAAGTGAGTCTTTACTCAACCTACTATAGTCAGGGATGATTTATGATGGTCATGCAGGGAGCCACATCGTTAATGTGCTTATTCTTGATCACTTATACGATCGCTGACCAGTCGCTGCAAGGGGTGATGTAGGCAGATTATTTACTGACACCGAAGCGCCGCCTTAAGCTAGTACCCCAATGCACAGCGATTGTCGGGTTCAGCAGCTACAGGTTTTTCTGTGGCAAGGCGCAAGTATGCAGTAATACATGCGTCTTTCAAATACTTGCAACAAAGTCACGGGAAAACCTGTAGCTGCCCTTTGGGTGGCATTTAAAATGCCCATAGCTGTGTTGCTTGATCTCACTATAGAATAACTATTATTTTCGATCAGCTGCCTTGCTATGAGCATTTTACTCTGCCACTGAACCCGACAATCGCTGTGCATTGGGGTACTAGTACTCTATTTCACTGCATTTGTCCGGTGTAAAGTTCCGTAGGGTGATGAAATGGTCTCTCCTCTCCCATACGGCATCTAAGTGTGCCAAGATGGTTTTGATCAATCATCTAAAAAAAGAGGAGAGCCCGAATGAATGATAAAGTGATAGCGCTAGATATAGCAAAAGAAATTTTTCACGCAGTGATTTTAAGCAAACACGGCAAAGAACTGAAAAGAAAAAAGCTAAAGAGAAACGAGCTGGTTAGCTTTATAGCAAAGCAGGATATAAGTGTTATCACAATGGAAGCTTGCGGTGCTTCGAATCATTGGGGGCGTACGTTTGAGAGTTTAGGCTATGAAGTTAGTTTGTTGCCGCCCCAGCATGTAAAAGCTTATGCGCGAGGTCAAAAAAATGATTACAACGATGCGGTGGCGATAGGTGAAGCTTATTTGCATGGACGCATAAGGCCAGTTCAAATCAAAACAGTTGAACAGCAGACAGAGCAAGCGTTTCACCGTATGCGAAGCCAGTTAGTTCAGCAGCGCGGTGATTTGGTTAGGCAGTTGAGAGGGCTACTGTCCGATCAAGGCTTTATCTTGCGCAAAGGAGTGAATCAAGCAAGAGCAGGCATAGTGGCACTTTTAGGAGATGAAGCTAGCGGACTAAACCCGTTTTTCAGGCAGATATTACAAAAACAGTATGAACACTTAAAGTTTCTGGAGAAAGAGCTGGACTGGTACAACAAGACACTGGATGCAAAAGCAAAAAATGATGAGCAAACGAAGCGTCTACTGACAATTCCAGGTTTTGGGCCGGTGGTTGCATCCGTCTTTAAAGTTTGGATAGGTAGCGGTAAGCAATTTGATAAAGGCAAGTATGCATCAGCAGCTTTAGGTATTGTACCGAGGCAGCATAGTTCAGGCGGTAAAGATGTCTTACTGGGCATCACTAAGCGAGGAGATTGTTACCTGAGGTCGCTTGTTATTCATGGTGCAAGGGCAGTTGTTAAAGCTGCGAAAAAGAAGAATGATAGGCTCAGTCGATGGATCAATGAGTTGGTCGAAAGACGAGGCAAGAATAAAGCCACGGTTGCCTTGGCCAATAAGCTAGTCAGAATAGCCTGGGCAATGACAGTGAGAAATGAAACGTACGATGCAGCTGCGGCAAATTTAGTGCTAGCTGCGAGATCGTAATAGTTAATAATGTGGGTGTGTAGGTGCTACAAGCTCTGCACGTAAACAAAAACTTTAGTTGATGTAACGAGTCCTAAGCGGTTGCGAAGGCAAAAGTGAATGATGACAAAATAGGTAATACCTGCACATAGAAACCTGTCTAATCCAAGGGTACTTGATACCGATAGGGCGATTAGGGTTATGTGCGCGGATGCTCATCAAGGTCAGGCATGCTGAAAAGATTACATGCCATTAAAAGACCGGATATACGGCAGCAACCTTTTCTTTGTTTGAATTGACTTTACCTTGCAAAACGAGGAGAGACCATATATGGATAAGCGCAGCGCGATCCACCGGTCATTAAGTTTTTTTGGCGGAAGACGCTACGCTTTTCCACCCTACTGTTGTCAGCCAATTAAACTGCATTAGCCTTAATCTAAGAATGGTCATTATGCGGCAAGAACCTGAACATATAACGCTTGATAGAGATGCCGCCTATGACGCCACCAATATTCTAATGTGAGCGATCATTCTCGTGACCTTTGGCGCAGGCACTCACAAGCTTTCGTTAGTGCTGGGCGGTTTAAAAAATGTTGAGGCGGAGTAAAGATCAGCAAGGCGGGATTGAACTGTTTAATAAAGTATAAGTCTATTTTTTTTTATTAGATTCTATAGTGTAATAAATCATGGTTAAGTCATTTTCATCCATTGTCGGCATGTTAGTAGTTACACAAGCCTATGCTGTCAAAGAAGATCATGCAGTACTTGATCAACTAATACAGGCATGGGCTAAGCAGCTGACGTTGGAGGACCAGGAGTGGTGGCAGCGGCATGATCCTGATTGGAAGCATCATTTGTGGCGGGAGCGGCAGCGGGAGCGGCAAGTAAAGTATTTAGAACAACATCCTGATTGTAAAAGCACAATCAATAGATTAAAGCCTAAGCTTGTAGACTTGCTAGATCTAAGCGGCCAAGAAGAACATGTACTGATGCAAAGGCTTTTAGATACAACAGATGAAGTAGCTGACGCACACAGAGAAGCACTGCTTGCGCTCGATGCAACATCATTTGACAACCCTTCAAACGCTATTCAAGAAGAAGCAAAAAAGGTTCGTCATTCGATTCTTAATGATGGTGATAATACAGTACCGTATCTATTGGCTTTATTGAAAATGCTAAAAAAATAAAACACCTAATAATGAGTAAATGAGTTTTTACACAAGCCACCATAGTCAGGGATGATTTAGGATAGTCATGCAGGGAGCCACATCGTTGATGTGCTTATTCTTGATCACTTATACGATCGCTGACCAGTCGCTGCAAGGGGTGATGTAGGCAGATTATTTACTGACACCGAAGCGCCGCCTTAAGCTAGTACCCCAATGCACAGCGATTGTCGGGTTCAGTGGCAGAGTAAAATGCTCATAGCAAGGCAGCTGATCGAAAATAATAGTTATTCTATAGTGAGATCAAGCAACACAGCTATGGGCATTTTAAATGCCACCCAAAGGGCAGCTACAGGTTTTCCCGTGACTTTGTTGCAAGTATTTGAAAGACGCATGTATTACTGCATACTTGCGCCTTGCCACAGAAAAACCTGTAGCTGCTGAACGGGACAATCGCTGTGCATTGAGGTACTAGTACTCTATTTCACTGCATTTGTCCGGTGTAAAGTTCCGTAGAGTGGATAAGCGCAGCGCGATCCACCGGTCATTAAGTTTTTTGGCGGAAGACGCTACGCTTTTCCACCCTACTGTTGCCAGCCAATTAAACTGCATTAGCCTTAATTTAAGAATGGTCATCATGCGGCGAGAACCCGAACATATAACGCTTGATACAGGTGCTGCCTATGACGCCACCAATATTCTAATGTGGGCAATCATTCTCGTGACCTTTGGCGCAGGCACTCACAAGCTTTCGTTAAAGCTGGGCGGTTTAAAAATGCTGAGGCGGAGTCAAGATCATCAAGGCGGGATTGAACTATTTAATAATAGTATAAGTCTATGTTTTTTTGTTAGATTACATAGTGTGTTAAATTATGATTAAATCATTTTCATCCATTGTCTGCATGTTAGTAGTTACACAAGCCTATGCTGTCAATCCTGCCACCCAAAAAGTTCCCCAAGAAATTCAGGAACTACGCGATGAACTAACACAGGAATGGACTAAGCAGCAGGCTTTGGAGAGCAAGGAGTGGCGGAATTATATAGAGCATTGTAGTGCGTGTAATCCGGGTGTTGATGACGATGTGGTGGAGTTTTATGCTCGGCAGGAGCGGCGGAATCATCAGCAGGACATTGAATGGGAGCAGCATCTGGAGCGGGAGCGGCAGCTGAAACGACAAGCAAAGTATTTAGAAGAACATCCTGATTGTAAAAACAAATTCGATAAGTTGCAGCCTAAGCTTATAGACTTGCTAGAACTCGCTGACTATCAAGAAAGCGGGCTGAAGCGAAGCCTTTCAGGCGCAAAAGATGAAGTAGCTGACGCATACAGAGAAGCGCTGCTTGCACTCGATGCACCATCATTTGATAACCCTTCAAAGGATATTCAAGAGCAAGCAAATAAGGTTCGTTACTTGATTGGTCGTGATGGCAATAGGACAGTGGCGTATCTATTGGCTTTATTGAAAATGCTAAAAAAATAAAACACCTAATAATGAGTAAATGAGTCTTTACTCAATCTACTATAGTCAGGGATGATTTATGATAGTCATGCAGGGAGCCACATCGTTGATGTGCTTATACTTGATCACTTATAGGATCACTAACCAGCCGTCGCATGGGTTTGATGTAGGCAGGTTATTCAATGATACCGAAGTGCCGCCTTAAGCTAGGCCCTATCACCCCCCCCCCCCCCCCCGCCTTTGCCGAATTAATGCACATGTTGCGGGGGCGACGATCCCTTGGATACGCTTGCTAATTTTATTTTTGAATTTTTTCAATAGCTAATAATCTACATAGTCAATAATCTATTCTGCTGCTAGAAAGAGTAGCAATAAAGGTTTATAACTTTGCCAAGTTTCCAATAAACTTAAACAAATAAACGCTTATTTTAACGCCTTATTTTCAATATTTTATTATAGTTATGAATAAATCAATGCTAACTAAATCGCTACTAACATTATTTTTTTTGTTTTCTTATAATTCATTTTCAGGTGGCCACATCATTCAGGAAATTGCTCTTGTTCTAGTTTCATATACCAAAGGAGTGAAAGATATAACATTAAAAAATGTAACGTCTGATATCACATGGAAAGAACTACTTGATAACGTAAATAGAAAAAGCAGTAACTGGATATCTGATGAGTGGAGCATTATGGTTAATGGTCAACAATACGCTATTTCAAATTCTGAATCTAAACTCTGCGATGTATTTACTGATGATTTTCTTAAAGAAGATGGTATAGGGTTTGCCATTCATTCAGTAAAATGAATGTTACTTAAACTTTTCCTGCCTCCCAAAGTACTTCACGGAAAAAAGTCGAATAGTGTAAATTTATAAGTGCAGTGATAACATTAACAGCGCATTATAGTGATCATATGCCTGCGCTAATCCATGCCAATATGGCCAATGACAGCCATGTTTTCGGAGCGTCCATCTATGTCCAAGCACTGACTATTCGGCCTAAATTCCAGATAAGCGGCTAAACTCCTTTAAATAGGCTGATTGTTCGCAGGGGTTTCCCAAAGCATTTATCTCACTTCTTTGACATTTACCCTCGAACGCAATTCTCGGATAGATAAGCGCAGCGCGATCCACCAGTCAAAATGATGTACTAGCTTATTTGGTACATCGGGTCAGTTCGTTGAGTGAGTGCAGGTCGAGAGTAGACTGCAAGCGCAAGATCATTTTCTAACCGTATTTAATCAGGCTGCCTGTGGTGATGATCAAGCGATTGCTGAACAACCGCTGAGTTGATGAAAGAGTCGATTTGATGAGCTGTGGAAAACCGCTATGGATGAATCAGGTGGATAAGCATTAGCTCGATCCACATAGCGTCAGTGCTTACATATTCGGGTAGTTAGGCCCACCAGCACCTTCAGGTGTTACCCATGTGATATTCTGCGTAGGATCTTTAATATCACAGGTTTTACAGTGAACGCAGTTCTGTGCATTGATCTGGAACTGTTTGTCACCCGCTTCGGTTTCTATCACTTCGTAAACGCCAGCAGGGCAGTAGCGCTGTGCAGGTTCATCAAAGGTAGGTAAATTGTACTTGATTGGTACATCAGGATCTTTCAGTTGCAAGTGACAAGGCTGATCTTCTTCATGGTTGGTGTTGGATAAAAACACAGATGATAAGCGATCAAAGCTGATTTTGTTATCAGGTCTTGGATAATCAATCTTCTTGCAGCTTGATGCGGGCTTTAGCTGCTCATGATCTTTTGATGTATCACGGAAGTTGAGTGGCATTTTGCCGTTGAAGATATTTTGCTCAATCCAAAGTAGGCCTGAACCAACGAAAGTGCCAAATTTATGCAGTAAACCGACAAAGTTACGAGACTTATAAAGCTCTTCATACAGCCATGAATTTTTGAAGTTATCGGCGTATTCTGTTAAGTCCGCGTTCGCTTTGTCTTGACCAAGGGCTGCAGCAACCGTTTCAGCTGCAATTAGGCCGCTCTTCATGGCTGTGTGATTACCTTTGATTTTAATCGCGTTTAATGTGCCGGCATCACAACCAATCAATAACCCACCTGGGAAGTGCATTTTAGGCAAAGAATTTAAGCCGCCTTTAGATAGCGCTCTTGCGCCGTAAGCAACACGTTTGCCACCCTCTAAATACTTTTTAGCGGTCGGGTGTTGTTTGAAACGTTGGAATTCTTCAAACGGGCTTAAATGTGGGTTGCTGTAGTTAAGGTCTGTGATTAGGCCTACATAGACTTGATTGTTTTCAGCATGATAAAGGAATGCGCCCCCTGAAGAGCCGCTCTCGGATAAAGGCCAGCCTACACCGTGGACTACCAGGCCTTCTTCGTGCTGTTCTGCCGGGATATCCCAAATCTCTTTAATGCCAAGGCCGTAGTGTTGAGGATCTTTGCCTTCGTCCAGCTTGAATTTCTCAATTAGCTGCTTGCCTAAGTGGCCTCGGCAGCCTTCAGCAAATAAGGTGTATTTAGCGTGCAGTTCCATGCCAGGCATATAGCTGTCTTTATGTGTGCCGTCAGCGCCAACACCCATATCACCTGTGGCAATACCTCTTACGCTGCCGTCCTCGTTATAGAGTACTTCAGAGGCTGCGAAACAGGGATAAATTTCAACACCAAGGTTTTCAGCTTGTTCAGCTAACCAGCGGCAAACGTTGGCCATGCTAACAATATAGTTACCTTCGTTGTGCAAAGGCTTAGGGACAAAGAAATCAGGCATTTTAATTGCCTTGGTTTCGCTGGTGTAGAATAAAACATCATCGCCTCTGACAGGTGTATTTAGGGGTGCTCCGAGTTCTTTCCAGTTGGGGAATAATTCGGTTAATGATTTAGGTTCAAATACAGCGCCTGATAGTATATGAGCACCTACTTCAGAGCCTTTTTCTACCACACAAACACTGATATCTTCATTGAGTTGTCTGATTTTACAGGCAGCGGATAAGCCAGCAGGGCCCGCGCCAACGATGACTACGTCAAACTCCATCGATTCACGTTCCACAATAAGCACCTCGCGTTTGGTTGGTTTTGATTATTTTCTTAGAAGCATTGCTATCGGAAAGCTGGCGCATTATAGCGTTTTATTCATCTATTGGGAATTTTTTAGGTAATTCTTTGAACTTAACTGGTTGAAATTAAAGAGAATGATTCTCATTAATGACCTGAAAGGCCAGTGTGAGTGACTGTTTATCCTCTTGATTTGTCTGCCGTAAAGGTTCAGACTATGCGCCTTTGTTAAAAGTGTTAATAAAATCACGAGGCGGAGCCTGGTGTTACTTAACCCTTACGTTTAAACCTAACGAGATAGAGAGCAGTCCATGAAGGTTCTTGTCGCAGTCAAACGCGTGGTCGATTATAACGTTAAAGTACGACCAAAAAGTGATGGTTCTGATGTTGATCTAGCCAATGTCAAAATGTCTATCAACCCATTCTGTGAAATCGCTGTAGAAGAAGCAGTACGTCTTAAGGAAAAAGGCATAGCGACAGAAGTTGTTGCAGTTTCTTTAGGCGATAAAGCTTGCCAGGAGCAAATTCGTACCGCTTTGGCATTAGGTGCTGACCGTGGTGTGTTAGTAGAAACCTCAGAAAGTCTTCAGCCTCTAGCGGTTGCTAAGTTATTGAAAGCTGTTATCGAGAAAGAATCACCTGATCTTGTCATTCTTGGTAAGCAAGCCATTGATGATGACAACAACCAAACGGGTCAAATGGTTGCTGCCTTAACTGGTATGTCACAAGGTACTTTCGCTTCAGAAGTTGTGATTGAAGATGGCAAAGCACAAGTAACGCGTGAAATTGACGGTGGTCTGCAAACCCTTTCATTAAACTTGCCAGCGGTCGTGACGACTGACTTACGTTTGAATGAACCACGTTATGCGTCATTGCCTAACATTATGAAGGCAAAGAAAAAGCCTCTTGATACGTTAACGGTTGAAGAACTAGGCGTTGATGCAACCCCACGTGTGAAAGTACTTGGCGTAGAGCCACCAGCAGAGCGTCAAGCAGGTGTGAAGGTTGAGTCTGTTGCAGAACTTGTTGAGAAACTAAAAACTGAAGCGAAGGTACTATAAGAATGAGCATTCTAGTTATTGCAGAACACGATAATGCTTCTTTGAAGGGAGCTACCTTAAATACCATCGCAGCAGCTAAAGTGATTGGTGGTGACATTACTGTGCTTGTGGCAGGTCTTAACTGTCAAGCAGCAGCTGATGCAGCGGCAAAGGCAGAGGGCGTGAGCAAAGTGGTTGTTGCTGATAACGCAGCTTACGAGCATCAGCTTGCTGAAAACGTTAGCTTGTTAATTGCTGAAATTGGTAAGGATTACGGCTATATTCTAGCTCCAGCTACGACCACTGGTAAGAATACTATGCCACGGGTTGCAGCGCTTCTTGATGTGGCACAAGTATCAGAAATTATTGAAGTGGTTAGCCCTGATACCTTTAAGCGTCCTATTTACGCAGGTAACGTGATTGCAACCGTTCAAGCGACTGATAGCATCAAAGTCTTAACCGTTCGTACCACAGCCTTTGATGCGGTTGCAGCAGAAGGCGGTAATGCGCAAGTTGAGAGCTTAAGCAACGCAACTGATGCAGGTATTTCTGCTTTTGTTAAGGAAGAGCTAGCGGTTTCGGATCGTCCAGAATTAACCTCTGCCAGCATTGTCATCTCTGGCGGTCGCGGCATGCAGAACGGCGAAAACTTTGAGATGCTAAACAAGCTTGCTGATAAGCTAGGCGCTGCTGTCGGTGCCTCTCGTGCTGCGGTTGATGCAGGTTTCGTACCTAATGACATGCAAGTAGGCCAAACGGGTAAAATTGTTGCGCCTGACCTTTACATTGCCGTAGGTATTTCTGGTGCTATTCAGCATTTGGCTGGTATGAAAGACTCTAAAGTCATTGTTGCGATCAACAAAGACGAAGAAGCACCTATCTTCCAGGTTGCAGATTATGGTTTGGTTGCTGATTTGTTTGAAGCCATCCCTGAGCTTGAAGCTGCACTGTAAGCGATAAGTTTTTTGAATATCCTCGCCATAGCGGGGATTTTTTTGCCTTGAAAATAGTCTTCACAAATCCCTATTTTGGTGGTGAGGAGATCACCTCAAAAGTCGCTAAGCTTTGGTTTACTTTTGTGTCTTGTAACTGTGTTTTGAATGATGTTATTTGTTTAAATACAGGAGGCTTATTAGGAGGTGGCGCTATTAAAGATTGTCGATATGCCGTCATAAACTCAGGGTGTTGTTGGTTTAGTAACCTAAAACTTTTTAAACCTTGCCACGGTTTTTTATTTGGAAGTTTACTACTTGTTTGATAGGCGTTAACAGCCATCATGGTTTCCTTAGGTAAACAGTTAGATGACGCAGAGGGTTTTATCACCTGTACATAATCTGAAAGAGAAAAATCCTTACTGGGCTCTTCAGCTTGATTAATGATTTCATAGTCTATCAGGAGTTTAGCTCTGTTGGTGCTGCGGTGTTGGGTAAAGTCAGCAGTCAAACGTCTTGTATGCCCTAGAGGTTGAGCGGGCATTTCAATATTTTCAAAGTCGTATTTTCTAAGTAGTTGTTTGTCACCTTGCTCTTTTTTCTTTTGACTTTCGTATAACGTTTTCATCCGCCGAATTTGAGTACTGGCGTTTTGTTCTGATATCCGTTGACTGATAGCCTTAACATATTGTCCTGATGTAATGGCGTACTGGGTTTTAAACCATCGCTTTAGGTTGTCTACAATGGCGTTAGATTTCGATGGTGGTAGCAGTGTAGCGAAAATCAGAAGAATCCTAACTAAAAGCATATAGTGTAATCGAAAAGTAGCCGTGTCAGTGGTTATGCAAGCAGCATGACCCCCAGCCAACCAAAAATTAGCAAAGGGATATTAAAGTGAATGAAGGTAGGGATGACACAGTCTTTGATATGATCATGTTGCCCATCTGCATTTAAGCCTGCGGTAGGACCTAAGGTGGATTCTGATACGGGTGAGCCTGCATCCCCCAGTGCGCCAGCTGTGCCTACAAGGCATGCAATAGCTGTAGGTGATAAAGACAAGGCCATGCCCATAGGTACAAAGACTACGGCAATAATAGGGACTGTTGAAAAAGAAGAACCAATGCCTAGTGTGATCAACAGGCCTGAAAAAAGCATAATAAAGACTGTTAGCCCTTTATGGCCTTGTAAAATTGCCGAGGCTGTTTCTACAAAATGCGCTATTTGTCCGCTATCTGTTAAGACTTTGGCAAAGCCTTGGGCGGCGATCATGACAAAGCCGATGCTTGCCATCATCTTTAAACCCTCAAGGAAAATGTTATCCGTTTCATGAAGTTTGACTGCGCCAAACAGCACAAGCACGGTAAAACCCATCAAGGCCCCTAAGATCATTGAATTGGCGTAAAGCTGAACCGACACTGTTGTGATAATCGCCACAATAACAGCGGCGTAGCTTTTCTGGCTTGGTGATGCAAATGAAGACTCAGACTCTGCTAGCTTAATTGCTTGATACACTCTTGGTTTTTTGTAGGTGTAGGCGATAGCGATCAATAGCCCTGAACACATGCCAAGAATGGGCATTGCCATTGCTTTTGTTATATCAATATCATCGCCCTTTAATCCAGAAAATTCTAGATTGCCAAGCAAAATATCTTGTAAATATATAGCCCCAAAGCCCATGGGTATAAACATATAGGTTGTCACTAGGCCAAAGGTTAAGGTACAAGCAATCAGCCTTCTATCAAGGTTAAGTTGATTGAAAATCATTAATAGCGGCGGGATGAGCACAGGAATAAATGCAATATGAATGGGTATCAAATTTTGTGAGCAAACTGCACAGCCTGCGATTGCTACAATTAACGCCGATTTATGCCAGTTAAGGGGGTGATGTCTGATTGATCGACTGGCTTTTATGCAAAGCATATCAGGTATGGTTGTTTTAGCTAGCGCTGCAGCAAAGCTACCCAAAAGTGCGTAGCTTAGCGCAATGCTCGCGCCTTGCTGAATGCCCTGGTTAAAGCTTGCCAATGTTTGTTGGATGCTTTGATCAGCTAACAGACCTGCGGTGATGGCTGAAAAAATGATAGACGCAATCACAGGTACTCGACACAAACTTAAGATGAGCAGCATTATGATAGGGATGATAATGACGCTCATGACTATGCACCGTTTAATAGAAAAATCTGGCTTTTCTTTGAAAGGTTATTATTAAAAGAGTTCAACGGCTTATGCTCCAGGCAGGATTGCTGTGAGTATTTTTTTGGAGCCTGAGCTTTGAAATCGGGTTTATATTTGTTGCCAATTGCTTGTCTTCTTTGAGTGCCAGAGTTAACAGTAAACGCTGCCACGATTCGATTTTTTAAATTTGCAAGGTTTGCAAATGTTGTAGACACCAATGCCCAGTTTGAGGGCGCTTGTTCTTTAGGTAGAGGTTTATAACCTTCTGTCATGTTGACTGAACTTACGGGGATGTCGCAATATTCTTGATTTAGATAGTTTTTATTAACGGCTTTTATGGCTTGTTTTTCTTTATGTAAAGCGAGAAATTCTTGATGGCCCTCTTGGCAAATTTTTATTTGCCGTTCTAGTTCGTCGAGCGTTGAGTCTTGATTGGGGGCAGTCATATCGTATTCTGTTAAGTCTGATAGTGGTGTTGGAGGTTCATTAATGTCAAACACGAGGTGGCTAGGGGAGGATGTACTCTTTTTTATGGAGGCAATGTTTGGCGTTTTTGGCACTATAGGCTCCTCTATCGGAAAATCTGGAAACGTGGTTTTCAGTTTGTTTAGATTTTCTTTATGTCCATTGTCTAGGGCTGGTAGAGGTCTGTGGTTTTCTAATGTGAGAGATTCTGTGGGTCTAATGACTTCTGTTGTTTCATCATAGGTGAAATCACAAATATGATGTGGATTTCTCATGTTGGTAGTGATGGGTGAGCTAATGACTTTTCTTCCGCTGTAAGTCTTTAGATCAACCCCTTGCAAAGCTTTATTAATCTCATCTGCTGTAAAAGCTTTTCTGCTTGTCTCTTTTAGATCCCTATTGTCACTGTTGTAGATTTTTACGTTTAGCGGCTTGCTTATTGTAAGCTTCTTTTTTATTTCAGTCGCTTGATGATTAGAAAATCTATTTTTGATCTTCGTAATGAATCTCTTAAAGGACATTTCAAGATTGAAAGATGAAGACGGCTTGGCAAAGAAAAACAAGCTACATAATAACAGGTATATGAAGGGCTTTGTTAAGGCGAAACGTCTAGTCATAGGGCTACCTGATTGCTAAAGGAACTAAGGCCTCATTCGTCAAGGCTTACTTTATGACTTGAATGACGAACATTTATTGCATGAGCAACATTATGTCAACAGAATCTAAGACAAGTCTAGTACTTTGATTCACTGCATTTGTCAGGTAAAAAATATCGTAGGGTGGCTAAGCTGCGCGTAACCCACCATCAGAAAACGGACAATCGCTGTGCATTAAGGTACTAGTACTTTGATTCACTGCATTTGTCAGGTAAAAAATATCGTAGGGTGGCTAAGCTGTGCGTAACCCACCATCAGAAACCGGACAATCGCTGTGCATTGGGGTACTAGTTTTCTACCATGCCAATGTCGACATACTCTTCTCCTGAATCGAGTGTTATGGCGTTTGCAGTAATTTTTGGTGGTAAGTCGCCTCTCTTTCTCAGGTAAGTTAAAAAGCCAGGTCTATTGGCGCCTGATCTTTTTTGTTTATTACTTGGCGGATTGATAGCTTTCTGTAGCTTTGCCTTATAATCGACTAGAATTCCACGATGTTTGGCGGCTAAAAATTGATATTCTCCAAAGCTATTCCACGGTTTAGTATCGGGAAGTTTCTTCTTTTTGTAATAATGTCTAAGGACTCTTTGAGTGCCTTTGCTCAACCTAGCGTCATGTCGATTGTATTTAGCGCCTTTAATAAAAACATAGTCTGAAAGGGGGAGGGTGTTTGGTATATCCTTTTTCTTTATATGGTCGTATTCATCTTTAATATATTGTTTTGAAAGTCTTGCTTGCTTTGGAGTTGCGCTAATATCAATTTCAAATGCAAGTGATCCATCGTTATCTTTCCCTACATATCTTCCTGAAGCATTATTACAGGTTGTCGGATGCCAGGATTCCTGTCTTTTAGAGGGAAGTAGCCTTGTCTGTTCTTTAGTTTTAGTGCTGGATAAGTCTGAGCATACAGGCATGCAGCACGTTAAGAGCTTTCTGGCTTCATAAAATAGTGAACCTGCAAAGGCTGGCTTTATAATGAATAGAAAAAAATAGACGCTAAGGATATATCGCAAGGGTAAAATCTTTGAGTAAAGTTAACTGTGACACGATGACTGTTCAAATAGTGTCACAGTTTAGATTACGAAAAAGTTAGTTTTGATCCTTGGATTGCTCTAGTGTTTGATTCAATTCTAGATTGGCTTTTTCAGTAAAATACTCGGGTAATTCAGATTTTATAGCGGGTGCTAAGTTTTTAAAGTCACCGACTTGTTTAACGAGATTTCCACGGCCTGTGATCAGCTGATTTTCTGCTCGCTGGTAAGACTCTTGGGCTTTATCTAAAGCTTTTTTGATGGTTTCGAAACTACCTAAAAACGTATTAAGCTTTTTGAACACGCTTTCAGCAGAGCTTGCAAGTTTAGCTGTGTGTTTGTTTTGATCTTCGAAACGCCACAGCTGTTTAACGATGTTTAAGCTCGTTAAGAGCGTTGAGGGGGTGGCAACTAAAATATGTTGATCAATGGCTGTTTGGAAGAGTGATTGATCGGCTTGCATAGCCGTGGCAAAAGCAGACTCAATGGGAATGAACATAAACACCATGTTGGGTGAGTTCAGTTCTGACAAGCTTTGATAATCTTTGCTGGCGAGCTCTTTCAAACGGTCTTTAACCGCTTGTGTGTGAGATTTAAGGGCGAGCTGTCTGCTGTTTTCATCTTCAGCATTCACAAAATCCGTGTAGGCATTGAGGGATACTTTTGCATCGATGATGAGGTGCTTGTCACCGGGTAAATAGACAATAGCATCAGGGCGTTTTCGGCCTTCATCTGTCGTAAATGAAACTTCTCGATCGTAATCCGTGCCTTTGATAAGACCTGACCTATCCAGAATATTTTCCAGAATCATTTCGCCCCAGTTGCCCTGAAGCTTCTTTTGGCCTTTAAGTGCGGTAGATAAAGCATGGGTTTCTTGGGTCATGGTTTTATTCAGAGACTGTAGTGTTTCGAGTTCTTTTTTGAGCTCACTGCGTTGTGTGGTTTCTTTATGATGGATGTCTCTGACTTCTTGCTTAAACTGATTAAGACTTTGTTGAAAGGGATCAATAACTTTCGACAAGTTTTGATGACTGCTCGTTTGAAGTGATTGGGTTTGGGTTTTTAAAATGTCATTGGCTAGATTTTTAAACGCAGTGCTTAATTCTGCTTTTTGTTCAGCAAATTGCTCAAGCTGAGCTTGATGATGATCGCTACGCTCTTTGATTTGGGTTTCTAAGGCCGCTAACTTTTCTGATGTTTGCCGAAAGATAGTTTGTAGCTCGGTATATTGTTGCTGAAGTTGGTCGAGGGCGTTAGTTTGCTGCTGTGTTTTTTCTAATAGTTGCTTTGATTCGGCTTGCTTTGAGGCGAGTTGAGTTTCTGTTTGTTTGTTACTGGCTTCAAGTGCTTTAACGTGTTCACTGGCGTTTTGTCTTTGATATTGCTCGTTTTTGAATGCTTCTTCAGTTGATAGCAGCTTGGTTTGCAAAACCTCGGTGTTAATCGCTTTCTCATGTAGCTGAGTGTTAATCTGCTCATTGGTTTCCTTTAGTGTCTTATTTTTGCGCAGCAAAACCAAGCTCAAGATAAAGAACGTTAGTACTAGAAAGCCTAAGCTTGCAAAAGCCATCATTAAACTGGGAGAAAGTGGTTCCACGTTAACCGATCCTTGAAAGCGTATCTTTTACGACTTGTTCGGGGAGATTGCTTTGCCAGACTGCACCTTTTAATGCAACGCCAGAAAAGCCCTCTAATAAGCTTATATTGTTAGGGGTAAGCCCGCCTAATGCAATGAGCGGGAGCGTGTTTTCTTTTGCAAAGGCATTGATGCAAGATACATCTTGGCGAGGCTTATGATTGACCTTAGAAATGCTGGGGAAAACAGGTGAGAAAAAAGCATAGTCGACATGTAGCATAGACGTGTCTGCAGTAACTTCATGGAGAGTACAGGAGATAGCTTGTTTGCTGGTTAGTTCATGTCGCTGTCTGTGAGTGCCTTTGACCGGGTAGTCATTAGCAAGGCATTTATGATGGTGTAGCACAACAAACTTCAGTGTGTCTTCGTCAAGTTGGTTAAGGATCGATGCAATGTCCTGCTTTGATGCTGTGGGTTTATAAAGGTGGAAGCTATGCTGGGTCAATGCCACTAAGGACTGGATGATGTTGGCTTCGCTTCGAACAGGCTGATGATGACTGAAAAGAATCAGGTCCATGAATTGAGTCGGTAAAGAGTAGGGTGGGTTAGCGTAGCGTAACCCACCAATAAGCTAGAATTCTGGCAGATTACGCTGCGCTAATCTGCCCTACGGACTTTAAAGAGAAAGCGATTTTTCTCCGCGCGAAATGCCGCTGATGCCCGAGCGCACCACCTCAAGAATATTGACTTCACCGAGTGAGCTAATAAAGGCATCAAGTTTATCACTGGTGCCTGTGACTTGCAGCGTATAAGCAGAAGGGTTTACATCCACAATTTGCCCGCGGAAAATATCGCAGCAACGTTTAATTTCAGCACGTTGCGCACCCAGTGCTTTAACTTTGACCAGCATTAACTCACGCTCAATATGACTGCCATCAGTTAAATCAATCAGCTTAACGACATCAATCAGCTTGTTGAGCTGCTTGGTGATTTGCTCAATTTTATGATCACTGCAAATGGTGGTGAGCGTCAGCCTTGAAAGACTCGTGTCATCTGTGACAGCCACCGTGAGTGACTCAATGTTATAGCCACGCTGGGAAAAAAGGCCGACTAAACGCGAAAGTGCGCCAGGTTCATTCTCTAACAGGACAGATAAGATGCGCCTTCTCATGTTCTTTCCTCTTTGTTGATGAACATATCGCGCATCGAACCATTCGGGGCTACTTGCATTGGGTAAACATGCTCGTGTGGGTCGACATAGATATCCATAAATACAAGTTTGTCCTTCAAAGCAAACGCTTCTTTCATCGCACCTTCAAGGTCTGCTTTTTTGTTTACCTTGATGCCCACATGCCCATAAGCTTCAGCTAGCTTAATGAAGTCAGGTAAGGAGTCCTGATAAACACTTTGTGAATAGCGGCTATCATATTGCATGTCCTGCCACTGTTTCACCATGCCTAAATAGCCGTTATTCAGGTTAATGATTTTGACAGGCAGCTTATACTGCGTGCAGGTCGAGAGCTCTTGAATATTCATTTGAATACTGCCTTCGCCTGTCACCGTACATACGTCTGCATCAGGGAAGGCAAGCTTGCAGCCCATAGCAGCCGGTAAACCAAAACCCATGGTGCCAAGGCCGCCTGAATTTATCCAGCGGCGCGGTTTGGCAAAGCGATAATATTGTGCACTGAACATTTGGTGTTGACCAACGTCAGAGCAGACGAAGGCTTCACCTTTGGTGACTTGATAAAGGGTATCGATCACTTCTTGAGGCTTGATCAACTCACTCGTAGTGTCATAGCGTGGGGCATACCAAAGGCCGTAGTTCTCTCGCCATAAGTTGATCTGTTGCCACCATTCACTTAAAGAATCTTTGAATTGATCAACCTTATTGTTATCCGCAATTTCAGGCAGTATAGCTAACATATCCGTTAAGACGGTTTTCGCCAATCCAACAATAGGGATATCTATCGGAACTGTTTTTGAAATGGATGCAGGGTCAATGTCGACATGAATAATCTTGGCGCTTGGGCAAAACTTGGATGGTGTGTTAGTGACACGGTCATCAAAACGTGCACCTAAGGCAAGGATTACATCAGCATGATGCATAGCGTTATTGGCTTCATAGGTGCCGTGCATGCCTAGCATGCCTAAAAACTGCTCATCATTACCTGGGTAGCCACCTAGTCCCATGAGTGTATTAGTCACGGGCAGGTTTAATTTTTTGGCAAAGGCGGTCAGCTCTCCGTGCGCATTGCCTTGAATGACACCGCCGCCTGTGTAAACAACAGGGCGTTTAGCTGTCAATAATAGATGAAGCGCCTTTTTGATTTGGCCACTATGCCCTTTTTCAATAGGGGTATAAGACCGAATATTGACAGTCTCTGGGTAATCATAAGGCTTTTTGACATCTGGATGTGTTAAGTCTTTAGGGATATCAACCACCACAGGGCCTGGTCTGCCAGTGCTAGCAATAAAGAACGCCTTTTTGATGATCGAAGGAATATCTTCTGTACGTTTCACTAAAAAGCTGTGTTTAACAATAGGGCGAGAAATGCCGACCATATCGGTTTCTTGGAAGGCATCTTCACCAATTAAGTGGCTTTGAACCTGACCAGAAAGGACAACCATGGGGATGGAATCCATGTAAGCTGTGGCAATGCCTGTAATGGCATTGGTGGCACCTGGACCTGAGGTGACCAGCACCACGCCAGGATTGCCTGTTGCTCTCGCATAAGCATCGGCGGCATGCGTAGCAGCCTGCTCGTGCCTCACCAAAATATGAGGTGTATATTGGGTTTGATGCAGTGCATCATAAATGTGGAGTGCAGCACCGCCGGGGTACCCAAAGATGAATTCGACGCCTTCATCTTTCAGTGCCCGAGCTATCATTTCACCGCCTGATAGCAATTCCAAGTCAGTATCCCCTAAGAAACAAAAAAATCTAAGCCTGACAAGTTTTTCAAGGGCGTTATTCCCTTTGACAAGACTTGCCGCATATTGAAATAAAAGGAGGGAATTTTTGTGCAAATTCAAAGAAATGTCAATCAATAAGGGCTTTTCCTTGCGGATGTTTGATCTTTCGACGCACAATCGCAGCATTCAAAAAATAAACGGGATGAAAGATGAAGATTCAGATTCAATTTGTTGCTTCACTGTTGTTAATGTTTATTGCTGTCAGCGTGTCGGCGGGTAAGTTTTATAAATGGGTGGATGAAAGCGGTAATACGCATTATTCACAGAATCCTCCTGCACACCAGCAAACGGACGTGGTCAAAACTTATAATGACAAAGGCTATGAGGCTAAGCCCTCAGAAAGAAAAGAGGAAAAGCTCGCAGAAAATGGTGCACAAGACGCAGTGCCTGTGATTAAAAAAGACAAGACGCTTTGTGCAAAAGCCCAAAAGAACATCGAAACCTTAACAAGCCAGCCTGTTATTATGCAAAATGGCAAGCTCCTGACGATTGAGGAAAAGAATAAGCAGGTAAAAACAGCGAAAGAAATCGCTGATATTCACTGTTAATTCAGGGTTGAAAACCTTCTGTTTATCGTTTTTGACAAGCTCGATTGAGTTAAAAGGCTGCGCGCCTCCAAGTGAGCTTGCTTCAACGTTTAGGCTGTTGTGTGGCGGATGGTATGGACCACCCTGCTCTTTAAAAGCTTAAACGGCGACAGGTCGATTGAGGTTCTTTAAATCTTGCCCTCCGTCTTCCTCTGCTATATCGGATAGCCTTAAGCGAGGGAAATGAACAACTTTAGATCGAACTTTATTCGCGGTGGTTGGCTGATTCGAGCTCCAAGAGGTTTTTTCTAAATCTTGCTCTTTGGTTTCACCATTTTGCGCTTTGCTTTCATCATTTTGCGCTTTGCTTTGATCTACAAGCAATAGCTTTGTGCTAAAGTCATCAGCAACTTTATATCTAGTTTCATGATTGGGTTTCCTTCTGGTATCACAGTGCCCTTCATTAAGGCATTTTGCAGTACATAGTCCGCAGCCTGCTGTGCATGCAATGGAGGCCAATAGCGCAAGAGGCATTGTGAGGTCGGCAGCTATAGCTTTATGTGGTGCTTGGGTGAAGAGAATGAGTAAAAAAAGGCAAAGGTTAAGTCTAGCTGTTTTCATATTTCAATAATCTCGAAATGACTGTTACTAGGTAGGAAGGGTGTTTTGCGATAACACCAAGATGGTTGGTATGACTAGTCGCTAAACTAAGAGGTTCAATATCGGGCAACATTTTTTCTATTCAGTTTATTCTGCTCAAGGTATACTCTGGCCATTTAATTGAATTCATATTTTTATGTCTGATTTGATCATTTTTCACAATCCGCGCTGTTCGAAGTCTCGTCAAACCTTGGCCTTAATTGAACAGAGAGGTTTATCGCCAGAGATCAACCTGTATTTGGAAACGCCGCCGACAAAATCTGAGCTTGCTGGCATATTAAGCAAGCTAGGCATTGGTGCTCGTGATTTATTGCGAAAAGGTGAGGGTGACTATAAAGACAATAACTTAGCCGATAAAACACTCTCTGACGATCAATTGATTGATGCTATGGTGAAATTCCCCAAATTAATTGAAAGACCCATCGTGATTAAAGGCGACCAAGCCGTCTTGGGACGCCCACCAGAGAACGTATTGGCGCTAATTGACTAATGGCCGATCCCTACATTCTTGTTCTTTATTACAGTCGGTATGGTGCTTGTGAGCGAATGGCGCAGGAAGTTGCTCGCGGTGTGGTAAAAGCAGGACTTGAGGCAAGGATTCGAACGGTGCCTTCCGTATCGCCCGTTGTGGACCAAACAGAAGATGCGATTCCTGAATCTGGAGCGCTCTATTGTGACCTGGATGACTTAAGGGATTGTGCGGGCCTTGTGATGGGTAGCCCTACGAGATTTGGTAATATGGCGGCCCCTTTAAAATATTTTTTAGATCAAACGACAAGTATCTGGTTATCGGGTGACTT
Organism: Pseudomonadales bacterium; assembly: GCA_965225765.1. Taxonomy (GTDB): domain Bacteria; phylum Pseudomonadota; class Gammaproteobacteria; order Pseudomonadales; family DT-91; genus CAKMZU01. The sequence continues at coordinate 85,033 of CBDDBO010000002.1, forward strand.
GATTGATAAACCTGCGGCTGCATTTACCTCGACAAGCAGTTTGCATGGTGGGCAAGAGAGCACCTTGTTATCGATGATGTTGCCCTTGATTCATCAGGGTATGTGCTATGTGGGGCTTCCGTACAGTGAAGAAGCGCTTCATAAAACGCTGTCTGGTGGGACACCTTATGGTGCCAGCCATCATGCTAAAGAGGCGAACACGCCACTCACAGACGACGAGAAAACCTTGTGCCAAGCACTTGGTCATCGTGTTGCCCGTTTAGCCAATAAACTTTCAAAATAAATCATGCAAGACTTATCGCTTTATAGAAAAACCCGTTGGGCTATGGTGCTAACACGTACCAATCTGTTTGTATTGATGGGGCTTTTGCTTGTTAGTACGCTTTGGTGGGTGCCAGAGCATAAAGTGCCAAATATGACCATTGCGATCTTAGTGCTTTTGCCTTTAGTGCTAATATTGCCTTGGATTCTAAAGAAAAATACGCGAGCGCATATTTGGCTCTGTTTTATGTTGTTGGGCTATTTTTTAAATGTGGTGCCGCAGTTGTTTATTCCGCAGTATGGCTTGATGCCTTACCTAGAGCTGGTGGTGCTCATTATGCTATTTGTCAGTGCGATGTTGTTTGCTAGGTGGCAGCATCGTTTGAATCGCGAAAGTTAAGTAGATCAGCATGGAGTCATCAACCGAAAAGCAGATGACTCATTGTTCAGGCTTATATTAGCTGAGTGAATTGACTGATTCGGGGAAGTGATTACCCCAAGCTTCAAAGCCTCCGTCAATACTGTAGACATCGTCGAAGCCTTTCTCGTGTAAAAATTGCGCAGCTGATTGACTGGACATGCCATGATAACAGCAGACCAAAAGTGGTGCGTCTAAGTCAGCCTGATCAATAAATGCTTGCAAGTTGTGTTGGCCAATAGAGGTGCTGCCTTTTATATGGCCTGCATTAAAGGCTGCTTCATCTCTAATATCGACAAACTGACCTGTGTTATTATCAAGAAAAGCTTTAGCGTCTTGTACTGAAATGCGTTTAAACATAGTTTTCGTTCTCCGTTCGCCTATTATAGCCTGCTCACTCCATGTTGAAAGCATTTAATTCACAGCTTGAAAAAGCGCTTGGAGCAACAGCTTCAAGACGGCACAGGCTCATTGTTCATATTGCCGAGGAAGAGCAGTGTGCTGTGGAAATAGTTCAGCACTTATTGGATGTTACCGAAGCAGAAGAAGCACTTTGGATTGATCATTTACTCAAGCAGCCTGTAAAGACCTTGCAAAATTTACTAGGCAGTGAAATAGATGCGATCGTCTTGAATGCTTATGCAGGCTTAAACCCCAATGTGCTAGGTATGTGTCAAGGACTCGTTAGAGCAGGCGGGTTATTTATCCTGGTGACACCAAAAGCGTCGCAGTGGCCTTTTTTTGATGACCCTGATTATGCGAGGTTTGAGAGTGATGATTGTGCCAGTCAACGTCAAAAGGGATTTATCAGGCATACGTTAAATGCATTATCTCAAATACCCATTGTGCGGATAGATGCGAATCAAGTAGATATATCGCCTGAGTTGTTTAAGAAAGGGAATGAGCAGCTTTTTATAGCGCGGTTTAAAGAGCAACAACAGCTCGTTGAAGCAATTAAACAAACAGCTAAAGGGCGTGCCAGACAACCTCTTGTTATAAAGGCGGATAGGGGAAGGGGCAAGTCATCAGCCATGGGGCTTGCAGCTAAAGATTTGCTGAAATCAGACAAGTCAATGCGCATTGGTGTTTGTGCGCTAAGCCGCCAATCGGTTGATATGCTATTTAATCATGCAAGTGAATTTGGCTCCGTTATTCAGTTTTATCCACCCGATAAATTAATTGAGCAGCAGCCTGAGCTCGACCTGCTATTTGTTGATGAGGCAGCTTCAATTCCAGTGAGTTTGCTTAAGAAAATTACCGAACACTATAAGCGCATTATCTTTGCAACCACTGTGCAAGGTTACGAAGGCTCAGGGCAAGGCTTTGAATTAAGGTTTCAGCCCTACTTAACGAAGCATTATCCTCGGTGGAAGAACCTATCGCTTGTAAAGCCCATTCGTTATGGAATGAATGATCCTCTAGAGCGATTTGTCGATCGTGTATTGATGCTTAATTTGTCTGTCAGGCAAGATCATAAGTCAGTGGCTACTGCAAATATTAGGCTGAGGTGGGTCAGTGCAGAAGAGCTGGTACAAGACCAGGATTTTTTTACTGAAGTCACCTCGCTCTTAATGACAGCGCACTATCAAACCTCACCCGATGATATTCGGTTATTGCTGGATCACCCTGCACTTAAATTGGCTGTGGCAGAAAATGAATCACTACTCGCTGTGGCGGTGCTATTTGAAGAAGGTGTTTTTTCGGAAACGTTACAAGCGAGTTTCCAGCAAGCACCAAGAAGGCTTAAAGGCCACATACTGCCTCAGCAGCTGAATACAATGGGCTTTGCGCAAGCATTACCCTTAAGATTTTGGCGAGTTTCTCGGATTGCTGTTAACTCATATGTAAGGCGCCAAGGTGTCGGGCAAGGGCTTTTAAACTTTATTTACCTAAAGGCTACTGCCGCAAAGGTTGATAGCGTGGGGACTGTTTTTTCATTGGAAGCTGAGAATTTATTGTTTTGGCAGCGAAGCGGCTATCAGATTGTGCATGTGGGTAGTAAGCCGAATACAGCATCAGGTCAGCATTCGGGCATGTTATTAAAGGCTTTAACACCTGAGGGGTTGAGTTTGCTGGAGCAAGCTAGGTCACAATTTTTTAGGCAGCTTGACTTTCAATTACTCACACAAACTCATATTGATGTTCAGCTGTTGCCTTTATTTTTTAAAGGGATTAAGACGAGTGTAGGTGAGCACGATAAACAACTGGTCAAAAGCTATCTTGCTAAAAGAGTAGATAGGCATCAGGCAAGATTTGCCATGAGGCAAATGTTAGTGGCTATGTTGGATGATGATATTACAGAATTCAGTTTAGCTAAAAATAGCCTTGTGCTTCTTTATCTTTTACAGGGAATGTCTGATAAAAACTTAACGAAAAGGAATACTGGATGGACAAAAAAAACTATTGATAAGGAAGTGAGGGAATTTTTTACACAGTTCATTACCTAAAAGAATGTAAAAAGTATACCTAATTAGATTATTTTGTGGGTACCCTCTATGCCGCTTTTTTTTTCATTGTGCTTGTCTTTTTTATTTCTTACTTTGACCGGCTGGGCTACTGATGAGTCTAGTCAAATACAGAGTGAATCAGATTATTTGAATTTTAATGCTGAGTTTTTTCAACCTAAAGTAAGAATAGAGGAAATATATCCAGATGCGCAAATGGGAGAAATTTTAGACCAAGTAGCATCCAGCCCCTTTTACTTAGTGCAAAATAGTCAGCGGCCAACGGCTTTGCCGGTTACAGTACCAAAAGCTTATCGTATAGGCACTTATAATGTACTTTACGACGGGTTTTTATTTTATAACCAGTTCGATAAAGTTGATCACTTTGATTGGTCTTTGATTAATCCACAGGCTAGGCGTCAGAAAGTTGTAGCGCGGATTGAGAGCTTGCAGGCAGATATGTTATGTACCCAAGAGATGTCTCAGGCTCTTTTTACTGATGTATTGAAGGCAATGCCTCATTATTCAGGTGTATATCTACATGCGCAGAATAAAGATAACCAGGGCGTGGCCTTGTTTTTCGATGCTGAAAAATTCAGCCCTCTGGCACTGGATGATATTTTAGGAAAAAATAACCCTCATAAGACGCACAAAGGTATCATTTATGTACCTTTATCTTTTTTTGGTGAGCAGGTGATTGTGGCCTGTGGGCATCTTCCTTGGTATGAGTCATCTACCCGTTCTGTTCAAACTGCTAGTATGCAGCAAGAGGATATCCGTCGTTTCTTTGAATTGCCTGAACAGTTTTCACAGGTAAAACAGCGTCTATTTTTGGGCGATTTTAATGCGACTGCCGAAACCTTGTACGCTAATCTTTTGCAAGAAGATGACATTGATGTGCCTGAGGTGCTAATGAGTAATAAGAGTTATTCGACTTGCTTTGATGATTATACTGTTAGCAGTACGCTTTATTCTGTTGCTGAAAAAATTGACCACATTTTCTATCAGCTAAAACCAACGTTAACCCTAGAAGAAGATAACGTTGTGACGAAGGCTCGTTATGTAAGTAATTTTAAGCGAAGGCAGGTGATGCTCACTGAAGATGAACCGTCAGATCACTTGCCTGTGGTGGGTGTGCTGAGCCATAGACGCGATTAATCAAAAATAATCGCGGTGAGGTAAATTTTTTCATCGCGAACAATACGTACTATCGAGCCTTCTGCTTCTAGCGGGTGCTGTTCATTAAGAATTTCAATGGTAACTTTAGTGCCTACTCGTAAATTCTCAGAAGCTTTAACTAAGATGCCAGATTTGCTGTAATTGCAGCATTCCGTAATAATGGTATAGTTTTCTGCTATGTCTTTTACTTTGACATCGCTTTTGATGGTGATACGTTTTTCGCGACGCTTCTCGACAAAGTCTGCTGTAGTCTCAGTCATAAGTTACCTGTTTGCCTGTCCTGGGCGTATTTATTATTAATTATCGGCTCATTAAAACATTACTGAATATTAATGAGAAGTCCTGGTACTTACAAAGCCCCATAATTTTGAGGTAATTTTGTGAAAAGTGGAAAAAAATCCGTTTGTTAATGACGTTTTGTGCACTTATCGATTGGTGGCGTTGATCTCACTTGGATGCACTTGCCAGTTGATCGAGTTTATTCTCCAGGGCTATTTGGTCTTTCGCAAATTGCCTAATGCCTTCGGCTAATTTCTCTGTTGCCATAGCATTTTCATTTATCATGAAACGAAAATCTGTCTCTAGAAGCGGCTTTGGTTTTACATGCAATGTCGAGTCTTTATTGGATGCTTCAAGGCGTTTTTCAAGTTCACCTTGTTCGGTATTCAAACTGTCTAAAAGAGCAGGGCTAATGGTTAGTCTGTCGCAGCCTGCAAGGGCTTCAATCTGCCCAATGTTTCTGAAACTTGCTGCCATCACAATGGTGTCATAACCTGCTGTTTTGTAGAAATCATGAATGGATTTGACTGATTGCACGCCTGGATCCTGGTCGGGTGAGTTAACCACAAGGTCAGTGTTAGTTTTATGCCAGTCTAAAATACGGCCCACAAAAGGGGAGATTAAATGCGCCCCTACATCGGCGCAGGCTCTGGCCTGCTCAAAGGCAAATAATAGCGTTAAGTTGCATTGAATATCTTGTGATTCAAGTATTTTGGCCGCTTGTATGCCTTCCCAAGTGGCAGCAATTTTAATCAATACGCGCGATTTATCGATGCCCAACTCTGCGTAGAGGTCAATTAAGCGTTTGGCTTTGTCTACGGTTGCTGTGGTGTCGAAGCTGAGCCTTGCGTCAACTTCTGTAGAGACGCGCCCTTCAATATGCGCCAAAATTTCTTTGCCTATTAAGGTTGCAAGCTTATCGGCAGCAATATTAGGTAAAGAACCTCTTGAGGTAGTTTTCTTTGCATAGCTCACTGCCTTCTGCATTAAAGGCTGATAATGAACAAGTTCGGAGGCTTTGAGCAAAAGCGAGGGGTTGGTTGTGGCATCCAAAGGTTTATATTGTTTGATCGCTTCAATATCGCCTGTATCTGCAACAATAGTTGAGTGTGTGGCTAGCTGTTTGAGTTTGCTCATTATCGTTAACTGTTACTAGGTTATCATTAAGTCTATCGCTTCGGTAAAGGTTTGAAGGTTAGCATCGCTTTTATAGGCGTTCTGACTTAAAAACCTTCTAAATACTTTAGCTCTAGGCTGGCCATGATACAAGCCAAGAATATGCCTTGTGATATGATGGAGTTTGGTTCCTTTATTTAGTTCCTTCTCGATATACTGCATCATTTGCTTTAACACCCATTGTCTAGACAAGTGGAGTGTATTTTCTTGGAAGATACATTGATCAATTTCAGTGAGTAAGTATGGGTTGTGGTAGGCTTCTCGTCCCATCATGACGCCGTCGCATTGCTCTAGATGTTTGGCAGTATCTATAGTCGATTTAACACCTCCATTGATGATAATCGTTGCATTGGGAAAGGCTTTTTTTATGGCATATACCTTTTCGTATTCCAGGGGGGGGATTTCTCTGTTTTGCTTTGGGCTGAGCCCAGTTAGCCAAGCTTTTCTAGCGTGAATAATAAAAACTCGGCAGCCTGCCTGATAGAGTGTTCCGATAAAATCCAATAAAAAACTATAGTCGTCTTGATGATCGACACCCGTGCGGCATTTAATGGTGATAAGTCTGTCAGTTGCGTCTTGCATAGCCTTAAAACAATCGGCAACTTGCTGAGGTTCTAGCATTAGACAGGCGCCAAAGCGGCCTGATTGAACTCGATCAGAAGGGCAGCCCACGTTTAGATTAATTTCATCATAGTGGTAAGGTTCAGCGACTTGGCAGGCTTTGGCTAACTCTTTTGGGTTGGAACCACCTAGTTGCAGAGCTAGTGGATGCTCTTCTTCGTTAAAGGTTAATAAGTGTGGTACATCTCCATGCATAAGTGCGGAAGCTGTAATCATTTCTGTGTAAAGGCGAGCGTGCTTGGATAACAGCCTCATAAAAAAGCGTGCATGTCTGTCAGTCCAATCCAACATGGGGGCAACACAGAAGCGGTGGGTCGTCAGGGAATGTGAGTCAGGCATGAAAAATGAGCGCAGAGCAGGCTAATTAGCAAGCTATTATAACGAGTTTGAGTGATTCATGCATACACCCTCAGCTAATGAGGGTGTCATGAATTGTTGCGTTTCAAGTCTTTGATGCCTTGTTGGATGAGATTGTGAGTGAGAATGTTGTTTAAGCGTTCTCGCTTCGTTTCTTTATCTAAGCTTTCTATTTCAACGTTGAGGGGATGCAACGGCTCAGTATTATACGTAAATGGTGCTTCTTGCTGGCCAATGTTCCTATCCATGTTAATGTTTACATCAGCTGTATCAATAAGTAATCGCTGCTCAAGTAGATGAAGGGTGCTCAAGATATCTTGAAGGGTTTCCTCATCTACTCTATTTGTTTCCTGTTCCAGAGCTTCAAGTTTGCTTGTAAAGCGTGCGATTTCTTTCTCAAGTGTAGCTGCTTCAATGTTGGTGTTGCTTTCAAGCCATTGTTGGCAGCGGTTGCTGTAGTTTTTCATATGAATAGATAGGTATTTGTCAACCACCGATAATCGCAAACTGACCACTAAATGTCACTGCTGCTTTTTGGTTTTGTAAAATATGCGATTCAATAGTGATTTTAGCTTTGCCGGTTTGAGCATAGGTGTCAAAAAATACCTGCCACTCTTTTTTGGTGGTGTTCGTTGTTGCGGCAATAATTTCGCTGTCTCTAACAGGCGCTGTATAGTTAATGGATGCCTTGGAGATAACTAGGTCTGGCTGCATGTTTCTTTCATACGCTTTTAAAAAAGCGAGCCCTATTGAGGCTGTTAGGCAAAGGCAATAAAGGCTGCCGCCAAAGCCTGTCATTTTGTCGTTGTGATTGCTATCTAGAGGCATGCTCATACTTAATGCATTGCCGTCATAGTGATGGATAGTGGTGTTATTTTGAACCAGCAATGGCAAATGGTTAGTCATAAACTGTTTGAATTGTTCTTCTACAGTCATTGTTTTTATCTGCTTTCCTAAAGAAGAGGGCGAGGTTAGGGGAAGACCTGTTAATAGACAATCTTTTTTAAAGAAAAATGCGATTCGAGCTTGCAATCTCTGGATGGTTTAGGCATTATTCGCGCCCATATTGATGAGCAAGCTCGTCGGTTATTGCGAAAGTGGCGGAATTGGTAGACGCGCTGGATTTAGGTTCCAGTGTCGAAAGACGTGAGAGTTCGAGTCTCTCCTTTCGCACCATTTTTTAATGGTTGCTTCATTTCTTTTTTTACTTCTTGAAAACCTTTTTTTTTCACCCTATCTTATTAGTTGCCCTGATCATTTTTCATAAGAAATAGACCTCAAGCAATAAGCATAGGTTTGCATGGGTTTCCGATTGCTGCCTCAAGTCATTAGCGTAGTTTGAGCTGTTGTCATCAACAATAAAAACGTTCATAGAATAAAAGGATTTAGCTGTGAAGCAAAAAAGTGTCATTGGGCAAACGCTCAAGCCTGACCTGTGTTACCCCAACGAAACATTTCAATCGCCACCTACTAAGAAGTTAACCGTCTATTTGCCAACAGTGATTTCGTTTGTCTGTGTGGGTTATATTTTATCGATTTTTTTGATTGATTAGTGGTTGATGGTAAGTTTAAGTGACTATGTCCTTAGCTGATGTTGTTTGTTGTTTGTTGTTTGTTGTTTGTTGTTTGTTGTTTGTTGTTTGTTGTTTGCTGTTTTGAAGTAAGCTTAAGCAGAGCCTAGATGGGTAAGCGTTATCCAAGAGTCTAGGCTATAAATAACGTGTTTTGTTCGTGTAATCGTAATAGAATAAGTCTCTCTTCATGTTAACAATTTTCATAACAAGCAGGTCTGCCATGAAACAACGTGCATTTATTGGGTTTTTTATCACATGTTTGATGCTTCCTAGTCTTTCAGGTGCCAAAGACGCCATTGTTTCCCCTCATACATTGATTCAAGGTAAGACAGAGCAATTGATCAGCCTCGTCAAAAGTGCAAAAGGCTATTACAGCAAAAACCCAGATAAATACTTTAAGCAATTGACTGAGATTATTGACCCTGTGGTTGATTTCTCAACCTTCACTCGTGGAGTTATGGGGCGCTATGGAACCTCAAGCTATTACAGATCACTAAATACAAAAGCGGAGAAGGAAGCCTTCAAGCAGAACTATAAGCGTTTTATTGGTGAGTTTAAGCAGGGGTTAGTAAGCACCTATGGTAAAGGGTTGATGACGTTCAACGGTCAAAAAGTCAAAGTGCTCCCGCCATCAAAAGCCGATGAGGTTGCTATCAATAAAGGCGAAGTGGTTGAAGTTGTTCAGCTGGTCAAGGATAAATCCAAAACCCATGAAATCATCTTTAAAATGCGTCCAAATAAGCATGGTAGGTGGATGCTACGAAACATGATTATCGATAATATTAATTTGGGTGAGCTATACCAGAAGCAATTTGCAGCGGCAATGAAAAAGCATAACGGAGATTTTGCCAAAGTGGTCGATAATTGGCTGCAAGAAATTGAATCAGGTAATAAGCCTGTAAAATAAACCTCACTACTTTTTTAAGGCGGTACTATTTTGGCTGCCTTTCTTCTTGGTTATATAAACTTGGCGCAGGCTTGCGTTCATTACTCCCTTATCATTCTCATAGCGTTGTGTCATAATTGCTTCCTTTTTATGACTGGATGTTTCGTATGCGGGTCGAAGAGCTTAAAGCGCTGTTGACAGAGGCGTTTCCAACAGGCGAGATCAATGTGCAGATTGATGGCTCTCACTTTTTGATTGATATCGTCAGTGACGACTTTGAGGGAATGCGCTCAATTAAAAGGCAGCAAAGTATTTATAGCCTTATTAATGACAAGATCGCTGATGGAAGCATGCATGCCGTTCATATGAACCTGCATACAAAAGAAGAACGCGCTGCCAAACTCAACCAGTAGTACTGCTATGGATAAACTAATAATTACAGGCGGCGTTCCTTTAGCTGGGGACATTCGCATTTCTGGCGCTAAGAACTCGGCACTGCCTATTTTGGCAGCTACATTGCTTTGCGATGAACCCGTTATTATCTCTAACTTACCGCACCTGCATGATATTACTACCATGATCGAGCTTTTAGGCTGTATGGGCGTGGGTGTGGTGGTTGATGAAAAGTTAACCCTGGAAGTCGATGCCAGTTCTTTATCATCCTGTATTGCACCTTATCACTTAGTGAAAACCATGCGGGCATCGATTCTTGTTTTGGGCCCACTTCTAGCGCATTACGGCGAAGCCAAAGTGTCTTTTCCTGGTGGCTGTGCAATTGGCAGCAGGCCTGTAGATCTTCACTTGCAGGTACTTGAAGCCATGGGGGCGACCATCACCATTGATGACGGATATATTCACGCTGTGAGCAAAGGCCGTTTAAAAGGGGCTCATGTGGTGTTTGATTTTGTCACCGTAGGTGGCACGGAAAATGCTGTAATGGCTGCAACCCTAGCAGAAGGCGAAACCTTACTGGAAAATGCTGCAAGAGAGCCTGAGATCGTAGATTTATGCCGATGTCTAGTGGCCATGGGTGCCAAGATTGATGGGATTGGTACTAGCCGTTTAAAAATTACTGGCGTTGAAAAGCTTAATGGCACTAGTTTTTCTATTATGCCTGATCGTATTGAAGCAGGGACTTATCTTGTGGCGGCAGCAGCAACGCGCGGGAAGATTAAGTTAAAAGATACTGACTCGTCGTTGTTGGACGCAGTGATTGTGAAACTGCGTGAGGCAGGTGCTGATATTGAGATCGGCGATGATTGGATCAGTCTTGATATGCATAAAAAACGACCGAAGGCTGTGAATGTGCAAACGGCTCCTTACCCTGCTTTTCCTACCGATATGCAAGCGCAGTTTACCGCGCTAAATGCCGTCGCTGATGGTGTGAGTACGGTGGTAGAAACCATTTTTGAAAACCGGTTGATTCAAACCCATGAAATGAAACGCATGGGTGCTGATATTCAATTGTCAGGTAACACAGCGGTTATTACAGGTACTGACCACCTCAAAGCTGCACCTGTTATGGCGACTGATCTAAGGGCCTCAGCAAGTCTTGTGATTGCAGGCCTTGTCGCAGAAGGTGAAACAGTGATTGATCGTATCTACCACATTGATCGAGGGTATGAGTGCATTGAAGAAAAGCTTCAGTTGTTAGGTGCCAATATTAGACGTGTGCCGGATTAGTCTTATGTCGAGTCCTTTAATTATTGCGTTAACCAAAGGCAGAATACTCAAAGATACTTTGCCACTATTAAAGGCAGCTGACATTGAGCCTATTGATGATGTCTTTAGTAGCCGTAAGTTGCAATTTGATACCAACCGTCCTGACATTAAATTGATCATTCTAAGAGGCTCTGATGTCACTACCTATGTGCGCTTTGGTGTCGCAGATTTGGGTGTGTCTGGTAAGGATATGCTGCTTGAATTTCATCATGAAGACGATCATTGTCGAGATAAAGGCATTTATGAATTGTTAGATTTGCAAATTGCTAAGTGCAAATTGATGACAGCAGGTATTGCAGGGCAGGCAGTGGATTACTCAAGACGTATCCGGGTTGCCACTAAGTTTACGCAAATTGCTGCTGACTTTTATGCTAAAAAAGGCATTCAGGCCGATATCATTAAGCTTTATGGTGCGATGGAGCTTGCACCGTTAATGGATTTGGCTGATGAAATTGTTGATATTGTGGATACCGGCAATACCTTAAAGGCGAATGGCCTAGAGCCAAGAGACGAGATTGCTGATGTCAGCTCAAGATTGATTGCCAATAAAGCGAGCATGAAGAAAAAGCATGCCGAGATTGGGGCCATAGTGTCAGCTATCTCAACAGCCGTGGAGTGAAAGCATGAAGCGATTAGATGCGAGTCAGCTGAATTTTGATGAGGCGCTGGATCAACTGCTTAGCTTTGAGGAAGCTCAAGACAAGCAAGTTGAGCAAGTGGTTCGAGACATCATTCAAGCGGTGAGGTCTCAGGGCGATGAGGCGGTGCTTAATTACACGAATCGTTTTGATCGCAGGCAGTTAACAGATGCTTCAGCGCTTTCCTTATCCAAAGACGCTATGAAAAAGGCCTATGAAACCATTTCAACTGAGCAAAGAGAAGCTTTGGAGTTTGCAGCTGGAAGAGTCCGTGAGTATCACCAGCATCAAAAACAAGCGTCTTGGCAATACACGGATGAAACAGGTGCTGTTCTAGGGCAAAAAATCACCCCACTTGATAAAGTCGGTGTGTATGTCCCAGGCGGTAAAGCGAGCTACCCTTCATCCGTTTTGATGAATGTAATGCCTGCAAAAGTGGCGGGTGTAAAAGACATTGTGATGGTCGTGCCTTCTCCTGATGATATATTGAGTCCTATGGTACTGGCGGCAGCTTATATAGCAGGCGTTGATCAAGCCTTTACAATCGGAGGTGCGCAAGCCATTGCAGCGCTTGCTTATGGCACTGACACTATTCCTAAAGTTGATAAAATCGTAGGGCCAGGCAATATTTATGTGGCAACCGCTAAGCAGCAAGTGTTTGGGCGTGTGGGGCTTGATATGATTGCAGGGCCTTCAGAAATATTAGTGATTTGTGACGGGCAAACCGATCCAGATTGGATTGCAATGGACTTGTTTTCTCAAGCTGAGCATGATGAAAATGCGCAGGCGATTCTTATTTCCCCCGATGAGACCTTTCTAGATAAGGTTGAAGCATCAGTCGAAAAACTGCTGCCAACCATGGAAAGACAAGACGTGATTAAAGCCTCTTTGGATCGGCGGGGTGGTCTTATTCTTGTGCAGGACTTAGCTGAGGCTGCCGCCATCAGTAATAAAATTGCGCCAGAGCATTTGGAGTTATCGGTTGCAGACCCAGAACAGTTACTTGAATCCATTAGCCATGCAGGGGCTGTCTTTTTAGGGCGTTATACCTCTGAAGCACTTGGTGATTACTGTGCAGGGCCAAATCATGTCTTACCCACATCAAGCACGTCAAGATTTAGTTCTCCTCTAGGTGTATACGATTTCCAAAAGCGCAGTTCGATTATTCATTGCTCGAAAGCCTCTGCAGAAGGCTTAGGTAAGGTAGCCTCTATCCTCGCAAGAGGTGAGTCTCTTGAAGCGCATGCGAGAAGTGCTGAATATCGACGAGAAGAATAATAAAGAGATAAAAGCAGTCATAGGGCTGAGACATGCAGCCAACTAGTGGTCTTCGGTGGCAAAATGCCCAATTCTCGAGAGTCTGCTAATACTTATATTTACACAGTCCTCGTTTTTAAGCAGTTGAAGTGTTACTACATCTCCTCTTTTAAGTGTACTTGGCGTAATTGCTGGTAAGCGACAAGGTGCAGTGATTCGTATGAGTGAGAAGTTGCTCACTCAGCTTTCCTTTAATTGAAGTTGTGGATTAAATCGAAATTGCTTGGGCAACTCGTAAACAGGGAAGTCGGGAGCAGATTCTGTTGTTTGGTTTTTCCATTTAGTGTGCATTATGGTGGTCCAGTAGGGAGTAGACAAATCAATATAACCATCATTTCTATTGCTTATCGTTTTAAGCTGCAGATACTGTTCGCCTCGCTTCTCTCGATCATGAACTTTTTGTCGGTGACTATCCAGTAATTTAATAAGCCTTTCTCTAAGTGTAATTGTTTTGGGTGTATCAGTTGTTGTTTGCTTATTTAGCTTATCAATTAGGTTGCCTGTGTGTGTTTTTATTGAGTTATAGTAAGTTGCGCCACTTTGTAGCTCAAGCTTAGCTAAAAAATGCTCGATCATGTTAACGATTGCTTGCTGCTTCATAGAGCCAAAATACAACCTGTTTATATGTTTAACATTGAGCGTTGTGCAAATTAGATGTGCCCACCTTTGTTTTGCGTTTTTGTCAATTGATTTAGTGTGTTTTGCATTTTTGTCAATTGATTTAGTGTTTTGCTTGTTATCAGTATGGCTTGGAAATATAGAAAAAAGGCAATAGAAAACAGTAAAGTAAAAGAGTTTTGCAGTTGATCGCATAGAATCTTACATGAAATGCTAGTGTAGACAGTTCGATGCGTTAACAGCTAAATAATTTCATCCACTTATTTCAGACTTAATAATAAGAATCTAAAGCGTTGGAAGCGGGCTTATTCTCAATTTTTAGTTTAAATAAAAGGGGTTTTTGCTTTCTAAGCAGTTGAAGTGTCACTATGTCACCTTTTCTAGATTGGGCAATTTGTTTGGCTTCATTGTTTAGATAGGAGAGGGGGCGGCGATTGATATGCGTAATGATATCGCCTGGTTTTATGCCTGCTCGATGGGCGGGCGACTGGGGAAATACATGTTGTATTTCTGCGATAGCATCAGGGTTATCTTGACTGAGCGCTGACATTTTTATGCCTATCCAGCTGGGTACTACTTCTCCGCGTTGTCTAATGTCCTCGTATATTTTTCGGATAAGCTCGACAGGGATGGCTAGTCCAACCCCGGAGAAGCCTTTGCCGCTTGAAAAAATCGACGTATTTAATCCAATCAATTCACCGTGCATATTAACTAACGCACCTCCTGAACTGCCTGCGTTGATTGAAGCATCAGTTTGCAGGTAATTTTCCAGCATGTCCTTCTTTATACCATAGCGCCCTTTGGCAGATAAAATGCCTGCTGTGACAGATTGGCTGAATCCATAAGGGCTGCCAATTGCAAGGACTGGATCACCGACGCGCGCCTTAACACTGCTGCCAAGCTGGATGGGGTGGAGTGAGGGTAAATTTATTTTTAATAGAGCGATGTCGGTATAGGGGTCGACGTGGATGATCTGAGCGCTGGATTGCCTGCCATCATAAAGCATTACTGTAATCGTGTTAGCAGCCTCGATTACATGATAATTTGTGGCGATATACCCTTTGAGATCGAGAATAACACCTGAGCCCAAGGAAAACTCTTGATGTTTATTGAGCCTGTGGAATTTACGTTGCTGTGAATAGTTATGGTGTTCTTCAATGGTGATTTGTTGGTCCTTACTGGTAAATATATTCACCACAGCAGGGGCTGCTTTTTGTGCTGCTTTATGAAATGAAGGTGAAGGGAATAGGGTTGTTTTGGTTAAAAAAAACAAACCAAAGCCTAAAATAACACCGAATGTTAGCCAAAGTAGACGTTGCGCCATGATGTTTTTTAAGTAAGCTTTGCTAGGCTCTGTTGACATAATTTTTTTCATGCTGTTGACTTCTTAAATATTCATCAAGCAAGGCAAATCCAGAGAAGTTTAGCGAGCTAAATGAGCTGGATTTAACACAGCTTGATGGATATTTAGACGTAACCCTTCGAGCTGTGCCTGTTTTTCATTCTGGCTGTGTCGAATTTGATTCATATAGATTGCTATTATTCACTCAATTCTTCTTGCCAGAGTGAAAAGCAGGCGACAGCAGCATAAATAAAATTATGTCAACAGAGCCTAAGAAATAAATGTCTCTTAAGGTTAATTGATAAATCACCGTTAGGAAAGAAAAAGGCGATGACAATAGCACGCGATACGCTTGTGCAGTTCTGTAATGACCTGTTAAACATTTCAGCTTTTAGGGACTACTGTCCAAATGGTTTGCAGGTTGAGGGGAGTAAAGAGGTTAAGCATATAGTGACGGGTGTGACAGCCTGTGAAGCACTTATAGATCAAGCCATTGCGCTGAAAGCAGACGCTATTTTGGTACATCATGGTTATTTTTGGAAAGGAGAATCTGAGCCTATTGTAGGCATGAAAGCTAAGCGGATTCGAAAATTGATGCATCATGATATCTCTTTGCTAGCCTATCATTTGCCACTCGATGCGCATCCAGTCCTAGGCAATAATGCTCAGCTGGGTCAGCGGTTGGGAATAACTGTTGAGGGAGGCTTAGATGACTCCCCA
Organism: Pseudomonadales bacterium; assembly: GCA_965225765.1. GTDB lineage: Bacteria > Pseudomonadota > Gammaproteobacteria > Pseudomonadales > DT-91 > CAKMZU01. The sequence goes on from CBDDBO010000002.1 coordinate 100,585, forward strand.
AACCCTATTGGTTTTGTAGGTCGCAGCTCGGAGACTGTTTCACTGGATGAGCTAGCCTCGACAGTATCGCAAGCACTAGGTAGGGAGCCTTTGGTGGTAGGGAATCTAACGGCTAAAGTTGACTTAATTGGCTGGTGTACAGGTGGTGCACAGTCTTATATTACTGCTGCGGCTGAAAAAGGCTGTTCTGTCTACATTACAGGCGAGGTGTCTGAAAAAACAGTACATGAATCCAGGGAGTTAGGGGTAGCCTTTATTGCGGCGGGGCATCATGCAACAGAGCGCTATGGGGTAAAAGCATTAGGCGAGCGCATAGAATATGAGTATGGGGTTAAGGTAACCTTTGTGGACATTGATAATCCAGCATAAAGGTAGGGTAGGGCGGGAAAGCGCAGTGTCTCCCGCCGATATCGCTAAGCGTTCTGTTTGGCGTTTTCAGCAATAGCTTCGGCGTAATCTTCAATAGGTTTTTCAGCGAGCTCAACTTTTTCTAAGCCATGGTCTTCAGCCAAGGTGCCTTTGTCATAAGGGGTAGATTTTGGCGCATAGTCTAAAGGCGGTGCTGTTAACGGCGTGCTTTCTTCTTTGGCGCTAGTAGCCTCAGGTAACGACTTAATGATGGGTTGATTCAGTGAACCTTGCTGAGTGAGTGTGCTGGCACTTTTGGCAAGATGGTTGTGTATGTCACGATAGGTCTCCGTCAAATTGTTTAAAAGATCTGAGGTTTTGACGAAGTGTTCAGTGACGTCTTGGCGGTACTGCTTGATTTCATCTTGCTTCTGATGAAGGTGCGCTTCAAGGTCGCGGTTTTTTTGTTCACTGTTTGATGTTTTTGAGTGAAATAAAGCACCTAAGATACCCCCTGCCAAAAAACAGCAGAGTCCAGTAATAATAAGCAAAGCTAATGAATCCACAACATGCTCCTTTAATAGCTGTCGTTTTATTATAACCTGTTCAAGGAAAACGCGAAGGATTTTTTAGTCGATAACGCTATTTGGCGTCAAAGACCGTTTGAAAAATCCAACTGACGGGAGTAGAGTTGCCTCCTTTTAAATGCAATAGACTTTATGACGCCTCTCGAAAGGTACCAAGAAGACCTCACACGTCCTGATTTTTTTGCAGATGATGCACAGCGCAATGCTGTTGAGCATCTCGAGTCGCTTTATCAATCGCTCATTCAGCAGCCGCCTAAAAAGAAAGGCTTAATGGCCAAGCTTAATAAACGTTTTCAAAAAGATCAGGTTTTTATTAAGGGGCTTTATTTTTGGGGTGGTGTTGGTCGCGGCAAAACATACTTGATGGACTGCTTCTACGAGGCATTGCCTTTTGAAGATAAGATGCGGCTTCATTTTCACAGGTTTATGCAAAAGGTGCACGTTGAACTTAAAAAGCGTCAGGGCGAAAAGAATCCTTTAGTGGGGGTGGCTGAAACCATTGCGGAGTCGGCTAGGGTTATCTGCTTTGATGAGTTTTTTGTCACCGATATTACCGATGCCATGATTTTAGGCGGCTTATTTGAAGCGTTGTTTGGTCATGGAGTGGTATTAGTTGCCACCTCAAATATTGTACCCAGTGGACTTTATAAAGATGGCTTGCAGCGCCAGCGTTTCTTACCGGCCATCGGGCTGATTGAGAAGCACTGTGAAGTGCTGAATGTAGACTCGGGCGAAGACTATAGGCTTAGGGCGCTTAAGCAGGCGGAATTATATCATTCTCCTTTAGATAGTGCTGCCAATGTCAGCTTACAAGCAAGCTGGAATGCCTTGTCGGGCAAGTGTCTTAGTGAGTTGAAAACGATCGATATCAATGGTCGTGAGATTGATATGGTTAAGCGCTGTGAAGATGCTGCTTGGTTCGAATACACAGCACTTTGTGATGGGCCGCGAAGCCAGAATGACTATATTGAGCTTGCAACGCTCTTTAATACGGTGATTTTGGCAAATGTGCCTGTCTTTCAAACCTCGATGGAAGATCAAGCTAGGCGTTTTATTAATCTAATTGATGAGTTCTATGATAGGCAAGTGAAACTGATTATCTCAGCTGAAGCTGAGATCCCTTCTATTTACGAGGGGCAAAAGTTGTTATTTGAGATAGAGCGAACACAAAGTAGGTTGCTGGAAATGCAAAGCGAGGAATATCTTGCTAAGCCCCACAGGCCTTGATGAAATAGATCGTCAAAAAAGGCTAAGGAAGTCTTGCGGACTCACATAAAAGCCTGTAAAATTCGCGCTCTTTTACAGGCAGTCTCGATTTTAGGCAAGAATTATGAAAACTTACAGTGCAAAGCCAGCAGAGGTTACCCATGACTGGTATGTCGTTGATGCTGCAGATAAAACACTAGGTCGATTGGCTTCAGAAGTTGCTCACCGTCTTCGTGGTAAGCATAAGCCTGAGTACACGCCTCATATTGATACTGGCGACTATATCGTTGTTGTCAACGCTGAGAAAGTAGCTGTGACAGGTAACAAAGCTAAAGACAAAATGTACCATCGCCATACAGGTTATGTTGGTAACTTAAAGTCTATGTCGTTTGAGAAGTTGATTGACCATAAGCCTGAACAGGCCATTCAGCTTGCAGTTAAAGGCATGTTGCCACGCAACCCACTAGGCCGTGCAATGCTTTCTAAGCTAAAAGTGTATGCGGGTGAAAGTCATCCTCATACTGCACAGCAACCTAAAGAATTAATTGTTTAACGGAAGCTAAGCTATGTCTAGCCAACAATACTATGGTACTGGACGTCGTAAAACATCGACAGCCCGTGTATTTATTCAAAGTGGTGAAGGTAAAATCACCGTTAACAATCGTTCAATTGAGCAATACTTCGGTCGTGAAGTGGCGCGAATGATTGTTCGTCAGCCGCTAGCTGTGGTTGAAATGGAAGAAAAATTTGACATCAAAGTCACCGTTAAAGGTGGTGGTAGCTTTGGTCAGGCTGGCGCAATTCGTCACGGCTTATCGCGTGCGTTAATCGAGTATGATGAAGCTATGCGTAGTCCGCTAAGAAAAGCAGGTTACGTCACACGTGATGCGCGTGAAGTGGAGCGTAAGAAAGTCGGTCTTCGTAAAGCGCGTAAGAAACCACAATTCTCTAAGCGTTAATTTATCGCGACACATCTCAAACCTGGGCTTTGCTCAGGTTTTTTTTTGCAAAAAACTTTTTTAAGCATTATAAGAAAAGCTATATGCCACAATCGCGAGCGTATCTTTCAAAAAGAAATAACGCTCTCCTAACGATTCACCTTGTTTCATGCAGGGTTTTTCTTTAGCATGTACCGATTCTAAAAATTATAAGATAAGTCTCAAGGCTATTTTAGGGGGATACCTATGAGCAATGAAGGTGTGAACACCTCAAGAAGACGGTTTTTAATCGCATCGACTGCCGCCGTAGGAAGCGTTGGTATTGGTGGCGTTGCTGTGCCTTTTCTGGGTTCCTGGCGTCCTAGTGCCAAAGCAAAAGCTGCTGGCGCACCTGTAAAAGCTGATTTGAGTAAACTTCGCCCTGGTGAAATGATCACCGTTGAGTGGCGTGGTAAGCCCGTTTATGTCATGCATAGAACAAAAGAGCAAATTGAAGGGCTAAAATCACTTGAGCCGAAACTTCGCGACCCTCTTTCTAACGAGTCTATCCAGCCTGACTATACAAAAAACGAAGTACGCTCTACCAAGCCTGAATATGTTGTTTTAGTTGGCCTTTGTACACATTTGGGATGTGCCCCTAATCCTCGTCCTGAAGTTGCGCCTGCCGATTTGGGTGGCGATTGGATTGGCGGATTTTTCTGTCCTTGCCATGGCTCGAAATATGATTTAGCAGGCCGTGTCTATAAGGCAGTTCCTGCCCCTACTAACCTAGATGTCCCTCCTTATCGATATGTAAGTGACAAGGTCATCGTCATAGGTGAAGACGAGGAGATCGCATAATGATAAAACTATTAGTAGGTTTAAGAGACTGGGTTGATGCGCGTTTACCTATTATGCGTGCTTGGGATACCCACATGGGCGGCTATTATGCGCCTAAAAACTTCAATTTCTTTTACTTTTTCGGTGTGCTATCACTGGTTGTGTTGGTTAATCAGCTACTAACGGGTATTTGGTTGACCATGATGTTTGTACCGGATGCCGAAAAAGCCTTTGCCTCAGTTGAATACATCATGCGAGATGTCGACTACGGCTGGATTATCCGCTATATGCACTCGACAGGTGCCTCAGCCTTCTTTGTGGTGGTCTATATTCATATGTTCCGTGGCCTTTTATATGGCTCTTATAAAAAGCCAAGGGAGCTTGTGTGGGTATTTGGTATGCTCATTCTTCTGGCGTTAATGGCAGAAGCATTCTTGGGTTATATCTTGCCTTGGGGGCAAATGTCATATTGGGGGGCCCAGGTTATTGTTTCCCTCTTTGGCGCGATTCCTGTCATTGGTGATCCACTCGTTGAATGGATTCGTGGTGACTACTTGATTTCAGGTATTACCTTGAATCGTTTCTTTGCGTTGCATGTTATTGCTGTACCGTTAATTTTAGTGGCGTTGGTTGTGCTGCATTTGTTAGCACTTCATGAAGTGGGTTCTAACAACCCTGATGGCGTTGAGATTAAAAAGCATAAAGACGAAAACGGTATCCCGTTAGATGGTGTAGCCTTCCATCCTTATTACACGGTACATGATATCGTTGGTATCGTTGTTTTCTTGATGGCATTTGTTTCGGTGATTTTCTTCTTCCCTGAGATGGGCGGTTTCTTCCTTGAGTATGCTAATTTCGAAGAAGCCAACAACTTGAAAACGCCTGAACATATTGCGCCTGTTTGGTATTTTACGCCTTTTTATTCAGTGTTGCGTGCGGTTCCTGATAAGTTGCTTGGCTTTATCGCTTTCGGTAGCTCTGTGGCTATTCTCTTTACCTTGCCCTGGTTAGACAGAAGCCCTGTGAAGTCGATTCGTTATCGTGGAAAATTCTCGATTGCTTTTCTACTCATCTTTGTATCAGCCTTTATTATTCTGGGCGTACTGGGTGTGAAAGCACCGACTGATGAGCGTACCTTCCTGGCTCAGGTATGTACGGTTATTTACTTTGCGTACTTTATCACGATGCCTTTCTGGACAGCGAAAGAGAAATGTAAGCCTGAACCTGAGCGTGTCACAATGGATGGCGGCTTTGGGTTAAGTGGAACGTTAGCAGGGTTGTTGGTGGTTGCCATCTTGACAGTTGGGCCTTTATGGCTGGCTGAATATATTCATTCAATGAATCAAGTTGCGGCGCATTAAGGAAGGAGCAAATCATGAAAAAGTTAATTGTCTTGTTCTTTCTAACGCTTGCACCTTCAATGCTAATGGCTGCAGGTTCCGCTGTGCCCTTGCTGGATTTTGAACCCAATCTAAAAGATCAGGCCTCCTTGCAGCGTGGTGCTCGAAACTATATGAGTTACTGTGCAGGCTGTCATAGCTTAAAATACATGCGCTATGAGCGTCTTTCAACGGATTTAGGTATTCCGCCTGAATTGGTTGAGAAATATCTTATTTTCTCTGATGCTAAGATTGGCTCGTTGATGACTATTTCATCCGATCCAAAGGTGCAGAAGAAGTGGTTTGGTGCTGCCCCTCCTGATTTAACGATGGCTTCACGCTCACGCGGGGATGCCTGGTTGTATTCTTACCTGAAAGGCTTCTACGTTGATCCTTCTAGGCCTTATGGTTACAACAATCTGGTGTTTAAAGATGTGGGGATGCCTAATGTATTGTTAAACCTACAAGGTGATCAAGAATGTAAGCCTGCGCTTGCAAAAGGCAGTCATGGTTACCCTGAAAGAGATCCAATTACCCATGCTGGTGTTGATAATGAAAACGTACCTTGTGGTCGTACTGAGTTGATTGAAGGCACAGGCACGCTGACAGAAGAAGAATTTGACCGTTTTGTCAGTGATCTGGTTAACTTTTTGGTATATACTGGTGAGCCTGTGAAGCTTCACGATCGCAGCTTTTTAGGTGTGGATCTAAATAAGCGACAGGTAATAGGTATCTATTGTTTATTGTTCTTGCTGATATTTGGTGTATTTGCTGTACTACTTAATAGGGAGTACTGGAAAGATATCCATTGATTTAGCAAAAAGCTAAAGACATCGGCTGGCAGGTTTTAGTCAGTCAATACGGAAAGGGTAACACGTAGATGTTGCTCTTTTTGTATATTGGGTGTCATCAAATTATCAGTCATTTATAGAGGTTGAAAATGGGTGTGGTTGCTAAAAGATCTTCAATGACGTTTTATTCGGATGGTCTAAGTCACTATAGTCACCGTGTGCGTATCGTTCTGGCTGAAAAGGGTGTCAGTGTCGATATCATCGAGTACACAGGTGGTAATATTCCTGAAGACCTTGCACAAATTAATCCTTATAACAGCCTGCCTACGATTGTTGATCGTGATTTAGTGCTTTATGAGTCTAAAATCATGATGGAGTATCTGGACGAGCGTTTTCCTCATCCCCCCTTGCTACCCGTTTATCCTGTAGCACGTGGGCAAAGCAGATTACTCGTTTACCGTATTGAAAGAGACTGGTCTCGTCTGGTTGACATTATTACCGATAATAAAGACGCAGAAGCTGTAGAAAGTGCACGTAAAGAATTACGTGAAAGCTTAACAGCAGTAGCGCCTATTTTTGCTGATAAACCTTATTTTATGAGTGATGAATTTACGTTGATCGACTGCTGTATGGCTGCTATTCTCTGGCGCTTAGGTGCTCTTGGCATTGAAATACCACAGTCGAAACAAACTAAGCCATTATTTGCTTATATGGATCGATTGTTTTCACGTGAGTCTTTCAAGGAAAGCTTATCTGAAATAGAGCAAGACATGGCGCATCAAAAGGCATAGCAGTAAATGACCCCCACAAGGCCCTACTTCTTACGTGCAATATTTGATTGGATCGCTGATAACGGATTGACCCCGCATTTATCGGTTGATGCGACAATTCAAGGGGCTGAAGTACCTGAAGCTTATGTAGAGGACGGTCAAATTACGCTAAACCTTTCTGAAGCGGCTGTTATTGATTTGCAACTTGAAAATGACTTTGTCAGTTTTCAAGCGAAATTCAATGGTATTCCCCATCATATATATTTACCTATGGCCGCTATTCAAGGTATTTATGCTAAAGAAAACGGTCAAGGCATGCTCTTTCCTGATGAGCCTTCTTACCTTGAAGCGCTTGATGAAGAGTTGGATGGTGAAGGATCTGCTGATTTTCAGGCTGATCCACCTAAAGCGCCTCGAACAGTTGATAACAAACCTAAAAAAGATAAAAGCAAAGGCTCGCATCTTCGAGTAGTAAAATAACGCTTTATCGCTATTATTTTTTAAACAGGCGCTTGAGGCCATCTCCTAGAGAGTTGAAGGCGTCAGTGAGTCTGTTCTTTGCCCCTGTATCAATATCTTCAATGCTTTGATTGCGCTGTTTCAGGTGATTAATATCATCGATACTCAAATTGACATAGCTGTCTAGGTCAATGTTGGGTTCATGCTTGTTTGTGCTTTCACTTTTCTTTTTAGTTGTCAGTTGAATATCATGTTTGATTGCGTTGAGAAACTTTTCTGTAATGCTTTGATCATCAAAAAAGATGTCAATAGGCATCAACTGCTTGCTGGCTTCAAAGGAGCCATCTTCTTTAAAGTTGCCCAATATTTTAGGTGATTGATTGTCCTTTTCGGTGAAGTATAGCGTATAGCCATTTAAGACTAAGCTAGCCTGTGTGTTGCTAAAGTTTATTTTTTTAGTTGTGCCGTTTTCTACGAACGTTATCTTTGAAACAGGCTGCGTCCCTTGAGATGTGTTTAACGTTAAGGCCTGTGTGTTAGGCAGTCTGGTTATGCTGATACCTGTATCTAAGATAGTTCTATCTATCTCGTTAGTGATAGTTGGAATGATGTCGTTGGGTACTTTCGTTTGCTGGTCTAGATAGGTTAAAACCACTTGCCGGTTTTTTTCAGCTTCTAAGGTAAAGTCTTCCGTAACTAAATAGGTACCATCTGTTTGTAGCGTTAGTTTGCTTTTGTGCTTTTTAGCCTTTTCAAAAAATAGATCGTCTTCAGAAAGAAAAGACCCTTTTTTGATCGTTTGTTCTGGGAACACTACTTGATCTGACATGTAAAAAAGGTCGCTGTCGATTGAGCGATTGTATAGCTCGGCCAATGGTAAGGCTTTTTTGGTTTTTGCCTCCTTCTCAGAATGAGCAAAAACAAAGGTTGACTGATTTCCTTTAAGCACTTTCAGTCTATTTTTATCATTGGCCTCGAATTGAATCTCTATATCGCCCGACCTAAAGCTATTATTAGCAGCATCGATACTTGAGAATGTAATGGGCGTAACATTATTTTTTATCACTTTGTATAATTGTAATGGCCTTTGTTCTTTGTCTTGAAATAAAAGATCGGTACCAGCCGTTGGTTCATCATGGATTTTTTTCAACACAATGCCATCAAGGAAATTACCGTCTTCATCTGTCAAAGCAACTTTATTGAGTTGGTTTATGGCGCCTTTACTGATCGTGTAGAGCGCACCGTCGTTAGCTTGTTTAACCTCGACAGGGTTACCATCTTGTTCGATCCAATAAGACTGAATGCCTGCTAGGCGGCTATTTATGTCGATTTGGTGTCTGCGTACCTTAGAAATAGGGGTGCTGGGATTTACTTTGGTAAAGGTGAGTGCACCCGTTATTTTAGATTGGTATTTGAGAAAAATAGCTGTTAAAGCTGCAACGCTGGCGCCTGCTGCTGCAATGCCAATATAAAGCCCAGTGCCTGATCCACTCTCTGAGTCTGCAGAGTCGTCGGCCTCAGTAATTTCTTCAAGCGCTAACACTGTTTGCTCATCAATAATGGGTTGTTGGTGAAAAAGCAGCAACTGGACTTGATTGGCTGCAATGAACTTGTTGTTCATTGTTGTTCCGTCTGCCTTTATTCTGAGTACTCGATAGCCTTCTTGAGAGATTTTATTGATTAATGTATCAGCAAATTCTGAGCTGTTTTGGAAATGTAAGGTTTTGTCATTTAACAAAGCCAGGTGGCTGAATGACCCTTCTTCTGCATAAGCGGCTCTTCGGGTTAATTGAAGACTATAGTGCCCAGGTTGTGCCAGCGGTAATTCTAGTTCGGTGATAGCGCCGGTACACGGTGCAACATTGTTTTTTAAAAGCTTGCAGGGAAAAGGCTCTGAGAGTTCGGCGCTTAATGTTGTCTTGTCAGCATGAAAACTTACAAGATGTGGTTGGGGGGCGACCAAAAGCCCCGTCAAATCTAATTGAGTTACCGTACGCTTTGTTACGGTAGGATACTGATTAATTAAGAAAGTGTTTGAATGTGATTCAAGCGCGATTACATGTTGGTCTATTAAGTTGTTCCTTTCAGCTGACACGTTAAGCACTTGGTTGTTCGGTTGAATATAGTGGTTAGTTGAGGGTAGCTGCGATTTACTGCCTAGCACACTCATCTGATCGTCTTGAACATCCACCGTGCCACTGAGCAAATGCATGTCATGGTTTGCTTTTAGCTGAATAAGCTGGCATTTCTCTAATGTGAAATGTAAGTGTCCTTGTTTGTCTATTAGCTGTCCTTGCAAATAGTTAAAGTAAATGCCGCTCAACGATGTTGGGTTGCTTGTTTCTCCATTAAATAGGCATTGACTTTGGCTCTTCATTTTTATATTAGCGATAAACGGCATTTGATCGGGTAAACCTATGCCTATGATATCGTTGGTTAAATCCGTTAGATCACTAGATAATAATGATAAATCGAAAGGCGGCGTGATGTTTTCTACGTGGATTAAAGGCGAAAATAACGCATAGTGTTGGTTAGTATTGTTGTTTTTAAGTGTATCGGGTGTAAGGCTGAAATCTGTATCAATGTTAAGGTTTAAAAAGGTTTTTTGGCCTTTCAGTGGTAAAGGATTGCCAAGTAAAACATCTGTTTCGGCGGGGAATAGTCTATGATTAAGCGCGTTGTTTACAGGTGTGTACGTTGAATAGAAGCTGTCTACTAGCGTTATGGGGTTATCTTGCTCTGTGATCAGCGTTTGTGCCCCATTGATACTCACAGTGATAGCTTCCAATACACCTGACGGCACTTGAAATTGGCCAATGTAATGTTTGGCCCCAACAGCAAATGAGGCTAAATCCACTGAAGTTGCTGGATTATAGTCATTTGTAGATAGCGGGTTTCGATTAAAAAGAGAAATGTGCTGGACGGCTCCCTCAATTCTTATGGAGGCCTTTATATCATAAAGGCTTAAGTTATAGGTTGAGAAATAGTTACTGTTAGCAGGAGCAGACAGCGTGATGAATAAGGTAGTTGGATTATTGTAGGCAGCTTGCGCTGAAACATAATTCGATTCTTGTTCTAGGCTGGGTGGCGTTACCCGTTGATCAGCTGTTTGATTGCCACAGGCAATTAACAGTAATACTGTCAAACAATACCAGTTAAGGTGGTGAAGTTGAGTGCGAGCCGCTATATCCACTTTGGTCTCAGCCTTTAACAGTCATTCGGGAATCTATTAAAGATAGACCATCATGGTTTTTCAGTAAGCGTCCATCTCATTCGGCTCCTAGCCTTTAAAGATAGGCGTTACTGGATGAAGGTACGAAGCAATTCAAAAACGCAGTCCAGAAAGGACTGCGTTTAAAGTTTGCTTAGAGAGAGTCGGCTAGCACTTTCATGTTGTGGAGTGTTGCTTCAGTGCCAAAGGGGCTGACACCGATTTTAAGTGTGGTTACGCGAGATTTTTTCCAATCCTGCACGCGTTCTTTGATACGGTCAACTGGGCCGCACAGAGAAATCTCATCGGCTAACTTGTCAGGTACAACCTGGGCGGCTTCGTGTTGGCCTTTTTCAAAGTACACGTCTTGAATTTGCTGTGCTTCATCGGCATAGCCCATGCGGCCAATCAAGTTCTTATGGAAGTTTTCACCTTTAGCTCCCATGCCACCAAGGTATAGTGCCAACATATATTTGACTGGTAATAGGGCATTTTCAAGGCTGTCGTCAATATTCATGTTGACCATGGCACAAATTTCATAATCTGGCTTATCCTTTGCACCTTCAAGGCTTTCGTCGAAGATGTGCATGTTATAAGGCGAAACAAAAATCGGTAGCCAGCCGTCAAATTGGTCGGCGGCAAGCTTAACGTTTTTAGGGCCTTCCGCACCCAAAAATACAGGAATGTGATCACGAAGAGGGTGGGTGATGGATTTAAGTGGTTTACCAAGTCCCATACCGCCCTTCAAAGGTAGCTGATATTGATTGCCGTCGAATTCAACGGGGGCTTCTCGCTTGATGACCTGCCTGAAGATGTTTAGCCACTCTCGGGTTCTTTCTAACGGTTTATTGAAAGGTTGGCCGTACCAACCTTCAACGACTTGTGGGCCTGAAACACCGACACCTAAGCAGACACGACCGTTTGAAATATGATCGAGTGTCATGGCGGTCATAGCCGCATTAACAGGGGTTCTACCAGACAGTTGCATAACACCCGTACAAAGTTTTATTTTGCTGGTATGGGGGGCGATAGCTGCAAGCGGTGTGAAGCAGTCGGACCCGTATGCTTCAGCGGTAAAAAGCTTGTCGAAACCCATAGCTTCGGCTTCTACGGCCAGTTGAATAAAATCAGGAAGTGGATGCTTTTGCCAGTAACCTTGATGTAACCCCAGCTTCATGGAATGTCTCCTGGTTGTGTGATTTGAATGGATACTTGGTTTATTATCGAATCAAACCTTAAAGTTTCCTATGTCAAAACCGTTCAATGTCAGCGCAATCCTGGGTGTTTTTGCTAGGCTTGATCGTTTTAGTCAGCAATCTGTCTGAATGTGTTGCAGCATAAAGTAAATCAATTAGAGTTATCAATAAAATTCAACGGGCCCGTTTGCAATTTTAAGTGCCCAGTGTCGCCTCTTTGCCTAGAAATAGGTATGATTCAAGGTTCAAAAGCCCCTTAAAAAAGGCCGTAAGACACATGTATATCTATAATAATTACGATCAGCAGTTGGTGGACGAACGCGTTGACCAGTATCGTAATCAAGTGAATCGTTATCTTGCTGGTAAGTTGTCTGATGCTGAATTTTTGCCACTGAGACTGCAAAACGGTTTATACATCCAGCGCCTAGCGCCCATGCTTCGTGTGGCTATTCCCTATGGGTTGCTGACATCACAGCAGCTTCGCACGCTTGCTCGCATTAGTCGAGATTATGACAAAGGCTATGCGCACTTTAGTACACGTCAAAATATTCAATTTAACTGGCCTGCATTAGAAGATACGCCTGATATTTTGGCGGAGCTTGCCAAGGTGCAAATGCATGCGATTCAAACTAGCGGTAACTGTATTCGTAATACGACAACTGATCAGTTTGCGGGTGTCGCAGCTGATGAATTTATTGATCCTCGTCCTTACTGTGAAATTATCAGGCAATGGTCAACATTCCACCCTGAGTTTGCTTTTCTACCCCGTAAATTTAAGATTGCGGTGTGTGGTTCAGAGAAAGATCGTGCAGCTATTTATATGCATGATATTGGTATTGAGCTGGTTGACAATGACACAGGTGAGCGTGGTTATAAAGTCATTGTTGGCGGTGGCTTAGGTCGCACGCCTGTCATAGGTTCTGTGATAACCGAATTTTTACCTGAAAAAGAACTGTTAACTTATCTTGACGCTATTTTGCGCGTGTATAACCAGCATGGTAGACGCGATAATAAGTATAAGGCCCGTATCAAAATTTTAGTGCGTTCTATGGGTATTGAGTCGTTTAAAGCTGAAGTTGATGCAGTTTATGAAACCCTGAAAGGGGCAAGTACTGAGCTAACCGAAGCCGAGCTTGATCGAGTAAAAGCCTTTTTTACAGAGCCTGATTATGAGTCTTTAGATGATAATCATGCTGATTTACTTTTAAACCAGCAGGCCAATGAGGATAAAGGTTTCAAAGCATGGCTTAAGACCAATACCCATGCGCATAAAAAGCCAGGCTATAGCAGTGTCACGATTTCATTGAAGGTTCAGGGGGTAGCGCCTGGAGACATTGATGATGCACAAATGGATGCAATAGCTAATCTAGCTGATCAATATGCTTACGGGGAATTACGAGCTTCTCATCAGCAAAACTTGATTTTTGCCGACGTGAAAAAATCAGAACTGTATAACTTGTATCAATCGCTCATTGCCATTGGCTTGGCAGAAGCTAATGCAGGTACGCTTCAAGACATGATTTGTTGTCCCGGTGGTGATTTCTGTGCCTTAGCCAATGCGAAATCGATACCCGTTGCCGATGCGATCATGCAGAAGTTTGATGATTTAGATTATCTTCATGATTTAGGTGAAATTGATCTAAATATCTCAGGCTGTATGAATGCCTGTGGTCACCATCATATTGGCCATATTGGTATTTTAGGTGTCGATAAAAAAGGCAAAGAGTTCTTTCAAATCTCCCTAGGTGGCAGCCAGGATAAAGACGGTTCTTTGGCCAAAATTTTAGGGCCTGCTTTCTCAGCTGAAGATGTGCCTGATGTAATTGAAAAAATTCTTAATGTATTTGTCGTGCAAAGGCAGGGCGATGAAATTTTCTTAGACACCTACCGCCGTGTAGGTATCGACCCTTTCAAGGAGGCAGTCTATGGCTAAGGTAATCGAACAAGGCGCCATCGTAGACGATAGCTATACCTTACTTGAAGACAAAGAGCAGCTCGATATTTCAGGTATTGATCTGGCAACAACGTTGTTGCCATTAGCTGTCTATCAGGCGAATAAGGATAAATTACCAACGGAGGGCCTTGCTATCTGGTTGGACAGTGATGAGCCAGCTGAACTCATAAAAGATGAGTTGGCAGTGTTCAGTTTGATTGCGGTTAATTTTCCTGCTTTTACTGATGGAAGAGGTTACAGTTATGCTTATACGCTTCGCGATACCTACCATTATCATGGCAAACTTCGCGCTATTGGTGATGTGTTGATTGATCAATTATCCGCATTAAAACGAGTGGGTTTTGACAGCTTTGCTCTGAGAGATGATCAGGATCTAGAAGAAGCTTTAAGCCATTTTGCTGATTTTTCATATCCTTACCAGGCATCTATTTCACCTGAAAAGCCTCTCTTTAGAAATCTTTAGTCAGTTAATTCTTGGTAGAGCGGTTTCGTGACCGCTCTCAATACACGTGTGACCTTTCTCCTCCCTATTTAAGTTGCTGATAGGTAGTGCATCGCATCAAAAGGTTTGTCGCATGATCGTAAGCCAGATGAGCCTAGTACCCCAATGCACAGCGATTGTTGGGTTCAGTGGCAGAGTAAAATGCTCATAGCAAGGCAGCTGATCGAAAATAATAGTTATTCTATAGTGAGATCAAGCAACACAGCTATGGGCATTTTAAATGCCACCCAAAGGACAGCTACAGGTTTTCCCGTGACTTTGTTGTAAGTATTTGAAAGACGCATGTATTACTGCATACTTGCGCCTTGCCACAGAAAAACCTGTAGCTGCTGAACGGGACAATCGCTGTGCATTGAGGTACTAGCATAATCTGCCGATAGACTTAATTCTCGGCGGGAGACGCTGCGCTGTCCCGCCCTACTGTTACCCGACAATCGATTTGAGATGAAGCAGTAGCTTGGTCGGGCTGATGTTTTTGCTTAACCCTTGAAGGGGTTGTGGGTCATTTTTGTGTCTCTGTATTTGAATAGCCTTAACCATCTGCTCCTTTTAGATAGTGGTGTGGCCATGCCTGTGAGTGGGTCGATTAAAGGTTTTTTCTTCCAAAACCCCTTGCCAAATACCCATTCATTAATATTGTTTATGCCTACTATGTTTTTATCACTTGTTTCATCAAATGCTTCTTTGTTGCCTCTCATTTTTTTTGGAAGCTTTTCATATTCTTGAGCTTGCTTTTCTGCAATCTTTAGATTTCGTTGAGAGAGTATGAGGTTGTGTTCGGCATCAGCGACTGCCCCTTGATATTGTTGGCTATCAGGGTTGGCTGCTGCATGTTTAAGTGCATTTGCGAGCTCAGCTTTATCCCTCATCACGGCTACTTTTTTTATCTTTAGAAATTCGGCTGGGCCGCCATCAAAAAGTAATTCACGGTTTTGTTGGTACTCGGCTATGACGTCTTCGTCGAAGGGGTCGTACTCGCTCAATGCTTGCCTTTTGGCTTCTTTTTTGGGGTCTCCAAAGGTCCTTTGAGGCTCTGGTTCGTCATCTACATGTTGCATGGTTTGAGGCTGTGCAGCAGGCTGTGCCGTATGTTGCGCTGTTGGCGCTAGCGTTTGTTTTAATCCTAAAGTGTTTTGTATGTCAGCCATGGAGAAGGCCTTAGGTTGTTCTGGTTTTGCTAGCTCTTCTGGTTTTTCTAGCTTTTCTGCTTTTGGTACTGATTGAATTTCTTCAGTGTGCGATTTTTTTTCTGTTTTTTTAAGGTTCTTAAGTTTTTTTTCTAGCTCTTTGTATTTTTTATTTTGCTTAGTGTATTTTTTATTGGCGTTATCTATTTGAATTTGCATGTTGCTTTTGTCGAGTTTTGCTTGCTTGTCCCTCATGAGCTTTTCAAGCTCTTGCTTCGCTTGGAGCTTTTGCCTCACTGCTTCTTTTCTTTCTTGCTCTTTTTGGATTAAAAGTTCTCTTTTTTTAAGCGCTTCAATAAGTTGTTTCTGCTTAATATTATTTTTTATGTCGTATAGGTGATTGTATTTTGCAATGTCTTCAAGTAATTGTTTTGTTTTTTTTTCATTTTCTTCTTTTATTGATTTTATGAGTTTTTGGTTTTGTTGCTTTTCCTGCTTTTCTTCTTGTTGGCGAATACTTTCTTCGGCTTCGTTTTGTTTGATTTTTTTGTAGATGGCAATGGCTAAGACTGAACCTGTTATGCTTAGTGATAAAGTGCCTAAAATGTAAAGTGGTAATAAATCTTCTTCAGGTTCTTGTGTAGAAAGCTCGATGTTTGAATTGTTTTCATCGCTTTCTCTTTGATAGGTGTGCTTCGAAGTGCTGCTTGCAAAGCTTTTTTCTGATACACGGAACTGTGTTAGGGAATAAGTATTCGTCTGAAATGCTAATAAAATACTGAGAATGGCTATGAATAAACTCTGCATGAATGACTAATCGTAAGTGGCGATTTTCTTGAGTGGTCGACCCTATTTGATGGCTGAATAGAAAATTAGTTCATTACTTTAACGTTATTCATTCTTACCTTCCTAGTTGAAAAGATTAACTCCTATGTGTTGGGCTTCGAGCAGTATTTATTACTAAAGTTGCTTTATTTGAGGTCGCTTGGTTCGCGTTGGAGTATGGCATTTATATAACAGGAGAAAACGTAATGTATGATTTTTATAGAGGTAGGTGGCAGGCGTGATTCACTTTGTGTGAGTCAATCACGCTTAAACCATCCTTTGATTTCAAAGTTAAGGGCATCTCGATTCATTGATGTTGAGTGTCTGTGCTGACTGTCAAGGTTCAGTAAAGCGGAGGTTGCCGTTAATGTTCGACACTTTTACAAAACCTACAATACAGATGACAGCCGAAGAAGTTAGCACCCGAATGAGGGTGATGTAATTTTATCTTGCTTTTATTAGATGAATAGCAGGCTGGTAGAAACAGCTATATGAACAAAACAGAAAGTGATTATTTGAGGTGCCCTTAATAAGCACTTTGAGGTTGATGACAATGAGTCCGTTGAGATTTTGTTCTTTGCTTTTGAGCTATATCAATCTTGCTTAATAGTGAGAAAGTAGCGTCAAAGCCTTTTTGCACTCATAACAACTGAAAAACCATTTTAGAGAGTGAAGCTTGAAGTGGGTAGTGGGCTTTTCAAAATCCTCTTCTACCATCAATGGGTACTGAGAAATTGTCTATTCAATACCTTCGTAGTCAAATAGATTTCGCCTTCTGAAAGATCTGCAATAGTAACCTATACAATAAAAAATCAATTATGAGTGAAGCTCTTGAGTATGTAAGGTACTTATGTGAAAATCCATCCGCTTTAACTTGACTAAGTTCGTGTAATTGATGAGATGAAAACATAACATTCTGCTTCTACAGCATCTCTTCGTCCCAACAACATATGACAGCAGGCAATTAGCTTAGCGTAGATAAGACAATGACTAATATAGGCAGCAGAGATATGTTAAATAATGTAGTTTGCGTTCCCTTATTGTTTTTTTCCCCTTTATTACTTTTTCCCTCTTTATTGTTTGCAGCAGAAACAGGCACTAATCAATTAGATTTGACGCATAGTTTTTATGGTTATTTAGCATTGGCCGTTTTTTTTATTGCCTATATGTTCGTCATTTTAGAGGAAAAGATTCATTTACCTAAATCAAAGCCTATGTTGGTCTCAGCCGCCATCATTTGGCTAATTGTAGCGGTATATTGCCACAAAACGGGACAGGGAGAATTAGCGCGCTCTACCCTTGAGCATAATTTTCTAGAATATACCGAGCTTTTCTTTTTTCTGTTGGTAGCCATGACCTATATCAATAGTATGATGGAGCGAAATGTCTTTGAAGCGCTACGCCAGTGGTTGGTACAGAAAGGGTTTAGTTATCGCTCTCTTTTTTGGCTGACGGGTTTTCTAGCCTTTTTTATCTCGCCCATTGCAGACAATTTGACCACGGCATTAATACTTTGCGCTGTCATAATGGCAGTAGGCAGGGACAACAAAACCTTTATTAGCGTTAGCTGCATTAACATTGTTATTGCGGCCAATGCAGGCGGTGCGTTTAGCCCCTTTGGTGATATTACAACACTTATGGTTTGGCAGCGCGAAGTCTTGCCCTTTGCTGCCTTTTTTAAGCTGTTTATACCTGCCGTTGTTAATTTTGTGGTACCTGCTGCCATCATGCAGTTTGCTATTCAGTCGGGTGGACAACCAAGTGCTGCGGGAAAAGATGCTGTTAGTATCAAACCGGGTGGTTTAGGCGTTGTGGTCTTGTTTCTGTTGACTATTGTGACAGCTGTAATGGTTCATTCGTTTTTCCATTTACCGCCTGTGTTTGGCATGATGACTGGCTTGGCTTATCTCAGTTTGTATGCTTATTACTTACATAAAGTGGCTAAAGCTCGCCTAGACTCTGATGTCATTCCTTTGAGCAATGATGGTGAATCACCTACCAATAGTAACTTTGGCATACGTAGTTTTGATTTATTTGACAGGATTGCGAATGCAGAGTGGGATACGCTCTTTTTCTTCTATGGTGTCATTATGTCGGTAGGTGGCCTTGGTTTTATGGGGTATTTATCGCTCTCATCTGCTTATATCTATGGTGAGTTAGGGCCAACTATTGCCAACATTTTGGTGGGGATTATGTCGGCGATTGTAGATAATATCCCTGTCATGTTTGCGGTTCTCACCATGAACCCCACTATGTCAGAATGGCAATGGCTATTGGTGACATTGACCGCAGGTGTAGGGGGGAGTTTGCTATCAGTAGGCTCAGCAGCAGGTGTTGCGTTAATGGGGCAGGCCAGGGGCTATTATACCTTTTTTGGTCATTTAAAATGGGCGCCAGCCATTGCATTAGGGTATGCTGCTAGTATTTACGCGCACTATTTGGTGAATGGATAATAATTACTTATTAGGAATTATTTTTTTTATTTAATAAAGAGCTTAACGGCTCTTTTTTTTTTAATGAATCTTTCACTACCCTTTAATAAGGTTAAGTCTATTAAAGGGTAAAGCTATGGCTTGGGTAGCACCTATATTGTCTGTTTTTTTCTTGTTCTCTTGTGTTGACTCTGAGGAAGGAATATCGAGAGAGGAAGCCAATGCTCAATTTAAACAAGCTATTAGCCAAGCGAATAGCTGTACCACCGATGAGGACTGTGTAGTAGTGTATCCGGGTTGTCCTCTCGGGTGTAGTGTCTCTGTTAATCCTGACCGGCAACAAGCTATTAAATCCTTGGCTAAAGAGCTTGTTCAGTCATTTGAGCAGCGTGAAGGGCGATGCGATTATTTTTGCGAGGCGCAATATCCAGTTTGTGTGATTGACCGGTGTGAAGTCAGGGATCTTTAACAGTTGGGTGCCGCTACTCATTGCTTTCGGCTTCTGTTTTGTTCATAGAGCGGTTTCTAGCATCTGCTTCTCATCAAATAAAAGCAAGATGCACATGCATCACAAACACCCTTCGGGCACTCATTTCTTGAGCTAACAGCTGTGTTATAGGTTTTGTAAAGGTGCCGAGCATTAATGGCAACCTACGCCTTGCTGAAAGCCTTGACAGTCAGCGCAGACACTCAACATTAATTAATAAAGATGCCCATTTTTTAGTAGGCAAAATTTTTTTTAACTACTTAGTCAGCCCTGACAAAGGCCTTATATTTTTTAAGGCCAAGTATTATCGAAAGCATAAACTTAAAGCCAGTCAATCTGCTGGCTGCTTTTTGATCAGGTAACCAGATAAAAACAAGCACAAAAAAAGCGTTGATCCACTTTTTTAAGTTCCAGGCACAAGCAGCCATCAACAAGTTAAGCTGATCGCCGATAAAGCCCTTAAGGAAGTTCCTGCACAATCTGAAGTCTTGCTTCAAATGACCGATAACGGGCTCAATGGATGAGCGTTTTTTACAAAGCGTTCGTTTACGTGCTCGTTGTTTATCATTATCTCGCTTAAGAGGCTTGCCTGGTAAAATAACTTCCTGCTTCACTTTAGATTTGGAACCTTGATAGCCTTTATCAACAACAGCAGTTTTGATGGATGTCTCTCTTACAGATTCTGCTTCATCTAACGCAGTTTGTAATGTTTCAGAATCATGCGTGAACGTATCATGTGCAGCGACGCCAACAATGACATGATCGCGTGTCGATACGATAGAAGCCTTGCTCCCGTATTCGTATTTTTTATGCGCCTTACCTTTAGCAACACAGTAGACTTGAGGCTCATGAAGGCTGTAAATTTTGTTCTTGTCCTTAGACTGTTGAGCAAGTACCTTGCGATACATGGCAAAATCGTTTGCTAGCTGTGCAACCGCACCCTCTGGGAGTTTTCGCTCAAGCTCTCTCATCAGAATGTCAGCAATAGTACGCAGACGCTTCAAGGCTTTTTTAGCCTTCTTGCGTTTCTTTACATGTCCAAAGAAGCGCGAGTCAATACGAAGCTGTTTTACCTCTTTGACAAAAGTTCGCCGCTGTTTGACACCAAAGCCTTTTGCTAGCTTATTCACTCGATTAATGATTTTGATGGCGAGCTTTGTATCGGTCGGATAGGTGATAGCTTTTTCCTGTACCGTCGTATCAACAAAAACCGTATCATCTTCAGCTGCCTCTCCATGCAGCTTAACTGACATCGCAAAAATCTGTTTAACGCCGCTCTCGCCAATTCTTTGCCTGAATTTTACAAGGTCTGTTGGATGGCAAGGCAGGCAAGATTGAAAACTGGTTTCACCGCAGAAAAATTGAAAGTATGGGTTCATTTTCCACTGAGAAACCACATTCTCGTCACTCAAATTGAAGAGCTGCTTGAGCATTAATAAGCCGCTCATCAATCGAATGGGTTTGGCTGGGCGACCTTCTTCGCTGTAATAAACGGCAAGACCTTTTTCTAAATCTGGCCAAGGCAATGCGTTCGATAAGGCTATGAGCGCGTCATTGAGATCTAATGAATCGAATATATCAAAAAAGCTGCTTTGATTGTTCGAAGACGGGCTTGTAGTCAGCATCCAAAACTCATTTCGACCAGTAATTTAAGGCTTTTAGAGTCTTTCTGGTCGAAATTGTTCGTTTCAAGCCAGCCCTAAGCCTCTTTAAATGAAGCTTTCTACTGTTTATCAGGGCTGACTACTTATTGGAAATCGAATGATAAGGATAAGTGGGCCCTTGAGTTTGTGGGGCTTAGGTTCTGCTGACATAATGTTGTTCATGCTGTTACCGGCTAAATGTCCATCTAGCTGTCTCGAATTTCATTCATATAGACTGCTATTATTCATTCAATTCTCCTTGCTAGACTGAAAAAACGGTCGACAGCAGCATAAACAACACTAGTACCCCAATGCACAGCGATTGTCGGGTTCAGTGGCACAGTAAAATGCTCATAGCAAGGCAGCTGATTGAAAATAATAGTTATTCTATAGTGAGATCAAGCAACACAGCTATGGGCATTTTAAATGCCACCCAAAGGGCAGCTACAGGTTTTCCCGTGACTTTGTTGCAAATATTTGAAAGACGCATGTATTACTGCATACTTGCGCCTTGCCACAGAAAAACCTGTAGCTGCTGAACGGGACAATCGCTGTGCATTGAGGTACTAGTACTTTGATTCACTGCATTTGTCAGGTAAAAAATATCGTAGGGTGGCTAAGCTGCGCGTAACCCACCATCAGAAAACGGACAATCGCTGTGCATTAAGGTACTAGCATCCTGCGATGAAATTAAGACGGTCGATAGACTCATTGACCCAGTCTCAAAAGAAGGTATTAAAGCTCAGTTTCAACAAGTAGTAAGGCAAGCAAATACGTGCAGTATGGATAAAGCGTGTGTGCAGATTAAGCCTGTATGCTCAATGGATCGATCTGAGAAAAGAGATGGATAAAGACTGCATTCCCTGCAGTCTTTCAGGTATTAATCAATTGACAGAAGTTCTTCGCTTGAAGAGCGATCTAATCCATCTAAGATTAGCCCACTCATATCTTCATAGTTTTCATCGAACCAGATATCTTTAATTACGGCACCTGACATGTCTTCATAAATGGCTGCTCCATTGTTGAAAGTGCCGGCTAAGTTAGACGTAGCGTTTGTTGCGCCTTCCAGCGTTGTATTAAGTGGCACGCTGTTAACCCTAAGGGGGGTGGCATAAACCGCACTGTTTGGGGTTTCATAGGAAGGTGTCTAATTACGGCACCTGACATGTCTTCATAAATGGCTGCTCCATTGTTGAAAGTGCCGGCTAAGTTAGACGTAGCGTTTGTTGCGCCTTCCAGCGTTGTATTAAGTGGCACGCTGTTAACCCTAAGGGGGCTGGCATAAACCGCACTGTTTGGGGTTTCATAGGAAGGTGTCGATGTAAGCAAGCTTTCATCAGTTAAGCTACTGCCTCTTGACATAAATTTATCTATCGAAAAGGAGCTCGTTACCGTGGTGTTGTAGGTCCCTTTGCTCCCAACCGAAATTGTTGTCTCACTCCCTTCGGAGATACCTGATGGGAAGCCAGTGGAAGGCTTAGGACTGTCGGCTGCTATCTCTAAGGTGCTGCTTGTTAGTGAGATAGGTGTGCTCCTTTCGAAAGGGATTTCAGGCCAAATGAGACCACCCAGTGTTGGGATCTCGCTAAGAGAATTGGCTGAGGATGTGAGACCGAGACTTGCCTCGCTAACCTCAAACTCAGCAGGCCCAAAGAAGAAC
Source organism: Pseudomonadales bacterium (assembly GCA_965225765.1). GTDB lineage: Bacteria > Pseudomonadota > Gammaproteobacteria > Pseudomonadales > DT-91 > CAKMZU01. The sequence goes on from CBDDBO010000002.1 coordinate 122,919, forward strand.
CCTGCGACAGAAGGTGCAATGGCGACGCTAACGCCAGCCAGAGCAGCTGCACCAAAACCCATACTCGTATATTGCAGTGCTTTTGCTGCTTGTATATTACCAGAATCAAGTGCTGCCTGTGAGCCCATGAGTGAAATGCCAGATATTGTCGCAGCCACACCCGCTGTAATACCTGCTCCTGCAGTGAGCGTGAGCGATGCGCCACCTGTGGGTACGGAGAAAATTACCCCGAGAATACCCAAGGCAGTAATGCCCCTGCCTAGGCTGTAGTTCACAACTGGGCTATGGCCGGAAGGGTCTGTAAACATAATAGGGTTACCATTGGCATAAGCATAACGGTTATCAACTCTTATGCTGTCTCTTGATAGGAAGATTTTAAAATGGTTGTGGTAGAAGCGACTCTGCATGTAGGTAAGTTGTGAATTAGGATCGGTATACTCCTGATTCCAGCCAAAGTCTGCAATGGAATTGGGTTGGCCCAATTCTGTATTGGGTTGACCGTAGGCAGTATAATCGGTATACGTAAACTCACCTTTTGCATCTAACAAAGCACCTGTGCTCTTATTTGCAAGGAAGAATTGGCTTGCACCTTGGTTGTTTAAGCTGGCGATAATTTGATGTTGACGCCTGATTAGCGTATCAAAATTGTCATTTACAGAGCGATTAATGATTTGCTTATTGGCATTGTAATAAAACTTTTGTGTTAGATCTTTTTGAGATTTCTCCTGTAGCAGCCCGTCAGGCCAGTAGCTGTAATCAGTGGCGACACCATGACTTGTGACCTTGGTTAAATAGCCTAAGGCATCGTAGTCGTATTGTGTGCCGTCTGGTGTTTTAACTAAGTGTCCGTTAGGTGAATAGTAGTACGTTTCATGTTTATGCTCCTTCGGCACTGATGTTGTCAAGATACGCTGATCTAGCTGGTTGTATTGATGCGCTAGCGACAGGTTGCCTTTTGCTGACTGGTAAGATTCTTCTATTAAATTATGATTGCCATCATAAAGGTAGTGAATGGTACGAGAAAGGCTGCCCTCTTTGTGTTGTTCTTTAATGACATGGTTTAGTGCATCATACTCATAGCTTACTTGTGTATAATGGGCGGGTAAATGGCCTTTGCGTGCATACGAGGATTGTTGCTTAAGTCGCCCTCTGGTGTCATAGAGATAACTTAAGTTATAAAGTGAGCCTGTTTGATTGTTCAAATTGGTGACCTTGGCTAAATGCTGGAAAGGGCCATAGGAAAAGTAACTATCGGTTTTACCAAGGTTTGTAAAGTTCGTGGAACGGCTAGTTAATTGACCTTTCTGACCGTTTTCATCCGAACCATAGGTATAATTTATCGAGTTTTCACCTACTCTAATGGTGCTTAACTTGCCTTTATCCGAAGCGTTATAGGAATAGGATAGGTTTGTGCCAGTGTAATCATTAATACGACTAATGCGGTTAAATTTGTCATAGCTATAGCTCATAGAGCGATCATCAGGATACTCGATAGTGGCAATTTTACCGTCTGGCGTATAGCCATATTGTATTTGTTCTGAATAGGCATTTTTTAACTCGACAAGTTTGCTGTCTTCATCAAAGATTTTTTGGATAAAGTAGGGTTGATTGTTTCTGACCCAGCTATGCCTGATAAGCTGGCCTAACCCATCATATTCATAGTGGATTTCCTGATTGTTAGGCAATAACGTATGGATGCGCCTGCCATTTTTGTCGTAGCTGTGGGTGGTTAAGAAACTTTGACCGCATATTGCAGCAGGCGTCTTCTCTTCAACGAGTCTGTTGTCTTCATCGAAGCGCCTAGTATCTGATTCATGTTCACTTTTGTTGCTATGTTGTGAAAATACCTTATGTGTTTTAATTCGGTTGTTAAAGATATCGAATGTATTAGTCCGGGTTAGCCGGCTGTCATCAAAACCTTTTATCGACTTACTGACTACATTCATATTTGCGTCATAGTGATACTCGCTATTGATCTCATCCTCCTTTTCGAGTGTGTATCGATTAACAACGGCGCTTGAGTGTTTATATTTTTTGCCGAAACCATTTCTTTCTAGGGTTTCTTCAATAAAGTGTTCTTGCGGATCATGAGGGTTATCGTATATAGGGAATTTTCGATCGATCATGGTTGAAAGCCAAGGGACGGATTCTCTCTCATGGACTTTATGCTTGTTTTTGTAGGTGGTCGTCTTGAGTGTTAAGTCGTTATACTCAGTACGAATCTGATTGCCCCAGGGGTCAGTTTTGATCAGTGGTCTTTTTTGATTGTCGTAAGCTGTCACCTCACTTAAACCCAATATGTTGGTTTTTTTGATGAGTTGCCCCCACCCATTGAACTCACTGGATTCTAGCGTGCGCCAAGTAGACCCATCATGGTCTTTCTTGGTAATGATTTGACCGATTGCATCGGCCTGTGTACTCATTTGGTAACCCCGAGGTGTAGTTTTGATCGTTTCGTTACGATTATCGTTCTGATAAGTTTTGTACTCAAAGGTGGTGCGGTGTCCTAAAGGGTTGATCTCTTTGGTGAGTTGGCCAAGTCGATCGTATTTAAATTGCCATTGTTCTTTTTCGGGTGTTTCTTTTGATAGGAGTTGATTATTTCGTGTATCGATAACTTCTGTGAGCGTTGAGCCTAGGGCGCTCTGTGTACTGATGGTTAAGCTCGCCGTGTTAGTATTGTAGTGATACGTTTTTTTTGTAAAGGTTTTCTCTGGGCCAAAGAAATGTTTTGCCAGCCAGCTTTTCGCCGAATAAACGATACGTCCTGAGTGATCGTGCTGTATCTCATGCTGCTGCCATTTTTGCCAACTGGCTTCTTTTTTATCTTTAAAACTAATGATTTTATATTGTTGGGATTTATTGTCTTTGGCTAAACTGTATTCGGTACGAATAACCATGCCTGAGCGCTCATCTGTCTTTACAGAGGACTTTTCAAGGCCGTAAAAGTCATTGTAAAAAGTTTTTTCCGTGGTTTTCATGGGTTTCCAAACCCAATAGAATCTGTCGAAAACCTGTCGCTGTTCTTTAATTTTATTACCGTAATCGTCATACAGTGTTTCTGTTTTATCACTCGGTATGAATACGTTGTGATGTTTATTCCAAATATAATTTGTGACGACAGACGGTTTGTCGTAGTTCGTCGAGCGACTGTATTTAAAAGGGGAGATCGCGTATTCATAGCAGGTTTTTTGATGAATGACGCCATCGTTTAGGGTATGAACCTCTATGGGTAGGTGAAGATAATTGTAGTAATAGACTTTTTTATGCAATTGAGGGGTATCACCAACCAGTTCATTTTGTGCGATCTCTACCGAATACCGATAAGCTTTATCATTACTGTCCTTGAGACTGTCACTACTATCCGAAAATCCGTAGTTTGGGTAGCCTGTAAAATTTTTGTCGGGCGAATAAGTATAATAGGTCTCCTGTAGCTTTTTATCAGTAGCGCCATCTACTTTTTCCACTAAAGTGACGACGGGTAGCTGCTTTGTACTTGAGCCTAATTTGTAGTTGATGCTTTCGTAGCTTAACTTAGTAATTAAGCCTGTATGGGACTCAATCGTACGTATCAGTGTCTTGTCAAAAGCTTCGGTATATTCAATATCAACGCGTTGATCAAGAGCATCAGTCAGACGTATAACGCCGTCATTATTTACATAAATTTTCTTCGTTGAGTGGTCTGGCATGGTTAACGTAATTTCATTGGGGGCGTAGATGAACTGATATTGATGACCGTAATTGTCAGTAATCGTTTTCAGCTTTGCTGCTCTCAACGAGGTCACAGGCTTGATGTAGTCATAGGCGACTGAGTTGTTAAAACGGTCTACTTGAAGAACCAGTAATCCTTGATGAGAAAAATATTTGATGCTGCCGTCTTTATGCGAAGCCTTGTAACGATAGAACCTATCGTTGTAATTGGGTATAGCCTTGGAGACACCTTCATCTTCAAAACGTGTACCATGGAGATTGTAATATTTTAATCCGGATGAAAATCCTTTTTCATCATGCCAAAGCCTGTCTATAAGCCATTCTTGGTTATGGATATGTGCAGTATGGTTGTCGATATAATCAAGATCGAACTGCCAGCCTGTGGGCAGTGCAAACATACCGACCTTGTTGAAGCGATAGGTTAAATTAAGCTCAAGCGGATCAACTTTTCCCTTGTTGCTAATTAAAGCGTAAGAGAAATCAAAGGTGCCTGTGGCTGCATTCACTGACTCTTTCAATAATTGAGGGCGGTTATAGGCTTGAGAGCCTGAATAGTCCTGATCAGCATAGGTGAAGCTCATTAATGCAAAAAACAGGATGAAAAGGGGGTGAGACGATCTTTTCATAGTCTGTTCCTAGGTTAGCTTTAGAGGATTGATGGTTTTGTTAAATTTTGTTGTTTAATTATTATCATTTGGATAAAAATTAGTCATTGGAGTTCAACAGAACCTGGGAGCCTGTCCGAGAATTGCGTTAGAGCATAAGGTTTCAAGAATTGAGTCAGAATTTTTAGAGAATTTCTGCGAATAGTCAGCCTATTTAAAGAAATTTTTGAGAATTCGGGCCAATTATAGGAAGCTTAGGCCGAGCTATCAGTTCTCGGACAGGCGCCTGGCTAATAAGAGTAAAGTAAAGACTTTTCTTATGCTGGAATTGAACTTTAACGCTATCTTGTATCCAAGTAAGGCTATGCAGGTACTCTTGTAATCAAGGTGAATAGGCTCTTTTGGCCAAAGCGAAAGCTGGCAGTGTATGGAATGGCGTCAGCGCGGATAAGGATGGGGTCGTGTATTGTCAATCGATATCAACTAGGGTTACTGACAGGTTAATCAGTGTAAAGCCCCTTTTTTCTCTTACTTAATTATCTATGGATTATTTTCTTCAAGCGCAAACTTTCCTTGCTATTTTCCCGCCAATACTTGCGATTGTGTTGGCTGTTATTACACGTAGGGTTTTGTTATCTCTTGGTGTGGGTATAGTCTGCGGTGCATTATTTGCCGTCAACTTTCACATGAGAGATGCCTTTGGTCTCATTTTCAGTAAATTGGTGGGACTCTTCTTTGAAGAAGGCAGTCTCAATGCTTGGAACCTATACATTTTAGGGTTTTTGCTTCTGCTAGGTGTGCTGACAGCGTTAATGAGCGCGTCAGGCTCCGCTATTGCGTTTGCCGCTTGGATTCAGCAAAAGATAAAAACTCGAAGAGAGGCTGAGTTCTTTACGTTGACGTTGGGTTTTCTAATATTTATAGATGACTATTTTAATTCCCTCGTGGTGGGGAGTATCTCTCAACCTGTCACAGATAAGCTGTCTATTTCACGAGCAAAACTGGCTTATCTTCTTGACTCTACGGCATCGCCTATTTGTGTGCTAATGCCAATCTCAAGTTGGGGTGCTTATATCGCTGCCATTTTGATGGGACTGTTTTCTTTCCATGATGCGCAATCAGTCAATAGTATGCAGTTAATGCTGACGCTGCTGCCTTACAATTTTTATCCTATTTTTGCACTATTGCTCCTTATCTTGGTGGTTTATTACCGCCTGGATCTAGGGCCAATGAAGAAAGAAGAGGCTTTAGCTCGGCAAGGTCAATTATTTGATCCAAAGAAGGGGATACCCGCAGGCGTCAATGAAAAAGAACCCTCGATAAGCTGTGGGCATATTTATGGATTGGTACTGCCTGTATCGGTAATGATGGTGACTACTTTTATTAGTATGCTAGTAACCGGCTTTATTAACGTGCAGCAATTAGCCATTGCGCCAACAATTTTTACGGTACTAGAGCATTTAGATCTAGGACTTTCACTCTTTTCTGGGGCGCTAGCGGGTACTTTGGTGGCGGTTGTGATCGCCTTGATGCATGGATTAAGGCACCGAGATTTATTGGTTACTACAGCAGCAGGTGCTAAATCCATGATGCCCGCGGTATTGATTCTATTATTTGCCTGGATGATGGCTGCCATCATTAATGAACTCTCTACTGGGAAAGTGTTGGCTGATCTGGCTTTTGCTGTCGTTGTGCCTTCTATGATACCTGCAATTCTTTTTGTCTTGGCAGGCTTTGTATCCTTTGCAACAGGCTCAAGTTGGGGAACCTTCGGAATTATGTTGCCCATTGCGTTTGATATGGGCTTTGGTATAAGTGGAGATCCTCTAGCCACTTATCCATATCTTGCAGCCGTATTATCCGGTGCTGTTTTTGGTGATCACTGTTCGCCTATATCGGACACAACTATACTGTCGTCAACAGGTGCTGGTTGCCATCACATGGATCATGTGGTTACCCAATTGCCTTATGCGTTGATAGGGGCTTTCATTGCGTTGTTAGGTTTCATTAGCCTAGGTGTGACACGTTCATTACCGTTGAGCTTTGGTTTTTGTTGTGCGGGCTTAATTATGTCTGTGTTCATGATAAAGAGCTTTGGGAAGGCTTCCGATGCTTCTGAGCTTGCCTCTGGGTCATAAGGCTTCGAGCTTTTGTCTAACGAATAGTCTTAGGAACTTGAGGGCTTTGATTGGGTCTAAAATTAAGTTGATAATAAAGAGGTGGTCAAATGAAAGCCCGTATAGCTGCTTGCTTTTTATGTGTATTTGCTTTTGCTTCTGCTTTTTCAGCACTACCGCCTCAATATCAAAATAAAAAAGACCTCATGGCTATGATTAGCTTTATTGATCAGCACCCTCAGGACGTCTTGTCTGGCTTAATGAAAATTGATCTTGTTGAAAAGAAAGTGTACTTCATGAAACAAGGGAAATCATGCACAGCTTCCTTTAAACGCTTGCCTGCTAAAAAAGGAAATGGTGAGATGATAATGCCTGGTCCCGCAGCAGATTTAGTGCTGGATCGCACCTCCTGTACAGTTAAAAATTAAGCACTTTGTCGCTAATTTTTCTTTCCTGAGCCACAAAGTTTTAGACGCTTCTGCTGCCGTCCAGTTATTTGTCTGAGAAAACATGGATTGCGGCATTAAAATAAAGAAACGCCTAGATAACCTAGGTATAATCCGCTTCTTTTCCGTGACTGTTGAGTAACTTTTGAAACGTATTGCGTCCACCTTAGTTGAGAAGCTTGGGCTTCTCTTCGTTAGGCCCTTTGTTAAGTTCACGTTATTACCTCTTCAGGAAGGTGAGCAGCGCGCCAAAAGCTTTGGTGTGAATACCGTTCTTTTAGTTGAGACTTATAAAGCTATGGATCAGGTCGCCATTAAAAAATGGCTGGCTGAATTGGGGCATTCAGACGTATCGATTCTTTATTTGTCAGAGCTTGATAGGCTTAAGTCTGAAACTAAAGCGTCGCTCGCTATTCAGCTCGAGACTAAAAGGGTAGTGCCTGTAAGTCTTTTTTGGGGTCGCGCTCCCAATAAAGCCCGCAGTGTATTACAGACGTTTACTGCGCAAAATTGGTCTGTAGCTTCGGGGTTTAAGCGATTTGTCTCTGTGACTACTCAAGCTAAACATATCTTTTGTTATGTTGGCTCTCCGCTGGATGATGGGCAAAAAAATAAGCTTAATGCTAGCCTATCTGAGGGCTTGGCGATCCATTCGGCAGATTTGCCTTTTACCAGGCAGCAAGAGGCATTTATTGGCCCTGACTTATCCCATCAACGCAAGATGATGAAGAAAGTCTTATCTCAAGGGAGAGTGGCAAGCGCTATTAAAAATGATGAGAAAGCTGAAAAGAAAGCCCGCGCTTATTTAAAGGAAATCATGTCTGACTATGCGTACCCTACTGTCAGATTTATGGATATTTTACTCACTTGGCTTTGGGAAACCCTGTATCAAGGGGTTGAGGTCAGAGGGTTGGAAAGGTTGCAAAAAGCCTCTGAGTCACATGAGCTCGTTTATGTTCCCTGTCACCGCAGTCATATCGATTACTTACTTTTATCGTTTGTGATTTATAAACAAGGTTTGATGACACCGCATATTGCAGCAGGTATTAACTTGAACTTGCCTATCGTGGGGCGGTTACTGAGACATTGTGGGGCCTTTTTTATCCGCAGACAATTTAGGGATAAACCACTTTATAAGGCAACGCTTGAAGGCTACGTGATGCAGATGTGCCAAGAAGGCTTTGCGATTGAATACTTTATTGAAGGTGGAAGAAGTCGCACTGGGCTGTTGCTGCAACCGAAGCCGGGTATGTTAGCCATGACCCTCAAAGCAAGCCAGCAGCCTCTGGAAAAGCCAATCATGTTTGTACCTGTCTATATCGGCTATGAAAAGCTTTTTGAAAGCCATAGCTATATCAAAGAGTTGTACGGGGCAAAAAAGAAGAAAGAAACCTTAGGTGATCTGTTTTCCTCGCTAAAAAAACTTAAGCAGCAATACGGGAAAGTCTATCTTAATATAGGTAAACCTTTTTCGGTTGATTCTATTTATCAGGCCGATAAAGCTCCGGGCGAGAGCTATTTTAAGCAGTCGGTCACGCAAGCAGGTAATCAGATTTTAAAAGAAATCAATGCATCGGCAACGGTGATGCCGATGAATTTGCTCGCTACCGCCCTTATTTCAAGTGAACGTTATTCCCTGCTTGAAGAGGAATTATCTTCTTATCTTGATTTGTTGCACGATCTTACATTTTTGCCCGGATATCAAGAGAGCTTAAGTCGTTATGAGTCGTCTTTTGAAGAGCTGTTGCAGACAGCTGAAAGGCTCAAGCTGTTACAGGTAAATAGCCTGGATGGCTCCAAGATTTTGTATCTAGATCAGCAGGGGCAGGTCAGTGCAACGTTTTTACGTAACAACAATTTACATATTTTTGCTTTACCTTCACTTATTGCCAGTATATTGGTTGTTTCTGAGAAAATTACGGATAAGCGACTGCGCGCAATTTGCAAACGCCTGTACCCTTATTTAAAAGCAGAATTATTCTTGTTTTGGGATGAGCAGTCGCTTGATGAGGTCCTAGACTGGGTACTTGCTGCGCTACTGGATAAAGGCTTGGCAAGGCACAAAGGGTTGTATTATAAAGCGGCTAAAAATGAAACGGATGGTTATCACCACTTAGTACGACTGGCTAAAGTTGCAGAGGGTAATTTTCAACGTTCTTATATTACCGCTAAGCTTTTATCTCAAACTCAAGTCACGATGGAAACCTTAGTTGAATTATGTGCATCGGTTTCTAAAAGGTTTTCGTTACTGCATGTTTGTCATGAGCCAGATTTTCTTGATAAAAATCTATTTAAGACCTTCATTGATCAGTTAACAAAACAGCAGTTGATTGAGTCAAATGATCAACGAGAACTTATTGTGTCCAAAGGTTTGGAAGGCGCGCTTGATTACGCAGATTACATTCTTCCCCCTGTGGCGAGACGGAGTATTGATCATGTTATTAAAGGGGTGTTGGTGCAAGACGAAGGGGGTGTTTCTTAAGAGCAGATTCTATAAATGGGTGTTTGCGGGTTTATTGTTAGTCTGTGCTTTATTGGCAGCAAGCATTCGAGGTGAGGCTGAAGATGAGCCTTATGAGAAAAAGGAAATCTTGCAGAATAAAACCGCCGATAACCCTTATGTTATCCTGCCTTTTAAACCGAATTATACGGTTTATAGCTATGTACCAGAGCCGAATGCTGAGCCTTATGAAAAGTTGGGATTACCCTCCAATGGGTTAGATAATTCCGAGCTTGAATTTCAGTTAAGCCTGCACTTCCCTCTGCTTGGTGACCGCTTTCATCAAGTATTTGATGCTTCTTTTGCTTTTACTGTGCATGCGTTTTGGCAGGCATTCAATAAAGATATTTCAGCGCCTTTTAGAGAAACCAATTACGAACCTGAATTTCGTATAACGCTGAAGACGCCTAAAACTTTTTTAGGGTTAACGAATGTCTCTAATTCGTTGATTATCAATCACCAATCAAACGGTAAGACTCAGGCGTTATCGCGCAGCTGGAATCGCATCATGCTGGATGCTGTGTTCGAGCGAGGCAATTATGTCACATCGATTAAGCCTTGGTATCGACTACCTGAGGATGAGAAAAAACATCCAAGCGATTCCCGAGGTCATGACAATCCTGATATTGAAGCATATTTAGGCTATTTTGAATGGCTCAATATCTACAAAATCCATCAGCATACCTTTTCATTTACCTTTTTAAATAATTGTCGGTCTGATATGAATCGCTCAACCGTGAATTTGACTTACAGTGTGCCACTCTTTGGGACATTACGCGCTTATATCAAAGCCTTTCATGGATTTGGGCGTAGCCTAATTGATTATGATGTGAGGCAAAATGCGTTTAGTGTAGGCTTCGCCTTGAGTGATTGGCTGTAGATTCGTTATTTTACTTTAGGAACTAATTGCTTCTACTGATTTCTACTGCATAAGAAGAGGTCAGTTATGAAGTTAATTTTTTTTAGTATTTTATCATGTTCATTTGCTATTAATTCGCTGCCCAAAAACGCATTAAAATGCTTGTGTTCTTGTTTTCCCTGCTATCTTGAAAAGTCTAGTAAGGATAATAAAGAGGCACAAAGAGCCAAGCCCGTCCTATACAGTTGTGATTCTAACGATGATTTTACTAAGCTATTAATGGCATCACAAGGTATTGACCCTGTGACTGGAAAAATGGTTCAGGCATCACAAGGTATTGATCCTGTAACTGTAAAAATGGTTGAGGCATCACAAGGTATTGATCCTGTAACTGTAAAAATGGTTGAGGCATCACAAGGTATTGATCCTGTGACTGGAAAAATGGTTCGGGCAGTCGATGCAAGAAAGGCAAGGGATCATATTTATTGTTTTGTGCAGCTATATGAAGAGATAGCAGAAGTAAAAGGTCCTGATGTGCCGCAGCCATTAATTACGCCGAAAATAACACCTAAAAAAGTGATGCAGCTTAAAACAAGTGAAATAAACATAAAAGAGCTTGCTAATGTAGGTCTAGCTACAAGGTATATAAACAATAACGTGCCAAGTCAGGCGTGTCAGCCTTTAATTGGAGGCAAAAATGAAATAAACACAAAAGAGCTTGCTAATGTAGGCCTAGCTACAAGGTATATAAACAATAACGTACCAAGTCAGGCGCGTCAGCCTTCAATTGGAGGCAAAAAGAAGAAGGCACCTAGTGAAGGATTGCATCTGTATGAAAATACTAAAGAGCATGATCCTAACTCACTTTATGAGAATGGCCATATAAAAAGTTGAAGCTCTATAGTGTGTTAAGGCTAGATCTTTAATTACTACTGAAGAAAGAGCTAGCCATAGGTTTATGGCTAGCCTAATGCGTTATTTGCAATAAGCTGAAGCTTCTACAGTCTCAAGGCCACCTAAAATAATACCTGTAAAAGATGTCTTAGAGGTAATCCCTGTGACATTGGAAGTTTCACATTGAGACTTCAGTTTATCTAGGACGGTGCTTGATTTCTCTAGACTGATAGGGCTTAAACCAAGGAAGTTGTAGCCTGAAGCTTTAGCGGTTACTTTTTTTCCGCCTTTATTGTAGTCACTAAGGCTAACTGAACTAGTGGTTGTACAGTTGGCTAGAAAGAGTGTGCTTGTGGCTAGTAATAGAGCTGCTTTTATCTTCATAAATAGTTCCGTTTATTATTTGGTTTTATTGTTGCCAGAATAAATTGGCCTGATTGCCATACAATAAAACGTTAGGGATAACAGTCTAAATAATTAGTCAGCCCTGATAAACAGTAGAAAGCTTCATTTAAAGAGGCTTAGGGCTGGCTTGAAACGAACAATTTCGACCAGAAAGACTCTAAAAGCCTTAAATTATTGGTCGAAATGAGTTTTGGATGCTGACTACAAGCCCGTCTTCGAACAATCAAAGCAGCTTTTTTGATCTATTCGATTCATTAGATCTCAATGACCCGCTCATAGCCTTATCGAACGCATTGCCTTGGCCAGATTTAGAAAAAGGTCTTGCCGTTTATTACAGCGAAGAAGGTCGCCCAGCCAAACCCATTCGATTGATGAGCGGCTTATTAATGCTCAAGCAGCTCTTCAATTTGAGTGACGAGAATGTGGTTTCTCAGTGGAAAATGAACCCATACTTTCAATTTTTCTGCGGTGAAACCAGTTTTCAATCTTGCCTGCCTTGCCATCCAACAGACCTTGTAAAATTCAGGCAAAGAATTGGCGAGAGCGGCGTTAAACAGATTTTTGCGATGTCAGTTAAGCTGCATGGAGAGGCAGCTGAAGATGATACGGTTTTTGTTGATACGACGGCACAGGAAAAAGCTATCACCTATCCGACCGATACAAAGCTCGCCATCAAAATCATTAATCGAGTGAATAAGCTAGCAAAAGGCTTTGGTGTCAAACAGCGGCGAACTTTTGTCAAAGAGGTAAAACAGCTTCGTATTGACTCGCGCTTCTTTGGACATGTAAAGAAACGCAAGAAGGCTAAAAAAGCCTTGAAGCGTCTGCGTACTATTGCTGACATTCTGATGAGAGAGCTTGAGCGAAAACTCCCAGAGGGTGCGGTTGCACAGCTAGCAAACGATTTTGCCATGTATCGCAAGGTACTTGCTCAACAGTCTAAGGACAAGAACAAAATTTACAGCCTTCATGAGCCTCAAGTCTACTGTGTTGCTAAAGGTAAGGCGCATAAAAAATACGAATACGGGAGCAAGGCTTCTATCGTATCGACACGCGATCATGTCATTGTTGGCGTCGCTGCACATGATACGTTCACGCATGATTCTGAAACATTACAAACTGCGTTAGATGAAGCAGAATCTGTGAGAGAGACATCCATCAAAACTGCTGTTGTTGATAAAGGCTATCAAGGTTCCAAATCTAAAGTGAAGCAGGAAGTTATTTTACCAGGCAAGCCTCTTAAGCGAGATAATGATAAACAACGAGCACGTAAACGAACGCTTTGTAAAAAACGCTCATCCATTGAGCCCGTTATCGGTCATTTGAAGCAAGACTTCAGATTGTGCAGGAACTTCCTTAAGGGCTTTATCGGCGATCAGCTTAACTTGTTGATGGCTGCTTGTGCCTGGAACTTAAAAAAGTGGATCAACGCTTTTTTTGTGCTTGTTTTTATCTGGTTACCTGATCAAAAAGCAGCCAACAGATTGGCTGGCTTTAAGTTTATGCTTTCGATAATACTTGGCCTTAAAAAATATAAGGCCTTTGTCAGGGCTGACTAATTATATTTTTTTATTTTTTTAGATTTTGGTTAACGTGGCTGTGATTGCCTTTAAGGTGTTTTGTTTGGTTGGTTTTTAGCCAGCTATAGACGTTTACTGGCTAGGCGGGGTATTAATGCCAATAGTTAATGTGGTTATCGCATGTTTTCCTGAGACCAATAGGCCTTCATAGAGATAACTTTTCCAGCATCGTTGAACTGGAAGACATCAATAATATCAATGACAGCGCCCTGATAATTAATGAAAAATGAAAAGGCAGCTGAATCGCCAGTTACTCTAACGGGGCCTGTCAGAGCGCCTGTGACATTGGCGTCAAAGGCTTGTTGATAAAACCCTTTAATCGCTTCTAGTCCTTTTACTTCATTAACGCCATAAGGGTCATGCACGATGGCATCATCCGCATAAAGGCTTTCAATCAAGCCCATATCTTTTTCATTGAGTGCTTTTAGGTAGTTTTCTACCGCGTTAACTTTGGCTTCTAATGACATGTTGATCCTTTAAATCGAATTCTTCTAATGTGATGGTTTGAGGAGATCGGCAAGTATCAAGAATAATTTCGTATCCAGTTGATTGCCAGTCGCCGAGTACATAACGGGTACAGGCTTTACCCTCAATGTCATAGTGGTGAATGTTGGGTTTGTGCGTATGGCCATGAATCATGCAGCAGAGGTCATTTTCAATAAAGCTGGTTTTGATGGCCTCATCGTTAACATCCATGATCTCCATGGACTTTCCTTCCACCTCTCTTGATGTGTCTTTTCTTAATGAAGCCGCCAATAGTTTCCTGTCTTCTAATGACTGCGATAATAAATAACTGATGGTTTCAGGGCTTCTGATTTGTACTTTAAATGCTTGATAGTCTACATCATCAGTGCAAAAGGCATCACCGTGAGCAAGTAGCATGTGGCCTTCGCCTGTATCAAAACACAGGGGGTCGCTAATCAGTTGTGCGCCTGTGCGTCGCATAAACTCTTCTGCCAGTAAAAAATCACGATTGCCGTGCATGATTTTTAACACAATGCCTTTATCGGTTAACGCTTTCAGTCTTTGTATGATCTTGAGATTAAAGGCAGACAGGTCATCGTCTCCCACCCATGCTTCAAAAAGATCACCGAGAATAATAAGCTCTTCGGTATCGCCTTCAATACGATCCAGATAATCGAAAAAACCCTGACAACGATCAGGGCTTGATTCATCTAGATGAAGGTCTGAAATAAAACGTGTTTTCATTTAGCCTCGGTAACCATCAGTCGTTAATGCTGACACGCTCAATGATCACAGCTTCTTGAGGGACATCTTGGTGCATGCCACTGCTACCTGTGCTGACCCCTTTAATTTTATTGACCACATCCATGCCCTCTGTCACTTTGGCAAAGACCGCGTAGCCCCAACCTTGCGCATTTTTTCCTGTGTGGTTTAAGAAGTTATTATCTTTGACGTTGATGAAAAATTGCGCAGTGGCAGAGTGAGGGTCCATGGTCCGTGCCATCGCTAAAGAACCCACTTCGTTACGAAGCCCGTTGTCGGCTTCGTTTTCGATAGCCGCTTTGGTCTCTTTTTGATTCATGTCTTTATCAAAGCCACCGCCTTGAATCATGAAGCCATCAATAACGCGGTGAAAAATGGTGCCGTCGTAAAAGCCTTCTTTGGCGTAGGCTAAAAAGTTTTCACAGGTTTTAGGCGCTAATTCCTGATTTAATTCAACGGTAATATCACCATGGTTGGTATGTAAAATGACCATGTATAGCCTCATGCATAAGTTAGTGTCATATTTGAGTGCAGCGCGTATAATACGCCTTTTATTCCACTTTACAAATAGTCAAGGCTTGCCACCTTATGTCACAAGAGAATCGGACGACGAACTTTATTGAAGCGATCATCGACAAGGATATCGAAGAGGGACGAGTGCAGGGCAGAGTGATCACACGTTTTCCGCCTGAGCCGAATGGCTTTTTGCATGTGGGTCATGCAAAATCGATTTGGTTAAATTTTGGCTTGGCGCAAAAATACGGCGGCGATTGTCATTTACGGTTTGACGACACCAATCCTGAAAAAGAAGAACAAGTTTATGTTGATGCCATTCAGGAAGATATTAAATGGTTAGGCTATCAATGGGCGGGTGATGTGCGCTTTGCCTCCAATTACTTCGATCAATTTTATGAGTGGGCCTTGCATCTAATAAAAGAAGGCAAAGCCTATGTGTGCGATCTTTCAGCTGAGGAAGCCAGCGAGTACCGAGGCTGGGCAACTAAACCTGGTAAAGACAGCCCTTATCGTGAACGCTCAGTCGAAGACAACCTGACGCGCTTTGAAAAAATGCGCGCAGGTGAGTTTAACGAAGGCACTTGTGTATTACGCGCCAAAATAGACATGGCTTCACCCAACATGAATTTGCGTGATCCTATTTTGTACCGCATTCGCAAAGAAAGTCATCATCAAACAGGCGATAAGTGGTGTATTTACCCAAGCTATGATTTTGCCCACGGGCAGGAAGATGCCATTGAGGGCGTTACCCATTCTATTTGTACCTTGGAATTTCAAGACCATAAGCCGCTTTATGACTGGTTTATTGAAAATTTGCCTGTGCCTGCCGAGCCTAAACAATACGAGTTTGGCCGTTTGCATTTAAATTATACCTTAACGAGCAAGCGTAAATTAAAAGCTTTAGTTGATGAAGGTATTGTGGCAGGTTGGGATGATCCACGCATGCCGACGATTTCTGGGATGCGCCGCCGCGGCTTTACACCTCGCGCTATTCGAAACTTTTGCGATACCTTGGCTGTCTCTAAAACAGATGGCATTGTGGATGTTGCTCAGTTAGAACATGCGCTTCGTGATGACTTAAATCAGCATGCAGCCAGAGCAATGTGTGTCATTGACCCCATTGAAGTGCGGTTAAGTAATTTCCCTGAGTCACTCGATTTAAGCTTAGCGAATCACCCGAATGATGAAACTCAGGGTGAGCGCGTCGTACCTTTGACTGACAAACTGTATATTGATCGCGCAGATTTTAGTGAAGACACTACCTTAAGCCGTAAGAAGTTTAAACGCCTTGTGCTCGGTGAATACGTAAGACTTCGCGGCGCGTATGTGATTCAAGCAACAGGCGTGAATAAAAATGCTGAAGGTGACATTGAATCGATTGATGCGGTCATTGTCGAAGATACTTTAGGTAAAAATCCGCCGCCTGAGCAAAAGCCTCGCGGCGTGATTCATTGGGTGTCGGCTGATCAGTCAGTACCTTGTGAACTTCGTGTATATAATAGATTGTTTGCAGATGAAGCACCGGGTAATGCGGATAACTTGCACAATGCGCTCACCAAAGACTCGTTAGTGATTAAGCAAGGCTTTGTAGAGCCAGCTGCTGCTGCTTGCAAACCTGAAACGGGTTTTCAGTTTGAACGAGAAGGCTACTTTGTGGCGGACCGTTATGATCACAAAGAAGGCAAGCCTGTATTTAACTTAACCATTGGATTAAAGGCATCGGTATGACCCTGCATTTATACAATACATTATCGGCTAAAAAGGAAACCTTTGTCCCTTTAGAGGCTGAGCATGTGCGCATGTATGTGTGCGGTCCGACAGTTTATAATCGGGTGCATATCGGTAATGCACGCCCTGCGGTTGTGTTCGATACGCTATTTAGACTGTTGTCAGTGCTTTACCCTAAGGTGACCTATGCGCGAAACATTACGGATATTGATGACAAAATCATCAAGGCTGCGAGTGAAAATGAAGAGCCGATTGAGCACTTAACGCACCGTTTTGCCAAGGCTTATCATGACGACATGACAGCGCTTAATAATTTATCACCGACCATTGAGCCGTATGCAACGGAGCATATTGCTGACATGCTTGCGATGATTGAAACCTTGATCGAAAAAGGGCATGCGTATGAATCGCAAGGGCATGTGCTCTTTGATGTGCAGTCCATGAGTGACTACGGGAAATTATCGAACCGCAATCTTGAGGATATGCTGGCAGGTGCGCGGGTTGAGGTGGCTGACTATAAACGTTATGCGGGCGACTTTGTGTTGTGGAAACCTTCTCATGAAGGCGAGCCTGCATGGGAAAGCCCTTTTGGTAAAGGTCGACCAGGTTGGCATTTAGAGTGCTCGGCCATGATTAAAAAACATTTGGGCGAAACCATTGATATTCATGGTGGGGGTCGAGATTTGACTTTCCCACACCATGAAAATGAGATTGCGCAAAGTGAATGTGCGCACAATAAAACGTTTGTGCGCTACTGGATGCACAATGGCTATATCAATATTGATGGCGATAAAATGTCTAAGTCGTTAGGTAATTTTCGCATGGTCAATGATCTGCTTGATCATTACCCAGGTGAGGTTTTGCGTTTTGCATTATTGTCTTCTCATTACAGAAGTGAGCTTAATTTTACTGAAGACCTATTAAACAGTGCACGTAAGTCGCTAGATACCTTGTATGGCTATCTGCAAGTAGCTGACGCGGTAACGTTGCCAGAAGATTTTGATTTAACCTCGTCGCAGGGTTTTGGGGCGTTACTGGATGACTTAAACACACCTGAGGTGATTAGCCGCCTACATCAATTAGGTAAAGCGTTAAAGCAAGGGCAGGGTGATTTGCCTTCAATAAAAGCTGAATTTGTCGATCTAGCCGATTTGTTAGGTTTGTTGCAGTCATCGCCAGCCGAATGGTTTCATTCCGCTAAAGAAGGCGAAATGACAGCAGAAGCCGTTGAGGCTTTGATTGAGCAAATCAAAGAAGCCCGAGCCAATAAAGAGTATGACCTGGCGGATGAATTGCGTCATCAATTGCAGGAAGAAGGTATCCAGCTGCTTCGTGATGGCTGGAAACGGCTTTAGCAGAAGCGTAGGGCGGGACAGCGCAGCGTCTCCCGCCATAAATCGGTTTGCATTGGCGGGAGACGCTGCGCTGTCCCGCCCCACGACAATAGGGTTTTCGATGAAATCTGATTTTTGGCATAAGTGTTGGGAAACCGGTCAAATTGAGTGGCATGAATCTGAGGTTAACCCTAATTTAGTTAATCATATTGATAGCTTGAATCTTTCAAAGGGTGACCGTGTGTTTATCCCTTTTTGTGGCAAAACACTGGATATAGGTTGGTTATTGGCGCAGGGTTTCGAGGTGGCTGGTGTTGAACTTAGCCGAATAGCCGTCGATCAATTATTTGAGGAGTTAAAGGTTGAGCCTCTGAAAACAGAGGTAGGCGACCTTATTCATTACAAAGCTGAGTGTTTGGATATCTTTGTGGGTGATGTCTTCAAACTAAGCAAGGCGCAACTAGGCAAAGTGGATGCCTGGTTTGATCGAGGCGCCTTAGTGGCGTTGCCACTTGGCATGCGTAAAGACTATGCAAAACACATGCAGCAGGTCACGAATAAAGCGAAGCAGTTATTGATCGTGTTCGATTACGATCAATCCTTAATGGAAGGGCCGCCTTTTTCTGTACCAGAAGATGAAATCAAGGCGCACTACGGCGACACTTACCACATTGAGCTGCTTGAAGCGCATGACGCCAGTGAGATGATGGAAAAAGACTTTCCTATGGATGAGAAGGTTTTTTGTCTGAATTGCTACTCAGCGTAGATAGATTTAAAGTGCTCAAGCTTTTAATTCCCAGCCCAGCTAGAATGGATGCTATGAAGCTTTGGCCTTTAATGCTGACGCTTAAACTTTCGGTAGAGTTGTTTGTATCGGTTAGGGGAATACTCTCCATGCTCTGAGAAGAGAAGGGGCTTTCTTCTTGTGTTTTAGATTCCGTGTTTACTGGCCTTGCTGAATAGCACTCTTTGTTTGATTGTGAGCCACTTGCGCAGCAGCATAGTAGTTTTGACGATTGCCCTTTACTCTGCAGCGTTTCGGAAAGGGTGCAGATAAGGAAAAAAATAACCATCACCCTAAGGCATGCATAATCCTTTGAATTAAAAACTATCTTTGTTGGCCAAGTGAGTAGGCTATCAATACACTGTTTCATGAGTTTTCTTGCACTTTTGATTAATCGCAGGCACTTAGTAGAGTTATTGATGAAATAGTTCAGACTCAAAGGGTGGGTAATTAAAGAAAGTACCTTTTTGGTGCGTTTGACCTCCATAGGCCTGGCATATGGGTGATTAGCTGAATTTACGGTTGCAGAGAAAGCGTTTGATCTGCTCATAGTCTCCTCAAATCAATAACATTCTATAATTGGCACACCTCCTGCTTTAGCTACTGAAAACCTTTTATAACGGAAGCTAAAAGCTAATGAGTAACCCTCAGTTAAACCTTCTTGAGCTGACGAATCCTTCGATTCGAACGCTACATTTAACCTGGTTCGCCTTCTTTTTAACCTTTGTCATGTGGTTTTCTCATGCGCCGATGAAGCCTTTTATTATGGCTGCATTCGATATGACCAATGCGCAGTGGAAAGCCTTATTGATTTTGAACGTAGCCTTGACTATTCCTGCACGTATCGTCATTGGTATGCTGGTGGATAAATTTGGCCCTCGTGTGGTTTATTCATTGCTATTGATGGCTTCGGCTTTCCTTTGCTTTGGTTTCGCTTTCTCGCAGACGTATGAGCAACTCGCTCTATTCCGCTTTCTTTGTGGCTTTATTGGTGCGGGTTTTGTTATCGGTATCCGTATGGTAAGTGAGTGGTTTCCTGCAAAAACCGTTGGCCTTGCAGAAGGTGTCTACGGTGGCTGGGGTAACTTCGGTAGTGCAGCTGCCGCTTGGACATTACCTGCTGTTGCGACGTATCTTTATGCTGACTATGCAGGTGCTGATGCATGGCGTTATGCAATTGCAACGACAGGTGTGGTGGCTTTCTTCTACGGTATTAATTTTGCAATCCGTGCACGTAATACACCAAAAGGCGCAACCTACTTTAAGCCTAAGAAAACAGGTGGCCTAGAAGTGAGCAGCAAGAAAGACTTTTGGTTATATATTGCGATGAATGTCCCTATGTACATAGCCTTGGCTGTCTTAACTTGGAAACTTTCACCGGCAGGTGTCAGCCTATTGAGCGCTATGACAGCTAATATACTTTGGGGTGTGTTAGCAGCATTATTCTGCTTCCAGTTCTATCAAATCTGGAATGTGAATAAAGAGCGTTTAAGCAAGCCTGTTCATGAAATGGATAAATACAAATTCAAGCAAGTGGCCATTCTTGATTGGTCTTACTTCGTGACGTTTGGTTCTGAGTTAGCGGTTGTGTCGATGCTGCCTGCTTTTTTTATGGAAACGTTTGATCTAAGCCCTGTAAAAGCAGGTCTTTTAGGCGGTGCTTTTGCCTTAATGAACTTGGCTGCACGTCCAGGTGGTGGTTATTTATCAGACAAGATTGGCCGTAAGAAGACCCTAACAGTATTAGTTGCAGGATTAACAGTGGGGTATTTGATACTTTCTCAAATTACGATCGCGTGGGCCATTCCTTTGGCAGTTGCTGCTGTGATGATGTGTTCGTTCTTCGTGCAGGCAGGTGAGGGTGCAGTATTTGCTATGGTGCCTTTAGTTAAGCGTCGTATGACAGGGCAAATTGCTGGCATGGTTGGTGCTTATGGTAACGTTGGTGCGGTAACCTTCTTAACCGTATATTCGTTTGTTGATGCTTCAACCTTCTTTATGGTGATTGCAGGTGCTGCAGCTGCGTGCTTTGTTTTGGTGCAATTCCTGGATGAGCCTTCCGGTCAAATGCATGAAGTACTTGAAGATGGTACAGTGCAGTTGGTAGAAGCTCACTAAGCCTAATCGAGTTAAATGAATAAGGAGCTTCGGCTCCTTTTTTTTAGATGATTCGTTAAAACCCTCTTGGTAGATTCAGATACCGTATGAGAGAGGGGCGACCATTTAGGTTCTGTTGACATAATTTTTTTTATGCTGTTACAGGCTAAATGTTCATCAAACAAGGCAAATCCTGTGTAGTTTAGTGAGCTAAATAAGCAGCATAAACAACATTATGTCAATAGAACCTAATCCCTCTATCAAAAAATTAGCTACCAGACAATCGGTTTTAGATGAGGTAGTGAATAAGTAAACCTTCAATTAGTTAGAACTTTTATATTGCGAATCTTGTCTTAATAAAAATGATTTTTTTTAAGACTCGTAATGAAAGAAAACGATCTCTCTCCTAATACGTATTTTTTAATTACCTTCCCTGTCGTTTTACTCATTGCCAGTTGTTCTATTCTGTTCCCTCAAGAAGTGGCTCAGGTGTTTAAAGTCACGGCTCACTACGTCTATACCCTTTTTGACTGGATGGTGCTTTGGTTACCTTTAGTTATTTTACTGGCTTGTCTCTCGATTGCTTTTTCGTCTCAAGGACAAAAGCGTTTAGGTGGAAAAGATGCGAAGCCTGAATTTTCCACGTTTTCTTGGCTAAATATGCTGTTCACCGCAGGTATTGGCGTCGGCATTATTTTTTATGGGCCGTTGGAGGCACTCTGGCACTTTCTTTACAGTAACTATTCGATGATGCCGCAAATGTCGGTGAGCCAAAAAGCTAGCTTTGCCATGTCGACCTCTTTCTGGCTATGGGGCGTGCCTGCTTGGTCTATTTACACCATTAGTGCAGTCGTAATTGCTTACTTTCATTACTTTAAAGGCGGTCAGCTGTCAACGGGCTCTCCGATTCGTATTGCCTTCAAAAAACATCGGTGGTCAGAAACCGCGGCCCGCACGGCGATGGCGCTGACCATTATTACCGTTAGTGTGTCATTAGCTGCATCTTTGGCAATGGCGGCAGGGCAAATAAACGGCGGACTCAAGTTTATTTTGAATCAGCCAAGCATGGATATAGCCCCTTGGATTCTGCTGGGTCTTTTTCTTCTTTATTCGATTTGTGCCTTAACGCCTATTAAGAAGGGTATGAAGATTCTTAGTGACCTTACCATTATTTGTTCAATTGCCTTGCTGCTTTTTGTCTTCTTAGTTGGCCCTACGCGCTATTTTTTAATGACGGTGATTGAGTCTTTTGGTCATACGCTCAGAGGCACGTTTATACAATCGTTTAATTTATTTATTTTTGATGATAGCCGTTATTGGATTAACTGGTTTGCGATGAGTTACTTCATTTGGTGGATTGGTTGGACACCCTTCATGGGCGTGTTTATTGCAAAAATATCCAGAGGGCGAACACTTAAAGAAATGATTTTGTGCTCAATTTTAGTCCCATCAGGCTTTATTTTCTTATGGTTTTCAGTTTTTTCAGGCTACGCACTGCTTGATACCGTTCGAGGTAAAGGTGTGATTGCTCAAGCTGCTGAAACAAGCTATCAAGATACGATTTATGTGCTTTTGGAGCAATTTCCTTTTTCATCCGTGACAAAAATTATCCTCGCCATGTTGTTTGTCGCCTTCGTGGTGACCACTATTGTGAGTGGCTGTATCACCCTGGGTATTTTGACGAGTCGTAACAGCGAATCGCCATCGAAAGTGAAAATCTGTATTTGGGGCAGCTTCATGAGTGCTATCGCTTTACCTTTTGTGTTGTCCGGAAAGATTGAAGGTATTAAAGCAGTAGGCTCCTTGATTGGCTTTCCTTATATGTTTTGTTTCTTTCTGACACTTGCGGCCTTATGGAAAGCGATACGTAAAGATAAGAGACAACAGGCAACAATTGATCAAACGGCGTACGTGGAAGGAGAGGCCTAGTGGATGCCATCACTTACTTAAATCAAAGCCCCTTGTTTAACTTGTTCGAAACAGGGCTCTGTATTCTCACCCTATGTTATATAGGCTATCTCATTAAAATATCATTAGATCATGATGAAGAGTGAAAGACTCAAGGCATTGCCCATTCCTCCACTGGATGAAGTCCTGCATCAGCTGAGTGAAGAGGCTAGTGTCTTTTTAACGTCGGATGAAGCAAAGGCTTTCGATTTAGCTAACGATACCTTCTTTCGGGACACAGGCAAGCTTCTGTATGAAAAGCTAGTTAAAGACAGTGAGACCTCTAATAATTGGATGGCTGATGCTTGGCTGTCGAGTTATCTGGAAGAAAGGCAACCCATTCTGCAATCACAAAACTATGCTATTCAAACAGCTAGCCTTTTTGAGAATGACGAGGAGCAAATCAAGGTATTAGCTGGCTGGATGATTCAATTGGCAGCCACTTATCAGCGCTTATGTGCTAGTCAGTCTCTAGTTTTTACGCATGATGGACGAGACTATTGTCGTCAGACTCTACTGGATATATTTCATAAAAGGCGCGTACCAACTAAGCAAAAAGACAGCCTGTTAACGCTTGCTGCACCCTTGACTGCAATAACGATCCAGCTAAGAGGAGGTCTATATCGTATTGAGGTGATTGATGCCCAGGGTAGGCTGACTGAAAAAGCGCAGTTAGAAAAGCAGCTAAGGTTGCTATACACATTTGCTGAAGAGGAAACGGCGAGTGATTTCTTTAGGTTGGCCAATCTTAGGGGGGATGAAACGGCCGAAGCGTTGCAAACTTACTTATTAGAGGAGGCAAATCAACAGCATTATCAACGCCTCCTCAATAGTTTGGCGATTATTCATTGGATGGATGCACCTTTTACGGGGGCTGAATGTTTCGCAGCATCTGTCTTCAGCAATAACCATCATACGCTTTGGCCTTATATGCCATTAAATCTGCTTTTTTGGGGCAAAGGCGACATGACCTGGTTGTTTGAACATAGTCAGATTGATGCCACGGCTATGCGTTATCTGATTGAACAAACAATGAGCATAGAACCTGTCACAAGCGTTCAGGCGGAGCCTGTTATCACACCCCTTAATTTTACACGGCCTCAGGCAGCCTCACCTGACTTGCCGAGTTTAAAGGCGTTATCATTGGATGTAGATTTAGGGTATCAAGGTTACTCTATGGATTTCTTAGCGCAACTGATGTTTCAGTATGCACAGGTGCACTTGGAAGAGGATAGTAGGTCAATTTATGCACCTTGCGGCATGAGTCATTTTCAGCAAGGTCGAACAGAAACACTTCGCTCTCAAAGTAAAGAAAGTGCATTTTTTATTCGCCAGCTAAAACAAGGATTCTGGGATGAAGTAGCGTTACTGGAAGCTGCAAAGGTGTATAGGCAGCGTATTAAGCGAGCGAAGACTGGGGCAGGTTACTCAAGGCTGCTGTTTATGTTAAAGCGGTTATCTGACCGACC
Organism: Pseudomonadales bacterium; assembly: GCA_965225765.1. Taxonomy (GTDB): domain Bacteria; phylum Pseudomonadota; class Gammaproteobacteria; order Pseudomonadales; family DT-91; genus CAKMZU01. The sequence goes on from CBDDBO010000002.1 coordinate 147,138, forward strand.
TGACCCATTCTTTTCTTCCTCTGTTTTAAAAAAGCTAAACGAAAACTATTATTCCACCTCTTGTTTGGGAGAATATAAAAATTCTGCTCAAGCATTTTTCTTCGTTCCACCACCTGGTGCAAAAATAGGCATAGGCTACTTGATTAAGGGGAGGCAGGTACACTGCTCGATCATGGTTAAGGCTGCTGACAAAGCGTATTTAGAACAATTCATGACTCACTGTTTAGCGTTCAGTAAAAAGCTAAAACACGAAGGTAGCCTCTCTGCCATGTCCCAATCGACAACAGCTTAAAGCCTTTAAGCCAGTTCGCTTGAAGGTTGCTTTTTTGGTGATCGTTTGTATAAAGGAAAGATCGCCATTGCATAAGTATTCTGTAGTACGCTAAATTTAGTAATTATGTTAGCTTTACCAGTTTAATATATACTGTGCTTGGATGAATAATTTGATCACATAACCTTGCTGTTGGTCTATCCTAAATTTACCATGACAAAGGAAAATAAAAGAGTGACTTAGAAAAAGTTAATACAGATAAGCGCTAAAATTAGCCATGGATCAGCATAGTGAATTTGAAGCTTTACACGATTTGTAGATGTTGATAGGAGTGAGCGGTATGATTTACAATTCTGTTCTATGTGTTGTTATTACAATTGCTTGTTCATTATCCACAGCTGACTGGAAAGGGGGTTGTGAGTATTCAGCTAGAGTCGAAAAGTTTTTGAATTTTCTAGAGTGTCGGCTTCCAGAAGGAGGTAATCATGAGGTCATAAAAGTTGTAGATAGTACTAGTACTGTTTTTTTTGGTGGCTTTAAGAAAATAGTGTTAGATCTTTTAACTATCTACCCTAAGGATCATACCCCAACTGGATTGGATACAGAAACTGCCTCTGACCTACTTTATACGTGTATCAATAAAACGTCTGACGATAGGGACATTGCTTTAAGAGAGCTTTTTGAAATAAACAAAGATATAGAAATAAAACCTGAAGATCAAAGGTATTGGTTGTACAGTTTTATCAAAAAACTAAAGATGGTAGAAATGAAAAAAAGGAATTTTGCTACCCAGTCTGCTGCTACTGCTATTCAGTCTGCTGCTAAGCTTACTCAATGCAGTCAAAAAAAAATTAAAGGCAGATGCCGCAAGAAAAAAATTTTTAAGTGGTTGTCAAAGCACGCTAAAAAATAAAGGGCATCTCTTATAATTGATTTTGAGGTTCTGCACTGAATTTCAAGGCTTTCAGCAAGGCGTAGGTTGCAATTAATGGTCGACACCTTAATAAAACCTACAACACCGCTTAAGCCAAAGAAATTAGTGCCTGAAGGGTGTGAGGTATAATATTTTTATCCTTCGTTTATTTGATTACTATCATGCTATTAGAAACAGACATGTGAATAAAACAGAAGCCGAAAGCAATTTTTAGAGGTGCCCTTAAGTAAACGTTATCAAGAGTGAGAATTTCTCACTCTCAAGAGGTCTTTTTGCTTGATGTTTTCGGAGCGTCCAACTATACCCTTACATAAAACAACTACGTCCGCACGATCATTGATATACTTCTGCCTGTAATTTAAGCGTTATGTTTCTTTGTGTTCGCACGAGGTTATATAATCAGGTGTTAAGTTCGGAATGTATAGTTGCTTTGAACCGCCTGGTAGTCTTTTTGTAAAGCCCGACTTCTCCGCTTTACTATCTCTCTTTGATAGAGAATCTGTTGAAATTCGTGGCACGCCTTTGGTTGATCCATACCATGCATATACTGGCTTTTCTAGTGTTACTATTTGCAAATACCTGAGAGAGCTCCAGTTTTCTTGTACTGCGCAAGTTAATCGAACCCACTCTCTTAATGAAATACCATTAGCATTTGCAATAGACATATTGGACAAATACCCCGGGTGGTCTAAAAATGCATCATATGGAGTCCACCAGGGAGATATAAAGGTTTCTATTGTTAATGAATTATAATCAATTATTCTGTCAGAGAGTTTGTACAGTTTAAAACCTTTTGGTAGCAATACTTTCTGTGGTGCTCCAAACGAGGTGTTAAAGAAGTCTTCGATAGTTGCTTGGCCTATTCCAATGTTTCGTATTTCTTCCCAAGTTAGATTGATATTGAGGCATTCAGCCTGCTGAGTGACAGATATTGGAGGTGTAGAATTTATTATAGTTATATGTTGATCCATTAGCGCTATGGTAATCAATAAACCAATCATTGTTGGTGCCTTTCAAGAAAATTGATAGGGTGTTAGATTCTATAGGAATTGTATTTGTTCATTTTTCGGAGGTGAGAGAAAGAGGTTTTCTAGGGCGGTACATTTTAAAGCGTCAATCAACTTTAAATGAGTCTAGTACCCCAATGCACAGCGATTGTCCCGTTCAGCAGCTACAGGTTTTTCTGTGGCAAGGCGCAAGTATGCAGTAATACATGCGTCTTTCAAATACTTGCAACAAAGTCACGGGAAAACCTGTAGCTGCCCTTTGGGTGGCATTTAAAATGCCCATAGCTGTGTTGCTTGATCTCACTATAGAATAACTATTATTTTCGATCAGCTGCCTTGCTATGAGCATTTTACTCTGCCACTGAACCCGACAATCGCTGTGCATTGGGGTACTAGGTTTTGTAGTTTTTTGAATTCATATAAATGCTAGTAAAAATTATTACATTTAAAAATAATATAAATCTTGTAGGTAAGAGTGGCAAAAATATAAAAAATGCTTCCATGCGATCTTTGCTAAGTTGCTCCCTGTAATACGTGAGTTAGATTTTGATAATTAAGTTGAACATGCCATGTTCAGTACTTCGAGAAACTCTTTAAATGCATAATGACTATTGAAGAAAATGTATCTGGCAGTTTGATAGTTTTGCTCGTAAAGGTCATTAGGGAATTCTCGTTCGATCTGCTTAATTGGAACGTCATTTCTCTCAAAAAAGTCAGCTAGCTCTGACGGTGTTTTATTCAAACTTTTAGTAGATATAAGGAGGGTGGCATCGTGACTATTCCACTGGTCATAATTCATGTTAAACCAGTTATTAACAGGTTCTTTAGACTCTTTTTCGTTTGTTGAGTACGTGGGTATGTTAATGAGTAAGAGGAAATAAATAATGCTTAAATAAAGTCGTTTCATAATATAAGTACCCGCTATTTTTTTGTTTGAGGTTGATTGATTAACGTTGTTTATTAATTTAGGTCATACTATAAAATTTGTGCCCATAACAATGGGCACCATAGGGTCTTCGCTACGTTCCTCCCTTTGATACGTTAGTTAGGTTTTGATGATTAAGTTGAAAATGCCTTTTGTAGGGTTTCTAAAAATTCTGTAAATTTATAATTACTTTTGATGAAAATGTATAAAGCAGTGTAATAGTTTTGATCGTGCCGGTCATTAGGGTAATCTCGTTCGATCTGTTTAATTGGAGCATTAGTTATCTTAAAATAGTCAGCTAGTTCTGATGGTGTTTTAATCGAATTTTTGGAATATATAAATCCGACTGCATCGTGAATGCTCCAGTCTCTATAAATACCTCTTTTACCTAGCTGGTATATGTATTCTTTATACTCATGTTCGGTCATTGAGTACGTAGGTAAATTAATGAGTGAGAGGAAATAAATAATGCTTAAATAAAGTTTTTTCATAATATAAGTACCCGCTATTTTTTTGTTTGAGGTTGAGTGATTAACGTTGTTTATTAATTTAGGTCATACTATACAATTTGTGCCCATAACAATGGGCACCATAGGGTCTTCGCTACGTTCCTCCCTGTGATACGTGAGTTAGGTTTTGATGATTAAGTTGAAAATGCCTTTTGTAGGGTTTTGAGAAAGTCTTTAAATGTATAATTACTTTTTATGAAAATGTATAAGGCAGTGTGATAGTTTTGCTCGTAACGGTCATTGGGATTTTCTCGTTCAAATTGAAAAATTGGAGCGTCATTTATCTCAAAATAATCAGCTAGTTCTGATGGCGTTTTGTTTGATTTTTGTTTATATATACATCTCAGTGCATCACAGATATTCCAGTCTCTCTGAGTGTTTATTTTACGCAGCTCATGTAAATATTCACTATACTCTTTTTCAGTCATTGAGTACGTAGGTATGTTAATGAGTAAGAGGGAATAAATAATACTTAAATAAAGTAGTTTCATGATATAAGTACCAGAAAATTTTTCTATTTGAGATTTATTAATTAACTTAGTTCATTAAATTTTTCTGTTATAAAAGTTTATGCATATAACAATACGAACCAAAGGATCGTTGTTGCGCTCCTGTCTGTGATGCTTACGTTAGTATTCCTATCTCAACTCTTTTCATTTAAATAACGAAGAAAAACTTGATTATTTTCTTTGGCAGATTCAACCTAAAAACACATAACGTTTGTGCTGCCAAGGTTGGCTGCTACGTCATGTCAAACGGATTGTCGAGTGATATCAGTTTTTGTAGGGTGGCTAAGATGCGCGTAACCCACCAAGTACTTCAGCTTCTGGCAGATTACGCATGGTGGGTTACGCGTAATGTAGTCATCCTGTAGGAATATTGGTTACCCAACTTATTTAGCCAACAACCACTGTGACAGGATGAATGCCCACTCTTTTTTATAGTGATTGTCGGGTGGATAAATGCAGTGGTTGGATTTAGCTCGAAGCGCTTGTTTTCGAAAGGCCTCTTGGATGCAACAGCCTAAAAAATTAAGGTTGACTATTTCCAGCGTCCAGAAAAGCAGGTTTTTCTCCGCCGCCGTGAACAGTAAGTGAAGATCCTGTGACATAAGACGATAAAGGTGATGCAAAATACATGCAGGCCTCTCCAATGTCAGCAGGCGATGCCATGCGCTCTAAGGGTACTGTCTGGCTTACTTTCTTGATGCCTTCTTCGTCTCCATAATGTAAATGGGCTTGTTCTGTTAAAATAAGGCCTGCGGCAATGGCATTGAGGCGAACTTTAGGTGCCCACTCTACAGCCAATGAAGTAGTCAAATTAATGAGACCTGCTTTGGCAGCGCCGTAAGCAGCAGTGCCCGGAGAAGGTCTTAGGGCGCTCACACTTGCAATATTGACGATGCTGCCACCGTTCTCTTGCTCTTGCATTATTTTGTTAGCTGCTTGGCAGCAATAAAGCGGTGCCAGTAAATTTAAGCCGATGATTTTTTCTGAAAATCTAGGCGATGCGGTTGCGGCATCAGCAAAAGGTGCGCCACCTGCATTATTGACTAACACATCGAGTGAGCCGGTTTGGTCTTTGGCAAATTGCATCAGGGCTTCTACTTGCTCGTAGTCTCTCACGTCGCAGGCTTTGAATAGCGCTTTGTTGCCATTTACTTCAGGCAGTACTTCAGGTTCGCTGCGACCGCAAATCACAACAGCAGCGCCTGCTTGAAGAAATTGCTCGGTAATGCCTTTGCCAACACCTTTGCCGCCGCCTGTGACAACAACCGTTTTCCCTGTAAAGTCTAATTTGTTCATGTTCTTCGACTGTGTTTAGTAAAAAGCGTAATTGTAGCGAAAGTCAGATTGATTGAAAATGCCACTGCTGCTCCTTAAATCTGACTTGAATGGCTAATCAAAGGGGCGTATAACTGCGCTAATTAACCCATTAAGTAGCAAAAAGGCTATTGCGACATGTCAGATTCAATCAAGACCATTGCCATCTTAGGTGGTACAGGTGCGTTAGGCACAGGACTCGCGAGACGTTGGGCGAAGGCAGGTAAAAACATCATCATTGGCTCGCGTACCGCTGAAAAAGCACAAGACGCTGTAGATGACTTAAACCAACGTTTGAGTGAGCAAGGTTTAGTTGGTGTTGAAGTGAGAGGGATGGATAATGTCAGTGCAGCTGCAGCAGCTGATTTGGTTGCGCTAACAGTTCCTTATGCTCATCATGAATCAACCATTGAATCTGTTAAAGCAGGCCTTGAAGGTAAGATCCTAATTGATGTTACTGTGCCTTTAAGACCACCTAAAGTAGGAACCGTGCAGCTACCAGAAGCGGGCAGTGCTGCACAGGAGGCTCAGGCGATTGTAGGTGAAGGGACTAAGGTTATCTCGGCTTTTCAAAATGTGGCGGCAGATCATTTAAAGAGTGACCATGCGATTAATTGCGATGTATTGGTTGCGGGCAATGACAAAGAAGCGCGAGCCCTTGTTGTTGAATTAGTCGAAGCTGCTGGCATGAAAGGCTTTTCAGTCGGCCCATTAGCCAATTCTGCCGCTGCTGAAGCACTAACGTCTGTGCTTATTCAACTGAATAGACAATTCAAAACGGCGACAGGTATTAAAATTACAGGCATTGCCGAGTAGTGGTATGGAACTCATAGCCTTACAACATATCCCTGAAGTGTTGCCCGGTGATGATTTAGGAATCGTGCTGCTTGAAGCCATTGATAAGCAGCAACTCACCCTGAACTCCGGCGATATACTGGTACTCGCGCAAAAGATCATATCCAAGGCTGAAGATCGTTACGTTACCTTGAGTGAAGTAGTGCCATCAGATGAGGCGAAAGTGTTAGCTCGTGAGGTTGATAAGGCGCCTGAGATCATTCAGCTCATTTTGGATGAGTCGGTGGATATTGTGCGCAAGCGTAAAGGGGTTGTGATTGTGGAACACAATCAAGGCTATGTGCATGCCAATGCAGGTATTGATCGCTCTAATTTGCCAGATCCTGAAAAAGAGCGAGTATTGCTGTTGCCTGAGGACGCTAATCGAAGTGCGCTTAAGCTAAAAGTACGCTTGGATAAGGCGCTTGGACTGGATCTCGGTATTATTATTAATGACAGTGCAGGGCGTGCCTGGCGTGAAGGCACCATGGGCTTTGCGATAGGTACAGCAGGCTTTAACCCGCTTATTGATATGGTGGGCCATAAAGATAGAGACGGACGCGTGCTCGAGGCAACTACGGTGGCTGTTGGTGATGAACTGGCAGCTGCCGCTTCTTATTTGATGGGGCAGGCCGATGAGGGGTTGCCAGCTGTGGTCATTAAGGGGGCTAATCCCGAGATGGGCCACTTTGACGCTAAACCTTTAATTCGTGATAAACAATTTGACCTCTTTCGATGATGAATAATCCTAAGGTTTTGGCTTTATCAGGTGGTGTTGGCGGTGCTAAGTTATCGTTAGGCCTATATCAGACATTGCCGCCTGAAGCATTAACACTCTTGATTAATACAGGTGATGATCAACAGCATTATGGCCTCTTGGTTTGCCCCGATATCGACACGGTTATCTATACGTTGTCTGGTAAAAATAATCAGCAGCTCGGTTGGGGTATTGAAGGTGAGAGCTGGCACTGCCTTAATCAGCTAAAAACATTAGGCGTAGATGCCTGGTTTCAGTTGGGTGATAAAGATATAGCCACTCACCTGTTTAGGTTAGACGGTTTGAGTAACGGTTTAAACTTAACGGCTGTGACAGATCGCTTAGCCAAAGCCCATAATCTTGATTGTAAGATCTTGCCGATGACCGATTCACCTGTTCGTACGCAGGTTGATGCGCTGCATGAAGGCCATTTGCAGCGACTCGGCTTTCATGAATATTTTGTGAAGTACCAATGTGAACCTGAAGTGAAATCGATTCACTTTCAAGGAAGTGAAGCTGCGAGCTTGTCAGATCAGGCTAACCAGTCGATTAAAGAAGCTGATGCATTGATTGTTTGCCCGTCTAATCCCTATTTGAGTATTGATCCAATTTTCTCAGTCCCTTCATTAAAAGCTTCACTTAAAGAGCATATAGAAAAGCGCCTCGTGGTATCGCCGATTATTGGCGGTCAGGCGATTAAAGGACCGGCGGCTAAGATTATGCAGGAGCTTGGCATTGAGCGTTCGGTTTTGTCTGTTGCACAACATTATCAGGGTTTTGCCACACATTTTGTGATTGATCATGAAGATGAGGCTTATAAAGATGAAATCGAAGCCTTAGGTCCTAGCGTTTTAGTCACTCAATCCTTGATGAAAACGGATGAAGACAAAAGGCAACTTGCGCGGGACTGCCTCGGTTTTTTAGGGTGAATAGCTAATGCTTGCGCTTGTGCCTATTAGGAGCTTTACCCAAGGGAAAACGCGCCTGGCTAATGAATTAGACGCGATAGAAAGACAGCAGCTTATCCAAGGCCTATTTTGGAACGTCTTAGATGCGCTTAAAGCAGTGCCTGCGATTACGGATATCGTTGTGCTCTCTAAAGATCAGTCGGTGCTTAATGATGTGAAGCCATTAGGTTGTCATGTGTATCATGAAGCACATGCCGATACCTTAAACAGCGCGCTACAGGATGCGCTATTCGCCAATAGGCATCGCGCAAAGACAGCGTTAATTATCCATGCAGATATCCCATTGGCCAATAAAAAAGCCTTAAGCTTTTTTTGTGAGCATCACCTTGAGGGTGATCTAACCTTATTGCCCAGTCATGATTTCCAAGGGACTAACGCGTTGATTACTGATTGTGATAACCCTGTTAACTTTGTGTTTGGGCAGGCAAGTTACCAGCGCTTTTTACAGGAAGCAAAGCAAGCAGGTGTCAGCGTAAGAACGATTGCATTGCCTGAGCTTGCGTTTGATGTTGATGTGAATAGTGACCTTGTTACTTTACAACAATTAGGGTTCCTTTCATGATGCCCGTTTGTTTATAGATTGCAGTTATGGCGAATTTGAAGTCCAGTTTATTCACTGAATCAACGCGCTTGAGTCGCGATGAATCTGTCGCCTTGGCGCTTGACACTGATACGCACAGTCTTATGACGCGTGCGGTGAAGATAAGAGATCTTGGCTTTGGTAATACCATTACCTATTCAAGAAAAGTATTTTTTCCTCTAACACATCTTTGTAGGGATGTTTGCCATTATTGCACCTTTGCTCAGACGCCTAAAAAAATAGGTGAGCCTTATATGCACGTTGATGACATACTTCGTCAAGTAAAAGATGCAGAGCGTTTAGGCTGTAAAGAGGCGCTTTTTACCTTAGGTGAGAGGCCTGAATTTCGCTACAAAACTGCGCGTGACGCCCTTGAGAGCATGGGGTTTGAAACGACCATTGATTATTTGGCGCATGTGGCCAAAAAGATACTTGAACATACGTCTGTATTACCCCACTTAAATCCAGGTACGCTATCTCTAGATGAGATGCTGAAACTTAGAAAAGTTTCTGCATCTATGGGAATCATGGTTGAGTCAACGTCAGACAGACTGTGTGAAAAGGGTATGCCACATTATGGCTCTCCCGATAAGATACCTGCAAAACGCCTTGAAACCCTACGTTTTGCAGGTATTGCCAAGGTGCCTTTTACTACGGGTATTCTGATTGGTATTGGTGAAACCCGGCAAGAGCGAATCGAGTCGTTATTGGCAATACGCGATATTCATGATGAGTATGGCCATATTCAAGAAATTATTATTCAGAACTTTCGCGCAAAACCCAATACCAAAATGGCTAATGCGCCTGAGCCTAATGCTGATGAATTATTTTGGACGTTGGCAGTTGCCCGATTGATTTTTGGCGCTGAGATGTCCATTCAAGTGCCCCCAAATTTGAGCCCAGGTGAGCTGTCAAAGCTTGTGAATACAGGCATCAATGATTGGGGAGGGGTGTCACCTATTACGCCTGACTTTGTTAACCCTGAAGCCCCTTGGCCTGAAATTACCAATTTGGCACAGCAGACTGCTATTGCAGGCAAGCACTTAATTGAACGCATGACGATTTATCCCAGCTATGCTAGGCAGGCAGAGCATTGGCTGGATGAGAAACTTGTACATGAAGTGCGCAAGCAAATCGATGCTGACGGCTATCCTAAAGAAGATAAATGGGCTGCTGGGCAGACAGATAAGATACCGAATTCGTTTACAAGACGATTTCCACTGCCTGTGAGTCAAGATATTCAGACTTTGCTGGCTGAGCATAAGGTAGGTGATAAGCTTTCTGAAGAACAAATTATCCGCTTATTTAGCGTCAAAGGTCCTGATTTTGATGCCATTTGTCAGTATGCCGATAAACTTCGATATGAGCTAGTTGGTGACACTATCACTTATGCGGTTAATCGAAACATCAACTATACCAATATTTGTTACTTTAAATGTAAGTTTTGCGCATTCTCGAAAGGTAAGCGACATGAAGAGCTTAGAGGCAAGCCTTATTTGCTAGGGCTAGAAGAAATTGTCAGGCGCTCTAAGGAAGCCTTTGAGCGAGGGGCGCAAGAGGTAACGCTTCAAGGCGGGATTCATCCTGATTATGATGGCAATACCTATATCGATATTTGCAAGGCAATCAAACATGCAGTACCCGATATGCATATTCACGCGTTTTCACCTTTAGAGATTTGGCAGGGTGCAACCACACTTGATTTACCTCTTGAAGACTATTTGAGTCAACTAAAGGCTGCAGGCTTAGGTTCTATTCCAGGAACTGCCGCTGAGATACTTTGTCAGGATATTCGTGATGTACTATGCCCTGATAAAATCACTGATAGCCAGTGGCTAGAGGTCATGGAAACAGCGCATAAGCTAGGCATTAAGACCACATCGACGATTATGTTCGGCCATATAGAAGGTTATGAGCATTGGGCAAGGCACTTAATAGCCCTTAGAGACCTGCAAGCCAAAACAGGCGGTTTTACTGAATTAGTACCGCTGCCGTTTGTGGCTGCTGAGTCGCCCATGTTTTTGCGTAAACAGTCGCGTAGCGGGCCTTCTTTGAGAGAATCAATCTTGATGCATGCCGTTTCTCGTATCGTATTGGCAGGCACCATTAATAATATCCAAGCCTCTTGGGTGAAACTGGGTAAAGAAGCCTCTCTGAAAGCGCTAGCTAGTGGCGCTAATGATTTTGGCGGCACGTTAATGAATGAAACCATTACGCGTTCCGCAGGCGCTACGCATGGTCAGGAGCAAACGTTAGCCGTGATGGAAGCCCAAATAGAAAGTCTAGGCAGGGCACCTCAGCTTCGTAATACCCTTTATGGCTATCGAAGCGACACTGAGCGGGAAAAAGTGCTCGAAGCGAAAGGGTTGGAGCCACTACGCTTCGCTAATTAAGTGATATCTTTGGGCAGAAGTATTCGACGGTTAATCTTTTCTCGGCTAGACGTTTGTGTGTAGTGGGTGGCTATAGAGACTTCTAATAGAAATAACGCAAAGGCGATACTTAAGCAAACCATACAACTGATGAATAAGCCAGATACGACTAGCGCAAAGTGAGCGCTAACAAAACTGCCTAAAAAAATCACAATAATCACGAGGCAAATTAAGAAGGCACTACAGGTGCAGAAAATAATAGCTGAATTGATAAAGCCACCACGTTTGAGTTGTATTTTTAGCTCTTCAATTTGATCTTGGCGCAGTGCTTCATCGGCTACTTGATCAAGGCTTTCGTCTACTTCTCTTGCGCGGTTGATGACACGTGCAAGCCTACCTGCAAGGACATTTAAAAAGCCTGCAATGCCTGCCAACATAAAGACCGGCGCAATCGATATCTGGATGATATGCGCAATGTCTGAAATATCGAATTCGCTGCCATTCATGCTGAAAATACATTATTGTTTGTGCAAGGTTTAGAGGCTTAATTTAGCGGTAGGTTCCTTTCTTTATAGGGGGCAGCTGCATTAACGAAGTTTTCTAAAGTGGACGCCATTGCCGAGACAATGAGTTAATTTTTTAAGCTATTGACGCTGTATACCGAAGTTGTCGATAAGTTCTTGAGAGCACTTTAACGGTAAAACATAATTGATTAAGCTGTGTTATGATAGAGTCTCTCCTTACTCTTCATTATAAGCAAATAGGTCATTACGTTGATCAAATGGTTCAAAAAAAAATCCGCGAAGCCCGAGACACAAAGCGAGGCACCTTCTCGTTCTGATCAACGTTCTGTTTCATCAAAAAAGCCAAAACATAGGAAGCCTAAGTCAAAGCCTTGGGATCCCTCTACCTTTGATGTACCTGTAGTTGAGGGTAAAACCCGCTTTCATGATTTGAATGTGCATGTGGATTTACTGCGCGCTATTCAGGCCTTAGGCTATGAATACTGCTCACCCATTCAGGCAGAGAGTTTACCTCATACCCTAAATGGTGTGGATTTGATCGGCAAAGGACAAACAGGAACCGGAAAAACAGCCGCGTTTTTGATCACAATTCTCGACCAATTACTTGCACATCCACTGGAGGGAAAGCGCTATTTAGCTGAGCCGCGAGCCCTAGTTATTGCGCCTACCCGTGAGCTTGTGAAGCAAATTGAAGACGATGCCAAAAAGCTCACGAAATTCAGCAAACTGAGTGTGGTGTCTTTGGTCGGTGGCGAGAAGTTCGAAAAGCAGGAAAATCAACTAGAACGTGCTTTCGTTGATCTTGTTGTGGCAACCCCTGGTCGATTAATTGACTTCTTGCAGCAAAAGAAGATTTATTTAGACCGTTGTGAGGTGCTGGTTTTGGATGAAGCTGATCGCATGCTGGATATGGGGTTTATCCCTCAAGTTAAGCAGATTGTCAGGGCGACCCCACCGACAGAAAGCCGCCAGACGTTATTGTTCAGTGCAACCTTTACTCAAGATATCATCAATCTGAGTAGGCGTTGGACAGTAGATCCGATTCAAGTGGATATTGAGCCTGAGCAAGTTGCCACTGATACAGTAGAGCAGCTTAGCTATATGGTGTCTGATGCTGATAAAGTGAAAGTCATTGCTAACTTAATCAAAGGTAATGATATTCGACACTGCATAATTTTCACTAACAGGAAAGATCAATCGCAGAGACTGTTCGATAGGCTAAAGGCGTTAGGCTGTAAAGTAGGTCTATTAACCGGGGATATTCAGCAGAACAAACGAACGCAAACGCTCAACGCCTTCAAAAATGCTGAAATACCTGTGCTGATTGCAACAGATGTTGTGGGGCGCGGTATTCATATTGACGGCATTACTCACGTGATTAACTACAACTTGCCTGGCGAACCTGAGAATTATGTTCACAGGATTGGGCGAACAGGTCGGGCGGGTGCCAAAGGGGTTGCGATCAATCTAATAGGTGAAGAAGATGCTTATGAATTGCCTCAGCTGGAAAAATTGTTGGGTAAGAAGCTTGATTTAACGATGCCGCCTGATGAATTACTGAGTTAGGTCTGACTGAGTAGCTGGATAAGCTTGTCATACAGGCTTTCAGTAGGCAACTGGTACAGTGCCTCATAATCCAAATGTTTAAAAACCGTTTTTTCGATGTTGTTTTCTACATAGCTGAGAAAAGTGCGCAGGGGATAAATGCCAGGCTCAGCCTCGAGAAGTCCAGGCAGTGACGCTAGTTTTTCATTGTAGAGAAGTTGAACATAAAATTGCTTGTCTTTTGTCAATAACCTAATCATAAGGTTTGACGCCATAGGCAGATCTCGTTTTTCCAGCCATTCACTTTCCGTTAGTGCTCTGATGTTATTGACATTTAATAGTGATAAATAGGGAAGAAGGGTTTCTTTATGGCCAATATAGGCAATCACATCATAGCCTGGTCCCTTTGTTGCTTGATGCAGTTGTTGGTTGATAGCAATTGCAAGCGATGAAGAGGCTTCATAACTTATTGAACGTTGTTTAATGCCTGGTCCTGATTTGTAGAGGGATTTGATGCGGCGATTTTTTTCCATGGCTTTGATGAACGAGGGTGTGATCAATCCACAGATTTGCGTGTTGTCATCTAGGTCATTATCACTAAGAAATAAATAGTAATAATAGAGCTCTGTTAGCATCTCTTTATTCAATAAAGGTTGAGAGCAATACATGAATGAATGAGGATAACAAGTCGACGCAAGTAACTGCTTTGACAGGTATTTTATCGTTTGTTGGCTATTTGCCTGATTGATAAAAGCGTTGATGCGATCTTCCCACAGAGCTTGATCCTCATAGGCTAGATAGGGTTTATACAGCTCCCAAAAACGAGTAAATGGGTCTTTGCCTCTCGGCAGTATACAGTGGTCTATGGCACTGCTGGGATACAGTGCTGCCATTTCGTTAGAAAAGGCAGCCATTGATTGTTGAGTACGCTTGGTCGCTGAACAGTATATCTTAATGTTTTTAGGACTTAATAGCTTGGTGCGTGAAACGGTTGTCGTCTGATGAGCTAGGTGGGTCAGCTCGTTATTGCCAAGAGTAGTAATACTACCAAATAGATACTGATTGAGTGCGAGGTAACGGTTTAATTCGAACAGTAGCGCTTGTCCTTTTGGCAGTAACAAGCCCTCGTCAACGTATTTTTTGAGCTGGTTTTGTAGCGATAGGTGCCTTGTTGGCCTGACAGCGTATCTACTTCCATGACGTATGACCATTATCACTAAGTGGCAGTCAAAACCTGAAGGCGTAGTCGTAGGTTTACTGGGCTCTGGATAGCCGTTTATTCTGCTGGGGATTAGAAAGCTTTCCCTACAGGTGCAATCATGCCTATAAGCAGCAAAGCTCGAGCATAAATAGAGCACCAAGATAACAAAAGTACATAATTTTCTCATGCTGAGTGCCCTGTCAGCGAGAGGTAATTAGTTGAGGGGGAATAGCTAAGGCCTTATTGATGAGCAAATAGCATGAATAACGTACCAAAACATCAGTGGTTTAATTGGTAAGTGCATAATTTCACCCCCAGCTTTATGCCTTTGGAGTGATACTTGGAAGAAAAGTTGCTCTACTGTTGAAAATTAGAAAAGCATTGGCCGAAGCCAAATGGATGGTTAATTACAAGGGCAATGAGCCCTGCGCTTTAAGAGGGCAGGGACGTACTTTAGGCTTGCTTCTTGGTTATTAAAGCTGCTGTGGGCTGTGTAAGTGAGACTAAAAGGGGGAGCAAGATAAGCGTGATAAATGCACAGATAACCATCGCTAACGAAATAATTAGGCCTAAATGAATAATGGGTTTGTAGTCGGTCGTGGTGGTGACTAAAAGCCCTGCTGCAAGGGAGATAGAGTTAATTAAAATAGGCGCTGATACATGCTTCAATGTTTTGTCTATGGCCGCTTGCAAAGCTATTCCCTGGTGATTGACTTGCCTTAAGATGACGATGAAATGAATCGCGTAATCAATGCCAACACCGAATGTAATACAAGAAATTAGAGCTGTACCGATGTCTAAAGGGATATTAGCGACTGCCATTAAGCTAAAAATAAGAAACACAGTGCTGATTAACGGAATCATGCTAATAATGGCCTGTGGCAATGATCGCAATAAAATGAGCAGAATGATAAAGATGCAGCCAAGTGCAATAAAATTATTACTGAACTGGTTGATAACAATTTCTTCAGTACTGGTGGCGAGTAGTTCTGCAAATCCAGTGAAGTCGTAACTGATACCTTTCGGCAGTTGCTGATCCAGTTGCTGTCTTAATAGCGCTAGAATGCCATCAATGTCGCTTGATTTGTCAGTATTCAAGGTAAATATGATACGTGTTTGGTCATAGCTCAAATTGACGACGTCGCGAAGCTCTTGATTTTCTGAGTTTTCATATAAAAACAGGTATTGTGCAATAACAGAGGATGACTGCGTATCGGGTAAACTGAAAGGCTGATTTTCTTGCTGCTGATAAGCGCGTTTAACGAAATCAGCCAAAGACAGGCTATAGCCAACATCAGAATGGGCTCTGAGGGTTGTTTGTATCTCGTCAATGGCCTGCAAGAGTGAAGGCGATTTGAACGCGTCAGGTTCTTCGCTTCGAAGCGTCACTGAAAATGGCGTTGTGCCGCCAAATCGTTGGTTAATTTTTTCATCGGCAATTCTTATGGGGGCATCTTTGTCAAAGTTACCAATGACTTGGTTGTCGACGACAAGGTGTTTAAGTCCGTAGCCCGCACCGATAAACAGCACAACAAAACTTAAGGTGAAGGGTAGTCTGTGCTGTTGAATGAGGTGTGTGAGTTTGATAAAAAAGTTGCCTGCAAGGTCGTGTAGCTGAACACGAGAGGCGGTGTTCTTTGTGGGGGCTTTATCAAAGACTAGCAGTAGTAATGGTACGAGGGTGATGGTTAACAAATAAGCAAAGGCAATGCCTACGGCTACAAACCAACCAAATTCCTTCATAAAGACAATCTCGGTGTTAGAAACAGCAAGAAAGCCTACGATAGTTGTAATCGTTGTGATAAGTAAAGGCGCATTGAGCTCAATAAAGGTATCCGTGATGGCCTCTTTGGCAGACTTTTTAGCCCTTGCTTGATAATAAGCACTTAAAAAGTGAATCGCATCAGCTATCGCAATCGAGATAATAAACACAGGAAGCGCTGTTGTGATAATGTTCTGAGGTATTCTACAAATTGCCATCACGCTCAACGTCCATAGGCAAGTAATAATAGCCACAGCAAGCGGGATAAAGACACCCTGCAAGTTTCTAAAACTGATTAATAGAATAATCAGTACAACTAAAATGACATAAGGCATGAGTCTTTCGTTATTAGATGCCATGGAATCAGCTGTTTGTGCTGTTACCATAGGAGGGCCCGCAAAATAGATAGGGTCCTGGCCTTGAAAACGCTCAATCAACGCATTGAGTTTTGCATAAAGGGTGATCATATTAGGCGAGTCTTGATCATCAAGCGCCAGTTCAATTTGAATAGAAGATGCACTCATAGGCTGAGTGTCACTGCCGCCAATAACAAGGTCTGTGAAGATTGGGTTGGAGTTAACGAGCGCTTCTAGCGCTTGGAGTGCTTCTTTTGCATCGGGTACTTCATCCATAAGGGAAAAGCTGTCTAAAACGTCTTCCCCTTCTTCTGTGTAGGTTTGTAAGTCGCTCAAAGTCGCTAAGCTTCTGACTTTCTTAATAGGCGAAAGCCGAGCTAACAAGTCATTTAAATAACGCTTATCGTCAAATGACAGAATAGCCTGATTGGTTGAAAGTAATTGCTGTAAAGGGTAGCGATCCGCTAGCGTAATACCCTCTACTAATAAATGCTCGAACTGATCAGCTAATGTCGGGTGTGTTTGACTAAGATCTTTCAGTAGTTGTTTGTCTTTTTCGTCGACCAAAGAGATTGCTTCAATGGCTGAGGTAAGCGCTTTAATTAATGTGAGTGACTGCGTGTTAAAAATGTTGCCGGTCTGGGCTTCAACGACCATAAAAACTGCTTCGCCTGTATTGGTGAAAGTCTCATTGGTGAGACTTTGTGCCACGCGACTGGGGTGACTTCGATCAAGGAAATAAGGTGTTGGATTGATGCTGAAATAGATGAGCTGACTGCAAAGTGCTACCGTCACGCCAAGGACAGCAAGTAACCAAAGCCCTTTATACTGAGCCAGTAAATTAGAATAGGTGTGAATAAAACGAGTCATGGTACTGTTGTTATTGTTGTTATGTCGGTTCGACAATACTTTAAAAAGAACCCTACTAAGTGGCGATAGAAGGTGTCAAACGCTATTGCAGCTTTTGTGCAGCTCTATACCAAAATAAGGCTTTATTGAGTTCGCCGTTTAGTAGATAACACTTGCCGAGTTTTTGTTTTTCCTGGGGCGTTTGACCGGAAACAAAGACTAGTTTAATTTGCCAGTCAATTGCGAGCTGGAACTTCCCTTGGTCGATATAGAGTTGGGTCAGGTTCTTGATAGCGGGTTTAAAATTACAACTTAACGAGAGAGCAGTTTCAAAGGCCGCTTCTGCTTTACTGTCTTTGCCTATATGACGATAGGCAGCGCCGAGTTGATTCCATAGTTTGTGATGCCCGTGTTGGGTGTTTAAAAAATCGACAAGAATAGAAATGCATTCAAAAGGTCTTTTTAGTTTAAGCAAGCAGCTCGCGAGTAAGAAGCAAGCCGTGGTGTCTTGTTTTTCCTCCACTAAACATTGCTTTAATGTATAGACAGCGCTTGAGTGTTGGTGTTTTTTTAAGTGAAAAATAGACTGTAGAAAAAATATGTCCGCCTTCGTTGTGCACTTTTCCAATAACAGTAGCTTTTGCCTTTCAAATGAAGCTTCTTCTGACTGCTGAAGTGCTTTAAGCAAAGTCTTTCTTTTTTTTGCTAGGTATTTTTTGTGTTGTAGGTGTAATATATAAGGTTTTTTTTGGTGGTTTGTTTCCCTTGAGTGAATAATCATCAAGTCGGTTCTATTTTAGAAATGTATAAAAAAATATAGACCTTTGAAAAAAAATTAACAATGTGTTTTATGCTATATGAAATTGTTTTTTTTATTTGTTTCGGTTTTATTTTTTTCTTTTGGTATTTTGCCTACTGAAGTTAATTGTATTTGCGCATCTAAGAAAATACCTCAAAAGCTGGTTCCTTATCATACCAATTTCTTATTGCCAGCTTATTATGTGCAAACCCCAAAAGAGATGTTTTATCAGCAGCAAAATCCAAACATCGACTCCATTAGCCACATTGAAATGAAATTTCAATTTAGCGTGAAGTATCCTGTTTTTACTAACATTCTGCATGGGAATAATACGCTGTATGTTGCCTACTCGCAGTTATCTTATTGGCAAGCTTATCAAGACTCTGCATTCTTTCGAGAATCTAATTACCTACCTGAAACCTTTATGCGCTTCTATTCGGACACCTCAATTTTTGGGTGGCATTGTAGTAAAACAGATATCGGGTTAATTCATGAATCGAATGGTATGGGAGGAGTGGCTGAAAGAAGTTGGAATAGACTGTTTTTTAGGCAAAAGCTAGATAAAGGCGACTGGTCCCTAACCTTGAGTGTTTGGTATCGAATGCCGTGGCTGGCTAGCTTAGGTATACATGAATACAATGCCAATATTACTGATTATATGGGACATACGTCGTTAGGTATCAAGAAGCACATGGGCAGGCAGATCTTTAGTCTAGAGCTGCGCAATCAATTGGATTCAGGGTTTGCTAAAGGGGCTGAATGGTTAACCTGGAGTTATCTTTTAAAGGAGAATATAAGCGTGTTTATTCAGGCATTCAGTGGCTATGGTCAGAGTCTTGGGGAGTATGATCATTATACCAATAGCATTGGTATTGGCGTTGGCTTTAGTCATTAATGGCAATAAACGATGTTTGTTAGAAATATTTGTTATAGGTATTAGCTTTATTTCTAATAGTTTTTATCTATAGTTTGTTCATTTGCTGTAAAGATTTATGCAGTTCGTTGGCGAGCTTAGGAAAGCT
This sequence comes from Pseudomonadales bacterium, assembly GCA_965225765.1. Classification (GTDB taxonomy): domain Bacteria; phylum Pseudomonadota; class Gammaproteobacteria; order Pseudomonadales; family DT-91; genus CAKMZU01. The sequence continues at coordinate 166,176 of CBDDBO010000002.1, forward strand.
TAGATGCTTTTATTTGTCGATGAGTCTTGATTTCATCAGTCTTGCTAGCTAGCGTCATAATGTCTATCTAAGGATGAGGTAAGCACATGGATAAAGTGAGCCAGTTAATTAAGTATTTGAATCATTCCAGGCAGCTAGAGGCCGCAACCGTGGATGCTTTTCTCGCTCGAATCAATTTCTCTCAGTCCGATTTGGTTGAGTGGCAAAATGCTGAAGTTGCCCAAGGAACGATTGAAAAGCAATTGATTCATCAGGGTAATCACTACGAAATCTTTCTAACCTCATGGGGCGCTTCGACTTCCTCTGATATTTTGCAATTTCCTGACATTTCTTGGGGGGTTGTACAGCTATTTGGTATTGCGCAAGTGAAGAGTTTAGCCATTAAGGCACTCACACTATCTATTGATCAAACACAGGAGCGGCAACTGAGTAGTGCAGATTGTATTGCGTTGTCGGTATCCTCTTTTGTTCAGTTTAAGGCTTTAGAGAATCAGCCCTTTTTTACCTTACATATCTACGCTAATGAAGCCGCCACTGATGGATTTTCTGCGAAAACACAGCGTTTTATAGAACAGAAAGGTCTTTTGCAGCCTAAAGAAAGTCTGGCCACTGAAGAAGCCCCTTAGTCTAATCAATCGCCACTCTGCCATTCGCAAGTATCGTGGGGCAGGTTAGCGCAGCGTAATCTGCCGACCATTTGAATGCCCGGCGGAAGACGAGGCGCTGTTCCGCCCTTCGGTATATCTGACAAATGCTCTGATCGTTACTGGGTTGGGTAAAGTGACGTTATACTCTGGTCTTGTTCTGAGCCTTGAGTGTCAAAGAGCGCATATAGGTCTTTTTCACTCATCTGTAATGGGGTTTGTTGATAAACCGCTTTATCAACTTGATAAATCAGCGTTTGTTTGGATTTGTCATCTAGCTGCCTGGCAATATCAGCCAAGCTGTAAAAGCGTTGATTGGGCCAAGTCAATCGAGCTTTTTCAAGCATGGCTTGTTTAATCATGTCTGCATTACCTGATTGAAGTGCTTTGGATAAATCAACCGTTTTATTAGGGGGTGCTTCTTGCTCAATAACTTGGTGCTGAGTGACTGGTTTTTTCAGTAATAGTACGACTAATACAATATTTAACAGCAGGGAAATGGCTAAAGCTGCTATCCATGTCCAAGGCGTTTTAGCTTCGGCAGGTTCTGCTTCGATATTGCCTACAGGTGCAGGTGATGGAAGAGGTGGCTCGCTTGTCGCTGTAGTATTAGATTCTATGGGTGTTTTAGTGGTAACACCCAAGGCAGGCTTCACATGAAGGGTCGTACTGGGTAAGGTCGCTTTTTTGATCGTCTTTGACTCAATATCAAACCATTCGATAGTCTGTGCGGGTAAGGTCAATTCACCTGCTTGATTTGGCACAATGGCGATCTTTTCTTGCCGAATACCGATGATGCCATGTTCATTTTGTTTGTTTTCAAGTTCTGGTTTTTCCTGGTAGGTTTTATAGGCGGGTGTGCTTGGAATCGTTAATTCAGGCAGTTGCTCCGCTGCTAAACCTAAGGCTGATACCGTAATATCTCGCGTGATGGAGTCGCCTACATGAACTGTCTCTGGGTTACCTGACCAGTCACCTTTGATGATGACAGACTGAGCCGGTAGCCAATGCTCATTAGCTTGAGTTGATGCAGGCAGTACATCCAGTGTCAGTGTATTGGTACGAACACTTTCCCTACGGCCTGAATTAAAAAAGCTGCTAAAGCCACCCTGTCGCCTGTTGTCAGGAATAATGACATCAACCTTAGTAGCGGGGATAGTTAATGTGCCACTTTTTTGCGGGAAAAGTGCATAAGTAAATTCGATGGTGACATAAGTAGAACCGCCTAATTCTCGTTGGTATTGGTTATTGCTGAGATCAACGACATTAGCATCGGGTACGGACAACCTGACAGGCTCGATGCTGGACAATTGGATCGCACTGTTAAGCTTTAAGGTAAGGATGATCTGTTCACCGACATAAGCCTGTGTTTTGCTCATGGTTATTTCAGCATAGAGAGGCGGCAGCTGACCTTGATTAGGGTCTCGATTAGCAGGCTTTACGTTAACCGTGATTGCTGGGGCTGTTTCATTTTCAATGGTTAAAGCAGGGATGGTAAAGATACCCGTTTCTTTGGGGGATAAGAGATAGCGTGACTTGTTGGTACTGGTGCATTTAAGGTTTACGCAGCTGGTTTCAGAGGAAGTACCTTGGTTTTCGATGTCAAAATGTTCGGCCAGTCCTTGAAAGAAGCTTGTCGGTATATCAGCTTTTTCGCTGCTTTCAATGGTCAATGTCGTCGATTCATTTTCAGACAATTGCGTGCGTGAGAGTTTGGTGGTGAGTTGCGCATACGCAGACAAGCTAAACAGGCCATTTAGAATCAGTATTAAAGCCCCTGATTGAAAATTCAGTCCCCTTACCATACCTGATCACTCTCTTTATCAATCACTGTATTATTTCGGCGGTTTTCTCGATATTGCGCTTCAAATTTTCGTCTTAATAAGCCGCCAGGATCATCGGGCAGTTGATTAAGAAATTGCTTGAGCGCCCGTGTTTCTTCTTGTTTTTGGATGTTTTCGGGTGAAGGCTGCTCTGTTGCCTGTGGCTGCTCAGTATTCTCCTCACCGTTGTCTTTTTCAACAGAAGAAGCTGCCTGTGACTGCTCAGTCTCTGGCTGATTTTGCTCCTGTGCGTTTGAGCTGTCAGTCGATGGGGTTTTCTCATCAGCTGAGTCAGCCTCTTCTTGCTGTTGCTCTTGCTGCTTAGCGTCATCTTGGGATTGCTGGCCTGATTGACTGTCTTGTTGTTCAGGCTCAGACGAATTGCCTTGTTGGCTTTTTTGCTGGTCATCAGAAGCTTGCTGATTGTCATTTTGTTGTTTTTGATCATGTTGCTGTTTTTGATCATGTTGTTGGTCTTGGTTATTGTCACCGCTTTGTTGGTTTTGCTGTTGCTGTTCCTGCTGTTCTTTAAGTTTTTCGACCAGCGCTTTGTTGGCTTTGGCATCTGCAAGATCAGGGTTTTGTTTAAGTGCCTCATCATAGGCTTCGATAGCCTTGTCGTAGTTGCCCAGTTGAGTATAGGTATTGCCCAGGTTGTAATGGGTGTCAGCAGATTTGTCTTCGATAGCTTGGTAGCCTTCTAAGGCTTTTTCGTAGTCTTTGTTTTGATAGTAAGCTGCGCTCTTCCATTGCGGATGATCAAAGGCTTCAGCAGCCTCAGTAGGTTTGCCTTCTTCTAATAACGTTTGGCCCTGCTGGTCCGAGGTTTGCCAAAGGTCTTTCCAATCTAACGCCCAAGTATCCTCAGGCAACAGCATCACTAAGCCGATTAACAGCCAGCCCCGTCTAAAAAATCCAAGGAAACAGGGAATAAGCAGGATTAACAGCCAATGACCAGAATCAATCCATAAGTCAGCTTGGCGATCTTTCCTGATTTTATCTTCTACGCCTTGGCTACCATCAGTCAACCTAAGGCGTTCAATATCCTGATCACTAGCTGTTCGAAGGGTTGCAGCAAAGCCAGCTTTTCTGGCTGCTTTTTGCAGTTCAGGCCAGTTCAGTTTGGCCAAGATAATAGCGCCTGTCTTATTGTTTTTAAGAAAACCATCGTACGGAATGGGGGCCCCTTCTTCTGTACCGACACCAATAATAGACAGCTTAATGCTGTCAGGTAAGTAGTCAGCTATGGCTTGTATTTGCTTAGGTCTTAATTCGTCTGTAATGAGTAGAATTTTACCTGAAGGGATGCCTGCTGATTGAAAAAGCCCACTGGCCTGCTCGATACCTGACATGACGTTATTGCCAAGGCTCGGCATGATTTTTGGGTCTAATGCAGGCAGCATGTTGAGCAGGGTGGCTTTATCATCGGTGAGCGGCACTACCGTATGGGCTGATCCTGAGAAAACCACTAAACCAAATAAGCCATCCTGACGAAGCCTCAGCAAATCTTCAATCTTTCGTTTAGCTGCAACCAGTCTTGAAGGTTTGATATCCTCTGCATGCATCGATAAGGTTAAATCTAATACAACCACCAAGGCTTCCTGATTTTTGACTACAGGCATCGGTTGTTTAATAAAACTTGGGCCTGCTAAAGCCAGTATTCCTACTAAGAAAGTGACAAGGCCTATCAACGGTAATCCCTTAAAGGAAGACCCTTTGCTGTGCTCAGGGAGCAAATGTTTTAACAGGTGATCATCAATCACTTTTTGCCAAGCGTTGTTTCCCTGATACTGCTGCCTTAATAAAAAGAACAGACCTAGACTAAGCGGTAATAGCCAAAGGACAACGGGCCGTAAGAAATGAAAGTCACTCAATGCAGTCACTGTCTCAGGCATGATGCTGCTTCCTTAGTGGCAGTGCGGGGAATCTGTTCAGTAAGACAGCTACTAGTAAAAGCAACAAAGCTAACCCTAATGGCCAAAAGAATAGGGCTTTTTCAGGTCTGAAGAGCTCGGCATCTTGATCAATGGGTTCAAGCTTATCGATCTCTTCATATATCTGTAATAGCTCACCTGAATTTCGTGCTCTGAAGGCTAGGCCGCCTGTTTCTTGTGCAATGGCTGCGAGCGTGCGTTCATCTAACGGAAAGCGTGAGCCAGGTTGACCTAACGCAATGGTGTAAATCTTAATGCCTTCTTGGTTGGCAAATTTTGCAGCTTTAAGAGGGTTGAGCGCGCCTGTATTATTCACGCCGTCACTCAGTAAAATAAGTATGCGTTGATTTTTAGGGGTATTTTCCAACTTTTTAATGGACATACCGATTGCATCGCCAATGGCTGTGCCATCGCCCGCAAACCCTATTTGTGTCTCGTCAAGAAAGTCTTTGACGGTTTTTAAGTCGAAGGTTAAGGGTGATTGAACATAGGCGGTACTGCCATAAAGTATAAGACCAACACGGTCACCCTGACGTTTCGATAAAAAATCGTCAATCACGACTTTTGTGGCAGTTAATCTGTCTGTGCGTCTGCCTGACATCACCATATCCCTTTCTTGCATGCTGCCGGAGATATCCACAGCTAACAGCAAGTCTCTACCTGAGGTCGGAAGTTTGACGGGGTCACCTTGATGGATAGGTCCTGCCAGTGCAGTTAAAAAAGCCAACCAGCTTGCAGCTAATAAAATAAATATAACGAAAGGGCTCTGCTTGATAGTAGCGCTTTCAGTTAGTGTATGTTGCGCTAAGCCTGGCATATAAAGCGGAATCGGTGTTTTCTCAGCTTTTGGTAGCCCTTTGTAAATCAAATAGGGCAAAGGGAGTAGTAAAAAAGCATAAGGCCATGTAAAACTGATCATATCGTATGCTTCTTAATCCACTGTTGAACCGACTGAGTGAGTTGCTTGGGGTCAACGTCCACGTCAGTTGACGCTTGGTATCGCCCCATTGACAGCAGCTTAGCGTGATCCTCAGGAAGGCTCTTCGCTAAAAAAGTATAAAAATCGCTGGTAGAGCCAGATACCAACGCTGAGGTATCTTTAGGTGCATTTTGCAGGGTTTGCTTGATCAATAAAGCAAGCTTTGAGCTGTATTCTGTTGTAGGCGCTTCATCAGCTTGGAGTGCTTTTAATGCTTTAGAAGCTTCCCAACGATAGCGATTGCGTTTGATATAAGCACGAATACCAAGGCTTGCCAGTATGCAAAAGGCAATGAAGATGAGAAGTAATAGCCACCAGCCAATCGCAGGTGGCCAAGCGCTAATGGCTTCCGGGTAGTGGATGTCTTTGAGGTCTTTGAGCAAAGGGTTAGCTGGTTGTGTCATCTTATCCCCTACACCTTACTAAAGGCCTGCATGCCAGCAGGCTTCTGGCTGAAATAACGAATCAATTGTGACTTGGGGTTGTCAGCTGTACTGACAGGGATAACAGGGACTTGGCGTTCGCCAAATTGTTGCTTGATGAATGAAGAGAGGCTTTTAAAATCTTCTTTGTACTGAATGCGCGTTTTTTTGTTACTCGCATTGAATGTGGCGGTTTTATCGCCATCACTCACGACATAGTCCCCTTTGATAGGGAGCTGCGCTTCTAATGGGTCAAAAGGTTTTAAAGCCGTCAGCTCTGTATGGCGTGCAATTTGATGAATCAGCGAGGCGCTGGCTGCAGTTAAATCATGGAAGTCGGAAATCAAAAAAATCTGCATGCCGGGACGTGCAAGCTTATGCACTTCAAACAGAATTTCATCAAGGTTTGTACCCTTTGTGTGATGAAAACTTTTCAGCTGATTATTGTATTCCACAAGGTGATGAACCAACGAGACAATGGTTTTTCGCTGACGCTTGGGGCGAATATCAATCTTTGAATGCTCATTAAAAATCAGGCCACCCACACGATCACCTTTTTGTAAGGCAGCCCAGGCAATATAAGCTGCTAAATCAGCTGCTAACACTGATTTGGTAGCTTTCTGACTGCCAAAAAACATTGAATGACGTTGATCCACCACAATTAACACAGGGCGTTCTTTCTCTTCAGAAAATTGTTTCGTGTACGTTTCTTGTGTACGAGCACTGACGCGCCAGTCGATGGTGCGTATATCATCGCCATTTTGATACAGACGAATATCCTCAAACTCAAGCCCACGTCCACGAATACGGGTTTTATATGGACCTGCTAATTGGGATAGCGCCATATGGTTACGCTTGAGTGGCAGCTGCCTAGCAAAGACATGGTAGCTTGCCAGCTGCTCGAAGGTCACATAAGCGCCGAGGGTGCGATCATCCTGCTGCATTAGCTAACCCTTATGCGACAGGGACAAGCGAGAGAATTTGATCGATCACATCATCCTTGGTTAAGCCTTGTGCCTCTGCTTCAAAGCTTAACAACAGTCTGTGTCTGAACACATCGTGCAGCACTGATTGCACATCATCAGGGGTGACAAAATCTTTGCCCAAAAGCCATGCATGGGCGCGAGCGGTGCGATCTAAGGCAATCGTTGCTCTTGGGCTTACGCCAAATTCAATGTGTCTTGCAAGGGTTTCGTTGTATCGGGCGCCCTGACGAGTGGCGATCACACATTGCACAATATAGTGCTCAACGGCAGGGTCCATGTGTAAATTAAGCGTTTCTTGTCTGGCTGCAAACAGTGCCTCTTGGCTGATAGGCTCAAAAGCTGCTATGTCTGAGGTGTTTTTTTCTTCGTTGCGTACTAAGGCTAGAATTTTTTGCTCGGCACTGGCATCTGGATAGTCAACGGTCACATGCAATAAAAAACGGTCAAGCTGTGCTTCAGGTAATGGGTAGGTGCCTTCTTGTTCGATCGGGTTTTGGGTGGCCATTACCATAAACAAATCAGGCAATGCATAGGTTGTTTGACCTACGCTGATTTGCCGTTCAGCCATGGCTTCGAGTAAGGCTGATTGCACTTTGGCAGGCGCGCGATTGATTTCATCCGCTAAAACCAATGAGTGAAAAATAGGCCCTTGCTGGAATTCAAATTCGCCTGTTTGCGGCCTGTAAATTTCGCTTCCTGTGATGTCACCAGGTAGAAGGTCAGGGGTAAACTGAATACGATGAAAAGCGCCTTCTAAAGCATTCGATAAGACATTAATGGCTTTGGTTTTGGCAAGTCCAGGTGGGCCTTCAACGAGCAGGTGTCCATCCGATAATAAAGTGATTAATAGACGGTTAATGAGTGTAGGCTGACCAATGATTTGGCTGTCGAGCCATTGTTCTAGTTCAGAAAATCGAGATTGCTGAGTCATGACACCTAACTAATAATAATAAAATAAGTAAGCAGTGTAGCTTATGTTCTTTGAGTCAAATACTTCAATGTTAAGCAGATAGATCGTAGGGCGGGATAGGGAAGCGTCTCCCGCCAGTTGTCCAGCTAGCATAGGCGGGAGGCGCTTCGCTGTCCCGTCCTACAGGTGTATGGACTAAACAATCATTCTGTTAAGCTGCTCAGCTATTTATAATGACTCATGCAGTAAAATTCAACTCTTCAATTGACGATCTTTAAAAGAAAAAATCAGCGCCTTTGATGTAGAGGCTGTATAATGGCGTTTTTTTCTTCTAGGTGTTTTTTATGTACGGTTTAATTAAACCGCTTCTGTTTAAGCTTGATCCCGAGAAAAGTCACCATTTAACCTTCGGCCTTTTGGATAAAGCCTATCAGTTTGGGCTTTTGAAAGTGCTGGCACGTAAAAAATCGTCAAAGCCTGTTAACGTCATGGGGTTGGCATTCCATAACCCTGTAGGCCTCGCAGCGGGGCTCGATAAAAATGCAGAGCATGTGGATGCTTTGGCTGTCTTAGGCTTTGGTTTTGTTGAGGTTGGCACAGTGACACCTAAGCCTCAAGAGGGTAATCCTACGCCACGCTTATTTAGATTGACTGACGAAGAGGCCATTATTAACCGTATGGGGTTTAATAATAAAGGGCTGGATTTTCTGGTTGAGCAAGTGAAAAACCGCAAAGAAAATGTCGTGCTTGGGATTAATATTGGCAAAAACAAAGTGACACCGAACGAAGAAGCTGTGAATGACTATTTGGCCTGTATGGATGCTGTCTATTCATTAGCCGACTATATTACGGTGAATTTGTCTTCGCCCAATACCCCTGGGCTGCGTGACTTGCAATTCGGTGAGCCTTTGCGTGACTTGCTAAAAGCCTTAAAAGACAAACAAGCCGCGCTTCAAGAAAAATATCAACGCTATGTACCCCTTGCGCTCAAAGTCGCACCTGATATGGCTGATGAAGACATCGCTGATGTTGCCGATGCGCTACTAAGCTTTAACATCGATGGATTGATTGCTACCAATACGACCATTACGCGTCCGGTTAAAACGGATTCGCCTGTCAAACATGAGGCAGGTGGCTTGTCGGGTAAGCCAGTTAGAGTGCTATCAACCCAGGTGATCCGAAAATTCAGCCAGCACTTAAAAGGTGATATTCCCATTATTGCTGTTGGAGGCATTGATTCTGTCGCCGCAGCCCAAGAGAAAATTAATGCAGGTGCCAGCTTAGTACAGGTTTACAGTGGACTGATTTATCAAGGGCCTAGTCTGATTGGTCAAATTAGTGAAGGGTTAACGCTCAATAAATAAAAGTGGGGAAGGTGTGGACGGTGGGCGAATGTTTACATTCAGCGGCGAGAGGCTTTTAGGTGCTCCCGCCAAGCATGTTAAAATTTGTTACAAGGCCATTTTGTGGAGCCCGGCTATAGCGGTATTGCCGGACCATTGATCTTGTCTGCCTTCGCGCCAGCCACGGGTCCACTCGTTGCGCTTGGGGCTGCCGTATTCATCATAGGGGCACTTGCTCAGGGATTTGCCGTGAACGGCTGCTTGATAGCCATGATTGAAGGTGCGGGTTAGGTTATCACGTTTTTGCGTTTTCATGTCGTCATTTCCTCGCTCAGTGAGTCACATCAGCCATTCAGCTTAAGAAGTAAAGCAGTAGGCTTTGTCTTTATCGGTTATTCCATAATAAAGGTCGATGTGAGTATTTTTTTATTGTGTTTTGTTTTTAGAAGATTATTTGCTCCTATTTGCTGAAACTATGTTCTGATAAAAACAAAACTGAATTTACCTTATCGAAAATGTCTAGTAGTTGTCGACTGTTATTTGGTTATGTTTTGTACTGTTAATAGAAGCTAACCATCTAAATCTAAAAAACTACAATAAAATCAATTAGAAGACTGAAGGTGAGCCTAAGTAGTCAGCCCTGACAAAGGCCTTATATTTTTTAAGGCCAAGTATTATCGAAAGCATAAACTTAAAGCCAGTCAATCTGCTGGCTGCTTTTTGATCAGGTAACCAGATAAAAACAAGCACAAAAAAAGCGTTGATCCACTTTTTTAAGTTCCAGGCACAAGCAGCCATCAACAAGTTAAGCTGATCGCCGATAAAGCCCTTAAGGAAGTTCCTGCACAATCTGAAGTCTTGCTTCAAATGACCGATAACGGGCTCAATGGATGAGCGTTTTTTACAAAGCGTTCGTTTACGTGCTCGTTGTTTATCATTATCTCGCTTAAGAGGCTTGCCTGGTAAAATAACTTCCTGCTTCACTTTAGATTTGGAACCTTGATAGCCTTTATCAACAACAGCAGTTTTGATGGATGTCTCTCTTACAGATTCTGCTTCATCTAACGCAGTTTGTAATGTTTCAGAATCATGCGTGAACGTATCATGTGCAGCGACGCCAACAATGACATGATCGCGTGTCGATACGATAGAAGCCTTGCTCCCGTATTCGTATTTTTTATGCGCCTTACCTTTAGCAACACAGTAGACTTGAGGCTCATGAAGGCTGTAAATTTTGTTCTTGTCCTTAGACTGTTGAGCAAGTACCTTGCGATACATGGCAAAATCGTTTGCTAGCTGTGCAACCGCACCCTCTGGGAGTTTTCGCTCAAGCTCTCTCATCAGAATGTCAGCAATAGTACGCAGACGCTTCAAGGCTTTTTTAGCCTTCTTGCGTTTCTTTACATGTCCAAAGAAGCGCGAGTCAATACGAAGCTGTTTTACCTCTTTGACAAAAGTTCGCCGCTGTTTGACACCAAAGCCTTTTGCTAGCTTATTCACTCGATTAATGATTTTGATGGCGAGCTTTGTATCGGTCGGATAGGTGATAGCTTTTTCCTGTACCGTCGTATCAACAAAAACCGTATCATCTTCAGCTGCCTCTCCATGCAGCTTAACTGACATCGCAAAAATCTGTTTAACGCCGCTCTCGCCAATTCTTTGCCTGAATTTTACAAGGTCTGTTGGATGGCAAGGCAGGCAAGATTGAAAACTGGTTTCACCGCAGAAAAATTGAAAGTATGGGTTCATTTTCCACTGAGAAACCACATTCTCGTCACTCAAATTGAAGAGCTGCTTGAGCATTAATAAGCCGCTCATCAATCGAATGGGTTTGGCTGGGCGACCTTCTTCGCTGTAATAAACGGCAAGACCTTTTTCTAAATCTGGCCAAGGCAATGCGTTCGATAAGGCTATGAGCGCGTCATTGAGATCTAATGAATCGAATATATCAAAAAAGCTGCTTTGATTGTTCGAAGACGGGCTTGTAGTCAGCATCCAAAACTCATTTCGACCAGTAATTTAAGGCTTTTAGAGTCTTTCTGGTCGAAATTGTTCGTTTCAAGCCAGCCCTAAGCCTCTTTAAATGAAGCTTTCTACTGTTTATCAGGGCTGACTAAATAGGCTGACTATTCGCAGGAATTTCCCAAATAATTTATCTCACTTCTTTGAAATTTATCCTCGAACGCAATTCTCGGACAGGCTCCTAGAGTCTAAAATGCAAGGCGTTGGGTATCTTCGCAAGAGGGGCTTTATACATGACATGATTGCTTCCTGTTTCATGCTTGATGTAATTCCGTGTAGTGACAGGTTGAAAAGCTTCCCAAGCTTGGTTGTATAACTGAGTTGAAGAGCGGCTGATTTGAGTATCCACGAAGCGACTTGTTTTAGTTACCTGAAAGTGCGATGAATGGTAATATGTGACCTTTGGGTGATAATGCCTGTCAAGAGCAGGCTGCGCGTCCGTTTATTGCTATTTTTTAGGTTGACCCTTTGTCTCTCCCTGCCCGTTTTTATATTACCTGCCCCAAGGGGGTAGAGTCTTTGCTAAGTCAAGAACTTGAGCGCTTTGAACTACAGTCAGAACGTGTGTCTGTTGGCGGTGTTTATTGCTCAGGCGACTTTGATGCTATTTATGCTTTTTGTTTGTATAGCCGATTGGCTAACCGTGTGTTGTGGATAGTGGAACAGGGCAAAGCCGAATCGAAAGACGTGTTTTACTCACTGATTAAGTCTATCCCTTGGCAGGGTGTATTTTCTTCGCAGAAACGTATTGTTGTGGATTTTAAAGGCTCGAGCCGCTTTATTACCCACTCCAGATTTGGCGCTCAGCTCGTTAAAGATGGCATTGTCGATCATTTTGTTGAAGCTGGTAGTACGAGGCCTACGGTTGACTTTGAATCGCCAGATATCCGCATATCCGTACATTTAAAGAAGCAGCGGGTACAAGTCGGTATTGATTTAACGGGTCAAAGCCTGCATATGCGAGGGTTTCGGTTAGAAGGTGCCAAAGCACCTCTTAAAGAAAATCTAGCAGCCGCCTTGGCTATGCGCGCAGGTGTGACCGCGGATGATCAGCGCTATTTGATTGACCCTTTATGTGGTTCAGGCACTTTGTTGATTGAAAGCCTGCTTTTGCGGTTAGGTTTGCCTGCCAATGTGGATACGACTAGCTGGTGTGTCCGTCATCTTCTAAGGTTTAATCCAACAAAACTTAAAGAGGTTATTGCTAAAGCACAGAAACAATACGATGAGTTGGTAAATCTGCAAGGTATTTTAGCGACTGGCTACGATGAGGATGCAAGATCTGTTGAAGCAGCTCAGGCAAATGCTGAGCGTGCGGGTATTGGTCATTTAGTTGAGTTTAAACATCGCGCCTTGAAAGACTTCAGTCTACCTAAGCCTTTGGAGGAGGGGTTATTATTAACCAACCCGCCTTATGGGCAGCGATTGGGGAACAAAGAGCGGTTATATCAACTTTACAAGCAGCTAGGTGCATTGTTTCTCACGCATTGCCAAGGCTTTGATGTCGCAATCCTAACCTCTGAAGAAAGTTTGATTAAGGCCTTGGGCTTGCAAAAAAGCAAAAGCTACCAGTTTTACAATGGCCCCATAGAAGTCAGGTGGTCGCTGCATAAAATCTATAGGAAAGGAACGACTCAGGTTCAGACGAAGGCTCAAGCCCGTTTTGATGAAGGGGTAGCGATGATTAAGAATCGCCTGACAAAAAAACAGAAGCAGCTAAAAAAATGGATTAACAATGAACAGATAGAAGCCTACAGGCTCTATGATGCCGACATGCCAGAGTATGCTTTTGCGCTTGATATTTACGGTGAATTTGTCCAGGTCTCTGAGTATAAAGCGCCTAAGCAAATAGACCCTTTCATGGTGGATTTAAGGCGTCAGCAGTTTATGGCGGCTGTGCAGGCTGTGTTAGATGTGCCTGAGAAAAAAATCATTATTAAAGAGCGAAAGCAGCAAAAAGGGACAGGACAATACGAAAAAATCAGCACACAGAGCCACTTTTTCCCTGTGCAGGAGCATGGTGTTAAGGTATTGGTGAATTTATACGATTATCTAGATACAGGACTTTTTCTTGATCACAGACCTGTCAGAAAACTCATCGGTGAGTTTGCAAGCGGCAAGCGATTTTTAAATTTGTTCGCCTATACCAGTGTAGCAACGTTACATGCGGCTAAAGGTGGCGCACTATCTTCCGTCAGTGTAGATATGTCTAAAACTTATCAGAATTGGTCACTTCGAAACTTTCGCGCAAATCAATTAGATTTAACTCAGCATCAGCTGGTGAATGAAAACTGCCTGAGTTATTTGGATACCTGTAAAGCATCCTTTGATTTAATCTTTTTAGATCCTCCGAGTTTTTCAAACTCTAAAAAAATGAAAGGCGTTCTTGATATTCAAAAAGATCATGAAAGCCTGATTGATAAAGCGATGAATTTGCTAACTGATGATGGTGTGCTTATTTTTTCTAACAATAAGCGAGGCTTCAGGTTAGCTGACACTATTTCAAATCGTTATAAAGTAGAGGATATTCATCGAAAATCTATTGATCCAGATTTCGAAAAACGTGGAAATATACATCAATGTTGGTTAATGTCTAAGTCATAAGTTGTTTTTCATGCACTAAGTGTAGAGAGCAACTGCTCCAAATAATAAAAATTACAAGGAGAGTCGTATGTTGATTTTAACAAGAAATCTTCAAGAAGGGCTGGTGATCGATGGCTCTGTAACCATCACGTTATTGAGTACCAAGGGTAACCAGGTCAAGTTAGGGGTGGAAGCGCCTAAAGACGTCAAAGTTCATCGTGAAGAAGTGTTAAGAGAGCACACAAAAAAGCGTATGGTAACGCGGGAAGAAGTCGTTTAGCCCTCTTTATTCACTAGATAAAATGCTTGAATGGTAAACAGTTCTTAAATTCACATTGAACCTGTTTTATTACTTGATTTCTAGTAGGCCGCTCGTTGTATAGTGATAGCTCGAAGGTGTTGCCACGGAGTTTAGGCAATGACGACGGAAGGGATTTGTGTCGATCGTCCAGACAACAAAACAATAAAAAAGCCCTCTGAGCCCGAAGCGAAGCTACAGGCACTCAGTAAGCAATATGAGAAAGAATACAGTAAGCGAAAAGAGTCTGAGAGCCTGTTGGATTCCTTGTTTGTGCTTACACAGCAGCGGTCTATTTTTGATACCCTCCATGAACTGCTTAAAAGCTTAAAAGGCGGGGTGCCTTTTGATGTTGCAACCTGTATAGCCTTAAAAGAAGGCGCGTATTTCTATGAAAAGGTTGTTTACCCTGTTAATCATTTGCTTGAACCTATTGACGTAGAGGCCATCCCCGAATCGGTTCGTAAAGGTCAGCCACTGGTTTGCTCAGTAGATGAATTGCCGAAGCTTAAGGTACGCCTTAACTACCGAGAAGCTTTAAATTCTTGTCTCTTTATACCTTTGGAGACCGGCCCTTTTGCCAAGATTGTCATTTGCTTTTGTCATCTTAAGCGTTTCTATTCCAGTCATCATTTGCAGCTTATTCAGCGCTTGCTACCTTTAGCACGCCATGCGTTGCAAACACAGTTAGCAAAAGAAGAAGCAGAAAAAGCCAATAGGGCAAAAAGCGATTTTTTAGCGGTAGTCAGTCATGAAATTAGAACACCAATGAATGGTGTCATTGGCATGAATAATCTTTTGCTTGAAACGCAGCTAGACGATGAACAGCGTGAGTATTCTCTAACGGTTAAGCAAAGTGCTGAATCATTGCTTGATATCATCGATGATATTTTAGATTTTTCAAAAATAGAAGCAGGTAAGGTCGAATTAGAATACATTACTTTTGATCTTAGAAAAGCGATTGAAAGTATTGCTGAAACCATGGCGCCTGTGATTTTCTCCAAGGGACTTGAATTTATCGTCATGATTGATCCTGAAGTACCCGCTAAAGTCTCAGGTGATTTAGGGCGTCTTCGGCAAGTGTTGTTTAACTTGCTCAGTAATGCAGGTAAATTCACATCAAAAGGACAAATCGTCTTACGTTGTAGGTTAGGGAAAAAAATTAACATGGAGGCCTCAGGTGTTTCTGTTTTTTTCTCTGTCTCTGATACGGGCATGGGTATTCCCAAAGAAAAGCAAGAGTTGATCTTTGATAGTTTTGAACAAGTTGATATATCTACGACGAGGAAGTTTGGTGGTACAGGCTTGGGACTTGCTATTTGTAAAAAGCTTGTCAACTTATTAGGTGGGCAAATTAGCTTACAAAGTGAAGAGGGCATTGGTACAACCATAGATGTTCATCTGATGATGGATGTAGCGTCTTGGCAAGACCCTGCGTTGGCACCTCGTAAAGCGAGAGATAAAAATGTTTTGTTGGTGGTCAAAAACATTTCCCAGCGTAGTTGGCTTTCGCATATAATTGATTACTTTGGTTTCAATGTCTCGACGTTATCTGACTTTTCAGAAGTCATGCATCGATTATCTGAATTCAACCAAACGTTTCATTTTGTGATTCTAGATGACGCTATTTCAGATCCAGCGTTTTTTAGTGTTTTGCATCGTTTGAAAATGGAACAGCCACAGGCTGAATTAATCAGTTTGATTGCCTTAATTCGGCCAAAAAACGATGCGCCGCAAGTGCAGAACAGTCAAATGCTTAAGAAGCCTGTAAAGTTGTCTTCCTTATTGCAGGTGCTATCAAAGGAAAGCTTTGAGACAACGGATGTCCTCTCGCTTACGGATAATTTTACCGAAGCATTTGATTCTGAGCTATCTACGCTATCAATCCTGGTGGTGGAAGATAATCTCGTTAATCAGCTGTTACTTGAAAAGTTATTAGTTAAAAAAGGCTTTCAAGTAAATGTTTGTGCGAATGGTATTGAAGCCCTGAAGTTAATAGAGCAGCATCATTATGATTTGGTCTTTATGGATATGCATATGCCGGAAATGGACGGTATTGAGGCAACTAAAATCATTCGTGCCAAAGAGCTAAAAACCGGTGAACACCTCCCTATATTTGCCATTACTGCGAATGTTCAGCATTCTGATCGTATTATTTGTTATTCCGCAGGTATGGATGGTTATATCCCTAAGCCGATTAAATGGGATGATGTGTTAGATGCTATCAAAAAAGCGTTAAATCAATCTGCAATAGCGTAGTACATCATGTCAAATGGCTTATCTACCCTATAATTTTTTTCTACAAACCTTGTTGTATTCGGCAATCGCTGTGCAATTCTTCAAGATCAAGACGACACCCTAAGGGTTAACGAATATCATCCATCCTAATAAAAACATCGCCACTAAAGTTATTAGTTAGTGTTGGGTGGCGAGTATTGCTTAGATGGGGGTGACTGTCTTCATTGTTTTCATGCTTTGAACGGTTGTCTACTGACCCTTTAATATAAGGCTTTCTTTTTAACTGTTAAAACAAGATCACAAACCAGCATGTTGCTTTATATGCCACTAAATCAGATTGATAGAATGCGCGAATAGAGTAACAAGCGAGTTGATTCGGACTCTCGTTGAGTCTTGAAGGTGTGGCGATGATAAAAATAATGAAGCAACCCACTGGTATGAAGTCCTTGGTATTGTTGCTCATGATAAGTGAAGTTGGCCTAGTTGCAGCTGAACCTAGTCTTGAAAATCACATTGAAGAAGTAGAAGTGATTTCTGAGCAATTGGCTATTGATACTGAGATGAATGAACAGACTGAGCGTCTGTTTAGTGTCGCAGGGGCTGCTAATGATCCGTTGCAGGCGCTTTATGCGATGCCTGGTGTGACCTTTTCTTCTGGGAATGGGCCAGGTGGCTCAGAACCTGTTATTCGTGGATCTGCGCCGCAAGATAACGCTTATTATATTGATATGATGCCTGCTAGTTATCTTTTTCATGTTTTTGGTAACAGTATTTTCGATAAGCATTTGATTCGTTCATTTGATTTATACCCTGCTGCTTTTTCCAGTGAATATGGTAATGCGACAGGTGGGGTGATCGATGTGCAGCTTCGAGAACCACGTCATCAAGACTTCACCACAACCTTGCACACCAGTATTTTATCAGCAGGCGTTTTGATTGAATCGGGTATAGGTGAAGACCATGCCTTTTATGTGTCTTATCGCCGGAGCATGATGGATCAGTTTATTGATGAAAACGATGTAGGGGATGAAGCGTCGGGTTTTAGTGTTAATCAGTTACCCATCTCAGATGATTATCAAGTTAACTATAACTGGCCGATCGATGATCAGCACAATCTATCGTTTATTGCGGCAGGTGCGTCAGATTTATTAGGTGCAACGTTTTCTGAAGGTAATAATGAGGTGGCAAAAGACCCTGATTTCGCAGGCCCTGCAGAAATTGATAAACGTTTTGATAGCCAAGGGGTTGTTTGGGAGTACAGTACAGAAGAGCGGTCTGTCAGAACCTTATTGACCCATATTTCTGATCAGGAAAACTTTTCTTATGGGGCTGATTTTTATGAAAATACCCAAGCAAACCGATATCTTGGGAAAGTCATTCTCGAGCAGGCTATCGCTGAAGATCATATGCTTAAAATAGGCGCAAGTCATGAAGCTATTAACTATGATCTTGATTTTCGTGCAAAATTTACGCGTTGTTCTGATATATCAGAAGATTGTTCAACGGTAGATGTAGAGCCAAAAGAATTAGATGAAAATATATCCATCACTGCCTATGAAGCCTTTGTTGAAGATCAGTGGTTTTTAAATGATCAGAACAGTTTTACCTTAGGTTTGTATTTCAGTAACGATGATTATTTGAATGAAGGCCGTCCTGAACCAAGAATTCGCTGGGACTATGTTATTAATGACAGCTTCAAAACCTATGTGGCTGCTGGGCAGTACTCACAATTACCTAGACTTAAAGAGATGTTAAACGAAATCGGAAATCCAAACTTAACGACCATTAAATCGGATCATTATGTTTGGGGGCTCGGTCAAGACGTTGGTGATGGCTGGCGTTGGAATACTGACCTTTATTACAAGAACATGCAAGATGTGGTGATCGGCAGTGCTGATGTATCAGAAGACATTGAGATTCCAAATTATATCAATGGGGCAGAAGGCTCGGCTTATGGGGTGGAGTTTTTATTGAATAAAGACCTAACCGATAAATGGTATGGCTGGGCATCTTTAAGTTTATCAACAACGGATCGCACCAATAACTACACAGGTGAAGCCGTTAGTTTTGAGTACGACAAACCCGTATTATTTAATGTGGTTTTAAATCGAATGATTGGCGAAAAGTGGATGTTAGGCATAAAGTGGAGCTATCAAAGCGGCGCACGCTATACGCCTATCGTTGATTTAGTTGAAAGCGCTAATTTTCCCGACGTTTACGAGCCTGTATATGGTGAACTTAACTCTGAGCGTTATCCGGATTATCACAGATTAGATGTTAGAGCGGACTATACCAGTCCTAAAAATTGGGGCTATTGGAAGTTTTATATTGATATTTTGAATGTATATAACCGCGAAAATATCGAGGGCTATGATTACCAGCCTAACGGTGAAGACTTGGTAGCCACGCCTGATGGATTTACTGAAGGTATCCCAGTATCAGCGGATAAAGGTGATGGCTTGTTTCCGTCCATAGGCTTTGAAATACAATTTTAAACGATAGAATGAGCAATAGGGATACTTTGGCATCCTTGGTATACTATTTTTATAGATGATAGTTTTCACGCAAAAATATAGATAAAGTGTAGAAGTCATGACTCGATCTGACAGCAATCCACTTTGCTAAGGTGTCTGTCTCATTAAGCCAGCCAATGCATGAACTGGAAGCTTTCTCTATTGAAAATTTAAGGTCATTGGCCGTTGACTTGATGAACATTGTCTACGATGAATCGGCACTAGTAATATAAATGATCAAGTGAAAGCCTTTGAACAGAATATTTATTCTGTTTTCTAGTTGTTGAGCTTTGCTAAAAGTTGACAAAATATTGCTTCTTTCAGATGACTATTCGCTGATTCTCAAATTGATCGTAAGTGTAGAAATATAGAACAGATAAGGCCCATAACTGTTCGATAAGAGCGCTTTTAATTCTTGATAGTACTAATTTATAGTACTACAATGCCTCTTCGTGAAAAGCCTCAAGAAAAAACATCTCAAGACGTTGGGATTAATCTATACCCGCCCTGTGAATGGCAGTATCAAATGGTCTGATATCGAGGCTTTCTTTGTTGCGCTCGGTGCCAAAAAAGAAGAGCGTGAAGGGTCTAGTACCCCAATGCACAGCGATTGTCGGGTTTAGTGGCACAGTAAAATGCTCATAGCAAGGCAGCTGATCGAAAATAATAGTTATTCTATAGTGAGATCAAGCAACACAGCTATGGGCATTTTAAATGCCACCCAAAGGGCAGCTACAGGTTTTCCCGTGACTTTGTTGCAAGTATTTGAAAGACGCATGTATTACTGCATACTTGCGCCTTGCCACAGAAAAACCTGTAGCTGCTGAACGGGACAATCGCTGTGCATTGAGGTACTAGGGTAAAAATTGTGCTTTTGGTGAAGTACGCATCTTTCATCGCCCACACCCAGAAAATGTTACTGATAAAGGCGCGGTTAATTCAATACGCAATTGGTTAAAAGCTAATGGGGTTACGCCATGAATCTAATGACATTTGAAGGCTATACAGCCAAGATCGAATACGACGACGAGTTGGAGTTGTTTAGAGGGGAAATCCTTGGGCTTTCTGGCTATGCCGACTTTTTCGGTAAGTCGGCGAAAGAGCTCAAAACAGAGTTTAAAAAATCGCTGGCTGTTTATCTTAAGTCCTGCCAAGAAGAAGGTATCGAGCCTAAAAAGCAATATTCTGGCAAGTTTAATGTTCGGCTTGACCCTAAAGATCATGAGTTAATTGCTATTCAGGCCGCAGGTGAAGGGCTAAGCCTTAATGAGTGGCTTAAAGAAGCTGCGTTGCAACGCTTGCAGGATGATAAGTAGTAAGGTTTAAAGGGGGTTGGAAGGTTTTTGTTGGCTGTTGGCCTTCGCCAAAAAACTGATTAAATCCTGTCTATCTCGGATAACCAGACGAATCATCACGTGATTCTTGGCTTGGTCGTAAGCATAAAAAATACGAAAGGGGTTGATCACGATTTCCAGAAAGCGGCCATCGATTCTCTCTTTGGGCTTTTTGCCAGGCAGTGGGAAGTCTTCCAGTCGGTCAATTTTGTTAAAGACTTTGTTGATGAGGTTCTCGGCCGCTTGTGGGTTGTCTAACTCGATGTATTCAATCGAGGCATATAAATCATCAAGCGCTGAATCCAGCCAGCTTATTTTAGCCATTTAGCAAACCGCTTTCTTGCCTCTGAGTGAGAGGTGGTTTTGCCCTCTTGAATGGCGTTTTCGCTTTCTAAGAGCTTTTCAAGCAATGCCATACGGTTATGCACCGTTTCAAAATAGTCCGTGTCGACAAGATAGGCGGCTGGTTTTCCCTGCTCGGTGATCAGCATAAAATTATGCTTGGCGCGCACTTCTGCAATGAGATCGGTCGCTTTACGCTTTAAGGTGGTAACTAACTCAGTTTTCATGAGGAGGCTCAGAGTGATACTTTAGTATCATTCTATCTGTGGTTTTGAAAACTGCAAGTTTGAATAATAATGAAGGACTTGGTTTGCCTGCTCAGCTTGATGTATTTAGTAGCAGCAGCAAATCTTGAAAACTTGCGCCTCTCTACCAAGAATGCGCGGGACGGTCATCAATTAATGAGAGGCTATCACATCCTGCGCCAGCAGCTTTCTGAATAATCCGAAGTTTTATCTCTTGCAGCTACCATGAATAATAAGCATAACAACATGGGCTGGCCTTTAGCGGCTTTTCTACTCGGCATAACGGTCTTTGCGTTTGTTGTTCGGTTCTATCATCTTGACTATGCCAGCTTTTGGTTGGATGAAATTGTCAGCGCATTAATGAGCCATCCTGAGCAAAGGTTTAGTGAAGTATTGGCGCAGCTTTGTGAGATAGAGCGCTAAGGCTTGTATTAGCCTAGCTTAAGCTACTTTAGCTGGACAATGAGGGAAGTTGTTTTGCTAGCGTGCATGATTTTAGCCATCGCAACGTTTTGAATTTTTGAAATGACTAAAAATCATAAGGGAGTATCAAATATAACTTTAACAGTATGTTAGGCGGTTGCTGTTTCAGGCTCTGCTTTTTTCAGTGCTTCTTTTAAATTAGCAGGCGCTGGTGCAGGATTACCCAGGATCATATCCGCACACTTGTCGCCGATCATCATGGCAGGGGCGTTAGTATTTCCGCCGATAAGTGTTGGAATGATCGAGGCGTCAGCAACACGTAAGCCTTCTACACCATGCACTTTCAGTTCGTCATCCACCACTGCTAATTCATCATGGCCCATTTTACAGGTGCCCACAGGATGATAGACCGTTTCTGTAATGCTGCCCATAATGTTTTTAAGCTGCTCTTCAGTTGTGTATTGAGCACCTGGGTGAATTTCTTCAGTGAAGAGTCCTTTCCATGCAGGCGCATCCATCATTTCACGCAAGATTTCTACACAACGTAACATGATTGGCCAGTCTTTCTCATCGCCTAAAAAGTTAAAATCAACTTCAGGTTTGTCGAATGGATTATTAGTCAAAGGCTTAACGGTGCCTGTGCTATGAGGGCGCAAGTTACAAGCATGAAGGGTTACTCCATGCTGCTCTGGCATGGGGTCAGCAATACCTGTCATGTTACAAGGGACAAAATGCAGCTGGACATCAGGACGTTTTTCGTCAGGGTCGGATTTAATAAACCCGCCGCCTTCGATGCTGTTACAGGCGCCTACACCTTTCTTGTGAACAAAGTAATCCCAAGCAACTTTGACATTTTTAGGGAATTTATCAAGGCCGTTTAAACCTAGAGGCTCATTGATAGCAAAGCGCATGACGACATCAAGATGTTCTTGAAGGTTTTTGCCAACACCTTTTAGCTCAATTTTAGGGGTAATGCCTGCTTGTTTAAGTTCTTCGCTGTCGCCAATACCTGAGAGTTGAAGAATGTGAGGACTCTTGATGGTGCCAGAGGAAAGGACGATTTCTTTATTGGCGGAAGCTGTCTTGATTTTTTTACCTTTTTGGAATTCTACGCCAACAGCTTTTTTGCCTTCTAACAAAATACGGTTAACGTTTGAGTCTGTTAAAACGGTAAGGTTAGGGCGATCTAAAATTGGCGTTAGGAACGCAGAGGCACTACTCCAGCGTTTGCCATCTTTTATGGTAGCTTGAAAGCGGCCAACGCCTTCCTGATCAGCGCCGTTAAAATCAGCAGCAGCTGGATAACCGCATTCAACGCCTGACTGAACAAATTTATCAAACAAAATGTTCTTTGAAGGTGCATTAATAACATGAAGCTCACCGCCCGTACCGTGATAGTCATCACCGCCGCGTGTTTGGTTTTCAAAACGCTTAAAGTAAGGGAGTACTTCTTTGTAGCTCCAGCCTTTATTGCCAGCAGCTGCCCAGTCATCGTAGTCTGATGCATGGCCACGAATATAAACCATACCGTTTGATGAGCTTGATCCACCTAGCGTTTTGCCGCGAGGAATCTCAAATTGCTTATTTTGCAGCTGGGTTTGTGGCGTTGACTCAAACTTCCAGTTAAGTTTGTCACTTTTTAACACTTCAGCACAGCCGCCCGGCATGTGGATCATTGGGTTTTTGTCTTTTGGGCCAGCTTCTAAAAGCAGAACACTGTTGTTAGGGTCTTTGGATAAGCGATTAGCCAGCATACAGCCAGCAGAGCCAGCCCCTATGATGATATAGTCAAAGTTCATTGCGTTTTCAGCCCTTTTACTTTTTTATTCTTGTTGTGTAGGCATAGCTTTTAGCTAGCTGGGTGCTTTGTCATCTGTCCATAGGTGTGACAAAAGGCTACACGTGAAAAACCATCTTGGGAGTCTAAATAAAAGGCTATATGAGTGCAAATGCTGCTCTCATTAATGACGGATCTGTCATGTTGTTACCTAGTACCTCAATGCACAGCGATTGTCCCGTTCAGCAGCTACAGGTTTTTCTGTGGCAAGGCGCAAGTATGCAGTAATACATGCGTCTTTCAAATACTTGCAACAAAGTCACGGGAAAACCTGTAGCTGCCCTTTGGGTGGCATTTAAAATGCCCATAGCTGTGTTGCTTGATCTCACTATAGAATAACTATTATTTTCGATCAGCTGCCTTGCTATGAGCATTTTACTCTGCCACTGAACCCGACAATCGCTGTGCATTGGGGTACTAGTACCCCAATGCACAGCGATTGTCCAGTTCAGCAGCTACAGGTTTTTCTGTGGCAAGGCGCAAGTATGCAGTAATACATGCGTCTTTCAAATACTTGCAACAAAGTCACGGGAAAACCTGTAGCTGCCCTTTGGGTGGCATTTAAAATGCCCATAGCTGTGTTGCTTGATCTCACTATAGAATAACTATTATTTTCGATCAGCTGCCTTGCTATGAGCATTTTACTCTGCCACTGAACCCGACAATCGCTGTGCATTGGGGTACTAGTGCTATGATTCACTGCATCTGTCCGATATAAAATTCCGTAGGATGGCTAAGCTGCGCGTAACCCCCCCTTAGATTTAATGTTTCTTGGTGGGTTACGTTTCACTAACCCACCCTGCAAAAAATAGATACCCATCAATCGCTGTGAATCGGTCTATTAAGCGTGAGGCAATCTGTGAATCTTGACCATATGAATTATCTGTGTGAAAGAGTCATCAGTGTTATAGGGGGGGAGGTGACATAGCTTGACAATAGTTTGTGTCCATGGTGATCTATAGGTGGTGATCATCTGAAAATAATAACAAGAATGTCATAGTTGTTTCGTAGGCTACGAATACAATCACTCTACCAAGGAGAGGGATCATGCGTAAGCAGAATGATAGTTACTGCCCGTCACTACGTGATAAAGAACGTGAACTTATCGAAGATAAAGTGAAGGAGTTTTTAAACGCAGGGGGCAAAATCGAAGTGCTTGATTCTGCTTTTGATAACCCCGCGGACCCTAAATGCAAATTAGGTGATGATATGGGGCTTCTCGTTTAACCTAATTTTTAGGGCGTGAGACGCTTCGCTGTCCCGCCCTACAAAATTATCTTAAGCCTGATCAGGGCTTAGATTATCAACGTCATCCTCATCGGATTCCCTAATAGACGCTTTTTTACTGTCGTGTTCAGGCTTATTGACAGCACAGGTTAAGCTAAGTAGTAATGCGGCAAGTACCCCGGCAACAGTTAACGTAGTAAAGAAGCCTAGCCATCCCCAATGTTCCATGGCATACCCTAATGGCATGCCTGAAATCGCAGCACCTAAGTAACCAAATAGCCCAACAAATCCTGTGGCGGAACCTGCTGCCTCTCTATGTGAAAGTTCAGCAGCTGCAACGCCAATCAACATTTGAGGGCCGAAGATAAAGAAGCCAATGGCAAAGATTGTATAGGCGCTGTACTGAAGGATAACCGAAGGTGAGAATAGTAAAAGCCCAACCGTTAAAGCAGACCCTAGTGCAAATAATGCATTGATAGGGCCGCGCTTGCCTTTAAAGAATTGATCTGACCAAAAGCCTGCTGCAATGCTGCCAAAGAAACCGCCGACTTCAAAAAGCGTGACCATACCGGCAGCTTTGATCTTATCAATGCCATGATCGATAAGATATAACATGATCCAGTCATTCACGCCGTTACGAATCAAATAAATAAGCGTGTAAGAGAGCGCAAGAATCCAGATAAATTTATTGTTCAAAATGTATTTTGTGAGGATGCTGGTGGCGCTAGGTTTGGCAGGTTGCGCGTTAAGTTGCTCAATACCATCGTTTTTATAATGCTCAATTTTGGGCAGGCCCATGCTTTCTGGTGTGTTTCTAAGTCTATTGATTAAGATAAGCCCCATGACAATGGCAATAAGACCAGGCAGCCAAAGTGCTGCTCGCCAGCCCAACATGATAGAGGCACTGGCTGCGATAATCGGGATAATCGCACCACCAACATTGTGTGCTGTATTCCAGCTTGCCCACCAGCGCCCGCGTTCTTTTTTAGAATACCAATGGGTCAATATTTTAGCGCAGGGTGGCCAGCCAAAGCCTTGAAACCATGCGTTGAGCGTCCAAAAAATAGCAAAAAGATAAAAAGCATCAGTGAAGGATAAAACAATATTAATGATGCCCGTGATAATAAGTCCAATGGAAAAGAAATAGCGTGGATTATTTTTATCGGACATGATGCCGCTAATAAATTTACTGATGCCGTAAGCGACTGAAAAAAGTGTAATTAATAGGCCAATTTGAATAGTTGTAAAGCCCAGCTCTGAGATCAGGTCTGGTGAAGCTATGGTGAGTGATTTTCGTGTGAAGTAGAAAACCATATAGCCCAAGTAAATGCTGTAAAACATTCGAAACCGCCAATAGGGATAATTGTCCACAGGTTCAGCGTTGGATGTTTTGGGTATACGAGAGAGGTGCTGTAAGAAACCTTTAACTTTCATCATAAGGGAGTAATCAATAGGTGAAAGAAGAATTAATTTGAAAATAAAATAAACAAAATTTTAGTTATATCTTAATTTGCTAACTGTATTTTTTCATGAACTACATTAGGTTTTTAGATGGAGATGTAGAGGAGAAGTTTCATTGGGTATTAATTTTTATTTTTATTGAGGGTTGTTCTTATTTAAGGTGTTGTTTTTTAACTCACATGAAACGCTTTTAATAATGAAAAAGCCCTCTTGTAGCCTACTTCAATGAGTTCGTTGGCGCGATGAAATTCCATGGTTTTACAAATATTTCTGGGAATATCAATAATTAAATCAGGTGGATAAGCTGCCAGTTTCTGTCTTGCAATGGTCATTTGCATTGCCTCTAGTGCTCTACCTGTGATGTCATAGCCATCTAATTCATTCAATGCACTGGTTGCAGAAGGCTTGCGTGTAAAAAAATTTGCTAATAAAAATTTAGAAGGTGGAACGGATAATTCTTGATCTAAACGATCATCAGCAGGGCCGCAAAGATTCACTGCAATGGTCAGGTCTGAATCATGCTTGAATGTGGGTGCAATTGGCACAGGATTCAGCACGCCGCCATCAATAAGTACGCGCCCTTGTGAAATGAACGGGGTGAAAAACAAAGGAAGTGCCATAGAGGCACGCATGGCTTTTAACAGTGGGCCCTGGTTTAGCCAAATTTCTTTGACGTTGATGATGTCAGTCGCCACTGCGGTAAAAGGGATGCTGAGATCCTCTATATTCTTGTCGCCCACAATGTCTTTTAAGGTTTTGACTATTTTATTCCCTTTTACCAGGCCTTTATTGGTAAATGAAAAATCTAACAGTGATAATACTTGCGCTTTTGTAAGCTTCCGAAGCCAAAGCTCATAGTCTTTAAGCTTGCCAGCTGCAAAAATACCGCCAACAACTGCGCCCATTGAGCAGCCAGAAATAGCGTTGATGTGATAACCAAACTCCTGAAGGCATTGTATGACGCCGATATGGGCAATGCCTCTGGCGCCACCTGAACCTAGCACAAGGGATATGGACTGTCTTCTTGGTTCTAATTGCGTGACTAAACGCGTCATTCTGTCGTCTCTTCTTTATGTGAGAAAACCCGCTTTCTGGTCGTGGACAAATTTCAACCGGTTTGCTAGTGTGAGTTGCGTAAAATAACAATAACTTAACTAGCAAACATGTTTGATTCTGATTTTATTGCCGCGTTCCCGAAACGCTTAGGCTTTAGTGTTGCCTGCCTGATGGGGGCAGCCTTGCCTATGCTTAGCGTAAGTTCTTTTGCAAATCAGCCGCCTGTTTGGCAAACAAAGGCTTTGCCTCCTGCGAATGAAGGTGGGTTTATGAATGCAAGACTACTCGCGCAGGATGAAAGCAAAGATTTAAGCTTTGCGTTGCGCGATGGGCCGCAGTGGGTGCAAGTCACCGAGCGGGGCATCATGACGTATCGGCCTGATTATGAGGCAGCAGGCCAGCATGCCGTCACCCTGGTGGTGAATGATGGTGAGCATGAAGTGCCCATCACGCTTGAGATCATTGTCAGGCATGTCAACCAAAAACCAACGCTCAACAATAAACCTAAGCCGTCTGTTCAGGAGGGCGAGTTATGGCAATTTAGCCCTGATGTGCAAGACCTTGATGGGCAGACTGTATCGCTAGCCCTTGAAAACGCCCCACAAGGCATGAAAGTAACAGGAAGAACGATTGAGTGGCAGGTTGATTATCACTCTGAAGGCTCGCATCAATTTAATTTGATACTAGATGATGGAGAAGGCAAGGCCAGTATGCCTATCAAGCTTGACGTGGAGCAGGTCAACCAAAAGCCAAGCTGGAAAGGCTTTAAGTTACCTAAAAGCCAAGAAGCACAAGCCTTACGTATTAAGTTAAAAGCCGTTGATATTGATAATGACCCATTAAGCTACACCCTGTTAAAAGGGCCTGAAGGGGCTCTAATCGAGGGTAATGTATTAGTCTGGCAGCCGGGTTATCAATCAGCGGGCTCGCATGCTGTAGAAATTGTCGCTCAAGATGCAGAAGGCTCCGCAACCTACAAAGGCACCTGGAAAATCACCAACACTAACCGTTTGCCTGAGCTGGCAACCCTTGATTTGCCTTCAGCGAAAGAGGGGGAGGCTTTTTCAACGAAATTGTTGGCGACTGACCCTGATGGTGAGCAGGTCGCTTTTTCATTATCGTCTGAGTTGCATAATCTTAAGCTGTCTGAATCGGGTGTTTTATCGTTTCAGCCTGATTATGATCAATCGGGTACTTATTCGTTAGACGTTAACCTTAATGACGGCAAGGGTTCAACAACGCAGTCTATAGCCCTAATCATTGAGAATACTAACCGGGCACCAGTCGCCACAACGCTGTCGTTACCTAATGCGAAAGAAAGCGAAGCCTATGAAGTGAGCTTGCCTTTTGAAGACCCTGATGCAGATAGTTTGGTGTATACCTTAGTGTCAGCACCTGAGGGTGTTCAGCTGGTGGGTGATAAACTCCTTTGGCAGCCAGACTTCGACTCAGCAGGTGACTATGAAATTAGAGTCAGTGTGTCAGACGGTGAGTTAACGACAGAATCAACCTTGTCGTTAACAGCTGAAAACACCAACCGTGAACCTGAAATTCTGTCAGAGCCTATAAAAGCCGCTGAAGAAGATTCGGCTTATCTCTATCAGCCCGTCCTTGACGATTTAGACGGTGATGAGTTAACACTAAAGCTTGTCAAAGGCCCAAAGGGCATGAGGCTTGAAGGTGAGCAATTGACATGGACACCTGGCTTTGAGCAAGCAGGTAGCGTTGATGTAGAGCTTCAAGCCTTTGAAACCCGTAATCCAAAAGCTGCTGCTTCACAAAGGTTTGTGATTGAAGTTGCCAATACTAACCGATTGCCTGTGTTTGCTGGTGTGGTAGTGCCGAAAGCGAAAGAAAATAAGCCTTTTACGTTGCAGCTGAAAGCCGTTGACCCGGATAAGCAAAGGGTAAGTTTTGCGGCGGATGTACCGCCTGAAGGCTTAACAATTTCTGAAAGCGGCTTAGTGCAATGGACACCCAGTTATGAGCAATCAGGTAATTATGAATTAACAGTATCAGCTCATGACGGTGAAGCGGTTGTGTCAACGATTATTAACCTTGATGTTGAAAACACGAACCGTAAACCTACCATTCTCTCCAAGCCTGAACTCACATTGAGCGAGGGGGAGCTTTACGAATATGCAATGCAAACTGAAGACTTAGATGGCGATAACCTAACCTTTAGTTTGGTTAAAAAGCCACAAGGTGCGAGTATTCAAGAAGGTATTTTGGGGTGGGCGCCAACCTATGAACAAGCGGGTCTTCATCCTATTGTGATGAGTGTGAGCGATGGCGAGTCAACTGTAGAGCAAGCCTTTAGCCTGAAGGTAGCAAACACCAATCGAGCCCCTAGCTGGACAGAGCCTGAGATGGAAGCCACTCAACTAAAAGAAAATAAGCCGTGGGGCTTAACTTTAAAGGCGACCGATCCTGACCGAGATACGGTGCGCTTTTCATTGCAAACGCCGGTTGACGGATTAAAGCTGCAAGGCAATAAGCTAAGCTGGAAGCCCGATTTTACACAGGCAGGTGAGCATGAGATTGTGCTGGAAGCAACTGATGGCTCTTTAGCTGAAATTCAAACATTGGTATTGGGAGTTGAGAACACTAATCGCTCACCTCGCATTATCAGTAAAGGCGTAGTGAAAGCTGCTGAAGATCAGCCGTATCGTTATGATTTGGGCGTGGTAGATGCGGATGAGGAAGATCAAGGCAATTTGATGATTGAGCTGGTTCAAGGGCCAGAGGGTATGACGGTGTTAGATCACACGCTTTCCTGGGTGCCTGATTTTGAATCAGCAGGCAGTCATCAGGTGGTGATTAAAGTGACAGACGGTGATTTGTCAGCTGAGCAGTCTTATAGCATCAAGGTTGCGAACACCAATCGTGCGCCAGTATTTGAATCTGAGCCTGTGATGTATTCGGATGAAAACAGCCAGTACCTTTATGAGGTAATAGCAAGTGACCCTGACGGTCAGCCATCAAGACTCACACTTGTGAATGCACCGCAAGGCTTTTCGTTTGATGGCAAGACGTTAAGCTTTGATGCCGATTTTAATTCAGCAGGCGATTACGCCATAGTACTGCGCGCCACAGACGGTCAATTGTCTACTGACCAGGCTTTTACCGTTTCAATCAATAATGTAAACCGCCTGCCTGTCTTTGTATCAGAGCCTTCAACTTATGGGTATGAAAGCCTTGATTATCGTTACACACTAGATGCAACGGATGAAGACGGTGAGCATTTGCGTTTCACCTTAATCAATGGCCCGCAGGGTTTATCCCTTGATGCTAATGAGCTGAAATGGCGACCGGGCTTTGAGCAGTCAGGGTATTATGATGTGATTGTGGCGGTGTCAGATGGCATTGATACGGTGCAGCAGTCATTCTTTTTAGAAGTCGAAAATACCAATAGAGAGCCAGAGTTTGTAGCGGTGCCTGATCAGCAAATTCGCGTCAAGAAAAACTGGTTGCAACCCTTAGTTGCGCAAGATGCCGATGGAGAGCCTGTATCCTTTAAGCTGATTCATGCGCCAATGGGCATGGTGATTAATGAAGAAAATGCGTTAGTTTGGAAGCCTGCTGCTCTTGATGCGGGCAAGCATACCGTGATATTG
The DNA here is from genome assembly GCA_965225765.1 of Pseudomonadales bacterium. Taxonomy (GTDB): domain Bacteria; phylum Pseudomonadota; class Gammaproteobacteria; order Pseudomonadales; family DT-91; genus CAKMZU01. Next base: position 196,413 of record CBDDBO010000002.1, read on the forward strand.
GCAGCAACCGACGGTGATTTAAAAGTCCGTCAGCATTTTGACCTGAATGTCATAACCAAGTGATCCGTAGGGTGATGAAATGGTCTCTCCTCTCCCATACGGCATCTAAGTGTGCCAAGATGGTTTTGATCAATCATCTAAAAAAAGAGGAGAGCCCGAATGAATGATAAAGTGATAGCGCTAGATATAGCAAAAGAAATTTTTCACGCAGTGATTTTAAGCAAACACGGCAAAGAACTGAAAAGAAAAAAGCTAAAGAGAAACGAGCTGGTTAGCTTTATAGCAAAGCAGGATATAAGTGTTATCACAATGGAAGCTTGCGGTGCTTCGAATCATTGGGGGCGTACGTTTGAGAGTTTAGGCTATGAAGTTAGTTTGTTGCCGCCCCAGCATGTAAAAGCTTATGCGCGAGGTCAAAAAAATGATTACAACGATGCGGTGGCGATAGGTGAAGCTTATTTGCATGGACGCATAAGGCCAGTTCAAATCAAAACAGTTGAACAGCAGACAGAGCAAGCGTTTCACCGTATGCGAAGCCAGTTAGTTCAGCAGCGCGGTGATTTGGTTAGGCAGTTGAGAGGGCTACTGTCCGATCAAGGCTTTATCTTGCGCAAAGGAGTGAATCAAGCAAGAGCAGGCATAGTGGCACTTTTAGGAGATGAAGCTAGCGGACTAAACCCGTTTTTCAGGCAGATATTACAAAAACAGTATGAACACTTAAAGTTTCTGGAGAAAGAGCTGGACTGGTACAACAAGACACTGGATGCAAAAGCAAAAAATGATGAGCAAACGAAGCGTCTACTGACAATTCCAGGTTTTGGGCCGGTGGTTGCATCCGTCTTTAAAGTTTGGATAGGTAGCGGTAAGCAATTTGATAAAGGCAAGTATGCATCAGCAGCTTTAGGTATTGTACCGAGGCAGCATAGTTCAGGCGGTAAAGATGTCTTACTGGGCATCACTAAGCGAGGAGATTGTTACCTGAGGTCGCTTGTTATTCATGGTGCAAGGGCAGTTGTTAAAGCTGCGAAAAAGAAGAATGATAGGCTCAGTCGATGGATCAATGAGTTGGTCGAAAGACGAGGCAAGAATAAAGCCACGGTTGCCTTGGCCAATAAGCTAGTCAGAATAGCCTGGGCAATGACAGTGAGAAATGAAACGTACGATGCAGCTGCGGCAAATTTAGTGCTAGCTGCGAGATCGTAATAGTTAATAATGTGGGTGTGTAGGTGCTACAAGCTCTGCACGTAAACAAAAACTTTAGTTGATGTAACGAGTCCTAAGCGGTTGCGAAGGCAAAAGTGAATGATGACAAAATAGGTAATACCTGCACATAGAAACCTGTCTAATCCAAGGGTACTTGATACCGATAGGGCGATTAGGGTTATGTGCGCGGATGCTCATCAAGGTCAGGCATGCTGAAAAGATTACATGTCATTAAAAGACCGGATATACGGCAGCAACCTTTTCTTTGTTTGAATTGACTTTACCTTGCAAAACGAGGAGAGACCATATATGGATAAGCGCAGCGTCATCCACCAATTTGGTTAGAATCTCTGTTATAGTGTGTTTGCATAGAGTGTAGGGTGGATAAGCGCAGCGTCATCCACCAGCAGCAGATGATTAAGGTGGATGACGCTGCGCTTATCCACCCTACAAATTCGTAATAGTATTCAAAGTTGTCATTGTGAATCCATAAACCTGGATCACTCCCTTGTGACCCCTTTCTCATAACTGTGGCTTATATCGCAGATCAAAACATCAAACCACATAACATATTACCAAAAAGTCTTTTCTTGTTTATAAAGTCCTAAGGCATACTGATCACTCAAAATAATAACAATGGTTGGGCCTCGCCCAGTCAAAAGGATTTTTGCTATGCATCGCGGTATTTCCTTACTGTTAACACTGTTAGCTGTCTTCAGTCTAACGTCCTGTATTGATGGGCTTACGAGCTATTCTATTAATTATCCTATTCATGACGAGAGCTATATAGGCACGGTTAATGAGCCTGCGCTTAACGATGACGGGAACCCTGATAACTATCTTCGATTAGAAGATACCTTTATTGTGGGGTATGGCTCTGCACCATCAGGCCCTTTGAAGATTTCTTTAAACGGCAATGATATAGGGAAATATTTTGACTACGGCCCGACGCAAGCAACCGCCGACATAGAGAAAATCAAACAGTTCTTCCGCCAAGGCAGAAATACGATGAGTGTTGAACTTCTGTCTTTTGGTCCTCAAATTGTGTTTTATCTCGATGCGGCAGGGCCTAGTATTATTGTTACAAGAGGTGAGTCGTTAGATGGGGGTGTGACGGTTCAAATTGAAGGTTTCCTGCGTGATGCATCTAGCTTTGGTGATACCTTAGATGTTGACCTCACTCAAATTACAGGTCATGACGAATATAACGGTCAAATTGAAACAGTCCCTCAAGGCAGTGCAAAAATTGATGTAAACCCTGATGGCACCTTTTCAGGTTCTGTCACCATTGATGGCATTATTGAGCCAGAAGTTTGGAGTAATACAGGCTCTGCTGAATTCCCTGTATGGGAATATATCCCAGGTAAATCTCTTCTATATACTCTAAGGGCGACTGATGAGCATGGCTATGATACTAAGCTAGATGTGTTAGCTGATATTGATGGATCGGGCGATAGCTTACCAATCAATAATGCACTTCGAATTGCGGTAGGTGATTCTTTTATTGAATCTATGCGTCCTGTGATTGCTGCGGGTATTTCAAATGCATTGGAAGACAACCCAATTTCAGGTGCTAATTTAGGGCCTTTTAAAGTCGATATTGGTTTAGGCAATATGCCAACGACTGTTGATTATTTCCATTTGGCTTCAGGTAAAGAGCTCGACCCAGATTATGTTCCCCCAGCAGACAGCCCTGCAAAAGTTGACTGGTCTGATATTAACGGTGGTGCTGGCCCTAATAAAGCAACGGTTCTTTTGAATGGCTTTGAAATTAAAGAAGGCAGTATCATTGCGGTTGATATGATTATCACCAATGTATTGGCCGAACTTACCATCGAAATGCCTTCAGCACTAAGTTGGTTGATTCCTCGCTTAGAGCTAGGTATGTATATCGAAACTATTGTGGTTGAGACTGATGCGATTGCGCAAGCTGCTCAAGGAAAGGTGGATGTTCAGCTAGGCGAGTCTAACTTTGTGTTAGATGGCATTCAGACCACAGAAGTTAAAGCAGGTATTCTGGATGTAACTGCTTTAGCGGGTGCCTTGATTCCGCTGCTTGAAGGTTTAATCGGTGATTTGTTACCTTCCATTGTTAATCCAGTCATTGCAGATAACTTATCTCGTATTGTGATTGGTCAGCGTTTGTATCGTACCGATCTGATCCCTGATGATATCGATAAAGATAGCTTACCTAACCCAGACTCTACAAAGCTTACTGCTGCAGAACAAGCGATTTTAGATCGCTTGGAGGCAGAAGTGCCTTATACAGACTTCCGCATTGATGTATTCAATTTGGATACAGGTAATGTATTAGGGCCTGCTTTCCCTTATGACTTGCTGGTAGGTATTCAGTCGAAAGCAGATACAGGAAAGCGCGATCCTGACGTTAAGCCAATACTAGGCACCTATTTTAGTGACGACCCGATTCCGCCTGCGGAAGTTTACAATAGCCTAGGTAATACAGGCACCAATATCTCAATGGCTGTTGACAGTAACCTGATTAACCAGTTCTTGGCAGGCCTTTATTCAATCGGTCAAATGCACTTAACCTTGCATAATGGCGAGACGCTGTTTGGCGCTAACCCTAATACCCCTGTAAATGATTTAGGTGATGCAACCATTGCCGCCAAGGGTGATGAGCGTATTCGCTTGTGGCCTGATATGCCGCCTATTTTTAAGATGGAAGAAATTTCTGGCAGCGGTGGTGTAGGTAAAGCCTCTATCACTTACCCTTCTGCTACGCTTGCGATTGAAGAATGGGACGGCACTAATTGGAACACTGATATTAATTTGCAGGTTGATTTTGATTTAGCGATTTTAGTGGATGAACTTGATGGGGCTGTCACCTTAGGTGCCGCAGGGCCTCCAGTCTTCAACGTGAATAAAATTGTAAATAACACCAATATTCAAGTACCTGAAATTGCGATTCAGGCAGTATTGGATGCAGCCATGTTCTTCGGTGGCGATGCCATTGCGGATCAAGCTATCCCTATTAATTTAAATGACTTAGCCTCAGCTGCAATTAATGGTACGCAAGTAACCTTCTTAGATGCAGCAGATAATTACACCTTAGCCGATGCAAATGGTGATAACCCTGGTGAGTGTAAAGTAGAAGTATCTGACGGTGTATGGGGTAAATGTAAGATAGGCGATAACACCTGTGTGCCTGAAGATAACATCATGGCAGTGGCTGCTGATGGCAAAGGCGATATTGTTTGTCAGAACTTAGAGTTTGTTGTGCAAACCGATACAGTTGGCACCATTGGCAATAAGGGCAGCAACCTGTTCTTCCAGATGGGGGCACGTGATCCAAGCATTCCTCCACCACCTGCTGTACCTCGTTTCGATTTAGATGAAGATGGCATTGTGGATTACCGAGATAACTGTTCAATGAGTCAAACAGAGCTAGCTCAGGTAATAAAAACTATTGAAGACACTCAAGGCATCAGTCTTGATGATGGCATGATCAAGGATGCTGATGGCTTATCAACAGGTGAGCCTACAGCTGATTATGCTGCGCGTATTTTAGCTGAAGCAGAAGCTTATGTAGCTGAAAAATTTGGCGGTTCTCGTACTGCGCCGATCACGACTGAAGATCATGATTGGTATAACTTTATGCGAAAAGAGCCTAGCGACGAGGTTGAAAATTTTGCATCAAATACATGGTTAAAGATGCTTTATCACAACCCAAGCCAATATAATACCGACGGTGATCGTATAGGCGAGCTTTGTGAAGATGACTATGATCGAGATGGTGTCTATGCTGATAACATTCCTCAAAATATCCCTGAAGAAGACCATATTTATTGGGTTGATAACTGCCCTCATACTCCACAATTAAAGGGTGGTGTAGCACTATGGGAAACAAGTGATTTCACATCAGAGCTTACTGGTTACTATTCTTCTACGGAAACAGATGTAACAACAGCAGCAGGTGATGACTGTGATGTAAGACGAACCTTTGTAATGCTAAGAAGTCTTGAAAGTCAAAACCAAACAGGTACGCCAAGATGTTTGGTTAAACAGGCACTAGCAAATGAAGACGGCAACGGTCATCCAGCCTTTAGTGCTGGCGGTGGCTGGGTATCTGATACCATGCACGTCATGTTGCCTTGTGATCCGACAGATACTCGCCAACATTTCTATATGAAGGCAGTTAACAATACCGACTTGGATGCAGGGGTTGAATTCTTTACTGACCCAACGCGAGACCAAAATTCAGATTCAAGATTGGCAGCATATGGCTGGCAGCGAACAAATGGAACCTGGAGTGGCCGTTGTGCTGGTGCTGAAGGCACTACGACAAGAGTCGATGAAATGCGCTTAGTTAATGTAAATGATGCAGCTATCAGAAATCAAAATGATGATAATGTTGGAAATTGTGCTGGAACCTCGAGAGCTGAAGATAGATTAGATCCTATCTGGTGGCCAGAGCCAACAACCTCGGCTGCAACCTTAGATGAAGTGCAGCACCCTTGGTATATATACACCAATTTTAACTTCCATTTCAAAAATGATTGGAGTGATAGCAATATTGGCGCAACCTGTATGACTTGGGCGCAAGGTTGGGGTGTTGATCTAGATTCAAATGGAGACGCAGATAACATACGATACTGCCCGCCAGGCCAAGGTGACACTATTGGTACTACAGGCCGCTGGGCTATTTGGGTAGGCGGTAACGACGTACCTTGGAATGGTAAGTGGTAAATCGTTAGGGGCTTAGTTGCCCCTTATTTCTAACGTTTAAATTAAACAAACAATTTTGCTTCAAGGATGAAGGCAGGGAACGCTTAAAGAAGCACCTGTATTCATAACAACAATAAAAAAGTCAGGGGATTCACTATGTTTAGGCAGTTTTTACTGTTATTAGTATCACTAGGGCTAGCGCATCAATATGTTACTGCAGGTGTTAAATTCACTTTGCATAATGGTGATACTATCAGCAAGGGCAATGACGGTTGGAGCGGTAACAGATCGATAAGTGTAGATAGTGCAAATAATTTCAATTTTGGAGATCTTATAGTAGATCAAAACCGAAAAAATGCTAATTGTGGTAACCAAGCAACAATAAAAACCTCAGGGTCAGCTTGTTCCACCCAAAATACTTGGAATGATGGTGGACAATTTGGTCTTTCTACCTGTTCAGAAGCTTATAAAAAGGTTTCTGGTCTTTATATTCCTTCTTCCGCAATTGGCAATTGTACTGTGGAGTATTATGCAGATGGTGATGGTGCAGGTACACAACGATATTATGAATACTTTACAGTCGTTATTCATGAGCATTGGCAAGGGCCGCCTGCTAATACGCAAGAAGGTGATACCTATACCATCTCTTATGCTGAAAAAAACAAAGCAGGTGTTGATGCTTACGATATAGCTTATAACAGCCAAACGGGGGCTATATGTCGCGTTGAGGCTGATGGTACTGTAACGAACTTGGCTGACGGTGAATGCCGCGTTGATATTATCGCCACCTCAAGAAATGCAGCTTATGTTTCCAAAACCGTTACCAAAACGTGGAATATTATTCCTGATACTGATTTAGACGGTATTAAAGACAGCGCTGATAACTGCCCAAGCGTACCGAATGCAGATCAAGCGGATTACGATAAAGATGGCGTAGGCGACAAATGTAACGATGCGTTAGATGAAGACGGAGATGAAATTGCTGATGCGCGCGACCTGTGTCCAAAAATCCACTTAAACGATGATCCATTAGCGGCTACGACCGATGCTACTTACGGTACTTTTTTAAATCATGCAGATGTTGAAGTACCTATTGGTGCGGGCGATAGCTGTCAAACGAACTCTGATGGCGATAGCCACCTGGATTATGAAGATAACTGTCCAACCGTTGATAATGAAGACCAAGAAGACTTAGACGGTAATGGCGTAGGCGATGCTTGTGAATTTAACTCTGATGGTGATTCTCATATCGACTTGTTCGATAACTGCCCGTTAGTGGATAACGAAGATCAGCTTGATACGGATAACGATGGCATTGGTGAAGCTTGTGAGCCTGACAGCGATAACGACGGTGTCAAAGATGCGGTATTAGGCGAGCGTGATAACTGCCCTTATGTTGCGAACCCTGACCAAGAAGACGATAACCGTAATGGCGTAGGTGATCTTTGTGAGATGACCTTTGTTGACCCAGCAGGTCTGAGCGCAGCTAACGATTGTTTGTCATGGGGTGAAGCTTGTAGCTCTATTCAAAAGGCGATTGATGTAGCCGTTGCTGAAGGTTTACCGCAAGTCTTTATTAAGGCGGGTACTTATCAACCCACTAGCGTCATTACACTTGCTGAGGGGGTTAAGTTGATTGGCGGGTTCGCAGGCGATGAGCTTGCAGCGAATGAAGCAAACCCCTTCAGTAATGTGACGACTATTAGTGCGGGCAGCTACAAAGGCACCTTAATTAACGTGTCAGGCACTGCGCCCCTGAGCTATGTGGATACGGCTGAGATTCGCGGCCTAACCATCACTGGTGCTGAAGATTCAGCCGTTAAAATCAATGATGCGACGGTGAATATTGTCAATGTGAAGTTTGAAGGGAATTCAGCTGCTAATGGAGCTGCCATCAATGCATCAGGTTCACCTAAGGCAGAAATTGACTTGAACGGTGTTACTTTTAGCAATAACACCAGCACAAATGGTGCGGTTTACTTGAATAATGCTGATCTTTCATCTGTAAAAACCACCTTTACCGCTAACCAAGGCACGAATGGTGTGGCCATCTTTGCAACGGGTACCAGTGTGGTGAGCCTAGATAAAACAGATGTCACCCAAAACACCGCGACAGGTAATGGTGTGTTGGCCTCCGATTCGCAAAATGTTGAGCTAAAAGTGGCTAATTCAACACTCAGTGACAACAGCGCTGCCTTTGGTGGTGCTATCTACTTGAATGATGCAAAAGAACTGACGCTTCTTAATATGTTGATTACCAATAACTATGCGAGCAATGGAGAAGGTGGTGCTGTGATGTTTGCAGGTACTAACAACACGGTGACTGCATTGATTTCACAATCAAGCATTATGGGTAATACAGCGACTAAAAATGGTGGTGCCATTGCGCCTGGTGTGGGTAGCTCGTTACTGATTGAAAATGTGACCTTTGCTAATAACAAAGCGGGTGTTGATGCTGATGGCAATGCTAACGGTTTCAGCAGTCGTGGTGGTGCCATCAATGTAGGTGGTGCAGCGACCAATATTACGATTCGTTATTCAACTTTCGTGAGTAATGCTGCTGAAGGTTCTGGTAAAGGTGGCGGCGCAATCGCTATCAATAATAACCTAAGTGGTTCTGTCTCTATGATGGCGAATTTATTGGCAGGTAATACAGGTGCAAATGGTGCTAATATTTTCGTTGATAATGTGGGTGGTACTAAAACGATTACTGACTTGGGTTACAATTATGTTGGCTTTAATAATGTGTCAGGGTTGAGTCCAGCCAATGCCTTGAACATAGCTGCAAGCTCGACAGTGATGCAGGCTGCTGATTTAACGAGTATTGTGGCAACTACACCGACTAATAGCGGCGGTGACGGATATGGTTCCCCATTACCTATGCTGCCATTGCCGGAGGGCTCCGAAGCACGAAACGTTATTGATGAAGCAAATTGTGGTTCAACCACAGTCGACCAGCGCGGCGAAGCACGTCCCGATGCGGCCAAGTGTGATATTGGTGCGTATGAATACACAGAGCTGAGCTGTATCGATGATGCGCAGCGCCGTCAAACAGCGGGTGAAGGGCTCGTTAAATACTGTGCGCCGGGGTTTGAAGAGATCGAGTTTACCATTGGCCAAGTGCATTATTATGTGTTGATCTTGTTGTCATTGCTTGGGTTGGGTTTGGCCGTTAGGCGTAAATAGTTTGTGATGGTGGATGACGCTGCGCTTATCCCCCTACGGGTAAGAGCTGAACTAGTTTTGTAGTGGATGACGCTGCGCTTATCCCCCTACGGGTAAGAGCTGAACTAGTTTTGTAGTGGATGACGCTGCGCTTATCCCCCTACGGGTAAGAGCTGAACTAGTTTTGTAGTGGATAAGCGCAGCGTCATCCACCTTTCTCTATTAAGGACAAGGATGTCTAATTATCGTAGAAGTCTCGTTCTAGGCGGAACTTATTTCTTTACAGTCAATCTCCAGAATAGATCTTTAACACTCCTTGTTGATCATATAGATGCTTTGCGAAGCGCCGTTAAAATCGTGCAAAAAAAGAAGCCTTTTCAAATCAATGCTTGGGTTGTTTTACCTGATCATTTGCATACCATTTGGACGATGCCTGAAGGGGACAATGATTATTCTTCAAGATGGCGTGACATCAAGAAAGCGTTTTCAAAGTCGATTCCCGCTGGTGAAACAAGAACAAAGACTAATTTAAACCGTCATGAACGAGGTATTTGGCAGCGGCGATTTTGGGAGCATACCATTCGTGACGAAATTGATTTTAAGCATCATTTTGATTATGTACATGTGAACCCGTTGAAACATGGTTATGTTCAAAGCGTGCAAGATTGGCCGTATTCGACCTTTCACCGTGAGGTTAAAAAAGGCGTTTATGAATTTAATTGGTGTGGTGAGCCGGAGTTGATGGCGGCAGATTTTGAGTGAAGAAAGTTAGTTGTGGTGGATGACGCTGCGCTTATCCATATATGGTCTCTCCTCGTTTTGCAAGGTAAAGTCAATTCAAACAAAGAAAAGGTTGCTGCCGTATATCCGGTCTTTTAATGACATGTAATCTTTTCAGCATGCCTGACCTTGATGAGCATCCGCGCACATAACCCTAATCGCCCTATCGGTATCAAGTACCCTTGGATTAGACAGGTTTCTATGTGCAGGTATTACCTATTTTGTCATCATTCACTTTTGCCTTCGCAACCGCTTAGGACTCGTTACATCAACTAAAGTTTTTGTTTACGTGCAGAGCTTGTAGCACCTACACACCCACATTATTAACTATTACGATCTCGCAGCTAGCACTAAATTTGCCGCAGCTGCATCGTACGTTTCATTTCTCACTGTCATTGCCCAGGCTATTCTGACTAGCTTATTGGCCAAGGCAACCGTGGCTTTATTCTTGCCTCGTCTTTCGACCAACTCATTGATCCATCGACTGAGCCTATCATTCTTCTTTTTCGCAGCTTTAACAACTGCCCTTGCACCATGAATAACAAGCGACCTCAGGTAACAATCTCCTCGCTTAGTGATGCCCAGTAAGACATCTTTACCGCCTGAACTATGCTGCCTCGGTACAATACCTAAAGCTGCTGATGCATACTTGCCTTTATCAAATTGCTTACCGCTACCTATCCAAACTTTAAAGACGGATGCAACCACCGGCCCAAAACCTGGAATTGTCAGTAGACGCTTCGTTTGCTCATCATTTTTTGCTTTTGCATCCAGTGTCTTGTTGTACCAGTCCAGCTCTTTCTCCAGAAACTTTAAGTGTTCATACTGTTTTTGTAATATCTGCCTGAAAAACGGGTTTAGTCCGCTAGCTTCATCTCCTAAAAGTGCCACTATGCCTGCTCTTGCTTGATTCACTCCTTTGCGCAAGATAAAGCCTTGATCGGACAGTAGCCCTCTCAACTGCCTAACCAAATCACCGCGCTGCTGAACTAACTGGCTTCGCATACGGTGAAACGCTTGCTCTGTCTGCTGTTCAACTGTTTTGATTTGAACTGGCCTTATGCGTCCATGCAAATAAGCTTCACCTATCGCCACCGCATCGTTGTAATCATTTTTTTGACCTCGCGCATAAGCTTTTACATGCTGGGGCGGCAACAAACTAACTTCATAGCCTAAACTCTCAAACGTACGCCCCCAATGATTCGAAGCACCGCAAGCTTCCATTGTGATAACACTTATATCCTGCTTTGCTATAAAGCTAACCAGCTCGTTTCTCTTTAGCTTTTTTCTTTTCAGTTCTTTGCCGTGTTTGCTTAAAATCACTGCGTGAAAAATTTCTTTTGCTATATCTAGCGCTATCACTTTATCATTCATTCGGGCTCTCCTCTTTTTTTAGATGATTGATCAAAACCATCTTGGCACACTTAGATGCCGTATGGGAGAGGAGAGACCATTTCATCACCCTACAATTAACCGCAAACCGCAAACCGCAAACCGCAAACCGCAAACCGCAAACCGCAAACCGCAAACCGCAAACCGCAAACCGCAAACCGCAAACCGCAAACCGCAAACCGACAATACGCATCAAATATCCTTTAAAAGAACTGTAGGGTGGATAAGCGCAGCGTCATCCACCTTGTATAGCCGGAAATTTTTTAGCGTTATTAGCAGCTGGAATTTTCGGATTTCGCCATTGATTAACCCTGTAACCTTTTACAGCCCCCTGTGTCTAAACACTTTTACCCATTGCGCTGTTGACTCATGAACTGGGGACTCGACTATCAAATCTTCACCAAACTCTTTCTGCTGGGCATTCTATTAGCAGCCTCAGCTGCGGCTATTCATGCCATTATTTATAAACGCAATGCGCGTTCTACGGTGACCTGGCTTGGGTTTATTTTGATTTGGCCTTTGCTTGGCGCAATTTTTTATTATTACTTTGGTATTAATCGTATTTCGCGCAAGGCACTTAAGCGTAAAGCACTACCGCGAAAGTCCAAAACCTGCCTTCAAACGCAAAAGCAAATTGCGGCCCTCATGAACGAAAGTTATACCTATCAATCGATTCTAGAGTGTTCAAAGCGCTTAGGTTGTCCAGAACCTGCGCTTTCTGATGTTCATATCTACACCTCAGGCGGCAGTGCCTACCAAGCGATGCTCGAAGCCATTAACGAGGCTTCTTGCTCTATCGCTCTTTATTCTTATATTTTTGAAAATGACGATACGGGACAGCAATTTATCTCTAGCCTAATCAGTGCGAAGCATAGAGGAGTTGAAATATGCTTTATGTTAGATGCTGTAGGCTCCAGTAAATGGCAGCATAAAATCATTAGGCAGCTCACAAAGGCCGGCATCAAAGCTGTGCGATTCTTGCCTGTTCTTTGGCGCTCTAACCTGTCTAACTTACGTAATCATAGAAAGCTGTTAATCATTGATGGTAAAAAAGCCTTCACAGGTGGCTTAAATATCAGTAGTCGCTATTGGGAAGACAAAGCAAAGGGCGATACTGTATTAGACTTTACTTGCGAATATAAAGGTGCGTTAGTGTCTCAATTACAGGCAGTCTTTGTCGATGACTGGTACTTTGCAACGAACGAGATTTTAGGTGGCGATGCCTGGTTTCCTGAAGAAGAGACGACGCTAACACATAGTGCGGTCACTACATTAATTGCCGCAGGCCCTGTTTATCAGCAAGAGCGTATTCATTGGCATTTTTTAAATGCGATTAATGCTGCAAAAGCTCGTTTATGCATCGCTACCCCTTATTTCATGCCTGATGAGGCGATGATATTCGCCTTATGCTCGGCTGCGCTCCGTGGGGTAAAGGTTCAGCTGTTAATCCCTGAAAATATTGATCACAAGGTCATGAACTGGGGGCTTAATGCGGTATTGCCTGAGTTACTGTTGAAAGGCTGTTGTGTTTATCGGAGTAGGCCGTTGTTTGATCATTCCAAACTGCTGATTGTAGACGATGCTTATGCCTCGCTTGGCTCTGCTAACTGGGACGCCAGAAGCTTACGATTGAATTTTGAGCTGAATGTAGGGCTTCTCAATGAGGACCTAACAGCCGAGTTGATGGCTTTTTTTGAAGCTAAGCTCGCAATGGCGAGGGTTATGGATTTGGATGAGTTAACACACCGAACCTTATGGAAGAAGGTTAGAGATGGATTGGCTCAGATGTTGACGCCATATCTATAAAATATGGCGGGAGACGCTGCGCTGTCCCGCCCTACAAATACATCAACCCCGTAGGGCGGGACAGCGCAGCGTCTACCGCCGAGAAATCAGGCGAGTTGTTTTTTAGGTAAAAGCGCAGCGATCTCCTGCTCAAAGTCATGAGTCAGTGACCAAGTCATGACTGCATTGGCTTCTCTGCTTAACTGCTCCACGAGTTGATCAACCTTCTCAAACGCTTCTTGCTTTAGGGTGCTTTCTAATTCAAGGCAAACTTCTTTCAACTTTTCAGTGCCTGTATAGCAAGTCGCACCGTGAAGGCGGTGAACCGATTCAAGCAAAGCGTCTAAAGCATTTTCCTCGAACTGAGCTTGGATGAGCAGCATGTCTTTTTCTAAGCTATCAACTAATAGATTGAACATTTCTTCTGCCACCTCAGGCCGTTTTTTGGCAAGTTGTAGGCAAAGCTGTAGGTTGACAACCTGTTGCTGTTGTTCGTCTGATGTTTCGGGTGACAGCTGATACCATTTAGCCACTGCCGCTTTAATCTGTTTCTCGTTCACAGGTTTGGTGAGGTAATCATTCATGCCTGCATCAAGCAACGCCTGCTTCTCATCAGCTAACGCATGGGCGGTGAGAGCAATAATAGGCACGTCAGATTGCTCCCTAATGTGTTTACTCGCTTCAATACCGTTAAGGATCGGCATTTGAATATCCATAAAGATAATGTCGGGGGATAATTCATGGCTCAGTTCAACGGCCTCTTGTCCATTGTGCGCGCGGTTAACCTGTATCCCCATGTCTTCTAGCAGAATGCTTAATAGGTTTAAATTAGCGATATTGTCATCAACCGCTAAGGCGGATATTTGCTGTTTGACAAAGGTTTGTGGCATGAGTGTTAGCGATTGTTCATGGACAATGTTAGGCGCTAAAGCTTGCGATAAAGTTCTTTCTAGGATGTGTTCCCTGGCAGGTTTACTGCAATGATAAACACCTAGCGTATGGATACTTTGCAAGTGCTCTAGTGTGAGGGTTGATAACACAATGACAGGCTTATTGAACAATTGTTTGACAAGGTCTATATGCTGTTTGATGCCTTCAAGTCTACAGGTTGAAGAGAATCCATACACAATGGCATCGATATGAAAAAGGCTTAAGGTATCTTTTAAGTCATCCAAACTGGCCAGTGGGTGGACCTTGATGCCTTGTTTTTCCAATAAATGTTTAGTGACAAGCTGTGTAGCCTCATGTGATTCGATTAACACAACCGAATTGCCTTGTAGCATTTGTGTCGATTCCGCATAGGGCTTTTCTTGCGAGTCTAACGCCAACGTAAAATCGACCTCAGTACCTTCACCCTGTTTACTTGAGAGCTTAATGTCACCTTGCATAAGCTTGATAAGCGTTTTAACAATACTTAACCCAAGACCTGTTCCGCCATACTCCCTTGAGATACTGCTGTTTGCTTGATGAAACGCTTTAAAAATATCGGCTTGTTGCGCATCTGACATACCAATACCCGTATCATGGATACTGCATTGTAAAAAGGCTTTTTGGTTGGCTAATTCATCCAGCTGAATGCGAATAGTAATGTCACCTTTTTGGGTAAATTTGATGGCGTTAGATAGCAGGTTAAAAAATATCTGTTTAATACGCGTAGGGTCGGCTATCAGTTGCGTGGGTACGTCTTTGTAGATAATCAGGGTGACTTCCACTTGTTTCTCGTAGGCAGAAGGCGCTAACAGGCTAACAACATCTTCAAGTGTTTTACGTAGATCAATGGGCGATTTATCTAATGACAGCTTATTCGCTTCAATCTTGGAAAAATCCAAAATGTCATTGATGATGGTCAGAAGGCCTTCAGACGATATTTGGATGGTTTCAAGGTATTCAAGCTGTTGAGTCGACAAGGGCGTTTTCATTAAGATACGCGTAAAACCAATAATGCCATTAAGGGGGGTGCGAATTTCGTGGCTGGTATTGGCCAAAAACTCAGATTTAATTTGGCTGGCTTTCATCGCTTCTTTCTGCGCGATAGACAGTTCTATATTTTGCACCTCAATGGTTTCAATCGTCTCTTGTAGATCGTTAGAGGTGATTTCAACGTTGTGGCGCAGCTCGCCAAACTCTTCGTTTTTTTTGGTTGCCATTTCATCGAGAAGCTGGGCAATTTGACCGAATTCGTTAATGGCAAAGCTTTTTGAGGGCTGTTTTGAACCATCTTCTGTGAATCGTTTAATAAAGGTTTTAATGCGTGTAATGTCTAGGTTGGCTCTTTGAGCAAATAAGAAACCTGCAAAAATAGACAGCAAAAACGCAACAAACAAAATGATATTTTGGCGAATACTCTGATGGAAGCGGGTAATATCAAATTGGCTGGTATTAAATTCAACGACAACCCAGCCCATGTAATTGTCTTTGGGGTCTTCTCTGTCAAATAGGTGGGTTTCATGGGAGAGATACCCTTTGGTGATAGGGTGTAGGTAGGCGATGATTTCTTTTTTCTTTAGGGTAATAGGTTCATTTGATAAGACTTTTGCAGCGGCTTTGATATCGTTTTTTAAGATGAGCCTAGGGCCTGCATGAGCTATTTTCTTCCCCGATTGATCATAAATGGATACACTGCGAAGCCCTTGTTCTTCCAGGCTGGTTTTGGCGATAGATTGCAGGGTTTTCAGGTTGTTATCGAGTAGTTGGTATTTGGTAATATTGGCAATTTGACTAGCCGTTGCCCGCCCGTGATTCTCAAAGAAACTCTCCATGTCGTTGGCATAAGAGAAATTGAGATAAATACCGATTGAGATCGCAATCAATGCAGGCGGTAAAATACTAAGAATGATGACTTGGGCACGTAAGTCTTTAAGCATGCGACGTTATTATTATGGGTGTTGAACAGGCAGCAGCAAATAATGAAGGTTACCGTAGCACAGGCGAAAGGTAGTGCGAAGTAAATTGAGTTTTTTTTAAGTTAGGGTAAGTAAAATGCAACAGGGTCTAAAATTTCCAACATTGGATCAGTGTATAGGCCATACACCTTTAGTAAGATTGCAACGCTTAATGGCAGGAGACAACAATCAAATTCTGGTTAAACTGGAAGGGAACAATCCAGCAGGCTCGGTAAAAGACAGGCCTGCCTATTACATGATTGAGCGAGCTGAACAGGAAGGGTTGATCAAAGAAGGTGATGCGTTAATTGAAGCGACCAGCGGCAATACAGGTATTGCACTGGCTATGGCTGCGGCCATAAAGGGCTATAAAATGAAATTGATCATGCCAGCTAATGCAACGAATGAGCGCAAGCAAGCTATGACTGCCTATGGTGCAGAGCTGATAGAAGTCACCGCAGAAGACGGCATGGAAGGTGCGAGAGATTTGGCATTAAAAATGCAAGAGGATGGCCAAGGTTTAGTCTTGAACCAGTTTGCTAATCCAGGTTGTCCTGAGTCGCATTACCATTCGACAGGGCCGGAAATCTGGTCTCAAACTGGCGGTACGGTGACACACTTTGTCAGTTCAATGGGAACAACGGGCACTGTGATGGGAACGGGTAAATATTTAAAAGAGCAAAACCCTGATGTGCAAGTGATTGGTCTTGAGCCCTCTGAGAATAGTGCAATTCCTGGTATTAGAAAATGGCCTGTTGATTATCGCCCTGATTTTTTTCAGCCTGATGAAATCGATCAAGTGATTCAAATCGATCAAAAAGATGCTGAGGATACGATGCGTCTATTGGCACGAAAAGAAGGTATTTTTGCAGGGGTTTCATCAGGTGGTGCTGTTTGGGCGGCTTTAGAGCTTGCCAAGGGATTAAAAAATGCCACCATCGTCGCCATTATCTGTGATCGTGGTGACAGGTATTTGTCGACAGGTGTGTTTGCAGACAACTGAGATAATAATAAATGGCTTGTAGGGCAGGTTAGCGAAGCGTAACCTGCCATTGATGGTTGAAGATGGTGGGTTACGCATTGGCAACCTGCCCTACAGACTAATAAAGGATAGGTATGGTTCAGGTTCGAGATGATTACCCCCTGACTGTGTCAGGGGACGTAGACATCGAGAAGTGGATAGCGCGTTTGCCATTAGATGCAAATGTGAAGATCACTTCTGATCGATTACATAAAGCAGCGGCGCTTGCAGCTCAGTACGATAATACCGAAGAGCAGGGTGCTCAGCACTGGGGTAGAGAATATAGCCGCTTTTTAACGGGGCTTGAAATGGCCGAGATTCTAGCCGAGCTGAACTTGGATGAGGATGCTCTGGTTGCGGCTATGCTTTATCGCTGCGTCCGGGAGGAGGCCTTTTCGACTGAGTATGTTCACGAGCGTTTTGGCGAGCCGGTTGCCCACCTAATTGACGGCGTCTTGAAGATGGCTGTTATCAGTGATTCTGAGGCAGCTATTTCAAAAAGCAAAGTGTTAGGTCAAAAATCTGCGCAATCAGACCACGCCCGCAAAATGCTCGTTGCCATGGTTGATGATGTGCGTATGGCGCTGATTAAGCTGGCGGAAAGAACCTGTGCGATTCGAGCCGTTAAGTACAAGAAAACCCGTCAATACAAAGTCGCCAGAGAGATTTTTCAGATATATGCGCCCTTGGCACACAGACTAGGCATTGGACACATTAAATGGGAGTTGGAAGATCTTAGCTTCCGATACATTGACCCTGATGCCTATAAGCGCATTGCCACATTATTGGATGAGAGGCGTTTAGACCGCGAAGAGTTTATTGATCAAGTTACCGAGCAACTCAATAAAGAGTTGGAAGAAGCGCACATTGAAGGTGAAGTGTTTGGTCGTGCCAAACATATTTACAGCATCTGGCGAAAAATGCAGATCAAACGCATCGATTTTTCTGAAGTCTATGATATTCGTGCGGTGCGTATCCTTGTTGAGGATATTAGAGACTGTTATACCGTCTTAGGGATTGTGCATACCCTTTGGCGAGCGATTCCTAACGAGTTTGATGATTATATCGCCTTACCAAAAAAAAATGGTTATCGCTCGCTTCATACCGCTGTATTTGGGCCAGGTGGCAAGGTGTTGGAAATACAAATTCGCACCTATGATATGCATCAAGAAGCTGAATTTGGTGTTTGCGCGCATTGGCAATACAAAGGTGCAGATGGCGCTAGTGGCTCTGCTGGGGAGTACGAAGAAAAGATTGCTTGGTTGAAGCGTGTCATCGATGAATCCGATGATGTCGAAAGCTTTAATCAGATTGCGCAAGAGTGGAGTAGTGATCTTGAAAGCAGTCAGATTTACGCCTTTACGCCTAAGGGGCATGTAATTGAGATGCCTTATGGCGCTACGCCGCTTGATTTTGCCTATCGTATTCACACAGAAATTGGTCATAGATGCCGTGGTGCTAAGGTGAACGGGCGCATTGTGCCGTTAACTTATGTGCTGGAGAATGGCCAGCAGGTTGATATTTTAACGGCTAAAGAAGCTGAGCCTAATCGAGAGTGGCTAAGGCCTTCCTTGGGTTATCTAAAGACCAATAGAGCCAGAGCGAAGGTTAGGTATTGGTTTAAGCAACGTGATAAAACGCAGAATACGGCTACGGGCAGGGCGTTAGTCGAACGTGAATTTAAGCGTTTATCGCTGAGTAGTTTCGATTATAAAGAAGTCGCTAATCGCCTGAATTTTCAGCAGGTGGATGATATGTATGCGGCTGTTGGTTCGGGTGACTTGGGGACAGGTTCTATCCTTCGTATTGCTCAGTCTTTGATTGATGCCTCGGCAGAATCACAATTAGAGCTGTCAAATCAATGGGTGACGCAGAAGCCTACAAGGCAAGATAACCCAGATGAAATTCATATCAGCGGCACAGGTAACATGCTGACAAGCATGGCTGCTTGCTGTAAGCCTCTACCAGGCGATTTGATTGGCGGCTATGTCACGTTAGGTCGGGGCGTTACCATTCATCGATTAGACTGTTCGCAGTTTTTAAATCTGCAAAAGCAGGAATCTGAAAGGATTATTGAGGTAAGTTGGGGTGATCAGCCAAAGGATATTTACCCTGTTGATATCCATGTGGATGCTTATGACCGTTCAGGACTGCTGAGAGATATCACAGTATTGTTAGCAAACGAAAAAGTTAATGTGCTGTCTATCAATACCTTAACTGATCGAGAAGACAATACGGCACGTATGAAGATTACCGTCGAAATTTCAGGCATTGAATGGCTAAGCCGAATTTTGGCGAGAATTGATCAGTTGCCGAATGTGGTTCGAGCTTACCGTATTGCCAATTGATTCAGTAGGGCAGGTTAGTGCAGCGTAACCTGCCATGATTCTTTTGGTGGGTTACGCTGCGCTAACCCACCCTACGATTACATTGATATGCCAGACAAAAACTACCAATTAAAAGACCTACTTAAACTCATGGCTACCCTGCGTGATCCTGACGTAGGCTGTCCTTGGGATTTAAAGCAAACCTTTAAAACCATCACGTCCTCGACCATCGAAGAGGCATATGAGCTCGTGGATGCAATTGAGCAAGGCGATAAGGATCAAATAAGAGAAGAGCTAGGCGATGTCCTGTTTCAGGTCGTATTTTATGCCCAGATGGCTTACGAGGAAGAGGCCTTTGATTTTAATGGCATAGTTCATGGGCTTACAGCCAAATTAGTGCGCAGGCATCCGCACGTGTTCCCCACAGGGGATATTGATAAACCAGAGCGTTTGATTTTGGATGAGAAAGAAGTCAAAGCGCAGTGGGAAGCTATCAAGCAGGAAGAGCGCAAAGGCAAGCAACAAGAGGGCGCTTTTGATGATATTCCTGTCAGTTTGCCCGCCATTACGCGCTCAAGGAAGATTTTGAAGCGATTGCCTGAGGATAGGCGGCCACAACTTACCCAGAGCCAAGAAATAGCTAAGAAGTGCTTAGCTAATCTAGCTGTTGAAGCCGATAAAACCACTGAATTAGGTAAATTACTGCTTCATGTGGTGAATATTGCAAGTTTGGAAGGCGTGGATGCTGAAAAAGCCCTGAGGCTGGCAAACGAAGCTTTTGTTAAAGAAAATCAATGAGTTAAAAGTTAACTTTGGCTTTTTTTACGAAAATTCAACTTGTTTCTCATATCTCAAACGGGTAAGGTTGCGCTTTTATAAAATAGTGCTTCATAGCACAAAATAATGACCTTGATGGAGTCTTTTGACATGCGTTTAATTTTATTGGGTGCCCCAGGTGCAGGCAAAGGTACACAAGCCCAATTTATTTGCGAGAAATTCAACATCCCTCAAATCTCGACAGGGGATATGCTCCGTGCTGCCATCAAGGCTGAAACGCCTCTAGGCCTAAAGGTCAAAGATGTCATGGCATCGGGTGGCTTAGTGTCTGACGACATCATTATTGCTATTGTCAAAGAACGTATTGCTGAAGATGACTGCAAGCAAGGCTTTTTGTTTGATGGCTTCCCACGTACCATCCCTCAAGCTGAAGCCATGATCGACGCAGGCGTTGACTTGGATTATGTGGTGGAGATTGCGGTTGACGATAATGACATTATTGCGCGTATATCAGGCCGTCGCGTACACCCAGGCTCTGGTCGTGTTTATCACATCGAGCACAAGAAGCCTAAAGTAGAAGGCAAAGACGATGTGACAGGTGAAGCCTTGATTCAGCGTGAAGATGATCAGGTTGATACCATCAAAAAACGCTTAGCTGTTTATCACGAGCAAACTGAGCCATTAGTGGGCTTCTATAAGGGCTTAACGGCTGACAATGCGCCTCGGTATGTCAAAGTGGAAGGTGTCGGTTCTGTTGATGACATTAAATCTCGCATCTTTGACGCCTTGACAGTTAAGGTATAACCATTGTCTTGTTTGAACCAATTTTGTAGGGTGGAAAAGCGTAGCGTCTTCCACCGTTGGTTGAGCGAATTCTAGGTAGATGGCACGTCGTTTACCCGCCCCTACGTCTCTTTTGCTAAGGCTTCTCTCATGACCGAAAAAACGGCCATTTTGTTAGCAAACTTAGGCACGCCTGAAGCACCGACCGAACAGGCTGTTCGTGCTTTCTTAAAACCTTTCTTAAAAGATCGCCGTGTGGTCGAAATACCTAGACCTCTTTGGCTGGCAATTCTCTATGGGTTTATTCTGCCCTTTAGACCCAAGTCCATTGCCAAAAATTACCAAGCGTTGTTTGATGAAGCAGGTGGTTCGCCGCTTAGACTTTATACCGAATCGCAAGTAAAGAAGCTGCAAAGCCGCGTGAATGCAAGCCATGTGGTGGTCGATTATGTATTTACTTATGGTAAGCCCCAATTGGCAGATAAATTAGATGAGCTGAAAGATAAGGTTGATCGCGTCATTATTTTGCCGCTTTATCCGCAGTACTCCTGCTCAACCACAGCCGCGCTTTATGACCAGCTTGCAGATTATCAAAAAACGCAGCGCAACTGTGTTGATGCCTACATCATCAAACAGTACTTTGATCAGCCAAGTTACCAGGCAGCCTTAGTGCAATCGGTAGAGTCGTACTGGCAGGCGCACGGCCGAAGTGAACATTTACTTATGTCCTATCATGGTGTGCCAAAAGCTTATCGTGAGAAAGGTGACCCTTATTATGATCAGTGCATGAGGACCTCGAAGAATCTAGCTAAGCAGCTTGAGTTGTCTTCACATGATTATACCGTGAGTTTTCAATCACGACTGGGTAAGGCTGAGTGGTTAAAACCTTATACCGATGAAACCGTTAGAGCACTCGCTAAAAGCGGTGTCAAAACACTGGATGTGGTGTGTCCGTCTTTCTCAGTGGATTGTCTTGAAACACTCGAAGAAATTGCCGTGGAAAATCACAACTACTTTACTGAAAAGGGTGGCCAGTCTTTACGCCTTATTCCTTGTTTGAATGATAGCGATGCGCATGTGGATATGATGGCAGAGCTTGTTACCCCTTTTATTAAGGCTTGATGTGAAGACAGTTCTTGCGATTGAATCCAGCAGTGATACTTGCTTAGTCGTATTAAGTTACCAAGGCAACATAATCGAACGCTCTGTTCAAGGGGCGCGCTGCCATACTGAAAACTTGCTGCCTTTTATTGAGAGTGTGCTGCAAGAAGCTGGCATTGAACCTTGCGAGATTGATCTCTTTGCTTTTTCGGCAGGCCCTGGTTCTTTTACCGGCATTCGACTGGCAGCCTCTGCGATGAAAACCTTGGCTTACACGGCTAAAAAGCCTGTGATTGCGCTCAGCAGTTTGCAGCTGTTGGCGCAGAGTTATTTTCTTATCAATAAAGACTGTTCAGCTGTCCAAGTCATTAATGATGCACGCATGAATGGCCTGTATATGGGGCATTACCAGCGGGGTGATTCGGCCTGTAAGGCGTTAACCCAAGATCAACTTGTAGCGCTTGATACCTTTGAGCCAATAAAAGAGGCATTTCTTATCGGTGATGCAGGTGGCTTATTAGGCGAGTTGCATGTAATTAGCTCAGTAAACGTAATTGCTACCGCATTAATTGATTGCGCCTTAGTAGCTGATCAAGAAGGCAAGGCTCAACATGCACTGACTGTTGAGCCGGTTTACTTGCGTGACAAAACCAGCTGGAAAACCGTTGAGCAACAAAAACAAATGAAGGCAAGATAATGGATTGGTTTCAAGTCATCTTCTTGTCGATATTGCAAGGTATTACGGAATTTTTGCCGATCTCCAGCTCTGCACACTTAATTTTGCCTAGTCTTTTATTGGGGTGGGAAGATCAAGGCTTAGTGTTTGATGTGGCAGTTCACTTCGGTACTTTGTTAGCCGTCGTACTTTATTTTAAAGATAAGCTGCTCAGTATGACGCAAGGCGTGCTACTTCAGGCAGCGGGGAAGGGCACTAATCGAGATGCAACCCTTGCTTGGCAAATTGTATTGGCGACGATACCTGCGGTGATTGCAGGTTTTATTGTAAATCTGTACTTTGAAGAAAGCTTCAGGCAGTTGTGGATTATCGCAACAACGACCTTAGTGTTCGGCATGGTACTTTGGGTGGCAGACAGGCGCTGCCCTTCATCAACAGCCTTAACCTATAAGTTAGCGCTCATTATCGGCTTGAGTCAGTGTTTGGCGTTGATTCCAGGTGTCTCCCGTTCGGGTATTACGATGACCGCTGCGCTATTTTTAGGGTTATCCCGTGAAGGCTCAGCGGAGTTTTCTTTTCTGCTTTCAATCCCTTTGATTATTGCAGCAACTGTCTTGAAGAGCGTTGACCTTATCGCACTGCCTGGCAGTATAGATTGGCCTGTTTTGCTAACCGCTGTCGCGATATCGGGGGTGAGTGCTTACCTTTGTATTCGATATTTTTTAGCCTTTATTCAGAAGATTGGGTTTGGTCCGTTTGTTCTGTATCGCCTTGTTTTGGGTGGGTGCTTAATGGTAGCGCTAATGCGTTAGGGCTGAATGCCTGCATGATTTTTTTGTAAACCTTTCTTATCTGTCTAGTGTTAGTTGAGAATCAAACACTTCGTTGTAAATCTTAACCATGGCTGAATAGAAGTTAGCTCTAACCGTCTCTGATAGGAAAGGTTCATTTATAGTTATCTGGTCTTCATTGCTAGGTATAGAAGATTCATCGGGTTCTTCGTGTTGCAGGTTTCTCTTCTTAAATACCGCAAGAAGTTCTTCGTTAAGCCTAGCTTTACTTCCCTCACCTGTATGCATTCCATTCGATAACAGTGGGGTTAATAAGAATGCTAAAAACATCGTCCTATTGTTTTTTCTTTTGTATCTGAATACTTTGTTGCGGAAAGGGAATCGTAATGCCTTCTTGGTCAAACTCGATTTTGATGGTTTCAAGTAAATACCACTTCACAGGGAAATAATTGCAGGTTTCGACCCAGCTTCTCACTAAAAAGTTCACGCTGCTGTCCGCTAACTCAACTGACTTAATAACCTGTTCGATAATTTGCCGTGCTTTAGGAATGCTGTCTTCGTAACTGATACTAATGGTGACTTCTACTCGATGTGTGGCTTTGGCCGAGTAAGTAGTGATGGTGCATTTGGCGGGAGACGTTTCGTTGTCCCGCCCTACAATCAATGCGTTAAGGCTGATGAGGTATGCTCTTTACGTTTTGAAAACAGCATCAACATAGCAGGCAACAGCATTAGATCGGCAATCAACGCGACGACAGCAGTTGAAAAAACCAATACCCCAAAAGCAAAAATATTTTGTAGGTCAGAGAAGGCGTAAGTTAAAAATCCAATACCAACGATAGTGGTGGTGAAGAATAACGATCTACCTATATCGGATGAGGCGTTCAATAGAGCGTTAGGTAAAGCAATACCTTCAGTCCCTAAATGAATCTTTAGCTTTTCAATGTAATGAATACTGTCATCAACCACGACACCTAACATGATGCTGCCGACTAACATGGTGAAAATATCTAAGGGAATATCCAAAAGTGCCATCGTTGATAGGGTAAAGGCCAGCGGCACTAAATTAACCACAATAGCCATTGCACCAATACGTAAGGATGAAATCAGCACAATAAGAATAGAGATAATGACAAAGGCTATGATATAAGAGGTCGACATGGTTTTTAGCATGGAGCCAAACGCCTGGCCTGCGAGCGTTGGCGTGCCTGTCACGCGCAGCTCATAGCCTTCGGGGACTTTGTCTTTAAAGGCCGCTTGGATTTCATTGGTGAACTCAAAGCTTTTAATTAGGTCGGTCGCAGGCATATTAAGAATGAAGCGTGTCGATTCAAAACCAGGCTCGGTCAATAAATACAAATCTTCAGAGGAACCCATTTCAAACAGTAAAAGCTCTTGGGCTAGGAGTTCCTCATCGTGGGGTACGCGATAATAAGTCTCATCATTTTCATTGAGTGCTCGATGAGTTTCGCGAATCATATCGGTGACCCCTGAGGTAGAGCCTGCCTTCACACCTTGATAAGCATGTGTCACCGCATAGCGTCTAATGTCATCAATGAGTTCTAGGACCTCAAAAGACGCAATACTGCCACCGTCTTTATGCGTGATGATCACATCAACAGTAAAATGACCCTTAAGGTAAGCATCAATGGTTTCAATGTCTGCGCGTAGTGGATCTTCGGGTTTGTACCATTTGACGGTTTCGTGAGCAAAACGCAGCTGGGTAACCAGTACCATAAAGCCAATGAGTACGAGTAATGAAACAGCTAGTGTTTTAAAAGGGTGGTGAATGCCTGTTTGGGTCATTTTCAGACAAAGCCTGTCAACGAGCGTTTCTTTTGAGACCTTTTTAGCCAGCGGTTTAATGCGTATGACCATCAGCAAAGCTGGCATGAGTGTGAAGGTGAGCAGGAATGCAGCAATAATCCCCACCGCACCAAAGGTGCCTAAAAAAGCAACGGGCGGCATATCGGTAAAGGCAAAGGAGATAAGACCTGCGGCCGTCGTCACTGTTGTCATAAAGAGCGCAAAGGCAGTTTTTTCGGTTGTTTCTATGATGGCTTGGCATTTATCGCCAGATTCAGCAAAGCGTTTAAAGAAGACCGTTAAAAAATGCACGCTGTCACAAATACCAAACGCAATGACCAAGGATGGAATGATTTGTATAGACACAAGTGCGGTGGTATTGGTGAATACCATCGCTTCAAAGGTAAGCAGTAGCGAGAAGAAGATCATGCTGCAAGGCACAATGACACCGCTTACCCTGCGAAAGATAATACTGAGCAATATCACCATGACAAGCATGGAGAGTGTCGTGAGTAAGCCCATGGTTTTCTCAAGGCTTTTAGTGATGCGATAGGTGACGGTAGGAATACCTGAAAAGTAAAAGTTAAGGTCATCAGCACGATACTGGTCAGTGAGATCAAAAATCGCCTGAACGGCTTCTTGCATCTCAATATCCGTTAAAAAAGCACCAGGATCAGTGGAGGAGAAATTATTTAAGGTGACATTGACTAAGGCTAGGTGCTTGTCTTCAGAAAAGAGCTTATTGACATAAATAGGGTTGGCAAGAAGGGTTTGCTCAAAGACCTTCAGGTTTTGGAGGATAGCGTCAAAGTCTTCATCGGCTTTCTCAATGATAAGCTCGTCTTCTTCTCCTCGTACTTCTCTGACATTGGCCAGGCTTTCAACCCGGTAAACAAGCGGGTGTAGGCTAATAGCTTCATGATATTGGCTCAGCATTTGAAGATAGGCTTTGTCAAATACGCTGCCGTTGGGGGTTTCTATACCAATGGTGACAATGTTATCGCCACCGTATATCTTGCGGTTGTTTAAAAAATGTTCTCTAATAGGATCATCTTTGTTGAGGTAGCTTTCATTGGATGTATCGAGCTTCAACCCTTGAAGCAGTGGCATACTGCCAATGACTAGCCCCACAATAAGTAGAAGGCTAAGCCAGGGTTTAAAAATAGCCAAGCGAACAAGGCTTAAGATACTTTGAATGATCCCGCTTTTCATTGCGTTCCCGTTTTTGGTCAATCGCCTTAAGACGCTAATAAAAAATGTTAGGTTGTAGAACCTAAATTCAGACTCAAACATTTTTGCTGTGACCAAATGCCTGTTTGACTGGCTTTGATCTTGCAAGGCATAAAGATCTGTTGTCATAATTTAGCCAGATGATTTTTTACCTAGACTCATGACCAACTTTATCGATGATGCGTCCATTCCGACGCTTACAGTACCCAGCGCTAAAAAGCCTGTATCTTCAAACGGTGCCAGCTCTCAAGAGCTGAATGCGTTGAAGTCGATGTATACGGTAAAAGTTGACCAAATGAAGCTGGCTTATGACGAGCTTGAGTTTGCTGCTAAAGCAGAGAGAGAAGCCCTTGAGGACTCGTTTCAAGATAAGCTAAAAGCACTTAGAGCTGAACACCAAACACAGCTTGAGAGTCTACATTCAGAGTTTCAGGCACAGCTAGAAAATGTGCATGTCATTAATCGCAAAAAGTTGGAATCTTTAGAAGCTCAGCATCAAGAAGCGCTGAAGTCTAAAAAAAATTCTCATGGTTCATCACTGACGGTTTTAAAGCAGCAGCTATTAAAACAAAAGCAGGAAAATATGGACTTAGTTGAGTTGCAGCACCAACAGTCGCAACTGGTGAATGATTTAAAGCTACAATTACAATCGGCGTTATCGGCTGAAAGCTATCGTGTAGAAGGCTTGGCTGATGCTGATCAGCCGCTTATTCAACGAATTAAACAGTTGGCTGATCGCGTGGCGCTGCTTGAAGTGGAGCTCAACTACCGAAACGAACAACTCACTGCCCTTAAACTCTAAGCATGTTGTAGGGCGCTACAGCTTGGCGTCTCCCGCCTGATAGGTTGTTATCTACTTTGCCGGTGTAAACCTTAGTGGCAAAGCTTGTAAGCTTCGTGCAAACAAACTGGCTTCATAAGGCGTATCACCGATAATTTCTATATGTTGGGTTTTTTCTAACAATTGCGTAATAGCGATACGAATTTCCATTCTGGCGAGTTCTCTACCCAAACAAGCATGCACGCCATGACCAAAGGTTAGGTGTTTTTTACCATGCTGCCTACCGATGATGAATTCATCGGGGTTTTCCCAAAAACGCTCATCTCGATTGCCAGACCCCCAGGATAAAAACAGACGAGTATTGATAGGTAGCGCTACACCATGCAACGTCATTGGTGATTTCAAATAACGGAAGTGTCCCTGAAACGCTGATTCAGTGCGAAAGATCTCTTCGATAAAGCCATCAATCAGGTCAGGCTCTGTTCTTAGTTGGTTAGCGATCTCTGGGCGCTCGGCTAATTTTTTCACGCAAGCACCCATAGTACTCGCCGATGAGTCAGAACCTGCAATCAATAATTGGAAGATAGTCGAGATAGCCCTTTGGTCGGTCATGATGGACTCAGGGTCGTCAGCCTGAAGCGCCAAGGTTTTGGTAAAGCACGTATCAGGTATGGCACCAAGATTCGCCTTCATGGCATTATAGCCTTCCCATAAATAACGGAAAAATTGAGCCGTTTCAGCGCCTGCCTGAATTAATTCTGACTTACTGGCTGAGCCTGAAAGCGTTTTGATGCCTGTTGCACACCAGTTTTTGATTCTCGGATAGTCGTTTGGGTTGTAGCCCAAAAAACCGATAATAAATTTCATTGGCATTTGCCAGGCAAATTCATGCACGAACTCACAGCTTCCCTGTTTGATTAGATCGTCCAGCATAGCGCCTGAAAACGCCTCAATTTCAGGCGCTAATGATTGAATAAAACGTGCATTGAACCCGCCATGAGCAATTTTACGTTCGTTTTTGTGTATAGGCGGGTCTTGGGTAGCCAGTACATCAACGGGGATAATCCCAATCTCTCCAAGGTGCTCAATCAGTGTCAAGCCTTTTTTATTAGGGTGTTTAGGTTTTCCACCTGCGATGATCTGGACAATTTTGCTGGATGCTTGCTGGGTATTTTTGGCAACAGCGACGATGTCTTCATAGCGAGAGATAACGTAATAGTCTTGGCCAGGTGGCTTATAGACCGGATTTTCATCGCGTAATTGCTTATAGTGGGGGTAGGGGTTTTCAAGCCTTTCAGGGTCAAATAGGGCCTCAGCTTCTGTCAATTTTTTTGCTTTAGACAGCCTGCTTTTTACTGATTGAGTCGCTGACAGTGCAGATGCAAGCCCAGTGCTGACTAGCTCGTAGGTAAAGGATGCGACCAGTCTTTTGGTATGGAATGTGGTTGAAGCCATGAACGGTATTTGATTGCAAAAAAACCAGTATAAGAAATCTGCTTTTAGCTTTGTGGGTGAACAGCCTATCTTTTGAACAGGTTATCTTTTTGATTTGATGCTTTATGGTGAGGCAATAAAAAAGCGGCCAAGGCCGCTTCTTTTTAGATGATTAAGACTGATTAGTCATCGTCGTCATCGTCATCGTCGTCGTCGTCGTCGTCATCATCGTCGTCATCATCATCGTCGTCATTGCCGCGAATATCTTCTTCAGGTAAGACGACAACAGGTGTTTCTATAATGGTATCAATATCTAAGCCTTTGTAATTATTGAGTATCCAATCTTGATGCGGGTAGAACAAATCAAGCTCACCGCCCACTAAGACATAATCTGTCGCTACAAAGCCTTTCTTGATGAGTTTTTTACTTAAGCTTTCTTTCACGCCAAAGACTTTCAAGTAAGGCAGCGTCCAAATGTATTTGTTTTTAGAAAACTCAGCCTGTTCGTCCATCACGACTTTTTTTGCACCTTTTTTCTCAAGTGCCAGTTTATAGTTAAACTTCGCAATGCTCTTCAAGGTGTCAATGTCATCACGGATATCCACTTTGTTCATGATGAGCTGGTCTGCCATCAACATCAAAGGCGTGAAAGCAAAGTTCATATAGTCTTCAGCAAGTTCGCCACGCGCCGTTTCATTTGGTAAATGGCCATTTTTACCCTTCACTACTACTTGGGTCATGGCAAAACGGAAGACGTCTTCAAGGTAGGTTATATGTGCTGGGTTTTGGCTGAATATGGCCGTCATCCCTACTGAATAAGCCGCCCAATAGTCATGGTTGTTGATAAGGTCAGGTCTATCCGTTAAGCGAAGCTCGTAGTCTGTCACCACTTGATCGGCAAGTGTTGATAACCAGTTTGAAATAGGCGCTGAAAGAGAAAAATCCGAGTAAGCTGCTGACAATTTAGCAAGACCGCCAGATACACTGCCTAGAAACCACTTTCTATAAGCAATACCTGTTTTACTAGCTTCTACATTTAATAGAGATGCTGCCGTACTCCACTGACTCATATGATCTAGCACACAATGAAGACCTGCTTGTCTCATGCCTTCGCTGCTGCCATTGATGGCGTTATCGACATGATTAACAAAGGTTTTTTCAAAATTGAGTAAGTAATCTTTTTTGGCCACAGAATCCATGCTTTCATTAGCATTGTCTGTGGTTTTTGTTTCATCCGTCTGATCGTATTTACTTTCAAGTAATAGATTATCTGTATAGGGCGCAATAGAGCCTTGAGCGCAGGTTGGGTTTTGAATGTTGAAGCCAGACAATTGAGTTTGACTAAATTGTAAATGATTATCGACAGCGGTTGCTGCAAATGCTTGCGAGAGAACACCTGCCGCAAGCAGTGATTTGATCACTTTATTCATTAAGTTCCCCTAGAAATGGATTATATACTTCGATGTTTAAAACATCTGGCTATAAAGTATGGATGAATAATTGAAAATTGCTTTCTGCATAAAAGCTTCTTAATGCAAGGAGGTTATATAAGGTGTGTACAGTTGATGAATGTTTTGTAATGTCAAGAAATGTAATGTTAAGAACTCTTAGAAGCGGGTAGTGTCTAGGGATGTGAAAAGGCTATTACTAATTTTTTATGATGTTAAATATTTCGAATCACTATTTTTTTAAAATAATATATTTACTGATTCTCCTGTCGAATGGTAGTTATGGAGAACTCACAAAAACGGATATGTTTGTACTAAACTTAGCGGAAAAAATTGCTCAGGAGGTTGTCTTAACCAAAGAAGAAATAGATCAAGCTTATAAAGTGACAGCGGCTTACATCTTTGATCTTGTTGATAATCGTCTCGATCCTTCTAAGGGTACTACCCATTACTTTCCTGGATTTGTAGGCAGGATGGAATTTGGAACATGGGCTTGGACTCAATCCCGTCAAAATTTAGATACATGGGATATTATTGATTTACCTTCCCCTCACAGAGCCTCAGCAAAAAGGAGGGTTCATAAAAAGAAAAAAGGCAAGAGGATGCCACCACAACCACCCGTGAACCCTGATTTTGCTAAATTTACTGATCAAGAATTGCAAAATCCCTATGCCTCGATGGTTCATGAAAATGTGAGTGAGCCTTCTAGCTTAGGAAGACCAACTTCCTCAAACTGGAGAACATCATCCACAAGCGCTAGCGACCTTGGAACCGTTTATCAAAACCAAGCAGTGATTGATAAAGTTCGTCCTTTTGGGCGGCCGGTTGAAGATACAAGCCCTTTTACCTTTGACGATAATAGAAATAAGCCTTTGCCTTCTGGTCCTCTTGGCGGCGATAATTTGTATCCAAGCCTGAATCAATCTGCTGTTAATGGTGGATACCGGAGAGCTCCTTCAGATAAAAAGTAAAAATCTAGGAGTCTGTCCGAGAATTGCGTTCGAGCATACGGTTTCAAGAATTGAGTCAGAATTTTTAGAAAATTTCTGCGAATAGTCGGCCTATTTAAGGAAATTTTCTGAGAATTTTGGCCGATTATTGGAAGCTTAGGCCGAACTGTCAGTTCTCGGACAGACTTCTAGTACATCGTGTCAAAAGGTTTGTCTGGTGACTGTAGGGTGGAAAAGCGCTAGCGTCTTCCACCAAAAAAAACTTAATGGCTGGTGGATCGCGCTGCGCTTATCCATATATGGTCTCTCCTCGTTTTGCAAGGTAAAGTCAATTCAAACAAAGAAAAGGTTGCTGCCGTATATCCGGTCTTTTAATGACATGTAATCTTTTCAGCATGCCTGACCTTGATGAGCATCCGCGCACATAACCCTAATCGCCCTATCGGTATCAAGTACCCTTGGATTAGACAGGTTTCTATGTGCAGGTATTACCTATTTTGTCATCATTCACTTTTGCCTTCGCAACCGCTTAGGACTCGTTACATCAACTAAAGTTTTTGTTTACGTGCAGAGCTTGTAGCACCTACACACCCACATTATTAACTATTACGATCTCGCAGCTAGCACTACATTTGCCGCAGCTGCATCGTACGTTTCATTTCTCACTGTCATTGCCCAGGCTATTCTGACTAGCTTATTAGCCAAGGCTACAGTGGCTTTATTCTTGCCTCGTCTTTCGACCAACTCATTGATCCATCGACTGAGCCTATCATTCTTCTTTTCCGCAGCTTTAACAACTGCCCTTGCACCATGAATAACAAGCGACCTCAGGTAACAATCTCCTCGCTTAGTGATGCCCAGTAAGACATCTTTACCGCCTGAACTATGCTGCCTCGGTACAATACCTAAAGCTGCTGATGCATACTTGCCTTTATCAAATTGCTTACCGCTACCTATCCAAACTTTAAAGACGGATGCAACCACCGGCCCAAAACCTGGAATTGTCAGTAGACGCTTCGTTTGCTCATCATTTTTTGCTTTTGCATCCAGTGTCTTGTTGTACCAGTCCAGCTCTTTCTCCAGAAACTTTAAGTGTTCATACTGTTTTTGTAATATCTGCCTGAAAAACGGGTTTAGTCCGCTAGCTTCATCTCCTAAAAGTGCCACTATGCCTGCTCTTGCTTGATTCACTCCTTTGCGCAAGATAAAGCCTTGATCGGACAGTAGCCCTCTCAACTGCCTAACCAAATCACCGCGCCGCTGAACTAACTGGCTTCGCATACGGTGAAACGCTTGCTCTGTCTGCTGTTCAACTGTTTTGATTTGAACTGGCCTTATGCGTCCATGCAAATAAGCTTCACCTATCGCCACCGCATCGTTGTAATCATTTTTTTGACCTCGCGCATAAGCTTTTACATGCTGGGGCGGCAACAAACTAACTTCATAGCCTAAACTCTCAAACGTACGCCCCCAATGATTCGAAGCACCGCAAGCTTCCATTGTGATAACACTTATATCCTGCTTTGCTATAAAGCTAACCAGCTCGTTTCTCTTTAGCTTTTTTCTTTTCAGTTCTTTGCCGTGTTTGCTTAAAATCACTGCGTGAAAAATTTCTTTTGCTATATCTAGCGCTATCACTTTATCATTCATTCGGGCTCTCCTCTTTTTTTAGATGATTGATCAAAACCATCTTGGCACACTTAGATGCCGTATGGGAGAGGAGAGACCATTTCATCACCCTACAAAAACTGATACCTCCCGACAATCGGTTTGACACGATGTACTAGTACCTCAATGCACAGCGATTGTCGGGTTCAGTGGCAGAGTAAAATGCTCATAGCAAGGCAGCTGATCGAAAATAATAGTTATTCTATAGTGAGATCAAGCAACACAGCTATGGGCATTTTAAATGCCACCCAAAGGGCAGCTACAGGTTTTCCCGTGACTTTGTTGCAAGTATTTGAAAGACGCATGTATTACTGCATACTTGCGCCTTGCCACAGAAAAACCTGTAGCTGCTGAACGGGACAATCGCTGTGCATTAAGGTACTAGTACCCCGATGCACAGCGATTGTCCGGTAACAGTAGGGCGGGGCAGCGCAGCGTCTCCCGCCGAGAATTAAATCTATCGGTAGATTATGCTGCGCTAACCTATCCTAGATTTGTGTATCAGTTGGTCTGAAAGACCGTTAATTGAAATCGTAACGGCCCAAGCACCAACTGTTTGGGTATTTGATAGGCTAATTGCGGATTAACGAGTCCCCATCTTCCTTAAATTTGAAGGCGAGTAATACTTGTTGCCTCTTGGTGAAGCCATCAAGTTGCTTGGTTCGGTCTCGTTAGTTAAGCGTAATGCGATGTAGCTGCCTGATTGTAAGTCGTGGAAGACCTGTGCCCGAGCTACATAGCCTTGTACGGCATAGTCGTAGACAGTATTGAGGATTCCTACACGCCATAAGTCACCTCGGCCATCATAGCTTTCCAGTAGAACGATGTGCCAGCTGTCTTCATCAATATAGAATCGGCGCTTGGCATAAACGTGACTTGCGCCTGGCTTAAGTGTTGCCTCGACAATCCAGGTTCTATGTAGCTCATAACGCATGTAGTCTGGGTTGGCATGAGCAGTTTGTAACAGAGTGCTGTAGTCAACATCGGGTGAATCGAATTCATAGGTATGATAGGGCACATAAATCTCTTTTTTACCCACGAGTTTCCAGTTGTAACGCTCCATAGCACCATTAAACCCTAGAGAATCATCAACGGTGACGAGTCCACCTGGGCCATCGGGGGTATCAAAGCCGACGGATGGGGCACGGCGTACCCGCCTTGAGCCTGGCACATAAACCCAAGCTTTGCGGCCATTGGTCACTTGGTCAAGTGCCTCATGCACGATTGTCATTTGCCCTTTAATACGCTCAGGCTTCTCAACGGTAATGTGAACAAGGCCTGCATTGATCCCGATTTGGTCATCTGTTTGCCCAACTGTGTTGCTTGGGTTAGAGAAAGGAAATTCAATGGTGTAACGCTGTCGTCTTAGGTGTTTATTGCCATTTAAATAGATGGCGACATCATCCAATACACCTTGAATACCTTGTTGAGGGTGTGCAAAGCGAGAGTTCCACATCACTTCTGCGCCACTTTGCGGCGCAGGAAAAGGTATGCCACCTGTGTAATTGACAAGGCCATCAATGCCATTGTTCATCTTGGTGTTTTGCTTGTTAAATGCCGTTCTTTTTTCGAAGAGGGCGTTATATCTAGCATCTCGATGAGTGGGATAAACAGGCATGTAGAAGGAATCAGGATATTTCTTTAATAATTCGATAACACCATAAGATAGGGATTCTGAATAATCCTGATAATTGCCTGCATGAATCGTGAACATAGGTTGTTCGTGCGAGTAAATATTAGGATATGCATTGCCGCTGGTAAAACCAGATTTGCCTAATACCTTGCCTGTCCAGGGAGGAATAGTCCCGGCAATATTACCTTGCTTTTCAGCACCAAGCGGAGTGTAAGAGGTGCTGTTAAGCGCAACTTCAGAGCGTGTAGGGAGTTTAGTCGAACTGGCGCTTGAGGATGCGTTACGCTTAGCTAGGGCTTGTTTTGCAGCTTGTGCCCTTCTTTCAGCTTCCTGCTTTCTTGCTAATGCTTTAGCCGCCTCTGCTTTTTTGCGTGCTTCTTCTTGTTTTTTGGCAAGGGCTAACGCTTCAGCTTTCTTAAGTTCTTCAGCCTGCTTTTTAGCGAGTGCTTCCGCCTCAGCTCTTTTGCGTGACTCTTCTGCCTGTTTAAGGGCTAACGCTTCGGCTTCTTTCTTTTTGGCTTCAGCTAGACGTGTAACTTTTTCTGCTTCAAGTTTTTCTTCGGCTTGGCGTTTTTCTTCTGCTTCTTTAAGTGCAAGTGCCTCTGCTTCTTTGCGGGCGTTGTCTTGCTCGGCAGCTTTTTCTTTCGCTAGACGCTCTGCTTCTATTTTTTGACGAGCCTGCTCTTCGCGAGCTAAAGCCGCTTCTATTTCGGCGACTTGCGGATCTTCGTTCGTCTTTTCTATGAGTGATTCAGCTAAGGTAAGTCCTTTGGTGGTAGCCAGTTGAGGGGCTTTTTCTGATGATGTTGATTGCCGAGTGTTACTGTCTTTCTGATCGCTTGGCCTGTCATCATAAAATGAGCAGTTAACGAGAAGGGTAGTGGTAACAATCAGACTTAGTCTATTCAACCTTGACATGGTGCTATCCTTTTTTCTTTTTGTTTTTGTCTAGCGGGTGGTAGCCCATTAGATAAGCGACATGACTACCTGTTATATCCTTATAACGATTAGAAGCACTTATAACTCAAGAAAGTGGTTTTTGCCAATTTAAAGAGAAAAAGTTTGATGGTCGTAACGTCCCTGTTAGTGATTGTTACTGAATAGCGAGTAAATGAATTTCAAATTGCAGTACAGCAGCAGGAGGGATCGATGGTGGTGCGCCCGCATCGCCATAGGCAAGTTCAGGCGGTAGAGTGATACGCCATTTACTTCCAACAGGCATCATTTGTAGCATTTCTGTCCAGCCGCTGATCACTTGGGTGACGCCAAAGACGGCTGGTTCGTCGCGCTCAACCGAGCTATCAAATACTTGACCATCGATAAAAGTGCCATGGTAGTGGACTTGAACAGTGTCTGATTCCGTTGGCTTATCGCCATTGCCTTCTTCAAGAATTTCATATTGAACACCGCTATCGGTGGTGCTAACTCCTTCACGTTGAGCATTTTGCTGTAAGAAGCTAACGCCTAGTTCTTTCATTTGAGCGGCTTGTTCAGCTTGTTTTGCTTCAATAAGCTTCTGTACTTCGCCATAGGCTTGGTTCAAGTCTGATTCACTGACTTTAACATCATTCTTTTCAAGAATATCAGTAATGCCTTGTGAGAGTAGTTCGACATTTAAGCCGTCAAACTGGTTTCTTAAAAGCTGCTGGCCAAATTGGAGGCCAAATCCGTAGCTCACTTTATCTTGAGCGGTTTTGAAGCTGTCATTAGACATGGGGAATACCAAAGGGTCGAAAAACCGCGCATTCTACTGAAAAGGACAGTAAACATCAAAGAACAGGTTCTTATATGTGCTTCAGCAAACGCGATGATGGGCAGTTCTAGTCATGTGATCTGACTCTCAACTATTCACTTTGTAATTTTTTCTGTGGGTTTTTAGATCAGTGCTATAGTGAAATAATCTTGAAGAGACTGAAGCCGAACAAACAGGTAAGTTGATCTGTTTGGTTAATATGTTAGTGGGCTAAATGTGAAACTAAATAAGCCTTTCAAGCTTCTATTAAATCTGGTTATCATCTTTTGTCAGGATTTTTGTCGAGAGTGACAGGGAATTAAGCGTTACGAAAGAAGCTCATGAAGTTACCTATGGCAGGTGTTGGTGAGTATTAACGAGGTAACGTGAGAAAAAGGATGTTCTAATGATACGGATATTTTACCTTCTTAATAGCGTACTGCTCGTTTTCGGGCTTGTGTCTTTCAGTCTGTATCTTCGGTTGCTTGATCAACTCAGTTTGGCTTTTTTTACAGCATCTATTGTATCGGGTGCTTTGCTTTATTTTGTTTTCAAACTCTCCCTGGATCGGTTAAAAACGTTATCTCTGCATGCAAACGCACTCGTGATTACGGTGCTTTCATTGGTTATGTTCTTAGAAGTCTTGTCGATGTTGGCAGAAGACAAGCAAGGTGTATTGCTTTCAATGACGCCGCTGTTTATTTGTACGGCAGGGCTTTATTTTGCTTATACCTTTATTTATTTGCTTGAAAAACAAGCTAAAAAACAAGATGCCAATGAGAGCCTTAGGGTCATGTTTTCAGGCACATCGTCTGTGTTTAGCTTTATCATGGCTATGCCTTTGGTATTAACTGCTCTTCTGGTGTTAAAGCAGTTTGATCAGCCTGTGATGGTGGAGCTTCTGACCAAAATGACTGATCGAGGTGTCATACCGCCCTTAACGCTTTTGTTATTTTTTTGGGGAAGTATCTTGCTTGTGAATAAACTCATTGTGTTGATGGTTGAACGGCACAGATTTATTCATCACCCTCACAAATCACCCATTTACAACGCTTTCACTAAGCTTGATAAGGTCATCACTGCCCCTAAGCATGGCACGTCTTTCTTGATTGACCTCATTTGGAAATCAGTCTCTGAGTTCTATGCTGTTCCCCGTTATATCAGCTGGGCTATACCCGTCCTTGGATTCATCGGTACGGTGCTTGGGATTTCATTAGCTGCGCAAGGTATTCAAGTGCTGTTAAGTCAACAACAGTCAGCAGAGGCTGTGACTAGCCAGTTAGGTGCAGCCATATCGCCTTTGGGCATTGCGTTCGATACCACGTTGATTGCACTCTCGTTGAGTGTCTGTTTAGTGTTGTTGCAAACGGCTGTGCAACGTTATGAGCATGCACTAGTGATCGAAATAGAAGAAGAGTTTAGCGCCTGATATGCATAAAAGCCCTTTTCAGGAAGAGCAATCTGATACGCCAATGATAGAAATTTTTGGCGGCTTGTTTGCTTTGCTTGTGGTGTTATTAGTCGTTATCTCTCTTTTTACCACGGTACAGTTTCAGAAGCGTACAGAGGATATCAACACTGATGGTAAGTTTTCTATCGGCCTTGATCAACAAAGTGATGGACTAGTCGTGATTGCCCATGAATGGGGGTTGTATTTGCCACTCTCAAATACCAAATTGCCCATTCAAGCTATCTGTGAAAATAACAGCGTTTTTATCAGGTTTGCTCGAGAGGTCTATCAGGGAAAAGGCAAGCAGCTGATATTTTCGATTCTGGAAGGCGGTGAGCCGGTCATGGCCATTGCGCGCGAATGTTTAATGACGAGGCTGCCTAATCAAAAAATGACGATTGGCTGGATGATTCTGGATAATGAATTGCTCAAATCGATCGATCAAGGGGATATCCCCGATTATATAGAGCGTACACTGGATGACGCATAGCAAAGCCGCTCATGAATTACCCAGTTTTTCGGGTATTGCACTCGCTGATATTTTGGCGAATGGTGTGGCGGTGTTGTTGATTATGATCGTCATTAATCTTCAAGTGCAAAAAGCCAGCAATGAAGCGCTGTCAGAGCGATTGGATGATGTCGCCTCTGTGCTAAGTAGGGATATCGCCAAAAAAATGGTGAAAAATGCCTTGCCTACTAGCCCTCCAGCTAGATTGCATGACTATACAAGGTCACCTATAGATAGATTTCCAAAAGAGTACATTATGCCTGTGCTTATGCTGACAGAAGCGGGTGTTCAGCATTTTTACTCAGGAGAACATTGGTCTCGCGGAGCATTATTATCGAGCAATAATCAATTGGATGCTTATTTGCGGTCTTTGACAAATAATCAGAAAAAGCAAGTGCGGGTAGATGTTTATAGTATTAAACATTTTTATTTATTGATGTCGATTCTCAAAGATCATGATATTCAAATCAGGCATTGGCATTTCTTGGAAGGAGTAGCAGGCCAGCAAGGAACTGAGCGCCCATTAACTCACCAGCCTGCAAGCGCTCATCAAGACATATCACAGTCATCAGAAAAGCGTTTATTAAAGGGCGATATACCCTCAGGTGTAAGTTTGCAGCAGCAAAGTTTTTTAAATCACGATTTATCACTTAAGCAGTTAACGTCATTACAGTCGATTGAGTCGGCTGATGATCAGCAAGCTAAGATGACTGTTGAAAGCTACTCATCTGCAAAGCAGCAACCTTTTCAGTTGATGCTTGCGACAGATCAGGAACCGTCCTCAAAAGCGTCGGAACAAGAGCCTTTGTCAGTCGATATTAAAAACATTGTGGCTTATCTTTTTGAGTTACTCATTACAGGACAGCAAAAAGCCGAAACGGGTGAATATCGATTATTGGAAGCCTTGCATTTAGTTGAAGCCATGAAAGCCTATGTCTACAGTTTCCCTAAACTCTCGGAGTATCGCGCATTTATGGTGGAAAAAGTGGTGGAGGGTATGAGTACGGTTAGGAGCAAGCCACTAACGATTCATGAAACACAGGCTGTTGACGAAGTAGGTATTGCGGTATCGGTTAATGAGTGGCTATCGGACATAACAACGATGGGTAGAGTCGGGGTGATCGAGCGCAGTCAAAGCAACAAACTATCTTTTAGATTAAGCCTTTATCCGAGTGTTTTTGCTGGAACATCAGTGTCTTTGAGTAAGGATACGATGATTATCATGCCTGTAGAAAACAGGCTTGATTCAACGTACAAATGGCGCTTGGCTGCTAGTTTTAACAGGCAGACTAATCAAACGGTTATAGGTTTCCTTTACAGCAAGCCACTGGAAAATGACCAGCTAC
The DNA here is from genome assembly GCA_965225765.1 of Pseudomonadales bacterium. Lineage (GTDB taxonomy): Bacteria > Pseudomonadota > Gammaproteobacteria > Pseudomonadales > DT-91 > CAKMZU01. Next base: position 235,768 of record CBDDBO010000002.1, read on the forward strand.
TGATATCAGCCGATGAAAATGATCTGCAAGTGGGCGGCCAAGGACTTACGCCTTCAAAACCGGTTGATACACATAAGGTGTCTAAGCGTTTGTTATTTTTCTGTTTACTTTTATCGTTGGCTGTCTGTTGGTTGGTTTTCAAACGAGGCAGGGGATCTAATTCTGCTGTTTAAATGAATTGTTTAGATTAATGAAGAAGATGTTAAGTGTCCCTTGGTCTCTCCCTGACATACGTATTTGGTGCGAGCTGTTCTTTAATTTCGCTCTTTAACATACACCAACTCTTCTAATAAGTGAGGAAGCTTCGGTGCGACAGATCCTGATTTTAACATTGTTATTCATATTGACGATTTTTGTTGTGCAATTTTTTTGGTATCGTTTTCAGGTGACCAGAGCGATAGACTTAGTCAGTATACCGGCTTCTCAGTCTTATGTAGAAGCTGATCAAAATGAAGGGGGCATCGGACAGCTTATCAGGGATGAGTTAAAGAACGGTGTGGGTGCTTTACCTAAATTTACTCAGAGTAGGCAAATAACACTTGAGACCTTGTGGGTAGATGCTTGCCAAGTGCCCTATCAGGATGTTTATACGTTTGTGGCGTTTCAGCGCCAACATGATCCAGCTTCACTAAAGAACAACGCTTTTAGTAAGCTGTTTATGCAAAGGTTGTCGGGGAAGCATGCCCGAGCACAAGGCATAACGTTTAACGAAGCGGTCACTTATTGTGAGGCAAAAGGCGGGAGATTGCCTTCTCTTTATGAATTAGAGGCGTTAATCAAAGAAAGCGAATCCGGTGTTTATCCTTGGGGTGATAGTTATGAGGGTAGATTGGATAGTAGTCAACAGACTACGGCACATGCCAGTCAGCATTGTGCTGAAATGGCAATAGCATTTAAAGCGAAAAAGGTGTTAGGTTTCGATGCGTTTCATCCTGAATGGGCAGTGGATCAGTTCTCTTCAGCTGTTATTAAAGGTGTATTAACGGATCAGTCTCCAGCATTGTTTTCGTTGGCTTCAGCTTACCAAATGCCTCAATCAGCGGTGGATCATTCTCAAGTGGGGTTTAGGTGTGTATATGATCACGAGCCCAAGCAGCCCAAGTGGACGGTGAACTCGCAGCCTGTTTATATTGCGAATAAGCACATGACGATTGGCTTGTCAGGTACAGATTATCTGCCGACACTCTTATCCATGCTAGATCAATCAGCTTTACCTTTGTTGTCTGAGCTGTTTTTGCAAAAGCCTCAAAGCATTGAGTCGTCGATGAAAGGCGAGGTATCTGTTGAGCAGTTTGAATGGTTTCTCAAGGATCCTTTCGTCCAGCTGGGATTTTACGCGAACAAACATGAGCCTAAAGGGGTTAGTTATCAGCCTGTGGGCTTCACCAGGCAGTTGAATGATCGTGCCAAGCCTGTGAAGCAAGTGAACTGGTGGGCTGCCTATGCTTTTGCAAATTGGATAGGAGGGCGTTTGCCCACAGAGAACGAGTGGGTATATCTCTACTCCAATGGGTTAACCTCTCTTTATCCTGGTGATCATTCACAGGGTAAAGATGCTAACCTTTGGGGGGTCGAATCTTTATCAGGCGGCCTTTCTGAGTGGACGTCGACATTTCAGCCAAGCGCATTAGGACCTAGGATGGTGGTTAAAGGCGGTAATTATTTGTTGCCTAAAGAAAAGACCACATCCTGGGGGTTTGCGCTTTATCTATCCCCTGATCAAACGCCTAACCATACAGGGTTTCGTGTTGTGTTCTAGCTTTTAACTACATACCCTGAGCAACAATATGCTTAGACTCACGAGGGCGCTCTGAGTGTTAAATATGCACGTAGAGTATCTGCTGATGTAACGTTGAATGCATAAAGTCTATGTCAATTGTCCATTTACTCGTCGATGCTATAGGGCCAGGGTATAGATTTTTCTAGGCTACATTCATTGCTTTCAATCCAATAGCTTTTAACGTCTGCTGCCTTTGTTGAGATAACACTTAAAACATCCCATAAGTCATTATTTATTTTTACTGCACTAATGATTTCGCCAAGACTTGGTCCATCTTCTTGCTGGGTGATGGTTTGACCTGTCTTCAAAGGTTGTCTTGAATTGATATGATAATGACTGAGCTGTTTTTTGAGTTTTCCTAGATACTTTGTCCGAGCGATGATTTCTTGGCCGGTGTAACACCCTTTGGTGAAGCTTACTGCCCCGATTGCTTGGTAATTCAACATTTGGGGAATAAATTCAGCTGAAGTAGCCTGCTCGATAAAAGCCAGGCCTTGCTGATGCTCGAAAAGTTTGTGTGCAGCCTCTGATGATGGCGTTATTTTTTTTGAGAGCTCTTGGTAGAGGTTGAGGATGTTTTCAGCAGGTCCTGTTACCTCAAAAGCTGGTTGTTCTGCGTGGATGCATAGCACACTAAGGCGATTAGTTAGCTTTATTTGGTTTGTTTCTGTAGGGATGCTTCCGAGATGATGTTTTAGTTCATCAGCTGCTTGTTGGCCAAAGCAGCCTAACGATAAGTTGTTAGCTTCTGTAAGCGTTGCTTTTGAAAACACGATATATTTTTTCAGTGCGCTTATGGCGGTTTCAAGGTTGTTTGCGGGTAGTGTGAATCGATAGCTGTGATTGCTGTCTTTAAAAATCCGGAATGAAGCAATCATTCGCCCTTTGGGGTTGTTGTGGCTGCCAACAAGGCTGTTGTTGTCTGTTAGCTCATTTATGTCACAGCTTAATTGGCCTTGAAGGAAATCTAGCGCTTGTTCGCCTTCGACTTCGAAGCTGGCTTTAGAGGGTAGGGGGTATACACCGCCTCTAGCTAGAAGGGAGTCGCTGATAGGGTCATTAGCTTTGGTTTGGCAGTCTTTGAGTAATGCTTCAGGCCAGGTGGTTGTCATAGTCTACTCTTAAAAATTGAGCGGTGTTTGGAAAATATCGATATAATATCGTCTTTTGGTGTGGAAAACTAACCATGAAACAGGTTGATGTAACAAGAGATAATGATCGAGTGTACTGGCATAGTCGGCGAGGTATGTTAGAAATTGATGTTAAATTAATGCCTTTTGCCAAAGACGTATATCCTTCATTGTCCGAGGAAGAGAAAGCGGATTACAAATTGTTATTGCAAGAAGAAGATACGCAATTGTTTGCATGGGTATTAGGTCGGGAAGTACCTGAAAATCCGCGTTTAGCTAGCATCATGGAGCGAGTGCTTGAGTATGGAAAATCTTCAGGTAAAGCTTAGTGTTCCTGCGCTCTATTATTTTTTCTTTATAGGGGCAATGCTATTACTGGCAGCCAGCGGCCTCTATTGGCTCCATCCTCAAATTGCCTTGCCTTATCTATGCTTTATTGTTTGTGTAATAAGCGTTGAATGCCGAAAAGCCTATCAGGCTCATTCAGGTAGTCTTCGTTATTTTGAAGGTAAATGGGCTTATTTGATCGATGATGACGTTCAGCCTATTCAGACGCCAGAGCCGCTTTATTTGAGTGCTTGGTGGGTTGCCCTCAGAGTCACCGTTGAATGGGATGGGCGGCAGGTCAGCCGCATTTGCTATTTTACCCCACAAAGTCAGGGTGATGACCGTTTTAGGTGGTTATGTCGTTTCTATGCGCGCTAGCATTTTAGTCTCATTATTGGGGGTTAGTACTGTATCCTGCGGATTTGGCAGCAGATTGGGGTAGTCTTGATTGTAGTGCAGGCCACGGCTTTCTTTACGGCTGATGGCGCTGCGTATAATAAGCTCTGCAACGAGCACCAAGTTTCTTAATTCAATCAGGTCGCTATTAATGCGGTAGCCTTGATAAAATTCATTGACTTCTTCGTGGATAATGGCGATTCGCTTGAGTGCTCGGTTGAGGCGTTTATCAGAACGTACAATGCCTACATAATCCCACATAACCTGTCTTATTTCATGCCAGCTATGGGAGATTGTGATGTTTTCTTGGGAGTCAGTTACCTGCGATTCATCCCAATGTTTAGTAGGTGTTGGGGTAGGGATTTTCTGGATTTCACTCAGAATATACTCGCCAGCTGAACGGGCATAGACCAGGCACTCAAGTAATGAATTACTTGCCATGCGATTGGCACCGTGAAGGCCTGTGTGGGTAGTTTCACCAGCGGCTAGTAATCCTGGTATGTGGGTTTTGCCTGATTCGTCTACAATAATGCCACCACAGGTATAGTGCGCAGCAGGTACGACAGGAATTGGCTCTTCTGTGATATCAATGCCGAGTGCCAGGCAGTTTGTATAAATATTGGGAAAGTGCTGCTGAATAAAGGCTTTGGGTTTATGGCTAATATCCAGATAAACACAGTCAAGTCCTAGACGTTTCATTTCATGATCAATCGCTCTTGCAACGATATCTCTAGGCGCCAGCTCTGCTCGTTCATCAAAGCGAGGCATAAAGCGTTCGCCGTTTGGCAGCTTAAGTAATCCACCTTCGCCTCGGACGGCTTCAGAAATCAAAAAGGACTTGGCTTTAGGGTGGTAGAGGCACGTTGGATGAAACTGGTTGAATTCCATGTTGGCGACTTTGCAGCCTGCACGCCAAGCCATAGCGATGCCATCGCCTGAGCTGCCTTCAGGGTTGGTGCTATAAAGATAAACTTTACTGGCGCCGCCTGTGGCAAGAACGGTGTATTTAGCCTGAAACGTATCAATCGCATTACGGTGTTTATCCAGTATATAAGCGCCTGTAACTCGGTCATTTTGCTGTATTAAATCAATGGCAATATGGTGCTCAAAAAAAGTTATATTAGGTTCGTTTATTGCTCGTTTTATTAATGTTGTAGAAACGGCCTTTCCCGTCGCATCTGCCGCATGTATAATCCGTCGATGGCTGTGGCCGCCCTCTTGTGTTAGGTGAAAGGTTTGATCGGAGTCTTCAGGGTTTTTATCGAATTCTACGCCTTGTTTGACTAGCCAAGATACGGTACTTTCACTGTGAGTGACCGTAAAACGAACGGCGTCCAGGTCGCACAGCCCTGCGCCTGCAATCATCGTATCTTTGACATGCAGTTCATGGCTGTCTTGGGTATCGAGAACGGCGGCAATCCCGCCTTGGGCGTAGTAGGTGCTGCCAGCTTGTGCGGTATCCTTACTGATAATGGCAACTTTTAAAGTTTTGGCTAGGCTAAGTGCTAGGCTTAAGCCTGAAGCACCGGTGCCTATAATGATGATGTCGTAAAGATAATGTCGGTTCATAGCTTATGCAGGCTAATAAGTTATGCGCCATTATAAGCCCGAGCTTTTTGAGAGTTAATAGAGACTTGTTATTTTTATGCCTTTAATGAACTTGTTACGATATTTTGATGCACTTGGGTCTATTTTGCCTATGAGTTTGCGTGTTGAAGCTATATCGTCTTTTGGGATTTGATGATATGGCCAGTAAAGAAACGGATCAGGAATTGGTTAAGCGTGTCCAGGCAGGTGATAAACAAGCCTATGACTTGTTGGTCAATAAATATCAACACAAAATAGCAGGTCTTATTAGCCGGTTTGTGTTTGATGTGGATGAAGTGCAGGATGTCACCCAAGAAGCTTTTATCAAAGCTTACCGTGCACTGGGTAATTTTAGGGGGGAGAGCCAGTTTTATACGTGGCTATACCGTATTGCCATTAATTCTGCGAAGAACTATTTGGTTTCTCGCAATAGAAGGCCGCCCGGGGTGGATATTGATCTATCTGATGCCTTGCATTATGAAGGCGAGAGCAAACTGAAAGATATTGCCACCCCTGAAACCTCCATGATGAGTGATGAGCTCATGAAGGTGGTCAATCAAACGATCAAAACACTGCCTGAGGATTTACGTGCAGCCTTAACCCTTCGCGAATATGACGGACTGAGTTATGAAGAGATTGCTGATGTGATGAGCTGCCCAGTCGGCACCGTCAGATCAAGAATCTTCCGTGCGCGTGAAGCAATCGATAAAGAAATTCGGCCTTTAATGGAATCATTGCAAGTCGATTAAGTGGAGAGCAACTATGTCTCGGAAAAAGCAAGAAGCATTGTCTGCACTTTATGACGATGAAACAACTAACTTTGAAACGCAAAGATTGCTTCAGGATTTAACTGAAGAAGACAAAGCAACCTGGCAGCGCTATCAAGTGATGCGCATGGTGATGGACGGGTCGTTAAAAGACAAAGATTTGTCGTTTGATGTGAGTCAAAAGGTTGCAGAAGCCATTGCGAATGAGCCTGCGCCCAAGCAAAAAATGCCTCTATCTGCTGGAGTCCCCTCTATCCAATCACGGTTTAAACCTTTAGCTGGTATGGCGGCGGCTGCATCTGTGGTATTTTTTGTGGCTTTGATGTTGGATGATGATGAGTCATTCGTTGCATCTGGCCAAGTAAATTTGGCAACAGAGGCCAAGCCTTCTGCCGAAGGTGTTCAACCTGTTTCTGCGACCCTGGTTAAGCCAGAACAGGGAGAAGAAGCACTTTCGGATAAAAAGGACGAAGGTGACTTGGAGTCACAATAAATAGCTCAGCTAGCTTTATTGTGATTTAATTGGGCGCATTCTCCATATAAGATGCCTAGTTCTGCATTTATCCGGTAAGTGTAGGGTGGGTTGGTGAAACGTAACCCACCAAGAAAGATTTAATGTTATGGTGGGTTACGCGCAGCTTAGCCACCCTGCAAAACTTTTCCTACCCGATAATTGCTGTGCATTGAAGTACTAGAGCTGTGACATAGGCCAATAATAAATGATCAAAGAATCCGCACAGGTTATCGCCATTGATGACCAATCTGTTTGGCTGCAAAGTACACGTCACTCAGCCTGCGATACATGCAAAGTGAAAGCAGGCTGTGGCCAAAAGCTCGTGCAAAAACACATGGGACGGTCGCACATATTTCAAGTAGATGCCGATAAACAGGCCACACAGCATTTATCGTTGCATGATACCGTCGAAGTAGGCATTGACGAATCCTTGCTGCTTAGAGGTAGTTTATTTTTGTATCTTTTTCCCCTGGCGACTATGCTTGCTGGCAGTTTGGTGACATTTTGGGCTAACCCCGCCTCACCAGAATGGCTATTGTTAGTGATGGCTTTTATCGGTTTGGGTGCGGGCTTGTCCATTGTTGCTGTTCAGTCACGGCGGAGACAGCAGCAAGAAAAGTATAGGCCTAAACTCTGCAAAGAAGAAGCAGGCCTTTAGGTTCTGTTGAAATAATTTTGTTTATACTGCTGTGCCCGAAGGGTTACGTCTAACTATCTACCAAGCTGTGTTAAATCCTGCTTATTTAGTTCACCAAACAAGGCAAATCCTGTGTAGTTTGGTGAATATTTAGCCCGTGACAGCTTACTATGCTAAAAATCAAACAGCTTGGCGCATTCTTCATAGGATTGCTGGTTAAGTACCAAGGGATTCTCATTGGACCATTTAGGATCATTGGCAATCCCCCATACGGCAATACGTGCTTTGCCTGCTTTTAATACTTGAAAGCAAGTAACAGGACCTATTCCAAAACCTTCTGGTCTAAAGGCAACATAGGAAAATTGCGGCAAGGTGCCGTGCCAAGTATAGCCAACGCCAAAGGGGCCGTAATGGGTGGTGTCGCTGTTTTTTTCAGGGCGAGTCCAGATGTCCGCAAGAAAAGCTGTACCAAACACAAAAGCAATTTCAACCTCTGCTGAGCCCGATTCCGCTTTTTCTGTTTCTTCTTCTATTGTTTTAGCGGGCATCTTGGATGACAATGTAATAGTTGTTGCGATATGAGATATGTTGGTTTTCTCAGACTGAATGTTAATGTTGACTTCGTTGGCGTGACTTAAGAATGAAACTAGTGCGATCAGTAATAGGCCGCTTTTCATTAGTTCAACTGGTGATTTCATAGGTTTCTCCGAAAGGTTATTGGGGCTCAACTTTTTTAATTCATCTGTTTTTTCCTAATCAACCCATATACTGAAGCACCTCCGGTGTTTCGTTAGAGAATTGTGCCGCGTCTGCGATCCCCCAAAAAACTACCCGGCCATAGCCTTTTTCTAATACTTTAAACGTAAAATCATGGAACCAAGCGGTGCTGGCGACTTTGACTGTGACGGTTGATCCGACGGGTAGTTTTTCATTCTATACTTGACCAACGCCGTATGAATGGTCGCTTTCTGTTGATGTGTGAGTTTCGCTGTTGTAGGTTGCTATATGTGCCAGAAATGCAGTGCCTGTTGTAAATACTACTTGAATATCAGCGAGATCTGCTTCAGCTTTGGTGGCAGATTTTTTAGCTAACGTTGTTTGAAGTGAGATTGTTGATGTTTTGGTGTTTTTGCTTTTTATGTCGATATTAACTTCGCCAGAAAAGCACAGTTGTGCGATAAAAAAATTGATAAATAAGAAACTTAATATGCATAGTCTTCTCATTTTTCTATCTTCTATTTTAAAACGTTAGACTTGATATTTTTTCGAAAAGTTCATGAGGCTGTAAGCTAACTCTATGACTGGATGAGTTTTATTTATTAGCAGTCTAACGATTTATCTGAATCTTAATAAATGTTGATGTTATAAATATAAACTACGACAACTTTTTAATTCAGTTTGCTACATGAGGGTGTTACTACTGATGTGCTCTTATGATATTTACTGCATAAAACGTTTTGTTTTTACGTTGTTGATTGTGGCTATGTCGAATCTTGGTTGGTCGGGAGATTTTCAGGCGAAAATTTCTTCGTCAGATAGTCATATTTCTGCTGTTTCGTTATCTGTTGCTTTGGTGGGAGATTTAAATGTTGAAGAGGCTAAAGCGTTATCAGAGCAGGCTAATGTAACCATTGCTTTTGTATTTGGGACTGCTTTTATTGGCTATATCAAAACACACAATAAAGAGACAGGTAAAGATGAATTTCATGATGGCTATGTCGTTGGCAACTCATCAACTTTTTCTTTACCAATAGGGTCAACTATACAAGTGTCTTCTATTGGCTTTTGTTCTCGAAACCGCATTTGTGGCTTGAGTCTATTTGATGGAACCCAATGCTGGAGGGTAGACATATATTGGAGTATTTGCAGTCGGCGGCTCCTATCATTTTAGATTGCCAAAAGGGTCATATATTCGTGTTGATGTGAATGGTTTTGGCGCTAGCCCTTCGTTTCTTTTTGAAGTTATTGGTTAGGGCAGTGTCGAATTGCTTTTTGGGGCATGGCAGATTCCCCAAATTATGCCATTGGTAATCGTAATGTCATTAAGGGAAAGCAAATAAATTAATACATTGATCTTAAGAGGTGAAATGTGAATCGATTGTTTAAGTCGATCTTGTTGCTGATTATTTTGCTGTGCAATAGGAGTCATTTACTCCATGCTAATAGTGTTAGTTTGCATGCTTCATCTGCTAGTGGTCAATTAACGGCTTATGTCATGCTAAAGGTCGCTTTAACGAAAAGTGATGAGGTTAACAATAATCTATCTGTCTCTGATAAAAATGATAAATCCATACCTGGTGCATCGCATATCGAAGTCTATTTTCAGGGGGTGACCGTTTTCTATATTGGTATTACTGTCATAAATGGCGTAACCAAAAATACTTTTTATCAAGGAGATTTTGGGTATTGGCAACGATGGTCAGCTGATTTGGTATCAGGTGATTTTGTTGAAGTGAAAATATTGGGCCAAGATATCACCTTGTATTTCAAAGCTATTAAACCAGGTGTTAGTCATCTAGGTTTTTATGGCGCGCCGCTTTCTCCTTATTATTCCATTGATAATCCAGAAGTATTAATTGAAGTTGGCGGCCCGCCTGGCTGATTAAAGTGAATTTAGATCGATCAGTCAGTTCTCGGGCGGGCTTTTACTTAGAGGGTATCGTCAAAAATACCGCTTTAGAGGTGTACTATACCAAGTTATTGTTAATGAAGCGGATGGACGAGAGTTATACTTGGCTGAGTCGCTGACAAATCACGATAAAGTTGAGGCTGCAATCAATGAGTAAATCTTGCGTAGATGAAGTCGCTTCATTGATTATTTCTGTTATTAATGTCATCTGTGGGGTATTCTGCTACCCCTCAAGGCACCTTATCCATCAATAAATATTTATCTTATTTTGCTACGATCGCAAGATTTTTACAGGGATTAGGGCTAAGTTTCATACTGAGTCAGAAAATGATGCACGGAGCCTTTCATCAACCCTTTATTCTGTCTCCATAAAACAGCGACAACCGCCAGTGAATTAGGTAAAATCGCTGCCTTTTACGTTTAAGTGATAGCAGGTTTATCGTGGCAGAGCTTTCCCATATAAGAAACTTCAGTATCATTGCTCACATTGATCATGGTAAGTCGACGTTGGCTGATCGGTTTATCCAGCATTGCGGTGGATTAAGTGAGCGTGAAATGGAGGCTCAGGTTCTCGATTCTATGGATATTGAACGTGAACGTGGCATCACGATTAAATCTCAAAGTGTGACCTTAAATTACACGGCTAAATCGGGAGACGTCTATCAACTTAATTTCATTGATACACCGGGTCATGTTGATTTTTCATATGAAGTCTCGCGTTCTTTAGCTGCCTGTGAAGGGGCTTTGTTAGTGGTTGATGCTGCACAAGGCGTTGAAGCTCAGTCCGTTGCTAACTGTTATACCGCGATTGAGCAAGGTCTTGAGGTCATGCCCGTTCTCAACAAGATGGATTTACCTCAAGCCGAACCTGAACGCGTCGCAGAAGAAATAGAAGAAATTATCGGCATTGATGCCATGGATGCGGTACATTGCAGTGCTAAGTCAGGCTTGGGTATTGAAGATGTGCTTGAGCGACTTGTCGAGGTTGTGCCTGCACCTGAAGGCGACCGTGATGCACCTTTACAAGCCCTTATTATCGATTCTTGGTTTGATAACTATTTAGGCGTTGTTTCTTTAGTTCGTATTGTAAATGGCACGCTCAAGAAGAAAGATAAAATTGTTGCTAAAAGCCAAGGTAAAGTGCATTTGGTCGATGGCGTGGGTATTTTTACCCCGAAACGCGAAGAAACGGATTTTTTGCAAGCCGGAGAAGTGGGGTATGTCATTGCGGGTATTAAAGATATTCATGGTGCGCCAGTGGGCGACACACTCACCCATGCAAAAAACGCTGATGACGTTGCAGCACTGCCCGGTTTTAAAACGGTGCAGCCCAAGGTTTATGCAGGCATGTTTACCGTTTCCTCAGATGATTATGAAGACTTTCGAGAAGCGTTGAACCGCTTATCGCTTAATGATGCGTCGCTCTTTTTTGAACCTGAAACCTCTGATGCATTAGGCTTTGGTTTTCGCTGTGGGTTTTTAGGTCTTTTGCACATGGAAATTATCCAGGAGCGCCTAGAACGTGAATATAACCTGGATTTAATTACAACAGCGCCTACAGTAAGTTACGAATTACTCCTTAAAAGTGAAGAGATTATCTATGTCGACAACCCATCGAAGTTGCCTGATGCAACATTAATTCAAGAAATGCGCGAACCAATTGCGCGAGTGAACATCTTAGTACCCAGTGAGCATTTAGGAAGTTGTATTACTTTGTGTACGACCAAGCGTGGCGTGCAGATTGATATGCAGTATGTGGGTAAGCAGGTTTCCTTGACCTATGATATCCCGATGGCAGAAGTGGTGCTGGATTTCTTTGATAAACTCAAGTCAGTCAGCCGCGGTTTTGCATCGCTTGAATATAGCTTTGACCGCTTTGAGGCAGCCAATCTAATTCGATTAGATGTACTGATTAACGGTGACCGTGTGGATGCGCTGGCGTTGATTATCCATAAAGATGATGCGCAAAGCCGAGGTCGATTGCTCACTGAAAAAATGCAAGAGCTTATCCCACGTCAGATGTTTGATGTGGCAATACAGGCCGCCATTGGCGGGCATATCATCGCTCGTAGTACGGTAAAAGCCTTGCGCAAAAATGTGACAGCCAAATGCTATGGTGGTGATGTTTCCCGTAAGAAGAAACTCTTACAAAAGCAAAAGGCTGGTAAAAAACGAATGAAACAAGTAGGCAATGTGGAAGTGCCTCAGACAGCGTTTTTGGCTGTATTGAAACTAGAAGGTTAAAGACCCAATATGATGGACATGATTAACTTACCCTTAGTGCTCGTATCACTTTGTGCTATCGGTATTGTGACTTACATCGTTGATATTTTTATCTGGAGAAAGGGACGCAAGGCAGCAATTGCTGAGCTTCAAACCCAATACCCCTCTCGCAAAGTTAGAGGCAACCCTGATAAAAAAGCCTATAAAAAAGCGGTTAAAGGGTTAAAAACAGAGCCTGCTATTGTTAAAGAAATCCTGTCATTACTACCCATTGTGTTGGTTGTGACGGTGGTCAGATCCTTTATCGTTGAGCCCTTTCAAATACCTTCGTCCTCAATGGAACCAACCCTTGATATCGGCGACTTTATTCTCGTCAATAAATTTACCTATGGTGTGAGGTTGCCTGTACTGAGAACCAAGGTGATCAACGTTAATGAGCCAAAAACGGGTGATGTCATGGTGTTTTTCCCGCCCAATGACAAGCGCTATTTTATTAAGCGAGTGATTGGTACACCAGGTGATGTGGTTGAGATGAGAAATAAAAAGCTTTACCTCAATGGCGTTGAGCAACCTTTAGAGCAATTGAGTTATACAGCCTATGATCCTTACAGGCGCAAACTTTACGAAGAAGATCTGGTAGGCATTAAGCACAAGGTGTTTGAAATTCCACGTAGGGAGCAGGCTGATTTTAAAATTACCGTTAAACCCGATCATTATTTTATGATGGGGGATAATCGAGATAACAGCAGTGACTCTCGTGTGTGGGGTCAAGTACCTAAAGAGAAGATCGTTGGCAAGGCGTATGCTGTGTGGATGCACTGGAAAGGTTGGACGTCATTCCCAGATTTCTCCAAGGCTCGTTGGATAAACTAGCACTTAGGGTTATCCTTGTAGGTTCTGTGATACGTTCAATATTTCATGAAGTCATAGAGCCTAGACAATAATAATAGGAGTTCACCATGCGTAGGCAATCAGGCCTTTCACTTATCGCGATGCTTTACCTTGTTGGTACCTTAGGTATTATTGGTGCCGTGGGTATTAAGGTTATTCCTGAATACATAGAATATTACCAGCTGAAAAGTATTTTTAATCAAGTGGCGGCTATGCCTGATATCAGAGAAAAACACCCAGCTGATGTGCAGGAAATGATTCGTAAACGTGCACAAACCAGTGCCATTTATAATTTTGATATTACTAAAGATGCGTTTGTTGGTATTGATGACGATTTATTGATTCTTGAATTTAAATATGAACGTGAAGCGCATGTTGTTGCCAATATTGATATGAAGATCACGTTTGAGTTCACCAAAGAAATTGAATAACCCCGCAGACTCTTTAGTTGCTTTTCTAAAGCAGCAAGGGTACACACCAGACAATGAGCAGTTATTCTCCCTTGCCATGACGCATCGAAGTTTTGGCAAGACGAATAATGAACGCCTGGAATTTATTGGCGATGCCGCCTTAGATTTGATAATCGCCGAAGTACTGTACCTGAAATATCCTGAATTACCTGAAGGGCAGCTAAGCCACATGCGCTCCTTATTAGTGAAAGGTGAGGCCTTGGCAGAGCTGTCACTCAAATGTGGGCTAGGGCATTTTATCAAATTGGGGCAAGGTGAACGAAAAACAGGTGGTCATCTTCGTCCGTCTATTTTAGCTGATGCTTTTGAAGCTTTGATTGGAGCAGTCTACCTTGATGGTGGATTTAAAGCCTGCAAGACGCTTGTGTTAAAGCTCTTCAACGACAAATTATCCTGTATAGATCAAAAGCGTGAAGCAAAAGATGCAAAAACGGCGCTACAGGAATACCTTCAATCTAAAAAAATGAAATTACCTGAGTATGCGTTGGTCAAAAGTGCAGGTAAGCAACATCAACAGATTTTTACCATGTCATGCTCTATAGCAGAATTGCAGGTCACTGTTGAATCGTCTGGGGCATCCAAAAAACTGGCTGAGCAAAAGGCAGCACAGCTGATGTTGGATCGCCTTGTCTCTGAGTAATCTATGATGAAAAAATGTGGTTATGTGGCGGTTGTAGGTCGCCCTAATGTCGGTAAATCGACCTTAATTAACAGAATATTAGGTCAAAAACTTAATATCACCTCGAGAAAACCTCAAACAACTCGCCATAATCTCTTAGGTATTAAAACTGAAGGGGATACCCAGGCAATCTATGTTGATACACCTGGTATGCATCAGACTCAGCATCGAGCGATTAATCGCATGATGAATCGATCTGCAGAATCGGTGATTCATGATGTGGATGTTGTGGTATTCGTGGTTGAGAAGCTTAAATGGACTGAAGAGGATGATAGGTCTCTAGAAAAACTTGAGTTTGTTGAAAGCCCAGTGATCTTAGTGATTAATAAAGTCGATCAAATTGAAGACAAAGGCAAGCTATTACCTTTTCTGGAAAAGCTCTCTCAAAAAAGAAGCTTTGAAGAAATCATTCCCTTATCGGCATTAACGGGGAGTTCTGTTGAGCATCTCGAGACGTTAATCAGTGAACGCTTGCCTGAAACCGAAGGATTCTTCTTTGATGAAGACCAGTTAACAGATAAAAATGAGCGCTTTTTGGCAGCTGAAATCATCCGTGAAAAGCTTATGCGTCAGCTAGGTCATGAATTGCCGTATGCTACCACCGTTGAAATAGAGCGCTATAAAGAAGAAGAAAAAGTCACGCATATCCATGCGTTGATCTATGTCGAGCGAGACAGCCAAAAAAATATTGTCATAGGCGATCGTGGCAAGCGTTTGAAATCTATAGGCACCGAAGCACGGATGGATATTCAGGAACTTGTCGGCAGAAAAGTCATGTTATCACTCTGGGTAAAAGTAAAACGAGGTTGGTCTGATGATGATGCAGCGCTTAAATCATTTGGTTTTGCAGAATCTTGACGTGAAGGTTAACGCTGAAGCGTAACAGTCATTAATAGCGTGCATATAAGATAAAGGGCGCCTCTACTCATTGCTTTCGGCTTCTTTTTCTTCATATATCTGTTTCTAGGACGATGTTACTCATTACATAAAAACAAGATGAAAATACATCACAAACCCCTTCGGGCATTAACATCAATTAAAATAGAGATACCCTAAAGACGAGAGGAAATTATTGAAGTCTTTGTAATGTTTAAGGCTTTTTCATCGTAGTGGCATGGCTGCTGTTTATACTGAAAAATAAAAACAATATGAAGCCTGTTGACCCCAATAAGGCATCGGAAGTTCTTCAAGCGTTATTTCAAGTTCATTCCAGCGCCTTACCTGGCTCTTTAATCAAGAGCGAATCAAAATCTGCCACGGAACTCTATAAATTGGTTTCAGGTAGATCGCTGCCTTCTCATTCGTTAAAAGCTTTTTTATTGAGTGGTAGTCTTGAATCTTATTTTCAAAATGTCAAAGCTGTTCCAGTAAAATCTCGTAAACCTGTCAGCCAAAACACTGAAACGGCCAAGGAAGATAAGCTTGCTAAGCCACATAAAAATGTGGATGATTTATCGACCTCTAGCAGTAATTATTCTCTCGCTTATCCCTTATCATTTCCTGAAGTTGACGCTAAGTCGCCTTCAAATAATTCTAAAGTCACTAATGAATCACAGCAAGACGAGTCGGGAGTCGCTCGTGAACAATCTACTGATATAGAGCTTGGCAGTGGTATGCAATGGCTTTTATGGAGTAGTTTGGTTTTAGGGGGATTATCTTTTGGTGGGCTCATTGTTTATCTCTTAATGCAGGGTGATGATCGCGGTCAAGTGAGTGAATCAGGAAAAACTGAAAACCTTTTAGGTGATGAAGTAAAGGCTTTATCGGGTAATGTCGTCATTGGTCCATTGGCTGAAAATCATGGTTTGAAAGTTGAGGTGTATAGTGCAAATGATCAACTTATTGGAACAGCTGATGTTGATGCAGATGGTCGTTATGCTTTGGAAATCCCCGGCAATTTGCGTACTGTAAAAGTGGTTGTGTCAGATACAACAGACTCGCCTGATGTTAGGCATGACGTGACAGGTGAAAGGGTGAATGTAGGCTTAAATCTGGTTGCCGTTAAACAATTGGGATTAAGTAAGACAGAAGAGTTGCATGTCAATTATCTAACGACATTGTCAAGCTGGCTGATGAATTTGAATAAGGATGGTACGGGTCTGCTGTTGGATCTTGACTTGGTGACTTATTCAAATCGTGCCATTTCACTCTATTTTTTGGGTAATCATGCAATAGATTTAACTTCTTATGATGTTCAGTCAATGTTTGATGTCGATGGTACAAAGCTTGTGTCTAACGAGGGGGGTGTGTTTCAAGCTTTATTGGCTTTTCTTGAGAAAGAAAAATCAATCACTAAGGCTGAGATTATGGATCTGCTTGTGCAAGCGTTTGATAGCTCTCCAACGGGTATCTTTTCAGATGCGTCATTGTATAGTGCTTTTGATGATACGCCAGAGTTTGTTGAGGTAAATTTTGACGCTACCTTAAGAAATCAAATTGATGCATATTTAAATAATTTGCGTAGTTATATTGATGATCAGGCAAATCTATTGCAAGGTAATGTGATCTATTTAAAAGAAGATGCGACACACGTCTTTGATGAAGAAGATTTATTATTCTTAGGCTCAACTATAAAAGAAGCAGTTACATCGATTACGATCACAGACCTTCCTAATAATGGGTATTTGCGGTTTGATGGCATAGATCTGTTAGAGCCAGGTCTGACGGTTCCTGTCAATGAGATAAGCAAGCTTTCCTATAAAGGTCGTTCTAACGATTATGGAACCAATTATGCTCGGGTAGGTTTTACTTTTCAAGCAGGGGAACAGAAATCAACAGTCGAAAGTTGGCAGGTCAATATTGAAGAAGTAAATGATACACCCGATATCTTTGTGGAAACTGTCTTACCTGAGTTATATGAAAAGCCAAAGCTTCTCCATAGCAATGTTTCAGGAAACCAACGTCATATTGTTATTAGTGAAACATTAAATGATGAGTTCTTAACATTTTGGATCGATAAAGATGAGAGTGCGAAACTTGCTCAATTTGGGAATGGTGAAATATATTCGCTAGATGCCTTAGTAGAAGAAAAACTTATTACTTCAGCTAATAGCTCTAAGGTGATTTTTGACACCCTGTTTGCCTCTGCGAATAAGAACGGAGGCTCGGTTGTTGCTGTATCCAGTTTTGAAGACGGTGAGAAATCTGAAACCCTGCTAACTTTTCTTGATTCAAGTCACAAGTCACTGAAAGAAGTCTCTATTGGAAGTGAACAGACTGTATTAGGGCTAAAGTCATTAGTAAATGGTGATGTCGTTATTGGCAAATTGATTGCCGGTTCTCTACCTGTGTTGGCATTGACTATTTATTCATCTTCAGGTGAATTAAAAGAGAGTATTGATATCACAAGTTTTTCATTTGGCTCTCAAGCAGCATTAGCATTGACGCCTTTGAGTAGTGGAGGCTTTGCTGTAGCTTATACTTATCGATTGTTGGATGGACCGAATACCTTTCGAGTTGATGAATACAGCGCAGAAGGTCAACTGGTCCAAAGGGTGCTCTCCAGAGCGTCGATAGAGCCAGACTATGTCCAGGGAATGGAGTTAGTTCAATTTGAAGACAAAACCTTAGCACTAGGCTACATCCAAGATAACAAACTTGAATTATTAAGCTTTGGCTCGGACTCAGCTGACCTGTCAATGTCAATCAGTCCTGACAATCAAAAAGAACTATCAAGCTACCAATTAACAGTAACGCAGTCTGGTTTTCATCTGCTTTGGGTAGAGTCAAATGAAGCAGAGCAGACGCTCTATGGGCAGTATTTTGATGCGTCGGGTAAAGCCTTATCATCAAAAGAGATCATTCATACATTATTTGATGGCTATCAATTTACTCAACTTGATGCTGAGCAGCTAACAAATGAGCAGCTGCACATTGTTTGGACAGAACAGGGACGTAATGCAGAAGATAGTTTTATGCTAATGTCTAACGCCAGACTGTTGACGCATAATATTCAAGAAAATCTTAAAGTGGCTGAAGTTACTGTAACAGATGTAGAAACCGATGTAGCATCACTTCAGCTGATCGATGATGCAGGTGGCCTATTTGAGTTAGATACTGAGACAAATGAAATTTGGATAGCGAACTATCGAGAGTTAGCTCTGTCGGAAAAAGCTGAATTTGCAATTTCGTTACGAGCAACAGATTTAACGGGGATTACGGAAACACTCAATTATACGATTCAGTTTCCAGGCAATGAAAAAGGTAATAATGCTTTAAATGAGCCTATATTAGCGGGGCCCTTATCGGCTGTTGATTCAGCTTCACTTTATAGTGAAACTGAATTAGATATGCCGATTGCAGCGACTATTTGGCTATAATCTTAAAACCTAGCATGCGTTTCAGCGTACCATCTTTATCAATCAAATGATGTTTAAATGCACCTGCTACGTGCAGTAGCACTGCGCCAATTAGCGTATAACCTAGCCACTCATGAATTGTGTGATTGATGCCTGCAATGCTTGCGTTATGGGCTAAGGCCTGCCCAGGATTGGCAGGATCTGGGTTGAAGGCGACAACATCCCAGCCAAACACATTAACCCCATAGCCCCCTAGTGCTGACATGAGGAAGCCGGAAATTGGCATCATGACAGTGCCCAATAATAAGACCCAGTGTGTAATAGATGCCAAGCTATGTTCTAGCGAGCTATAGTTGCTTGCAGGCTTTGGCCAGCCGTTCATCATTCGCCAAATTACTCTAGGTATGACGATAAATATAATCAAAAAGCCAATCGCTTTATGCCAAGCGTAAAGACTATAGGTGCTCGTTTCTGCCATATAAACACCCATGGCTAACATGGCGATCATGGTTATGCCAACGAGCCAATGCAGTAATAACGTTAAGTGGCTAAATTGCTGTTGAGTATCTCTTTTCATGAGTTTTCTTTTTATGTGAAGGTTGGCGTCAATATAAAGAGTCAGCAACCTAAATGCCAGAGAAACAGTTGGAAATAAGCGTTCTAAAAATAGGATAGTAGACAAGAAAAGAGGTAAAGCCTGCACGAGCGTACAGGCTAGATAATAGGTGGGGGGTGCTTACTCAGCGTTGGCTACGCCTTCTGCAATGCGGTTACCTAACGTACCTAGTAACTCAGCACTTGACCCTAACAGCATCTCATTTTGCCTAGCAAATAAGCAGTAACGCCATAAGTGGTAGTCTTTATCGATACCTGTTCCGCCGTGTAAGTGCTGGGCAGCATAGCTTACGCGATGACCTGTATCACCTGCCCAAATTTTAGCAATTAGGACTTCGTTAGTGGCTTCACGGCCTGAATCGAGCATAGAGATGGCTTGGTAGGTGGTTAGCCTTAAGCAAGTCACATCAATAAAACAGTCGGCAGCTCTGTGTTGTACCGCCTGAAATGAACCGATGGGGACATCAAATTGCACACGTTCACAGGTAAATTGTGCAGTGATTTTAGTGGACTCATCGGTGATGCCTAACTGCATTGCACAAAGGGCTGTGGTCATGCGTTGCTCTGTCCAACTTGCTGCTTCATCGTTGATGCAAACGACTTCTTCTGCGACTGCATCATTAAGCTTGACTTCAAACCAAGGCTCGTAACTGGTTGAGGCTTCTTCAACTAAGGTGACGCCGGAAGCTTGTGGATCCACTAAAAACAAGCCGACTTTTCCGTCTGTGGCAGCACTGACTAAAAGTTTGTCGGCTTTATTGGCGAGTACTACAGCCACTTTTGAACCGTTGAGTTTATAGCTATCGCCTTCTTTGGTGGCGGTAGTTGCACTATTATCAGGGTGCTCGTTGAAAGCTTCTGATAATGCTGCGGTGATTAGCAGCTCGCCTTGAGCCATTTTAGGTAGGTATTTAGCTTGTAGTTCTTTAGAGCCGAACTGCTGGATTGGTAGGCCTGCGCCCACGATCACAGAGATGACAGGGGCTGCTGCAACGGTTCTACCGATTTCTTCAATAAAGAGGCAAAGCTCAGTAAAACCAAACCCCATACCGCCATTGTCTTCAGAGAAAGCGACACCTAAAAGGCCTGCTTCAGCGAGCTGAGTCCATAGTTCTTTGTCGAAACGCTGATCTTGTTTATCGATCTCATTTAAGCGATCAACCGTCACCATTTCGGTTAAAATTTTGTTAGCAAGATTTTGGACTTCTTGCTGAGTCTCATTGAATGAAAAATCCATGCTAATCTCCTATCGCTTAGCGCGTGGCATGCCTAGGCCACCACGTGCAATCAAGTCGCGTTGTAATTCGTTGGTACCACCACCAAAGGTAATGATGGACGCTGTACGGTATAGTTGTTCTAATCGGCCTTGAAGCACGGCGCCTTCAGAATCGCGCTTTAACAAACCATTAACACCTAGAATTTCACCTAAGTGTCTGTATAGTTCAACGAAGAATTCAGTACCGTATACTTTGGCTGCTGAGGCATCTTCCATGCTTAAGTGGCCGCGTGTCATTTCAGAGGCTTGCCTATAACAAATTAGCTTAAGCGCCTCTAAGCCTGCGCGAGATTTTGCGAGGTTCATTTGCACCCATGGCTGATTGATTAGTTTGCCGCCTTTTTGGTAAGTGGTGTTATTAGCAAACTCAGTGATATCGTTAAAAAGCTGAGAGAAAGCGCCAACGTTAACCAGTGATAAACGCTCACGGTTAAGCTGGCTGAAGATTAGCATCATACCCATGTCGAGTTCGCCGACAAGATGGTCTTCCGGGATACGTACATTGTCGTAGTAGGTGGCATTGGTACGAACATCACCTAACGTATGTACAGGTGAACAGCTGTAACCTTCGGAGCTTGTGGGGACAAGGAAGATAGAAATACGTGAATGCTTCTTCACCTCAGGGTCAAAGTTAGTGCGTGCCGCTAACCAAATCCAGTCCGCGTGGTGGGCTAGGGATGTCCACATTTTTTGGCCATTGATGACCCACTCGTTACCTTCTTTTTTAGCGGTGGTTTTAAGTGAAAGTAAGTCGGTACCTGCACCAGGTTCTGAGTAGCCAATACCCATGATGAGCTTACCGGCAAGGATCTCAGGTACGAGCTGATCACGAAGACGAGGTGTTGCATTCTCGGCTAAGATGGGGCCAACGGATTCAGTCGTTAAGAAAGGGAAAGGAAACCCTGCGCGCATGACTTCTTCAACAAAAATGAACTGCTCCATTTCTGTTAGGCCTTTGCCACCTTGGGCTTTAGGCCAGCCTACACCAATCCAGCCGTCTTTACCCAGCTTTTCCATCGCTTTCCAGAAGAGTGGACCACCGCCTTCACCTACGGCAGTGGCTACTTCTGCTTTGAGTTCGTCAGTCATCAACTCATCGAAATAAGCCCGGAGTTCTTTTCTAAGGGCCTCCTGCTCAGGAGTAAATTCAATTTTCATGGAGGTTGTCACCTTCGTTGATTATGATTGTAAGGGTTGTCTTTGTTAGCCCTTTTTGAAGTGGGTCAACACGCACAATTTAGGTTGATACTGCTTTTCCAGACCCAAAAAAACAATGACATTTAAGCTCAAGGTCTTGACCTATTTCATATGCTTAAGCAGGGCTTTGGCTAGCTGCTGCGATACTTCAGATAACGAATCTGGATTGGTGATAAGTGTTTCAATAGAGAATACTTTTTGACCTGTGGATACATTAAAGAGTCTGACCATTAAGGTCGATTTGACCCGCTCTACTTCTTGAGGCTGGCCGACCGTGACAAAGGTAGTGGGTGCCCAAAAATTGTCAGTATAAGGAAAATCATAAGCCATATTTGGGTTGTTGACTGGCATCAAGCTACCGTTGTCATAAACAGTGGTCTCTGAATAGACGGTTTCTTTTTTTATCTCCTGGTTAGATTGATAAGCAACCAATATGTAGCGTATGTTGTTTTTTCGGGCATAGTTTTTGATTGATTCTCGGTTGGTATAATCATCGCCAATAGCCTCATTGCTGGCAATGGCATTAATGCCTTGTTGGGCTAAGTATTTTGAGAATGTTTGTTCAAATACCATGCGGTTGACTTGACTGACTGAGGCGCCTATCACTAACACCTTGGATAGTTGTTTTTTGGTAAAGGAAGGCGACTGCCAGACTTTTTGGGTTTGAAGATTGCTGCAATATAGAAGAAAAGGGATGAGTGAGAGGGGCAGTAACAGTTTGACAAATGAGCGCATGTAAAACCCTTATCTACTGAATTTTTTGCAGTGTACCTGAATCTCTCCATTGAGCAATAAGTGTTATAAATTTTAAGAAGAAAAAAATGCTGTTTATGTCTTTATTTTCTAAATAAGGAAAAGCGGATTTTGGTTTTGTGGGTTGATTCATAACTGGTTTAGTTTCTTTATTCTAAGTTTGTTTTTCTTATTTATGGGGCTGATACTGGCTGTGTCAATTCTTGTCACATCCTAACAATTGATGCTGTTTGCTAGCGCTGTGACAAACATAAATGGTGACTCAATTTATGCTTGTCGATAAGAACAAAATTATTCAGGGTGATAGTGCCCAATTTAATCTGGTATTAAGGACTCATTTCCTTGAAGCGAATGATAATCCTGATGTTAGATTAAAGCCCAAAGAGAAGAATCAGCTAGCAGATGGTTTATACCACCTATTACGCAGTGATGCTCGCTGGACTAGTGATAATACAGAAGTGCTCATTGAGTCGCTAGAGAAGGCTTCAGGCCTCACAATGAACCCGATAGAGCGGGCAGAGTTTAAGTTTAATGTATTGGCGCTCACCGAGTTTGACTCAGTCAGTGAGTTAGATTGTCCACTTAATCACTTATTAGCGCAGTGCAGGCATCATTTGCTCATTAATTCGTTAGTTGAGAAACAATTTCTCTTGTCGGGCCACCCACTAAAAAAGCTCCTCGATTTCATGCATGATAATCTATTAGGGTTTGATTCGAAGTTTGGCAAAGTGTTATTGCCTTTGTATGACTTCGTGACTGACATGGTAAGAGAAGTCCAAAAGACACCTTGGAATGATAACCTGGGTTATCAAAAGCTTATCAAAGAAGCAGAAGAAAAAATAAATACTCTGACTGAACGCTTCTTTATGATTGCTGATCGGATGATGGCAACTGAAACGGGGCATATTAAAGCCCAGCAGGCAAACCAAACTATCAATCATTTTTTAGTGTCTTTGCTTCAAGGCAAGAAGTTACCCAGCGATGTGTCTCAAGTCTTGTTGAATCAACTGTATGATGAGTTGAAAATTCTTCTTGTGACTGAGGGGGCTAAATCAGAAAGATGGCTGCGTTTTTCAAAAATGGTGAAAACGTTGGTTATGTTATATCAGCCTGGATGCCCTATTGATAATAAAACACAAAATCTATGGCAAAACTTACCTGATCAGCTAGAAGCTATGATCAAGGAAATGGATATTAACAGTCCCCATTTAGAGAAGTGGTTAGATACTATTCGTTTTGATTATTTCCATTTAGCTCAAGGGCAGGCATTAACCAGTTTGATGGATGTTGAGTTACCTCCCGAGCTCTCAAAGCAAAGCAACCAACTGATTGAGGCCGATGCTGCTGATATTCAATCAGCACAGTCTTATAGTGAAGGCCAGTGGTTTTTGCTCCGCGATGCACAAGGGCTACAACGTGTTTATGTCACTTACAAATTAGCCGAATTTAACCAGTACTTATTCATTAATATTTTAGGTCAAAAAGTAGCTGGGCTAGATGCCAGACAGTTTTCGGATTATGTGGGTACGGGGGCGCTATCGCCTTTAGTCAAAAATGGTGTTTGCATTCAATTGTACGCGAAAGCCGTTGATCAGTTGCTTCAAGATTTTTATGAGCGCTATGAACGGTTTATGCAGAGCAAAAAACAGCAGGCAGAACTTGCGCTTAAAGAAAAAGCTGAATCTGACCAACGTGTAGCGCTTGAGCTAAAAGCTGAACAACAGCGACTTGATCAGGAGCGCAAAGAACAAGAGAAAGTAGCGCAAGCGCAAAGAGAAGAAGAGAAGCGTCTGCTGCGTGAAAAAGCCAAGTTAGAAAGAGAGAAAGAAAGAGCTAAACAAGAAGCTGAACTTGAAAAGCAAAAATTAGAGGTTCTAGCGAAGAGTAAAGCACTTGAAGAAGAAAAACGCAGTGAAGCTACCAAGAAAAAACGTCTGCTAGAAGAAAAACGTACAGAGTTGATTAGCAAACAAATACGTATTGCCCTCGACACTTTATCGCTAGGTGCACGTATAGATTATCAGTCCAGCGCAGATAGCGCTGTTGTTCGCGCCAAGCTAGCAGTGAAATTTAATGCCACTAAACGCTATGTATTTATCGATCATGATGGCTTTACTATTATCGACGCGACACGAAATGAAATTGTTGACATGATTTTGGCTGGTAGCGTTGTGTTAGTGGATATTGAAGGCCGCCTTAGCCAGGATATATCAAGTCTCGTTAAGCGCTCAAAAAGCGAGACAGTGCTTGCGCCTGCTTAACGGGTTATGAGACTTTAGGGCGCTTAAACGCTGCTCTGGCTTTCTCTACAGGTTTGCGAGTAATGCAGCCTTCGGCATGATCATTGATCAATCCCATTGCTTGCATGAAGGAATAGATAGTCGTTGGCCCTACGAATTTCCATCCCATTTTTTTTAAGGTTTTAGATAACGTTTTTGATGCATCTGAAGTGGTGACAGAATAGGGGGCTGCTAAGGTTTCTTTAGCGGGTTCATATTGCCAAAAAAATACAGCTAATGAGCCAAACTTAGCAACGACTTCTTTGGCTCGTTCTGCATTATTAATCACAGCTTCTATTTTGCCACGGTGCCGAACGATGCCTTCATCTTGCAAAAGTCTCTCAACATCTTCTTCAGTAAATTTGGCGACTTGATTGAAATCAAATCCTTTGAAGGCTTTTCTGAAATTTTCTCGTTTAACTAAGATGGTTCGCCAGCTTAATCCTGCTTGAAAGCCTTCTAGGCAAATTTTTTCAAAAAGTCTGATGTCATCGTCGACGGGAAACCCCCACTCTTTATCATGGTAAGCATAAAATTCATCTGCCCCCGCACACCAGAAGCAGCGAGGTTTGCCATCGGGGCCTGCGGTTGTGATATGCGTCATAGTGAGTGCCTTTTAGTCCTTTAGGCTTACCTTATCACTGCCAAGGTTGGGTTTCACTGAGTTTTTATCTGGTAAAGCCTGCACATTTCATGATGAGTAGGTATAATTCGAGCTTTTGGATGCGACCATGAGCCAAGTTCGAACCCGAATAGCGCCTTCCCCTACGGGCGATCCTCATGTAGGGACAGCCTACATTGCTTTATTCAATTTATGTTTTGCACGCCAGCATAACGGTCAGTTTATTTTACGTATCGAAGATACCGATCAAAAACGTAGTACGCCAGAATCAGAGCGGGCTATTTTTGATTCCTTACGCTGGCTTGGTCTTGATTGGGATGAGGGTCCTGATGTCGGTGGCCCATTTGGCCCTTACCGTCAGAGTGAACGGGCAGATATTTATAAAGAGCACTGTCAGATGCTCGTTGATAAAGGGTTGGCTTTTAAGTGTTACCGTACACCTGAAGAGCTAGATGAATTAAGAGCATCAAGAAAAGCAGAAGGTCTTCATACAGCACTGAAACCCTCTGACTTAAAGCTTGGTGATGATGAAATTGCAAAGCGAGAAGCAGCAGGCGAGCCGTTCGTTATTCGCATGATGGTGCCCGAGGAAGAGGGTACTTGTATCGTGACCGATATGTTACGCGGTGAAATTGCCTGTGACTGGGGGCTAGTGGATGCGCAAATCCTACTTAAATCGGACGGGTTGCCAACCTATCATTTAGCGAATGTGGTCGATGATCACTTGATGGGTATTACTCATGTGCTTCGAGGGGAAGAGTGGATTAACTCCGCCCCAAAGCACAAACTGCTTTATGAATATTTTGGCTGGGATATGCCGAAGCTTTGTCATTTACCCCTTTTAAGAAATCCGGACAAAAGTAAATTAAGCAAGCGTAAAAATCCAACAAGCATTGGATTTTATCAGCGTATGGGCTTTTTGCCTGAAGCTATGCTGAATTATTTGGGGCGTATGGGCTGGTCAATGCCTGATGAGCGCGAGAAGTTTAGCCTAGCCGATATGCAAGCCAATTTTGACATCCAGCGTGTTTCTCTTGGTGGCCCTATTTTTGATGTAGAAAAACTCAAGTGGTTGAATGGCAAATGGATTCGTGAAGATTTAAGTACAGACGATTTAATCTATCGACTAAACGACTGGATGATGAATAAAGCTTATCTAACAGAAGTCCTCCCAGCTTTTCAGCAGCGTATAGAGGTATTGAGCGATCTTGCGCCAGCAGCGGCTTTTTTACTGTCGGGTTTGTTAGACCTATCTGAAGAGGATTTTGCTAAGGCATCGAAATTAGAAGCTTCTGAGCAGGCGCAATTGATTCAATTGGCGTTATGGACGTTAGAGCAGCCTTTTGTGTGGTCAAAGGATGAGCTTTTCACAAGATTGAAAGCATTAGCTGATTATAAAGAACTGAAAATCAAAATCTTATTGGCACCGCTGTTTGTAGCGATTAGCGGCAGTACTTCGAGTATTTCAGTCATTGAAGCGATGGAATATTTAGGGCCAGATTTAAGCCGTGCCAGATTGCGCGCTGCTGTGAACGTATTGGGCGGTGTATCTAAAAAGCAAAGTAAAAAGCTTGAGAAAGATTTCACCAGTTTTCAAAAAACCTTAGCCTAATAAGCTTGACACTCAATAGTGCGTCTATATAATGACGCACTTCCTTGCTGTGGGGCTATAGCTCAGCTGGGAGAGCGCAACACTGGCAGTGTTGAGGTCAGCGGTTCGATCCCGCTTAGCTCCACCAATAATTCCCTGATTTCACTGATATTTTCTAAGTTTTTAGTTTTCCTAAATTAATCCGCTTTGTCTCGGGGTTAGCTATGGGTTAGCAACTACTATCATTCTAGCATGGCGGCGTTTTTATTTGAAACGTGCTGGAATATTCGCAGTTAGCCTGAGCTAGTCTTGATGCTTATATAATCAGAGTTTAGCCAATACACTAAAAGCTTGTTATAGGCTCTGTTGACATAATTTTATTTATGCTGCTGTCGCCTGTTTTTCACTCTAGCAAGGAGAATTGAGTGAATAATAGCAGTCTATATGAGTAAAATTCGACACGGCCAGAGTGAAAAACATGCACAGCCCGAAGGGTCACATTCAAATATCCACCAAGCTGTGTTAAATCCAGCTTATTTAGCTCGCTAAACCTCCCTGGATTTGCCTTGCTTGATGAATATTTAGTCAGTAACAGCATGAAAAAAATTATGTTAACAGAGCCTAACGTTTAGTTGTTTATTTTTTGCCATCGTTCAAGTTCTGAAGGCCTTAAACCGTAGCGAGCTAAGACACCTTCATGAATCCTGCGAAGTTCTTCAACAATTAAGGCTTGCACATTGTCACAGTCAACCTCTGGCACTTCTTGATTAACCTTTTTGGCTATTGCGCTCAGAGGGTCAAGTTCAGGGTGTGTAATAACATGATGAATGGTGTGTTTAATTAACGTTCTCCAGGCTAAGCGCAGCGGATCAGGCTCTGCTAAGTCTTGTTTTATGGCTAAGTATTCTTGAGTTGATCGTTCATAGGCCCAAAGATAGAGGTCTCGTAAAAGCTCTATTCGAGTCATTTCATATACACCTAACGTTGCTCGGCTGTAGGCCTTTTCAGGTACATCTAAAAAAGTAAGCGGACATAGATTGGCTCTGAATAGCGGTAGATTTGCAGCTAATCTTGAGGTTCGTTTATTAATATCGGCAAAAGGTTGAAGATAGGGCAGGTGGACCATCACGAAAAAAGATTGCTCAAAGACATCGGTGATTTGATTAGCTTTCGTTAGAAGTTTGTTTAGGTAGGCCTCTATCTGCTGATGATTGGAAAGTGGGCGATAAACGCTTTTGCCAATGTCTACAGCATGTTGGCGAATTCTACCTTCATCAGAAGGATTGGGGAGCAGGTTTTCAGCTAATGTGGCATGTAAGTTCATGAGTGTAAAATGATCGTAATCTGCTCTATCAATATTTTCGACTAATAATTCAATCGCAGACTTATGGTTAAGAATCATTTGTGTTTCTATTGCTGCTTTTCCTTTGGCTGCTTTACCTTGCTCAATTAGCCGCCGAGTATCTAGTCTGGAATATGTGTTGCCCTCTAGATGACTTGATGCCCATGATAGATCAATTAATAAGCGGTTAAGTATGGCGCGACTAAATGTGCCTGCTGGTTCATTGATGTCCGTGGTTTTACCCATTTTATGAAGCTGGCGCCGCATTGATTCGGACAGGTACCAGGTTTTGTTAGGCTGGTAGTCATCTAAAAAATCGCCTTGATACCCCACAGGTTTTCTAGATTCAACGGGCTGATCAATGTAATTTAAAATATCTTTGCTATCAGCAGAGAGTGGGATGAATGAAGGAAAATCATCAGTGTCATCTTGGCTTTCCTTGTCTTGAATAGTGTTTATTTGAGGTAAATAGCATCTGGCACGGCCTTCGCCATGAGGCTGGACTTTGCCCTCTTTGATGAGTTGAGCAATATACCTTTGGATTGAGCGTTTGGAGGCATCTGGGTGCTTTTTTAATAATTCAGAGATGGTTACCCCTGATGTCGAAGCTTCGATACTTGCCAGTATATTGGATATTGAAGGCATGATGTTGGCGCGATTTTGGTTGTTGATGGCATGATTATGGCGCGATTTACTTAATCGCGCCAATTATTTGACGTAATTTTAAATGTTGAAGCATCTATAAACCTCGTCTTATAGCGTTTATCCAATTTTTACGGGGTTTTTAAGGTGGCACGATTATGGCGCGTTTTTGATAATCGCGCCAAATACGGTTATGACTTTCATACTCCTTACATAGGCCTGAAACTGCCCAAGTATCCTAGTTTGGGTACTTCGATTCACTGCATTGTTCGGTAACAGTAGGGTGGAAAAGCGTAGCGTCTTCCACCAAAAAAACTTAATGGCTGGTGGATGGCGCTGCGCTTATCCCCCTATAAAAACTGATACCACCCGACAATCGGTTTGACACGATGTACTAGTACCCCAATGCACAGCGATTGTCGGGTTCAGTGGCAGAGTAAAATGCTCATAGCAAGGCAGCTGATCGAAAATAATAGTTATTCTATAGTGAGATCAAGCAACGCAGCTATGGGCATTTTAAATGCCACCCAAAGGGCAGCTACAGGTTTTCCCGTGACTTTGTTGCAAGTATTTGAAAGACGCATGTATTACTGCATACTTGCGCCTTGCCACAGAAAAACCTGTAGCTTCTGAACGGGACAATCGCTGTGCATTGAGGTACTAGTACTTCGATTCACTGCATTTGTCCGGTGTAAAGTTCCGTAGGGTGGCTAAGCTGCGCGTAACCCACCATCAGAAACCGGACAATCGCTGTGCATTAAGGTACTAGATTTTAAATTAAATTGATGTCTACTGAAAAATATAGGGCATGGATGCCCTTGTTTAGAACAAGAATCAGTTATAAATAACTATACTGCTCGGTCAGCATTTTAAATAGTCAGCCCTGACAAAGGCCTTATATTTTTTAAGGCCAAGTATTATCGAAAGCATAAACTTAAAGCCAGCCAATCTGCTGGCTGCTTTTTGATCAGGTAACCAGATAAAAACAAGCACAAAAAAAGCGTTGATCCACTTTTTTAAGTTCCAGGCACAAGCAGCCATCAACAAGTTAAGCTGATCGCCGATAAAGCCCTTAAGGAAGTTCCTGCACAATCTGAAGTCTTGCTTCAAATGACCGATAACGGGCTCAATGGATGAGCGTTTTTTACAAAGCGTTCGTTTACGTGCTCGTTGTTTATCATTATCTCGCTTAAGAGGCTTGCCTGGTAAAATAACTTCCTGCTTCACTTTAGATTTGGAACCTTGATAGCCTTTATCAACAACAGCAGTTTTGATGGATGTCTCTCTTACAGATTCTGCTTCATCTAACGCAGTTTGTAATGTTTCAGAATCATGCGTGAACGTATCATGTGCAGCGACGCCAACAATGACATGATCGCGTGTCGATACGATAGAAGCCTTGCTCCCGTATTCGTATTTTTTATGCGCCTTACCTTTAGCAACACAGTAGACTTGAGGCTCATGAAAGCTGTAAATTTTGTTCTTGTCCTTAGACTGTTGAGCAAGTACCTTGCGATACATGGCAAAATCGTTTGCTAGCTGTGCAACCGCACCCTCTGGGAGTTTTCGCTCAAGCTCTCTCATCAGAATGTCAGCAATAGTACGCAGACGCTTGAAGGCTTTTTTAGCCTTCTTGCGTTTCTTTACATGTCCAAAGAAGCGCGAGTCAATACGAAGCTGTTTTACCTCTTTGACAAAAGTTCGCCGCTGTTTGACACCAAAGCCTTTTGCTAGCTTATTCACTCGATTAATGATTTTGATGGCGAGCTTTGTATCGGTCGGATAGGTGATAGCTTTTTCCTGTACCGTCGTATCAACAAAAACCGTATCATCTTCAGCTGCCTCTCCATGCAGCTTAACTGACATCGCAAAAATCTGTTTAACGCCGCTCTCGCCAATTCTTTGCCTGAATTTTACAAGGTCTGTTGGATGGCAAGGCAGGCAAGATTGAAAACTGGTTTCACCGCAGAAAAATTGAAAGTATGGGTTCATTTTCCACTGAGAAACCACATTCTCGTCACTCAAATTGAAGAGCTGCTTGAGCATTAATAAGCCGCTCATCAATCGAATGGGTTTGGCTGGGCGACCTTCTTCGCTGTAATAAACGGCAAGACCTTTTTCTAAATCTGGCCAAGGCAATGCGTTCGATAAGGCTATGAGCGGGTCATTGAGATCTAATGAATCGAATAGATCAAAAAAGCTGCTTTGATTGTTCGAAGACGGGCTTGTAGTCAGCATCCAAAACTCATTTCGACCAGTAATTTAAGGCTTTTAGAGTCTTTCTGGTCGAAATTGTTCGTTTCAAGCCAGCCCTAAGCCTCTTTAAATGAAGCTTTCTACTGTTTATCAGGGCTGACTAGGTATAGATAAAAAACGCATCCTGCAAATCGATCCAAGACAAGAAGGGGTTATAATTGATCAATGCTTCTTTGTAGATAACTTACGATATGATCAAGTTATACATACAGCATTTAAAGATTTCTCTGCGTTTATACGACAAAAAACGCTTGACAATCCAATGGCAAGAGGTCGTTTATTTATTTCTAGAAGACAGTGGGTAGAGCGTCAAAAGAAGGTTCATCGAACCCTACTAAACCTAGATGAAGTTCAGGAATTCTATCTGCAGAAAGGTTTTACAATTGTGCGCTCTGAGACGTTAACTTTTTCAGGGCAGATTAATCTATTTTCAAATGCAAGCTACATTGTAGGTGAAGATGGATCGGGATTACATAATTCAATTTTTGCTCATAGTGCGATGATAAACTGTATAAGAGGGAGTATGAATCATTCTCTTATTCAAGCGTCACTTGATGCTAAGTCTAATAACATCATAGGCTATCTGTTAGGTCGTATTGAGGGTAGCAGGCTTGGGCGTGAATCGAACTTTGTTGCAGACTTGAATGCTTTAGAAAAACTATATGAAGCCTCTTCATCATTTCTTCATCAGTCGTAAACTTTTTTCCAATCAAGTCTGTCAACACTTTCAATAAATACCGAGTACCTCAATGCATAGTGATTGTTGGGTTTCTGGTGGTGGGTTACGCGCAGCTTTTCCACCCTACGGTTACCAGACAAACCTTTTGACGCGATGTACTCGTACGAATCAAATTAGCTGCAATGGCCACTGTGCATCGAAGATGGGTATTGTTGTCGATGAGAACCCTAAACTAGGCGGGGCGAGTGCAAGCTTTGGGCAACTTGGGATGCTCTGTGTAGTTGAAGTTAACCTGTATTTTACTTGGGTCAGCTTTTAAGTGGCTGATCTAATAGTGTCCAATATTCTCTTCTTTACTATTTTCATTTCATAAGCTCGATTGGCCAAGGTTGGACGGGGCTTTCTTCAATATATTTCGCCATGTTTTATCCCCTTTTAAATCTAGCTAATATAATAAGTCACTAGACTTTCTTGTTTTAGATTTAGATCTATTGATTCAAGTTGTTTGAAATGGCCCCAGAAAACTGCACAGGTGCTTAAGTGTTTAATCTCAGGTAAAATACAAACCAGTCTGAGGAATAATAATGAGAAGAAAAAGACGTAACCACTCACCGAGCTTCAAAGCTAAGGTGGCGATAGCAGCGCTTAAGGGCGACAAAACTATTGCTGAATTATCGCAGCAATTTGATCTTCATGCCAACCAAATTACCGATTGGAAGAAGCAATTGCTTGAAAACAGCGATCAAATCTTTAGCAGTAAATCTGATTCAAAAGTGTTATCGGAAGGCGATCTGAAAGACCTTCATGCCAAGATAGGTCAACTGACGCTGGAGAATGATTTTTTAACCAAAGTGCTCGAACGCTAGCGCGAGCACGTCGAACAAATAGCATTACTAAAAAGCATGATTTATCGATTGTAAGGCAGTGTGAGTTATTGTCTATCAGTCGCTCAAGCTACTATTATGAGCCGCAGGGCGAATCAGAGGAAAACTTAAAGTTAATGAAGCTGATAGACCAGCTTCATTTAAAATATCCTTTTAAAGGCTCACGAAGGCTCGTTGATACACTTTGGGATGAACATGGTATTCATGCAAACAGAAAGCGTGTACAGCGCTTAATGAGACTGTTAGGCATTATTGCCCTTTACCCAAAGAAAAAAACCAGCGTGGCAAACCCGGCGCATAAAATCTATCCATACCTTTTGCGAGACCTCACGATAGATCGTCCAAACCAGGTGTGGTGTACTGATATTACGTATATCCCGATGGCTAAAGGCTTCGTGTATTTGGTTGCCATTATGGACTGGCATTCAAGAAAGATTTTGAGCTGGCAGCTATCCAATACGCTGGATACAGATTTTTGCCTTGAAACTCTGGATGATGCCATGACAAAATTTGGTAAACCTGAAATATTCAATTCTGATCAGGGCTGTCAATTTACTAGTGAGGCCTTTACTCAGAAGCTAAAAGATAACGACATAAAAATTAGCATGGATGGCAAAGGACGATGGATGGATAATGTGTTTATTGAAAGGCTTTGGCGCAGCTTGAAGTATGAGGAAGTATATCTCAAAGCGTATGAATCTGTACCAGAAGCAAGAGAAAATATTGGCGAATGGTTGTCGTTTTATAATCAAAAACGCAGACATTCAACACTTGACAGAAAAACACCCGATCAGGTTTACTTAAATCTGCCTTCGGGTTTACCAAGAGCTGCATAACGCTGTGGATTTGTGGACAAAATTGCTACGCAATTACGCTGCGCTTTGACCACAGATCCACAGTACAAAAATAATAGATGAGACATAAACCCTACTGAGATTACACTTATAAATTAAAATTTTCTGTACTACATTATGGGTCCACTATAGTTTGGCTGTTCTCGATGGAACTATTTTTATTACGGCTCTCTAATTATTTATAAAAACGTTTTAAATAAGCGGTGTTAAGTGTTGACCGTATTTTTAATGTGAGGGAAAGGTTATGAGATTGCCTATCTTCATGATTGCACTGCTGTTTGGTCAGGGTGCTTTTGCTGGGTCAAATGGCTATGTTGTTGTCACTTACTATTTTGATTCGCCAGTAGATAAAGATATCACGGTCACTATTAATACAGGCCTGGATTATAAGTGTATGCACGAGCATGAGATCAAGGGAAAAACTAAGTTTACGATTCCGGCAGGCACTGTTGGTTTATTTCCTTTAAATTTAGATAACCCTATTTATTTTGTATCTAGAGCCAGTATTTTTTGTGGTGATTCATGCATCACTGGCTCTTCCTATTTTGGCCTTTCAGTTGAGGCAAGTGATACTCGTTACTCTTGGTCTTCAAGCCTTGGAATCGTTTCTGGCAACTTCTATGCACAAACATCTCATCTCTTCTTCCATGGCGATGATTCAACAAATCAATCTATTTGTCCTGGAAAAGCCTACTGTGATGAGAATATCTATTATTATAATTATACCGATACGCCTACAGTATATCTAATTTATAGGCCTTCTCACTAACTTAAAACAGAACTTATCTTTTACTTAACTGAAAAAAAGGTGAATAGTATGAAAAATAGTCTTAGTGTTAGTTTAAATAAGTCGCTTCAGGGTTTAGGCGTAGCCTTATGCTGTTTGTTATCCTTGCTGCTTTCCCAGTTATCTACTGCGGGATCAGAAGGTGATATAATTATGACCTATTATTTTGATTCGCCATTGGATAAAGATTTACATGTAGTGATAAGTACTAACGGTGACTCTCAATGTATGTATGACTGGACAATTTCTGGTCAAACACACTTTACTGTCCCTAAAGGAACCATTGGCTTTCATGAGCTAAATAAAAACAATGCAATTTATTATCAGTGCAAATCAAGCAGCACAGGCGGTGATACTTGCTCTACCGATCCGTCTTACTTCCATATAGATGTAAAAGCTGATGATACGCGCTATTCATTTACTTCTCCAATGAAAGTGAAGTCAGGTAACTTCTTCTTCCCGAATAGCTCTAAACTGTCTTTCTATGGTAGTGATCCAAGCAATCAGTCTATTTGTGTTGGTTCTTCATACTGCTCAAGCACAAGCTATGAATATCACTATACCAATCAACCAACCTTGCATGTGATTTATAGACCTTCTTATTAAGCTTGACTGTCAAATGGATGAGCAGCTGACTTAATAAGTTAGCTGCTTTTTTTATAGGTATTAAGTAATCTTGAGCTATTCGACATGCTTACTCGCCTATTCTTCTTTTGTGTACTTGTTTGGTTAACTTTTGTCCATGCCGACGCCTACAAAGGCAGCCATGCGTATAACCATACGAAGGCGTTTAATGCACAGGTTAATACCGCGACAGGCACCTTTGATTTCTCGTACCCTCTGATCCATGCCCAAGGGATACTCATGCCCTTAAAGGTTAGTCTGACCTACCGCTTTAATGCCAAGGGCATGTTTGGTTTACCGACAGGCTGGCAGTTGGATTTAGATTACATTGCGAATAAAACCGCAGAACTGGGTGGTAAGCAATGGTTGATTGATAATCTGTGGCATGATGAAGCAGGCTTTGCGTCAGGGCTTAAGTATTACAATCAACACGGCAGCCGCTTTGACGATGCGGGAGAGGCCAAAGTGGTGCCGGGCTATCCGGCGTTAAGTTATCGCTTTAAGTCTCAGCATAAAGACGGCAGTGTGCAGTATTTTTCGCAGCAAGGCTTACTCGTATTACAGGTTGATAGGTTTGGTAATGCGGTGCAGTTTTACTATCAAGAGCCTGTCAAGACACTTGAATCCGCGCGCTTAACGCGCATCGTCGATAACTATGGCAATACGTACCAGCTGGACTATGAGCCTAACCTGATGATTGTGCGCTATCCGGATGACCGCGAACAGCGCATCTACTTTAACGGGGAAGGGGTCACCGAGATCATTAACCCGTTAACACAAAGCTATCATATCACCTATGCTGAAGTAGCTGGGCGTAAGCTGCTGCGCACCTTGGCATCCCCCGAAGGGCTGCTGACCGAGCTAAGCTACGACAGCATTCCCTATAAAGACAGTGGGTCAACCAAACAAATGCCCGTGGTAATTCGCTTTAAACAATCGGATTTGGCTGATCATAAAACCCATCACGAAGCGCATTACATTTACAGTAAAGGCAATAATTACACAGGCTATCCACGCTATGCCTTATCTGATAAGGGCGATAGTCTAATAGATAGCAATGACCAAGCCTATAAATACAGCGTGGAAGTCACACGGTTTAACGGTGAACAGCTGCACCGTCAGGTGTATGAGTATAACTACTTACATTTACCCGTTGAAGTGCGTACCACAAGGCTTGATAAACCTTACCTTAAAACCACTTATGAATATGCCATTTCACCGTTTAAATACAGCCGTTCAACCAACTACGATAAACCTAAGTCGGTCACCCATCATGTCTGGCATCAGAGTCAATCTGCTTATATCCCTAGCGATAAGACAGACACCACTTACGATAACTATGGCAATAAGCTCACCGAAACCACGTCAGTCTACGACCTAACAGGTCGTCAGTGGACAGCCCTGAAAGCGACGCGCAATCAGTACTTTACCGATAACTACAGCCTGTTAGCTGAGCGCATTCAAGAAGATTTATTGAGCGGTAAAGCCATCAGGCAAAGCTTTAAACTGGCACCCTCAGGTAAAACCCATAGCGCACAGATACATACCTGGAAACCCTATCGTCATGTACAAGACTGGCAAGACTGGCAACAAACCAGCTTAACGTACGATGAGCAGGGCAGGCAGCGTTCCAGCACTCTGAAGTGGTTGGCGACAGGTCAGCCGGGTGTACAGTCGGTGACCAATAGGACGCACTATCGCTTTGATACCGCGTCAGCTTTACTGACCACGATTGAGGTCAGTGATAGTGGTCGCACCCACACAACCGTCACTGATACCCGTAATGGGCAAAAACTTAAAACCCTCACCCCCAAAGGCGAGGAAACACGCCTTACCTATGATGCGCTTAACAGGCAGGTCACCCACACAGACCCTGAAGGCTTTGTTATCCATACTGCCTATGACACCTTCAGCACGGATGGGCAAAATGCCATAACCTATCAGAGCCCTTTAGGGGATAAACGTCGTACGATACAGGATGCATCCAGTCGTGCGATTGCCCATCAGGATTACCATCACGGGCTGTGGCGTACTTTGTCGAGCCAAACCTATAACTCTTTTGGGAAGGTGGACAGTAAAACCGATATTTTAGGGTTAGTGACGACGTTCAGTTACGATGAATACGACAGACGTACACACACGACCGACCCTTGGAAGAATGTGTATCGTATCAGCTACGATGATGAACAGATGACCACGACCACCTTCATCAATGAGCATCAATATCAGGTCGTGAGCAAAGTGCCTTGGCAGCGTAAGCAACTCACGCAAACCTATCCTGTGATGACCAATCCACAGGATAAACCCACAGTCTTTGTTGAAGATGAAGTGGTACAGGATGCGTTTAAAAAGGACGTAAAAACGAGCTCTAGTCTTGTGGATTTAAACACGCATGCGCACAGTGAAACCATCACCCACACTTACCAGTATGATGCGAGCCAAAACGCCACCACATCGGAAACTGTCACTTGGGACGGTATGCATGCCGATAAGACCCGCACCTACGATTTACAGCGTAATCTTTATAGCTGGCATAAGACCTTACGCACGCCCGAGCACACAAGCAGCCATGAAGGCTATCGCTATCACTATGATGCAGATGGTCTGCTAACAGCGGTCGAGTCGCCTGCTAAGATAGGGGGCAGGCACCTTTATTTAAAACACCGTTATGACAAAAACGGCAAAGAGATTGAACGAACGCTGCAAGACGGCCATCGCCTTACGTTTGCCTATGATAAGCGGGGCCTTTTGACACAGCGGAGCTGGAACCGAGATCAAAAACGCTATGCAGTGACGCAGGATTATGATGCAGATGGCAGGTTAACTCAGGCGAGCGATACCGATGGGCAGGCCATGCATTACCACTATACGCTCAATGGGCATTTAGTGGAGATGCATTATCCGGATAACCGTTCACTCCACTACACGCTCGATGACTATGATCGCATCATTGTGCAAACGGATGCTGATCAGCGTGAGCAGCACTATAGCTATCACCCGGACGACAAAGGGCGGCTGTCAAGTCTGACCGTCAACAACAGCCGTATCGACTTCCACTATGGTGAAGATGATAATGGTCAACAAGGGCAATTACTGAAAAAAACCACCGATGCGATCGGCACAGGGTTAACGGAAACGCATTTCCGCTACAGTGCCTACAGGCAGCTTAGTGAGTCTGTCAGTAGCAATCATTTAACAGGCACAACCTATGAGGTGAATTATCACTACAAGCCTCGCGGTGAGCTGGTTACCCAAGTTCAGCAGCTGAATGAAAAGGATAACGCTCAGCAAGTCCAAGCCACGCACTATCACTACGATGGCTTACAGCGTCTAACGGATGAAAGGCAAGTTAGCCTTGATCAAATCCAAGGCAATCAAAGCTGGCATAAAGCCTACCACTATGATGGCAATAATAACCTGATTGGTGAAGACACCCATCTGCCTTGCGGCGATACTCACACCCAACAGTATTTTTACAACAGCTTGGATCAGTTAGTGAATATCAAACAGGACGGCGCTGAGAACCCCATTCCTGTCATCCATGACCGTAATGGACGCATGATGCAGGATCATACCGGTACGGCCTACGAATACGATGATGCGGGCTTTTTACTGCGTGTGACCCCTAAAGGCAAAGCAGCAACGCATTATCGTTATTTACCCAATGGTTTATTAGGGCATAGCGTTACCGGCCGTTCGCACAGTGACTATTACCCCGATAACAACAAAGACATACAAACGGTTTATAAGGACAGTCAATGGAGTAGCCTCGTTCGTCACGGCTCAGGCATCATAGGTGTCCAGACCGATACAGGCATGGATCAACTCTTTAAGCTGAATCAAAGCACAGGTGCTATCTTACAGCTCGATAAGCAGGGCGATACGGCGTTTAGCCTGAATCATTATGATGCTTATGGCAAACCTCTCTACCCGCATGACCCGAAAGGCCAGCGTGCCATCGCAGATTTTGGGTGGAACCAAGAATTAACCGAGCCGAATACTCAGCTGACGTATTTAAGGCACCGTTTTTATCACCCAACGTTAAGGCGGTTTATAACCAGAGACAGCATGCCTGTGGATAATCGCTATGCCTATGCGCATGCCAATCCTGTGAATTATATTGATCCGACAGGCCATAGCCCTGTGGTCAATTACAGCTTGGGTTCTGGGTTGACAGCCTTAGGGGTTCTCGGTGTCTTCTTGGCGATCCCAACAGGTGGTGCATCTTTGACGGTAGCTGCTGCAATATCGGGAATAGCAGGTGTAACGGCAGGGGTCGCCACAGCGCTATCGGGTATATCACTCTTAGGTTCACAGGCTGCGTTAGATGCTGGCAACAAGGCTGCTGCCAAGGCTTTATCTATTTCCAGTATTACGCTAGGTAGTCTGGCTATTGCTGCGGGGTTTGTTGCCATAGCCCCTGATGTTGCCGAATCTCTGGGGTATGGAACGGAATTTTTGAACCGCTATGCAGCCTATTGGCAATACCCAAGATGGCTTGTTAATGAACAACGTGCAGTAGGGAGCACAATGGAGTTAGGTTTTTACGCAGCAGACGCCAATCATGTTATGTCAGACTGGGAAATTGGTGAGCACGTTGAGGCTGCTCAGGCCGACGAAAACTTTGCTCGATCTGTGGCACAGTGGGATGATACTCCGAAGGTTAGGCGTTCTGCACCTGCTGGATACATTGAGGAAACAGGCGTAACGTTTTATATGCCAGAGGATTTACCATTAAGGAATCAATCACTTGGTAGAGAAATCCCCTCATTGGGTGACCTTAGAGGGGCTTCTGTTCCTCCGGAACCATGGATGCCTAATAAGGCGATAAGTGCTGTTTCTAAACAAATTGAAAAGACTGCTGAAAAACTGGGCGGTGATGAAGCCACCGCTAAGCTTTGGTATAAAAGAATTCGCTTTAATATGAACGATTCAATGACGATGATTCCTGAAGAGTAACCTGTAGCAGAGGCTTAAGATGAAATGCTGGTTTGGTAATAGTCGGTTACTACTGATTAGTTTAATCTTGTACGCTTATCCATCGTTTGCCGATGCCTACAAAGGCAGTCATGCGTATAACCATACGAAGGCGTTTAATGCACAGGTTAATACCGCGACAGGCACCTTTTATTTCTCGTACCCTCTGATCCATGCCCAAGGGATACTCATGCCCTTAAAGGTTAGTCTGACCTACCGCTTTAATGCCAAGGGCATGTTTGGTTTACCGACAGGCTGGCAGTTGGATTTAGATTACATTGCGGATAAAACCGCAGAACTGGGTGGTAAGCAATGGTTGATTGATAATCTGTGGCATGATGAAGCAGGCTTTGCGTCAGGGCTTAAGTATTACAATCAACACGGTAGCCGCTTTGACGATGCGGGAGAGGCCAAAGTGGTGCCGGGCTATCCGGCGTTAAGTTATCGCTTTAAGTCTCAGCATAAAGACGGCAGTGAGCAGTATTTTTCGCAGCAAGGCTTACTCGTGTTACAGGTTGATAGGTTTGGTAATGCGGTGCAGTTTTACTATCAAGAGCCTGTCAAGACACTTGAATCCGCGCGCTTAACGCGCATCGTCGATAACTATGGCAATA
The DNA here is from genome assembly GCA_965225765.1 of Pseudomonadales bacterium. GTDB lineage: Bacteria > Pseudomonadota > Gammaproteobacteria > Pseudomonadales > DT-91 > CAKMZU01. The sequence continues at coordinate 276,088 of CBDDBO010000002.1, forward strand.
CGTACCAGCTGGACTATGAGCCTAACCTGATGATTGTGCGCTATCCGGATGACCGCGAACAGCGCATCTACTTTAACGGGGAAGGGGTCACCGAGATCATTAACCCGTTAACACAAAGCTATCATATCACCTATGCTGAAGTAGCTGGGCGTAAGCTGCTGCGCACCTTGGCATCCCCCGAAGGGCTGCTGACCGAGCTAAGCTACGACAGCATTCCCTATAAAGACAGTGGGTCAACCAAACAAATGCCCGTGGTAATTCGCTTTAAACAATCGGATTTGGCTGATCATAAAACCCATCACGAAGCGCATTACATTTACAGTAAAGGCAATAATTACACAGGCTATCCACGCTATGCCTTATCTGATAAGGGCGATAGTCTAATAGATAGCAATGACCAAGCCTATAAATACAGCGTGGAAGTCACACGGTTTAACGGTGACCAGCTGCACCATCAGGTGTATGAGTACAACTACTTACATTTACCCGTTGAAGTGCGTACCACAAGGCTTGATAAACCTTACCTTAAAACCACTTATGAATATGCCATTTCACCGTTTAAATACAGCCGTTCAACCAACTACGATAAACCTAAGTCGGTCACCCATCATGTCTGGCATCAGAGTCAATCGGCTTATATCCCTAGCGATAAGACAGACACCACTTACGATAACTATGGCAATAAGCTCACCGAAACCACGTCAGTCTACGACCTAACACGTCGTCAGTGGACAGCCCTGAAAGCGACGCGCAATCAGTACTTTACCGATAACTACAGCCTGTTAGCTGAGCGCATTCAAGAAGATTTATTGAGCGGTAAAGCCATCAGGCAAAGCTTTAAACTGGCACCCTCAGGTAAAACCCATAGCGCACAGATACATACCTGGAAACCCTATCGTCATGTACAAGACTGGCAAGACTGGCAACAAACCAGCTTAACGTACGATGAGCAGGGCAGGCAGCGTTCCAGCACTCTGAAGTGGTTGGCGACAGGTCAGCCGGGTGTACAGTCGGTGACCAATAGGACGCACTATCGCTTTGATACCGCGTCAGCTTTACTGACCACGATTGAGGTCAGTGATAGTGGTCGCACCCACACAACCGTCACTGATACCCGTAATGGGCAAAAACTTAAAACCCTCACCCCCAAAGGCGAGGAAACACGCCTTACCTATGATGCGCTTAACAGGCAGGTCACCCACACAGACCCTGAAGGCTTTGTTATCCATACTGCCTATGACACCTTCAGCACGGATGGGCAAAATGCCATAACCTATCAGAGCCCTTTAGGGGATAAACGTCGTACGATACAGGATGCATCCAGTCGTGCGATTGCCCATCAGGATTACCATCACGGGCTGTGGCGTACTTTGTCGAGCCAAACCTATAACTCTTTTGGGAAGGTGGACAGTAAAACCGATATTTTAGGGTTAGTGACGACGTTCAGTTACGATGAATACGACAGATGTACACACACGACCGACCCTTGGAAGAATGTGTATCGTATCAGCTACGATGATGAACAGATGACCACGACCACCTTCATCAATGAGCATCAATATCAGGTCGTGAGCAAAGTGCCTTGGCAGCGTAAGCAACTCACGCAAACCTATCCTGTGATGACCAATCCACAGGATAAACCCACAGTCTTTGTTGAAAATGAAGTGGTACAGGATGCGTTTAAAAAGGACGTGAAAACGAGCTCTAGTCTTGTGGATTTAAACACGCATGCGCACAGTGAAACCATCACCCACACTTACCAGTATGATGCGAGCCAAAACGCCACCACATCGGAAACTGTCACTTGGGACGGTATGCATGCCGATAAGACCCGCACCTACGATTTACAGCGTAATCTTTATAGCTGGCATAAGACCTTACGCACGCCCGAGCACACAAGCAGCCATGAAGGCTATCGCTATCACTATGATGCAGATGGTCTGCTAACAGCGGTCGAGTCGCCTGCTACGATAGGGGGCAGGCATCTTTATTTAAAACACCGTTATGACAAAAACGGCAAAGAGATTGAACGAACGCTGCAAGACGGCCATCGCATTACTTATGCCTATGATAAGCGGGGCCTTTTGACACAGCGGAGCTGGAAGCGAGATCAAAAACGCTATGCAGTGACGCAGGATTATGATGCAGATGGCAGGTTAACTCAGGCGAGCGATACCGATGGGCAGGCCATGCATTACCACTATACGCTCAATGGGCATTTAGTGGAGATGCATTATCCGGATAACCGTTCACTCCACTACACGCTCGATGACTATGATCGCATCATTGTGCAAACGGATGCTGATCAGCGTGAGCAGCACTATAGCTATCACCCGGACGACAAAGGGCGGCTGTCAAGCCTGACCGTCAACAACAGCCGTATCAACTTCCACTATGGTGAAGATGATAATGGTCAACAAGGGCAATTACTGAAGAAAACCACCGATGCGATTGGTACAGGGTTAACGGAAACCCATTTCCGCTACAGTGCCTACGGGCAGCTTAGTGAGTCTGTCAGTGTTAATCATTTAACAGGCACAACCTATGGGGTGAGTTATCACTACAAGCCTCGCGGTGAGCTGGTTACCCAAGTTCAGCAGCTGAATGAAAAGGATAACCCTCAGCACGTCCAAACCACGCACTATCACTACGATGGTTTACAGCGTTTGACGGATGAAAAGCAAGTCAGCCTTGATCACAACCAAGGCAATCAAAGCTGGCATAAAGCCTACCACTATGATGGCAATAATAACCTGATTGGTGAAGACACCCATCTGCCTTGCGGCGATACTCACACCCAACAGTATTTTTACAACAGCTTGGATCAGTTAGTGAATATCAAACAGGACGGCGCTGAGAACCCCATTCCTTTCATTTATGACCGTAATGGACGCATGATGCAGGATCATACCGGTACGGCCTACGAATACGATGATGCGGGCTTTTTACTGCGTGTGACCCCTAAAGGCAAAGCAGCAACGCATTATCGTTATTTACCCAATGGTTTATTAGGGCATAGCGTTACCGGCCGTTCGCACAGTGACTATTACCCCGATGGCAACAAAGACATACAAACGGTTTATAAGGACAATCAATGGAGCAGCCTCATTCGTCACGGCTCAGGCATCATAGGTGTCCAGACCGATACAGGCATGGATCAACTCTTTAAGCTGAATCAAAGCACAGGTGCTATCTTACAGCTCGATAAGCAGGGCGATACGGCGTTTAGCCTGAATCATTATGATGCTTATGGCAAACCTCTCTACCCGCATGACCCGAAAGGCCAGCGTGCCATCGCAGATTTTGGGTGGAACCAGGAATTAACCGAGCCAAATACTCAGCTGACGTATTTAAGGCACCGTTTTTATCACCCAACCTTAAGACGGTTTATAACCAGAGACAGCATGCCTGTGGATAATCGCTATGCCTATGCGCATGCCAATCCTGTGAATTATATTGATCCGACAGGCCATAGCCCTGTGGTCAATTACAGCTTGGGTGGTGGGTTTGCAGCCTTAGGGGTTCTCGGTGTCTTCTTGGCGGTTCCAACAGGTGGTGCATCTCTGACGTTATCCGCCGCAGCAGGGATAGGAGCAGGGGTCGCCACAGCACTATCGGGTGTATCACTCTTAGGTTCACAGGCTGCGTTAGATGCTGGCAACAAAGCTGCTGCCAAGGCTTTATCTCTTACCAGTATTAGTCTAGGCACCTTAGCAACAGTGGAAGGCGTGGTAGCGCTTGCACCTAAATTTGGTACAGCAATAGCTCGAATTGTTGGTCGTATAACGCGAATATCACAAATGTCACAATCGTATGGCATGTTTGTGGGCAAAGCGCTTGCTTTCTATGCAGGAGGCGCCCCTCTTTCAAGGGGAGTGGCTGCTCTGACTTCAATAGGCGCGACTTCTGCTGTGGTATCTTCTGCAGGCGCATCTAGCTCAGGCCTTTCCGCGGTACTAGCTGAAGAATTAGCTGAACCTTTGATTGATCTTGCTCATAGCGGTTTGCCGGAGCATTCGGCAGGTACGTTGATAGAACGATTAGCTGATGCAGAGCATGTTCATCATATCGCTGAATCTGCTCGTAGGTCTCATCAATTAATCCGTTCATTGAATGAAGATCAATATACCTGGATTACTATATTTCAACGTAATGTAAATTTGTTAAGACCTACTAGCCCACAAGCCTTTTATACTATGTTGCGAGTAGCAGCACCAAGAAGTGTATTCTCTGAGAGCGAATTGAATTACTTGGCACATGATGCTGAGTTTTTTGAATCAGAACATAGTTCAGGGCGGGCGGTTGCAGATGCTTTTTATCGATACATTAATCCAGAAGCTGAGTAACCTGTTGCTTATGATTGATAACGGGAGGTGGCTATAGCCTCCTCCTTAAGTTTATCTGTTGATCAGATACTAATGAATTAAGTTAATGCTATTGGCAGCTTTGAGGGCGATTGAATGAGAAAACGAATTTGTTTAATTATTTTTTTATTTACCTGCCTAACAACGCACGCCGACACCTACAAAGGCAGCCATGCGTATAACCATACGAAGGCGTTTAATGCACAGGTTAATACCGCGACAGGCACCTTTGATTTCTCGTACCCTCTGATCCATGCCCAAGGGATACTCATGCCCTTAAAGGTGAGTCTGACCTACCGCTTTAATGCCAAGGGCATGTTTGGTTTACCGACAGGCTGGCAGTTGGATTTAGATTACATTGCGGATAAAACCGCAGAACTGGGTGGTAAGCAATGGTTGATTGATAATCTGTGGCATGATGAAGCAGGCTTTGCGTCAGGGCTTAAGTATTACAATCAACACGGCAGCCGCTTTGACGATGCGGGAGAGGCCAAAGTGGTGCCGGGCTATCCGGCGTTAAGTTATCGCTTTAAGTCTCAGCATAAAGACGGCAGTGAGCAGTATTTTTCGCAGCAAGGCTTACTCGTGTTACAGGTTGATAGGTTTGGTAATGCGGTGCAGTTTTACTATCAAGAGCCTGTCAAGACACTTGAATCCGCGCGCTTAACGCGCATCGTCGATAACTATGGCAATACGTACCAGCTGGACTATGAGCCTAACCTGATGATTGTGCGCTATCCGGATGACCGCGAACAGCGCATCTACTTTAACGGGGAAGGGGTCACCGAGATCATTAACCCGTTAACACAAAGCTATCATATCACCTATGCTGAAGTAGCTGGGCGTAAGCTGCTGCGCACCTTGGCATCCCCCGAAGGGCTGCTGACCGAGCTAAGCTACGACAGCATTCCCTATAAAGACAGTGGGTCAACCAAACAAATGCCCGTGGTAATTCGCTTTAAACAATCGGATTTGGCTGATCATAAAACCCATCACGAAGCGCATTACATTTACAGTAAAGGCAATAATTACACAGGCTATCCACGCTATGCCTTATCTGATAAGGGCGATAGTCTAATAGATAGCAATGACCAAGCCTATAAATACAGCGTGGAAGTCACACGGTTTAACGGTGACCAGCTGCACCATCAGGTGTATGAGTACAACTACTTACATTTACCCGTTGAAGTGCGTACCACAAGGCTTGATAAACCTTACCTTAAAACCACTTATGAATATGCCATTTCACCGTTTAAATACAGCCGTTCAACCAACTACGATAAACCTAAGTCGGTCACCCATCATGTCTGGCATCAGAGTCAATCGGCTTATATCCCTAGCGATAAGACAGACACCACTTACGATAACTATGGCAATAAGCTCACCGAAACCACGTCAGTCTACGACCTAACACGTCGTCAGTGGACAGCCCTGAAAGCGACGCGCAATCAGTACTTTACCGATAACTACAGCCTGTTAGCTGAGCGCATTCAAGAAGATTTATTGAGCGGTAAAGCCATCAGGCAAAGCTTTAAACTGGCACCCTCAGGTAAAACCCATAGCGCACAGATACATACCTGGAAACCCTATCGTCATGTACAAGACTGGCAAGACTGGCAACAAACCAGCTTAACGTACGATGAGCAGGGCAGGCAGCGTTCCAGCACTCTGAAGTGGTTGGCGACAGGTCAGCCGGGTGTACAGTCGGTGACCAATAGGACGCACTATCGCTTTGATACCGCGTCAGCTTTACTGACCACGATTGAGGTCAGTGATAGTGGTCGCACCCACACAACCGTCACTGATACCCGTAATGGGCAAAAACTTAAAACCCTCACCCCCAAAGGCGAGGAAACACGCCTTACCTATGATGCGCTTAACAGGCAGGTCACCCACACAGACCCTGAAGGCTTTGTTGTCCATACTGCCTATGACACCTTCAGCACGGATGGGCAAAATGCCATAACCTATCAGAGCCCTTTAGGGGATAAACGTCGTACGATACAGGATGCATCCAGTCGTGCGATTGCCCATCAGGATTACCATCACGGGCTGTGGCGTACTTTGTCGAGCCAAACCTATAACTCTTTTGGGAAGGTGGACAGTAAAACCGATATTTTAGGGTTAGTGACGACGTTCAGTTACGATGAGCAGGGCAGACGCACACGCACGAGCGATCCTTGGGGTAATGTGCATCGTGTCAGCTACGATGATGAACAGATGACCACGACCACCTTCATCAATGAGCATCAATATCAGGTCGTGAGCAAAGTGCCTTGGCAGCGTAAGCAACTCACGCAAACCTATCCTGTGATGACCAATCCACAGGATAAACCCACAGTCTTTGTTGAAGATGAAGTGGTACAGGATGCGTTTAAAAAGGACGTAAAAACGAGCTCTAGTCTTGTGGATTTAAACACGCATGCGCACAGTGAAACCATCACCCACACTTACCAGTATGATGCGAGCCAAAACGCCACCACATCGGAAACTGTCACTTGGGACGGTATGCATGCCGATAAGACCCGCACCTACGATTTACAGCGTAATCTTTATAGCTGGCATAAGACCTTACGCACGCCCGAGCACACAAGCAGCCATGAAGGCTATCGCTATCACTATGATGCAGATGGTCTGCTAACAGCGGTCGAGTCGCCTGCTACGATAGGGGGCAGGCATCTTTATTTAAAACACCGTTATGACAAAAACGGCAAAGAGATTGAACGAACGCTGCAAGACGGCCATCGCATTACTTATGCCTATGATAAGCGGGGCCTTTTGACACAGCGGAGCTGGAACCGAGATCGAAAACGCTATGCAGTGACTCATCACTATGATGCAGATGGCAGGTTAACTCAGGTGAGTGATACCGATGGGCAGGCCATGCATTACCACTATACGCTCAATGGGCATTTAGTGGAGATGCATTATCCGGATAACCGTTCACTCCACTACACGCTCGATGACTATGATCGCATCATTGTGCAAACGGATGCTGATCAGCGTGAGCAGCACTATAGCTATCACCCGGATGATAAAGGGCGACTGTCAAGTCTGACCGTCAACAACAGCCGTATCGACTTCCACTATGGTGAAGATGATAATGGTCAACAAGGGCAATTACTGAAAAAAACCACCGATGCGATCGGCACAGGGTTAACGGAAACGCATTTCCGCTACAGTGCCTACGGGCAGCTTAGTGGGTACGTTAGTAGCAATCATTTAACAGGCGCAACCTATGGGGTGAGTTATCACTACAAGCCTCGCGGTGAGCTGGTTACCCAAGTTCAGCAGCTGAATGAAAAGGATAACCCTCAGCACGTCCAAACCACGCACTATCACTACGATGGTTTACAGCGTTTGACGGATGAAAAGCAAGTCAGCCTTGATCACAACCAAGGCAATCAAAGCTGGCATAAAGCCTACCACTATGATGGCAATAATAACCTGATTGGTGAAGACACCCATCTGCCTTGCGGCGATACTCACACCCAACAGTATTTTTACAACAGCTTGGATCAGTTAGTGAATATCAAACAGGACGGCGCTGAGAACCCCATTCCTTTCATTTATGACCGTAATGGACGCATGATGCAGGATCATACCGGTACGGCCTACGAATACGATGATGCGGGCTTTTTACTGCGTGTGACCCCTAAAGGCAAAGCAGCAACGCATTATCGTTATTTACCCAATGGTTTATTAGGGCATAGCGTTACCGGCCGTTCGCACAGTGACTATTACCCCGATGGCAACAAAGACATACAAACGGTTTATAAGGACAATCAATGGAGCAGCCTCATTCGTCACGGCTCAGGCATCATAGGTGTCCAGACCGATACAGGCATGGATCAACTCTTTAAGCTGAATCAAAGCACAGGTGCTATCTTACAGCTCGATAAGCAGGGCGATACGGCGTTTAGCCTGAATCATTATGATGCTTATGGCAAACCTCTCTACCCGCATGACCCGAAAGGCCAGCGTGCCATCGCAGATTTTGGGTGGAACCAGGAATTAACCGAGCCGAATACTCAGCTGACGTATTTACGGCACCGTTTTTATCACCCAACCTTAAGACGGTTTATAACCAGAGACAGCATGCCTGTGGATAATCGCTATGCCTATGCGCATGCCAATCCTGTGAATTATATTGATCCGACAGGCCATAGCCCTGTGGTCAATTACAGCTTGGGTTCTGGGTTGACAGCCTTAGGGGTTCTCGGTGTCTTCTTGGCGGCTCCAACAGGTGGTGCATCTCTGACGTTATCTGCCGCAGCAGGGATAGGGGCTGGCGTCACCGCAGCGCTATCGGGTATATCACTCTTAGGTTCACAGGCTGCGTTAGATGCCGGGAACAAGGCTGCTGCCAAGGCTTTATCTATTACCAGTATTACGCTAGGTACCCTAGCTATAGCTGAAGGGGTTGTTGCCATAGCGCCTGATGTTGCTAGGTTCATCGCAAACAACGTCAGTTTTCCAAGAACTGCCTCTTTTGCGTTCGGTGTAGTGTTTGATATTAAACCCACTCGAAATTGGATGGTGAATGAAGATACACAAGCACTCTCAGGTGAAACAGATGTTGCAAATGAACAGCCGAATATGTTTACATTGAAACGAGACATGAAGGTCATTGACAGTTTTAAAGTCGATGGCGTGGACATGAAACCTATCTTGCTAAGCAATCCAGAGACTGATTTTTCAGAAGCAGGCGTGAGTAATGAATTTTTCGACAGGCATATTGTTCATCAAGGGCTGCTTGCAAGTATGGTCGAGAAGTTTGTGGACGTTAACCCCGGTAAAAGCTTATCCAACCTCCCAAATGGAGCGCCAATGAGCTATGAAATTAGTGGCAATACAGCGCGTATGGATGTGACTTGGCATCAAATTAATTTTGTGACTGCAACCTATGGGAGACCTTTTAGGTCAGTCATGACTGCAGCGTTTGACCCTGTAAAGAAAAGCTACACATGGTATTTTGAATACCCTACTAATAGTTTTGATTAACCTGCCGATACGGGTTTTACATTGAAATACTTAAAGGGGCTTTCTACAATAGCTGGCATTATTTTAACTAATGCTGCTTCATGACCAACACCCTTGATATTATAAAAACGCCTTGTATTGGTGTATGTTCCACCGCGCTTGGGGGGAGTGTATGCCGAGGCTGTAAGCGTTTTGCCCATGAAGTCATCGATTGGAATAGCTACAGTTTTGAGCAAAAGCTAGCGGTTGAGCAGCGCTTAGTTGGGTTTTTGACCCAGTTGGTTCAGAATCATATCGAGATTGTGGATGAGGATACCTTGCAATGGCAGCTCGATCATCAACCTGTCAATGTGCCTACTCACAGAAACCTGTATTGCCAAGCCTTTGTGCTGATAAAAGCAGGTGCCAGTCAAATTGGTGATACGGCCCAATTTGGCTTCAAACTCACCCCTTATGCGAAAAACGCAGCATTAGCTGATATATGTGAACAGATCGATGAAGCCTTCTATGCCTTGTCGGTTGCTCATTATGAGCGTTGTTTTGTCAATTTTGCTTGAATTTGGCGCCAAAATCATTACATTGACTCCCTTTTGGATCTCACGTCTTGGCGCTTCCTGATTTGCAGCCCTTATTTGACTTTTTGCCTTGTGAAACGCCTCAAGCCTGGCTGCAAAAAGCTTTAGAACATCAAGATATGCTCTTGGTCAATCATTGTTATCTAGAACAGTGTGCAGCACGTAATGCTGTGACGATGATTAATCGCTACCCCGAAAAAACGGCGCTACTCGACAAGATGTCTAAGCTTGCGCGTGAAGAATTAGTGCATTTTGAGCGTGTGTTAAAGCTACTGAAAAAGCGCAGTATCGCTTATAAGGCACATAAACCCAGTCGATATGCAGGCTTGCTTCAAGCGCAAGTGAGAAAACTTGAGCCCGATAAATTTATTGATTCGATGATTGTTGGCGCATTTATTGAGGCAAGATCTTGTGAGCGATTTTACAGGTTGGCCCCTCTTTTAGATGATGAATTGGCGCAGTTTTATACCTCGCTCTTACAGTCAGAAGCTCGGCATTTTGAAGATTATTTATCGCTCGCCAAAGATGTTGCGACAGACGATGCTTTGCATGCGCGTATTGCACACTTTCGAGAGATAGAGCGTGCAGCTATTTTGGATGAAGATCCCCAATTTCGATTTCATAGCGGTGTGCCTATAGCCGCTTAAAGCTGCAGTAGAACACCCGAATAAGAATAACAAGAGGTAAAAAGCATGGCTTTTACAGGTACAGAGACTTATGTCGCCACCGATGATTTGCAGTTAGCTGTCAATGCGTCGGTCACTCTTCAAAAGCCTTTATTAATTAAAGGTGAGCCCGGTACGGGTAAAACGCTCTTGGCTGAAGAGTTGGCAAAAGGCTTGGGTAAACGGCTGATTCAATGGCATATCAAGTCGACGACCAAAGCGCAACAAGGCCTTTATGAGTACGATGCGGTATCAAGGTTGCGTGATTCTCAGTTAGGGGATGATCGTGTTCATGACATCAAGCACTACATCAAAAAAGGTAAACTTTGGGAAGCCTTTGATAGTGATGAGCAAGTTGTTTTGCTGATTGATGAGATCGATAAAGCTGACATTGAGTTTCCTAACGATTTGCTCGTGGAAATCGATAAAATGGAATTTCATGTGTATGAGACAGGGGAGATTATTAAAGCTAAGCAGCGTCCTATCGTTGTCATTACCAGTAACAATGAAAAAGAATTGCCAGATGCTTTTTTACGTCGTTGTTTTTTCCATTATATTAAATTCCCTGATCGGGACACCATGAAAGCCATCATCGATGTGCATTACCCCGCGATCAAAAAAGACTTGGTGCAAGAAGCGTTGGATATCTTTTTTGAAGTCCGCAATATACCAGGTCTTAAAAAGAAGCCCTCTACCTCTGAGCTCATCGACTGGTTGAAACTGCTGATGTCTGATGACATTCCGGATGAGATTTTGAAAGACCGTGATGGTAGCTCGGCTATTCCACCTTTGTATGGTGCGCTTATGAAGAACGAACAGGATGTACAGCTCTTAGAACGACTGGCATTTATGCATAGAAGGGCTACGCGCTGATTGGTTTTTGTAGGGCGGGAAAGCGCAGCGTCTCCCGCCATATAAAACTTTCAGGCGGGAGACGCTGCGCTTTCCCGCCCTACCTTTTGAATAAATTATGTTGATTAATTTTTTCTTTAGCCTTAGAGCGGCAGGTGTGCCTGTCACCATTCGAGAGCTTTTAGACTTATTAGAAGCGCTCTCTAAGCAGTTGGTTTTTGCCGATCACGAAGCCTTCTACGGCTTAAGCCGAGCTGTACTTGTCAAAGATGAAAAATATTACGACAAGTTCGATAAAGCTTTCGGATCGTATTTTGACGCATTAGAAACTTTCGATGATATTTTAGATAAATTGATTCCTGATGAATGGATGCGTAATACTTTTGAAAAGCAGCTATCTGAAACTGAGAAAGCTGATATCCAATCCATGAAAAGCTTGGAAGAACTCATTGAAACTTTCAAAAAGCGCTTGGAAGAACAAAAAGAAAAACATCAAGGCGGTAATAAGTGGATTGGTACAGGTGGTACATCTCCTTTTGGTCAGCTTGGCTATAACCCGCAAGGTATTAGGGTAGGCTCCGAGGGGCGCAATAAAAAAGCAACGAAAGTGTGGGAGCAGCGAGACTTTAAAGACCTTGATGATAGTGTTCAGGTGGGGGCTCGTAATATCCAAGTAGCCTTAAGGCGACTGAGGAAGTTTGCCCGAACAGGTGCACATGATGAGCTAGATTTACCTCAAACCATTCGTTCAACGGCTGATAATGCGGGCTATCTGGATGTGAAAATGCGCCCTGAGCGCCATAACTCAGTCAAAGTGCTATTGTTCTTTGATGTGGGCGGCTCGATGGATCCGTTTATCCGTCTTTGTGAGAACCTATTCAGTGCTGCGCGTAGTGAATTCAAGCATATGGAATATTTTTATTTTCATAATTTCTTGTATGAATCTGTGTGGCAAAATGGCTATCGAAGGCAGTCGCAGCGCACTGCAACGGTTGATATTTTTCATAAATTCAGCAAAGACTATAAAGTTATTTTTGTGGGTGATGCGTCCATGTCACCCTATGAAATATTGCAACCCGGTGGCAGTGTTGAGCATTGGAATGATGAAGCGGGCAAAGTCTGGTTTGAGCGCTTAACCAAGCATTTTGAAAAGGTTATCTGGCTCAATCCTATGGATGAGAAAGAATGGGAGTGGACTCAGTCCATCGCCATCTGCCAAGCGTTAGTGGAGAGTAAGATGTTCCCCATGACGATTGAAGGCTTAGAAAGTGGCATGCGTTACTTATCTGCCTAGTTCAGGCTGTTAAAACTGCTATCTATTGAGTGGCGTGGCAATGCACTCAGCCTTAGCGTTAGATGGGGCGGATTTACCCTACAAACGTATACTTTTTATGCTGCCCAGTTAGCCATTCAATGTGGTTTTTTAAAACTGCTGTCTTCTTCCAGTTCATTGCGGTTAATCAACTCTTTTCGAATATGATCTTTTTGTTGGCTAGACAGGTGATTACCATTTAATATCTGCCAGAGTTTTCGGGTAGATAAGTTGCTCAGACTGTCTTTACTTGGCGTATCCATTTAAGTGTCCATCTGTTATCTTGTTTAGCAGCCTTAAAAAATTATTGAGTGCGGCTACTAGTTTTGAGTGGGCCTTTAGATCATGGTTCCCGTATGAATGTGGCCAGTCTCATTTTGTTAACTTTACGCACTGTGTATGAACAATACGTGTCAATATGATTAATCTTTTTCAGTCAAACCGCATTGAAGCGTTAGCTATTGCACTCTCGCACTTAATGCAAGCAGAGCCTTTATCGCCCTTTGATGAGGAAGTGATCCTTGTGGAATCAGCTGCTATGTCAGGGTGGCTGATGCAGCAGCTGGCAGGTCAGCAGGGTGTTGCAGCACATTGCCGTTTTCCTTTTCCAGCTGCTTTTGTATGGCAGCTTTATCGGCAACAGCAGCCAGATTTGCCTCTGGCATCTGCATTTGACCGGCTTCCTTTGACATTTCGTTTGTATGCTTACCTTTCAAGAAAACGAAAAGATCAATCAGTTTTTAAAAAGGTATCTCTATATTTAGAACATTTGTCGACAAATTGCCAGTTGATAGATTTTTGTCATTATTTGGCAGGCCTTTATGATCAGTATCAAATTTACCGGCCAGAATTACTTATAGGCTGGCAAAAACAAAGAAATGAAAATAATTTTCAAGCAGCAATTTGGTATGACTTACACCAAGAAAGTAAAGATAAAGACCGTGCTGAAATTTTTCTAGATATTATGCAAAGTGAATGGAAGCACCTTGATAAGCTGAATGTTAAGCGGATCCAAGTCTTTGCTTTAAGTCAACTGCCTGGGCCTTATTTGCAACTTTTAGAAAAGCTCAGTGAATCTATTGAAGTCAATTTATTTGTGCTAAACCCTTGTGCGCTTTTTTGGAGTGATATCAATAAAAAGAATAGCAAAGAGCAGGAGGCCAATCCGCTGTTGTCAATGATGGCTGTTCAGGCGAGAGATTTTCAAAGGCAGCTTGAAGACGTTGAGAATATTCAGGTAAGTGACAGTTTTATCGATGCGAAGCCGACGACTTTATTGATGCAACTTCAATCAGATATCCTGCATCTGAAGCATAGAAAGCCTGATGATGAAAAAATCAAGATAGCGCCCACTGATAACAGTTTGATGTTCCATGCAGCGCACAGTCCAAGACGAGAAGTTGAGATTGTAAAGAACCAGCTGCTGCACTTTTTAAATGATCACCCTCACCTAGATTTTGACGATGTCGCCATTATGGTGTCCGATCTTGAACGCTACGGGCCTTTTATTCAAAGTGTGTTTGAAGGACAGGATAATCCTGTGCCTTTTCATATCGCAGAAAAAAAATCCTTAGCAGATTCGTCTTGTAAAGAAGCCTTATTGACTTTATTGCATTTACCCGCTGCTGACTTTGCTAAGCAGGCTGTGATTGACTGTCTTAAATTAACGCCTGTCACTCAGCGCTTTGGTTTTGAATCGCTGCCTTTTATTGTGTCTCTTTTGGATGAGCTGGGCGTGCAATTTGGCCTGCAAGATGATGCGTGGCTAGCTTTAGGTGAGCATGTCGCAAGCTTTGCTTTGCATCAGGCAAAAGCAAGGCTTTTGGAAAGTTATTGTATGTTGCCGGATGAGCAAGGTACTTCGCTTTTTGGTATTGCAGGTGAAGCTGCTCAAGATGCAGGGCGATTATGCCTGTTTATTGATGCATTAACGCTTGTGGATATTGCCGACAAAGCCAACACGCCAAAAGCTTGGGTGACCTTTGTTGAAAAGCTTTTAGCCGCTTTTTTCGATCAACACGATGAAAAGGTGGTAGCTGAATGCCGAGCTATACGTGAGCTGTTAGATAAATGGCTGTCGTCTATTGAACTCAGTGAATTTGACGATGAGTTGGATTTTAACGTTTTCAGTCATTTATTGAGTCAACTTTTTGAAAGTTTGCCCATGCAGCATTATTTTAAGAAAGGTGTGGTAAATGTGGCAACGTTATTGCCTATGCGTTCATTACCTTTTCAGATGATTGGGCTTTTAGGGATGAACGATGGGGAGTTTCCAGGGACTTCCGTCAAAGACCCTTTAGATGCTTTACAACAAGAGCCAAAGCCTGGTGACAGAAACCGTCAAAGCGAAGAGCGTTATCTATTTCTTGAAGGATTGCTGTCAGCCAGACAAAAAGTGCATATCAGTTATATTGGCCGTAGCGCCATTGATAATACCGAGCGCTTTCCTTCTTTGCTGGTCTCTGAATTATTGGCGTTTATTGATGATCATGTTGAGGTGGCAGGGCGACCAGCAAGAGAAAGACTCTTGATACAACACCCCTTACAGGCGTTTGATCACGCTTATTTTAAACCTGTGATAAATCATAATGAATCGTTGCAGAGCTTAAGCGCTAAGCAACTATCTGAAGCGCAAGCGCTAATGACACCTACCCAAACTCGACCCTTCATGGCTCACGTCGATGAAAAAGAACTGTCAGAAGAGCTAGCATTAAGCGCCTTTGTGAGTGCGTTAATTTACCCTCAAACATATTACTGCCAGCAATTAGGTGTATTACCTAGGGCTGTAGCGATTGACGAAACATCTTCTGAATTAATGACACCTCGAGGCCTTGAAGATTTTGTCTTGTTAGACCAATTGAACCAAAATAAACAACTAGGAGTTGAGGCTTTAACGGCACAAGGTGCTCGGATAAAAGGCTTGATTCCCCAGGGACAGTTAGGTAATCAACATTTTCAGGAAAAGCAGGTGCAAGCAGACCATTTAGTTGATGAAGTCCTTGATTTAGGTCTTGATAACGCGAATACGACTTATTTAGTTGAGCTGACAATTGAGCAGTCTTTGATCAAAGGTGAGCTTGAAGGCTTTACTTCTGATCTAACCAAGCGGCTTTGTTTTGTCGGTAACAAACTAAAAGGCAAACGTGTGCTTCAAGCTTGGCTTGAGCATGTGCTTTTTACTGCGGAAGAGGGTACACCCTTAACCTCTTACCTGATAAGTTCAGGGTCTACTCTAACCTTTAAGCCTGTATCATGTGAATTCGCAGAAACCTTAGTGTCGTCATGGCTCGTACGCGTCCAAAAAGCAGCGACTGAATTAATACCTTTTTTTGTTGAGTCGGGGTTTGCCTATGTAGAAACCTACGCAAAAAATCCCGATAAAGCGGAAGGGGCTTTTCGAAATAAACTAGAAGGCGGCTTTAATCAAACGGGTGAACTTGCGGATGTCGTGAATGACTATGCCTTTAGAGGTAAAGATGTTTTGATAGCGGATGCATTAGCTGAAAGCAACGTTCTCTTTGAGCCTCTAACTGAGTACATGGAGGTAACTAAGCGATGAACCCTGTTAACTTGTTAACGATGCCGCTGTCAGGGCAATGCCTCATTGAAGCCAGTGCGGGCACAGGTAAGACCTACACCATTAGCCACTTAGCTCTACGGTTGATTGTAGTGCCTGAAAAGGCCCTGCGTGAAACACCCTTAAAGATTACAGAACTTCTAGTGGTGACCTTTACTAAGGCCGCGACACAGGAACTACGTGACCGTATTCGGCACATCTGCCACGATGCAAAAAGTTATTTAGAAAAAGGTCAAAAAAGCACGCAAGATGTCGAAGCCATTATTGCATTAGCGCTTAAAAGCAATGCAAAAGAAACACTGATTCACAGGTTAGATGATGCCATTCTTGCCTTGGATGATGCGCCTATTTTTACCATTCATGGCTTTTGTCAGCGTACCTTGAAAGAGTTCGGCTTTAGTATGGGGGAGCCTATCGAGCAGACCTTGATGGAGGACCCCAGTGAAAGTTTGCAGCAAGCAGCGCAGTCGGTATGGCGTGAAACCTTGTATTCGGCAGATGGAGCCAGAGCGGCTTTTTTGTCAGGGCTTTATGGGCATCCTGACACGATACTTTCAAGCCTCAAAACCACCTTAACCACTCAGTTCATTGATCCACTTGAAGGCAAATCACTTAGCGAAGTGCTAGGGACCTTTGATGCATTATATGACAGGACCAAACAGCTGTGGCATCAAGATCAGTCAGTCATTCAAGCTTTTTTTGCTAAAGGAATAGGGCGCAGTTATACCAAGCGCTGGGTGCCGAGTTGGTTAAATGCCTTGGGCGATTATTTTGAGGCGGCCGATAAACGTTACCTCCCTTTTAAGCATCAGGAAAAATTTACGCAATCATTACTGGATGAAAAGCTTGGAGAGAAGTCACCTCAACACCCACTATTTACTTTGTTAGATGAACTTTGGGAGCAGCAAGCAAATTTACGTGAAGTAGGGTTATCTCATTTTCGACATGAGTTATTACAAAAAATTGAGCGCAAAAAGCAAGAAGAAGGTTTGCTATTTTTTGATGATTTGATTAAACGCTTGGCAGACGCCATCAGCAGTGAATCATTGCTTTCAGCCTTAAGGGGGCGCTATCCTGTCGCGTTAATTGATGAATTTCAGGATACGGATCAACACCAATACCGAATTTTTAATGCGATTTATCAGTCTTACCATCAATGCCTTTTGATGATAGGTGATCCTAAGCAGGCGATTTATCGATTTCGAGGCGCTGATATTGATGCTTACTTTGAAGCAAGGAAGCCTATATCTGATGATCAACAATATACCTTGGCCACCAATCACCGAACGGTGCCATCGCTTGTCAATCAAGTGAATGCACTTTTTAGTTTGCACCCACTGCCCTTCGTATTGGAGCAATTCCCGCCTTTTATTCAAGTCGCCCCTTCCAGTCATCAGCAAGATAAAGATGCACTCTTTTTGGGTAAAACGCAGACGACTATGGCGGTGAGCGAGCTTATTCACCAAGACAAGCCCTTGACCAAAGAAGCCGCCGTTCAGCAGGCTGCGACGCAAACAGCCCTTTGGATAAAAAAACTGTTGTCAGGCGACGCTAACGTTAAAGGGCGAGCGGTGAAAACAGGGGATATTGCTGTACTGGTTAGAACCGGCGGGCAGGCAGAGATCATAAAAGAGGCGTTAAAAATACAAGGCATTAATAGTGTCTTTTTATCGAAGCAGTCAGTGCTTGCAACCGAAGAAGCCTACGCCTTTGCCAAACTGATCGAATTGATACTGTCACCTTTTGATCGCACGCTTTTGTTCACGGTGCTAGGCGATAAATTATTGCAATACGATGCGGCGCAATTAAAAGTGTTGGTTGATGCACCTGCGACCTATGCAGAGACTCAGCAGCGATTTGTTGACGCGAATATGCTATGGAAAAAAGGGCAGTTTTTTTCTGCTGTCAATCGTCTGCTGGATGCGTTTAACGTGCAAGAAACGTTACTTAAAACGGACAATGGTGAGCGGAAATTAACGAATCTACTTCAGCTGATAGAACTCTTTTATGAACCTGACAATAGGCACCTGCCTATGGAAGAACAATGGCTTCGCTACTTGCACTTATTAGCCAAGGCCGAAGACAGCCAAACACAAAAGCTGAGGCTTGAAACAGAGGCCAGCCTTGTTGAAATTGTCACCATTCATAAATCAAAAGGATTAGAGTACCCCATCGTTTGTTGTCCTTTTTTGTTGATGGCAAAGGAAGAAAAAGACTCAATTGTGGCATTGCATCAGAAGGCTACAGGTCAGAAAGTTATTCATTACCGTTTAACAGGCGATCAGCAAAGACAAAGGCGTCAGGAAGCCTTGGCTGAAGATTGCCGCTTGCTTTATGTAGCGCTAACGAGGGCTAAATGCCATGTGCATCTTTGTTTGGGTGAGGTGAAAGGTATGGAGCTCAGTGGTTTACATCATGTACTTTTTGGAATGGAAAAACCTGATGACGTCTTTGAATCTTTTAAAAAATGGGATGTGCCTATAGAACATTTGGTTGATCAACCTTCCTTTTTAGATGATGAGCAAGCAACTGAGCCTGCACCGCTATCAATTGCACCTCTGACCTATAAATTGTTTAGGCCTTTTATAGCACGGAGTTATTCTGCCTTAGCGAAAGCGTCTCATGCTAGGGATGAGTCACTTGAAGATGCGAAAGATCGAGATGAGGCTGTGTCTGAATCGATTGATCCACCGCCTTTTGAGGCGAATTTGTTTCATTTTCCTAAAGGTAGCGAGGCAGGAAATTTTCTTCATCAAGTGTTGGAAGATTGCTCGTTCGATGAGCTGGAGACGCTGGATGATGTGTTAGCGTCACAGTTACCGCTTTATCAGTATGATACAGAATGTTGGCACAATGTGCTGAAAGACTCGTTGCAGCATTTTTTACAAAAGCCATTGCCCTCCATCAATATCAGTCTTCACGAGATTGGCGAAAAGCAAGTGCTAAAGGAAATGGGCTTTTATTTAATGGCAAAGCCTAACGCTTACAGCATTCAGCAATTGTTATCGGCTTATCGTGGTACGCCTGTGTTACAAGACTACAACCTGATGCAGGATGATTTTAAAGGGTTTATTGATTTGATTTTTGAGCATGAAGGAAAATTTTATGTTGCTGATTATAAGAGCAACTTTTTAGGCTTTGACGATCAGGACTATGCGCCGGGTCTTTTGGTTGCTGCGATGCAATCTCACGATTACGATTTACAGTATCTCATCTATGTTGCAGCGGTCAGTCGATATTTGAAAACAAGAATCGCTGATTTTGATTATGAAAGGCACATAGGCGGTGTGTTTTATTTTTTTCTTCGTGGCATTAACGAGAAAAATGATAACGGGATTTATTTTGCCAAACCGTCCAGACAGCAGATTGAGCAGGTAGACGCCTTGTTTTTTGAGGGGGTAGCCTAATGATCAGTAGAAACCCTATGATGCAAGCCCTTGCCCAGTCCCTCAGTGCTCAATTAATTTCAATAGATACGGCGTTATTTCAGCAAACGCTGTTGCTTTTAGGAGAGCAGCTGGCCGATGGCCATACGGCTTTGTCATTCGATGCTTTTGCTGGAAAACGTATTCTGTTACCTGAGGGAGATAGTTTTGACTGTCCAGATGCGACGTCTTGGGAAAGCGCAATAGTTGAAGCCTTGGCTCAACTCGATCGCCCGTATTTTGTGTTGCACAATAGGTTGCTCTCAACCTCGGCGTTTTATGAGCAAGAGTTATTTATTGTTGAGAACTTAAGGTCACGCTCACTGTTGTCAACAAAATCTCCATTACCCTTAGCTGCGCCTGTTGATTGGCAGGAGGTGGCCGTGCAAAACAGTTTGCAGGAGCCTTTAAGTCTTATTGTCGGAGGGCCTGGTACAGGTAAAACCACGACGGTTGCGCGTGTGATTCAACAAATTTTACTGAAAGAGGGTCACAAAAAATATCAATTGGCCTTAGCAGCACCCACTGGCAAAGCCGCAGCAAGAATGGGGGAGGCGTTATCAGCAAAAATGGCTGAGATGACGTTGGCGCAAGCATTAAAAGCACGTGTACCGGATAAAGCCTTAACCCTACACAGACTACTCGGCTGGTCGGTGACCCGAAGGCGCTATAAGCACAATAAACACAAACCTTTACTGTTAGACTGTTTGATTGTAGATGAAGTGTCGATGATCGATGTGCCCATGTTTTATGCCTTGTTGCAGGCGTTGCCTGATCATTGCAGGCTTATATTGCTCGGTGATCCTTATCAGTTACCCTCGGTTGAAGCGGGAGCGCTATTAGCCTATTTAACCTGTGAGCAAGCCATTAGTGCGTTTTCATTAGCGAAAACACCCAGTGCTGCTGCCAATACACCATTGCCCTTTTTAGCGGATAACCTGGTGAAACTGCAAAAGAGCTACCGCTTTGATGATGACAAAGGTATTGGCGCTTTAGCGAAAGCCTGTTTAACAAAGGATAGTGCGTATTTAGATAAAGGCCTTGATTCAGGTGAAGTCACCTTGATACCGAAAAATGAATCAGGGTTGGCCGTATTAAAAAAACAAATGATAGCGCATTGGCAGGCCATCGCATCCCAGCAGTCGCTTGAAGATGCTTTCGAGACACTCATAGGTTTTCAGGTGCTTTGTGCCAATAAAGAAGGCGGGCTAAGCACTGCGCAGTGTAATAGTTGGATGATGGAGGAAGCTAAGTGCCAAGGATTGGTGCAGCAAACAAGCGCCGCTGAGCTTTACCATGGCATGCCCGTGATGATGGAAAAAAATCGGTATGATCTAGGCATTTTTAATGGTGACTTAGGGTTGGTGTGGCAAATAGACGGAACGCTTTGGCTGTGTTTTCAGACAGCAGAGGGGGAGAGCCAGCACTTTTTACCACCCTTGTTGGAAGGGGCTTGGAAGCCTGCGCATGCGATCAGCGTTCATAAGAGCCAAGGATCAGAATACAACGAAGTGGTTTTTATTTTGCCCGATAAAGATTCGCCGCTTTTATCTAATCAACTGGTTTATACGGCGATTACGCGAGCTAAACAGCGGGTTTCGCTGGTAGCCGATAAGGATGAGCTTGAATGTTCCTTATTCAATACTTATCGCCGCGTATCTTTTGTTTCGTCTTTAATAAATAAAACCTAAGCAAAAGCAAAATTAACGGCAATACTAAAAGGGTATCCCTAGACCCTTATTGCCATGAGACTCATTCTTTTTCTGCTTTTTGTAGCTTTTTCAAGTTGTACACCTACTCCTGAACAGCGAGCTGATTCTACTGAAACCTTTTCTGTTGATGATAAACCAGTTGAGCATTATCAAGTAGAAAAGCTTTTTCTAAAGACAGGTGGTGAGATTTATAACCCTGTCAGTTGTATTGATGACTCTTGCCGTAGCTTGTTTGAAGAAGTTGCTCAACAAGAAGGTGTTGACCCTGCTTCGTTGGTAGAGCAGGCCATACTGAAAGGTAATCCTGCTACCAGCCGAAAATTAATACCTCTTCCTACCGACCCTAGGTTATCTAAACATAATATTTCTTTCCCTTCTCAGTTAAGAACAAAGGCGATAGAAAAACCTGATAGTACGCAGACGTTTACGCCAATTAAAAGAACACCAGAGGGAGATGTTGATCTTATCAGGCCGACGGGCGATGCACGCCTTAATTTTGTTAGCGCGGATGCAGCCTTTTCTATTCCAACGTTAAAAGAAGGGGTGCTATTTAAGATTGGCGATATTGAAGACTCTCTAGGTACCCAGCAGTCCTCGTTAAAAAAATATGCCCAAAGACAACGTGGATTAACTGAGTCATCAAGCATTTTGAACATGTCACAAGAGTCTATTTCGTTTGAGCTAACGAGGTTAGACAATACAAAAACGGGTACGCCACTTACCAGCAATACCAAAAAGGTATTGAAGGCTATGCAGGATCAGGTGGCTTATTCAAGTCATCAAGTGAACTCAGGTATCAAAAAATTAGGTGAATCTATTGCGTTTAAATTAACCTATGATACTGCTCGTTCAGCGCAGTTGGCGATTATTTCAACCGCTAAAAACGCCGATGGCACCTTTCGTTATCCTGAAACTGTCAGGGCTGAGGCATCTAAATTAGCAGAATCAGGCAAAAAAACGGCGGTATCTGAAGCATTGTCAGCTGCGATGGATGAAAACCAACTAACACTCATGATGCGTAAGGTATCCGATCAAGGCTTTATGGCGTTAGCAGAAGGCAGACCTTCTAAAAGATTGCAGTTAAAAGCTAAATCAGATGGTGAAGGTAATATTCCCGTTAACCAATTATTCAGTCATAAAGTGAAAGGGCAAGGGGATGCCCTCATCCTAAATCGCGCAATGTTTAATGAGTTTTCATTTCAATCCAGAGCAGAATTGTTAGCAGATGGTTTGCCGAACAGCTTTAATAAATCATTAACAAAAGTTATTTCATTATCCGATGGCAAGAAACTTGAAATGATAGGGATTAAAGGCATAGATGATGTACCAGAGCTCCCTGTTAAGTGGGTAGAAAAATCAACGTTTGATGCCCGACCCGCTCAGGAGAAAGAACAGTTTGCAGTATATGAAATCCATGCTGATCCAAGAGCCATGAAAGGGAGTACGGAGGCGTTACAAAAACTCTGGAAAAGCTGGCGTGTCGACAGTGGTGAGATAGCGTCTATCGATACGCCTTTTACGCATCTAAAAAATACGGATTGGGAAGCAGAAGGAGGTTTTGATCGCTCCAATAGTCTATTGGTAAAAGAGAAAGATAGCAGAGAGCAACATCTTGATAATGCTGAAATGCGCAATCTTGATTATGCCGAATTTGTATTACGAGCTGAGCAGGTTGGCGTTAAGCAACTGTCAAGTCTTTCGATGAATGATTTATATGCTAGTGATGTAACGAGAGCGTTAGGGGGTAATGCAAAGATAAAACAATTAGCTGCAGAACGATTAAACACCGCAGGTGCCATTGCCCCCGATATTGATTTACTGGCTGTTGGGGTCAAAAAAGGTACTGGGTTAGATGAAAGCTTTACCGTGAGTGATGACATAGGTCGTACGTCTGAGACGACCAGGCTACTTTTGAATAAAACAACCGAAAAAGCAGAAGGTTTACTTGTACAACAAGGCATTCATCACGGCTCTGAAGATCTTAATTTTGAATTTCCGCAAAACCTTAAAGACGATTACCCTATTGGCGTGGTAAGCACCACTGGTGAGGCAATGCTTATTCCAAAAGCAGGCGGGACACAGCCTCATAGCTTTTTATTTAAGTATATGCGTGAGCATCCTGACATGACGACTAGCATTAACCCTGCTTATATTGTTAAGCATGCGTCAGAGTTTCCAACCAATAAATCTCGCTGGCCTGAAGCTCAAATTAAGAAAATGCAAATGTATGAAGACTGGATTGAGGTTGGCGTTTCTGAAGGGGGAAGTAAAAAAGGTTACTTTGAAAGGCTAAAGCAAGCGTATGGGTTGTTTAAAGACAAGTTTTCATTTGTTACTCAGGTTCGACAAGTAGAATGATAGGTATACAGGCTTAAGTGGTTAATGCACTGGCTAAGCTTTTGTAACGGATAGTATGCAAGCAATGCGGGTGTTTTTCCTATTGCGTGACAAGGTCATTGATAGCCTGTCCTTTATTCCAGTCCATAATGTCATAGTTTTGACTGCCCTCCATGAGAAATACTTCCGCGCTAAAGTACTTTCTCTTTTTACTGTCTTGGTTGTTTAACATAAAACTAGTACCTCAATGCACAGCGATTGTCGGGTTCAGTGGTAAAGTAAAATGCTCATAGCAAGGCAGCTGATCGAAAACAATAGTTATTCTATAGTGAGATCAAGCAACACAGCTATGGGCATTTTAAATGCCACCCAAAGGGCAGCTACAGGTTTTCCCGTGACTTTGTTGCAAGTATTTGAAAGACGCATGTATTACTGCATACTTGCGCCTTGCCACAGAAAAACCTGTAGCTGCTGAACGGGACAATCGCTGTGCATTGGGGTACTAGTACCTCATGTCAAACCGATTGTCGGGTATCTATTTTTTTGTAGGGTGGGTTAGCGCAGCGTAACCCACCATAAGATTTAATGTTTCTTGGTGGAAGGCGCTACGCTTTTCCACCCTACGGTTACCAGACAAACCTTTTGACACGATGTACTAGGTTGAACGTTATAAATGAAGTTTGTTTCGTCGTCGTGAACGATGATGAGTTAGGGGTTGTTCTTATCCTAAGTAATAGTGCATTTTAGCCTGAATGAATCATGAGGCATTAGGAAGGAATGGCCTTGCTTTTTACTTTGAGAATTCACGAAACCTAACGTACTTATCAAGGAATGTTCGATGCAATCCTCCCTGTTTTACGTGCGTTAGGTTTATGCTTTTCTAATTAGTCAGCCCTGACAAAGGCCTTATATTTTTTAAGGCCAAGTATTATCGAAAGCATAAACTTAAAGCCAGCCAATCTGCTGGCTGCTTTTTGATCAGGTAGCCAGATAAAAACAAGCACAAAAAAAGCGTTGATCCACTTTTTTAAGTTCCAGGCACAAGCAGCCATCAACAAGTTAAGCTGATCGCCGATAAAGCCCTTAAGGAAGTTCCTGCACAATCTGAAGTCTTGCTTCAAATGACCGATAACGGGCTCAATGGATGAGCGTTTTTTACAAAGCGTTCGTTTACGTGCTCGTTGTTTATCATTATCTCGCTTAAGAGGCTTGCCTGGTAAAATAACTTCCTGCTTCACTTTAGATTTGGAACCTTGATAGCCTTTATCAACAACAGCAGTTTTGATGGATGTCTCTCTTACAGATTCTGCTTCATCTAACGCAGTTTGTAATGTTTCAGAATCATGCGTGAACGTATCATGTGCAGCGACGCCAACAATGACATGATCGCGTGTCGATACGATAGAAGCCTTGCTCCCGTATTCGTATTTTTTATGCGCTTTACCTTTAGCAACACAGTAGACTTGAGGCTCATGAAGGCTGTAAATTTTGTTCTTGTCCTTAGACTGTTGAGCAAGTACCTTGCGATACATGGCAAAATCGTTTGCTAGCTGTGCAACCGCACCCTCTGGGAGTTTTCGCTCAAGCTCTCTCATCAGAATGTCAGCAATAGTACGCAGACGCTTCAAGGCTTTTTTAGCCTTCTTGCGTTTCTTTACATGTCCAAAGAAGCGCGAGTCAATACGAAGCTGTTTTACCTCTTTGACAAACGTTCGCCGCTGTTTGACACCAAAGCCTTTTGCTAGCTTATTCACTCGATTAATGATTTTGATGGCGAGCTTTGTATCGGTCGGATAGGTGATAGCTTTTTCCTGTACCGTCGTATCAACAAAAACCGTATCATCTTCAGCTGCCTCTCCATGCAGCTTAACTGACATCGCAAAAATCTGTTTAACGCCGCTCTCGCCAATTCTTTGCCTGAATTTTACAAGGTCTGTTGGATGGCAAGGCAGGCAAGATTGAAAACTGGTTTCACCGCAGAAAAATTGAAAGTATGGGTTCATTTTCCACTGAGAAACCACATTCTCGTCACTCAAATTGAAGAGCTGCTTGAGCATTAATAAGCCGCTCATCAATCGAATGGGTTTGGCTGGGCGACCTTCTTCGCTGTAATAAACGGCAAGACCTTTTTCTAAATCTGGCCAAGGCAATGCGTTCGATAAGGCTATGAGCGGGTCATTGAGATCTAATGAATCGAATAGATCAAAAAAGCTGCTTTGATTGTTCGAAGACGGGCTTGTAGTCAGCATCCAAAACTCATTTCGACCAGTAATTTAAGGCTTTTAGAGTCTTTCTGGTCGAAATTGTTCGTTTCAAGCCAGCCCTAAGCCTCTTTAAATGAAGCTTTCTACTGTTTATCAGGGCTGACTAATTAAAGGATAATTCGTAATTCTCAAAGTAAACTTGATTAATGAGGCGCTTTAGGAAATTCTGGGCTAAACCGTTTAGCTATCGGGTTTTGCTTGTTAGGCCTTTCGTCTTTAAGTGTTATGACTATACTACTATGTGCATGTTCTAATACACGTTTGCCGCCAGTACTTATAAAATCGGCTATTAGTAAAGCCATCTGTCGATTTTCTAAAGAAAGGTGGTTTTCAATATTTTTTCTTGTATCAGTTTTAATACCATTAAACGCTTCAATGCTACCGTTACCTACTACATCCAGCTATTTCTGTGTCTGGCGTGATTGGTGGCTGTAAGCAGTATAAACCAGCTGAATAACGCTTTTCCTGTGATAATGAAGCCCGTTTATACGGGCTTTTTATATTTTGTCATAATCCAGCAAGGTTTAGTGAGCTAAATAAGCTGGATTTGACACAGTGTGGTGGCTATTGAGACGTAACCTTTCGGGCTGAGCCCCGCACTACCTCGCCACTTAATGGAGCGTTCCAGGTAGATAATGCCCTGGTGTAGGATATACAGCTGCGTTGTTTTCGGTTGGGTAGTAATTGGGCGTCACATACAAAGGTATGTTAGTTAAAGGTTTGTTATGGGTAGGTCGTGTATTTTTCGGGTCGTTCGTTTGATCGCTTAAAGGTGTAGATTTCGTAGACTGAAACCCATTGGCAAAGTTATGTTTAGAAAAGTCTCGAGCTCGCTTTGTTTTCTTAGCAAGCATGCTGATAAGCCAACCGCCACCCACGATTGTAAGCGCTGCGCCTAATGTTCCTCCAACGATCGCAGCTACTAGGTTGGTTTTTTCAAGTAAGTGTCCTGCTGATCCGGGTGCTGTCGTAGCAGCCGTTTTTACAAAATGTGACATTTTTTCTTCTATCAGATTTATTTTAGTTTTGGCAAGTTCACTGTCACTAGCCTCTTTCAAGGTATCTAGAGAAGTCTTTGCAGAGTCAAGCGTATGAAGTAATTCATTGGCTTTAGCTTTTACGAGTTCAACTTCATAGGGTGAAGTTACCCCGTCATGCGTCACAGTATTTGTGGTCTGTTGAAGCTTGACAGCGGAGTTTAAGACTTTCTGAACCTCTTCGGTGATTTGATGTCTTGCAGCATCTTTTAGGCCAGGTAACGTCTCAAGAGACTGTTTGAGCTCCTTATAGGCATCAGTAATACCCAATGAAATACCTGAATGAGTCATTTGGTCAGAAGGCTCAACTAAGTCTGCCCCGCCCATTTTAAGCTTGGAGAGTTGTTCCTGCGCTGTCTTATTCAGCTCATTCACGTGCGACTGAATAGAGCCTACGGTATCATGTGCTGATGGCTTTGTATTTCCCAGGTAATTATTTACATCTGTTGCAGCCTGATTTAATGCCGCTTGATCTTTCGTTAGTTTCGTCAACTCTTCGGCAGTCAATAGGTGATCGCTGTTAGCGGCCTTAGCATCTGTTTGCAAGGTACTTGCAGCATCAAGCACTACCTGTAGTTTAACGGTTGTATCAGTATTTAGGTTGCCAACTAGATGACCAAGGTCATATTTCATATCCTTGAACGCCTTAGAGATGCCCAGTGGAAACTCCTTATCAACGCCAGTTGAAGGGTCAGGTAATAGGCTGCTGTTTACTTTGGTTATTTCGTGAATTTTTGAGTCAACTAATTTATCGAGGCCATTGAGTTGATTCTTTAAAGCGTCAAGTTTTGGTATTAGTGCAACGGGGGCATTTTTCTTGGCATCTGCTAAAAATTTGTTTACATCCGTAAGAGCGGTCTCAAAACGAGAGAGTGTATCACGCAATAAGTAGGGAGAATGATTGACTTGACTATAAATAATTTCATTAGCTTTGGCTTCAAGATGACTCATTGTAGTAAGCAGTCTCACCATTTCATTTGTTGAGTGAGTGCCGAGCTTTCCCGAAAGACCTTCTAATGCATTTCTTACACTATCAAACTTTTCAGAGACACCTAATGGCGATGTGTAATCATCACTAGACGAGTGCCCCAAATCGACACCACCTGTTTCACAATAAAACATGAGTTGATGCTTTTTAAAGTCAACTTCGCTATCTAAATAAGAAATTTTGCTGAGTACGTTCTCTAGCTTTTGATGAAAGGGTTCGCCGCTCTGAGTATCCATTTTGAAACCATTTATAATGGCTTTATTAGCGTCTAAAGTACTTTGAAATTCTTTAAAGACGTGAGCGATTTCAGTGTTTGACTGCTTAAACAAATCGGCATTCTGGGCTATTTTATCTATGTTTTCCTGTAATGTTATTGCTGCATTGATGATTTCATCAACAGGCCGCTTAATGAACCCTTGGCTTGCATGGTCAATAGCTGCTACTGATTCATGAAGAAATCGTGCATTACCCCCTGCATTCAGAGAAAGGAAAGATGCCTGTAGTTGTGAAAACCCAAATAAAATGAAGGTGCATACCCCAACATGTAAATATTTCATGAAATAACCCATTTTTTAATCATTACAATTTATCAAATTTCTGGTGAATGGTAGTGGTGAGAGGCTGAATATAACCTAAGTATTCTAAAGCACGTCGATTTTTTTATTCCTGATTACTTTTTCTGTATCTTTTAGGCTTGTAACGTTAAATTCAAAGGGTTTGAATACTGCCGATGGAAAGAGTTGCTGGCAAATCTGAAAGATAGAAAGTCGTGTAAAATCCATGTTAAAAAAATAAAAATCTTAGCGGTAAGCTTTGAAAGGTTGAAGACTATAAAGTTTCAAATGGTGTTTTAATTATTGTTAATTAATTTATAGGATTTTAAAAGGATATAAAATGTAGGTATTTTTACTGTTCACTTTTAATGTGAATTCAACGTTATTTTAATGTTATCTCAACGCTAATAGAGTAGCCATGTTGGTAAAGGTTTTTTAAGATGCTAACAAATAAGTGCAATGAAATGATGTACAGGGGCTCTTCGGACGTTGCTAAGCTTATTCACTTTGCAGTGGGTGAGTGCTTTGGATGCAAAAAAGGCTGCATGTGCAGCCTTTTTTTTAGAGAGAGGTCGTGCTTAGAACTTCATTTCAGCAAAAGCCCACATTTTGGTGGTATCAACGCCTGCATCATCTGCAGAGTAGTCAGCATACTTAAAGCCCACTTTATATTTCTTAGCAAAAGGCTTCACTACAACAAGGTTTAGTTCTGAACCGTAATCAGTGCTACCTTCAGTGCTCGAGTAAGTGTGATACACTAGAGCAGTTTTTACACCTAATATTCCGGCAGTCGCTTTCACATACATATCTTCAAGACCAGTTGCAGGTGTGCCTAAGAACATGTCGGCCCAACCATTGTAGGCATGCTTAGTTGCAAGTGGGGTATTAAAACCATAAGCGCCTTCATCGCTGCCTAGTACTTCATAGCCCAATGATAAGCCATAACTTTTGTAGCCTGCACCAAAGACTGCATGCATATAGTCGGCTTCTTTATCTAGCGTTTCAACACCTTTAACAACCATCTTGTCGAGTGTTTGCATGGCGTATTCAAGCTGATAATTAATGCTGACATCATCAAAGGCTTTTTTACCTGCAAAGCGAAGGCCTGTAGTCGCAAGATCCAGTGAACCATCCACTCTATCATTGGCATAATGGTAGGCTGAGACTTTACCTACTGGCGTGTTGTAGCTGAAATTGGCAAAAACATCTTGTGTTTCTTGTGTGCCGCCAAGGATATCGTTGATGTCCCACACATAACTGACATCAGCTTTAAAGCCTGAGATGGCATATCCAACACGGGCTGCATCAAACACTTGCTCGGTTTGTCTCCAGCCTACATTGCCGACAAAGCGTGCGTTATCCAAGATGATACGTTGACGACCAAAAGTACCAGTTAAGCCTTCTACAGGGCTAGTTTTCAAGTAAGCTTGGTTTAAGCGAGTGACTTCAGGGTCTGCAATAATACTGTATTCATTAGCAACTGCTGGGGTGCTGTAATCAGCGATACCAGCAACAGTTTGAGAATGAGACATCTCAAGATAAGCTTTTGTTTTAAACAGTTCGGCTGTTTCATAGCCTAAACGAACGCGTAAGCTTAGCTCACTAGCATCTTCTTTAGCATTGTCTTGTTCGTTAGACTCATAGCGAAGGCGAGAATCGAATTTTACTTTACCGCCTGATACCGCTTCATAAAAACTGTCTTCTGACATGGCAGTGGGCGACAGCACCATTAACCCCATTAACGCGCTGTTTGCAGCTAGCATTTTCTTGATTGAGGGCTTCGTTTTCATCCATAACTCCTATGGTTTTTATGGTTGTTTCTATTTTTTATAGTTAAAAGTCTTTATTTGTTTATTGTCTAGTGAACCGTATTTTTATAGAGCATTCATACTAGTAGACCGATTAACAGTCCGTAGGGTGGGTTAGCGCAGCGTAACCCACCATAAAGTTAAATGGTTCTTGGTGGGTTACGCTGCGCTAACCCACCCTACGGCATTTTCAAGCCACCTGATCATCAGTTTTTTTCGTTTCAGAAACTTTTTTATGATCACTGATTTTTTCAACTTTTTTTTGTTTCTCGTATAAAAACTGTAAAACGTTCGCTCTATATTGGTTGTACGTTGGGTCATCCGCCAGTGCCAAACGATTGCGCGGGCGAGGCAGATCTACGTTCAAAATCTCACCAATGGTGGCTGATGGGCCGTTGGTCATCATGACGATACGATCTGAGAGTAAAACCGCTTCATCAACGTCGTGGGTAATCATAATGACGGTATTGCCTAAGTCAGCCTGTATCTCCATGAGTGAATCCTGTAAATGCGCGCGGGTTAAAGCGTCCAGCGCACCAAAAGGTTCGTCCATCAGTAACACTTCAGGTTTCATGGATAATGCACGTGCTATGCCAACTCTTTGTTTCATGCCGCCAGAGATTTCGTCGGGGCGCTTGTGCATCGCATGTTCCATGTGGACCAGCTCCAGGTTATGGTGTACCCAGTCTTTAATCTCACGCTTATTCATGGTGCCTTTAAACTGAGTTTTAACCGCAAGTTCAACGTTCTCATAAGCGGTTAGCCAAGGTAAGAGTGAATGATTCTGAAACACAACCGCACGCTCTGGGCCTGGCTCTTTCACTTCTTTACCTTTCAGTACAACCCCACCTTGGGTTGCTTGATATAAACCTGCCACAATATTGAGCACGGTCGATTTACCGCACCCTGAGTGACCAATTAATGAAATAAATTCGCCCTTCTCAATTTTTAAGTACACATCTTTCAATGCACAAAAAGGGCCTTTGGGGGTAGGGAATTCAATCCCGACTTGGGTTAGTTCTAAAAAAGTGCTCATTGCTTGTCCTTTGTAGGGCAGATTAGCTTGCATAATCTGCCATCACTATTCTGAGTGGTTAAATCGCTTTTGTATTTTTGTCCCAAGAGAAGAAGTGCTGTAAGACCAGCATCATTTTGTCGAGTAAAAGTCCAATGACGCCAATGGTAATGACCGCGACCATGATGCGGCTCAGTGAGCTTGAGCTACCATTTTGGAATTCATCCCACACAAATTTACCAAGGCCTGGATTTTGCGCAAGCATTTCAGCGGCAATCAGTACCATCCATGCGACACCTAACGATAAGAGTAAGCCTGTAAAAATCATGGGAAGAGAAGATGGCAGTACAATTTTTTTAATATGCGTCCAGCTGTTTAAACGTAATACTTTACTCACGTTGATAAGATCTTGCTCAATGCGTGCAACGCCAATGGCGGTGTTTATCAGTGTTGGCCAAAGCGAACACAGGGTAACCGTAATCATGGAGTTGATGAACGATTTTGCAAAAAGTGGATCTTCGCTGACATAAAGTGCACTAACTAACATGGTCACTAGGGGTAACCAGGCGAGCGGTGATACAGGTTTGAAGACTTGAATGATAGGGTTCATGGCGCTATTTAGCCCTGGGCTTAATCCGATCAAAATACCAAGCGGGATGGCGATTAAAGAGGCTAAAATAAAGCCCGCCATGACAGTGACTAAAGAGGTTAAAATTTGATCTATAAATGTGGGGGCACCAGTATAAGGGCGAATCTTCGCTACGTAGTCTGGATTTTTTTCCAGCTTTTTAGCATTACGTTTTTCTTGCCTTTCATAAAATTTTTGTTCTTTTGCTCTCGATTCTGCGTGCTCCCCCAATAAATTTTGGCCTTGTGTATAAACACTTTTTGGATCAGGAAATTTTCCTAAAGAGGTATCAATTTGACTCGCGGCTTGCCCCCACAAAAATAAAAATAACAACATACCGAGTAAGGGAAATCCAACTTGGTGCAGAATATGTTTAAGCTGCACTTCAGGCTGTTCACCTTTTACTAGTCGAACATAAGGGTCTAAGAAAGAAGGTAAGGTCATGCTAACAAGTTTCCTGATTTTTTTTATGCGTAAAAGCATCCGTACTTTACGTTTCCATTTTGTGTTGAGGGCGGTGGATGACGCTGCGCTTATCCATATATGGTCTCTCCTCGTTTTGCAAGGTAAAGTCAATTCAAACAAAGAAAAGGTTGCTGCCGTATATCCGGTCTTTTAATGACATGTAATCTTTTCAGCATGCCTGACCTTGATGAGCATCCGCGCACATAACCCTAATCGCCCTATCGGTATCAAGTACCCTTGGATTAGACAGGTTTCTATGTGCAGGTATTACCTATTTTGTCATCATTCACTTTTGCCTTCGCAACCGCTTAGGACTCGTTACATCAACTAAAGTTTTTGTTTACGTGCAGAGCTTGTAGCACCTACACACCCACATTATTAACTATTACGATCTCGCAGCTAGCACTAAATTTGCCGCAGCTGCATCGTACGTTTCATTTCTCACTGTCATTGCCCAGGCTATTCTGACTAGCTTATTGGCCAAGGCAACCGTGGCTTTATTCTTGCCTCGTCTTTCGACCAACTCATTGATCCATCGACTGAGCCTATCATTCTTCTTTTTCGCAGCTTTAACAACTGCCCTTGCACCATGAATAACAAGCGACCTCAGGTAACAATCTCCTCGCTTAGTGATGCCCAGTAAGACATCTTTACCGCCTGAACTATGCTGCCTCGGTACAATACCTAAAGCTGCTGATGCATACTTGCCTTTATCAAATTGCTTACCGCTACCTATCCAAACTTTAAAGACGGATGCAACCACCGGCCCAAAACCTGGAATTGTCAGTAGACGCTTCGTTTGCTCATCATTTTTTGCTTTTGCATCCAGTGTCTTGTTGTACCAGTCCAGCTCTTTCTCCAGAAACTTTAAGTGTTCATACTGTTTTTGTAATATCTGCCTGAAAAACGGGTTTAGTCCGCTAGCTTCATCTCCTAAAAGTGCCACTATGCCTGCTCTTGCTTGATTCACTCCTTTGCGCAAGATAAAGCCTTGATCGGACAGTAGCCCTCTCAACTGCCTAACCAAATCACCGCGCTGCTGAACTAACTGGCTTCGCATACGGTGAAACGCTTGCTCTGTCTGCTGTTCAACTGTTTTGATTTGAACTGGCCTTATGCGTCCATGCAAATAAGCTTCACCTATCGCCACCGCATCGTTGTAATCATTTTTTTGACCTCGCGCATAAGCTTTTACATGCTGGGGCGGCAACAAACTAACTTCATAGCCTAAACTCTCAAACGTACGCCCCCAATGATTCGAAGCACCGCAAGCTTCCATTGTGATAACACTTATATCCTGCTTTGCTATAAAGCTAACCAGCTCGTTTCTCTTTAGCTTTTTTCTTTTCAGTTCTTTGCCGTGTTTGCTTAAAATCACTGCGTGAAAAATTTCTTTTGCTATATCTAGCGCTATCACTTTATCATTCATTCGGGCTCTCCTCTTTTTTTAGATGATTGATCAAAACCATCTTGGCACACTTAGATGCCGTATGGGAGAGGAGAGACCATTTCATCACCCTACGGATATATTTTTAATTGGTTTTGTAGGGTGGATAAGCGCAGCGTCATCCACCTGTATCAGGTTTTAGATTTTGGTTTCTTCTTTTAAACCGATGGGGAACTTGCTCAAGTATTCATTGGGCTTGCTGCCGTCGTAAGAAATACCATCAATAAATTCTGTTTGTTCAGGCTTAAATCCTGTCTCGGTGGCAAAGTCAGGGAATTCTTTGGCATCCATTTTACCTTCTTTTATCAATGACTTAGCAGCAGTTGCATAGATGTCAGGACGGTAAACTTTTTTAGCAATATCCATGTACCAGCTGTCAGGCTTGTGCTCTGCAATTTGACCCCAGCGGCGCATTTGCGTTAAGTACCAAATAGCGTCAGAGTAGTAAGGGTAAGTTGCGAAATAACGGAAGAATACGTTGAAATCTGGTACGTTACGCTTGTCGCCTTTTTCGTATTCAAAGGTGCCTGTCATCGAGTTTGCTATAACGTCGTAGTCAGCGCCAACGTAGTTTGGCTTGGATAGAATCTTCACAGCAGCAGGGCGGTTAGCATTGTCATTTTCATCTAACCATTTTGCTGCGCGAATAAGCGCTTTAACCACACGGATGTGTGTGTTGGGGTATTTGTCAGACCAGCCTTTAGATACACCGAAGACTTTTTCTGGGTTATTTTTCCAGATTTCATAATCTGTGATAACAGGGACACCAATGCCTTTAAATACAGCCTGCTGGTTCCATGGCTCACCTACACAGTACCCATAGATAGTACCGGCTTCCATGGTGGCTGGCATTTGCGGAGGCGGTGTAACAGACAGAATCGCATCCGCTTCAAGGGTGCCTGAAATATCACCTTTTTGAGGTGCGTAGTATCCAGGGTGAATGCCACCTGCTGCTAACCAATAACGCAACTCGTAGTTATGGGTAGACACAGGAAATACCATGCCCATGTTAAATGGCTTACCTTCTGCTTTGTATTTTTCAACGACAGGCTTTAATGCATCAGCTTTTATGGGGTGAACAGGTTTACCATCTTTGTGCGGTACGTGTTCTTTCATTTGCTTCCAGATGTTGTTTGAAACCGTGATGCCGTTACCGTTCAAGTCCATAGAAAATGCAGTAATAATATGGGCTTGTGTACCAAAGCCAATGGTCGCCCCTAAAGGCTGCCCTGCTAGCATATGTGCACCATCAAGTTGACCGTCAATGACGCCATCTAACAGTACCTTCCAGTTAGCTTGTGCTTCAAGCTTGACATACAGGCCTTCATCTTCGAAGTAGCCGTTTTCATAAGCGATGGCAAGTGGTGCCATATCGGTTAATTTGATGAAACCGAATGTTAAATCTTCTTTTTCAGGCTCGCCGACTTCTGCGATGGCTGTGCCACCTGATAACAGTGAGAGTGATAATCCCACTGGGGCAAAAAGTTTCTTTAAATGGGTTTTAACGTTTGGCATTTTTTTCCCTTTGAATAAAAAACCAACAACGGTTGTTGAATTAAAAGTTTTGGCGCCTATAGAGGATTAAGCACAGGCTGTGCCAAGTTTTAATGTCTTTATTGGTTTTTGTTCGGGAAAGCTGTTTTCAATTTGAAAACCTTCTTTAAGTCTTTTATAGGTAATCTGCTTTCAGATCGCCCATCTGGTGAATGGCGGCCTTAATAGGAGAGGTTCTTTTCTCATCATCAGGCAGAGAAAAGGTTAATGACGCAAAAGTGAATAAAGCTAAATAGTCTAAAAGAGCGTAAAGCACATGTTTGGCCTGCTGCGAGGTTGGCATTGTGTTGTTAAATAAGTTCCTTGACAAAGAGGCTTTTTGAAGCGATCTAGTTGTTTCCATAAAAAATATTAAGCTCAGGGTATTCTTTTGTTACACTTGCGATGCTTTATTGAGGAGTTGTTATGGGGCACGCTAGCCAAGCATTTGAACCGTTATCGATCGCTATCCTTACTATATCGGATACGCGAGAGACGTCCACGGATACATCAGGTAATCTGTTAGTTGATAGTTTGACTGCCGCAGGGCATAAGTTAGTTGAGAAGCGTATCGTCAAAGATGATGTTTATCTTATTCGCAAGCATGTGTCGGATTGGATAGCCGATGAATCTGTTCAGGTCATATTAACCACTGGGGGGACGGGGTTCACGTCAAGAGATTCAACACCAGAAGCACTTGAGCCTTTATTTGATAAAACCATCATTGGTTTTGGTGAAACGTTTAGGCAAATTTCATTAGAACAAGTGGGGTCTTCCACGATTCAGTCGAGGGCGATCGCAGGCCTTGCTAATAAAACCGTTATTTTTGCGATGCCAGGTTCGCAAAATGCCTGTAAAACTGCCTGGAATGGCATCATAAAAGAGCAGCTGGATGCGACGCATAAGCCTTGTAATTTTGTTGGTCAATTGAAGCGTTAACGATGGATAAGACACTGACCCATGTTGATGCACAAGGCAAGGCCGCTATGGTAGATGTGGCTGATAAGGCCACCACAGCCAGAGAAGCGGTCGCTGAAGGCAAGGTCTTTATGACAGCCGCTGCATTGTCTCAATTGACCGATAATACCAATAAAAAAGGCGATGTGTTGCAAGTGGCTCGCATTGCGGGGATTCAGGCAGCCAAGAAATGTGCAGATTTAATTCCTTTATGTCACCCATTGATGCTGTCTAAAGTGGCGGTAGATTTTGAAGTATCAACCAGCGAACAGTGTGTGATTGTGCAGGCACTTTGCAAACTGAAAGGGCAGACAGGTGTTGAAATGGAGGCGTTAACGGCTGTTTCAGTTGCTGCCTTGACGATTTTTGATATGTGTAAAGCCGTTGACCCTGGCATGACGATTAGTGACATTAGGGTGTTGACTAAAGTAGGTGGCAAAACGGGTTTTTGGGAGCTCAAGCATGATTAGCGTACTTTTTTTTGGCAAGCTACGAGAGGCCTTTGACTGTTCTGAGTTGTCTATAGCGCCTGCAAATGCGGCAACCACAAGCGAATTACTTAATAACATATTAGCCTCTCATCCTGGATGGGAAACACTGCTGACTGATGAGCAAACGCAAATGGCAGTGAATCAGGCGCTGGTCAAACGTCATGTAAGTTTGAAGTCAGGCGATGAAGTAGCCTTTTTTCCACCCGTGACAGGTGGATAGATGAAGACCATTGCCGTTCAATCTGAAGACTTTGATGTGGCTAAGTGTTATCAGTCATTGCGTGAACAGTCAAAAAATATTGGGGCAATAGTGACCTTTACTGGTTTGGTCAGGGATTTTGCAGATCATTCCCTACAGTCACTGACGCTTGAGCATTATCCTGGGATGGCTGAGAAAGTACTCAATAACATCGCTGATGAAGCCATTCACCGTTTCTCAATTGAGGCTATCAGCATCACGCACCGTTATGGGGAGTTAACGCCCAATGAGCAAATTGTATTGGTAGGCGTGGCATCGGCTCACCGCGGCGAGGCATTTCAGGCTGCCGAATTTTCCATGGATATTCTGAAGACCCAAATTCCCTTCTGGAAGAAAGAAACCACGAGCAAAGGTAGCCATTGGATCGAAAGTAAAGCAAAAGATGATCAGCAGGCTGAGCGTTGGTTAAATGACTCTGCTTAGGGCTCTAACGATCATTATATGCTTTGCGTTTGTCAGCGAGGTTAAGTCAGCTGATGCCATTATTGCCGTAGCAGCTAATTTTAAAGACATTGCTAAAGCGTTAGTGGTGAAGCATCAAGCTCAAACAGGCTTTGAGCTCAGTATCACTTCAGGTGCATCAGGAAAGCTTATGGCGCAAATCACCCAAGGTGCGCCTTTCGATGCGTTTTTGTCAGCGGACACTGAGCTACCTAGTCAACTTGTAAGGGATGGCTTAGCTATTAAAGGCTCGGCGTTTGTTTATGCTCAAGGTCGATTAGTGTTTGCTTCTTATCAAAAAATTAATGGCCCTTTTAGTCAAAGTATGTTGCTTGGGTATGAGTCTGTAGCCATGGCCAATCCTCGACATGCACCTTATGGAAAGGCGGCAGAACAAACATTAGCTGCGTTAAATCTTTGGCCTTATCATGGCAAAATGATAACAGGCGAGAATGTCGCACAGGTCATGAGCTATATTGTTTCCGGAAGTGTAGGCGGCGGCTTTGTGCCAGCCTCTTTTAAAGAGCAGTTTGACGCATCACTTTTTTACCAAGAGATACCTCAATCATTTTATAAGCCGATTAAGCAAAGTGCAGTGCTGTTAAAGGATAATAAAGCGGCTCGCTCTTTTCTTTCATTTTTACACACTAGGGAAGTACAAGCTTTTATTGAACAGCAAGGTTTTGGTCATGTTAACAGCAAGTGATTGGGTTGCGCTGGCACTGACCTTAAAGCTTGCATTGGTGACCACACTTTGTTTGCTGGTTATTGGTGCAGGCCTTGCTTATTGGCTTGCTCATACAAAAAGCCGTTTGAGTGTAGTTATTAGCTCTATAGCTGCCTTGCCGCTCGTTTTGCCCCCCACTGTCATGGGGTTTTATTTATTGCTGCTACTTAGTCCCAATGGCTGGTTGGGGGGAGTGGCTGCTTGGTTGGGGTTTATATCATTCAATTTTAGTTTTGCAGGTATAGTGCTGGCGTCCATTATTTATTCTTTACCTTTTGCTGTGCAGCCCTTGCAGCAGGCATTTCAATCAATAGAAGCCTCACAATACGAATCGGCGCAGTTAATGGGGGCAAATAGATGGCAGCAGTTTGCCTACGTCGCTTTGCCTCAGGCAAGATTGGGTTTTTTAACCGCGGCTATTATGGTATTTGCGCACACGCTAGGTGAGTTTGGTGTCGTGCTGATGGTTGGAGGTAATATAGAGGGCGTGAGCCGTGTGGTCTCGATTCAGATCTATGATTATGTTGAATCGTTGGACTACCCAGGGGCGCACCGACTGTCACTCGCTGTGTTGATGATCTCCTTTAGCTTATTGTTTGTTCTTCAACTACTGACGAAGAGGATGAAATGATAGCCTGTGAGTGGCATAACCCTTACACGCAAGCGGCTATTAATCTTCAGCTGCCCTCTGAGGGCGTTACCGCGATTTTTGGGGCGTCAGGGGAGGGGAAGTCGAGTTTGCTGCGCTTTTTTGCAGGACTTGAGTCTTGTGTTGAAGCCGATAAGTTAAGCGTTAATGGTGAGGTGTGGTGTGGCTCTCCTGGCGTACTTAGCCCAAGAAAAAGGCAGGTAGGTTATGTACCTCAACAAGGTGCGCTTCTTAATCATTTAAGTGTTGAGAGCAATGTGCGCTTTCAAAGAAAGCATCAGCTAGCTACCTTTGACCAAAAGCTCTTTGAAGAGCTTGTTCAGGTCTTTCAAATCGAACACTTGCTCAAGCAAATGCCTGATGCTTTGTCAGGTGGTGAGCGTCAACGCTGCTTGATGGTGCTTGCACTCTTAGTAGGCCCTAAGTGGCTATTACTGGATGAAGCCTTTTCAGGTATCGGCAGTCACCATAAGAAAGCGTTGTTAAAATACATTAAGGCCTTTGCCGAAAAAAAGACTATCCCTGTTTGTTTTGTCAGCCACCAATTAGATGAGATTTTGCTCTTTGCCGATTTTTTGGTGCTGATGAAAGATTCAAAGCCTGTAGTCTCAGGTGCCATGCTCGATATCTTGAATAGCCATCAACCACAAGGGCTAATGAGTAAAGGCAGGTATCAGGTTGTCAGTATGCAGGTTGAACGGGTACAGGAGGGGTTATGCACATTGAAATCAGGGCTGTTTTGTTTGCATGTCATTAATTCTGATGTGTCTTCCGGCGAACAAGTGCATATTGTCATATCTGCCAAAGATGTCAGTATTTCGCTTGCACAGTCGCATTCCAGCTTATTGAATCAATTGCCCGCAAGTATTGTAGGTATTGAATCTCACAAAACAGAAGGGTTTGCGCTGATAACCCTCGAGCTAGGTGACACCAAAATTTTTGCACAAATTTCAATGCTTTCGCTTAAGAAGTTAAGGCTGGAGCTCGGCATGCAGGTTGTTGCTCAAATTAAGGCTACTGCGCTGACATTGTAAGCTAAGTTTACGTTTAGGTATTTGTGTAGGAACTGAACCTGATTAATGGGCCCGAGAGATTGACTCTAGGCGCGGAACAGTAGGTTTGGACTTAGTTTGTAAAGTACGATAGATTTTTTTCTCTAGCTGGTCGACCCTGTCATGTGCAAGTAAGGCTGTGCAGTGAAGCCACTTACCAACGCCTATGATACTGGCAATAACGCCTAAGGTGACGCCGGTAGCTGCTAGAATGAACGTTGTACCAGTAGGTTCTTTTGCCGAAGTTGCTGTTGTTTTTATACCACTTTTTGCAGCGTTGGTGGCTCCTTCGTGTACTAAGTGAGATGACCATTCTGGTGTGACTGTCTCATGGAATTGCTTCAAGGCTACTTGAGTCATGTTATCTGTAGTGGCTTTCATGAAGGGAGCTGTGTTGTCTTTACCGCTTAACTTTGCAAGGTAGCCCACAAGGTACACCAAGGCATCAATTTGTATTTTCCTTAAGGGTTCTTTAGGAATCTTAACACTATGCGGACTGATTTGAGCTTCTAAGGTGGATGCTCCATGGGTAGTTTGTGCGAGCAGGGCATTGAGCAGAATAAAAAAGCTTAGTAAAACGATATGATCAGATCGACTGAATAATGGTTTAAAAGCCATAGCTACTAATCCTGCTAAAAAGAGTGAGTACATGCGTGATATTTTAGAGTGGCTTGTTTAGGCAGTGTTCAGCGTTTTTTGATTGAGCATGCATTTATGACGAGATAGTAATATCGAAGCCAAGCGCAGATTTAAATTCGATTTGCTTTGGGTTTATGCATTCAATAGGCGTTACACTGTACCAGTGTTCGGAATCTGTGTCGGCTTGCAGTATTCCTTGCCCGAGCTGTCATGTGGCGATAAAAAGTTTAGTGTTGCCCAGGTTACTATAGATAATACCTTTTCCTTCTTTTATGTTTTGTCTCTCTAAGATTGAGGCTGACACAATAAACTCTGTACCATCCTGATGAATACGCTCGGGTGCGTTGCATCCACTGGCCTCCGTATAACCATATACAATGGTGTGATGGACAGTAATAGTTAGTTTGGCGATGGGGCAGGATATTCTGCAGCTAGCAATTTGGCTATATTCTTTGACATTTACCCTCGCACGCAATTTTCGGACAGGCCCCTGATAATAAAAAGTATGGCACTAAGATAAAAAAATTTATCAAACTTTATGAGATGTTTTAGACTAACTTGGCCAAATTATTTAAGTGTTTATTTTAATGAAAGTAAAAATAGTTGCATGTCTTTCCTTTATAGTTTTATTTTTAAATGTTCAAAGTGTTGATGCTAATGGTAAGGAGTCGTGGCTTAATACACGACTGGGTGTATATTTAAGGCCAGTATTTAATTGCTTGGTGACAAATAATAAGGTCATTTCTGCCTCAACAGGCAGCGACGCGTCTAACGTTAATATTGGGCATGATATTTTAGGTGATAAAACCATCATTGAGTTTACGCCTAATTGGGAAAGGCCTTTCTCAGATGCGGCAATTGTTTATTTTCCGGGGTTATGGGGGGATGTTCGAGATACTGATACCGATAGCATTTTAACGGAAACAACGACGAAATTAGGTATTCCTGCTTTTCAGCTCTCTTACCCATGGCATACAAATAAGAACAGGCATCCAAACCATACAGTAGATTATGTCTGTAACCAAGCGGAACAGTTGATTACAGCATTAAAGTGCAGAGGGTACAAGACTATTATTCCGATGGGATTTTCCTATGGGGCAACGCTGGCCTTGCAAGTAGCCCGTGATGAGCAGGCGCCCTTTGTTTGTTTGACAGCTCCCTTTAAAACGATTGACCAAGCCCTTAATAAGTTGTTAGGTAAGCTGCTTAAGTCTGTCGTGCCCAATCATTTTGAGTATGATTCTGCAGACGATATTCCAAGAGCATTACTTGATAACACACAAACACTCAGGCAAATTCATTCACCTATGAAGATTTACCTTACATATGGCGCCACTGATGGACTAGTGGGAAAGGCATTGACTGATCATGTTAAATCGGTTGATTATCCTGCATTATCTCTCAAGCTCTATAAAAATGAGCGCTTTGGCTTTCATGATAATATGAGTATTAAAAGTCAAGCGTTGCAGGATTTCATCAAGCAAGTACAGCAATTTCTGGATGCAAAGTAAGCCACACGCGACAGCATTACTTTGCTACTAAACAGATTACAAATGGATACGTCCATCATGCGTCTGCTATGAGTGTGTCATTGCTGGGTTTGGCAAATAACTTAAAAGGTTAGCAGGAGATCTGGTAACCTGAAATTGGCTCCGCCAAGTAAATACTTTTGTGTCTAGAGAATTTTCTCCAAGAGCAAGACTAAAGTCTAGTTCATCTTCCAAGTGAGTTGTTGGTACAGCAGTTCTGAATCCCCCCGCCAAATTCGGGGGATTCAGAAAATCGACTTTATATCCAGAATTCGCGCAAGAGTCGAGCATGTGTTTGGCGCTATTAACAATGAGCAAGGTGGACTTTATGCTCGTGATGGGTTCTGTTAGCACAACCGTTAAAGTCTGTTTTATAAACTAACGTATAATATTAGGATATTTACTTATCTTTGCAGGTGAGGTGTAACTGCTTGAGGGATAAAACACTCAAAACAGCCAAAAAAGGTAAAAAAATAAGGAAAAAGAGGATTTTTTACTTCTTTAGAGCGAATTATTGGCAGTTATTTTAATGCGGCACTTTAGCTATTATTAGAGGTTCCCATAAGTAGCATGCGCATCACAGGATCGTCGCTGCGCTCCTCCCTGTGCGCTTACGGTTAAATGGAATAGTTTGGAAGCATGGCAATATTTACTCTAAAAGCAATCATCATTTCGGCATTCACAGTTACCATTTCCTATATCTTCCATCTGTTCATTGCAATCCCCGCATTTGGGGCAATCATTAGCAAATGCTACTATGCTGCAATAGAAAACCATACAAGCTATAAAACTTTTAATCACCATATGCCCACTCTTAAGAAAAACAGTCTTATAATATAAGACTGACAATTGTAATTTTAATTCCATTTAACAATGCGCATCACAGGATCGTCGCTGCGCTCCTCCCTGTGCGCTTGCGGTTAAGTGTAGTCACTCTAATAAGCTAATAGAGTGTGGCCGCGATTATCGCAAACATATTCTTGGGATTTTGTTTCAGGGTACGAAGTTGTGCAGCGCATTGTTGTATTACAATCTGGAAGGTTTTTAGCAAGTATTAGGTCAGAGAAAAAATATAAATACAGCTATGGATTTTTTAAACCTTGGAATTATCTTTAATATTAGGTTTGTATTATTAGAAAACTATCCAGTAAAAAAATGTGAAAATTAATTTCATTTATAAACCTGTTAAATAGCGTTATTTCTTCTTAATAATAGTGTAATTACAACTGCTGCAATCATATGTTTTGGTGAATTCCTGTTCAGATTCACTCATTGCTCCCTTGCAGTTAGGGCATTCTTCTGCAAATGATATTAGCCAAAAAAATGAAAGTACAACCAGTATATAATACTTTATCAATGCATACTCCTCAGAGGTTTTTTTACTTGATTTGTTAAAGTCTGTTCGGGAAAAAAATAGTCCATTTAACCATGCATGTCACTGCGCTACCCCAGTGTGCTTGCGGTTAAATGGAATCTTATTCATGCGCTTAATCCTGTTTAAACGATGTCAATTCGCTTCCGCATGTATCGCATTGAATAGTTGTCTTTTCATCGGTGTCTACAATTACTGACGTTGATCCATCGCAGTCTGACAGCATAGGGTATGTGTATGCTGTCATCGAAAAATAAAAAATGGAAATAGCTAAAATATTTTTGATCATTATATAACTCCTTTAATAAATTATTTATTTTGTTAGACTGAAATATATATATTTGTTCAATTTTTTATCTAACCATTTGCATCGGTTGACCGCTACGCACCTAACTGTATGCTTGCGGATCAATTGCTCGGCTGGGTAAATGTTTGATCGGTTTTGAATATATGGTGTATGAAGAGTAATAACGAGATAGCTCAGTTTGTTGCATTTTGCAAAGGCTTCAGGTAGCTTTTGCCTTTGCGTCAGAAAAAGAGAATAACAGGTGACTAGTACAGCATCCTATTCCGTTGAAGTTAATATACCTAGAGAGCAGGCTTGGGAGATTATGAAGGATCTTACACAGCCTCATAAATATGTTCCAGGTTTACTGAAAACTGAAATGCATACAGAACAGTTAACGGGCGTAGGGACGAGTCGCCGCGTATTTAAGAAGATGATGGCGCTGGATGAAACAGTCATTGAATGGAATGAAGGGGCTGGATTTACGATCAAGCTTCATGATGGCGACAAAGACAAGCCGCTTCCTCAGTCAACCTTTACTTATGCAATAGAAGAGGCACCAGATAACAAGACCCTTTTTACGGCCACCATGCGCTATCAATTTTGGTTAGGTGGACTAGGTGATGTGATTAGCCAGCTTTTAGTCTTACCTTTTGTCCAAAAAGAAATAACGGATGTGGCTTTAGCGGTTAAGCACTTCTACGAGATGGGCACAACGCCTACAAAAGCTGACTTAAATAGACTTAAGCGCCAGTTAAATGGTTGAATCTGTTCCTTTAAATGTTAACGGACTATCATCGGCCTATAGCCTTTATGTGCATGGAGAAGGCGATCAAGTGGTATCAGAAGCCATTAAGTCCTCAGGTATTTGGGAGGCCTATGAAACCCAGTTAATTCTGGAGTCATTGAAGCCAGGTATGACCTTTCTCGATGTGGGGGCAAATATTGGTTATTTTACTCTGCTGGCTGCTGATAAGGTGGGTGAAACAGGTAAGGTCTTTGCCTTTGAACCAGAGGAGACTAATTTTAAACTCCTGCAAAAAAATGTAGCG
This sequence comes from Pseudomonadales bacterium, assembly GCA_965225765.1. Taxonomy (GTDB): domain Bacteria; phylum Pseudomonadota; class Gammaproteobacteria; order Pseudomonadales; family DT-91; genus CAKMZU01. The sequence continues at coordinate 321,083 of CBDDBO010000002.1, forward strand.
TCAGCTAAAGCTCAGGTAGTGACCTTTGCTAAAGCCCTGTCGAATGTATCTGGGCAAACTACGTTGTACTTAAGCGAGACCAACTTTGGTGATCATCAAATCTATGAGAATATGGATGAAACGTCCAAGAGACCTTGTCAGCTTATCGACGTTGCCAGAGGCGATGATTTACTCCGTGCGGTGCCCAGAGTAGATTTTATCAAAATAGATACTCAAGGTGCTGAATATCATGTACTTTCAGGTTTGAAAGCGAGCATCTTGAGGAGTCTGCCTGGTATTAAACTGCTTGTGGAGTTTTGGCCTCATGGTTTAAGACGAGCAGGTAGTAGTGCGCACGAAGTGCTCGACTTTCTGATTGAGTTAAACCTTCCCATGTCAATCATTGATCATCTAAATCATCAGCTTATCCCATGCCAAGAAAAAGACTTACGTCCTTGGATTGATGAGGTTGATCAAGACCCTCTTAATGAAGGCTTTATGAACCTATACATTGGGTAGGTTCATTTTAAACGGCAGTAGAGGTGCTTTTATAAAATAAATCAGGCATTTATCTATCCACTTTAAAACCCTTCTCTTTTAATAATCCCCGTCGAGACTCTCCGCATATAGAAAAGCTTCAAGCATTTAACGTGGCGTGACCGGTCAATTTTTATTTTGAACCTTTTAACATTGATAACTAGCTTTAATGTTACCTGTTCATCATCAAAGTGTGTGTTATGTTTCATTTTCTGCTTAAAATCTGGAAAAAGCTTTTTTTTCTTTGGTGCCTTTTTCTAGTTAGCTGTGGTGGTACAAAAGAGCAAACAAATGCGCTACCCATTTATCTAGTCTCAAGCCAACATTTGTACCTGGACTTCAGTATGCACCTTGATGGGGTGGTTTGGATAGATGCAGAAAATAAGCCACACCCTATTGATCTAGCTGCCTCCAAGTTTAGCCTGCCGGCTAAAGGCGGCAAGACGCTTATTGGTTATGTGCCTGCAGATTATAAAGATGCAGTGACGTCTATCAGGCTGGCTTTCAATTTTGATCAGTCAAAAGTTAGGCGTATCTCAACCAAGGGTGATGAAAGCCCTGTGTTGCTCAATCTTGATGCAAACTCTCTCAAGCCTACGGTGGAAGTCAGCATTGATGAATCACAGCATAAAGCGATTCAGCTATTTTTTGATGTAGAAGGCAGCTTGATTCCACGTGGAGATCAGAAGGCAGACTTCTCGCTTAAAGTAACCCTGTTATCAGGCGAAAAAGGGGTGAGCCAGGTTGTACCTGAAAAGGCAGAGGCTTTTGAAGAGGAAGCTCAGGCAGACGTAGACGCATTGCAGGGAGTGGTTACTCAGGTTGACTTATCGGGTGACAAGCTTTTGCTTGACGTCGATGAAAAAGAAACGGCCTTCGATCTGTCTCAGTATCAATTATTGTATAACCAAACGCCCCTAGATTTATCTGCTGTATTGCCTGGACAGACGGTCAAGGTGTTAGGGAAAAACTTGCAACTGCAATCAATGGAATTAGTGGCTAACGTGTATAAGGTAGACAACGAAAGCGCCCTAACCTTTAGTATCTCGGCAATAAGCGCTGAGCCGTTGATTCAAATGCGTGACTTGTCAAGGTTAGTGCATGTGCAATTGGCTGATAAACGTTTACTGGATTCGATCAATTTAGATCTGGCTGAGTTTGCAGAAAATACGGTTGTCTATTTGCGGGGGTATCCTGTGAGTGAAGGGGTGTTTGTCGCTGAGTATCTGGAATTGCCTGCCAGTATGGAGGCAGAGCTTATTGTAGACACCAGCAAAACGCTGGTGACATTGCATGCTCAAGCTTCAGGTGACAAGGTGCTGTTAGCGCTAACAGCTGAAGCAAGTCATATCCCTTCCGTCTTAAGGTCTAAAGAAAGAAACTATGCCTTTGATTACCCTGTTGAGCATATTGAATTGTCAGCTGACACCAGGATCACTATGCATTTTCCTGAGGCAAGTGCTGACAGTCATTACCAATCTGAAGGGCTATCTCATAGCGATTTGTTAGCGTTCTTCGAGAGTAACGAAAAGTCAGGTAGAGCACTTCATCGAGTGACTGCTTCAGGTTTATTATCACGGGAAAAAAACTTTCTGCCTAGTTCAATAACGTTCTTTTTTGAGCATGCGGCAAATGAGGATGCGTATACCGCAGTCGAAGAGCGTCTGCCTGATAAGCCAAAATCTTTAAACGGTGTAGGTGTGGCAGGTATTGTATTGGGGGCTTTGCTAGCTCCGCCTTTAGTTTTTGCTATTGTTAAAAAGATAATTACCCGGACACGTAGTGCCTCAAATGCCAACAGTGCTGATTCTCGCAGCCTTTCTTCAGCCGCTGATACCATGACTGAAATTGATGAAGCATCTGTTAGTCGGGACATTTTCCCAAAAGATGATGAAAATGAACGCTTAGTCAATCAAAAAGAGACCTTAAATAACGAAGCAGGTAATAAAATTAATCAGGAAAGCATAGTGCGTATGTATCCTTCTCTTTTTACTAATTTTCAAGAGGTTGAACTGCCAGATGTGCCTGAAGCAGAGGACGAGTCTGAAGGAGATATCGTGCCTTCGGGTAGCAGAACGCCATCCGACGTTCCTATAGATGACTCTGGAATTGATCCTGATGTTGAAGATCTTCCTGATAGGAAGCCCAGCTCACGTTTTGCAGAGCTTAATGAACAGATTGCAAGAGCTGAGGCTGCGTTATTTAATTCGCGCTATCATCATGCTTTTTACCCTGTGGCTGAGACAGATCGGCAAGACTTGGTAGGCGATGTGAATTTTTTTGATGAAGACCTAAACGGGAAATACACTGTTTCGACTGATGGGATAAAGGGTTTTTCCTTACCTGAACAGGGCTCTATTGAAGATTATGGGGCAGACATTATCAGTGGCTTCAAGCAACTACCTTATTTCATTAGTCCCAGGGGGATAGCTAAGAAGGTCGTTGCTAATGCGAACACGAAAATATTTGTCCTCAATTTTCTTTCAGTGGTCAATAGTTTTATGATTAAACATGCAGACTTTGATCTGGGTACAAGGGAAATGGTGTTATTGCGGTTGAATGAATACATTGAGTCTCAGTGGTTTAAGTATAAACCATCAGACATGGGAGAGAGTATTTACGAGAGTTATGAGGAAGAATTGGCAGAAGGGGTAGACGCTAAAAATCGTTTTAAGCTGGATTTTTCTCCAGAAAAAAACCAAGAGATTCTCGCTATGTTAGAGCCTGTTTTAAGCAAAAGAGGGGTAGAAACTGCTTTACTTTTTGAGAAATATTTAGATGAGGAAAATAGTCATTACGAAAAACTGTTGGATTATTTTGAAGGGGGTCCATTTAGCGAGAGAGCTAATTTAAATTATCAAGAGTATGAAAATGCATTAAAAATAGATAGGCATCGTTATAAAACTTCTTTTCACGCTGATCATCAAGAAAAATGGCTTCAGGATATCATTAAGCGGGGGGCTTTTAATGCCAATGATGTAAGTAACATGTTTAATACTACAGTGAAAAGTTATTCAAGGCGAAGATAACGTACGTGTCGCTGGGAGGAGCGCAGCGACGATCTCGTAGACACGCTTGTTAGCTGAATCTTTTTTTCATGAACTAAATCTTTTAATAAGTGACTAACAAAGTTTTGAATATACTATGATTGAAGTACCGGTAAAAGAAGAATTTCGGCCAATAAATACACAAATAGAGCTAAGGTCCCCTTCTAGATATGGCTCCGATTTAAGCCCTATTAAGGACATACTAGAAAACCTTGGGATAAATATCACTCCCCCATCTCCCCGCCAACCTAGCAATCCTGAAAATGCATTAAATGAGTTAAAATTGGTATTAAATATGCGCAGATCTGCAGATTTGTGCTCGGTACTCCTGGCAGCCATAAATACATTAAGAAATGCTGCCTCATATTATCATCAAGATATTAGTGCAACACGCTCAACAAGGCCAAATTATCAGAATTTATACTGTGAACTGCACTCGATGGTATCTAATACTGATATAGAATCAACCCCTGTAGAATTAGTTTTTACTACTGCTGCTGATAGAATTCAAACTATAAACAACATTAAAAAAGAAGAGTTTTGGGGGGATATCGACTCTGTAATAGGTAATGAATAATCAGCTAACAGCCTGTTATGAAGATTTACTGTTGTAGTTCGCTAAAATAGCTTTTGGCTTTCTATTTTTTGCTCAGCTCTGGAGACTTTAGTGGTTTTCTGCTGATGGTTCTGATTTAAACGCTATACTAAAGCATAGATTGAGCAACCTCTTGTCATGGAAGACAGTCATGGGGCATCGAGCATTACAGATTTTTGTTACTCTCTGGTTTTGCAGTCATGCTGTTGTCTCGGGTGAGCCTTCTTTGGCAGCTTTTAATCAACAACTCCATAAAGATTTTCAATCCTATGCGCTTATTCAGCAAGAAGAGACCAGCCGTTTTATCTCTCAGTTAAAAACGGTTTGGCAATTACCTGAAATAAGCAGCAAGTCCGTATGGGTCAATTACACGCATGATTTTTCAAGAAAAATACGGGTTGATTTTGCAGGTGAAGAATTAATCGTAAGCTTTACAGGGAAAGCTGTTCAAAGCGCTGAAAACTTCAAACAAGTATTGTCCATGCTGATGAAGATGACACTTAAACAAGCCTTTGAAGCGGATTATTTAAGCCAGGCTATAGAGCAACGTGGCCTATCTGAACTCAAGTTGGTTGAATCCAGTCCAGTGAGCGACGAGCAATTCTTATTAACTTACCTAACGGGCCAATCTAAGCTCTCTACAGGTGACTTTGATCAACTGATTAAGCAGTTGTCTGAGCGTGTAGAACTGGCAGTTGAAAAAGGCATGGATGGCCGTGTGATCAGTCATTTCAAAATTCCGTTTTCACCGAGCGCGTTTCAGGCGCCTCAAGTTCATGAGCTGCAACCTCAGGCGAATGTGAAAACAGCTTTCAATAAAGTGCTGGCAGGCTTTTTCTCAGTCGTTAATCTGCACGATCTGGGCCTACCAGCTGAGTATGAGAAATTACCCATTAAAGCGCGAGCAATTGCCCCTTACGTTAGTCAAGAAGCTAAGCGATATCAAATTGCTGAGCCGCTTGTTTATGCGGTTATTGAGGCAGAGTCTGCCTTTAATCCGCTTGCTGTTTCGCCTATACCTGCATACGGGTTAATGCAAATCGTACCAGAGTCAGCAGGGCAGGATGCAACCAGTTTGATTTTCGGTAGCCCAAGAGTTTTGTTACCTTCCTATCTTTTTAATAAGCAGAATAACATTGAGCTTGGTGTGGTCTATTTGCATATTCTTTACTATCGCTATCTTAGACGAATTAAACACCCTGTAGCCCGTTTTTATTGCATGATCGCAGCTTATAATACAGGGCCTAGTAATGTGGCGAGAGCCTTTGGCGGTTATAGGCGTATCGATGAAGCAGTGCCTAATATCAACGCAATGAAGCCGGAGGCAGTTTATCAGCGATTACGTCAGAAGTTACCCTATGCAGAAACACGCAACTATCTGCCAAAAGTACGAAGGTTTCTCGATAAATACCGTTTGTGACATTTGTAAGCCTGTGAAATTGGAAGGATTGTCAAATAGCAACTAAGATTGGCTAAAGACTTTGGGCAGGGTTTTGGGTTCATTCTCGCCTAATGTTTTATGTTATCAGTAGCATTTGGCAGGGAGCCTTGGACATGCAGGTAAGTATCATTATTCGTACCGCTAATCATGCGCGGCAATTGACTGATTTGTTGGAGGCTGTCAAGCTTCAAAAGCTTAGTGACTCAACGGTAGAGGTTATTTTAGCCGATGCAAACTCGACTGATGGTACACTTTTTTTAGCAGACTTCTATCACTGCCGTGTGGTGTCTGTTGAGCATTTAGCCGATGACCCCATCAAGGCTTTGAATCTGGCTTGCCTTGAAGCTCAAGGTGATATTTTAGTCTTTTTAGATCCAGAAATGGTGCCTGCTGGTTCTAAATGGTTGCAGTCCTTGATAGAGCCTCTCATTGATCAGGTGGCTGTCTACAGTTATGGCCGACTTGAAGCTAGCAAGGTAACCGATTTTCCAAGAGCCCAATACCTTGACAATCATTTCCCTAAAGCGTCACAGATTCCTCAATATGGTAGCTTTGCCCACAATAATAATGCTGCTGTGCTGCGTTCAATCTGGCTGGCACACCGATTTGATGAGTCTTTACGGGCCTTGGAGGCTATTCAGCTAGTTAAAGAGCTTAACCAAAAGGGCTTAGGGGTGGCTTATGTCGCAGAAGCTTGTGTGTTCGATACAAAAAAAGAAGACTTTTCTCTGGCACTAAATCGATATATTCAGGAAGGGCAAGCGCTACAGAGTATTTATCCTGATTTACATTTTACCCTTGTGGATTTTTGTATTTTTTGGAGTACGGCTGTGGTGTCAGATATTCAGCAAGCCCTTCGTCAAGGGTGCTTGCATGCCAATCTTTATCAAATACTCTCTGGTCGTTTGGCTGAATATTGGGGCGCATTCCTGGGGCACCTTGGTCATCGTGAAAAATCCAAAACCATTAAGCAAGCGTTTTTGGCACCAAAAAAAATTAAGCATAAAAAGATTTAGCAATCTTGTTTGTGTAAGTTTTAGTTAATCTAACGATCTTCGATTTTTTATAGTCTTACTCTAAAGCGCTATTTCAGTGTATTTTTTCGGTGGCGGTGGTGGATAAGCGGCACTGTGATCCAAAAAGTACGAGTCATCCGTTAGATCGTATTTTACTTGTCTCACGTGGAGGGGGGCAGGACGACCTCATGGGGGTGCGAGTTATAGGAATATAGTTTTTTATATTGAACTTATGTGAGTTAATTCAATCAATATGCCACAAATTTTAATCTTTGATATTACTGATGATGAAGACAATTATATCAACAACTGGCAAAGTATTTATTAGCATCATTTTATTTGTAAATTTTTCTTGTTTATCTTCCCCTCTTTTATCACGATTCGTAGACTCTAAAGATATTGATGATGCAAAACTAACCAATATCATAAGTCATAGTGGGCCGTGGAGGCCAATGATGCGGTTGGCTTTAATATTTGGAGATAAAACAATTAGAGTTGAAGCAAGAAAAGATCCTGATTCATGTAATGTAGACATTACTAGCGCAGAACTAGAATCTATGCAATCCGATTCAACTGTAAATACTCAGGCGTTATCAGACTTTGTGAGCGCACTGTACAAAAACAACCCAAAGATAACGGATTCACTTTTTAATGGGTATACAGACATAAGAAAAATCAAGGGTAAATGGCAACAACGGTTTGGTTATGGCGAGGATCACATATCTCCTAATTGTTATCTATACCCTGTAACTGTTGATGAGCAGCCAGAATACACTTATAACAACCCTACAGACATTCCAAGCTAACGCCACCCTACAACCATTTTGATATCCGGCAATCGCGGTGAAATAACGTACAGATATTTTGATTCACTGCGATTGTTGGATGAAATATCCCTCAATAATTGATTTCCTTCTTCGTGGACATTCACACCGAACAAATCTAGTGCATTGACGTACTCGCTTCATTTAGCGACTGATCGAACTTTTTATCATCTGTTTTATCTGAAAATAGAGGTGGTGGAGAATCCTAATGGCAAAAAAGCTGGCGGTAATAACTGGCGCAAGTTCGGGTATTGGTGAGGCGACGGCAAAGGCATTATCTCGGTCAGGTTTTGCACTTTTGTTACTATCCAAGTCTGGTGATATGCATGCCTTAAGTGAGCTGCCTGATACGCTTTGCGCGCAAGTTGATGTAACTGATCAAGCTGCTATGTCGAACACTCTTAGCCAGGCGGAAGCTAAGTGGGGAGCTGTTGAGTGTTTTGTGAATAATGCGGGAGTCATGCTTCTTGGTGATATAGCTGATCAAAACCCGAATGAATGGCGCCAAATGGTTGATGTCAATATTCTAGGTGTTCTCAATGGTATGCATCTTGTATTAAAGGGTATGAAGGCTCGAGGCTCGGGTACGTTAGTGAATGTTTCCTCTATAGCAGGATTTAAAACCTTTCCAAATCATGCTGCGTATAGTGCAACTAAGTATGCTGTTCATGCTGCTAGTGAAACAGTTAGAGAAGAAGTTGCCCCTTTTGGTGTACGTGTAGTAACCATTTCTCCGGGGGTGGTGGAAACAGGTTTACTTGGTCATACAACCTCAACGGCTATCAAAGAAGAATACACCTCATGGAAACAATCCATGGGCGGTGCATTGCGTCCTGAGCAAATTGCAGAAGCTATTGTCTTTGCAGTGAATCAGCCGCAGTCCGTTTGCGTACGAGAAATTGTTATTGCCCCTACGAGACAAGAAGCCTAGTTTTTAAATGAAAGGTAAAGCCATGCAGTACCAACGAATTGTTCTAGCTTCAAGGCCCATCGGTGCCCCTAGGCAGAAAAATTTTCGACTAGAATCGGCGCAAACGCCAAAACTAAAGGCAAATGATGTCTTGGTTAAAACCATATATCTGTCGTTAGATCCTTATATGCGCGGTCGTATGAGTGATGCAAAATCCTATGCTGATCCTGTGCCATTAAATGGGCCTATGATTGGTGCGACAGTTGGTGTGGTTGCTGAAAGTAACAACGCAAAGTTTGAGGTGGGTGACTGGGTATTGGGTTTTGGTGGCTGGCAGGAATACAGCATTAGCCAAGGTAAAGAACTCATTGGCTTGGGCAAATCACCTGAAAATCCCTCGTATGCGTTAGGTGTCTTAGGTATGCCAGGCTTTACTGCCTACCATGGCCTTCTCAATATCGCCAAGCCTAAACCTGGTGAGACGCTAGTCGTTGCTGCTGCAACCGGCCCTGTTGGTGCGACGGTAGGGCAAATTGCCAAGCTTAAAGGCTGTCAGGTAGTCGGTATAGCAGGCGGTAAACAGAAATGCGATTATGCTAAGCGGGTATTGGGCTTTGATGATTGCCTGAATCATAACGAAGCTGACTTGCCTCAAAAACTTAAGGCCGCATGCCCAAAGGGTATTGATATTTATTTTGAGAATGTGGGGGGAGAGGTATTTGATGCGGTATTGCCCTTGCTGAATGAGTTTTCAAGGGTGCCTGTTTGTGGATTAGTAGCACATTATAATGCAACAGATTTACCTGTTGGGCAGGATCGGCTGTCCATGTTGATGGCGACTATTTTAATCAAGCGCATTCATATGCAAGGATTCATTATTTTTGATGAGTATGACGAGTATTTTGAACAATTCAGCAAGGATATGAATGCGTGGATCGATCAAAATAAGGTTCAATATAAAGAGCAAATTGTTGAGGGGCTCAGGCAAGCTCCGCAAGCCTTTATGGGGCTGTTAGAAGGGAAGAATTTTGGGAAATTAACAGTCAAGGTGGGCGAGCCTTAACTGCATATGAGGCCGTTAGATAATTGACCGTTCGGTTTAAATTGCAGATAAGTGGTTAAATACTTCGCCAAATTTCCCAAAGCATCTATCTCACTTCTTTGACATTTATTCTCGAGCGCAATTCTCGGATGACATCCTGGCACAGTGAGCAATGAATGTGCCTTGATAACTTTCTTGAACCTACATAGACTATACCCCCTTAATTTCAAGCTAGATCAAATAAACCGATTGAGAACAAGCAGATAATCGGTTGGATACGAAGTGCTGGACCATTTGGTCAAGCGGCTTTTTAGTGATTCACAACATGAAAATATGAATAAAAAGGATTGTGTATGAATGCCGAGGCCTATCACACAACGATTCCATCGCTATTGGCGGCGTTATCTTCAACGTATGCCGATAAAATAGCGGTTAAAGAACCCGAACAGTCGTTGACCTACGCTGAACTTTTGAAAAAAGTGGATCAGGTAGCCAAAGCCTTTTTGGCTATGGATATCCAGGCAGGTGATCGTGTTGCACTTTGGGCGCCAAATGTTCATGAGTGGATTTTAGCTGCGTTAGGGCTTCAATCTATAGGTAGTGTGTTAGTGCCTCTCAATACTCGCATGAAAGGTAGCGAAGCTGCTGATATTATTAATCGCAGCGGTGCTAGGGTTGTCTGTTCATTGGAAACGTTTCAAAGTGCGCCAACCACTGAAATCCGTTACTTCGATATGCTTGAAGGTATTGAACTGCCGCTTGTAGCGCACAAAATTGCGCTTAGAGGGCAGGCAGAAGGTGCGCTCACCTGGACTGAATTTCTAGCGATGGGGCAAGATGTAGAGTCTGATCTATTAACGAAAAGAAAAGCGGCAGTTAAGCCTGATTCTACAATGGATATGTTATTTACCTCGGGCACCACAGGTAAGCCTAAAGGGGTTATGTGTGCTCATGAACAAAATTTAAGAACCATTACTGCTTGGGCTGATACCAATGGTTTGAATGAACAGGATAACTATCTAATCATCAATCCGTTCTTTCATAGTTTTGGTTATAAAGCAGGATGGTTAGCTGCCTTAATTAAAGGGGCGACTATTTTTCCAGTATTAACCTTTGATCTTGACTCTGTGTTAAAGCAAATTGAAACAGATAAAATTTCGATGCTACCTGGCCCCCCGACGATTTATCAGTCGCTATTAGCTCACCCAGATCGTGGTCAGTATGACTTATCAAGCCTTAGATTAGCTGTGACAGGTGCGGCACCTGTGCCTGTGTCGTTAATTAAGCGTATGCGCGAAGAGCTGCACTTTGAATCTGTGGTGACGGCTTATGGACTCACAGAAACCTGTGGCTTTGTGACGATTTGCAGGCCAGATGATGCACCAGAAGTGATATCTGGTTCTTCAGGGCGGGCTATGGAAGGTATCGAAGTGAAATGTGTGGGCGTAGGCGGCGCTGAAGTGCCTCGGGGTGAAGCTGGTGAGATTTGGGTGCGCGGCTATAACGTTATGCAAGGCTATTTCAAAAACGAAGCGGCGACAAAAGAAACCATTACAGAAGACGGTTGGTTAAAAACAGGGGATATCGGCACTATGGATGCCGAGGGTAATGTGGATATTACCGATCGGATGAAGGACATGTATATTTCGGGTGGGTTTAATGTTTACCCTGCTGAAATTGAAAGTGCTCTCTCGGCAATAGAGGGAGTTGTTCAGCTAGCGGTTATTGGCGTGCCTGATGATAGAATGGGGGAAGTGGGCAAAGCTTTTATAGTAAAAGCGGCTGGCAGTTCTTTGGTTGAGGCTGATGTGATTACTTATGCTAAACAGCATTTGGCAAACTACAAAGTGCCTAAACAAGTGGCGTTTTTAGAGGCTTTGCCGATAAATGCTTCGGGTAAAGTGCTTAAAACCGAGCTGCGTAAAGTCTGATAATTTTTCAATCGGGCGCGCCCTAGGGTGGGAAAGCGCAGCGTTTCCCGCCAACTTTCGAATGGTTGGTAGATGGCTTGTTCCTCAGGTAGCCAAGCATTGTCCTGTCTGACCATCTTTAAAAGATTTTCGTTCAGGCGCACTCAGGTATAGTCAACCAGCTTATAGACGTCGAGCCTAAGGCTGTAGCCGTTTTTTGTGACGATTATTTTTGTGTACGTTGAATGTAGAATGAAGGCGGAAGGGGAGTAAAAGGAAATGAGTGTAGGAAAGTGCACAGCAGCTGTGCACTTAGTGGTGCGTTGCTTAATTAAGAAACAACAACAATATTTTCAGCCTGAGGGCCTTTTTTACCTTGGGTGACGGTAAATTCAACCGTTTGACCTTCTGCTAGGGTTTTAAAACCGTTGCTTACGATCGCGCTGAAGTGAGCGAAGACATCAGGGCCTGATTGTTGTTCGATAAAGCCAAAGCCTTTAGTTTCGTTGAACCATTTTACAGTGCCTGTGACAGTTGTAGACATTTTTTATCCTGGATTAATTTAATAAATACATATATCCCACACAGTGTGGGCAACTTTGCTTGGAAATAGTAACTTGCAAATATGCTGCAGGACGATGTATTGGTGTTACAACGAAATGAAGAATAGTGAGGTGAATTATTTCTAGCACGCTAATGTTAAGTTGCTTCTGGTAAATGTCAACAGTTGTTTTCTCTCATCGTAATAACAAGCGATCTATATCCTCTATTGGTCAGTATAAAGTTCAGTTGATTGAAAGAATTGAAAGCGATGGCGGGTCATTCATCAAAAAAAGTATTTGGCAAGGAGGTGCTTGGTTTATCTTTAGGTAATATACGGGCAGTATTAGTATTCTTGGGGACGCCTTGATCTGCTAAATAGCGAAATAATAGACCTGTTAGATTCTTTAGCGTAAAAGCTGTTATAATTGCCGCGCTTTTGGGCTGGCGATTGATGAGTGGGTATTCACTTTATTAAGCTGCTGGCTATAACAACAATAACTTACAACCCTTGTTTTGAGGAACGTCTGATGGACTTCGCCCTTACCGAAGAACAAACCATGATCCGCGAAAGTGCGGAAAGTTTCCTGGCTGATGTTAGTACATCTGAGGCTATTCGGTCGGCCATGCAAACAGATAAGGGCTATGATGATGCGCTTTGGCAAACTCTCTGCACAGAGCTTTATCTTCAAGCTATTACTATTCCAGAAGAGTTGGGCGGCCTTGGTCTTTCTTATGTTGAGCTTACGGCTGTCATGGAGCAAATGGGCCGCTATTTACTATGTGCACCTTACTTTTCAACCGTTTGTCTAGCTAACACGGCCATTATGTTGGCAGCAAATGAGGGGCAGAAGGCTGAGCTTTTAGGCAAGATATTAGAAGGTGAAACAGCCACAGTTGCCTTTAATGCCGACGACACTTGGGATAGCAAAACAGTCAAGGCTACCTATAAGAAGCAAGGTGAGCAGTTTGTATTAAATGGTGATTATCGCTTTGTGGTGGATGGCCATACCGCAAGCCAACTTGTTTTGATCGCACGTGAAGAAGGCACAGCAGGCCATGAGGGTATCGCCTTTTTTGCTGTGGATGCTAAGGCCTCGGGTATCGAGCGTACTTTTACGCCAACGATGGATCAAACGCGCAAGCTTGCTGATATTAAGGTATCAAACCTAACCCTTGATGCTAATGCTTTATTGAAGGCTGACGCTGTAAAAGAATTTCATACGTTTTTAGATATTGCAACTGTGCTGCTTGCTGCAGAGCAGGTTGGCGGTGCGCAACAAGTGTTAGATTTGACGGTTGAGTACACAAAAGAGCGCGTACAATTTAATCGCCCTGTCGCAAGTTTTCAATCGGTTAAACATAAAGCCGCTGACATGATGACAAAAGTAGAGGCTGCACGTTCTGGCCTTTATTTTGCGGCTTGCGTTGCCTCTGAAACGGTTGCAGGTGAATCCAATTTTTCATTAATGGATGCTGCAAGTGTTGTAAAGGCTGCAGCTTCTGATGCGTATTTCCAAAATGCAGGTGATGCTATTCAGTTGCATGGTGGTGTTGGCTTTACCTGGGAATACGATGTCCATCTTTATTTTAAACGCGCGAAGTCTTCAGAGCATTTTTTAGGCGATGCCAGCTTTCACCGTGAGCGCATAGCCAAGGCCCTATTGGACTAAAGGAGAAGAACATGAAGTTAAGTTTTAGCCCTGAAGACGAACAGTTCCGTAAAGAAATCGCTACCTGGTTAGCTGATAACCTTGTGGGTGAATTTGAGCAGCTTAAGTTCAGAGGTGGTCCAGGCGATGAGCACATGTTCCCCGAAGCGCGTAAAAAATGGGAAGAAAAGCTCGCTGAAGGCGGCTGGATTGGCATTGGCTGGCCTAAAGAGGCTGGTGGTCGAGGCCTAAGCATCGAGCAGCAGGTCATTTTTTATGAAGAATATGCGCGCTCTGGTGCGCCAGGCCGTGTTGGTCATATTGGCGAAGGTCTAGCAGGCCCAACCATAATTGCCTTTGGTACGCAAGAGCAAAAAACCAAGTACCTACCTGGTATTTTGTCAGGCAAAGAGCTTTGGTGTCAGGGCTATTCTGAGCCCTCAGCAGGCTCTGATTTAGCTAACGTAAAGACTAAAGCTCGATTTGATGAGGAAAAAGGCAAGTGGATTATTAACGGTCAGAAAGTCTGGACTTCATTAGCACATGAATCTGACTATGTGTTTGTGGTAGCCCGTACAGATCCAGATTCTGTCGCCCATAAAGGTTTAGGCTTCTTCTTGATGAAAATGGATCAGCCTGGCATTGAGGTGCGTCCTATTGAGCAGATTACCGGCACCAGTGAATTTAACGAAGTATTCTTTGATGATGCTGAGTGTGAAGCGAGCGATATCGTCGGTAAACCTGGAGACGGCTGGAAAGTCGCGATGGGCCTTTTAGGTTTTGAGCGTGGCGTGTCTACGTTGGGTCAGCAGATGCAGTTCCAAAACGAACTGGATGAGGTCATTCAAATTGCTAAAGAGACAGGTGCGGCTAAAAACCCTACGATTCGCCAACGCATTGCTAAAGCCCATGAAGGCTTAATTTTGATGCGTTATAACAGCATGCGAACCCTGTCAGGTGATGCAGGTGACGGTTCTCTCCAAAAAGAAGCGCTTATCTATAAGCTTTACTGGGCTACGTGGCACAGAGATTTAGGTGAGCTAGCCATGGATGTGATGGGCATGGACTCACAGCTTTTAGATGCGGCCCCTTATGAGCTTACTCGCTTGCAGTCCATGTATCTATTTGTGCGTTCCGATACCATTTATGGCGGTACCAATCAAATTCAACGAAACATTATTGCTGAGCGTGGTCTTGGCATGCCCAAAGAACCTAAAGTTGTGATTAAGGCAGACTAACGAATGATCGATCTTAAGAATCCGGAGTATACGCAAGGAAAAGACCTCATTGCAGGTAAATCTGTGCTCATCACTGCTGCTGCAGGTGCAGGCATTGGTTTTGCTGCGGCTAAGCGTGCAGTTGAAGAAGGCTGTCGCGCCATTGTGATCAGTGATGTGCATGAAGGCCGACTAGAAAAATCTGTTGCTGAGCTAAAAGAGATGACCGGCAAGGATAACGTCTTTGGTAAGCTGTGTAATGTTACTCAGGAAGACGATGTTCAGGCATTGATCGAATTTGCCGATTCAAAGTTGGATGGTGTCGATATTCTGATTAACAACGCAGGCTTAGGCACATCTAAATCTTTGATCGAAATGGAAGATGACGAGTGGGATAAAGTCATTCAAGTCACGCTTTATGGCACTATGCGCATGACGCGCCATATGATGCGTGTGATGAAAGACAAAGGCAAAGGTGGTGTTATTGTCAATAATGCCTCTGTCTTAGGCTGGCGCGCGCAAAAAGAACAAGCGCACTACGCCGCTGCTAAAGCAGGTGTGATGGCGTTAACGCGTTGTGCAGCACTTGAAGCTGCTGAGTTTAATGTACGTATTAATGCCGTAGCCCCTTCTATTGCATTGCACCCCATGCTTAGAAAATCAGCGCCTGAAGCGCTTCTAGCAGAACTTGAGCAAAAAGAAGCCTTTGGCCGTGCGGCTGAAGTGTGGGAAGTCGCGAATGTGATGCTCTTTTTAGCATCCGACTTGTCGTCTTATTTAACCGGTGAAGTGATTTCAACGTCGAGTCAAAGAGCTTAAATCATAAAATGGTGGGTTACGCTTCGCTAACCCACCCTAAGTAACGTTTATAATAGGTTTAGAGAAGGAAGCAGTGATGAAAAGAGCAGCAATTGTTGCAACAGCAAGAACCGGCTTAGCCAAGTCGTTTCGTGGATCATTTAATAATACTGAAGCCCCTGCAATGGGCGGTCATGTGGTTAAAGCGCTTATTGAAAAGACAGGTGTGGATCCTACAAAAGTTGAAGATTGTATATTTGGTGCAGCGGCACAACAAGGTACGCAAGCCTACAACCTTGGCCGTTTGTGTGCTGTGGCTGGCGGCCTTCCCGATTCTGTGCCAGGTATGGCGATGGAGCGTCAGTGTTCATCCGGTTTGATGACTATCGCAACAGCTGCTAAGAGCATCATGGTAGGTGAAATTGATGTGGCGATTGCGGGCGGTCTAGAGTCTATTTCTTTGACGCAAAACAAGCATAAAAACACCTATAAAAATGTGTCAGAAACGGTGACAGAAATCGATCCAACAGCTTACATCCCAATGATTGAAACCGGTGAGATTGTTGCTGAGCGTTATAACATTTCTCGAGAAGAGCAAGATGCTTACGCCTTAATCAGCCAGCAACGGACAGCAGCTGCACAAGAGAATGGCGTATTCGATGATGAAATCGTACCAATGCCTGCGATGAAAGCGGTGTTCAACAAAGAAACCAAAGAAACGACTTATGAGGAGGTCATTGTTGATCGCGACGAATGCAACCGTCCTTCAACCACTGCTGAAAGCTTGGCTTCACTTGAGCCTGTATGGAAAGATGGTAAGTGGGTGCAGCAGGGTAAATATGTAACAGCCGGTAATGCCTCTCAGCTATCTGACGGTGCATCCGCTTCTTTATTAATGGAAGAATCTAAAGCCAAAGAGATGGGCTTGGACGTACTAGGCTATTATGTCGGTCTTGCGGTAATTGGCTGTAAAGCTGATGAAATGGGTATTGGTCCAGTGTTTGCGATTCCAAAACTACTCGAAAAGCACAACCTAACCGTTGCTGATATCGGTCTTTGGGAGATCAATGAAGCCTTTGCTAGCCAAGTGGTTTACTGTCAAAAAGAGCTGGGTATCGATATTGATAAATTGAACGTCAACGGCGGTGCTATTTCTGTAGGTCACCCATTCGGCATGTCCGGTGCACGTATGGTCGGCCATGCGTTGCTTGAAGGTAAGCGTCGTGGTGTGAAGTACGTCGTTGTGAGCATGTGTATCGGTGGCGGTATGGGTGCTGCAGGTCTTTTCGAGATAGCTTAATAGCCATTATCTGTAGGGCGGGAAATCGAAGCGTCTCCCGCCTTTATTGAATTTATGCTTCATTAATACAAAGTATATATTTCTCGCTTGATCGCGTCTTTCCCATTCTCATGGTCTGTACAGACCCGTAAAAGTCTTCAGCACATCGATCTGATAACTTCCAAAAAGGGTCTCTACCAGGGTCTGCAATACAAATTTGTGAAACGCCTGCATCTATGGAGCGTGCTATTAACTGATAAAGCATCTCAGTCATTTCGTCCCAAAAGCAAATATCTGTGCCAACAATAAGATCAAAATCTGCTAAGCGTTCTTCATCAAACGCTTCAATTAGAGCTTGCTCAAAAGGTAGGGATAAACCGTTTTCTTTTGCTGTTAAATGAAAAAACGGCTCGACATTTTTATCAGCATCGGTTGCAAGCACAGACGCTTTTTGCATTTTAGCGAGATAACAACTAAGCACGCCCCAGCCGCAGCCGATCTCTAAGGCGCGAGTTTGCTCGGGCAAGGGGTTGTCTTTAAAAAAGCGCATCATGGCAAAACTGGATGACCACACTTTATTGCCATGTAAGGCCGGCGCATGTTCTTTTTGCTTTAGTTGTTTGACGAGTTTGTGCGAGGTTTTGAAGGCAACAATACCTTCTTGGATGTAGAAATGCTCTGTGCTCATGATGACTTTGGAGAATGGAAAAACAAAAGAATAGCGTTAAATGGCATTGATCGCCATGGATTAAGTGAAAGCTAGGTTAGAGGCCATATCTAGCAAGTAGTTCAGCCTCTTTAAAGAGACATAAAATTGTGCTGATTTGCCTAACAAACTAGGCCTTGCTGATGAATTTTATGACATAGTCGCTGTCTTATGACTGGGTTTGCTATTAGGCTTTTTCACTTTTAACAATGCCAGTTGACAAGTAAGAGTAGGAGAGTTTGATAGTTCAAAGGAGGGAGAGGTTTCTAGAGCGAGTGCAAAGATGTCGCTCATGTTTGGCTTCTTCTTTAATCAGAGTATCTCATGTGTTTTGAGGCATTGTATGTCAATACATTTACATCCTAATAGGGAAAATCCTACTTGCTATCGTGTATATAGAAAAATAGACGGCAAAGAATACCAGTACTATTTTTCTTTTTCAGTGGGTAAAAAACAGGCGAAGAAACTGGCAGCAGAAGTGGACGCCAAGCTTGATCAACAAGTACAGGCGATGAAGCTTAGAAAAGAGTTACCAGTGAATAAACTATTTGACGATGCAGGTAAGGTAAAGGGCATTAGGCGTGCTAAGCGCGTTAGAGAAGGGCGTAACCCTTCGGAGTTGTTAATTGCAAGACCGCCAGGCCAGCCTGCCAAAGAAATCAGTATGAATTGCCGGTCTTTTTCTGAGGCCTACGATATCGCTGTCGACTATATACTGCAAAAAACTAACATTGAGCCCACGTCGGAGCTTAATGAAATGTTCTTAAAATCAAAGCGTTATGTCTTAAATAAGCATTAATCAACTTGGTAGGGTGGATCAGCGTTAGCGCGTCCGCCGCAGGCTGTATTCTCTATTGGTGGTTCTTGTAACGCCTATTCACCTACAGCCTTTAAGGGCGCCTCTAATAATTGCTTTCGGCTTCTGTTTTGTTCCTTTAGCTGTTTCTAGAGGCATGCTACTTATCAAATAAAAGCAAGATGAGCAGCCTACGCCTTGCTGAACGCCTTGACATTCAGTGCAGGCACTCAATATCAATTAATTGAGATGCCCTTACTATTTCGCTTCAACAGATTGTATATGCTTCCACACAACAGCTGGAAATAATCGCCGCATCATGGCTCCAATTGTTGTTCCGCGCCCCGGGAAAATCCAGAATTGCTTTTTCTTGAGTCCTTTTTCGATAGCTGAAACCACCTCATCAACTGTAATAGGCGGTGTGTCATCAAGAATTTTTGGCCACTCGGTTGAGCGTACTTGCTCAAGTAAAGGCGTGTTAACTGCAGGGGGGCAAATACAGGCAAACTGAACGTTGCTGGCTTTATGCTCCTGAGCTAATACTTCGGCAAAAACGGAGGTGGCAAATTTGCTGGCGCTATAAGCACCTGTTTTTAGCGTTGGCATAATGCCTAACATGGAAGAGAAAATAACAAATTCTGCTTTATCCTGTTTTAATAATTGTGGCATAACGGCTTTGGTTAAGTTAACAAGCCCGCCATAGTTAATGTCCATGACTTTAAGGATATTATCTGTTGGGTGATCCATAATGCTGCCACAGGGCATAATGGCTGCTGCATTGATGACCCGGTCAAAAGAACCTAAGTCATCGGCTGCTTTGTCTACCGCATGGGTAACAGCTGCTGTTTGTGTTATGTCAACTGGATAAATCGATAGGTTAGGAGAGGCTTCTTTTAAAGCGTTTAGCGCTTCGATATTGATATCCAAAGCAGCTACTTTGGTGCCTTGCTTTGCGAGGGCTAAGGCATAATGTTTGCCGATGCCGCTGGCAGCGCCTGTAATCAGGGCAGTCTTTAATGAGGGAATCATGTTATTATTAATTATCATAAAAACACTCATTATCGCCTTTCTTGATAGTCAGTCAATCGATACGGGTTTGGTCTTTGAGGATTGACTCGTATTCTGCACGGCACGCCATCAATCTGTCAGTGTCGCCTGTGAGGCCTAGGGATTGAGATAAGGGCAACGCTTCATCAATGGAAAGAATGGCCTGGCCAACTTGTCCTTTTATACTGAGTATGCGTGCCAGTGTTAATAAATAGTGAACTTTGGTTCGAGGTTTTATAGTCGTAGTGTTAAGTTTGGCTAATACTGCTTCCGCTTTTGTCGCTTCTTGATCCCTTACCCAGCTGCTTGCTAAGCGAATACAGGCACGATGATAAAGTTGATGCGTTTCAGGTAACGTATCGAGTATAGCCTGAAAATACCCCCTTCCTTTTTTATGATCGCCGCTAGGATTGTCCGTATAGCAGGCAGCAGCGTTATAGTAAAAGCTGGCTTTCACTAGGTCGTCGGGCACATCTGGTAGCTTTTTCTCACCGAGCGCTATGGCTGCTTCAGCATCCTTAAATGCTTCTAATGCACGGAAATAAGCTGAACGGTAGTAAGCACCCGTTACAAACATGCTGGCGTCATTTAGCTGCGTGCCTAGTTGTAGCATGGCTTCCGCATGCTGAGCGACAGCTGAATAATTACCTACGTAAAACTCACTGCTAGCTAGCTTTTTATGCAGCGCGAAGCGTTCTTCGGCAGATAAATCAGGCTGCGCTAGTGCTTCTTTTGATGTTGAAATAACCTGTTGGGAATTATCATTTGTCTGTCTGGCCTCATGAGCTATGGAATACTCAGAACTATAGAGGAAGAGAAAGGTTGCCAAGTAAAGCTGTGGCTGCGTAAATAAAGCCTCGCTGAGCGCGATCAAAATCCTATATACTTTGCCAAATTTAAATAGCTTGCTGATCTCATGTTGCATTTTTCTACCTTTGGTAACCCTCAAGCGCCAGCTATCGCTGTTATGCATGGTCTGTTTGGTATGAGTGATAATTTAAAATCGTTAGCGACGATGCTGAGTGAGCACTATTTTGTCGTGACGCTTGACTTAGTCAATCACGGGAGAAGCTTTCATCAAATGGCGGTGGATTACCCCATCATGGCTGATCATGTGATTGCGTTGATTGAGCATCTTTCTATCAAAAAACTATCGCTCTTTGGACACAGTATGGGTGGGAAAGTTGCGATGCAGGTTGCAGAAAAAATACCTGAATCGGTTGAGAGATTAATCATTGCAGACATTGCGCCTGTAGCCTATGAAGCAAGGCATCTGGAGATTCTTGATCAAATGTTTGTGGTCGCCAATACAGCCATAAAGCAGCGTAAAGAAGCGGATGATCTACTGGCTCGAAAAATCCCCGAAGCGCCTTTAAGGCAGTTTTTTATGAAAAACATGAAACGTAATGATGAAGGGCTTTGGGTGTGGCGTTTTGGGCTCGAAGAGGTGGCGGCAAGCTATGAGGCAATATGTGCAGCGCCTTCATTAACGAAAGCCTATGAGAAGCCTGTGCTGTTTATTCGAGGTGAATTATCAGATTATGTCCTGCCCTCAATGAAAGACACCATTCTACATTTTTATCCTCATGTGCAGCTGAGAACCTTGCAAGGCGCAGGTCATTGGTTGCATGCTGAAAAGCCGTTAGCTTTTAATCAGCAAGTATTGAGATTTTTGCAACAGCAGTAAAAGTCAGCCTATCTTTAAGGATTTTCGGCATCTTAAATTTTCGATCAGCTGCCTTGCTATGAGCATTTTACTCTGCCACTGAACCCGACAATCGCTGTGCATTGGGGTACTAGTAGGAGGCGCACTATTTTTTAATGAATGGGGTTAATCAATCTGAGATTAAAGGCTCAGTGGGCTCAAGTTTTTTGGGTAATTGTTTCGTGTCGGTTTTGCAGGTGGGGATTCTTAAAATAACGCCTACTGCAACCAGAATGACGGCGAAGCCAAAAAGCTTCATAGGTATATTCTTAATGACAAATAATACGGAGATACCCGTGAAAAAAACCACTGAAGAGATCGCGAGTAGCTTAATTTTACATTGAATACAGCGCTTTTCATCCCAGTCTCTTAAAGGTGGACCAAAAATTTTGTGATTGAGCAGTTTTTCGTGTAGTTCAGGTGAGCTTTTGGCAAAGCACATGGCAGCAATCAATAAGAAAGGGGTTGTTGGCAGCAAAGGCAGTATAATGCCTATAAAGGCTAAGATAACAAAAAAATAGCCAACCAACTTTAACATACTGTTGTCCTTAAACCGTTAGCTAAGCTTACCTTGAATGCTGTATCCAGAAAAGTAAAAAATACATGATCATTGCGCTTTGTATGGCGTGAGTGCTGCATTAAGTGCTTCTGTCCAGTGAGGTACTTCAACAGAACCTAAACTATGCATCAAAAAGAGAATGTGCTAAGAGGAATAAATACCCTTTATCATCCACGTGAGTAAAAAAACGTGTGTTCGTTGAATTTTGGTTTAGACTTGATCGAGTAATAAAAGACATCAGTTGATCCTGTGGCGCTAGATTCTTCTGATAGCTGAAGCATGATGCGTAATAAAGGCGTTAGTATCAACTACGGGATAATGAACATTTATCATAGAGACAGGGATATGGTCTGCCAAAAGTTTATCTTTTTACTTTTTTTAGCGGCTTTCATAGTGAGCTGTGGGTCTCAACCAAATAAGCTAGCACGTGATTGGCCAAAGATTGATTTGCAGGAACAACGAGTTCGGGCAATAAAGGCAGCAAGTGAGTCATTGTCAGAAATCAATAACCCTCAAGTCTTAGTGCAGATTAGCCAGCAGGATTTAAGCGATTTATTGGTGCCAGCCTTACAGGCGCGACTAACAGATCTTAAAATAAAAAACACGGACCGCTTCTTAATCTCTTCATTTGAACTCTCTCTAGATCAACAGCTGATACAGCTTAGCGCTAAATTTAGCATGGATATTACGGAGCCTGATTTTGTACTTGATGGCAACTTGGGCATGGTAGGGGCTGTGGCTATGCAGGCTAATCAATTAGTTGTATATCCAGTACTTAACAGTTTGAAGCTTGAAGGGGTAGATCGCTCTGAAGTCGACATGCGCTGGTCTGACATTAATAACCCTGGGTATTTTTTAGAAAAAGCCAAGTTAACATTTGACAAAAAAATGACATCAAAAATAGTCGGCGATATATTTGAAAGTACCATGAAAACAGTTAATCAAGAGGCGTTCAAACATCCTGTGGCTATTGATCTTGATTTAGATGCAATAAAGGCACTTGATCTTGAAAAAATGGTTAATCAGGGTGAGAAGGAAAAAGCCGAATACAGTTTGATAACCCCTGAAAAGCAGTCTGTCTCCGCCCTTGAGTTGGGTGATTCTGCAATACATATTAGCCCTGAAAGGCTTTCTATGATTGCTGAAATTGATTTGCAGGGGAGTACGCAACCTAGTCAATTAAAAAAGTTTGTAGATGAGTCACCAGGTAGCCAGCTTGCAGGCTTTAGTTATGGCAATTTTTCATCACAATATAATAGCCTGATTAAGGAGCATTTTGATGCTGTAGGTCAAGGCTCGTCTATTCAAATTCGCAAAAATCTGATTGCCGCTGTGCTTAATAAAGCGTTATTGACGATTAACCAACAACATGATGATGCAGGCCTTTTTATGTTGGCAGCCAGTCATGAACCTGTCTCAGATACCATGACGGAGAATTTAAGATTGTGGAAACACAATCAGGTGAGTTGTCAGGACTTGCGTAAGTCTTGTGAGCATACTAAGTCTTGTGTTGCCGAGCCTTGCCAAAAAAAGAGCTGTGCAAAAGACTGCGGAGCTTTTAATCTGTCTTGTAAAGCAAAAGTTGAGTTGTGTAGATCTAAAGAGGAAGCTGATTTTCAGGCCTGCAGCTTAGCTCGTAAATCTGAAGTTGAGGCTTGCCAAACAGCTGCCCGGGATGCTGAAAAAGGGTGTCGGTTAAAACAGGATCGTGAGATAGCTACCTGCAATAAACAACTTGAATCCCTTGGTAAAGTTGATGGTTATTTAAATGTCGCAACTTACACGATGGATGCAGGTGCAGGCATTAGTCGTGGTAACGCCATTATTAAAGAGCTTAGGCTTTCTGAGGGGCTTGAGACAGTTCAGGTTAAAGCAATGCTAACTATGACTGTTCCTGTTTACGCAACGGTTCACATTAGCCCTGAAAATGCCGAGAATTTAGCTTGTGTGTGGCAATCCAATCCTAGTGTGACAGCTATTGCGTCAGGCAGTCATCCTATAGATATTGAAACTGCTATCACAGCTAAAGAAGAGAAAGGGCAGTTGGTTATTCAAGCCGCTTTGAAAAGTGAGTCTACCCTTCTAACAGTTGAGCCCAGCCCCTGGCGTCAGCTGGTAAGCAATCCAGATTTTCTTCTTAATTGTACTCTATTGGATATTCCCATGAAGCCTGTGGCTATTGCTGATTTTATTAACCTAGATAGCGTTGAATTTGGCCTTGGTAGGCTTGTTCATGGCAAATTTGAGTTTAAAGGGTTGGATGTGACTATCACTCAGTCTGTAGGGCCCTTACAGCTCCGAACTCAACATGGCAGCAAGGTCTATCAGCCAGCCTGGGGTGATAAATCAATAGGTTTTGCTCAATAGTACATTATGCCAAGCATTGAGTGTTGAAGTCCTTAGGAGCCTGATGAAATGGACGCTCCCAATCGGCGTCACAATGCGCCAAACTAAAATTTCAAGATATTAGTTAGAGGAGCGTCCATATCATCAGACTTCTAGAGCCTCATTCTCGGGCAGGCGCCTGGGCTCTGTTGGCATAGTTAACCGCTAGAGGTTTTATGAGCGGTCCTCTGTGCCTTCACCATCTGTTGCCATAATGGTGCCTTGAGCAAGCGCGATTAGATTTTCTTCATCTTGTTGTTGAATGACGCTGCATTGACAGATAGCCAGCTTTTTTCCTGAAGAAATGACACGTGCTTTGGCAA
The DNA here is from genome assembly GCA_965225765.1 of Pseudomonadales bacterium. Taxonomy (GTDB): domain Bacteria; phylum Pseudomonadota; class Gammaproteobacteria; order Pseudomonadales; family DT-91; genus CAKMZU01. The sequence goes on from CBDDBO010000002.1 coordinate 345,391, forward strand.
CCAGAAGGCCATCTGTGGCAGGTTTAAGGTAGTTAATTTTATATTCGGCTGTGAGCACATTGGCGCCTAACACTGAACCACCGGCAAAAGTCATGGCGTTATCTGCTAGGTAACTGATGACACCGCCATGGACGAAGCCATTATTCTGATTAAAGGCTTCTTTGGCTTCCAAGGCCATTTCGATGATGCCTATGTCTACTTTTTGCAGGGTTGCACCTAATAATACGCTAAAAGGCTGAGCCTTGAGAAAGTCATTGCCTAGAGCTAATAGTTCTTGATTCATGGTGTTACCTTTTTCTCAGTAATTGTTTGACCAGAAATATATGAGTTGATTTGCAAATGTCAGGGTAAAGCAATAGAATTTGTGCCTTTGTACAGGTGCTAAGTGTTTGCGTTTGTAAGATGCTTAGTTAAACGGGAAGACAGGTGAGGAATCCTGCGCTGCCCCCGCAACGGTAAAAAGTAGTCACTTGTTTCATAGATTATCCTAGAAACAGAATTGATGTAACCTTTCTTGAGTGTTTCCATCTCCACTTTCTTTGAGCCCGATGACCGGCCTGTGAACATTGATTTAACTAATCCTGAGGTACGGTGGGTGCCAAGGTGGTGAGATGCAACTTAATGTAGTGCAAGTAGGTAAAATAAGCCTATGAAGCACAGCTTTCCTTTTACGGCTATTTTAGGCCAATCTTCATTGAAGACAGCGTTAATGTTGACCGCTGTTGATCCGTTATTGCAGGGTGTTTTGATTTCTGGGCCCCGTGGTGTGGCAAAATCGACCACGGCAAGGGCGTTTTTTGATGTTTTACCTTCATCGAATAAAGGCGCATTTGTCAATGTGCCGCTTGGTGTGACAGATGATAGATTAATTGGCTCGCTCGATGTAGATCATCTGTTGGGTCATCAGGAGTCGACATTTAAAGAGGGCTTGTTGCATCATGCACATGAAGGTGTGCTCTATGTTGATGAAGTTAATCTGCTAAAAGATGATTTAGTGGATCTGTTATTGGATGTGGCGGCTAGTGGCGTGAATCGGGTTGAGCGCGATGGCCTAAGCCATGAACACCCGAGTCATTTCATTTTGATCGGTACGATGAATCCTGAAGAAGGCGAATTGCGCCCTCAGTTTTTAGATCGTTTTGGGTTGTCGGTTGAGCTGCAAACCCCAGTGGATATTGACGAGCGTATTGCAATTGTAGAGCGCCGCGAAGCTTTTGATCATGATCCTGAGCGTTTTCTCGGTGATTATGCATCATCACAACAAGCACTTACTCAGCAATTTGTAGATGCCTCAAGCAGGCTACATCAGGTTAAACTTGCCACAGAACAAAAAAGGCGTATAGCAAAACACTGCATCGACGCGGGCGTTGAAGGCCTGCGTGCTGATATCATGTTAAGCCGTGCGTCAAAAGCCTATGCGGCATTACATGAGCGCGTGGTTGTGACGGATGAAGATATCAAGAGCGTCTTGCCTTTTGTGTTGAACCACAGAAGGCAGCCTTCATCCGAACCACCTAAGACGCCGCTCGCACAGCCACCTTTTAAAAGGCCTCCGCCAAGAGGTGTTGAACAACAGCAAAAAGATCAGGTGCAAGGCGATCATGGGATGATGGAAGCCCCTAATCAGGTGGTAATGAGTGCTGAAGTTTGTTCTGTGCCTGAAAGCCTTGTTTCTCAAGAAAATCAATCAAGACGTTTGCATAAAAAGCAAGAGCCTACCCCCTCAATTAATTGGTTTCGCTCTTTGATCAAAGGTCGAGGTAAACTGACACAACACTCACTCGTATCGCATGCGAAAAGGCAAACGCAAGGAACTTGTCATGTAGTTGTGATGGATACTTCCAGTTCCATGTCAAAAGGTCAAAAAGCATCACGCATGAAAAAATTTGCGTTGACGCTCGCTGAAGAGGCGTATCGAACTAAAGAATATTTTGCGCTGATGAGCTTTGGTAACGGCTCGGCTGATATACATCAGCCCTTAAAGCGAGCACCCGTTTCTTTGCAGGCACTGTTAGATACCCTATCGCATGGCGGTGGTACGCCGATGAGTCTTTTACTTGAAACATTGCAGCAAAAACTGACGCAGTGGATGAAGCGCTACAATCTGGCTATGACAACCTATTTAATTACCGACGGCTTGGTGGCCAAGCTGCCAAGGGTGCCTCAATTACCTGGCACAGTAGTCGTGATTGATGCTGAAGAAAACGCTGTGAAACGTAGTCAGTGTCCAGCGCTTGCCGCCCAGTTGCAAGCAGATTACAGACAGTTAGGGGCTTATTTCTCATGAGTGAATCTGCTGATAAATACCAAGTCCGCATGGCAAAAAAGAAAGCTGTGCATGAACAAAAATTGGCAAAAGCCACCGAAGAACGAGGTGTGGTTATTTTGCTAAAAGGCAACGGTAAAGGGAAGTCGTCATCTGCGATGGGGACTATGGCTAGGTCGTTAGGTCATGGTAAGCGTGCGGCTGTCATTCAATTCATTAAAGGCCGAATGGAAACAGGCGAATATAAATTTTTTAGAGAGCATCCACTGGTCGATTGGCATGTCATGGGGCATGGGTTTACCTGGGACACGCAAGATAAAGCCAAAGATAAAGCAGCCTGCGACAAGGCTTGGGCGTTAGCTGAAGCCTATTTGGCTGATGACAGTTATGATTGCTTGGTCTTTGATGAGCTGGGTTATATGTTTAAGTACGGTCATCTTGAAGTTGAGCCTGTTATAGAGGCCTTGAAAAAACGTCCCACCATGCAAAATGTCATTATTACAGGCAGAACCATGGCAGTGGGCTTGCAAGCGCATGCGGATACCATTTCGGTCATTCAGGATGAAAAGCACGCCTACAGGCAAGGCGTAAAAGCTCAAGCTGGGATTGAATTCTAATGAAGGAAGCCTTGTGCCCTGCATTATTTTTAGCCGCTCCCGCCTCTAATCAAGGCAAGACGACCATTACAGCGGCGATTGCCCGTTATCATGCGGGTAGGGGGTTGGATGTACGTGTGTTTAAAACAGGGCCTGATTATCTTGATCCACAAATTTTAGAGCAAGCCTCTAGAAATCCCGTGATTCAGTTGGACTTGTGGATGGCGGGGCTTGGCTACTGTAAGCACAAACTATATGAGGCAGCAAAAGTTGCTGATTTGATTTTGATTGAAGGGGCGATGGGGCTCTTTGATGGTGAGCCGTCAAGTGCGGATTTAGCCGTGGCCTTTGGTGTGCCTATTGCAGTGGTGATGGATGTGAAAGGTATGGCACAAACAGCGGCGGCGCTTTACCAGGGCATTGTATCCTTTCGTGATGATTTAAACGTTGCGGGCCTTATTGCTAATCGCTGTGGCAGTGAACGCCATGAAATGCTTATTAAAGAAGGTTTAGCCGACTCAAAAAAATTGTTAGCCGCTTTGAGGCGCGATGATCAGGTGACATTACCTGAGAGACATTTGGGGCTTGTACAAAGTTTTGAATGCGAGCGGGAGCTTGAAGCAGCCCTTACAAGAGCAACGAAATGGATAGAAGGCACCTCTTTAACGAGGTTACCTGAGTCTGTGGCTTTTTATCCTGAAGCTATTGATTTGCCAGATGCGACATTACTGAAGGGGCTCAAGATTGGTATTGCCAAAGACGAAGCGTTTTCGTTTGTGTATCAGGCAAATATTGATTGCCTTGAAGCGATGGGTGCAACCTGTCAATTCTTCTCACCTTTATCGGATAGCGAGTTACCCGAGGTGGATGCGCTTTGGCTAGCAGGTGGCTACCCTGAGCTTTATGGCGAGGCACTTAGCCATAATCAAGCCATGATAAACAGCCTGCAAGCGTTCCATCAAACACAAAAGCCTATTTTAGCGGAATGTGGCGGCATGATTTATTGCACAGAGAGTCTCGAATGCCTGGAAGGTCAGCACCACGTATTAGCCAACTTATTACCTGGCGAGATTAATTTTACGGGTCGTCGTGGTTGTCAGGGCATGCAAACTCTCATTGTGCCTGAGGGCGAGATTAAAGGACATGCGCATCATAGGTCACAGTTAGTTACACCGTTAGCGCCAATAAGCTACGGTAAAAGACAAAGACATCCAGCACCGGGCGAGCCTATTTATCGAGTAGGTAGCTTGACGGCAAGTTATTTGCACTTGTTCTTCCCGTCAAATCCAGAGGCGGTAGCTCGCTTATTCAAAGGGCACATTGCCCTGGATGCTGCTGATGTGGCCTGAAAGCGCTGAAAAACCTAAAAAGCTCAAAACGGGCTTGACGACAGGTGCGTGCGCAACAGCCTGCTCGGTTGCAGCGGCGCATTTTTTGATGGCAGATAAAAAAGTCGAGCGTGTATCCATTCGGTTGCCAAAAGGGCAGCAAGTTGAAATGGATATTGTATCGCTTAAAAAAAATAAACAGCAGGTACTGGCCTCGACCATTAAAGATGCAGGTGATGACCCTGATGTGACACACGGCTCGGAAATAGCTGTGATGTTAGAACAAGCGGCTTCAGGCATTCATTTTAAAGCGGGAAAAGGTGTTGGGACAGTCACGCGAGAAGGGTTACTGCTTGATGTTGGCGAGCCTGCCATTAACCCTGTTCCAAGGCAAATGATCACTGAACATTTACAGGATATTAGTACGCAATACAATTATGAAGGCGGCTTTTCGGTAACGGTGAGTATTCCAGAAGGCGAAGCCCTAGCGCTTAAAACCATGAATCCAAAGCTAGGCATCCTTGGAGGGCTTTCTGTGTTAGGTACGACGGGCATTGTGAGGCCTTTTTCCTGTGCGGCTTATATTGCCTCTATTCACCAGGGCGTTGATGTGGCTCGCGCGAACGGCATAGCGCACATTGCTGCGACCACAGGTAATGCCAGTGAAGCTTATGTCAAAGAAACGTACGGGTTTACTGATATGGCGCTCATTGAAATGGGCGATTTTGCAGGGGCCTTATTAAAACATTTGCGTCATCACCCTGTTAAGAAACTGACCCTTTGTGGCGGCTTTGGCAAAATCAGCAAGTTGGCAGTAGGGCATAGAGATTTACATTCAAAAGTCTCCAGCATTGATTTTGAATTTTTGGCGAGTACGGCTTTAGAAAGTGGCGCAAATGCAGCACTGTTAGCCAAAATCAAGTCATCTAACACGAGTCAGCAGGCGCTCAAAATGTGTTTGGAAGACAATATACCCTTAGGCGATGCGATTTGCTTAAAGGCAAAAGCTGTTGTCGAATCGATTGTGAAGCAGCCGATCGAGGTGTTAGTGCTGGCGATTAATCGTCAAGGCGATTGCGTGGGATCTTCTGCATGAAGATTTTACTGTTGGGCGGCACTAAAGATGCAAGATTGCTTGCCTCGAGTTTGATTGATTTAGGTTTTGACGTTATTTACAGCGTGCAAGGGTTAGTACGAAAACCTGATTTGGCCTGTGAGATTATTTCAGGCGGATTTAAGCACTTGGGCGGTCTAGCAAGCTATTGCCAATCCAATGACATTGATTTGATTATGGATGCGACGCATCCCTTTGCGGCCCGTATGACTGAGCAAGCTTTTGAAGTGGGGCAAGTGCTGACTATCCCCGCGCTGCATTTTGTAAGGCCCGCCTGGCGGCCTGAGCATCAAGACGATTGGGTGTCAGTAGCGGATTTTGAGGAAGCCTTGGCGCAGTTAGATGAAAGCCAATCAATATTTTTATCCGTTGGGCAGTTACCGCCAGATGTGCTTAACGCTATTGAGGCCAAAGCCGATAAACAGTTTTTATTGCGTACGGCTGTGAAACCTAAAGATGCGCTGCCCCCTAATGTGGAATGGAAAAAAGCCATAGGGCCTTTTGCCCTTGAAGATGAGCTCGCCTTATTAAAGCGCTACAACATCGATACGCTGTTAACTAAAAACAGCGGGGGAGAAAGCACCTACCCCAAACTCGTGGCAGCGAAGCAGCTGGGCATTAACGTCGTTATGTTTGAACGCCCGGCTTTGCCAAAAAAATTAAAAAAGTTAGACAGCCTCGAAGCCTGCATAGAAAAAATTAAACAACATTCAAAGCAAGAGAGAATGACATGAATGCCATTGATTTAAATAAACCTGCCATTTTGTTTGTGGGGCATGGTTCGCGTGATGTTGACGCAGTTGATGAGTTTTATCAATTGGCAGAACATTTCAAAAAGCGCTTTCCTGATCGCTTAATTGAAACGGGCTTTCTAGAATTTGTTCGTCCCATTATTGCAGAAGGCGTCAAAAAGTTGGTTGATCAAGGTGCTAAACACATTTATGCCATTCCTGGTATGTTGATGGCAGGCGGCCATGCAAAAAATGATATTCCAAGTGAGTTAAATGCCCTGCAAGAAGAATTCGGTGTAAAGATTGAATACGGTGCCGAGCTGGGTGTTGACCCTAAAATGCTTCAAGCGGCTGAGGCACGAATAAAAGAGGCCGAAAAGCAATTTGGTGATGACTATAAGCGTGAAAAAACCTTGTTAATGGTCGTAGGGCGTGGTGCATCCGATGCAGATGCCAATTCTAACATCTGTAAAATTACTCGCTTTCTTGAAGAGGGTATGGGATTTGGTTTTGCGACCACAAGTTTTAGCGGCGTAACCAAGCCGTTAGTTCCTGATGCCTTGAAAAAAACCGAGCCAATGGGTTTTAAGCAAGTCATCGTGTTTCCGTATTTTATGTTTACAGGGCGCTTAGTGAAGAAAATTTACGCCTGGGCAGATGAATTTCAAGCAGCACACCCTGATGTGAAAGTGGTTAACGCCCCATACTTGAATGACCATGACAAAGTGATCGATACCTTTGTCGATAAGTACCACGAAATCGAAGCAGGCGACCCCAATATGAACTGCCAGCTATGCCAGTACCGTGTGCAAATTGTTGGTGCTGAGCATAAAGTGGGTATCCCTCAAGAAAGTCATCATCATCATGTGCAGGGTATAGGCACGGATGCGGACCACCACCATCATCACCATGGACACCACCATCACGGGCATCACCACCATCATGAAACCAGTGATGAATAATGTTTGACTACGAGAAAGACCCTCGAGTGATCGAAGAGAGAAGTTTTCAAACGATTCGCTCATTATCTCGATTAGATCACTTGAGTGTAAAAGAACAACAAGTGGCGATGCGTGTTGTTCACAGCCTTGGGTTGCCGCATTTATCTGAGCAAATCCGCTTTAGTGCGAATGCTGTTCAGGCAGGCTGTGAGGCGTTAGCGGCCAATAAGCCGATTTTGTGTGATGTACAAATGGTTAAAGAGGGCATCACCAAGCGCATGATTCAATCACCGCCTGTGTGTTTTCTAAATAACCCAGAGGTCGCTGAAAAGGCAAAAGCCACGGGCGAAACACGCTCCATGGCTCAAGTGGATCAGTGGAAAGACTTGTTAGAAGGCGCAGTCGTTGTTATTGGTAACGCACCCACAGCGCTTTTTAGATTAATGGAGCGTATTCAGGAAGGGTTTCCTAAGCCTGCTTTAATCATTGGTATGCCTGTGGGTTTTATTGGCGCGGCAGAATCCAAAGCTGCATTGTTCGAATGCCATGAATCACTCGGGATTGAGTGCATCACGCTGCTGGGGCGAGAAGGGGGTAGTGCTGTCTCTAGTGCTAGCTGTAATGCGCTATTACGTATTAATCATGGAGAGTGGTATTGAAGTCTGCTATTCATGTCATTGGCTTGGGCGCAGCTGAAAAAGCTGAACTGTCAGAAGCTGCGCTTTCTGCTTTAAAAGACTGTAGTTTAGTTATTGGATCTGAAAGGCAGATAGACTCCGTTAGTGATTGTGTTTCAGGTAAAGAAACTCTTGTTCTGCCAAAATTAACTGAACTTAAGTTAGTCTTAAAAAGTCAAACATCACCAATTGCTGTGCTGGCATCAGGTGATCCTCTTTTTTACGGCATAGGTAAGTGGTTATTCTATCATTTTGAAGAACGAGTGATGACTTACCCTGCAGTTTCCAGTGTGCAGATGTTTTGTCACAGGCTACAGCAGTCTATGCAGAGCATGACAGTTATTTCTGCTCACGGGAGAAGCTTGGCTGAATTTAGACGAAAGGTAAGAGCAGGAAACGATTATATTGTTTTTACAGATAGCAAACACACACCTAAGAGATTAGCGCAAGAATGTATGGCGATGGGGTTAACGGACAGCCTGTGTGTCGTTGCAGAAAAGCTAGGGTATGAAACAGAAAAACTGACTCGTTGGTCTGTATCTGCATTAGCAAGCGCCGAGAGCGACTTTGATGCGTTGAATCTTTTTTATGTAAAGGCTAAAGGGCAGTGCACATTACCCAGCTTTCCTGGTATTGAAGATGATGCCTTTGTGACTGAAGAGGGGTCAGCCATGATCACCAAAAAAGAAGTGAGACTCGCTGTGTTATCGTTACTTTCACCTAATGCGGGTGAGATTGGTTGGGATGTTGGCGCAGGCTGTGGCAGTGTTGCCATTGAGTGGGGGTTATGGTCAGAAGCAAAAGTCTATGCCATTGAACCCAAAGCTGCTCGTTTAGCCTGCATAGCTGCTAACCAAGAAAAGTTTGGTGTCCAAAATGTTGAGCGTGTTGAAGGCATGGCGCCTGAAGCGTTAGCGTCACTGCCGCCCCCTCAGGCTGTTTTTGTAGGCGGCAGTGAAGGCAATACCTTATCCATTTTATTGGCTTGCTATAAAGCGCTATCAACAGGTGGCAGGTTAGTGATTAGTTGTGTCACTGAAGACACACGCTTTCAAGTGGAGCAGTTTCTTCATGAAGAAAGCCTAAGCTATGAGCTAACCGAAATTGCCACTAAACGATTACAGCCTTTAGGCAAAAAACAACTGCTAAAACCCGCACTGCCTGTCAAACTTTATAAGGTAATGAAAGCATGAGTACCTTTTATGGCATTGGGGTTGGGCCGGGTGATCCTGAATTGCTCACGCTCAAAGCCTTTAATCGCATACAGCAAGTCGATGTTCTGGCTTACCTTGTCAATGACAAAGGTGATTCTCAAGCAAAAGTGATCGCACAAGCTGCAATCGATCAAAAAACAGCACCTTTCAAAACCTTGCCTATCTATATGCCGATGAGTACAGATCGAACGCTTGCTAAAAGGGCCTATGATGAAGCGGCGGCTGCTATTGAGGCGTTTCTAGATGAAGGGTTGTCAGTGGGTTTTTTATGCGAAGGTGATCCGCTTTTCTTTGGTTCTTGTATTTATTTATTGGACCGTTTACCACCATCAACCCCAAAAGCGATCATTCCGGGCATTAGCTCAGTTCATGCGGCAGCTAGTGCGTTACAAGTGCCGCTGACACAACAAGAAGAAAGCCTTGCGGTGGTTTCAGGTAGGCTATCGGATGAAAAGCTTTTAACGACTTTAAGTACGCATGACAGTGTGGTGATCTTAAAAGCGGGCTTAAGGCGTGTAGCCTTAATGGAACTCATTGAAAAAGCAGGGAGAGCAGAGGATGCCCATTACATTGAGTATATTTCTAGAGAGCAAGAGCGCAGTTGCAGTTTTAAAACCCTGCCGAAGGAAAAAGGCCCTTACTTTTCCTTGTTTATGATCACAAACCGAGGTGCATGATGCATATTTATGCACTGACAGATAAAGGGCGTGAGCTTGCAGGTCGTATTAACAGTAAATTTCCTGAAGCTTCTATTATCAGACACGGTGATACGTTTAAGTTAGCTGTACAGAGTTCATTTTTAGCGCGGCAGCCGCTTGTGCTTATCTGTGCAACGGGTATTGCTGTCAGAGTCTTAAAAGATGTTATTCAACATAAGCTCGAAGATCCTCCTGTGTTAGTGTTGGATGAACATGGCCGCTTTGTGATTCCACTTTTATCGGGGCATGAGGGGGGCGCCAATGAACTAGCTTCGAAAATGGCGAAATGTATTGGTGCGCAGGCTGTGATAACGACAGCTAATCAATACCTGGCACCTGTCTATACCATTGGATTCGGATCAGAACGAGACTGCCCCTTTACTGTGTTAGATGAATTAATGCAGAAAGCGTTATCTCAAGCTTCTCTCACTATATCGGATATCAAAGCCTTTGCGAGTATTGATATAAAAGCTGATGAAGTGGCTATGTTAGCTGCGGCTGAGCATTATGATGTGCCTTTTTATACTTACGATAAAGTAGCGTTAAGGCAAGTTGAATCGGCGTTAAGTCAAAAATCAGACTATGTCTACAAAACGGTTGGTGTTTATGGCGTGGCAGAGTCAGCCGCGCTCGTTGCTGCTGAGTCATTCACGCGCCAGCCTTCAGAACTTAAATTAAATAAAATTAAAAATAGCAAAGCGACTTGTGCGATAGCGCGAAGCTATCCGCTTAAGCTTGTTGATTAAGGATATTCATGGGTAAACTTTATATAGTGGGTACTGGCCCAGGTACGCTAGATTGGCTTACGCCAGCTGCAAAAAAGGCGATTGAGTCATCAAGCGATCTTGTGGCCTATGGCCTTTATTTGGATCTTTTAGATGATATTTGTGAAGGGAAAACCTTGCATACAAGAGCACTAGGTGCAGAGATAAAGCGTGCAGAGCTTGCGCTATCGATTGCCGCGGAAGGCAAAACAACGGCGTTAATTTCAAGTGGCGATATTGGCATTTATGCCATGGCAACCTTGGTGTTTGAATTACTAAAAACCCAAGAGGGTCAGTCTCATCCCTGGCAATCCGTTGAGCTTGAAGTCTTGCCAGGTATTTCTGCCATGCAGGCTTGTGCTAGCCGCGTGGGTGCGTTGTTAGGTCATGATTTTTGTACGATTTCGCTCTCGGACCTACTCACGCCTTGGGAAACCATTGAGCGCCGTATTCACAGTGCAGGTGAGGCGGATTTTGTGGTGTCATTCTATAACCCTCGTTCCGAGAAGCGTGACTGGCAGATTAACACCGCACGCGATATTTTGCTGACCTATAGGCCTGCCGACACGCCTGTTGTGCTGGGTAGGCAACTCACCCGAGAAGATGAACATATTCGCATCATAAACCTGTCCGAATTAGATGCCAAAGATGTGGATATGTTTACGCTTGTGAGTGTCGGTAACAGTGAAACGAAGACTGTCGAGCAGCTGGGGAAAACCCATGTCTACACGCCTCGTGGTTACAGCAAAAAGTTAGGGGGCTAAGACTCGCATGAAAGTTTATTTTATTGGCGCAGGCCCTGGCGACCCTGAGCTTATTACGGTTAAAGCATTAAATGCCTTAAAGCAGTGCCCTGTGATTTTATATGCAGGCTCATTAGTGCCAAAAGCCATTATTGAGCCCTATGAAGACGCAGCTCAAGTGGTTCGTGATACAGCACAAATGGCACTGCCTGACATAATGGATGAAATTATGACTGCAAAAGAGAAAGGCTTGAATGTCGCCCGTGTTCATTCAGGTGACCCTTCTGTTTATGGGGCTATTGGTGAGCAAATACGATTACTAGAAGAACAAAGCATTGATTATGAAGTGATTCCGGGGGTAACGGCTGTATCAGCCTCCGCGGCTTGGTTGGGTAAAGAGTTAACACTTTCGGGTGTTTCCCAAACGATTATTATGACGCGTTACGAAGGCAAAACACCTTTTCCTGAACGAGAACGCTTGCCTGCATTAGCACAAAGTGGCGCTACACTCGCCATTCATTTAGGTGTCACGCGTATTCATAAAATTGTTGAAGAATTGATTCCTTTTTATGGAGAAGATTGCCCGGTAAGTGTCTGTTATCGCACATCATGGCCTGATCAGGATCAAGTAACGGGCACGTTAAGTACTATTGTCGAGAAAGTGCGTGCAAAGAAATTTACGCGAACAGCTTTGATCTTGGTAGGGCATGTCCTTGACCCAAGAGACTTTGATGACTCCTATCTTTATGATGCAGATCAAGCGCATATCTATAGGCCAAAAGTTAAGAAAGAAAAAATACGCCAGGTTGATGATAGCATCAGTCATCCTGTGAAAGCAGGATGATTGCCAGTAGCAGCGCCGGTTAAAATACCTATGCGCCATCTATAATTGACCTGATTTGCCCAATATAAGGCTAGTACGTTAAAAAAGATGGATGAGCGGGTGGAACCTTTTTTCGAAAGGTTCCTTTTTGATGCATTAAGATAAAAATTTACTAATGAATTGGCTGAGGGATGGCCATAGTTTGATAGAATGTTGGCTCATACCTCATTTCAGGATGATAGGTCAATTTTCGACCTTTCCCATCTTTAGAAGAGCCAGTAAGCATTAAAATTCCATCAATGATAGACCAAATCTGGCCCACGCCAGGTAGCAGGAAGGATAGTATAATTTGACCTGCAGCGATACCTTTATCCTTAGTGTAAACACGGCCAATACCTCCAATGGGTATGAAGAAGGGTAGGGCTGAATTTAGAGCAGCTGCTATACCTGCATGTTTTGGAGAAATCTTTTTATTCTTTAGTAGAGGGGCAACCGGTATGGGGCTCTGCGGGGTAGCTGGAGGCATCGCGTAAACAGGATATACGGCTGATTGGCCATTAATAGACTGGGGTGGCAAGCCTGCTTGAGGTATGGTTACTGTAGGTGCCGTTACGAGAGGCTCCGACAATGAAGTAAAGCAATTTAGCGTTATGACAGCTGTTATGGCTAGGTAAGCGAGCTTTTTCATAGTAAATCAAAAAAATTAAGACGATACATAGGGGTTTCAAACAAAGGAAAAGTTCGCTTATCTGTCAAATTCTTAATCTCTCTATAGAAACGTGGTATTGCTAGGAAGAGTGAGTAACCATTGGGTGAGTGGCAGGTGTTATTTTAATCATTGGCATTCGTGTTTGTTTGGCACTGTGAATGCCAAAACCCCTTGAGCAGGGTTGAATCTGCATAGGATGTTTTAATGAAGTTAATGTCAGTGCCGATAAGGATAAGGGTAGGTCATTTGATAGCGTTCAGCCTCAGGATGATGAGTGATATGACGCCCATGATTATCGGTGGCAGAGCCTGACAAAATGTAAGCACCATCTATGATTGACCAAATTTGTCCTACGCCAGGTAAAATAAAAGACAAGAGCAGTTGAGCTATGCCCATACCTGTGCTGCCTCCATAAAGCCTGCCAATGCCTCCTATTCCTAAAAAACCAAGTAAATTTAGGCCGCCAGCAACACCTGCGCTTTTGGGGGAAATGGGCTCGTAAGGGACTGTTGTTACAGTGTAAGGGGGCGTTGCATAAGTGGTTGGATGCCAAGCATGGCTGATGCTTGTGATTAACAACAAAAAAGGGATGAATAAGTATGTTTTTGGTATCGTTCTCATTGGTATTCATTCTAGTCTTTTATTTATAGTCAACGAAATCGAAAAAAGGTTTAACTATGAAGCTATAAAAATACTAAGAGCGGCAGTTTCGCTTGTAAAACTGGAGAGTTAGCGGTCGAGAATTTCGATAGAAAAAAGGGTAACACGATTGCTACCCTATAACATATTAGAGATGAAAAGTAGGGCTTAGACGCGCTCTAGATCTACTTCTAAATCGCCTATTTTACGGCGGGCTAAGGCTAGGTTTGCTGTCTTTTTGTCAAGCGCTAAGTAAAGAAATAAGCCTTCGTTACTAGTGCTTGGGCGGATAATATGTAATTGCTTATCGAGCGTAATGAGAATGTCTTCGATATCGCCGGTAATACCCAATGTTTTCATGGTTTTTAGCTTGGCTTTTACCACTTCGCTGTTACCTGCTGCAGCTAGCTCTAAGTCCACACCGCCACCTTCTGAGCCGAGCAGCATGCCGCTAGTGTAGTCAACGACAGCAGCACCGAGTGCACCTTCAACGTCCATCATGCCAGACAGAGTAGATTTGATAGAACTCATAATTTTTTCCTTAAGTTTGAGTTTTTATTACGGTTTCCCAACCATTGGTGAAAATAATAATGCTAAATTTTATAAAAAAAATTAAACATTTTTATTAGTTAAATAAAGTTCACATATTTCTTTTGATAGTCTATTGATGAACATGCGTAGGCTTGCAATATTTAAAGCCGCTTTTGCTGACATAGCTAACACAAAGTCTCTATCATCTAAGGGAATCGATACAAAGGCGACATTGCCTTCTTCGGTTTCAATAAAGGCTATTTGAAAACGTTTATTAAGAATCTGTTTAGTGACTGCATTACTAACAGAGTATAACGTGCTCGATGCTGCTGACATTTTGTCAGCTTCGAAGATTTTGTCTTCATTGATTAAATGAAGGATAGGGAAGCCATCGGTTGTGGCCAGCAATATCATTTCTATGTCCATGTTTTCTTGAACATAAGATGAAAACACAGGAGCCAATAGAGGTTTAAGCTGTTCCTTGCTGTTCATAGCTGCTCCTTAAGCCGTTAGAAGGTCTCAATGGTATTTAATGAGTCAAACACTTGTAATAGCATGAGTACTGACTCAGGATCCCTGGGGTCAACAGGTAAAATGGGCGTCATTAAGCCATGGGTCTCAACAATATGTTGGATAAGCTCTGTCAGTACGTCAATATCTGAATGGTCTTCGGCTAAATCACAATGACTAATGCCAATGACAATAGGCAGATCACTCTCACTATTCACAAAGTGCTCAAGTATCTTAGTAAGCGAGGTGGTGTTTAAGGTTTTGCCGTATTTGACGAGTACCAAAAGTCCCCATAGGCCTTGTTTGACCATGTCCCAGAGCATAGAAAATCGACTCTGACCAGGTAGCCCATAGAGCCCCAATGCAATGTCTTCTGCTAGTGTTAAACGACCATAATCGATACCGACAGTAGTGAACGCCTTGCCGATATCAACAGAGGATTTTTCTTCTGTGGCGAAGGGTGATATCTCGCTGATCACATTGATCAGCTGTGTTTTTCCTGCGCCAACTTCTCCCACAATGGCTAACTTCTTATAAATAGGATCCATCTAACTTCACTGCCTTATTTTTCTTGCTGACGCAATGAACTTACGTAACACATTACTAAACCGATCACCTGATTCTGCCTGAGAGGCATCGGTACCTGTTTTTATAGGAGCCGGTTCTTTTGGCTCAAAGTCTGAATCATTTTTAGAAGGCATAGGCTTAAGCTCCAGCAAACCATTACCTTTTAAGCGCTCCAGGTATTCATCTAACAGATGGTCTGATTGAGTGAGGCCCATTGATTTTAAGCTGTCATAGCCCGTAGGCTTTTTGGAGAGAAGTGTGCATAGCCTTAACAGATCAGGTGTGGGTTTAAATTGACTGGGTTTGGGCCAAGCTTTTAAAGACAATTCCAATCCGGCAAATTGTCCGGTGATATTGATTTCTAAATTTTCCAAGCTTTGCGGTGTTTCTTCAAAATTAAAAAAGTTGTCAAGGCGTGCTCGATCGTTATCTGAAGTTATATCTAAGTCTTGTTTTATTTCTTGATAAATATTTTTTAAATAACTTTCATTTTTTTCGTTGGACTGATTGAAAAATTTTATTCGCCAGCTGTTAAATAAAGGTTTATCGACCTGGCTATTCATGATGATACTGGCATTTTGGGTATGCGTATCGCGGCTCAGTTTGTAGAGGGCTTTGCCTAAGGTGCTGGCATCGCCTTCGAGTATTTGCAGAACAACATCTTTGGCTACAAGAATCACGCCCTTAATATCTTGCGCTTTATTGTAGAGTCGTGCGTCATTGAAGATGTCGACCAATTGCTGAGACGCTTTTGGATCTTCTGATGTAATTGACAGCGTATTAAGGCAGGCTATTCGTTTCATTGGTACATCTATGCATCCGTTCTGGTATTGGCAGGTTCCGCTGTTAGCATGGGCTGCCTTTATGGAGTTACGCCCAAGGCCAAACGTCAAGTCACTTGATTATCCCCGGCAAAATAACTTGAGTAATTCCGTTGGCGTAGTTATAGCACAGTGAAAACTGCACTACAAAGGGGCAAAATAATGATTAGCTTGACCAAAAATGGCGTTTTTGTCGCGACTGAAATGCAGGTGTGATCTGGTTCAAGTTTGCATGGATGTCCTAGGTATTTTTAGTCACTCTTCGTCTTAAAGGCCGAGGTTCCATATCAAAAAATTATGAAATGGCTATGCGATAAGTTGCCTGATTAATATGGCAAATTGTTTTATTATTCGGACTTACACTGGTATGACAAACGTTTAGCATGCCTGAGGGCGTTCTTATTTAACTTTAAGCTTTCAATCTATGGATATTTCACTACTTGCAGAACATGCTGAAGAGGCTGCTAGCTTTTTGAAGAGCTTTTCTAATCGCTCTCGATTGATGATTTTATGCGCCTTGATTGATAAAGAGTTGTCAGTCTCAGAGTTAAATGCGTTAGTACCTTTGTCGCAGTCGGCTTTATCTCAGCATTTGTCAGCTTTACGGCATGCAGGCTTGGTGATGACGCGTAGAGAATCCCAGGTGATTTTTTATCAGATTAAGAATCCCCATGTGTACTCACAAATCAAACTCCTCAAAGATATTTTTTGTCCCGATTAATCTGTCGTTTATTTTACCAATATTCTCGACTTGCAGCGCTGTACTGAGCTGAACCGCTCACTCAGCCGTTTTATTAACACCAAAGACGCTCATCACAAACGCATAAATAAAGGTTGCTTATTATATTAGAAGATACTAAATTAGACATATCTTATGTTTTGGTTGTCATATTCAATGCTTAACCATTAAGAAGCTCAAACACATGAGGTTAGCTGCAAACTTAGATACCTGGAGGTTGTTTTCGTGATCATTTTAATAACAGGGGTGATGGTAGGTTTAGTGCTTGGCTTGACAGGTGCAGGTGGTAGTGTTTTCGCTGTGCCTATGTTCATACTGTTTTTGCAATTGCCAGCTCAGCAAGCCATGGGGTTATCGTTGGCTGTCGTGGCTATCAGTGCGTTTTATGGCACATTGTTACGGTTGAAGAGCCATGAAATACAGTGGCTACCGGCAGCAGTTTATGCACTTATAGGTGCTCTCACGGCTCCTGTAGGTTCCAAGGTAAACCAATTAATTGACCAATCTTATTTAATGGCAGGTTTCTGTGTACTCGTGTTCATTGTTGCGTTTAAGTTATGGCAGTCAGCTAGATTAACACCCAATCAGGCTAAGCACGTTAGAGCATCTGTTCTTTCGGAAAACGAAGAGCAGGAAACCTTGTGCCAAGTAAATGCCAATAGGCCTTTTCGTATAGGGTTTCCCTGTGTGATGGGGATGAGTGGTGGGGCTATCTTGACAGGTTTTTTGTCAGGGCTGTTTGGTGTGGGGGGGGGATTTCTTATT
The DNA here is from genome assembly GCA_965225765.1 of Pseudomonadales bacterium. Classification (GTDB taxonomy): domain Bacteria; phylum Pseudomonadota; class Gammaproteobacteria; order Pseudomonadales; family DT-91; genus CAKMZU01. Next base: position 362,567 of record CBDDBO010000002.1, read on the forward strand.
GTGCCGACATTGATGGCGCTATCGAGTTTGTCCATGAAGCAAGCGGTAGCTACTTCATTGGCTGTGATTTCACTGATCAGTTTATCGGGGCTTGGTTACTATGTGCTATCAAAAGGTGGCTTTGACGCTGATTTGTTAGTGATGTTAGGCACAGGCGGCATATTAGGTATGACCATAGGTGTATGGCTATCTAGATATATTGCTGGCCCTTTTTTACAAAAACTGTTTGCAGTCATGATGATTTTGATGGCTGCCGCGGCACTTATTGAAACTTTTGGAGGCTTTGCATGATAAGACAATACTTTGATGCCGATTCATTCACTTATACCTATTTGGTTGTGGATGAAAAGACAAAAAAAGCCGTGATTATTGATCCTGTGAAAGGGCAATTACCTCTGTATTTAAAGCAAATTGAGTCGCTGAATGTTACTTTGATAGCAGCGCTTGATACGCATGTCCATGCTGATCATATTACTGCCTTGGGTGATATCAAAACTGTTTTGGGTGTGCCTTGTTATGTGGGAGCTCAAGGCGAAGTACCTTGCGCAGATGCTTCACTTGAAAAAATGGTATCCATTACCGTCGGGCAAACACGCATGGAGGTCATTCATACACCTGGGCACACGCAAAGCTCCTTTACGTTTTATTGGATTGAAAAAGCCGTAGGTTATTTGTTTACGGGAGATACCTTGCTGATAGGCGGAACAGGGCGTACCGATTTTCAAGAAGGGGATGCCAATGCTCTCTTTGACAGCCTTCATAATAAGCTACTGCGTTACCCTGATGACACTGTGGTTTACCCAGGACATGATTATCATGGCTTAACAGCTTCAACGCTAGGAGAAGAAAAGCAAACGAATCCTCGATTGCAGATTTCTGGCAGGCAAGCATTTGCAGCTTATATGGCTTCACTTGACCTGCCCGAACCAAAGCATATGGATATCGCAGTCCCTGCAAATAGGATGTGCGGTCAACTTCTAAAAGGGGGTGAGCCTCGTGCATGAATGGTTGTTAGCGCTTTTAGGTGGTGTATTAATAGGGTCTTCTGTGAGTTTGCTGTTAGTAATGAATGGGAAAGTATTGGGTGTCAGTGGCATTGTGTTTAATGGATTTAAGTTTAAGTTATTAAAGGAAGCTACCAATCATTGGCGCTTATATTTGTTGTTAGGCATGTTCATTCCCCCTGCGATTTATCAATGGATAGTAGGGCGTTCTTTGCCTGAAGTCTCTTCTAATTTATGGTTAGCGGGTTTGGCTGGCTTATTGGTAGGTATAGGTACTAGGTTGGGTGGGGGGTGCACAAGTGGTCATGGTATTGCAGGTATTGGCCGTTTATCCAAAAGGTCTATTCTTGCCACGATAACGTTTATGTCGAGCGCTGTTGTGACTGTATTGGCGATGGGAGCTTTTTTATCATGATTAATGTGGTCTCTTGCCTAGCTGGCGCGTTGTTTAGCTGTGGTTTAATGCTGTCGGGCATGGTTGATCCACAAAAAGTACTGGGCTTTTTAACGTTAACTGCTAACTGGGATCCGTCTTTAGCGTTTGTGATGGGCGGTGCTTTAGCGGCCTCGATACCCGCTACCCATTTTATTTTGAAGCGATCTGCGCCTGTGTTGGCATCAGATTTTGATGTGCCCAATAAACAGACAATTGATAGGAGGCTCATTGTTGGCGCTGCTATTTTTGGTGTGGGCTGGGGGCTCTTCGGTGTTTGTCCGGGGCCTGCAGTAGTCCAATTGACATCATTGCAACCGGCTATTTTGTTGTTCTTTTCGATGATGTTGGTAGGTGCAATGATGACCCAGAAATTTGCAATGAACCGATTATGAGGGAGGTGTTCTGCCCTTCAAGAATCGGATAATCGTGATGAATAAGGTTGCAAATAGACCTAACAATGCACCCAAACCACAGTACATCAAAAGCTTAAGTGAGGGCGCCTCAACATAGCTTTTTAAGCTACTCATCCATGTGAGTTCAGATAAGCCATGATGCCAATAGATATTCCCGGCTACGAGCAACATAGCGATAGTGCCTATTAATGCAATGCCTTTTAGGATATGCGGTGCAAGGATGAGTAGTGTATTTCCTAGTTTTTTAGCTGCTTTGTTCGATTGCTTGTTTAGATAAAAACCCAAATCATCAATCTTGACAATTAAGGCTACCAATCCATAAATGGCAATCGTAATAGCAATTGCTACAATGGACAGCGTTACGGCCTGCACGATTAATGTTTCGCCCTCAACACTACTGAGTGCAATGACGATGATTTCAATAGAGAGTACAAAATCTGTGCGAATAGCCCCTTTTATTTGATGTTTTTCATTGGCTAGTGGCATCTTTGAGCTACTGTCTTGCTGCTTGTGAAAGTAGTCAATAATTTTTTCGACACCCTCGTAAGCTAAGTACAGGCCGCCTGCAAGTAGTAAAGGGGTAATTAAAAAAGGCGCAAAGGCACTTAAGAGTAGGGCGAGAGGTACTAAGATCACTTTGTTGACCAGAGAACCTTTGGCAACGGCTAAAATAACAGGGAGTTCTCGCTTGTTATCAAAGCCAGAGACCTGCTCAGCACTGACGGCAATATCATCCGTCACAATGCTGGCTGTTTTTTGTGTAGCCAGCTTGGTCATGCCTGCGATGTCGTCAATGAGCCCTAACAGATTGCTTAATGCCATTAGCCTGTCTTGGCCTCCTGAGAGCGAAACCAGTGTTTGGTTTTATTGGCAAAGTGAACGAGTAATAGCATCACAGGCACTTCAACTAATACGCCCACAACGGTAGCTAACACAGCGCCTGAGTCTAAGCCAAAAAGGGCAATGGCCACGGCAACAGCCAATTCAAAAAAATTTGAGGTGCCGATCATACTGGCAGGCGCTGCGATCGCAAAACGTAAGCGCAGCCATCTAGCTAATCCATAAGTAATGGCAAAAATACCAATGCTTTGAAGGGTTAAGGGGATGGCTATTAAGGCAATGTCAAAGCGTTTATCCAGTACCGTATTTGCCTGAAAACCAAATAGAAGACAGACAGTTAATATCAACCCAACAAAGCCAAAGGGTTCAATATGCTTGGTAAATTCGTTAAAGGCTCGCTGGCTTTTAGCGAGTAGTAAGGTTCGTGCAATCAGTCCTGCTACTAATGGAATAACGAGGTATAAGACGACGGCTGCAATTAATGTCGTCCAAGGCACAATGATATCAGATATACCGAGTAAGAAAGCTGTGATAGGTGCAAAGGCAAATACCAAAATAACATCATTGACGGAGACTTGTACCAAGGTGTAATTTGGGTCACCTTTGGTGAGCTGGCTCCAAACAAAGGCCATTGCAGTGCAGGGTGCAACGCCTAATAATATCATTCCTGCAATGTATTCATTCGCTGTATCGGGGGGGACTAAGCCTACATAAAGTACGTTAAAAAAGAATAAAGCAATAAGTGCCATCGTGAAGGGTTTGACTAGCCAGTTTATGAATAATGTGAGTAATAGCCCTTTGGGTTCGCGTCTGACCTCTGCTAGCGCATGTAGATCGATATGAAGCATCATGGGAAAAATCATGATCCAGATTAAAGCCGCGATGGGGAGATTGACAGACCCAATCTGCAAGTTGCTTAATTCGACAAAAATGGTTGGAAAGGTAGCACCTAAGTAAATGCCAGCACCCATGGCAAGGGCAACCCATAAAGTTAACCAACGTTGGGTGTTACTCATAATAAAACCTAAGCATGTTCGTTAAACTTGAAGGGTAAGTGTGTGAGTAATATCTGATGCTGTCAAGCGGGTAAGCAGCGGCGTGTATAAGTTCAGGCGCTATTGCAGGTAATTTATTTCTAGCCCCTTGAGGCCATTTACGGGATAATGACCGTTTGATTCTTTTTGGTTAACGGCACCATGTTAGACAGTAAACTTCTTCGAGCAGATATTGATGCGGTTGCACAGGCGCTCCAAAAACGCGGTTTTACACTGGATGTGGCTCGATTTAATGAGCTTGAGCGCCAGCGTAAAGCCTCCGATATTAAGACGCAGGAGTTGCAAAGTGAGCGTAAACAAGCGTCCAAAAAAGTAGGTGAACTCATTAAAGGTGGTTTAAGTGTTGATGATGCTAAAGCTCAAGTAACCGAAGTGCTTGAAAAAATGGATGCTGAGCTTGAAGAGCAGTCTTCCATTAACAAAACCGTCAACGAAGATTTGCAGGCTTTTTTATTAACGCTGCCGAATATTCCAGATGCGGATGTGCCAGAGGGTAAGGACGAAAGTGATAATGTGGAAGTGTCACGTTTTGGTGAGCCTAAGTCTTTTGATTTTGCTATTAAAGATCACGTGGATTTAGGCGAAGGTGTTAATGGATTGGATTTTGATTTGGGCGCTAAGCTTACAGGCTCTCGTTTTGTCGTGATGCGTGCTGATATCGCAAGGCTTCATCGGGCATTAGCGCAGTTCATGATCAATACGCATATAGAAGCGCATGGCTATACCGAAGTAAATGTGCCTTTTATTGTGAATGCTGAATCCCTTAAAGGCACAGGGCAGTTGCCCAAGTTCGAAGAAGACCTGTTTAAGTTAGATACCGAAGGCAATCCTTATTATTTGATTCCAACCGCCGAAGTACCTATTACCAATATGGTGCGAGATGAAATTGTTGACCGCGACTTGCCGCAAAAGTGGGTGGCGCATACACCGAGTTTCAGAAGCGAAGCTGGCAGTTACGGTCGGGATGTGCGAGGCATGATTCGTCAACATCAATTTGAAAAGGTCGAGATTGTACAGGTTGTTAAGGCAGAAACCTCGGACGCTGCTTTGGAAGAGTTGACTGGGCACGCTGAAACTATTTTGCAAAAGCTCAATTTACCTTATCGTAAAATGTTGCTTTGTACGGGTGATATGGGCTTTTCAGCGGTGAAAACCTACGATCTTGAAGTCTGGCTGCCTTCTCAGGATACTTATCGTGAGATTTCATCGTGCAGTAATACCCGTGATTTTCAGGCAAGACGTATGATGGCAAGAACCCGTGAGGGTAAGAAAACCGAGTTGCTGCACACCTTAAATGGTTCAGGTTTGGCTGTCGGCAGAACATTGGTAGCGGTTATAGAAAACTACCAACAAGCGGACGGTAGCATTCAAATTCCTGAGGTATTACAGCCTTATATGGGTGGCAAACAGGTGATAAACGCCTCATGAGTTTGTTACCTGTCTCCCTTGATGTTAAAGGGAAGCCCTGCTTGATAGTCGGGGAAGAAGTCCATGTGCTTAGAAAGCTTAAACGCTTAGCTAAAGCCTCTGCCAATGTGGATGCCTTGGTAGTTAATCCCAGTGATCTGCTGAAAGAAAAAATACGAGCCACCGGGGGGCAATGCCTTAATGGTGAGTTTCAGGCAGGGTTAGTGGATGATTACTATTTGGTGCTAATTGCCAGCAGTGATGAAGCGCTGATTGAAGCGGCTACTGAAAGATGCAAACGTAATAACATCCCCGTCAATGTGATGAATTCACCTGAAAGATCGTCCTTTAGCTTACCTTATCAAATTGATAGAGCACCGATCTCGATTGCTGTGTCTAGCTTAGGGGTCTCATCTGCCATGACGCGATTAATACAAGGGCGTATTAATGCCTTAATTCCTCAGGGGTTGGGGAAGCTTGCGGACTTTTTTACTGACATTCAGCCCAACGTAAAAGCCAAGATTCGTGACCCACAATCAAGACGACGTTTTTGGGAGAGTTTAACTGACGGGGCTGTGGCTGAGCGTGTGTATCAAGGTGAGATTGAACAAGCTAAACAGTTAGTTGAAAAGAAACTTTCGCAAGAAGACCCTTTAGCAACAGGCGAGGTCTATTTAATTGGTGCAGGCCCCGGCGACCCAGACTTGCTCACCTTTAAAGCGTTGAGGCTTTTGCAATCCGCTGATGTGGTGCTCTATGATCGTTTAGTGAACGAGCAGTTTTTATCATTTTGCAAAAAAGATGCACAAAAGCTTTATGTAGGTAAAGCCATGTCAAACCATAGCGTGCCGCAGTCGGAGATTAATCAGTGGCTGATTGATTATGCAAAAGAAGGCAAACGTGTGGCACGATTAAAAGGCGGTGATCCTTTTATTTTTGGTCGTGGCGGCGAAGAAATTGAAGGTCTGGCTGAGGCGCATATTCCGTTTCAGGTAATACCAGGTATAACAGCGGCTAATGGGTGCTCTGCTTATTCTGGTATTCCTTTAACCCATCGTGACTATGCTCAATCGGTTCGTTTTATTACAGGGCATTTAAAAGAGGGTGAGCTGTCACTCGACTGGGCAGGCTTTGCCAGTAATGATCAAACCCTTGTTTTTTACATGGGGTTAAGCAATATAGAAACCATCTGTAGCGAGTTAATCAAGCACGGTAAACCTGCTGATACCTTAGTGGCCTTGGTAGAAAAAGGTACCACACGCAAACAGCGTGTTATTATTGCTGATTTAAAGACGATGCCAGATACGTTGAAAACCTCATTGGTGGACGGGCCTGCGCTGACCATTGTGGGCAACGTGGTTGAGCTGCATGAGAAACTGAACTGGTTTCAACCTGAGTAAAACTGCTTCCGTAGGATGGGTTAGCGCAGCGTAACCCATAAGTTTTGATGCTAATAATTTAATGGTGGGCTACGCTGCGCTAACCCATCCTACATTCCTTGAGGTTTATCGTGAGCTTTGATGTCGATCTCTTTGTTATTGGTGCAGGCTCTGGTGGTGTGCGTGCCGCACGAATGGCTGCAGCAACAGGTGCAAAAGTGGCTGTTGCAGAAGAAAAGTATTTAGGTGGCACTTGTGTCAATGTGGGCTGTGTACCTAAAAAACTTATGGTTTACGCCTCACATTATCAAGAAGACTTTAATGATGCCTATGGGTTTGGGTGGACTGTCTCAGGCTTTCACCATAACTGGCAGCGGTTTATTGATAATAAAAACCAAGAGATCAGTCGATTAAACGGCATTTATCAGTCGTTACTCGAAAATGCAGGCGTTACTATTTACCCAAATAAGGCCGAGATTCTAGGTGCGCACGCTGTAAAAGTAGGCAAGCAAATCTTAACGGCTGAAAAGATTTTGGTTTGTACGGGCGGCTATCCGACCCGGCCAGATATTCCAGGTAAAGAGCATGTCATTGTGTCCGATGATCTGTTTTATCTCAAAGACAGACCTTCTCGTATTGCTATTATAGGTGGCGGCTATATTGCTTGTGAATTTGCCAGTATTTTTCAAGGCTTGGGCAGTGAAACGCATTTGCTTTATCGAGGCGATCAACTGCTCAAAGCGTTCGACCATGGCGTAGCAACCTTCGTAGCCAATGAAATGGAGAAGAAAGGCGTCAACGTTCGTTACGGGAGAGTGGTTGAGTCAGTCGAAAAGCGGCAAAAAGGTTACAGTTGTCTGTTAGATAACGGCGAAACCCTGATTGTGGATACGGTATTTTATGCGATTGGCAGAACGCCTAATATTAAAGGTTTAGGGCTTGAAAATGCCAAGGTAGAGCATAGTGGTAAAGGTTACATTCAGGTTGACGAGAACTTTCAAACGAAAGAGCCGTCCATCTTTGCCTTAGGGGATGTGATTGGTACACCTGAGTTAACGCCTGTAGCGCTTGAGCAAGCCATGGTCTTTGTGGATCAGCAGTTCGGCAGCAATAAAAAAACCATGCGTTATGATGCCATACCCACCACGATATTCACGCAGCCTAATCTAGGTACTTGTGGTTTAAGTGAAGAGCAGGTCAAAGATTTAGGGCTAAAAGCTGATGTCTATGTCAGTGAGTTTCGCTCCATGAAGCACTGTTTGTCAGGTAATAGCGAGCGCACGCAAATGAAGTTGATTGTGGATCAAACAACCGACCAGGTGTTAGGTGTGCATATAGCAGGCCCTGATGCGGGTGAAATGGTGCAAGGCTTTGCTGTGGCTATTAAAGCAAAACTTACCAAGGCACAGTGGGACGATACGATAGGTATTCATCCCACTGCTGCTGAAGAGTTGGTTACTATGAGAAGTAGAAGCTATGTTTTAAACAGTGTTGATTAGTGTGTATCAACCTTTTTTAAGCCTCAAATAATTAAAGAGTGCTGACAGACAATCAGTGTCAATGGGCCATGAAGGTTGATAGTCAAGAGAACTTTCTGTCAGTGCATTTCTTCTTTTTTGGAGGGCAGTTTGGCTGATATCTTCAGTTGAATTTTTTCTTGAATTAGACGCTTTTCGACCATTGACAGGATCGTCAGTATTTTTTGCTGCTGTAATGATCGTCTTTCTGATAACAGTTCTTCTGTTAGTTTGCTCTACTGGTCTTCTTCGGATCGTTCGATAAATGGTTCTTTTTTTTGGTTCAGTTGCTTCAATGTCAGATTCTTCTGAGTCGCTGCTTGAGATTGACCGGTTTCTTTTGGAGCTTGTATTGCTATCATGTGAAAGTATGTCAGTGCCTTCTACAGGATTAGTAAAAACGCGTCTAATAACAGTTCTTCTTGTCTTTATGGGAGCCTCTCTTCTAACAATTTTTCGTATAACAGTCACTGTACGTTCTGCGCTTTGTTTTTCTGTATCCGAACCTGCTCGATCTTCTTCCCCGAAACAGGATAAGCTGAGAAGTGTTAGGGTTAGTAGTAACGATTTGATAAACACGATTGGTATTAGCTCTCTTTAATTCAAACGGGGTTAGAGGCTTTTCAGTCATTAAAGTTCTGAGACGTAACTTTTAATAGGGAGCAGATTGGCGTCACTATAGCACTGAGTGATCAATCACGGTGCGGCGTGTTTCGCCTTGTTTGTTAGAGGAAAGCAACGTATTCTCGGGGCAACACTTATTTGCAATAATAACAATAAAAAGGTTGCACTCATGGCTACCCTTGATGCTGCACAAGCATTGCCAGCCGTTCAGAAACGTCAGGTGAAAAGCCCAATGCTGCTGGCTTTGTATGGCATTATCCCTTTATGCCTTGTTGTGATGCTGCTGGATGTTGCTTTCTTTGAGCAGTCCATCAAATCAACATTTTTACCGGTGCAGCCAGCTGATTGGGCCTTTTGGGCGATCGTGTTTAATTTCCCGCATATTGTGTCGTCGATCATGACGATGGTCGACAAAGAATATTGGCATTTTTATAAAGCGCGCATGATGAAAGCCTTGTGGCTCATAACCTTGGGTGTTTTGATCTTCACTTATGCGATTCCTGCACTGTTTCCTGGCTTTGTTACAACAGCAACCTACGGCCTCTTTTTTGTCTTTTTTGCCAGTTACACCATGTATCACGTACTGTCTCAGCAGTTTGGCATTGGTATGATGATGATGCGTGTGACTCAAGGCAAACTCTATCAGTGGTGGCGTGTCTTGGCGACTATTGCAGCGACGAGCCTTTATTTGGGTGTGTTTGCGGCAAGTGCCATCAACAAGGTTTCACTTCATGGCGTTATGTTGCATGACCTGATGAACGGCATAATTGGACTGTTTGTTGTATTGGCGAGTCTATTTGGTGGCCTGTTAATTAAGCAGTCACAGCGGAGAATAGGTACTTGGTACGTGCTGTCTAACTTAGCCATGCTCTACGCAACCTGGCTATTTTTTGCGATGGATTACACGCTGTTTGTGATTATGATTCCGCGCTTTGTTCATGATATTACCGCGTTTATTATTTATTCGGTGCATGATCAGAATCGTAATGCTGTAGAAAAACCAAACCTTATTTATCGCGTTGCGCAGTTTATTCCTTTACCGCCTTTGTTGTTGTGTCCATTGATTGCGATAGGTATAGCGAATGGTATAGAAAGTGGCACTGCTGTAGTGGATAACTTATTACAGGTGTCAGGTGCGCCTAGTTTGTTACAAATCAGCGCACAAGTCATTTTTATTGCCAGCTTCTTTCACTACTACATTGAAAGCTTTGTGTGGAAGCGTGAATCCATACATCGGCATTCGGTGAGTTTTAGTTAATTTAGATGGGGTTTATGAAGATCAAAAGTCTCTTTTCCCCAGTTTGTCTCTAGGCTATAGTAGTAAGGAGCATAGGTCTTAGCACCTCTGTCAATCGCCATCTTCTTCACATATTCTTTGTCTTTGTTGCTAGGTTCTGTTGACAGTGTTTTTTTATTCTGTTAAAGGCTAAATATTCATCAAGCAAGGCAAATCTAGCGAGGTTTAGCTAGCTAAATAGTCAGCCCTGATAAACAGTAGAAAGCTTCATTTAAAGAGGCTTAGGGCTGGCTTGAAACGAACAATTTCGACCAGAAAGACTCTAAAAACCTTAAATTACTGGTCGAAATGAGTTTTGGATGCTGACTACAAGCCCGTCTTCGAACAATCAAAGCAGCTTTTTTGATCTATTCGATTCATTAGATCTCAATGACCCGCTCATAGCCTTATCGAACGCATTGCCTTGGCCAGATTTAGAAAAAGGTCTTGCCGTTTATTACAGCGAAAAAGGTCGCCCAGCCAAACCCATTCGATTGATGAGCGGCTTATTAATGCTCAAGCAGCTCTTCAATTTGAGTGACGAGAATGTGGTTTCTCAGTGGAAAATGAACCCATACTTTCAATTTTTCTGCGGTGAAACCAGTTTTCAATCTTGCCTGCCTTGCCATCCAACAGACCTTGTAAAATTCAGGCAAAGAATTGGCGAGAGCGGCGTTAAACAGATTTTTGCGATGTCAGTTAAGCTGCATGGAGAGGCAGCTAAAGATGATACGGTTTTTGTTGATACGACGGTACAGGAAAAAGCTATCACCTATCCGACCGATACAAAGCTCGCCATCAAAATCATTAATCGAGTGAATAAGCTAGCAAAAGGCTTTGGTGTCAAACAGCGGCGAACTTTTGTCAAAGAGGTAAAACAGCTTCGTATTGACTCGCGCTTCTTTGGACATGTAAAGAAACGCAAGAAGGCTAAAAAAGCCTTGAAGCGTCTGCGTACTATTGCTGACATTCTGATGAGAGAGCTTGAGCGAAAACTCCCAGAGGGTGCGGTTGCACAGCTAGCAAACGATTTTGCCATGTATCGCAAGGTACTTGCTCAACAGTCTAAGGACAAGAACAAAATTTACAGCCTTCATGAGCCTCAAGTCTACTGTGTTGCTAAAGGTAAGGCGCATAAAAAATACGAATACGGGAGCAAGGCTTCTATCGTATCGACACGCGATCATATCATTGTTGGCGTCGCTGCACATGATACGTTCACGCATGATTCTGAAACATTACAAACTGCGTTAGATGAAGCAGAATCTGTGAGAGAGACATCCATCAAAACTGCTGTTGTTGATAAAGGCTATCAAGGTTCCAAATCTAAAGTGAAGCAGGAAGTTATTTTACCAGGCAAGCCTCTTAAGCGAGATAATGATAAACAACGAGCACGTAAACGAACGCTTTGTAAAAAACGCTCATCCATTGAGCCCGTTATCGGTCATTTGAAGCAAGACTTCAGATTGTGCAGGAACTTCCTTAAGGGCTTTATCGGCGATCAGCTTAACTTGTTGATGGCTGCTTGTGCCTGGAACTTAAAAAAGTGGATCAACGCTTTTTTTGTGCTTGTTTTTATCTGGTTACCTGATCAAAAAGCAGCCAGCAGATTGGCTGGCTTTAAGTTTATGCTTTCGATAATACTTGGCCTTAAAAAATATAAGGCCTTTGTCAGGGCTGACTAAATAAGCTGGATTTAACACAGCTTGGTGGATATTTAGACGTAACCCTTCGGGCTGTGCCCGTTTTTCCATCTGGCTGTGTCGAATTTCACTCATATAGACTGCTATTATTCACTCAATTCTTCTTGCCAGAATAAAAAAACGGGCGACAGCAGCATAAATAAAACACTGTCAACAGAGCCTAACGTTGTTGTTAAGAAATACCGTTCTGTAGAGCCTGTCTGATAACTTCCATTTTTTTGTAATTCGGGAAGGTTGTTGCCTGCTGCAACAAGTGCATCAATGCTCATGTCAACTGGAAGTTTGGTAAAGCCTTTGTTATTTTTTTGATTCCAATTCAATTCTTTAGCGACTGACTCATATTCATTTTGCAATCTATTTAATCGATTATTGGCTTTATGGGCTTTGAGTATTCCATCATCATCTGTATCAAGTGTGCCTGTAGGGTTAATTAATTGGTTATTTCTAATCACAAACTGTTTTAGTAAGTTTGCATTTTTACTGGAAACACTAAGATCTAACTTGCCACGTTTATGTAACTTTTGGAAATCTTTTTCTGCTTCATCTGCTATGGCAGACAACTTTTTACTAAAGGCTTCAGTGTCTTTTATTTTTCTTCTTGATGCTTCGACTTCCGGTCTGCTTTTGGGGAGTTCTTGAGTTCTCTTAGACGTCTTTGAGCAGAGAAGCAGAGTGTTATGTTGAGGATTAATAGCTTGACTAGTTGAGGTTAGATTGAAGACGACAAAAATAAAAAGTAATAAAAAACGCATGATATAAAATTTGCTAATGGGTGTGACTAGTACCTCAATGCACAGCGATTGTCCCGTTCAGCAGCTACAGGTTTTTCTGTGGCAAGGCGCAAGTATGCAGTAATACATGCGTCTTTCAAATACTTGCAACAAAGTCACGGGAAAACCTGTAGCTGCCCTTTGGGTGGCATTTAAAATGCCCATAGCTGTGTTGCTTGATCTCACTATAGAATAACTATTATTTTCGATCAGCTGCCTTGCTATGAGCATTTTACTCTGCCACTGAACCCGACAATCGCTGTGCATTGAGGTACTAGCAATTGACTGACTAGGAGTCTGTCCGAGAATTGCGTTCGAGGATAAATTTCAAAGAAGTGAGATAAATTCTTTGGGAAATTCCTGCGAATAGTCAGCCTATTTAAACGAATTTGGCGAAGAATTTAGCCGCTTATCTGGAATTTAGGCCGAACAGTCAGTTCTCGGACAGGCTCCTAGAGTCAGTTTGGTTTTGCTTCATGTAGGTTTTGTAATGCTAGGCTGTCTTGCGATTACTTAGAGAAAGGGTTGTCGCTTCAACAGGTTAGAAGGTATATAATCAGCGCTTTTCCTACGTTGTAGCATCATGAAAATAAATACGGAAAAATTATTACAAGGTAGCCGCAGAGATCTAGCCAAAGCCATCACGCTGATTGAAAGCAAGCGTGAACAAGATAGGCTTCAGAGTCAGGCACTTCTAGAAGCCTTGCTTCCTCATTCAGGTAAAAGTATTCGACTTGGTATTACGGGTGTGCCCGGTGTAGGTAAGTCCACCTTTATCGAAAGCTTTGGTATGCACCTAGTCAAACAGTTAGGCAAAAAAGTTGCTGTGTTGGCGGTTGATCCGAGTTCTCCTGTGGCTGGTGGAAGTATTTTAGGGGATAAAACCCGCATGGAATTGTTGTCTAGAGAAGACAATGCTTTTATAAGACCCAGCCCTTCTGATGGCAGCTTAGGTGGCGTGGCGAATAAAACCCGAGAAACCCTTTTGCTTTGTGAGGCTGCAGGCTATGACGTGATTATTGTTGAGACTGTTGGTGTAGGGCAGTCTGAATACGAAGTCGCTAGTATGGTCGATTGCTTCTTGGTCTTGATGATGCCTAATGCAGGGGATGAGTTGCAAGGCATTAAAAAGGGCATTTTAGAGCTGGCTGATGCACTGATTATCAACAAGTGTGATGGTGAAAGTGTCAATTTGGCCGCTAAAACACGAAGTCAGTATCAAAGCGCAGTGAATTTACTGCATTACACCAGTAGCTGGACGCCGCGTGTGATGACCTGTTCTTCAGTTGAGAACAAAGGTATTGATGAAGTCTGGGGCATGATTATTGATTATTATTATATGGCGTTGGAACAGAAAAGCTTCGATAGAAAGCGTGCTAAGCAAAACAGCGAATGGATGCGTAAATTGCTGCATGAAATGGTCGATCTTCGCTTAGCCAATAATCCTGAGGTGAAGCAACAATTTCCTCAACTTGAGGCGCGCGTCGTGAATGGTACGACTACACCTTATTTAGCTGCCAAGACGCTTATTGATTTATTGTAACTTTTTTTGAATTTATCGAGTGAATCTGCATCCTATTGGTTAGTGTTTAGTAGTTAGTAGTTTTCATGCAGTTTAATTTATCTATTTGTGTGCTTTTTGTTCTTTTTTCAGGGCTTATATCTGCCAACCCTCCATCTATTAGTGAGCATCAGCAGTCTATTAGTGAGCATCAGCAGTCTATTCGTGAGCACCAGCAGTCTATTAGTGAGCACCAGCAGTCACCTTCTGAGCTTTCAGTCTCAAAGAAATTAGCTCTATCTGGGGTTGCAGGTTCCTGTGTTAGGCAAAGCGGATTTGCAACTAGCCCAAAAAATGACATACTCCATCCAAGTCGGCCAGCGCCGCCTCCTCCAAATCAAGCGGAGCCGGTCTTAACGAAAGCCACTACTCTAAGCACATCGACTGATGAGTATCTAGTAAAATCGCCAACCCAGCATATCAAAAAGTGTTTTGATCTTGGAAAAATTCAACAAGATCCAAATAGTAAAGAAATATTGAAGCGAATTTCGATTTTGGGGAGCCCTCAACTCTCAAAGGCAAGGAGTAAGTCGGTAAGCATTCCATCTGCTAATGTAGATCTATCTTCTGGTTTTTCTGTGGTTACACGGTTAGTGAGAAGTTTTAAAAGAAAAAATAAGTATGTGTAAATGTTAGTGATACTTTCCTCTTAGTCTAACCATGCCGAGTAAAACAGGACTAACAAGGTGGCTCATTGGCTTAATAAAAAATCGAACTAAACGAAGTTTGTGCATCATTTCTTGCTTGTAATCAGCAAAAGTGATTGACTGAAAATGAAGCAGGTCTTCGGCTTCAGAGGTATCCATCCAATGTGAGTAAAACGCAGCATCTCCATGCGCCTCTTCTGTTAACTGAAGGCCTGCTGCTGCGAGTGCTGCCTTTAAAAAAGCATGATGCGTAATCTGGCAGGTAGTTCCGCCACCTATCAATAAAGTCTTGCCCTGCGCTTCAGGTACTTTTACTGCATTTACCAATGCTTTGGCAGTATCTTTTGGATGTACATATTCCAGTGGGTTATCGGCAGCCGTATCTAATAATTGATTCAGGGTTTTAGGGTCAGCAGCTAATGTTCGGGAATCTACAGAAACACCCACGCGGCAGATAACAAAGGGTAGCGTTGATTGCTTGAGGGTATTTTCAACCTTAAGTTTTTGTCTGGTGTAATTGTCTGTTGCTAAGACTTGATCATAGGCTGATTTGACTCTGTAAGGCCTTTTAGGCAGGCCGAAGACGGTTACAGATGATGGGTAAATAAAAACAGGTGGGCTAGGAAGCTTTTGGGCAGTTTCAATGATTTTCTCTGTTGCCCCAACGTTAACGCGCCCTGAAAGCTCCGGAAAAAGCTCAGTGGCAGGCGGTAGTAGTGCTGCTAAGTGAATAATAGCATCCACATTATCTAGTAAGTATTCCATATTATCTATGAGATAGATATCAGCAAATTGAATACTAACGTTTCCTTTGAGTTTTTTGGCTCGCCTGCGATTTTTAGGGGTATCAATATCGATAGCAATGATGTCATGTTCTTGCTTTAATGCTTCCTCAATGCACATTAACCCTAGATTGCCGAGTGCGCCTGTGATTAATATGTTCATGGCTGCACCTTTGCATAGTAAGGGCAGTGAATACCTTCGTCGTGAGCAATGGTGCCTAGACAGGCATTGCAATGGGTGCAGGGCGAAACACTTGTATTTCCTTTCATGAGTTTGTTGGGCAGGGCAGGGTCCGCTAATAGGCTTCTGCCTAATTGAATAAAATCCATGCCTGCATCTATTAGGGCGGTAAAATCTTCTTCTGTCGATGCGCCGCCAACATACACCAACTGACCGTTTATTTTTTCTTTGATTTGTTTGGCTTGCTCAAAAAAATAAAGGGGTTTATAGGGGTAGGTCCGAAAAAGATGCTTACCTGACAATCTAAGAATCAGTCGCATGAAAAGGCTTTTCTCATGGTGTAAGAGATGAGGTAGCATGTTGTCGCCTCTGAACATCAGCATGGGGTTAAAGGAACTGCTGCCGCCGCTAGGAATAATCGCATCAATGCCTGACTGATCCAGCGCTTCGCATATCTTGAGCGTGTCTTCAAATTGCAGGCCGCCTCTAACGCCCTCTGTTGTGCTAACTTTCGCGAGTAACGGAAACGCGCTACCGACTTCTTGACGAACGGCTTCGACCACCCGAAGCGGTAGGCGTAATCGGTTAGTTAATGTGCCGCCGTAGTGGTCTTTGCGTTTATTGGTTTTGGGGCTTAAGAATTGGCATAAGCCATAACCATGACCTAAGTGAATTTCCAGTGCATCGAAGCCAACATTAACCATAAACTTAGCTGCTTGCCGATAGGCCTCTACAAAGTTGTCCATGTCCTTTGTTGTCATGCCATCGCAAAAAAACATACCTTTAGGAATGCCCAGCGCATTAAGTCCAAAGTTAGGGCCTTTAGGCCGTCGCCATGTGAGCTCTGTGTTTTGGCTGAAGCCGCCGCCATGTCCCATTTGACCAGACACTTTCGTGCCTGATGCCTGCAACTCACTAATCAGTTTTTTAAGGGGCGTTTTGACGTATTCAGCCATATACATCATGCGGTCATTGAGTCTGCCATTGTTTTCGACTGCACAGTAACCAATGGTCGTCATGGCTGTGCCGCCTTTGGCAACGCCTAAATGAAGTTCCCTAAGCCGTTCGGAGGGTAATCCGTTAGGTGTCATATTCTCGAAGGTGCCCGCTTTGATGAAACGGTTTTTGAGCGTTAGCGAGTTAATGGTTTGAGGCGTTAAGTAGTGAGCTTCCATGAAGGGTTTAGTTGATATTTTTTTATGAGATTATCATGTAAGTAAAAGCGAAGGTAGTACTCTATCCCATTAACGCTAGCTTTTACTTAGTACATCATGTCAAACCGCTTGTGGGTAACAGTAGGGCGGAACAGCGAAGCGTCTCCCGCCGAATATTAAGTCTATCGGTAGATTACGCTAAGTTGATCTGCTCTACGATCATGCGACAAACCTTTTGACACGATGTATTAGTACCTCAATGCACAGCGATTGTCGGGTTCAGTGGCAGAGTAAAATGCTCATAGCAAGGCAGCTGATCGAAAATAATAGTTATTCTATAGTGAGATCAAGCAACACAGCTATGGGCATTTTAAATGCCACCCAAAGGGCAGCTACAGGTTTTCCCGTGACTTTGTTGCAAGTATTTGAAAGGCGCGAGTATTACTGCATACTTGCGCCTTGCCACAGAAAAACCTGTAGCTGCTGAACGGGACAATCGCTGTGCATTGGGGTATTAGTACTCTGATTCGATGCATTGTCTGGTATGGATTAGATAGCGGAAGAGAATGAATTTAATGGCGCCAAGCCTAAAAATCATCCCTGAAAAAATCTTGTTCGATCCACCAAGGGCAGTAATCACCACGCAAGTCGCTGGCAAGCAAGAACCCACCGCCCCAGTTCAAGTAGACTTTACCCTCTAAGGTATACACAGGCCAATGCGCTGTTTGCTCAGAGTTAGGGGCGCCCGTGTGAGCAAGTGTGCCCATATAAGCTTGCAGTTGCTCTGAAACAACTGTTTGCTCATCTGTTTTTAACGTGCTGGTTGGGGTGTCTTGGCCAAATAAAAAGCCAATCTCACCCGAGTGAAAGACACCTAAAGGGGGTGGATTTTCGCCTAGTTGAAATTTAGTGATTAAGCGTAGAATGGAATCGTTGAATTCAGTAAATTCGTAGTGATAAACGGTGTAGCCGCTCATCGTTAGGTGCTGAGCCGTTTTGATAGCAGGGCAAATAATACTACGATCGCCTTGAATGGCAGCTAGGGCATGACCCACATTGTCGAATTGTTCGATGGGGTACATACTGAGCACCGTTTGGATATCATCTGATTCCATTTCAACGAAGCGCTCTGTGATATAGGCCTCGTACTGGTCGTTCTCAGGGTGATCTTTTAAGGCTTCAAAGAGGCTACCTTCATTTTTAACTGTCCCAAGGATGACGTTCTGCGGTTTGAGTGTGCCTGCTTGGATCAACGCTTTGTTATCCGCTAACATAGCTTCAAAGTTAGCGTTGATGAAATAGTTGTCCTTGGTAAAATTCGGGAAGTATTTCCACTGTGTGCCATCAACTTTAAATAGCTCATTGAAGGGGGCGTCGAGTTTATCTCGCATTTGATCAGGCGTGATGTCCCTAAGGCAGGCAAGCTGTTTATCCATATCTTCTTGCGTACAGCCCACTGTTTTGGCGAACTCCACCCCTTTAAGGTCAGCATCAGCTTGCTTGAGTGTGCCCCATTCGCCACAAGGGCCACTTGAGACAATAGCGTTTTGAAAGAGATCACGGCTTAAAGGGGAGGCTAATAGCATACAGACACTGGCACCACCGGCAGACTCGCCAAATACGGTGATATTGTTTGGGTCACCGCCAAAGGCAGCTATTTCTTGGTTAACCCATTCAAGCGCTGCTACCTGGTCGAGAAAACCATAATTGCCGGATTGGCCTTGCTCTTTCGTAAGTGCGGGGTGTGATAAAAACCCTAGAGGGCCTAGGCGATGATTAATGGTAACCACGACGACTTTTTGAGCTTCGGCTAGGTTAGCTCCTTTGTAAGCCATTTCATTGCCCGAGCCGAGTAAGAAGCCGCCGCCAAAGATCCAAAACATCACAGGGTATCTGCCCGGTTCGTCAGGTGCAAAAATACTTAAGTCAAGGCACTCTTCGCTGGTGAAAGGCCCAAAAACGCCTGTCGGCTGTGCCCATTGTTCACAGCCTTTTAGGCTGAATGAAGCGCTTCTTGTGCCTTCCCAAGGGATAACAGGTTGAGGTGGTTTAAATCGATTGTCACCACCTGCACTGGCAGCGTAAGGAATACGATACCAGCTATTGATGGTGCCATTGGTTCTTCCTTCGACCTTGCCGTAGCTGGTTTCGACCACACGATCACAATTAAACCAGCAGAAGTCAAAACTAAAAGCGTTGGGGGTAAGCAATAAGAAAAAAAATGCAAAGGCTATTTTTCTTGTGGTTTCAAACATACATACATCCCTGTTTGCTTTTTGTTTTATGGGTAGGGTGGATAAGCGAAGCGCGATCCACCGTCTCATTTAACTTGCTGATGCCTTTTTGTTAATGGCTTTATCATTAGCTAAAAGCTTGATTTCCTGCGCTTCAAAATCCTTCAAAATGTCATCTAAGGTACGACTGATTTTAGTGCAGTTACGGATCCATTCTATTTTTGGCCAGGTTGCACGTTCTCCTGCTAACACCAAGTTGGAGATATCATCTTTCTGCGGATTCGAAAAGAGTTTTAGCGGGTTCAACAAGTTAAAATTAGGCGTAATCGTAATGTCAGCCGTATAGTCTTGAGAAACTAACGCATGTACTTGGGTTAAAAAGTAGCTGAGGGCAGGTGATTTAAGGTTATCTCTTGTATGCTTTAATACGTTCGAAATAATATTCTTGGTTGTTTTGGCAGAGATCTCCGCAATCAATTGTTTATAGCCTTGATTTTGCCCTTTCTCAGACACGAAAGGTACAACATGTGGATTAACCTGGCTGGCAATAAAATGATTGACGCCATAAATTCTGGCTAGACGTTTACCAGGTAAGTCGTTTGATAGCGTGCCATCGACCCACTGCCTCGAAGGGTTGTAAGGTTGCGCCTTGCCTTCTGCGTTTTTGGCGACTAGGGTAACAGGCGGGAATAATCCAGGTACGGCAGTGGATGCCAATACACCTTTGCGCACAAAGACGTTAGGCGCACTGATCGCACTCAGCATGCGCGACTCGTGATTTAGACGGGCAGGGGAGATTGTGATGTTGATGTGGCGGCCTGTTTTTTCATAGGCTTCTTGAAAAGTAATTTCAGGAATGAATTTCGCCATGGTTTCTTCAAGGTGGTCACCATCCAGTAGCGCTTCGCCGCGGAAAAGACGTTTCCAGCCCATGAATTTCATTGCTTCTGTCTTGATATCGTCTAACGAAAAGTAAGCAGCCAGCTCTTCATCAGAAGCTGTACCAAGAATGGAGGCAACCACAGAGCCTGCACTGGAGCCTGAGATAACATTAGGCAACAGTTGTTGTTCGTGCAGTGATTTTGCAACACCCACATGAAACATGCCGAAATTAGCGCCGCCTGATAACATTAGCGCTGAGCGGCCAAAACAGTGGCTGGCGCGCCTGAAGAAATCAATTTTTTCGGCAAAGCTTATGATATTGTCATCAACGGTTTGAATGTGTTTGATCGAAGAAACGACTTCTTCTATATATTCGTTGATGAGTAACTTGGTGCCAAATTTACTGTGATTATAGAGTGGGGGCCTACCGATACCGCCTAGATTACCGTGAATGCCTTCGTTTAAGGTATAGTAAAGCTGTTGGTCGTCGCCGCGCTTTCTAAACTCTTTCAGTTTATTCAGGCGGGAGCGAATTAAATGGTGGTCATAATAGCCCGAGGTCTGGCGCTGCTTCCATTCTTCTAGTCCAGTTTCTTTATCGAATGCTAAGGCCAATTCCTTCCAATCTGCGTAGTTTTCCGCATGATCCAAGTCATTGAGCAATGCTTTGATTCGTCTTGAGAGCCTCATAGCTTTCCTGTCTCTATTTATTCTTATTGTGCTTTCTTCGCTTGCGCTTAGAGAAAGAGGGCGGAGTATATCACGAGACAGCCGATTTCTGCGATCTGTTGCGAAAGCCCTAAACAGTCTCCGTTATACCCACCAATTTTTTGAATAAATAGCCTATTTAAAAGAACAGTGGTAAGCAGTATAAAAGCCAAGGTTAGAAACAGATAACTAAAAGACGTGAGTAGGGCGATAATCAACAGCGGTAGGGCCGATAGGGTAATGGCTTTGGTTTTGTCGAGTATGACCGCTTTTGCCATTTTTGTGTCTGTGTTCAGTGTGATGTACTCATTGAAGCCAATAATGAGCAGTGGTTGAATACGGCTAATCACCTGCGCTGAAATAAAAGCGAGCGGTATTAGCGCTAAAGAAAGCCCTGAGAGCAGAGTATATTTAAGTAAAATACTGAGTGTGAGACCCAGCACGGCATAGGTGCCAAGGGTTGAATCTTTCATAATGGCGAGTCGTTTTTCTTCGGTGAAGCCGCCAAAAAAACCATCCAGACAGTCAGCAAGGCCGTCCTCGTGTATAGCGCCTGTCAGTATTATCATTAACCCCATCAGCAGTATGGAGGTGGTTGCTTTTGACTCAATAGGGAATAGCAGTAAAGGCAGGCACGCTAAGAGTGCTAGCAGGCCGCCGACAAGGGGTAAATAATTAACGCTTCTACTAAAGGCTTCAGGCGATAGTTTCACACCATCAAGCGGTATGCGCGAAAATTGAATAATGCATGCTTTAAACTCGTCAACTCGAAACAAGTTACACTCCAATTGAGATGTCTGTTCGTTGCGGCTTTTAGTGCCTTGTGGCACAATATGCGGCCGAATTTTCATGGTTTTTTGAAAGTTTGCAGGCATTCTAACAAAGATTACGATCAAATAGGCAGGGCATGGCAGAGCAGAAAGCGACCAATGTATATTGGCATGAAGGAGAAATCACCAAGAAAGACCGAGCAAAGCTTTTAGGCCATAAAGGTGCAACCCTTTGGTTTACAGGGCTTTCTGGTAGCGGCAAAAGCACCGTGGCAGTTGCCTTAGAGCAAGCTTTGCAGGCTAAAGGCAAGCTATCTTACCGTCTTGATGGTGACAATGTTCGCTTGGGTATTAACAAAAATTTAGGCTTTAGCGCTGAAGATCGTACGGAAAACATTCGCCGCGTAGGTGAAGTATCCAAGCTTATGGCTGACTCTGGTGTTATCGTATTAAACAGCTTTATTAGCCCTTATCAGGTTGATCGTGATCAAGTACGTGCTTTGCATGAAGCAGCAGATATTCCTTTTATTGAAGTCTTTGTTGATTGCAGTTTAGATGAAGCTGAAAAAAGAGACCCTAAAGGGCTTTATAAGAAGGCTCGTGCAGGTGAGATTAAAAACTTCACAGGTATTGATGACCCGTACGAAGCGCCTGCTAACCCAGAAATCCATTTACATACCGATAAAATGAGCCTTGAAGAAGAAGTGAACGTCATGATGGCAGCACTTGAAGAACTAGGTGTCTTGGCGAGTGCCTAAGGAGAATACCATGATAAAACCACACGGATCTGACGAACTTACCCCTTTATTTGTTGATGATGCAGCTAAGCGTGAAGCACTTTTAGAAGAAGCTAACAGCCTACCGCAAGTTGTTGTGAGCTCTGCTGCTGCTGCTAATGCAGTGATGTTGGGCGGTGGTTATTTTACCCCGCTAACAGGTTACATGACCGTTGCTGATATGTTGTCTGTCGCGACCGATCTTAAAACAGCTGAAGGTGTATTCTTCCCTGTGCCTGTTGTTAATATGTTAGCTGATGTCTCCGCAATTGAAGGCGCTAGCCGCATTGCCCTTCGTGACCCTAACGTTGAAGGCAATCCAGTGATTGCGATTCAAGACGTGGCTGGTATTGAAACGATTTCTGATGATGATTTACTTGCTGTCGCTAAAGAAGTTTTCGGTACAACGGATAAAGATCACCCAGGTGTGAGTACCTTTTTAAACCAAGGCAACTATCTGGTATCAGGTGCTATCCAAGTCCTAAACTTCAGCTACTTTGAAAAAGACTTTGCTGAGACCTTCCGCACAGCTGTTCAAATTCGTGGCGAAATCAAATCGCGTGGCTGGGAAAAAGTCGTGGCCTTCCAAACCCGCAACCCTATGCACAGAGCACACGAAGAGCTTTGCCGTATGGCGATGAAGGATCTTGAAACTGACGGTATCTTGATTCACATGTTGTTAGGTAAGCTTAAAAAAGGCGATATACCAGCGGCTGTGCGTGATAACGCTATTCGTAAAATGGTCGATAACTACTTCCCTGAAAATACCGTGATGATCACAGGTTATGGCTTTGACATGCTTTATGCAGGCCCACGCGAGGCAGTGCTTCATGCGCTCTTTCGTCAAAACAGTGGTTGTACGCACTTTATTGTCGGCCGTGATCATGCAGGTGTTGGTGATTATTACGGCGCGTTTGATGCGCAGACGATCTTTGATGAAAAAGTGCCTGAAGATGCCTTATTGATTGAGATTTATAAAGCAGATCATACCGCCTACTCTAAAAAGTTAGAGCGTGTGGTAATGATGCGTGATGCACCTGACCACGCCAAAGAAGATTTTATCTTGCTGTCTGGTACTAAAGTACGTGAAATGCTAGGTAGTGGCATTGCACCACCGCCTGAATTTTCTCGCCCAGAAGTCGCGCAGGTGCTGATGGATTACTATCAATCCCTTGAGCAAGAAACAGCCTAAAACGAAGAAGCGCGAAAGCGCTTTTTTTATGCCATTTATATTAGGTACTCCTCCTCCTCTCGCATCATTTTTTCATCGTTAGTTTTTGGTGGCAGCCTGCATTTAAAGCATTGCCAGAGGAGGTTTGTAGTTTCCACTAGGTTATGGGGGTTGTGTGCTGTTTTCTTGGGGTTTTCCTTGTTAAGTTTACGAAGTTTTCTCTGTTCATCTTTATATCTTTCGTGTTTTTCCGCTGTGGTGTCATCATCAGAGGTTTCCTCAGGTAAGGTAGTGCACACTTTTGAGGTCTTAGGCCGCTTTTTTAAGGTTTTAGGCCGCTTTTTTGAGGAGGGGCTTGATTCTGCGTCAAGTTCGTAACCCGAATCACTCCCTGATGCTTGGCGTAAATAGGCATGTTTTTTTGAGTTTACTGTGTGAGCTGGATGAGAAACTACTAAAACGAAAATAGACAACAGGATTGGACTTGTTTGCATCAAGCTTGTTTTCCTTGCTTAAAATAAGAAAAATTGCTCTGATCCAATTAGTTGATAAAAATTCCTTCAATGTAATTAGAACTTGGCAATGCACCCATAAATCTATATAGTAAGTTTAGCTATATATGTTGGATTCAGGTCGCTTTCATGCCTTCTTGCGCAGTACATCTCAGGCTCCTCCTCCTGCCCGGTTGGGCACATTAACTATTTCTACGCAATCAATCTGTTACACGCTATAATTTTTCACTTTATTGGAGTGTCTGATGAAAAAAGACAAATTAGTCGTCTTTGATACCACCTTACGTGATGGCGAGCAAAGCCCTGGCGCATCGATGACTAAAGAAGAGAAAATCCGTATTGCAACCATGCTTGAAAAGATGCGGGTTGATGTTATTGAAGCAGGTTTTGCCATGGCAAGCCCTGGTGATTTTGATTCGGTTAAAACCATTGCCGAGACAATAAAAGACAGCCGAATTTGCTCACTGTCTCGCGCTAATCGAAAAGACATTGAGCGCGCAGGCGAAGCCCTGAAAAACGCTAATGCCAGCCGGATCCATACCTTTATTGCGACAAGTCCTATCCATATGCAATATAAGCTGCGTATGGAGCCAGATGCAGTAGTAGAGCGAGCGGTAGACTCGGTTAAATATGCTCTTAACTTTACTGACGATGTAGAGTTTTCCTGCGAAGATGCCAGTCGTACTGAATTCGATTTTATGTGCCACATCATCGAAAAGGTGATTGATGCAGGCGCTACGACCATTAACTTACCTGATACGGTTGGCTACGGTGAGCCTGCTCAGTATGGCAAGATCATCGGTCAATTAATCCAGACGATACCTAATGCCGATAAAGCGATTTTTTCTGTGCATTGCCATAATGACCTAGGCTTAGCTGTCGCTAATTCATTGTCTGCTGTCTCTTACGGTGCAAGACAAGTTGAATGCACGCTCAATGGATTAGGTGAACGAGCAGGTAATGCGTCGCTCGAAGAAGTCGTGATGGCTGTTAAAACGCGCGGTGATATTTTCCCTGTAGAAACGCACATTGACACTCAGCATATTGTGCCTGCTTCTAAGTTGGTCTCTAGTATTACAGGTTTTCCTGTTCAGCCTAACAAGGCTATTGTGGGGGCTAATGCGTTTGCACATGAGGCGGGTATTCACCAAGACGGTGTATTAAAACATCGTGAAACTTATGAGATTATGCGCGCACAAGATGTCGGTTGGGGTGAAAACCGGTTGGTGTTAGGTAAGCACTCAGGTCGTGCTGCTTTTAATTCACGCTTAGAGTCAATTGGTTATCAATGTGCAGATGATGAAGAGTTGAATGCATTATTCGCTAAATTTAAAGACCTAGCTGATAAAAAGCACGAAATTTTTGATGAGGACTTGCAAGCGCTTGTCACCATTGAAAGCCACGAGCGAGAAGACGAAGGCTATAAGCTAGACGCTTTTAAAGCCAGCATGGCCATGGAGGCTAAGCCAAAAGTATCGCTAACTTTATCTAAGGACGGGGAGTCATCATCCATTGAAGAATCAGGGGATGGTTTGGTCGATGCGACCTTTAAAGCCATTGAGTCTATTGTTTCATCTGAGTCTGAATTAGTGATTTATTCAGTGAATAGCATTACAGAAGGTACGGATTCCTTTGGTGATGTGACCGTAAGACTTAAAAAAGATGGCCGTATTGTCAATGGGCAGGGCGCTGATACGGATATTGTGCTAGCGTCAGCTAAAGCTTATTTACATGCGGTTAATTTATTGGCGAACCCGGCTGATAAAGCGCATCCTCAAGAAGGCATTTAAATGCAGGAAGCGCAGCGTCAGCAATGTTTAACCTGGCTAGGCATAAAGCCTTTACAGGCAAGGCATGCGTTTGTTCAGGCTGCGCCTTCTTTTGCTTTTTTTGACGAGCTGCCGCTTTCAGTTGAGCATGTAGCTGAGCCATTAGCTGAACCCTGTGATGAAGTTCAGCAGCAGGAAGCGAAAAAAACGATTTCACATCTCTTGGCAGGTACAGCTGAATCCGCTAGGCCTGCCGCTCAAAAAGAACCGCCAGTCTCTAAAAAAGCCGAGGCTGAGTTAACAGATAAATCCGTTCAGGTTTTCCCTAAAAAGTTTAGATTGCGTTATGTCGTGATTAACGAGGTTGTGTTTATACAACCTCAATATCAACTGCAATGGCAAACCCAGCAAACAGAATTACGTTTTATGCGAGATGTAGCTCTGGCGATCACGCACAAGTCGTCTGAGAACTATATCAGTGATTTATTTAGCTGGCCGCCGCAAGGTGCGGCATTTATCGAATCTGATGATCAATCTACAAAGGATATGTTAGATGTGTTTTTTGGGGAGTTGATAGGCAGGCAAGCTTCACCTTTTATTATTGTCTTTGGGGCAGCTAACGTGCCCTGGTTGCTGCCTACACTGAATGTTGTTAGAGAGAATGCTGTGGATGCGAAAGTAAAGGTTGTTGAAGCGCTTTCTGTCGATGCATATGCGAAGAATGTGCAAAATAAGAAGTTGCTTTGGCAGTCTATTAGACAGCAGTTGCAGGGATAAACTGTAGGGCAGGTTAGCGTAGCGTAACTTGCCCTACATGACAGCGATTGTGGGTTAAGTGTGAGGTGAGTTAGTGAAACCTAACCCCTCAAGAAATATTGAATTTTGTGGTGGGTTACGTTGCGCTAACGCCACTCTAGAGAAAATATAGTCACAACTATCGCTGTGAAATAAAGTACTAGTACCAACAAAAACGCATAATGACAGTGGTATGGTGAATGTTACTAGACATAGATAGTGCTAAGGTGTCCTGTAGAGCTTGGCTAGATTCAGACCTTGATGAGTTAACCCTCATTGAGCGAGAGGCAGGCTTTAGTGGCTGGAATAACAACCAACTGAAACAAAGTTTTGTTAAGGATACGGATACAGGCTTTGTCTTATTGGATGAAAAAACAATAGTTGGTCATGCTATTTTTCAAGTCATCCCTAAAGAATCAGAATTACTGACATTAACAATTAAGAAAGTCTCACAAGGCAGAGGGTTTGGTAAGTATTTGCTTGCTGAAAGTTTAAAGCAGCTTATGCAGCAAAAACTTGAAACCTGTTTTCTGGAAGTAGGTCATAGAAATACTGCAGCCATAAGGCTTTATGAGCGTCTGGGTTTTAAGCAAATAGGCACGCGCACAGACTATTATTCAAAATTAACCCCTAAACAAGATGCGCTTTTATATCAATTGGATTTAATGCAATGAAAGAATTAACCACGGACAAATGGCAGCTGTTACTGCCTGAAGAATGGATAGCCGAGCAAGATGACGAAACTATTGTGATCACCGACCCTGATGAGGTCAGTATTATTGAGTTAACAACGCTTCAGCCAGAAGAAGGCGAGTCGGTCTCAGCCTTAATGCAGTCATTAGCTGATAATACACAAAAAGTTGAGTTAGCAGGTAGGGACGCTCGATATCAGGAAGTAAATGAAGATGGTCAGCTGTTCCGTGAGTGGTTTTGTGAGCTTGACGATGCAGTATTGATTATTAGTCACGGTGTTGAAGAAGAACACAAAGGCATGGATGATGCCATAGTGGATGAAATTTTGGCTACGATAGTTTTTTGAACTTTTTTTGAAAGAGTTTACTCTATTGCTGTTTGATGACAGAAGTAGGGCATTTCTTTGAAACTTTATGTTGCTTGCTTTTTATTTATCTTTGCATCAATTTTTTTGACTCTACCTTCGACCGCAGGGCCTATTAGTTTTACTCCACAACAGCTAGCAACTATGGAAGAGGGTATTAATCATGAACCTACTCTTTTATTAATACAGTGTTCTTGTGAAAAAGTTTTTAATTTTATACATCAGAATGCTAAAACGGAGCTTTCTATATCAGCTGTGAACGCATTGTATGCTTGGGCTATAAATAAAACCAATAGAGGTAACATTTACTGGCTTTGTCAAATGATTAATGATGGCTCCGTATCAAAAAAAGAAAAAGTCGAGTCAATTAAACAGGCTATAGAAGAAAATAAAGTGCCTGAATTAAGTAAAGCACGCATGCCTAGTAAAAAATATCACGATGTTCCAGACTCTGATGAACAGCTTTGTAGGCCACATCATTTCCCCCTTCTTCCTCCTAAAGCAACTCCACGACAAAAAGAGCCTAATAAAAGGCAAGTAAAAGCGTTGGTTATTACAGGTGAATTAGTTGGGAGATTAAATAATAATGTTAGAGAAGAGGGCTCCCTATGGACGTCAGAAGAAAATAGTGGGGGTTATGTTGACCCTGAGACCCTTTTCTCTAATCCTCCCATAAAACTAAGAAGTCAGAGCAGCAATAATGTATATGAAGAAGTTGGTTTTCAGGCTAAGGTGAGTAAAGAAGGTAGTCGACATTCGTCACTGTGTAGTAACACTAGCTCGATTGTCAGTGCGAATGCTAATCCTGCTGGCAATGTGAGAAGGGTTGGAAAATCAACATTCTATGTCCCCTTTCCACGAGAAGAAATGCCTCTTCCTTCCACTCCCACTTCCAGTGAGTGTAGGTTCTATAGTTGTTTAGATGAGTGATAAGAACTTTTGATATGGGTGATAGAGTCACCCACTAAAAAGATTAAACTGATTCACGCTTTTTATGACCGCCATCACCTGTCATGTGTGAAATACCTTTCTCTGTTAATGAATCCTTAAACGAATAAGCACGCGCAAAGCCTTTTACATAACGGCCTTTTACAGGGGTTAGTTTAAACAGGTTGAAGTCTGTATGACTTGCTAGGTTTTTGATCATCTCGCCATGACGCTCAGATAATATATCAATGCCTTCTTGCCAGCCTTCGCTCTCAAAAGGGATAACGGTTGAGTTTAGTGTTAGATTAACACGAACGCGTGCAAATAAGTTGTCGGCTTCTTTTTCATCTTCAATGATAAGGGCAGAGGCGTGCGGGTGATTTTTAAGATTGACTGAGTGGCCTGCAATATCGCTTAATAATACATATAAGCAGTTATCGCCAATGCCGTAAGGTGCATAAGAGGCAAAAGGTAGGCCTTCTGCATCAACCGTTGCTAGGTTTAATGATTGGCGCTCTTTAATAAAGACTTCGATTTCTTGTGATAAGTCTTCGGCCATTTGTTGGTTTTTCATGATGGTGTCTCTTGTTATGCGTTATTTTGTAATGTGAGAAATTTTTCTAATTGTTCAGGCAATATTTCCCCTTTCTCGTCACGGCCTAAGAAGACCTTAAACATGACTTCTTTTTCTGTTTTAAACAGAAAAGCGTAGCTTGGGCGGCCTCGATGAAGTTTACTCTGTAATTCGATGCTTTCGACTTTTTCTAGGTTTAGGTGGCCTTCAAAGCCTAGCCCATTATTACTTAGGTTATAAAAGCCGTGTGCTACAGAGCCTTTAGGGAATGGTCCTTTAAATTCAAACACGCTTCCTGCATGAATAATGATGACAGTGACTTTGCCCCAGTCGGCTAATTCTTCGCAAAGCGATACAGCATTAGCGTTAGGTAGCGCAACGGTTTTTTCACTGAAATCGTCGAGGGTGGTTGTGTCAGTCATTGAGTGTAAGCCTGTACGTCATTGTTAGTAAATTAATCAAATTTTCTTTTAATTGAAATTATCTGACTAACTTTTCTGCAAATTTTAACGAGAAGGGGTCGTAAATACAAATGTAATCTATATGATAATCGTTATCGTTATCGTTTAGATTAAGAATAAAAAAATGAGAGCAGTATCACTCAGCACCTGGTTAGTCTTAGGGGGTGCACTTCAACAACTTTCGAATCCAATATTGGCAGAAAGCAACCTAACTGAGGAGGTGGTTGTGACAGGTACCCGTACAGAACAATCTGTTTGGGAATCACCTGTGAAAGTATCGTTAGTTAACAGGGAAGAGATTCAAAAAAATCATGCATCGAATGCTTACGAGGCGATTAAAAATATTCTGGGGTTAGATTTTAAGCGCCCAAGAGGAAAAGAAGGTCAATCTGCTGTCATTCAAGGCGTATCAGCCAATAGAGTGCTAGTGCTTATTGACGGTGAACCTGTATCTGCGAGTACAGGGTCCACAGTTGATTTAACCCAAATTTCTACCGTTCAAATTGAACGCGTAGAGGTGGTGAAAGGTGCGGTATTGGCAGCCAAGCTATTGGTGGCGTCATTAACATTATTACCCGAAAACCTGAAGAAGGTATACAAGCAAGTTTTTCAATGGATGTGGGCAGCTGGGGTGAAAAGGATGTTGATGATGGTGAATACGCTGTGCCGGAGCAGCGTTACAATGCCATGCTGAGTTACGCTAATGAAGCATTTGCTGTTCAGTCAGGGGTAAGCAGCAGCCTTTCTAACAGCTTTTTAGGTGGTAGTGATGCATACACTAAGCCTGCGCCAAAGGGCGAACAGTTCTCGAGTTTTATTGAAGGGACTTACTTTCAGTCAGATGCCCTTGAGCATACGCTGAGATATGAATTTTATACACAAGATTGGACAACCGATTATTACAAGCGTAATGGTGCCCATGCGTTAAGATTGTATAAAATCGATCAAGCCGACAGGCATACGGGGCGTTATGTTGGTAGCTATTCAACTGATAAGAACCAATTCAAATGGAGTGGCACTGTTGAGTATTTCGTGAATGAATCTCGCCCTGAGCCCGCCAAACATAGAAAAGCGGAAGCGCAATATAACAATCTTGATGTGCAGTGGGATCATGAGTGGGGTATTCAAACGATTACCCAAGGTGTTAAATACATAAAAAATTCGTTAGATATCTTTAAGGATGGTGCTGATGAATTGCCTGATAGCAATGAGCTAAGGTCGATTGAGTACTACTTTCAAGATCAGCTAACGTTCGCGAATGTGCAGTTGCTTCCTGGTTTTCGATTTCAGAACGATAACCTTTTCGGCAGTAAATTTACACCAAAGATCAATGCTCGCTATAACATGATTGAAGCTGATGACCATACGCTATTTTTTAGAGTAGGGATTGGTGAAGGTTATCGAATTCCGAATCTTAAAGAGTTATACCATGTGTTTGATCATACTCATTTAGGCTATGTGGTATATGGAAATAAAGAGTTAGAGCCTGAATCAGCTGTCAATTATCAGGTTGAAGTCGCACTGGTTGCCGATGGTGATTATGCAATAAGCCTCAATTTATTTAAAAACGACTTAGAAAACCTTATTGACACTCGTTCGACAAGTAGAATCGAAGGTGGGGCGGTTGTATCCGAATATTACAATATTTCTAAAGCTCGGACATCTGGTGTTGAGGTAAACGGGCAATTGCCAGTATCTAATTGGATGACAATAAATGCTGGCTATACCTACCTTGATGCACAAGACCTTGCTAAAAAGCGGCGCTTAGATAATAGGCCTCGGCATCAAACCAAGGCGTCTGTTGATACAGATATCACCGATAATTTGAGCCTGCTTGTTAATGGCAGATTCTATGGCGATCAAATTCAGCATGATCGTGATGATATTGCGCACAAAACATCGCCTTATTCTGTCATCGATTTAAAAATAAATTATTCAGCCACTGATTATCTGAGTCTTTACATTGGTGTCGATAATCTTACAGACACTACGAAAGATTACCTTGATCAGCATGATCAAAGGCCAAGAGACGGTCGGTTTATTTACACAGGTTTTACGTTAACGTACTAGGAAATACGATGAAAAATAAAAATATTTTACTAACAGGCCTGGCGGCAAGCGCATTAACATTGATTGGTTGTGGGAGTGACTCAGATAATAGTGTCGCTAGCTGTGAAGCCTCTCTCGCTACCCAAACACAGGAAGGCGATGCGTACGAGACTGTACTGTTAGGCACCTGTACAGCTTCTGAACCTACATGGGCTTACGTTGATTTAGATACTGGAGCACTTACAGAAGAAGATGGCGAATGGGATATCGCTGTCAAGCGACTTGATGTTAAAGTGAATGAATCTATGACTTCGGCTTTGGTGGTTGCTCAAGACCATTATTATGACGATAAAGGGAATTCGGTTGAAAGCGAATTTGTGAATGCAGATTTTCAATTAGAAACCGATAGCTTCTTAGCGGCTACTTCAGTATCTAATGAAGCGTTTGTATCAACCGCAGTAGAGACATTTATTAAAACAGAAGATTGGTATCAATATGTACATAACGAGTTTGGACCGCCTGTTTTTAATGCATTGAGTGATAACTATTGGATTATTGCATCCGCTGAAGGAGATGGTGCCTTTGCAAAAATGCATGTGGCATCGATTGGTGGACAACCGACCTATACTGCCACCTTTGATTTTTATATGGAGCCAGTAGGGTCTGGCAAATTTAACGATTCTGCAATATCTGTAGATGTTAATTTAGTAGATGATGGGCAAACTTGCGTCGATTTTCAGACTGAATCAACCATTAGCTGTGATGACAATGCGTGGGATGTGAAAGTAGTGATTAATGGCTATGACTATTCAGTACATTTGAATGGCGGTGCATCAGGTGCCGGCCTTGCTAAAGCGTTAGGCCCAGTTGCTGTCGATGACTATATGAGTGGCACCGAGCAAGGTTTAAGCTTTGCGATGAAATCAGATTACTTAGGTAATGCATTTGCGGGTAATTCTCCATGGGTCTACGGTGCAGATTCGGCTAGCCCTACCTCTGTTTTGCCTAACTATCGAGTGTATGCTGTAAATTTTGGCGATGATAGAGAAGTGGTAAAAGTACAATTTACGAACTACTACAATGAGCTGGGTGAGTCTGGTCAAGTCACTATGCGTTATATGAGCCTGTCTGATAACGGCCAGTAATTGCTTATATGATAAAAAGGGAAGCAAGGATACTGCTCCCTTTCTAAATAAATAAAAACAAACAGCGGTTCTTTTTATGAAAGATCTAGTTTTATTTTTAGCTTTTCTTTCTTCAAGTTTTTATACCTTAGGAGATGAACGACTTGTGACCATCGATGGTTCTTTAACAGAAATTGTTTATGCGTTAGGTGCTGAGAAAAACCTTGTGGCGCGAGATGATACCAGTGTTTATCCGCGTGAGGTTTTTAAACTGCCAAGTGTGGGTTACATGCGTGCACTATCAACTGAAGGCGTGATGTCAGTTAACCCCAGTAAAATTTTGATTACATCAGGTGCCGGGCCTAAAAATGTTTTAGAACAGTTACAGACGTCTAAAATCCATGTGGTCACTATTGATACCAAGAACAGCTTAGAAGGCGTTCGTCAAAAAATCACAGACCTGGGTAAAGCATTAAATACTGAAGATAAAACCGAGGCTGTATTGACGCAATATGATGCTGATGTAAAAGCACTTAAGCAGTTGATTGATGAAAAAGGTTCTGCGTTTACGGGCAAAAAAGCCTTATTGTTTTTAGGGATGAGTGCTAGTCAAATGAATGCAGCCGGCCAATTTACTAAAGGTCAAGCGGTTATTGATGCGCTGGGTATGATGAATGGTGCCACCCATAAAGCCTTTAAGCCACTTAGCACTGAATCCATGCTAAGCATTAATCCTGAAGTGATCATTGTGACAACGCATGGGCCCGTTGATAAAAATCAAATGATGAAGATGTTCTCCTTCACCAAGGCCTATCAAAACAATCAAATCGTCTTTATTGGTACGGCTGAACTGTTAGGGTTTGGGCCTAGACTACCGCAGAGTTTGATTAAGGTAGCAAATCAGTTGGTTGAGAAAAAATCTGTATCTCTCGCTAAAAACTAAACCCGTAGGGTGATGAAATGGTCTCTCCTCTCCCATACGGCATCTAAGTGTGCCAAGATGGTTTTGATCAATCATCTAAAAAAAGAGGAGAGCCCGAATGAATGATAAAGTGATAGCGCTAGATATAGCAAAAGAAATTTTTCACGCAGTGATTTTAAGCAAACACGGCAAAGAACTGAAAAGAAAAAAGCTAAAGAGAAACGAGCTGGTTAGCTTTATAGCAAAGCAGGATATAAGTGTTATCACAATGGAAGCTTGCGGTGCTTCGAATCATTGGGGGCGTACGTTTGAGAGTTTAGGCTATGAAGTTAGTTTGTTGCCGCCCCAGCATGTAAAAGCTTATGCGCGAGGTCAAAAAAATGATTACAACGATGCGGTGGCGATAGGTGAAGCTTATTTGCATGGACGCATAAGGCCAGTTCAAATCAAAACAGTTGAACAGCAGACAGAGCAAGCGTTTCACCGTATGCGAAGCCAGTTAGTTCAGCAGCGCGGTGATTTGGTTAGGCAGTTGAGAGGGCTACTGTCCGATCAAGGCTTTATCTTGCGCAAAGGAGTGAATCAAGCAAGAGCAGGCATAGTGGCACTTTTAGGAGATGAAGCTAGCGGACTAAACCCGTTTTTCAGGCAGATATTACAAAAACAGTATGAACACTTAAAGTTTCTGGAGAAAGAGCTGGACTGGTACAACAAGACACTGGATGCAAAAGCAAAAAATGATGAGCAAACGAAGCGTCTACTGACAATTCCAGGTTTTGGGCCGGTGGTTGCATCCGTCTTTAAAGTTTGGATAGGTAGCGGTAAGCAATTTGATAAAGGCAAGTATGCATCAGCAGCTTTAGGTATTGTACCGAGGCAGCATAGTTCAGGCGGTAAAGATGTCTTACTGGGCATCACTAAGCGAGGAGATTGTTACCTGAGGTCGCTTGTTATTCATGGTGCAAGGGCAGTTGTTAAAGCTGCGAAAAAGAAGAATGATAGGCTCAGTCGATGGATCAATGAGTTGGTCGAAAGACGAGGCAAGAATAAAGCCACGGTTGCCTTGGCCAATAAGCTAGTCAGAATAGCCTGGGCAATGACAGTGAGAAATGAAACGTACGATGCAGCTGCGGCAAATTTAGTGCTAGCTGCGAGATCGTAATAGTTAATAATGTGGGTGTGTAGGTGCTACAAGCTCTGCACGTAAACAAAAACTTTAGTTGATGTAACGAGTCCTAAGCGGTTGCGAAGGCAAAAGTGAATGATGACAAAATAGGTAATACCTGCACATAGAAACCTGTCTAATCCAAGGGTACTTGATACCGATAGGGCGATTAGGGTTATGTGCGCGGATGCTCATCAAGGTCAGGCATGCTGAAAAGATTACATGTCATTAAAAGACCGGATATACGGCAGCAACCTTTTCTTTGTTTGAATTGACTTTACCTTGCAAAACGAGGAGAGACCATATATGGATAAGCGCAGCGCCATCCACCAATAAATAACAATGGTGGATGACGCTATGCTTACCCACCCTACAAGAATGTAATGGGAAGGAATCCAAGCTATATAAAATGTTGATTGCTTATTGTTATTATTTCTATCCCATACTCATTGCAGCTAGTTTCTTCATGGCCTTGGCCTCTCTTAGCTTTGGCGCAATGCCGGTTAATCTCATTGATTTATGCTTAAGCTATATCAGCGATGCGCTTGATCAAACCCAATCTGCTGTTGTTCAATTCCTGATTATTGATGTACGTTTGCCGCGCACTATTACGGCTATGATTGTCGGTGCAGGGCTTGCTGCTGCCGGTGTGACGATGCAGGGGCTATTTCGTAACCCTTTGGCTGACCCTACGTTAATTGGTGTGTCTGCGGGTGCTTCCTTTGGGGCTGTTATTGTGATTGTGTTATTGAGCGGTCTGGGCATGACTGTCTTAAGTTACCTTGTGCCTTTCGGCGCATTTATAGCAGGTATTTTGGCAACCTTATTAGTTTATCGTATCGCTACCAGCTTTGGGCGAACGGATACGTCGTTACTTTTATTGGGCGGTATTGCCGTTAATGCATTGGCTAGCGCAGGCATTGGTACGCTGAGTTATTTTGCTAACGATGCTGAGCTTCGCGATCTCACGCTATGGTCGGCAGGGAGTGTTGCTAAAAGTACCTGGTTG
Source organism: Pseudomonadales bacterium (assembly GCA_965225765.1). Taxonomy (GTDB): domain Bacteria; phylum Pseudomonadota; class Gammaproteobacteria; order Pseudomonadales; family DT-91; genus CAKMZU01. The sequence goes on from CBDDBO010000002.1 coordinate 398,221, forward strand.
AATATCTTGCTGGCAGCACCTGTCTTAGTGTTAAGTCTTATCGCCTTATTACGTTATCGGGGTATCTTAAATGCACTGTCAATGGGTGAGCATGTTGCTTACCAAATGGGACATGAGGTAAAGCGGGTGAAGCTTATTCTGCTAGCGTTAACCACCTTGATTGTCAGCACTGCAGTGTCTATTAGCGGAATTATTATGTTTATCGGGCTGGTGGTGCCTCATTTGTTGCGTGTGCTTATTGGACCAGATCACAAACACCTGTTGCCGCTGTCGATGTTTGGCGGGGCGGTCGTGTTGTTAATTGCAGATATCGTTTCTCGTTTTATTGTGGCACCTGCGGAACTGCCTGTAGGGCTCGTCATGTCATTAATCGGTGCGCCCTTTTTTATCCTGTTATTGATTCAGCAAAAGAGGGCCTTAGGATGAGTATTGCTGTCAGAAACCTATCCATACGCTTTAAAGATAAGCCTATTCTTGAGCAGGTCAGTTTCGATGCAACCCCTGGTGAATTTATTGCGCTTTGTGGGCCTAACGGTGCAGGAAAATCGACCCTATTAAAAGCCATAAGTAATGAGTTGCCACTGCATGCTGGCGAAGTCTTGATTAATCATAAACCTGTGACGACTATGTCTGCATTGGAGCTTGCACAAAAGCGCGCAGTGATGCCTCAGCATGTTGATATTCAGGTCAGCTTTAAGGCACGAGAACTGATTGAAATGGGCTTGCATTTAATTGCCAGTCCTAAAGCGCGTAACGCTGTCTTTGATTTGGCTGTCGACATGTTAGCGCTGACAGATTTACTTGATCGAAACTACCTAACGCTTTCGGGTGGTCAAAAACAACGTATCCAGCTAGCTCGCGTGCTTGTTCAGGTATTGCATAAAGAAGTGGAAGCGCCTAGATACCTGCTTTTAGATGAGTGTACGTCAGCCATGGATATGGCCATGGTGAATCAGGTGTTTTCGACATTGCAGTCTTTAATCAGAGAGAGGCACACGCAATTAGGCATCATTGCCGTGATTCACGACATTAATATTGCGTCTATTTATACAGATAAGATCGCATTGATTCATAACCGGCAAATCAGTGATTTCGACTGCCCCGAAAATACAGTGACGGCCCCCATATTACAGCGAGTATTCGCACAATCTGTTGACATTGTTGATCACCCTCAGACACTAAAACCCATTGCGATTCCTCTTATTGTATAACCCGTCAGATTCTCTAAAAGCGTCTATAGTTAGTTGAAGTTTAAAACTGAGCTAAGCGTGTGGGTAAGTACGCCATATTTTTGCTGCTGTTCTTGATGGTAGGTTGTGTGCCTGATGAGCCGCACTATTCGGGAGAATCAACGAGTCTATTGAGTGAACCTGCTGTTCTTAAAAACCAGCACGATCAAACCTGCCAGAAGCCTTATCTGCGCGAGCTCATTCTCTCACGGTTTCATTATTATATTGCTAAAGAGCAGCAATTAGTGGCTTGTGAAATACTGTATGAAACAGGATTCTACATTGCACCGGAAGAATTAGAAGAAGATGATGTACCTGTTGATCATCATGACAGTTTATCGGCAGGCCGTCAGTCTTTTGGCATGAAGGAAAAAATAACGGTTGGCGTTGTGGCAGCATCACTCATTGTGGGGGTGATGATCACCTATAAGCTGCTAAATCATAAAAAGCAGTCGCCGACTTTTACTGATGAGCTTTTATCAGACACAGCGTTGCGTAAGCGATTTAATGAGGCGAAACATCAATATAAAAATACCCATGATTATTATGCCTACAGGCAAGAACTAGAAGCACTTTTTAAACAATCTAGGCTGCAAAAGAGTGCAAGTCGTTGGCTAGTGACTGCTGAGGTGTTGGATGAGGTTGACAGCCTTCATGCAGCCTTTGGTGATGAAAGCCCGTTGATTGTTTATAGCCCAGATGATAGTCAGCTAAGCCGTTCAACAAGACATGCAGTGCCTTTGGTTGATTATAGTGAAATAGGCTATTTCACTGAAGCTATGACGTACTTTGACCAACTGAACGATGCTGAATTGGGTGAAATAGGCCTTCTTCGTAGTGACTTATCGAGTATTGATAAACCACAGTTGATAAAACACCTTGAAGAAAAAACGGGAAGGGCGTTTATCAAAGAAAAGTCTAAGGTGGGTGAGGTTGTCAAAGCAGTCTACAAACAAAAAGGTATAACTGGAAAACTACTCAGGCATAGGTTTCTAAATGCACTACTGACGAGGATCATTGGGTGGCGTAACCGTGAGCCTGCCAGCAGTGCTCAAATAGCTCAAACTGCGTTAGGTTTGGGTATTACACCATTTGAAATCGTTACGGATAATTATAATCAACGTGTGTATCGAGGGCCCAAATTTCTATTTGGGAAGGGTGTTAGTGATTTTCAATCATTTAATGAGTTCTTTGTTCGTGATTTAACGGATGAAGCTAGGCAGGTTTACTTAAAAAGAGCTAGACAACTGAATGCAGACAGGCTGGCAGACTACAAAGCAGCTGCAGAGGCCAATGTCTCAGCCATGGTTATTGCAAGCGCTGACTCTCGTGTTCGGTTAGCGACTTTATCAGCAGGTGAGGTGGATAAACCTCAAAAGCTTGTAGGCAAAGTATTGAATGAGGATGCAGCAGCTTATGCGGCCGAGAAGGGCGAAGATCCTGTTTATTACGGGGATGAATATGCCTATAAAGTATCAGATGCCTTATTGGTTGATTTGGATGACGCACAACAGGTTCGTTATCCTTCTATGGTTACTGAGAAAAATCCAGTGGCAGCAGCCCAAAAAACCCTACTTAATTTAGCTTTTGAAGATATGAATAGACGGGGCGTGGTGCAAGTGACGCATAGACTCGCGCCAGCTGATATTCATAACTATACAGCGAGTGTTAATGGTAAAGCGATGTCGCATGCCGAAGCACTCGACTTGTTACAAGCAAAAGCTTCAGGGCAGCTTTCAGATGAAAAAAATGCCTTAATTGATTCGCTTAGGTCTTCATTGGCTAATTCAGCTGAGTCGTCGCCTTTAATCGAAATTTCGGGCTCTCGATTATCTGTCGCAGCGCAAGCGATTGCTGAACAGCCTTCGATCTTGGCACAGAATAACCGCAAAGTGCTCTTTATGAAGCATGAGGGCACCTCAATGTATTCTGTGCATTTATTTATTGGTGCAACGGGTGTGGATCAGGTGAACGTTGAACCAGGCGATGATAATAAGCAGGGAGATCGAATTGGTGACATGGCCTTTGGACTTGAGTCAGCTAAAGGTAAGCTGAAGTCCGGAGAGCGCATTGGGCAGTTTCCTGTTAACGGATCAACGGTTCAATCCTTTTATTTTTCCGATGAGTTCGAGTTACTACCTTCTGTTTATGCATTTCAGGAAGCATTTGGTAATAAAGATAAATTGCCTGAATTAAGGATGCAAATGGGTGATCCCGTCTTGCAAATGAAGCAAGTACCTTTGGCGCAGACCAATGCGCACTTAATTGCCAAGACAATCCTAGATGAGCATGGTGCATCGTTTAAGTGGACTGATTTTCAGGTTAAGCGTGCTTTGTTAAAGCAGCAGGGCTTCTCGCACTTAGGTGAGATTTTCTTTAGCAAAAAACAAGCACAGCTCATTGAGCAGGTGATCATTGAGGGTAAACGACTTAAGCGTTAGTGAGCTAATGCAGTGCTGTGGTCTTTTAATGAAGTTAAAGTAACTTCTTTAAGTACTGAGCTATGGCAAGCTTCAAGGATAACAGGCGGTGCTACACCTGCTTCTAACGCTTCTTTCCAGCGAAGTACACACAAACACCACCTGTCACCTGCCTTAAGCCCGGGAAACTGATTGGCTGCGTTTGGAGTGATTAGGTCATTGCCTTTTTTTAGGCTGAACTGTAAAAAAGCATCTGTCATTTGTGCACAAAGGGTATGCTTACCCGTATCAAATTTATCGGTACGACAAAAACCATCGCGAAAGAAGCCTGTTTGCGGCGCACAGCTACACAAGGAAAGCGGCCCGCCTAAGACATTTTTTTCATGCAGGTGTTGGGTGTTGCTCATGGATTGACTCTCAATGCAGGGTAGATAAAAGAAGCGCTACCCGTTGATGACGAAATTAGGCGTGAGACGCTTCGCTGTCCCGCCCTACGAGAAGAAACTGACAGACATAAAAAAACCGCCAGAGGCGGTTTTTACTCAGTATCGGTTAAGCAACTTCGTCGATTTGAACTGCGGCTATTTCAGCGCCGCTTTTCGCACTTTCCTGGAATTCGGCAATTTGGTCAAAGTTCAAGTAGCGGTATATCTCTTGAGACATGGTGTCGAGATTGTTTGCGTACTCCGCATACTCTTCAGCGGTAGGTAGTTTGCCTAAAATGGCGCCTACAGCAGCAAGCTCAGCAGATGTCAGGTAAACATTCGCGCCATCACCTAAACGGTTAGGGAAGTTACGTGTTGAGGTAGACAATACGGTGCTGTTGGGTGCAACACGTGCTTGGTTACCCATACAAAGTGAACAGCCTGGCATTTCCATGCGTGCGCCTGAACGGCCGAAGATGTTGTAATAACCTTCTTCCATCAATTGGTGCTCGTCCATTTTGGTTGGGGGTGATAACCATAGGCGTGTATTTAAGCCGCCTGTGTTGGCATCAAGCAACTTACCGGCAGCACGGAAGTGGCCGATGTTGGTCATACAGGAACCGATGAACACTTCATCAACATTGTCGCCAGCGACATCAGATAGCGTTTTCGCATCATCTGGATCGTTCGGACAACACACGATAGGCTCTTTGATTTCATTCAAATCAATTTCAATAACAGCCAAGTATTCAGCGTCTTTATCAGCTTCCATCAGTTCAGGGTTCGCTAACCACTCTTCCATCTTGCGGGCACGACGTTCAAGGGTGCGCACATCGCCATAGCCGTTAGCAATCATAGAACGAAGTAAGGTTACGTTTGATTGCATGTATTCAACCAGCTTGTCTTCATCAAGCGCGATGGTGCAGCCAGCAGCAGAGCGCTCAGCCGATGCGTCAGAAAGCTCGAACGCTTGCTCAATGGTTAAGCCTTTGAGGCCCTCAATTTCAAGGACATTACCTGAGAAGATGTTCTTTTTACCTTTCTTCTCAACGGTTAAGTGACCGTCTTTAATGGCTTGAAGGGGAATAGCATGTACAAGATCGCGCAACGTGATACCTGGTTGCATTTCACCTTTAAAGCGGACTAAAACAGACTCAGGCATATCAAGCGGCATAACACCTGTTGCTGCGGCAAATGCCACAAGGCCGGACCCTGCCGGGAACGAAATCCCCATAGGGAAACGTGTATGCGAGTCACCGCCCGTTCCTACAGTATCAGGTAAAAGCATACGGTTTAACCAACTGTGGATAATACCGTCACCCGGTTTAAGGGATACGCCGCCACGGTTCTTGATAAAATCAGGTAGTGTGTGTTGCGTGTCAATGTCAACAGGCTTAGGGTAAGCCGCCGTATGACAGAAAGACTGCATAACCAAATCAGCAGAGAAGCCAAGGCAAGCTAGGTCTTTTAATTCGTCACGCGTCATTGGGCCTGTGGTGTCTTGAGAACCTACGGTCGTCATCTTAGGCTCGCAGTAAGTACCAGGGCGGATACCTTCAACGCCGCAGGCTTTACCGACCATTTTTTGCGCTAAAGTGAAACCTTTGCCAGTGTCAGCGGGTGATTCTGGCTTTCTGAAGAGTTCAGATTCACCTAACCCTAGTGACTCACGCGCTTTAGCGGTTAAGCTTCTGCCGATGATCAAATTAATACGGCCGCCAGCTTGTACTTCGTCTAATAATACGTCTGATTTAAGGCCAAATTCGCTGATGGTGTCGCCTGACTCAGACAGGATTTTGCCGTCATAAGGACGGATTTCAATCACATCACCCATGCCTAAGTCGTCAACAGGTGCTTCAAAGACTAATGCGCCAGCATCTTCCATGGTGTTGTAGAAAATAGGAGCGACTTTGCCGCCGATACAAATACCGCCGCCTTTTTTGTTTGGCACGCCATCGAGTTCTTCACCGAAGAACCATAAAACAGAGTTAGTCGCAGATTTACGTGAAGAACCTGTGCCTACTACATCGCCGACAAAAGCAACAGGTAAGCCTTTTGCTTTAACTTCTTCGATTTGGCTCATGCAGCCTGTTACGCCATTCTCTTCAGGTGTTAGGCCTTCACGGGGCATTTTGTACATGGCACGTGCATGTAATGGAATGTCAGGGCGACTCCAGGCATCGGGGGCAGGAGAAAGATCATCGGTGTTAGTCTCGCCAGTGACTTTAAAGACGGCTACTTTAATGCTTTCAGCGACTTTATCTTTTGAGGTGAACCACTCAGCGTCAGCCCAGCTTTGAATCACGTTCTTTGCGACATCGTTACCTGCTTTAGCTTTTTCTTCAACGTCATGGAAAGCATCGAACATTAATAAGGTGTGTTTCAGCTCTTCACCTGCCTGTTCTGCAAGCTCGGTGTCGTCTAACAAGTCGACTAAGGTTGAGATGTTGTAGCCACCATGCATGTTGCCCAGTAACTTAACAGCTTGTAGTTTGTCAATAAGAGGAGAGGCCGCTTCACCTTTGGTGATAGCCGATAAAAAACCAGCTTTTACATAAGCTGCTTCGTCAACGCCTGGTGGTACACGATCAGTAATTAAAGAGAGCAGGAAGTCTTCTTCGCCTTTAGGTGGGTTTTTCAGTAGTTCAACTAGCTCGGCTACTTGTTCAGCCGATAATGGCTTTGGCGGAATGTCCTGCTCGGCTCGTTCTGCAACATGGGCACGATAGGCTTCTAGCACTTTGATTCTCCTCGTTTTTGTATTCTTGTCAGCTCACAAATAAGCTGCGTTGCAAGCATCTGGCAACAAAGCGGCTGCATTATACGCGATTTACGCAGCTTTAGCTAAAAAAGTTGCCTCTTACGGTAAGTTAACGCCGAAGTACTAACGCTAAGGTGCTCATCTTATTGACTTTTTTCAATCTCATCCCTTTTGGTTTAGTGAACTTTTTCAGCGAAGTTCATTCCAAGAGTCAGTAAAATAATGGAGTGTGTTATGAAGTTAAAACAGTACTTGGCTGCGACATTGATTGCCTTGTCAGGGGCAGGTTTCTCTGTAGCGAGTGATTTGCCTGATAGTCTGGATGGTCAGACATTTTTGTTCCAATTGGATAGTACCCGCGGGGGGCAAGATCCAGAAGCTAATTTTGTCTATATTATTTCCTACGAGCAGGATACTTACACCTATCAAGTAGCAGGTACAGGCCAAGTGTTTAGAGGCCGTTACTTATATCAGCATGTTCAAGGTAAAGATGACACCGTAGAAGCGGGGATGTTAAGTCATCTCGAAGTCCCAGAAGTTAATCCTGCTATGTACCAGATCATTTTGTTACCAAAAGACAGTGCAACGGGCAGTTATCTGTTTAAGCAGACCTCGGGCCCTGTTAAGTCTGATATCATACTAGACACTGCCCGCTATACACGAGTGCTTTATTAATCATTAACTTTGCCATGGAAGGCAATGCAATTAAAAGAGTTAAGTTAGGTTCTGTTGGCATAATGTTGTTTATGCCAACAGAACCTAATACAACAGGCTCTTTTATCTAAATAAGAAGTCATGAAGTTTTAATGAGTCCGAGACACGCTACTTTTTCGCTAAATTAATCAGCCGATCTATAATTACCTGAAGCTACTATGTGACTGCACTTGTCCTGTGTAAAATTCCGTAGGGTGGGTTAGCGCAGCGTAATCCACCATAAGATTTAATGTTTCTTGGTGGGTTACGTTTCACTAACCCACCCAAAATACAAAAAAAATAGATGCCCAACAATCGCTGTGAATCAGTCTACTAGAAGCTGTATAGCAATTCATAAATGCATTTAAAAAGGCTAGGGCTAAAGGATGAGGCTTTCCTATTTTTTTCTTATTTTTGTGTTAATACTTCAATTAGTCTCTTGCGGGGAAAAAAGAGAGGTTGAGCAGTATAGCCAGCTAAGTTTAGCATTCAACGCTGTACCGATGCCGTTTTCTAGTTTTGGACTTACTCTCACTAGTATTGATTTGGTCGGTGTAAATGGAGAAATATACTCGTTATCTGAGCAAGATATTCGTCTTGATTTAGCGTCAGGCTCTGGCTCAATTGGCGTATTCAGGCTGCTATCCGGGCAATATTCCTCAATAAGATTTCGATTTGACCCCAAAAGTGTTACGGCTATTTGGTATGACGAGAATGGTCCAACGCCTTCGTCACCAAACAATTGGAATGAAGTCGAACTGTTTGAAGTTGATGGGGATGCTTTCAGTGAAATAAATCTGAAGGGGTTTAGGTTAGATTTTCAAAAGCCGATGGCAGTCGATACAGGCGCTAACTTTTTAACACTAGATTTTAATAGGCTTCCTGTTACGCCTGCTTATTAACAAATTCAAGGAGCCCGTCTGCGCTCGCCAAAATCACACTTTTTCGATGTTTCGAGAAAATCATAATGTAAAAAATAAACGTTAGAAAGAGAAAGCTCTGAGGAAGTTCCACTGCGCATTGAGTACTCTTAAATCATTAGTCACTGGCATTCATCTAGGCTGCTTGCAGAGTATAATAACGGTATGCAACGTCTATTTATCCAAAAGCCTTTTAAAATTATTCATATCGATATGGATTGTTTTATGCGCAAATTAAAGAAAGAGATAATCCATCCCTTAAGGAAAGGATGCGGATGGCTCTTTTTTACCACAGGTGAGCTGTACACTAGCAATTATAAGGCCCTGAAGTTAGTCGAAAAATCGACTTATCTAACGTTCAGGCTATGAGTTTAAAGTCGATATCTTTGAAGTTGTTGTGGTTGGAGTAGTAGAGCAAGAAGGCCTTGAAGCAGGTGATGTACTAGACTAGCTAGCACTCTCTCAGCATATTGAATAGCAACTGGGCGTATATAGGAGAATACGCTAAGTGATACAGGTGGATTGCTCTCTAAGAAGCCCTCGAAGTTAATGATTTTTAGGTGATGTCGGGCCTCTAAAAACGCGTTGCCGTTGTCCCTGAGAGTCAAGATATTCACGTCTTTCGTAATTGGCACCGCTTGCTGTAGGTTTTTTCATGGTTTCTGGATCGTAGATTATGTGCCCTTTCTTAAAGGCTTCCTCGTAGCTTTCATATGCATCTGGTTGGGCATTCAGAGCGTTATTAGCCTTTATGTTACGGGGACCAGGTTCTACGTCTCCTGTTTGGTTGGGAGAGATCGTTCGGTCAAACGCCTCGAAGGTGATAGAAGAATAGCCAGACTTTTGAACAAAACTATCTGCAAAACGTCCCATGTAACTATTGCCTGCTCTTAGCTTACCCAGTAAACAGCCATTCATATTGATATGATCAGGTTTAAAACTATTTTTATCTAAATTAAGAGCTCTATTGTGCTTTGACTGATAGAGCGCATTGGCATCAGCGTTGATGGAGCGAGTTAAATGAGTCATTTGCTTAGCCAGCGTTTCATAGTGCTTTTCAGAGAAAGTTTCAGTTGAGCCATGACCAGTGAGATCGTAAACGATGCCATAGCCAGTATCATCATGAGTGACATCTAAAAACTTATCCAGATTATCAATACCGTTGACGATTTTATAATCACCATTGGTATTCATTTGAATGACAATGGAATGTTCTGGATAGCGTAAAAAAGTGTCATAAACACCTGGTGTAATGACGCTTTCATCTGGCTCTAATTGAACAATCACGCGAAGTTCTTTTGGTGCTTTTCTTTCTTTTTCACCAAGAGATTCATTGTACAGATCATTAAGTGTTTGTTCATCGAAAGCATCAGGAAGTTTCTTGTTTAAGGTACCTACTAGCACTTCGTCAGGCATATAGGTCCAGCTTTCAAAGGCAACGTCTTGATGACGGGCAGCAAGGTCAGCTCGGTAAGCTTTATTTACTTCAACAAAGGTACGAGGTCTTAGTTTGAAGTGCTTAGGGTCTGTCGGTTTTTTAGGAGTATGATGATGCACAGTGGAGAAGTTGTGATCTTTTCTTCAATTTGAGTGACGAGAAAGTGGTTTCTCAGTGGAAAATGAACCCATACTTTCAATTTTTCTGCGGTGAAACCAGTTTTCAATCTTGCCTGCCTTGCCATCCAACAGACCTTGTAAAATTCAGGCAAAGAATTGGCGAGAGCGGCGTTAAACAGATTTTTGCGATGTCAGTTAAGCTGCATGGAGAGGCAGCTGAAGATGATACGGTTTTTGTTGATACGACGGCACAGGAAAAAGCTATCACCTATCCGACCGATACAAAGCTCGCCATCAAAATCATTAATCGAGTGAATAAGCTAGCAAAAGGCTTTGGTGTCAAACAGCGGCGAACTTTTGTCAAAGAGGTAAAACAGCTTCGTATTGACTCGCGCTTCTTTGGACATGTAAAGAAACGCAAGAAGGCTAAAAAAGCCTTGAAGCGTCTGTGTACTATTGCTGACATTCTGATGAGAGAGCTTGAGCGAAAACTCCCAGAGGGTGCGGTTGCACAGCTAGCAAACGATTTTGCCATGTATCGCAAGGTACTTGCTCAACAGTCTAAGGACAAGAACAAAATTTACAGCCTTCATGAGCCTCAAGTCTACTGTGTTGCTAAAGGTAAGGCGCATAAAAAATACGAATACGGGAGCAAGGCTTCTATCGTATCGACACGCGATCATGTCATTGTTGGCGTCGCTGCACATGATACGTTCACGCATGATTCTGAAACATTACAAACTGCGTTAGATGAAGCAGAATCTGTGAGAGAGACATCCATCAAAACTGCTGTTGTTGATAAAGGCTATCAAGGTTCCAAATCTAAAGTGAAGCAGGAAGTTATTTTACCAGGCAAGCCTCTTAAGCGAGATAATGATAAACAACGAGCACGTAAACGAACGCTTTGTAAAAAACGCTCATCCATTGAGCCCGTTATCGGTCATTTGAAGCAAGACTTCAGATTGTGCAGGAACTTCCTTAAGGGCTTTATCGGCGATCAGCTTAACTTGTTGATGGCTGCTTGTGCCTGGAACTTAAAAAAGTGGATCAACGCTTTTTTTGTGCTTGTTTTTATCTGGTTACCTGATCAAAAAGCAGCCAGCAGATTGGCTGGCTTTAAGTTTATGCTTTCGATAATACTTGGCCTTAAAAAATATAAGGCCTTTGTCAGGGCTGACTATTTAGACCTGCTGATGATACACTTGATGACGGTAAGGCTGTATTTGAAGTCCTTGATCACCGAAAACAACCAGAATTTGTGTTTCGAGGAGATATGCGAAGGCCTGAGCTTATATTCGAGAAGGGGTTGACGGCCAAATCGAATAGTTTGGATCTTGTTGATGCTTCCTCAAATCGTGAGTCTAATAATGGGGGGATAAAAATGCGGTTTAATTCGGGGTTCGTATCTACCTCGAAAAGTTTTTGGCAGGCTAATGAATTTGCTAAGCTAAATTCAAATCTGAAAAACGTTGATGGTTATGTCTATATCATCAGAAATCCCGGTGATGGTATAGATGTTAATGATTATTATAAAAATAGGTCATTACCTTGGCTCTCATCTGATGAAGTAGAAATTGCAATTCCTAAGTATATTTCACCCGAACACATTCAAGGGGCTAAATTGCCCGATGGCACCTTTATAAAAAATAAACGATATAAAGGAAGGTGAGTGTCTATTCAAAGGCACTACTAATAGTGTTTATGCTTGGGCAGTGAGCGTGTAGAAATAAGAAGAGCCATACTGCTCAAACGAAGTGATGAAGGTAGCTGCAAAACAGCGTTAAAAGATGGGTTAACGCTGTTTTTGAGTGAGGCTATTTTTTTGGCTGAGTGAGTGTCTTAGCATCAATGATGATGTTAGCCGCTTCATTTAGATAAGCATCATCTGTTTTGATTTTATCTTGATTGTCAGCTTCTTTTTCCAGCTCTTCTTTTAGCTTGTCTTCCATTTCTTTGTATGATGCATAAGGCTTCTCCCCTTTAGCTTTACGTCTATCATTCATGAGTTTTAGACGGTCTTGCTCGTCATCACGTATTTGTTTTTCCCTGGCTTTTTGATTAAGCGATAAGGATTTAATGTCGTGCGCTTTTTCGTAGTCCATTTTCTTGCGGAAATACTCAAAATCGGGGTTGCCAGCAGTTCGCTTGTCAGAGTTTTTACGCAAGTCTGGTGTGATGCTGACAAGGTCAAAGAAAGGCTTTTTACCCAAAATGGCAGGGGAGATGGAGTCCCATTTCATGGAGTTCTCAGTTGCACTTTCGCCGACTAACGTTTTATCGTAGATCGGTGGGAACAGAATATCAGGAATGACGCCACGATTTTGGGTGCTCTCGCCAGAAACGCGGTAAAATTTTGACTCAGTGAGTTTTAAACGGCCATGGCTTAGTGGCGTTAAGGATTGAACGGTGCCTTTACCAAACGAATCACTGCCTAACACTAAGCCTCGCTGATAGTCTTGAATAGCGCCTGCAAAGATTTCGGAGGCTGAGGCACTCATGCGGTTAATCAAGACGACGAGTGGACCGTCATAGTAGGGGCTGAAATAAGGCTTTTGTTCAAGGTGAACTTTGTTTTCTGCGGTTTTGATTTGTACCGAAGGGCCTTTATCAATAAAGAGTCCAGTTAATTCATTCGCTTCTCGTAAGGAGCCGCCGCCATTATTTCTTAAATCAATGATAATGCCTTCAGCGCCTTCGTTAATCAGTTGGCTGAGTAATTTGGCTGCATCTCTTGTCGTGCTCTTATAGTTAGGATCGCGCTTGCGCAGGGCTTCAAAATCAATATAGAAAGTAGGGATGTCCAATACGCCGATCTTATGATTAATCCCTTTGTTATCCTTGATGTTGAGCATGGCTTTTTTAACGGCTTGCTCTTCTAATTTTACCTCGTCACGCACGATGGCAATTTCTTTACGTGAGTTCTCATCTGCTTTAGCAGGAATGACTTCTAATCTCACTTCAGTGCCTTTTTCGCCGCGAATAAGATCAACGACCTTATCTAAACGCCAGCCGATGATATCAACAAACTCGTCATTTTTACCTTGAGCAACGCCTACAATACGATCTGAAGGCTTTAATTCACCTTTTTTGGCAGCTGGTCCGCCAGGGATCAGGCGCACGACTTCAGTGTAGTCATCCTTCATTCTTAATAGAGCACCGATTCCTTGAAGCTTTAGGCTCATGGAGATATTAAAGTTTTCCGATAAGTTAGGTGACATGTAGTTAGTATGGGGGTCGTACAGCTCAGTGAAGGTATTCATGTAAACCTGAAAAATGTCTTCACTGTTTAGCTGCTCAAGACGATCCAGCTGGCTTTTATAGCGCTTGGTTAGGGTTTTGATGATTTCTTTGTTGTCTTTTTTATCAAGCTTCATGGATAGCACTGCTGACTTTAAGCGTTTGCGCCAGATTTCAGCTCGCTCTTCAGGTGTAGCAGGGTAATCCGCTTTAGTTCGGTCAATGGTGACGCTTTCGTTGACATCAAACGTCATCTCGTTGATCTTTTGATCGATGTTATCAAGCTGTTTTTCTAACAGTTGATGTAGGGTGGATCTGTACTGATTGAAAATTGCAAAGCCAGGTTGTAGGTTGGCTTTAAGCAAGTTGTTTTTCATGTCTTTACTGTATCGGGCTTTAAGAGCGGAGATATCAGCCGCTAGAAAAACCTGATGGTTGGCGTCAATGGCTTTTAAATAGTTGTCTAAAAACTGGGCGGCTAAGGTATCATCAACTTTTAATTTCTCATAATGCTTGGCATTGAGGAGCTTAATAATTTCCAGGTTCGCTTGCGCTTGCTCTTTAGAGGGCGCAAGTGCTTCCATAGCGACAGAGTTAGCCTGCTTATTCAACGCATTTTCAGCGATACTGACTGAAAAAGGGCTGGTTATTAGCGCAAAAATTAATAACAGGTGGATGCTATGTAGAACGTTATAATTAGAAAAATTCATAGTGGATAAGCAAAAGTCCTGTAAACAACGTAAGACCATAGTAAATCCGAAGTGTTCCGGGCGTGCTGCCTTCGGATGGGTTAAGTACGTAAGACGTAAGCCTTAGAACTGTTTCTGAGGCAGTAGAGGGGGCGGCCCTTCTTAAGTCTTTATTGGTCTTGCCTTTTATTCCGCTCAAGCATAGTAGTGCATTATGAAGCTAGTCAAGTCGAACTTGGCATTTTAGGGGGTGGCTAGCACTTTGGCAGCTATTTGGCTTAAGTTAAGGTCAAAGCTTGTAGTTAATGCGTCTAAATTGAGTATTTAGTATGCGTATTCTAAACCTGCTTGATACCTTAGGCATCGTTACCAATAAGTTGCTTAGGAGCAATCCCATGTCAGAAGAAAAAACTGCAGAAATCAAAGATAAAGCCACTGACTTAGCAAAGAACATCTGGTTGGCAGGTCTTGGTGCCTACGGCCGTGCGATTGATGAAGCACAAGGCACTTACCAGAAAGTCTCTGAAAAAGTTAAGGTTGCTCAAGAGTCTACTAAACTTTTCGACGACTTAGTAGAAAAAGGCAAAGCGTTAGAAGGCTCAACTCAAGAGAAAATTCTTGAAGTCAAAGAAAAAGCTAATGTAAACCTTGAAGAGCGCATTGCTAAAGTTAAAGACAGTTTGTCTTTCAACTTCAAAAAGCCAAAAGCCTCAGACGAGCTATTAGAAGAAATCTCTCAGAAGCTTGATCTTGTGCTTGCAGCTGTTGAAAAGCCGGCGGCAAAAGCACCAGCTAAGCGTGCTGCAGCTAAAAAGACAACTGCTAAAGAAGCTTAATCCTGTACTTGCAGGTAATAGAAGGAAGCTTGGCTTCCTTTTTTTTTGCCGAAGAGCTTTAACGCAATGGGGAATATTTCACTCTTTATTCATTTTTTTTTCATATCGATAGAAGCGAGTGAATGCACGTGAGAATATAGGCGCCCAGTACATCATGTCAAAAGGTTTGTCTGGTAACCGTAGGGTGGCTAAGCTGCGCGTAACCCACCATAAGATTTAATGTTTCTTGGTGGGTTACGTTTCACTAACCCACCCTACAAAAAAATAGATACCCGACAATCGGTTTTTGTAGGGTGGAAAAGCGCAGCGCGATCCACCAGTCATTAAGTTTTTTTGGTGGAAGATGCTACGCTTTTCCACCCTACGGAATTTTACACCGGACAAATGCAGTGAAATAGAGTGCTGGGTTATTAATAGAAGAGCTGCGCAGAGAAAGGAGGCGTGATAATAACAATGAAGACACGCGATAGGATATTAAAAACGTCTTTACTATTGTTTAATGAAGAAGGCGAGCAAAATGTAACCACGGTTGATATTGCCAACGAAATGGATATCAGTCCGGGTAATCTTTATTATCATTTTCGCGGTAAAGAGAGCATTATCGATGCGCTTTATGAAGATTACGAAACTGTGATGCTCAGTCTCCTTTATCAAGGTGTTAGTGAAGAGCTAAGTGTAGAAGATCATTGGTACTTCATTTACGTTATTTTTGAAGAGATTTATAAATTTCGATTCTTTTTTTTGAATCTTGGCGATATTTTACAACGCTATCCTGAATTAGAGCGTCGCTTTAAAAGACTGATTAAAAACAAGGTCAATACAATAGAAGCATTGAGTTTGCAGTTAATTGAGAAAGAAGCCATACAGGTCAATGCGCAGGATATTTCTCAGCTAGCTGAGAACATCTCTTTTACCTTGTTGTACTGGTTTCCTTTTCAGCAGTTATTGCATGCGGATAAAGAGCCTGCCGAAATCATTCACAGCGGGGTCTATCATGTGTTATCGTTGGTGATTCCTTTTGCTGATGCAGGGCAGACTGATTGGGCTGACGCGTTGAGTGTTATCTATGAGTCCAAAACCTAAAAAGCCTATCAGGTCTAAAGCTTTGCATGAGCGCCTTTCAACACGTAGTCACTAGTCAACATGCCAAGCTATACCCATCAAATTATTCCTGTTACGGCTTTTCAACAAAATTGTTCATTGCTGATTTGTCAGGCAACTAAGAAAGCAGCCTTGATTGACCCAGGCGGTGAGCCAGAGCGTTTATTAGCAGCTATCCAGGCTGAAGGCGCGACACTTGAGAAAATCTTTCTTACTCATGGACACCTTGATCATGTTGGCGCATCAAAAGCGCTTTCGGAGCAGTTTAATGTGCCTATAGAGGGCCCTGCTAAAGGGGATGATTATTGGCTGGAAGGGTTGCCTGATTATGCTGAAATGATGCAATTTCCTAAGACTGAAGCCTTTGTTCCCACTAAGTGGCTCGTTGAAGGTGATGAATTGCAGGTCGGTGAAGTGAGGATGAAAGTCTTTCAAACACCAGGACATACGCCTGGTCATTTGATCTTTTTTGAGCCTGAAGAAAAATTGGCTTTTGTGGGCGATGTGCTTTTTCAAGGTTCTATTGGACGTACCGATTTTCCTGGGGGTGATTACCATACCCTGATTCAATCTATTGTCACCAAACTGTTGCCTTTAGGGGATGATGTGCGATTTGTGCCAGGGCATGGTCCAATGTCTACGTTGGGATTTGAGAAACAACACAACCCTTTCTTACAAGATGTTGCTTTTTGATAGGGCTTTTTTTACTCTCAACCATCAATGTAAAGGGATAGATTATAATGGATGTTGATAAGCGCGCGACGATGAGAACGCGCATTAATACGAGCGTGATGCTGAGTCACCCGTCTTTTGGAGAAGTGACTTTGAAATCAAGGGACATTTCTGACGGTGGTTTATCAGTTTTTTTGTCTCATAAAGATTTTCCACCTGTAGGCACTATTGTTGACGTGTTGATTAAACCCTTAACCGGTGTAATGAACCGTGAGCCTGTAAAGATGAAAGTGATGCACATTCAGACAGGGATAGCCGGACTTAAATTTATATAATGGACGGCTTGTGATTGCGCTTACATCGCTTAACTTCATGACCTTGGCCAAAAGCCTCAGCATAGACGATGCTTTTTTATCAGAAGCAGGTTTTGTGTTAGAAGAACAAGATCGGTTGATTCAGCTTAGGCCTTTAGATAAAAAGCAAGGCGGTGCTTTACGCTGTGATTTCTCATCTGGGGATTATGTACAATATGCCTCAACGCTTTCAGTTAAGTCACCACTTCCTAAAGCTTGTGGCGTTAAATCCGGTTTTAGGCCATCTATTTTAGATATAACAGCTGGTCTGGCGAAGGACAGTTTTGCGCTTGCAAGCATTGGTTGTAAGGTCTCCTTAGTTGAAAAAAACCCCGTCGTGTATCTGTTACTCCATTCTGGCTTAAGCGCTTATCAAACTGATCATTCACTGACGCTATTGCCTTGTCAGCATGCATTGAATGCGTTGAAGTCCAAGGGCGATAATGCTGTTGATACGGTTTACATGGACCCTATGTTTCCAAAGACGACAAAGTCAGCCAAGGTGAAGAAAGGGATGCAGTACTTTCACCTCATTGTAGGTGAAGATGACAATCCTGAAGCTAGTTTGATGCAGGAAGCAAGAAGGGTGGCAAAAAATCGAGTAGTGGTCAAAAGGCCAAAAGGTGCTCCCAATTATGCAGCCCTGTCTCCGGCTTTTTCCTACGAGCAGAAGGCGATGCGGTTTGATGTTTATATCAATCCTAACCCCTAAGCTCTTTTTTCTAGGATGTGGTTAGCGCAGCGTAATCCCCATGAAATTGCATGTTTCTTGGGGGGTTACATAGAATGGCCAAACACATGCTGTAAAACAGAGTGCTAACCTGCCATTGATTAAGCTGTGCCAAGTGGTAAACCCATGACAAGCCATAGTATAAAAAAAGCAGTCCAGCTTAGCCCGATAAAAAGCGAATAGGGCAGCATAGCCGAGAGTAATGTGCCTAGTCCGGCTTTAGGTTGGTACTTCTGTAAAAAACTCAGCACCAGCGCGAAGTAGGGCATCATGGGAGTGATGATATTTGTGGCACTATCGCCTATGCGGTAAGCCATTTGCGTTGTTTCAGGCTGGATGCCTAGCATCATGAGCATAGGTACAAAAATAGGAGCGAGTAAGGTCCATTTAGCAGAGCCGCTGCCGATAAATAGATTAACCAAACACGTAATCAGTATAAAAAAAATGAGTAGGGTATAATTGCTAGCCTCTAATGCTTTTAAGCCTTCTGCCCCTTTGATTGAAAGCACCAAGCCTAAATTAGACCAATTGAAATACGCAATAAACTGCGCCGCAAAAAACATTAAGACTAAATATCCGGACATCGTTGCCATTGTTGATTCCATGGCGCTTATGACATCTGAACTCGATGTAAATTTTTTGTTGTTCAAGCCAAAAACGATGCCTGCGCCTGCGAAGTAAAGCGCAATCAAAATGGCAATGGAAGATAAAAATGGAGAACCTGACAAACTGCCTGTCTGAGCATTTCTTAAGGGGGCGTTTTCGGGCATAACGAGAGCCGTTACACTCATAAAAAAGAGTAGAGTAAAGGGTAGGAGCCCCTTTGTGGTGAATGTTGTGGCAGTTGTTTCATAGGGTGTTTGTGATTCGTCTTGATGCCACAGCCTACTTTCGGTAATGAGTGTAATCAAGCCTGCTAAAAAGAAGGTTGAGACAGCACAAAAAAGCCAGTTGCTAGAGATGTCGACTTGCCTGACAGGGTCAATAATTTGTGCAGAAGCTTCAGAAATACCTGCAAGCAATACATCAAAAGGCCCGAGTACAAGGTTTGCACCATAACCTGCTGAAACTCCAGCGAAGGCTGTAGCTATACCTGCTATGGCAGGTCTTCCGGCCGTTATAAAGAGTAATGCACTTAAAGGAATGAGGATGACGTAGCCAGAATCCGAAGCAATACTAGAAAGAATACCCGCCAAGGCAATAATAAACGTTAGGCCTTTACCTTTGGCTTTAGACACAAGCTTTGTTAGAAAGAAGCCCAAAAGCCCTGAGCGCTCTGCTATGCCAATACCCAGCATGGCAACGATCACTGTACCTACAGGCGCGAAAGTCATAAAGTTTTGCACCATGCTAGTTAACATGAATTCAATGCCTTTACCGCTTAATAGATTTCTTACCTCAATGGCTTGTTCATTGTTTGGTAAGGTTGCTGACAATCCTATTAATGAAAAGAGCAAGGACAGCATCCAAACAACAGCACATAAGCCAGCAAATAGTAGGCTTGGGTGCGGTATTTTATTGCCTGTGTGTTCAATAAAATGCAAAAACCTATTCATGTCTTGCTCCTACAGATCTTGTGGAGAGGCTAAGCGCAGCATGATTTGTCACAAGTATGCCGATTAGCTGTGGTTAGCATTACGCTTGTTAAACTCCCTAGTTGAAATCAAATGAGTCTTAGATGCAAATCCTTAACGAGTACGTGATCGTTTTTGTTAGTTTCTGATAGTTAAAAAGCTATTGTTTTGCACTTTTAGATGATCAATACTGCAAATCTGTTAGATTTGCGATGATAACCATTTCATATTAACCCCTTAAGGAGGTTCTTTATATGGCTCAAGACCAAGATGTATTGAGATCAGAATTTGATCTTGATTTTACTTATACCAGGACCTATGGACCTGTGATGAGTGAGTTTTTTACAGCACTTAAAAATCAGAAAGTGATGGGTATTAAAACCAGCGAAGGCAAAGTGGTTTGTCCACCTGTGGAATATGATCCCAAAACAGCTGAAGATTTAACAGACTTCGTTGAGTTGACAGCAGAAGGGACTATCACGACTTGGTCGTGGGTTAACGAACCAATGGCTAAGCACCCTCTACAAAAGCCATTTGCTTGGGCATTGATCAAAATTGATGGCGCTGATACTGCCATGCTTCATGCGGTTGATGCACCTAAAGATCAGGTCAAAACAGGTGCTAAAGTTAAAATCCGTTGGAATGAAGAGCGTGTTGGTTGGATTAACGACATTGCTTGTTTCGAGCTTGCTTAGGAGTTAGTCATGAGTGAAGAAAAAGATATCGTTGAAGGCTTTAATTCGCCTGTAAATTTGAAATACACCTTTGCAGCCGGTGCTGCGACCAGTAAATTCCTTCGCGAAATTCGCCAAGGTAAAATCGTGGGCCAACGTTCTAACGTAACAGGTTTTGTGTCTGTGCCACCTCGTGGTGCCTGCCCAATTTCTGGTACGCCAATGACTGAAGAAGTTACGTTGCCTGAAACAGCTACCGTTGTGTCATTTACTATCGTACACATTCCAATCCCTAACGCACCAGTTGATCCGCCTTTTGTTGTGGCTAACGTTGTGATGGATGAGAGTGACCAAACCTTTATCCATTTGGTTGCTGAGTGTGATCCTTCAAAGCTTCAAATCGGCGAGAAGATTAAAGCGGTTTGGAAAGATGAGTCTGAGTGGGATTTGACACTTGAGAATATCAAATACTTCGTACCAACAGGCGAAGGCGCTGTTGACCTTCAAGAGCTAAAAGCGAAACGAATGAAAGAAACGGAGAAATACAGAAATGCGTGATATTGCCATTATCTCCTATGCCCAAACACCACAGTTGCGTGATGCGGGCGCTCAAAACGACATCGAATTAGTTATGGATGTCACCCATAAAGCGATGGATAAAGTCAATTTTACCATTGATGACATCGACTTTATTTGTTCAGGTTCTTGTGACTACTTAGGCGGTGCGGCGTTTGCGTTCGTAAATGCGGTTGATGCACTAGGTGCTGTCCCCCCTAAAGTTGAATCTCATGTTGAGATGGATGCTGCCTGGGCACTTTATGAAGCCTGGTTAAAAATGCAAATGGGTCACACTGAGTCTGCACTTATCTACGGTTTTGGTAAGTCTTCACACTGTGAAATGCGTATGACGCCAACGCTTCAGCTAGACCCTTACTATTACACGCCGCTATGGCCTGACACGATTTCTCTAGCGGGTCTTCAAGCACGTACCCTTTTAGATCAAGGTAAGTACACTGAAGAAGATTTTGCCAAAGTTATCGTGAATAGCCGTAAGCAAGCCATGAATAACCCGTTAGCTCAGTTAAAGGGTGATGTGACGGTTGAGCAAATTCTTGCTGAAGACTACATCGTTGATCCACTGCGTAAGAGCGACTGCTGCCCTGTAACTGATGGTGCTTCTGCACTTGTGATGGTTACACGCGAAAAAGCTGAGCAGCTCATCGCGGAAGGTAAAATCGAGAAAGCCGCTTACATTACAGGTCTTGATCACCGTACTGATACGCACGCGCTAGGTAGTCGTGATATGTCGATTGCAACTTCTGCATCAATCGCTGCTGAAAAAGCAGGCGTTGGCAAAGGCTCTATTGATATCGCTGAGCTGTATGCACCTTTCTCTTTTCAGGAGCTTATGCTGAAAGAAGCCATGGGCATTGGTGAAAGCACCAAAATGAATCCATCAGGCGGTACGCTTGCGGGGCATGTGTTCATGTCACACGGCCTAGAAAGATTAGGCGAAGTGGCAGACAGAATCATTAAAGGTGAAGCAGGCCGCGGCGTTGCACACGCAACTTCAGGTCCTTGTTTACAACAAAACCTTGTAGCAGTGTTGGAGGCATAAGAGATGGCACAGTTAGCAGCAGTGACTGGCGTAGGAATGTCAGCTCGCTTTAATACCAAACTTAAAGAATCCATTGCAGGTTTAGTCCGTGAAGCCGCTAAGAATGCGTTGGCTGATGCAGGTTGTACCTGGGATGACATCGACGCCGTTATCATCGGTAAAGCCCCTGACTTTTTCGAAGGTCATTTGATGCCTGAATTGTATCTTTCCGATGCACTAGGCGCCGTAGGCAAGCCTATGCTACGTGTACACACTGCAGGCTCTGTAGGCGGCTCTACCGCTATCGTTGCAGCGTCGCACGTACAGTCTGGTCAATTTGACCGTGTATTGACCGTGGCTTATGAGAAGCAGTCTGAATCAAACGCGATGTGGGCACTTTCATCGAAGCAACCTTTCTCGCCTCACTTTAATGCAGGTGCAGGTGGTTTCTTTGCACCACTTATTCGTGAATACATGCGCCGTTCTAAGGCACCTGAAGATGTCGGTTGTCGCGTAGCCGTTAAAGACCGTTTACACGGCCTTAAAAACCCACATGCTCACCTTCAGGAAGAGCCTGATTTTGATCAGTATATGGCATCTCCAATGCTTTGGGATCCGATTCGTTTCTCTGAAGTTTGCCCTTCGTCAGATGGTGCTGTGGCGATGGTTATCTCTAACGAGAAACTAGCAGAGGCCTCTCCAAATCCTCCAGCATGGATTGCAGGTACTGCTATGCGCTCCGAGCCTACTATGTATGCATGGCGTGAAGAAGTGAACCCGGAAGCAGGCAGAATGTGTGCGCAAGACGTCTACAAGCAGGCGGGTATTACTAACCCACTTAAAGACATCGATTGTGCAGAAATTTATGTACCTTTCTCATGGTATGAGCCCATGTGGTTAGAAAACCTTGGTTTTGCTGAAGAAGGCGAAGGCTGGAAGCTGACCCTTGAAGGTGTGACAAGCCTTGATGAAAAAGGTAGCTGCCCATGGAATATGTCAGGTGGCGTACTCTGTTCTAACCCAATCGGTGCATCGGGTATGATTCGTTTTGCTGAATGTGCGCTTCAGGTGCGTGGCATGGCCGGCGATCGTCAGGTCGACGGGGCAAAAACGGCTATGGGACAGGCTTATGGCGGTGGTGCTCAGTTCTTCGCTATGTGGATTGTGAAGTCTGAAAAGCCTGCATAAGTCACGCTGATTGACTAAAAAATGCTCAGAAAGGGATAGGGGGCTTGCACCTTCTATCCCTTTTTTGCACAATACTCCCCTTCATTTATTACTAATTGATAAATGAGAATCGTTAGACGTCCTGATAATCCATGGAATTACAATAAGAAGAGACGAAGAATGACTGACATTAGTTTCAATATTGCCGATATGTTTGAGTTAGTTGCTGATAACGCAGCTGATAGGGAAGCACTCATCTGTGGCGACTACCGCACAACCTATAAAGAATTCGACGAGCGTTCTAACCAGTTAGCGCATTATTTGTCTTCTCAAGGTGTCAAAGCCGGTGATCACGTAGGCTTATACGCCTATAACAGCGGCGAATACCTCGAAGGTATGATGGCCTGTTTCAAAATTCGTGCCGTCCCTATTAACGTTAATTACCGTTATGTAGGCGAAGAGCTAGCTTATATTTTCACTAACGCGGATATTGTTGCTTGTATTCATGGTCGTGAATTTATTCCACAATTAAAAGAAATTAGTGGCCAGTTAAGTAAAGTAACCACTTACATCTCGTTAGAAGATGGCAGTGGTGAAGACTTATCTGTCACAGGCTCTGTCGATTACAAACAAGCCCTTGAAGGTCAATCGACTGCACGTGACTTTGAAAAACGTTCAGGCGATGACTTATTCATTCTTTACACAGGTGGTACTACAGGCTATCCAAAAGGTGTGATGTGGCCACACGAAAATGTGTTCTTCGCTGCTATGTCTGGCGGTGGTGCATTCAGTGGCAATCCTTGTGTTGAGCCAGGTGACATCGTTGACCGTATGGCTGAGCACCCAATGGGCGGTATCGCGCTAGCGCCTTTAATGCACGGTGCATCCTGGTGGTACGGCTGTATCATGCTTCTATCAGGCAACAAATTAGTCCTTAACCCGAACAAGAGCCTTAAAGGCGAGCAGGTTTGGGATATTGTTGAGAAAGAAAAGCTTAATTTGATCCAAATCGTTGGCGATGCCATGGCGATTCCGTTGCTTGAAACCTTAAAAGAGAACGAAGGCCGTTGGGATTTATCCACTGTCTTTAACATTGGTTCGGGGGGTGCTGTATTCTCTGAAGCTAAGCAGCAGGAATTCCGTGAAGCTTTCCCTAACTGTTTTATTACTAACGCATTCGGTTCATCTGAATCAGGCCAAATGGGTAAAGACTCAGGCAGCAAAAAAGATGAAGAAAATGGCGGCTTAGGTAACGTCGATCGCTCTGAATTTATGGATGTTATCATCACTGAAGAAGACGGCTCACACCGTCATGCAAAACCCGGTGAGGTCGGCGACTTCTCACGCTCTGGTCATATTCCTCGTGGTTACTACAATGACCCAGAAAAAACAGCTAAGACGTTTGTGCCTGTAGAAGGCAAAACATGGCTCTTAACGGGTGACCAAGCCAAGCTTGAAGCCGACGGTCAGTCGATTACCGTTTATGGCCGTGGTTCTAACTGCATTAACTCAGGTGGTGAAAAAATCTTCCCTGAAGAAGTCGAGCAAGCCCTTAAAGCGCACCCTGAAGTGTATGACTGCTTAGTGGTTGCAACACCGCATGAGCGTTGGGGTAGCCAGGTAACAGCGGTTGTTTCAACCAAGAAAGGTGCTAAGCCATCACTTGAGTCGCTCCAAGAAGAAGCGCGTAAGCACATTGCAGGCTATAAAGTACCGCGCGAATTGCATATTGCTGACGAAATTGGCCGCCTACCTAACGGTAAGCCTGATTATAAGTGGGCTAAAGACTACGCCTTATCAAAAGTCGGTATTTCTGCTTAACTCTTCCTAGCGTTCCGTAGGGTGGATGAGCGCAGCGTCATCCACCACTTACTCTCTATTATTTCTTGGTGGATGACGCTGCGCTTATCTACCCTGCAAAGAGCATAAAAACATGTTATTAGAAGGTTTTGAACAATTAGATATCAGCACAAAAAACTGCCGTGTTGAGAAAAAGGGTCACGTGCTATTAGTGACCTTAGCGCGTCCTGAAGCAAAAAATGCGCTTAGCTCGCAAATGCTGTTAGGTATGTACAATGCATGGCGTTTACTTGACGAAGATAAAGATCTTCGTGTCGCTATTCTAACAGGTGAAGGCGATACCTTCTGTGCCGGCATGGATCTTAAATCAGGTGCTGATGGCGACGAAGACGGCGCCATGTTCCAAGAGAAGATGAAAGAGATTCCTGATCTTCACTGGCAAGCATTATTACGTCATAACCAGCCTAAAAAACCTGTGATCATGGCGGCTGAAGGTTATGCATTAGCTGGTGGTACTGAAATTTTACAAGGCACTGACCTACGTGTAGCAGCTGAAGATGCAGTCTTTGGTGTCACAGAATGTAAGCGTGGTTTATTCCCATTAGGTGGCTCAACAATCCGTTTACGTCGTCAAATCCCTTATGCATTAGCTGCCGAAGTACTTTTGATGGGGCGTCATATTTCTGCTCAAGAAGCAAAAGATTGGGGTTTAATCAACCGTATCGCACCAAAAGGTGAGGCGTTACAGCTAGCATACGAAATGGCACTTGAAATCGCTGAAGAAAATGCACCACTTTCTGTACAGGCTATTTTGAAATCACTGCGTGAAAACCAGTTCGATTTATCTGAGAAAGAAGCCCTCACTAACGAAGAGCAACTAGGCTGGACGATCTTTGCCACTAAAGACTCTAAAGAAGGCATGAAGGCCTTTAAAGAAAAGCGTAAGCCTGTTTTTACCGGCGAGTAACCAAACGGTTCTTCTGAAAAGCGACTTAACGTCGCTTTTTTTTTTGCCTAGTGAAACATCCTAAAATTAGAGGGGGGTTGTCATCTATAATTAATAGGCTTATATTCCTTTTGATCGCAAACTGCAATGACCAAATCTTACGGAGTAACTGTGAAGATTTATGAATTGAATATTGCACCAAACCCTAGACGGGTTAGAATGTTTTTGGCTGAAAAGCAGCAACCAATGCAGTTTGTGCAAGTCGATCTTGCAGGTGGAGAAAATCTCTCTCCTGAAATGTTGAAAAAAAATCCATCGGGTTATTTACCTTTCCTTGAGTTAGATGATGGTACTGTGATTAGCGAAACCATTGCAATATGCAGATACTTAGAAAGCCTTTATCCTGAGCCTAGGCTCTTTGGTAGTAGTGCATTAGAGATCGCCCAAATTGAGATGGTGCAAAGACGCATTGAATTTGAATTCTTTATGCCTGTCTTAATGTGCTTCTTGCATACTACAGGGCATTTTAAAGATCGTATGACGCAGATTCCCGAGTGGGGGGAAGAGGCAGGCAAGCTAGCATCTAAAGCTATAGAGAAAATGGAAGATCTGCTGCAATCGAGTGCTTACATTGCAGCTGATTATTTTACTGTGGCCGATATAACACTTTTATGTGCACTGGATTTTGCGAAGCTGATTAAAGTAAGAGAAGACAATCATTATCCCCATTTGCAAGCATGGCATGATAAGGTATCAGCTAGGCCTAGTGCATTGGCTTAACGCTCGTTAGCTTGGCGTTAATGTGTTGTTGCTAGTCGGTTATGTTTTGCATTAGTCAATTTTTATCTGGTAACATGAAGTCTAATTCTAATAATGCCAATCTGCCATGTTAATGCCTTTGTTTCGAAATTGCATCCTTTTAACTGTTATTTCATTGTTAACCGCCTGTATTGAAACCGATTTTGTGTATTGGGGAAGTACTGACCCTAGAAACGATCAATCACAACCTGAAGGCAGTTATGTCCTTGTGGGTGAGCATGACAGTTATATCGCCCTGACCAAGCCTGAGTATGCAGGCCTATCGCTTGCGACGGCTGATAACCTTGATTGTCAGCCTTTGGTGATGGCTAATTGCACCAACCTTGAAACCTTTTCGCTTAGTCAGCAGCTGATTGCAAGCGCGCGTATCACATCCAGCACATCTGCTTATTTATGGCTGCAAGACAAGGGCGCTATCTCTGACAGTATCAATACTGATCAGACTCAACTGCCCATTATTCGCCAAGCACAGGTTGTGGAATTTAAAGGCTATTTATGGAGCTTTGGTGGTGAGTTGCGTGAAGGGCGAAATACAGAACAGGCCATATGGCGTTCAGCGGATGGTTATCACTGGTCCAAAGTTGTCGAAACTGCAGACTACGGATTAAAAGAAGGTCATCATGTGGTGGTGTTTAATGACAAGCTTTGGTTAACAGGTGGTCAAGGAGCAAACAATGAAGTCTGGGTGTCGGATAATGGCACAGACTGGGCTGAAGTCACGCAAGTTATGCCTTACCCAGGCCGTGATTTACATCAGGTGGTTGTCTTCCAAAACAAAATGTGGATGCTTGGCGGGCAGGGTGCTGGCAATACGCCTTTGAACGATGTGTTAACCTCAACCGATGGTGCAAACTGGACAGTCGAAACGACACCTGCGCCTTTTACCGGCCGTTATGATCATCAGGCGATTGTATTCAACAATAAGCTGTGGGTATTTAACGGCCAAAGCCAAACAGGAACAGTTAAGCGTGATAAGACTATTTATTCCAGTGACGATGGACTGACTTGGACGCTGGAAACCGATTCACCTACTTATGGCGGTATCAGAGGTCAGCAGATACTCGAGTTTGAGGGCAAGTTGTGGTTGGTGTCAGGTTATACCAATGGCTATCGTCAGCAAGTTTACTCATCTGTTGATGCTGTAAATTGGGTGCTTGAAAACAGCAAAGCCTTTGATGAGGTGGCTTATCATCAAGTTGTTGAATTCAAGCGCAGACTCTTTTTGCTAAGTGGTGGCGGTTCGAATCATCATCATTGGGGGTCAAAAAACGGTCGCGATTGGCAGACGTTAGATCATAGAGCAACTTTTTCTAAACGTGCTGGGCATCAAGTGGTTGAATTTAATGATGCCCTTTGGATGGTGGGTGGCCGTGATCATGTGAATGACTATGATGCAGCCATAGTACTAGGTGTGTGGCGATCGGAGGATGGCCTTCATTGGACGCAAGTTGTAAGCGAGGTCAAAGCCCCTTTCAGTGCTATTCAGAAGCATCAGATGCTAGTGTTTAATAATGCACTTTGGGTGATTGGCGGTGATGACCTTAACACCCCAACAAATGCAGTGTGGCGCAGCGAAAATGGGTTTGATTGGACAGAAGTGACGCAATCAACGCCTTTTACAGCCCGTTCAGGCCATCAAGCGTTTGTATTCAATGAGCGTTTATGGATGGTTGCAGGTAAAGCTGAATCAGGACTAACCAATGATGCTTGGTCATCAGCTGATGGAGCAAATTGGCAGCTTGAAACAGCGAGCGCGGACTTCGAGTCACGAACAGACCATGCAGTGATTGTCTTTAATGACGAGTTGTATCTTATAGCTGGAAAAGGTGACAATTCAGGTGCACCTGTTTATTTTGATGATGTATATCATTCAGTCAATGGTGTAGATTGGACGCTATTAACTACAGATGTAGAGCTAGCGCGGTACGGCCATGCACTGAATGTTGTTGATGGTGAATTGTTTGTATCAGGTGGTTATGTATCAGGGAATGCAAGTGCCGATGCCTTAACCTCTGCCGATGGCGTTACTTGGTCAAAACAGACTGATGCCTTGCATCACTTTGGGGTAAGTGAACATCAGCTTGTTAACTTTAAAGACAGCTTTCTTGTGTTGGGCGGTGTGACGGGAGTTGAGGGGTATGACCGAGAAGATAACGAAATACTCGTTTCTTCTGATGCCGTTGATTGGTATCGCCTGAAGCACTTAGCTTTTTCACCACTTGGAGGCGCGCTACCTGCTAAGCCTTTAACGGCTGTTATAAAAGACGTAGCTGATTTGCTTAAAACCGGCCATGAGGTGCAATTGGACGGTTCGTTAAGTGACGGTACAGATTGGGAGTCACTTGCTTTCAGTTGGCAGGTGACCAAGAAACCTGCTGGCAGCTTAGCAACAATCGATAGTCCTTTAGCGATTTTAACGCGTTTTACGCCCGATCTAGACGGTGAATATGTCATTGAATTAACCGTTAATGATGGCAGCAATTCAGCCACAGATCAGATCACCTTTAACACCTTAACAGAACCTACGGCGGTGATTACAGGTTGTGATATGCCTGTGATAGAAGGTGATACAGTGATGCTAGATGGCAGTACCAGTGTTGATGCCTATGGGCAGCCTTTGACTTACTTTTGGCAAGTTGGTGTGCCTCATTTTGCTGACAATTCCTTGGCGAATCCAACTGCTCAAACCGTCACGAAAGTATTAACGGATGAAGGGAATTATAACTTTACGCTTACCGTAGATAACGGCACGTTTAGCAATACAGCCTCTAAGCGCTGCACAGCGGATTTTGCTGGACCTATATGAAGATAATGCTTTAATGGTAGGGTGGATAAGCTTTAGTGCGATCCACCAGCCTATTTACTGGCTCGATCTTGCATTATGTCGGCGAGTGCTGTTTCACCAAAGTCACTTAATAATGTGGCGGCTGCCTGATAAAACTCAGCTGTTGTGAGTTTGTCACCCAGTACATTGATATGGCCCACTTTTCGTTCAGCTCTTGGCTCTTTGCCGTAATCAAAAGGCTTGATGTAGGCTTTATCTTTAAAGGTCGACACATCAGGCATCGCGCCAATGCAATTCACCATGGCAACAGGCTTTGTTACCTTAGGCGCATTAATCACTTCACCTGCTACGGCTTTAACGTGCAATAAAAACTGTGATTGGTCAGCGCCATCTATCGTCCAGTGACCTGAATTATGTACTCGGGGCGCTGCTTCATTGACCATTAGCTTATCGCCTTGCACAAAAAATTCGATGGTCATGCAGCCCACATAATCGAGTTGTTCCATGATGCTGCCAGCCGCTTTTTCCGCTACTTGCTGCAACGGGTGCTCAGTATCGACAATTGATAAACGCAACTGACCTTTGCGATGGAAGTTTTCAGTCAAAGGATAGAATACCGTATTGTTATGTTTATCACGCACCGCAACAATAGACACTTCCTGATCAAAGCTAATAAAAGCCTCCATGATGCAGTGTGCATTAAGCTCTTGCCATCCCGTTTTTAATTCTTCTATGTTGTTGACAATACATTGCCCGCGACCATCGTAGCCTTCAGTCACGGTTTTGAGTACCGCAGGAAAACCGACTGCTTCAGCTGCGTCTTCAATATCTGTTTCTGTTGAAATGGAGCGATAAGTCACCGTTGACAAGCCTTGTGAGGCAAAAAAATCTTTCTCTAATAAACGATGTTGGAACAGTTTGAGCGCCTCTATCGTGGGAGCAATTTTCCCCGCTTGGCTAGCTTCACTTAAGTTATCAAGAGGGGTGTTCTCCGATTCATAGGTGACCACATCAACGGAGTTGATGAATGTTGCTAAGGCTTCAGCATCACTCATGCTGCCATAGGCAGGTGAACAAAAATCTGCGAGTTGTTTGCCGCCTTTTTCACCGAATGGAATGAAATCCAAGTCAAGGTCTTGGCTTGCTTGCGCCATCATTAAGGCAAGCTGGCCTGTACCTAATACACCGACTTTCATTCACTGATCTCCCGAGGGTCAAGTTGGGCTAAAACAGACTCAGTTTGAGCGTCTCGGAAGGCAATCAGTTCCTTTTTAATCTCAGGATATTTATTACTCAAAATAGATGCAGCAAGTAAACCTGCATTAATAGCGCCTGCGGTCGAAATAGCAAGGGTGCCGACCGGAATGCCTGCTGGCATTTGTGCAATAGAAAGGAGTGAATCTATGCCGTTGAGCGACTTCGATTGGACAGGTACACCTAATACCGGTAAGTGTGTCTTAGCTGCAATCATGCCAGGCAAATGAGCGGCACCACCAGCGCCTGCGATAATGACTTCAATCCCTTTTTCGTCAGCTGTTTCTGCAAATTCAAATAACCGGTCAGGGGTGCGATGCGCTGATACGATAGAGACCTCGTGAGGGATACCTAGTTTGGCTAAGTGATCAGCGCAGCCTTGCATGGTAGCCCAGTCCGATTTAGAACCCATGACAACAGCAACTAAAGGTTTTTTATGATTCATGATACAAACCTACTTTCAATACATGGCTGATGGAGTGCACAGTCGAGTATGCCTCATCTATTCCTTTGCAGGGAAGTCTGTCCCAGCTTTCATGCGCAAAAACGCCTGAAATTCATGCAATGGGCGATCATACAGGATTGAGAAATTAAGAAAAGCTGATTTTAATTAAAAATTTGTCTAAAGGTGCTAATTATCGAGGGTTGAGGGTGAGTTTAGGTAGAAGCACTGTATCTGCTGACTTGATGATAAATCAAAACTGTATGCTATAGGTTTTTGGGTGATGAACTGACGGCTTTATAGGCGTTAGTTGTTTGCTTTTTCTGTGAACACCTTTTCAGCTCTTATGCTTTTGCGAACACGCTTACGCTAATGAGCTTATATTTAAGTGATTAATCATCATAACACTCAGGGTGTTGGGCATGAAGATCAAGGTACTGTTAGCTTCATTGGTAGTGGTGTCAGTTGGTTGCAAAAAACTGTCGGTTAATACAGGCAGCACAATTAAGAGTGACGCCTTAGAGAAGGAGGTTAGGCAAAGTACACCGCCCATATCTGGGGCAGGTACGCAAGCCCCCAAAGCTTCTAACGAAGAACCGCCTGTTCAGCAGGGACCTTTACCAGAGCTTAATGAAAAAGTGCCTATAAGCAGTAGTCAAGAGGGTGATGTGGAGCGATTCGATTTGGGCTTTGGTCAATTGTCGGTAAAAACGGTTCCTCTACCTGGTGACCACCTTAATGCTAAGGAGGTCTATCAGCTGGCGCATTATATTGGCCGTACTGATAGTGAGCAGGATGAGGAGCACATTGATATCCCTATAAGAAGTTATCACGCAGCTTGTTTAACTGATTCAGGGTCGCCTAGATTGTTTGTTTCAACGTCTTTAGCCATGGATGCCTCTCATGATAATACGTTAGGCTCGGTTTATGAATTAGCCTATAACCCAGATACCGACTCGTTTGAGCGTACAGGCAATAGTGCTTTACTGCCGATTTGTTATGAGTCCCATGGGGTAGCCGTTAGTGAGGACTGCTCTCGCATTGCAGTGCTTTGCAATACAGAATATCAAACATCTGAACGCTTTGAGGTAACCAAAGATTTGGTAGAGCCTTATGGCAGCACCTATATGAAAATGGAGGATAACCATGCGGCTATTGATAACCGACTAGAAAATGATTTGCCGCTGATGCTGGTGACCAACCATAAAAAATATAAAGGCTTTTTTTTAAACCACCAAACGATAAAAATTGAGCCATTTTTAGCAGGATTAAAACAGCGATTTCCAGAGAAAGGTTTCAATGACAAGACGACATTTAATGACTTAGGTGGTAGAGAAATGGAAGCGCCTATGGCCTACATTCTTGATCATTTGTTACCCGAAGACCTTGCAGCGCTAAAAAATCATATTCGAACCATCAGCTATAAAGGTAACGATCAGATTTGGTTGTTGGAATGGAATAATCAGTCTTTATCAGAGGCACCCGATACTTATGTAGTCAATAAAATGCATGGCGGCACGCATTTAGGTACTCAAGAACTTATTTATGTCGAGAGTGACAGTTTAAACCGTGAAAGTTATGGGTTTTCGGTGACGGCTCGCGTGTTCGATGGCAATGGTGGTTCGCATTATTCAGCTGGCTTAACCATTGTTGACCGCACTAATTGGAAGATCGATGTAAAGAGCGATGAGAGAAGAGGGTGGTATTGGTTATGTGGGGATGGGCATGTGGCAAATATTCGCGCATTTTATAACCCTTATAATGAAATGTATGGCGCAGTCTGCACGAGTGACTGGAACGACTGGATTGGCAATACCCATGGTCAACTCGGCACTATCGCCATAAAAATGGAAGATGCGGGTAGTAGTGTGTCCGAGGGTAGAGCCCAATATTTCGTACCCTCTACCGCTGCAATGATTACGAATGGTGGGGGACATAGCGTGGTGCCTGTTGATGAAATAACCAATTTATCAGTGATTGTCGCCCCTAAGCTCGTTGCCGATGACGATATGAATCGGTTTTTGGAGAATGAAGTTGGCGTAGATTTATCAATGCCTGGCCCATATGACGAAGCCTGCGCCAACTACGATCTGAATAATTGTTTTTTTAGCTACATCACGTACAACCGTTGGGCTAATTCGCCTGATTACCCTTCTGTTCCAAGGCAGGGGCTATATTCAGGTGACTTATTGGCTCAAAGTTCATTAACCCGCATAGGTATTGGGCGCGTATCAGGGAAAGGGTCTATCGAAGGGCAGGGTTATCATTGGGTAGTGGAAGATGATGACTGCCAGATCAGTGATCCTCAGTTGGTTGATTTAAAAAACGGACGCTACTTACTTGGCTATGCCAAGTTTCAATGTATATCTGATGGATTAAGTTACAACAGAAGTTACAGTAAACGTGGTGCTAACCGTATGCTCATTCCTAAAAATTATTACTTGTTAGAGGTTGATGCTGAAGGTAATGCCTTAACCGATGCCGTGCAATTACCTAATGTAGGGTGGGGCGGTCTAGATGAGCTAGTCTCGTTAGGTGAAGGGAAAGCTGGCTGGCTGTATATTACTAACCCAACGATAGATGGTTATGGTGGCGGTCAGCAGAAACGCTGGAATCTGTTAGTCTATGAATCAGCTTATCTTAAAACCGCTGAGTAATATTGACGCCTCCCCAATACATAGGGCGGTTCGCTTTGCCTTTTCGTATTTCAGAGGTTTGAAACACGGTTTGATATTTTAATGACAGACCACTTTTAAAGCTTTGGTGAAAACCAAACCAAGTGCCAATTAACAATGGGTTGGTATCTGTGAAAGTCAGTGCATGCTTGTTGCGAGCAAACTGCCCTTGTAGAAAAGCACTATAAGCATGGACTTTTTGGAAGATGCCCATGCTGACATAAGTTTCACTGGCAGCGTGACTAAATGAAAAAGGCTTGGTGCCATACTGATCAGCAGTAGGCTGGAAGTGCCACCAAGGCGACGAGATGTTGCCAAGTCGCATATATAGTTTTGTCGTGAATCCTGTGGCATAGCCAACAGAGGCATTGATTTCCTGGTTTAAGGTAAACCAGCTATTCTCTTTCAAGACTTTCTGCCAGCTGGCATTCAGCTTACCAGTAAACTCTCCTCCTTGAGAAAGCTGTTCAGCCCAGCCTTGTAGAGCTTTGAAGCCAACTTGCATGTGATAAGCATTCTGGATATGTCTGAAGGTATTAAGGCCTAAAAGCCCCAAGGTTAATTCATAGGAATAGCTATTGTGTTGTTCTTGATCAACAAAAAAATTAGCGCCTGTAAAGTAAACCAAACTTGAATAAGGTCTGCCCTCTTTGAATGTGCTTTGCAGGTTTTTTACTTTTGGGGTAAAGCCGAATAAGCCTGTATTGAAACTGGTGGCTTTGTGTTCCACTGAAAGTTTTGACCCGAATCTATCATGTAATTTAGTCGTTAAGTGCTTCAATAAATGGGGTTGTTGGGGGTCAAAATGCAGTGTGTAGTTAACGTCAAATGCAAAGGTGTAGTCTTTATCCTGATTAAATAAGGTAAAGCTATCATTTTCGATATTAACTGAAAAAACCTGATGAAAGCTATCATCATTAACTTGTTCTATCTGTGTGCCGCCTGATGCAACACTGCCTGTAGAGTAAATGGCTAAGCCGAGCAGAAGTAGAAACTGTAGAGACATGATTTATGTTTTTTA
This sequence comes from Pseudomonadales bacterium, assembly GCA_965225765.1. GTDB lineage: Bacteria > Pseudomonadota > Gammaproteobacteria > Pseudomonadales > DT-91 > CAKMZU01. Next base: position 432,598 of record CBDDBO010000002.1, read on the forward strand.
ATTCTTAGTCATAATAAGAATAGAATACATATCTCAAAAGGAAATAAATGAATCAGGGAGAGGTAGCTAGCGATACTCACAGTTGAGTTCGCTAGCACTCTACTAGCTCTGTATTGGAGAGGTTAGGTTGGTTTACTCTTCAGGAAGTCTAATGGGTTCTGCTGAATCAGGGTCATCGTTGCCAATGATTTTAATCGCAGTGGCATGCAGGCCTTTATTGCCAGAGATGGCATCAAAAAGAACGGGCTGGCCTGTCGATAATGTACGGTAGCCGTTCATGTTAATGGATGAATAATGTACAAATACATCCTGGTTGCTGTTTTCGGGTAAAATAAAGCCATATCCTTTGGCATTGTTAAACCACTTTACTACGCCTTTTTCCATTTCATAGTCCCTTACAAATATACAGAGCAGTAAATCTTACTAATATGTCCTAGCATGGTGGCATCGTGCCACCACGCTTTATTAACCAAGTGTTGAAGAGGATTGGGTTTCCGTCAAGTTTATCGTGATTAAAAAAACACCTAAGGCGTAACCTTTTGTTGCTTATAACTAAGCACACTGCTTTGCTCTTTAGCTATATCCAATGGTTGTGCTGCCAGCGATTTCTGATTAGGATTGAATGCATACTGCTTCAAGAGTGAATAACTCATGCATATGCAGGTTTATTGAGCAAAAGGATGAGCTGGCAATCAAAAGGGTCTAAAGGCTTAATGAATTAGAAGTATTTATCTAAAGTCTGTCAATCTACTTGACCTTGGATAAAAAAAAAGATGCAGTGAATGATGCTTTTAGAGATCGATTCGATATATGAATTATAGAAATGTTATGGAAAAAGCTTCGAATATTCGTCTAACCTTAACAATGAATACGATAGAGAGTGAAGAAGCTGCTGAGGCAGGTGTAGCTACCGCCAAAGCAAAACCTAAGCTTGCTATGCCAAAGATGTATCAGGTTGTTATGTTAAATGACGACTATACACCGATGGATTTTGTCGTAGATGTGTTGCGACTTTTCTTCTTCATGGATGAAGAGAAAGCAACCCAAACCATGCTAGATGTACACAATAAAGGAAGAGCAGTCTGCGGTGTCTATACACATGATGTTGCAGAGACCAAGATGTTACAGGTTAATGAGTTTGCTAAAGAAAATCAGCATCCCTTACGTTGTAGCATCGAAGCCGTAGACTGATTGGTACGAGGCGCGTTTATGCTAAGCAAAAAACTGGAATTAACCCTTAACGAAGCGTTTCAAAATGCTCGTACTAAACGTCATGAATACATGACGGTTGAGCATTTACTGTTAGCGTTGCTAGACAATCAGGCAGCGGTTGATGTGCTCATTGGTTGCGGCTCGAATATTGAAAGCCTGCGAACTGATTTGTTAGCTTTTTTAGACGGTACTACGCCTATTCTTCCTGAAGATCAGGAAGACAGGGAAACCTTACCTACTCTAGGATTTCAGCGGGTACTTCAACGGGCTGTCTTCCATGTGCAGTCCTCAGGTAAAGATCAAGTGACAGGTGCTAATGTGTTGGTAGCTATCTTTAGCGAACAGGAAAGCCAAGCTGTCTTCTTATTAAAGCAACAAAATATTTATCGACTTGATGTTGTGAATTACATTTCGCACGGCATTTCTAAAATCCCTAATCATAAGTCTGAAGACGGGGAAACTGAGTCAGACTCAATGAATGAGTCGGATTCAGATGAAGCCAGCGCTGAATCCAAGCAGGATAGCCCCCTTGAAAGTTATGCTACGAACCTTAATAAACAAGCAGCTCTAGGGGATACAGACCCTTTGATAGGCCGTGGACATGAGGTAGAGCGCGTTTCACAAGTGTTGTCTAGAAGGCGAAAAAACAACCCATTGCTGGTTGGTGAATCTGGGGTAGGTAAAACGGCGATTGCCGAAGGGTTGGCGAAAAAAATTGTCGATGGTGAAGTGCCTGAAAGCCTTCAAGAGTGTGTGGTTTATTCGCTTGATTTGGGTTCATTATTGGCAGGTACTAAGTATCGCGGTGATTTCGAAAAGCGTTTTAAAGCATTGTTAGCTGCGTTAAAGAAAAATCCAAACTCGATCTTATTCATTGATGAGATTCATACCATTATCGGTGCTGGCGCTGCCTCGGGGGGGGTTATGGATGCGTCTAATCTATTAAAGCCTTTATTGTCTAGTGGTGAGCTACGCTGTATAGGCTCTACCACCTATGATGAATACCGAGGTATTTTTGATAAAGATAAAGCGCTATCTAGACGCTTCCAAAAAATTGATGTTCTAGAGCCTAGTGTTGATGATACCTATAAAATCTTAAAAGGGCTTAAATCCCGTTTTGAAGATCATCATAAGGTTAAATATACTGACAAGGCGTTAAAGATCGCTTCTCAGCTGGCTGCTAAACATATCAATGATAGATTTTTGCCCGATAAAGCCATTGATGTGATTGATGAAGCCGGTGCGCATCAGCAATTGCAGCCTGCAAACAAACGTAAGAAAACCATTAGCGTATCTGAAGTCGAAGCTATCGTGGCGAAAATTGCTCGCATTCCTGAGAAAAGTGTTTCTGTGGATGACAAAGCTTCGCTTGCTAGTTTATCTGAGAATTTGAAGCGAGTCGTGTTCGGCCAAGATGATGCTATTGATCGGCTTTCAACGTCTATTAAATTGTCACGAGCAGGTTTAACCGCACCAGAAAAACCTATTGGCTCATTTCTATTTGCAGGACCAACAGGCGTTGGTAAAACAGAAATCTGTAAGCAGCTTGCCAAAACGATGGGTATCGAGTTCATTCGTTTCGATATGTCTGAATACATGGAATCTCACACAGTCTCGCGTTTAATCGGTTCGCCTCCAGGGTATGTGGGGTTTGATCAAGGCGGTTTGCTGACTGAGGCAGTCACTAAGCATCCGCATAGCATTGTATTGCTTGATGAGATTGAGAAAGCCAATCCTGAAGTCTTTAACTTGCTGTTACAAGTCATGGACCACGGTACCCTGACAGATAACAATGGGCGCAAGGCTGACTTTAGAAATGTTATCTTGATTATGACGACGAATGCAGGCGCAGAAGCTCATGATAAACGCTCTATTGGTTTTTCTGCTCAAGATAACTCATCCGATGGCATGGAAGCGATTAAACGAGTATTTACCCCTGAATTTAGAAATCGTTTGGATTCGATTGTGCAGTTTAAGCCGCTACCTGTTGAAGTGATTCATACGGTGGTTGATAAGTTCTTGATGGAGTTACAATCCCAGCTTGATGAGAAGAAGATTACCTTGCATGTGTCTAAATCTGCGAGGCAGTTCTTGGTTGATAATGGCTATGATAAGTCGATGGGCGCAAGACCCATGGCGCGTATCATCCAAGAGCATATTAAGAAACCTCTCGCAGAAATGGTGCTCTTCAGTGAAATGGCAGACCGTGGTGGCCAGGTAAACATTGACTTTATTGATGGCAAGATTGTTGTCAGTCAGGTGAATGAAGCGCTGGCTTGATCATTTTCTTTGCTGTTAGCTGTCAATAAATGTTAAGTCAGGGCAGGGTGGATAAGCATTCGAACACTGTGTCAAAAGGTTTGTGTAGGGTGGGTTAGTGAAACGTAACCCACCAAGAAATATCCAACTTTATGGTGGGTCAGGCTGGGCTAACACACCCTACAAGTATTCGCAGATATCTGATAATAGGTTTGATGCGATCTACTGATGCGATCTCCCAAAATCTCAATCATGGACGCTATCGTTACACTTGTTCTTCCTGACAAGTGCCTTTAAACCTGATCAGCAGAACCTAGTAATAGGTTGAACTTTGCTTATTAGTCTTTTACAAGGTGGGCATTTAATTGGGCAAACGAAATACAAAGTTTGAGTAATATACTCAGAAAAGATCTAGAAAGTTTTCAGATTATGAGAGCATAGACGCAAGGCAGCTAGCACCTTGCGAATTCAGGTAGATTAACCGTGAAGGTTATCGAGCTCGGTAGGTGATTCTACCTTTGGTTAAGTCATAAGGCGTTAGTTCGACTTTAACTTTGTCACCCGTAAGGATACGGATGTAGTTTTTACGCATTTTACCTGAGATGTGAGCAGTAATAACGTGGTCATTCTCTAACTTGACACGAAAGGTGGTGTTAGGAAGTGTATCGATCACTTCACCTTCCATTTCAAATTGATCTTCTTTAGCCATGCAGCTTCAGCTCCGAATGTGATGGTTGCCAAAAAAGCAACGCTATTAGAACATAGGCTCAAGTTAAGCCGTCTTCTACTATATAGCGTCTTAAAATTAAAGCCGCAAAGTTTGCACTAATCTGCCTGTAAAGGCAAAGCTTATTCTCTTAAATCAACGGTACCCACTTCTCACCTAGTCTTACTTCTGCCGGTTGATAGCGGCTTTTATAACGCATTTTTTGACAGTTTTTAATCCAGTAGCCTAGATAGAGATAAGTTTTTTGGTGAACTTGACTATAAAGTATCTGCCATAAAATGGCTGCATGCCCCAAACTTATTGGCTTGTAGTTAGGCTCGTAGAAAGTATAGAGTGCAAGGTATGCATCAGTTGTTTCTTCCATTAAGGCAACCATGACGAGTGTTTGTTGTTGATGGAATAGCACAAGCTTTGCGCGCTTAGAGGCTAGGGTTAAAAAGTTTTGGAACTGTGCTTTTGAAGGGGGGAACATATCCCCTTTTTGATGCCTTTCATTAATATAGCGTTCATAAAGTGGGTAAAGTGCGTCTATATTGATGTCCTTTGTTTCAGTGATAGTGATAGCGTCGAGTGCTTTAATTGTGCGTCTGTTGTTTTTGGAAAATAAATAGTCTTGAACAGGGATTCGAATGGGCAGGCAGGATGAGCATTGCAGACAATCAGGCTTAAACATATAAGGCCCGCTGCGCCAAAAGCCCTTTTGTATGAGGTGTGAGAGCAAGTTGTCGTCTAAATCGTGCTCAGGGTCAATAAATTGCGTAGCAGCTTCTTGGTCTAAATAGCTACAGGGGTGGTTATCTGTGCGGTAAACTTTGATGGTATCTTTGGTGTGATCTTGGGAAGTCATTGCTAACTTATCTGCTGATCAGAATCAGATGTCAGTATGGCAAGGTATTGCGGCCTTGTCATGATCTCTGCACCCATACTTAGCAAATGTGGATTCTCAACTTGGCAATCAATCAACTTAATGTTGTTCTTTGCACAGTATTCTGAAAGATAGACCAAGACGACTTTTGAAGCATTGGGTATGCTTGAGTACATGGACTCTGCGCAAAAGACTTGGTTTATGAGTAATCCATATAATCCACCCACCAGTTTATTATCAAGATACAACTCAAATGACTGAGCAACGTCCTGTTCGTGCAATGAATGGTATGCCTCAATCATTTCTTGAGTAATCCAAGTCCCTGAGTGATCTTTTCGAGGTGCTGCGCATGCTTTAATAACGCTCAGAAACTCCGTGTTTAATCGAATTTCCAATGGGTGTTTTTTAATAAAGCGCTTAAGACTTTTTGATTCGTGTATATTGTGGGGTTTTAGGACGCAGCGGTTAAAAGGTGACCACCAGAGAATAGGGTCTTCGTCAGAAAACCAGGGGAAAATCCCCTGTTTGTAGGCGCTAATCAGCGTGCTCGATGAAAGATTGCCACCTGCGCAAAGGAGGCCGTCAGGATCTTTCAGTGCTTTATCGGGGTGAGGGAAGACCGGATTTATTTCATCAAGCCAAGGAATCACTGGTCTAAAAAGCGCTCGGCATCAAGGGCGGCCATGCAGCCAAAGCCTGCTGATGTGACGGCTTGTCTGTAAACGTGGTCAGCTACATCGCCTGCTGCGAAAACCCCTTCCACTGATGTTTGTGTGGCGTTGCCTTCAAGGCCGCTTTCGGTGATCAGGTAGCCGTCGTCACGCATGTTAAGCTGGCCTTTGACAATGTCCGTGTTAGGTTTGTGCCCAATGGCGATAAATACACCGTCAACGCTAATTTCTTGTGTTGTATCATGCTTGGTGCTCTTTAGTCTTAGCCCTGTAACGCCTGTATCGTCACCTAAGACTTCATCAAGGGTATGATCCCAAAGAATCTTGATATTGCCCGTTTTTTCGCGTTCAAACAGTTTGTCTTGCAGGATTTTTTCAGCGCGTAAACTGTCGCGTCTATGAATGAGTGTTACGTCTGATGCGATATTTGATAAATATAGCGCCTCTTCAACGGCTGTATTACCGCCACCTACGACCGCCACAGGTTTGCCTCGATAGAAAAAGCCGTCGCACGTTGCGCAGGCACTGACGCCTTTACCCATAAAGGCTTCTTCTGAAGGTAAGCCTAAGTATTGAGCGGATGCACCTGTTGCCAAGATCAAAGCATCACAGGTGTAGTTTGCGGTATTGCCAAATAGTTTAAAAGGGCGCTCAGACAGGTCGGTTTTCTCAATATGATCAAAAATGATGTTGGTATCAAAGCGCTCAGCGTGTTTTTGCATACGCTGCATAAGTTCTGGACCTTGCACGCCCTCATGGTCGCCAGGCCAGTTATCGACATCTGTAGTTGTTGTCAACTGACCGCCTTGTTCCATGCCTGTGATAACAACCGGGTTTAAGTTAGCTCTCGCCGCATAAACAGCAGCAGTGTAGCCCGCAGGGCCAGATCCTAAAATGATCAGCTGATGGTGTTGAGCGTCACTCATGGAAGATCCTTAAACGTTAAAAAAGTTTTGTGGTATTGTAATGTAACTTTAGTGCTGATCACAGTATATGCGACCTGTCTCTTTATAAATGGTGACACTTGAATGAAATTTCAAGTCTTTAGCGAGAAATCAGAGCAGCAGAAACGCTATAATCAGTTACACTGCTTTGTATTCTGACACTCAATAGGAAAAGCCTTTTTGTTATGACCAGTGCCGTTACCCAACGTTTAGCTAAATTGGCAGTTGAAGGCTTGTTTATTGCGTGCGCCGCTTTGTCGGTATTTCTCGTGATTGCGTTAAGCACCTATCACAGTGCGGACCCTGGTTGGTCATATTTTGGTAACACCCAAATGGTTTATAACTCAGGTGGTAAGACGGGGGCGTGGATTGCTGATGTATTGCTGTTACTCTTTGGTTATGTAGCCTATCTGATTCCTATAGTCCTTGCTTATCGAACGGCGCTGTTTTTTAAATCTGTTAATTTGTTTGAGTCAACTGACTGGGCCGGCATGATGATTTTTATCATAGGCTTAGTGCTACTGTTTATGAGCCTTTGCAGTCTCACGACCATGCATTCAAGTGATAGGTTGGCGCAACTGCCAAATGGATCTGGGGGCTTATTGGGGTTGGTGTTGGCAAAGGAGTTTGTTTATAACTTTGGTATGTTGGGTGCCAAACTGATTTTCTTTTCCATTTTTTTTATCGGCATTACCTTTACGACGAATTTATCTTGGTTGAAACTTTCAGAGCAACTTGGGCGAGCCGTTGTGGTAGGCCTACCCTTGCTTTGCATTAAGTGCTTTGGGTTTATGAGAGGGTTTTCAGGTAAAGTAAAAGAGCATATGCCTGATAAGTTACCCTCGCTGCCTTCCCTACCTAAACCCTCTCTCCCTGAGCGAAAAGAAAAAGCAGAGCCTACCTTTGTCGAGTCTTCCGTGCGTACTGAGCCTAAAATGAGCCAGGAGCCGGTTGTATCAGCGCCCTTAGTCCCGCCGAAAGAAGCGCCCTTGCCTACTGTTGAACCCAGTAAAAGGGTGATGCGTGAAAAGCAGAAAAAGCTATTTATTAATGATGACCCTTTACCTGAGATAACAGAGCTGTTAAATGCACCCAGTGATGTGAAACGCGGCTATTCACAGGAAACCTTAGATAGGCTGTCACGATTATTAGAAGAAAAACTGCTGGATTTCAGGGTAGAAGTGACTGTGACTGATGTCTTTCCAGGGCCTGTTGTTACACGTTTTGAGATTGAACCTAAGCCTGGTACAAAAGTTAGCACCATTAATAACTTGTCGAAAGATATAGCCCGCTCGTTGGCTGTCGTCAGTGTTAGGGTGGTGGATGTGATTGCAGGTAAATCGGTGATTGGCATAGAAATTCCCAACAACGATCGTGAAATTGTTTATTTCAGTGAAGTAATTGGGTCTAAAGCTTTTGATGAAGCTACCTCACCTTTGACACTTGTGTTAGGTAAAGATATTGGCGGTCATCCTGTGGTGAGCGACTTGGCTAAAATGCCCCATCTATTGGTGGCAGGAACAACAGGCTCAGGTAAGAGTGTTGGCGTTAATGCCATGATTTTGAGCCTACTCTTTAAATCAACGCCTGAAGAAGTTCGTCTTATTCTCGTTGACCCTAAAATGCTGGAGTTATCAGTTTACGAAGGCATTCCCCATTTGCTAGCACCTGTTATCACCGATATGAAAGATGCAGCCAATGGCCTGCGTTGGTGTGTGGGTGAAATGGAAAGACGTTACAAATTGATGTCAAAACTTGGCGTACGTAACATCGCGGGCTTTAATAAAAAAGTGAAAGATGCTAAGGCTGCGGGAGAACCCTTGTTAGACCCTCTCTGGGTGCCTGATGAGCTATTTGAAGGTGAGCAAACGGCGCCAGAGTTAGACACCTTACCGTTCATTGTCATCATTATTGATGAATTTGCCGATATGATGATGGTCGTAGGTAAAAAAGTGGAAGAGTTAATTGCACGTATTGCGCAAAAAGCCAGGGCGGCAGGTATCCACTTGGTGTTAGCCACCCAAAGACCTTCGGTGGATGTGATTACAGGACTTATTAAGGCAAATGTGCCGACGCGCATTGCCTTCCAGGTCTCCTCAAAAATTGATTCAAGAACGATTTTAGATCAAGGTGGTGCAGAACAATTACTGGGGCATGGTGATATGCTCTTCTTGCCTCCAGGCACAAGCTTATTAACACGTGTGCACGGCGCTTTTGTTGATGACGATGAAGTGCATAGGGTAGTAGCTGCTTGGAAGGCTAAAGGTGAGCCTGATTATATTGAAGATCTAACCGAAGAGGGCGGCAATGTCGATATTCCGGGCTTTACTTCTGAATCTTCAGAGGGTGACCCTGAAAGTGATCCGCTTTATGATGAGGCGGTAGCCTTTGTGATTGAATCACGCAAAGCTTCTATTTCAGCTGTGCAACGGAAACTACGCATTGGTTATAACCGAGCAGCTCGCATGATAGAAGATATGGAAGCTGCGGGTGTCGTCAGTGAGATGAGTGGTAGTGGGCAGCGCGAAGTGTTGGTGCCGCCTCAGTCATAAAATCGAGCGACAGGTGGTTTCCCCGTTTTTACATAATAAGGTGTTTAATGAGTATGCTGTTTTTACGTTTTTGGGTCTTTGCTTCGTTGGTTGCGTTCACTGTTGTGAGTGCCAACCCCGATCTACCCCTGCAGCCAGATAAACTTACAGCTTACCTTGAGCGCATCAATACATTACAAGCGGATTTTGACCAAACGACCTTCAGCAAAGACGGCAAAGTGCTACAAAAGGTTTCGGGTAAACTGGCCATGGCAAAGCCCCATAAGTTTTATTGGCAGGCCTTTCAGCCGTTTCCTCAACTGTTAATCTCGGATGGTGAAACGCTCTGGCAATTTGACGAAGACTTAGAGCAAGTTACTATCCGGTCCTATCAAACTGAATCCCGCCAAGTCGACATGATTCAATTATTAGAAACGCCAAAAAAACTGACTGAATTGTTTGAGCAAGTGGCTATGGAGGAGGGTAATGGTGTCACGACCTTTCAGCTGAAAGCGCGTAAGTCTTCAGATGCAATTAAGCAGCTGGGTTTTACGTTTAAAAATAAGCTGTTAGCCGAACTTTATTATGTGGATGCGCTCAATCAAAAAACGCAGCTGATCTTTAAGTTGGTTAAGGTAAATCAAAGCATAAAGGCAGCATTGTTTTCATTCGAGCCACCGAAAGAGGCTGATGTAGTTGATATGCGCCAAACCATCACTAACCCTATTTAATCGATGTCAGCCGATCTCTTTCATGACCCGGAACGTGCTAAAGCCTTTATGCCTTTAGCCTCAAGGTTAAGACCTAAAAAACTTGAGCACTATGTTGGGCAGGATCATTTACTGGGTGAAGGCTCTGTCTTAGGGGCGAGTATTCGGCAAGGGCAGTTACATTCAATGCTGTTCTGGGGGCCGCCAGGTGTCGGCAAAACAACGCTTGCGAAAATGATGGCAGGCTATGCCGATGCACAATATCTTGAATTGTCGGCTGTGATGTCAGGTGTAAAAGATATCCGACAAGCCGTTGATAAAGCGATTCAACATCGGCAGCAATTTTCAAAACCCACGCTTCTTTTTATTGATGAAATCCATCGCTACAGCAAGAGTCAGCAAGATGCACTCTTGCCTCATATTGAATCAGGCGATTTTATTTTTATTGGTGCGACGACTGAGAACCCTTCGTTTGAGTTGAATGCAGCGTTGCTCTCGCGATGCCGAGTTTATGTGTTAAAGGCATTGGATGAACCTGCAATCAAGCAGCTTATTGTGCGAGCATTGGCAGAAGACGATCTGCTCGCTAAAAGGCAAGTTGAGATAACAGATGAAGCCTTAGATCTGCTGACTCAGGCTGCATCAGGGGATGCTAGGCGTGCATTAACGTTATTGGAACTGGCGACTGAATTGCTAAAATCCAATCAAGCTCAAATTGATTTATCGATTATCAAGCAAGCATCGCTTCAGTCATTTCGGCGATTTGATAAAGGTGGTGAGCGTTTTTATGATCAGATTTCTGCCATGCATAAGTCGATTCGTGGTAGTGACCCTGATGCGGCGCTTTATTGGCTTTGTCGCATGTTGGACGGTGGTTGTGATCCGCTTTATTTAGCGAGGCGATTGGTGAGAACGGCTAGTGAAGATATCGGTAATGCTGATCCAAGAGCCCTACAGCTTGCCATGAATGCGTGGGATGTGCAGGAAAGGTTAGGTAGTCCGGAAGGGGAGTTGGCTTTGGCGCAGGCAACGGTATATTTGGCAGTGGCTGCTAAAAGCAATGCTGTGTATGTAGCGTTTAATGACTGTATGAAAGCAATACGTGAAGGCGCTGATGAAGAGGTACCTATGCACATCAGAAATGCCCCAACAACGCTGATGAAAGAGCTAGATTACGGCAAAGGCTATCGTTACCCTCATGATGAGCCTCATGCTGTGGCGGCTGGTGTGATCTACTTGCCAGAGGCGCTAGAAGGCCAGCGATTCTACCACCCTGTTGATCGGGGGCTTGAGAAACAAATAAGTGAAAAGCTCTCTTTTATTGCAGGACTAAATGAAAAAGCGAAAAATAAAAATTAAACAGGCTTAAAAAACTTTAATCTTTATCTATGTTGTTCATTTTTAATGAGTTTTTAGTTATAAGCGGTAGCTTTGATATTTTTTTTTATAAAACCAACAGAGCAAATGGTTTTTCTATGCAATACTAAAAGTACTTAGTTTTTGTTTGGCAGAATAACAAAAAGAGCCGAGCAGTCGTTTAAGACACAATTGGGCCAATTTATTGGCCCTTTTTTCTTTCTCGGATTCAACACTGTTCTGCTTTAAGGTTTGGCACACATCCGTCTATTGGGTGGATGATATCGTTACTTTGGGTATCAAGAGGAGGCCATTTTAATTTGCTAGCAGTAAAAACCCTGTGTTAAATCGCCTTAGCAACTTTCTATTCAAAAATAGTCTAATCGCATTTTATCTTTTCATTCCTTAACCCTATTCAATTCTGGAAAATCAGCCTGTGTTACCAACTGCTGTCGATTTACCTCCTGCTGCTGTACCTAAAACTCAAGTTGTTGGGACACATCCAGCCGGATATATGAATGGCACATTGTTGTTAGCCAATTATTTATACTCGATTTTTAACCAAAAATTAGGCGTTTTCATGTTGCAACCAAAAAGCAAGAAAGCTGCTGTCGAGTCGATACTGCACTGCCAACAAAATGTGCTTGGCAAAAAAAAACTGGTTTTAGCCGACTACCATCCTAATAAGCAAGTTGGCGGGTCAAGAATAATCCCCAAGTGTCGCGGTAAAATCTACCCAGAAGTCGTGACCAATGGCTATGAAATACATGGAGATTCATCAATCACAGGGCCTGCAGCGTTTGATCGACCATTAGCAGGCTTTACAACGTTGGCTTACAAGCCCGACATCGAGTTCGATGTTAATGTTGCGCGAGCCATAGGCGTCGATGGATTTTTGGTCGAATGGGGGTTTCCTAATGCACACTCATCAAGTGATAAAATATTAATAGCCATGCAGGACTACTTAGCATCAAAGCCCAGAGATAAAGGTAATAAATTTACTGCTGTTCCTATGTTTATACCCACTTGGCTTGCAAAGTCAGGAGAGAGGATATCAGCGGGAGAAAATCAACAGCGCATTAAACAAAAACTGCATGAAATGGTTAAAAAGTATTATAACAACAACTGTCCACGTGCTAACAAAAAACCTCTGCTCTTCTTTTTGAACTTCTATGATACGGGTAAATCTCATGGCATACCGAATGAAGGCGCTTTAAAAGAAATCTTTGCATCAGATCCCTTATTAAAAGATACCGCTATTGCATTCCGAATGAGCAAGCAAGACTCGCGATGGAAGATTGCTAAGGATAAACAAGTAGTGGGCGACGTACCATGGATCCCCCCCCGTACTAGATCTGCTTTATCAAGCGGTAACTCTTTTATTAGTGACAATTTTCATGGCTATGCAAATCAAGCTGACGTGGCAAGGCACGCAAAGGATCTCAATAAACTTCATGATAGGCACAAAAAGCATCTACCCATGAAAGTCGCCTCTGTTAACCCTGGCATGGATACTCGAGCCGCACCTTGGAGCCGCTGTAATACTTTCATTGCAAGAGAAGAAAACGGCACGAATACCTTTAAAAACTCATGGCAGGCTGCAAGAAGCCTTAAGCCAGATCTCATTACTGTCAATACTTTCAATGACTTTCAAGAAGGCACTCACATACAGCCATCTGTCAATGAACAAAGCACTGCTGCCGAGATTAATGCTGAACAATCCTGTCTGTTTAAAGGTGGCTCAAAAGCGCAATGCACCCAAGCTGCTAGGAAGGCAAAAGGGCTCATTTCGCAAGCTCAAAAACTGCGTAATGCAAGAGTTCGCCAAGACGAACTTAAATCTATTTATACTTCTACGGAGCTAAGAAAATTAACCCGTCGATTAGATCACTGGTCCAATTCTATTTATAAACGCAAACTCGAAAAAGCGATCGATAAAGAGCATAGCGTGAACGGTGAAATAGCGAAACTTAACGTTGATAGAAAACAGATTGATCTTAACGATATTCCAGTTCGTCGAGTAGGCCAGTCACAAACTGAAATAACGCTCAAAAAGCTATTGGATCCATCATGCTTTAGCAATGAAGGGGCTTTTACTAAGGGGAACATTGTCTTGAACATTAAGCGAGCTGACCCTAAAGCTAAAAGCCCAATTCTCATTACATTCAAGTCATCCGGCAAAACACATACGGTCAGTGAGTATTATGTGGCATCAGATGTCAATGAAAAAACTGTACGTTTGCCGTTAAATACACATACTCGGGAGTCCTTTGGTAAACTTAAGTCTCAATACAAGCTCAATCATAAGGGATTTGAGGTTACCGTGAAGAACGTTCACGTTGATAATCAAAAGAGAAAAATTAAAAAGCACTCGTAAATTAAGACGTTTTTGCTGCAGATAATAAGAAATTTATACTGATTGTTGGGTGAATACAAATTATGTAGGGTGGGACAATACAGCGTCTCCAGCCCTGCAGCATACCGACAAATATAGTCTAGGGTTGCTCACCAAAAAGCGTGTTAGGTTTTAGCTTTTGGGTGACTCAGAATGATAATAGTCGTTGTACCAATCAAGGCGATCAATACCGCAATTAAATTACCTGCCAGAGGGTTTATCTGACCGTCAATGACGAATAAATCAAACTTTGCGATATACATATAAGCATGGCCAAGCAAGTAAATGATAGGGAAGGCCATTAGTAGCCTATCTTGCGGCTGGTTAGGGCGTTTCCAATTAAAGAAAAATAGCAATCCAGCACCAGCAAAAAATAACGCATGAATAAAAGCAGAAATATTTAAGTTTTGATCCCAAGGTAGCAGTGTGTAGGGCGGGAAGCTTTGTGCGAAAAGATTATAGGGTGCAAAGAAAGTGCCACCGACAACCATTGTCACAGCAGGTTGCAGTAAAACAGCGATAGCAATTAATAAGGTGCTTTTCTTCTGTTCAATCCATTCAAAGCTTATTAAGCGATTGACGAGTGTAAAGCCTGCTGTAAAGGTAAAGAACCAGTGATAGCTGGTTAAAGGCACGCTGTTGAGTAAGGGCCAGTTGGTCGGGTCTTGCGTATCCCACACCCACCATTGCAGCATCGGGCCTAAGTTATCGAAAATAAGATACATGAAGCCTGCATAAAAGCCTGTGCAGATCGCCTCGGTCAGAGGTTTGAATTCATAGCGTCTGATGATCATGACTGCATGATACATAAAGGCGGTGTAGAAGAGCGCAATGTATAAAGGCAGCTTGTTGTAGAGAAACATGACGCTGAATTCGCCATGCCAGAAACTCTCAACAGTGTAATAAGAAATAATATCCATTGCTAGGCCGTATAAAAAACAACCTAACAAAGTGAGTAAGGCTGATGGAGACCCTGTGTGTTTAAAGTGGCGATAAGCATGAGCAATGGCCAGCACGACGCCTACCAATAACATGCTTTCAATGGCTAGAAAACTCCAGTCCAGAAGTTCTGAAGGGCTATTGAAATAAATCAGCGACTGGGTTGCTTCTTCATTTCTCATGGCATAAGCAATATGCTCTTTCATGGTCTTACTCCTTATGACTGGTTAGAGTTATGGTTATAGTCAACCCAGGGGCCAATAGCGCTATCACCTAACTTATCGAGCTTCACTTTACCTTTGCCGCCTGTAAAGCTGTCTTCTGTATAGTGATGACCTTCACGGCGAACGGTGTCATGAATGCGGTCGAAATAAGGCGTCAAGAAGCCAAAGTTCACGTGAAAGTATTTATGGTGGTCATCGTGGAATTGGTTGGTGCCATGAAACGGGAGTTTAAACGGCAGCTTGATACCGGAATGATCCCAAAAACCATAAAAGAAGGTGGTCATCATCACAAATAAATAGAGTGACCAATGCATAGGGAATAAAAAAGCAGGGGCTACGATATAGGATGCGTGGGCAATCCATTCAAGTGGATGCATGGCTGAAATCGTAAAGAAGGTAGGGGCGCTGTAGTAATGATGAACTTTGTGAATGTGCTCATAAAGCCAAGGGGTATGACTCGCTGCATGCATATAATAGGCACAGGCCTCGATAAAAAAGAAGGCTAAAAAGACACTGACAAATGCCCAGCCAATCGAGTAATCATTAAAATCGTAATAGATTTCGCCCCAGCCGAGCTCCAATACACCGTAGCCCAATAAGCCAAAGGTGCCTGCGGCTATATTCATGTTGAAGGTGCCAAGATAGGCAGCATGGCGCGCTAAACGATCAGAGAGAAAACGGCCGCCTTGGATTTTCCAGTCAGCATTTTTGTCTTTGTTGAGGTGGTAATAGTAATAGTGCACACCACCGCCAATCATCAGGAAGAAAAAGTTGGCGCCGCTTAAGGTGATCAGCACATACTGCCACCATTCAAGTCCGAAGCTCATACTTAGCCTATTTATTATTTTTATTTACAAGCATGTAAATTATTCATAAAGCGATGGTTCATGCAAGGCTTTTTCTTTTATACTGCTTGCCTGAGGGGTGATATGACAAACAAAACGAGAAAAGGCAGACCGAAGGGGCGCTCTAAAGAAGAAACCTTAAGGCAGATCGTACCTGTAGCGCGAAGGCTATTTGCCGAAAAAGGTTTTGCGCAGACGACCTTTAAAGATATAGGCGCTGCGTTAGGGTTAAGCCATGCAGCACTTTATACTTATTTTGATGATAAAAAAACGCTCTATCTGGCAACTTTGGCCGAGACTCAGCAATTTTTACTGCCTCATTACCAGAGCGCTCTTGAGATGGATGCACATGTCAAAGATAAGCTGTGCTTTATCTTTAGCAAGATGGCTGAAGCGCATGATGAAGATGAATCGATTACGGGCTTCTTGGCTTCTGTGCCGATTGAGATGCGCAGGCATCAGGAATTGATTCCCGACTTGGCTTCCTCGCATGATCCTGTGTTAACACTGCTCAATGACATCTTTGATCAGGCAAAAGCGCGAGGTGAATTATCCAAAACGTTAGAAAACGGTCGCCTGATGACGGCTCTCTTTGGGGGGAGTATTGGCGTGGCCCTCTATCATTACGGCACGTTTCAAGAGGGGTTGGCACAGAGTATGGCTGTATTTAATAGCCTTCTTGAGGGTGTGTTATTTTCTTGATGTTTGCTTCTGTTATGACGGATCACTTGTGAGGGTATTTTCCCTGGAGAAACGTTAAGCCTAAGAAAGCTGCAAGTTTATTTATCCAGTTATCTGCTTCAGATGGATTGGCCGCTTTGGTATTTTTTCTCTCCATAGCCATGTGATGTGGCTCAGCCGCTGAGGCGTCTTTAGGTTGGTCTAATGCATCTACTGCTCTATAGAGTTCAACAGCTTCCTGATATTTAGTTTTATAGTCCCGAATCTGATGTAAGATGGGCAGGCTCTGCAAATCTTCATTATGCTGCCATTCTTCATACCGAACTTTTAAGGTGGCATATTCAGCTTCAGTTAATTGATAAACAGGGCTTGTTGGATTAGCGAGTGCCTCGCGAACGATTTCCGGGTCAAAGGACTTCGTGTAAGGGGGCTGGCCTTGCATGATGTGAATGAGTTGATTTCGCTTCTCACTACCTATGTTGATGAAGTTTTGCGCTTGTGGCCATCTTGTCTCGGCGGGTCTTTTAGGCTTGAAAGATTGGCCTGTGATAGTTTGCTTGTTGTTTTCTTTTGGCCATTGTGAAAAAAGAACAGAATGTCTGTCTTTTGAATTGGCGCTATGTACCTTATTTAAAAGGGTTTCTTTTGTTGAGCCTGTTGAGTTAAGTACCAGACCGTCATCAAGTTCTAGAAGTCTGTTGAGTTCACGATCAGATAGCGAGATTCCTTTATTAAGTTTACTGATGATTGCAAGGGCCTCTTGGGATACGACATTAACTTTGTTTACCAGGTTTTTCTGTGAAACATTATGTTGTGAATGAATAGGCTTTGAGGCTGCACTAGGCTGTTGTTTGTTTTTTTCTTCTTGTTGGGCTTGCAGGCGAAGCCATTCGTCAACGTCTTGGTCGCTGAGATAATCGCCAGTGTGCAAGGTGGGTTGCTGATGGTTATCTTGGTGAGGCTGTTTGGCAGGTTTTTTTGTGTTCGCGTTACCAAACAGGCCCGTATTAATTAACCTTTCGACTTCCTCGTCACTCATTCGATCATTCCTTGATGAGAATGTTTCTGGTTGGCTTAATGCCAAGCTGGATAACAACAAGCAGAGAATAAATGATAAATTAATGAGCATGACAAGACCTACCCAATATAAATTATTGGCCTATGTGGAGTGCCTGATTGACAAAAAGTTCATACGCCTAAATTAACCGTAATGAAGTAATCAGGTGATTTATTTTTGTCAGGCATTCCTCGTACTCATTTTCTAGCGTTGAGTCAGCCACAATGCCTCCCCCTGCTTGAAGGGTAATGTCTCCTTTGTGGCAAGTAGCGGTTCGAATCAAAATATTGGAATCGAAATAACCGTTATTGCTGGCATAAAACAAGGAACCACAATAAGCGTTTCGAGGGGCAGGCTCGGTCTCATTGATAATTTGACAGGCTCTTATTTTAGGTGCGCCTGTGATTGAACCGCCAGGAAATGCATCGAAAAATAAATCCCATATAGAGCTGTCCTTACGTAAAGTACATGACACCGTACTGACTAAATGATGGACGTTTGCAAATGATTGAACATCGCAAAGTGCTGTCACTTGCACTGAGTCGGGTTCTGCATGTTTGGCTAAGTCGTTGCGAAGCAGGTCCACGATCATGATATTTTCAGCCCGGTCTTTTGCTGAGTGGGCTAGTGTTTGTTTCTGAGTACTATCCAGTGCGTTACTTTCCTTGTTTCTTTTTATGGTGCCTTTAATGGGTTGAGTCAGCACTTGTTTGCCATTGCTCCAAATAAATCGCTCGGGCGATAAGGATAAGAGTTGATAGTTGTGATTTAAGTAAGCCATAAAAGGCGAGGGGGATGCTTCTCTCAGTTTTTTGTAGGCCTCATAAGTACAGCCTGAATATTCACCTTTGAAAGGGAAGGTGTAATTCACTTGGTAGCAATCACCTTGTTCTATATGGCCTTTAATCTTAGTGAATTGTTTTTCGTAGCTTGGTTTGTCTATTTGTGGTTGAAAGTTACGGGTTAAGGTAAAAGAAGCTGTTAAGTGGTCTTTTGTTGCTAATCGTTCATTGACGATAGTGAGCGTTCTTTTATCTATGGAGTCAAGGGTAATGAAAAAGCTTTGTTGAGTTTGGTGGTTAGTTAAAATAGCCCATTCGTAATAGCCTGCCCAAAAAAGCGGTTGTTCTGAAGGCTTTTGTAAGCCGATTTCGTTGGGTTCAAGCAGGCCGCCTAATTCATAATTTGCATGCCCCATCCAGCCGCCTGTGAAAGGTATGTCAGATACTTCAGATGTTTGTGAGCTGCTCAATAGCGCTTTAAGTGCATGAATCTCATCAAGTTTGGTTAGCTTTTCCTTTTGGTGAAATATTCCTTCTGACGTGATGAAGACGCTTTCAGAGGGTAAGGCTGAGAATATATCCCAAGTGCCGCCTTCATGTTGAGAGTGTCCGCTGTCAAAAAGCACGCTGTAGGGTAAGTCGTGAAACTGGTCGAACCAGTCTAGCGTGTTTGGGCGATACGCTAAGCTTTTAATGGGCATAGATGTCAATCAAAAAGAGGCCATTCTAGGTGAAATCATCCATTTTATGCAATGTTTTGATTGAATGAGCTTCTTGGTGTGAGTCATCACCAACCTAAGGCGTTCTTGTGAATTGCAGCCTTTGATGGGGTGTTAGATATTGACTTTTGTGTCTCAAATCTCTATTTTTATTCACCTTTTGAAATAATGCGGGCTGCCTAGATGTGCAGAAACTTATATAAAGTGTTTCTTGCCTGCCTATAAAAAAGACAATAATCAACAGGATAGAGAGCCATGACGACAACACTAAAGGCCCCTACACTAGATAATCCATTTAGTGAGAACGAAGAGGTCGAATTTGCCGTACCCGGGCAAATCAATTATGAGCCAGGTCTTTACGAAGAGACGTTGAGAAAAGGTCACGACCTTATTCAGAAGCCTTTTAATGCAGCGACTGAAAAAAATGTTCAGCGTCAGCACTTGAAAAAGCGTATGACCATTTGGGAGCGTATCAACGTTCTAGCTGATAAAGACGCTAAGCCGACGATTCTCTATCAAAACTTCGGTCCTAATCTTGATGGTGCGTCTTTGGTTACTGCCATTGTCAAAGTAAAAGGCCGCGATGTTGCCTTATATGGACACGATTTTACTGTTAGAGCCGGTTCAATGGATGCCACTAACGGCGATAAGCTGGCAAATCTATTTAATCTTGCGGGTAAGCGCAAGATTCCAGTGGTTGGCCTAAATGATTCGGCGGGTGCCTATATTCCAGCGGGTGTTGGTGGCCTTGATGGTTACGCAAAAGCCTTTACAGCCCTTCGTAAAGTGAACGGTGTGGTGCCTAGCATCATGTGTATGTTTGGTTTTAACGCAGGTGGTGGCTCTTACTTGCCACGTCAGGGGTCTTTCCTTATTCAGCCTAAAGATACCTTCTTTGGTTTGACAGGTCCTGGTGTTGTTAAGTCTGTTCTTGGTGAAGACGTCACGCCAGACGAACTGGGCGGCCCTGGTGTTCACAGCCAATCTGGCGTAACTGACTTTGTGGTTGAAGACGAAGTGGCAGCGCTGCAAAAAGTCATCGAGATTCTTGATTACCTACCGGATAACTCAGAGCAAGCAGCGCCTTTCCGTGATTCATCTGATGAAGGCGACCGTAAGACGTGGGATATCGATATCCTATTAAAGAAAACCATCAATTCACCGACTGCATTCAACACACCTTTTGATGTTTCTATCATCATTCAGCAGCTTTGTGATCACGGCGATTACATGGAGTTTCAACCAGATCGTGCACGTAACACTGTGTGTGCATGGGGCCGTTTAAACGGTAACGTGGTAGGTTTTGTCGCTAACAACTCAGCTGTGTCGTCTGGTCAGATTGATATCGATGCAGCTCTTAAGAACGCTCGCTTCATCCGTTTCTGTAATGTTTACAACATTCCGATGATCTTTATGGAAGACACCACAGGTTTCTTACCCGGTAAAGATCAAGAAACAGGCGGTATTGTTCAAGCAGGTCGTGCGATGTTAGATGCAATTATCGATCTACGTACACCGCGTTTCCTAGTGACGTTGCGTAATGCCTTTGGTGGTGCTTATGCCTCTTACAACAACTACCCAACTGGGGCTGACTTTGTTTGTGCTTTGCCAACGACTCGTGCTGCGGTTATGGGGCCTGCAGGTGTAGAGTATGTCTTTAAAGAAGAAGTCCGTGCTATTCGCGGTTCATTGAAGCAACGTATAACTGTCGCTACTCAAGAAAAGCTAGCTGAAGGCTTATCTGAAGCTGATGCGAAAGCGCAAGCGGAGGCCGATGTTGCTGAATGGCAGAAGCAAGAAGAAGCCGTACTTGCTAAGAAGTACGAAGAACAATTGATGAACCCTAACGAAGCATTGAGCCTAGGGTCCATTTCTCAAATCGTGATGCCAGCTGATTTACGTGAAGTCTTAAGTCAGAACATGGATTTCCACATGCGTCATTATAAGCCTGAGCCTATGGCCGGCGTACAACGTGAATTCCATTAATCAGCGCTCAACAAGAGGATATAAAGGTGTCAAGTAATAATAACTATCTCAACAACCCTTTGATTCACGCTGGGCGTCGTTTGTCAGAAAACGCCTCGCCCTGGGTGCGAAGCTTCAGCTGTGAAGGGGTTTTATCGCCATTAATCATTTGCCGTGGCCCGATTCGTAAAGAAGCGATGGACGTGCTTGATGAAATGGGTGTGAATACTTACGGTATTTTATTGTCTGAAAAAGACTCTATTACCTATACCAATGCGTTAGCGCCAGAGCTTCGTAAACTGACTGACCCTTCACGTGTTCACCGTGTACCTGATTACACAGGTGCAACCAAAGAAGAGCGTGCTGAGCGTATTAAGCAAATCGTCAACATCGCCAAAACCAACGGTTACAACGCTATTTTTGCAGGCTACGGCTTTATGTCAGAAGATGCAGAAATGGTGTCAGCGATGGAAGAAGCTGGCCTTATTTTCATTGGCCCTGGTTCTTTTACGCAAAAAGCCGCTGGTATGAAAGACCAAGCCAAGCGTACCGCGCTTGAAACTGACGTGTCGGTTACCCCAGGTGTGAATAACGGGACTAGCCTTGCCTTAGTGGCCAAGTACGGTGAAAACGGCCTAGAAGGTTGTGCCAAAGACAATAACCTTGAGGTGGCTTTTACAGGTGATGTAGAGAAAGATTGTTTAGCACTTCTCGATGCTTCATACAAAGCGGGCATCGACATTATTGATGCAAAAGACATCGGCCTTGCGCTTCAAGCAGAAGCTAAAAAGATGTTGACTGAAAAGCCCAACAACCGCTTCCGCTTAAAAGCGATCGCAGGTGGCGGCGGTAAGGGGCAGCGTATCCTTCAATCAGCTAATAGCCAAGAAGGTGAAACATTAGAAGCGCGTGTTGAAAAGGCAGCCAGCATTGTGCCTGAGCTCGCACTTGAGTGTTTGATCGAGCTTAAAACCAACGGTGTGGGCGACAACAAAAACGTTCTGATCGAAATGAACATCGAAACCACACGTCACCAAGAAATCCAAGTAGTGGGTAACGGCGATTGGTGTATCACCATGGGGGGCCGTGACTGTTCATTACAGATGCATGAGCAGAAATTGCTTGAAGTGTCTGTGACGCACGAAGAACTCACTGCTGCAATGATTGCTGCGCAAGAAAAAGGCCTAGAGCTAGAAGCGAAGCAGCTGAAGAAAGATATCGAAATTCTCGAGAAAATGGAGAATGAAGGTGCGGCTTTCGGTAAGGCTGTAAAACTTAACTCTGTAGGTACATTTGAGTGTATCGTTGATGGTGATGCTCACTACTTCATGGAAATGAATACCCGTATTCAGGTTGAGCACCGTGTAACAGAGCTTTGCTACGGTTTAACCTTTACGAATCCTGAAGACCCGAATGATTCGTTTAATGCTGAGTCTTTAGTTGAAGTCATGGCATTGATTGCAGCTCACGGTAAGCGTCTGCCTAAACCTACCCGTTATCTAAGGAATGATGCATCTGTTGAAGCACGTTTGAATGCTACTAACGAAGCGCTTCAGCCTCATGCTGGCGGTATCATCAAGAAGTGGTCTAACCCGATTGATGGCGAAATTCGTGACGATCAAGGTATCAGCTTGCATAACCCTGATACGGATATGTTCATGCAGTACCGTTTAGCCGGCGCTTACGATTCAAACATCGCGTTGCTATTGACTGTGGGGGCTGATCGTTTAGATACCTATCAGCAAATGGCTGACGTCATTCGTCGTACGGTATTGACAGGTTCCGACTTACAAACCAACTTACAATTCCATTATGGATTAGTTAATTGGTTTATCGGTAACAACATCAATGCACGCCCTACCACGCGTTTCATCGTGCCATATCTAACAGCTATTGGTCAGGTGAAAGAACAGGTTAACCAAGTTGACTTGAACTATGCTTTCAACCAAATCGTGAAGACTGAAAGCGGTAAAGATGCCGACAATGCTAAAGCGATTGCTAACGCGATTGAGCGTAAGCGCAGCTTGTTATTACGTCCTATCGAAACCCTGTTTGCTGATGCGCATGTATTAGCGGGTTGGTTAAGTCTTTATAAAGATACCTTCAGTATTGATAGTGAAGGTCATTATCAGTGGTTCCAAAACCCCATTAAAATCCTGGCTGATACTTATCACTATCTGCACATGGAGGCCAACTCAAAAGCCCCAGCTGCGTATGTAATTTGGAGTCATGATGATAAGATTCTTCAAGATGCCTTAGCATTTTATGAAAAGATCGAAGAGTTGCTTGAAACGACTGACTTCACAGAAGTCTGTGCTGCCCTTAAAGGCGCTGCGCCAGCAGGCGTTAATGATGAGCAATGGGCAGCGGCACAAGCTGCTCATGCAGGCTTCCAGCTAGGCACTGACATTTTGGATATCCTTCCATATCTTGCGAGCAAAACGGGTTTTTATGACCTTAAAGTCAATGATGACTTAAGCATTCATATCCCTGAAAAGCTACTTGATACGGATCTTCAAGATGCTATGGCTAAGGTGTTAGTGCCACCACCTGTTGCAAGCTCTGATGAAATCGTTGCTGTCTCTGGGGGTATGTTCTACCCACGTGAAACGCCTGAGCATGCGAAGTATGTAGAGGAGGGCACGCACTTCAACGAAGGCGACCCGCTATACATCGTCGAAGTCATGAAGATGTTCAACAAGGTTTATGCGCCGTTCTCAGGAACGATTACTAAAGTCTTGATCGAAAAAGACGGCGAAATTATTAAGAAAGGTCAACCTCTCTTTAAGATTCAGCCGGATGAAGTAATTGAGATTGAAACGCCTGAGCAAGTCGCCAAGCGTAAGCAACTTTTTACCAATGCCTTTCTTGCAACGCTTTAAGGCTTGTGTAAGATAACGAAGGCCAGCTCAAGCTGGCCTTTTTTTTTGACTGTATTTTTTGGTGGGTTACGCTGAGCTGCCCTCATTTTACAAAAGTTATTAGGTTTTATGATCTCTCAAGAAGATTACGACATTATTTGTCAGCAATTAGGTCGAGAGCCACGAGGCATGATTGAGGTTGCGTACAGGCGAAACGGCATACCCTGTGTGCTAAAAATGAGACCTGTAGTCGACGGTAAGCCTTTTCCAACGATTTACTGGCTTTCTTCAAAAGATCTCTATTTAGCCCTTTCGAAAATAGAAACGCAAGGTTGGGTAAAACGGCTTGAAACTGAACTAAAAGCTGATCAAATCTTCATGCAGGCTTATTTAGATGATCAGCAACATTATCAAAGCGAGCGGTTAGCGCTGCTAAATGAAGAAGAAACGCAACGACTAAAAAAGCTAGGAATCGATGAAAGCTTTGTCAGGCTTGGCGTAGGCGGTTTGCGTGATCTTCATCAAGTGCGCTGTTTACATATGCATTACGCTTATCATCTAGTGACTCCTAACACACTAGGTAAGTATCTTGATTGCCACTTTCCTGAGCTTTCTTCAATGGTGGTCACTCAGTAAGCTTTCACTTTTATATATTTTTGTTCTTATACGTCTCGCTGCAAATCAAGCCAAATCTGTTACATGATGGGAAATTTCATGTGCATTTTGCTTGGTAGGTTGTTCTCGGGCAGGCTCCTGGCATAATATGCGCTACATTATTTTGCGGGGTCACAGGATTGATAGCAGCTTGCTCTCACACGGCTGGTAAATAGAGTGGGCGAATAGCTCGGAAACAGCTTATAAGTAATGGCCTTATTAATAAACAACCTAATCATAAAAGGGAGAAAACCACTTAAACATAACGCATGTGTTACGGGGAGGGGTGAAACGATGATTCTGTGATGCGCATTGTTAAGTGCATTCACATTGGGTCGCTACACTCTCAAAAGAGTTAGCCTCCGGTAAACTCGGGGGATTCATTGTGCAAGCGTTTACGTTTCACGAGCGTGTTCACGAGATCGTCGCTGTCCTTCTCCCTGCTACACCTGCATTAATTGGTTGTAGTTGAAGTAATCAGATAATATAGAGTCATCTGATCTTTGGTATTTCTAGTTTTACCCTCAAAGACAGGACTTAGCCACTCTTGTATGGTTTGGTTATGGTCAATCTTATCGTTGTTTGAAATTGAATTATTCACTGCCTCCTTGTTTTTTCTAACGATTTCATCGTGTTCTAAATTCATGCCATTATAATTATACATTATTTTAATGCCCTGGCTTTCAGGAAGTTTTAGCGCTGAGGTAGATTTTAATATCAATTCAGATAGTGGAGACGTTAAATCTATATTTATTTCGGTTTCCACCCCCGTTATATTTGAAAGAAGTAGTCTAAAAGCTTGAGTTTGATGGCTACAGATTGATAAATGGATATATAGAAAATAGGAAGATAGTACGAAAAATGTCTTTTTCATTGGTAATCACTACAATTAAATATAGTGTCGATTAGCTTTCGTCTATTTAGTTCAAAGTTATACGCTATTTATATAGTTTCGAGATGGTTATTCTCCGCTTTAGTGTTTAATTACACGACCAAAATAAAACATTTCGCAAGTTTCAGGAACTGATGACCGTCTACTTTAAGCTTAAGATATGCTGACTGGCTATTTTAAATAAAAATTCATGATGTAATTTTCATTACTGTTATTTATTTGAAAGTAAAAATTTAAAAAACACATCTATCTATAATTTATTTACAAGAATAAAAATGGATAGGTTGTGATGTTGAGATTGTTAAAATCCACTTTTACCTTAAGTAGCTTTTCAATATTTTTGATGGTTGGTGGCTGTGCTCTGAATCTTGTAGATGAGGAGTCTTCTATGCTTGACTCGTACGCTGAGACTGGGCTGCAGGAATCCTCTTCTGATACGGGTAATGGTGCTAAAAATCTTGATGGTAGTAAAAAGTCATCAGGGTTATCTGAAACTAAACTATTACCAAAAAAATATTTATGTAGGAATACAATAAGAATTCATGCTTCTCAAATAACTGATGAGCAACTTCAAGATATTTGTCTGGAAATAGGCGATACAGAAGCGTATTTTCATGGATTATTAAGCACGCACTATCAGCCAGTTGATGGTGATTTAAATGATAGTCTGGATCTTTATATTTTTGATGGCTATAAGCACTATATAGATAATGTGGGTAAGATTTCAGGGCTTTCTAATAACCCTAAAGGCGGTTATTTTTTCGAAGGGAATCCTTTTGATGGCGATAAGCAACCTGCAGCTTATCTGTTTGTCAGCTCACAGTCGACCTTTAGTGTCTGGAACTTAAAGCATGAATTTACACACTATTTAAATGCTCGCTTTGTAAAATACGGGCATGTCAAAGATTCTGCGCTTTTCTTGTTTTGGGAAGAGGGCTTAGCAGAATATATTGCAAAAAAAACAGAAAATAGACAGGCGATCGCGCTTGCAAGGAAGGAAAAAACCAAAACACTCGAAGATATTTTTGATGTGACTTATCGAGATAGTAGTGATGAAGTTTATTTGTGGAGTTACTTAGGTATTCGTTACCTAATAGAAAGGCAAATGGGGGTCATCAATCAAATTGTTCAAGCGCTAAGAAATGACGATGAGGCGACTTTTAAGTCAGTGATGAATACGACCGCGGCTAATCAAGAAGCTGATTTTCAAAAGTGGCTTAAATCCTTATAAAGCGAAAAAGGCAAGCTGTAATAGCTTGCCTTTTTGCAATTAGGAGGCTTTTTTCTCTCCCTCCATCACAAGCCCTGCGTCAATAGTAGGCTCCACAACAGTCTTTTTAGGTTTGCTGCTGGCTTTTTTGGTTGCAGGTTTTTTAGCTTTTGTTGTAGAGGCTCTTTTAACACTAGACGTCTCACCAGTAGCCTTCGGCTCTTCTTGCTTACTCGCGCTAGAGGCAGCCTTTGCAGAGCTGACCTTTCGGCTTGATTGCGACTTACGAACGGCTTTTTTTCTGGGTGCAGCTTTGGTTGTTGCTAGTTTAGATGAGGTTTCTATAGGCGCTTCTTCCGATTTAGGTAACAGTTCACCTGTGACTTGAGGTGCTGTTATACTTTCCCGTATTGAATCAATCTCTTTAGCACTGGCTTTTTTGACAGTCTTATAAAGCTCTTCAAAAGATGCATCTAAGCACTCTCGATAAAAACTTGGGTCTGGCAACATCTCTCTATCAGCTAAGATAGTGGTTGAAATTTTACCGCAGTAACTGAAAATAAGATGAAAAATGCCCACCCCAGGTGTGAGTACGCCTAAACCGTGATATTGAATGAGTCTTGCGCCTGAGCAATATAAGGGGAAGTCAGGGCCCGGTACATTGGATATCACCGTGTTGATTTTCATGGGCAGGTGTTTAGTGACCTTATTGTCAACGTAAGCATTGACCAGCATCTTAGTGACTCTAGGAGACATCGCGCCTACGAGCTTTAGCGCATCTTTAAGCGGGGCTTCTTCTGCAAACTCTTTTGCTTCATCTGTATTTTGATGGATACGAAGGATTCTTTCTATAGGGTTGTCTATGTCACTGTTAAGACTAGCAAAGATTGAACCTACCTGGTTAGCATCGCCATTGTCGCCTGTGCGTGTACGCATATTAATAGGTACAGATGCTACCAATGAGGTTTCGGGATGTTCGTTATGGCCATCCAGATATTTTCTTAGTGCGCCGGATACCACGCCTAGCGCCACATCGTTAATTTTGGTCCCGGTTTTATCTTTAATTTCTTTAAACTTATCCAAATCAAAGTTTGAGGCTTCAACAACGCGGTGAGGGCTAACAGGGTTATTAAACCTTGTTGAAGGTGCGTTAGTGGGCGGTGCTTTTAGTTCGCCCTTTGCCAGTTTGATGGCAGATTTTCGAATATCATTAGCTAGGCCATAGCTGCCTTTAGTCAGATTCCAAATATTGCCTAAGTAACTTTGTGTGCCTGATTTAACCAACTCATTCATTGATGGCAGCATCTCTGCTTCAAAGGTTTCTTCAACTTCTCCATCATGGTCTTTAGGTTCTAAATCATGAATAGCCGCCATGAAGTTATCTGCGCCGCCGCCATCAACAATGGAGTGGTGAATTTTGGTGTAGATAACGAAGCAGTTTTTAGGTAGACCTTCAATGTTATCTAGTCCTTCGATGACATATGACTCCCATAAAGGACGGGACATATCAATAGGCCTGGAATGTAATCTGGCCATCAAGATACACAGCTGACGCCAGTCACCTGGTTTAGGCAGGGCAATATGTCTTAGATGAAATTCGACATCAAAATCATCGTCAACGAGCCAGTAGGGCCTTGCAAATCGACCAGGTGATTGAATTAATTTGGTTCGAAAGAGCGGGATTTTCTTCAGTTGAAGTTCAAAGTGACGAATCAGTGACTTGAACCTGACCTTTCCACCGGGGGCTGTGGATTGATCGTAAATACCAAAGCTGCCTATATGCTGTGGAACGTTCTTGTGCTCCATGTTGATAAAGGCGCTATCTAAAATGCCCAGTTGCTTCATACCGAAACCCCATATCAGTTTTGTATTTTTATATTCAACAGCTATAGACTACTGTTTTTGACAGCAATTTGGTAGTACAAAAATTCGGTTAGTTCACAAATTACTTAGCGTTAGAATAAAGATTCTATTTTGTGTAATCTTTTCATCAAGAAGAGCAGCTTAAACTCAGGTTTTTTTCATGAGATTTAGGTGGTTGCGCCAAATAGTTTAATGCTTGGTGCTCATCAAACGGATGTTGTAAAACCGTTATCAGCTCATCGATCATGCTGTAATCGCCTTGGGAAGCTTTGTCTATGCATGATTGCGCAAGGTGGTTTCTTAAAATATATTTCGGATTGGCTGCTAGCATACTCTGCTTTTTATCTTTGATTTGATGTTTTGAGCTTGAGAGCTTCCAGTATTGTTCAGTCCATTTAGACTGTCTTATTTTGCTTATTACTTCAGGTTTATCGTTGAGGTTGCAATGGCTTAGCTGTCTGAAAAAAGTTGTGTAGTCAATTTTATATTCATTAAGTAGTTGAAGTAATTCGCTGATAAGTTTGTCTGTTAGTTTGCCTTGATTGCTCAGCCCTAGGCGCTTGAGCATTAACTCTCTATACGTTTCTATATAAGTTGGCTCATAACTTTGCAAGCTTTTCTTGATTTGTTCTGTTTCAATGAAAGGCGAAAGGCTATGAGCTAATGCATTCAAATTCCATAAGCCAATATTGACTTGTTGATTGTAGGCATAGCGTCCTTGATGGTCGCTGTGATTGCAGATATGGCCGATAGCAAAGTCATCTAAGAAACCAAAAGGACCATAGTCAAGCGTTAGGCCTAAAATAGACATGTTGTCTGTGTTCATAACACCATGACAAAAGCCATAGGCTTGCCACTTTGCAATAAGCTGAGCTGTTCGATCGGTGACGGCCTGTAAGAATGCTGCTACTGGCTCAGGCTGATGTTTGCACTCAGGGTAATAGCTGTCAATGACAAAGTTTACAAGCGTTAGAAGCGTATCTAGTTGCTTGGTGTAAAAGAAATATTCAAAATGGCCAAATCGAATGAAGCTGGGTGCAGTACGAATTAGCGTAGCAGCAGTTTCGACTGTTTCTCTATAAACTGGCGTTTGGCTTGTTGCCAGTGCTAATGATCTTGTTGTGGGTATGGTAAGCCCTGCCATAGCTTCTTGTGCCAAGTATTCTCTTATTGTCGAGCGCAAGACAGCACGGCCATCGCCCATTCTGGAGTAGGGTGTTAATCCACAGCCTTTCATTTGCCACTCAAGATAATTGCCTTCATGTTCAGTTTCGGCAATCAAGAGTGCTCGTCCATCGCCAAGTTGTGGATTGTATTGGCCAAATTGATGGCCTGAGTAAACCGTAGCAACGCTATGTAAAGGTTGCTGAAGCGGTTGGCAGGCAAGTAGATGGGTTAATTCTGCATCAACTTTTTCAGATGTCTCCAGTCCGATCGTTTTTAAGAGGGCTGTGTTTGTGTGAATGAGCTGGACTTGCTCAAGAGGTGAGGGTGAAACCGCTGTCCAAAGGTTGTCCGGCAGTTGAAGGTATCTATTGGTGAAGTTCAGCGAGTCGAGCATGAGCAGGGGCAACGATAATAATGAGCGCTCAGTATACCCCATTCTTGGTTTGAAAAAATGATGTGCAAAGGGTATGCCGAAGCGACACTGTATTCATTACGGCATGATCTTGCGCTTATGCTCAGGGTCAAAATAAATCTCTGTGACGCGGCGGCATCCTTTGACATTGTTGATTTGCACGATAATGTCGACGCACATATAAAGTAGCTTTTTTATATCTTCGGTTGGCATATTGCCACCACTACTACTTTCTTTAATAAAGAGAATGAGCTGCTCAAAGGCGAGTTTTGCACTGTTGGCATGCATGGTTGTCATACTGCCCGGGTGACCGCTGTTAACATTGCGCATAAAGTAAAATGCTTCGTCGCCACGAATTAACTCAGCCAAGAAGATGCGATCTGGTTTCATGCGTAGCGCGCTTTCGAGTAGTTCTTGTTGAGTGATCGTTGATAAGCCTTGAGCGCCTGCAGAATAGAATAGGCTACAGGTATTGGTATGCGTTTTATACAAAGCTAGCTCGTCAACGTTTTCAATACTTAAGAGCCTTTCATCTTGCGGCACCATAGCGAGTAGTGACTTAAAGAAAGTGGTCTTACCTGAGCCTGTCGAACCTGAAATAATAATGTTTTTCTTGGCTTTAACAGCAAGACTTAAAAATGCTTTGATGTCTTGCTCTTCTTTGTACTTTAGTAGCTCTTTTTCAACACTTGAGAGTTCTTCGGAAGGCTCTTCGTAATGATTAAAAAACCCCTCCTTTTCATAGTCCTCCAACGTAAAGGTTTTGGATGACGGTTTCCGAATTGTCATGCTGATGGTGCCTGGTTTGCAGGCAGGGGGGATGACTAATTGTAATCTTTCGCCATTAGGTAACGTTGCTGACAAGATAGGCCTTGTGGCATCAAGGCTTTGTTTGGTGTAGGTTGCTGTTAGTTTTGCAATTTGATGGCAGACATCATAGGTAAGCTCAGGCACATCAAAGTAGCGCCAGCCTGCGCGACTTTCAGTGACAATTTCTCCAGGCTTATTAATGATGATTTCTGTGTTAGCAGGATCATCCAAGTATTGCTTAATGCATTGCAGATACTGCAATAGCGATATAGCCTGTGGATCATTGGTTGGATCGGAGCTCATATACTGTCCTGAAGTCTAAGTCTCGTGCGACGAAAATGCTGATATGTTCACCCTGATTTTTGGTTAGTACAGGTGGGATATCGATGGTTGCTTCAAGTGCTGCTGACGGAAGTTCTGAATAGCTTTGTGCTTCACCCGGAGGGATAACAGTTGTCCCTCCTGACGCATAATATACACTTCGGCTTAGCTGGCTGCTTGCTGCCATGCTCATGTCGTCAATGAAGCTAAGCAAGATGGCTGCGCCAAATTTTTTCCAAAAATACGTTTCTACATAGCCATCATGGCCGGTGCGACCTAGGGCATCAGCGCCAGGGGAATTGATATCAATCAGTACGCCGTTAGGTGTTTCTACGCGAGTCCAGAGCGCAAAGATTCGTGCTTGGCCATTTTTCAGACCACCCATGTATTCACCTGTGATTCGAGAACCTCTCTCAAGCAGTAAAACACGGCCGCTTGTACTATAGACATTAGTTGTTAGGCGGCAGCTAACCATGCCGGATAGTGTAGAGTTAATGGCAGTTTCTAGTGCACAATCTAGAAAGGTTCCTTTGGTTATAAATAGATCTCTATCAGGAAGTGTGCCTGCTTTTGTGCTTGCATGGATAGTGGGGGTTAACGCTTGAGTTAATCCAGTCCCTTCTGGGCCTGCTAGTGCTTTTGCGGTTTCGATGAGTTTACTGTCAGGTTGCCCATCAACTGTACCAGTGTCACCACTATAATGGAGGAGGCCTTTTTGCTTCTTTCTCGTACGTATTTCTTCTAGTGCGACACTTTTCTTTTGATGGTATCGAATGGCTTCATTGTTTTTGGCTTCAAAAGCAGTATCAATAGATGTTGTACCTGTTTGTGCTTTTTCAATGTACTCAATTTTACTGGCAAGTTCACCTGTGGGTTTTCCAGGTATTTTAGGTGCGTCGCCCAATTCATTTTTAATAGTAAAACTGCTGGTTTCTCCTGATCCAGCTATAGGAGCAGGCGGCGGCTCATCTGAACTGCTAAACATAACAATAATGATGATGAGTAAAACTGCTACGCCAGCAAGAATAAGCTTGAAGCGAAGATTGATAGATGACGTGGCTTTTTTAGCCATGCTTGGCATGCCGTCATCTGTCATGAGATCATCTGGGTTTATTGCATTATTTGCCATAAGTCAGAGCCTATGATTTTATTGTTCGTTTTACGCTTTCAGATGTAGTGCCTGTGGGTATCGAAATACCTTTAGCATCGAAAGACTTATTAAAAATACAAGTGACTGCTTTACCCTTTCGGAAAACAAATTTTTGCTTTACTTTGTGAATGGTAATGATGTCAGGGTATGCGGGGTTAATGTTAGTGTTGACCAAGCTTTCAGTGCCGTCTTCATTGACTGTATAGATAGCCGGCATTTCCCGATTGTTGGCAAATCGGACATAAGTAAAACGTCCGTCATCAAAGATTAAGTCAGGTTTAATTTCATCTGAACCTTTATACCAATAGTCCCAGTTACGAGGATAGGCTTTATCCATAGATGACAGGTTTTCATTTAAGAAAGTTTCTATTTGCTCCTGCTGTTTCTTTTCTTCCTCTAACCCCTGCAGAGCCAGCTCTTGCTCTTTTTCAAAATGCGGATACTTGAAGTTAATCTGAAAAAACATTTCAGTGTCAGTGGTGCTATCAAGGGTATCAGGCCATCTGGCGCTCAGCTCAAAGTTGTAAACGCGATGGGAGGTGATAACAGTCATGTTTGTTTCCGCATCAGAGTCTACGGGCTTAATGAAAATATGATTCTCAACGGGTGCTATATCCCAAGCACCTGGATCGCCCATTGCAATTTGCTTAATTGACTCGTTATCTGAAAATCTGATATGCGTCGAGTAGCCATAGTGCCCGATTAATTTCACGATATCTTCAGCGTTATAGGTTATGAAAGCGACACGCTTATCAAACACGCCAGGTTTAGGTGACTCGAGTCCTAAGAGGGGGGATGACAGCCCCAATATACTGCATGCCAATGCTGCACATTTTGTGTAATTTTTCATGGCGTCATTCCATTGATTCAGGGTCAACCCGGTAATAAAGTACCTGGAATCCTAGGGGGTTTAAGTATCGTATAGACTGCTCAGTCGGTATGTTGAAATAGGAAAAAGTTAGTGTAACTTGCCAGTTGCTTGAGGCTACATACGAGCCTTTGTTTTCTGTTTTTACAATGCGAATAAGAGCGGTCTTTCTTTCCGTGCCATCTATGATTTCAGATTTAATAAAACTTAAGCTTTTAATGGCAATGTTGGCAGCAATGTCATAACCATAAAGAGAAACAGGTGCTTTGGGGTTAATGTCAGGGTTGTTATAGCGGTCATATTCAGCCTGAACAGCAGCGGTTGACAGTATGCCGACAGTTTGTCTGGCTGATTCAAGACTATTCCATGAGTAGGATTCACGATTGATCAGATATTTATTGATCCAGTACTTATCAATCACTTCTTGGGTTGATTCGTTAATAACATTGGAAGATAGATCGAGTTTGGAAATAACATCGACAATTCCCGTGCTTTTATCAACACTTACAACATAAGGCTCTATCGTCTTTAAGGGCATTATGATGCTAATGCTAAAAGCCATCGCTAGTGTTGTTAAGCCAGCAGCAATGGCAACAACCCATGCAGTCTTTTCAGACTTTCTAGCGCGCTCTGAGTATTGAATATCCCAGCTTCGAGCTTCTTTAAAGTACTGTTGGTCAATACTGATTTTCTTTTTTGCTTTCTTTTCGGCAGTCATGCTGAGTTTGTCATCCGTGTTTGGTACGCCGATAAAATATAATTTTAATTTTAATACATAATTACTTCTTTACACTTTTTATTCTTAAAAGAAATATATTATTTGCCAAAAGTATTGAATTATATATACGTTTGGTTGTCTTAATGTGCTTTGTTTTTTGTCTTTTTATATTTTATGAAAAATATATTTTTAACCGTTATTCTTCTTACATTTTGTTTGGCTGCTTTTTCTGAATCAGAGGGAGTTGTAGAGTCTTGGCTTCACGGCGACTTATCTTGGCGGAAAATAGATGAGAGTGTAAAGTATATAGTTGATAATAGATTTATACAGTCAAAACTCTCAGAGTCCCAAATAAAAACTATTGGGTTTTATCATTCAACCTTTGAGGTTGATGCGACGGGTGAGTCTTTCTTTTTATTAGTTGGTGATGACGAATCAGCGTTTCAATGCATTGATAAGGCATTGAAAAATATTAAAGATACACAAGGTGTGCAGCCTCTAATTAAGCTTGTTAAATCAAGCTTAATGCGACTTGATAAAGAGTATGAGCTGATCTTGAGCAAGCCGGTTGACGTACCTTGGGGTGGCTCATTGCTGCCAGTAAAGCCAGTTTTTACTCAATTTTTACAAAGATTAGCCAAGTCCCCTTTATCTACTAAGCAGAAACAGTTAGCACTCTTTCGTTACATTATTGCTATGGATATTGTACTTTTTGTTGATGAAACTCAGCGAGCAAATATGGTGGCTTTTGTTAATAAACGTTCTTCGAAGTCTGAGGATAAAAAAATAGCTAGTTCAGCCCCAGTTCGAGCTAAGAGTCCCCTGGCAAATTTCGTCGATGACAAAATCGGAAAAGATAATTTTTATGCAGGTTTAGGTATTCTTTCAACCTGGGGGATGACGATCGCTTCCGACAAAGCCTATAGTATGGCAACAGGTAGGCCTTTCGATGGTTGGCATTCAGCTGTTTATTCTACAGGCCCTGCTATTATCATGGCTGTGACTTATCTTATTAAGAAAGCCTTAAATGATACTTAACTTAAGGGCACCTCTATAAATTGCTTTCGGCTTCTGTTTTATTCACATGTCCGTTTTTAATAGCATGATAGTAATCAAATAAACGAACGATAAATATTATACCTCAAACCCTCGGGCACTAATTTCTTTGGCTTAAGCAGTGTTGTAGGTTTTATTAAGGTGTTGAACATTAATTGCAACCTACGCCTTGCTGAAAGCCTTGAAATTCAGTGCAGAACCTCAAAATCAATTATTAGAGATGCCCTAAAGTTTATTGGTTGCGTTTTGAATGGAGAGCTCGTAAGTCAGATTCAACCTGTAAATGCATCACTTTACAGTAAAGGGCAGGGACTGCGTCATTGTAAACATGACTAGCTGATACAAAGCATGATGAAGTCCTTGTACGCTATAAAAATAATAGTTGTTGGTTTAAAGCATTATTTACCAATAAAAGAGGCTTTGCTGAAAGGTTAAAACAACTTGAGCTCAATCAGATTGCTCTAATGGATAGAGCGGCTTTAGCTACTTTGAATCTTTTTCTGACAGGCACGCTTTCGACAATGAGATAAATTACATTTACATCCTGCTTAAACCAGCAGGATGTTGGGCGCTTATTTTTTTTCGAATGTGAACTGACTTAAGACGGTTGACTCAATTGCTTCTGCAATTTTTGAGTGAGCCTCGGTCGTTGGGTGAGTTACCCCCCAAAAAATAAATTTATCAGCGCCAAGTTGCTTACAAGTTGGGGTTAGTTGATGTTCTGATAGATAGTCAATAAGGGTGTCTCTATGGATATTCAAGCAAGGGCTATTAGTATTTAGAAAGCCAAATTGAGTTGGCTTTGCGAGCATTTCATTAAAAAAAGCAAAGGCATCGAATAGGACAACGGTTCTTCCTTCAGCTTTTAGTGAGGCTATTTTCTTTTTTAACTCATGATTAAAGCGCATGATATTTTTTTGAACTTTATCTGTTTCATCTGTTGATTTGTATTGAAATTGTGGTGCTCTGCTAGCATCGGGTAATGTAATGACTAAGGCGTTAGTTGCGCCAGCAGCGAAAAGCTCATCTAACGCATTGTCTAAGTCAGCTTTGACTAGATCAAAGTCACGGTGGTAGTTAATAAAATCATTTAATCCGAACTCAAAAGTGAATAAGGTACTTTCGGGTATATAGTTTTCTGCGTGCTTGGCATAATTTATAAAGGATTTGATCTGAGAATGAATGCCTTTAATAGCAATATATTTATCATCACCTGCTGCGCCGCCAATAGCCCAATTGTAGAGTGGAACTTGTTTGTTTTTCGCTAAATACTCAGTCCAGACAGGGCCATTCGAAAAGTGGCCTAAAAACCAGCTGTGTGGGTTGGGGAAAACCCAGTCGGAGCCATTAAAAATATTACCAGTATCAGATAGGCTATCGCCGAAGGCTATGATTTTATTGATTGTTAAGCTAGGCGATAAGTCATTAGACCAAATCGTATCATTGTAAGAAAAGTGATTGTCGGCAGCAAAGTATAATATGTCTTTGCTATTATCCAAGAGATTGAGTGTCTTTAGGCAGTGATTTAGCAGTTCATTATGAGGCACTTGAGTATAGAACATATTCTTCAATCTAGCTTCTGATCGCCAGTAGCCTTCCACTTTTAAGTACTCTCCCTGATCATTACGAGCCCATACCCAAGCTGTCGAGGGATCGTTGTGTGAGGGGTGTGTGCGATACCAGCACCTGAGATAGGTATAGGTTATGTCGTCCGTTAGTAGAGGGGGGGAGGCATGCGAGATTACTGAAGACAAGCCCGCTGATAAACTAAGTACTAATTGAATGAAATATTTCATTGATACTCTCCAATCTCCAAGTGCTATTTAAAGATAGTTCTAACGCTTTTTCATATCTTTAAAAATGCTCAGGTTGGTCATCTAGTCGCCATTAAAGTCGGTTGACTAGAGGTGGTATGGGGGTGTTTTCGTAAAAAGCTATGATCAAACAATACCTCAATATGTTTAATGGGTTGAATTAATCCCTCAGATTCAAACCAATGTATCGTGTTCTTTAAATCATTTTCATTAAAACTGGCATCAGAGGCGATATGCACCAGACTTTGATGAGCGAAAGCTGGATCAAGTTGTGGCCTTAAATAATGATTGAGCTGTCTGATCAATTTTGCAAAATCAGAGGAAGGGCCCTTCTGTAGATCATTAACATAAGTTTCGCAGCCTTGCTGATAAGCTTGGATAAATCGCGCTATTTTTTGTCTATCTTGCTCAATGGTAGCTTGTCTCGTAAAGACTACACCTAGCTGCCCAGGAGCGAAGTCAGCAACTTTGCCAATGGCATGACCTTTACCAGCGCTCATTAGATTATGCGCTATCAGTGTGGATGAGATAATAAGATCAACGTGATTGTCTTTTAATGCCTGACGCATCGCTTGCACACTGTTAAGCGGTACTAAGGTAAAGTGCGCTAGCGGTAATCCTAGCTTTTCGACTGTTTCTCCAAGCCATCTGTGAAAGGTGGAGCCTAGCGTTGTCATGCCAAAACGCTCAGTGCCTTTTAGTCGATTTACACTGACCAAGCCAGTATTAAAAGCATGATTACTGGCTATAAAACGGCTACCTGTATTGCCTTTTTTTTCAGCATATTGGCCAGCAATGATACGAATATCATTGCTTTCGGCGTGATTTAATAGCCAGGAAGTCAAGCCTGTTACGCCAATATCAGCCTCTCCTGATACCACAGCTTCCGCTACAGCTTGAGCACTCTTCTTAACATGAAAGGTAACGTCTAGACCTTGTGCTTCGTAATAGGATTTTATTTCAGCTAAATAAAGCGGCGCTGATGAGAGGTAAGGAAGTGCAGCAACCGATAGAGTGTTTTGAGTGGAGGAAAATGAAAGCGCCGAGTTGAATAGATAGAATAAGACAATTATCCAGTTTGCTAGATTTAGTTTCATAATAACTTCCTTTATTTAGATGTTTGACTTTGGTAGCCGAAGGCAGTTCAAAGGTGCATATAGGGTAAGTATCTGGATTACAAAAATTGCTAGGCGATTTATTGAATAAATGAATAAAGAAGACGTTGATGAAGTAACTTGAAGAAAAGAGATTAATAAACTTCGTTAGATTTTGTTGGATAGTCCCCCTGCAATAAGAAAAGTGAATGATGCGATAGGGCCAATAGTGACTATTAACACCAATCTACACCTTGCTGAAAACCTTGAAAGTCAGCGCAGAAACTCAACATCAATGAATAGAAATACCCTTAAGATAACTATCGACCTTTATCCCTACTTAAGTGGCAGTTATTTTAAATGATCAAAAATAGTTGGCCATTCTTCTTCCATTAGTTTGGGGTAGCCGCTTTCTTTTTTCTTTGTAGTCATATTGAATTTAACAACTTTACCGCCTTTTAAAAAGAATAAGTAGCGTTCTGCAGTTAAGCGTACGCAGGCTGTAATATCTTTGGCTTCCTGATCGGTAAAGTCAAAGGTTTGAGAGGTTGCCGCAGGTGCATTTACAAGTTCCTGATTCTGCATATGATATTCTAACCAACGGCCATCTGATAAAAAGTAATAGTGATGTTCCCAATCAGGATTGGTGTGTTGGCAGGCAGCTGTTACAAGACCTGTGAAAACTTCTGAATTCCCATAAGTAAAGTTGGTTATATTGCCACGAGGGTATCCGTTGCTAGCTCGATTCATTCGATCGAAGTAAACGAATTTATAGCTATTTTCAAAGAAAAAATAGGTTTCCCAAGCATAAAATTTATAAGGAACAACTGCGGTCAATTTACTGTAATTGTCAGCTATTTGACCTGAAAATAAAGTGGAATCAGATATTTTGCTTACACTGCTCAAGACTATGCCGTCTTTTTCAAAACGGGCAACATGCCCGCTTTCAAGGAACACATAAAAGCATAGGTGATGTCGCTATAGTATGAAGTTTCCCAGTCCATAGCAGCTTTTGCGTCAGTAAATTTACGTTCTGCAACAGGAGGCGCCGGGGTTGTATAGCTAAATCCATCGCTAACCGTTAAATTGCCTTGAGAGAAGGTGACTTGATTCCAGCCCTCTTCAGGTGAAGGTATTGTCCATGTTTTGTTCGTTACAGGAATCGAGGTAATAAACTTTCCGTTGATTGATATAGTTAAGTCGCCTGAATAGGATGTGTTCCATGTGTATGTTTTGGTATTTAAATCAAAGCCCAAACTGGTAATGATAGGATCTGTATTGGGTGTTGGCTTGTTTTCTGATGTATAGTTGAATCCATCACTCACTGAGAGTTCGCCTTGAGAAAAAATAACTTGATTCCAGCCCTCTTCAGGGGAAGAGAATACCCAAGACTTTTCGGATACAGGGATAGAATCAATGACATTACCATTCAATGTGATGGTGAGTGTACCAGAATAGGTGCTATCCCAAGTAAAGGTTTTCGTTGGCGCATCATAAGCTAAGCCAATTAAAAGTGGCTGGTTTTGATCAGGTTTGTTGGGCTCTTCTTTATCTTTTTCTTCTGGAGCATCTTCTTCTAGAATAGTGAGTGTACGGTTGATTTCTTCTTGTGTGGCACCATCGCTATTTTTGATAACGAAGGTAAACTCAATATCGCCTGGGGCATGTTGGTAATTGTCTAAATTGCTGATTTTCTGTGTGTCATCATAGATATCTATACTGCCTCCATCTGAGATCTCTATCGCCTGGAAGGCTTTTATGAGTGCCTTTATTGTATATTCACCTTTCGGCAGTTTATTTACTTCAATCTTGATCGCTTCGTTAGGCTCTTGTGTGTCTGGTGTTTCATCTATCTTAAGCGTTTCAATCGTTTCAGTAGGTTGCACCAAGATGTCAGTATCATTGTTATCGTTTGGCTTAAGATTGGTTGTGGGGTCTGAACAACCGTAGATTAGAGATAACAAAAGCGGGCAAACAAGGTTTTTCATAGTGCTGACGAAATCTATTGAAACTTCTTATAAAGATAGTCTTTATTTGAAAGCACGCTCAAATAAAGCGGCGCCTATGCTTGACACCGCGCAGGAATTGAAGGGGTGATGCCTGTTGGCAGGGTTGAGGCAACCAGAAAGATCGTAGTACATAGGTACATAGCATAAGATCTCTATGCCGGAGGTAATAGCTCGAATGATGGAGCGTCTTATCTACGTCTTCTTCTGCCTTGTTTAAGGGCTTGGTATAGTTAGTCTACATTTATCTAGAGGTTTCGTACTTTTTGGGTCTGCAGGTACGGTATTACCCCTTTATGTGATTTATTCATATCTCTTTATTTAGCTAGTCTTTTTAAAAAACTAGCCTGTTTCTTCTTGAAAGTGGCTATTACAATAGCACCAAGGTATGTTGAGCGTTTTTTTGGAGGCTTTATGGATATTCTCTATTCTTTCAGGCGTTGTCCTTATGCCATTAGGGCACGGCTCGCCATTGCTTTAGTTAAGCGGTCAGTTGAGCTTAGAGAAGTACAGTTAAAAAATAAACCAGAAGCTATGCTTCAAGCATCCCCCAAAGGCACTGTGCCAGTATTGGTCACAGAATCTAATGAAATCATTGATGAAAGTCTCGATATTATGCACTGGGCGATAAGTCAGCAACCTATGGATAATTTTATTGGTTTTACCCATGAAGCAATTGAATTGATAACTCAGAACGACAATGAATTCAAAGGGTGGCTGGATCGTTACAAATATGCAGATCGATTCCCTGAGCATGATGAGATGTATTATTTCGAACAGGCTCAAAGCTCTCTGATTCACTGGAATGAGCGCTTATCACATTCAGCCTATTTATTGGGTGAGACACCTTCTGTGGCCGATCTTGCAATTTTCCCCTTTGTTAGACAGTTTGCGCAGGTAAATAGACCTCGATTTGACCAAGCAGGATTGAGCTCTTTGAAAGAGTGGTTGGAGAATTGGTTGAATTCTCCTTTATTTTTAAGCTGCATGACAAAAGAGATACCTTGGCTCGCGAGCAAGCAAGGAGTGCGCTTTCCCTCTGTGA
Organism: Pseudomonadales bacterium; assembly: GCA_965225765.1. Lineage (GTDB taxonomy): Bacteria > Pseudomonadota > Gammaproteobacteria > Pseudomonadales > DT-91 > CAKMZU01. Next base: position 473,421 of record CBDDBO010000002.1, read on the forward strand.
CTTAAAGAGCACAACCTATTCAAACAATATGCTCTGTTTATCCCAAGACTTACTCACATTATTGATTTGTTTCAATTGATCAGTATAAAACTTGTGTTTGAAACGATGGATTTGATTGTTATTTAGTCGAAATGGCACTGGGAAAAATCAATTGATTGTTTTTTGATCTATTTTTGTTTTTTGCTAAGCTATTGAATTTATTTATTAAAATTCACTATATCCAAGTTGCTGAATTGTTATTCTAATTTTTTTCCACAGATTCTGGGGATAGTTTGATTGCTTGAGTGTTGTTCACTTGTACATCGTGTCAAAAGGTTTGTCGCATGACCGTAAGCCAGATGAGCCTAGCGTAATCTGCTAGAAGTCGAAGTACTTGGTGGGTTAGCGCAGCGTAACCCACCATCAGAAACCCGACAATCGCTGTGCATTGAGGTGCTAGTACCCCGATGCACAGCGATTGTCCCGTTCAGCAGCTACAGGTTTTTCTGTGGCAAGGCGCAAGTATGCAGTAATACATGCGTCTTTCAAATACTTACAACAAAGTCACGGGAAAACCTGTAGCTGCCCTTTGGGTGGCATTTAAAATGCCCATAGCTGTGTTGCTTGATCTCACTATAGAATAACTATTATTTTCGATCAGCTGCCTTGCTATGAGCATTTTACTCTGCCACTGAACCCGACAATCGCTGTGCATTGAGGTACTAGCATGACGAAACAGTTATTGATCGAACCATTGTCTTGGCTTTTTATCCAAGCCTATTTATTGATGAAGTAGATTATTTGTGAGAATTATTCAAGTCTTAGCTTTAGCAGGCACGTTGATGGCTTGCAGTCTATTCACTCAGGATATGGAAGCCAAACATGACAACGAGAAGAAAATGATGGGGATAGCCTGCAAGACAGGTAATACGCTCAACGAGCAACACGACGAGCGCAGTATTCGAAGAAAATGCCAAACGAATCTATAGATTATTCTAGCATTTACTCGCCAGTAAATACTGGTTTTCGTTTATTTAAAAAGGCTTCAATGCCTTCTTTTCCATCTTTGGTCTTCATGCTGGCAACCATCTGTTTACCTTCTTCTGTGAGCTGCTCATTTAAGCTTGAGCTAAAGCTTTGATTGAGTAGATGCTTTATTGTGCCGAATGCCTTGGTAGGGGCGTTTGCATAAGCTTTGGCTTTTGCTAAGGCGACGTCGAATAAGGAATCAGCACCTGTAACTTGGCTAGCGATACCTAATTTTTTGGCGTCTTCAGCACTTAATAGTGTATTTTCTAGCATTAATTCCTGTGTTTTTCTCACACCTATTAAGCGAGGCAAGAAAAAGCTAGCACCCCCATCAGGCGTTAAACCAGCTGCCGAGTAAGCCATTGTGAATTTGGCTTTATCAGAGGCAATCACACTATCGCCAATACAGGCTAAGCTAAAACCAGCGCCTGCTGCTGTACCGTTGACGGCAATGACGACAGGCTTTGGCATACTAGCTAGTCTCTCAACGGCTGCATGTAGGTGTACTATCAAGGTTTCAACCAATACTGCCATGTTATTGCCTTCAGCGGCAAAGCTTTTCAGGTCGCCGCCTGCTGAGAACATTTTTCCTGCACTTGTCAGTAAAATAGCCCGAATACTAGGTTCTTCTTCACAATACTTGCTGGCCGCATCTAGCTCTTTTGCCATGGTTAAATCAATGCCATTGGCTGAGTCAGGACGATTAAGGGTGATGATGGCAACGCCTTCATCTTGTTTAAAATCAAGCGTTTCGAGTGATTGCATGAGGTTATCCTTTAATTGAGCTTCTGATCATTTTTATATGCGGGATATTGTCTTCTAAGTAGGGCGTACCTTCAATCCGAAAGCCATGCTTTTGGTAAAATTCAGTTAAATGAGTTTGTGCAGAAATACTGATTGAAGCATTGGGTGTTTTGGCGTTAATGACATTTATGCAGGTAGATAAGGTCTCATGTCCAATAGATTGGTGTCTGGCGGAGGCCTTCACTAATAGCCTGCCGATCTTTGCTGCGGTGCTTTCCCCTACAAATAGCCTTGCATAGGCAATGAGCTCGTCATCACGATAGCCTAATAGATGATAGGCTAGCTGATCTTGATGGTCGATGTCTAAATAAGGACAGTTTTGCTCGACAATAAAGATAGTATTCCGAAGTGCCAGTATGTCATAGAGCTCTTTTACCTTTAGATTATCGAATGATTTGGCAGCCCAATCTATCGTTAGGCCAGTTTCAGCTTTCATAGAAGCACTTTAGAAAAAGAAAGGAATCGTTATAATGCACGACTCACTTTGCGGCTAACAGTAAAAAGATGAAAAAAGCACGGTATTTGACAGGGATCACCACCACAGGTACGCCTCACTTAGGTAATTATGTGGGGGCGATCAGGCCAGCCATTGAAGCCAGTAAAAATGACAACATTGATTCGTTTTATTTTTTAGCTGATTACCATGCCTTGATAAAATGCCATGAGCCAGAAAAAATTCAACAATCCACCAAAGAGATCGCCTGTACTTGGCTGGCGCTAGGGCTGGATGTTGCGTCGGCTACTTTTTATCGTCAATCCGATATTCCTGAAATTCCTGAGTTGAACTGGATATTAACCTGTATGGCTGCCAAAGGGTTGATGAACAGGGCGCATGCTTATAAAGGCGCTGTGCAGGAAAACTTGGATGCTGGGGTAGAAGATCAGGATAAAGGCATTACTATGGGGTTGTTCAGTTATCCTGTGCTGATGACCGCCGATATTTTGATGTTTAATGGCCAGTTTATTCCAGTCGGTAAAGACCAAATACAACATGTTGAAATGGCGCGTGATATCGCCCAGCGTTTTAATCATCACTTTGGTAAAGTATTTGATTTGCCTGAGGCTGTCGTGGGTGATGATGCTGTTTTAAAAGGGCTAGATGGGCGTAAGATGTCAAAAAGCTATGGCAATACGATCCCGCTCTTTGATACCCCGAAAAAGCTTCAAAAGTCTATTAATAAAATAAAAACAAACTTGCTTGAGCCAGGCGAACCTAAAGACATTGATGATTCTACTTTGTTTGAAATCTGGCAGGCTTTTGCAACTAAGGATCAAGTCATTTATATGGAAGAGCAATACGCCAAAGGTATTGCTTGGGGGCAAGCTAAAAAGGAGTTATTTGCACTTATTGATGAAGAAATTGGTGAAGCAAGGGAGCGTTATGTTGATTTGATGGATAACCCTAAGAAGGTAGAGACCATTCTTCAAGAAGGTGCTGAAAAAGCACGTACTTACAGTAGGCCTTTGTTGGAAAAAGTCAAGCAAGCGACAGGCATTCGTCCTATTGCCTAATCGTATGCCAGTTTGACGTTAACTATGCAGTTTATAGCGCATTGCTATACTGTGGAAAACGCAAACAATTGGATACAAGGATGTATCACTTTTATTGTCTTTTACTTGCCTGTTTTTTTCATGCTTGTAGCTCTGACCTACCTGGCATGTCGTCTTCAAAAGCTGAAGTCAACCTATTGCTTTCGCAGCAAGCTTACTCGCCCATTAAAGGGTATTTAGCGTTTGATTCAATTTATTTGATTGGCGAAAATAATGAGCTGGTTGAGCTTGTCAACCAGCCTTTGAAGTTATCGTTAAATTCTCTTGTAGGGCAGGCTGTGGCGTTGAATACGAAGGCTGTTTCTCAGGGTCGATATAAAGGACTGTCTATAAATCTAAACCCAGCTTTTATACATGATTTATCCTTGGTGCATGATAGTCAATCTGATATTGCTTTATATAACAGTGAAAATCAGTTAGTCACCGAGGAAACTTTGCAAAATACTTTTCAGGTTTTTTTCGAAGACGTCGTAAATATTGATGCAAACAATAAACAGACTTTGCCCATAACCTTTGATGCAGACTTATCGCTAAGGTTATTTGCAGATGATGGTGATAAAGCGCATATTGTTATTCGTCCTGCCTTTTTCTCAGAACCTTTAGATGATAATGCCGCTTATCTTGCAAAAGGTGAAGGCTTCTATCTTGAAGGGCAGAGGATCAAGCTACATCAAAAAGACTCGGATGCTCAGTATACCCTTCAAGTGTCAGAGCGCTTACAAATCTTCTCTGGCGCGACATTAGTTGATCATGCTAAGCGACTAGCCTACCTTGATCAGTCTTCTGACAAGCAATGGGTGCTTGAACAAGGTAAAGGTTATCAAAGGCTTAGGTTATTTTCCTCCAGAAGTTTGCTTAATCAGGAAGTATCTGGCGTTGATGGCGCTCGAATAGAAAGTTTTTCTCTCGTTGATTATGCCGATGCACAAATGCAATCGTTTAGCAGCTTAGTGGATAATACCGCTGAATTCTTTGACGCTAAAGGTAATCAGCTTAATGCTAAACCTGACATGATCAAGGTTGGGCAGCATTTTCATGTCGCTAAAAGTGCTGGGGCTACTTCGATCACGCTTAGTAATGGTGAGATTTTGGCAAAAGTCGAAAAGATTGAAGAGGCAGCACTTACCCTGAAACTCATTAGTTATAATGGTAAGCCACAACTAGGGTCAATACGGACAAAAAAACTGTCGAGTCAAGGTATTGAAAAAGGTCGATATATCAAGATGTCAGCGATTCTTTTAGAGGATATTTATAATCTTCAATCTTTATCGCCTCTTGATAGCTCTCAAGTTAATTTAGGTATTTCATTATTACCTTTTGGGCAGCAAGAGGTTATAACCTTCAGCAAGCATGATAATAAAACACTTGTGGTCCCTGCTAATGATGTTCCTTTGACCCTTAGCGTTGCTCAGTCAGGTTTACACATAGCCAATGACATAGATCAAGTGAACCTTGAGGCCACATCATGCCAAGTATTACACATGCGAGGTGTTACAGGGCCGAGAAGTGTTAACCTGGATAGTCGTATTTGTGGGTTTTATCTGTCGAGTCAACTTGCTCTTAGGCATGCTCACATCAATGCAATAGAAGTTCAAGGTAAACTAGCCAACAAGAGGTTAACAGCTTCTAAAGCACGAGTGATTCTCTATGAGCCTTCTGATTTAGATGAGATAGCGATTGAAAGTTTGGCTGAGAAGACCTTAGCACAGGCGGAGGATCTATTTCCTGAACGTTTCTGGTACGATGGTCTACAGACTGATATTGACAAAGCAAAAGCAGACTTTAGCGCTCAACGAATAAGCTATGCCAAACAATTTATTCAGCAAATTTCAATGGCGCCAGAGGAGCCTATTGTCATCTTTACACGCTTCCAAGGTGAAGAGCTAAGTCAGTTACAAGGGCCGGAAGTTGAAGTACCGCCTATTTCATTGACTGCATCTGAAGTATTGAACAACCTAGATGACCTGAAGGCTAGTGCCGATATAGCCAATGACTCTCTTGCAAGATCCAGCTGGGAAGACTCAATGCGAAAGGTAGGTTCGCATGTTAGTGACTTCCTAATGTTTGAGGCAGAAGCAAAGCGGTTTTCATCTCATAGTACACTTATATCTGATCTTAATCGCTATCTAACTAAGCAAGATATACTTGAGAAAGGTAGCTCTTTATTTGACAAGTTCATTAGGCCTCAAACAACGCTTGATGCAGCGTTAGCCGAAGGTGAAAATGCCAAATTACAAAAAGATTTCGATTCTCAAAACAGTGCTAAACGTCAAAGGCGTGATCACTTGGCAGCTATCATGGCTTTACAATGGCATATGGAGACACTAAAGCCTGAAGATGCTCAGGGACAAAGAGGCTCAACCACCATTAGTGATTTTGACAACCTGCAAAAGTTTTATTTGAGGTATGTTCAGCATTGTAATGAGAAAAAAGGGGCAGGGGCAAAGCTAGATTATACTCAATCGGCCTCTAGCTTATATAAAGCGCTCGCAGCTAATATTAAATCATCGACAAATCCTACAGCAAGCAAGCTTGCTTACCTTCGAGATGGTATGTCTAGCCATTTAAAGCAGAAAGATTTATCTGCGCATCAATTTGGTGTCGATATAAGGTTTGCGTCGAACTTAAACTCGCAGGCCTTATTACCTACAGGCGCAGAACATTTGTTACTAGGATTCTTTGATCAGGCTTCAGCGGAAACAAATTTTAAAACGTTAATGTTTTATAAAATGGAAGGGCACGGGCTTGCCACGCTAGCCGATTTCAAAGCACATATGTTGGCTTGGCGTTCACACAATAAATCAGGTAAGGCTGGAAAAGGTTATAGAGAAACGCGGCTTGATAAGGATATGGCCAGAGAATTGATTAATGTAACAAAAGAAAGGCTGGCTGAAAAAGGTGCTAAATTGCCAGATGAACTTGAGGGTGATTTTTTAACAAATGGCGCTAAAGAGTGGACAGTGGGGCATTATATTAATCGATTAAACCAAACACTCATTGATGCAGCCGTTGAAGATAGGCTCTTCATTATAGAAATTGCAGGAGATGAGCCTGAATTAAAAGTGGGGTCTGAAGTACGTCTTACAGGTGAACACTTTCAACAGGCTAGTGCTCTTGGTATTTTTGATGCGGAAAACGTATTTTCCAATAAGAATATGGTTGGTATTGGTTTAACCAGAAAGCTCTCAAATGACCCAAACCAAAGAGTCTACGTTGACACAAATGGATTGTTACAAGATGCGCAGCGTGCAAAAAGTAAGAAGTTTAGTAATTTGAATAAGCGATATAAGTAGTCAGCCCTGATAAACAGTAGAAAGCTTCATTTAAAGAGGCTTAGGGCTGGCTTGAAACGAACAATTTCGACCAGAAAGACTCTAAAAGCCTTAAATTACTGGTCGAAATGAGTTTTGGATGCTGACTACAAGCCCGTCTTCGAACAATCAAAGCAGCTTTTTTGATCTATTCGATTCATTAGATCTCAATGACGCGCTCATAGCCTTATCGAACGCATTGCCTTGGCCAGATTTAGAAAAAGGTCTTGCCGTTTATTACAGCGAAGAAGGTCGCCCAGCCAAACCCATTTGATTGATGAGCGGCTTATTAATGCTCAAGCAGCTCTTCAATTTGAGTGACGAGAATGTGGTTTCTCAGTGGAAAATGAACCCATACTTTCAATTTTTCTGCGGTGAAACCAGTTTTCAATCTTGCCTGCCTTGTCATCCAACAGACCTTGTAAAATTCAGGCAAAGAATTGGCGAGAGCGGCGTTAAACAGATTTTTGCGATGTCAGTTAAGCTGCATGGAGAGGCAGCTGAAGATGATACGGTTTTTGTTGATACGACGGTACAGGAAAAAGCTATCACCTATCCGACCGATACAAAGCTCGCCATCAAAATCATTAATCGAGTGAATAAGCTAGCAAAAGGCTTTGGTGTCAAACAGCGGCGAACGTTTGTCAAAGAGGTAAAACAGCTTCGTATTGACTCGCGCTTCTTTGGACATGTAAAGAAACGCAAGAAGGCTAAAAAAGCCTTGAAGCGTCTGCGTACTATTGCTGACATTCTGATGAGAGAGCTTGAGCGAAAACTCCCAGAGGGTGCGGTTGCACAGCTAGCAAACGATTTTGCCATGTATCGCAAGGTACTTGCTCAACAGTCTAAGGACAAGAACAAAATTTACAGCCTTCATGAGCCTCAAGTCTACTGTGTTGCTAAAGGTAAGGCGCATAAAAAATACGAATACGGGAGCAAGGCTTCTATCGTATCGACACGCGATCATGTCATTGTTGGCGTCGCTGCACATGATACGTTCACGCATGATTCTGAAACATTACAAACTGCGTTAGATGAAGCAGAATCTGTAAGAGAGACATCCATCAAAACTGCTGTTGTTGATAAAGGCTATCAAGGTTCCAAATCTAAAGTGAAGCAGGAAGTTATTTTACCAGGCAAGCCTCTTAAGCGAGATAATGATAAACAACGAGCACGTAAACGAACGCTTTGTAAAAAACGCTCATCCATTGAGCCCGTTATCGGTCATTTGAAGCAAGACTTCAGATTGTGCAGGAACTTCCTTAAGGGCTTTATCGGCGATCAGCTTAACTTGTTGATGGCTGCTTGTGCCTGGAACTTAAAAAAGTGGATCAACGCTTTTTTTGTGCTTGTTTTTATCTGGTTACCTGATCAAAAAGCAGCCAGCAGATTGGCTGGCTTTAAGTTTATGCTTTCGATAATACTTGGCCTTAAAAAATATAAGGCCTTTGTCAGGGCTGACTAAGTAATTTAAGGAATGTCAGTGTGGTAATGTCGGTAAAACGTTACATTGGATGAGCAAAATCTCACCAACGCTTTGTTGATGTAGCTTCAAAGCTAGTACACCGTGTCAAAAGGTTTGTCTGGTAACCGTAGGGTGGAAAAGCGCTAGCGTCTTCCACCAAAAAAACTTAATGGCTGGTGGATCGCGCTGCACTTATCCCCCTACAAAAACTGATACCTCCCGACAATCGGTTTGACATGAAGTGCTAGTGAACAATAGTCAATTTTCTGTACTTTATTCATCAAGCTACTTGGTTTTTAAGTGGTTGGTGGCTTAGGTTTGCGCTTACTAAGAGAAATAGAATTGATCTTGCTGATTTTGTGAGAGTACATTTGTTTAATGTATTTGATCGATTTTAGTACTGTACTGAAATCAAGCCGAATATCGTCAATCGAAATAAAGTCTGATTCAGGCAATAGTTCCCGATATTTTCTTTCATACATAGGCTTTATGGCTTGCCAGTTGGTGTCCAAGATCTTGGAGGGGTCCTCGTGGGCATGAAGGAGCTGTGCAAGGTCTTCTTCATCAACCCCATTTCCATGTATATAATCAACAATAGCTGTCTCAACGGTATCGGTAAACTGGTATTGTGATCGCGTGAAGCAGCGTTTGATATACGCAACGAGCAAGGTGATAAAATCATCACTTAGGCAGGGACTCTTAGCGATTAAAATCGTTAACGAAATATTTTTTGATGCGCCTATAACTAACGCATAACGTTTAAGTGTTGTGTTTGGAAACAGGCCATTTAATAGGAACTTTAATTGATTCAATGCAGTGTAAGAAAATCGATAGCTTTTAGGTAAAGAAATAATAGTAACCACTGATGAGCAATTATTAAAAAACGGCAGCTCATTTAAGATATCAGGATTTAAATTACGCTCTGCGTAATCCTTAATCATTTGTCTGTAGACATCTGCATCGGTTGGTAGAAGACTAATGCCTTCAATCGCATTGGTCATTTCATTAAAATGTGGGAGTGACAGAGCACGAATAAGCAGCTCATTTACATTGAGCGCTTCTTGCGTCATTGTGCTCTGCTTATTTTGCATGTTCATATTTTGCATGTTGGGGTTAACCGCAAGCTCTGCGTAGGCAATGCCTGCGGGTCCTGCCAAGCTCATAAATAAGTCATTTGCATCAAGGCGGATGGTATCAGCGATATCAATACCTGCTTGTTTGAAATAATCTTCGTCATAGTCTGACGTCAGTGCTTGGGCGGTTAGAATATTAAAAATCTGTTGGGAGACATATTCATTGGCATAGCGTTCCATGCGGTTGACATCGATATTGTTATTTGGGTTGTCGGTGTTTTCTTCTGCATAACGCATGATATCGTTGGAAATTAACAGCATCGCGTTCCAAGGGCGAAGCTTATTCATAAAGCCATTGGTTTGCACACCCATAGGCGAACTGTAAGAAAAATCCCATTCTTCAGAGAGGTATTTACAGAGAAGGCGCCCTGTATTGATATAGAGTGCTTCTGAAATTTCTAAGCGTTCCCGAGAAAGATTGGGTAGAATACAAATGCCGGCAGAAAAAATAGGTTCAAAAACAAAGGATTGGCGTTGGCTCTTCGAGTTTTTTCCATGATTAGGCTGGAAAGTTTTGCTCATATAGGCATATTGTTGTGCAAGACCAAATTCAGAGGCCATACCGCTGCCTGTGCCTCCGCCGGCACTAAAGATGTAAAAGAACAATCTTGATTGGTTGGCCTTAATCCCACATGAATCAATCAAATAAGAGTGGTAATCCTTCCAGCGATAGTCACTGAATTGATGGGTATTTTTTTGCAGAATAATTTTAGCCAGGTATTGGCCGAGAATGGGAGCGTTACCAGCGCCGCCTGCGTGGATCTCAGCTAAGTCCATAATCTGCATCTTCTTATAATGTTGTAAAAAGCGCTTGTTATCGGTTGTTGTAGTATGTGCAATGCGCCCTTTGATGTCTTTGTCAAGGTCTCCTAGCATTACGATAGGTTCTATCAGAAATAAAGGATTAAAACTTGTGGTATCTGCATTACCATAGAGAAAGCGAGATAATAAGCTTTTTGAGTTGTTCTCTAGCTGTCTGTTTTTCTCTTCGTCATCTAATTGGTAAAGTTGCCTAGCTTCATAAACCAATTTGGCAACATTTAACGCAATGTTTGATCCACAGCGCCCAAAGCCTACCAAGCAGACAGAAGGAAATTGTGTCAGTGGGGCATCGGTTTCTTCATCAACGAAAGAGATAAGCTCTCGGAAACTGTCCAATTGATCAAGTATACGCTTTTGATCAGTATCGGTGTAATACAAATGCGTATTAATCGTTTGCTCAACAGTAACTGGCTGATGTTGCTGGTTAGAGGTGTGAAAGCGCTTATCTGCAGCAGGGTTAAACAAATGCATGGCTTTAAGTGGGTCAATAGTATCTTTGTCGTCACTCATAATGTGTGGATGCCCTGTAGCTCTTTTTGTGACTGCTTGTCACTACTTGTTAATGCTTGTCATTCTGGGGATGTCAGCTAACTGATTAGCTGAGATGAAGAACGCTGAGATTGAGTGTAGATTATTTTCAGAAGGGTACGTAATAGATTATCTAATAAAGGAAACTAATTTTAATAAAAAAACTTCATTTTAAATGTTCATCATAAGTTGCAGATTTTTTTATACAAAATTATTCTAATTCGCTCTTTCAATAAAAATTCATAGTTGATAGAGGCTTTCCAACTTTCCGTTAATTGATCAAGAACTATACTGTATAAACCATAAATAAAAGTGAAGGACGACAATGATCAGAACGATTTCTATCTGTGTTGTGGCCGCCTCACTGAGTTTATCTGGCTGTACTCAGTTTCAGGTGTCTAATAGCAGAATGTTACAAGCCGATGCGTATCGCACAGTAAGCGTTGAAAATATTACTTCTGCAGAAGCAGCGTACGATGCATTGAAAGCAATTAAAGCAGCCAAGCAATCAGGCCTTGATTTCTATTCGCCGCTACATATAAAAGAAGCAGAGCGCTATTTAGGTAAAGCACAATCACTCTCACGTTTGCATACAAACAAGCGCAGTGAAGTAGCCTCAGCGACTTCTGCTTTAATGGCCATCAAAGTACTTGAAGAGGCTGAAGCCAATAAAGGCAGGTTGTTGTCTACTTTGCCAGAGGTATTCAAGCAAAAGCATGCGCTAGATGAGTTAGGTGCTGATGCAACCATCGATCTAAGCTACAAAACCACCTTAAGAAAGATGAATAGCATGATACGCTATTTTGAAAGAGGTCGTATGGATAAGGTGGCTTTTTTAGAAGCAGAAGTATTGGGGGAGTTGAAGGCTTATGAATCGACAGCCATAAAAACAGCTTTGTTGGCCCCTTCAAAGAAGATGCTATTAAAAGCCAAAGAGCTTGGCGCGCTACAATATGCAGATAAAACCTATAGACAAGCGGTCGCTGAGTATAGAGAAACGGAAACGTTTATTGATGATCATGTTGAGGATCGAGCGTCAAGCGAAGCCAAAGCAAAAGTAACCTTTAATTATGCAGCGCAAGCATTCTACGTGACCTTGGAAGCACGTAAAATTCTAAAGGTAAATGCTAAATCTGCCGAGGACTATGTACTATCTATTCAGGAGTACCTCAATCAAATCAATCAAAATGCAGGGGTGGATGCATTGGTGAGTTATTCATTTAAGCAGCAATCTGATTTATTGACGGGGGCTATGCATGAGAAAAATACATTACTTGAAGCCAAGGCCATTGCAGGCCCTGACTCAGAAGCTTGTGCAGCGCATTCAGAAGACAAGGCAGCTACACAAGTTGTAGAAGATAGTGATGAAAATGACATTAAGGAAGAAGCTGATGTCGTCGATAATCAAGCGTCATCGGCGGAGCCTTTGGTGATTGAAGGCGTCAATGTGGAGCTGATTGAGGGCGTCGCCGCTGATCTTAATGAAAAAGAAAAAGCAGAGACTATTACTGAAGAAGTTGCCTCAGCTGACACTGAACCTGAGGGGGGCGAGCCTGGTACAGAGGTGATTGATGAGATGCCGATGGCTACTAAGGTTATTAACTAGTAATATCTTCTAGTAGCATTGGGGTTTAGGGTATTCACTGTTAGCTCAGAATCAGTGATAGAGGAGGTGAGCCTCTATCAACTGCGAGAGAGCAGATAAGGGTTAATCTATCTATTCAAAGTCATAAGGCAGGGCACTGGCAAGTTTGTTAAATTGCCTGCGGTATTTCTGTCTGACTTTTTTAAATTGTGCGTCATCTTTTTTGGTGAGTTTGTATCCTTGGTAGTTTGCTAAAAAATCGGCACACTCTTGAAAGACGTCATTGAATCTTGATTTGGTAATTTTCCGAATCATCACCCTGTCACTTCGACCTTCACCGATACAAAAGACCCTAAAGACTAAGCATTCACGCGCTTGTTCTTCGCCAATTTTCAACCCATAAAGTAAATTATCTTCTGTAAAGAAAATACCGTCTGGTTTGGGTGGGGGCCCAGGCCTGTAGTCAGGTGGTGGATCTTTACGATTAATTTCTTGGAGGCGATCGTTAAGCTTATGGAATTCTCGCAGGTAGTTCATGCGAACTTTTTTTAATTTGGCTCTATCCTGTGCATCCAATGTGAGCTTCTTGGTGTCCAGCAGCATATCAATGAGCTCTTTGAGTACGTCATCAAAGTTCTCCTCCGTGACTTTTCTCTCTGTAATACGCTGACTTCTTTTTTGATGCTCTTCTTTATTATATAAGCTGAGCTGAATATAGCGGCGGCGCATGGTAGTTGAATAGTTTAAGCCCTTAATAAAGCCATCTTCTGTGAAGATTTGGCGAAAGCTTAAGCTTTTCCGCAGGTTGTGAATTTTCAATATTTCGTCACGTCGCTTGACAGCAGCTTGAAGCGCTTTTTTTTCAGATCCGAACTGCTTAAACGAAAAATATTCCTGAATGCCGATCTCTTTTATCTGCAATCGAAACCTAACCGGCGCGTGGTTATTCGGATGGTAGTGAATATTATTCTGTTCCAAGATAGTGCATACCGTCTAAAAGGCCGCGATTATAGCATAAAAAATTAATGCGCCATGTAAAAAGCCGATTTTTCTTGGGTATTTAGCATCAAATTTGTTCTATTTGTGCTTATTCTTAAAACCAAAGATAATAAAAAGATAGTCTAACTTATCAATAGCTTAGGCTTTTGAGAGCATGCGACGATAAGGTCTCTTATTTCTCTGTTTTCTATTTGTTCATTGGCAGGTATAGCGACTGCTGACAGTTTATGCATAAAAGCCCTTAAAAGGTGCAAGAAATATTATCGGCAGTGCGCTGTAATGCATCTTGACAGGCGCATTGCATGAGCTACTTTTTGTCGCGATAAAGTAAGCGGTAACGCCATGATAAGGTGTTGCTTACCTAGGAGCCTGTCCGAGAACTGACAGTTCGGCCTAAGCTTCCAATAATCGGCCGGAATTCTCAGAAAATTTCCTTAAATAGGCTGACTATTCGCAGAAATTTTGTAAAAATTCTGACTCAATTCTTGAAACCTTATGCTCGAACGCAATTCTCGGACAGACTCCTAGGTATAAAAAACCCTTTCGGACATATTCTGGAACTTATCCCGCTAGAGTGTCGTCATACAGCAGAGCGTTTCTCCTAGGCAATGTCGCATTGCTAGGCGGTCTGGTCTGTGGGTGGCAACTGATGGTTAGAGCGGGGGCTTGCCAAGCATTTTTTGAGCTGCCCTATGGGTGCCGAAGTGTGTGAGCTTGAGTTTTCGCCAGATGGGGAAACACTCGTTGTGTCTATTCAACATCCAGGTAGTAGTAATGAAGCAAGCTTTGACAAGTCTTCAAGTTGTTGGCCTTATTTTGATGAGGGTGTGCCGAAAGTGCCAAGTATGGTTGCAGTGTATAGGACTACTGAAAAAATGTAGTCAATTAGTGCTATTGTATGGTTGTGTATGGGGGAGTTACGCAAATAGTGGAGAGCCCTCGAATAATACCAAAAAAGTGACTCGGGCATTGATGATTATGGGGGTAATAGATCCCTCTTACTGCCTCTTACATGCCAATTCGATGTTCACCACTATTGATAATCAAGAGCTTGTTGTAAGGAAAAGTATCACTGAGGAAGATGTTCACCGATACCTACTATCACTAGCATCGCTGTCGGATTTAGATAGAGGCCATTATGCCTTTATAGTTAATGATAACGGCAAGCGGAAAATGTATTTTGGCACGTCTGAAGAAGGGTTTTGGTTGCCAAAGAAAGCTTCAGAGCCTCTGGTATTCTGTAAAATCACCCAGGAAGAGAGAGATCGTGCTGAGGATCGTTTGGCTGAGACGTTGCTTAGAGGGGCTGACTTAATGTCTAGCCGCCAGTCACATTCATCCAGCGCAAAACCTGTGGTGTATCTTCAAGGTCGAACTGGTGGGATTCGGGCTTATCCTCGATACTTGATAAAACGGCCTCCTTTACCAACTTCATTGCTGAGCTTTGGCCGCTATTTTGAATGATGCGTTTTAGATCTACTGCTTCATTATTGCCCAAACATAGAATCAGTTTTCCTGTGCGTGTGACCCTGACTCTGTTGCAGGTTGAGCAAAAGTTATTTGAGTGTGGGGAGATAAAGCCAACCTCCGAAGCTGTATTGTCTAGGCGATAATACTCGGCAGGCCCTGCACTTTTTTGGTGCTTTATTAGGTGGGTTAGTTGATGCCTCTCTTGAATGCGCTTTTTTAGTGCATCGTGAGGAAGGTAACGCTCCGCGCGATCTAGTCCATTCATATCGCCTAAGGGCATTTCTTCAATGAAGGCTATATGGACACCGTGGTTCTGTGCAAAGTCAATCATCTCAAAGAGCTCATGGTCATTCAGCCCTTTCATCAGTACGACATTAAGTCTTATCCGCTCGATCCCAAGGCTTTTAGCAGTCTTGATGCCTTTTAGAACCTCAGTTAATTTCTCAGGTTTTTGTCTGGTTATCTGGCTAAACGTATTAGGTTGAAGTGAATCTAGGGAGATATTCAGTTGTGTCACTTTCTCTAGAGCAAGCGATTCAAGGTGATTGGCTATATGAGAACCGTTGGTTGTTAGTGCAATGTCTTTCAGCCCTTTAAGTGCGTTTAGCTTATGCAGGAGTTGGTCAAGGTCGGGGTGAATAAGCGGTTCCCCGCCTGTTAGGCGAATTTTTGTAACACCCAGTTCGACAAAAGCTTGAGCGACGATGATAAGCTCGTCTACGCTGAGGTTTTGATTTCTGGGGCTAAACTGCATTTTTTCGGGCATACAATAGGTGCAACGAAAGTTACAGCGGTCAGTCAGTGAAAGCCTTAGATAAGTGATTTGTCGACCAAAACTATCGGTAAGTATGCTTCTCATAGTTAAGTTGCTATTAATGTATCTGTTTCAATGGTGAAGCAAAAACTATGCAAGCTTTGCATCTTTGTTAAAATTTATACCGTTGTAAAAACTCACTAAGGCGGTTTATGGAATGTGTTAGGTCTTCCAGCCGTGGCAGAAAAACAATGCGTAAATGCTGTCTGTCTGAGGCATTAAAGGCAGTCCCTTGGACTAACAGGATTTTTTCTTGGGTTAAAAAGTCTAAGACCATTTGCTCATCATTTTTGACTGGATAATAGTCTGGATCGAGTTTTGGGAAAAGATAAATGCCGCCTTTAGGCTTGACGCAGCTAACACCAGGGATGTCTGTGAGTAGCTTATGGCCTAATTCTCGCTGCTCAAAAAGTCTGCCGCTAGGCAGAACGAGATCTTGAATGCTCTGATAGCCGCCAAGTGCAGTTTGTATTGCAAGCTGAGCGGGTACGTTAGAGCATAATCTCATCGAGGACAGCATATGAAAGCCTTCAATGTAGCTTTTAGATGCAGCAAGGTTACCGCTAAACATGGCCCAGCCAGACCGGAACCCAGCTAGTCTGTAAGACTTTGATAAACCATTAAAGGTTACACAAAGCGTGTCTTTGATCAGTGAAGCCATGTGATGATGGACAGCATCTTCGTATAAAATTTTATCGTAGATTTCATCTGCAAAAACAACCAGATTTTTAGCCTCAGCAAAGGCTGCGATCTGTTTAAGCACATCTAAATGATAAACTGCCCCTGTCGGGTTGTTGGGGTTGATAACCACAATGGCTTTGGTCTTAGAGGTAACCTTTGATTTGATATCGTTTATATCTGGCAACCAGTCTGATGCCTCATCGCAGCGATAGTGAATAGCTTTTCCACCTGCAAGATTGGCTGCTGCTGTCCAAAGTGGGTAGTCGGGTGATGGGATTAATACTTCATCTCCGTTATTTAAAAGTGCTTGTGTGGCCATGACGATGAGTTCGCTGACGCCGTTGCCGAGCGTAATATCCTCAACCGATATATCTAAAATACCCTTAGTTTGATAGTAGTGAACCACTGCCTTTCGGGCGCTGAATATGCCTTTTGATTCGCTGTACCCTTCAGCACTGTGCATGTTTTTGATGATGTCTTGTATTATTTCATCAGGTGCGTCAAAACCAAAAGGGGCTGGGTTACCGATGTTAAGCTTGATGACCCTCTGGCCTTCTTCTTCAAGTTTGACGGCTTTTTCTAGCACTGGGCCTCTTATGTCATAACAGACATCAAGCAGCTTGTTGGATTTTTCAAGGTCTTTCATGAGGGAAAAGCATGACAAAAACACGAGTTTACCCTGTTTTGCGCTGCAATTGCAGGGGAGAAACTGCTTCTTTTGTCACGATTCATATTAAAGGAGCTTTAAGGGTATCTCTATTAATTGATGTTGAGTTTCTGTGCTGAATGATAAGGCTTTCAGCAAGGCGTAGGTTGCCGTTAATGTTCGGCACTTCTACAAAACCTACAGCACAGCTTATGCCAAAGAAATTGGTGCCCGAAGGGGATTGTGTGACTGTGTTGCGAGTATTTGAAAGACGCGAGTATTACTTCATACTTGCGCCTTGCCACAGAAAAACCTGTGATTGCTAAACCGGACAAATGCAGTGAATCAGAGTGCTTGTACGTCATGTCAAACCGATTGTCGGGTAGTGGTAGGGCGGGACAGCGCAGCGTCTCCCGCCGAGAATTAAGTCTATCGGCAGATTACGCTGCGCTAATCTACCCTACGGTCATTCGACAAACCTTTTGACACGATGTACTAGTACCTCAATGCACAGCGATTGTCCCGTTCAGCAGCTACAGGTTTTTCTGTGGCAAGGCGCAAGTATGAAGTAATACTCGCGTCTTTCAAATACTTGCAACAAAGTCACGGGAAAACCTGTAGCTGCCCTTTGGGTGGCATTTAAAATGCCCATAGCTGTGTTGCTTGATCTCACTATAGAATAACTATTATTTTCGATCAGCTGCCTTGCTATGAGCATTTTACTCTGCCACTGAACCCGACAATCGCTGTGCATTGGGGTACTAGGAGCCTGTCCGAGAACTGACTGTTCGGCCTAAGCTTCCTATAATTGGCCAGAATTCTCATAAAATTTCTTTAAATAGGCCGACTATTCGAAGAAATTTTCTAAAAATTCTGACTCAATTCTTGAAACCTTATGCTCGAACGCAATTCTCGGACAGGCTCCTAGACTACGAGAAGACTTCTATGATTTGAACTATGCTTTTGCTTGTGACTATTGAAGGCTTAGTTTATGCGAATACTGATTATTATATGTTTCTTGGTGGCTGTAAGCAGTTGTAATAAGAAAGGCAAGCAAACATCAACGCCATTAAGTGCGAGTGCTGTTGCGTTGTTGTCGGGTGCATTATTTGAACCTGAGCCATTAAATCAATCTCAGGTACTTGTCACGTTTTCCTTGAATGATGTTAAAGCAGGGCAGTTTGATTTATTTAAACCAGCGATTATTGATGTGGTGGTTGAGGTAGATGTTGAAGGGGAGCTAGTGCGCCACTCATTACTGAGTAAGTCGATAGCAGAAGACTTTTATTATGATGACGCACAGGCTATTGATTTAACAGACTTGGGTAATGACTATCATTTTTTCGGTGTATTTGATGTGCCGCAGGGTAGATTGCACACTATTGAGGTGGTCTTTTCAGGTACAAAATCTGAATTTACGCATTCTGGGAAAGCGCTTACGTTGATCGACCCTTTTTTTAATCTGTATCCTAAAAAAGGTCTTCAAAACAAAGATGCATTGAGTGAGCGAAGACTACCGGTCACGGTAAAGCAGGTGCTCAATGATAATTATTATTTTGTCAGTGATACGCTACAAACTATCAATATCATGATTGATGAAAATAAAACAGTAGCGTTGGAGCCCGTTGAGTCGAGTGTAAAAAATAGACAGTATGCAGCGTTTACGCCTTTTTTTGATGCGCAAATTATTGAAAGCGATGATGGATTTATCAAAGACATGCCGTTACGTTTTTATGGCATTGAGTCTTTTTATTTTGCAGCTTCGCAGCAGCCAGCTTTTTATTATGGCGCTTTAACAGAGAGAGTGTTTTTAGCGCAGTACCATGTAAGCGAGGGGGCCTCATTAACAGATAACGGTAAGGTTATTGGCCTCTTAGGTGGCCTGAAAGGGGAGGGTATTGTAGATATTCGCGCAAACCTAACGACTAATATAAGTGGCTATCATCTAAAGATTAGCGAAGCTCATTTGATACATGACGTTGAAAGCCAGTATGCCGTATTTTATGAAGGAAAAATTACAGCAAAAACATCTTTGGGCTTGGAGATTGTCGGTAAAAAAATCACACTTGAAGATGTATCATCACACCATCTTAATGGGGAGCCTTTTAGCGGTATAGTAGAGAATGAAGTAGATGACGTGTTGCTAGGTCAGCGTATAGCCCTTACTAAAGATTTCGATAAGGTGAGGGTTCTGTCCACTTCGCAGGCTGAGGCCAACGATTGGATAGACCTAGCTCCCAGCGTATTGGCGGTACCTCGAGATATGCTCAACATTAATCAATCGAGTGGGGTGGATACGACATTTGAAAAGCCCCTAGACTGCGGGCCTTTTGTAAATGATTGCAAAGATCAATTACTTAGCGGCCTAGATTGGTCAAGACTAGGTGATGGTGCAACACTGTCCATTGTTCGACGCGCACAGGTTGTCGATGATGTATCCATTCAGTATTTACCAAGCTTGATGAGGCGTTATGATGATGTGCCTGCTTTTATTGCAGAACTTAACGATCAAATTAGGCTTGGTTACAGAGTTTATAGGTTGACAGGGGAAGGAACCTTCGAAAAAGGCATTTTCTATTTAGAATCTAACTTAAAAGTCACGGTTTTTTCAGAGCAATCTATAATCGATGATTTACAAACAGTGGGATCACTTCAAGGGCCTAAATACAATACACAGTTAGGTTCACCTATTCTTAAAGGTGAAGGGCCTATTTTTGGAGTATCCAGTGGTAATTTAATATTGAATTTGAAAAGCTGGACTAAAAAGGCCCGTAAACTTAAGCAATCTGCATTTCAAAAAATCAATGGCACAGATAGGCAGCGAGGTAAACTTGTTCGTTCTTCTGCTGTTGTTTTAAAAGATGCGCCTTCTAACTCGCAAGTCAAGGTCGCCTGGCCGGTTCAGCCAGTAGCAACGCCTACGGCAAACCAATCTAGCACCCAATCTTGGGGGTTTGAACTGGTTAAACCTGTGGCTGGGGTGGTTCAACAAATCTATCAATTAGATCCCTTAATGCCCGAAAAGTCTATTTATCAGGCATCAAATGTTATTCAGGAACCAGACTACGCAGTTATAGATGAAAGCCCTATCTACGCACAAGTGAACGAGCCAATTTATGAAAACATACCGGAACCTGATCATGACTATGAAACTATTGATGATCTGAAAAAAGAGCTTGAGAAGTTAAGGCCGTTACCGGCTACCCCAGATGCTAATCCAACTCATTTTGAATTAGAAAAAGTCGCTGATACGCCCAGACAGTGGCAGCAAAAAGCTATTGAAAAAGCGAGTGAGGTATTGGATGACATAGTATTGCCAGAGCTTGACGAGTCCAGGCAGGTATTAACTAGGCCATTCACAGAAGGATATGATCCAGATTTTCCACCACCGCCTGATTTACCGCCTCCAGCAGATGACTTTAAGTGGATAACACCTGCTCCAGAGTCTGCTTTATTCGGTGATAATAAGTCACTTAAACGCGTGTTGATGGCAGCAAAAGCATTACCTGTTAGGGAAATGGTTCAGCTGGGCAATGTTAATGCTAAAACCGCAGATATGACAGAAGTCAATGCGACTTCAACCTTTCGAAGTACATTAAGTGCAACTCAAGTGTTGGTTGACGCAGTTCATGTGTCAGGTGCTCCTTCGCCCCAGAATATGAGGGCCACAGCGAGTGCATTAAATCAACTTGATATTGAATCCTTACATCGAGGCGATATTGAAAAAACACTGACAACGATTGCTAATATTGCCGAAGTTGAATTAGATCGACAGTTAGCGTTAGTAAGTCAAGTGAAATCTGAGGTGCAGTCAATAGATGATTTGCCTGCCCCGACTGCAGAGTTGCTGGAGGGCCTCGATAGTTTTGAAACGAAACAAATTGCAGAAGCAAAAGTATTGGTAGATAAAACTAAATCTGAGCCATCTAGTCTTTTGGCAGATATTCAAAAAGGTATAGTCTTGAAGCCAATTTCGGATAAAACGTCCTCTCGACATGCTGTCGTGGAAGCTACAATTTCCAGTGAAGCCTCTAAGCCACTGCATACTAGGGTGTTGACAAATATGATGGCGAAAGTTGAGGCTTTTAGAACGACTCAACCTCAAGGGCAGGATGTAAATGAACGTGAAAAGGTGAATTCAGTTGACGGGCTAGATGACGTTGATTCTTGGGCGGAAGAGGCTATGGAATACGAGGCTCGTGTCAAAGCAGAGGACAAAGAAAGAAAGGCGCTTGCAGCTATTGTCGCAGAAAAGAAAGTTGAAGAATCTAAATTGTTTGATTACAGCAAGGTGGAAACTCGTGATCCAACGAAAGTATTTCCCAGTCAGTCTCAAAGGATCAACTCTCAAGAGTTTATGAATCAAATGAAACGTTTGAAACGTGAACATAGTATTTCACGATCAAGTAGAAGAGGTATATAAGAGATTTCTCTGGCAATTCGCTATAATCCATCTGTTAAATGGTGGTTGATCAACGTCTCCAGCCTCAGTATATTGGCTATCTGTTAGTCAAAAGCAGGAGGGCTTCATTGTGAAGAAAACTGAGCAGGAATGGCGGGAGCTGTTAGGTGAAGAAAAGTTTCATATTTGTCGACAGGCAGGCACTGAACAGGCTTTTACAGGTAAGTATTGGGACTGCAAGAAGGAGGGGGTTTATACCTGCGCTGCTTGCCATGCGCCACTGTTTAGCTCGGCGGCGAAATATGACTCAGGTTCAGGCTGGCCAAGCTTTTATGATGTGATGTCGGAAGGTGCCGTTTCTCTAAAAGAAGATTACTCTCATAATATGCTCCGAACCGAAGTACTCTGTCAGTCTTGTGAGTCTCATTTAGGCCATCTTTTTCCAGATGGGCCTGAACCTACCGGTTTAAGGTATTGCATTAACTCAGCCTCGTTGGAATTAACTGAAACAGAGCGTTCAGATGCGATGAGTAATTAACCAGTTAAACTTAATTTTTAATTTTTTAAGAAATTAAGTTGACGGCTTCTTATAAGCTCCCTATAATTCGCGCCACTTGATCACGACGTCCCCTTCGTCTAGTGGTCCAGGACACCGCCCTTTCACGGCGGTAACAGGGGTTCGAACCCCCTAGGGGACGCCATTGCGGGAATAGCTCAGTTGGTAGAGCGCAACCTTGCCAAGGTTGAGGTCGCGAGTTCGAACCTCGTTTCCCGCTCCAAGTATTGCCTACCTAATTCGTAAAATTCTATCTAATCTAAACCTCGCTCACGGAAATGATCTGCCGTGCTTTAGCCTTTGTATTTTTAGGTAGATAATAAGAAATAAGTTTCATATTGCCTGAGTCACTCAGGATCAACTAACACAATAAAAATAATGACGAATGCTATCAAAATCAGGCAGCTTGCCAAGGTTTATGAAAACGGCCATGAGGCCTTAAAAGGAATTTCGCTTGACGTTGATGAAGGCGACTTTTTTGCTTTGTTGGGCCCAAACGGTGCTGGTAAATCAACCACTATTGGTATCTTGACCTCTCTAGTCAATAAGACCTCTGGGGCTGTTAATGTATTTGGGCATGACATAGACAGGGAATTTTCCAAGGTAAAATCGTTATTGGGCGTTGTGCCGCAAGAATTTAACTTTGGCGGGTTTGTCAAAGTAAAGGATGTCATTGCCACACAAGCTGGATTTTACGGGATCCCCAGAAAGCTCGCTGTTGAGCGTACAGAGCATTATCTAAAGGCGCTGGGTCTTTGGGATAAAGCTAATGTGCAAAGTATGCGTTTGTCTGGAGGGATGAAGAGGCGCTTGATGATTGCAAGGGCACTTATTCATGAGCCAAAAGTGTTAATTTTAGATGAGCCAACTGCGGGTGTTGATATTGAAATGAGACGCTCCATGTGGGATTTTCTGCAAGAGGTTAATGAAAAAGGCACGACCATTATTTTGACCACGCACTATTTAGAAGAAGCTGAGCAACTGTGTAAAAATATCGCCATCATTGATCAAGGTGAAATCATCAAAAATACCTCCATGAAGTCGCTTTTGGAGCAGCTTGAAGAAGAAACCTTTATCTTTGATCATTCAGGTAAGCTATCCGAAAAAATTAAAGCGCTGCCTTACAATATTCAGGTGCTTGATGATTCCAGCTTTTCCTTATCCTTAAAAAAAGGCGAGCATTTGAATGATATTTTTGCAACCTTAAGTGCAGAGGGAGTAACTGTATCGAGTATGCGAAATAAGGCTAATCGCCTTGAAGAGTTGTTTGTTGGGCTAGTTGAAGGAGGAAAGAAGCATGCCTCTTAATCAACAGTGGATTGCTTTTTTAACGATTTTTCATCGTGAAGTGCAGCGTTTTACCCGCATTTGGGTTCAGACATTGTTGCCGCCTGTTATTACCATGGGCTTGTATTTTGCTATTTTTGGTAAGCTGATGGGTAATCGTATTGGTGATATGCACGGGGTGCCTTATGTGCAGTTTGTTGTGCCAGGTCTCATCATGATGTCAGTTATTACCAACTCTTTTTCCAATGTCGTCTCTTCTTTTTATAGTTCAAAATTTCAAAAGAGTGTCGAGGAGCTGCTGGTCTCTCCTGTGCCTAACTACATCATGCTGTCTGGCTATGTTGCGGGAGGTGTGGCTCGCGGTCTTAGCGTTGGCCTCCTTGTAACAGGATTGTCATTGGTATTTGCTGACCTAAGTATAGAGTCAGTGGGCTTAACCTTAAGTGTCTTGCTATTAACCTCAATCTTTTTTGCAAGTTTAGGTTTCTTGAATGCGTTGTATGCTAATTCGTTCGATGATATTTCAGTGATTCCCACCTTTGTGTTAACCCCTATGATTTATTTGGGTGGCGTGTTTTACTCTGTTGATATGCTGTCTGGTATTTTTAAAACGCTGACGGCTTTCAATCCTATCGTTTATATAGTCAGTGCCTTTAGACAAGGTGTGCTAGGTATATCAGATATCCATGTGGAACTTTCTTTAGGGATTCTTTTCTCATGCTGTATCTTGTCAATCTCACTTTGTCTCTATCTCCTGAAAAAAGGTAAGGGTCTACGCCATTAATGAAACTGCCAGAAGACATTCCGTTGGGAAAATCGGGTGGTTATCCTGAAACTTATACGCCAGAAGTGCTGTATCCTATTGAAAGAGCAGTGGGTAGAGCGCAACTTGGTGATTTATCTGGCATGCAGGGGTATGACCGTTGGACGGGGTTTGAACTATCCTGGCTGAATGACTCGGGTAAGCCCCAGGTTGCTATTTTGGAAGTGGACTTTGATGCTGAGTGCCCTAATATCATTGAGTCTAAATCCTTTAAACTGTATCTCAACTCGTTTAATCAAACGATCATCTCTAAAGATGTTTTGCAATACACCTTAACTCGGGATTTAGGCGAAGCCTCGGGCAGGCCCGTTATTGTCAGGCTGTATTCGCCAGAGCATTATGATGTGCATGAACCTCCTGAATTTGATTGTCTTGATGAGTTGGATGTCAGCTGTAAAGATTACGATATTAATGCAGGCTTAATTAAGCTTAGCAGCACAGAGTTTGTGTCAGAAAAGCTCAAGACGCATTTATTCAGGTCGTTGTGTCCTGTCACCGCGCAGCCCGATTGGGCGAGTGTTTATATTCACTATGAAGGCAAAGCGATAGACCATGAGGGGCTGCTGGCCTATTTGGTGTCTTATCGAAAACACCAGGGGTTTCATGAGCAGTGCGTGGAGTCGATTTATCAGGATTTGATGTCAGTCTGCTCACCTAAAAAGCTCATGGTGTTTGCCAGATTTATGCGCCGTGGCGGCCTTGATATCAACCCAGTTCGAGCGAATTTCAAAACAAGTCCACAAAAACCTTATCGGACCGCAAGACAATAAGGTTTTGCCTTTTATTGTCATTGAAGTCATAGATTCCCCTTGTTAGCCTGATCAAAAATAATAAACAAGGCAAATATGGATATGAAAAAATGGCTAGGCGGCCTGATGGGCGCGTTTATTTCTGTGGGCGTATTGTCCGATGCATCTAAACTAGGCACTGAGTTGACGCCTTTAGGCGCTGACCCCAAAGCCAATGCGGAAGGGACGATTCCCGCATGGTCTGGAAGCATATCAGGCTTGCCAGAGGGGTTAACCTTTTCTTCAGGTGAGTCTTACCCTGACCCTTATGCGAACGAAAAGCCGCTTTATACCATTACCGCCCAAAACATGGCGGAGCATGCCGATAAGCTTAATGAAGGCATGAAAGCGCTTTTCAAGAAGTACCCTGACACCTTTAAGATGCCCGTTTATCAAACGCATCGTGAGTTTAACTACCACCCTGATATGGTTGCTCGCACTAAATGGAATGTGGGTAATGCCAAGCTCGAAGGCAGCATCGATGGGCTTCGAAGTTATACGGGCGGCGTGCCATTCCCTATGCCAACCAATGGCGCAGAGGTTATGTGGAATTCAAGGTTGAGCCAGCCCACTATCGTCTCAGATTCTGTTTATGACGAGGTGGCGGTTTATCAGAAGGGCAATGTGCAGAAGTATCGCACCAAGTTAACTTATGAAACACCCTTAGCCTATGATCATCACCCTGTCGGTAAAACCTCAGAAGATATCGGTAACATTGCCGCCTTTGTGTTTTATGAAGTGGTTGAGCCTAAGCGTAAAAAAGGCGAGATGGTGATTGTTCATGAGCCTATAGATCAGTTCACCCATGATCGTAAAGCCTGGGTGTATATTCCTGGTGCTAAGCGTGTAAAGCGTGCGCCGAATGCAGGTTATGATACCCCGATCGGGCCGGGTGGCTTGATGACGGCCGACGACAGCATGGGCTTTAATGGTGCTATGGATCGTTATGACTGGACACTTGTTGGTAAGCAAGAAATGGTTGTGCCTTATCATAACTATAAGTTTGACTCGCCTTCAGTAGGTTATAAAGAGTTGCTACCACCGCGACATGTGAATCAAGATTATATGCGTTATGAGCTGCGTAGAGTGTGGGTGGTGGAAGCAACGCTTAAACCTAAGCAGCGTCATATTTATGCCAAAAGACGCTTTTACATAGATGAAGACAGCTGGTTAGTGGTTGCGACGGATACCTATGATGGTCGCGGTGATTTGTGGCGTACGAGCTTTAATCACAGCCTTTATGACTTCTTCTTGAAAGGCTATGTGGCCCGAGCTCAATTCAATTATGACTTACAAGCAGGCGCTTATGTCGGTATTCGGCTGGTGAATGAAACTAAGCCGACTAATTATGCGATGAAGATAAAAGGGGAGGATTTCTATACCCCAGCCAATCTTCGTAAGATGGGTCGCCGTTAATATCAGCGCTCGCCTGTAGGGCAGGTTAGCAGCGCGTAACCTGCCTAACATTTCTTTTCAAAAACTCATTGCTCAACTTTATTCTTTTTAAACTCTCAACTATCTTGACGAACAACTTCTTCGAGATGTTGAGATGGATATCAGTAAGTTACCCTTTCCAGACAGCTATGAGGCTCATAAGCCAAAAGCGCTCTCACGCGATTGGTTTCTTGGGTGTAGCTTTCGCTTTCTTGCTTTCCTCTCATCCAAATTAGCGCGTAAGGCGCTATTTAATAAATGGCAAACCCCTAAGAAACAAGC
The DNA here is from genome assembly GCA_965225765.1 of Pseudomonadales bacterium. GTDB lineage: Bacteria > Pseudomonadota > Gammaproteobacteria > Pseudomonadales > DT-91 > CAKMZU01. The sequence goes on from CBDDBO010000002.1 coordinate 499,810, forward strand.
GTATCCGAAACACAGCTTAAAAGTATTGTCAGCAGGCAAGAAATATTTAGTCAACTATAACTGTACGCTTTATATGGTGTATAGCTTAGGCCGAGGGCCAAAAATATTATTGATTCATGATGAGCATGGTGTGGCAAGTGATTGGGTAAAATATGTTGAATATTTAGCTAACGCTGGCTTTCAGGTTATTTATATGGATATGCCTGCCCATGGGAAGAATACGCAGTCTTCAACGACCTTGTTCGAGTGCGATGGGTTAATAAGAGCAATTGATGATTATTTTGGCTGTCAATTCGAGGCTGTGATCACTCAGGGTGTTGGTTTCATCTGGCTGATGAATGCCATAAAAAAAGGCGTAGTGATTGATAAGCTCATTTGTATTGATCCTATCTTTACGTGCAGGGATTGGTTTATTGAGGTAACCCGAAAATATGGTTTACCGGCTTCGCTTTTGAAACATACCATGGCTGCCATAAGTGGCGATTATGGCTCAAACTTCTGGTATGATTGTTCGCCAATGGCCATTGCCAAAGAAGAGGCAGATTTACCTTTGGGCTTGGTTGTGTTGAACGAATCTGAAGGGTTTGATGATAACTACTACTTGCCTTTGGTAAGTAGTTGGCCTTCTTTGAGTGCCGTTGAAGTTGCCAATGAGAATGAAAGCGCTGAATCTACTGGTATTCAGTGGTTCAAAGAAATTATGCCTTTTTTGATGCAGTAATGCCGGTCATTATTTCGTAGGGTGGATGAGCGCAGCGTCATTCACCAGAATCACTATCTAATTGGTGGATGGCGCTGCGCTTATCCCCCTACTGACTGTAGTGGGTTGTATGACTACTTTTTTCTATAAGCTAACACCTGTGGGCTGGCTTAAAATCGAAACGGCTGAAGCTCGCTTAACAGGCTTACATATCCTAAAAGATAAACCTAATGCCGTTGAACTAGATCCTCAAACTGATTTTGAACATCGAGTAAGCAAGTGGTTGGACGACTTTTTTGCTGGCAGCAATCATATGAATGAACTGCCTTTGTTCTTAAAAGGTACCGATTTTCAACAATCTGTCTGGCAGGCGCTTTGTGATATCCCTTTAGGAGAAACGGTTTGCTATCAGGATATCGCTAACTCTATAGGTAAGCCAAAGGCAACCAGAGCAGTGGGGACTGCCATTGGCAAAAACCCAGTGGCGATTATTGTCCCTTGCCATCGCGTTATCGCCAAAGACGGGTCGTTAGGCGGCTTTGCCTCAGGGCTGGATGCAAAAAAAGTGCTGCTTAGGGCGGAAGGGCATAAACTTTAATGCTCTGTAGGGTGAGCTATTAATTCAATGTACAGCGATTCTATGGTTTGGCATTCCGAATTATGGATTCCCGCCTTCGCGGGAATGACAAAGAAACCTAAAACAAGCCAGTTGTCATTCCCGCGAAGGCGGGAATCCATTAAGCTGAAAGTACATGGGTTCGTTGTGGTCGTGTGACCCACTTCAAGCCCTTCACGATTTCAAAAAAAATACTATCACTCTTAGCTCATCTTCTCTCCTTAGCCGTTGAATCTTGATTTTGTTTAGCCTTATACTCCAGCGTTAATAATAATTATCGACACTATCGCTTGCTCAAGGATACCTATGGAACCAATAAAGATAATAAACAGGTTTTCGCGGCTACTGCCCATGGTCTTTATGGCGTTGTTTTTGGCGGCCTGTGGTAGTGGGCAGTTGGGGGCGCCTGCTGAGGAAGGTACTGAAACGGGTACTGGTACAGGTGGAGAGGGCGGTACTGGTGATGAAGTTATCACGCCACCAGTATCAGGAACAGTTACTCCAGCAAAGCCTACCGTTGATGATTTGTCAGTCCTGACTTCTCAGGATGCCTTGCTAACAGGTGATTGTGTAACTAATGAAACAACTAACAATGCAGCTACTGATTATATCCTGATTGAGTATGAGCCACGTACAGGTGGTACTAAAAGGACTGAAACCACTAAGTGTATTGATGATGCTTGGTCAGAGAATTTATTAAAATTGGAAGAAAATTTATACAAGGTAACCGTTCAGGCGGTCAGTGATGAATTTGGCGGAAGTGAAGTTGCAACTGGAGAAATAAATGTCGAGAAGGCAACTTTTCAGATGGAGGTGTCTCCAGAGACCATCACTTTAGAAGCGGGTGGTTTAGAAACAGTAAATGTTGTTGTGAAAGATCAGCTAGGTGTTGAACAAACGGGCGCTACATCTATTTGGTTTACATCTGGTTGTATCCAGTTTGGACAGGCTAGGATGCAAGATAAATCTGGTGAGTCTCCTGATACCTTCACCTCTACATTAGGTGCTGTTTCAGCAAACTATAAAGCTGATGGGTGTGTTGGAAATGATAATCTCACTATTACAGGGGAGTTTGAGGGGCAAGATATTTCTAATACTGTTACGGTAAACTTAAATATTCTAAGCGAGCCACCTGCAGAGATACTGTTTGTTGGTGCTGATCCTGCTGTTATTTATACAAAAGGGAATAATAAGAAGCAGACTTCAAAATTAACTTTTCAGGTTATAGGCGCTTCAGGTTCAAAGGTTATTGGTGAAACCATCGATTTTGAGATTAAATCTAATAACGCAAATACAGCCGAAACAGACCTAACGCTATCTGAGACGTCAGCTATTTCTAATGAGCAGGGGATTGTTACAGTAGATGTACAATCTGGATATAAAACCGATAATGTGACAGTCACAGCCATCTATAGAAATGATCCAAATGACCCTGATGATGATATTGAATCACCTTCAGATAATTTAGTGGTTGTTAATGGTTTGGCTTCAGCGGGTAACTTTTCTATTTCGGTCGACGCTTATAGTCCTCTTTCCTACTCTCGTCAATCGGATGAACAGCAAAAGGTCTTAGTTAAGGCTAATGTAAATGACCGTTACGGTATGCCAATAGATAATGCACTCGTTACTTTTAAAGTTGAAGGCACTCAAGTTTCTCAGCCGGGAGTTGGCGCAATTGGTAAGTTTATCGCTTACGAAGGTGATGTACAAACGAGCTTTTGTACTACGAACTCCGATGGTATTTGTTACATCTTTTGGGCACCTAATATGAATAATGCTCCGGATGGGTGGGTAACCATCATGGGAATTGTTAAAGGTGAGGAACGTTATGACGACGTTAATGAGAACGGCTATTTTGATGAAGCCGATACTTTCTATGATGAACAAGAGCCTTTCTTAGATCATAAATCGTTTATGAGGCCAATATCATTGTTTTCTGGTGGCGATCTCTTGGATGCAGTTTTGGTAACTAGTGATTACATTGAAGGCGAATTCTACTTAGAGGATACTAACGATAGTGGTGTTCGTGAGGAAGCAAACAATAAATTTGATGGGCCTAATTGCTTACATGCTAACCCTGATGACTTTTGTGGGGATTCTGGGCTGATTGATGTTGCGTCATCAGTCACATTTTATCAATCATCTATTGATGTAACCGCTTGTCAAGACTTCGATCAGCAAGGACTGGCAATGGTATTCCCTGAGCAGCCCATATTGTTAACAGGCCTTAAGCTTTGTGATAGGAGGTCTGATGGAATGATTCCAACTGAGTCAGAGGTTAAGTTTATCCCAAGTGGTAAGATGAAAATTGATGGAGGGGATAGTTATGATATCCAAGGAACTGAAATATTGCCTTTTTATGCAGGAATCAAACCTACAGCCTTGGATGAGGTGGGTGGAGGCTCTATAACTGCTGAAGTAACGGTTAGAAATGAAGATATCCGAACAGGGAATGATGTTACAACTCCACGTGCAAGTATAAATATTTCAGTAGTGACTCCAAGTGTCTACGTGCCAAAAGAATCCCCAGTACCAGTATTTCCTGATAGTGCAATAGGGGCAGACAGTTTTGATTATACTGCACCATATGTCCCATCGAATCTTGCATACTCTGAAGTTGAGTTTGTATCAGGTAATGGCTATCGAGGTAAAGTTTTGTTTATGCAAGAAGATGCTGACTTGATAGGCCAAATTTCCTTCCCTTGCTCACCATCTGAGACCGTGGGAGATACCTTTGTAACAAATGCAAAAGTTGTAGTAGATGGCCGGGGACCTTATTCTATTGATTGTTCCACAGATCGGTTTGTAGTTTCAGGTAGCGTAGTTCCTGCAAATATAGAAGAAATTAATGCTTTGAGCCCAATAGATGGCCCTGGAGAATACACTATGACCACGGCTAAGTATTCTGAAATCGACCTTGTTTTAGGTATTGGTACTGAATATTTAGGACCCTTGTCGATATCAAAGATTCTAGTCTCGAATCGCCCTAGTACTCCAACTATAGATTCTGTGATTGCTTTTGATTCAATCAACAATCAATACTATGTTGCAGGTGGTTGCGATTCAAGTAATACAACAGATGTCTATATCACTTTAGACGATGCGGACGTTCACAAAGTGAGTTGTAATGTGAATAAATGGAAACACCCGGTAGACAACAACGGTATGAATGTTAGTGCTATAGCCTTTAATGTTAAAGAATCTTTTAGGTTCCCCCATTACTCCATGTATACTAATCCAGCCCCGACTACTGTTTCTGTCAATTCATTTAACCCTTAAGAATAAAAAAACCAGCCTCGGCTGGTTTTTTTTTCGCCCAGAATAACCAAAGAACAGTTATTGGATGCCTGTTGACACTCCTAGACTGGATTAGTGCAGCAGCGCAACCCCACCCTAAAAGCGCAGCTAAAAATCTCATTTGGCCTTTAGTCGTAAATCAGGTACTGTTTGAAAAACGACAGTATTAGGATGAGTTTATGAAAGTTGCCGTTATTTTATCAGGCTGCGGAGTTTACGATGGCAGTGAAATACACGAGTCAGTCGCCTGCCTTATTGCATTAAGCCAATTAGGTGCAGAGGTCAACATTTTTGCACCGGATAAGCCGCAGCACCATGTTATTGATCACTTATCAGGGCAGGAAATGTCGCCTGAGAGAAACTGTTTGCAGGAATCGGCTCGAATCGCTCGCGGTAAGGTTTCAGCAGTCGCTGATTTACATGTCGATGAGTTTGATGCGTTAGTGTTACCTGGCGGCTTTGGGGCAGCTAAAAACCTAACCACTTGGGCGTTTGACGGGTCAGAGTGCGCTATTGATAGCGATGTGTCAGGCAAGGTTAAAAGTTTTTATGAGGCGAAAAAACCTATATTAGCCATGTGTATTGCGCCTGTTGTAGTTGCCAAAGCGCTTCAGGGAGAGTCAATTACGCTAACACTTGGGCATGCTGGTGAAGCATCAGAATACGATATTCCGTCGTTTCATCAAGGCTTACAAAGTTTAGGTGTTAAGACGCAAGACTGCTCGATTGAAGATGTTGTATTGGATTCGCAACATAAAATTGTCACAACGCCCGCTTATATGATGGAAGGGAGCTTAGCCCAGATTTTTGAGGGCGTATCGAAGGCCTGTAAAGTGCTTGTAGAGTTGTAATGAGTGTAGGGTGATGAAATGGTCTCTCCTCTCCCATACGGCATCTAAGTGTGCCAAGATGGTTTTGATCAATCATCTAAAAAAAGAGGAGAGCCCGAATGAATGATAAAGTGATAGCGCTAGATATAGCAAAAGAAATTTTTCACGCAGTGATTTTAAGCAAACACGGCAAAGAACTGAAAAGAAAAAAGCTAAAGAGAAACGAGCTGGTTAGCTTTATAGCAAAGCAGGATATAAGTGTTATCACAATGGAAGCTTGCGGTGCTTCGAATCATTGGGGGCGTACGTTTGAGAGTTTAGGCTATGAAGTTAGTTTGTTGCCGCCCCAGCATGTAAAAGCTTATGCGCGAGGTCAAAAAAATGATTACAACGATGCGGTGGCGATAGGTGAAGCTTATTTGCATGGACGCATAAGGCCAGTTCAAATCAAAACAGTTGAACAGCAGACAGAGCAAGCGTTTCACCGTATGCGAAGCCAGTTAGTTCAGCAGCGCGGTGATTTGGTTAGGCAGTTGAGAGGGCTACTGTCCGATCAAGGCTTTATCTTGCGCAAAGGAGTGAATCAAGCAAGAGCAGGCATAGTGGCACTTTTAGGAGATGAAGCTAGCGGACTAAACCCGTTTTTCAGGCAGATATTACAAAAACAGTATGAACACTTAAAGTTTCTGGAGAAAGAGCTGGACTGGTACAACAAGACACTGGATGCAAAAGCAAAAAATGATGAGCAAACGAAGCGTCTACTGACAATTCCAGGTTTTGGGCCGGTGGTTGCATCCGTCTTTAAAGTTTGGATAGGTAGCGGTAAGCAATTTGATAAAGGCAAGTATGCATCAGCAGCTTTAGGTATTGTACCGAGGCAGCATAGTTCAGGCGGTAAAGATGTCTTACTGGGCATCACTAAGCGAGGAGATTGTTACCTGAGGTCGCTTGTTATTCATGGTGCAAGGGCAGTTGTTAAAGCTGCGAAAAAGAAGAATGATAGGCTCAGTCGATGGATCAATGAGTTGGTCGAAAGACGAGGCAAGAATAAAGCCACGGTTGCCTTGGCCAATAAGCTAGTCAGAATAGCCTGGGCAATGACAGTGAGAAATGAAACGTACGATGCAGCTGCGGCAAATTTAGTGCTAGCTGCGAGATCGTAATAGTTAATAATGTGGGTGTGTAGGTGCTACAAGCTCTGCACGTAAACAAAAACTTTAGTTGATGTAACGAGTCCTAAGCGGTTGCGAAGGCAAAAGTGAATGATGACAAAATAGGTAATACCTGCACATAGAAACCTGTCTAATCCAAGGGTACTTGATACCGATAGGGCGATTAGGGTTATGTGCGCGGATGCTCATCAAGGTCAGGCATGCTGAAAAGATTACATGTCATTAAAAGACCGGATATACGGCAGCAACCTTTTCTTTGTTTGAATTGACTTTACCTTGCAAAACGAGGAGAGACCATATATGGATAAGCGCCAGCGCCATCCACCAAGGTTATCAATTTATTCATATTCGGTGGATGACGCTGGCGCTTATCCACCCTACAAAAAGGTTATTCTGGTTCTTCTTCGAAGTGGTCGTAGATACTTAGGTTGAGAAGCGACTGAATAAGCTCAGATTGCGCCTTATTAAGTGACTGGGTTTCTAATAAATCATTCTCACACAACGCTTGCACAAAAGCTTTCTCTTCAAGCGGTGCTGACAGCCTTTCACCATTGGCAAACACCAAGAGTTTGTTTTCAGCCTGAAAATAAGCGAGTCTGGCATCTAGGCGTTTTTCATACGTTGTGCCTGCATGGAGTTCAAGCGGTTCGTCAATCAGGTAGCGTTGGCTCGTCATTAATTTGCCGAAGGCTTCCATCAGTTTGATCGAACTTTTGTGTGCTTCCAAGGTTTTACTGAGTTGATCCAGTATAGAAAAGCTGATTTCCGCAGGGTGACTGTTGTCTAACTGATCAGCCAAGTCAGGGTCTTGGTAACGATCACTCTCGCTTAATTCGCTAATGATCTCTACGAAATAGGCATTGAGGAGTTCTTCGGTGCTCGGTGCACGAAAGCCAATGCTGATGGTCATGCAATCATCGGATTGGGAAACACCATGATGGCTAACGCCTGGTGGAAGATACAAGATATCGCCAGGGTTTAAAAGGTGAGTCGCCTCTGGCTCGAAGTTAGCTAATACTTTTACATCTGAAGATAGGTGCGGTGATTCATCTGTGCAGTGAGCACCAACTTGCCACTGCCTTTGGCCGCTCGCTTGCAGAAGAAATACATCGTATTGATCAAAATGCGGCCCTACGCTGCCGCCAATAGGCGCGTAAGAGATCATGATATCATCCAGTCGATAACTTGGAATAAAATCAAACAGCGCTTTTAACGCATGAATATCAGGGTGGATTTGATCAACGGCTTGTACCAGCATCGTCCAGGTTTTATCTTCAAGTGATTTGAAAATGCTTTCTTTGAAGGGGCCTTGTTTCAGCTGCCAATCGTTGTTATCTGCTTGAATGATAATCCGAGATTCAACGCTTTCTTCCAGGCTAAGGCCTGCGAGCTCATCAGGGGTGATAGGGCATTCAAAATCAGGCAGTACCTCGCCAAGCAGTAGGGGCTTTTTTTGCCAGTGATCACGTAAAAAGCTTTTTGCATTAAAGTTGGCGAGGTTGGGCATAATGACCTTTAGCGGTTGTTGATATCGGAGGCTTGTTCTACTGCATTGCCTATGTAGTTAGCTGGGGTGAGCGCAAGCAGTGCCTTTTTAGCGTCTTCAGGCATCTCAAGTGTTTCGATAAACTCTTGCATCATGGCTTCGGTCATGACTTTGCCGCGCGTAAAGGCTTTAAGCTTTTCGTAAGGCTCTTCGATTTTATATTTACGCATCACCGTCTGAATAGGCTCGGCTAACACTTCCCATGCGCTATCCAGATCTTTGGCAAGCATTTCGGCGTTGAGTTCCAGCTTATTTAGGCCTTTCAGTGTTGCCTGGTAGCCAATTAAACTGTGCGCAAGGCCAACCCCTAAGTTTCTTAATACCGTAGAATCAGTCAGGTCACGTTGCCAGCGAGAAATGGGTAGCTTGGCTGATAGGTGTTGCATGATGGCATTAGCGATACCTAAGTTGCCTTCAGAGTTTTCGAAATCAATCGGGTTAACTTTATGTGGCATGGTAGAGGAGCCTACTTCGCCAGCAATGGTTTTCTGCTTGAAGTAGCCGTTAGAGATATAGGCCCAAATGTCACGATCTAAATCAATCAAAATGGTATTAAGGCGGCAATACGCATCGTAAAGCTCTGCGATGTAGTCATGCGGCTCAATTTGAGTGGTGTAAGGGTTCCATTCAAGACCTAAGCCTTCAATAAAACTTTTCGCGTTAGCTTCCCAGTCGATCTCAGGGTAGGCGCTTATATGCGCGTTGTAGTTACCCACTGCACCGTTAATTTTGCCGAGCAAACTAACCGCATTGATTTGTGTAATCTGGCGTTTAAGCCTCGCCACCACATTGGCAAATTCTTTACCGACAGTGGTAGGGCTGGCTGTTTGGCCGTGTGTACGAGAGAGCATCGGTTGAGCGCTAAGGCTCACTGAAAACTCAGCCAGCTTGTTAATAATTGCGTTAATGTCCGCAGCAACGGATTCACGGCCTGCTTTTAGCATTAAGCCATGTGATAAGTTATTAATGTCTTCTGAGGTGCAGGCAAAGTGAATGAATTCGGTCACAGTCTGTAGCTCTGCATTGCCAGCAATCGCATCTTTTAAATAATACTCAACCGCTTTTACATCGTGATTGGTTGTGCGTTCAATGGTTTTGATTTTGGCCGCTTCGTCTTCGTTGAAGTTATCAACGATACTATCGAGCAGTTGATTCGCCTCATCACTAAAAGGGCCAATCTCTTTAATCTCAGGATGCTGTGCAAGTTGTTGTAACCAACGTACCTCGACAGTAACGCGGCATTTAATCAATCCGAATTCACTGAAAATATCTCGCAAGGCTTGGGTTTTACTGCCGTAGCGACCATCAATAGGGGAAATTGCATTGAGTTCAGTTAATGCCATGAGTAAACCTGTCAATTATGCGTTGTTGTCTTGCGCTTGAATCTGTTTGATGAGTTGGCTACTTAAGCGGTCAATCTCTGAACGCTTGAAGATAAGGTGCCACTTTTTACCGCCGAGCTGTCGCCATAGCATCGCGCTACGAAAACCTGCGAGTAATAGGGCGCGTATTTTATCACTGATTGCTTGTGTGTTTAAGTACTGAATATTACCTGTCACAATAATGCGAAATTTGAGCTGGCTAAGCGTATCTTGGTAAAGCCCTGACAAGCTATTGGCAGTGTCATGATCACCTGATGAAAAATGCTCGCGCTTCTTTTCAATATGCATTAAGCGGCTATGAATCACATCCAGCATTTCTGGGTGTTTTTTGACTTGGCTTTCTAGCGCGATCAGGCTCAGTAAGTACTTTGTGACAGGGTGTGTTTTGGCATGTTGAGGGTTGTAAAGATTGGCTAGGCTTTTGAGACCAGCTTCTAAGTTCTCAATCTTGCCGCCGTAAACATCGAGCGTTGCCTCAGGTGAAAATTCAAAAAGACTTTGTATGGCGTGATTGAAAGCTGCTTCATCACAGGTGCCTTTTTGAGACAGCTGCGTCACACATTCTGCCGCTTGAGCAATACCTGCGAGGGCGAGCACTCGATCGTCTTTTTTAGGCATCTTCACTCGCTTGGTTGTATCTTGTTTCGATAACGCCGCCCCCTAGGCAAACATCACCTTGATAAAAAACAACGGACTGCCCCGGCGTGACGGCACGCTGCGGCGTATCAAAATGGACATGATAAACGCCATCTTTAAGGGTTATGATGCAGCTTTGGTCGGGCTGTCTGTAGCGTGTTTTTGCGTAACAGGCGAGCGGCAGTTCGGGCGCTTCATTAATCCAGTGGATGTGACTTGCCGTTAGGCTATCCGTAAAAAGCCTTGGGTTGTCATTGCCTTGGCCAATAATCAATTGATTATTGGCCACATCTTTATCGACTACGTACCAAGGGGCTTCTTTATGATCTTGTACGCCGCCAATCCCGATCCCTTGGCGTTGGCCTAGGGTGTAGAACATAAGGCCATGATGCTCCCCTAAACGCTCCCCTTTGTCTGAATAAATTTCGCCAGGTTGCGCAGGGATATACTGATTTAAAAAGTCTTTAAAACGTCTTTCACCAATGAAGCAAATACCAGTGCTGTCTTTTTTTCGGGCATTAATAAAGCCTTGTGCTTCGGCGATTTTCCTAACGTCAGGTTTTTCCATTTCACCAATTGGGAAGAGGGTTTTGGCAATTTCAGTGCCAGCTACCGCATGTAAAAAATAACTTTGGTCTTTGTTATTGTCGAGGCCTTTAAGTAGAGCTGCTTGGCTATTTTCCAGTGTCTTTTTGCGCACATAGTGCCCCGTGGCAATATAGTCAGCGCCTAAATAAAGCGCATAATCTAGAAAGGCTTTAAATTTGATTTCGCGATTACAGAGAATATCAGGGTTGGGTGTTCGGCCTGCTTTATACTCTTCTAGAAAGTGCTCAAAGACATTATCCCAATATTCTGCCGCAAAATTTGCTTGGTGAAGCTTGATACCGAGTTTATCGGCTACAGCCTGAGCATCGGCTAAATCCTCGATAGCGGTGCAGTAATCAGTCCCGTCGTCTTCATCCCAATTTTTCATGAAGAGGCCTTCGACCTCATAGCCTTCTTGTAGCAGAAGGTAGGCTGAAACGGAGGAATCTACGCCGCCTGAGAGGCCGACGATGACTTTGGGCTTAACCGATTGCATTCACTGACAACTTGGAAAGATTATAAATAGCTCTGCGAATTATACGCATCAGCGTGGCAGGTGCAATTGTGCAGCTTTATATTCGCCGGGTTTAAGGTCGTCTAGCGTAAAATGGCCAATGCTGGCACGAATAAGCCGAAGGGTAGGGAAACCTACGTGGGCGGTCATTCGTCTGACTTGGCGATTCTTGCCTTCTGTCAATGTCAGGCTGAGCCAGCTGGTGGGTTGATGTTTGCGCGCTCGAATGGGCGGATTTCTTGGCCAGAGATCGGGTTCTTCAATGAACTTGGCTTTGGCAGGCTTGGTTTTGCCGTCTTTTAAGGTGACGCCTTGCCTTAGTTTTTGTAATGCGGCTTCGGTGATTTGACCGTCCACTTGTACCCAATAGGTTTTGGGCATTTTAAATTTGGGGTGGCTAAGTTTGTTTTGCAGTTTGCCATCATTGGTTAAAAGCAGAAGCCCTTCGGAATCATAGTCGAGTCTGCCTGCTGCATAAAATCCAGGGTGACCTTTGAGGTAATTCGCCAGAGTGTCTCGCGTTTCGGTATCCGTAAATTGGCTTAGCACCTGAAAGGGCTTATTGAAAAGAAGTAGGTTGCTCATCAATAGTATTTTAGGCGTCGAAACAGGCTGCCACAATCAATATTTAGCTTTACATGCAGAAAGTTGCGATTTATATAAAATCCGTTACCTTTAAGTTAACTTGTGTCTCTTTGCGCACGGCGTTAAAGTAGCCACCCTTAGCCTTCAACGTTAAAAAGGTGTTCTATGGCTGAAGCGTGTTTTCAATTAAAGGGCAATGTCCTGACTTCAATTGTCATTGAATTGAATCATTACGATCCTTCGGCGTTCCTGTCTCAGCTGCAAGATAAAATAGAAAAAGCCCCGTCTTTTTTTTTAAAGAGTCCTGTGATTGTGGATGTAAGAGCGATTCTTCATGCGCTGGACCCCTCAACATTAAAAGAGATGGTTGGGCTTTGCCATGACTCAGGCCTTCAGCCCATAGGCTTTAAAGGTGTGACCGATAAAGCCATGTTGAGTGATACAGGCTTGGCTATTTTGCCAGATGATTTAACGCGAGAGAATGCCTCTGCTTTAGAGCCTAGAAAAAGCCCTGTTGAGACTGAGAAGAAACCTACTTCTCAAGACGATAAAGTAGATAGTAAGCAATCGGTAGAAGTCGTCAAGCCAAAAACTCGCACGACAAAATTTATTGACACCCCCGTTAGATCAGGTCAGCAAATTTATGCGCCTGATGCTAATTTGGTTATATTATCGAATATTAATCGTGGCGCTGAAGTGCTCGCAGATGGTGATATTCATGTGTATGGAGCGTTACGGGGCAGAGCGCTAGCTGGCGTCAAAGGTGATATGAATGCGCGCATTTTTTGTCAGCAACTAGAGGCAGAGCTTGTCTCAGTTGCAGGCATTTTTCAGCTACATGACAACATTCCCACTAAGCACTTAAAAAAGTCTGCTCAGGTGCTTTTGCAGCACGAAAACTTGATTGTCAAATCACTTTAGGATAGTTTTCATAACTCACTTACATCAAGGAGCCAATAAGCGTGGCAAAGATCATTGTTGTGACATCCGGTAAGGGCGGAGTAGGCAAAACCACAACCAGTGCTGCGATAGGGACGGGACTTGCCCTTAAAGGCCATAAGACCGTGATTATTGACTTCGATGTAGGTCTTCGAAACCTTGATTTAATCATGGGCTGTGAGAGGCGCGTTGTTTATGATTTTGTTAATTTAATCAATGGCGAATCGAATTTAAGCCAAACCCTCATCAAAGATAAACGTTGTGACAAGCTATTCATTTTGCCTGCCTCCCAGACACGCGATAAAGATGCCTTGACTCAAGAAGGCGTAGGGCGTGTGTTAGAAGAGCTTAAAGAGCAGTTTGATTACATTATTTGTGATTCACCTGCGGGTATCGAAAAGGGCGCTCAAATGGCACTGTATTTCGCTGATGAAGCTATTGTTGTCACTAACCCTGAAGTTTCCTCTGTACGTGATTCAGATCGTATACTAGGTATTTTGCAAAGCAAGTCTCGGCGTGCAGAAACGAATCAGGAGCCTGTAAAGGAGCGGCTGTTGTTAACCCGTTATAGCCCTGAAAGAGTGAAGGCAGGCGAAATGCTGAGCGTCTCTGATGTGCAAGATATCTTGGCTATTCCATTATTGGGTGTTATTCCAGAGTCGGAGTCTGTGCTGAAGGCGTCCAACCAAGGGATGCCAGTTGTGTTTGATCAGCAGGCGATGGCAGGAATGGCCTATGTCGATGCGGTTGATCGGCTGTTAGGTGAGGAGATTGAACATCGCTTCTTAGATGCTCAAAAGAAAGGTTTCTTTCAACGATTACTAGGAGCGTCGGCGTGAGTTTTTTCGATCACTTCAGAAGAGAAAACAAGAATACCGCTTCTGTCGCCAAGGAGCGGCTGCAAATTATTGTAGCGCATGAGCGAAATGTCAGGACCCAGCCTGACTATTTGCCTCAGTTGCAGCAGGAAATTCTGGAAGTGATTAAAAAGTATGTGAATGTTGAGCAGGATGATGTGCATGTTCAGCTAGACAGCAATGAGAGTTGTTCTGTCCTTGAGTTAAATGTAACACTGCCTCAGTCTTAACCTGCCCTGAGCAAAGTGACCATTCTTACGCTCAATACGCCGATTCGTTGCATTTGTTCAGTATGTATAGCTAGTACCCCAATGCACAACGATTGTCCCGTTCAGCAGCTACAGGTTTTTCTGTGGCAAGGCGCAAGTATGCAGTAATACATGCGTCTTTCAAATACTTGCAACAAAGTCACGGGAAAACCTGTAGCTGCCCTTTGGGTGGCATTTAAAATGCCCATAGCTGTGTTGCTTGATCTCACTATAGAATAACTATTATTTTCGATCAGCTGCCTTGCTATGAGCATTTTACTTTGCCACTAAACCCGACAATCGCTGTGCATTGGGGTACTAGTGCATCGTGTCAAAAGGTTTGTCTGGTGACCGTAGGGTGGAAAAGCGTAGCGTCTTCCACCAAAAAAACTTAATGACTGGTGGGTCGCGCTGCGCTTATCCCCCTATAAAAACTGATACCACCCGACAATCGCTGTGCATTGAGGTATTGGCTGAGCGCTCGTTTTTTTTCTCAAGTTCGTTCTAAACCAAACAACAAATAGCGTGTCTATTAATCTTACTCCTTTTTTGCTTTGTGATAAGTAAGCTTTATGAAGTTGCTGTCCTACCTCTCTCTTTCTATAAGACGTGCAGTGCTTTTGTTTGTTGCATTGGTCTTTATTATTGTTTCTTTTTTTATTGATGGTGAGCACTCTCAACAAGCACCAGCAGAGCCGATTCAGCTGTCGATAGAGTCCACCAAAGCGGATCGTCAAGTTAATCTTACAGAGCCAAAGCCTCAACTATTAAAAGCCGGCCTGCTTGAATATACCGTTCAAGAAGGCGATAGCCTCGATAAAATTAGAAAAAAATTAGTGATTGAAGACGGTGTTTACGGTGAGCTGTTAGAAGCTGACAGGGACAGTGCTTTACTCGCTTTGGATAATTTAAAAAAAGGTAACAAGCTACAGTTTTCTTTTGATCAAGCCGATGACCTGACACAGTTGACGCTTGAATTAAACCCTGCAAGGAAAGTGCACTATAAGCGTGGGGCAAAAGGCTTCGATGCAAAACGCGAGGATTTACCAGGTGTTTGGAAGCCTATTTATCTAGAAGGCGTTATTGTCAAATCATTCAGCGAAGATATGATTTCTAGCGGCGCTAAGTCCAAGGAAACCTATGCGATTCATCAATTACTGAAAAACAGAATTAATTTTTCTAAAGATCTGCAAAAAGGCAATCGCTTTAGAGTGCTAATTTCAAGGCAGTTTGTTGATGATAAACCAACAGGACAGAGTCGCCTGCAGGTATTGGAATTGACCCAGTCTAAGCGAAAGATAGAAGCTTTTTCCTTTAAAGGAGGCTATTATGATCAGCATGGGAAAAGTATTGAAAAGTCCTTTGATCTCAAGCCTTTTAAAGGCGATTACAGAATATCTTCCCACTTTAGCCATGCAAGAAAGCATCCAGTGACGGGTGCGATAAAACCTCATTTAGGTACTGATTACGCATTGCCACCAGGCACGCCCGTCTATGCAACCGCAGACGGTGTGGTCAGTCGAGTGGTCTTTCATCAATATGCTGGGCTTTACGTGGAATTGAACCATGGGAATTATTATAAAACCCGATACCTTCATCTAAGTAAAGCTTTTGTCAAGCCTGGCCAGCCTATTTCACGTGGCGCCTTAATTGCTAAATCTGGCTCCTCTGGGCGAATTACAGGCCCGCATCTTCATTACGAATTCCATGAAGGCGGTAAAGCGGTTAACTCGCTTAAAGCGTCAGCTTTAAGAGGATTATCCATTAAGGACAAAGACAAGCCTGCATTTTTAAAGCAGGTAGCCGCGTTGAGAGACCAGCTTAATACAAATGAGCAGCGAGTTGCTAAACATCTAGGTGCTTGACTTGGCGAGATCATCCTTGGATAGTAAGCCCATTTTCTAAGGGGTTTATTATGTTAACAACAAACAGTTATTTCGATGGTAACGTCGTTTCTATTGCCTTTGAAGGTGAGTCGCTTCCCGCAACGGTCGGTGTTATTAGCCCTGGTGAGTACAGTTTTGATACGGCTAAAAAAGAAGTCATGACAGTCGTGTCGGGTGAGCTTCTCGTTAAGTTGCCCGGGGTTGATAGTTTTTCAAGCTTCAAGAGCGGCCAATCCTTTACCGTTGAGGCAGGTAAAGTCTTTGATGTGCAGGCTAAGCAGGATGTTGCCTATCTCTGTACTTATGAGTGATTGCCTAAGCTTGCGATCATAAATGAAAATGGCTTCTGGTGCTCGAGGTGTCTTTCAGTGCTCAGCATGTGGATTCAAGACTGTAGAACTATTGTCTTCGCTTAAGCGGCGTGATAGCTATACTTGTCATGCTTGCCAAAAAAAGCATGTTAGTAAAGGGCTTTCTTGCTGTTTAATATGTAGTCATACTAACCGGTCTTGTAAGGCGCCCTCACCAACCAATTGAGCTAATCAACAATGGAAAAACGTTTTAGACTCGTGATCTCTTGCCCTGATGCCTTGGGTATTGTTGCTGCTATAAGTGCTTTTATCTCTGAGCGAGGCGGGTGGCTTCTGGAAGCTAACTATCATGCTGATGAAGAGCAAGGTCGCTTTTATATGAGGCATGACATTAAGGCCTGTAATATGTCTTTAAGTTTGGCTGAATTTAAAGCAGAGTTTTCTGTGCTTGCTGAGCAGTACAAGATGCATTGGGCTATACAAGATGCCATGGAGCCCAAGAAAGTCGTGATTATGGCTAGCAAAGCCTCACATTGTCTGGTAGATCTATTGCATAGGTGGCAAAGTCGTGATTTAAACTGTCAAATTGTAGCGGTTATTTCTAACCATGATGCGCTAAGAAAGCAAGTTGAGTGGTTTGGGGTAGATTATCATCATGTGCCAGTTGATAAAGCAAGCAGAGAGCAAAGTAATCAGCAAATTGCAGATCTGCTTAGTCGTTATGATGTTGATTTGATTGTGTTAGCGAGGTACATGCAAATTATCCCAGAGTGGCTTTGTGAGCAGTATCCTTCGAAAATGATTAATATCCATCATAGCTTTTTACCTTCCTTTATTGGAGCTAACCCTTACCAAAAAGCCTTTGATCGTGGTGTTAAGCTCATTGGCGCGACAAGTCACTATGTCACTAAGGATTTGGATGAGGGGCCTATTATTGAACAGGATGTGATTAGGGTGAGCCACAGGGATAGTAAAGAGGCGTTAGTCAGACTAGGGAAGGATGTTGAAGTTCAAGTGTTGGCTAGAGGTGTTCGTTTTCACCTTGAGGATCGCGTGATTGCCTACGGCAATAAAACCGTCATATTGAACTAATTTGTCACAATATAGCAATTTACATCTTTCATATAGAAATTGATTGAAAACTTGTAGAGCAAGTCAGTGATACGTCCCCCGTCATTGATTTAAAGACTTGGATGGTGGCGTTACGCTGTCTTGCGCTACTGCTATCAGATAACTGCAGTGCTAGGCTTTCTTGGATTTTTATAAAAATAACGACCTTTAAAAAAAACACTGAGTTGTCATATTATTGCAATTAAACTGTTATTTAATAAAGTTCGATTTGAGTGATGACATGAATGTCTATGAAAATATTGCTAATTGAGGATGAGGCAGCCATTCGCGATATGGTACGAATGGGGCTTGAGCTGGCGGGCTTTAGTTGTATAGAAGCAGGGGACACGCAAGTCGCTCTAGCCTTAGTACATGACCAAAAGCCTGATTTAATCCTGTTGGACTGGATGTTGCCTGGCGGGAGTGGGTTAGAGTTGCTGCGTAGATTGAAGCGAGACGATGTCGCTAAGTCTATACCTGTGATCATGCTAACAGCAAAAGCTACGGAAGATAATAAAATTCAAGGGTTGGAGTCAGGTGCAGATGATTACATTGCCAAGCCATTTGCGCCTAGAGAGTTAGTCGCTCGAATACATGCTGTTCTTAGGCGTTCTAACAAAACTACTCAGGAAGATGTTGTTGAAGTTGATGGTTTGAAGTTGGATAACGTTAGTCACCGTGTCACCATTGATGAGCAAAATGTTAAAATGGGGCCTACTGAATATAAGCTGTTAAATTTCTTTATGACGCATCAAGACAGAGTCTACAGCAGAGGCCAGTTGCTGGATTATGTCTGGGGTAGTAATGTCTATGTAGAGGAGCGCACAGTGGATGTACACATCAGACGGCTTCGTAAAGCGTTAGACTCAGTCACAAACTCGACGAAATATGGCAATTTGGTGCAGACTGTTCGTGGTGCAGGCTATCGATTTTCACCTAGTTAAGGCACTGCTTTGTTCTTTTATTGAAAATGCTCACTAAAACGCTTCTATAAGTTAATTAGCACAGTGTAAACTCCCGTTTTTCTCTACAATGGTTCCTGGCAATGCACAGTGATTGTCGGGTTGGAAGATTTTTGTAGGGCGGGCAAATGCAGTGATCAGTGTATTACTTTATGCTTTGCATCTAAGGACAGCAAATAGCTCAGGTTGATCGTTAAAAAGACAGCCATCTTTTTACAAGATAAATAATAAAGGGTGTGGGTGCGAATTGAACCGTCATTTTTCACTTGAATTAAATCGGTTAATCCTTTTGCTAAGTCTATGTTTTGCGCTTGGCTTTTGGTTAGGTCAACCGTACTTCATTCCCTTGCTTGGCTTAGGTGGCTATACCATGTGGAACTTGCTTCAGATGCGCAGAGTTTCGTCCTGGCTGGCCGATTCTAAATTTAAAGCGCCGCCTGAGCCTATAGGGTATTGGGGTGATCTGTGTGATGAACTCTATCGATACCAGCAATCTCATGAAAAAGAAAAGAACCAGCTAAGAGCCGATATTGCTTATTTGCGAGACTCTTTTACTTCATTAACCGATGCTATAGTGATGATTGATCCGCAAGGGTGCATTCAGTGGTGCAATGATGCCGCTCAGCATATTTTAGGCTTGGGGCTTCCACAGGACTTGGGCCAAAATATTACGCATCTTTTTCGAGAGCCAGCCTTTGTGCAGTTTTATGAGTCCATGAATTATCAAGAGCCTTTAAAGGTTCAGGGGCCGACAGCAGAAGAAAAAGTGCTCAAAGTTCAAATTACGACCTTCGGGCAAGGGAATAGATTAATATTTGCAAGGGATATTACCGATATAGCTCGTCTAGAAGCGATACGACAAGACTTTGTCTCTAACGTTTCTCATGAGCTTAGAACGCCTCTCACAGTGATTATGGGTTACCTTGATAACTTTTTGTTATTGTCTGACCAAGTGCCACAAATTCAGGCGCCTCTTGAGCAAATGAGCCAGCAGGCAAATAGGATGTCCAAGCTTATCAATGAGTTGTTAGATCTTTCCAGGCTGGAAACCCTCCCAGCTGTTCAGCATACTACAGTGGTTGATATGGCTTTGTTGGTTGAGCGTATTGTGGCAGAGGTGAAGATTGCTTTGGAAGCTGAAGGTAAACACCATCAATTAACCATCTCCACAGAACCCTTATTGGTATTTGGTGATGAGACTGAGTTGCATAGTGTTTTGTTAAATCTGGTGATGAATGCATGCAAATATACACCCGAGATAGGCACTATTCATGTCAGTGCTTTTACCCAGCAGGGTAAGGGTGTTGTCAGCGTGCAGGATAATGGTGTGGGCATTGACCCTGTCGATGCTGCGAGATTAACAGAACGTTTTTATCGCGTTGATAAGAGCCGATCAATTAACACAGGTGGAACAGGCTTAGGGCTTGCTATTGTGAAGCGAATTCTCATTCGACATGAAGCTAAGCTGTCGATAGAAAGCCAGATAGGTCAAGGCAGCTATTTTATTTGCACATTCCCGCCGCATAAATTAGCTGAGATTAGGTCTTCTTAGTAGGCTAATCAAATGTTGGGTTCTAGCGTTAAATTTAAATTATCCAAAATAACCTTGTATAGATAATCAGGCTTTTCTTTATGTTTACCAACAGGTGTCCCGAAATAAAAGCTATGGTTTTTGAATTCGCCCGCTGAAATGCTTGGTGTAAAGCACATTTGCGTCATCACAGATGACCAGGTATCAATAGCTACTAACAAGGTTGATGATGGATGGGCGTGGCCTTGTTTCATGCGTAAGGCATAGCAGTTCAAATTGAAGCGCGCATGCTTGATTAAAGGTGAAAACGCATGCTCGTCGAGTTCAGACAGGATTGATTGATTTTCTTGGGCCTTGCTTTCGGAATCGATAGGAAAAGTAATGCCGTCAATATCAGGTGAAAAATTCAATAAAAGATACAAGGTTTGGTCATCTTTGTACCACTCCAGTAATTCGCCGCTCAATTTAATCGGAGGCGATACCATAGGCTTATCGGCCTCAATGTCTGAAACGGTTAGTATATGCGTTAGCTTTTCGTCTTGCGTTGATGTGCCGAGAAGCCATAAATCAAAGTCTAAATAAAGTAATTGATGCCTGTAACCGTTCGGTAAAGGTAATGTTGTGTTAGTTGTGTCATCAGGTGTTGAGATAAGTACGGATTCCCTTACCAGGCAGTTATTGCTGTTTGTTTCGCAGTCCTCAATGGTTTCGATACTAAAGGTTTTTTGCTGATAGGTTAGGGCTGTTTGAGTATTCTCTTTTTGGGGATAAGCCTCAACGTCATGTGCATTTGCAGTTGAGGGGCTTGTGAGCGCACTAAAAAAATAGTGTTGCAGTGAGTCACGATGAAAAGGCTCTTGGGGGCCAGCTAAGCTCACGATAGCCTTTTGTTCTTTCTGAACTTGAGTGCTGTCTGATTGAGTGACGATTACTTGCTTTTCAGTCTGCTTTGGGTTTTCCTTAGCTTCAGACAGCTTCTCAAACAAGGCTTGCAAGGTCTTTTTATGTTCTGCAATCGTTGTTTCATTGCTTCCTGATAATTGTGCAGGGCTCTTAGGCGCGTTAGGCCCTTTTTCTTCAATAATTCTGTCAGGTTGACAGCCAACTAAACAAAAAATACAGCTGGAAATAATGAGGCGTCTCATAGTTTTCAGTCGATTACGAGGTTATCTTTAAGAATAGACTGAAATTTTATGAATGGTGATCTAGCTAAGCGATTAAATTTATCTAGGTGCTAGTTCTCAGGCAGTCACCCGGTACTTTGTTTTACAGCGATTGTCCGATAAGTGAAGGATGGGTTAGGTGTCACTAACCCATCTGACAAAATTTCCCCACCCGATGATCGCAGAGAAATACAGCGCTAATACATCGATTCACTGCATTTGTCCGGTATCTATTTTTTTGTAGGGTGGGTTAGTGAAACGTAACCCACCAAGAAACATTAAATCTTATGGTGGGTTACGCTGCACTAATCTGCCCTACGATCATGCGACAAACCTTTTGACATGATGCACTAAGCTTGCTTACGAAAGATTAAAAGCCAATCAGGCAAACGCCGATCACTGCACTTAATGAAATTAGCATGGCAGTCAATGCATAGAATTTAAGCTTTTTGTGCTTATGCAAGATTTCATCCACTTGATCAAACTCTCTATTGCCCATAGACGTCGGCTTAGTCACCCAAACCTTCTCTGCTGCACTCGTTTCTACCAGTGCTGACATGGGGGGGTGTTTTTGGCTGGGTGGGGGTGCCGAGTTAGCGCCAGCCTTGGCGGCGGGTTCCTTGAGAGCACTAGCGGGTGCTGATAAATGAAACTGAAGCGGGCCAATCCTCAATTCATCACTGTCTTGCAAAATAGCATCGCTTTGACTGACATTGTTAACCGTACACCTTTCTGTTCCTGACAGATCTTTTAGCATGACTTTGCCGCCCACGACGCTCAGAGCTAAATGTTCTGGGCTGAGTGCGCTGTGTTTGATGTAAATATCAGACTGCGGGTTGCTGCCTATAGTTGTATAAGGTGCCAAAAAGAAGTGTTTACTTTGATCCGCCTGTAGGGTTAGGCGCCAGTACTTACTTTTATTCGCAGGCGGCTTAGGGGTTGATAAACGCTGAATTTCCCTGTTGGTGTTAAATAATTCAAAGTGATGCTTGTGAATCTGCAAGTTATCCAAATGATTGATGGCGGTTCTATGAGTGATAAGCCTGCCATTAATTTTCACAGGTGTATTGTGAAAGTTGCCATCCAAATAAAGCGTTTGAGCATCTTGACTAAACCTGAGCTCTGTAGGCGGCAGATCAGGTGCTTTAAAAAAGACGTCAGGTTGCCCCACGTTGCTCAGCGTAGTGTGCGAATTGATGAGCCAAGTGGCTTCGTCAGGCCTGTTTTTTGGATGTATTTTAAACATTCAGTGTCAAGCTACGTTGTTATTTTATCGTGTGATAGCCGTAAAACTTTGAAACCTTTATTTTTAACGATTAAGTGGGTGTTTGTGAAATGCTTTTTTGTACTTTTTTCAATTCCGATGAATTGGTTGACCACAAAGAGTGCAAAGCCACCTTTTTTGACTCGTTTTGAGGCGTTTTTGACAAATTGATCGATTAAATCCTTGTTGTGGTCAAACCCTTGGTGAAAGGGTGGGTTGCATAAAACAACATCGTACTGCTTTTGCAGTTGTTCTCCGCAATTGTCTGCTATGACCTGTCCCGTCATTTCATAGCGCTTGAAGTTTTCTTCACAGGCGTGGATGGCAGCCGCATTATTGTCTGTCGCATCAATTGGGCTAAAGCCCAGTTTGCGTGCTTCGATCGATAAGTAGCCATAACCACAGCCTAAGTCGAGCAATGAGCCACGTTTAGACGTTTGTGCAAGCTGTTCTTTAAAAACGCTGACCAACAGTTTGCTGCCCACATCGACTTTATTAAAGCCATAACAGCCTGCTTTGTTCAGAAGGGAGGTGCCAGGTACGGCCGATAGCTTATGATAAGCCGAAGGGGGAAAGTCAATAGCCGTATGAGCTACCTTAAGCCGTTTAGTTTTGCCTGTGCCTTTTGATTTAGAGAATTGAGCACCATTTGTCTTTAGCAATTTTTCAAGGCTTGGTAGGCCTTGCTGTTTCTCGCCTTCAATAATGAGTTCTGACGTGTCGCCAAAATGGGAAAAAAAACTCGTGATAATATGCAGGTTGATGGCTTTCTCTTTGGCGACAGGCAGCATTAGCGTGCTATAGCGCTCTAGAGAAGGCAGTTGATTGAATTCAAAGTCATTGAAAAAACAGCGAATATCCAAGGCGTGGATTCGCTGATAGAGATCGTAGCGATTGGTAATGACGGTGTCGCCTGCGCCCAAGTTTTCTGGTAGCTCGGCAGACTCTGTCAAACACCAGAGTGTAGTCGTCATAGCAGTGATTAGAAGCCAGACAAGGTCGCGAAACGATCACGATGGAAGCTAGAACTGCCAAACGCTTGAATAATCACACGAGCGCGCTTCAAGAAAAGGCCAACGTCAAGCTCATCTGTGACACCAATACCGCCGTGCATTTGTGTCGCTTCATTGGTAATAAGCTGGTAAGTATCGTTGAGTTTTACTTTAGCGGCACTGATGAGCTTGGCGCTATTGTCGGCATTGTCATCAATAGAGGATAACGCCGCGAGTACTGCGGATTTGCACAGCTCGATTTCTACAAACATTTTTGACGTACGGTGCTTTAACGCTTGGAAACTGCCAATTTTAACGCCAAACTGCTCACGTTCTTTTAAGTATTCAACGGTGCGCTGAAACATCTCTAAGCAGCCGCCCAGCATTTCAGCTGATAAAATCGCACGGCCTCGATCAAGAGTTTTGTCTAATGCGGTAAAGGCCGTATCTTGCTCACCTAGTAATGCATCATCAGCAAGTTGCACATTTTCAAAGGTGATGTTGGCTGCATTGCGACTGTCCATCAAGGTGGCGCGTTCAACTTTGACACCCGACGCCTTAGGGTCAACCAGAAGGGCACTTAAGCCTGTTTGGTCTTGCTGGTCGCCTGAGGTTCTGGCAATCACGATCAGTTTGTCAGCGCTGTGGCCGTCTAATACGAAGGTTTTTTGGCCATTTAAGACGAAGCCCTCAGCATTTTTCGTGCAGCTCGTCGCAATGTTGCTGGGTGCATGATGGTTTTTTTCTTCCAGGGCTAAGGCTAATGTCAGTGAGCCTTCCGCTACCTGAGGAAGCAGTGATTCGCACTGCGACTGAGTGCCTTGAAGTTCAATCAGTGAAGCGCCAAGCACAACGGTAGAAAATAAAGGCGAAGCCGTTAAGGTATGGCCAGATTCTTGGAAAATAGCACCAAGACCCATGAAGCCGAACTCGAGACCGCCAAAGGCTTCAGGAATGGAGACAGCTGTCCAGCCGAGGTCAACCATCTGTTGCCAGATTTCAGCTGAGTAGCCTAGTTCATCATGGCTGTCACGAAGTTTCCGCAAAGCCTCCACTGGCGCATTCTCTGTTAAAAAGTCTCTGGCTGAATCTTTTAAGATACGTTGTTCTTCATTTAAGACGAGTGCCACAGGCGATCTCCCGTTGAAATCCGATTGCTCTTATAGTTTGAGGCAGCGATTCTACCGAGTTTCACGCAATAAAACCAGTTTAGGTTTTCTTGCTGGTTTTTGTGTTAGTGAGTGTTTTGTCTATGTCGCCATCTTTGTCGGATTTATTTTTTTGACAGTATTTAGATAAAAAGAATGGTTGAAGATTTGTTTGATACTCAATAAGTGGAACTTTGGTGGATCTCTCTTTGTCTGATTTCATTTCGCTGTTGGAGTTGGTTATCTTGAAAATCTTCCTTTTTATAGTGAGTTTGGCGTTTTTAGGTACTATGCCTAATGCGATTGCTTCAGATGATGAGATGGCGAGTGGTGGAGGAGAGCCCACCTTGTTAGAAACAACAGACCAAAAGGAAGTAATAACAACGGACCAAACGAAGAAGCAAAGCGTTGGCAGAAAGCATTCTAGTACAAGTCAAGCTTCAACTAATCGCAAGGTATCTTCGGATGGGCGTGATAAGGGGTCTATATTAAAAGATTGTGGAGAGGGATGTTGTATAGGGCTTAACGTGCTTTGTCATATAGGTTACTGCATTCTTTTCTGTCCTTCGGTGTGAAGTGAAGCCTACGGGGGGTAGGCTCAAGGGTGTGAAGTAAGGGCGCTAACCGATCTCTGTCATGTTAAACCTTTACAATGTTATCTGGTTTGTCAAATAAAAGCCCAATAGTGTTTTGTTAGTGCTATTTGGCAGCTTTCATTTGTTCAAATAACTCAGTATAAAAGGGCGCACTCTTTTCAATGCCTTGCTCAGTGTTGAATATCGGTTCATAGCCTAAGTCTTTACGTGCTTTATCAATGCTAAAGTAGTTACTGATCGCAATACGCTCAATAGCAAGCGGCGGCAAAGGCGGTTCAGGTAGTTTGAATTTAAAATGGGCAAATTGCCATAGACTCATAAACCCTTTAACGAGGCAGGCAGGTACGCTAAGGGTCGGGAATTTTAGGCCGCAGTTTTCAATGATGGGTTTGGCGAAGTCAAACATGTTGACAGGCTCGCCGTCATTGATGAAATAGGCTTGTCCAGGTGAGGTGCCACCTTCAACTAAATGCTCTGCCGCAAGGATTTGGCCGTGAATCAAGTTATGGACGTAAGTGTTGTCCAGTAAAGCAGAGCCATCACCGACACGCGCTAAAAACAGGCCTTTGATTGCTTGCTCAAAAAACAGTTTAAACATGGTTTGATCACCTGGCCCCCAAATGCCGCTAGGTCGAACGGAGCAGGTGCGCACCCCATTTTTTCCATTTTGCTCTAACACCCATTTCTCTGAAATCACTTTGGTTTCAGTGTAAAGGTCATTAAAGCGGGTCGTATAAGGAACGGTTTCATCCCCGTTTTCAATGGGCTTACCTTCAATGATCACGCTATTGCTTGCGGTATAAACAAACCGGCTGCCGCCTGCTTTTTCAAGTGCTTTGAGTAGATTCTTTGTGCCTTCAACATTGATGGCATAGGATTGATCTCGGTATTCTTTTGATACAGCGCTGCCACCTTTTAAGCCGATAATCGCAGCGGTATGAAAAATAGTATCGATGCCCTCAACGATTTTTTTGATCATGGCAGGGTCGCAAATATTCCCTTCTATTTTCTCTAAGTTTTCATGCTCCAGATCAGAGGGGGCAATGTCGAAACTCCTGACTTTAAAGCCTTTATCGAGTAACGTTTTAACAAAGTTTTTGCCGACGAAGCCAGAGCCACCTGTGACTAATACATAACCTAAGTCAGCCTTGGTCAGGCTAAAATCGCCTTGAGATGCTTTGTTTGATGTGCTCATCTTATTGTTATCTAATGATTTTTATTGTTTGGCGTGATTATACGGATTCTAACGAGGCAATCTAGGGTAATGGACGGATATTGAGACTTTGTAACATTGCGGATTTGTTTGAGTTGTTCTTGTTAAGGCTTAAGTTTGCCGCGGTTGTTAGGTCATAGAAAAGACTTGTGCTAGAATCGCGCAACCTTTTTTAAATCATAGCATAATAAAACAGAGGGGGCTTAGATGATCACAGCATTAGATCACATTGCCATTGCGGTACCAGACCTTGAAAAAGCCATTAAGCGCTTTATGGAAGATTTCGGTTTAACCTTTGAAGGCACTGAGGATGTTGCCTCAGCTAAAACCAGTACAGCCTTTTTTCCCTTGCCGCCTACCAGCATTGAATTAATTCACCCTTTAAATGGTGAAGGCCCTGTACAAGCCTTTTTAGATAAGAAAGGCGGTGGCATGCACCATCTTTGCTTTAGAAGTGATGACCTTGATGCTGATATCGCTCGTTTAAAAGAGAAGGGATACAAATTTCTTTCTGAAGAGCCAGGCATTGGTGCGCATAACTGCCGTGTTATTTTCATTCACCCTAAATCTTGTGATGGCGTGTTGATTGAATTGAATCAACCTTCTGAAGATCACGATCACTAAGAGAGCGATTCCATGACTGATAAAAAAACTGATTATACAGTAGAGCAGTGGCGCGCAAAGGCGGATAAACAGCTTTCGCGTATGAATAAGACTGTTGATGACCTTGTTTGGCACACGCCAGAAGGTATCGACATTAAGCCGCTTTATACTGCGGAAGACTTAGATGGGCTTGAATACACCAATACCATGCCGGGTATGGCGCCTTTTATCCGTGGCCCACAAACGACCATGTATGCAGGTCGTCCCTGGACTATTCGTCAATATGCGGGTTTCTCAACGGCTGAAGAGTCTAATGCGTTTTATAAGAAGGCCTTAGCTGCAGGTGGTCAAGGTGTGTCGGTTGCCTTTGATTTGGCTACTCACCGTGGGTATGACTCCGATCATCCGCGTGTATCAGGCGATGTCGGTAAAGCAGGTGTTGCAATTGATTCTGTTGAAGACATGAAAATTCTCTTCAATGAAATTCCTTTAGATAAAGTCTCTGTCTCGATGACGATGAACGGTGCGGTACTGCCTGTGCTTGCAGGTTATATCGTTGCAGCAGAAGAGCAGGGCGTTGGGCAAGATAAGCTAGCCGGTACCATTCAGAACGATATTTTGAAAGAATTCATGGTGCGTAATACTTATATTTACCCACCAGCACCTTCGATGAAAATCATCGGTGATATTATTGCTTATGCATCAGAAAATATGCCTAAGTTTAATACTATCTCGATTTCGGGTTATCACATTCAAGAAGCGGGTGCTGATGCAGCGCTAGAACTAGCTTACACCTTAGCTGACGGTAAAGAGTATATTAAAACAGCCCTTGAATCAGGTCTTGATATCGATGCCTTTGCGCCTCGCTTGAGCTTCTTCTGGGGCATTTCCATGAATTTCTATATGGAAATCGCCAAAATGCGTGCAGCTCGATTGTTGTGGCATCGCATTGTGTCTGAGTTTGAACCAAAAAACGAAAAGTCATTGATGCTTCGAACACATTCGCAAACCTCAGGCTGGTCGTTAACCGAGCAAGATCCTTATAACAACGTGGTACGCACAACGATAGAAGCGATGGCCTCTGTTTTTGGTGGTACTCAGTCGTTGCATACTAACGCACTGGATGAAGCGATTGCGTTGCCTACAGAATTTTCAGCACGTATTGCGCGTAATACTCAGTTAATTATTCAAGAAGAAGCAGGCATTACTAAGGTGGTTGATCCTTGGGCGGGTTCTTACATGATGGAGAATTTGACACAAGAAATCGCTGATAAAGCTTGGGCGTTAATCGAAGAAGTTGATGCGGCTGGCGGTATGGCTAAAGCCATTGAAACTGGCATGCCGAAGATGAAGATAGAAGAATCGGCAGCAAAAAAACAAGCACGTATTGACCGCGGTGAAGATGTGATTGTGGGTGTCAATAAATACCAGTTGGCTGAAGAAGAAGACGTTGAGATTCTTGAAATCGACAATGAAGCGGTGCGTGAATCGCAGATCGATCGAATCAACACCATCCGTGCAACCCGTGATGAAGCGGCTGTTGAAGATGCGCTTGAAGCCATCTACCAATGCGCTTGTGGCGGCGAAGGTAACTTGCTTGATTTAGCGGTTAAGGCAACCCGTGCACGTGCAACGGTTGGGGAAATCTCTTATGCGATGGAGCGTGAATTTGGCCGCTTTAATGCGCAGGCGCAAACCATCTCAGGTGTTTACGGGTCTGCTTATAAAGATGATGGTGAATGGAACGAAATCCAGTCGGATATCGAAGCGTTTATTGAACAGCATGGCCGTCGTCCACGTATGCTTGTGGCTAAAATGGGGCAAGATGGCCATGACCGTGGCGCTAAAGTGATTGCCACAGCCTTTGCTGATGTGGGTTTTGATATCGATTTATCGCCAATGTTTTCAACGCCTGCTGAAGTCGCCAAGCAAGCAGTTGAGAATGACGTACACGTAGTGGGTTGCTCTTCACAGGCAGCAGGGCATAAAACCTTAGTGCCTGAGCTTATCGACGAGCTTAAGAAATTAGATGCCCAAGACATCATTGTCGTTGCAGGCGGCGTTATCCCGAAGCAGGATTACGACTACTTGTATGATGCAGGTGTTGCTGCGATTTTTGGCCCTGGTACCAAAATCCCATTAGCAGCACGTGAAGTCCTGCATAAGGTTAAGGAGCAGTCTTAACCTTTTTTTGGGGCGGGGGAGTGTTGCTTACCCGCTCTACAGCTTTATTGCTACCATTAGGTAGGGTGGATAAGCGTTAGCGTCATCTGCCAACACCCTTTAGTTGTTTTTGAAAGTAGTACCCATGGACAGAATAATAAAAATAACCCTTTCGTTTTTCTTAACGCTTTTTCTTACCGCTTGTTTCAATTTTGATTTGTTGAGCGTCAATTTTAGCAATAACCCAGTAGTGGATGTGGTGTTTCCCAAGCAGAATGCTATCAGCGGTAAAGACAAATTATGGGTTCGAGTAAAACCTAAAAAAGACGTCTCTGAACTCAAGATTAATGATGTAGATGCAGTACTTGTTAGTTATCTGGGGCGGGAGTTTTTGCAGGCTGAGATTCCATTGGTGATGGGTGAGAACGACATTACCGTTACTTTTATGCTCGAAGGCAAAGTCCATACAGAAACGACACGAACGGTTAGGCGTGAACCTGTTTTTTTCTCTGATATGGTGGATGCGGCTATTAATCCTGCCGATAACAGCTTGTTAATCCGTGATAGCAGGGTTAACGCACTCTTTAAAATGACAGAAGACGGCATGACGAGTGTCGTCAAACAATTTCATGTGGAAGATAGTCCGTCTAATGCCGAAGATAACGACGAGGCGCATGAAAAAGAGCCTGACGCTTTTGTGGTATCCGCTGACGGCACTCGTCTTTACTACATTGTGGAAGTCAGTGCCGACCCTGCCGATGAGCATTATCTTTATGAGCTGAGTCTGGCAGACGGTACGCAGACCCTTTTGTACGGCCCCGAAAGTTTAGGCTATGTATCTTTTGATCCTCACTACGAGCAGTCATTGACCTATTTGCCTAATGAAGGCTTAGCCGGTAGTTTAATGATTACGACGGTTCGTGATCAGCCTTTGATGTTTGACCTTGATTCGAAAACCATGGCAATCGTCCCAGCACCTGCGATCAACTCAGTGTCAGGTGTCAGCTCACAATATCTCGCGCATCTTAAGCTAACCGATGATAATTTACTGGCGATAGCTAAAAATAATGTCAATGAATTGTTTACCTTTGAGCTTGATTTGCGTTCCTGTGATGGCCAGCCTGCACTTTGCGAACTAACAGTTAGTCACTATCAAACAGCACCCACGCAACCAGATGGCGAAGGCTGTGGAAATCCTGCGCGTGCAGATAGTCCTTATTTTTTCCACTCAAACAAACAACACATTATTTTTGATGATTATCCTAAGCCCTGTTATATCGACTTAGCCACCAATACGATGTATAGCCTGTATCGTCATTTAGGTGACCAAAGTGAAATTGACAGAGCAGGGTTAGTCTTGGCAGGTAATCGTCTGCTAATACAAGAAGATAACAAAACCAATGAGCGCATTCGTGAGTATCGCCTTGCCGATGATTTTACGTCAGGCACAGCCGATTTTAGTTATGTAGGTGCAGATACACGCATTGGCGACCCATCAGTTAATGCAGGCACGGGTCGAGAAGTCGTGGTTGACGATCTGAATAACCGTTTGATTTACCTGGATCGTAATAATCAAGCTATCGGCCGTGCCGTCATTTATGTGTTGGACTTTGCTACCAGCAAATGGCGTAAAGTCGGTGATTACCCTGCAACAGGTTTCGAGATTGCTGTGCTTAACCCTGCCGATGATCTATTGTACGTTTACAATGATTCAAGCGTTAACGATGATGAAGTGTTTGCGGTGAATTTAACGGATGGTAGCTATGAACTTCTGATAGGTGCATCAGAGAAAGCCTTGGTTAATTATCCCAATTTTAATGTCGATTCGATTGCACTGAATGTAGATGATCAGCTCATCTATTTGGCTCGTCGTGTTAGCGGTGATGACTTGCCTGATAATACGTATGGTCGGTTCAGTTTGTTGTCTTATAACATACAAGCTAAGGCGATCGAAGAAGTCAGTGAAGTGAATAATATTGCCGAACAGCAATCGATGTACGCAAGCTACGATATGAGCTTTGATGCTGCCAATCGCCGTGTGTTGTTTTTTAGAAGCAGTGGGGTCAATCCTATTTGGGCGGTCGATGTGGATACAGGTCTCAGGTCTATTTTTACCGACGATGAAAACGTTTACGGCCCTGATACCAGTAACGCTCGCGGGCAGGTGATGGACGCTGAGAACAACCGTATTCTTTTCACCTCGCAGGATTCTCAGTCTATTTACGCGGCTGATTTAGATACAGGTGTGCGTACCATGGTGAGTGATGCGTCTGTTGAAAACGATATATTTTTCCGTCAAATTATTGGTATTGATCTCTTTGAATCTGACGCAACTGCTTTTGTGGCTGACGAGGGGTTTGATGGGATTTATCAAGTAGATTTAATAACTGGGAATAGGGTGATTATTCATAACCCTTTGTAGGCGTCATGTTAAGCACTCTCATTCACACGCAAAATTGTAAACTCTTTTTTTGGCGCGCTCTTTTGCGTGCCAGATGTGCCTTTTTCACTCGCATGAGAATTAAAGATTATGGGGGGATTTTGTTCGTTTGCCTTTGAAAAATTAGCAGGCACCGTAGCTGAAGGGCTTCTGTTATTTAGTTTAATCACCCTATTACTGCTTACTCTAAGCTGGGGCTTTGCTTTTTTTATTGAATGACTATTGCTTGGCTTTGCATAACGAGGCACATCAGTAGGCATCGTGTTGGTAGAGGACAAGTCTTTTAACTTTGCTGCCTGCTGCTTGGTAAAGTTTGTTTTATTCTGTTCTTCTTCGAAGTCTTTCAGGTTAAGTCTACCCTTGATTTTTTTCATCTCTTGGGTGATGGTTTCATGTGAATTACTAACCTGGCTTTCAAGACTTCTTTTAATCTTTGTCTGTCTTCTATAATGGCTCCTCAGCTTAGCATTATGCTTATTGTTTAGCGCCATAAATTTATTTGACTCTTTCTTTAAAAGTCTTTTTTGCGTTTTGATGATGTTATCTTGTGTCTGGGTGAGCCTAAGATGTAGATCAACAATAGTTTCCCAATCTTTAGATTTTTCTATTTGATGATGTTTTTTGTCCTTTGCCCTTTGATATTGAGCTTGTTTATAGAGTTTATAAGTGATGTACAAAGAAGCTATGGCTATGCCGCCACCTATTTGTGTACTGATAAGATTAGCTAGATCTACCCAATGACTACCCAGCCAGTCACCCCAGCTTGATGAATGTGTGCTAGCTGACTCACAGTGATTATGGTAATGGTTAATGATGGTTTGGTTGCAAGGCTCGCAGTGGCTTTGATTGGTGTTGGGGGGGTGATTCACAGCATCTGAAATAGCGAGTGTTGTCGTAGAGACTAAATTTGACAGTGAAGTGAAGATTACCGGCACAGTGATTAATCGTTGGGCACTTGCAATGCCAGCGGGTAACCAACTACTTAACTGTTGTTGAGCTTTAACAATCCGAATTTCTTGCGATTGAGATTTTAATGATATTGATACTAGTAAAAAAACAGCAGCCCATATACTGTAATGCCGGGGGTTGTAAGGACTCATTTATTTCTAAAACAGGTTGGGAGTTTAGTTTTGTTATTTAGTTCAAAGCCTGAAATCAATTTTATTCTTTTCTAGACTATTAAGTCGTCGACTTTAAAGAGATCCATTGTGAGTCAGAGAACATTGTTGTATACAGAAGCGTTGTCATCATCCTGTTCTATTATTGAGCTGATGAAAAGTAGCGGGCAATATTATGACAGTGCGGCTATCATTCAATCCTTGATAGCTTCTTCCGGGCACATAATGATCTGTGCTAGAGGCAGCTCTCTCCATGCTGCAGCCTTTGGTAAGTGTCTGATTGAAACTGAATTAGGTATACCTTGTGGTTTTGTTGAGCCTTCTGCTATTACTTGCTATAAAGCCAAACCGTTTCACTCATCAACGCTGTTGATTGTGATATCGCAATCTGGCGCTAGCCCTGATTCGCTAGCCGTGATTAAAGCGGCTAAAGCCCAAGGCGCTAAAGTATTGGCTATAACGAATACGCTCAATTCACCTGTTGATCGTGAAGCGGATGAAACCCTTTATTTACATGTAGGGCCTGAAAAAAGCATTGCCGCGACTAAGACGTTTATAGGGACGTTAGTTATTTTTTTGCAATTAATTGCTGTTCTCAAAAAGGACGAAGCCTTAGCGTCTGGTCTTGCCAGGCTTCCTGATTTTTTAGATAAAGCTTGGGAGCTTGATTGGAAGTCAGCAATACCAGCACTTCAAGGTGTGACTAATTTGATTGTGCTTGGGAGAGGCTTTTGCCTCCCTATTGCTGCTGAAGCTGCGTTAAAATTAAAAGAAGTCTGTCATGTTCATGCTGAAGCCTTTAGCACAGCAGAAGTTAAGCATGGACCGATGACGCTCATAAAAGATGGCTTTCCTGTCTGGTTTTTCGGTCAGTCAGATGAAACCCTTCAAGGTTCTTTAACACTGATCGATGAATTTGTGACGCGAGGCAGCAAGGCTTTTGCCGTGACGGAAGGACAGACACAGGCGTTACCCTTGCCTGTTGTGCCCTATGTGCTGCCTGTGCTTCAGCCTGTGCTATTTATCCACCGCTTTTATCGCTTTATTAATGATCTTGCGCTTGCGAAGGGCATTGATTCTGATAACCCGCCTTATTTACAGAAGGTCACTAAGACAAACTAGTACCTCAATGCACAGCGATTGTCGGGTTTAGTGGCAGAGTAAAATGCTCATAGCAAGGCAGCTGATCGAAAATAATAGTTATTCTATAGTGAGATCAAGCAACACAGCTATGGGCATTTTAAATGCCACCCAAAGGGCAGCTACAGGTTTTCCCGTGACTTTGTTGCAAGTATTTGAAAGACGCATGTATTACTGCATACTTGCGCCTTGCCACAGAAAAACCTGTAGCTGCTGAACGGGACAATCGCTGTGCATTGAGGTACTAGCTTAAACTTGGGAGCCTTATTATCATTAGAAGGTGTTGGAGCCTTTTCGTCTTCTTTACTTTTTAGCGTCTTTGTTCGTTCGATTGGCTTTTGTAAGCTTTTTCTTTGTCAGAGCTTTCTAATAAGTTTTTCGGCGCTGCTTCTCACTGTCTCAAGCTTTTTTTACAGTAATGTGTCTTTTTTCATGCTCGGTATGTTTATTTTTTTCAATGGTTTCGGAAGATCTATTTTTAATATAGGTTTTTCTTCTTGCCTTCAATATGACGTGCCTAAGCATTTGCTACCAAAAGTTGATGCTTACATAAAGCTTAATCAGTATATTTCTGTTGTGGTTGGCGCATTTATAGGGGGTATTCTAGTATCTGCTTTATCTATTAAGTTTCTTTTTTTATTTGCTGCAGCCGGTCTTACTGTGACAACTTTTTGGTTGAGTCTCACATCTGTTGAAGCTGCTTCTATTTCGTTCTCTTCAGAAAAAACATTTAGTTAAGGGCATCTTTATTAATTGATGTTGAGTGTCTGCGCTGAATGTCAAGGCTTTCAGCAAGGCGTAGGTTGTCTTTAATGTTCGTAAACCTACAACACAGATTGGCGGGTAGTTGGACGTAACCCTTCAGGTTGTGCCCGTTTTTCCATCTGGACGGGTCGAATTTCACTCATATAGACTGCTATTATTCATTCAATTCCTCTTGGCAGAATGAAAGTGAATGGGTAGTGTTCTGCTTCTTAAAATAGTGGGTATAGTCCTGTCGGCTTAAGCGAGATAAAATACATGAGAAAAGCTTTCATCAATGGTCAGCTCTTTACCGGCAAAGAAAGTCTTGCTAAGCACTCGTTAGTGATTGAGAGTAAGAATATTATTGATGTTGTTAATACAAGTGTTTTGGATTCATCTACTACTGAAGCGATTGACTTGTCTGGCCAATGGATAATACCAGGGCTGATTGATTTGCAAGTCAATGGCGGTGGCGGGGTCATGTTAGATGATGATCTTTCGGAAGAGGCTGTGAAGCGCGTCATTCTTGCGCACCAGCGTTTAGGTACTGTGGCTTTATTGCCTACATTAATTAGTCATACCGCTAATAAAGTTGATGAGTTTTTATCAACTACTGGCAAGCTTCATTCTCAGGGGGTTCCAGGCCTGTTAGGTGCCCACTTGGAAGGGCCTTATCTCAACCCTTCAAAAAAAGGCGTGCATGATGTTAGTCGCTTTCAGTCATTGTCTAAAGATCAAGTCGATAACTTGATAGCGAAAAAAAACGGTACGTTGTTGGTTACACTCGCGCCAGAGTTAGTTAATGGCAACTTGTTAGAAACTCTGACGCAGGCAGGTGTGGTTGTGTTTGCAGGTCATACTGCAGCGAGTTTTGAAGAAGCTCAGACAGCGCTATTACAAGGGGTGTCAGGGTTTACCCATATATTTAATGCCATGCCGCCTATGCTCAGTCGAGATCCGGGCATAGTGGGGGCTGCATTAATAGATAAGGCCTCTTTTTGCACTGTGATAGCTGATGGGCATCACCTACATGACGCTGTATTAAAGCTGATTCTTCTCGCTAAAGATAAGGGAAAAGTCTTGTTGGTGTCTGATGCCATGGCCTCAGTGGGCGCAGAAGAAAAAACATTCAGCCTTTATGGTCAACAGGTGTCAGCCGAAAATGGCTGCTTGCAGACAGAGCAGGGTGTCTTGGCGGGTGCCGATATAGCATTGTTAGATGCGGTTAAATATATGGCCAGGCTGTTAGAGGGTAATTGGCAAGAAGCAGTGCGTATGGCAAGTCTTTATCCTGCTGCTTGTTTAGGTATCACGGATCAATACGGTCACTTAAAGTCGGGTGCTAAGGCTTCATTTCTGGTGGTGGATGATGATCTAACACTCAGTCAAGTGTGGATTGAGGGGCGGCGACTAGTATAAAGCACATCTGTAAGTCATTGTTTAAATTAACAAAACACTTATATATAGCTGGGTGCGGCGGTAAAAATCCTTGAGATAATCTTCAATTTTTGTACAATCTAGCGCACTTTTGCTTGAGGATAATAATTATGACTATGCCGTCAGACATAAAAGTCATCGATTTGATGCTTAGCGTACCAGGTTACGATAACAGCAGCTGGTATGACTTCATGAAGCCTCTTCTTATGGACGAAGAGAGCAGGACGATGTTTAAGATGCCTGCTCAGTACATGTTTAAAGATATCCCCCAGGCAGGCGATAAAGACGATTATGTGGCTTATACCGTTGAGCAAATGGATAAGTTTAATATCGAAATCGCGATGACAGGTTTTGATGATGATAATCATGTAGCTAAGGAAGCGCTAGAGCGTTTCCCTAACCGTTTTATTGCGTCTTACGAAGCTAATCCAAACAACGGTATGGATGAAGTGCGCAAGATTAAGCGCCTTCATAAAGAATACGGCATTAAAGCTGTGACAGCTTTTCCTTCAGGTCTTTGCCCTCAAGTCCCTTTAAATGATAAAAAGTGGTATCCAATCTATGCGGCTTGTGTGGAACTGGATATCCCTATCTGCCCTTGTGTCGGCGTGCCTGGCCCTCGTTTACCGATGGAGCCGCAAAAAGTCGAGCACCTTGATGAAGTGTGCTGGTTCTTCCCAGAGCTAAAAGTGGTAATGCGTCATGGTGCGGAGCCTTGGACGGATCTCGCGTGGAAGCTCATGCTTAAATACCCGAACCTTTACTACATGACATCAGCCTTTGCGCCTAAGCATTACCCTAAAAACATCATTGATTATGCAAACACGCGTGGTGCTGACAAGATCATGTATGCTGGCTATTTTCCTATGGGCCTTTCGTTAGATCGTATTTTTAAAGATATGCCAAATGTGCCTTTTAAAGAAGAGGTTTGGCCTAAATTTTTACGTGAAAATGCTAAACGTGTTTTCAAGCTTGATGTTTAACGTTAGGTTCTCTTGACATCATTTTTTTATGCTGCTCTCGCCCGTTTTTGCAGTCTAACAAGCAGAGTTGAGTGAATAATAGCAGCCTATATGAATGAAATTCGACACAGTTTGATGGACATTTAGCCTGTAACAGCATGAACAAAATGATGTCAACAGAACCTAGTAGAACCTAAATAAGAATAGCCAAGGAGACTCCTTTGGATTCGTTAGAACAATTTCGTGTAGAAACGAGAGAATGGCTTGAGGCAAATTGTCCTGAGTCAATGCGTACCCCTGTCCCTGATATGGAATCTCAGTCTTGGGGTGGACGTGGTATGCATTTTCAGACCGAAGATCAAAAGCTTTGGTTCGAGCGTATGCGCGATAAACAATGGTTTTGCCCGACTTGGCCTGCAGAATTCGGCGGCGGCGGTTTATCCCCTCAAGAAGGCCAAATTCTTAAAGAAGAATTAAGCCGTATCAATGCGCGTCCCGCCCATATCAATTTAGGCGTTTGGATGGCAGGCCCTGCTATTCTTGAGTTTGGTACAGAAGAGCAAAAGAAAACATTCTTACCGCCTATTACCCGAGGAGAAATCCGGTGGTGCCAAGGTTACAGTGAGCCAGGTGCAGGCTCTGATTTGGCAGGTCTGCAAACTAAGGCCGTGAGAGAAGGGGATCATTTCATCATCAATGGGTCTAAAATCTGGACCTCGTACGCTGATGAGTCGGATTACATTTACTGTTTGGTGCGCTCTAACCCTGACGCGCCTAAGCGTGAAGGTATAACCTTTATCGTGTTTGATATGCAAACTGAAGGGGTATCGACTAAGCCGATTGAGTTAACCAACGGTGATGCACATTTCTGCCAAACCTTCTTTGATAACGTCAAAGTACCTGTTGCCAATGTGATCGGTGAGATCGATAAAGGCTGGACAGTCGCTAAGCGCGTCCTTGAGCTTGAGCGTGCGATGATGTCAGACATCGAAGAAAGCGCCGCGCGCCATGAAGACAACCCAGCAGAGATTGCCAAAACATACATTGGCGTGGATGCTAACGGTAAGATTGCAGACCCTGCACTTCGTGACCGTATCGCGCAAAACCTGATAAATACAGAAGCCTTTGACCTGACTATGCAGCGCACCGGTGAAGAGTTTGCAGCTCAAGATCCTCTCGCTGGTATGGCAATGATGATTGCTAAGTATCAAGGCACAGAAGAAGACAAGGTCAAGTACCAGCTGATTTTAGACATTATGGGCTCAAGAGGGCTAGGCTTTGACGGTGATGCGTTCACTGATGATGAGCTTCGAGTGACTAAGCAACACTTGTTGACCTATGCACATACTATTGCTGGCGGTACTTCTGAAGTACAGCTCAATATTATTGCCAAACGTATTTTAGGGCTGCCTGATTAACCTTTGTTCACCCCAATGTGTTGAGCATAACAGGCCTTTGAGCCTGTTTTTTTTGTTATCTTGATTTTCTGCGTCCTAGTACATCATGTCAAAAGGTTTGTCTGGTAACCGTAGGGTGGAAAAGCGTAGCGTCTTCCACCAAAAAAACTTAATGACTGGTGGATGGCGCTGTCGCTTATCCACCCTACAAACATTCAAAGTTACCCGACAATCGGTTTGACACGATGTACTAGTACCCCAATGCACAGCGATTGTCCCGTTCAGCAGCTACAGGTTTTTCTGTGGCAAGGCGCAAGTATGCAGTAATACATGCGTCTTTCAAATACTTGCAACAAAGTCACGGGAAAACCTGTAGCTGCCCTTTGGGTGGCATTTAAAATGCCCATAGCTGTGTTGCTTGATCTCACTATAGAATAACTATTATTTTCGATCAGCTGCCTTGCTATGAGCATTTTACTCTGCCACTGAATCCGACAATCGCTGTGCATTGGGGTACTAGTACTTCGATTCACTGCATTTGTCTGGTATGGATTCCCGCCTTCGCGGGAACACATACAAGTTTATAGAACGTTGATTTCAAGTCCTTATTGAACAGTTTACCTGTGATGTTTAGACGCAGCAGAAAAAGCGCTTGTTGATTCAGTTGCAAAACTGACGTGATCAAGAAGACTAAAGTCTTCTTGATTTTTAGCCCTTATTCTTTCTCTAATATCACAGCA
This sequence comes from Pseudomonadales bacterium, assembly GCA_965225765.1. GTDB lineage: Bacteria > Pseudomonadota > Gammaproteobacteria > Pseudomonadales > DT-91 > CAKMZU01. The sequence continues at coordinate 538,640 of CBDDBO010000002.1, forward strand.
TTTTTAATTTGCTGGAAAGGACTACCTTTTTTATTCTTCTTGTTACCTGAAATCTGTATCAAGATACGGCTGCCTTGATTGTCTTTAAATAATCGACTTTGCAGGGCTTTAATATCGGCTACCTTAACGTCTCGAATGGCTTCAATGACTCGAATACGGTCACTTTCTTCTGGGATTTGATGCTGCCAATTGGTTGTATGATAATCAATATCGCTATTTAAGCTCGCCACGGTTTGATCAATTTGAGCAACAATATCTTTTTTCAACGATTCAAAGCTATATTCGTTTAGACGTTCAAAATCTGCCGCTACTTCCTTTTTGTATTGTTTGAGGCTTTTGTACATTTGTGGCAAGTCGTTTTCGCCTGTTACCGACAAACCTATAGCTGGTTGATTGTTAATTTCTCTGAAGGACATATCAATTTTGTTGTCTTTTACGCCTAAGCTGGCGCGCTTGTTTTCATTACCTCTGATGAGCATGACAAAAATAATAGCTGCTGCCTTGTTGATGTTTTTGTCAGTATGATCAATCGTTAGGTCATAAATCGCATTGTCAGTATCAGGGTGTAATACATTGGCTTGATAGGTTTTGCCTTTTTCAAGTACTAATTGATGCTCGGTTATATAGTGCGGTGTTGTCGCTTGTTCGCCTCTTAGCGCCTCCATTTTTTTAGCCATTTTTTCAATGGCTGCTTGATCATAGTTACCATAGTGGAACATCTTAATGGGGGTGCTGCTAAACAGGTTGGCTTTAGCTTGGTTAATATCTTCTACTGTTAATGATGCAAGACGTTTAGTTGTTGTTTCATCAGTAAATAGTCGGTTGGTTTTGACTTTATCAAACTCAAAAAAAGCACGGTCAAGGCTTTTTAGCGTTTGTTTTTCTTTAAACTTTGCTTCTAGATGCTTGATGGATGTATTAACTTCTTCTTGAGTGACTGGCTTTTCAATAACCGCTAACAAATCATCCAGAATTAATACTTGTTTTTGTGTAATACCGCTGAGGTTAATTTTTAAACCCGCTTCAAAGCTGATGTTCATTTCATTGACGGCATTATTAGCATGTTCGGTTACTTCAATGCTTCGCTGTTTTAAGATATCGACGAGCAGAAAGTCTTCAAGAAAGCGGTCATAGTTATCGATTGTGTCTGGCTGATTGAAATAGAGCGTCAAATTACCTAATGGCAAATTAGGTGTAAAGCCTGATAAGTAGTGCCCTTGGATTTGATCCTTATTATATAATTCTGTTGGTTTGGTGTACTGGCCTGGCGAATAAATACTAAAGTCGCTTGGGATATAATGATTGGTCGAGGGTAGTTTCAATGAGACAGCTGACTTTAGTTCTTTGACAGTTAAAGGCTGAGCTTCATAGCTAAGCTTGCTGAAAGGTAGTTTGTTTGGTAAGTCAGTTTTTGCCTTAATCGATTCAATGGTGATTAGGTTGTCACCCGTGATTTGCTCAAAAAACGTTTGGGCATTTGCTGCATCAAAATCGGCTAAGGCGTGTGATGAAGTCAGCCATTTCGCAGCGGGGACATCTAAACTTTGCAGACCAATACGTTGAAAATACGCTAGTGTCAGATCTGGGTTATAAGAAAAGCTATCTAATGTTAAAACGTCAACGAGTTCTTTGTGATAAGGCTCAAGATCCTTCAGCGTTTCCAATGGGGCTAAATAGGCATTAAACAACTGAATAATTTCATCTGTGTTTTTCGCACCTAAGTCTGTCAATTTAATCGTAAAGCCTGTGAGTGCTTCTTCACCAGGCCAATCAACCCACTGCCAGCTAATATTATTCATATATTTTTTTTCGTCCAACCATCTTGTGAAGCTGCCTTGCTGATCACTGATGAGAATGCGCTTTGCTAGATCGTCAAAGCGGGTTTCGGCTAAGCCGGATTTGTTGATAGGAAACAAGAAGCTAAGTTGAGCGTCCTGGTGCTTAATCGTGACATGCTGACCAGCCAGCCCTTTTGTATTCATGTCAATAGGCTCTTCATTCACGGCTGACTTGGCAGTAATGGCATCCAGTTTTTTTGCGAGTGTTGTCAGTTCGTCAATGGGCTTAGGCGATGCCAAAATAATGGTCATGCTAGGGGTAAGTAATGTGCTTTCGTGATAGTTTATTAAGGCCTTAGCGAGTTTGTCATTGGCTTTCAGTGTATCCAAATTACCCTGATGAAAATTCGCAATGCCAGGTTGCTCAATGAGTGCGCCTAGTACTCGATCTTGAAACAGCCCTTTATGCTGTTGTTCTTTATACCAGAGGCTATGCATTTTCTTAATTTTGTCAGCTGTCGTTTTTGTTTCAAAAAGCGGCGCGTTAAATGTATCCACAATTCTATCAATCAGGCCTGAATACATGGCTTGGTCAATACTAAGGGCTATGGATGTGGAGGTGCCTGTGACGGTAGAGAGATCCTCACCCTTGTGTGATTGAAGCATTCGAGCGATGCCTGTGTCATTGGTGTACTTTGTGCTTCTCGTGACGAGTAGCTTTAAGTGAAGCTTAGCTAGCCCTGGGAACTCCAACGGTTCGCTGTAATAACCTTTTGGAATAGACATAACCACAGAAGAGGTTGTTAAAGTAGGTTGGCTGATGCAAAGGACTTGTAATCCATTCTCAAGTGTCAGGTAGCGATTATCAGAACTATCTAAAACATAACTAGAGAGTGGTTCGCCAGCATCCTCAGCATAAAGTAACGACGAACAAAGTCCTGATAAAGCGATATAAAGGATCGCAATTCCAGATAATAAGCGATGAAAGGCTAGCATAAAGTGTCCTAAACGATGATTGGAGACTTTTCGACCGGAAGCATTAGCCGAAGTTTCTTTATAAGCTTGCGATCTTTTAGTTTTCGACCTGTGCTTATCGAAAGGCATATGATCGATAGGGCGTGCACTGTCTGATAATGAAGATAGTCGATAATAAAAAGAGCACAACTAGAGAGCGTGTTTAAATCCTTCGCGGAATAAAGATGAGTGCTGTCAGTTCTCTGACAGGCGCCTAGTACCCCAATGCACAGCGATTGTCGGGTTCAGTGGCAAAGTAAAATGCTCATAGCAAGGCAGCTGATCGAAAATAATAGTTATTCTATAGTGAGATCAAGCAACACAGCTATGGGCATTTTAAATGCCACCCAAAGGGCAGCTACAGGTTTTCCCGTGACTTTGTTGCAAGTATTTGAAAGACGCATGTATTACTGCATACTTGCGCCTTGCCATAGAAAAACCTGTAGCTGCTGAACGGGACAATCGCTGTGCATTGGGGTACTAGTGAAGCAGGCGGTAACGAACTGGGTTGTCGGCACAGGCCCAGCTACCACACTCGAGAAAGGCAGATATAGCATTGGCGGTAATGACCAATAAAGCCAGTATAACAATTGCCTTCGTCCATAGTGGCATACCTTTGAAGGCGATGAAATCCTGATTGCTTACATATTGATCAGGGATAAGTAACAGCAATGCAGTGAAGCCAATCATGATTGTGAAGGTAATAAAAGCCCAAGTATAAAAATGAAAGCCAAGTAGATCTTTACCATAAGGAAGGGTGCCGGGTATCACGTGCAGGCTGATTTGTCTGAGTGCGACAGCCCCTCCAAACAAAGCGGCTAATAGGAGTAGACCGTAATGCGCTGGTTTAACGCCGAGTACAACATTTAGCATGATGGCATACATAGCAGCGCAGAGCCCTGCGCGTTGTAATAGGCATAGGGGACAAGGTAAATCACGATCAGCAAATTGATCGTAAAAGGCAAACAATAATACACAGCATAAGGCTAATAAACCCAACACATTAAGTGCTCTCAGGTACGCTTGCGTTTTATTCTGTCTAGCTCCTGTCATCGTTTAGCCTAAAGCAAGATTTTTAGCGTGTCCGTAGTATGAAAATGAAACCAATAAAGTGCAAGACTTGACGCAATACAAAAAGTGCTAACGGAAAGGGTAACCTTGTTAGCCAAAAGCGTCAGCATGGAAATTAGGAAGAGGCAAAATATCAATGCAATCATAATGTCCTACCCAGTTCACTTTTATCTTGTGCTTTGAAAAGCTTTAAGAATGATTTATAGGTAAACTGTTAGATTAATGCATCGCGCTGTAGTTCAATCAGCTGTAGTTAACTCATAAGAGGTGGATTATGAAAATATTCGAAACTAAGCTGGCACCAAATCCACGGCGTGCCAGAATCTTTTTAGCCGAAAAGGGCATTGATTGTGAATTCGTAGAGCTTGATATTAAAGCAGGCGATAACATGACAGCTGATATGCTTGCTAAAAACCCTGGGCGAGGCCTGCCGTTTTTAGAGCTCGATGACGGTACAGTGATTAGTGAGTCTGTCGCTATTTGCCGGTATTTCGAGGCACTGTATCCTGAACCTGCGTTAATGGGGAAGACGGCTGAAGAGCAGGGGGTGATTGAAATGATGCAAAGACGCATTGAGCTTGAGTTTTTCTTGCCTGTTGCAATGGGGTTTCAACATACGACCGGGTATTTTAGTGACAGAATGACGCCTATTGAAGCCTGGGGTAAAGAGTCGGTAAAAAATGCAAAGAAAAAACTACATCAGCTGGATCAAATGCTGTCCGAAAAGCCTTTCGTAGCAGGTAACAGCTTTAGCATTGCTGATATCACCCTGTTATGCGCGATTGATTTTGCACGGGTTATTAAAATACGTCCACAAGCTGAGCATAAGCACTTGCTCGCATGGCATGAAAGAATATCTGCAAGGCCTTCAGCAAGGGCCTAATATGTGGTAGGGCGGGACAGCGAAGCGTCTCCCGCCATTAGGCGTGATTAAATACGCATGCCGCCATCCATTTCAATAGTACGGCCTGTATAGTAATCGTTTTCAGCAATATAAACAGCAGTCATGCCGATTTCTTTAGGCTCGCCTAAGCGCTTTAGCGGGATCATATTAGCCATTTTTTCTAGCGCTTCAGGCTTCATGGATTTCACCATTTCAGTGGCGATAAAGCCGGGCGCAATACCTGCTGAGCGAATACCATAGCGGCTTAGCTCTTTCGCCCAGGTGACGGTCATAGCTGCAACGCCTGCTTTTGCAGCAGAGTAATTGCTTTGTCCCATGTTGCCTGCTTTTGAAAGGCTTGAAATATTGATGATAACGCCATGAGTGTTAGATTCGATCATTTTGGTGGCGGCTTCGCGTCCGCACAAGAAAACACCTGTTAGATTAACGTCGATGACGCTTTGCCATTCTTGTATCGACATGCGTTTAGTGATTTTGCCATCTTTTGCTTTAATAAATAGGCCATCGCGAGTGATGCCGGCATTGTTAATCAGGCAGTCAACGCCACCTAGGTCACTAACAATATTATTAAATAGCGTCTCGACCTCGTCTTCTTTGGCAACGTTTGTTGTGTATGTTTTAACTTCAACGCCTTTTTCAGACAATTGGCTTTGTGCTGTTGCTAGTGCATCAGGGTTCATGTCAACGAGTGCTAGTCGAGCACCTTTGTTAGCAAAGCATTCTGCCATTGAGTAGCCTAGCCCTTGTGCGCCGCCTGTAATGACGACGACTTTATTTTTGATATTCATAGTGGTCTCTTATATTGGTTGAATCCAAGGACCGCTATCTTACAAAAATATGTGCTTTCTGTTGATAATTTTTTACTCATTCGTATTTATTTTAAAAGATTCCAAGATTAATGTTGATATTTCCTCTGCGACGAGTTCGTGCACCTTGGTTGTTGGGTGAATACTGTCCCAGAAGAGATAGCTGTCTGAACTCAACTGTGCACACTGAGGTGTTAACTGTTGAGCGAAGAGAAATATAGAACCTACCATTTGGCCTACATCAAGACAGGCACTTGTTGTGTTTTTTAATCCGAAGTCCTGAGGCTGATTGACGAGTTGCTGGAAAAATTGAAAAGTATCGAATGTAACAATGTTGATACCAGCCTTCCTGTACTTGTCAGCCGTTGACTTCAAGTGGTTGTTGAGTATCTCGACCTGTTTGGACATGGTTTCCCTTTGTGATGGGGTAAAGATTCCGGCCATAGGTATTCGACTGACGTCAGGAAGAAGCACTAGGAGAACGTTCTTGGCTTCACTTTCTGCTAATCTAATAAACACATCGTCTATGTTAGATAGCATTTTTTCGAGTGGAGTATTGTAAATTAGCAGGTCATTAGCGCCAAATTCCAATGTGAAGAGAGTCTGTTCAGGTAAGTAGTGTTCAGCTGATGTTTTATAGCTATTGAAAGAGTCAATCTGATGCTTTACTCCCTGTATGATCTTTAAATGATCTTCGCCAGCGGCACCGCCAACTGACCAAGTGTACAGTGGCAGGTTTATTTTTTTTGCTAGGTATTCGGTCCACACAAAACCGTTGGAAAAACGCCCTGCAAACCAACTGGCTATATTAGGGACATTAAACTTTGTTAGATTAAAGAGATTTCCAGTATCTGAGAGGCTGTTTCCAAAGGAGACTATTCTATTAATGCCGGGCTTTGCTGGGTCGTAGGTTGTGTCATTTGACCAGATGGTGTAGTTAATGGAGTAAAGACTGTTGGCTGCATAAAAACTAATGTCTTTGTCATCATTCATGTCTGCCAGAGTCGTTTGACATTGCTTGTAGATGGTCTGTTGCGGGGTGGTTGTATAAAACATGTTTCCCGGAGTTATCCGAGAATACCAGTAGCCTGTTATGCTGAAGTAGCTACCATCTTCATTTTTTGCCCAAACCCAGTTAGCTTTAGCTTCATCGTGTGAGGGCTTTTCTCTATACCAGCATCTAACATAGGTAGATGATCGAGCTTTGCCTAATCTTACTAGGTCTCCTCTGATGTCAATTTCTGAGCTGTTACTGAACAGAGATATTGAAAAAAAAATAAAGGTAAGGGCTGCATAAGATGGTAATGGCATGACGGTAATCGCTAAGTTGCCTTTAGTCTTATCTTAGAGTTAAGGTCTGTGATTTTGTTCGTTTTGAGCGGTCATTTATAACGCCCCTTGAAATATCAGGCTAAGCCCTTATTTATTTTGAATTGAAATAAATTGAGCATCACTACTATGCCTTTGCTGTTAATTTTTATTATTTTACCTGCGATAGAGTTGACCTTGTTTATCAAAATAGGCGCTCAAGTCGGCGCCATTCCTATATTGTTAGAGATTATCTTGACCGCTGCCATTGGTTTGTCTGTCATGCGCAAACAGGGACTTTCAACACTAACGCGTGCCAATGAAAAACTAAACCGAGGTGAAACGCCAGCAAAGGAGGTAGCCGAAGGGTTTTTGTTGGGTATAAGCGGTCTGTTTATTGTATTACCCGGTATTTTGACGGATGTTTTTGGGATTTGTTTGCTAATCCCGTTTATACGGAAACGCCTGGCCTCAAAAATACTGGCAAAGAGCGCCTCAGGACAAAGCAGCTTTCGATTTTATAGCCAGCATCAGCGTTCTCAAGCCGATGCGCACACCTTTGAAGGTGAATTCTCACGAGATGAGCCGATTGATGGGCATATTGAGCATAAAAAAAAGTGATTTTTTTCTAATTGTGCCCTTGAAATTGAAAATACCGCCTCCATTTATGCAACCAGCTTATTGAACGAACTTCGGTTCATCCTTAAATCATTAGTAGGTAGAAGTAAACTAGGAGTTTTATCTATGAAAATTCGTCCTTTATACGACAACGTTGTTGTCAAGCGACAAGAGCAAGAAGCTGTTTCAGCAGGTGGCATCGTATTGCCGGGCTCTGCGAAAGAGCAACCGAATCAAGGTGAAATCGTAGCCGTGGGCGAAGGTGCATTATTGGATAGCGGTGAAGCCCGTGCGTTACAAGTGAAAGTGGGCGACACAGTGGTTTTCGGTAATTACTCAGGTAACACCATCAAAGTTGACGGTGAAGAGCTAATTATCATGAAAGAAAGCGAAATTTTTGGCGTAATCGGTTAATCGGTTTCGGGTAACAAATTCAAAGTAAAAGGTATTAACAATGGCTAAAGACGTACAATTTGGCGATTCAGCTCGCTCAAGAATGCTTCAAGGTGTAAACACACTAGCAGACGCTGTAAAAGTAACCTTAGGCCCTAAAGGTCGTAACGTTGTGCTAGACAAGTCGTTTGGCGCGCCTACCGTGACTAAAGACGGTGTCTCTGTTGCAAAAGAAATCGAGCTTGCAGACAAGCTTGAAAACATGGGCGCACAAATGGTGAAGGAAGTCGCGTCACAAGCCTCTGATCTTGCTGGTGACGGTACAACTACTGCAACTGTCCTTGCCCAAGGCATCGTGAACGAAGGCCTAAAAGCTGTTGCAGCAGGCATGAATCCAATGGATCTTAAGCGCGGGATTGATAAAGCCGTTGCGGCGGCAGTTGAGCAAATTCACTCAATGGCTAAGCCATGCACAGATAGCAACGCTATTGCTCAAGTAGGTACTATCTCTGCAAACAGCGATGAAGCTGTAGGTAGTATCATTGCAGAAGCTATGGAAAAAGTCGGCAAAGAAGGTGTTATCACTGTTGAAGAAGGTCAAGGCTTTGAGAACGAGCTTGACGTTGTTGAAGGGATGCAATTTGACCGTGGTTACTTGTCTCCATACTTTGTGACCAACACTGAAAACATGACTTCAGAAGCCGAAAGCCCATTCTTGCTATTGGTTGATAAGAAAATCTCTAACATTCGTGAGTTGTTGCCTCTTCTTGAGCAAGTGGCTAAAGCTAGCCGTCCTTTAGTGATTGTTGCTGAAGACGTTGAAGGTGAAGCGTTAGCAACCTTGGTTGTTAACAATATGCGCGGCATCGTTAAAGTGTCAGCTTGTAAGGCGCCTGGTTTTGGTGATCGTCGTAAGGCTATGCTTGAAGACATCGCTATCTTAACCGGTGCGACTGTGATCAGCGAAGAAGTTGGTCTTGATCTTGAGACTGCAACCCTTGAACATCTTGGTAGCGCGAAGCGTGTCACTATGGATAAAGACAACAGCACTATCGTTGATGGCGCAGGTGAAGTCGCTAACATCGAAGCGCGTGTTCAAGAAATTCGTGTACAGGTTGAAAATACTACTTCTGATTACGATCGTGAGAAGCTTCAAGAGCGTGTTGCTAAATTAGCTGGCGGTGTTGCTGTGATTAAAGTAGGTGCTTCTACTGAAATCGAAATGAAAGAAAAGAAAGCCCGTGTTGAAGACGCGCTTCATGCAACCCGTGCTGCGGTTGAAGAAGGTGTTGTTGCCGGTGGCGGTGTTGCATTGATTCGTGCAGTTGAAGCTATCAAAGGCCTTGAAGGTGACAATGAAGACCAAAATCATGGTATTGCCGCTGCACTTCGTGCAATGGAATCGCCGATGCGTCAAATCGTTACTAATGCAGGTGATGAAGCTTCTGTTGTTGTTGACAAAATTCGTAACGGTGAAGGTAACTTCGGTTATAACGCTGGTAAAGGTGACTACGGTGACATGGTTGAGATGGGTATTCTTGATCCTGCGAAAGTGACTCGTACAGCCCTTCAGGCGGCAGGTTCTGTTGCTGGTCTTATGATCACAACTGAATGCATGGTTGCCGATGAGCCAGAAGAAAAAGGTGCTGCACCTGCAATGCCTGATATGGGCGGTATGGGCGGTATGGGTGGCATGGGCGGCATGATGTAAACATCATGTAGTCCTTTCACTCGCGCGCTAAGCGTTTCAAAAAGGCTCGCAGTCAATTGATTTGCGGGCTTTTTTTGTTTTTCAGGCGCATTCTTTTCAGCCCTTTACCTTTCTCTTAATTGCAGGTTTTGCTGGGTATCTAGTGGGGTATCAGTGAATGCAAATTTCTTTATTCCTTCTATATTAATATTCGATACCCCTTTATATACCCTTATTGTAGATGGAAAAATAATGTTAACAGCCCAGCAAATCAAAGGAATTGAATGCCCTGAAGGCAAGAAGCAAATCAAGAAAGCGGATGGTAATGGCCTGTTTTTATTGGTAAAAAGTAATGGGTCTAAGCTTTGGCGATTGCGGTACAAATATGCTGGTAAGCATCAAGAAATGGCATTGGGTAAATACCCCACGATACCCTTAAGTGAAGCTAGGAAAATGGCTGAAGAGGCTCGCTTATTACTTGTAAAGGGTGTAAACCCAATGGCGCAACGGAAAGAAAGGAAAAAAGCAGCAGAACCAAAGGAAAAGGCCTTTTCGGTGGTTGCCTTAAAGTGGCATGAGCAACAAAAAGATTCTTGGTCTCCAGACCATGCTGCACGTGTAAAACGATGGATACTGGATGATTCTTCTTTGCTCGGGGGTTTATCAATTGATGAAATTGATGCTGGTCACATAACAGAGTTGATGCTATCGATCGAAGCTTCGGGTGCTCCTAAAAAAGCACCAGTCATTTTAGCGATAATTAATCGTATTTTCGGCTATGCCTTAGCACACCGGCTTACACGAAATAACCCAGCTCAGGGCTTACCGTTAAGCGATATTATTAAACCATTGCCTAAGGTTCAGCATAGAGCTGCAATTGTTGAACCATCAACCCTAGCGCTATTAATCGCAGATATTGATGGTAACAATACAGGTAGTTTTTGTACCTCTGAAGCCCTGAAACTCATTCCGAGAGTTTTTTTAAGGCCGAAGGAAATACGATTTCTAAAATGGAAATACATTGATTTTGAGCAAGATTTAATCCGAATTCCTGAAAAAGAGATGAAGAGGGGTAGGGGAGCTATGATGATATCTGGTGTATGAGCTGAAAAGATACGATGTTAATCTGTTAGTCGATCCTGCAAGATCAACAACCAACAGGAGAAACACCGTATGGCTCAAAATGATAAAGTTGTAGAGTTAAATAATCCAGTAAAAGATCCATTGACCGAGTTATTAAAAGAAGGCGCACGCGAGTTGCTAACAAAGGCAGTGCAAGCTGAATTATCAGCCTTCTTAGATGACTACTTATCACTTGAAGTAGATGGTAAGCAAGCCGTCGTTAGAAATGGCTATCTGCCTAAGCGCATGATACAAACAGGTTTAGGTGAGCTTGAAATCAAAGTGCCGAAGACGCGCGACAGATCAGGCAATGGCCATCACTTTACCAGCGCTTTGCTCCCACCGTACCTTAAGCGCACGAAGACAATGGAAGAGTTTATACCCTGGCTGTATTTGAAAGGTATCTCCACAGGTGACATGCAGCCTGCACTAGAAGCGCTGTTAGGCGATGGAACAAAAGGGCTTTCGCCGAGTGTTGTTTCAAACCTTAAACAGCAATGGGAGACTGACTATGGGCTTTGGCGTAAGCGTGACTTAAGCGGCAGGCGCTACGTTTATGTTTGGGTTGACGGTATTTACTGCAATGTTCGAATGGACGACAAGTTGTGTCTCTTGGTTGTCATTGGCTCAGATGAAACTGGCCGTAAAGAGGTATTAGCCGTTGTTGATGGCTATAGAGAATCTGAAGCTAGCTGGCTAGAAGTGATTGAACAGCTTGAATATCAAGGCTTTCAAGGACAGCCTAAGCTGGTGATTGCCGATGGCGCTTTAGGTTTTTGGAAGGCTGCGGCCAAGCGCTGGCCAGAGAGCGCTCAACAACGTTGCTGGGTGCATAAGACAGCCAATGTACTCAATAAAGTGCCAAAAGCTATTCAACCTAAAATGAAAGAAGCGCTACATGATATATGGCAAGCAGACACACGAGACGCTGCCTATAAAGCATTTGATAGCACTATTAACCGCTTTGAGGCCAAGTATCCAGCAGCTATGCAATGCCTTGCGAAAGATAAAGACAGCATGCTCGCTTTTTATGATTTTCCAGCTATGCACTGGCAACATATTAGAACGACAAACCCTATTGAATCTGTTTTTGCTGCTGTCAGGCTCAGAACCAATAAAACGAAAAACTGTGGTAGTCGACAAACAACGCTAGCAATGGCGTATAAATTATTAACAACTGCTCAGAAAAAGTGGCAACGCTTAAGGGGCTATAAGCTGCTTGCAGATGTTATTGATGGAGTGAAATTCGAGGACGGTAACCCAGTAGAAAATGATCAACAACAGGAAGTCGTATCTGCGGCCATACACCAGATTTGACTATAGCTCTCAACAGAACCTAGCAATGGCAATGGCTTATTAGACAATGAACGCTATCTTTACTAAAAAAAACGACCAATAAAAAAGCCCGCAAACCAAAGGCTTGCGGGCTTCTTGAAACGCGCTGAACGCGAGTGAAAAGACTACATGATGATTACATCATGCCGCCCATATTGACATTACCTATTGTTTAATAAAGATATTTTAATAGTACTAAGTCAAGATACCCCACAATATACCCCTAGCTGAAACGCTTACTAGCTTTTATTTCTGCGTGTTTTTGCATCACATAACGATTTGCATTCATCAGATTTATCTGCGCAAAACCTACAAATGCCTTCACTCTCTTCTTCAAGATTAAATAAGAAATCCTCATATTCGACTGATATTTTACCCGAAACATCGAACCTTAGACCTGTATATTTCTGATAAATTCGTATTATTTCTATCCCTTCAGGAAGATTATCATACGCTTGAACAACTAATTTCTCCAGCCAGGCATTCGCTCAATTACCCTTAAAGCAACTTCTCTTTCCATAAACTCACCAGACCAGTTAAAAAGTTCATAGTTAGTTAAATCAACCATAACTATCACACGACATATATAGGTAAAAGTTTACATGTATTCTGGATGATTCGCATACATAGCTTTACATATTAATCCCACTTAAGTTATCTATATTAAATGCTGACTCGGGTGTTTCTAATTCTTTTGCAGGTGGCTTGAACTCCTCTAATTCAAGCGCATTCTGCTTTTCTCCAGAATGGAGCCCCAACTGCTTCACTAGCTCTTTCTTATTATCTGTAACTACTACCACCTCGTGTTTTGCTCTACTCAAGCCCACATAAAACGACTTTTGAGAAATCAGATTTTTACGATAGCTTTCACCATGAAACAATACCCTATCAGTCGTCATACCTTGTGCTGCATGAGCAGTGGTAACATAGTTATGATTCCAATGTGAATATTCAAACTCATCAGCCTTTACGACAACCTGCTTGCCATTTTTGAATTGAATAGTGGCTTCTTTGCTGAATTGGTCAACATCTATAATTTTTCCAGTGAGACCATTTGTTAGCTGCTCTCCTTTTAAGTTTTGCGTCCAGATAATTTTGTCATCCAGAGCTAATTCACTTTCAACCTCTTTATAAGCTTGAAATCGCTTACCCCAATTACTCTGAGGGTTCCAAATAATTTGACGACCTTCCTCATCAATTAATGTCACAGCATTTTTAGCAGCGTCTACATTGGTAACTTTCCAATAGCTATTTTTAGCAATGTTTTGATTTTTATACTCCTTACCGAATTTTATCACCATATTTTCACTGAAATTGAGTACATCACTTTGATCTGCTGTCATCATATCAACACGCTCTAGTCTATTTAATTTGATAGCTTCACTTGAGAGCCCCCCCCTTCTGCTTTAGCTCTTCTCGTATAAAATCAGTTAGTGCCTGACGACTTTCTCGACTAGGATCAACAATCAGGGTTCTTTCTCTTTTTTCTTGTGATAGGTCTAGGTAGTCAGCCCTGACAAAGGCCTTATATTTTTTAAGGCCAAGTATTATCGAAAGCATAAACTTAAAGCCAGCCAATCTGCTGGCTGCTTTTTGATCAGGTAACCAGATAAAAACAAGCACAAAAAAAGCGTTGATCCACTTTTTTAAGTTCCAGGCACAAGCAGCCATCAACAAGTTAAGCTGATCGCCGATAAAGCCCTTAAGGAAGTTCCTGCACAATCTGAAGTCTTGCTTCAAATGACCGATAACGGGCTCAATGGATGAGCGTTTTTTACAAAGCGTTCGTTTACGTGCTCGTTGTTTATCATTATCTCGCTTAAGAGGCTTGCCTGGTAAAATAACTTCCTGCTTCACTTTAGATTTGGAACCTTGATAGCCTTTATCAACAACAGCAGTTTTGATGGATGTCTCTCTTACAGATTCTGCTTCATCTAACGCAGTTTGTAATGTTTCAGAATCATGCGTGAACGTATCATGTGCAGCGACGCCAACAATGACATGATCGCGTGTCGATACGATAGAAGCCTTGCTCCCGTATTCGTATTTTTTATGCGCTTTACCTTTAGCAACACAGTAGACTTGAGGCTCATGAAGGCTGTAAATTTTGTTCTTGTCCTTAGACTGTTGAGCAAGTACCTTGCGATACATGGCAAAATCGTTTGCTAGCTGTGCAACCGCACCCTCTGGGAGTTTTCGCTCAAGCTCTCTCATCAGAATGTCAGCAATAGTACGCAGACGCTTCAAGGCTTTTTTAGCCTTCTTGCGTTTCTTTACATGTCCAAAGAAGCGCGAGTCAATACGAAGCTGTTTTACCTCTTTGACAAAAGTTCGCCGCTGTTTGACACCAAAGCCTTTTGCTAGCTTATTCACTCGATTAATGATTTTGATGGCGAGCTTTGTATCGGTCGGATAGGTGATAGCTTTTTCCTGTACCGTCGTATCAACAAAAACCGTATCATCTTCAGCTGCCTCTCCATGCAGCTTAACTGACATCGCAAAAATCTGTTTAACGCCGCTCTCGCCAATTCTTTGCCTGAATTTTACAAGGTCTGTTGGATGGCAAGGCAGGCAAGATTGAAAACTGGTTTCACCGCAGAAAAATTGAAAGTATGGGTTCATTTTCCACTGAGAAACCACATTCTCGTCACTCAAATTGAAGAGCTGCTTGAGCATTAATAAGCCGCTCATCAATCGAATGGGTTTGGCTGGGCGACCTTCTTCGCTGTAATAAACGGCAAGACCTTTTTCTAAATCTGGCCAAGGCAATGCGTTCGATAAGGCTATGAGCGCGTCATTGAGATCTAATGAATCGAATAGATCAAAAAAGCTGCTTTGATTGTTCGAAGACGGGCTTGTAGTCAGCATCCAAAACTCATTTCGACCAGTAATTTAAGGCTTTTAGAGTCTTTCTGGTCGAAATTGTTCGTTTCAAGCCAGCCCTAAGCCTCTTTAAATGAAGCTTTCTACTGTTTATCAGGGCTGACTATTTAGATCTGCCTTTAAATAGGCTGACTATTCGCAGGAATTTCCCAAAGAATTTATCTCACTTCTTTGAAATTTATCCTCGAACGCAATTCTCGGACAGGCTCCTGGGTGACTACAAACGAATAACAGGAAGATCATCGAATACAGTGGTGTAGGCGGGTGATTTTAGTCGCCTCTGCATACGCCAAAAAGGGTCAATGCCACTGGCAGCAAAGAAGACTTGTTGCTGATGTTGATTGAGTTGATCCATCACTTGCATGAGTTTTTTTGAGCGAGGGCTCTGGTAGTGGTTAAAAAAATTAAGTTGAGTAGGTGATTCATCGATGATCTCGATCAGGCCAACACCTGCTTTGGCATACTGATAGCCTTCTTTATAAATAATACGAACCGCTTTTCTAACCGCATGAATAATGGTGCTTGTGTCGTTGGTGGGGCAGGGCAGTTGCTCAACAAAAGACTGACGATAGGATTTATCAGCAAATCTGGATGTTTCAATAAAGACTAAAACGGTTTTAACCAGACTTTCTTGCTTTCTTAATTTGATGGCAGCTCTTGAAGCATACTGACTTACGGCCTGCTGTAAATCATTGAGTGAAGAAACTTTTGTGCCAAACGAGCGTGTTGAATAGATTTGTTTTTTATCCTGTTGCTGATCTTCAAGCGGTAAGCACCTTTCGCCGTTTAGCTCGCAGACAGTACGCTCCACATTCACACTAAAATGCTGACGTAATAGTTTAGGCGATGAATGTTTTAAGTCGTATACGGTATGAATATCATAATAACCAAGTCGCCTGGTAAGCTTTGAACCAATGCCCCATACGGTGGATACAGGCAATTTTTTATAGACTTGTTCCCAGTAAGGTTGTCTGTCTAACACACAAACACCAGACAGCTTTTTAGATTTCTTGGCGATATGATTGGCAAGCTTGGCTAAGGTTTTTGTGTCGCCAAACCCTACACAAACAGGCATGCGCACATAACGCCAAATGCGCTCTTTGATCAATAAGCCAAACTGTCTACGGTCTTCTAACAGGCCATCAAGCAATAAAAAGCTTTCATCAATCGAATAGACTTCTATATCATCAGCAAACGTCTGTAAAACTTGCACGACCTTATCTGAAATATCACCATAAAGTTCATAGTTGCTGCTGAATACAGCGACTTTCTGACGCATTAAATCAGTTTTTATTTTGAAGTAAGGCTGTAAATCTCGAATTTGTAAGGCTTTGGCTTCTTTACTTCTTGCCACCACACAGCCATCGTTATTGCTGAGTACTACAACAGGTTTGTCGCGTAAATCTGGGCGAAAAATTTGCTCGCAGCTGGCAAAAAAACTGTTGCAGTCAACTAATGCATACATGGTAGTGCGTTATTTGGACATAATGATTGAGAGAATATATACCTTTTTACATGATGCATTCGTCAGCCTTTGAAGTAATGATGCCTCACTGAGTGAGTGACGACACCTTCAATTAAACAGTCAATATCGTCTGATAAGTTAATAGGCGAATACTGGGGGTTAGCTGCCAACAATTGTTTTCGCTCTTTATCGAGAATTTTACACACCATTTCACCATTAATAGCAGCAATGACGACAGCGCCCGAGAAAGGGTTGACAGCACGATCAATCACGAGTAAATCACCATCGAAGATACCTCGATGCTTCATAGAATGGCCGTTCGCTCGTGCAAAAAATGTTGAGGCAGGGTGTTTGACTAGCTGTTCGTGAAGGTTAATGCTGCCTTCAATATAGTCATCGGCAGGGCTAGGAAAGCCTGCCGATACACCGGATGCGTAGAGTGGGAGTTGTCTTGCGTTAGGCGAAGCTGATTCAAAGGGGATAGCTGAAGGTTTAAGTGGTATGACTTTCATGGGGCTGCATTACTTTATTTCGTTATACTGTATATAAAAACAGTATAACGAAATAAATGATATCTGCAACGCTTGATTATATCTACGATTACCTATTGAATTAGGATTGAAATGATATAACATATCATAGCTTGATTGGTTAGCCATGGCACAAGAAAACTATGAATACGATTCGGCCGTTAACGGATAAATTGGCGATCAGCCTGTCAATTCTTTGTACACTTCACTGCCTGCTGCTGCCTTTAGTTGCTGCCTTTAGTTGCTGCCTTTAGTTGCTGCCTTTTTTCCTATGGTGTCGACAACCTTCATCACTCAAGAATACATTCATGCCTACATGGTCTTTGCTGTAATACCTATTAGTTTTTATGCAGTGACGCTAGGTTGCAGGCAGCATCGCGGTTTTTCGGTATTGGTGACAGCCAGTATTGGCTTGTTCACATTGGTCTTAGCTGTACTTATGGGTCATGAATGGCTTGGAGAGCTAGGCGAAAAAGGACTGACACTTATTGGTGCAAGCCTACTGGCTTTAGGCCACTGGCAGAACTATCAACTATGCCTTCATGATGAAGGTTGTGATTGTACTCATCAATAGCTATAGAAGGCATCTTAGGGGTAGTGAAATGCCTAATGAAATAAAGATTATCCCCATCTTACTGATATTATCCGCAAGCACACAGCGACGATCCTGTGCTGCGCATTGTTAGCTTTACGGTATTGTATGCGATTCCTCTCCACAGTATTTGCACCGATATATTGTCTTCAAACCTTCCTTGCCAACTATAACCAAATAACACACTTTAGTGGGTGATTGCTCACACCAACTTAAAGCATTAGTTGCAGTAATTGACATGACTAAAATAAGCAAAAGGTTAGCAATAGATTTATTCATAAAATAATTCCTTAATCTAAAAAAATTTTGACTATTATTTTTAGATTAAGTTTATTTTTTAACTATCAAAAATAGGAGCTAACACGTAGTTTTAGGCGCAGCAAAAACACAACGTATGGTGAGGGTGGATGCGGATAAATCGTGATCACAACCTTTGATAAGCTGATCAGGAAAGCTCAATATTTTGCTTGAGATGCTAAGGCTCATGTGTCTTCTTATTATAATGTCGTGGTAAGTCTTATATATCAGAAGATTGCCTATGTCTTAGCATCTTTTTTTGCACTAAAGTGGAGGGGAGCCAAAACACTATATCAACAGAGCCTAGTCTTTTTATAAATAAACATAAAGCATTTATGGTAAATAGCTGTCGAATAATACGAGATATCGTTATAAGGACACATATGTATTTTACTCGTATATCATGCAGTTTGTTATTGAAAAGTAAATCTCTATTTATTTTTTTCTTACTAATTATAGTGCCCCCCTTAAATGCCACTACCGGAAGCATGGCTTTGGATGCTGCTAATAAGTTAATTGTTCCAATTTTTACAATTTCACATTCTCTTGGGATAAATGATTTTGAATTAAGAAACAATGCAGCCACATTAAAGAATTTTATATCATCTGTTGAGGGGACATATGCTGGGGCAGAAATTGGAAAACACTTGACAGAACAAACCCTGCGATCTCTTTATCCATCATTATCCGATCAACAAATTGAAACAATTGGGCTAATGGGAAAAGTTACTGGAGCTTCTGTTGGCGGGCTCATAACTAATTTATTTTTTAATTTAAATGATCAAGAAAGGGATGCCGGCATGTCATAAAAATTAACGCCTATGTCATGGGTGCGTGGACGCATTTGTTAAGTTTACGATCTTTTTCACATGTATAATTGTCATAGGATATATCTTGAGCTACAACTCTAATATCACTAAATGTAGTATTTCTTCAAAATAGCTGAATTGACCTTCCTTGTAGCCATCACGCTCAAGCTTATGGTGATAAGCTTTAATGTCTTCCTGCAGGCCTTGTCGATTGTTTTTTCTTTTAGGCTTGATACAAAGAGTCTGAAGTCTTTTGTTAGATTTGATGACTCGATGCAGGCTAGAAAAAAGTAAAGCGTTTCTGGACAAGGTGCTGACTTAATATCTGTGAATGTCTTGAACCAGTCAAGTTTGATGGTTGTGTTTCTGATTAATGGGCTGTCTTGGGTCTCCAATTGCCGAGGCGCATACTGACAAATTTAAAGGAATAACCGGAAAAATGATCGTTGACAGCATACCTTTGAAATTGCACCGCTACATCTTTATTTTTTATTGATTAATAGTTGCACTGATCAAAAAGTGCTAACGGGCTGTGATTGACTGAGCAGCCACTTGATGAATGTATTGAAAGTAGAGGCGAGATAGTCACTGAGCAAGTAAAGCCTAATTGGGATTCAGCGCCACTGGCTTGCATATCTTTATGATTGTTTGGTTATCAATGTTTTGAAATGCGGATATCGCTAAGATTAGCATTTAAGTGTTATTTCTTGAGTGGAGCAATATTCATAGTTTACATTGGCTAATACTTATCCAACGCTCGACTAAAGCGCTTATTTATAGTCTTTACTCTTATTTTACACGACTATTACACTGAGTAATTTCTCTAAGTCATTGAAAATATTATAGTCTTATTGCCCTGTATGAAAATCAACCAGTTAAGCGCCATGCTATAAAATCAGTGCTTTCATTAACAACCAGCACTTTATCCAGTAAATTATCCACAGATTTTGTGAATAACTTATTGCCGTTGCATTGAACCTAATGTAGATGAATGGATACATTCATCTTTAAGGGGGTATGATGCTAGGCTCTGTTGACAGTGTTTTTTTCATGCTGTTGACTTCCTAAATATTCATCAAGCAAGGCAAATCTAGCGAAGTTTAGCTAGCTAAATAAGCTGGATTTAACACAGCTTGATGGATATTTAGACGTAACCCTTTGGGCTGTGCCCGTTTTCCCATCTGGCTATGTCGAATTTCACTCATATAGACTGCTATTATTCACTCAATTCTTCTTGCCAGAATGAAAAAACGGGCGACAGCAGCATAAATAAAACACTGTCAACAGAGCCTAGTACTTCAGATGCAATATTAATGAGGGAAGACCCGCTTTTGCATTCTCCTCATTACTTTGGACAAAGCGCTGCAACTTGCTTGGTAATAGAGCCTAGTTGCAGGCGCTTTTTGGCAGCATCAAACTGGGCAATCTATGAACGTAAAGGCAAAGCCGAGAGACGCTATATGCTGGGTGCATGCTGATCATCTTGCATGGCTGAATAGTAAGAATAGTAGTCTTAAAGGTGAGCACTTAGCCTGCTTTGAGAGTAGTTCTTAATGATAAGCGTGGCCAGAGTAGGCCTAACCATCAAGGCTGAGTAATGAGTGGGTCGGGTAGGGTGACAGTTTATCTCTTCCTGCCAGGTTTTCTAACTCGATGATAAAAGTCGTGGCAAGCAGTTCCCCACCAGCTTGTTCTATGAGCTTGATTGCAGCTTGTGCTGATCCGCCAGTTGCAAGCAAATCATCAATGAGTACGGCTTTCTTTTTAGTGGCAAAAGTATCTTGATGCAGTTCTAGTGTGGCTTCTCCGTACTCTAGCGCATAACTTTCTTTTATAGTAGCGGCGGGCAGTTTTCCCTGCTTGCGGATTAATGCAAGACCACATTGAAGCTTGTAGGCAACAGCACTCGCAAAGATAAACCCTCTTGCGTCAATACCTGCAATGATATCTGGTTGGTAGTCAGCTATAATGCCAGACAAATGATCAATGAGTTCCTGAAACACATAAGGATCTAATAACAGGCTTGTGATATCGTAAAACTGTATGCCGGGTTTTGGGAAGTCCGGTACGACCCTTAACGTATCTAACCATTTTGCAGTTGATGCTGGTTTGCCTTCCATGAATCGCCTCTAAAGTGGTGTATTAAGCTGCCTAGTCTACACCAGTTATTGCATCATTAGATAAAAAAATGCATGGTGAAGATGCTTTGAGGCTACCTCAAGATTTGCTAGAAACTCCGTTTCAGTGGCTGGTGCATCACGGTCAAGGATGTCGGTAATGGATTTTAAACCTACCCAGGGCGTCTTCAGCCTGCTTGCTACATAGCCGATGGCAGCCAGCTCCATTTCTTTGCAGTCGGCTTGATGCTCAAGTATGATCTCCATATCTTGTTGGCTTGCATGCAGTGAGCTACCTGTTGTGATTTTACCGCTTTTAAACGGCAGAGGTTCTTTTGTGCTAAGCCTGCTAGGTTTGTAATAACCAAAACCACCTGCATCAAACCCTTCAAGCGGTACGCGCCTGTCATGATAAAAGACGGGTGCTTCAGAAATATAGACATCACCAATAGCGCCACCACGTGCTTTGAAACCGCCACATGTACCGATGTTGAGCACTAAATCGGGGTGAAAATGTGTAATGCCTTCAAAGCAAAGAAGCGCAGCGTTTATAGGGCCGACTCGATCAGCTTTAGTTTGTGCGTCCAGGCCGGGTAATGCGAAGGTGAGCTTGTGCCCTGCATGTTCTGTCTGAGAGTAAAGATGCCCAGGGAACCCCTTGTCAAGCGGGACGCGGCTCGGTGTTAAGCTTGATTGAATAGGCTCAAACTCGGAGAGCATCGCCATTTGTACGAGAATATGCATGATCAATACAGCTTATTAGTCTGAAAAGGTGGGGTGTAATCAGATTTGCGTGCAGGGGAATGTACCTGCGTTAAGCTAACGCCTATCGACGGATGACCCCCACCATAATGCCTTCAATGCTAAAAGCCTGGGCAGACAAGTCGATCTCAATCGGCTCGTAATCAGCGTTTTCAGGTAGTAGTGTCAAATTCTTAGCGCTGCGGCCTTTCTTTAAGGTTTTAACCGTTACTTCGTCATCGACTCTGGCAACGATGATTTCTCCATTGTTCGCCGTTTCCTGATGGTGTACGGCGATGAGATCACCGTCCATAATGCCAGCTTCAATCATGCTTTCACCTTGTACGCGCAAAAAGTAATCGGCTTTGGGTGAGAAAAACTCAGGAGGAATTTGGCAGTGACCTTGTATATCTGAAGCGCTCATTAACGGTTCACCCGCAGCGACTTTACCCACAATAGGTAGGCCTAGATTTTCTTCCTCTTCACCTAGAATACGAATGCCGCGCGAGGCACCAGGAATCATTTCAATGATGCCTTTCTTGGCCAAGGCTTTTAAATGTTCTTCTGCGGCATTAGCTGATTTAAAGCCAAAATGCGCAGCGATTTCTTGCCTTGTCGGCGGATAACCTGTTTCAGTCTTATGGCTTTTAATCAGGTCAAGAATTTCCTGTTGGCGCTTGGTGAGTTTTATCATGGCGTTCGAATTCCTTTAAGCAGTCAAGCAATCGTTAAAGCGCACAGGCAGGCTGTTTAGAGGTCGTCCGAGAAATGATGGCTCGGCCTAAATTCCAGATAAGCGGCTAAATTCTTCGCCAAATTCCTTTAAATAGGCTGACTATTCGCAGGAATTTCCCAAATAATTTATCTCACTTCTTTGAAACTTATCCTCGAACGCAATGCTCGGACAGGCTCCTAGGGTCTGCATTCATTGCCTGTCATTTTCTGTGAATAACGACAATAAGCGATTTACGTTGTAAAATTAGTAAATCATTACTACTGATATTTTATACAGATATTAGTAGGAATCCAGCACTAATTGTATTTATATACAGGTTTTTTATGGATCTATCCTCCATTGTGGCTTACTTGAGAACATGGCTACCTGAAAACTATGGCTTGGTCTTGCACGTCTTTGTGATCGTGCTGATCGCCATGATTCTGAATTTTTTGGTCGTGCGGTCCCTGAATCGGCTAAGTGTGAGGCTTAAAAGAACCAACAACCTTTGGGATGATGTGTTTGCCGAAGCACTGACAAAACCTGCAGGTTATTTTGTATGGCTCATTGGGCTCTCTATCGCGATCAATACCATTGATGTTTTTGAAGATATCGAAGGCTTTTTATCTGGGTTTAACGCGCTTCGTGATGTAGCACTGACGGCTGTTTTTGCTTGGTTCTTTGTACGCTTAACCAAAGGTATTGAAGCGGTTTATGTGCAGCAAAGCGATCTGGATGTGACGACCATTCATGCAATCGCAAAGTTGGTTATTACGGCGATTATAGTCACTGTCGGGTTGTTTTTACTGAATGCATTGGGTTATAGCATTAAAGGCTTTTTAGCTTTTGGGGGTATTGGCGGTATTGCTTTGGGTTTTGCTGCTAAGGATTTACTGGCTAATTTGTTTGGTGGATTGGTCATTTATTTCGATCGGCCCTTTTCTGTAGGGGATTGGATTAAGTCACCGGATAAAGAAATTGAAGGCTATGTCGAGCATATAGGCTGGCGCTCAACCAAGATACGCACTTTTGAAAAACGGCCTCTCTATGTGCCTAACTCAAGTTTTAATCAAATCAGTATTCAAAATCCTTCGCGTATGTCGAATCGGCGAATCAAAGAATACATTGGTGTACGTTATGAAGATGCGCCTAAAATCCGCATCATTGTCGATGACATTCGGGAGATGGTACGAACACACCCTGATATTGATACCAATATGGTCATCATTGTTAATTTCGTGACCTTTGCAGCGTCGTCTTGCGATATCTTGATTTATACCTTCACCAAGACGACCGTTTGGACGGAGTATCATAATGTACAACAGGATGTATTATTGAGGGCAATGGATATTATTCATGGGCATGGTGCAGATATCGCCTTCCCAACCTCTACCTTGCATATTGAAAAGTTTGAAAGCGAGAACCCTGAGTTCTTGAATAGTGAAAAGAGGTAAAAAAGAAAGATGCCTTGGTACTATATTCAAGGCATAAAAAAAGCAGCTTTCGCTGCTTTTAGAATTTGGCTCCGCCTGCTGGGCTCGAACCAGCGACCCAATGATTAACAGTCATTTGCTCTACCAACTGAGCTAAGGCGGATCGGTTAAATCAACGTTGGTATGTCGTTGAGATGGCGCGTATAGTAGTGAGATGTGTTTTGTACGTCAATGTTTTTTTTGCCATTTCTTAAAAAAATAGCGTATTTTTTCAAAATTGCCTAAAGAGTGATCAAATCATGGCTAAGCCGTTTGAAGTCGTGTCTAAATTTCAACCAGCAGGGGATCAGCCTGTTGCGATAAAAGAACTTGTTGATGGAATTGAATCAGGGCTTCGTACACAAATTTTGCTCGGGGTGACAGGCTCAGGCAAAACCTTTACAGCGGCTAATGTCATCAATGAGCTGCAAAGACCGACTATTGTGATGGCACATAATAAGACCTTAGCTGCACAGCTATACGGTGAGTTTAAAGAGTTTTTTCCTAATAATGCCGTTGAATACTTTGTTTCTTATTATGACTATTATCAGCCTGAAGCTTATGTGCCGTCTTCGGATACCTTTATAGATAAAGATGCCTCACTCAATGAGCATATTGAACAAATGCGGCTATCGGCAACTAAAGCATTGCTAGAGCGCCATGATTGTATTGTGGTGGCGACGGTTTCAGCTATCTATGGCTTGGGTGATAAAGACAGCTATCTCAAAATGCGGCTGCATTTATCCCGGGGAGAGCTGATTGAACAGCGCCGCATTTTAAGGCAGTTGGCAGAGCTGCAATATACGCGCAATGATACCGATTTTCATCGTGGTACATATCGGGTAAGGGGGGAGGTGATTGACGTCTTTCCGGCGGATTCGGAAGACCTAGCCGTCCGTATTGAGCTTTTTGATAATGAAATCGAAAAACTGTCCATTTTTGATCCTTTAACAGGGCACGTAGTGCAAGATACGCCTCGTTATACGATTTTCCCTAAAACACACTACGTCACTCCCAGAGATACCTTGTTACGAGCGATTGACGAAATCGAAGCAGAGCTTGTCGAAAGGCTCGATTTCTTGCGTAAGAATGACAAATTAGTCGAAGCTCAGCGGCTTGAGCAGCGAACGAAGTACGATCTCGAAATGATGCGCGAAATGGGGTATTGCTCAGGGATCGAAAACTATTCACGCCAGCTTTCAGGTCGTAAAGAAGGCGAACCTCCTCCAACCCTGTTCGATTACTTGCCTGAAGGCGCTTTAGTGGTTATTGATGAATCGCATGTCACCATCCCGCAAATTGGCGCGATGTATAAAGGCGATCGTTCACGAAAAGAGACACTTGTGCAATATGGATTTCGCCTGCCTTCGGCGTTAGATAACAGACCTATGCGCTTTGAAGAATGGGAACAAATTGTTGGGCAAATGGTTTGTGTCTCTGCAACGCCAGGCAAGTATGAGATTGAGCATGCAGACCAAGTCGTGGAGCAGGTCGTTAGACCTACAGGACTTGTTGATCCCGTGCTTGAAGTGAGGCCAGCCAAAACACAGGTCGATGACTTATTTGACGAAATTCAACTCACAGCAGCTAAAGATGAGCGGGTCCTAGTCACTGTGTTGACTAAGCGCATGGCGGAAGACCTCACCGATTACCTCACGGAGAATGGTGTGAGAGTCAGGTATCTTCATTCTGATATTGATACGGTAGAGCGGGTAGAGATTATTCGTGATTTACGTATGGGGGAATTTGATGTGCTTGTCGGTATCAACCTCTTGCGGGAAGGGCTGGATATGCCAGAAGTATCCTTGGTGACTATTTTGGATGCAGATAAAGAAGGTTTTTTACGCTCTGATCGCTCTTTAATTCAAACCATTGGCCGAGCTGCGCGAAACATCAATGGCCGCGCAATTCTATACGCAGATAACATTACAGGCTCCATGCAGCGAGCTATGGATGAAACTGAGCGCCGCCGTGCAAAACAGGTTGAATTTAATGAAAAGCACAATATTACCCCTAAGGGTGTTAGGAAGAGTGTGGCAGATATTCTGGAAGGGGCTGTTATTCCAGGTAAGAAAACCAAATCTAAGAAAAAGCAAAGCTTAGCTGAGTCTCTGAAAGAAACCATAGAACTACAAGCATTATCCCCTAAAGAGCTGGAAAAACGTATTGATGCATTAGAAAAGAAAATGCAAAGCCACGCCGAAAATTTAGAGTTTGAACAAGCTGCCAAGGCAAGAGATGAGCTTCATCAGCTAAAGCAGCATGCATTTAAATAGGTAGGTGCATACCTGACAGCTGTTTTTGCTTAAAAATACAGCTGTTTGGTTGTTCTCTTATCGATAATTAGTCGTTCGTAACAACCATTCAGACAAAGATGCAGATTAGTACTTCGTTTCACTGCATTCCGTGCGTTATTCAGTGCCTTGATTCAGGGTCAGCACTTATCCAGTAACATTGCGTTGTTATTATGACTAAAAATAAATCTTTTTTTTGAAACTTTATAAGTTTGTTGTCTTCAAAGTTCACTGTTCTGTTTGTTTATTTTTAGTGAAATGGATTTTACAAAGTTTATTGTTTTTTTTGTTTTTCAACTGTTCTTCATTGGCTCTGGTTTGAATGCTTCAGGGTATAAGGTCGGAAGCTTAGAGGAAACGGTAAAAGCAATTAGATTTGAAGAGAAAAGATATGCATTAGATCGCTTAGGGTATATCTCAGCAAACTCATTCGCCTCTTCTTTAATTAAAAAAAATCATCAAATTGTTCGTCACGATGGCGATGCGTCCTTTGCTAAAAAGTTCGGCTTTTCTTTTATGAATGTAGCGGCTGTACCCTTGGCATTCGCACTAGACCTTGTGATAGGTCCTATTAATAGAGACATGATCGACTCAGTTCATGTCGCCGTTAATAACCCTGAGCTTCCTACATCTGCTAAAGCAAAGTCAGTTGGGTTGTCGATACCCTATTTTATTGGTGGGGTGCCAGCAGGTTTTCTATATAGGAAAATTGTCAGTTTCCCTACGCTTTTTAGTTCGGGTGCAACCTATTTCGGCGGTTCATTTAATAATTTTAGGCGCACTACGCTCGTTCTTAAGGCGTTAGAAAGGGGTGATCATAATAGTTTTTGGCTAGGTAGGTTAGCAAAAAAAGTTTCAGCGGGTACCGGTGTTCAGTTGAGCCGTGAACAAGTTGCCCGGACGCTACTTAGCGCTTTGGATAATAACTCAAAAACCTACAAGGAGTTTATCAAGCAGCTTCATGATGAAGCATCAATCTTACAGCAGAAGTCTTCCGATAAGTTGGGAACCTTAACCCTTTACCCAGAAGTGACTGTAAGAGCAGGTGTGCCTATTGGTTTTGATCAGATGGCGAAGTTACTCAAAATAGCCATTAATCATGGGCTTGCTAAATTTTAATTTACTATTGTATAGGTATATTTTTATGAATAAGGTGTATGCAGGGATTTTAACCTTGCTTGTTGTTGGTTTCGTTCAGGTATCTGGAGCTGCTAAAGTAGATCCAGCTACTAAAGTAAACCAAGCTACTAAAGTAGACCCAGCTACTAAAGTAGACCCAGCTACTAAAGTAGATCCAACTACTAAAGTAGACCCAGCTACTAAAATAGATCCAGCTACTAAAGTAGACCCAGCTACTAAAATAGATCCAACTACTAAAGTAGATCCAACTACTAAAGTAGACCCAGCCACTAAAGTAGATCCAACTACTAAAGTAGACCCAGCTACTAAAATAGATCCAGCTACTAAAGTAGACCCAGCTACTAAAGTAGATCCAACTACTAAAGTAGACCCAGCTACTAAAATAGATCCAACTACTAAAGTAGATCCAACTACTAAAGTAGACCCAGCTACTAAAGTAGTTCCAGGTACTAAAATAGACCCAAGCACTAAAGTAGATCCAGTTACTGAGCTTCATGACCCTTCAGGTAAAGGGACTGATGATATCTATTCATTAGGTGTGTCTAAAGCTTATGAAGATCTTAAGACCTCACTCAAGGGCTTGACCGGAAAGGCGCATGAAACTGCACAAGCAGAGGCTCAGAAGGTTCTAGATGCAGCAGCTGATCTTAAGAAAGAAACAAAATCAGCTATAAAAGATGGCGTGATTTCATCTGGTGAGAAATCGGCAATCGAGGCAAAGCAAACTGCCTTACATAACGTGGTTACTGAAGCAAAAACTCATCTGGATAGCTTGAAAGCAGATATTGCAGATGCAAGCACTACCGCTAAAATTAATGCTGTTGAAAATAAGATAACAACTTTTGCACAAGAGGCAGCGGATAAAACTAGCCATACTGTGGGTAGCCTATTAGATAAAACCAGCTTAATTGCTATTTGTGTTGCCGGTGGTGTTGGCTTGGTGGCTACTTTGTTTGGTGCAGGTGCAGCTATTAGTTTCCTTGCGAAAAAAGCAAAGTCAGGCCGTGAGCTAGCTAAGTCTAATTTTGCCAATGGTTTTCAGTCTGATAAGGCAGCATCGACATCAGACCAGCGTCAAAAGATAAAAAAAGCTACGCCTGTAAAATCTTCGCCTGTGACTATTCATGCAGCAACTAAAACGGCCGCATAACCCCCTTTAAAATAAGAAGGCAGTTATTTCTAATGGCTGCTCATTTGATTTTATGCCCGACTCAGGTACCCTGATGTCGGGTTTTTTATTTCTTAAATTATTCGTTTTTCTCCTTAGGTTCTGCTGACATAATGTTGTTTATGCTGCTGTCGCCCGTTTTTCAGTCTAGTAATGAGGATTGAATGAATAATAGCAGTCTATATGAATGAAATTCGACACAGCTAGATGGAAAAACGGACACAGCCCGAAGGGTTACGTCTAAATATCCATCAAATTGTGTTAAATCCTGCTTATTTAGTTCACTAAACTACACAGGTTTTGCCTTGTTTGATGAACATTTAGCCGGTAACAGCATGAAAAAAATTATGTCAACAGAACCTAATCTTTCGGGTAATTTTAAATCTCTCTGATTGATATGTTTAATTGCTCCATTTCCTCTATTGAAATGTATTTAGCTTCATGATAGGTGCATTAAAAGCGCTTCTGGAATAAATATTCTCATGTTTTGTTTGTTTTAAATAATATCCGAACGATGTATATTATTGGCTAAATATTTATTGTTTCCATAAAGCTATTTTATGGAAGTCGTCTTGAGTATTTTATTTTTTCCATTAATTTCAATGACAAAAATCTAGGAGCCTGTCCGACAGTGGCGTTCGAGGTTAGCTTTTAAAGAAGTAGGGTGAATTCTTTGAAAATTTTCTGCGAATAGTCAGTTTATTTAAAGGAATTTGGTGAAGAATTTATCCCGTTTATCTGGAATTTAGACCGAACGACCAGTTCTCGGACAGGCTCCTAGTTGGAGTAGGGTTTTATCTTTATGAGATTGCTTCATGTGTGCGTTATGGTAGCTTCTTTTTTGGTGTGCGTGGACGGTAAGGCCGCAAAAGGTTTTTTAGATTATAGCGCTTTGCTGAAGGATCTTGCTGATGAGTCAGACCCTTCATATTCTGAAGTGATTGCAAAGGTTAAGGAGGATATAAAACCTGTTTTTGAGTCAGTCAATAATGCTGTAAAGGACCTGAATGGCACTATCGACGATGGGCTTTCTAAGGCCGACTATAGCTTGATAAATAAAGATTTATCAAATATTAAAAGTGCAATTGATACTTCCAAGTCAAAAATAGAGGTGCTAAAACAAGAAGCACCTGATCTGTTTTTTAAAGATAAATTAAATGATCTGTCTAATCATTTGAGTTCGATTAAGTTAGGTGTATCGGATAATGTGTTAGATGGCGCAAGTAGGTTAAGGGATAAATTAGACACTTTAAAAGAGCTTACTGGCGATAAAGTTCTAAAGAATAACAGTATTGCTGTAGAAAATAAGCTGCATCAATTTGCTCAAGAGGTGTCAGATAAGTTTGTGCAGACTACCTATGATAAAGGCAGTGTAATGGAGCAATTAGTGACTACTTCTCGTAGCCTTCATGGTGAAGTTGGTAAAGAAGTGCAGCAGCAAGTCGAATCAATTATTAAAGCAAGCGATGCTGCACATGCTTATATGAGGGATGCACTGAGTGATGGAAAAATGACGGCAGATGAACTCTTACATTCCAAAAGTAATGTAGTCGCACTCGGGCAAACCCTTGAGAAAGCAAACGCTTTTCTTGAAAGCATTAAAGCGAAGGCTGAACCTGCAGCGCAGTCGAAGTTAAACGCTATGATCGATTTAATGATGTATGAAAAGTCAGAGATAGATAAAATAATTGCTGCGCATGGATTACCTGAGAAGATAAAAAACATAACCGTTGAGGGGGCAATGCATGTACATGGCCCATCAGGTGAAGGTGTAGATAAGGCTGTTTCCTTGGGCATTTCCAAAGCTTACACAGAGTTAAAAAGTGCGATGACTGGTCTAACCGGAAAGACGGGGGATATTGTGACGGAAGAGGCTCAAAAAGTCTTACATTCAAGCATGGAACTAAGAAATGAATGGAAAAAAGCTATGAGTGACGGCGTCGTTTCAGCTAAAGAAAAAGCCACTGTTCAAGTGAAGGAAAACAGTTTGC
Organism: Pseudomonadales bacterium; assembly: GCA_965225765.1. Classification (GTDB taxonomy): domain Bacteria; phylum Pseudomonadota; class Gammaproteobacteria; order Pseudomonadales; family DT-91; genus CAKMZU01. The sequence goes on from CBDDBO010000002.1 coordinate 568,893, forward strand.
TAAGTGTTGCCAAAGAAGCTCATACGACGATAGATGGGTTGAAAGAAGGCGCAGATGCAGCACTGAAAACCAAGCTTTCCATTATGGATCAAAAATTAAGTACCCTCACTCAAGAAGCAGCTGAAAAAACGGCTTCATCTGCCGGTAGCTTGCTTGATAAAACAAGTCTAATAGCTGTCTGTATCGCAGGTGGTGCAGGCTTAATCGCGACGCTGTTGGGTGCTGGCGCTGCTATTGGTTTTTTTGCAAAAAAAGCAAAATCTGGGCGTAATTTTGCTAAGTCTGCTTTTGAGAGAGGGTTTCAGGCCGGTCAAGCAGCTTCCACGTTTCAGAGCCCAGCTGTTGAAAATAAAAAGTTGATTCGACCTACTTCATTGGCAATCGGGGTGGCCTTGGCTGCGCCTTCTGCTTAATATCGTCATTTCCTATGTTTGTTTGATAGCCTTTGCCTGATCTTTGTATCAGGCTTTTTTCCTTTCATTTTTCCAGCGGTTTTAGCATTCTATATTTTGGAGAGTTCGATGAAGGTGCTTGGGCCTGTTAGAGTTATGGCTTATTCGTATTTGACGCCTTGTATGGTCGTTGCAATGAATTCAGTGATGAGTGCAGAATGTTTTGATTGCTGGTTGTCGGTGTCAGTCTCAATTACTTTGCTTGGTATGTGGTTAATGGCAGAGGAGCGCCGTTTTCGAATGAGAAGAGGGCGCTCTGGCACTTGATTGAAACAGATGAAAAAAGGCTTGTAAGTTACTGAGAGGGCGGTATAATGCCGCCCAAGTTACAAGATCTCCTTAGGACTATAGCTCAGTTGGTTAGAGCGCTACCTTGACATGGTAGAGGTCGGCAGTTCGAATCTGCCTAGTCCTACCAAATTTTCCCCTTTAAAATCAATCACTTAATCTTTTCGCTCTGATCAAAATAAATACACGACCTTAGGCTGTGCCCATCTGGTGCCCAAATTGTGCCCACGGCTTACATTTTGACGGCTATTTTTAAGCCGATTTTGAGTATTACCCTAACACGACGTGAGTTGGTTTTAATGCGGAAGGGTTAGGAGGAATTTATAATAAATCGATTGATCGAGGAGGGATTGCATGTCTAGAAAAGGGAGTGAAGTAAGGAGTCAATGGCTATTCAAAGTAAAGACTAGTAAATATCATGTCGTTTATAATGAAAAAAATACCTTGTATTTGTGTGGTTGTATAAAAAGTTTGGCTCTTGAAGAAAAGCTAGTACCCCAATGCACAGCGATTGTCGGGTTCAGTGGCAGAGTAAAATGCTCATAGCAAGGCAGCCGATCGAAAATAATAGTTATTCTATAGTGAGATCAAGCAACACAGCTATGGGCATTTTAAATGCCACCCAAAGGGCAGCTACAGGTTTTCCCGTGACTTTGTTGCAAGTATTTGAAAGACGCGAGTATTACTGCATACTTGCGCCTTGCCACAGAAAAACCTGTAGCTGCTGAACGGGACAATCGCTGTGCATTGGGGTACTAGAAGGCGCTTTATACCGCCAGTTGCCAAAGCGTCAAATGCGAAAAGGACAACATGCTGGCGACCACTGATGTGCTTCGTATCTCATGAAAGTTCACTGCAATACCGGCATCTAAAAAACGCATCCACTAGCCTCCTCACAACTATGACAAGTACCATTATTTGTATGGCCTGGTAACTTAAGCTTTCTACAGGTATCGCACCTTACAAGTCTACTAATTACTAATTTAGTCAATACATGTAGATGATTTTCAAATTTCCGCTTTGATGCTGCAGTGAAGCGAGTTTCGCCGATAAGCTTCCAGCCACTGAAAGGTGTTTGAGTTTGCCAATGAGTTTCAATCATGGTTGCAAATGCCGCACCTTCGCCAATATGCAGTCTGCCAACTACATCCTCCTCCAATAAAACATCAAAATGTATGGAATGAGGCTCTGTGTAGTCTTCCTTATCAATATCAAAAAACTGCTGACGCAGCTCATCTAGATCAGCAAAATAACTTTTAACGGGGGAGTTTTCTCGAAGGTCATAGCAACTGCCAATTTGATGAAGGCCTGACTTAGATAATGCGGTTAACTTATCCATCTTGTTAGCCTGATGGAGGATATGGTTGCAGCCCATAAAGCCGCAATCATATTCTGCGATGTCCACATAATTAGTGATACCTAAGAAATGGCAGTGGCCCGATTTAACAAACTGAGGCTCTGCATGCTGGGAAAAGAAAGCTCGCTTAATGCTTATCTTGTCATTGGGGTTAAGTTCCGGAATGTTAAACTGGAGTGGATGAAGCATCGTAATCCCTTATACGTTTTTATAATAGTGTTAGTGCTTAGAGCTCATCAAGATCAATGTCGATTTCTTCCTGAACGCGCCGTTCATTAACAATTTTGGCTAGTTGCACATCATCGATTTCATCAAGTAAGTGATCATAGGTGTTAATGGATAAGCAAATAAATTGTGGCTTGTTATTTTCTGTGATGACTAAGGGCTCGTGGTCAGCTTGTTTTACTTGCTGAGTAGGGCTTTGAGTAAAATCACCTACATCAACGGATAAGTAATTTTCTCCGAGCAAATTGATTGTCTTCATAGAAATAACCTCAATGCTTCATGGCGATTTTATTGGTTTTTTTTGATTTTTCTTCTTTAAGTTTACGCTGGATGTATTGATCAAATGCCTTTGAATCTTTTGGCCAAAATAACTGTGTATAGGTTTCGTTCATTGCAGGGACGATGCTTTCTATTTTTTCTATCGCAGCTTTTGAGCCAATCAGATAAGTAGGAATGTCAGGCTTAGCAAATAATGCAGAGTAACCATTGGGCATAAGATGTTTTGCCATAATAGATAAGGGTATGTCATTCGCAGCACCTGGAATATCCATTATCTGCTCAAGTAATGCTGCGCTGCCTAAGACATGTTTTCCTTGAATATAATACTGCGCTTTGCAGTAACCTTGCGGAGCAAAAGCCCAGTGTTTTTTAATGGCTTCTTGATACACCTTAATAGTAGCGGTTTTAAACCCAGCTTTGATGCGGCTAATAAAGCTTAGTGCGTTATAGGCATAAGCATTGGCAAGCGCTTCTTCAAGTGGATGGTGTGGATGATGGATGCGGTTGCTGTGTTGTCGTCCTTTGTAGTCACGAAATATGGGATAGGGTCTATCCCATGATGCCGAGATAATTTCAAGATAGGTGACCGTTGATTCAACTAAATGATGAAAAAATTCGTGATTGAATATTTCAAAAATCATCAAGTGGAGTAGGGTGTCAAAATCCCACAGCAACTGATTGCGCGATTGATGATAGATATGCTGGTGGTGCTGTAGAATTTTATCTGCATGTAAATAAATGCCCCATTGATCGTGTGGGGTATAATGAAAAGCTCGATAAAAAGCTAAGGCATCTATAGGAATAGACTCCCGGTCTAGATGGCGCACTGCTGTTCGTGGATTTTTTTGTGCTTGCCAGAGTTTGCTTTTCGAAACTTCTTCACTATTAGGTTGCCGTTGCTGGATGGCTTCTCTTTCAGCTTTGCTTTTACGAGTGATTGCTCGGCGGTGAATACCTTTACCTAACACCTCAGGTATGATGATAGAGGGGTGATGTGATTCGTGATTGATGTCTAGATCAAGAATCGAACCATTTTGCGTGAAATTCTTTTTATGTAGCCAGTCAAGCAGTTGATCAAAGTTTGCTGCAAATTCAGGTGTTGCTGAATAAGACATAACAGCCCCTTCCATTGGTTTTGATATTTAATAACAGATATGTTGTTGCTTTTTTGATCTGTCTTCGTTATGGTGTGAAAATATACTAATCAAAATGATGATAATTTCAAATAAAAAAGATTTGTTGTGTCGCGGGTTTAAACTAAGTAGAAAAATTATGATATTGTGAAAGTAGAGTTACGAAGGCAAGATTACTCTTGTATCGTAGATAAAATAAAAAACTACACGAAAGGATGCGCAATAAGTGCACATTAAGTGGCGTATTTAAATAATCAATATTTAAAAGATAACAATATGAATAACAAGAAAATAATAAAAATCGGGTTAACTTTAGGGGTAGTGTTTGCGCTTTCAGCCTGTAACCCATTCTTTGGCGAAAAAGTACAGGTACCACCAGCGCATGTTGGAAAGGTATTAACAAAGGATGGTTACAAACAAGGGAATGTTAACCCTTCGCGGTTCCGTCTTGATCGCTGTGTAGCCTATTGTGACTCATTAATTCTGCTTGAAATGGCTGATAGAGGACAAACTGAATCCTTTAAACTTTTTATGCCGAAAGATCAGCTAAATATGGAGTTTAACGTCAGGATGACCGTGGCGGTTAACCCAAACAAGATCGATGAAATTTACCAGAAGATCGCGCCATCAAATGGCAAGATAGGCTTTGCAAGTATTTACAACGTTTATGCCAGGCCCATCATTAGAGATGAAGTGCGTCAAATCATGGCGAAGTATTCCATAAATGAAATAGCCTCAAGTAGAGAAAAAATAAGCGATGAGCTTTTTACCGTGATTGAGAAAGCACTTGATGGGTCTCCTTAACGGTGAAGCGTTTTGGGTTGGCCGATGTTCAATTTCCAGAGATTATTACCAAGGCTAAAGAAGCTGCAGCAGAGCGAAGAGATCAGATAGAAAGAGAAAAAGCGCAATTCGAGATTCAAAAAGTGCAATTAAATAGAGAGCTTGAAGAGGCAAAAATGCTCAGGGCTATTGAAAAAGAAAAGGCTGAATCAACTCGCGAAGTAAATAACATCTTTGCTAAATCGGTAACCGATAAATATTTGTCTTACAGGTCGTTAGAGGTGTTGGAGAAAATGGCAACCTCATCCAATAAAGTTTTTGTGCCAGTAGAGACGCTCGGCACTATTGGCCTGCAGCAAGATGTATTTAAAAGTGCAGTCAAAAAGACCAGATAGGACTTCTGTATTGATTGATAAGCTAGGCGTCTTGGATGTAATAGTAGATGTGGGCATGCTGGTAAATGCTAATCAAATTAATCAGTAGGTCACATCAATTATAACGGTAATCTTTTTATGGTAGTGTGATGCATTCTCTTTTATAAAAGGCAGTAAAGTGAACGACCTTACTCAGTCACAACAAGAGCGTTTGGCGCATATCGATTTTCGATTGTATTTTTTAGGCTTAGTGAGCCGAAGTGATTTAGTGTCACGCTTTGGTATAAAAGAAGCGGCCGCAACACGGGACTTGGCGCTATACAGGGATAAGGCTAACAAAAACCTTGAGTACGATACGAAGGAAAAAATCTATAAAACTGCCAAAAGCTTTAAGCCCTTATATGATTATCCGGCAGAAAAGGTGATGACGACCTTATCGCAAGGGTATGGCGGAGAGATTGTAGCGATAAACGAAGGGTTAATTCCAACAGAAACGCCTTCGCAATTGAATAAACCTAATATGGCTGTGTTATCGCAAATTACACAGGCGATTTACAATCAAAAGGCGGTAAAAATAGATTACTGCTCTTTATCGAGTGGGCCAAGCAAACGCGAGATTGTGCCTTTTTGTTTGGTCGATAATGGCTTGCGTTGGCATGTGAGAGCGTATGATAGATTAAAACAACGATTTTCAGATTTTGTGATTACTCGTATGTCAAAAGCCAAGCTTGTTGAAAATAGTGAAGTGGAGAAGAGCGAACAAAAAGCCGCTGATAACCAATGGAATCGCATCGTTGAGCTGGAGCTTGTGCCTCACCCTTCAATTAAGCAAAAAGTAGCGGTTGAGATGGATTATGGCATGACAAAGGGCGTGCTAAAGCTCGAACTTCGCGCAGCTATTGCAGGCTATTTGTTAAGACGCTGGAATGTCGATTGTTCCGAAAAAGGTAATCTCAAAGGCGAGGAATACCACTTATGTCTAAAAAATACGCCTACGCTTTATGGCGTTGAGAATTTAGCCATAGCGCCAGGCTATAAGGCAGCTAAATAGTTTACTGTTTAGCCACTAGTAAGTAGTGTTGTAAAGAATCGAATAAAAATAGTAAAGGGATGTTTATGGCCATTGTTGAACCGAGCTTGTCAGGGCTTGATCGCGCTAATCGATTTCCTAATGATGAAATAACGACGGTGGAGTTGCTCGCTGAGCACTTACCAGATAGCTGCACAATTTTTCACAGTGTCGATTGGGTAAACCTTAATAAAGAAGGGCAGGCGACCTTTGGTGAAGTTGATCTGTGCATTGTAGGGCCATCAGGAATAACCGTTACCATTGAGCAAAAAAATGGTGCCCTGTATACAAATTCAAAAGGCATAGTTAAAAAACGTTATGGCTCAGGTGATGCTAAAAGCCCTGCTAAGCAATTAACTCGCTCGCGAAATAAGTTAGTAGAACTTTGGAAGAAAACGGATAATCCTTATGAGCTGAAATTAGCCCCTTTGATTTATTTGCCTGACCATGTTATCGACCAAGCGAATATAGCTATTGATAACGGATTGATCATTGATGAATCCAAAAAAGAGCAATTAGCCGATACCGTATCACGCTTGCTAAAGCTTAATAGTGAAAAGCCAAATGATCAGCATAAGGCTGATGTTTTACAGTTCTTTCGAAGACACCTAAACATCATGCCAAGTGTGAAAGCCCTGTTTTCCCGTCAACGCCAGTTTTTTGCGAAAAAACAAAATGAACTCACAGGGTTTATTCAGACTTTATCTTTTAGCCCTAAGCATTTAGTCATTGAAGGGGGAGCAGGCTCGGGCAAAACGCAAATTGCAGTAGAGCTGTTTCAGCAAGCCCTTAATGAAGGCAAACGGCCTCTGATGCTCTGTTACAACAGGCCACTTGCGCAGGATTTAGAGCAAATCGCCAAGGGCACGAAGGCGGTGATTGCCAATGTTGATAAATTTGCTAATGACTATATGAAAACACGCGCGATTTATGATCCTGCTGAGAAATCAGATAGCGATATATTTAGCCAGCTTAAGTTGTTAGCGTTAGAAGAGCCTGCCGATATTGATTGGCAGTTTGATGTGCTAATCATTGATGAAGCACAGGATTTTACTGAAGAAAACTTTCAGTTTGCTTGCCATTTTTTAATGCATGATAGCGATATAATTGTACTCAAAGACAATAAACAAAACCTGTACAGCAAGGGGTTTAATTTTAAACCTGTGGTGAGTCTTACGCTTGATAAAAATTTTCGTAACTCCCTTGATGTGATCAGCTTTACCGATGCATTGCTTAATAACAGGTATAAAAAGCAAGCTGAAGGTTTACATGTTGATTTAGCGCCCTCAATAGAAACTTATCAAGGTGAGCAAGGGTTTATGGCGGGCCTTATCAAGCGTATTAATCACTATTTGAATCTTAAATTTAGCCTTGAGGATATGGTCATTATTGTCGGCTGCGGCCAAGATAAATCCTGGCTAATGAAGCAACACCAACTTGGCCCGTGGAAAATCAAGCGGTATACAGGTGAATATTCAGAGTCAGGTGAACAGCTTTATACAGAGGGCGAACTGTTGGTTGATACGGTTTATCGATTTAAAGGCCGCCAAAAGCCTATTGTGTTATTTACCGAAATTGATTTTGAAACGTGGTCAGAAAAAGTAGAGCGTTTGCTTTATGTGGGCTGTACGCGTGCAGAAATCACCTGCAGTTTGTTTATATCTACGCAGGCAGAGCAAGCGATGTTAGCCCGCTACCTTCATAACACTGAAATTTGTCATGAAGCTGACCTTTAGTGCAGTTAACGAAAAAACTCAGTCGCGAAACCATAGCTCGGTTTTTGCTTGGGTAAACTTGCTTGCATAGTAAGTAATTTCTACACATTCATAGATGTATTGTTAAATAAAAATAAATAGGTATTCACTGATGACATCTATGAAAGCCAACATTTTTGGTTTTGGATGCCTTAGCGCAAGCATTGTGGTCTAGGGGAAAACTCATGGTGTCACTCATCATAGTGATAGAGGAAGCCAATACCTGTCGATTAAATATAGTGAACGACTTAAGGAGGCTGGCTTTAATGCATCGGTTGGCAGTGTTGGTGATTCCTATGATAATGCGTTAGCTGGGACAATTAATGGCCTTTATAAGGCTGAACTCATTTATAAAGACGGCCCATGGAAAGGCGTCGATGATGTTGAGCGAGCGACGCTCGCATGAGTTGATTGGTTTACCAATAAACGGCTCTTGGGTTCGCTTGGCGATAGTCCGCCTGGCGAATTTGAAGAGAGCTTTTGTAGGTAAGACGCTGATTGTATTGCAGCATGACTCGAATAAAACTGCCTCCGAATTTGGTGGGCTGATTATTGTATGAGTGTCTATCATCGTAATAGTGATTCTGGAAATTCATTAAAGATCACACTGTTCCTGCTGGCGATGAATCCAGCCTCATGGAATATCTCTTGTAGGTTATAATTTGGCTGGTAACACTGTTGTTTTAATTGGCAAAGACGTTGATATTTTTCTGTTGAAGGCCCGTGCTGGAGGTGTATTTTACATATCACGATTGAAATAAAGTCTGCAACTTGCTCTGGAGTAAATGATATGCATAGTGGGTGGAATATTAAAAGAGCAACTATAAGTAGTTTCCTAGGCATGAATGCTCCAAAAGTTTTTATCATACAAAGATTAAGAGAATAATCGACATAAAAAGCGTGTTTACAGGATCGTCGTTGCGCTCCCTCCCGTGTGCTTGCTGTTATACCTTTGTTTATAAAAGGGTATAAATTTTTAAACGGAACATATAACTTCGACCTCAAAGCATTTAGAACACTGATGGACTATAGAACCGCTTTCTTCCCATGGGGTAGACCAATTGTGGTCACATTCAGAGAAAGCTAGACACGAAGTTAAAAAAGCAATGTAACAAACTATTTTCTGCATAATGACTTGTATCCTCTACTTGGATGTACTTGTGAGTTGTACTCTTTTGCATAGTTTAAATACAATCATGTACATTAAAGGATCGTAGTCGTACTCCTGCATGCGATGCAAGCGTTATGAGGCTTTTTGCATGATTTTGAACTATCGAGTTACGAAGTGGTCTCTATATGTCGACCTTGTTTATATAAATTATTAGAGTAAATTTTCTCTTTAGTTTGGTTGTATATTTGACGCTTTTGAAAAAATATAGAGGAGATAAATTTGATAAGCTATAAATACATAAACTAACTCAGTATTTATATGAATTAAATTTTTAAATTGATTTATGTAACGGCTTAAGTCACAGGTATTTATATGTACAAAAATATTTTAACAGTCTGTAGTTATATTCTTATAAGCTCTTTTAGCTTGTCTGCATACTCCACGGTAGAGCTTAAAAGAGTAAATCACTCTATAGAGTTTGATAAAGGAGGTCCGACTGAAAAAGCAATATTGTTTTTGTTGAAAAAGGGTGTTGAATGTACTGCCTATATTCACGGGAATGGTACAAATAGACATTGCGTTAAAGGAGATGATCTAGTCTGCCAGATATATTTCAACATCAATAACGCATTAAAAGTAGCAAATGTCGAGTATAACGATAGGGCTAGAGAAAAGCCCTCTGTTTATATAGGAGATGATCAGTGGGATTACGTAAAAAAAGGTATTTTACCCTCAGATAAACTACCATCTAACTCGGAAATAATTTCTTTCATAAAAGAAGTCAATGAGTTAGTGAAAAATAACAAGTATTAAAGGGTTCATGTCAAGCGTGTTCATGGGGTCGTCGCTGCACTCCTACGCCTGACATGTGCGTTATGTGGCGGCATTTAATCTGTTACGTGACTGCTTAATCGATGCGGCGAGCCAATTCATTAGGTAAGTTAGGATGTCCGCTTGTTGTTGCTGGCTAACTGTCGATGCGCCCTGAAACTTTAGGTAAGCTAGTAATTGATCAACGTCTTCACTAAATTTTGTCTTTTCAGAATAGGATAAATCATTTTCAATTATGGCCTTTTTGGTTTCTTCGCATACAGTAATTAGTTGATAAAAATCATTTTCATTGATGGCATGGCATACAATACTTAGCAAAAGAAATGCTGTATATGTATATTTAATAATCATTATTTTCACTTATATTCTCATTTGAAGTGTTACGATTTCGTACATAACGTACAACATTGACCCGGTGTTATATAGCCTAATGTTTTGCGAGGTCGCCGATTAAGTTTGTCGGCGATTTTTTCACAATCTTGTTGAGTGATTTGACTCATGCTTTTCCCTTTAGGTAAATAGTGGCGAATGAGTCCATTGGTAAGTTCATTTAATCCTCGCTCCCAAGAATGGTAAGGATTAATAAAAATAAACTGTTGTTCCAGTGACCTTTCCAGGTCTTATTATCAGCGGACTTAGGCTGTTCGCAGATGTACCGTTTGTTTTGCAAAATCCCTATAGAATCAATACCTGTATAATATTTACGTCACTTTTTCTTACGATTATGTACCTGTTTCTTGACGGTTTCTTTTTAATTCTCGGCTGATGGTGCAGGGCTTCGATTGAGCTGCCTAGCAATTTCAGCTTGAGAAAGTCGTTGCTTTAATAGTGCAACAATAGTATACCTATTATCTGCGATGAGCCTGTTTTGTGTCTTATGTTTCCCTTCTTGGTGGACGAGAAAAACCATGATTATGCAAGCTTACCTTATAAATTAAAGGTGAGGTGAATGATGCACTTACTTTGGTAGTCCGCTAAGTCTAACATGGTCGTATTGTTGCAAATTAAGCAGGCAATTTAAAATAAAAAAGCAGTAAAAATAGATTACTGCTCACTATCGAGCGGGCCGAGTAAACGTGAGATTTTGCTTTTTTGCTCGGTGGATAATGGCTTGTGCTGGCGTGTTAGATTGTACTAAAACTCGAACGTCGTGCCGCTTAGCAGGCTATTTACTGAGGCGCTGGACTGTAGATTGCTCAGAAAAAGGCAACCTCAAAGGGTGATGACTATCATTTGTGGTTATGGAATACGCCTGCACTTTATGGTGATGAGAATTTGCCATTGCACCGGGTTATGAATTGACTTGAAATGTTAAACAAAAAATTACATGATTGATCGAGCATTATAAAGGATTTGTTGTTTGAATAATAAAAAAAGTGAAAGTTATTTTTTATATTGGGGTAAAGCCAAAAAAGAGCAGGATGAAATAAACTATCATTTATTGCCCTATCATTGCCTTGATGTAGTTGCTGTGTCTGATGTTTGGTTGAGTCAATCTAAGGTTCTACTTAAGCAAATAGCGTCTCATCTGAAAGTAGAAGCAGAAAAAGCAAAATCGATTGTATTATTTTTTGTAGCTTTACATGATCTAGGGAAGTTTGATGCACGCTTTCAAGAATTTGTTCCCCCGCTTCGTAAAGCCTTGCAAGGAAAAGACCTCTCAGTAGAAAAAGAGTCTTACGATCATGGTTCGGTTGGCTATTTGCATTTTCGCTATGATAATCGAATGCACTCTGAGCCTATGAAGGCTGTTGCAGGGCATCATGGTTATTGTGATACAGGCGCGACTAATAGGGAGCCTTCTGCGGATGAGGCGTTAATTAATCTCGATCAAACGGCAAGATCTGAGTGGATTGATTATTGCCTAAAGTGGCAAGGGCTTGAAGCTATTCCTGATGTTGATGATATTCCCATGCTGGCTGGCTTATGCAGTGTGTCAGATTGGGTTGGGTCATCAATGACTAATTTTACAACCGACCCGGGTATTCCGTTGCAGGCATATTACAAGGATGCATTAGCACGCGCTGAGGTTGCTTTAAAGGAAACGGGCATCATGGCGGAGCTTCAAGGTGCAGGGTTTGACTACTTGTTTCCTGGTTATAAACCGAGAGGCGTCCAAACATTACTTTCGAGTTTATCTAATGAAGCAGGCCTAACACTTGTTGAGGCGGATACAGGTTCAGGGAAAACTGAATTTGCCTTAGCTTATGCATCACAATTAATTCAAAGCGGGTTTGCTGATGGCATCGTTTTTGGTCTGCCCACACAGGCCACAGCTAATGGGCTATTTGCACGTATTGGTGAGGCAGCTGAAAAACTGTTTCCGCAGAACGATGTCACCTTGGCACATGGTAAATCAAAATATTTATTAGCCTCAGATGAAAATGGATTTTTACATCGATCAACTAAGCGTGCATTTTTAGGCACCATGTCTGTGGCTACCATTGATCAAATTTTAATGGGTGTTTTAGGGGTTAAGCACCAATTTATTCGTTCGTTTGGTACACGAAAGTCGGTGTTAATTCTGGATGAAATCCATAGCTTTGATGCCTACATGTATGGCCTGATTGAGCAAGTATTAAAAGGCCAGTGTGCAGCGTTTTCAAGTGTTATTTTATTGTCGGCAACATTACCAAAACAGATAAAAACACAATTGCTAAGGTGTTATAAAGGTCACTCGGAAGAAGACGCATACCCTTTAGTGACGCAGGTTAATCTGGAGGGTAATACACATTCATTTAAAACAGATGTGAAGCCTAAAGTAAGAACTATTGATACTCAAATGTGGCTGAGTGAAACCCTCCTACCTGACTCGCAGTCACAAACCCGTATCATCAATTGGGTAGAGCAGGGTGCAATGGTTTGTATTATCTGTAATACCGTCAATGATGCGCAGCAACTCTATCAGTTAATGCAAGATCAGTCTGACATACCGATTGATTTATTCCATGCAAGATTTACCTTTCATGATCGTCATCGTATTGAGCGGTCAGTGCTTAAACACTATGGAAAAGAATCCAAGAGAGAGGGTCGATTATTAATTGCTACCCAGGTTGTTGAGCAATCACTTGATTTGGATTTTGATGTATTAATCAGTCAAATTGCGCCAATTGAATTTTTAATGCAGCGCATGGGGCGGCTATGGCGACATGATCGAGATGATTCATCATTACCCTCAAGAACAAAGGCTATCAAATCTCCCTTATTTATCACGTTAGCGCCTATTATGGGTGGTGAAGATGCGGGCATTGATAAGCTTTACCGCGAGTCGGGCTATGTGTATGGCAATAGACGTTTACTTTATCGCACTCAACATTATCTTGCTGCCCGCCATCAACTGACTTTTCCTGATTGTTATCGAGAAGCAATTGATTATGTGCATCATGACAAAGCGTATGACAATGAGCCTGACGTGCTCAGTGCGTTTGCTGAGCAATATGTAAGCGAGCAGTCAGCCGCCCTTTTTACTGCCAGAAAAAACAGCAATTTAGATTCAAGGCCGCTTAATGATGTAGACCCGCGTTGCGCCATGCTAACCCGTGAGGGTGAGATGTCAACATCGGTTGTCCTGTTTAAAGAGGACGGTTCGTTATTGCATGGGGGTGATTATCAAAACGCAGAAGACAGAGATAAAAGTACGGTATCGTTATCAAAAAAATTAGCAAAGGGTAAAAAAGACCCCGACTACCATTGCCTAAAAGCCCTGGTGAATAAAGATCTTTTATACTCTTCGTTAGGTGTCACTCCACTCAATGAATAATTAATGACTAATAATAAAAGGGATTAATATGTATTTATCTAAAGTGATGTTGTCTGCAATCGAAAGCTATGCGCAGCATCAGGCGATATGGCAGTGTTTTCCTGATACCCCAGACCGTAAGCGGGATCATTTATTCCGTGTTGAAAGTCAAACTGCAACGCAATCTGTGGTTTTATTGCAATCAGCTACCGAGCCAAAAAGTGCAGAAAAAGCCGAAGTCATTCAAACCAAATCGTTTAACCCCGTGATACAAGAAGGTGCATTTTATAAGTTTAAACTGGTAGCAAACCCAACCAAATGCTTAAGTCAAGGTAAAAAAGTTGTGGATATTAAGGATTCTAACGAGCAGGTTGAGTGGCTTCATAGAAAACTATCGGGTGCCAATGTGACTGTCACTTCAATGGATTCAATGCTCATAAAAAGCAAAAAATTCCACACCAGTCGTTTTGTATGTTTTGAAGGGATCTTACAGGCGATAGATACCGATCAAATCCGCACTGCGATTATTATGGGGGTTGGCCGGAAAAAACACGCAGGTGCAGGGTTGTTAACACTGGCCAGAGCATAATAAAAAGGAGTTATTTTATGTATCAATCTATTTATAACGCGTATTGCAAATTATCTAAGGGGGATCAAGCTGCACTGAAGCGTTGCCGTTTAGATAGTATCGCCGATTGCCCAGCTTATTTTAGTGTGCTGAAATTATCGGGTGCTAAGGATAATCAGCAAACCCAGCGTATTCTTTATCTTTTAGAAAGCGCCAAGATTACCCAAGAAGACAATAAACAGCCTTTAGCAGAAGCTTTACTGGCAGCCGGTGTAAAAGAAAATCATGTTATCCAGATCGTGCGCAGCGGTGACAATGGCATTGATTATCTCAAACGTCAGCTGATTCGCTGTGAAAATCTTTGCCTCGATAGTCTGGGCCAATTGGCTCAATTTTGGGGTGACTATCATCGACGAAAACTGTTAAAAAATTTCATTCTTTCTCAACCAGAACAATAAAAAAGGATATTTACCATGAGCACATTTATTAATATTCATACGCTTATTTCTCACCCATCATCAATGATGAACCGAGATGATTCAGGCTTGCAAAAGACAGCCGTGTTTGGTGGAACGTTGCGTAGCCGTATTTCCAGCCAATGCCTAAAGCGTGCCATACGTACCTCTGATATTTATCAGTCGGCTGTCGAGGAGGTGTCTATTCGCACCAATAAATTTGATGAATTACTGGCTTTTTGTATTGAACGATTGCCAGATGTCGATGCAAAAACTATCGAGGATGTTCTTTTGCACCTTGGTTCAAAGGTCAAAAAAGAAAAAAATAAAGAGACAGGTGAAACTGCCCGTTATTTTGATGCAGTACAGCCTTATGCTTTAGGTGCAATTCGAGAAGCGATCAATATGGTTGCTGAAGGTACAGAGCTTAAATCGTTAAAATCGATTGTTCAATTACCTACGTTAGATGTTGCATTATCAGGCCGAATGGATGCCAGTTGCCCTGCACGTAATGTCGAAGCTGCCATGAGTGTCGCCCATAGTATGACGACCCATAGTGCCGATATTGAAGTTGATTGGTTTACCGCCTGCGATGATTTAGCAGAACAGGGGTCGGGGCATATCGGAACGACCGAATTTAGTTCAGGCGTTTTTTATCGTTATGCATCCATTAATGTCGATTTACTTGCAAAAAATGTTAAAAAAACACCAGAGGAAGTAAAGCCTTTCATCAATACCTTGATACGCTGTTTTGCCCAGGTTTCCCCATCGGCTAAGCAAAAAGTGTTTGCTGCGCATACCCATGCTGATTTTGTGCTAGTGACTGAATCTAATCAGCCTTTATCACTGGCAAATGCATTCAGAGCGCCGGTTAAAAACACGGGCGAAGTGATGGAGGCATCCATAACTAAACTCGTCAGTCATTATGAAAAACTACTGGTAGCCTACGAGTTGGATTCTAAGGCAATGGCCATGGATTTAACCGAGACAGTCAAGAGTGAAAAACTCACGCAGGTCAATTCGCTTAGTGACATGATGGTTGAATAAGGAGTGCTTATGAAAACCCTTATTCTAAAAACCGAAGGCATGTCTGCTTATGGGTTGCAGACGTTTGATGTACACAGGCGGGTCAATCATTTTCCCACCCGTTCTGCTGTAATGGGGCTACTGGGCAGTTGTATGGGGATTACTCGGGAGCGCTATGAGGACTTGTTTGCATTATCACAGCAAGTAAAACTAGCTGTGCAGGTGAATAAGGTGGGCGAAAAAATCGTCGATTATCATACCGTTCAAGGGTTTCGAAGCCCTTTGGGTAAAATCCAAAAAGGTACAAAGCCAACTTACCGTGAATATTATTGTGATGCGGAATTTAGCTTTGCTATATCGGTAGATGATGCTGTAATTCAGCAGCTTGAATCCGCTGTTAAATCACCTGTGTTTACACCTTTTCAAGGTCGAAAATCCTGCCCTTTAATGCGGCCGTTATTTGAGAAGACTGTATTCGAGGGTAACCCTGCGAATGCATTAATTCAGATGGATTCAGAGGGGCAGATATTTAGTGATATGCAAGGGGAGAACCATTTTGCCACCTTGCAAGTAAGGGATTTACTTACTAAACAGCCACGTAAATACGCCATGCGAACGGTTTATGTTAGCGGCAAGCAAGGAGGTAATGATGAATCTGCTTAAAGACGACTTTATTTCAACGACAGAGGGGAAGGTGTCTTTAAAAACACTGCTTACATCCGATCAGGATTATCAATTACAGTATTATTTTGATGAAACACAATTGGCGATGCTGCAAATGTTGTCGTCATTAACCACTGTACTGTTAAAGCCTTCTATTAATGAATTAAGAAAATACCTAGATAATGGCGTTACGCCTCAAACCTTTGATGAAGCGTTAGCAGCGATTGATAGTCAGTGGTATGAGGGTGATCGCTTTATGCGTTCAAAAGCTCCACATTCAGACAAGTTCGCTGAAGGACCTATTACTAAACTAATTTCAGGTATTGAGTGTGGTGGTTCACCAGACGCCCTAGGGTTATTTTCAGAAGTTGACGCAGCAGAAGTTGTTTGCCCAGATTGTACTCATGTCTTGAATTACAATTTACATATGAATATCAAAGGTGAATGCTTTGGTCCCTCAGGGGCGACAGGTATTCGTGGCGGCGGTGCCATTTCTACCTTGATTGCAGGTAAAAATTTAAAAGAAACCTTACTGGCGAATACGGTAGCAGTCGATTTTTTTGAGCGATACGCGCATTTAGACAACCCCGAAACCCGATTGATGTGGGATTTGCCACCGACAGGTGAGATTTATCCAGCACAACATATAGGGCTTGCTCGTGGGTTGTTTGCGCTGGCTTATCATATTGATTTCCCGGTGATAGAAGAACCTTGTATGTGTGATGTTTGTGGGCATCCATCTCAACAGTCCGTTAAGCAGTTTTTTCGTCAAAAGTATCTTGGTAGCTATGGATCAACAAAAAAAGGTAGAGATAATAGTGCTGGGTGGTGGCCGCATCCATTTACTCCCGTCACAGTAAAAGAAGAGGGTACTTACCCTGTCAGTGCTCGAGATCAACATTGGCAATCCTGGCAGGAGCTTTCCTCTTATGTCGTAGGTAAGGAGATGGATAAAGGCTCTGTAAAGCCCGCATTTATCGTGTATCAGTTTAAAGAGCAGATAACCTTTGATACCTTTAGTCTTCTAATTGGAGGAAACATTGCTAAACAAGGTTCTATTCTCGGAAGGGTCTATGATCTTTATGCCATGCCAACTTCCTTGATTAAAAACCTTAAGCACGTGACCTCTGTTATTGATGCAGGCCTAACCGAAAAAGATAAGCTTTCTCGTGCATTAAATAAACTGTTTGGTGGAAATTACGATAAACACTTTGTTGGTGGAATTAAAGAGCAAACAATGCAGCGATTTGTAGCATCCGCACAAAAAATTATCCAGGCAACCTTGCTAGATGTGAATCGTAAAACAGCCGAGCAACTAAGAACAAACGCACTAAAAGCACTCAATGCCGAGTCTATAAGCCTGTATCGGCAAATCATGAAAAAATATGAGCATAATTTGCCGCTGTATAAGGCGTTAGTCAAGGGGGAGCGGGTGTTGCTAAAAAACTAGAAAGAAAAAGCGCTGGAGTAGGCGTTAGTAATAAAAGGATTTAACGATGACATTTATCCCCTTAAAATCTATTCCATTAAAAGATCGCAATTCCATGATGTTTGTCGGGATGGGGCGCATTGATGTAAAAGATGGTGCCTTTGTTGTCATCGATGAAGTCAACGGTGAGCGTATGCATATTCCCGTTGGCTCTATCGCCTGCTTGATGCTGGAGCCGGGTACGCGCATTAGCCATATGGCAGTGAAGCTTGCCGCAGCAACAGGCACCTTGTTAATTTGGGTGGGAGAGGCTGGGGTTAGGCTCTATTCAGCTGGTCAGCCAGGCGGTGCGCGCTCGGACAAATTACTTTATCAGGCGAAGCTTGCGTTAGATGAAGAGTTGCGCCTGAAAGTTGTCAGAAAAATGTTCGAATACCGATTCGGTGAGCCAGCGCCTCAAAAAAGGAGTGTCGAACAGCTCAGAGGCATTGAGGGCGCACGTGTTAAGAAAACGTATCAACTGTTGGCTAAACAATATGGCGTGGATTGGCAGGGGAGGCGCTATGATCCTAAAAACTGGGATAAAGCTGATAGGGCAAATCGTTGCATCAGTGCAGCAACTGCTTGTTTGTATGGAGTAACGGAAGCTGCAATATTAGCAGCAGGCTATGCGCCTGCTATTGGTTTTTTGCATACAGGTAAGCCCTTATCTTTTGTGTATGATATTGCTGATTTGATTAAATTCGATACCGTGATTCCGGTTGCATTTAACGTTGCTGCTAAACCATCATCGGCACCTGATAAAGACGTAAGAATAGCCTGCCGTGAAGTATTTAGATCAAGTAAAACGCTTAAGAAATTGATTCCACTGATTGAAGAAGTACTGGCCGCAGGGGAGATCCCTTTGCCGCAAGCGCCAGAGGACGCTCAGCCACCTGCATTACCTGAGCCTGAATCAATTGGGGATGATGGCCACAGGAGTCAATGATATGTTGGTAGTGGTAACAGAATCCGTACCCCCAAGACTCCGAGGTCGATTAGCCGTGTGGTTATTGGAAATACGCGCAGGTGTTTATGTGGGCGATGTATCTCGGCGCATCAGGGAAATGATCTGGATGCATGTAGAAGCCTTGGCAGAAGAAGGCAATGTGGTCATGGCTTGGTCGACGAATACAGAATCAGGATTCGATTTTATTACCTACGGTACAAACAGGCGGATGCCTGTTGATCTTGATGGATTAAGGTTGGTTGTATTTCAGTCAGCAAATGAGGGTAAAAAGCCAGCTTAACGCATGCGCTTGTTCTTTAAAAAAATGATAAAAATGTTGGTAGATTTTTAGTGGGTTAATTTCCTCTTTAAAAACAATCATGTACACTAAGTGTGTTCCCCGTATCCACGGGGATGAACCGTTACCCGTATCCACGGGCGATGAACGGCTAATTGTGGTATCCACGGGGATGAACCGATTACCGTCAAACCGCCGTGAACTGCAAGGAGTGTTCCCCGTATCCACGGGGATGAACCGGTGACTAAGTCGCGTGTGGCTGCTGAGCTGGGGTGTTCCCCGTATCCACGGGGATGAACCGGCTGATCACCCTCAGGCGTTGACACCAATTGAGTGTTCCCCGTATCCACGGGGATGAACCGCAGGCTTTGTGGATAGCGTCTGGAAACCCGAACGTGTTCCCCGTATCCACGGGGATGAACCGGCAATTCTCAGCGCACCCATTTTGAGTTTGATGTGTTCCCCGTATCCACGGGGATGAACCGCCGTTACCGCTGAATAAGCAGCAACCACAGCCGTGTTCCCCGTATCCACG
This sequence comes from Pseudomonadales bacterium, assembly GCA_965225765.1. GTDB lineage: Bacteria > Pseudomonadota > Gammaproteobacteria > Pseudomonadales > DT-91 > CAKMZU01. The sequence goes on from CBDDBO010000002.1 coordinate 588,250, forward strand.
GGGATGAACCGAGTTTTTCCCCGCGTCTGAACATTTCAACCGCGTGTTCCCCGTATCCACGGGGATGAACCGGTCGAACTGGCAGAACCTGCCGACGATATTATGTGTTCCCCGTATCCACGGGGATGAACCGCGAAAATCATCCATAGGCATTGCACGCCAACCGTGTTCCCCGTATCCACGGGGATGAACCGTTTCTGGCAGACCCTAATAAACACTGTAAAGAGTGTTCCCCGTATCCACGGGGATGAACCGTATTCATCGCGTTCAAATACTTCCTCACGGATGTGTTCCCCGTATCCACGGGGATGAACCGAGTACCAGCCGCCCGCACTTAAGCTCATTAAGGTGTTCCCCGTATCCACGGGGATGAACCGGCTTGCCTTTATCGCCAAGCGCGACCAGCTTAGTGTTCCCCGTATCCACGGGGATGAACCGATTGTCGGCTGAGTTCGTTGGCGATGACGCTGGTGTTCCCCGTATCCACGGGGATGAACCGCCTTGCTCTTGCGATCGGCTGTCGAGCATTTGGTGTTCCCCGTATCCACGGGGATGAACCGAGCGTAGAACGCACTACGCAAAATTCAATGCTGTGTTCCCCGTATCCACGGGGATGAACCGACGGGGACCATGTCTTCAATGATTGGTCGTGGGTGTTCCCCGTATCCACGGGGATGAACCGGCCAAAAGGTGACCATGCAATGCGTGAGGTGCGTGTTCCCCGTATCCACGGGGATGAACCGAATCTGAGACAGGTTCGTTGCCTGTTTGGTTTGTGTTCCCCGTATCCACGGGGATGAACCGATGATGCTGCCGCATGGGATGCCCGTGCCTGTGTGTTCCCCGTATCCACGGGGATGAACCGGCCGCTAACAGTATTTCACTTGATGGCACCATGTGTTCCCCGTATCCACGGGGATGAACCGCCATCTCCTTAATTGCCTGGCTTACGGATAAAGTGTTCCCCGTATCCACGGGGATGAACCGGTGTTTTGGTGTACGACCTGTTGAGGTGACTTGTGTTCCCCGTATCCACGGGGATGAACCGCCAACGGCAGCGATGTGACTAAGCGCATTGATGTGTTCCCCGTATCCACGGGGATGAACCGGGTTAGTAATACCCTTGTGGTGCTGATGGCCGGTGTTCCCCGTATCCACGGGGATGAACCGCAAACATTGCTTTCATTTCTGCCACTGCACTTGTGTTCCCCGTATCCACGGGGATGAACCGATGATGCTGCCGCATGGGATGCCCGTGCCTGTGTGTTCCCCGTATCCACGGGGATGAACCGCTGGTTGTCACGCGCCTTATCTTCTGTGACATGTGTTCCCCGTATCCACGGGGATGAACCGCGTCTATTTCTTTCATCTCAACCTCTTTAGTTGTGTTCCCCGTATCCACGGGGATGAACCGTGAGTTCTCTATCAATGGGTTGCTCTGGTGTTGTGTTCCCCGTATCCACGGGGATGAACCGCCAACGACAGCACGACACAAAGTTACATTGAAGTGTTCCCCGTATCCACGGGGATGAACCGGGTTTTGGGTAAGCAAATCCAATCGTGAAGTTGTGTTCCCCGTATCCACGGGGATGAACCGGTAGGTTTAGCGTCTACCTTGTGAAGTTCAAGGTGTTCCCCGTATCCACGGGGATGAACCGTCACCCTCGCCTGTTTGGCGGTCGATGCCTAGGTGTTCCCCGTATCCACGGGGATGAACCGCTTTGTTTGGCTGCGCTTGATACAGTGTCTCTGTGTTCCCCGTATCCACGGGGATGAACCGAGTGTACCCGCAGCAGGGTTTGAAGAAAAAGAGTGTTCCCCGTATCCACGGGGATGAACCGTGCTGGATGCTAATCCGCATTTGGCAGAACATGTGTTCCCTGTATCCACGGGGATGAACCGCCATTCCTGCATCTGCTAACACAGCCGCAGTTGGTGTTCCCCGTATCCACGGGGATGAACCGACCTGGTTCGAAATACACTATTGCCAGGATACGTGTTCCCCGTATCCACGGGGATGAACCGGTTGAAATCACGCTGCTTCAGATTCATCGTCTGTGTTCCCCGTATCCACGGGGATGAACCGGCACGCTGTATAAAGCCTGTGACGATATTTTTGTGTTCCCCGTATCCACGGGGATGAACCGCCGAAAGCGATCACGTATTCAACAGGATCACCGTGTTCCCCGTATCCAAGGGGATGAACCGCGGGTTTTTTTATGCCTCAAGAAAATTCCCATGTGTTCCCCGTATCCACGGGGATGAACCGATGCTAGATCAGATCAAATTTGATGAGGGTAAGTGTTCCCCGTATCCACGGGGATGAACCGTTAGGCAGCACTTGAAAGTTGTGTGTTTTTACGTGTTCCCCGTATCCACGGGGATGAACCGATTGATAACGCCCTTCTAATTGGGCTTGAAACGTGTTCCCCGTATCCACGGGGATGAACCGTTTACGTCAGTCGTGAGCTTGGTGTTAAGCGCGTGTTCCCCGTATCCACGGGGATGAACCGTGTCATTGGTGACATTTCCTGCTAATGAAGAGGTGTTCCCCGTATCCACGGGGATGAACCGAGCACGCCGATTTCAGGATGCCGTTTTAGTTTGTGTTCCCCGTATCCACGGGGATGAACCGAGCACGCCGATTTCAGGATGCCGTTTTAGTTTGTGTTCCCCGTATCCACGGGGATGAACCGTCAGCCATTTCTTCTTCTGATTCTGAGGCTTTGTGTTCCCCGTATCCACGGGGATGAACCGCCCTTCGCTTTATATTGGCGATGAGTACCACGAGTGTTCCCCGTATCCACGGGGATGAACCGGCTTGAACTTCAATGGCCAAAACATTGAAGCGGTGTTCCCCGTATCCACGGGGATGAACCGCAGGTGCAAGATAACCTGTTGGCCTTAGGTGAGTGTTCCCTGTATCCACGGGGATGAACCGCACGATGTTGAGTCGTTGCGGAATGATGTTGGCGTGTTCCCCGTATCCACGGGGATGAACCGTATGGCGCTGTCAGTAAGCCTGCCAATGGTTAGTGTTCCCCGTATCCACGGGGATGAACCGTATGGCGCTGTCAGTAAGCCTGCCAATGGTTAGTGTTCCCCGTATCCACGGGGATGAACCGTCTGGGCACCTAAAGGTGACGAAATGTAAATTGTGTTCCCCGTATCCACGGGGATGAACCGTCATTGTCAATAAAAATATATGCAAAAAGGGAGTGTTCCCCGTATCCACGGGGATGAACCGTTCTTTTTATGAACATATTAAATGCCTTATAGGTGTTCCCCGTATCCACGGGGATGAACCGCCAAAAATCTCTGAACGCTGAAACTTTCTTGTGTGTTCCCCGTATCCACGGGGATGAACCGATGATGGCTTAAATCACTATTACTTCTTTGCTGTGTTCCCCGTATCCACGGGGATGAACCGCTCATTAGCAGTCGTGATACCGCTTTCTTGTTGTGTTCCCCGTATCCACGGGGATGAACCCGCTTGAGGCGTGACTTGTTTCATCGAAACGCCGTGTTCCCCGTATCCACGGGGATGAACCGATGATAGGCGCGACAGAAGATCAGATGCGGGCGTGTTCCCCGTATCCACGGGGATGAACCGACATTAACGACCTGCTAACGGCAGAAACATGGGTGTTCCCCGTATCCACGGGGATGAACCGAGCTGCGCGGCATGATCACCTCGATTGAGCGTGTGTTCCCCGTATCCACGGGGATGAACCGGAGTGATGACGATGAATATGAATCCGAGTAAAGTGTTCCCCGTATCCACGGGGATGAACCGAGACCATGACGAGTGATGATGTTTGGCATATCGTGTTCCCCGTATCCACGGGGATGAACCGTGATGATGATGTCGCTTTTAACTGGCGCTGACGTGTTCCCCGTATCCACGGGGATGAACCGCCTTAATTCATCTGTTCGCACAATTCCGTCAAGTGTTCCCCGTATCCACGGGGATGAACCGCCCTTAGAGATTAAGTATCTGGCAATCGGTAAGTGTTCCCCGTATCCACGGGGATGAACCGAAAAAAATTGAGAAAACCCGAGAGGCAGGTGCGTGTTCCCCGTATCCACGGGGATGAACCGAATATGGCTGCGATGTTCATAGGTACGTGGACGTGTTCCCCGTATCCACGGGGATGAACCGCTCAGGTCAAAAAGCTTCGAGCATATTTAAAAGTGTTCCCCGTATCCACGGGGATGAACCGCAATAAGGCTCTCTTCTCAGTCAAACTCATTGGTGTTCCCCGTATCCACGGGGATGAACCGACATTCTGACAATCCATAGCAAAGCGAAAATCGTGTTCCCCGTATCCACGGGGATGAACCGCCGATAGGCTGACGGTTGCCTGTGGTCATGTGGTGTTCCCCGTATCCACGGGGATGAACCGATAGATAAAATCCGCGAGGTTACTATCGAACGGTGTTCCCCGTATCCACGGGGATGAACCGATTACCCAGGGCATTGAGCATAACGACTGGAAGTGTTCCCCGTATCCACGGGGATGAACCGATTACTAACCGTTGTGTCACGTGGAGGAGCGTGTGTTCCCCGTATCCACGGGGATGAACCGTCTCTTTAATTCAGTACAAAAACAAAATAAAAGTGTTCCCCGTATCCACGGGGATGAACCGTGACCACAACCGCATCAGGCAATAGTTTGATAGTGTTCCCCGTATCCACGGGGATGAACCGCGATTACGCCTTTAAAAACAGCATGAGCAATAGTGTTCCCCGTATCCACGGGGATGAACCCCCATGAAGGTGTTGCTGGGTGCAACGGAAGGCGTGTTCCCCGTATCCACGGGGATGAACCGCTGCGCTGGTTAGCTCTCTTTCGGGGTAGAAGGTGTTCCCCGTATCCACGGGGATGAACCGCCTGTAATGGGGTTAGTTCTAATGTAACCGTCGTGTTCCCCGTATCCACGGGGATGAACCGAGTATCTATGCGATTCAAGGCATCTATTTGCTGTGTTCCCCGTATCCACGGGGATGAACCGAACTCTTCAGCCTCACCCCAGCCGTTATGCTCGTGTTCCCCGTATCCACGGGGATGAACCGCTGAAACATCCGCAATCAACTTAGCAACCTCAGTGTTCCCCGTATCCACGGGGATGAACCGAGATTATTACCTTGCCAGTGCTTTGGTTGATGGTGTTCCCCGTATCCACGGGGATGAACCGCCTAAGCAGTAAATTAACGGATTTGAGCAGTAGTGTTCCCCGTATCCACGGGGATGAACCGCTGAGTACCTAACTCAGCCAATTTCAAGCCGTTGTGTTCCCCGTATCCACGGGGATGAACCGAATCGTGCTTTGCTTGAATAAAAAATGCATAGGTGTTCCCCGTATCCACGGGGATGAACCGAACACACCGCGTACACTATCGGTGAGGTAGGAGTGTTCCCCGTGTCCACGGGGATGAACCGCTCGTTGGTATGCTGAAAAGCAGTGTCGTTGCCGTGTTCCCCGTGTCCACGGGGATGAACCGCCAACAATACAAACATCCCCTTGCTTTGGCTTGTGTTCCCCGTGTCCACGGGGATGAACCGATATAAATTATATTAACTAGATACGCGCGCGCGTGTTCCCCGTATCCACGGGGATGAACCGTCAGTGAGCGTACTGGCAATGCGAACATCACAAGTGTTCCCCGTATCCACGGGGATGAACCGGTTGCCAACTTAGGGCCACCACGGCCATTAAAGTGTTCCCCGTATCCACGGGGATGAACCGCTGACCTATTACGCGCTCAAGCAGGCAGGCTAGTGTTCCCCGTATCCACGGGGATGAACCGGCAGCTATTCAATCGTGCGAAAACTTTATTGAGTGTTCCCCGTATCCACGGGGATGAACCGTTACCGGCGCTAGTGCTTAACTGCACCCGTAAGTGTTCCCCGTATCCACGGGGATGAACCGAAAAATCTGAGTTAGATTTTGCTAAATAAAATGTGTTCCCCGTATCCACGGGGATGAACCGGCTCACTATTCATCATGGGATGATGGTAAGTAGTGTTCCCCGTATCCCCGGGGATGAACCGATTATTGGCAAAATCGTTGCGGCCTTCGTTGAGTGTTCCCCGTATCCACGGGGATGAACCGGTCGGCAATAGCGATCAAAATAGCCCTTTGAGGGTGTTCCCCGTATCCACGGGGATGAACCGATCGACCGTTTCAATAAACGCATTACTCAGATGTGTTCCCCGTATCCACGGGGATGAACCGGTAGTTGATTACTATAATTATTGGAACAAAAAGTGTTCACCGTATCCACGGGGATGAACCGTACACGCGAACAACACTTCAAACCGCCTTTAAGTGTTCCCCGTATCCACGGGGATGAACCGTTGTCCCGAGGGTTTTAATTTTAATTGGCAAAGTGTTCCCCGTATCCACGGGGGTGAGCCGCCAGCTAACCAAAACCGCACAGGGAGGAGTGCGGTGACGCACCCTGTGATACGCATTGTTAGCTTCTTGTTCTAAATATGAACTTCCTACTTTCCAATTGATCGTAGTAAGGTAACGAAAGCAAAATTGATTTAGATATGCGTACAGTTTTAATTGTATTAATTTGTCATTTAATTCACAGCATAGGGTACGGAGGCCCAGTAACACTAAAATCCTTTAAGCAGGTATTATCACGTGAAGCGTTAGATATAAAAGACGGCCGACTTGTAAGTCCGGGAAGATATGTGACTGATAAATATCTTCTTCACTTCGCTTTAAATGGCGTGGACTACCAACTTATCACTAGAGATATATACTCTGAAAGTAATCATGAGTGTAAAATTTATAATTACCTTGAGCAAGAAAACGAAACTATTTGCAGCATTTTTGACGAAAAGACTCTCGAAAATATTTCTGGAATGTCAATGGCAGAAATGAAGGATGAGCATTCAAATATACAGCTTAATAAGGAACTCATTTTAACCCCAGTGAAGTTTGAGCTACGCAAATAGAAGCTAGGAGTCTGTCCGAGAATTGCGTTCGAGCATAAGGTTTCAAGAATTGAGTCAGAATTTTTAGAAAATTTCTGCGAATAGTCGGCCTATTTAAGGAAATTTTCTGAGAATTCTGGCCGATTATTGGAAGCTTAAGCCGAACTGTCAGTTCTCGGACAGGCTCCTAGCATGTTTTTCATGATAATTTTTTGAAGTTCCCCGTATCCACGGGGATGAACTGCTCGCATGCAGCATGTGGAATTCGTCCAGCATGTGTTCCCCCGCGTTCATGTGGGTGCTGTCAGGATCAAACATCTCGTTATACTATAGGTATTTCAAATTTTTAGACTTTCACTGCCTCATATATGAAGCATAGTTTAAGTTGATTGAAGTAATGGCTAAAACGTCATATATTCAATCTAATTTAAATTTATCTCTTTAAAGTCTCATATATGGCTTTTTGGTTTTTTAGGTTGCATGGGAGGTTCCTGTGATGGAGTCAGCCAAAAAGATAGGCAAAGTTCTGCAACAGTTAAGACTTGAGCGTAATGAATCGCAGAAAGATGCTGCTTTTGAGGCAGGCGTTTCTTTGAGCTCATTACAACGTCTTGAAGATGGCAGCAATGTTGGCCTTCATGTGCTTATGGCCATGCTTGATTACTACCAATATAGCGAAGCTGTTATCAAGCTTTTATCGCCTGCTGACACTATTTCACCCTTGGCTTATGAGGCATCTTCTCAGCGTGCTCAAAAAAAGCAGGCGCGCAGGCGAAGAGCGAGTTCAAAAACTCAACTAGCCTCGGTGATACCGTCTAAACCGCCGGTGTGGCCTGAGGATAAGCAAGATGATTGAGCGACGTCAAGCGATAACTTCATCAGCGACTGTCACGCTATGGGGTATGGATGTTGGGGTGGTTGTTTGGGATAACGAGCGTCATCTAGGCATCTTTGAATATTTCCCTGCTTTTATTGATATGAATATTCAAATTGCGCCGTTAACCATGCCTTTGGTGCATGATAAACCTTATCAATTCACAGCGCTTAATGCCGATACCTACAAAGGATTACCAGGCCTCTTAGCGGACTGTTTACCGGATAAATTCGGCAATGCACTGGTTGATCAGTGGCTTGCAGAACAAGGTAAAAGGCCATCGGATTTTGATCCTGTTCAGCGTTTATGTTATCTCGGTACACGCGCAATGGGTGCACTAGAGTTTCGCCCTGACACGGATGCTCAGCCGCAATATAAAGGCTCAATCAATATCGAAGAAATGGTGGCACTTTGTTCGAAGATTTTATCCCACAGACAAGCGTTTAGCGCATCGCTCCATAACGATAGCGAGCACCACAAAACCCAAGGACTCCATAAAATTTTAAGCATTGGCACAAGTGCAGGAGGCGCCCGCGCTAAAGCCGTTATTGCCTGGAATCCTGAGACAGGCGATGTACGAAGTGGTCAAATTCAAGCAGGGAATGGGTACGAGTACTGGTTAATTAAATTTGATGGTGTGTCGGATAATGCAGATAAGGAACTGTCGGACCCGAAAGGATTTGGACGAATAGAATATGCTTATCATTTGATGGCTAAAGCCTGCGGTATTCAAATGGCAGATTGTCGATTGATGGAAGAAGGCACCCGCGCGCATTTTATGACACGGCGGTTCGACCGTTTAGATGACGGCAGTAAATTACATATGCAATCGCTTTGTGCGATCGATCATCAAGATTTCAACACCGCAGGTGGTACGTCCTATGAGCAAGCCTTTCTGGTTATCGAGCAGCTTGGCTTAGGTATGGCAGCTAAAGAGCAATTATTTTTACGCATGTGTTTTAATGTGTTTGCGGTGAATCGAGATGACCATACCAAGCAAATTGCCTTTTTGATGGATAAAAGCGGCGCTTGGGCGTTGGCACCTGCGTATGATATGACCTATGCCTATAATCCTGATGGTCAATGGACCAGTCGCCATCAAATGACGATCAATGGTAAGAGGGGGGGCATTGAAGGTGCTGATCTTTTAGCTGTAGCTGAGCGTCAGAAATTAAATAAAAACAGAGCGGCTAAATTGCTAAAGCGTGTGACTGAGGTGACTGCAAATTGGCCCCTCTACGCAGAAAAGGCAAGCGTTTCTGAGCACTTTATCAAGGTTATTCAACATAGCTTAGCCGAGCAAAAAAAGCGTAAGCTTCATTGATCTGTTGCCTACATTAAAAAAGCCTATCGACATGCCACTCGAGTAAGTGGCTTAGCGATAGGCCTCATCATGAGTGCGATGATGTTGTTCGTGACTTCATGACTTGTCACAGGTTCACTCGCGTTCAATCGCAACATGTCTGCCTACCGAAATGTACGCTTTAGTTCTGTGGCGGTTATTTAGATGGGGGCATGGTATTGTAGTGTGGCCTTTGCTAATGCAAAGGGTGAAAGGTTCAAGCCTGCGCGCTAACTTAGCTGTTGTTGAGCCATTCAATTAAGTGTTTGTTAATGTAATCAGGGGGTAGTCGTTCCTGTTCTAAGCGATTTTTTCCCTTTAGGCCAGTTTCCAGTAAGTTAAACAGATTTTTCTCATCGTCTGTTAAATTGACAGGCGGTGTTTTGTTGTAGGCTGTAGTAATGACCATGTGATCTTGATAAGCGTCAAGTGTTGCTTGATTCATCATTAATGGGCTAATGGTGGAATGGTTAGCGCGTGCATCGGCAAGAATGGCGAGCCCTTCAGCATCAATGTCTCCAAAGTAGCCGACCGTTTTTTGGTTAAGCCAATTTGCACTTAGCCAGCTAACATTTTTACCGCCGCCAAAAACCGCGAGGGTGTCAGGTAATTGCGGTAGGCCTAAACCTGATTGCACATTTTCAACCACTAGAATATGTTTCGCGGGGAGAGGCGTGTCGATTAGGCTTTGCGTATCCATTTGCAGTAGGGGAAGGCTTGCTAGTTTTTTTTGTGTGTTTTGACAAAGTGGTCGAATCCATAGCCAACCTTTGGGATTGCTTTTGCAATCAAGCCAATCCATGAGTGGTGATATGTCAGCGGTTTTTATTACGCTAAGAACTGACTCAATGAGTGTTAGGTGATTTTCTATAAATTTGGTATCCACCTGTGTGACGGGGAGTGCACGCAAATATTGCCCCTTGCCCATACCTTGCTGAAGTTGTGGAATCAGATCGCAAAGCTGCCGAATATTGATTTTACTCATGCCCTGAAGCGTATCTAAATAATCAACCAGCGTATTAAAAAGCACTTGTTTTTTATCATCAGGAATAAACGTCTGTGAAAGTATTGCCGCCATTTTTTGTTGCAAATGGCTAAGTTCCTGAATTTCTGGCTCACCCAGACAGGCGGCAAGGTTTTTCATATCATCTATTTGCAATTTAACCGGCAGGCACAACGTGGACAGCTCTTTAAATTCGCGCGTTTCATATAAAACGCTTTTGGGTACTTTGAACCTTTCCCATGCGCGAATAAATTGTTGGAGATAGGCGATGTTTTCTCTTGCTTGTTTGTCCGTTGGGGGGGTTAAATTTAGCGTGATGGGGAAGGGACGTTCACCTTTTAGTAATGCTTTAAATACAGGTCGATTTGCCCAAAAACTGCCTCTTAATTTACTTAAAACTTCATCGGGTAATAGTCCCCAGTCAGTCATCTGCTTTAGTCTCTAACAACGCTATTGAGTCTTAGATGCTGTCATTGTTGTGTTGTTGCATTTATCTGTTAATTTCTTCTAAGGTGACTTCAATCAGGTGAATTTCGTGTTTACCTTGATCGCGTTCTGCAGTCAGCAGTGAGCGTGCTGATTCTTTGGCAAGATTCAGATTGTTGTAAGGTGTGATTAAATTGACGTGAATAAGCAGCGCTTTAAATACCCGTAACAGCTCAATCCTAAGTATCGCAGGGGAGGTTAAGATCAAAGCCACCCTAAAAGGCACGGCGCAGGGGGAGGAGCGCTGCGACGATTCCGTAGGCAGGCTTGTTATATTCGAGATTTAAATTTTCTCACTAAATAATGTAAGCGGTTTTTATTATACTCAATAACCGAATCTTCTTTTTTACCTTTCTCTTTTTCTATTTCATTTATTAAATATGGCAAAGAATAATCCATCAGTTTTATTATAGTTTCAGTATCCCGGCCTTTATCTGCCAATATCGCATGCCATGTTTCTATTTTTTTCATTGTATATTCTTTTACTTTGTCAGTTGCCGTCCCATTAGTAAATAAAGAAAAATAACCAGTATAAAACTTAGACAACGCTTCTTCTAATATAGAAGCATTACAAAAACAAGAAACAAACAAGAAACAAACTAGAAACCGCATAAATAATCTCACTTACACTTCATATCGGCCCTTCGACACATCATAAATTTTAAAGTTCTCTTTGATATAGTTAATAAATACAAATCACTTCAACTATACACGGCCACCTTGCACTTTTTGATCAGTCTAATACTTGAACAATAAACCTTCTGAGCCTAGTACCCCAATGCACAGCGATTGTTGGGTTCAGTGGCAAAGTAAAATGCTCATAGCAAGGCAGCTGATCGAAAATAATAGTTATTCTATAGTGAGATCAAGCAACACAGCTATGGGCATTTTAAATGCCACCCAAAGGGCAGCTACAGGTTTTCCCGTGACTTTGTTGCAAGTATTTGAAAGACGCATGTATTACTGCATACTTGCGCCTTGCCACAGAAAAACCTGTAGCTGCTGAACGGGACAATCGCTGTGCATTGGGGTACTAGGAGCCTGTCCGAGAACTGACTGTTCGGCCTAAATTCCAGATAAGCGGCTAAATGTTCATCAAACAAGGCAAATCCTGAGTAGTTTAGTGAACTAAATAAGCAGGATTTAACACAGTTTGATGGACATTTAGACGTAACCCTTCGGGCTGTGTCCGTTTTTCCATCTAGCTGTGTCGAATTTCATTCATATAGACTGCTATTATTCATTCAATCCTCCTTGCTGGACTGAAAAACGGGCAACAGCAGCATAAACAACATTATGTCAACAGAACCTAAGATTCGTTGGCAAATTTAAGGATGCTGGCTGGCAGGTAGCCCAGCGCTCAATTTCCAACCAAAAACATTATTCTTGTTTAAAAAACGATCAAGCGAACAGGTGAAAGGCATGATTTGAGTAAAATATGCTCAAAAATACCCTGCCATTGATCAAAAAGTGCCAGATGGCCGTGACCAATAAATAATATAACTCCTTTTTTTTAAGCAAATTTTCGCAGAATTTACGCTGAATTTGTCTAAGCTGTTTATTGCTTTATTAGGTCAGTTATTATGAAACAGCTATATCGCCCGTTCTTACTCACGTTAATGCTCTTTAGTGTCTTGATTGCCTGTGCTGATCAAGAGGCAAAACTCACCAAAAAGCCTGAATTTTTATTTGTGTTTTTTGATGCAGGTGAGACCAATGCGATGGTGCCAGTCCTTAATAAGCTGGCTGATGCAGGTAAATCCGTTCAAGTGGTTACCTTCGGCACTTCTAGCACATTAAAACTGGGTGACAAGGTAAAAGGCGTAGGCATTGAAAACGGCTCGCAGCTAACGGGGGCTCCGGTTAACCGTGAGTGGGACAGATATCAGGGACTACCGAGTGATAAGCTCAGCGCTTTGATTAATCAATATGAGCCTAAGGTATTGGTTACTGGTATGTCTTCGGTCATTCAGCAGCAGTTAATTGAGTATTATGCCGATAAAAGTGTGGTAGCAAGTTATTTTGATAACTATGGCCCGCTTGACAATATTAGCTATGCATCCATTGTTCGTCAGATTGAAAAGCACCTTGATCTCTTGATGGTGCCTTCTACTGATGTGGCGAGTACAGCCAAAGCTAAGCGAGTAGAAGTGGTAGGACAGCCAGCATTGGAAGCCTCCATTGCAAGTTTTGCAGCCGTTGATAAAGACGCCGTGTTTGAAAAAACAGGCTTAGATAAGCAAAAGCCTGTGGTTTCTTTTATGGGTGGCTATGATCCTGAATATGAAGAGGCGCTGACGGTATTTGTGAAAGGTATGTTGGCGCATCCAGATTATCAAACCATTTTAAGGCCACACCCTAAAACACCAGGTACGCTTGAGAAAGCGGTGATTGAGAAAGAGCAATGTGAGCATTGCAAAGTGTCTCAAACGGATATGACAACGACTGAGGCTGTGGCTATTTCTGATGTGGTCGTTTGCCATCATTCTACCGTGGGTATTCAAGCTATCTTTTTAGGTAAAAAAGTCATCTATGTAGAAGTCCCTGATGCGACTTTTACCAATCCAGATTTGAGCAGCTGGCACTTTTCTAAGCAAGTGTTTACACCAGAAGCCTTTGCGTTAGAAATGAAGACACAATCAAACAATAAGTTGTCTCAGTCTGAATTATTCAAATTGGCAGGTATTCCTGAAAACAGCGCAGAGAAAATCAGTGATATACTGGTGCGGTTGTTAGCTCAGTAACCTTCTCTTTTTCAGGGATGAAAGTATGCCACTACTAATAATGCTGTTATGTCTGCTTTTGGCTGGCTGCGAAACGCTTTCTTATTATTCACAGGCGGTTAAAGGCCAGCTCAGCTTAATGCACAATAAAACGTCGGTAGATAAACTCTTGAAGGAGGACAATACCCCGGCTAATCTCAGGGAACGACTTGAACTAACACAGCGTGTCTTGTTGTTCGCTGATAATCAACTGGCGATGAAGCCAGGCAACGCTTTTAGTGCGTATGTGGATACGGGGCGCGACTATGTCGTCTGGAATGTAGTCGCCGCGCCTGAATTTTCCCTAACACCTCTGGAGTGGTGCTTTCCAGTGGCTGGTTGTGTAGCTTATCGTGGGTATTTTTCAAAAGATGATGCAGTCAAAAAAGCGAAAGCACTAAAAAAGCAAGGCTATGACGTGCATGTAGGCGGTATTCGTGCCTATTCAACCTTAGGTTGGTTTAATGACCCCTTACTCAATACCTTCATTTATGATGAAAAGTCCGATTTTGTGGGGCTGCTGATTCATGAGTTGGCGCATAAGGTGCTTTATGTGAAAGGTGATACAACCTTTAACGAAAGCTTCGCCACTGCGGTCGAATTGATGGGCGTTAAACAATTTGCAGCTGCGGGTCTTCTGGGGCAGTCACATTCAAAAAGCTTGCTAGCAGTTGAGCAAAGTAAAGCGTTTAATGATTTTTTAGTTGGCTATTTGCCGAAGTTGAAATCGCTTTACAGCAATCAAGCCCTCTTACAAGCCGATAAAAAGAAAGAGAAGCAAGCCATTCTAGAGGGAATCCTTCAAGCCTACGATGAACTAAAAGCCAAAGCAGGGTGGGGTGATCGATATAGGTCATGGGTGGCGAGTCTCAATAATGCCAAGCTCGCAACGGTTGGCAATTACAATGAGTACGTTAGGGCGTTTATAGCGCTTCGCCAAAGCGTAAAGAGTGACAAGGCATTTTATCAACAGGCAAAAGCGCTAGGGCAACTACCTAAGGATGAGCGCTATAAGCAGCTTGATCTTTGGCAGGGGAAGTTCGAGCTATGATGATGGCCTCATGCAATAGTACAAGGGTAGGTCGGTCGTTGGGCAGATAAAACCTAAGCCTACAGCCTCAAGTTGTAGAGCTTTTTCACTTATCCGTCCGTAAAGTTTATCACCCACAATAGGGAAACCGGCCTCTGTTAAATGCTTTCTGATTTGGTGTTTTCTACCCGTTGTAATTTGTATAAACAGCAAGCTGGTTGAATCTAGTTGCGCTGTTACATCAAGAATACGTGTTTCTGCCGCTTTGTTGTCAATAGGCGTATTAAGGGTTTTACCTTTCAGCTCAGCGGCATCGCCACTGACTATGGCTTGATAGCATTTAACTGTCCGGTGCTTTTCAAACTGTTCACTTAACGACTTTGCGGCTTTTTTAGTGTGAGCCAATAACATAAGCCCTGATGTGGCGCGATCTAGTCTGTGGAGAGGGTAAACAGGCCTATTTAGCCTTTGCTCTGCAATGCGATATAAACAGTGATGATCGCCCCATTTAGTCCCCTGAGAGAGCATACCTTTAGGTTTGTACCAAAGTGACCAGTTAGCGGTTTCGGTCAGGCAGTCTGCTGTAGGCGCTTCAGTATTCAAAATCTCAGGGTTGTAATAGAGAACAAGTTTTGACCCCTGAGATAGCGGGCGTTTGGCACGTCTTAGTCTTACTGTAGACTTACCTTCAGATAGCCAGCAAGCACCTTTTGCCATGGCATCTTTGAGTGTTGTCTTGCTAAGATTGGTGTGTCTTGAAAGCCAGTCGAGTGCGGTAATATCTGGTTCTATGACTGGAATTTCAAAGGTTTTGGAGGGCATGGCTAAAAAGGTGAGAGTCTACGTTAGGTGTCGATCATAGGCAAATATTGATGTGATGCTCAATCCTTTTGAGAGGTTATCTTGCGTTTAAAGAGACCTGTTTTGCACAAAGATATCGTATTGCGAGGCTGGTCAAAAAACAATCAATAAAGGGGTTTTATTAGTTGAACGACGGTCGTCAAAGTGGTGTAATTTCAATCGATCGACGCAGTCTCTGCAGGTAATGGGAGAACCATAATGAATAAGAAACAATCCATTAAAAAAAGTATGTTAGCAAGACGTACAGCCAGCATCTTGTTTTATGCGAGTTCATTAATTGCCGCTGTAACTCATGCAGGCAACAAAAAACTCTACGATAAACTTAACCTAAAAGCTTTAAACTTAAAATACGAAGTGTTTAATTATGCCATGAAAGGCATGGATAAAATCAATCCACCTAACAAGAAGTACCTGGCGATTAACGACTACTCGCAACATAGTTCAAAAAAACGTTTCTATTTAATTAACCTGGAAACGCAACGAGTAGAGCTGAATGACTACGTGGCTCACGGTAAGCATACGGGGACAAATGGACATGCAACCAAGTTTTCGAACATTGATGGTTCAAAGCAAACGTCACTAGGCTTTTATTTAACAGATAAGCCTTACTATGGAAGTAATGGCCTGTCATTAAAGCTTAAAGGCCTGGAGCGAGGTATAAACGATAATGCAATGTCACGTTACATTGTGATGCACGGTGCACCTTATGTTTCTGATAGCTTTGTTAATAAACATGGTCGTGTCGGTCGCAGCTGGGGTTGCCCTGCAATCAGTATGGGAGAGATCAAAGGGGTTATTGATAAAATTGAAGGCGGTACGCTGATGCTAAGTTATAGTGATAGGTCGGATTATCTCCAAAAAAGTCGATTTGCAAGCTTCGGCGGCTAAACCTGAAACAAACACTAAAGGCGCGTTATGCGCCTTCTTTATATCCGGCGAAACGTTTCTGAGCGCAATCTTCAAGTCATGCAAGTGTTTAGCCGTTGGAAATGTATGTTAATTTATTGCACGTGTTACGGGGAGGTGTTTAACGACGACCTCGTGGGTACGCTTGTTACGATGCTTTCTTGAAGTTGGTAGATATCCATGCTTCAAATTTTGACGAATCCCAGGAGAGTCTTTCCTCTTTGCTTATAAGAGCAAGCTTCTTGTTTATGGATTTTGCTAATTGGAAAAGATTAATTTTAGATTTTCTTGCAGAGCCATTATTTTCTATTTTTTCATGAATAATTTCTGGATCTTTCCTAATAAACATGTGATCTATTTTTCCATTTTTATAAAAAAAATCATGTTCTGTTTGCTTTGATCCGTAGTATGATGAATGCATACCTTTACGGATTCTACCTACGGCAAATAAATCATTTGATTTACCATTTACCTTTATATCATCAGCAATAATGAAGTATTTGAGGTTAGTGGCGTCATCTTTCAAAGTGAACCCTATGACCGTATAGTTATCTTTCTTGGGGTTATTGATATGAACAAGCTTATTTTCAAAATCTTCTACAGCTATACAGTAATTTATTGATGCTAACATAGATAACATTAATAATTTAACGTGGGTAGTATTCTTCAGATAATGGTTATTAAAAAACAACTTTAGTCTTCCTCATAAAAAATTGAATAAACGTTAGCCGCTTATGCTTTTGGACATACACAACTAAATAAGTTCATTTAACTAATTAGTAGCAAAGCGTATTTGCCCTATGACATGGTCATGTATAAATACAGAACTTTCAGTCTAAGCGTACTGATCTAGATGGCAGAATACGAATCTAACCTTTCGTAACTTGTCGTCTTTATCGCCATCATAACAGTTGTCTTTTAGGTGTTTCATGCCGCTATGCTATTTCCCGATCTGCTATTTCCCGATCTGTTGTTAGGGTGTCTAGGGTTTTAAACCCTAATTAAAAAACTAACAATGATTTACAGGCTTTAAAGTGAAGTTGTTGTTAGTCTGTGCACAAAAGTGATGATCCTACGGCTTTAAAGTCTCGGTTTTATAATCTAACGCAAAATTTAAGGTCTTTATTTGGGTCTAAATTCTTGAGTGTAATAACCTTTAGAAGTTCTGCATGAGACATAGACTAAGAATAGGCGTTTGCTGGCTGTTTTTGATTGCGTCAATAGGGGCGTTTTCATCGGAAGAACAATCTATTTATATTGTAGGAGGGGGTATAGTGGGGCTTTTGGAAGCCTATCATGCTTTTGATGATGCCCGTAAAGCAGGTAAGCCAATATCCATCACGGTATTTGAAAAGAATCAGTCTCTGGGTGAAACACCAGCTAGTAATATCTTTCCTAGCTTGACGCCTGATGAAATTCTGGCGGTGATTCCCAGGGGGCAAATGCTGGTTAAAGATTTAGGTATTCCTTTTAATAAAGGCGATGGTATTCGCATCGATGATGTTCCTGAAGTTGATTTAACCTCACCTCAAGTGAAGCAGTTTGTTGCCGCTGCCCAGCAATTCGGAGAAGATGATAAAAAGTATCAATCCCATGTTGATAGTCTATTTGATTTAGGGAAAGAGAGCATGCATTTATGGGATATGTTTTATCAACAGGCAGATGATGCGTTAAAACAAGCACTCATTTCGTCAAATTATAAGCCTTGTAAGGAAGTTGCTACCGATGAAAAAAAACTAGGAGAAGGATACCGAATTGACTTGCTTCATGGTTATAAAACTGCAAAAAAAGACGCAACGTCTATGATGAATCGTTATCAATCGCTGGGGTATAAGGCGACCAAGCTGCTTTCACCTGACGAAGTGATTCAGAGAGACCCTACCTTGAAGTCCTATGTATTAAAGTATTCAGTTATGCATAAAGACAGAGGCCGTATTTGGGCTAGAGGAGCCTGTGCTATTTGGCGCCCTGGCGGTTGTTTAAATGCGCATGAGTTTATGCCAAAGCTTATTGCTTACCTTAAACAGCAAATGAACAAAGATAAGCTGCGTTTTCAGGTCTTATTTGATCACAAAGTGGTTAAAACAGGCCTAAACTCGAATGCTACTATCACTCAGCTTGAGAGTGAGTCGGCAAGCAAACAACGTAAAACCTTTGTTGTTAACCCTACTGATCAGGTTATTTTTGTACCAGGTGAAGCTGTAGGCACCTTGGAAGAAGTAGGATTTAAAGAGCCTTATCATGCTATTTTTGCAGGGCCTTCGTTAACGCTTACCTTTCCTGTGACTGATAAAACGCCTGAGCTATTAAAAACGCTGGATCATTGTATGGAAATTAGGCAAAAAGGGGTTGTCTTAGCTTGGCAAGCCAAGTGTGTAGGTGAAAAAATCACCATTGGCATTGGAGGCACCAAAGCGTTTTATGCTCAAACACTGCCTAAAAACAATGAGGCGTTCGCTAGAAATCGTCACGTTCTGCAGTTAAATGAAGCGAATAATTTATATCCCGCACTCTTTTCTGAAGTGCTAAATAAACCAACGACAGGCAAAAGGCTAAATGAAAAAGATTTAAACCGTTTAATCAATAATAATATAGCCAGTGTTTGGGTAGGTGCACGAGCGGTAGCTTATGATGGTTACCCGACGCTGGGTAAGCTTTATAAAGACAATCAAGTCGTCACCAATGCACGGACAACAACGCATTTGGGGTCGGGCGGCGTGTCATTTGCGCATGGCAGCATTATGATGAGTAAACGTGCAGTGGAAGCCGGTAACTCAAGCGTTAAGCTCTCTAGTCTTGAAGATAAAGTGATTCATTACTCAGATAGTCGCCGCTAGCTCAGGTTCAAATGAGTAATCTGTGAGAGGATATCTTGTATTTAGGCTGACAACACCTTTTTGGCTGCCTTGAGATATCCTTTTTTATATCAGTATCATATTGCGTCAAGCATTAACCCTATAGCAGCTCCCATAAAAGAGACAATGAGTTAGCATGGCGTCATTTCATAACAAGCTGCTTTGGGTATTTGAAGGTGGGCTTGAGGCCATCATTAGCAACTCATTTCGACCAGTAATTTAAGACTCTTAAAGTCTTTCAGGGCGACATTGTTTGCTTCAGTTCAGCGCTAAACCGCTTTAGATGGTGCTTGCTGCTATTGATCAGGAGGGGGTTGGGGGCAGGCTTGCTCAGAGATGCTTTTAATGGGTAAATACGTTTTAAGTCTTGGTTTTATGACCCAACTTGAGCCATCTGGTTTCCTGAAAAAAGCGTTATCTAATAGCCGAGTAGAACGTTAAATAAACATATCCTTTGGAACATTCAGCTTAATCACATCGCCTTCCAGAAAAACGTCATACGTACGAAGACATTTTTCAGGTCTGATTTTATTTAACAGTTGTATGCCTTTAGGGAATACTGCCCAGTTAGCCGCTTCACCAGTTCTTATATCAAAACGGGCTTTGTGCATGGGGCATTCAATCAAATGATCGTTAACCTTTCCTTTAATCAGTGATTTAAAAAGGTGAGGGCAGCGGGATTCAGTGGCATAAACACCTGATTCGATTCGATAGACTAGTAGTTTATGCGTCCCTAATTCAAAGGCTTTTTTGTCACCGAGAGGAATGTCATTGAGATGGCAAAGTGTATGGATCATGACGAATAAATTGCTCGTTTACTTGGCGTTAATCATACACATATATTGCGATAAATCTATGGTAGTCAATGGAAGAGCCTGATGTGTTAGCTATCTATTTAAGGGCAGCTCTAATAATTGCTGTCTGCTTTTGTTTTTTTCATATAGCTGTTTCTAGAGTCATGCTACTCACCAAATAAAAGCAAGATGAACATACATCACACAACTCCCTTTGGGTACTCATTTCTTAGGCTAACAGCAGTGTTATAGGTTATGTAAAGGTGTCGAACATTAGCGGTAAACTGCGCCTTGCTGAAAGCCTTGACAATCAGCGCAGAAACTTAACATCAATTAATAGAGATTTTCTTAACTTGTTAGTAAGAGTGAGGACGGCTTGTTGATTCTAAATAGATATACTGTTTATATAAAGCTTTATGGATAAACCTTCTTACCTAATAAAGCTAACGGACAAGCTGATGCAGGATACGCCTAAAAAAATACCTTTTACTCAAGACGATATTCCTTTCCTCGAGAAGCTTTATGCAACCTCAAGAGAAACAGAAATGGCCAAGATCGATTGGCCAGATTCCGAAAAGACAGCCTGTTTAGCGAGTCAATTTAAGTTGCAGTTAGCGTTTTATACCCAGTATTACCAGCACGATCATTTTTATGTGCTCTGGCAAGAAGATAAGCCCGTTGGCCGATTGTTTATTCATGAAAATCCAAGCTCTTGGCAGTTAGTCGATATCACGCTGCTACCTGAATGTCGTGGACAAGGGTTAGGAACAGCGTTGATTAAATCTTTGCAGGCTACTGCAAAAAAGCAGAATAAGCGCGTTGATTTGCATGTAGAGCCTTATAATCCAGCGCTAAAGCTTTATCAGAGATTAGGGTTTGTTGAGCAAGGCGTTGAAGGGGCTTATTATAAAATGAGCTATGCAGCTTCTCGTTCGACGTTAAAGACAGCTTCGTAAACAATACACGCATCTTCTTTGTAAATGGGGGTGAGCAATAATGCATGATGTTCACCATCTTCAGTGGTGAATTCTCCGCTTATCGATAGATAGTGTGGCTCTGTCGGGCCTTGAAATCGTAATGAGAAGGAATCATAAGGTGAATTTTCAGAAGCCTTTTTATCAACGGTAATAAGCTTAAAGTGCTTCAATTCGTTATTAATAGATGAGGTGAATACTTTATTTATATAAGTTATATAACGATCTGAATTTGGCTTTTTCAAAATCGACTTCCTTGCTTTTTGCTGCTATAAAACACTATCCTAGAGTGGCTCTTAATAAAGAGTCAATAGTTGGATAATAATTAATCTACAATAACAAGGAGTGTGTTATGTCTGAGCCATTTATTGGTGAAATCAAGATGGTGGGGTTTAATTTTGCCCCACGTAGTTGGGCGTTTTGTAATGGGCAACTAAACAGTTGATGCAGCGGGTAACCTATCTGTATTTGAGCAGGTGCCAAGTATCACACAAGATAGTCTTTCGCCTGCCGTACCAGAGGTGCTGTCGCCAGACCAACCATTAGCGACAAATGTGTTAGAGACCACGATTGAAGGTAGTCATGCTGAAGATCAGGTATCGATTCGCTTATATCTTGATGAAAATCAAAATAGTGAGCTTGAAAAGAATGAAGTGATCAAGCTTGTTTCAAGTGAGGAAGGGCGTTGGGTTATAGCAACAACGCTGCTAGAGAATAGTCTCCATCACTACTATGTCAGTGCAATAGACCAGGCGGGTAATGAATCCGAGGCTGTGGCAATACCGCTAATCACTCACGATAACATAGGCCCTCTTGTCTATTTGGCTAATACGTTAGCCGAGAGCTATGATACCGGCAGGCCTCGACTTGATTTTCTAACGAATGAAGAAGGTAGTGTTATGTTAGGGGGTGCTTGCGGAACCTCGTCAAATACTGCCATCACCAAAAATAGCTTTACGTTGCAATTAAGTCAGCTAGATGGTGTAACACCCCTTGAAAATGGCACTTACTCAGATTGTTCTATCCATATGGTAGATACCATTGGCAATCAGGGTATGGTTTTACCTTTGGAAAGCTTCACCATTTTCGTCAATACCGAAGGTGTGATTGATATCCAAGGCATACTGGTTGAAGGAAAAACCTTGTCACTTCACGTTGAGGACGAAGATGGTTTTGATACGCTATCTTCCGTTATGTGGACGACAGAAAATGGAACCGTGATTGGTTCTGAAGAGCGCTTATTGATTGACGCTAGCCTCATTGGGGAGCGTGTTAGAGCTTTTGTAAGCTATACAGATTTACGTGGCACCGAGGAGCAAATAAACAGTGAATTGAGCGCGGCTATTATTAGCAAGCAGCAAGTAGCATTAAACTTGATTGCGGATTACCATGACAATCCAAGTGCAGTAGCACCTACCTTGGCTGATTTTACTACCGCAGGGCTTCAAGGTATGACTAAAGCGCTTCTAAGCATCATGCACTATGCTGTCAGTCATGTTGATCAGGAGCAGATTCAAACACCTGAAGCACTGCAATCTCTTTTAGATACTATTTTGTTGGGGCAAGATGAAGACAATGATGGCTTGCCCAATTTTATTGAGGGAAGTGGCGAGCAGGACGCAGACGGTGATGGTGTGGCGAATTATAAGGATGTGGATAGCGACAGCGATGGTTTGCCTGATACATTAGAGTCTGGCTTGAGCTTGCTGGATTCCGACGAAGATGGCGTTATTGATGTGTTTGATGCGGATGTTGACGCAGATGGACTGTTAGACGCTGGTAAGCGTGATGATAACTTGGATGGTGTCAATGATGCTGTGCATGCCTTTATCAACCGGAATGACACGGATGAAGATGGTGTTATGGATGTGTTTGATGCGGATGTTGACGCAGATGGACTGTTAGACGCTGGTAAGCGTGATGATAACTTGGATGGTGTCAATGATGCTGTGCATGCCTTTATCAACCGGAATGACACGGATGAAGATGGTGTTATGGATGTGTTTGATGTTGATGAATATGTCTCTGATCAGTTTGATGTATCTGTGCTTGATGCTGATAACGATGGGCGACTAGATGGGTTTGCGCAGCTTAATCTTGTGCTGGATGCAGACAATGATGGCCTGTTTAATTCACAAGACCTTGACAGTGATAATGATGGTTTATTAGACATTCAGGAAAACCAAGGATTTGATGCAGACGGTAATGGCTTGCTTGATGAAGGGGAGGCCATGAGTGAGATGTTATTAGATTCTGATGGGGATCAGCTACCTGATGTGATTGATGTGATGAGTGTCGGCAGCGAGATGGATATTGCCTCTACTGCCTTGGCGCAATTTGATGAAAATCAAGACGGGCAGCTAGATCAGATCAATGATGATGATAGGGATGGCATTATGCTTCTAACAGATGGTGCGCCTTTTGTGTTTTGGTCCAAGTTGGATGCTGATGGCGATGCGTTAGCGTTTCATTCTGACCCAGATGATGATAATGATGGCATTTTAGATGAGGAAGAGGGAAAGCAGTCCGGCCCGTTGCAAGGCCCAGTAGATGAGGACAATGACGGTATAGACGATAGTGTTGATTATGAGGTTAATGGGCTTATTCAAGGTGAAGATACGAATAATAATGGCATCAATGATACTTTTGAATCTTCTGACTTAGATTCGGATGGCACACCTGATTACTTGGATAGTGATGCAGATAATGACGGTGTTCATGATGCTGACGATCTAATCGTTAGCCTTAATGATGACTACAAAGCTACAGGGGACTCCACAGGATCAATGGACTTGATCGCACTGCTTGCCTTGTTATTATTAGCGGGTGTGCGCTACAGAAAGTTAGTGTTGCCACTTATGTTATCTTTGCTAGGCATGGCTTCTGTGTCGCATTCAGAAGACTGGTCGGTTAATTTGTCAGCTGGCATTAGCCAATTCTCCCCTGACATCTCTTCGGCATTAACCTTAACGCAATCACAAAGTACGGCTTATCAAGTTGGTGTGTCTTATCGGTGGAATAATTATATAGCTAGCCAAATTAGCTACGCAGACTTGGGCTCTTCTGAGGTTCAAAATAAACAACATGCATCAAGAAAAGCAGAAGTTGCTTATAAAGCTTACTCAATGTCGCTAAAATTGAGGGAGCCAGAGTGGCAGTTAAAAGGTCTTGTGCCTTTTGTTGTACTAGGTGTCGGTTCGATTAGAACAGCGACTAATAATAATGGATTAAGGCTGGCTGATGATAATCAAATCGATGCACAGTTTGGGGTTGGCTTTGCTAAGTCTTTTGGCCCTTTAGGCATACATTCGCAATACCAATGGTTTAATACGGATACAAAAGCGTGGTTAAGCGGCTTCTCTTATTCTTTTTAGTAGAGAGCAGCTATAAAAGCTGCTTTGGATTTTGAATTAACTAACAGGTTTTTGCAGTAATAACCAAATACTTTCTTTGCCTCTGTGTTCAACAAAAGGGCTGTGATCGTCTAGCAAAATGCTGTTTTCATGCTGCCCTTTACGGTTGATGTGCTGATTAATTAAAATGGTAAATCCTGCCTGTGAAAAAACTTTAGCAGGTGTTTTTAAATCAAAGAAAGTAATGCCCGTAGAGTGTTTTTTAACGCGCTCAGGATCAAGATAGATTGCTAACGTTTCTCTATCCATGTACCCAGGCCAAGGTTCATTGTTCTCTATCTTATCTAGGTAGATTGGAATATATTTTTCAGTAACCTTTAATAATGGCGTTTCTCCAGAAATAATCAATTTCCCGCCAGGTTTGAGCAAATCAAATAGTGTATGTGCGCTATCTTCAATCTCTTGTGGGCTAAATAAATGTAAAACACGGGACATCAGAATAACGTCGAAAGAGCCTCTATCCTCATCAATTATTTGATAGGTTTTGAAATCAATCGTTTTGCTAGTCAGGTATCCTTTAAAGTCTGATTGATCTACAGCCGTTTGAAGTGCGGATGCCATCACCTCTGATTTTTCCCATGCATGCACATTAGTAGCCCCTTGTTGAAGGGATTGAATGACTGCTGATCCATAAGCGCCGCCAATGTCCAGCGCTTTACTGTGTCGACCGGCAGCAAGCTGTGCAAAAGTTTGCATAGGCTCATCGTCTAGTAGCTGGAATCCATGTTTATTGGCGGTGGCTTGCGTTTGAGGTTTGTAAAAAAACAGTTCAGGATTGGCGCTAGGTACTTTAAGAAAGTTTGACTGATTCAGTGATATTTCCAAATTAGTAGAGGGTGTCCCTTGTAGAATGAGATCGGAACCTGCTTTAAACGTTTGGTTTACAAAAGTAGTCAGTTGTTCATTGTTTAAAGGGTTAAGTGAGTCGCAGTTAATAATTATGCAGGCAGTCGTCTTGCTTTGAAGGGTTGTTTCTATTTGAGCTAAATTTACTTGCTTGACCTGAAAAGGTTCTGCATTATCAAAAAATATGCTCATTTGAACAGGGGGAATGATCGAAATTGACTGCTTAAGCTCAGCTAAATAATTGATCTTCCTACTCTCTAGGTAGCTCTCAATAGTTTCGTTAGCGTTAGCTAAAAGGTTGAAAGATACAGCCAGCAGGCATAGGGCAGTAACTTTAAAAAGACGGATTGTAGTGAAGGCGATATTCATGGCGTGACCAGTTTAATCAATTGCTCGACTGAATAGGATTGTCCTTAGCAGGGAAAATTCATTGACTGAATAGTTTTCCAGTCAATTTGTTTCAGCCTGTCTCTTAATACTTCTTTTTGCTTGTTATTTACGTCAAGATCAACCCTCAGAAGCTAATCAAGTTAAGAGGGATAATGTTTTATCCCTTTATCATCGAAGCCTTGGGAGATATTAGGATCATCCCCTTCTATGGGGGAAAATCTAAAATGACAACTTTGTCAATTAACATTGCGTGCTATTTGCTATAAAGTAACGCCTTTAACAATGGATGACATCAGATGGCCATAATTGAAGCAATAAAACAAGAACAAGAATCTTCAGTGCTCTCGTTAGCGAATCCAGCCGACCAGTCGCATTTATACGATATCCGCTGCCAAACCAAAGTCGAAGTGGATGCAGTCATTGAAAAGGCGCGTGCGGCACAGCCTGCTTGGGCTGCCTTGTCGGTTCAAGCGCGTGTAAATTATATGCTTAAATTACGTGATGTCATCCTTGATCGCCAAGATTATATTATGGATGTAGTACTTCGCGAAACAGGCAAAGCGAAGCAGGATGCTTTAACGTTTGAGGTGTATGCAGTGGCTGCATTTATCTCTTATTGGTGTCAGCAAGCCCCTAAAACCTTGAAAGAAGAAACTATGCGTGCTTCAGGCATCATGGGGTTAATGAAGAAAGTACATACCGTATATAAGCCTTTAGGTGTCGTGGGTGTTATTGCCCCTTGGAATGGCCCGTTTGTGTTAACTGCTAACCCATGTATTCAGGCGATGCTTGCTGGTAATACAGTCGTAGCTAAAGGCTCTGAGATCACGCCATTCTGCTCTAAGATTCTTGAAGAGCTTTGCCTCGAAGCTGGCTTCCCTGAAGGGGTTTGTAATGTGCTTATCGGTGATGGTGCTACAGGTGGCACGCTAACCTCGGGCAAAGTTGACAAAGTCTCCTTTACAGGCTCTGTAAATACCGGGAAAAAAGTCGCAGCAAGCTGTGTTCAAAACCTCACACCTTATTCGTTAGAGCTTGGTGGCAAAGATGCCATGATTGTTTTAAATGATGCCAAGTTAGACGATGCTGTCCACGGCGCTGTGTGGGGTAGCTGTGTTAATACGGGTCACTTTTGTTGCGGTATTGAGCGTATTTATGTAGAAGAGGGTATCTACGACCAGTTCGTTTCAGAAGTAGTTAAGATGGTGAAAGACTTACGCGTAGGTCAAGAAAACGGTGTTAACGAAGACATGGGGGCTGTGTTTGGTGAGCAGCAGCTTGATATCATTGAGCGCCACGTTAAAGACTCAATCGAAAAAGGCGGTAAGGTCTTAGCCGGTGGCAAACGATTAAAGGAGAAGGGGCTTTATTATGCGCCGACTGTTGTTATCGATACCGATGAAGACAGTGCATTAATGCGCGAAGAAACCTTTGGCCCTATCTTGCCGATTGTTAAAGTTAAGAATGCTCAAGAAGCGATTGATAAAGCCAATGACTCTATTTACGGACTTCACGGTAGCGTCTGGACAAAAGATAAGAAAAAAGGGCTGGAAATCGCTAAGCAGATTGAGACAGGCTCCATGGCTGTGAATGATATCGGCATGATGTATGGTGTTGCGAATGCTGCATTTGGTGGAGTAAAAGCGAGTGGTGTTGGCTCTGTGAATGGTAAATATGGCCTTCGTGGCTATACCCATGCAATGCCTATTGTAGTGGGCCCTTACGCAGGAGCGCAGTCAGGTTACCCCCATGATGAGAAAAAGTTCGAGCAAATGAAAAAGCTCATGAACTTTATGTGGAAAAACCCACTCGGCCGTTTATTGTTTGGGCCTTAATTCTCCTACCATCTATAAGCCTTCACCCCTGAAGGCTTATTGAAATGCTTGGTTCTTTGAAGTCTTTCTGACAAAATCGTTTCTTTATTTGATGAGTTTTTATCTTGGTCTTTATGTCAGATAAAGCGCTAAGGCGGCAAGTGTTTGCGTTAGAAGCTGCCTTCGCTGTATTGCAGGATGGTTTTCAACGCTTGTAGTTAACTCCTATTTACGGTGCCTCGTTACGAAAAACTTGCGTTCGATAAGGTTACCCGAAAAGCTCGGAATGCAGCAAACAGAAGAAATAAATGTTTACGGTGGAGCAGACGTTTATTGTGTGACTTATGCTGCGAATACACTAGGTTCTGTTGACATAATGTTGTTCATGCTGCTACAGGCTAAATGTTCATCAAACAAGGCAAATCCTGTGTAGTTTAGTGAACTAAATAAGCAGGATTTAACACAGTTTGATGGTCATTTAGACGTAACCCTTCGGGCTGTGCCCGTTTTTCCATCTAACGGTGTCGAATTTCATTCATATAGACTGCTATTATTCACTCAATTCTCCTTGTTAGACTGAAAAAACGGGCGACAGCAGCATAAACAACATTATGTCAACATAACCTAGTACCCCAATGCACAGCGATTGTCGGGTTCAGTGGCAGAGTAAAATGCTCATAGCAAGGCAGCTGATCGAAAATAATAGTTATTCTATAGTGAGATCAAGCAACACAGCTATGGGCATTGAACGGCTTTTAAACTGCGCCTATCAAACCGCTGGTCGAACCTCTGCATGGTGGACGCACTTGCAAGATCCTCATCAACACCGACGGCTGTTTGCAGAGCTAGATCATTTTTTAAATCATTGTGATCAATGAGATCTTCTTCACCGCAGGCTAATGCATAAACTCGCTGCTTTAAAAGATTTTCTGCTTGATGTTCGACCTTGCTTTTATCTCGATCATCTGGAAGAAGCTTTGCTATCTTTTGCGTTAAGCCTATTTTTTTATCAACTTTGCTTAAAAGTAAACTTCCTGCAAATGAACTGACGCAACCACCTGAGAAATCAAAATCTATTTGACGACGTTTTAGGACTGGGAAAAGTGGTTGACTAAAGGTACAATTTGGCATCGGCGCAATCTTTATTTTTATTGTGTTGGCACCTTTATTATAAGGGTTTGCGCCGTTCCTTCATACTTTCTCATGAATTATTCAGGCTAGTACATCATGTCAAAAGGTTTGTCGCATGACCGTAGGGTGGATAAACGCAGTGTCATCCACCAAAAAACATAATAACTGGTGGATGGCGCTGTCGCTTATCCATATATGGTCTCTCCTCGTTTTGCAAGGTAAAGTCAATTCAAACAAAGAAAAGGTTGCTGCCGTATATCCGGTCTTTTAATGACATGTAATCTTTTCAGCATGCCTGACCTTGATGAGCATCCGCGCACATAACCCTAATCGCCCTATCGGTATCAAGTACCCTTGGATTAGACAGGTTTCTATGTGCAGGTATTACCTATTTTGTCATCATTCACTTTTGCCTTCGCAACCGCTTAGGACTCGTTACATCAACTAAAGTTTTTGTTTACGTGCAGAGCTTGTAGCACCTACACACCCACATTATTAACTATTACGATCTCGCAGCTAGCACTAAATTTGCCGCAGCTGCATCGTACGTTTCATTTCTCACTGTCATTGCCCAGGCTATTCTGACTAGATTATTGGCCAAGGCAACCGTGGCTTTATTCTTGCCTCGTCTTTCGACCAACTCATTGATCCATCGACTGAGCCTATCATTCTTCTTTTTCGCAGCTTTAACAACTGCCCTTACACCATGAATAACAAGCGACCTCAGGTAACAATCTCCTCGCTTAGTGATGCCCAGTAAGACATCTTTACCGCCTGAACTATGCTGCCTCGGTGCAATACCTAAAGCGGCTGATGCATACTTGCCTTTATCAAATTGCTTACCGCTACCTATCCAAACTTTAAAGACGGATGCAACCACCGGCCCAAAACCTGGAATTGTCAGTAGACGCTTCGTTTGCTCATCATTTTTTGCTTTTGCATCCAGTGTCTTGTTGTACCAGTCCAGCTCTTTCTCCAGAAACTTTAAGTGTTCATACTGTTTTTGTAATATCTGCCTGAATAACGGATTGAGGCCATTAGCTTCATCTTCTAAAAGCTGCACTATACCTGCTCTTGCTTGATTTACACCTTTACGCATGACAAAGCCTTGATCGGATAGTAGCCCTCTTAACTGCCTAACCAAATCACCACGCTGCTGTACTAACTGGCTTCGCATGCGATGAAACGCCTGCTCTGTCTGCTGCTCAACTGTTTTGATTTGGACTGGCCTTATGCGCCCATGCAAATAAGCTTCACCTATCGCCACCGCAGCGTTGTAATCATTTTTTTGACCTCGCGCATAAGCTTTTACATGCTGGGGCGGCAACAAACTAACTTCATAGCCTAAACTCTCAAACGTACGCCCCCAATGATTCGAAGAACCGCAAGCTTCCATTGTGATAACACTTATATCCTGCTTTGCTATAAAGCTAACCAGCTCGTTTCTCTTTAGCTTTTTTCTTTTCAGTTCTTTGCCGTGTTTGCTTAAAATCACTGCGTGAAAAATTTCTTTTGCTATATCTAGCGCTATCACTTTATCATTCATTCGGGCTCTCCTCTTTTTTTAGATGATTGATCAAAACCATCTTGGCACACTTAGATGCCGTATGGGAGAGGAGAGACCATTTCATCACCCTACAAAAAACCTCTTACCCGACAATCGGCTTGACATGATGTGCTAGTACCTCAATGCACAGCGATTGTCCCGTTCAGCAGCTACAGGTTTTTCTGTGGCAAGGCGCAAGTATGCAGTAATACATGCGTCTTTCAAATACTTGCAACAAAGTCACGGGAAAACCTGTAGCTGCCCTTTGGGTGGCATTTAAAATGCCCATAGCTGTGTTGCTTGATCTCACTATAGAATAACTATTATTTTCGATCAGCTGCCTTGCTATGAGCATTTTACTCTGCCACTGAACCCGACAATCGCTGTGCATTGGGGTACTAGAGCATTAGAAAGCTGACCAGTCAAGTGGCTTATTTTGAGCCAGAATATGGGCGTGCTGTTCCACGGGAAGAAAATACTTGATGTTTAACTCGTTACGCTTGCATCTTGAGCAGTGAAATAACAAATGGCTGTATAGTTTGATACTTTCGAAGGTTTCAATTAATTCTGATAGCTGCAGCGGCTGATGTATAGCAATAATGTCAAAATCATCATGTACACTCAATAAGCTAGGTTGCGAAGCCTCACTGTCATGGAATATATCGCTGGATGGTGTGGTTAACGCATAGTTAGCATAGGTTTCGCCTCGCCTGCATTCGTCAAAATTTTCTGATAATTTATAATCTGAAAAATGGCCTTTGACAGCAAATAATTCATAACCCGCAGGGGCTAAAAATGAAAATGACGGACTGCTCCTGTCCAATGTCAATCTGGCGTCTGCATCGCCTTGTTCAATGATGGCATGACAAAAAACAATGGCTTGCTTAACGCCATATTCAATATGTGCCGGATGGAAAATCTTAAAGCTTTCTGTCTCTTCGATCAGGCGAAAGTTGATCGCATTTAACTTTTTAAGAGGCATATTCTGTTTACATTTTCATTTCGTTAAAAATAAAAATACAAAGAATATTAAAAAAAGCAATGAACTGTAATGTTTTTTTTTCGTCTATTTAGGTGGTTTTATTAACTTTGTATGGCTTTAAAGTTACTTTCATTGTTGTTGGTTTAATGAGAATTATTTATGAAAAAAATTTTCTTTGAAGGTTCAGGAAGGCGTTGTTATTGGTTGGTCGCCTCTCTTTCGCTGGGTCTTTTAATTGCTGAGGCAGGCTTTTCAGACACTGTTACTTCTGGATTGAGTTTAAAGCCTTTTTATTACGAAGGAAAAACAAAACAAGAGTTTCTTACAGGCATTACAGATATAAATAGTCCTAAAGTTCAAGAGGTTACTCTGCCGGAGAAGACGTCTTGTGATGTTGGTGTAAGAGTTGATAATAAAAGTGACTTCCCGATTATCGCTTCTTTTAGTCGCAGAGAGGCTCAGCCGACTTTCGTAGTCCCTGCAGGTCAAAAAGTCGATCTTGATTACGAGACAGACACTGTAAGCAATGACCATAAGAGAGTGACAATTTTTTCTGAAGACATGGTTCAACAAATTGCAGAAAATCAATTCACTTCTGGTCAAGCTGCTTATAGAAAAGATAATCCGAATAATGAGAAAAATTGTATGAATGTGGTTGTCGCCGCGTTAGATTTTGATAAAGACGAGTACAACAAAAGACGAGAACAAGTTAAGAGTTATGATGTGGTCGATTGCTTTCGAGATTCTATGAGCATGGTTGAGAGAGATGGCGCACAGTCCCCTCCAGTCTCTCGTCGACCAGCATCACCACCTGCACCAGGTGCTGCACCAGGCGCTGCACCAGGTGCTTCAGCAGGTGTCTCTCGGTCTTTAAAAAGGAAAGCGAATCCATATGGGTGCGCAGTAGCTACTTCTCAACATTCCTCTACCTTGAAAACAGAAACGGTCAGGGACCCTTTCGTGAAACTCTATCATACTGATAAAGCATTGAAAGCTATGGCTGATCAAAATCTAGTAAGTGTAGTATCGGCCGTTATAAAGCTAAGGTATTCAACCAAGGGAAATGCGTTGCCCTTTAAAGCCAATGAAAAAGCTGCTTTTAGAAAAGTGCCTATTGAATTTAAAGACTACCTGAAAACACGTAGTTAAAAATATTAAGTTGAATTTTTCAAACGTGGGAGGTTTCCTCCTCGTTAATGAAATAAGTTAAACCCTAGGAGCCTGTCCGAGAACTGACTGTTCGGCCTAAATGCCAGATAAGCGGCTAAATTCTTCGCCAAATTCCTTTAAATAGGCTGACTATTCGCAGGAATTTCCCAAAGCATTTAGCTCACTTCTTTGAAATTTATCCTCGAACGCAATTCTCGGACAGGCTCCTAGTACATCATGTCAAACCTATTGTCGGGTATCTATTTTTTTGTAGGGTTGATAAGCGCAGCGCGATCTACCAGTCATTAAGTTTTTTTGGTGGAAGACGCTACGCTTTTCCACCCTACGGTCACCAGACAAACCTTTTGACACGGTGTACTAGTACATCATGTCAAACCTATTGTCGGGTATCTATTTTTTTGTAGGGTTGATAAGCGCAGCGCGATCCACCAGTCATTAAGTTTTTTTGGTGGAAGACGCTACGCTTTTCCAGCCTACGGTTACCAGACAAACCTTTTGACATGATGTACTAGTACTTTGATTCACTGCATTTGTCAGGTAAAAAATATCGTAGGGTGGCTAAGCTGCGCGTAACCCACCATCAGAACCCCGACAATCGCTGTGCATTGGGGTACTAGGCTTTGCTGGGGGCTCTCATAGGTCTCAATAGCCTGTGTTGCTCGATTATAAACCATGCGAGATTATAAGCGTTTTGTATACGCAAGATGGGATTGCCAGTACGGTAGCGGTCAAAATTTTTGACCAAGCTGAACTGCCGCTTTAACAACTCAAATTTTGCCCCTTTTGGGGCTTACCCTTTTAAACCGCCAGCTTTGCTGGTAGTCAATTAACGAAACAGGATATGAATTGAAAGTATGTTTGTATTGAGATGTGTAGTTATGCTTTTATCTGTATTGACGATTGTTGTAAAAGGCGTTGAAGATAAGGCCTTGGTTTTTTACGCTAATGACACGCTAAAAGAAGCCGAATGTGTGATCTGTTATGCTCCACCCTGCCATGTTGCCATATCCGAACATACACAGGCTGCCAGAAAGTTCTTTGCTGGGGGTGGCGTCCGATTGAAAACAACTGTCGACTATGACAACGAAAACCGCTTTTTGCTGAGAGAGCATGGCGGGAACTCCCTCAAGCTTAAGGTTTGGGATACGCTTTGCTCGGTATGCGCTTTGGGGTGTTTTGCTCATGGCATTTTTCAGGAGTCTTCACTTAGAGTTCCTAGCCATGGTGCGAACATACACTACAATGTATCCGGAATGAGAGAGATAAAGAGATTATGTCAAGGAGACGGCACCTTTACAGAAGAAGAGAAGAAAGGAAAAATATTCAAGATACAAAATAGATTAAAACTCGGAAAAGATGTAAACAAAAAGCTTGAAGCCTTATCCGAAGAGAGGGGTGCTCCGATTTCAATGGATGAGATATTTTCATAGCATGGATTGTTTTTTTCTGCGAATGATCACTGACTGAGCAAGCTCATCCAGCTTGGCTTTGGTGTCATCAAAATTGATACAAGGGTCAGTGATGCTTTGTCCGTAGGTAAGGCTTTCTTTAGTGGTGTAGTTTTGACGTCCCTCGATCAAATTACTTTCGATCATCACGCCTATGATGCTATTGTTTCCATGAGCCACTTGATTAGCAATGTCATGAATAACAAGGTTCTGTTTGGCAGGTGTTTTCCGACTGTTGGCGTGGCTGGCATCAATCATAATACTCGCTGTTAAGTTATTTTTAGTGAGTGCCTTAGCGACATCTTCGACTGAAAACATATCATAGTTTGGGCGACTACCCCCGCGTAAAATGATATGGCAGTCATTATTGCCAGTGGTACTGAATATCGCAGAGTAGCCCTCTTTTGTGACGGAAAGAAAGTGGTGAGGATTACTTGCTGCATGAATGGCATCCAGGGCAATTTGTACATCGCCATTGGTGGCGTTTTTAAAGCCAACAGGGCAGGAAAGACCTGAGGCGAGTTCCCTATGGCTTTGGCTTTCGGTGGTTCTCGCGCCAATAGCACCCCAGGCGATAAAATCAGCAATGTATTGCGGGCTAATCAAATCAAGAAATTCAGTGCCTGCCGGTACACCCACATTATTAATATCGCTTAATAGTTGTCTTGCAAGGTGCAGGCCTTTAGTGATATCAAAGCTGCCATTAAGATCGGGGTCATTGATCAGTCCTTTCCAGCCAACGGTAGTACGCGGTTTCTCGAAATAGACGCGCATGACAATGATCAGTTCTTTTTCATAAGCTTTGATCAAAGGTTTTAATTGTTTAGCGTAATCAATAGCAGCCTCTGGATCATGAATGGAGCAGGGGCCGACGATCACGACGAGTCTGTCATCAAATTGGTTTAACACTTGATGAATAGCTTGGCGGGTGTCACTCACAAGCTCTGAAGCCTTGGGTGATAGGGGAATATCCTTAATTAAGGTCTCAGGAGAGATTAGCTCGTTTAATGCCTTTATGCGTAAATCGTCAGTAACTTTCATGATGGGGTTTTATCGTTAATGTCCAAGATGTTCTAGTTAAGTAGTACTTCGAGTGATAATGTGTGTGAAGGTTCCAGTATATTCAAAAATACTTGCCTAGGAGTCTGTCCGAGAACTGACTCCTAGGAGCTAAGTCGAAGGTTTACCTACCTTGTTGAGGCTCCTAGCTCCGCTGAAAGCCAATTTTATCCAAAATAGTGGCAGAAATTTCTTCAATGGATATGTCGGTGGTATTTAAAGAGGGTATACGATACCTTCTATAAATGGCCTCTACTTCTCTGATTTCATTCTCGCATTGTCTAAGTGAGGCATATTTTGAACCTGCTCTTCGCTCATTACGGATCAATGATAGCCGATCAGGTGATATTGTTAACCCAAATAGTTTGTGTTTGTAGTTTCTGAGCGGTTTGGGGATCACGAGGTCTTCAAGATCTTCTTCAGTGATAGGGTAATTAGCGGCGTAAATACCAAACTGAAGAGCTAAATAAAGACAGGTTGGGGTTTTGCCACAACGTGATACCCCTATAAGGATTAAATCTGCTTGGTCGTAATGGTTGATCTTGGCTCCGTCGTCATTCTCCATAGCAAAATGAACCGCATCGATACGATTTTCATATTTACCATTACTGGTTTTTGAATGCGAAATGCCCACCTTGTAATTGGTTTGCATGCCCAATTCTTGTTGTAATGGCGAAAGGTACATGCCCAGTACATCAAATCGTAAGCCGTGGGCTTTGGCTAGGATAGCTGAAAGTTCAGGGTCGATCACGGTATCAAATATGATGGGTTGCTGGTCTTCCTGTGTTGCACTCAGGTTAATCTTCTCTACGGTATTGAGCGCTTTTTCTTTGGTGTCCACATACGGAATAATATTGAGATCAAATTCAATTTTATCAAATTGAGCGAGAATGCTTTGTGTCAGTGTCTGCACGGTAATGCCGGTGCTGTCAGAAATGATAAAAACACATCTACGCTGGCTGGCTTCTAGGTTCATACGCTTATATTTCTTATCCAGGATTTTCTTCTTGCCATAATCTCGCTATGATAGGCAGAATTTTTTGGGCGAAAGACCCGTTAGCTGGTTTTTAAGCGCTCATGTCGCTTAATACATGCCAACAACGTCTTGCGCATCATAACAAGTTTTATGGAGTTTTATAATGCAGGCATCCGTTATTGCGTTTTCAGAGCTAGGCATGGGCGACGTTGAAGTCGTAGGTGGCAAGAACGCTTCATTAGGTGAAATGATCAGTCATCTTAGTGATGCGGGTGTCAGTGTACCCGGTGGGTTTGCGACAACAGCAGAAGCCTTCAGACAGTTCCTTCAGCATGAACGTCTAGAGCAGCGAATTAACGAAAGGCTGGATGGCCTAGATGTTGATGATGTGAAAGCCTTAATGGAAGCGGGTAGTACGATTAGGCAGTGGATTATTGATGCGCCTTTCCCTAAGGAGTTTGAGGTATCTATTCGTGGTGCTTATGAGGTTCTCTCTGAGGGTAAAGATATTAAAGTGGCTGTTAGATCCTCTGCTACAGCTGAAGACTTGCCAGATGCGTCATTTGCAGGTCAACAAGAAACCTTCTTGAATATTAGCGGTATAGATAGCGTGTTAGTAGCTATTAAAGAGGTGTTTGCCTCGCTCTATAATGACAGAGCTATTTCTTATCGTGTGCATAAGAATTTTGAGCATGCCGATGTGGCTATTTCTGCGGGCATCCAACGTATGGTGCGCAGTGAAACAGGTGCTGCAGGTGTTATGTTTAGTGTGGATACTGAGTCAGGCTTTGATAAAGTTGTGTTTGTTACAGCTTCCTATGGGTTGGGTGAAACGGTTGTGCAAGGTGCCGTTAACCCTGATGAGTTTTATGTCCATAAAGACCTGTTAGCCCAAGGTAAAACACCTATCTTAAGAAAAAACCTAGGCAGTAAAGCCATTAAAATGGTGTACACCGATACCGCAGAAGCTGGCAAATCTGTGCAAACTGTGGATGTGGATTTTAATGATCGCCAACAGTTTAGTATCACTGATGAAGAAGTGGCAGAACTCGCCAAACAAGCGGTTATCATCGAGAAACATTACGGTAGACCCATGGATATCGAGTGGGGCAGAGATGGCGACGATGGCAAGCTGTATATCCTTCAGGCTCGTCCTGAAACCGTTAATAGCCAAAAAAGCGCCACACAAGTTGAGCGTTACTTATTGAAAGAAAAGAGCCAAGTCCTTTGTGAGGGCCGCTCCATCGGTCAGCGCATTGGCGCAGGCCCTGTCCGTATTATTAAACATTTAGATCAAATGCATGAAGTCCAAGAAGGCGACATTTTAGTCTCTGACATGACAGACCCAGATTGGGAACCTGTCATGAAGCGTGCTTCAGCTATTGTGACTAATCGTGGCGGCAGAACCTGCCATGCCGCGATTATAGCGCGTGAATTAGGTATCCCTGCTGTCGTTGGCTGCGGTAATGCAACTGACGTGCTAGAAGGTGTTACGGAGGCTACAGTGTCTTGTGCAGAAGGTGACACAGGCTTTGTTTATGAAGGCTTATTGCCCTTTGATATCAGTGCAAACGATATTTCAACCATGCCTGAGCTGCCCTTTAAAATTATGATGAATGTGGGTAATCCGGACCGTGCGTTTGATTTTCAATCTTACCCGAATGAAGGGGTTGGCCTTGCGCGTTTGGAGTTTATCATCAACCGTATGATCGGTATTCACCCTAAAGCGCTATTGCATTTTGATGAGCAGTCCAGTGATTTGCAGTCAACTATTCGTGCTCGCATAGCAGGCTATGATGATCCTGTCAGTTTTTATAAACAGAAAATAATTGAAGGCGTGGCAACGATTGCCGGCGCGTTTTATCCGAAGAAAGTCATCGTTCGCTTGTCTGATTTTAAATCGAATGAATATGCGCATTTGATCGGCGGCGAAGTGTACGAGCCAGATGAAGAAAACCCAATGATCGGTTTCAGAGGGGCATCCAGGTATTTATCCGAAGACTTTAAAGAATGCTTTAAACTAGAGTGTGAAGCGCTAAAAACCGTCCGTGACGAGATGGGGTTGACTAATGTTGAAATCATGGTGCCGTTCTGCCGTACGCCAGGCGAAGCTAAACAGGTCGTTGATTTATTGGCAGAGTTCGGTCTTAAGCGCGGCGAGAATGGTCTACGACTTATTATGATGTGCGAAATCCCGTCTAATGCCTTGTTGGCTGAGCAATTCCTTGAGCACTTCGATGGCTTTTCTATCGGTTCAAACGACTTAACTCAGCTGACGTTAGGTCTTGATAGGGACTCTGGTTTAATTGCTCACTTATTTGACGAGAGAAATGACGCGATCAAAAAGCTTTTACACATGGCGATTCAAGCTTGTCTGAAGGCAGATAAATACATAGGTATTTGTGGGCAGGGGCCATCCGATCATCTGGATTTTGCTAAATGGTTGATGGATGAGGGTATTAATACGGTATCTTTGAATCCGGATTCAGTAATCGAAACCTGGTTGTATCTAGCTCAGGAAAACTAACGTTTCATTTATGGCATTTAGGGCGCTAGAAAAACTCATTAATCTCCATGATGGGTATAGGCGTGTGTTCATCGTTGATCATAAGTCTGTACTCTTAATTCAAGAAGCGGGCAAGCGGTATCTAATTGATGCTTTTTGTCCGCATAAAGATTGGCCTTTTTTAAAGGCTGCAATTGAAGATACGGTGATTACCTGCCCTTATCACGGTGCAGCGTTTTCACTCAAGACAGGTGAGAACCTATCTGCCTGTACGATCCCCTGTAAGCCTATTCAGTCATACATGCTTGCTTACGAGGGCTTGTTTTTGGGTGTTGATGTTTAATGCCCGGGCAGCCTTCTTGCACGCTATTTCGCTGCATTTGTTCGGTAAAAATACCGTAGCCTAACCTGCCATCAGCCTCCCGATAATTGCTATGAGGTGGCGTTGCGGTGTATGCGCTGCCTTAACGCCTCTCTATTCAATCCTAAACCCTAATGGGTTAAGGTATCGCAGGCCATTCATCTGAAAGCTGTTTCGGGTATCCGCTGTTTACAATATGATTAACAGCGTCATAGCGAATGACTTTGCCATCAACGGTAAAGAACAGATAGTCTGTGGAAGAAACACGCACGCAATCACTCAAATTGCTTATTTGTGTGGATGTAAGACTCCAGGTATCTGAGGCTGGGTTGCTGCTGGTAAGTGACAGGCTGTTTAAGTTATAGACTAATTCATCGCCTTCAGCCGTAAAGAAATAAGCAAGATCAGAGGTGTCATCGGTGTGCAGGCAGGCTGCTAAGAGTTTGTCTTTATAAGGTGTCAAGCCGCCCCAGGATAAGGTTGCAGGTGCAGAAAGTTCTTTAAATTGATACGCATGATAATCTGTGTTTGAGTTGTTGTAGATAGTAAAGGTTTCATAGCTTGCAACGTCCTCTCCTCTATCAAAAAATATATAGGCCTCTTGGTGATTGAGAGGACTTTTTAATGCGATTCCCAAGCGTTCGTTGATGAAGTCAACTTGAGTCAATGCGTTATACTGATTGCCGTCCGATTTTGAGAGGATTTGTACATCATCTTTGTGTCTTTCGGCAGATACAAAACTGAGGGTGCTTTTGTCAATGACAACTGTTGTATGGTTGCTTAAAAACAAGAGAATTTGATCATTGTCCTTAAGGTCCAATGATGCTTGAACATGCAGTTGTGTGAGTATCGATTCTTCTATATCGGGCAAGGAAAAGGTATCAATCTGGCTGATCATGGTATTTTGAAGGTAAAGGTTTTTTAGCCTGTATTTATAACTTAAGTCAATGCTTGCTAAGGGATTATCGCTTAAATTAAGCGTCTCTAAATTCAAGAAAAACTCGAGCCCACTTGCATCACTAATATCCTTATTCTGGCAATCTATGGTGGTTATCTCGTCTGCATAAGTGAAACTGCCCTTGGCGTCCATTACGCAGTTCATAAAGTTGCCAGGGTGGTCAGCGAGCAGTTGAGTCAACTCTACTCGGTCATGACAATCAATTTCTAAGCCCCCTATATCTTGTTGAACGATGTGTTGGGCTTTGTCGATTTGGCAGTACACAGTATTCGGAAAATTATAGATTTGAATATCTATTGAGCTGCCTTTAATGACCTCAAACTGGAAGGTGGTATTGCCTGTGACAATTTGCTTTGCACCTCCCGCTGAGACAACAATGGTGCTATCGCCAAGATTTTTAACGCTGCCTGAAACGTAGCGTTTGTCTAAGGTTAGGTGAGCTGGTAGGAAAATATTTTCAGGCGGTAGCTTGGTATTGGCTGAGAAGTCAGGCATAGCCAATGCACTGTTGCCTGTTAAGTTGATATGCTCTAGGTCTTTGTTGTTGCTTGTGCTAAGGGTTAGGATATTGTTATTTTGTAGGTCTAAATCTTTTAGGCTTGTTAAAGTCGTTAGATTGAGTGCGGTGTACTGATTATCAGAAAGCGTTAAGTCAGTGATGGATGAGGGTAAGGTATGATGACTGAGCCTACTGCCAAAAGCCAAATTGAGCTGTTCAAGTTTTGGTAAGCTGCTAAGATCAATGCCTTGCAAATCATGGTGGTTGACATGCAAAAACTCAAGGTTTGGGAATTGTTCAATGCCTTCTAACGTGTCTATCTTTGAAGTACTGCAATTGGTGATGGTTACTTCATTACCGGCATCCTGCTCAATCTTATTACAAGGCAGACAGTAGATATGCGTGATGCTACTTGTGAGCATGTTCGCGCCATAGGTATTGAGAACGCATTCATTAAATGCATTGGCGTGCAGTGTATATAAACTGCCAACTGTCATGGCAGTATTACAGACGATAGCCAAATTTGAAATGTCATCACTGGTATCAAAGATGGTGGGTGTTACCTCGCAAGATTGTTCTAGTGAAGGGCTATGCACGCTGATTTCAAACAGCTCATCAATAGGTACGATAAACTCAATAGCCCTTGATTCTTCAACGATAAGCGTTTCATGGGTGCTGTTTAGCACTATACTGCTTCCCTCTTTTAGGTTTACAACCTGCCCCGAGATAGTAATGGTTGTTTTAGGGGGTGGTGGCGGTGGTGTTGGCGGCGTTACCGTCTCATCTTTAGCGCCATCAGTTTTATCATCCGTTTCGATCGTTTCGTCTGTTTCATCTATTTCATCTGTTTCCACTGTTTTGTCATCGGGTACTTCTTTCTTGTCATTAGAAACCGTCTCGACCTTCGTGTTTTTATCTTCTTCGACTGGAGGGGCACAGGCACTGATAAGGAAAAGGGCGCTGATAGATAACAAAAATATGAGTATTTTCATTTTGGATTTTTTGATGGATAGTGTTGTTTTTATTTTAGGGTAAAAATTTTTTTATTCTTGAAAAGTCTATAAGTATTGAAGAGTCTTTATTTGAATGCGCTTTGTTAACATTCAGCCTTATCTTGATGAACATTTGGCTCTCGTGGTTGTTTAGTTTTAGTGAGCCCAACAAAAAATAACATACCGACGGATGATAACAGCCAAAAGTACTTAGCCTGTGTAAAGTCGAGTTGATCGAGTTGTGAAGTTGATAGATTGGCGTTAATAAGATAAGCGCTAAAAAATTCCTGTAGTGCGGCAAACAAATAAGAAAAAATCCCTAGTAGTCCTTTAACGGCCCCTACGCTCTGTGCAGGCAGACTCTCGCAGGCATTTAAGCCTGCTAAAAAGATCATGAGGCCACCAATGCTGAACCCTGTAATAGTTAGCCATACTTCGGTAAATGTGGCTGTTTTATATGGGCCAAATAGCAGCATGTATAGACTGAAAGTATTGATGATTGCAAAGAGTAGCGTAGGCCAGTATCTATTGCCTTGAAAAATTCTGTCTGATAATAGCCCTGCGCTAATGGCGCCAATAGATGCGCTCAGTGGAAAGCTGGCTAGCATCGCAGCAGATTCTAATAGACTGTAATGGAAGTCGGCTTGCAG
This sequence comes from Pseudomonadales bacterium, assembly GCA_965225765.1. Lineage (GTDB taxonomy): Bacteria > Pseudomonadota > Gammaproteobacteria > Pseudomonadales > DT-91 > CAKMZU01. The sequence continues at coordinate 629,831 of CBDDBO010000002.1, forward strand.
TAAGAGTGGTCCCCAGGATAAAAGGCTGAAACGGATCATGTAGAGGAAGCCACATGCTATGCCAATCAGCCAAAGCATGGGTGATTTAAGAATGCCAAGCTGTATGCTTAGTACGCTGCTTGCATTGTAAGCGGGTTCATTATCTGACGGCTCATTTACTAAGCTATTTACATTCGGCAGACCATAAGTAGCTGGTCGATCTTTAAGAAAATACAACACGCAGCAGCCACTTAAAAATGCAGCGAGTCCTGATGCAATAAAGGCTGTACTTAAATCAAAATAGGTTAAAAGAAATGACGTTGTCATTAATGCAAGACTTTCACCAATATTGCGCATGCCTCCCCACAAAGCATAGCCTGTGCCTCGTTGCTTTGAACCAAACCAATGAAAAAGCGTTACGCAGCAAGGAGCAGAGCCTACCGATTGAAACCAGCCATTACATGCAAATAAAACAATCAGAAATAAAGCCGAGGTGGTAATACCCATCAAGCATTCGATGAGGCAGCTGACAAATAAAGACAATGCGATGAGCCTGGGGATATGAGCATAGTCTGCAAGAACACCATGGCACACTTTCCCGAGGGCATAGCAAAAATAAAAGGCGCTGCCCATTAAACCTAGTTGTTCGATCGTACAAATGCCGGCTTCAAGAAGCGGGGCTTTGGCAAGCCCTAAGCTCATCCTTGCCAAGTAATAAGTGAGGTAACCTGAGAATAGCCCGAAGGCGACTTGATATTGATATCGGCTATAGCGTGCTTTAAGTGCATTTAAAGGGATGTTAAGAAGAGGGCGGTCTTCTCTTGTTTTTAGTAGTCGCCAGATTGCCACGCACTTGGCCTTGTTAAACCTGCTTTGACTACTGTTTAGTCGTTAAGTTCAATTAATCGGCACCTGGCGGGCACAAGCGTGAGAGAAGTAAAGTGACAGCGTTTTCAACGCGATATATCCGCTTTCCCATACTAATTGCCTGTGCGCCGGTCTCTGTAAATACCTTAACTTCCTGCTCGGTAAAGCCACCTTCAGGGCCTATTATCATTAAGCTTTCCTGACTTTTTAAAGGCGAAGGAAGTGGTTTGGTCTGGTAAGGGTGTGCAATATAAGTCTGTTTTTCACAGTTAAGGGAGGGGAGGCCATCTTTGATGAAGTTGTGAAACTTTTTATAGAAATGTACTTCAGGAAGTAGGGTGTCTTTTGATTGACTTAGGCCATCCAAGAGCGCTCGTTGAATTTTAACCTCGTCTAAAACTGGGCTTTGCCAATAGCTTTTTTCGACTTTTTGACTGTGAAAGACGTGAATATCTTTTACGCCAAACTCGGCCAGGTTTCTTATTATTCTTGAAAACATTTTAGGTCTGGGTAACGCAATTGCGACACTTAGTGGTAGTTTCGGTGGGCGGGGCAGGTCTAGCGTGACGGTCAGGGTTGTTTGATTTGAGTCGGTTCGTTCAATTTTGCCTGTACCAATTCTTCCATTAATCTCTCCTATACTGATGGAATCGCCCGTTTTGAGCTTTAGAACGTGCTTAATATGTTGATGACGCTCACCTGTCAAAATGAGTTGTCGGCTAGACGTCAGCTCTTGAGCATAGAAGAGTAAGAGATTCATCGAAAGGATTGCGTGTGAATAAAAACACCATTATACGGAATTTGATGCTCGCTGTTGACTGTAAAAAGTGGCTATGGCGCCGTTGTGGCCGGTCAATCTTTTTAAGCTGTCTGTATCTGGTTATGTTTACAGGTTGTTCAAAGAGTCAGCACACAGGCGGGGACGAACGTTCAACTACTACTAGGAACAGGCCTTTTTCTGCTAGTCAGCTTGATCAAGACACAGATGTATTACCCGATTACTTATCGGCATCCCTCCATCTATTTTTTACGGCAGAGACAGGCAATCTCGTTTCAGCCCCTTTTACGATAAAACGCATCCGATTGATTGATTTTGATGGACACACAGAACCTGTCTATAACAGTCAAGACGGTATCTCGGTTGATGGTGCAACGCTTAGAGTGCCTCAGCATATAGTGAGTAAAGCGGCCGTTTTTGCGACAAGCTATCAGCGGATTCAGCTTTTAATTGATAGGAGCACCTCTCCTGTTAAGCAGGTTGAAGGGCAGCAAATCATAGAGTCAGAGAGTGTTTACCTTGATGGCCTGCTACCGAGTATTAAGCCTCTTTGGGTAGATGTACCTATTAATGAAGGATTGGGTGTCTCACTACTCTCAGGCTCCCAGCATCAGCTTTCGATTCATTTAGCATCTGATGTATCGTTTATGAAAACAACGTTGCCCGAAGCGCAAGTTTATTCCTTGGAGCCACGACTATCTGTGCATTCTTTATCTGCTTTTCCGGAGGTATCTCGATTTCTAAATAAGCAGTTAGCCAAAACAGACAACGGCTTCAAGCTAGTCAATGTTAATCAACAGGCAGACGGTGATAAGGGACTTTTGTTTCAAACAGTCCCAGAGCATTTATCGGAGAATGTAGGCGCCTGTTTAGAAGATCAGTATGCAGCGGGCGAATTAAGGTATCAGGAAGGAGCGCTTCAATTAAGCCAGTTTATTTGTAGCAATAAGGCATTTGAATGGGTACATCATATAGGTAAGCCTGAAGATGAGGCTTTTGCTTTCCATGACCAAGAATTAGCCAGAGATAAGTGGTATTTTTTCATGAGAGACTTTCCGATAGAGGCTGAGTTACGCCTGGCTTTTGGTCAGCAGGGATTATTAGGAGAAATGAATGATCAGCCTGTGCTTGTGCCCAACAGTTTGCAGCTTTCAGCCAAGGCGGCGCTCAAAAAACAACATCCCAAGCAGCCTGTGACCTGGGGCTTTACAACTTTGGGCTTACCGTATTTTCTGTCAGAAAAGTGGCTACCTTATTTGTTTTTGGCTCAAGGAGTAGAGGGGCAAATTAGACCTGTTCCAAGTTATAATTATTGGGTTAATGGTTTTCTAATCGAAGATGACACTGCTCATCTACAGATTACCCGTTTACATAGGCAGGCCCATAAACAAATCGATCTCTCAGTCAGTCTACTGGATAAGCGTTTATTAATCGAAGAACTAACGATTCGTGATGAGTCGATTGACTTTACCTTAAATCCTTTGTTGATTGATGATGAAATGGACTCAGTCATCACACTTGCGGCTGATACACGTATTCGATTAAGTACACATCAAGGAAATCTGTTTGAGAGCCGATATTTTACGTTGCAAACATTTAGTGAATGGCTTGAAAATAATCCCACTTTCAAAGAGGCAGTGATGGTGCTTCGGTTGTCTCAAGATACCGAGGGGCTAGCACCTCAAGAACTGCACGTTATCATGAATTCACCAAGACGATTGATGCAACAAGCAGCCTTGTCAAATAAAGAATCAACGGAGACTTACCTTGTGTATCTGCCTGAATGGATAGCCGCAGCTGCCAAAGGTGAACCTTATTGTGAGCAATTAGAGGGCGAGCAATCAAAAGTTTGTCAAATGGAAGAAGCCTTGAACAAAATAAAGGAGAAACATTATCAAGGTGGCCAAACGAGAATTTATAACCATCAAGCGGGTGCTCAATCCATCAGACAGGTTTATCGACAATTGTTTGTGGGGCTGGCGCAATCAGAAAGCGCCATGCTTTTGATGCATCTTAGGGGAAACAAAGGATTATTTATCCCGCCTTTACTGCAAGATACTAACTTGCAACGAGTCGGAAAAATCATGGAAAATACCGGCACGCTCTTTGATGCAGCCAATTATCTCGTGGATGATTTAGCGCAAGAGGGCTGGGTGCGTAAGATGGATAAAGATCTGCAACATCTTTTTATCAAGTCTCAGGTGAATAATCTGCCTTTGATTGACCCCGTTAAAAAGGGACGGCTGAGAACCCAGTGATGAAACGGCCATTCATGGGATGTTTAAATCTTATCGTGGTTGCATGAAGTTTTAGTCTTTTAGCAAGGTGAAACGCTTCATCAGACGCGTAGAGATCGCAGCCTACGATTTCATGGCCGATGGCCTGGCAGTGAAGTCGCAATTGATGGGTTCGGCCTGTCTTAGGGTATAAAGCGAGCCTTGTAGTTTGTGTTTTCCGTTCAATCACCTGATAAAAGGTAGAAGAAGGCTTGCCTTGCTCGAAGCAGACTTGTTGTAAAGGCGGGTGTTCCCAATCTTTTTTTAAAGGCAGATGTATCCAGTCTTTCTCTTCGTTCACCCGTCCAAATACCTCGGCTGTATAATGCTTATGGATTTCGCGTTTCTGAAAGCATCTGGATAATTCAGCATGTGCCACTTTTGTCTTAGGGATAATCATGATGCCGGAGGTATCCAAGTCTAACCTGTGAACCAAGCTTGCAGAAGGGTAGGTGTCTCTTAAGCGCGTGATAACAGAGTCCTGATTCTCAGGATGTCTACCAGGCATACTGAGTAAAAAAGCAGGCTTGTTGATGAGTAATAGCGCTTCATCTTCATAGAGAATATCGATCTGCTCTAAGCACTTGGGTACAATGTAAGGAAAGGGTTGGGGTTGCATATGAATTCGTTAAAAGCCTTGATGGATAAGAGCTTCCTAGGCAGCTCTTTTTACTTAATAGGTCTGTATTTTACTCAAATTGAATGAAAAAGCCCGCACGGCATTGGATAGTTGCCAAGCGCTTGCTGTCAAACATCAGACATGCCCTTATGCTGAATGATGACCTGCTGCTTAGGCATTAAGAGCTGACCTACTACCGCTTGTAGAAGAGGATGAGTAAAGTGAAAAAGTTAGTAACTGTCATTGGTTCCATCATGATGTTGGCTGCTGCCTATACGTTCTTATTATCAGGCTGCGATAAAAATAAGTCTGTCTATGATGAAAAGGCCAATGGTGTTAAAGCTTTTGAGAAAACCCTGAGGCAAACCAAAGCGCCAAAACAAACGCTTGTTGTATTCGGGGCAAACTGGTGCCGCTACTGCGTCATGCTTGACGAAAGTATGAATGAAGAACCGGTTAAATCGTTCATCAAGAAGCACTTTAATGTCGTGAAAATTGATGTGGGGGAAGAGGGTAAAAACCAAACTGTTAAAGACTTTTTTGGTGAGCCTACCCGAAAGGGTATTCCCGCTATCGGCATCGTCAACGCAGATAAAGCCATTGTTTATCAATCCGTAGAGGGAACTTTTTCCAAGGCAAATTACATTAGCCCTTCTGAGATGAAGCAGTTTTTGATGCAGTTTGCGGCTATTTAGCCTGCTAAAATGTTGTCCAGCCTTTACAGTAACGATCTTTATAGATAGGTAGGCACACTACCTCTATCTTGCCTTGAAAGTAGGCGGAATAAACCGCTGAGTCTTCACTGTTGGGGCCGAAGGTTAAATAACCCATCACAATGCCGTTAGCCATCATCAAGATACGCAATTGACCATGCTCGAGCTGATATAGTTCACCCTGAACAAATAACCACAATTCAGTATGGTCATTGTTAATATCATAAGTGCCCGCGACAGGGATTTGCTCTAAGTGTTCAGTGGTTGCTTTGAAACGGTGTTCGGTTAAGAAAAGCAGATGAGTACCTTCGTTATCAGAGCTTTTTAAACCAAAATGAAAAATGCCTTCTTTGTCTTTAGTCTCACTTAGCAGGAGCGATGATTCAAATTGCTCGGAAAGTATGAATTGCTTCCCATCATAAGACAGCTCAATACTGTTATCAGAGGTTGTCGCTTCTTTTGTGTTGGCTTCAAGAACGGCTGTGTCTTTGTGGAATCGGTTTTCTTGAAACAGTTGGATTGGGTTGTCGCCTGTTTTTGCTGTTTCATCTTCGTTGTTAATTAATGCATTTTTCCAGTTAATGAGGTTGATCTTGTTGATGGGTAAATCCGCCGAGGGCGTCAATCGTGTTGTTGGTAAGGGGGTCTTTTTGAGTGAGGCGGGTGGATTACTAACTGGCCGTGAGCTGCCAAAATTAAAGGCATCTTGATCTAATGAAGATTGGCTGGACATGGCATTGATGGTTTTTTCTTCTTCTTTTAACAATTTAATAATGTCCTCATCACTGGTTAGCCCACTGATGTCGAGATTGCCAACTTCATCAGTTGGTTTTTTTGAAGGCTGGCAGCTTGCAAGCAAAACGATAGTTAAAAGAATAAGGCCTTTGTAAGCACTGATCACGAGGAAATTCTCTTGCAATGGGTGCTTTAACTATAGGTCAACTTCTTATCGTTTCAGGCTTCCATCTGTCTAAATAGCTGGGTGCCTTGTTTCCAGAAACAAAATGCCTGATAAGATCCAATGCGCAGTGAGACACAAACCGCTGAAAGGCCACTCTATCAAAAGGTAAGATTAACTGGATGACATGTGGAGATGCTAGGCTGCCATAGCCTATATAAACCGTGCCAGTAGGCTTTTCAGCTGTTCCACCTGTAGGACCTGCAATGCCTGTGGTAACAACGCCTACCTGAGTATGGGTAGTCTTAAGCAGGCCCTGTAACATAGCCAGGGCTGTTTGTTCACTCACAGCACCGTGTGTTTCAAGTATCTCAGAAGGCACAGACAGTAATCTTTCTTTAAGTGCATTAGAGTAGGTAACAAGCCCGCCTTCAAACCAGGTGGAAGAACCCGATTCTTGCGTAATGAGAGAGGCAATCATGCCGCCTGTGCAGGATTCTGCTGTACTAATGGTAGCGTTTTGCTTTAAGAGACTTTTGGCAAGCGCCATGGCAATGCGGGTGTTTTCACGGCCTATTAAATAGGGGGCTATGGCTTCTTCTAACTTCTCTTGGTAACGGCTTTTATTTTCTGGACTGATACCGCTGTCAAAGCGATATTTGAGCTCAAGGTAAGGTGAGTGGACTCTGAAACCGAGGGACACGCCTTCGGTCAGGCCTTGTTCTTCAAGTAAAGTTTCGAGCCTTGTTTCTGATGCCCCAAAGAGTTGTAGTCTGTGCCAAGGCTCAGTGGTGAGCCCTGAAAAGTTATCCCTGAGAAAATCAGGAATTTCGGCTTTAAGTAAATGCTTGAGTTCAGCTGGCACACCTGGGGTAACGATAAAGACTGTCTCTTTATTCTGTAAATAAAAGCCGCAGGCGCTACCTATGGACGCTTCAAAGATTTCAACACCCCGGGGTAATAAGCGTTGCTTAAGCTGTTTTTCATTGGCGGCGATTTGTCTTTGCTCACACCAACGCAAAATATGTTCATGCGCTTTTGTATGGGAAACTAACTCACAGTCAGTGGCGATAGCCAACGCTTCTGCTGTTTTATCATCTTGTGTAGGACCAAGGCCACCATTGATGAAAACAAGATCAGCTTGCTCACTGAGTTGTTTCATGTTAGGGGCAAGTTGATCGAGATCATCACCGACTGTGCTGAAGGACAGTATGTCAAAGCCCAAACCATTTAAACAACTGGCTATCAACTGAGCATTGGTATCAATGATATGACCCTGCACCAATTCATTGCCGGTCATTAAGAGTGCAGCTTTTTTCATTGCCCCCTCCGTAGGGTGGATAAGCGCAGCGTCATCCACCTTAAATCTAGATTAATGGCAGATGTCAGCCGGCATCAACGGGTTCTGCCCAGAGGTCGTATTCGTCTGAGTGTGTAATGGTGACATCGACAAAATCACCAGGCGCTAGGTCAGTCACCTCATTGAGGTAAACGAGTCCGTCAATCTCAGGGGCATCAGCCATGGATCTTGCGATTGCACCTTCGTCATCGACTTCGTCCACAAGGACTCGAAGTGTTTGTCCTACCTTTTTGGCGAGTTTGGCTTTGCTGATGGCTTGCTGAGCTTCCATGAAGCGTGCTTGTCTTTCGAGCTGAATCTCTTCAGGCACATGATGAGGCAAATCATTAGCTTTTGCGCCTTCGACAGGGCTATAAGTAAAACAGCCCACACGGTCTAGCTGTGCTTCATGCAGCCAGTCAAACAAGTAGTTAAAGTCGTCTTCGGTTTCGCCGGGGAAGCCGACCACAAAGGTTGAACGTAGCGTTAAATCAGGCACCGTTTCGCGCCAGGTTTTGATTCTTGCTAGTGTGTTTTCACTGTGGGCAGGACGCTTCATTAGTTTGAGAATGTCAGGACTTGCGTGTTGAAACGGGATATCCAAGTAAGGGAGGATTTTATGCTCGGCCATTAAGGGCATTAAATCATCCACATTAGGGTAGGGGTAGACATAATGTAATCGTGTCCAGATACCTAGCTTGCTGAGTTCTTGACTTAGTTCTTTTAGGCGACTTTTGACAGGCTGTCCGTTAAAAAAGCCTGTTCGGTATTTGATATCAACCCCGTAGGCACTGGTATCTTGAGAAATTACCAAGAGTTCTTTGGTACCCGCCTTAGCAAGCTTATGGGCTTCTTCTAGAATCGATTCCGCAGGCCTTGAGACCAATTTACCGCGCATATCAGGAATGATACAGAAGCTACAGCTATGGTTGCAGCCCTCAGAAATTTTTAAATAAGAATAATGTCTGGGTGTCAGCTTAACACCTTGTGGCGGTACTAAATCGATGAGTGGGTTGTGCTCTTTTGCAGGCGGTACATACTGATGCACAGCACCCATGACTGCTTCGTAGGCTTGTGGGGCAGTAATGGCTAAAATATCTGGATTTTCTGCTTTGATGCGTTTGGCGTCGTCCCCCTTGCCCATGCAGCCTGTCACGATGACTTTGCCATTCTCATTCATGGCTTCTTTAATGGCAGCTAAGGATTCCTGCTTAGCTGCATCAATAAAACCGCACGTATTCACAATGACCACATCAGAAGATTGATAGTCATTCACCACCTGGTAGCCTTCTAGTTGAAGCTGGGTCAATATTTTTTCAGAGTCGACCAGTGCTTTGGGGCAGCCAAGTGAGACAAAGCCCACTTTATTGGGATCAGACATAGACAAAGGTACTGTTTAAAAAGGCGGGATTATACCTGAATACCTAGGTTCTGTTGACATAATTTTTTCATGCTGTTGACTTTCTAACTGTTTTTCAAGCAAGGCAAATCCTGTGTGGTTTAGTGATCTAAATAAGCAGGATTTAACGGATAGTTAGACGTAACCCTTCGGGCTGTGCCTGTTTTCCATCTAACTGTGTCGAATTTCATTCATATAGACTGCTATTATTCATTCAATTCTGCTTGTTAGACTGAAAAAACAGGCGGCAGCAGCATAAACAACATTATGTCAACAGAACCTAGTACCTCAATGCACAGCGATTGTCCCGTTCAGCAGCTACAGGTTTTTCTGTGGCAAGGCGCAAGTATGCAGTAATACATGCGTCTTTCAAATACTTGCAACAAAGTCACGGGAAAACCTGTAGCTGCCCTTTGGGTGGCATTTAAAATGCCCATAGCTGTGTTGCTTGATCTCACTATAGAATAACTATTATTTTCGATCAGCTGCCTTGCTATGAGCATTTTACTCTGCCACTGAACCCGACAATCGCTGTGCATTGAGGTACTAGTACCCCAATGCACAGCGATTGTCCCGTTCAGCAGCTACAGGTTTTTCTGTGGCAAGGCGCAAGTATGCAGTAATACATGCGTCTTTCAAATACTTGCAACAAAGTCACGGGAAAACCTGTAGCTGCCCTTTGGGTGGCATTTAAAATGCCCATAGCTGTGTTGCTTGATCTCACTATAGAATAACTATTATTTTCGATCAGCTGCCTTGCTATGAGCATTTTGCTCTGCCACTGAACCCGACAATCGCTGTGCATTGAGGTACTAGCGTTGATAAGCCATTATTTAGCGGAATAAGCGGGTGATTGGCTATTTAAACGTATTCAACCAGCTTTGAAATTCGCTTTCTTTTTTTATGGCAAAGGTATCAAGATTGTCTTCGTAACTGTCAAAATCTCCTTGTTTCAGCAAATAAGCAAGCTCATGCAGCGTAGAAGTATGTTCTTCTATCAAAAATCTGATCAGCCAGTAACTGGCACCGTAAATCTCTGTTTGAGTTGAATCAATGTTGATATTAATGATGTTTTGAATAGTCGGTGAGTCGTCAAGTGCCAATTTAGCATCATGAAAGATCGTTGATTGGGAAAAGTATTCGGCCATGCCTTCTTCCCAGAAAAGATAGTACTCCCTGTTGCTGACATTTCCGTACTTTACAAAGCGCGCATTCAAATGGTGAATATATTCATGCTCCAGATTCCATACGCCATTCGTAAAGGTCTTTTCAAACACGTAGATTTTTGCTCGATTGCCTTCCTTTGCGGCATTGCCCTCATAAAAGAAACCACCGCTTGATGCAAAATCAAGCCCTGAAACGTCTTTGATTTTTTCAAGGTAATCGAAGTAGGTGTCAAAAATTCTGATTTCTACCAAGTCATTATGATCATTCTCATTGACTTGATAGTGAGTTTGCATGGTTTGGTGAAACGTATTGGATACAGCTGTTATAGAACTGCATAAATTTTCCAGCAACGGTAAGCTCATCGATTCAGCTAATAAGACGGTGTTGTGATCGCAATAATGCTGATCAGGAAAGCGTGCATCGAGCGTAACGTCGGTGTCAATTTCAGGTGCGCTATTGTCGTTGCTTTGATCTTTCTCTGCTTGGTTCTGATCATGGTCTTCAGAGTCTACCGTCGGTTGGCCTTTGTCGTCGTCTTCACCATGGTGATGGTCATGTTGATCTGCGTCATCTTCAGACTCTTCATCGTTGAAGGAATCTTTGTATAAGTCATAAAGGTAGGCATTAGGCCTTTTATTGAGGTTGTACCAGTAGCTGTCTAATTCTGTGCCTTCAGATTCATCGACGGGTTTGGAAACAGGTTGATCTTCGGTTGGTAGGTCTTGAGTATTGTCAAGTTGTTCGGTGTTGTAGGCCATATCGGCTTCAGAGTTGATCTGAATATCGCCTGCCAGTGGCTTTTCGAAGGTGACGTCGAAGCAGCCGGACAGGTAAAAAGGGCAAAAAGTAATAAGTAAAGTCTTTTTTATCCACGATAGGCTTGAAACAAAGGGCATTCATGATCCTAAAAAACATGCATTGTTTTCTAAGACTAGAATTCAGTCACGTTTTTTCAATAAAACTTGCCTAATTCCTTATATCTATTGACTACATGTAATAAATGCTGCAGCTAGTTAAGCAGCTTATGTAATTCTGGTGCGACAACAATCGATGGGTCTTTTAGTCTTTTCTCCATTCGGTCCCACATATCAAAAGGCATATTCTTACCAATCCAGTTAATGAGCCAGCCGGGGATGTTGCCTTTAGGGTCAACACGGCTGATGGCAGTAAAGTCGGTTTTGCCATCGGGCCTTTGGGTTAAATAATATTCGCTGCCAGTAATTCTGCCTTTTACGGCATTTGAGGGAGGTGAAATCTCAACATCTTCCATTGATGGGATGTTATCGTAACGAATGACAAGGTCTTTTTTATCAGGGCTGACAGTGACGTTGATCCTTGATAGAAAATAGCGGTCCCTCACAGGCCATGGCGCATCAAAGACGCTGTATTGAGAGAAACTGACAGGCCATTGATTGTCTATGAGGGAAGTTTTGCACTCACTCAGGTTGGGTACCCATTCAGTCGCCCTATCATTATTTAATATAATATTGGCCACATTAATCATGGCGCTATTAAACGTCCCTTCGCCTTTGAAGGCGTAGAGGTCGGAATTATTAAGCCGTTGTTTGTAGGCTTTTATGCCCCACTTTTCCTCCATTAATTCCCACTCAGTGGGTGACTTATTGGCCTGCGCTGGCCTTATAACGCCCATGGTAAATAGCAGCAAAACTACAACGGTCGTTGGCTTGAGTAACATAATTTATTAACTAAGTTGTAAAAAATACGCTCATTTTCGTTGTTTCGGTTTATCTGTCAAGGGGGTAGTTCTGGCTTCAAAAAGTTTTAGTTTTTTCCTTGAAATGGATTTTTCAGCCCCCATTAAAGCTTTCATATTGAAAACATAGGAGAAAAACATGACTGAAGCGACCAAAGAAACGCTCGGGTTTCAGGCTGAAGCCAAGCAGTTATTACATTTAATGATTCATTCTTTGTATTCCAACAAAGAGATTTTTTTACGTGAGTTAATTTCCAATGCATCGGATGCCTGCGAAAAACTGAGGTTTGAAGCAGTGTCTAATGATGCGCTTTACCAAGGGCAGTCGAACCTTGAAATTCGTGTAGAGCTAGACGAAGAAGCTAAAACCATCACCATCTCTGATACCGGCATTGGTATGAGCCGAGAGGACGTGATTGAGCATTTAGGCACGATTGCCAAATCAGGTACTGCTGAGTTTCTTAAGCAGTTAACAGGCGATGATAAAAAAGACTCACAATTGATTGGTCAATTTGGTGTGGGCTTTTATTCCTCCTTTATTGTGGCGAAAAAAGTCGAAGTGATAACCCGTAAAGCAGGTCTTGAAAAAGATCAGGCGGTTCACTGGACGTCAACAGGCGAAGCGGATTTTACCATTGAAAACACCACACGTGATGAGCGTGGTACATCGATTATTCTTCATTTAAATGATGAGCAAACCGAGTTCTGCCAAAGTTACCGCGTTAAGTCGGTGATCAAAAAATATTCTGACCACATCGCTATTCCTGTCATCATGAAGTCAGAGCCCTTACCCCCTGCTGAAGGTGAGGAAGCCAAAGAACCTGAAGATGAAGTGGTGAATAAAGCTACGGCCCTTTGGACGCGCTCTAAGTCAGAGGTCACGGATGAAGAATACAAAGAGTTTTATAAGCATGTCTCTCATGATTTCTCTGATCCTTTAACCTGGAGTCATAACAAAGTTGAAGGTAAGCTGGAATACACAAGCCTTTTATACATTCCTGAAACCGCACCCTTTGATTTGTGGAATCGTGACGCGCAGCATGGCTTAAAGCTTTATGTGAATCGTACGTTTATTTTGGATGAAGCAGAGCAGTTTCTACCGCTTTATCTTAGGTTCGTTAAGGGTATTGTTGATTCAAAAGATATTTCGCTGAATGTGTCTCGTGAGATTCTTCAGCAAGACCCTGTCGTCGACAGCATGAAATCTGCACTCACTAAGCGCGTGCTCGATATGCTCGATAAAATGTCGAAGAAAGAACCTGAAAACTATCAAAAATTCTGGGATACCTTTGGTCAAGTGATTAAAGAAGGCCCTGCTGAAGATTTCAGTAATAAAGAGAAAATCGCCAATTTACTGCGTTTCACCACAACGAAGAGCGAAGACGATAAACAAGCGGAAACGCTGAAAGGCTATATTGAGAGAATGCAGGAAGGGCAAGAGAAAATCTTCTATATTGCTGCTGAAAACTTAACCACCGCGAAGAACAGCCCGCACTTAGAAATTTTTAACAAAAAAGGCATTGAAGTGCTGTTGCTGACCGACCGTGTAGATGAATGGTTGATGAGTCATTTGAATGAGTTCGATGGTAAGCAGTTCCAGGACATTGGCCGTGGTCAATTAGACTTGGGCGAGATTGAATCAGAAGAAGACAAAAAGCATCAGGAAGAGCTAGAGAAGTCATCTGAAGATCTTGTCGAGCGTGTCAAGAAAGCCTTGGGTGAAGACGTGCAAGAAGTACGTGTGACTACACGGCTAACGGATTCGCCAGCGTGCTTGGTTGTTGGTGAAATGGATATGGGTGCGCAAATGAAGCGTATCATGGAGCAAGCAGGGCAGGCGATTCCTGATAGTAAGCCTATTTTTGAAATTAATCCTGATCATGCCTTGATTCAACGTCTTGATAACGAAAGTGATGAAGACAGGTTTATGGACTTGACGACCATTTTATTTGATCAGGCAAGTCTCGCTGAAGGCGGGCAGCTGGCAGATCCTGCGAGTTATGTGCATAAGCTCAATAAGCTTTTGCTAGAAATGTCAACTTAGCCCATAATAAGCCGCGTTAATCGCGGCTTTTTTTTATCCCCTTTACGAAACAATCATCTTAATGAAACAATCATCTTATCGAGTTGTTATTTTAGGCGGCGGCAGTTTTGGCAGTGCCATTGCTAGCCTTGTTGCAGAAAAAGGCTATGCGGTTAAACTTTGGTTACGTGATGAAGCGCGAGCTAAAGAAATTAATGAAAAACATAGGAATAGCCGCTACTTACCTGACGTGTTATTAAATGAAGGTGTGCAAGCAACGACTTCGCTTGAAGATGCTGTCAATGAGGCTCAGTTAGTCTTTGTTGCGGTGCCAAGTAGCTCATGTCGGGTGGTGTGTGAGCAACTTAAAACGGTTATCCGAGAGGATGCCTACGTGGTGAGCTTAACGAAAGGGATTGAGCAGTCTTCTTTTTCGTTAATGAGCCAGGTCATTCACAACGTGTTGCCTAATCATGCCATTGGTGTCATGAGTGGCCCCAATCTTGCGAAAGAGCTCGCCGATAAGCAGATAACAGCGACAGTGGTTGCCTCCAGCTCAGATGCATTGGTAGAGGCGGTTCAGGAAGTCCTGCATTGCAGTTATTTTCGGGTTTACGCCAGCCGTGACATCTTTGGTGTTGAGCTAGGTGGCGCACTTAAAAATTGTTATGCCATTATTTGCGGTATGGCTAAAGCACTCGGCAGTGGTGAGAATACCATGAGCTTGTTGATTACCCGAAGCTTGGCAGAAATGAGTCGCTTTGCTGTGGCTATGGGGGCCGAACCTATGACTTTTTTAGGGCTGTCCGGAGTAGGTGATTTGATTGTAACCTGTATGTCACCCTTAAGTCGCAATTATCGCGTGGGTTTTGCAATAGGTGAGGGTAAAAGCCTTGAAGCAGTCTGCAAAGAGCTAGGGCAGGTCGCAGAAGGTGTGAACACCTTGAAGCTGATTAAGCATAAGGCCGATGAGCTATCCATCTATATGCCGCTGGTTCAAGGCATGTACAGTATTCTGCATGAAGGTGCTGCAATCGATAGTGTCGTCAATACTTTAATGTCGGCGACACAAACGAATGATGTGGAGTTTGTGCTTCCCTGCTAAATACTTTGTTATTGTTCTATAAAATGCTCTATTTCTTTTCCATAGATAGAGCGTGCTTCATTCCAATGTTTACTTTACAGGCTTAATTTTTGGTTCAATACATTCCGTTATTTCATTATTTTCGGCTGTTATAACTTTTACTAGATCTTTATATGTCACACGAGCCGTGAAGGGGTGGGGATAGGATAATCCGTGAATTAGTGTGCCGTCATCAGACTGCAGATAAGATTGATGCGGTGCATGTTCAAAACTTCTGTCTATTTTGAAATGAGTTTTACCGTCATAAAGTAATCCAGACACAATAGTATGTGCGTCCGTCCTCTGACCGCCAGCAAATATTGCATGGAGTACTTTTTTTCCTTGTTTCCTTAGCGTTTCTAATCCTGAGTATGGTTTTTTTATTTCTGCTTCAGTCAAAGAATTACCTGCGGAGAGTTGCATCGGTAAAATAACAAGTACGGAAATTAATGGTAGTAATGGAAGCTGCATGAGACCTCGTTTAATCAATTTGTTGCGCCTTTTTGAGCTTGTTTAGTCAAGATTAGTTCAAAAAATTTGGCGAGTACTTCTTGATATCAGTCACCTAAACCAATGATGTGGCGTTTGTGATTTCTGTGTCAGTGGAGCCTTGTAGGCTAAAAAAATATAGGGTTATCACTATGGGTTATGATTTCATAATCCAGACTTAATTCATTGGCTTAGTTCATTGACTTGGTTCTTTATGAGTCATCTATGGTGTGGGGGACGATAGACAGCATCTGAGCTTTTTGATATGAAAAATCATGGGCTGAGTGGCTTTTCAATAAAATTATCATAACTGTTCGATTAAGCTTTAAACACCCCCTGTAACTTTGTTATGATGCCGCAGCCTTGTTTTAGGCGTTAAAGGCAAAACAATAAGACAGGTGTATTGTGGCACAAAGAATCGGCATTGTTCTGGATTTCTGGGACTATTCATTAAATGGTACTGCTGTTTCTACTCAGCGCTTTATTCAAGCGTTAGAGAAACAAGGCTATGAATTTGTCATTTTGGCAACAGGTGTTGAAAAACCAAATAAGGTAACCTTTAAGCCTTTTTCATTGCAGCCTTTTAAGTGGATACTCAATAAAATGCGTACGCCGCTTGCTTTACCTGATGATGATAAAATACGTCAAACCTTAGCTCAGTGTGATCTTGTTCATGTGCAGATTCCCTTTTTTTTAGGCGCAAGGGTTATCAAAATCGCCAATGAAATAAGTGTGCCTGTAGTGTGTTCTTTTCATGTGCAGCCTGAAAATATCTTGCATAACTTGGCTATGAAGCCTAAGTTCTTGATCAACTTGCTGTACCGTTTCTTTATTAAGCATTTTTATGAACAGGCAGATTGTGTGGTGTGTCCCTCGCTCTTTGCCCAAAAAATGTTAAAAAAGCAAACCTTATCAACACCTACCCATGTGGTGTCTAACGGTATTCCTGACCGTTTTTTTCATGCCCCAAGGCTTGAACGCTTCTTACCAAAAAAGGAATACCATATTCTTTCTGTTGGGCGACTCGCAAAAGAAAAACATCAAGATCTCATTATTAAAGCAGTGGCAGCGTCAAATTATGCGCATAAAGTTAAATTGACGCTGGTGGGTGCAGGGCCTTTTGAGAAAAACGTTAAGCGTTTGGCGAATAAGTATTTGCCTGGTCGTTCTCGCGTTGAGTCCGTCAGTAATGAAGAGCTTATGCGCTTGTATCAAACTTGTGACCTGTTTATACATGCAGGTGAAATTGAATTGGAGGGTATGTCTGTCATGGAAGCTATGGCGAGCGGCTTACCTGTCATTGTGTCAGACTCTAAAGATAGTGCTGCTAAAGATTTTGCAGTCAATCCATTGTCATTATTCCACTTCCCAAGCGAAGAAGATTTAACCAGTAAAATCGATTATTGGCTTGATAACCCAAAGGCACGGGCCCAGGTAGCCGAACTCAATTACCAAACAGCGCTAAAATATTCGCATTCTGCCTCTTGTAAAAAACTGGCATCCATTTATCAGCGTGCGTTAAATCAAGAACCATTAGATAACCTTGATGCGGTGGTTGCCTTTACCCCACGGGCTGCTTCTGGTGATTCATGAGTCAGTTGATGAGTCGCTGGCTTGATTGGGTTTCACAACATCCTCTCAACGTATTAACGACGATATTCTTTGTTACCCTGCTGGCAGCTTTTTACGGGGTTAAGTCGTTCAGCATCAATGCTAGCTTTGACGGATTGATTATTCCGTCGGAAGATAATCGTTGGTACACAGATAACGAGGCTTATAAAAAGGCCTTTCCAGCGTATCAAAGCAATACCATTGTAGCGGTATCCGCTGTATCTGCCAAAGAAGCTTACCTTGCCGGCAAAAAGCTTAATGAGGCCTTTACTGCATCAGGCTTATTTACTGAGGTGTTTGCTCCTCAGTACGATGCATTTTTTGACACGCATGCGCTTTATAATGCACCTACAGAAGGCGTGAAACGGTTCAGTGAAGAAACCCTAGCGCAGCTGCCTTATTATAGCTACTTAGACGCTAACCCAGATGTTGAGTCGTTGTTAGGTTTCTATGCTCGACAATTAATTAAGGATAGTGAGTTTGGGTTGTTATCAGAACAATCACGCCATTATCTAGACGCTTTGATTCAAGCTTTACAGGGTGACGACCAAGTAAACCTAGGCTTTTTGGCACCGCTTTATCCTAGAGATTCTGTGCC
This sequence comes from Pseudomonadales bacterium, assembly GCA_965225765.1. GTDB lineage: Bacteria > Pseudomonadota > Gammaproteobacteria > Pseudomonadales > DT-91 > CAKMZU01. The sequence continues at coordinate 647,424 of CBDDBO010000002.1, forward strand.
CGTGCACTACCAATTGATCTTTATTAAGACAGACCAAACGCTGGATCAACAATTGCCTAATGCTGAAATCATCAGCAATATTCAAACGATTATTCAGGCTCAACACTTTGCATCGTCAGTAAGTGTATCGTTAACAGGAGAGATTCCGCTGTCACACGAAGAGATGCTCGCAGCAACCGAAGGTGTTGAGTTAGCTGGCATTATTTCACTAGTGATCCTGTTGTTAGCATTAATTATTGGGCTCCGTTATAAAGAGCTGATTGCAGGTGTCTTTTTAATGCTGGGTATTGGAATTGTACTGACGATTGCCGTAGGTACCTTTGTCATCGGCGACTTTAATACCTTGTCACTCATATTTTTGGTGATGTTTTTTGGGCTATCTGTCGATTTTGCTGTGCATTTTTGCTTGTCCTGGCTAGATGAAGGTCGCTCAAATGCTAGCGCTTTCTCTTCGATAGGCAGTGCGTTATTTTTGTGTACGCTGTCGACCTGCATTGCCTTTTTAAGCTTTTTGCCGACTGACTACTTAGGGCTTGCACAGTTAGGTATTGTGTCGGCTATAGGTATGTCGATTGCATTTTTATTAACGGTGACCTTTTTACCCGCATGGCTAAGTTTGTTTCATCAAAAAACAGACAGAACGCCTCTGAATTTATCAGCTCTATCGTTTGTTTTCACAAAACCTAAGGCATTACTTATTTTAAGTACAGCCTTTGTTTTTGTTGTTTTTTCACTCATCATTGGACGCGGTGCAAAATTTGATTATAGCGTTCTCGCTATGCAGGATAAAAAGGCAGAAGCTGTATCGACATTAATTGAGCTGCAGCAGGCCCAGCAATTTAATGATTACAGCATTGCGGTGATGGTAGATGATAGCCACGATGTGAAGACGTTGATTGCTGACTTGTTGGTCTTGGATGAAGTGGCAAGTGTCATTCAACCTGAGGATATTATTCCGCCTTTTCAACAATTGAAAGCGCTGCACCTTAAACCTGTTAGGCAAGCGCTTTCAGAAGCGTCTTCAGAAATAAAGTCATTGGTCATACAGCCTATGTCACTTGAAGCCTTCACTTTACTCACTGCTAGGTTAAAGCCACAATTTTTCGATGAGGATCAGCCATTATTTGAGGCGCTTGCTGCTGTGCAATCTCAATCCGCTGCAAATACGGTGTTGAATCAATCGGCTTTTCGGGGAATCAAACAGGATATAAACAAGCTCCATACATTATTTTTTGCGGAGCCTTTTACCTTACAAGATTTACCTGAAGGCATGCAGGCGCGCTTTTTTACAGAACTCGGGCACACGCTTTTGCAAGTGTTACCTGCAAAGGATCTACATAATAGAGAAGCGATGACAGCGTTTATTGAAGCGGTTCAGGCTGTTGCGCCTAATGTGTCAGGGCGTAGTGTTGTTGAATGGGGCGTTGGCCAAACAGTATCTGATGCCTTTGTTGAAGCTACGCTGTTTGCCTTCGGGGTAATATTTATCTTGTTAGTCTTGGCTTTCAGGTCATTGCTATGGTCGATCCTTGCCTTGTTGCCTATTGCCTTAACGGCACTCTTTATCTTCATGATTGTGTCGTTGACTTCAATGTCACTCAATATGGCTAATATTCTAGTTGTGCCGTTAATTGTAGGGTTGGGTGTCGATACCTCTTTGCATGTTATTCATAGATACAGGCAGCGGCTGGCAGGGCAGGGCGATAAATTATCGAGTACTCATCGAGCTGTCTTGATCAGTGCGTTAACCACCCTGGGGACTTTTTTCTCACTGTCATTTAGTCCACATTTAGGCGCAGCTTCAATTGGTATGCTACTTTCTTTATCAATTGCCTTTCTTGTCCTTGTCACATTTCTGGTTTTGCCTGCACTTTTTTCTCTCATGTCAAAGTGAACTATTTATCTTGTTCATAAAAAGTTTAGATTTTCTTCGGCTTTTGTTGTTCGGGCTGATTTGTTTGAGAGAATCTTTCTGTGGGTATATTTAAGGGCACCTCTAAAAATTGCTTTCGGCTTCTGTTTTATTCACATGTTCGCTTCTAATAGCATGACAGTAATCAAATAAACGAACGATAAAATATTATACTTCAAACCCTTCGGGCACTAATTTCTTTGGCTTAAGCGGTGTTGTAGGTTTTATTAAGGTGTCGAACATTAATTGCAACCTACGCCTTGCTGAAAGCCTTGATATTCAAGCTGTTCAATCACTTCTAGCCAGCTAGCTTCAGATTCTCTATAGCCATCAACAACGGCTAATACCTCTTTACGGCCAGTTTCATCTGAGCCAATGACAACCAAGAGACACAACTTGTCGTCCATTCGAACATTGCAGTAAATACCGTCAACCCAAACATAAACGCAGCGCCTGCCGCTTAAGTCACGCTTACGCCAAAGCCCATAGTCAGTCTCCCATTGCTGTTTAAGGTTTGAAACAACACTCGGCGAAAGCCCTTTTGTTCCATCGCCTAACAGCGCTTCTAGTGCAGGCTGCATGTCACCTGTGGAGATACCTTTCAAATACAGCCAGGGTATAAACTCTTCCATTGTCTTCGTGCGCTTAAGGTACGGTGGGAGCAAAGCGCTGGTAAAGTGATGGCCATTGCCTGATCTGTCGCGCGTCTTCGGCACTTTGATTTCAAGCTCACCTAAACCTGTTTGTATCATGCGCTTAGGCAGATAGCCATTTCTAACGACGGCTTGCTTACCATCTACTTCAAGTGATGAGTAGTCATCTAAGAAGGCTGATAATTCAGCTTGCACTGCCTTTGTTAGCAACTCGCGTGCGCCTTCTTTTAATAACTCGGTCAATGGATCTTTTACTGGATTATTTAACTCTACAACTTTATCATTTTGAGCCATACGGTGTTTCTCCTGTTGGTTGTTGATCTTGCAGGATCGACTAACAGATTAACATCGTATCTTTTCAGCTCATACACCAGATATCATCATAGCTCAACTTTTATGGATTGATCTAAAAAAGACCTATGATGAGAAAGTGAAGTTTTTGTTATGAAGATTCTTTTTCTTATTGCCGTTTTAAATTTCCCCTTATTGGTGTTAGCTCAGGAATCTAAAATTCCTAGTCAGGCTTATAATGCCAGTACCTTTTCTGATGTAAATATCAATGCAGCTACAGGCAGTGTTGTGTATAAGCACCCTGTTATCCAATTTGAAGGCGTCCTTCAGTCTTTTAAATTAAACCTTATGTTTGCAGAAAATGATAAAGGCATGTTTGGTTTTTCTAAGGGGTGGTCATTTGATCTTGACTATATAGATAATCAAGTTGCTCATATTAATGGGAAAACCTGGCAGATCGATAACACTTGGCACGATTGCCATGGTCATGCCTCTGGACTTAAATATTTAAACCATCATGGTACTGAATTTCATGACCATACCACCCTTAGGCCTATCCCTGGGGCTCCTGAGCTTTACTATAGATATTCAGTTAGTTTTAAAGATGGTGTCATCAAGTACTTTTCTGATCAAGGACTGTTGCTGGTTTCCAGAGACCGCTTTGGAAACCAGGTCAAGTTTAATTATACCGCTCCTGTAAGTTCCCTTTATGACGTGAAAATAACGAAGGTAACGGATAATTACGGTAATCAATATCACTTTCATTATGAGCCTGGAGCCGTACGTATTCTTTACCCTGACGGCAGACAGATGATTATCTATTCGCAAGCAGGCTTTGTTAAGACTATTGTGGATGTTAGAGGTCAAAAAACTAAGATTGCCCCTATCGATTATCTGGGGAGCCGTTTAATTAAAACCATTGAAACACCGGAGGGGCTGTTTTCGACCATTACTTATAGTCAGTTACCTGTCAAATGGCAAAATAAGAACGGTTTTATACCCGTTGCAACTGAGCTTGTGCAATATGACAAAAGTACAGATCAGCTACATCGAAAGATGATTTATCAATACACAAGTACTGCAAATTTTACTGGCTACCCTAACTATAAAATTTCAAAGGGCAAAGATTCACTTATAGAAAGTAAAGACGGAAGTTTTCGATATGGTGTAACTGTTACTCAGGTTGACAGCACGGGCGAACAACCCGTTATCCAGGTCAAGGAATTCCAGTATAATTATTTGCACATGCCTGTAAAAGTTATCTTACGTAAAGAGGGTAAACCTTTTTCTGTTAGCGAGCATACCTACGATATTTCACCATTCTATGCCTATCGATCTGTCAATTACGACAAGCCTATAGCGTCAAGGGACTCACTTTGGAATGAGAGCAAAAAAGACTTCGTCAGTCATAAGCTCACAGAATATAAGTATGATAATTATGGAAATCTATTGCATGAAATTTGGTCGTCTTATGATCAAATAAAAGGTGACTGGAAAAAAATGCATACCGCCAAGCATGAGTATTTTACAGACTCATTTAGTTTGAAAAAGAAAAGCCACCTAATTGACCATCTTTCTGGTGTCGAGAAAAAGGAGGTTTATTCCCTGAACAAGAGCAAAAACAATCATAAAAAAAGAAAAAGGTTGTTCAAATCATCAGATCAGACTGAATTTGTTAAGTGGGATGAAGCCCTGTTAACTCATGATAACAAAGGCCGAAATACCAGTACGCAATTAAAGGATTTGATGAATAAACAGCTGCCAAATACGATTGTTAAAAAGAAACGCTATTTATTTGACCAGGCTACAGGGTTGCTAACCGTAGAGCAGGAAGATGATCTGAAGGCAGTGAAGCGTAAAGTATATAACACTAAAAATGGATCCTGTGTAAAGTCCATCAAGCCCATGGGACAAGAAACCCATTATCACTACGATGAGGCTAATCGACTGTCTGAGGTAGTAAGTCCTAGTGGGCGAGTCAAGTCCTATAGCTACTTGGTTTTTCAGGAGCATGGACGAAATGCTGTTGTGAATAAAAGTCCTATGGGGCGCCTTCATCGTTTTACTCAGGACGGTGCTCAACGAATAACATTAATAGAAGATATGTATCAAGGTGCATATAGACGGTTACACGAAGTGAAACGTAATGCTTTTGGAAAAGAAGTCAGTTCGATTGATTTGCTGGGGAGAAAGTCTTCAATAACGTATGACGATCAGCTTAGACCCATTCGGCGGACGGACGTCCATGGTAATGTGACATCAATTGTTTACGATGATGATCACAACGAGACAACTCTCTATCAAAATGGACAGTTGATTTTTACGAGAAAATCGACGCCTTGGGAATTACAATCGGCGGATACCCTTTATCCTTTCGGTCGCAATGTAGATTTCAAGTCAGATTCTTATTTCACCCACACAAGGAGAGAGGATGCAAGCGGAAACATTTTGCAGATTAATCAGGCGTTACGATCATTATCTGATCATAGCCTAAAAAGCAGTAAAGATATCTCATATAGCTTCGATATGAAAGACAATGTTAGTCAATTAACCATTCGCGGTAATGATGGTATCAAACGTACGATTAATTATGACTATGACATGCTTGGCAATAAGGCCGGTAGTGTGATGACTTACACATCAGGCAATAAAACAAGCACTCTTGAGGGATATCGTTATAGCTATGATGTACAGAACCGCCTCATAGAGGAAGAAGCCCCGGGAGGAGATAATAGCCCTAACAGGAAGACTTTTTATCAATATAATCTCAATGGGGAATTAGCTAAAAAACTAAGTCGTAACGGTCAAGCCATCCACTATCGTTATGACAGCGATAGCAGATTAATTCAGCAATCTTGGCTGAGAGACGGGGCTCTCTTTGAAGTGACAACTGACTATGATCTTGATGATAGAAAAATACAGAGCGTGGATAGTTCGGGAGCTCGCCAGCGGTATTTCTATGATGAAGCTGGCAGGTTAATGGAGCTTGCGTTTGATAATGGACAGTATGATCAGCAGTATACCTATGATGAATTTGACAGAGTTATCGAGTTTAAAACACCCCAGGTAACACAACACTATGAATATGGGAAAGAAGGCAACGGAGAATTAACTGACTTGCATGTCGATAAGGATAGTTACCATATTAGTTATGGTGCTGATGACAATGGTACATTGGGTTCAAGGTTATCAATGACTCATGCACATAATGGGACTCCATCTTATGCGAAGCAATTTAATTACGATGCTTTTTCTTACCTTGCAAAAACCACAACTAGCTCAGAATCAAATCACTTCAGCTATCAGGTAGATTACCAACGAAATGCATTGGGAGATATTGACAGCTATAGTGAGCAGTTAATAAAAGAAGGAAAGCACGCGTTCACAAAAAAATTGCACTATGACTATGACAGTTTACGGCGTTTAACGAAAGCTGTTAGCGCTTCTGGCCATGTGGACCTTGACGAGGTTATGTCAACTACTGATTATGTCTATGATGGCAATAATAACCTAGTGCTCGAAACCCACCAAACAGGTGATCAGGTTAATCAGATAACACGGCAATATAATGCAGAAAATCTATTGACGAGTGTCCTGGACAATAAAGCTACTTGTTCGCTGAAGTATGATGAGAGTGGACGATTGAGTAAAGACTGTCAGGGGCGTGAATTTAACTTTGACGGCAATGATTTCCTGTTTTCTGCAAAAACCGCAGAAGGTCACCCCATAGCATTTACGTATCACCCCGATGGGACTTTACGTTCTCGATCAAAAAAAGGGGAGCATGATTATTTTTTCTCAGATGCTAAGAAAAAGATCGTTGATGTACAACGCCAGGGCCAGTGGAGTCGTTTGGTACGTGACAATCAGTCGATCCTGGCGAGTATTGATGCAAACGACACTATTGATATGTTTAAGGTAAATCACACGTCTAATCTTTATAGTAACCAGCGGCATGTCGATAAAGTAGATTACAGTGCGTATGGCGATAGAATAGGCGCTGACATTGAGCATATATGGCAAAGTTTCGGTTGGAACCAGGAATACAATGACCCTGATTTGTCTTTAGTTTACCTAGTAAACCGATTTCATCACATAGAAAATCGGCAGTTCATTAGTGTTGACCCTGTGCGGCTGATGAATCGAAGAGCTTATGCCAAGGGTAACCCCATAAGCTTTATAGATCCGTTAGGTGAAAGCTCCGATCAGGCGCTCAACTATAGCTTGGGGGTGGGGCTGATTGTGGTGGGTATTTTCTCTGCAGTTGGTGCCGCGCCTACAGGAGGGGCGTCTCTTACCTTGATGCCAGCAGTGGGTATCGGTAGCGGCGTGTTGGGCTCTTTATCTGGCCTGTCTATAGTAGGTTCTCAGCTTGCGCATGATTTGGGTAATGATTCTGTTGCAGACGTGTTAAAAATTGCAGCCGTTACCACAGGTGTAGCTGCTGCTGTGGGAGGTGTATTCTATCTTGCCCCTAAGGTTTATGATGTGCTCGTAGGTCTCCAGGTTGCGCGTAACGCCAGTCATGGTGTAACCCGAATGATGGCGAATGAGCTTACGGCAGAACCAAGAATGTATGGAGTCAGCCAAGGTGCCTTAGCTTCACAAGAAAATTTTCAAAACCCATTTTTAAACATCATGAATCAGTCGGAGATTATGAGTTCTCGAGAGACTTTACCGGCTGTTCCAAGAGGTGCGTCTCAAACGTCGTTAGCCTCTCAGCAAACTAACGCATCCCAAGTAACCGTCATTCGTAGAATTGCTGCTACAGGCTTAGCTTCTAGTCCTTTTCAAGCTGACTATTATGTGCCAGAGAAGACCTCAGAGGCCATTATTAGATTAACACCAAGCTCACCGAGCAGACTGGCACCTGTGTCACTGCGCACCTTTACAGGAGAGGCTTCAGATGCAATGGAGATGTCGCCTTTAGTGCAGCCCACTCAAAGCCCTTCGCAGTTAGCTGGGGGTGCTGAATCGCTTAATGTGTTTGATGCCTCGAATGGTAATGGTATATTGGAGAGTGACATGCTGTAGATTAAATGGTAAGAGATCGCTCTAGCTAATGAGTGGTCTCTTTATAAAGGCCAAAAGATGCTCAGCCTGAATAATTCATGACATTTTAGTAACAGTAGGGCGGGACAGCGCAGCGTCTCCAGTCGAGTATTAAGTCTATCGGCAGATTACGCTACGCTAATCTACCCTACGATCGTGCGACAAACCCTTCGAGATGATGTGCTCGTAGGTGTCAACTGATATGTCAGTGATGGCTATAATATGATCTTGATAAAGGCGCGCTTATGCTTCTTTCGTCCTATCCAAGACATGACATCTAACAGGCGCATTTGTAGGCCGTATTTGTTGAGTAAAGCCTGATAGCTTTCTTGTGCATCAGCGCCTGTGACAAGAAAGCCTTGGACATCATCCCAGTCTCCAAGTAATTTGCCAGTCACGGTGCAGGGATTTATCCTGACTTCACTAAAATTGCGTAAGCGTTTTACTTTGCCTTTATTGCCTTCAGAAAAACAATAAATGGTATTGCCTTCTTTGGCGAACCACACAGGCGTTTCAACAAATGAACCGTCGCGTTTTTTGGTCGCCAGACTTAAATAATTATGCTTATTCCAGTCATTCATGATTTAGGCTGCGGTGGTTTCTTCTTGAGGTGAGGGCTTTTCTTTTGCTTGCAACTTAAGTCTGATAGCACGCTCATCCTTGTCTACAGTGTCAATGAAGACGGTGACCGTATCTTTTAGTTTGTAGGTGATGTCTTCGGTGACTAATTGCAGAGACTCTTGTTTAAATTTGGCTTTTTTGTCGATGGTTTTAACCGGGATAGCGCCTAGCAAGTCAAAATCAGATAAGAATACGGTAACAAAGCGGTGATTAATCGCAGCAACTTCACCTGTCAGAGGCTTACCTTCAAACTGTTTGATATAGTCAGCTTTTAAGGCAGTCTCACAGTCTTTTTGTGCATCCCTAATGGACGTTGATACTGTATTCAAATGCACAAGCTCAGAGTCCGTCAGCAATTGGACGGGCTCTTTGCGCAAAATAGATTTTAATTGCCTATGTATTAACAAGTCGCTGTACTTTCGGATGGGCGATGTGAACGTTGTGTAAACGGGGAGGCCTAAACCAAAGTGGGGCAGGGGTTCAACGCTCCATTCACTTCGGTGCATTTTCTTGCGGAGAATATCCTGAAGAGGCAAGCCGTGTTCATTGCTTCTGTGTTGGTTTAAAAAGGCTTTGTAGCCATCGAGTGATAACAGCTGATCGCTGTCTTCTTCATTGAAATACTCAGCCAATAACTTTTTAATGCCAGGCATTTGATCTAGTTTAAACCCATTATGAGCAAGGTAAAGTGCCTTGGCATTATGCGCTTTTAAATAGTCAGCAGTGGTTGAATTGGCAGCAATCATGCACTCTTCGACCAGTTTTTGTGCAAAGTTGCGAGCGTGCTTTTCAATGTTTTGAATGTGACCGTTCTCATCTAACTGGAAGCGGTAATCAAAATATTCATCGCTTGCAGCGTTGTTTTTCTCACGCCATTGCTGTCTTGCAGTTGTGAGTTTGCCGAGCTCATCAAGCATTGCATTGATGGTATCGGAAAAGGTCTTTGATTTATCGTTTAGATAGGCTTCAACATCGTCATAGCTAAGCTTGCCTTTAGCCTGAATTACAGCTTCTTGATACTGTGTGTCTGTAATCTCACCGTCTGCGTTGACTTGCATTTCACAAATAAACGCTAAACGATCAACATCAGAGCGTAATGAGCATATATCAGACGATAAAATCTCAGGAAGCATTGGCACCTTTTGGCCAGGTAAGTACAAGGTGCTGATTTGCGTGGCGGCAATTTTATCAAGGGGGGAATTTGGTGTGACAAAGGTAGATACATCTGCTATAGCAACACTGAGTTTCCAACCGCTATCCGTTACCTCAATAGATAGTGCGTCGTCTAAATCTTGGGTGTTTGCCCCATCAATGGTAAAAAAGGTCTTGTCACGATAATCAGCTTTGTTGGGGATGGCATCTTCAAGGCACTGCTCGGCTGTTTGTCTGATCGCTTCGATTTCTTCAGGTTTCCATTTGCGCTCCTGAATACCAAATTTAACCATAGCCAGTTTGTGATCGATAAAGGGGTCATTAGGCTTGCCGATTCGATCTAATACTTTAGCTTGGACACGGCCATCTGCCTTAAATGGATGTTGGGATATTTTGGCAAAAACGATATCGCCTTCCTGTAATCCTTGTCTGAATTTGGGGGGAATGAAAATCCAGCGATTGACCTGTTTGTGCTGAGGCTGAATAAACAAATTGTTGTTCTTGCTTTTGACAGTGCCAAAAAAAGTATCAAAGGGAGAGCTTATGAATTTTTCTACTTTAGCGATAGGCTTGTCGTCTTTCTTTTGGCCCTTTTCAAGTTTAAAAGTGACGATATCGCCAGGTAGGAGTCGGTTCATTTCTGTTTGGGGTAATAGAAACTCGCCTTTCCCGCCCTCAGCAATCACAAAACCAAAGCGCTTTGATGTGCCTTTTACGGTGCCTTGATAGATAGGGTTGGCTTCCCGTATGTCCTGCTTTAGCTGTTTAAGTTGGCTTAGTGCCGATGAATCAAGCATGAAGGTTTCTCAAAAAGTTAACATAGAAAGACTAGCAGAATTCGCTCTACCATTAAATGGCAACGGACTGAAAATCTGTAATTACTTTCGCTTCAAGCTACTGAGGAATCAGGGGGTTGGTCGATTTGTACTCAGTTTTGAAGTTGACTAGAATTTCTGCCTCGAAACACAGAATTTATCCTTTAGGCTTGTTGGCAATTCGCTATAAAATAACGACCTATTGAACATGCCGCACTGGAGGGAACGGTGTCAGATAAAGAGTTTGAAGATGCCATGAAAGGCGTTGAGCCGCTAGCAAAGCCTAAAAAAGCAGAAACGGGCAAGGCTATCAAAGATGAAGCAGGCTTTCAGGAAAAGAGACGCAGCGCCACAGAATTTACCAGCAAAATAGATCATGAGCAGTCTTTATTTAATCAGGAAATGGTCCTGCCTCACGATATCGTAGGCTTCAAAAGGCCAGGTGTTCAAGAAGGTGTTTATAGGCAGTTTAGATTAGGTAAATATGGTTTTGATGCCAGGCTAGACTTGCATGGGTTAAAAACTGGTGAATCAGCCATAGCACTCGAGGGTTTTATTAAAGAAGCCCTAAGCTATGAACTGCGATCAGTGTTGGTGGTGCATGGCAAAGGGGATCGCCATAAGACCCAAAAGGCCCTGCTAAAAAATCTAGTGATTCAGTGGTTAAAAGACATGCCTGAAGTGTTGGCTTATCATAGTGCTAAAGCCTCTGATGGTGGGGCAGGCGCGCTTTATGTGTTGCTTCGAAAATCTGAGAGGGCCAAGCAGCGTAATCGAGACCAATTTCGCCTTCGCTGATCACTATTTTTCAACGAGAGTACAGTTAAATGCGTTTTTCTTATGAATTTGCGCGGTCAAATAGGTTCTTTTATGGAAATTATCATTATAATGCGCGCAAATAATTTATAAGATAGGATATGCTATGAGCCTTGATCTGAGAGAATTTAGAAATGCCCTAGGCCGCTTTGCAACAGGTGTTTGTGTTATTACCGCTCATACTCAGGAAGGCCAGCCTTTTGGAATGACTGTCAACTCGTTTGCCTCAGTGTCATTGGATCCGGCCTTGGTACTTTGGAGCATTCAAAAAAATTCAGAGTGTCTTACGCACTTTGAAACCTCAGATAAATTCACGATAAACATTCTTCATAGTGGCCAGCAGGCTGATTCTAATCAGTATGCTAAAAAAGGCGATCATGCCTTGTTGGAAGGGTCTTATCGCCTAGGTACTACAGGCAGTCCGGTGCTTAAGCAAGCGATGACATCGTTTGAATGCATCAAAGATGCAACCCATGATGGCGGCGATCACCTTATTTATGTCGGTAAAGTATTGGATATGCATGACCATCCAGCAGATCGTGAGCCGTTAATCTTCTACCGTGGTGGCTACCGCGAATTAAAGTAAATTTTGATGAATTATTGCTCTGCCTGCGGACATCAGCTAATACACGAAATACCTGAGTTAGATAATCGGGAGCGCGGCATTTGTAAACATTGTGGCACGATTCACTATGAAAACCCGAAGGTGATTGTGGGCTCGTTGCCCGTATTTTGTGATCAAGTTTTACTTTGTAAGCGAGCAATAGAGCCTCGGCGGGGTTTTTGGACTTTACCCGCCGGATTTCTTGAGAATCATGAATCAACGACCGTTGGTGCTGCTCGAGAAACGTTTGAAGAGGCGGGGGCTACCTATACAGATGCACAATTGTATAGGGTGTATGATATTCCTCATATCAGTCAGGTTTATGTTTTTTATCTGGCACAGCTTGTTGAACCCGTGTTTCACCCGGGTGTTGAGAGCCTTGATGTTCGTCTTTTTAAAGAAGATGAAATCCCCTGGAAGGCACTCGCGTTTCCCGTCATGGAAAATATCTTAACCGATTACTTTGACGACCGAACAGCCGGAGTTTTTCCTGCTAAATCATCAGTGATTGACGTAAATTTGCGTTAACGCTTGATTGCTGGCATGCTCAATGCTTTTGCAGGTGCGAGTGATGTCCTTAACTTCAGGCAAGCCAGTTCCTTCATTTTCTCTTTTGAATCAATCGGGTGAAACGATTAGCTTGAGTGATTTTAAAGGTAAAACGCTGGTGCTTTATTTCTATCCCAAGGCTAGTACACCTGGCTGTACCGTTCAGGCTTGTTCCCTTCGTGATGAGATGGCTGAGCTTCAGAAGCTTAATGCTGAAGTGGTCGCCATCAGCCCCGATCCTGTAAAAAATATTGCCAAGTTTGTTGACAAGCAGTCGCTTAATTTTAATCTTCTCTCTGATGAAGATCATAGTGTGGCTGAAGCTTATGGCGTTTGGCAGTTAAAAAAATTCATGGGGCGTGAATTTATGGGGATCATTCGTACTACGTTTATTATTGATGCGAAGGGCTGTCTTATCGAGCAGCTGCCTAAGTTTACAACCAAGAATCACCATGAGGTATTGTTAAACTATCTGAAAGCGTTGTAGAGCATTGAAGGGGGTAGGTCAGCCTAAAATTGGCTTTTTCCTCGAAGGCGCCATTCCCACTTGTTTAAACTGCTGTCAGTCGAGATAGGGCGAGCAAAATCAAGATAGAGCGTGTTACCTTTGCTTGACCTTGTGGAGTAGAATCTGACGCCGAATCCAACGGTCTGTAATAATTTGTTGTTATTGGCTTTATTGCCGCCGCCAAAGGTCTTGCCTGCGCCATAAAAAATAGCACCGCTGAGCTCAAGGAGCTGGAAAATATTGATGCGAGGGTAGTACCTCAACTCTTCCTGGTAAACCCAAAAATGATCACCTTGACTGTATTGAAGGGGGTAGCCTGTAAGCCCTGTATTGTCGCCTAGCGTGACAGGGGATTCTAAGTAATCATTTTCCGATAAGGTAAAGATCAATTTGCCATAGAGCGTAAAGAGTTTGTGAGGGGTATAAAAAAACTCTGATAAGCTGTCAACCACAAAGCGATTGGTGCCATTATCGAGTCCATTACCTTCTGCATTGATCAGAAAATTAAATAACCAATTTTCACTCATTCTTGTTGCTTTTGAAAAGCTTCCCGACCAAATCGCAGGAATCTCTGATTTTGAAGGGCTTAAATCCATCCCGGCTTTTAACCAAAAGTTAATGCCTAAGTTGATATCTTCTACCGTATTAATCAGGTAGATATTTTGCATCTTTGTGTATTTATTGGACAGAAAGGAATACTGAAACCAAGGGTAAGAGTATTCGCGATCTTCAGGCAGTAAGTCCTCGTCGATTAACTGAAAGAATTGATGTTTATCTGAGGTGAAACCTATACGATAACGATGTCTAGCTGCAGTTTTTTCACTGCTGCCAGTTGACCACCCCCACCATAGTGAAGAAAAACGGATGTTTTCTTCGACTTTAATATTCTCCCCATCGCGCTTGCGCACCCCTGAATGTCTGACTGTGTTCTTGAAGACCGCAGAACTCGCCCAGGGCGTGTCTTTAGAGACAAAAGGACTTTCTACTGAGAAGATTTGACTGTAGCCGTCGTCGTTATTGCTGATCAGAAATGATGTATCTAATAAGTAGCCAAGCTGAATAGGGGTATCGGCACCAAAGACATAGCCGCTGCGATCTTGGTTAGAGAAAAAATTAAAGTTTGCGGCTATGCCGGTTCCTAAAATATTGCCTTCTGATACACCTAAGCTGAAAGTATTCTCGCCGCCTTTGCGACCAAAAGACAAATTGGGTTGAAGCGTCCAGTTATCCCAGGTTTCGATGATTAACTCATCTTTTTTACCTTGATGACTGACTTTCTCTACTTTTGCATCACGAATATAAGAGAGGCGTCTTAAGTAGCGTTCAATTTCATAAGGGTCTATGTCGGAGTGACATTGCCTGAAGGCATTCATGGCCCTGCTTAAGGTGTCTTTTCGTGTGATTTCATGAATGCTATTGCCAAACTCATGAATCCAATAATAATTATCGGCGTCTTTATCAAAGACATTGCGAGGAATAAACGTTTTTTTGATCGGCTTACACTCAGGGGCATCTTCTGCCAAGGGGGGTGATACCCAGAGCATACAAGGAAGACAGAGAGATAGAAGGCAACACCGATACGTCATTTACGCACTCTTATTATTATTTTTTTATTCTATTTTTGAATAAGTATGGTGCGTAAATGCCTGTTTTGGTCTGGTGTGATTTACCGTTGTGTCATAAAAAGGAAGGGATGCTTTCTATCTCCGTTAACTGATTGAATAAACAATGGGTTTTAAACGGCATTAAAATCCACGCTAAGCATGAAAAAAAAGTAAGAAAGGCTATGCTTTTTTTATCTTTTGTGGGGTGGGGTAATTAAGTGCATGAATCTTCATTGACTTTTAAAGATGCTTTAAAGGTATTACTTGCTTATTTAATACTCATGAATGAAGCATGGGCAGAGCGCAAAAAAACGTTGATTGCCATAGGCAAGCAAGAGATTTTATCCCCTCTTCCACGTTCGGAGCATGAAGAACAAGAAGAGCGGATTGCACTTGAGCTTTTTGCCAAACAGCAAGGCATGATGTTGAAATGGATATATCCCACTTCAGTTAAAGCCGCTAAGGCGCTACTCGTTTCAGGTAAGGCTGATGTGATGTTGTCGCCTTGGTCTAAGGAAGTAATGGGGTATAAGCACTTATCTAAAAGCATTCCTTTGCATTCGTCGTCTTATCTACTGGTAGGAAACCACCGATCATTAAAACTAGAAGAGGCGGTTTCGACTGCCCCTTCAGTCTTATACCGAGAGGGTAGGCACGAGGAAAGAGAGTTGGTAGCAGCCTTGTTAAGCGCGTTCCCTAGTGTGCAAGCGAATGCCGTTTCTTCAAGTGTAAAGGGTGATGCGCTTTATAATTTGTTAGCTGATGATAAGGCTGACTACATCATCGTCCCAGAGTCTGATTTTAATTCTGATCGCTATTATCGTAATGATATTAAACAGGTAAGGCGGTTTTCAATTGGCTTTGACCGCCATTGGCTTGTTAACTCAACGAACAGTCGTTTATTGGATGATGTAAACGCCTTCCTACTAAAGCTAAAAGCTGGCCTTTTTGATAAATCTATCGTTAAGGTTGGCTTGATTAATGGTCATCAAGGCATGTTCTTATATCATGGCCAGAAGAAAGGCTTTCATTATAAGCTGATAGACGACTTTTTTAAGACGACACCTTTTAGTTACCGCATTGTATTGGCAGAAAACAAATTTCAGTTGCAAACGCTCTTAGCTGAAAAGCAGATAGATTTAGCAGCAGATTTTTTCACAGCGGGTGAGCTCGAATCGTTTCATGCAGAGTTAGGGCCTACGCTCATCGAAGCACAGCCTGTTTTAGCTTACCGAAGTTCACAAGCGCCATTACGATCAAAAGTCAGATTTTTGACGATACCGGTTAATGCTTATTTTCATCAGCAGCCGCTTGATTTGTCTAAAACGCATGAAGATGTTCAGATACTCGAATTGAAACAACCTTTAACTAGTGAAACGCTATTTTCCCGTTTAGGGGGGGGCGTTTATGACCTAATCTACGCTTTTGAGCATGAGGTGCATAGAGAACAACAGTTTGCTGCCTGGCCACTGACTTATGAACAGGTAGGATTTGGTGTTCCCGTTAGCTGGCAGCTCTCAAAAAAGGTTGCTTTTTTAAAGCCTCGTTTGGAGACGTTTTTTTCAAAGCAAGTCATTCATGATCGTTATGACCAGTATTTTAGAGGGTATCATCTACCTGAAACTTTGAGTTCGCAGCCTAAAACATTCAAGGTTTACGATGAATTAGTCAAAAGTTCCGCTTATCACTCTCCATTGAGTACTACCTTATCCTTGGCATTAATGAATGTAACGAGTGGTGCAGCGTCCAACTTTGCGCTAGGTAGTGGCGCCTACGGTTTGTTTGGCATGCACTCAGTACCTGCTCAAGTGTTAGGCTTTGCTGATTATAAATTACCCCGAAACAATATGATGGCAGCTTTTGATTACCTGAATTGGATGTCCTTGGCGTTATCAAACTATAATGTCAAAGCTGATCAGTTGCCTTGGTTTCTTTTGGCTGCCTATCATAGCGGCCTTGATCACTTAGAAGATGCTTTCCATTTGGCTAGAAAATTGAAATTGAATGATCGCGTCTGGTTTGGTGGTGTCGAAAAAGCTATGTCATTTCTAGAGCATCCAAGATATTTTAGTTTTTCTCGATATGGCTACCACAAAGGCAGCCAAACGGTGTTATTTGTTCAACGTGTTTTGAATGAAAATAACAGCTTACGGAAAGACTGGACAGGTAAAAGCCTGATAGCAAAGCTTATATGGATAGGACACCAAAAGAAAAAATTACACCTAAGAGAATCACAGAAAACGCTCACCTTGAAGCAAAGCCGTGATAAAGAATTGAAGCATGTGGCTGTACATTTGGTTATTTGGGCTAATAGGCGTGTCTTTCAGAACCGACTGCATGGCGCAATTGCCCGCTAAGCGATTTTTCTCTAGGCCGTATTTTTCGTGAAGATACCGAAATCTGTGTTTTAAGGAACTTTCATTAGATTATTCTTACTAACAGCACTGTCTAAGATAGCGAGTTCTTTTTCTACTATTTTTCTAGTATCTAAATGTAGGTTCTGCGGTCTAAAAAGCTTGGGTCGGTAGAATCTAGTACATCATGTCAAACCGAGTGTCGGGTATCTATTTTTTTGTAGGGTGGATAAGCGCAGCGCGATCCACCAGCCATTAAGTTTTTTTGGTGGAAGACGCTAGCGCTTTTCCACCCTACGGTTACCAGACAAACCTTTTGACGCGATGTACTAGTCTATCTTTGTTGCTAGTCGCCGTCATTATTTTCACCGGAAAGAAATTGTTTTATATATGCATCCTGCAATCCAACAAATAACCGATAGAATTTCAAAAAAAAGTGAGTCTACAAGGGCTGCTTTCGAGGATCGTGTGCTTAGGGATAAGCATAGTTCAGTCTCTAGGACTCGGCTTTCCTGTGGCAACTTGGCGCATGGTGTTGCCAGTGGCGATCAGGACCAACAGCAGTTGTTAGCGAAAACAAGCGCGAACAATATTGGGCTAGTGACCGCCTACAATGACATGTTGTCGGCTCATCAGCCTTATGGTGTTTATCCTGAGCAAATTAAAGCGTTTGCTAAGGTCAGACAAGCGAGTTGTCAGGTGGCAGGTGGGGTTCCGGCGATGTGTGACGGCATTACTCAAGGTAACGCTGGGATGGAGCTGTCACTGTTAAGTCGAGATGTCATCGCTATGTCAACGGCTGTGTCGTTATCTCATGCGATGTTTGATGGCGTGATGCTGCTGGGTATCTGTGACAAAATTGTACCGGGCCTGTTGATGGGCGCGTTAGGTTTTGCTCATCTGCCTACGATTTTCGTGCCAGCAGGCCCGATGTCAACCGGGATCAGTAATAAAGACAAAGCTTTGGCAAGACAACAATTTGCTGAAGGGCATATCAGCAAAGCCCAGATGCTGGATGTTGAACGCAAAGCCTACCATTCTCCAGGCACTTGTACGTTCTACGGTACTGCAAATAGTAACCAAATGTTGATGGAAATCATGGGGTTGCAGCTACCCGGTAGTTCATTTGTGCAGCCTAATGATCCTTTACGTGAAGCATTGACCGACTATGCTACAGAGACTTTGGTCAATTCAATGACTAAGAGGTCAGCGCTGCTTGGTGATATTGTGTCAGTCAACACGTTGGTTAATGGTATCGTAGGGCTGATGGCGACTGGTGGATCCACAAATCATTTGATTCATTTAATTGCCATAGCTCAGCAGGCGGGTATTAGCATAGATTGGCAAGATATGGCCGATATAGCTAAGCATGTGCCTTTGCTTTGTCGAATTTACCCCAACGGGCAGGCAGACATTAATCATTTTCACGAGGCGGGCGGCATGACCTTTCTTATCCGTGAACTCCGTGAAGCCAAATTGCTGCATGATGATGTCACAACGGTCTTGGGTGACAGTGGCTTAGCGCCTTTTAGTTTTTTGCCAGAATTGAAATCAAGCAAAGTCGTTTATCAATCAGAGGCTATGCACAGCAAGGATGAGACCGTATTGGCGTCCGCTGGCAAGCCATTTCAACAGACAGGTGGCTTGACGCTGCTGACAGGTAATATAGGTCGCAGTGTCATGAAAACCTCGGCTGTTGATTCAACAAGACAAACCCTTCGCGCTAAAGCTAAAGTATTTCACACACAGGCTGCGCTTAAAGCCGCGTTTGAAGCCCATGAGTTAACAGAGGATTTTGTGGCTGTCGTGCCATATCAAGGGCCTAAGGCCTGCGGCATGCCTGAATTACACCAATTAATGACAGTCTTAGGTGCATTGCAGGATAAAGGCTTAAATGTTGCTTTATTAACGGATGGGCGCTTATCAGGCGCATCAGGCAAAGTGCCTGCGGCTATTCACATGGTGCCAGAAGCGTTAGACGGCGGGGTTATTGCTAAGATCCAAACCGGTGATTGGATACAGCTTAACGCGCAGTCAGGTGAACTTAAGGTCGAGTTGGATGATCAGACTCTTAATGAACGGGTGCTTGTCACGCCTGATTTAAGTGCGCATAGCCAAGGTTCAGGGAGAGAACTCTTTAATCGTTTACGGCCCTTGCTGAGTCCAGCAGAGTCCGGTGCAACCCTTTTTTAGCCCTATTTTAGTAAGAAAATTTATGAGAACACTTTCACCGTTTAACTTGGTGATTTTTGGTGGTGATGGAGATTTAAGCTTTCGTAAGCTTATTCCTGCGCTTTATCATGCTTATATGGAAGGGAATCTTCCTAATGGGTCGGAAATCTTTCTAACCTGTTTGTCAGAAGATACGTTTAAAGGCTTTGATGGGCGTTTAACACAATCCCTCAATAAGTTGTTTCAGTCGACCCAGCATTCTGAAGAGAAGTTACTAAGTTTCAAAAAGCTGCTGAACCCTATTGTGCTAGATGTCACGCAGAATAACGAAGCCTGGCTCAACATGATGAGTCGACTGAAACCTGAGCAGCCAAGACTCTACTATTTGGCTATTTCTCCTTCGTTAATAGAGGTGACTTGCAGTCATTTAGAAGCCCATGGTGGCTTTCAGGGGGAGGCACGTATCATTGTCGAAAAGCCCATAGGTTATGATCAAAAAACGGCATCTGATATCAATGACACCCTGATGCAGTACCTTGATGAGTCTTCGATTTACCGTATCGATCATTATTTAGGAAAAGAAACCGTTCAGAATTTGATGGCACTGCGCTTTTCTAACGTTATTTTTGAGCACCTGTGGGATAACAAAACGATTGATCATGTGCAGATTACGATTGCAGAGACTGTAGGGCTTGAAAATAGGGCTAGTTTCTATGATGAGGCAGGGGCATTGCGCGACATGGTGCAAAACCATTTATTGCAGCTGTTATGTTTGGTTGCCATGGAATCCCCTGCCAAACTTAATGCGCGAAACATTCGTAGCGAAAAGATAAAAGTATTGGAAGCGCTTCGCCCCATCAGCGAGGCAGAAATCGATAAATTGTCAGTAAGAGGTCAATATGTGGCAGGCCAGCATGACGGAGAGCTTGTGCCCGGCTATCTTGAGGAATTAGGAGAGGCTGATAGTCAGACAGAGACCTTTGTTGCATTAAAAGCGTATATTGATAATTGGCGCTGGGCCAATGTGCCTTTTTACTTGCGTACAGGCAAGCGATTACATGAAAAAGCAGCGACTATTGTGATTCATTTTAAGCCTGTCTCCCATAATGTGCATGAGCAAAGTGTCGGTGGCATCCAGCCTAATCAGTTGGTGATTAGGCTTCAGCCAAAGGAAAGTATTGAGCTGACGTTGATGACTAAAGATTTGGCGCAATCTGGCATGCAGTTGAACCCCTTGAGTCTGGATTTGAACCTGTCTGATACTTATAAAGGCCTGTCTAACGATGCTTATAAGCGTTTAATTTTAGATGCAGCTGCAGGTGACCCTACGTTGTTTATTCACCGTGATGAAGTCGATGCTGCCTGGCAATGGGTAGATCCCATTATTTCGGCTTGGCAACAACAAAACGTACAACCGGACCTTTACAGGGCAGGTTCCAGTGGGCCTGCTGCAGCGCAGGCACTTATGCAAAATGACGGGAGAGCATGGTTTGAGGAGACGGCACTATGATTCGTGAGCATTTTTTTGAAGACCAAGCTAGTTGGCTGGCTGCTGCGACATCATTCTGTCTTGAAGCCTTAACGCATGAGCAACAAAACAGTGCTGAAAAGGCCCTGGTTTATTTGTCGGGCGGCAGTACACCGAAACCGCTTTATGAAGCAATGGCACAATCTGTATTGCCTTTTACTGATATTGATTGGGCCATGGTGGACGAACGATGGGTCGAGCCTACACATGCTAGAAGTAATGAGACTTTTTTACAGCAATGTTTTGCAGGGGCCGATGGTTTTAAGTTGGTGGGGTTGAAGAATGCGGCTTTAACCCCGAGAGAAGGGCTTACAGAGACGGAAGCTGCTTATGAACAGCTGCCTAGCAAAGCAACACTCTGTGTGTTAGGTATGGGCGGTGATGGCCATACAGCGTCACTCTTTCCCAACGCTCAAGGTTTGGATGAAGCATTAAATCTTACAGCGCCAAATAAGCTGGCGGCGATTACGGCTATTCAGTCTGAGGTGACAGGCAGTGAAATCGAGAGACTCACGCTTACCCTAAAGACGATACTCGATAGCAAGCGTGTATTGCTATTAATTCAGGGAGAAGACAAACTTAAACAGTATCAAGCTGCAAGGAAGGTAGGCTTATCAACAGACCTCCCTGTCAGTTATGTGTTAAATCAATCCCTAACGACTGTGGAGGTATTTTGGTGTCCATGAGCGAACAGACGACAGAAACAGGCGCCCTAAGGCAAGTGTTACCCCATTGGCTTGGGCAGCACAAGGTGATTCCTGTAGTCACTGTACCTGCCATTGAGAAAGTTGATGATATAGCCAATAATTTAATGGATAAAGGCCATGGTATTATTGAATTAACCTTACGCACGCCTTGTGCCTTAGATGCTATTCGTCATCTCAAAGCAAACTATCCTGCTTTAGTTGTCGGCGCTGGAACCGTGATTACGCCCCAACAGTTTACAGATGCAGTAGAGGCGGGCAGTGATTTTGTCGTATCGCCAGGTTTCACAGGGGCGCTACTTGAACAAGCGACCATTCATCAAGTGCCTTATATTCCGGGTGTTCAGACACTCTCGGAGATGATGACCTTGGCACAACAAGGTTATCAATTATTAAAGTTGTTTCCTGCCGAGTTATCAGGGGGGGTCGCTTTGCTTAAGGCTGCAGGTCAAGTGTTGCCAGGGCTGCAGTTTATGCCGACAGGCGGTATCAAAGAGCAGTCATCGATGGATTATTTAGCGCTTGAGAATGTTGCCTGTGTAGGCGGCTCATGGTGTCTTTAATTTGTTAAACATGCGTTGTTATAATTGGTGTGGCTTTTTTATCATAAGTTTTGCTGCCATTAATATAAAGGGCACCTCTAAAAATTGCTTTCGGCCTCTGTTTTATTCACATGTCTGTTTCTAATAGCATGATAGTAATCAAATAAACGCACGATAAAAATATTATACCTCACACCCTTCGGGCACTAATTTCTTTGGCTTAAGCGGTGCTGTAGGTTTTATTAAGGTGTCGAACATTAATTGCAACCTGCGCCTTGCTGAAAGCTTTGAAATTCAGTGCAGAACCTCAAAATCAATTATTAGAGATGCCCTTAATCAAGTGAGCGGGCAGGGTATATTAAAAAAAACGAATGCTCGCAACGTTTTATGTTTGCACTAAATCTTTTAAAAGATGCCAATGATGATTGTGTAGATGGAAGCGCTTTTTCTTACCCGACAGCGCGCGCACACAGGTATTGACCTGTCAAAAAAATCTCAGGTGTCATTCAAAAGGCAGAGGCATGTCAAAACGCTGAGTATTTAATAGCGTGATTGTCATATTAGTGTAACAATACTGACACATAATGCGCCCATGTCTTAGATGATGCCACTAAAGGAGCGGCGCTTCGATGAAAAAAATAACACTTACATCTACCTTGTTAGCTATGTTTACAGCCCCCGTAATAGCTGACATTCATATCACTTTAGGCTCTGGTGGCTTGAAGGCAACGGACTCAGATAACAACATCGAATTCAAAATGGGCGGTCGGTTACAGTTCGATTACAATAACGTGACAGTTGACCCTGTGCCAGGTGAACAGTTTACGGCAGTTGATGATATGGATGTGCGCCGCGCACGAATTTTTGCAGCAGGCAGCATGGATGATTGGGCGTTTAAAGCGCAGTTTAATATCACACCTAACGATGACTCAGGTAAGCCTGAAGATTTATACATTCGTTACAAAGGCTTTGGCAAGCTCGCCACAGTGACTGTTGGTAAGCAAAAAGAAGCCTTTGGTTTAGAGCTGTTAACCAGCTCAAAAGATATTACTATGCTGGAACGTAGTGCGATCACTGAAGCGTTTGTGCAAGGCCGCGGTTTAGGTGTTAATGTAGGCGGTGACTGGGGGTATGGCTTTTACACAGTTGGCCTGTTTGAAAGCGATGCGGATAGCAAAACCAGCATGCAAAATCCAACCCTCAATGCACGTGTTGTGTACACCCCGCTCAAGGCTGACAACAAGCTTGTACATTTAGGGTTAGGCTATAGCCATAGAACAAAAGACCTAAACGTTTCAAACATTGAATTGGCGACTTCTTTAGGCGCTTTTCATGCGCAGGCAGAGTATTTCATGGCAGACAACTATGAGATAAGTGATGAGATAATTAAAGATGGGGACGGCTACTATGTGCAAGCGGGTTATGTGCTAACAGGTGAGCATAGAGGCTATAAAAAAGGTGCCTTTAAGCGTATTAAGCCTAAGTCAAAGTACGGCGCTTGGGAATTGGCGGCTCGTTTTGAGTCAGGTCTAGGTAAATACAGCGATTTTGGTTTGAATAAAGATACATCGGCTAAATATGAAGTTGGTAAGGCTTATACAGTAGGTGTTAATTGGTACGCTAACAACAATGTTAAGTTTGGTTTGAATTATGGTGTTGCCACTTCGGATGCTACTGATGTTGAAGGCCAAAACCTTCGCTTTAGAACGCAACTCGTTTGGTAGCTAGTGCCTAACACTCAGTTTCACGGCATTTGCCCTGTAAGTGTAGGGTGGAAAAGCGTAGCGTCTTCCACCAAAAAACTTAATGACTGGTGGAAGGCGCTGGCGCTTATCCACCCTACAAAAATTTGCTTATCCGACAATTACTGTGAAATTCGTAGGGCGGGACAGCGAAGCGTCTCCCGCCTTTAACCTCTCATAGTATGACGACAAAAACAAAGCTAACACTTAATTGTCATGTAACTGTCACAAAAATGTCGTACAGTACGCAGCAATTAAGCGAGCCTAAGGAACTAATAATGAAACTAAGATTATCTCTCAAAGCCTGCGCCTTAGTCGCAAGTGCTTTAATCGGTGTTAATACGTTCGGTAGCAGTGCGCCAATGGTCGATGCAGCTATTCCAACCTACAAAAAAGCGTCAGGAGTGTCAGGTAATTTATCAAGCGTAGGCTCTGATACCTTAGCGAACTTAATGACGCTTTGGGCAGAAGAATTTAAGCGCGAGTACCCTAATGTAAATATTCAAATTCAGGCGGCTGGTTCTTCGACTGCACCGCCAGCTTTGACAGAAGGTACATCAAACTTGGGGCCTATGAGCCGTAAGATGAAAGATAAGGAATTAGAAGCTTTTGAAAAACGCTATGGTTATAAGCCAATGGCAGTGCCTGTTGCGGTTGATGCATTGGCGGTCTATGTGCATAAAGATAATCCCATTCAAGGGCTTAGTATTGCGCAGGTTGATGCCATCTTTTCTTCAACACGTAAGTGTGGCGGCATGAACGATATTACTAAGTGGGGCCAGGTTGGCCTTGACGGTGCTTGGAATGTTCGCGGCATTCAGCTATTTGGTCGTAACTCGGTATCAGGTACTTATGGCTACTTTAAGAAAAAAGGCCTTTGTAAAGGTGACTTTAAGAATAATGTGAATGAGCAGCCGGGTTCTGCATCTGTGGTACAGTCGGTTTCTACCTCTATCAATGGTATTGGTTACTCAGGTATTGGTTATAAAACCTCAAGTGTAAAAGCAGTGCCTTTAAGCAAAAAACCTAACGGGCAATTTGTGGCTGCAACCCCTGAAAATGCCGTTAAAGGAAATTATCCATTATCAAGATTTTTATATGTTTACATCAACAAAGCGCCTAACAAGCCACTTGATCCGATGACACGTGAGTTCCTAAAGCTAGTCATGTCTCAGCAAGGCCAAATGGTTGTTGTGAAAGATGGTTATATCCCATTACCTGCCAAGGTGGTGGAAAAGTATCTTAAGTTACTTGAAGCTGATGTGCCGCAAGCAAACGTTGCTGGGGGCAAGTAAAGTCAGGCGTTAAAAAAGCTGCATAGTTTTTTTAAAGCTTCGCGGCTTTCGGTTCCTTTCTTTTCTCTTCTCGATCATTATAATGCGCATATTCGCATATGCTTTGCGGCACCTGGTACTCTGCTTTACTGCGTTTGGCCAGTATCAGCGGCAGAGTAAAATGCTCATAGCAAGGCAGCTGATCGAAAATAATAGTTATTCTATAGCGAGATCAAACAACGCAGCTATGGGCATTTTAAATGCCACCCGAAGGGCAGTCGCGGGTTTCTGTGACTGTGTTGCAAGTATTTGAAAGACACGAGTATTACTGCATACTTGCGCCTTGCCACAGAAAGACCTGTGGCTGCTGAGCTGGGCAAACGCAGTGAAACAGAGTACTAGTATGGCATCTAATCATAATTCTCAGCTGACGGTGGACTTTCAGTCGCCCAAAGTGGTTCGCTACAACCAACTGCGCAAAGTGAAGGATTACATTGCCAAATACCTGATTGCTATTGGTGGCGTGTCTGTCATTGCGGCTATTCTGCTGATTTTCATGTACCTCTTGTATGAAGTGGTACCACTCTTTCAATCAGCTAAAGTTAAGCCACTAAAAACCATTGAGCTTACTACCACTCAATCGTCTCTTTATATGGCAATTGATGAGCAGAATGACCTAGTGCTTCGTCTATTACCCGATGGCACTGTTACTTTTACATCGGTTGAGACAGGGCAAACGGATTATACATTCGCTTTACCTCTACCTGTTGATGCAACCGTTACATCGTTTGCACTTAACTCTGATGAGAGCCGAGAGTTTGCTGTTGGGTTAAGCAACGGCCAGGTGATTGTGGCTAAGCACAACTACAAGGCAACTTACCCTAACGATGTGCGTGTGATAACGCCGTATTTATCTTACCCTTTTGGTGAAGGGCCCATTGATTTATTTGAAGAGGGGATAGCGGTTGAGCAGCTAGGCCTGCGTGATGGCGGGGAGTCATTAACATTGGCTGCTAGCCATGGGCAAACGCTTAAAGTTAAAGCCTTAGTGAAAGAAGAAGACTTCATCATGGAGACAGTTGAACTGGTTCCTGAAGATATCGATCTACCACAGGTGCCATTTTCCTCGCTTGATTTTAAACCCAAGCATTTATTGATTGATGTCGATTCACGTTCTTTTTATGTGCAAATAGGGCCTAAGAGCTTTGCTCATATCAACTTGCAGACAGGTGGTTTGGATGTCGTTAAACGTCAGAGCGATATCACTGATATGGCGTTTCTTTTGGGTGATATCTCATTGTTAGTATCGGAAGTATCCGGCACCTTAAGCCAATGGTTTCTTGTTAGGGAAGACGGTCACTTCTCTTTTAAAGAAATTCGTGATTTTAAAGGTGAGCCAACTAGCCACAATATTTTAATCAGTGAGCACAGGCGTAAGGGCTTTGCGCAAGTTTCAAGCAGTGGTCAGCTTGAACTATTCCATGCGACAGCCCATCGTGATGTGTATTCAGGCAGTATGCTTGATAAAGGTGATGTACATACAGCGGCTCTCTCTCCTCGAGGTGATCGTTTGGTGATTGAGACTACCCAAGGTGAACTGAAGCTATATACCATTAAAAATAAACACCCAGAAGTGTCTTGGTCGGCCCTATGGGATAAAGTCTGGTATGAAAGCTATGATGAGCCTAAGTATGTTTGGCAGTCCTCCTCATCAAGTAATGACTTTGAGCCTAAAATGTCGCTGATGCCGTTATCATTTGGGACATTAAAGGCCGCTTTTTATGCCATGATGCTCGGTGCGCCTTTAGCTATTTTGGGTGCTATTTATACGGCGTACTTTATGACGCCTGTAATGCGCCGAAAGATCAAGCCCTTGATCGAACTGATGGAAGCCTTGCCCACGGTTATCTTAGGCTTTTTGGCAGGGCTTTGGCTGGCCCCCTTTATGGAAAAAAATCTAGCCGCTATCTTTTCGATCTTGTTAATGTTACCCCTAGGCGTTATAGCCTTTGGCTTCGGCATGAGCCGACTGCCCTTGCGTTTTCAGAACGTGATTAATCAAGGGTGGCATGGATTTATTCTGATCCCTGTTATTCTGGTTATGATAGCGTTCTGTATATTCATCAGCCCCGCTATTGAGTATGCCTTATTTGGGGGCAATATGAAGCTTTGGTTGACGAATGATTTAGGCATTCCTTTTGATCAGCGTAATGCTTTAGTCGTAGGGATTGCCATGGGGTTTGCTGTGATTCCGACTATTTTCTCCATTGCTGAAGATGCTATTTTCTCTGTACCCAAACACTTGAGCTATGGCTCGTTGGCACTAGGTGCAACCCCTTGGCAGACGATGGTTGGAGTTGTATTGCCTACCGCCAGTCCTGGAATTTTTTCAGGTCTCATGATCGGTCTTGGTCGTGCGGTAGGGGAAACCATGATTGTCTTGATGGCAACGGGTAATACCCCCATCATGGATATCAATATTTTTGAGGGAATGAGAACGCTTGCGGCCAACCTTGCGGTAGAAGTGCCTGAAGCTGAAGTCGATAGCACGCATTATCGTGTACTGTTCCTCGCCGCTTTTGTTTTGTTCCTGTTTACCTTTGTGGTCAACACCATTGCGGAGCTTGTTAGACAAAACCTAAGAAAGAAATACGGGTCGCTGTAAGATGAAAAAAGAAAAACAAACCGTTAAAGGTTGGTTTAAAAGCGGTGACCCTTGGGTGTGGGTCAACGCTGCGGCCGTCTCAATTAGTATTATCGCAGTTGTTGGTTTGCTAGGCCTTATTGCTGTTAAAGGGTTGTCGCATTTTTGGCCTAAGCCGATTATTCAAGCAAGTTATCAAATAGAAGGCATGAGCCAGCCTCAGCTGATTCAGGGTGAAATTGTAGAGACAGCTAAGGTGCCTGTCCAGCAGTTGATTGATGCAGGCTTTAAGGTGGACCCCGCTAAACGTTTTTACGACAGATCATTAATTAAAGTCGGTAACCGAGATGTGTTCGGCGCAGACTTTGCTTGGTTCTTAAAAAACGGATTGAAAGCACAATCAACGCCTGAAAACTTAATGAATCTTGAGCGCCGCGAATGGGGTAACTTTTACGGTGAACTCGTTGCTATTAAAGAAAATGGGCAAACGGTCGAAAGCGTCAAATCGACAAGTGCTGATGAGCTTTGGCAAGCGTTTCAAGAACGCTTAGATCGTGCACTCAACCTTTATGACAAGATTCATCAGATCGAGAAGAAAGACATTGGACGCATTAATTATAAAATGGAGAAGCTTCGCTTAGAAGGGCGTAAGCTAGAGCTGTATCCGCCTGCAGCTGATGAGCTGGCTGCTAAAGAAGCTGAGCTTGCAGCTGATCGCAAGGCATTAGATGCTGAGTATCAAGTCTTACAAAAAGAGCTGGATGCCCTTTATGTTGAGATTAAGCGTGACTCGATTGATGCAAAGGTCTCATCGGGTCAAGTGACTAACATTAATCTGTCACATATTGTGAAGGCAACCAAGCCTAATGCCTTAAATGTTTTTCAAAAGCTTTTGCTTTATTTTGCAAACCTTTGGGACTTTTTAACCGGCGAGCCTCGTGAAGCGAACACGGAAGGGGGGATTTACCCTGCGATCTTCGGTACAGTGGTGATGGTTATTTTGATGTCCGTGATGGTCACACCTTTTGGCGTCATTGCAGCGGTTTACCTACGTGAATATGCACCGCAAGGCCGCTTGACGCAGATTATTCGTATTGCGGTGAATAATTTGGCGGGCGTGCCTTCCATCGTTTATGGTGTGTTTGGTTTGGGTTTCTTTGTTTATTTTATTGGGCAAAATATTGATCAGGTGCTGTTTGAGGCATCACTCCCTTCACCTACTTTTGGTACACCTGGGCTTTTATGGGCCTCATTAACCTTAGCTTTATTGACCTTGCCTGTTGTCATTGTCGCAACAGAGGAAGGCTTGGCGCGCATTCCGCGTGCTGTGCGTGAAGGTAGTTTGGCATTAGGCGCAACCAAAGCAGAGACTATCTGGCGTATTGTGTTGCCGATGGCGAGCCCTGCGATGATGACGGGCTTAATTTTGGCCGTTGCGCGTGCAGCAGGTGAAGTAGCACCTTTGATGCTGGTCGGTGTGGTGAAGCTCGCACCTTCGCTACCTGTCGATGGTAACTTTCCCTTTTTCCATCTTGATCAAAAATTTATGCACTTGGGTTTCCATATTTATGACGTCGGCTTTCAAAGCCCGAACGTTGAAGCCGCAAGGCCTTTAGTGTACGCCACAGCACTATTGTTAGTTGTGGTCATTGCCATTTTGAATATCGCAGCGGTCATGATTCGAAATCGTCTGCGTGAACGTTACAAAGCGTTGGAGCACTAATCGTGTCAGAAGTCTCACCCCCTAAAATCGATGTTGCTGCAAAGCCTAGTGACAATTCAGCCAGCCGTACTTCTCTTGAAGTGGATAACCTCAAGCTTTATTACGGTGAAAAGCAGGCATTGAATGGTATTAATTTAACCATTCCTGAAAAAAAAGTAACGGCGTTTATCGGGCCGAGTGGTTGTGGTAAGTCAACACTCTTGCGCTGCTTTAATCGGATGAACGACTTAGTAGATGGTTGCCGTATTGAAGGTGAAATCCGTATTGAAGGGCAGAATATTTACGATAAATCGGTAGATGTTGCATCGCTTCGCCGCCGCGTTGGCATGGTGTTCCAGAAACCTAACCCGTTCCCTAAATCGATTTATGAGAACGTGGCCTATGGTCTGCGAATCCAAGGCATTAAGAGTAAGCGAGTGCTCGACGAAGTTGTAGAACAATCGTTAAAAGGGGCAGCCCTTTGGGACGAAGTGAAAGACCGCTTAAATGATTCAGCGCTTGGTATGTCCGGTGGTCAGCAGCAGCGCTTGGTTATTGCGCGTACCATTGCGGTTAAACCAGAAGTGCTGTTGTTGGATGAGCCAGCTTCTGCACTTGATCCTATCTCGACGCTAAAGATTGAAGAGCTTATCTACGAGCTAAAAGATAAGTTCACCATCGTCATTGTTACGCATAATATGCAGCAAGCGGCAAGGGTTTCGGATAAAACGGCCTTTATGTATATGGGGAACTTAGTCGAGTATGGTGACACTAACACCATATTTACCAACCCCAAAGAAAAGCAAACCGAAGACTATATTACAGGGCGCTACGGCTAGCCAATGTATGTAGGGTGGATAAGCGCTAGCGTCATCCACCAATAGTCAGATAGTTTAAGATGCTATAGTTATAAAACACTCAAACGAGTATGGAAACATTATGGAAGGCGAAGGCTACACTGATCACATCTCACGTCAATTTAATCAAGAATTAGAAGACGTTCGTACTAAAACCTTGGAAATGGGTGGCATGGTCGAGCGGCAAGTGCGTGATGCGGTGGACAGTGTATTGAATCTGGATTCGCAAAAAGCCGACGCTGTAAAAGCGCAGGATAAGGCGATTAACGATTTTCAGAGTGCTGTTGATGGTGAGTGCGAGCGCATTTTAGCCCGTCGCCAGCCAACGGCTAGTGACCTTCGTCTCGTCTTGGCGATCACTAAAATTGTCGCAGATCTTGAACGCATGGGGGATGAGGCCTACAAAGTCGCCGCTCAAGTTAATGGGCTACGAGATGAAGAAGCCGAGCAGCGCGGCTTTGCTCAAATACGCCAAATAGGTACTCATGTCAGCCAAATGATCCGCGATGCCCTAGATGCTTTTGCCCGTATGGATACAGACCTTGCGATCAGTGTAGCCTATGAAGATACCAAAGTAGACTCTGAATATGCGCTCGCGATTAAAGATATGATCTCTGTGATTCGGGACGATACCTCTAATGTGAAGCGAATGTTGAAGGTAATTTGGGCACTCCGCTCGATTGAACGTATGGGCGACCATGCAAAGAATATTGCAGAGCACGTAGTGTATCTTGTGAAGGGAATGGATGTGCGCCATGTAGACGCTCATGAAATGGAAAGCCGGCTAAAAGATTAGCTCTCTAATACATCGTGTCAAAAGGTTTGTCTGGTAACCGTAGGGTGGAAAAGCGTAGCGTCTTCCACCAAAAAAACTTAATAACTGGTGGATCGCGCTGCGCTTATCCACCCTACAAAAAAATAGATACCCGACAATCGGTTTGAAATAGAGTATTAGTGCGCTGCAGGTTGAGTATTAAGTAGACGCATTAACTGGTTATCGTAGAGTGGCCTTTCAATATGTAAAGGAATACCTTGCTTTGACTCTTCTATCTTTCTTGTCTTGGTTCTCCTGTCTTGAAACCACATCTGAATCTTGCTGTTGTCAATACTTATTTCATTTGCTAATGCCTGTTTCTGAACAATATTTGGATGCTGCTCTTTTTTAAAAAAATCTTCTAGCCAGTGTAACTGATATGCATTGAATATCGTTAGGTTTCTTCTGGCTTTAGTGTTTAGATAGTCAGATTTATTTTGTCGCTCAGACTTTGGACTTTGCGCTTCCTTGCTAACGGTTTTGATATGGGTGTGCTGACTTTCGTATTGTCCTGTGTGCGCTAGATGACAGAAAATGAATACTAAAAAAAGGATAAGATGTTGCATGGGTTGGAAATTGTTAATTTGAAGATAGTGTATGGCATCGAAATTATTTATAAGTTCAGTTTTATGCTTTATTTCTTTTTTTGAATACAGTTGCGGTTTTATGTCGGGTTGTTTGGGGTTAGTTAATGTTTTACCATAAAAAATAAAAGTGATGGAAGTACAACTAGAATAAGCATTATCATCTTTGTTAGAGCAGGCTAACTTTCTTCAATTGGGCACAGTGAATGTAGATAACTCGCCACACATCGATACTGTTTGGTTTGATTATTCTCATAAAAACTTCGTGTTGCGACTACTTTAAAAACAAAAAAAGCAAAAAATCTACAAAAAAATATCAAGGCCTTTGGGGTTATTACCTAGAGAGATAACCCTTATGAGCAAGCTCAGCTGACCTTAAGTTTGAAAGAAATGATGTCTGATGATGATTTAAGCGTGTGTGATGATATAGCCATCAAATACACAGGGAAACCTTTCGTGCAAAGACATCATCAAGGCCGTGTCGTGCTTGTCTTTGATATCGTAAAAGCTCGCTACCATAAAGCTCGCGTATGACAAGGTCTCCACCTTTCTAGGAAGGCTGTACTTTTACACTAGGCTGATAAGTAAAAGAATAAACATTTATCATGCCTCCCTTGATCGACCTAAAGCAGTTAAAAGGACTTTTTCTATTTGCTAGCTTGCTTAGTCATACAGTGGCGCAGAGCTTGCCTACTTGGCAAATTAATCTCACCTTAGAAAATGACAATCCTTTCTTAAATCTATTTCCCGATGTGGTCATTCAACGCAATGATCACGGTTATACGCATGGGCTTAATGCAGAGATACGTTTTAGGCCAACAGAAGGGGTGTTCTCAGATCAAGAGCAGTGGCGCTTCTTGGTTGATACTAAGCTTTACACCATGGATCTGACACCCAAGAATCACGATTTATTTCCGCATGAACCGCAGCTCTTTAATGAACTAACGACTTGGCAATTATTTTGGAGTCGCCGGGAAGTATCTACTTCAGATTGGCGTAAACAGCTAGAATTAGGTATTGGTCTAGGCAAGAAAAATACGGATGATGATTCTGGCCTAGGAGGCGTAGGGCAACAGAAGCGTTGGCATGATTTTAAGCACCATGAGTTAACGCCTGAAACAACTGCGCTTTATGATAATCAACCTAGAGAGCATAGGCGTTACTACGGATTAATTGATGCCAGCTATGCTTGGGTTCATGATTGGAAAAAAGGGAGTGACAAACGTTATGACACCATTGATACTGTGACGTTTCGAAATCTCATCAGGCTCAGTGATTATCTGCCTGCTAATTATTTGAAGCTAAATATGCAAGTCGAGCAAGGCTTCGCTAGATGGTATTCTCAACGCTTAAGTGCCTCTTTAACTACCCAATTAGCTATGCATGCAAAAGGGGAGGTTAACTGGATGATTACACCTGCTGTGCAGTTTTATCATGCTTATTTTTCTGTTAGTACTGGTATCAATCGATATTTTGGTGAGAAAAATACAGCCTTAACAGAGTTTGAAGACCCAAATAATATTTGGTTTATGACCCTTTCAACCTATTGGTAGCACGCTACAGCTGCTGGCAAGCCCCTTTGAATAACGTTTCTTTTGTTGAGTGGCCTTTTCTATCGAGCATCAAGAAAATCTGCAAGCTGTATTAAATATTGGTTAATCAGTTATTTTGGATTGAAGACTTTGTAAACCTCATTATCTTTTCTAGTGTTACGATAAAAAAATAAAAAGGGTAATTGATGATTCACAGACTGCTAGCCGCTGCATCTTTGATAGCTTCTTTCACTGCTTTCGCCGCTGACGGCGTACTCAACAACGTCAGCATCACAGAAGTACGTATTTATGAATCGGCTACTAAGCCTAATGATTTAAAAGTTCGCTTATCGGTCGATGGTAATGCCTATGTAGGCGATAATCCTGATGTCACAGATGGGAATGGCGATCCCATTCCCTGTAAGCTTTTTACCACCACAGAAAGCGTTATGTTGCTGGCGCTCAAAGCAAAAGCAAAAGATTTAAAAGTTGATATTCGTTATGTTGCTGAGGGTACGGATGATACGCACTGTAAAGTTCGTTACCTAGCCTTGCATGCGGAGTAATGCCATGAAAAATTTAGTGGCTGTATTACTGCTGTCAATATCAGGGTTAGGTATTGCCGAGTCTTATGTAAGTTACGTCAACATCACAGGGATTCGTGCCTTTGAGCAAAGTCATGGTCAATTTCATACTTTGTTAGTGGTCAACGAAGAACAGTATCTGGTCGATAATCCGATCGCTGGCGTACCCTGTCATTTATGGGTCGATAATCAAACAGTCTTTGAGCTGGCCTTGGATGCATTAGTTGATGAGCACCCTGTTGAAATTAGTTATCAGGCGCGCGGAGATAAAGATAAAGCCTGTTACGTACATGCACTGAAGTCCATGGACAACCCAGATCTATAACTCAGGTTTATACAGATAAAAAAGGATTAACCCATGAAAAAAGGGATTTTGTTGGCACTAGGCCTCTGGAGTGCCTCTGCCTTGGCTTCCATGTCTGATGTGGAAATTACCAGTTTGGAAGTAAGAGAAATACCGGCCGAAAACCGTATCATTGCATCTTTTGAAATTGATGAAAGTGCATTGGTTGCACATCCTGTCTTACAAGGTGAGACTTGCTTGCTTGAGTCCTATGCACCGCCTGTGGTGGATGTGGCGCGTTTGGCGTATTTCCAAGGTTTTCTTGTGGATATAGGCTATGTGTTTACGGGCGATGATATTTGCCGCATTACTAATTTAACACTGGTTGATAAGATTCAACCCTAGGATGCCGACAATGAAAACGTTATTGACTCCTTTAGTGTTAGCTACTTCGGTATGGGTGCAAGCAGCAGAACGAACTGATAATCAACGAACAGTGAATCAAATACGAGCCTATGAAAAAACAAATGGTGCCTATCATGCGCTTATCCAGTTGCCAACTGGTCGACTAAGTGGCTTGAATCCTGATGCTAACTTTTCCCCTTGTCAGATTTGGACAAAAAATAAACTGGTGTTTAAGCAGGCGCTTGAAGCACTGGTGGAACAACGCCCCATTGATTTAACCTATTCGGGGCGAGGCGATAAAGACAGTGCTTGCCGAATAGCGTTTCTTAGTGAAGGCACTTTAGAAGATGAAGTAGTGGAGACGTCATCGCGTACTGCCTCCATGGAAATGGCTTTTAGTTTCAGTTCGCATCAGGGCAATGAATGGGATAAAGACGAAAGCGAACCGAAAATGGCCATGTTCAGTGATACCTCTTTTATGCAGGTCTGGGCGCGTGCCCCTGAAGGCAAACAGCCGAATAAAATCTATGCCATGCCTGTCGATTATCGCGCAAGGCCTGAATCTTCAGCCTTTATTGTCAATACGACAGCAACCACTGCTGGCGAAAGGCTAAGCAACCCTCATGTTGTGATCATGGAAAATGACAACTATGCGATTAGCTGGATACATTGGGATGCGGATAATAACCCCACGGCTAGATACCGTGTGTTTGATGAAGACCATAATGAAATTCGTGCAGAAAAAAATATTCCGTCTTCGTCGTTTGAGAGTATGGAGATGATTGCCTTGGCCGAAGGTGGATTTGCCGTGATTGGAAGAGCTAGCCGTTCCATCAAGCTTGATGTGTTTGATGAAACAGGTGCAATCCTTCATCGAGAAACCATAGGGACAATCGATACCAATAATAAAGAAAACCCCGATGTGGCGCAGCTTGGCAATGGGCAGTTAGCGATAAGTTGGGGTCGTCAACATGGTGGACAAAATGCCTTGTTTTATACCATCTACGATCATGTTGCAGGCACCTACACCAAGCGTTATACGGTCTTTGGTGGGGCTGCGAGTCAAGGCAGTGTGAAAAATACAAAAGTCGTCGCAGTAGATGAAGGGGATGCAGTTGTCCTCTATGAAAGCGGCACAGATTTATACTTGCAGCGCTTTAATCATTTTGGCTCACCCACAGGCGAGGCTAAGCTTGTAACAGAAGACAATTATGCGGTTAGAGACATTGAGATGATTGGCTTGTTAGATGGCTCAGTTCTCGTTGCCTGGGGTGATGCCAACAAAAACGCGCTTGATATGACAAGTGTTTATGTGCGCCGTTTTGATGCCTATGGCGAACCGCTCACTGCTGCTAATCATTTTTATCCAACCGACGGTTTTGCAAGACCTTCAGGCTATGGGTTGTTGATTGATGGTGATCAGAGTCAACCGCATCTGGTACAAACCCGAAACGGCACGGTTTATGGACTTTGGATAGAAAATGACGGCACAGCGAGCAACGCTAAGCTTACCGAAATGCCAACAGGTCAGGTACGCCCAGGTGCTAATACGCTGACGGATGCGGGCATGATTGTCGCTTCAGATTATTCGCAAGAGTATTTGAAGGTTGAATTATTGACTGAAAACAGCCCCTTTGTGGTCAGGTCTTCAGGCTTAGTAGAAGTCGCGTATAAAGATCTGATCGATGAAAATGTGGATGAGTACACTATACGTGTGCGCATTTCACCCACTGAGCACCCTGATTTAAATGTGGTGGTGGATGCGCCAACGACCGAGCATGACTTTACGATTAAGGTTATACCAGACATTAAACAATAGCCCTAAGCCTTAGATAAGCTTAAGGTACAGATGCCTTAGGCTTTTTTTCCTTTAAAAAAATACATAGACTGATGAAAGCACTTCTTTTTTCTTTGATGTTGGTTGTGGGCGGTTTGGGTTTGGCTGCGCAGCAAGAAGCTGACAGGCAACTTATCTCAATGGTTAGAGCTTATGAAAAACCGCGTGGTGATTTCCATGCGCTCATCCAGCTCTGGGCAGGGCGCACAGGTGGCCGAAATCCTGATGCAAATGATACCCCTTGTGAGATTTGGACAAAGAATAAAGTCGTCTTTAACCAAGCGCTTGAGGCTTTAGTTAATAATCAGCCTGTGGAAGTGACTTATTCAGGGCGTGGTGATAAAGATAGTGCTTGCCAAGTGGCTTTTTTAACGGTGCCTATTACTGAACCACAGGTGAAAAACGATGTATCTGTTAGCGCTCGAATGGAGCTTGTAACCAGTGCAGAAGATGACCTATTGCTTTGGGATGGACTTGATATTAAACAGGCTAAATTGGCAGCCTTTGATGACGGGTCATTTATTGCCGTTTGGGCTGAAGCCATTGAAGGTGAAAAAGCGACGCAAATAAAAGCCCAATATTTTACTTATAAATTGTATCCTGATGGCGATGCTTTCGTGGTGAATACCAGTAGTGTTACCGAAGGGGAAAAGCTGACAGATCCTAATGTTGTGGTTGTGACTAACGGCAACTACGCTGTGACCTGGAATCATTGGGATGTTGATAAAAAGCCTAAGGCGCGCTTTCGCGTGTTTGATGAAGCAGGGCAAGAGGTCAGGGCTGAAAAAAATGTGCCTTCAACTAGCCTTGAATCGATGCAATTGGTTGCATTGAGTAATGGTGGGTTTGCCGTGATTGGCCTTGCAAGTCAAGCCATTAAGTTAGATGTGTTTGACGCAACGGGGGCGACTTTGCATAGACGAACCATTGGTAATTTACAGGCACCTTTCACTGAATTTCCAGACGTTGTTGAGCTGAGCAATGGCTATCTTGGCATTAGCTTTGGTCGGCACGGCGGCGGTGATGATGCATTGGATTACGCAATTTATAATTGGCAAACCTATGATTTTATTTCGGGCTATAACTTATTTGGCGGAAGTCCAAGTGCGGGTTGGGTAGATCGTACAAAATTGTCGCCCTAGATGATGGTCATGCGGCTATTTTATATGCCAGTGGCGAAGACATTTATTTACAGCAGTTCAATGCAACAGGTGGTGAGGTCGGCGCCGCGATGCAGGTGAATGAATCTTCGCACGATATATCCAATATTGAGATGCAACGCTTGGCAGATGGCTCACTCTTTGTTACTTGGGTTGACGAATCTGAAACAGATACCGATGGCTCAGGTATTTATGGTCGACGATTAAGTGATGACGGCTCTCCTTTAACCCAAGAACACCTATTGAATCGTCGTTATCAGGGTAATCAATTTTTGCCTAATATGATTCAATCAAAAAATGGGCCGCTTTATGCCTATTGGACTTCGACCTATTCAGACAAGGAAAGTATTCAAGTAACGCAGGTTGGGGTGAATCAGATTTCCACCAAACCTAATTCCTATACCCTTGTGGGTCGAGTTATTCCAAGCAGTCGTGATGATGAAGACTTAGTCTTCTCGTTAGCGGATGATGCTGGCGGCCGCTTCGTGGTCTTTTCTGATGGGTCGATTAAGGTCAAAGATCGAAATCTTATAAACTATCAGGCAGACCAACAGCATACTATCAGAGTGCAGGTCTCTGACGGTGATACAGCCACTGAGCATGATTTTAGCATTCAAGTGATTCCTTAATGGTTTGCTACCGTACATCATGTCAAACCGATTGTCGGGTAGGCAAATTTTTGTAGGGCGGGTAGGCAAATTTTTGTAGGGCGAGTCCTAAGCGGTTGCGAAGGCAAAAGTGAATGATGACAAAATAGGTAATACCTGCACATAGAAACCTGTCTAATCCAAGGGTACTTGATACCGATAGGGCGATTAGGGTTATGTGCGCGGATGCTCATCAAGGTCAGGCATGCTGAAAAGATTACATGTCATTAAAAGACCGGATATACGGCAGCAACCTTTTCTTTGTTTGAATTGACTTTACCTTGCAAAACGAGGAGAGACCTATATGGATAAGCGCCAGCGCGATCCACCAGTCATTAAGTTTTTTTGGTGGATCGCACTGCGTTTATCCACCCTACTGCAACCAGACAAACCTTTTAACGCGATGCACTAGTACCCCAATGCACAGCGATTGTCGGGTTCAGTGGCAAAGTAAAATGCTCATAGCAAGGCAGCTGATCGAAAATAATAGTTATTCTATAGTGAGATCAAGCAACACAGCTATGGGCATTTTAAATGCCACCCAAAGGGTAGCTACAGGTTTTCCCGTGACTTTGTTGCAAGTATTTGAAAGACGCATGTATTACTGCATACTTGCGCCTTGCCACAGAAAAACCTGTAGCTGCTGAACGGGACAATCGCTGTGCATTGAGGTACTAGTACATCGTGTCAAAAGCTTTGTCTGGTAGCCGTAGGGTGGATCGCGCTGCGCTTATCCACCCTACAAAAACTGATGCCACCCGACAATCGGTTTGACATGATGTACTAGCGTTGAAACAACGTATCCTCTTACCCAAAAACGTTTACCTTTAACGTTTCTGGTCTGGCCTGCAAACTGACGCGCAATCATTATCGCGCTCTTGATCAAACAATTAGCATGAGAATATTGATGTTGACCCGCCCATACTGCAAGTTGGTTCTATCCATTGATAGTATCCACCTCGCTGTTTCATTGAAAAATAGGCGAGTGACAAAAAGGGCAATACCTCGCTTAGACAAGTGTGTTAGAGAAAACTCTCTGCAACCTTCTATAGCTCGACTCTGGCTTTAGGTGCCTGCCGATTGAAGTACATAATTTGTCAGATTGACTGACCTCACTGCGCTTGGCTGGGTATTCATTATTGTTGTTATTATCCATAAGTTAACACTATTTTGAGACAACTTATGGACTAAGTGGAGTGTTATCTCAACGGTGGATCAACGCCCTGCATTTGTGTGCGTTTTTCGTACTAACCCTAAGGATGCTAGCTGTTGACCTTGCGTATCAAAATTTTTTGGAGACAGCCATTTCTCAAAAGCCTGCTTTATTCTAGGCCATTCTTTATCTATCACTGAGAACCAGGCTGTATCTCGATTGCGGCCTTTGTAAATCACTGCCTGACGGAAAATGCCTTCAAAGGTAAAACCTAATCGTAAGGCAGCTTTACGAGAGCGTTCGTTTAAGGCATCACACTTCCATTCGTAACGCCTATACCCTAAGTCTTCAAATGCGTGTTTCATCATTAAGAACATGGCTTCCGTTGCAAGTGTAGTACGTTGTAGTGCTGGGGAAAAATGGATATGCCCGACTTCTATTGAACCCTGAGCAGGATTTATTTGCGAATAGCTAGCAAGCCCAACGGCTTTCTGGCTGTCTTTGTTAATAATCGTGTAGAAGAAAGGGTCCTGATGCTTCGATTGAGAGGTCAGCCATACGCTAAATTCGTCATGTGAATGAAAAGGACCGTACGGTAGATAGGTCCAGTCTTTTTCGCTTGATTGAGCGCTAAATACATCAAAAAGATCAGCCACATGTTGCACGGGGTTTAGCGGAGCCAAGCAACATGATTGGCCTTCAATTGATGCTAAACTAGGTTGGCGAGAGCCGTGCCAGTTGGTTAAGGGTTCCCCTACAGGTTGGTCAAATTGATTGGTGTAGTGTTTAGTCATAGCAAAAACATCTATCGTGTTTATATTTTTGAGCCTCTGATTGAACCAAAGTTTCCATTTTTAGTCACTCTTAAAAAAGTGGGTGACTTATGCGAACTATTCTATTTTTGTCTATTTTTATGTGTTGTTCTAGCACAGGGGTGGCTATGTTTGGGACTGACAGAGGTATTAAAGCAAATGAAACACTTCAGCCGTTCTTCAATGATCCTAAACAACAAGATATCCATGAAAAACTAGTAGAAGCGTTGAGGCGGGAGATACAGCCTAGAGATAAGAAATGCACGCCTGATAGATCAACTGTCTCAGTTGAAGAGAAAAGGGATAAGAGCAGTTCTTCATGCGAATCAAGCTTTGTGG
Source organism: Pseudomonadales bacterium (assembly GCA_965225765.1). GTDB lineage: Bacteria > Pseudomonadota > Gammaproteobacteria > Pseudomonadales > DT-91 > CAKMZU01. The sequence continues at coordinate 687,670 of CBDDBO010000002.1, forward strand.
TTGCAGCAAAGACGTTAACGCATTTAATAGCTAACAATATAAGTAAGGGGATTCCTGCGCAGCATTATGAGAGTAAAGAAAGAGCGCATCAGACAATAACATTGCTTCCACCCTCTCATTTTGAATCAAAACCATTAGATTCTCACGATAGAGAACTACTCACACCTTGTCATTTTAGTCGCAAGTCTTAACGGGTTACGCTCGACCAGTGTTTAATGCATTTTTATGGTGGAAAGCAAGCACAATCAATTTTGCTAACCCTGCAATACCAGCAGGCGCTTTTACACGGTTAATTATGTCTGGCGAAAACCTAGTGATGCCATCTCTTATGCTGCCGGGATTGCTTCTACCTGCCCACTGTTCTTCGTAAAAACGTAAATAATCCTTGAAAGCAGGCGAGTCAGTTGCTAATGCTTCAGATAATAAATCCATGGTTTGCGCTTTGTCGAGCTTTACGCCTAGCTCTTTAACGGCTCTGCGTAATCGCCAGAAGCGAAAGCCTGATAGGGTTTTTTGGATGAGTTCTTCATTGCCAGCAGCTACCTGTTCTTTATAGTCAGCTAACTGCGTAATCAGCTTTCGACTGGTTTTAAAATCGGAGCTGCCAGCACCTAAATGCATCGCAAAGCTATAGCCTACCATTAAGTTATTAAATCCGTAGTGATAAATAATATCAGCTGGGATCAGTATTGGCATGGCGAGCGCAGTGCCTGAGACTAATAAGGCTTTTTTGTAGGCTGGTACGTTTTGGTTATACACAGTATTGTGGTTGATTTTGATCGCTTTTTTACTCAAGTGCCCCAGTAAAACATCGCCGACAAAGGTAACTGGGACCAATATGGTGTTTGCTGCGGTCATGGCGACTTTTTTGGACACTTGGCTATCACGGTCTTTCATCAGCTTATGATTGTATTTGCACAGTCTTCCGGACAACCATGTACCTGTATCTATCAGCTTCATTGCACTTGCACTCAGTGTACGATGCTCCTGATTAAGGTTGCTAATGATATCTGCAAGATGAGGGGGATAGTGTTTTTCTTCTGTCTTGGTTTGGCACCCTGTTTCAGGTGAAGCTAGAGCACTTACGAGTGGGTTAGTCAACAGTATGCTCAGCGTCAGCAGAATAAAAAGCGGAGAAAAACGATGCATTTAAAGCCTAAGAAATAAGTACATGGTTTTTAGAGTTTCTATTTAACAGCAGTTCACTCGTTGACATGAACTTTTAGCAACATAAACTTCTTTCAATTAGTTTGAGGTTTAGCCATCTCTTCAATGGCCTTTTTCATCAGAGCGTGGCTCTTTTGAGCGAGTGTTGCCGCATCAGCTTCTGTTAATCCTTGCGTGGTAATGGGTTCAAGAAATTGAATAGTAGCCTCTTGGTACTGTCTACTGCTCAGGTTGAGCTGACTGGTTGGGCTTGCGCAAATAGGAATAATATCGACACCCGCTCTAATCGCTGTGACAAATGCTCCTAGCTTAAAGGGAAGCAAGCCTTGGCCTCCGTTGCGTGTACCTTCCGGCATAAAAGCAACACTTTTATCATGATGTATAATGGCATCAGTGGCTTGCTGAATAATGTTCCATGCTTGTTTTTTACTGCATCGATTAATAAATAAATTACCTGATAGCCAGTAGGCAGAGCCTAAAAGCGGAAAAAAATAAGAGTGAACGTTTAATTAAAATAACGGTGTCTTTTGGCCAGACTTGTGAAAAAAGTAACGGATCTAACAAATCCTGATGATTCAAAATATAGACAGCTGGCTTGTTGTACTGAAAATCGGGGGTGAGATTATTGACCTTTAAGTTGGCAAGCCATAAGGCAGGTCTAAGCCATTTCATTATTCGGTGGGTGTTATTGGCGTGGAAAGGTCGACAAATGGCTAATAAATTAGCTAACACAAGAAAAATGCAATAATACAAACAAACGCAGATGAGCTTGAAATAATAAGTCACAATGAACGTCCTTGTTAAATTACTATGCTGATCACATTAGGGTGTTGCTGTTAACTAAAGGTTACTCATATCCTCAATAGCAGCTTTCATTAATTCATGACTTTTCTTAGCCAGGGCTTCTGCATCCGTTTCTGCCAAGTTTTTGGTTGAAATAGGCGGTAAAAAGCTAATATAAGCCTGCTGCGTTGATTGTTCATTTAGATCGACTAACGTGGATGCGCTAGCACAGACTGGGATAACATCTACCCCTGCTTTAATGGCGACAGCAAAAGCTCCTTGCTTAAAGGGTAAAAGGCCTTTGCCACGGCTGCGAGTCCCTTCAGGCATAAAGGCCACGCTTTTTCGGCCATTTTGAATAGCATCTGCGACCTGATCCATTAAGCCCCAGGCCTGCTTTTTATTGCTACGATTGATAAATAAATTACCAGCAAGCCAAAACGCGGTACCAAAAAGCGGCAAAAAGAGTAAGGAACGTTTGCCAATCACGACAGTATTCCGAGGCCAGTGCTGAGAAAACATAAAAATATCGAGTAAGTCTTGATGGTTAAAGATATACACAGCAGGCTTGTCGTAATGAAAGTCGGGGGTGAGATTGGTGACTTTTAAGTTGGCGAAAAAAAATGCAGGTTTAAAGAATTTTAAAATTTTATGGGTGTTATTGGGGTGAAAAGGCCTGAGCAGGGCAATGAGATTCGCTAGTGCTAAAAATATAATAAAGTAAGCATAAATAAAAAAAGCTTTTAGATAATAACGCATAAGCTAAATCGATTTCGTAGGGTGGGTTAGCGCAGCGTAACCCACCATAAGATTTAATGTTTCTTGGTGGGTTACGTTTCACTCACCCACCCTACAAAAAATAGATACCCGACAATCGCTGTGCATTGAGGTACTAGTACATCGTGTCAAAAGGTTTGTCTGGTAACCGTAGGGTTGAAAAGCGTAGCGTCTTCCACCAAAAAAACTTAATGACTGGTGGATCGCGCTGCGCTTATCCACCCTACAAAAACTGATACCACCCGACAATCGGTTTGACATGATGTACTAGCTGTCGCCGTGACTTCTGATGATTGTATCAATAATGGTTGTGGTTGATCGTCCTTGCTGTAGCGATAACACTTTGACATCGCCGCCATAGCTTTGCACGATATCGGCACCTACTACTTCTTCAATGCCGTAGTCTCCACCTTTCACTAAGACGTTTGGTTCTAGCAGCTTGATTAAATCAGTGGGCGTATCCCCTGAAAAGGGTATAACATAATCCACAGAACTCAAGCTGGCTAGTAGGCTCATACGATCTTCTAGTGCGTTAACAGGGCGTTTGTCACCCTTTAAACGTTTAATGGACTCATCGTCATTGATTGCAACCACAAGTCTGTCGCCTAATGCCTTCGCTTCTCGTAAATAGGCGGTGTGGCCTTTGTGTAAGATGTCAAAGCAGCCATTAGTAAAAATAATACGTTTGCCTAATTGTTTTTCGAAGGCTAATACATCTCGTAATGCGTCAATATCCGAAAATATAGGCGTTACGGGTTGATGATTGCTTAGCGCTGATTTTAAATCAAGACAGCTTATTTGCGAGGCGCCGAGTTTGCCCACAACAATACTGGCAGCTGAATTGGCAAGAAAAGCAGCCTCTTTCAAAGATGAGCCTTTAGCCATCGCGCAGGCTAGGGTGGCAATGACCGTGTCACCGGCACCTGTTACATCATATACTTCTTTCGCTAATGCATTGAAGTGATGGTGCTCGCCATTTGCATCAATTAATAGCATGCCATTTTCGCTTAAGGTAATCAGCAGCGCTTCTAGGCTTAGGGTGTTGATCATCCCTTGAGCTTTTTCCAGAATGTCTGAGCTGTCGGTGCAGGGGCCTACTACGGCTTCAAACTCACTTAAATTAGGCGTTAGTAAGGTGGCCCCTTTATATTTGCTGAAGTCATTACCCTTAGGGTCTACGATAACAGGCTTGCCAATTTTTTTTGCCTGTTGAATCAGCATCTGACACTCAGATAGAGCACCTTTATTGTAATCAGATAGTACGAGCAAATCATGTTGCGCTAAGTTATCGACTACTTGTTTTGTCAGCTCCTGAATGCTGCAATCAGAAAAGGGTGCTTCGAAGTCGGCTCTGATCATTTGCTGGTTTTGGCTAAGAATACGCAACTTAGTAATGGTCTGATCTCTGTCGCTGCGAATACTTAAATTGTTGATATGCGCTTCATCAATCAAGTGCGTGAGTGTGTTGCCTGGTTCGTCCTGTCCGAAAATACCCGCTAAGCTGACGTTGGCATCTAAGGTTTTTGCATTGAGTGCAGCGTTGGCAGCGCCACCGGGTCTTGCTTGCTGACTATTGACATGTACAACAGGTACGGGGGCCTCTGGTGAAATACGCCCTGTAGCACCCTGCCAGTATTGATCCAGCATTAAGTCGCCAACAAAAAGCAAATTAAGCGATCTAAAATCTAACGCATTAACTGTGTTGGGTGTTGTTGTTGTCATAAGCTGTTGTCAATCAGGCTACAGAGCATATGGCCTAGCATGATATGGCACTCTTGAATAATAGCGGTTCGAGTGGAAGGTATCGCTAAGGTGTAATCTGCCAATTGTTGAAGTTGGCCACCTTTGCCTGTCAATGCAATAGTGGTAATGCCGAGCGTTTTCGAGGCTTCAACGGCTTTTACAATGTTTTTGGAGTTGCCAGAGGTGGAGATACCGATAAACACATCGCCTTCACGGCCCAAGCCAGACAATTGTCTGCTAAAGACATGGTCATAACCGTAATCATTAGCAATGGCAGTCAGCGCTGAAGTGTCTGTGGTAAGCGCAATACCTGCCAGCGATTGTCTTTCTTTTTCAAAACGGCCAACGAGCTCTGCTGCGATGTGTTGAGCATCTGCGGCACTGCCGCCATTGCCAGCGAGCAGTATTTTGTTGCTGTTTTTAATGGCCTTTTCGCAGAGACCTGCTACCTCGGCTATTTGGGCCGGTAGGTCTGAGTCAAGCAATGCCATTTTAGCGTCAATGCTTTCTTGGATGTGTGCTTTGATGGATTCAATCATAAGTTAACAAGGTCAAAAGGGTTGCTGCAGACCGTGTTGCCATAGGCGTTTCGGACATTTCATTAACGGATAACAGCCAACGTTTATCGATACCTGCATGATAAGCGGCTTCCATATCAGACGCTTTATCGCCGACCATTATACTGGCTTTAGGGTCAATGTGATACGTTTCTATAGCCTCAAGTAACATCCCAGGCTTTGGCTTTCTGCAATCACAGGGTCCTGTAATATCAGGGTGGTGAGGGCAGTGATAGGTATGGGTAAGTGAAAGGCCTTCACGTTTAAAGCCTGTTTCAAAAAAATGGACTAACGCTTCAAATTGTTCTTCTGTGTAGAAGCCCCGCGCAATTCCTGATTGGTTGGTGACGATTATCAGTAAGTAACCTTCATTATAGAAGTGCCGACAGAGCTCAAAGATGCCTTCCACCCACTCAATTTGCTTTGGCTGGTAGGCATAGCCGATATCTTTATTGATGATGCCATCACGATCAAGGAAGAGGGCTTTTTGTTGGTTCATGATACAGCCTTCTCAAAGGCCTCAATGTTTTCTTTTAGATGCTTAGGGCTTCCGGTGCCTATAACGGCTGAGCAGGTTGAAACATGTTGAAATAAACGGGAAAAGGTATGCTCTAACACGTTTTCTTTGTCTTTTTGCTGTAAATCCCAGCCTGAATTAAATATTTTCTTAAGCAGTAAACTTTTTTGCTTCTCTTTTGCAATGGAAAACAGCGTATCTTCTTCTTGGTAGTCTGCACTGCTGGCCATCATTACACAGTCAAAGTGCTCTAAAGCACGCTTGCCGCCTTCAATGGTTTTGGTGGAAGCACCTACTGTGCGGACATAACCCGCTTTTTTTGCCTGCAAAAAAGTGTCAATGACCTCGTCAGATAAATTAACCCTATCATTGCCATCGCTATGCAGCAGCCAGCAATCAAGGTAGTCAGTCTTTAATGCTTTTAGGCTTTGCTTGAGCTGCGTTAATAGGGCGTTAGGGGAGAAGTCGAACTGGCTCTGAGTCGTTTGGCTGTTAAAGTGTTCACCCGCTTTGCCGATGATTTGCACATCGTGTCTATTCATGGGTAATATTTTGCCTAAACGTTCTTCAGCGATACCGTAAGCGGGCGCTGTGTCCAGTGTTGTCATGCCTTGATCAAAGGCAAGGGTTAACAGGTCGCGAACACGTTTGTCGTCAGGCAGATCAAAGCCTGTCGGGTATTTAACGGCTTGGTTTCTGCCGAATTTTACTGTACCTAGTGCCAGAGGGCTTAGCCAGACATCGGTCTGGGCGAGCTGCCTTGCTTTCATAAGTGGCTCCAAGGGTAGGGGGCAACAGCAGGTTTTTCCAATTGCGTGAAATCTGTAGGAGGTGTTAGTGAAGATGGCAGCTTAAGTTTGCTTAACACGGCTTCTGCAAACCTGGGGGCTAGCGCTAATTTGGTAGGGAAGCCAATCATTAAACCGTTTTGTTCAGATACAAACACATCGTCAGGTCTTACACCCGTTTGCAGGGCAGTTTCTGCTCGGTTAATCCTGAGTGTATCCCATATAAGCGCCTCGACATTCAGGTGAGGAATAAGACTTTTTAATAGGGCTTTACTATGACTAATCTGTTCTTCTTTTGTTAAATTAACACCTGATTCGGCTAATTCACCACCTAAATACCATACTGTTTGGTCGTTATGAGGGTGTGAAGTTAGCGTAAGCGCAGGCGTTGTACCGCGATCAATAAAATGCCCATATATAGAGGGTAAATGCCCCTTTGCCATGACCATTTGCAAAGGGCGCTGCTGCATTGCTTGAAGGTTTTCTGCAAAGCTTGGGGTGCCATTGCCTAATGTGCTGAGTACATGGTGTGCTTTAACGTTGATGGTACCCTGCTCGTATAGAAAACCTTCGGATGTTTTGCTTAGGCACTCAGACCGGAACTCATGCTTTACCATCAAGTGGCCATATTGATTTAAGAAAGATTGAAATAACGAGCCGGTCTCAATCACAGATTCATGCAGAGCATAAAGCTTTTTAGCTTTAGTGATGGACTGATAGTCTTTGGGCAGGTCGGCTGTTTTGACTTGGGAAGCAAAGCTCTTGACCATTTTGGAACCCAAAAAGCTGACTAACCTGCTCTCAAGGCTGCCGGTTGGAATAAAGTAATGTGCATCGCTTAAGGTGTTAACGTCACTGAGGTTGGGTAGGCTATTCCCTTGAAGGCTTGCTTGCCATCGAGTGGGCATAGTGCTTATAGCTTCTGTAGAGGCAGTGATTTTAGCACCTAAGGCATACTTAAGACCGCCATGAATAATGCCTTGGGAGGCAATGCTTTGCCCGCTGCCTAAGGCATCCTTCTCGAGCAGTAAACAATTAAAGCCAGCCTCGGTCGCAGCTGCTAAGGTCCAGCAGCCAGCGATGCCGCCGCCTAAGATCAGTAGGTCAACTTTTACGTGAGAAGATTCGGACATATTGTTAGCGGTATTTACTCGTCATCTGCGATAGTCGCTGGCGGAATTTCAAAATCATCACTGTCATTGAATTTATCGTCGGTGAAAAAACCGTTGTGGGTTTTTTCAAGGATTTCTTCAATGTGATCGATGGTGACAGGCTTCATGATGAAGTCATCCATGCCCGATTCAAACGCCTGGGTTTTGTATTCTGGGTCAGAGTGGGCGCTTAAGCCTATGATAACGGTCTTTTTCTTTTGATCTTCTTCAGCTTTTCGAATGGCTTTGGTAGCTTCATAGCCATTCAGCTCCGGCATTTCGCAATCCATCAGGACTAAATCAACAGGTGTTTGAGACGACTTGTAGAAGTTAAGGGTTTCTACGCCGTTGTTGGCAATCTTGGGTACATACTTCAACTTCTTCAACATGCCGACAATCACCATCTGATTGACCGTGTTGTCTTCAGCAATAATGATATTCAGCGATTGCTCAGCGCCTTCATCTGGTTCTGAATAAGTAATGCCCATGGCCTTCAGTAGGCTTTTGTAGAGCTGGAAGGTCGTAGAGGGCACTTCTAAAATACTTTGGATGCCTCGCTTGGTCATTTCAGACTTGGGCATGGTAAAACGCGACTTGGATAACACGGTAACTGAGGTGACAAAGTTATGGTCAAGGTTGCTTTTGCGCACCGCCAATTGAATTTCAGGCGTAAGTAAATCTTTATTGATCAATAGTACCTGATAGGAACTGTTGTCGTTTAATAGAATGTTGGCGATATTCTCGTTGCTTGTGACAGCTTTACAGACCATACCCCAAGATTCAGTCAGCTCTTTGACAATGCGGACATAGTCGGGGTGTTTGTCACAAAGTAATACACGTCTGCCAGACAATATTTTTGACCGGTCTGTGAGAGGCGTAATCTCTTTTTTATGGGGATGGAGTAGGCGGCTAGTAAACCAGAATGTGGTGCTATGGTTTTCTTCGTCGCGATCGATACCGAGATCACCTTGCATGAGTTCCACTAACTGTTGGCTTAATGTCAGGCCAAGCTCTTGGCCTTTGCTTTTGCGGGTAGGGCTATCATGAAAGGGCTGAAGCAGGGCATGACATTCTTGCTCAGATAGCAGTAGGCCTCGGCTGATGATTTCTATGCGAATTTCTAAGCTATTAACGGTCGTTTTCTGAGTGTCAAACGCTTGCAGTAGTACGTCACAGCCTTTTGATAAGCTGAATACGTTATTGAGTAGGTTTAGTGTCACCTGACGAATTTTAGGTGCATCACCTTTCAGTTGAAGCGGCGTGCCAGGCTTTATGTAACCGACAAAATTGAGTTTGGTCTCAGTAGCCTTTAATGCTGAAATCGTAATACAGTCGTCAATGATACGCTCTAAGTTGAAAATCTTGGATTCCAGCTCCATTTTCCCTGATTCGATCTTGGAGTAATCCAATAAATCATTAATGACATTCAGCAACGATTTGGCGGATTTATTGATAGATGAAACCAAGTGATGCTGGTGTTGATCGAGAGGGGTATCTTCTAAAAGGTCAATCATGCCTAGGACGCCGTTCATAGGCGTGCGAATTTGATGGCTCATAGTAGCCAAAAACTCACTTTTTGCGCGGCTTTCGATTTTTGCCTCGTCGGCACGCTGTTCAAGCTGCACTTGATTGAGCTTGGACTTATAGACTTCGATATTGGACTGCGCTTTTTCTTCAGAGAGCTTAATCAATTGCAAAGATGCTTGCAGCTTTTCGTTATGCAGTAAACGCATTTTGTCGGCTAGGGCGAAAGCAAACACTAAAATCATGGAGGCGTTACCGATCGAGGCATAGCTAAAGGCCCAGCGATCCCAAGATAACACGCCGACATTAGAAGCAAAATCAAAGATCAGCCCCAACGTGCAAAAGAAAATAGCGAGCGAAAAGAGCCCTGCGGAGGATACGCCTTGGTTTCGGACAAATAGGCCGCAATAAATCACAAAAAAGTACAGAAAGATAATGATGAGGATGAGTTGCGGTGAAAATATAATCGGATCGCCGGATAATCCAAGCATTAAAATAGCTAACGCAATCAAGGTGCCTAGTCCCAGCAAGGCGTGGTACATTAATCCTGACCAGCGTTTAATGTTGAGAAAGGAAATAGAGAATATACTTAAAAAGAAGCACATGGATGCCGTGACAAGCGAATACATCAGTGTTTTGGGCCAGTTACTCTCTACGCCGATAAACTGGAAAAAATGGCCTTCATGCATAGAAATGAAAAGCCCTGTAAAAGTGCCAAATAAAACAAATAATAAATGGTTCTTTTCACGTATAGAGAAATAAATAAAGAGGTTATACAACACGATCATGGCCAAGGCGCCATAGATCATGCCGAAAAAGACGATCTCTTTGGACTTGACTTGTTGAAGTTCGTCACGTGTCCAGGTTTTGAGCTTAATCAATTTGGTGTAGGAGTGACCTATATCAAAGATGAAGGTTCGAGTTTTCAGGGGTTCAAGTGATACAGGATAGATGATGTGTCTATAGTTGATAGGCCTTTTAGCAAACTCGTGGTAGGTGCCGACATCTTCTAAATTAGGCGATAAGGTGCCATCTTCAGCAAGTTCATAGATGTCCATGGACGTTACAGGAAAGGCAAATTCAAGTAGTCTTTCTGTAGCCTGCTCCTGCTGATTAGTCAGGGTGACTTTTAGCCAAGTATGGCCATCTTTAGGAGAAATATGCCCGGTATTGTTAGGCAAAGGTTGCCAATAGGCAGGGTTTGTAATGGCTTCTCCGGCTTGATGGGCTGAGTAATTATGCAGTTCTTCGTCATGATCCGATGCGGGACTAAATAAATCAGTATCAGGCTCAGCGTTAAAAAAAGCATGGACTGCGACGTTTGACGTTTCAGAAACGGCTAGGGGTAAAAAGAAGCAAACACACAGGACAGCGATAAGATATCTAAGAGAATGGGCGGTTTGATCCATAAACGAAGGGTGAGCCACTGTGTAAAGGTAGGCAGATTCTAGCAAGCATAAGCCTCCTTCACAATCCATGCAGCTGACATCTCACTCGGGCAATGCTGACTGTCATTGTTTATAACAAAAAGGTAGAATATTCGGCATAGCTGAATTAAACGGATATAAAAATGGTTTCTATTTCAGATTCAGCCAAGCAGTATTTACTTGAACTGCTGGCAAAACAAAGTGATGATATTGTCGGTATTCGTATCTTTATTACAGATCCGGGCACGCCTCGCGCTGAGACTTGTATTGCTTACTGCAAGCCCTCGGATATTAAAGAGCAGGACGAATTGATGCAGGTGGATGAACTTCGTGTTCATTTAGATGGTCGCAGTGTACCATTCCTTGAAGATGCTGAAATTGATTACGCTGCCGATAAAATGGGTGGGCAGCTGACCATTAAAGCGCCAAATGCCAAAATGCCTAATGTGTCTGCCGATAGCTCTCTAGAAGATCGTGTTAACTATTTACTTTATAATGAAGTCAACCCCTCTTTAGCCTCACATGGTGGTGAAGTGTCTCTGGTGGAAATTACATCAGATAACATCGCTGTGCTTCGCTTTGGTGGGGGCTGTCAAGGCTGTGCGGCAGTGGACGTGACCTTAAAACAAGGCGTAGAAAAAACACTCATTGAGCAAATACCCGAGTTAACCGCGGTGCGTGATATCACTGATCACACTGACACCACTAACGCGTATATGTAACGCTCTCTATCTTTGTAAACAGCAGCTTATGCTGTTTTATCCTACAGTCTGGTAATCGTAGGGCGGGACAGCGTAGCGTCTCCCGCCAAATCTACCAACCGATGGCGGGTGACGTTTCTCTGACCCGCCCTAAAAGCCTGTGGTAGCTTAGAAGTTAACACATGATGCCAAACTGGGTGTTGCATTAAAGGGATTACACAGTCTTGTGAGGTTCTCAGTACTCAGTTCTGATTCATTGCACAAGCGCTTGAATGATAAATTTAACTGCAACTCCCAGTTTATACACAGAATTATTGAAATTTTCAGGCGTATTGGCGGGTTCTTCAATTAGGACTTTGTGAAGCTCCCTTCTTGTAAATCCAAAACCATCCATCAACTTGCTTGAATCGTTTGATAATGTCTTTCGGATCTTCTTGTAAGCTGCCATATCAAGATGCGTGTGACCTAACTTAATAAGTTGAGTGCGATTTTCAGAATTTAGAAAGATATCACCGAAAGTCTTGCCTTCTCCGACTTTTTTTAAAGCGTCACGGTAAATATCTGACTGAAAAAACTTGAGTGTGCCTGGAAGGGTGGTGTTTAAACACAAGGTTTTTAGTTTCAAGAGGTTTTCTTGATCTTTCTCTATTGCTGCAGATGATAGATCAATATTATTATCTGTAATGTAGGTTTCAACAAAATTATTGACTGATTTTTCTAGGTCAGTTTGCTTAAGATCTATATGGGTTCCAGCTATTTCACTTATTTTCTCTTGAATGTCTTCGTCACTTTCTTGTGAGTGAATACCTGCATGTGAGTAGTGAAGAAACGTTAGGAGATAAATAAAGAATAAAGCTTTTCTCATGGAAATATCCTATAGATAAATAAAGTTGTTTTGTTCGTAAAACCCTCCTCCATACATACATGAAGGTATTAATTTTTTGTCATTGTATTTGCTTGTCGGTTCCTTAAAGTTGAGATTTTTTATTGTCAACTCCCTAAGTAGCCCCACGTGTCTTTTTAATCGAGCCTAGAATTGTTCTGATTAAGTAAAGCCGGACACTGGAATTTGAGAATGTAAGCGGTTAATTTTTATCTAACTAAAGCGCTGTGCTTGCTGCTACCCACTGCGAAGAAAGGTTCGGCTGCGAATCTTTCTTCGTTTTGAGCAGCTCTAGAATATGCTTTCTCACACTGAGTTGGTGTCTCATCGCCATTGGCTGATGAATGTTGAATAGCCAATCATGTTTAAGACTACCAAAGAAACGCGCTACCACAGCATTATCCCAGCAAGCTCCCACACCCCATAACTTTGCAGCAACGTGCGATAATGCTTGCTAGGAGCCTGTCCGAGAACTGACTGTTCGGCCTAAATTCCAGATAAGCGGCTAAATTCTTCGCCCCTGTTTATTTAGATCTGCCTTTAAATAGGCTGACTATTCGCAGGAATTTCCCAAAGAATTTAGCTCACTTCTTTGAAATTTATCCTCGAACGCAATTCTCGGACAGGCTTCTAGTACGTCGATTCACTGCATTTGTCCGGTAAAGATACCGTAGGGTGGGTTAGCGCAGCGTAACCCACCATCAGAACCCCGACAATCGCTGTGCATTGGGGTACTAGTACATCATGTCAAGCCGATTGTCGGGTATCTATTTTTTTGTAGGGTGGGTTAGTGAAACGTAACCCACTAAGAAACATTAAATCTTATGGTGGGTTACGCGCAGCTTATCCACCCTGCAAAAATTTTTCAACCCGACAACCTTTGTGAAATAGCGTGCTGGTTGAAAGACATTAACCAAAAACATGCTGTTTGATAAAGGCTAACTCTGATGCAACCACATCATCAATCGGCGCTCCTTGATAAACGCCAAAGTGGTCGCCCTCTATGATTTTTAATTCACAATGAGGAATAAGCTCCGCGGTTTGTTTAACAGAATCAATAGGGACGCCTGCGTCATCTTTAGCCGCAACAATGAGGCTTGGGCATTTAATTTTATCGGCGACAAGCATAGGTCTGTAGTCACCACCTTTAAGCAGTGAGCGAGCAGGCATAGCATTTTGCCAAGTGCTGCTGCCTTCAGCCAGTACTTGGTACTCTTTAAACCAATTGGGGTGAGTCATTACGCCGTAGTTACCGGGTTCAGCTAATACAGGTATAAGCAAGGGGTTTGCACCAAAGCGAGATTTAATGGCATCCAGCATGGCTTTTCCCATACCTTTAAAGACGCTACCGAGTGTGACGGTTTTAAACGCAGCTCGACTACAGCAGTGAGGCACTTGAGCAACCATAGCACAAACGTCAGGTAAGGCAGCTGCGGTAGAAATAGCATGGCCACCGCCTAGTGAACTGCCCCAAATGACAATACGCGAGCTATCGACCCAAGGTTGTGATTTGGCATGTTCAACTGCCGCTAAAAAGTCGATTTGTTGACCTGGGATATCAACCACTTGGCGAGGAGATCCTTCACTCCCACCAAAGCTTCTGTAGTCAAAGCAAAGGGTTGCAATACCTGCATCGGTAAAGGCTTTAATGAATTTTTTTGTGCCGAATTGCCATTCGGTTGCATACCCATTACCCATGACAACAATGGGTAATGGGGTAGCATCACTGCCTGCAGGCTTATGGAAATATGCTTGTAACTTAAGTCCTTCGACGACAAATTGGCTGGCTATTTTTTGCATGCATACGACCTATGAGGCTATAAAAAGGGAAGGTAGGGTGGACAAGCGATAGCATCATCTACCAGATTGTTAAAAAGCGACATTAAGTAATATCGTAGTGTTCCCACTTAGGCTCTTTGAGAGTCTCCCTGAAATGAGCAGGGGTCCAAGGCCAGGTCTGTGGCACAGAGCTACCATCAAAATACCAGCTAGAGCACCCTGTTACCCAAATGGTGTCATCAAAGGATGTCATCAACGCTTCGCCGAATTCGGTTGCAGCTGTCGTTTTAGGTGCCATGGTTTTGATTTCACCCGCTTCGATTTTTTCAAGGCATTTCATGACATAATCAACGCCAATATCAGCAATATCGATTAAGGATAAGTTGGTGATCGGGCTATTTGGGCCAATGAGAACGAAAAAGTTTGGTAAGCCTGGTACGCCGATGGAATGGTAGTTACGGCTTTTCTCTTCGCCTTGGTTCCATACTTTGTCTAAAGTAACACCATTGGGGCCTGTGATGTTTCTTACCCCCCATGCATTGGGGTGGAAGCCTGTTGCCAGGACAATCATATCAAATTCGTGTAATTGACCATCTTTGGTGCGAACACCTTTGGCTTCAATGTTTGTGATATCACTGCGCTCAACATGGACGTTGTCTTGCTGAAGTGCATCATAGTAGACATCAGAGACGATCATACGCTTACACATGGCTTGATGGTCAGGGCGTAGCTTTTCGCGTAATGCTTCGTCTTTTATGCTGTTAAGATTAGATTCACACCATTTTGCAACCCCTTTTCGTCGCCAGCCGTCATTGAGTGCGGCTCGACCAAACTGTTCGCCAATCCAGTCATAGAATTTCCGTGTCATCCAGCCAAGGAAGGGTAGTTTTCGTTTAAGTAGCTTTTCAAATTCACTGTAATGGGGATTGGGAGTGGGCATGATCCACTGCGGTGTTCTGATAAAGGTTGTTAGGTGGGAGGCTTTTTGTGCAATCGGCCACGTTGCCTGAACACCAGAGGAGCCAGATCCAATAATGCCTACGCGCTTACCACTGTAATCATAGTTATCATCCCAGTCGGCGGTGTGAACCATTTTGCCTTCAAAATCATCAATGCCATCAATCTTGGGGTAGATTTTGTCATTTAAGGGGCCTGTTGCATCGACTAACATCGTAAAGCGTTCTTTTTCGCCTTTGTCGGTGGTGAGTTCCCACAGTCCATCCACAAAGATAGCGTCAGTGATAAGGGTTTCAGCTTTTAGATACTTATCGAGGTTGTATTTCTTAGCGACGTCCTCAAAATACCCTTGAATTTCAGCACCCCCTGAAAAACGGCGGCTCCAGTCGGATTTTGGCTCAAATTCATAACAGTAAGAGAAAGATGCAACGTCACAAGCAACGCCTGGGTAGCGGTTTTCACGCCAAACGCCACCAATTTTTTTGGCTTTTTCAAAGAGCGTAAAGTTGGTTTTGCCTGCGCGAATGAGCTTCAGTGCCATTAGCATGCCTGACATGCCTGCACCAACAATGGCAATACTGGGAGAATTCGTAGCGTTAGTCGTCATGTTCATTATTATTCTTGTTCAAAGTCTTAGCTACAGCGAGTAAGGCTAGCAGCCTAGAGGGGCTTTGTTAGCCGCTTAATACTATTATATTTTTAGAAAGTTGAAAACGGTAACGAATAGATATGTTGAGATGGTTCCCTCTTCAATGGGTATCGCCATCTGTTTTCGATGGCTTAAAGCAGGTGGGGGAGCAGGAAGCTGTCTGCAATAGGGTAACGATTTATATACCTGATCCTATAATGCAAAAAAGCGGTCTAAGCGCTCAGTGACTGCCTGAAATTGGTCCGAGCTACTAGGCTTAAGGCCTGCTGAAAGATTGTCTTGATTATCAGCAACACTTTGTCTCGCGGTTAAGTAAAGCTGTTTGGCTGAGTCGATATCTTGGCTTGATATACCCATTTTTGATGCGACCTGCTCAATGGTTTGATCTTTAGGGGTTTGCAATGCAAAGTCATCAAAATATTTTAGGGCAAAGCGTGACATGTTGGGCGCTGTAGGGAGTGCAGCTTGGTAGTCGCTAAAGTTTTTGATGAGGTCAATAGGGTTTAGCGGCATTAAGATGCCTTCGCTGGCAAAGCTTTCAAGTTTTTCAACAAAAGGCCCGTGAATATTGTTTTCTGGACCTTTCTCGATTTTGATTATCTTTACTTCGCCACCTTCGATGATTTGGATGGATAAGGGATAGTCATCCTTCAGCCTTTGAGGGAAGCCGATATTCAAGTGTTCATAGAAATGCTTGCTTAGTCTAGTAGGCACTCCACCTGTTTTGAGCAGATCAGGTGGGATTGGGTAATCAATAAAGACATCGTACTGGTCTTGCCGAACAAGGGCTTTCTCAAATGCTTTTTGTGCGACTGCATAAGCTTCATCTGATGGAAAATTATCTCTTAAAGGCGCAAGTGCTGTGTTGTAATTGAAGTTATCCAGTTTGAATGTGCCTTGTTGTGCTTTTCCCCATGTGTCTACATCTGCTGAAATTTCTTTGCTGCCCAAGTAGAATAGCTCTATGGCCTTGGGTGATAAATCGGTCGTTTCGCCTTTGGTTTTTTTTAGGGCAAACTCTGCAAATTCCTGGCTCAATGATTTATAAGGCGGAGAATTGAGTTTAACTTGATTGAATTCTGATCTAAGCTTCTCGGCATTCTCCCGGCCAAACGTTTTGATAAATCCTTCCTCATCAAGGTCTTTAACGGTTTCCATTGACAATTTATGACCTACAGATTCATGAAGCTTTTTCAAACTAGGCTTGTTATCAGCATTGTCTTCGAGATGTTGCTTGATTGATACAATTGAATCTTTAAATTCGTTAAACTTGAGCTGCCTAAATTCACTAGATAGGTTAGCGCCATTGGGTACGGTGGCAGGGTTGGCATGATGCCTTAGCACTTCAAACCCCTCATTCTTGTGGTTTGCAATTAATTCTGCGACGAAATCTATGCCTTCTTTTTGTAATTTTTGCGTATCTACATCAGTTAATTCAAAAGCGTCTTCCACTTTTAAAAATTTGAAACCGCCTTCAGGCAATCCGTCGATGGTAGATTTGAATTCACTTGCATTGAGTTCTTTTAAGTTAACTTTATCCATGACGGCAATTTCAAAGCGGATGGTGCCATCATTTAATGGCGTTTCTCGTATCATGGGTTTAGCTACACTGGTGGGTAAAAAATTAGGCTCAATCGTCATTAGGCCAAGCTCAGATTTATCTTGGTATTTTCTAAGCTCTTCTAAGTATTTGCCAGCATTTCTGTCTGAGGTGATTAATTCTTCACGATACCGTCCTGGCAATTTTGAAGCGAGTTGGTTGAGGGGTATAAAGCCTGTGGCTGTACTGGATTTCCCTTTCATATTGACAGGCTTGCCGTCAAAATTAGCAGCAATTCGCTGATAGCCTATATCTTCCACAGGACGCGAAATGGCGATAAATTTTCGTGCTTTTAATTGAGTGATTTGTTGGCGGGCGCTGTCATCAAGGGAAGGGTCGTCTAACGCTTGGAAAAACATTTTGGCATTGCCTTCTTCTATAGCTTTATCTAGCTTACTCGTAAGCTTTAATTGGGACGAAGTGGGTGGGTTAGAAAATGAAGGCGCAAGCTCTGCTTTCCATAGTTTGAGCATTTGCTGCTGGTTCTCTCTGGCATACTCAACTTCTTTGCGAATCTTGCCTAAGTTGATGAGCCGTTTTTCCAATTGCTTGGCTAAACCTTTTGAGTCAGAGGTATTTTTGTTTTTTAATAAAGTCTTTTCTTTGATCAGAAAGTGGCAGTGCTGATCAAATTCTTTTCCGAGAACAAGTGATGATAGTGTTGAAATGTCACCTTTTTGATGTGGCTCGTATCTTGATAGCTCAATCAGTGACTGAATATCATTTTTATTGTGCTTTTTGGGTTGGCTTTTAGACTGAAAGAGCTCAAGCGCTTTTATAAAATTCGCTTTAAAGTGAGGTGAAAAGTTGACAGTTGCTTTATTACCATCTGAATGTTTGAGAGGTGGTTGTATCGCGATAGGTGGCCGATTATTCAGCCGGTAGAGTGTAGACGTTATGTTTGAGGATTTGGTAATGCTAGTGGGCAGAGAAAGCGTTGTTGTGTCCTGAGTTATTCTTTTTGGACCTTGGAGGCTATATGTTGAGGCAGACTCACTAAATAGTTCATCTGTCTTTATTGCTAAAATTTCGCTACCTGTTCGCGAGCAAATGCCTGGATCTTCAGGTTGCTCGGTGACGATCAAGCAGGCATAGTAGTCTGAGTCAGCAGGTTCGCTGTCAATAACTGGGTCTACTTTACTGTCACTTGTACAAGAAACTAGGCAAGTAAAGAGTGCTATGAATGAAAAGGTTAATGATAAGGTTTTCATGAGCTAGCTAAAATAAGTCAAGTTTTTATAAGTATAGGAATAAAAGAGACAGTTTTCATAGAGATGTAGAGAGTTATAGCGGTTCCGATAAAAGAGACAGTGAGTGATTAATAGTTGCATAAAATCTCGCGTCATATACTCACGCGATGACAAAATAAGAACAAAGAATGAAAAGAAAAAAAGTTGTTGAAGGTATAGTTGTTAGGCAGGAGCCAGTTCACTGGGCTGCTCGCATTTTAAAAGCTATTAATTTTTTCATAATGCCACCGTTAGACGGTTAATAACCTAGTACCTCAATGCACAGCGATTGTCCCGTTCAGCAGCTACAGGTTTTTCTGTGGCAAGGCGCAAGTATGCAGTAATACATGCGTCTTTCAAATACTTGCAACAAAGTCACGGGAAAACCTGTAGCTGCCCTTTGGGTGGCATTTAAAATACCCATAGCTGTGTTGCTTGATCTCACTATAGAATAACTATTATTTTCGATCAGCTGCCTTGCTATGAGCATTTTACTCTGCCACTGAACCCGACAATCGCTGTGCATTGGGGTACTAGCTAATGTTTGTGGTTAGGTTTGGGTGGTGATCTAGAAGATGCACTTGATAATTCGAACTATTTGAAAAAATAGTTGTCTTTTTTATCTCTCCTAAACACTGCATTTGAGATCTATTTTGCTAAACGCTAATGACATAAAGAACAAGGTTTATACTACAGTTATCACATTAATTGGAATAGTTGTTATTTTGTTTAAAAGTAGTGTTACCTATTCCTATGTCCCTAGTGACTTTGTTAAATACCATTACCTTGTGAGCTTCCCTAAGAGTGAGAATATTCCTTATTTAATAGGAATAGGTTATTGGAAAAATCCTCAAAATCCACACCTACCAGACCCAACTAAAATTGTTACCACATACAAAGACAGCACAATTAAAGATAAAATTGTTAATTACTTAAAGAATGCATCAATTTTTATCTGTGCTGATGGCTTTTCATTTTGTAGATTTCAAAATTGTGAAGTAGATAGGTGGCAAATGGGCACCGATTGTTTAACCGATGGAAAATATCTTTGGCCAAGTGGTTTTTATCATTACATTCAAGATCATAATGTGTCTATACCCAAAGAATTCATCAGTCACATGGAAAATAATGGTTGGGAGCCTCCGTCTAAACCTGATTTATCAAAATACGGAAAAGGCCGTTGGAAAAGTGATTTTCATGGTAAATATCTTGCAAAGCATAGTGTATATATGAATTCAAATTAATGCTTGTGTCACGCGGAGGTGCTCAGCGACCATCGCGTGGACACACTTGTTATATTCCTGATTCTTTGTTTGGGGCTAACAGAGCCTAGCCTGAATGATTCATGAGGCATTATTCAGGCTAGGTAAGTGCTGACAAAAGCCTGTCGATTTCGCGAGTAAGGTTAACTCTGTCTCTGAAAGTGCTAAATGAAGTTGATTAACAAATGAAGTAAGCTTTTCTTGGTTCACGCTGAGTTGCTTTCTGTTTGTTTCGTTACTCGCAGTTTATCCTGGTTAGGCGTGAATCTTTTCTACTTATTTCAATGTGGTTCTATCTGCAATCTCTTAATGTTCTGCCTGTGAGGAGATCCTACTAAAATATAGTGAGCTATTTAGTAAGTCGTGTGGCTGGCATATCCATCTTAGGCATCTAGTTGATCTAACATGTTCGAAAAATTTAATAAATTATGTATAAAATTAATAAGCATGTTCGCGGGGTTGTCACTATGCTCCGCACCTTGAAATAAGCGTTAATAGTGGCTATTGCATATAAAAGTATAAATTAAATAATAAAAATGAACTTTCCTGCCACAAAAACTCTATATGGCATCTTCTAACATATAAAGGCTTCGAGTACGCATGATGTTAAGACTGATACTACTTTCTTTAGTAATAAGTTTCAGTAAATCACAAGCAGGTATTGATTGTAAAAAAGTTATCCAGTTTTCTAATTTTGGTAATTACAACGTTTTTTGCATAGCATTTCTTTACAAAAATAAATTTTTTACAGCTGGATATAGGGATGGGGGTGGTGCGGGTTATCACCATATTAAAGACAAGGCGTTAGTAGCTCATATTGATTATGCTATTGAGGGTGGCAAGTTTGTTCATGTACAACCTAAATATCAATCACGGGATAAATTTACCCTTTTTAAGAGAAATGAGTATACTTATTATAAAGACATGGTGGGATCACACCCCCACGACGATGAAGTAAGTGATTCTGAGCTAACAGAAATTATCAACAAATTAAATAAAAAACTAAAGAATACAAGTCAAGATGAAAGAAGTAAATGGGATGAGAATACTTTTAAGCGTATAATGAAAGTTAACCCTTAGATTCTCATTTGAAGTGTGGCGATGTCGTTCATAACGCATAACATTGATCCGGTGTTATGTAGCCGAAAGTTTTACGAGGTCGCCGATTAAGTTTGTCGGCTTTTTTTTACAATCTTTCTGAGTAATTTGACTCATGCTTTTCCTTTTTGGTAAATATTCGTGAATAAGTCCGTTGGCATTCTTATCTAGTCCTCGTTCCCAAAAATGGTAAAGATTGGCAAAATAAAATTTGTTCCAGTGACTTTTTCAATGTTTTTATATTGATGAAATTCGGTGCTATTATCTAACGCGGTGGTTCGGAACAATTGCGTTGCTCTATTAGGTAACTGATTAATTTCTGGATAATTCAGTAGCGGTAGGGTTCGTTAATTTGCCGATGATGTTGAACATGGTTTTGCGTTCGGCAATGCTAACGATGCAGTGACCATCTCTTGTGCCGAGAACGGCGTCAACATCCCAGTGATTTCCTGGTCTTATTATCAGCGGATTTAGGCCGTTCGGAGATGTGCCGTTTATCTTGTAAAATCCCTCTAGAGTCTACACCTTGATAAAACATTTACGCTGATTTTTCCTGACTGCCGCAAGCGCTTATAAAGGTGTTTCATACAAATTTATCGGTAAATGGTTAAGGTGGGCTGATTTTGTGTCTTACGTTTCCCTTGTTGGTGGGCGAGAATAGCCATCATTGTGACAGCTGCCCTATTAATTAAAGGGGGGGTGAGTGTTGCGCTTATTTTGAGAGCCGCTAAACCTAATGCACGTATCACAGGGTCTTTACTTTGCTCCTGCCTGTGATGTGCGCGTTATATTTATGTTTTTCAATTAAAGAACAGTTCGTAACTCTCAACGTAAACTTTATTAATGAGTCGCTTTAAGAAATGCTGATTAAAAAAATCAGCTAGCGGATTTTTTCTTGTTAGGTCTTTTGTCTTCAAGTGTTATGATGCCTGGTTTTGCATTATAACTTTCAAATTTGTATCTTAATAAATGTTTACCGCCAGTACTTATAAAATCAGCTATTAATATAGCAATACGGCGACTATCCATATCAAGGTGTTTCTCAATATTTTCTTTGGTATCAGTTCGCGTACCATTAATCTCTTCTATACTGTCGACATTACCCCTGTCATTAACCTTTAGTGATATAGTCATATTGTTAAGCTTTGTTGGAGGGTAGCCTTCAAAGCCATGATATTGTCTACTTAGATCCACATTATAGGTGATGTGTTGGCCATTTCTATGAGTAACGCATAGATCATTTAGTTGATATTTAGTGTTTCGGTCAGATGGAGAAGCTGACTCTTTTTTCCGTAGCCGCAAGCCACTCTCTTCAAACACACCTCTTTCATTGATTGGGGTGCCATTTTTTTCGGCTTTCCTTCTAGCTGGATCGCTAATATATTCCAAGCAGAAATCTGAGGTAGTAGGTGGCAATGCGAAAGCAGCTTGCTCAGCTATCATAAGTAAGAAAATGCCTTTAAAGCTATCTTTAATTTTCATAAGCGGTTATTTAATCAAGATCGTAGTTAAATGATATTAATAAGTGAGTCAACAAAAATTGTACTAAATTCATTAATTTTAGTTTCCCTGTTATGCATTGATTTTTTTTTGTATATCTCAGACTTCAACCTAACAAGCGACTGTGATGCAAATATTTTAAAAAGCCATGTAGTCTAAGCGTTATTACATGCAGAATTCGTCGTTATCATGCCGTTAATAATGATGATTAATTTTCTCATAGCTGCTGTTAATGCGACTTTTTTATAATTGTCTTGCTTAATGAGATAGGCAAATTCAGCAATGATCATGGCGTCAATCTTATGGGTCTTAGCGAGTTGGTAACAGGCGCTAGCAAACTGTCTTATTGCAAAGAGTTTAACAATGCATACAGGCAGTTTTTTATTGTGAGCAGCGCATACGAACTCAACCTCATGGTGTCCCATTGCTTCAATAACGATGCGGGACGGTTGGTAGCGATTACGTTTATTAATGGCACAATATTTTCTGAAAGAATGAATTAACGGGTGAATACTGTGTCATACGTATATTTAATGAGGCTTGGAGTAATGAGAGTATTTTCTGTTTTGTTGATTTTACTGTTCTCATCGAAAGATTATTGTATGGGTATACATCCATATTCGTTAGATGCAAAGTCCTCTATCAGAAAATTTTGTGAAACTAAGTCGCTAGCTGATTTGTATGGATGCCCATTTTTATTTATAGCCCAATCATTTTTGGGAAGCTATCATGGTGGAGAGGCTGGATTGAATAGAACATTTAACTATTATCAGCTGTCAGAAGAAGATATAGTTAGATATACTATTTATATATCCGATAAAAAGACAGAGCAAGAGAAGTTTCAAGTTATTCATCAGTTTGCTAAAGAATTACTTGATGGCAAGTGGAAAGGAAACAAAAATGATTGTTCAAATGGTAGTAGGTTGGATATATAACCAAACAATTAAAGATGATGAATAAGCAATATTTGTGCAACAACATAGCAAGCGTGTCCATGGGATCGCCGCCGAGCTCCTCCCTGTAATAAATACGTTAGCTTTAATGTAGACCCAGAATGAAGTATTTTTATATAGTCCTAATTTTATCGTTTTCGGTATATGGAAAGGATTTTCAAGAGCAAAGGTTAGACTGGTTTAATAAAAACCAAGTTAATTTGATTCAGACTATCAGAAGTGCCAAATCTACTGATTTGATTCCAGTAATGGAAATACTTGGCCAGTTATGGCTCAGGAGGGATGGTGCGTTGGGAGCGGAAGTAGCGCCATTTATTGCTGAAATACTGATCAAAAGCCCAGAAATAGGTTTTTTGTGGTTTATTGATCACCCAAAAGACTTTGAAAGTTACCTATTAAGGTCGCAGCAAAATCTTTTTACTGATTACCGATTAGAAGCAACGACTCAAATAGAAATGGAATATTTGCGCCAAAGATTGGCCTTGAAATCTATGGAGTTTTCAACGAATACAGATTCAAAAGAATTAGCAGCTATGGCCAAGAAGCTTTATGAGCATATTCACAGGCTTAAGGTGCGTATAATAGACTAATACAGCTGCCAAGCCTGTCCACGGGTCAATACTTTGCTCCTCCCTTTGACACGTGCATTATTTTTCCTGGTTTTTGTGTTTGCCACTTAGTGGGCGGGATAAAACATTCAATTTATAAAGAAAGAAGTGTGTTTATTTAGATTTATGGACTAGGTTGAAACTTTCCGTAAATAAGCAGTTTTGACCCTATTTTTATTAATACAAAATTTTAAATGGATAGTGAACATGGCAATAGTCAGATTGATATGTATAGTTGTAGTTATTTATATTGGGTTTAGGATATCTTTATCTGTTGCTGATTTCAGCAGTTTAGAGGTAATGCCAATCACGCCAATAGAACATGTGGTTTTGGGAGAACCTGCTTTCTCCATTAGTACAACTGAATATGTAAACAAGCATTTACGTGATTTAGTCGATTTTCCATTCGTTTCTGATGTGGAGAGAATAACAGTTTCAACAGGCAGTTTATATTCGAAGAACCCGGTTGATAAAGAAAGAACAACGGTTATATATAAAAAGCCACTTGACGCAACTCTTAAACGCCGCAGGCCATTGACTATATTTAATTATGGCAGCATTTGTATAAGCTCTGATGGTAAAGAAATATCTATTTTTGAGGTGCCGAGTAAAGGGCTTGTTATGCAGTTTGCGCTTATCCTTAAATTTCACTACAAACAAAAATATAACAAAGATATTGAAATAAAAATCATACCAAGTCATCCTAACGACACAGCAGATGTTGCTAAGAGCAATTATTTAAGGCTAAATAAGTTTTTTTTAGAAGCAGAAAGAAAAATACACCTTAAAAACAAACCTATTACCCTAGTTTTTGGATATAAAAATTATATTGATGCTGTCTGGGATGAATATGAGAATCGATTAGGTGAAGAACAAGAAATAAATGAAGAATTTCATCATTCTGGATGGAGTGGAAAATTTTATAAAAGCAAAGGAAAGATAATTGTAACCTTAGATTCAGATAACAATCATTCATATCATGTAGAAGTTTTAGCAGAAAATATTAGAGAGCTTTTGAGCTCAAATAAGTTTCTCGTTGAGCACATAGTTATCGCTGGATCATCTGGCTTTATAGGTGATGTAGAGCCTAAACAATACACATTTATTTTCCCGGAAGTAAAAGCTAACATTGAAAATAAAACATCTATACCGAATAAATTAGGCCCATATTTAACATCATATTTAAATAATCAATGTGAGGGTGCATATGTGCATACCTCTTTACCTTCAGTACTCTCAGAAAGTAAAGAAGTACTAAGGAATCTTAGGGAGATAGGTATAAGTTCTGTAGATATGGAGATGGGTTATGTTGCTGATGTAGTTCAAAGCTTAACGTGTGAAAACAAGCCTGATTTAAGTTTTGCTTGTCTTATAACAGATTTTCCCTGGAGTGCTTCTGGCAAAAAAAATCTAGTGTATAAAGAAGGTAAGGTTCCAGAGATAATAAAATACGCATCAATTCTAGGAGGTGCGTTAGGTATTTTGATGTTGCATAAAGCAGTTGATTATTAGGGGTTATTTTAATATTGTATGCCGTCATTATTCATTTTATCTTATATTTATTTTTATATTAACTATGTTATTTAATGCTGGAAAAATGTTAGTAAAACTCAAGCTATCTATTATAGTCTTGCTTATTCTTATAAATAATTTCTGTTTATCCTCAAGTGAAAATGAAAGTGGGGATTATCTCTTGCCTAAGAATGCAGAAGTTTTATATGCAGTTGATATCTTCAGACATGGCGCTAGAACACCTATTCATAATCTGGCAGGGGTAGAGTATCCTAAATTATGGAATACGCGAAATATACCTAATAAAAATCTTACTTTTAATGGATTTTTTCAAGCACAAAGATTAGGGGTAAATGCAAGAGAATTTTTTACAAAGTATTCAGTTTTACCAAATATTCATGAATTAGACAAAGTCTACATTAGAACCAGTGGTGCGAATCGGACAATTATGAGCGCTGCTGGGTATTTGTCAGGATTGTTTGATGCTACTAAATCTAGTTATCCTTCAATTCAGCCATTTAATATATATAGCGTACCCTTAAGAGAAGATGATGTTCTTCGTCAAAATAATCAATTACCAGATCTTCGATATAAAGATGCTATCGGTTGGAAGAAATATTGGTTTGACGTGGCTCGTAAAGACTATAAAAAACTGTTCGGTATAAACAAAACTTTTTTTCCAGACAATTACGAAGCTCAATGCTTAAATCCAATCGATATATCCCCTGGTGAGGCTTACTTTTGTTTAAAAAGAATATTTGATCTTGCTAATAATGTTCTATCTATTGAAGATTATTGTAATGCTATGCCTAAACATGAATCATGTCTGGATTCAATGACCGGATTGAATGACGAGGATGTGTTTAAAATAAAGAAACATTACAATTGGATTCAAACTAGAAGTCGGGTGCTATACCATGAACCTCAAGATTACGAGTTTATAAAATATTTAGACGCTTATAAATACAATGCAAAAAATGTAGCATCAAACTTAATGAAGGAAATTCTATCTAGGTTCGAATCTATTCAATTGAACGCTGATGTGCCAAAAATATCAGTATACTCATCTCATGACATAACAATTTCTAATTTTATATCCTACATCATAAACTTTAACCTTGGTCAGTATAAAAATAATCCTCCATATAATGAATATCCTAGTTATAGTGCAAACATAAGAGTCGTATTCTACAAAGACCAAGATGTCGTATATGTTACGGTATTATATTATCCAAATATATTGATCTCAAAGCCAGTTGTGTTATATGGCAGGCTAGATCAGAACGTAATAATAGGTTTGCCATATGATGAATTTAATAAAATCTATTCGGATCCCAATGAGTAGAGTAAAAGACAAATAAAGGTATAGTTACATGCGGCTAAGCGTTGCAGAGATAATGATACAGATGGAAAAATTTTAAACATAACAAGCGTGTCCGCTATTCAATACTTCATTCCTCCCTGTAATTCGAGAGTTATAGGGAGTATTGTTAATACTCAAGTACAATTTTTATGAATCTAGTAAAAAGCTATCAGTTAATTTTTACAATCAATATCATTTTTATGATGCCTGTATGTTCATCTTGGGATATCAAATTGGTTGATTACAAAATAACCAGCAAGCCTGCACATTATGCAACTGACAACTCATCATTTGCTAATTTTATTACTTATCTAGTTAATGAAAATAAATTAAATTCAGGTCAATATACGCTGCCTACGGATGTTTCTTTTGATCCTGATGCAAGAGGTTTATATAATTTTGTTAAGAAATACAGCTCGGATGATGGGCTACTCAAAGAAGCCAAGAATTACTACAATACGGTCATTGTAATAAATAAAAAAAAGATAGATGAGATTGATAATAAGCATTTGAATGAAATGCTAAATTATTTAAATGGTAAAACTGGGCGTGATTTAAATGGTAAAACTGGGCGTGATAAAGCTCCATTTTATATTATGGAATGGATAGTTTCTTTCTGGAGAGATAAATTTAAAGGTTAAATCGCATAACAAGCGTTTGTATGCATTAATTTTTGAGTAACACGTAAATTTATTTCCTATTAAATTACGAACGAAACTTTACCCCTTATGTCTAATGTCAGGTTCTATTATTTAGGTAAGTATAGTTTGGTAAAAAAATTATTCTTTGCATATTTAATCCTTATCCTTGGATGTAACTATGCTCAAGCAACGTTAACTCAAGATGAAATGAACGCAATATGGCAACTGGAGGAAAATTTAGATGATGTAATATACCAAGAAAATCTAAGATCTGGAGGGAAGGGAGATGCTTTACTGCCCGGTGGGCTTTTTAAAAATATCAACTGGAAAGACGGAGGTGGTGACCCTATCGGACTAGCTTTACTCCTTACTGCAGTTTCATGTCTTTCAGCTGAAATAGTAACTGCTGTACCGAGATTAGCAGCTAGAAGTATTATTAAACAAGATGTAGAACGCGTAAAATTTATGCTTAGAACACTAAAAGAAGCAAAATCAAATGAATCACAAAATATTAGCAAACTTTACGAAACCGTTAAGGGTAAAGGTCTTATTAATAGTGAGGTTACTCTCGATAAGTTCAAAACCCCATATTTAAAGGCAGTAGCGGAAATTTATAGAAGTAATTTAAGCTTAAATAAACTGACTCAACAAAACGCCCATTCTAAACTCTGGGAAGCTTTTAAAAAGCATTATAAATGATTCTGCGTAACTCGATTATCGGGCAATTTTAACATTGCCTGATATGTCATTCACCCATTAACTTTTTCAAAAGAACAATCCTTCCACCTTAACGGTGAATATCTACGCCTTAAAAATCCAAATGTAGTTGATATCACTTCTGTGAACAGATTCTTGGTAATCAATAATGCTTCCTTTTCGGTCTTTGAGGTAGTCAACCAAAAACCCTAAAGACTTGCTATCGCGAACCTTTCGCTAGAATTTTTCAGACTCCAAGCTCAAACCTTGTCGGCACTTAGAATCGAATATAGCAAGCTAGAGCGAAATACCAGCAGAAGGCTGAAAGGGTCACTAAAGAAAACATGGTGAATGCCCATTAGGGTGGGTCAGTTTTGCATGCTTATTAACATTTTTCGAGGGAGTGTGAACAGCCCTCAAGAAGTAATGAGTTTACCAGCTGGCAACTATATTCAGTAGGATAATATCAACCTGGTGATTTAACCAATAGAGAGTCGAGCACAACGGTTTTTACTTACTTAGATCAAGAAAAAGACTGGATTAGTGCAGAAATTTCGAGTTATATTGATTCACTAAGTGGCGGCACTAAAGAACAAGAAACCGTATTAAACGAGTTCAAAGCAACGAAACTAGGTATATGCAACCTTTATTCAAATGGTTTCGTTTATTGGGTTAATCAGTATGAAGCTTAATATCGCAAACGTTGTTATCAATCTGGTGTGTTTTATTGCAGCGTATATCTGGATAATTCAAGATTTTAAATATTATTCAGAATATACAATTTCTTTCTTCATCCTGGCTTGTCTATTTAAAACATTCGGTTTGAACATATACGAGGTTAACGATTAAATTAAACCCTTTCTCGTAAAGATCCTATATGGCGCCTTTTTTATTGCCTGTAATAAAGCCACTATTATCGAATTTTAGTGTCCGGTTTGACTTGAGCCAGAACACAGAACATTGCAGCATGACTCAAATAAAACTGCCTCCGAATTTATCGGGGTGATTCAATCTACTGTTAAAGCCTCAGCCTACTAAAATGATTTGTCACATCTTAACTGTTCGAGATAGTCAATTATTGAATCTTTCTTCTTGCTATCAACTAAGCTTTTTAGTTCGAAAAGTCTTTTATGGTTGTTTGGAAATATAGAATCAGTGCATTGATATTCTTCCGAATCAACAAATAAATCAAAAATAGGTTGTGCAAGTAATAGCCTGTTAAGCTTTGTTGATAAGATTGAAGTATCTATTGAATTATCGATGTCGGAGATTTTTGCTGTTAAAGCCGGGATCAGTTTTATCATATTATTTATTAAATAAGTTATTTCTCCATTTGTTACACCCTGGGCATAATGAGAAGTTAAAACACTTAACATTATGATAGAAGAAATAAACCTTAATCTCAGAAATGAAATTATAAACATATAATTTGTAACCTTTAAAAATTTAAATTAATTAATTTTACTCTTAAAAAACATAGTTTCAGCGACTATGTCATAATAATTTATGAGATATCTTTATAAGAATTTAGTTCAATCGAATTAGCAAGTGTTTCCGCGGGTCAATGCTATGCTATTCACCTAGAGCTTTGCGTTAGGTGCTTATGTACTTATCAGGTTTACTCAAGCATGTGTAATAATTTGACACTATCTATATGTTGGATGAATTTGTCAGGTAGAGCCAAAAGCAAAGCCTGGGTTTTATGGCCTTCAAATTTATCAACTACGGTTAAATTATGAGCTTTTATGATGGCGTTGGTTTTTCCTTTATTAAGGCCATGGGCATTAACCGGCCTTAAGTAGTCAGTAGCTTCGATCATCTTTTTGAGCAAATGAAAGACCGAAACAAAAAGATGGCCGCAATGATTGAGCCAACAGCCAACTAACGTTTGAATCGCGTTTTATGCAGAACCATTTCAATTAAGAAAAGCATGGTATGAACCATAACAACGATGAAGCCTTAAAAATGGCCATTCATCAACATAGCGCCTGTTATAATGTACCCACCTAAAACCCAATAGCCATGTTTGACACTCTCTGTTGTGGCAGGTTACGCCTATTAGTTTTGCTGTGGTATAAAAATACTCTGTTGTGTAATTTTTGTGGGTTGATTATACCTTTTTTCTATATAGCCTATGTCTAGGGTTTTCTTGTTCTTCGACTTTTCATATTATCAGGCTACGCTTAAGTTTTTCTCATCGGAGAAGGGATCTTCTCTATAATAATTTAATGGACTAAAATTATGGATAAACGCTTTCAACTGGGTATCAGTCTGACTGATACACTTAGCACTTCTTTCAAATCTGCTGTCTTTATTGCATTATCATGCTTGCTATCTGCCTGCTATGAGTCATCTGATCAAACGACTGGTAGCGAAACCCTTGAAGCGCCTATTATCGAAACCGAATACTTGTCGTCTGTTGATACAGTGCTATTGGGTCGATTATCAGATGCGAGTACAGGGGAGGCGATTGGTAACAACGCCACCATTCGTATAGAAACAGAAGATAAAGACAAGCTGGTTAATCAAAAAGGAGAACCTTTAACCGAGAGCAATTTAACACTTTCTAATGGATCATTAAACTTCTCGGTAGCCGAAGGGGTTGAACTCTCATCTGAGAACCCTATCAATATTATGCTGATCATTGATGCGCCTGGCTACATATCCAGTAGTCAGAGGATTGAAGTCACTGAAAAAGGTGTTCAGCCCTTTAGTGTGAGTTTAGTTAGTACAGCAGAAGGTCAGTCGCCAGTAGGTACCTCTGCAATCACGTTAGATGATATCGCTGTTGCCAATAACGGTGTTATAACCGAAGAAATTCAAGTGACAAGCCCTGTTGAAGCATCAACAGGTATTGCCACGGAGATTACCATTCCTGGCAACACAGAAATAACAACAACAGAGGGTACGCCGCTCATCGGTAATCTAAGTGCCTCTTTGGTTTTTCATAATAATCAGGACGTTGAGTCTCTATCAAGTTTACCGGGTGGTTTGTCGGATGTGGTGGTTAATCAAGGTGAGCAAGAAATCGAAGGAACCTTTGTCTCTGGTGGATTTATCTCTTTCGAAATCACTGATGAGCAAGGACAAAAGGCGGCGAATTTTTCTAACCCCATTCAAATGGCAACGGAGTTGAGTCCTTTAACTATTAATCCTACAACAGGAAACACTATTCAGGCGGGAGATAAAATTCCGGTTTGGAGTTATGAGCCCTCAACGGCTGAGTGGACGTTTGAAGGTGATGGTACAGTTTTACCGGCAAGTGAAAACGGTAACTATCCTATTGTGTTCTCTGCCAATCATTTATCTTATTACAACATGGATTGGATTTTTTCAGGTGACGATGCTTGCGCTGCAACAAGTCCTATCCAAATTATTGGTAATGGAGAGAAGAAATCAATTCGTTATCAGTTATCCCTTACAGGTGGTGGCTGGACAGGTAAAGCCGTTTACGATAATACTGATGAGTTGGGTTTTTATCGTGTGCTCGATAACAAATCAATGACCTTAACGGCTCAGTTAGGCGACAAGCGTATAGAGAAGACTTTTGCTGATCTTTGCTTGGACGAAGGGGCAGAGCCACTAACCTTTGATGTAAGCAGTTTAGCCAATCAAAACTTCAGAGACATACAGTTTTTAATTGATAAGGTTGCCTGTGAGACCTTTGACATTGAAATTCCAGCCAGTACTTTTATTCAATATAGAGGGCCACATTCAAGCACCTATCGTACTAGCTATGTAGAGAAAGATAGTGAAGGGAATGCATCGTTGCTGCTGAGTGATTTATCTGAGGGGCTGGCTTATGATGTGCGTTTAGTCGCCAAAGGGCGTGCATTTGGCAAGGACTATACCAAAATTTTCGACCGTGTCTTATTGGTAAATGACGCAACTGGAGATCAGGTCTATGACTTGTCAAGTTACTGTGCAGATGTAGACGATGATCTAATTGTACCTGAAGTAAGCTTTAGAAAAAGAGCAACCACGGCACCTGAATCAGCCGGTGAGCAAACCTATTCCATTGAAGTAGAGCTTAACGATGCGCAGCAAGTGACTGAGTCAATCACGATTCAATATGCCATTGATACAGCTAGCAACGTCAATGCAAAAGATTTTATAGAGCCCGACACTAAAGCCCTTGAATTCCAGCCGGGAGAAACCAAAAAAGCCATTGACTTAGTGATCAAAGATGATCTTGAACCAGAATCTACCTATGAAACCTTAGTGCTCAGATTGATTCCTGATGGCACCTTAGCCAGCGGAAAGTATCTGACTCATAAAGTAACGCTTGTTGATAACGACACGCCTGTCGTCTCTTTTGCAGGAGGTATCAACAAACGGTTGTCAGCGGTAGAAGGAGAGGGCGTAGTGTCTTTTACACTTGAACTTGAAGAAGCTGCAACAGCTCCTTTTATGGTTAATCTGGTTTCCCGTAGTTGGTACGCTGAAGATATAACGGTGCCTACAAGCATTGCCTTCGAGGCTGGCGAGATTAGCAAAACAGTTGACGTAATAGTGGTTGATGATGATAAAGCTGAAAGCACGGAAACCTTTTGGTTGCAAATTCAGCGATCTGCTACTGATCAGTACATTGTTAACAATAACGGGGCGTACCTGACGCTTAAAGATGACGATGCGCGCTTTGTCAAAGTTGATGAAAATGGATCCGATTTACAGTCTGATGCAACCTCATGGACGTGCGTAAGAGATACGTTGAAAGGGCGTATTTGGGAAGTCAAAACGGCTGCTAATAAAAATCAGCAATTTGATAGCCTTGACAGCGCGAATGCTTATATCGATAGTTTAAATGAACGTGCATTTTGTGGGTTTAGTAACTGGAAACTGCCTGACTTCTATGACATGTATAGTATCAAACATAATGCAGGCTTTACGCATAATGGTAAGCGCTTATACATTAATATGGATTATTTTCCTAACGCCATAGTTGATGAGAGTGCACTTTATTACGCAACTTGGCCTTCAAACTGGTGGAGCTGGTCTACTAATATCGGTGGCTACTACTTTAACCATCAGCGATATTATGGCTATACCTATTATTACCTTAACCATTCACCTTCTAGCTTTTATTTGCGAGCTGTGACAACTGTTACTAATTAAATGGAATTAACCTTGGCACCCTCTGTCTGGATTAGCCAGAGGGTTACATTGATTTAAAAGGGATTTTTATGTTTATGTATAGAGTACTTCACATTGCGTGCTTAAGTTTTCTTTTTTCTACTTATTCAAATCTACAGGCTGCCGATGCCCAAGCCATGGGGCGGGGGGGTACAGGCGTTAGTTTCACTCAAGGAAGTACAGCAGCATTATATAATCCTGCTTTATTGAGTCATGCATCTAAAGAGCACGGTGTAGATGTGATACTGACGAACGTTGCTTTTAGTGGCTATGTTCATAGTGATACGATTGATGGGTTTACCGAGTTTGACGATAACGATTATTTCACTGATTTATCGGATGCGCTTGATAGCTTGGATAATTTAGAGGATGTGACATTAGCGCAATTTAATGATGATAAAGCGGTATTAAATCGTACGACTTCGGCTGTGATAGATCTCTTAATGCAAGTGGATGAAAAGCCTGTTGCCATAGATGCATCAGGCTTTATGTCTTTGAGTTTTTCTAATCAGTATTTTGGTGTGTCGCTTTATTCAGGGTTGAGTTCATTTAGGGTAGAAGTATTGCCCGATATCAGTGAATGTGACCTTCAAGTACTCAATACCTATACCCAGTTTATTAATAATGATATTGATGCAGACAATCGCATCATGCCTAACAATGCAACCAGTACGGTGACTTGCGAAGGGACGACGAAACAGTTCAGCATTATCCAAGATGGTAGCTTTAGTGATCCTTTGGAAGATAATTTTAGCGATGGTACAAAGCTATTAAACACTCGTGTTCAGGGGTTGGCTGTTGGTATTGTTGAAACGGGGTTGGCTGTATCGCATTTGTTTGATTTCGATGATTATCAATTAAGCGTAGGGCTGACGCCAAAATTGATGGAAGTGCATAGTTTGTTTCTATCTTATACCGTGAAAGATATAGAAGATGACCTTGTAGAGGTGCAAGATGCCTTTACCGACAATCGCAAGAAAACGAAAACCTTCAATATGGATGTAGGCCTTGCGCTTTCTCTATTGAATGATGACCTAACCTTAGGGTTGGTCGGTAAAAATCTTGTACCCAAGCACTTTGAAACTAACCCTCATGTAAAGAAAACGAAGCTGCCATCAGGGGAGGTAGTTGAAGCAGGGGAGTCAGTGAGCGAATCTTTTTCGCTTAAGCCCGATTGGAGAGCAGGTGCATCTTATGCTTTAGGTGGGCTGACGTTAGCCTGCGATGTGGATCTTACGGCGAGGCAGCCATACTTTACAGGTGATCAATACCAGTTTTTATCAGCTGGTTTAGACTATGAATTTTTAAAGATATTTGCTTTTAGGTTGGGTGGCCGTATGGATGTATTAGGTAATACGCCTGCGCAGTTAACGACTGGTTTTACCTTGGGTAATCGCATCTTTCATCTAGATTTTGGTGCGCAGGCCAGTACAGAAATGGCTAGTCTGGGCTTGCAGCTTGGTTTTGGGTTTTAACGTTACCCGCTGCCGGGTAAGAAAACCTTTGTAGGGTGGGTCAGTGAAACGTCCCCCGCCATCTACCGATTCGGCGGGAGACGCTGCGCTGTCCAGCGCTACTGTTAGGTTGCCAGTCAATCGCTAGCAAATTACCCTTTGCCCATCTGCTCGATAACCATCATGTAAATGAATTGAATCAATGCAAGAATTTGGCGAAGTATTTAGCCGCTTATCTGGCACTTAGGCCGAACAGTCAGTTCTCGGACAGACTAAAGGGGTGTCTGTAGTGCACCATGTTTTGTGGTTAAGGAGCAGGGTTTACGCTATTTGCAAGCTGATAACGAGTTGGGCGGGCGAAAGCGTTCAGGTGTCCTTTTTTTTGTTTATCTAAGTGCTTTATCAGCAAGTACGCATCTTTTTTTACTGTTTCAAAGTTTTCTATCAATTCATCATCTGGATCAGAGACTGCTTTTATGCTGAGTTTGTCTTTTAGGTGATAAAGCACCTTCAAGTCTTTAGTGATAATACCTTCTTCATAACGCTTTTGAGCAGCTAGTACGCTCATGCGAATGACAGCGTAGTCTTCATTTTCATTATACTGATAGAGATTTTTGCCTGACATGAACTTAAACGAGCCAACAGATACATCCATATAAGAAAAAATGGTGGGGAAAAAATCAGAGTGGGAGGTCAAATGATATTGTGTATTTAGACCACCTGGAAAAGACACATAGGCTAGGACTTGGGTTTGTTCTTTCGTTAATCCATACACATGACCAAATCGGTTATGCTCCCAGAACTCCTGCCCATGATCACCCACAATAATCACAATAGTGTTATCCCAATAGTCGGTATCAACCAGTTTGTTGACTAAACCCGATAATAAATCGTCGGCAAACAATACCGCATTCATAAAGGTGTTTTTGACTGCCGTCTTATTTGTTTCCATATCACCTCGAATGGAGGTGTCATAGCTCATGCTCTCCATCACAGGCTTGTGCCTACGAAAGGCGTCTGGATACTCATAGGGGAAGTGCGTGCTGTTTAAAAACACATAATCAAATCGAGGCTGATCACCTGCTTTAAAGCTTGTCAGTTGCTCTCCTGTTTCTTTAAAAAGCTTTGCATCGTTTTCAGCAAGTGTGCCCTTAAGGACATTGTGTTTGGTAAAGCCTGAAAAAAACAGATTACCTAGGTTTTCATACTCATCTGACATCGAGTTATGAACGGTGAGTTGGTAGCCCAGCTTTTTTAGTATCGCTATAGGCGCCACTGCGACAGGCTGCTCTCGAAAATTTTGGTAGTAAGCGCCATATAAGCCTGTCAGTAACCCAAACATGCCTTGGCCTGTGTTATTGCTCGATGAATAATGATTGCGCAATACTTCGCCGTGATTGTTGGAAAAAGCTGATAGCTTAGGCATTGTTTCAGGGCTTAGCATATCAGCACGCATGCCTTCAACATGAACCATTAGGATGTTGGGTAATCGCTTGGCTGTAACAGTATTTAGAGACTTTACATTTTCATTGATTGTTAGGAGTGCATGGGCTTTTTGCGCTTCCATGTCTGACATGTTGAGTAAGTCTTTATCGTCAATAACATAATTATCCTTTGCAGGCACAAAAGTTATCCAGGGGATATAGGTTTGCAGGTGGCGGCTATGCCAGTTTGAGGGGAGTATCTGCTGAAGGCCTACAAGCAGTAACAGTACGCCAATACTCGCTGACGGAAAAACAACAGGCGTAATGTTAATTAGCCAAAAAGGTTTTGGAATCAGCTTGGCCAGTGTCAATAGTAGCGTTAACACCAAAATAAAGATACCAATCGCTAAGACAAGATAAAGCGGTTGTATGCCTAAAGGCGCCTGGCCACCAGTCATACCAATAAATGCTGCGAGCAGGGTGTCAGCGCTCCAATGCTCCATAAAGAGATTGTAGTGAACAAAGTCAGTGCCGATGATGACGGCACCTACTGTGTTCGATAATAAAAATAGCCAGAGTAGTGCCTTGTTATCGCGTTTAAAGAAGATTAACGAGAGTAGCCAAAAGCCATTGCTCAGCACAAAAAACGCCCAAAACCAAGAAAACTTGATGAAAGGGACACGCCAGCCGCCCATCGAAAAGGTCACTTTATAGAAAAAGGCCATGTAAGACGGGATGATAAGTATGCCTGCTAGCAGAAGCCCTGCTATAAATAAGTCCACAACCGTTGTCGGCGCTTTGACTTTTTTTACTACGTAGAGAAGGGGGTTAAGCATGCAGTCTTGTTTTTATTATTTTCACACTAAGCGGGAAGTTTACAGTGCCTTTGTTTTAAAGCAAGAGGGAGATAGGGTAGCGATTCAATAATGAGCAGCTCATGTAAGCATCGCACTCTAACATAACGTGTATGGTGCTATCAGTGTAACGAATTCACAACTCTTCAGGCCTTGGTAGCCAATTTGAAGCTAGCCATTTTCTTTTGTTGGTCGCTTCTTTACACTCAGGGAATCGACTAAATCAATAAAAATAACTATGTCAGTCGCACAGCCCTTAGCTTCGTTTACTGAAAGCAAAGCATCATCGAACTGGTTCACTATTACTGCGAGCCTCGTTGGCTTTTTTTTTATAATTATCAATATTTATGGCCCCTCTGGCCATGATGACTCATTCATCACCTATACAGCTGCCCAGCAGTTTGCTGATACCTTCGAAATACTCAACACAAATAGTGAGCGAGTAGAGCAGGGATCAAGTTTACTTCATGTTGTTCTTTTAGGCGGTTTGTCATTTATCACAGGCTTTGAGCCCTCTCTCTTAGGGCAGCTCTTTTCAGTCTTTTTTGCTATTACTTGTCTGCTAATGATGCCTTCACTTTGCAGGTCGTTAGGTTTGACTGCTGGCTGGCCTATGGTGCTTGTGGTCTTATCTGTCAGCTTCAGTTACTGGGCTGTGGGGGGGCTCGAAACCTCGCTCTTTTGTCTAACTATTTTGTTCATTGCACGTTCGGTAATACGGCTATTTTTAATGAAAGCCACCTTTTTACCTGTGTTAGTTGATTGGCGGTTGTGGCTGGCAAGTGGGTTATGTTTATTGAGCAGGCCAGAAGTCCCGTTTTTTCTTGTAGCGACTGCGCTTGGGTTCGGCATTTTGAGCTATAGAGAGCGTCAGATGACTTGGCCTTTTGTCGGTAGCTGGCTAGTCATTATCTCGGTGTTATCGCTCGGTATTTTTGCGTTTAGAGCTGTCTATTTTGATGCCTTTTTTCCACAACCCGTCTATGCGAAGTCAGCAGGCTTTACTCTTGAGAAACTGCTCTTTGGTGTTGTGTATTTTGCTTGGTCAGCGCAGCTGAGCATAATTATTGTGAGCTTAACGGCTATTTGGGTAGGGCTGAGGATTTTTTTAGGAAAAATAGCCTTGTCTCTTGAGGTTCAATTTGTCCTGTCGCTTATTCTTGCTTACCTAGCGTTTATCATCGCCTCAGGTGGCGATTGGATGCATGGCGGGCGTTTCTTCGCACATATCATCCCTTTGTTAATTGTCGTGTTTCTTATTTACAGCCAAGGGTTTAGCAAGTGCAGATGGCTCCGCGTTGGCCTGATGGTGTTGATGATTGCAGAGACTTTGGTGTTTTCACATAAGCTTGCATCCGGTATTCCCTGGTATAGAGCAAGTGGCACGGAGCCAGTTCTTAGTGAATTTCAGCAGCAAACCTATGCGTATACCGAAAGACGCAATTTGATTAATCGACGCGATATTCCCTTGACCGATGCCCTCAAGCAAACCGTATCAAACCTTGTTGAGCAATACCCTGAGCGACCTATTCGCATCCTTAGCATCCAAATGGGGTTTCCGCCTTATCATTTACATCAAGCCTTTGGTGATAAGGTCTATTTTATTGACTTGAGGGGACTCATCACAACGCAGGTTACACAGTGTGGGGCCTTTGACGCATCCCCAAGAAACTGGTTTGGCGTAGCCATTAATTACGAGCAGTATTTTTCAGCGCTTGAGCAGTGCGGTCTGCCTAAGCCTGATATCGTCTACGACTTATTAAACAGACCGGCTGAGATAAATAAACAAAGGCTTCAAACCATGCTCGAACATGGCTATGAAATGGTTTATGAGCAGTCAGGTGAAGTGACAGGGTTTGGTGGCTCGAAGCGTATCAGCAACCGGGCATTTATCGCTGTTAATGAGCGTCTGTTAAAAGAGTAGCGCTATGGAAAAAGGCCAAGATGCATTCAGTTATGAAAAGGTTACCGCGTTAAAAGGTGTGGCTATTTTATGGATCATGCTGCATAACTTTTATCATTTCATATTCAGTAAAACCAAAGAAAATGAAGTCGATTTTGATCCGGCACGTTTTGAGTATTTCTTAACGGATTTTATTGTTACACCTTCTGAGTGGATAGCAGCTCTGTTTACGTATTTTGGGCATTTTGGTGTACAGATCTTTATCTTTTTAAGCGCATATACCCTCTGTCTTTCCTATCCATCGGGTGGCTTCCCATTCTTTATCTCACGGATTAAAAAGCTTTATCCGACCATCATTGCCACGATGCTACTATGGCTAACGGTTTATATAAGTCTGTTCATGGTCTTGACTGACATAACCATCAGTCAAGGCTGGCAGTATTTACAGCCTATATTGATAGATCTTGTGGCACTACTGACAGGCGTTTTTAACTTTGTTCCTGGCAACCTGTTTCCAACGGTGGGCCCCTGGTGGTTTATTCCTTTTATCTTGCAGTTTTATCTGTTGTGGTCAGTGTTTTCTGTATGGCTGAATAAAACCTCTCTGCTTAAGTTGAGCCTGTGCTTCATAGCCTCACTCGCCATCAGTTTATTTTGCATTCCATTAGTAAAAGCGCATCTTGATATCAATCTTTTATTAACGGTCTTTGGGCATTTGCCTGAGATTATCTTTGCGGTTTATTGTGCCCGTTTCGGTATACCGAAACTGAGCTACCTGTTTATGGTAGGTGCGCCACTGTTATTCATTAGCAGTCTTTATGCGGAGTTTTATTTTTTACATCACCTATCAGCCTTGTTCGTTTTTTTGCCGGTGAGTATTTTGTTGATTAGGTTCAATAATAATGTGCATTACAAGATCATGTTATGGCTAGGGCGGTATTCTCTCACGTTATTTTTAGTGAATGGCATTTTACGAAACCCCTTCGCAGCTTTTGCTCAAACGCAAGATTCCATGCTGGTAAGCCATGTGATTGCAGGGGTGTTCTTAGGCGTTTCTTGTCTAGTTGCCTATGGAATTGATAAAAGTGTAAGTCGGTTAAATCTAAATTCCAAAAACAAACTAAGTAATGCAAATTCTATTACTCCAAGTGTTTAGCTTAAGGGCACTTGATTGTCAGTTGACTCTAGATGGCTGTTCGAACCTAGTACTTTTTCCATCTGCCCCTTCTTATCAAAATAAGCTTTCTTTATGAGTTTGTATGCAGGCTTTTCATTAGGCTCTAATTCAACAAAAACGTCATCGTCTTCATTCGTGATGGACTTAACTTTAAGGAAGCTGTTTAGCTCATAGACAACCTTCAAATCATCTTTAATGATGGCCTCTTCAAAACGCTTTTGGTTGGAAAGTGCAGACATTCGAACCAAATTATAATCTCTATCTGCATCATAAGAAAAAAGATCTTTTCCTGACATCCAATGATCGATGTCCTGATTAAGACTCATGTAGCTAAAGATGGTGGGGAAAAAGTCATGATGGGCAGTATGTTTATATTGGGTTTCAAACTCTTCCGGAAAATGAACAAAGCTCAGCACCTTAGTTTGCTCACGGGATAGACCGTAAATATGACCAAAGCGACCATGCTCCCAAAACTCTTCACCGTGATCACCTGTAATGATAATGATGCTATTTTGCCAATAAGCAGATTGAATTAGACCTTCAACAAAATTGTGTAATAGCTCATCTGAAAACAGTAGCGCATTAAAATATGTATTTTTCAATGCGACTTTATTCTGCTCCATACTATGCCTAAGAGAAGCGTCGTAATCCATACCTCTTAGCACTGGTGTATATTTTTCAAAGCGCTCTGGGTAGTCAAAGGGAAAGTGAGAGCTATTAAGGTATAAATAATCAAATCGAGGCTGATCACCGGCTTTAAATTCAGTTAGCTGAGCAAGCGTTTCGTCAAACAGCTGCTGATCGTTCTCATCAACACTACCTTCTAGCACCATATGCTTGTTAAAGGTTGTAAAGAATAATTCCCCATGGTTTTCATAGTCATCTTCCATAGAGTTATGAACAGTAATCTGGTAGCCAAGCTGCCTTAGTATTTCGACGGGCGCAAGGTAACCTGGCTTCGCTCTAAAATTTTGATAATAAGTGCCATAAAGCCCTGTTAATAAACTATAAATTGCTAATCCAGTATTATTTCCAGAAGAATAATGGTTTTTGAGGATGGTTCCGTGACTGTCTGCAAATTCATAAAACTTTCGCATGTATGTTGGGCTAAACATATCTGATCGAATGCCTTCAGCGTGCACAAATAAAATATTAGGTTTTCGTTTTGCAGTGATTTCAGGCAATGTTCTAACATTATCATCTAGCTTTTTAAGCACGCTATCTTTTAGGTTTTCTAGGCTTTTAAGGGATTGTAGTTCTGGGTCATTGACTTGAACCCTTTGTAAGGGCTTAGCAAACGTCACCCAAGGTATAAAGCTCTGTAGTTCATGGCTATACCACGTTGAGGGAACGCTCCTTTGACCAACAACAAGAAGGCCTAATAATGCAAAAGCGCCAATGGCCAAAGCGCGTGCTGAAAATACATAAAGTACTTGCGGTTTAGGTAGTAGTTTAACCATCAGACTCAATAGTAAGAGAATCATTGATAAGACTAATGGAGCTATAACAAGGTGAAGTGGATCAATGCCCAGTGGCGCTTGACCGCCTCTTACGCCATCTATGGCAGTCTTAATTGTGCTGAGGTTCCAGTTCTCGCGAAATAGACTGAAATGAATCAAGTTGGTGTAAATGAATACGGCACCAAGAACATTGGACACAATAAAAATACTAATAGTCGACTTGCCGAGCATGCCAGGTTTAGGATTTTTTAAGATAAACCAGAATAGGCACAACCCGTTTGCCACAATGAAAAATAGATAATACCAAGAGAATTTGATGAGAGGTATGCGCCAACCGCCCATTGCATAGGTCACTTTCCAAAAGTAGAAAATATAATAAGGGAGGATTAGCAATCCTGAAAAGAGTAGCCCGGCTAACAATAAATCAAAGGGGGTTAGCGGCTCAGCGAATCGTTTTTTTATTGTGTTAATCATTAGAACTGAGTGTTTTTGGGTAGAGTCTTGCGGGCTATGATGACACGCTTCAGTATTGTATCTAGTTCATTTCCGACAGAACAGGGCATTGATCACTACTTATGTTCCTAAATAGGAGGCTTGAATCCAGCTATTTTTACAAGCCCAGGCTTCAGAAACTAGCCAATAGCCGCCCCATAGGGTAGGCTGTGGCTCCATTTTATGGAGAACACTATGGATGCTGGCAGTCAAAAAGTTGACCTAAATGCCTTGCTTGCGCTTGCTGATAAGCACGAGGGCAGTCTTCCGCCTATTCATCTATGGGAACCTGAAACCCTAATGCCGCAACTCTTTGCTATTGATAGACAGGGTAAGTGGACGCATGAGGGTGAGCCTATTAACAGGCAAGCCTTGGTCAAACTGTTTGCCAGTATCTTAAAAAAAGAAGGGCATGACTATTATCTAATCACCCCTCATGAAAAGTACCCTGTCCTAGTTGAGGATGTGCCTTTTGTTATTGAGCATCTAGTAGAAAAGGGGGAGCAATCCCGCTTCGTTACCCAGACGCAAGATATCATTCCCGTTGATGGCACGCTTAACACTGACTTAAGACCTTATGATGGTAATGAGCTACCTTATATATGGGTAAGAGATGAGCTGTGGGCTAGAGTCTCGCGTGCTGTATATTATCAATTGACCTCTCTTGAAAGTCTTACCGAAACGGGTGAAGGCTATTCAGTCTCGATCAACAATATCGCTATTCCACTAAGCCTCAAGCAATAATGCTATTGTTTTCAGTCGCCATAAGTCTTTGTAGGGTGGCAAGCTCCAAAAAAACTGCTGCTGATATCTTATTTTAAACGTGCTTAAGTCGGAACCTTCTCACCCTAAAAGCTATCAAACAAAAGTCACTGAGAATGGAGGCTTTATGGCTTATCTCTATTTATTTATCGCAATCATTACAGAGGTTATTGCTACAACCTCATTGAAAGCATCAAACGGCATGACTAAGCCGCTTCCTTCGGTCTTGGTCGTTGTCGGTTATTTAATTTCTTTTTACTTACTTTCCATCGTCATGAAAACCATTCCTATCGCTATTTCGTATGCGCTATGGTGCGGTCTGGGTCTTAGCTTAATTGTCTTCTCTGGCATGTATATGTATCAAGAGGTGCCTGATATGCCTGCTATTATTGGGATGGGGTTTATTATGGTCGGTATTGTGATTATTCAAGCCTTTTCCAAGATGGCGCATTAGCCAGCAGGCTGCCTGATAACTGTAGGGTGGCGTTAGCGAAGCGTAACCCACCAAGAAACACTCGCTATTGTGGTGGGTTACGCTTCGCTAGCGCCACCCTATGAAAGTAAACATGCCTGATAAACTCACTACCCTTTAAACAGCTTACTTTTAACTGCGTTTCGATAGGCTCTAGGTGTTTGTTCAGTATGTTTTTTAAACAGGCTCGTAAAATGCGAGGCATCGCTAAAGCCTACAAAGTTGGCTATATCCTGCACATTCAAATCTGTTTTTCTTAGTAATTCTTCTGCCCCCTTAATGCGCTCTTTCTGTTGAAACTGAATCAATGATAAGCCGCAGGCTTCTTTAAAGCGGCGTTGAAGCGTGCGAGTATGCAGGTTAAACCGTTTGGCAAGGTGCTCGACGTTAATGGTATCAGTTGCATGATTTTTGATGAAGGCCTGAACGTCGGCAATTAACTCGTCGGCATGCAGTAATACGCTGTTTTCATCATATAGGCTGTCGCCATAGTCACGGCGTATTTCTGGGGAAAACTGACTTTGGACACGTTTGGCAATATGAGAGGTGTAAGCCAACTCAATAAAACGAATCGTCAAGTCGGCAATGGAGTTGACACTACTGGTGCAAAAAATACGATTTGACTGTGTGATTAAATGATTCTTTTGCCAATGGATGGCCGGATAACGTTCTTCCAGTTCTTTTAGGTAGTACCAATGAGAGGTAGCTGCCTTATGGTCTAGTCTGCCAGATTCAGCCAGGAGCACAGAGCCTGTGCCTACTGCGCAGACGATACTCATAGGGTTGGCTGCCATCAATGCATCAATAAGTACCGGAATATCTGCATTACGTTTTAATTGAGAGAAGGGAGAACGCCAAAATCCTGGAATCAAAATGACGTCTACTTTCTCCAACTCATCAAAGGTATGAGTAGGCGACAACCTCAGGCCTCCTTGTGTACTGACTGGGGCTAAGGTTCTAGAGGCTAGTTTAATGTTGATACGGTCTGTTCGATTGCCAAGTGCACGGTGTTGATTATCAGCTGCGTTGAGCATTTCAAGTGGCAACGTTAGGCTCGAAGCCAGCATTTGATCGAATAATAAGAACGCGATGTTTCTCATATGGGGAAGGTTTGTCGTTATTTGCTTAGTTTGCGTCGTTATTATTGCATTTTTTGTCCGGGCCTTGAACTAAAATAGTCCTCTTTTCAATCTGTTAATTATAGGCATCAACACTATGGCGATTTTGCCCGTTATTGTAGGCTTTGGCGGTGTTAACCCAGCTGGGCGAAGCAGCTTTCACGCAGCCTATCAACGACTGGTTTATGACAAACTGTCGCCAGAAAAGCAAG
Source organism: Pseudomonadales bacterium (assembly GCA_965225765.1). GTDB lineage: Bacteria > Pseudomonadota > Gammaproteobacteria > Pseudomonadales > DT-91 > CAKMZU01. The sequence continues at coordinate 731,996 of CBDDBO010000002.1, forward strand.
CAGAGACACTAAAGTCGCTGCAAATCTTAACAGGAAGAGAGCGCGCTGAAGAGTCAACCTTGCTTCAACAATCGCTTGTTAGGCAAATTCAGAAAGATTGCTTTGATATTCATGACGTTAGTTGGAATAAGCGTTTTCCCGTCAGCGTGCCCGACGGTGAGTCGCTTTCGTTTTCAACCAAAACCATTGGTCTGCCCGATGAGTTACCTGCCAACTGGTCAGTTAATGCCTTAGCAGGGCGTCGTAGCCACGTTGAAATAACAGGCGAGCAGGACTTTTTTGTGCCTTCTAAGCGTCAATTAGCCGTTACTTCGGCAGGGCAGTTGCCTTCAGGCTTTAATCCAGCTTCGCTTTATACCGCTAAAAACCACCCACGTGGCATTCAAATGAGCGTCTTCGGTGCCTCTGATGCGATTCAGTCGATGGGTATTGACTGGGAAACAATAAGGCAATTAGTACCTGCCGATGAGGTCAGCGTTTATGCAGGCTCCGGTATGAGTCAGCTCGATCCTTTTGGAAACGGCGGTATGATGACCTCTCGTCTGCAAGGCAAAAAAGTGACCTCCAAGCAGTGTCCCTTCGGGTTTGCTGAAATGCCAGCAGATTTTATTAATGCCTATTTGTTGGGCAGTCTAGGCACGACAGGGACTAACATGGGTGCTTGTGCATCTTTTCTTTATAATCTGCGTCAGGGTATTTTAGACTTGCAATCAGGTCGCTCACAGGTGGTGATTGTGGGTAATGCTGAAGCGCCTATTTTGCCTGAAATCATTGACGGCTATTCTGCAATGGGAGCCTTAGCTACCGATGATGAGCTTCGCGAGCTAGACGGCTTAACCGCCGCCGATAAGGTCAACCATGCAAGAGCCTGCAGGCCATTCTCTACCAATAAAGGGTTTACCCTAGGTGAATCAGCTCAGTTTATTGTATTGATGAGTGACGAATTAGCCTTAAACATGGGTGCAACTATTTATGGCGCTGTGAGTGATGTCTTTATTAATGCAGATGGATTCAAGAAGTCTATTTCAGCACCTGGCGTGGGTAATTACATCACTGTTGCAAAAGCGATGGGGGTTGCTCGTTCGCTACTCGGCAGTGACCAGCTTAATGATCGGACGTTTATTCAGGCGCACGGCACAGGTACGCCGCAGAACAGAGTCACTGAGTCAGATATTTTGAATCGTGTAGCTAAAAGCTTTGGTCTAACAGATTGGCTTGTAGGTGCAGTTAAATCTTATATTGGTCACTCCATTGGTACGGCAGCAGGGGATCAAATCGTATCGAGTCTAGGTATTTGGGATCAGGGAGTCTTTCCTGGCATCAACACGATTGACCATATTGCTGACGATGTGTCAGCAAGCCACTTGCACCTACCTATGGAGCATTTGGATGTTGGCGCTGATACGTTGGATGTCGGTATTATTAATGCAAAAGGCTTTGGCGGTAACAACGCCTCTGCAACACTGCTCTCGCCTCGTTTAAGTCGTGAGCTTTTAGCAAACAAGCATGGCAAAAAGGCGTTTAGCGCTTATCAAAAAGCCAATGAAGCGGTTACTGAAAAGGCACTAGCCTTTAAAGAGAAAACGTTGAGCGGATCAGCGAAAGTGATTTATCACTTTGATCATCAAGTCGCCGGCGAAGATGATGTGAAATTAGATGCGAATCATCTATCTATCGGCGAGCAGGGCGCGTCTATTGATCTTAATATCGAGTCACCCTTGGCAAAATATCGCTAGCCGTTCATTATTAAGGTGGGTTTCGTTAGCGCTTATCCACCATAAACACTTTCTCTTAATTAGGGTTCCTTCCTTACGCGGCAGAAGAATACTCAACTTCTTTCTTCAGCGTTTCGTTTGGCTTGTTTTTAACCTCTCGCAAATTCATAAAAGGCATTTCGACAAAAATAAATACCAAGAAGCAAATAATACACAGTGGTATAAGTGCCACGCCAAATAAGAGTAAAATGCTGCTCATGGAGATGGTGTCAATATAACCTAAGGTTTTCAGCACTTCCCAGGTTGCCAGCAGTACAGGTAAATGAAAAAGATACATGCTGTAAGAGAGCTGGGCAAAGGGGAAAAAACCTCTGCTCGATAGCGTTCGGTGGATGGCTTTGGCAGGCCAAATGTCAGGTGATAAGAGCAATACAATAGTCAAGCAAATAGCTAGCGCGAAAATATGCCTGTGGCATACATGATAGGCATAATACACCCAGGTGGGGAAATCGATAGCTTTGTAGGCAGGAAATAACAAAATCCCTAAGCCTGATAACAGCAAGCCGCTAAAAATCCACTTTTGCCTGTTTGGCGTTAGCCACTCGAAAAACTTTGCTTTGTGATAGCTCATAACATAGGCAATCAATATACCCATGATAAAGGGGCCAAAGCGCGTATGAAGATTGATGTATAGTAATTGATTGTAGGGATGATTCAGCTCTGGTGTGCCTAAAAGCAACTCTTGACCCGACACTACAAGGTTTGGGTTGTACAAAAGAATGAGTAGGCGAATCGCAAGGGATGCGACTAGTATTGCGCTGAGCCAAAAAATTCTATGCTTGGCTTTCAAAAAGAGAAGTAAAAGAGGAGGGAAGACTAAGTAAAATTGTTCTTCCACTGCAAGGCTCCATAGCCAGGGAATGACCCGATTTGTCTCCTCAAGGAAGTTATTCAGATAGAATGCATAGCTGACTAAATAAGGCTGTTTCGCTGCACTGACCCCAAACAGTCCAAAGAATATCAAAAATAGCCAGTATGCCGGTGTTAGTCTGAGCCATCGCCTTAAATAAAAGCGCTTTAAGTTCAGTGTTTGCGAGCGCTGATGTTCTTTAAATAGCAATCCTGCAATGAGAAAGCCACTGATGACAAAGAACGCATCAACGCCTTTATCGCCCATCAGCATCCATTGAAGATACCAGGGAAGATCAGCGACAAAGTTATCGACAGCCTCTGTTCTAAGCCCCTTAATAATAAATATCACCATGGCGTGAGCCAATACCACGTACAGCATGGAAAGCGCGCGTAAGCCATCAATAAAGGGTAGTCTGTAGCGCTCTCTGATGAAAAGCTGTTTAGTATTGTGGATGGGGTTAAAGCAACCCGCGTAGGCTTTTAAGCTGCTCAGCATAGGTTAATGAAAAACATCTTGGTTAAATATATTATTGGGTATTGAGAATGCCTAAATAAATGAACGAGCGCCTCTGATGCACAAACATTCTCTCAATGCTGCTTGCCAGATTAAAAAAACAGGAGGTAGCAGCATAACTAACACTATGTCACAGAGCCTCATTCATGATAGGGAAATTCAAAGAAAAATTCATTGATGAGCTACTAGTTTTTATAACAACTTTCTATGATCTGCTTTTATCATAGTGTGTATGTGAATGGATGTAGCAAGTAAATCTATGTAGCAAGTAAATCTATGTAGCAAGTAAATCTATGTAGATAATGAATCTTAGACCAGTACATCATGTCAAACTGATTGTCGGGTGGTATCAGTTTTTGTAAGGTGGAAAAGTGCAGCGCGATCCACCAGTCATTAAGTTTTTTTGGTGGAAGACGCTGCGCTTTTCCACCTTACGGAATTTTACACCGGACAAATGCAGTGAAATAGAGTGCTAGCTCGCGCTTTATGAAATGATTGCTTTAGATGCTTCAAATGAATAAAATTCTGACCATTTATAACGTTATCGCACAGTTTCGTTCATGAACTAAGCGAAAAGGTCATTGTGTTTTTCGTTTTTGAGCAGTACTGTGCTTGACGCTTTGATAGACAAACCTTAGCGAAGACGCTTGCTTGTCTTTAACAATAACACTATCCAACAATAGGAACTCTCATGGCTGAAGCATATATTTTTGATGCGATCCGCACACCAAGAGGCAAGGGCAAGCCAGGTGGTGGCTTATACGAAGTCAAACCCATTGATCTAGTCGTTAATCTTCTGGATGCAATGAAAGAACGTAACAACCTGGATACGTCATTAGTTGAAGATATGGTATTGGCTACAGGTGAGCCAGTATTCGAACAAGGTCAAAACATTGCCAAGACTGCACTGGTTTATGCTGACTGGTCAGATGAAACTACAGGCGCTCAGCTTCATCGCTACTGTGCAGGTGCGTTAGATGCTTGTAATTCAGCAGCTGCTAAAGTAAAAGCAGGTTTTGAAGATTTGGTATTAGCAGGCGGTGTTGAATCCATGTCACGTTTGGGTATTGGTGCTGGCGGCGCGGCTGCGGGCGACCCTTGGGTGGCGATGGAATCCTACGGTATTTCACAGGGTCTAGGCGCTGACCTAATTGCTGAGATTGACGGCTTTACTCGTGAAGATTGCGACAAGTACGCAGCTATGTCACAAGAACGTGCTGCAAAAGCATGGTCAGAAGGCTACTTTAAAGATTCTATCATTCCTGTGACTGACCAAAACGGTGTGGTGGTTTGTGATAAAGACGAATTAGTACGCCCCGGTACTACCGTTGAAAAACTGTCTGGTTTGAACCCTTCATTCCAAATGTTCAATGACTTCGGCCACGGTGAGTTCCTTAAATTCAAATACCCTGAAGTTGAGAACGTCACTTGTGTGCATACGCCAGGTAACTCGTCAGGAATCGTTGATGGCGCTTCACTTGTACTTATCGGCAACGAAGAAGGCGGCAAAAAAGCGGGCCTTAAGCCTCGTGCGAAGATTCTATCAACTGCATTAACGGGCACTGAGCCGACGATTATGTTAACAGGCCCAGCCCCTGCAACTGAAAAAGCCCTTAAAAAAGCAGGCCTTACCACTGACGATATCGATTTGTTTGAATTAAACGAAGCTTTTGCATCCGTTGTGCTTCGTTACCAGAAGAAGCTGGGTATTCCTGATGAAAAAATCAACGTCAATGGCGGCGCGATTGCCATGGGGCACCCAATTGGTGCAACAGGTGGCATGATTTTAGGTACGCTTTTGGACGAATTAGAAAGACGTGGTCTTAAGCGCGGTGTAGCCACACTTTGTGCAGGCGGTGGCATTGGTATCGCAACCGTTATTGAATTGGTTTAAGCCGCAACTGCGACATAAAAAGAATTGAGGAACGAAAAAATGGGTTATATCCGTTTAGAAAAAGACAGTGACGGCATCATTGAATTGATCATGGATCAGCCAAACCAAAAGGTAAACACCTTAGGTGACGAGTTCATTGAAGCAATGGAAGGGGCTGTGGCAGAAATCGCAGCACAAAAAGACGACATAAAAGGTGTTTACGTACGTTCAGGTAAACCTACCTTTTTTGGTGGCGGTGACTTAAATAAGTTACTAGAAATGCCGACTGAAATGGATCAGGCAGAAGCCACACGTGTATTCGAAGGTATCTTAAAAGCTAAGGCACCTTTGCGTCAGCTTGAAACCTTAGGTATTCCTGTTGCTGTCGGTATCAATGGCGCAGCACTTGGCGGCGGCTATGAAATTGCGTTAGCTTGTCATTATAGAGTAGCAGTGAATGATGCAAACATGGGCTTGCCGGAAGCACAACTAGGTTTAATGCCGGGTGCTGATGGCGTGGTCCGTATGACACGTGTTCACGGCTTACAAAATGCCATTACTTATATCTCTCAAGGTAAGCAGTTCAAAGGTGAAAAAGCTCTACAAACGAAGTTCTGTGATGAGCTGGCTGAGAGTGAGGAAGACATGCACAAAAAAGCAAAAGCATGGATTCTAGCAAACCCTGAAGCACAACAGCCTTGGGACAAACCTGGCTTTAAGATCCCTGGTGGCAGCCCAGCTGATAAAGATATGGATCAAGGCCTTCAAGGCTTATTATTCTTTGGCCCCGTCAGCGTCATGACAAGCACCTGGGGTAATTTCCCTGCGGCTAAAGCGATCTTTGCCTGTATCAGCGATGTCGCACGTGTTGATTTTGACACGGCTCAAAAAATTGAAGCGCGTTATTTCTTAAGTTTGATGCGTTCAAAAGTTGCTAAGAACATGATCAGCACCTTCTTCTTCCAGTTAAATGCGTTAGAGGCTGGTGCCAGCCGTCCTTCGTTTGACGCAGTGCCTAAAGCTGACTGCAAAAAGCTTGGTATTTTAGGTGCAGGTCAAATGGGTGCTGGTATCGCATACGCTGCGGCTAAAGTCGGCATCGAAGTTGTCCTTAAAGATATCAGCCTAGAGAATGCTGAAAAAGGTAAAGCTTACGCACAAGGCGTGTGTGAAAAGCTTGCCAGCAAAGGCCGTATGACAGAAGGCCAACAGGCTGACATTTTAGGTTTAATCAAGCCAACCGTTGACGCTGCTGATTTAGCAGGTTGTGATATCGTCGTTGAGGCAGTCTTTGAAGACCGTAAGATTAAAGCCGCAGTAACGGCTGAAACCGAAGCTGTGATTGGTGCTGAAAGCGTATTCGCCTCTAACACCTCGTCACTGCCTATTACAGGTCTGGCTGAAGCCTCCAGCCGCCCTGAGAATTTTATCGGCATGCACTTCTTCTCGCCAGCTGAGAAAATGCCTTTAGTAGAAATCATCAGCGGTGAAAAAACCACAGACGAAGCTTTAGCTAAAGCGTTTGATTTAGCCATCAAGCTTGGCAAAAAGCCAATCGTTGTTAATGATGGTGAAGGCTTCTTTACCACACGTGTGATTGCCAAAACCGTAGAGCAAGGCGCTCAAATGGTACTTGAAGGTGTTAATCCTGTGATCATCGAAAACGCCGCTAAGCAAAATGGTTCACCTGTTGGGCCATTGGCTGCGATTGATGAAATCTCGCAAGCGACAGCTTACAAAAATGGCCAACAGCTAAAAGCGGATAAAGAAGCTCGTGGCGAGACTGTAGGTTATAACCCTGCCTCAGCGCTAGTCACCCGCATGGTTGAAGAGTTCGATCGTAAAGGTAAAGTCTTTGGTGGTGGTTACTACGAGTACCCAGAAGGCGGTAAGAAGCACATCTGGCCTGGTATGAAAGAGCACTTTGCACCAGAAGGTTACAAAGCGTTGCCTTTCGAAGACGTTCAAGACCGTTTAACTTTCTCACAAGCGCTTGAAGCTGTTCGTGCGATGGAAGAAGGCGTGGTGATTAACCCTGCTGATGGTAACATTGGCTCTATCATGGGCATTGGCTACCCTGCTCAAACGGGCGGTGTGTTTCAGCACATTAATTCGTATGGGGTGAAAGCCTTTGCTGAACGTGCCCAGTACTTGTTTGAGCAATACGGCGAAGACTTTAAAGTGCCTGCGCTATTAACCGAAAAAGCTGAGAAGGGTGAAAACTTCTAAGTGTTTGTGAAAGCAAGCAGACATGACTGCTTGCTTTACTTTAGCTTGTTTAAGGTTTGCTAACGCTTTGTTTTTAAATCTTGATATGCAGTAAGATTTTCTCATGTTGACCTGATTCGCCCACTTTCTCTGCTTCTTTGCTTTCTGATCCAAGTCCTTTGATTGTTTTATCGGAAGCATCTGTTGATTGACTATTTCTATTTCTTATTTTGTTCGCTGCATAGCTATTTATTTTGTGAGCTACATAGCTAAGGGGTACCCAAACGGGCGCTGTTACTGTTGCGACAGCAGCGCCTGCTAATGCACTTGCTACTAGAGTTGTTTTAGCTATACCAGCGCCTACAAGGGCTGGTATAAGAGCAATTGCCACCGCTATGCTAGAAAAATCTTCACCGACTTTACTATAAAAGTTGTCGTCTGCACTTGTCTGAGTAGGCTTCTGTGTGAGGTTATCAATTTTATTTGTCACTTGATTTGTAGAAACGCCTGCCGTTTGGTCGCTGTTATTTACATCTATTATTTTGTCGTGAGAAATTTTATTGGGGGCTTCACTGGCTAAACAGCTAGGCGCTTCACCTTTGCTTTTATTTACATGTTCGTCAGCAAAAGAAGGGTAGCTGGATAATACTACAGATACATACAGAATAATTGATCGTTTAAACATAGGACTTCTCAAAGTTACGGTACATCTGAGATGGCTTTTAGAAGAAAAAGTTTACCTTTATGAACGTATTTTAATATTGATGAGTGCGAAGCGTTTCTCTACGTCTTTATCCTTCAAAATCCTTGAGAAATGAACACGCTAGCGAGAGAATGATGGAGTTGCTTTAATTAAGGCAATAACTATGGTTCTTTGACGAATGATGTTGATGATATGAAGTATGCATGAAAACTTTTAACCTTGCTTAGTTAAATGGGATTGGCGATGGCAGAAAAAGCTTCTTACGATGTAGTGTTAGACTTTTGGTATAAAGAATTAACCCCTGAAGATCATTTTAAAAAAGATCCGGATATTGATGCGCTTATTAAAGAGCGTTTCGGCAAACTGCTGCAAGCCTGCGCACAAGGTGAATTACATCATTGGCGGCATTCCCCTGAGGGTGCAGTTGCAGAGATTATTCTCCTTGATCAAATAACACGCAATATTTATCGTGATTCACCTTTAATGTTTTCTAATGATGCCCTAGCGCTTTCGATTGCTCAGCTGGCCATTCAATTGGGGTATATGGACAAGCTTTCTGAGCCTATGCGACAACAGGTGTTGTTACCCTTCATGCATAGTGAATCACTTAAACTACATGATGAGGCGTTAGCGCTTTATAGACAGTACAAGCTGGATGATACCTGGGAGGTAAAGCATCGAGATATCATCGCCAGATTTGGCCGCTATCCTCATCGAAATGAAATGCTTGGAAGAATGTCTTCACCTGAAGAGCACGCGTTCCTTAAGGAGCCTGGTTCATCTTTTTGAGTGTAAGGTTGAGATTGGCTGTTCTTACACACACCCTAGTACCCCAATGCACAGCGATTGTCGGGTTCAGTGGCAGAGTAAAATGCCCATAGCAAGGCAGCTGATCGAAAATAATAGTTATTCTATAGTGAGATCAAGCAACACAGCTATGGGCATTTTAAATGCCACCCAAAGGGCAGCTACAGGTTTTCCCGTGACTTTGTTGCAAGTATTTGAAAGACGCATGTATTACTGCATACTTGCGCCTTGCCACAGAAAAGCCTGTAGCTGCTGAACGGGACAATCGCTGTGCATTGAGGTACTAGTTTTCTGTCGATTTAAGGGTGATGGTATTTCCTCCTTCCTGAAGGGTTGACTGAATCATAATGGATTGAGTGTATTGAGCTTCCAGCTGAAGGGTTTCTTGTGCTGATACATCCATAAGAAAGGCGGACTGTGCTTGGGTATCAGTTGTTTGCTCTGTGCAAAGCACGATTTTTCGTGGATAACAGCTTTGAAGTATAGTTAAGAGATTTGGTGTTAAGGCGCGTGTATGAAACCAAATGGGTTTATCACCTTCAAGTTGATCAATGCCTTCTATATTGATTCGTGCTTTTAAGCTAATGAGTCTTCCTTTGAAAGCAACAAAACTCTGAGGCATGGATACCAATAAATAGCCAATACCAAGCATACCGATTACAGCAATCGAACCTAAAATATGACGTGCATCAAAAGCGACGACGGAAACCCCAATGGTTGCAAGCAAGCAAAATACCATAGCGATATTTTTGATCAGGTTAAGCCCTGCTAGGTTTTTACCTATTTGATCTTCACGGGTACAAAACTGAAAGGCTGTATTGAGCGGCACGATAAAAATACCGCCAAAAAATCCAATGGCAAAAAACAGCATAAATACGCCGGGTATCCAAGTGACAAGTGGTAGCAGAAAAAGTGAACTGCTAATAGCAATACCTGAGGGTGGTATTAGAGCTAGCCCGATTTGTTTGCCGCCTAGCGCGATAGTCATGAAAGCGCCTACCATAATACCAACCCCCATGGTGAGCATCATGCCTTGAATAATAATCGTATTTTCAATGAGAAGTACGTCTTCAGCAAAGCTTGGGTAAGTGGCTATCAACATTTGTCCGATTGACCAGAAAGCGCAGAGCCCAACCGTAATAGCCCAGAGCATCTTATCTTGGGTAATCACAGCAAGGCTGTGATTATCTTCAACAGTTTTGCAGCTCGAGGAATGATTCACGACTGGAATTTTCCAGGCAAACAAAAGCTCAATGCTGCTCGAAACAATTAACAGTATCCCTAATGGATAGAGTAAAGGGAGAATATTATGAGGTGTAGAGGGTGACGCTGAAGCAGACAGATAGAGCTTCTCAAACAGTAAGGTAAACACAAAAGTGCCCATCAATATGCCTATAGTGACCAACCCTTGTGATAAAGCATTAGCTGAATTCAGGCGACTGTTAGGCACCATTTCTTTAATGAGCCCATACTTGGCTGGTGAAATATAAGCACTTTGAATGGCTAAAATAAAGGTCAAGCAATAAGAAAACCAAAACCAGCCAAGCAAGTAACTGGCTAAGATACAGACGGAGATAAGAAAAGCAAAAACAGAGCCGTATCTGACTAATTGAGCTTTTGGGTACTTATCCGACAAAAAACCAGCTGATCGATAAAAAGCAATGAAGGGTAAGAGAATCAGACCATTGATAATGGCCGTTAGAATCACCTGTGTTGCACCATCGTAAACTTTAAAAATGGTGTTTTGCAGCGTGATTTTATGCCCAAGATCAATAAAACTGTTGATGAACATAATGCTCATCAATGGTGCTAGTCCTTGGATTTTTCTCTTATTACTCTCCATGAGGGACTCCAGTTAAGGCAAGTAGGCGTTAAGTCCTTTCAGTACATGATGTTAGATTACATCGTATCAAAAGGTTAGTCGTATGACTGTAGGGCAGATTGGCGCAGCGTAATCTGCCGATAGACTGGATACTCGGCGGGTTAGGCTGCGCTAACCGCGCCCTACGAAAAACTAACGTATTCGACAACTTCAGAGCGTTAATCTGCTGGTGATGGTATGGTAAACATGTAAAGCTGTTTGAGTCTGTTAGTCCGTAAATTCAGCATGCAGGTAATCATAATATAGAATTTCAGCAAATTGATGAATAGCTTTGACAGTGGCTAGACTATGCACCGAATAAAATAAATCAAATGCATGTTGAGTGCAGGGTAGCTCTGCATAAAGGTTGATCTGTCTGCTTGTTTGCTGAAGGTCTTTATAAAATGATCGAGCTTCTTCTACAAAAGCTAAGGTATCTAACTCACCATGGATCATAAAAAAAGGCGGTGCGTTGTCATGTAACTGATGGATAGGGGACGCTAATTCCCATAAGGCTGGGTTTTCTTTATAGCTGTCAGGCATGACACTTTTCTCAAGAAACGGCTCAATGGGTACTTGGTCTCTGTGGTGGTACTTGTCAGTGAAGTCATAAACACCATAAAGATTAATACAGCCCTTTATAGCGGGTAGTGTCTTGTCTTCAAAGCCCGGTTGTAAAATATCTTTATATTTATCTTGGGTAAGTGCGAGTAAAGACGCTAAGTGTGCACCTGCTGAATTTCCACTAGTGATAATAAATTCAGGGTTGCCGCCAAACTCTTCTATGTTGTCTTGCAGCCAGTTAAGCGCAAGCTTGCAATCGATCAAATGATCAGGAAACTTTGCGGAAGGGCTTAATCTGTAATGAATAGAGACTACTAGCCAGCCCGCTGCAATGAGCTTGTCCCGTAAGGGTAACCCTTGTCTCTCAGCGTGGTCTAGTGTCCAGCCCCCACCATGGATATACAACATAACAGGCAGCGGTGTGTCGTGATTAGCTTTGGGCTCATAAATAGTCAGCCTTTGTTCGGCTAATGAGCCGTAGGCAATATCCTTGTGAATATGCATGTCTTTGGTTTTAAAACGGAAAGGCTTTAGCCATTGGTGCTTGGATACCCCGCGATCAACCAGCGAAAGCCGCGTATTTTTGGCATGCGACAATGTTGCAGCATCGTATTGCTGCTTGAAAACACCCTCGAAGAGTTTGGGTGATTGCAAAGACCGATCATGAATGCACCAGAGCTGAAAGGCATTGTAAGCACACAGTGAAAAGCCCAAGACGGTATTGATGCTCCAGTTAGCTGCATCACCTAAGGCCATCAGCATGAGAATAATATTAAATAGTGCGTGAGCCCAGGCTAACTCAAGTATTAACGCGCCAATAATAAACTGAGGTATCACGGCAGGTTTATATCGACAACTTCTAGTGGCAATTGCAATAAAAATGAAGCCCAGAATCGAGAAGAAGAAGATTAAGCTCGCCATAATCCAGTCAAAAGTGATGTATGTCGCTCAATAATAGAGTGCTATTGCTTTAAAGCCAAGAAAGTTAGTCGGCTAGAAGCAGGTTATGAACAAAAGCGATCTATTTCCCTGATTTTACGGGTGAATTTGATATGATGCCTGAATCAAGTGATAGTTAGTTTGTGGGCGCTGTATCTACAGCTTCGAGGTTTGTGTGGATTTAGATTCAGAACAGCATATACGCTTATTTATTGATGCTTTTTATAAAAAAGTGCTAAAAGATGAAGTCTTGCGACCTATTTTCATTGAGGGCGCTAAGATAGATATAGAAGCCCATAAGTCAATCATCGTGTCTTATTGGAAAAAATTATTGCTGGGCGATAAACATTACAACAGGCATACCATGAATATTCACCGTGCTGTTCATGCCAATACGCCTTTTACTGATATCGCGTTTACACGCTGGCTAAGCCTTTTTTGCGAGACGGCAGAATTGCTATTCGCAGGCCCCTATAAAGATAGAGCAATGACTGTAGCCTCAACCATTGCTAAAAATATGCAGTCTGCATTAAAAGTGGCTTAATAATTCCAATAGCTTTTTGTTTTAATATGCGTCATATTGTCGGCTAATTGATTGGTTGAATCTGACGCGTAAAAAATGCTCTCAAAAGACAGCTGCTTGGCTTTGGCTATTGTTACTAAACTCTCGCTTAGTATCATTCAACTCATTGCTTTTTTCTTTTCAGCAAGCCTTGCACTCTTTGCTGATGCTATGCATAACTTAACGGATGTTGCATCCTTGCTAGTGGCCTTATTTGCTAAAAGAGTGAGCCAAAAAGCCCCCGATCAACACAATACTTTTGGCTATGAGCGAGCAGAAGTCCTTGGTGTATTGATTAACAGTGGCATGCTATTGGTGCTCGGCTGCTACCTCTTGTTTGAGGGTGTTATACAGTGTTTTGCGCCTGACAAATTTATAGATGGCTGGCTGGTGCTATGGATTACCCTGTTTACGTTAGTGGTGAATACAGCCTGCGCTTTTTTAACCTACTGGGCGGGGGCCAAAGACAGTTTAAATATTCGTGCTGTGTTTATCCATAATGCAGCTGATGCAATTGCCACGCTTGGTGTGTTGCTATCTGCCTGTATTATTATTCTTTTTGAATTTCATCATATTGATGCCCTCGTCACCTTGGCTATTGCTGTTTATATCTTATACCAAGGGTATTTTTTGTTTAAACGAGCCAGTCGAATCATCATGCAGTCTGTGCCTGAAGATCTGTGTCTGGAAACCATCACTACGGCCATTGCAAAAGTAGAGGGTGTGCTTAGCGTCGAATCTTTGCGGGTGTGGCAGTTAAATGAAAAAAAAGTCTACTGCGAGGCGGTTATTCGAGGTGAACAAGGTGCAACTAAGGCGTTACAAGGTCAAATTAAGTCAAAACTAAAAAAACAATTTGGTATAACTCAAGCCTTGGTTGAAGCCATATAAGGACTGCTAGCAAAGCCTAAAGCAAGCCTAGAAAAAGCGGAATAAAACGTTTTCTTAGAATAAATACATCCCCTACAGCGGTAGTTGTTCGGCTTATCCATCAGAAAATCAGCGTAGCAAGAAAGAACCTAGTCTACGAGTGCCAGCCTGGATAAATCTAGGGTAGGTGGGGTAGCACTATGCTGCTCTTCTAAAGCGTCATAGTCGCTCTCTGCTTGAAGGTGATCGGTGTTTACGGTAACGACTTGCTCTTTAGACCTTTCGTCTTCATTTAACATCATGCTACCCACAGGTAGGGTCGTTAGTTCGTTAGCCTGACTAGAAAAGCTTTGAGTGGTGCTTTCTTGCTGATCGATTGGCTTGGCTGAAGCAGGCAAAGCTTCTTCTGCTTGTGCGGGTCGTACTGCTATGGCTGCTTTGCTCTCTTCAGTGCTAGACGCCGCAATGTCGCCGGTCGCTTCATCCCGCTTTAAGTAAACCTTTAGCCCTTTTTGGTTCAGCACCTGCAACCATTTTTTTGCGGTAGGTTGATCCACTCCTTTTTTTAATGGGCGCAGTTCACCTGAAAAAAACGCAGTTATTTGTTGATCATTAGCCTTAAAAAGCGCTTGAAAGGAGGCTTTGGCATCGTCAAGCGAGGCGCCTTCTTGTGTTTCGCCTTTAAAATACAGGGTAAAGGTAGGTGCGTTCATGTGAAGTCCTGCTGACATAATGGGTACAATTTATTGGAGCATGTCTTTATAATACGGGTCGGATGATTCTATGAAAGGTTTTCTGACTTGCCAACGCGACAGAATCCAAATATTGACGTTGTTAATACAAATTCAACAGCTTACGTACCTACACGCTTTGTTAAATCGTTATTGAAGCTGGCTGAGCGGCGGCATTTTGATATACAAAAGATTCTGGTGAATGCTGGATTAGATTTTAATCCACTACACGGTACCGCACCTTCCCATATATCAGCGATTCATTACAGCCGACTTTATCAGCAGATACTGGTTTTACTGCAAGATGATAATCTAGGCTTACCTTCTGGTGCAGGTATCAGTGCAGGGGCCTTTAAGATGCTCTGCTATACCTTGATTCATTCCCCAACGCTTGAGAAGGCTATTCGTAGAGCCTGTGAATTTATCAAAGTGTTTTATGGCGAGGAACTGCACATCGTATTGATGGTACGCGAGGAGATGGTGACCTTGTCATACCCTAATATATGCCTAAATAATTCCTCTCGGTCTAAGGCGGGTGAAGCCTATGGATTAGCGCTTTGGCACCGTTTTTTTGGTTGGCTGATTGGTCGGCCTATTGATTTAAAGGCTGTCAGGCTATTGTCTGAGGAGCCACCAAACCCACAAAACTACAAGCATTTATTTGGTACGGCCATTGAATTCGGCGCGCAGTCTAATGGCATGGATTTCCATCGCAGCTACCTTGAGCTGCCATTAGCGCAAAATGAAGCGAGTCTAAAGGACTTTTTGCGCACAGCCCCCTATCAAATGATGGTGGAGCCGCAGCGTGCAGAATCATCCGAACTTATCGCAAATGTTAGACGGGTGATGGGCTATGACTTAACCAAAGGGTTTCCTGCCTTTGAGGCAGTCGCTGAAGCGTTAAATATGTCCGGCCCAACGCTCAGACGTCATTTACGCAGAGAGGGGGTTAGTTATCAGCGATTAAAAGATGACTGCCGTAAAGATGCAGCCATTGCGTATTTAAGTAGGCCTGAACTATCCATTACTGCCGTTGCGGCTTTGATGGGCTTTACTGATCCCAGTGCATTTCACCGATCGTTTAAGAAATGGACAGGTGTCACGCCAGGCCAGTTCAGAAAAGAAGAGTTTGACTTGGTCGAAGAATAAAACTGAAGGTTGGTTCGTGAAGTTTAACCTAGCGCCCATTTCCCTCCTTTTCTGGTGGGTTACGCTTACAAAATGCTCAGCTTTTCTATTTCTTTAGCCTCCTCCGGCGTATTGAGATTCGCTAGGAAGCGTCCGTCAGATTTTAAGTCCACTACAGCACAGGGTAATGTGTTGTACCATTTAAAGACAGCACGTTTACCTTGCTCTAGGTAATCGGCTAGTTGATGGTGAAGTTCAGGTCGCAGCAGTGCTATTAAAGGTTGATCTTTGCCGTCTACATTGAGATATATCGCTTTAGCATCCGGTTTTCGCTTCGCTTCACTGATTAACACGTTCTTGATCATTGATAAGTCCCCGTAACAATCTACAGGCATCACCCAAAGATAGTCTGCATTGGTTTTTCTCAATGCCGTTAACATAGGTGAGAGCGGCCCCTCATGGCCCGCTAATACATCGGGAATACATTCAGCTTCAGGGCATCGTTTACTTACCTCTTTGTTAAGGTGGTTTGCTGCAATGTAAAATCGATGACAGAGTAAACCCAGTTGCTTGGCTTGCGCTTCTATTAGTGTTTGATTGGTTGATAGCGACAGGAAGGCTTTATCTGTCCGCATGCGGCGACTTTCTCCGCCAGCAAGTAGTAAGCCATCGATTTTAATTATCATAGATAGTCTCGCTCTCGTTCGAGAGGCTATTATATCAACATTTGTTGATAGTAGACTGCGTGGAATGACCGTTTCCAGCCTAGTAAAAAACGCTGAGCGTTTTTTGGCAACCTCCACTATTTTCATATTAACGGCTGGCGAGTGACGTATTTTGATGTGTCTCAAGTGCTGCATAGCGCTTGGTGATCCCATCCATACGATACAACATCATGTCAGTAGAACTAACGGCGACATGTACAAGTCTTTCGGGCGAAAGCGACAGTATGCCATCAAAGCCCTGATTGATGAATCTGAAATTGCTGTGAGCCTTGCGTAGCATGGTATTAATACGGTGTGTGTTTTGCTTGAATGTTTTTAGGTAAAGCAGGGTGTTTTCATACTCAGCTAGGTCGTCATAGACGCGATCAAGCCATTCATTACCCGAAAGCTTTAAGTGATAAGCTAAATAGTTTCGAGCAATACGCTGCGATAGCATGCGCTGCCTACCCGATGTGCCAACCACCTCAGAAATGGCCTCGCCAGTAATAAATTGCAATTTAATGACGTAGTGATGAGCGGCAGACAATAATTGATCGCTTTGTTTAAGGAGGGCTGCGCCATGCTCTGGGGTATAAGGCTTTTTTAAAAATTCTTCAAAGAGCAGCCAGTGTTTTTGAACAAGCCCTAATTCATCCCGTAAATTCCTAGCGCTGTGATGGCGCTCAATATGTGTGAAGTTATCTTTAAATTGACGGATGGCATCAGCGAGCTTTATCTGGCCTTTTTCACGGCTTCCTGAGACATTTTTGAGCAAGTAGGCTTTTGCCATGCGTTGAGAGAGCATGCGCTGTTGGCCAGCTTTGTCGATCACTTCCGATAAGGTCAGTGTTTCCGAGTAAAGTGTTGACGATATAAAGGCTGAAAAAATGATAAAAATACTATTCAGTGAAAACAACCAAGAGGTCATGTAGCTTTCCTTTTCTACTTATTGTTATTAGGAATATTCATGTTGCGAATATAGGTATAGCAAAATGCGATAGTAGAAAAAAAGGCGCTAACGCTTAAGTGATCGGAATATTTTAAGTGCATCACCAAAAAAGCGCAGAAAAATGCATTTTTGCACGACTTTAGTGCGTTTAATGTTAGGGGTGGACGTGACCAATTGTGGCAGGGCGGAGCTTAACGCAGTCTGATACTTCAATGCACCGCAGCCGTTCGTTTAAGTAGTGCTTCACTATAGATTCCCGCCTTCGCGGGAATGACCAGGCTTTGTCGTCATTTCCGCGAAGGCGGGAATCCATACAGGAGGCAGGGTTTGAATGAGAATAATCTAATAGGTTAGATAACTAACACCTTCCCTGTCTAATCTTTTAAACAAGCTCAATCGCCATGGCAGTGCCTTCGCCACCGCCAATGCACAAAGAAGCAACGCCTTTGGTTTTATTGCGCTTTTTAAGGGCGTTGATCAAGGTGACCAGTAAGCGTGAACCTGTTGAGCCAATAGGGTGGCCTTGCGCACAGGCGCCGCCAAAAATATTGACTTTATCTTCGTCTAGTTCAAGTTGCTGTGTAGCGAGCATGGTCACCATGGCAAAGGCTTCATTGATTTCAAAGATATCCACGTCGTTCTTAGACCAATTGACTTTTTCTAATAGTTTTTGAGTGGCGCCTACAGGTGCAAGCGTAAAGTCTTCAGGCGCACGCGAGTGGCGAGCATGACCTAATACTTTTGCTAAAATGGGTAGGCCTAACGCTTTAGCTTTGGATTCCGTTGTAAAAATCAATGCAGAGGCACCATCTGAAATAGAGCTTGCATTGGCTGCTGTAATTGTCCCGTCTTTAGCAAAAGCAGGGCGAAGTTGTGGGATTTTATCGAGATTAGCCTTTAAGGGCTGCTCATCATCTTTCACAACCGTTTCACTGCGACGGGTTTTGACCGTGACTTCAGCAATTTCATCCACTAAATCACCGTTCTTAATGGCTTTTTGTGCTTTGGTTAATGAGCCAATAGCAAAGGCATCCATCGCTT
This sequence comes from Pseudomonadales bacterium, assembly GCA_965225765.1. Taxonomy (GTDB): domain Bacteria; phylum Pseudomonadota; class Gammaproteobacteria; order Pseudomonadales; family DT-91; genus CAKMZU01. Next base: position 750,077 of record CBDDBO010000002.1, read on the forward strand.
CACGGGTTAACTCATACTTGTCAGCTGTATCTTGCGCAAAGCTTCCCATTGCGCGCCCTGTGTAGGCATCTTCTAGACCGTCAAAAAACATATGATCTTCAAAGCCGCGTTGACCTGTGCCGACGCCATTACGTGCGTTCATCACTATATGAGGGGCATTGGTCATGCTTTCCATGCCGCCTGCAAGCACCACTTCAGCACTTCCAGCTTTAATTGCATCATAAGCGTACATAGACGCTTGCATGCCAGAGCCACAAAGTTTGTTGAGGGTGACACAGCCTGTTGAATTAGGGATGCCAGCATTTAACGCAGCTTGTCTTGCAGGTCCTTGTTTTAAGCCTGCTGATAACACATTACCCATGATGACTTCATCAATCGCAGCAGGATCAATACCTGCTCGCTCAACGGCAGCTTTAATGGCTACAGAGCCCAGTTCAATAGCTGTGACGCCGCTTAAGCTACCTGAAAGGCCGCCCATTGGGGTTCTGGCACCGCTGACAATCACTACTGTTTCGTTCGACATGATAAATTTCCCCTAATAAAAGTGACTGGATTCTAACACTCTTTATCTAGCTAGGGGTAGGGCAGTCTAAGAGATCAGTAGGGCGGGATAGCGAAGCGTCTCCCGCCCTACGAGGCAATGGGTTTAGATTGAAAAAACGCTTGAGTCTCACTACACTCCACAGTCTTATTTCCTTCGATGTTTCGAGTGATCATCAATGACCGAGATGCAAGCACAGTTTTCAGGGCTGGATGCCGCTTATAGCCTGAAAAAAATCATTTATATCAATTCGGCTACGCATGGCTATTCTGAGCTTGTGATTGATGGGCACATGGCGCTCTTTGGTCAGAATAACCGTGGTAAAACCGCAAGCCTTGCAGGCTTAAAGCTCGCGCTGTTCCCTGAAAATGCCTTTACCCACTGTAAGCGCAAGTTTAAATTCATGGGTAAAGACGGGGATTACTCTAAAGAAGACTCTTACAACTTTTATTTTCCAGGCTATACCTCCTACATCATTTTAGAGGCTGAAAATCCTTATGGCGTTTTTTCGATGGTGCTATATAAGGCGCGCGGCGAATGGCAATACGGCCGCTTTTTTGTGCCGGTGGCTTATAAAACCATCAAGCCGATATTTTGGGATGAATCAGCCCTTAAGGGCGAAGGCGACTTTGTCAAAGACCTGAAATTTGAGGCGGTGAAAAAAGGCTTAAAGGGCTTTAAAGCAGAGCAGGTGACCGATGAAAAGCAGCTGGCCCAGTTGCTTTATACAGGTCGAGGCGGTAATCCAACCGAAGAGCGCTATTGCTTATTCCCCTTAAAAGGCGGCGCAACTCAGCAAGGCATTGAAGCCTTCAGACAACTTTATCAACTAGCCTTTGATATTGGGCAAACCGATAAAACCAGTTTGCCTCGAGCTGTCGCAACCTTGATTGATACTGATAAAAGCCGAAAGGAAGAACGGCTGAATGCGGATTTTGATGAGTTGATGATGGATTATGAAAAGTTGTCTGCTGATCGCAATGAGCTGAATCGGCTGGCTGCACACTCAGCAAGATTCGAGTCATTAAATCAGCAATACCAGATGTTCAATGAGGATAAAAAACAGCTTAACAGTCAGCTTAATCAATGCGCAGTGTCACTGAAAGACGCATTCGTCGCCCTCAAAGAGCAAATGCACAGCATTGAGGAACGCCATCAAACCGCTCAACAATCTCTTGAATTAACACAAGACAAGGCCAAAGCAGATCAGGTGAGGTTGAATCAACAGCAAGGTCAACAAAAAGCTCTTGAAAAACAACAAGCGCAGGCTGAGAAAGATTATGTGCAGTCTACGAGCTTGATTAACGGTTACCCCGGTATGAGTCTAGCGGAGATTGTCACGATTTATGATGAGCAGATAACGCAAACCCAAGTGCTCATCAAAAGTCTCGAAGATGCCCAGCAAACACAAAAAGCCTTAGCTTTAGCCATCAAAGAAAACAACGAGAAACTACTTGAAAAAGAAGAGTTGACTAAAAAGCTCGATACTGAAGAACCGGGACTTTTAGAGCAGCTAAATCAAGTGCAGGCCGATATTTTGTATTCCTTAAACCCTGCGTTTTCAAGGCTCGGTAAAGCATTGCCTGAAGACGCTTTGGCTGCTATTGATGCCTTTACCAATCAGTTTGAACTTGAGGGTGAAACAGTAAGCTTTGGCGGCGAGCCGCTTCAATTAGCCATTAGGCATTACAGGCTTGATGAATCACGAAAACTCTGGGAATCGCAGCTTAAAAAATGCCAGCATGAACTGGACGATTTAGCCGTGAGCATTGAGGATTTACGTAAAGCCCTAATCAATGACGATGATCGTAAAATCAGTATTGATAAACACAAGGCAAGCCTTAAAGATATTGAAAAAGAAAAACGCTTGATTCTAGCCAATGCCCAACTAAAAACAGCGTCTGATGAATCACGCTTTGAGCTTGAAGCGCTAGAAGAGCAAGTGGCGATGCTTGAAGAGAACTGTGCCTTGAGTAATGATGCAGCCCAAGCCAAACAAGCTGACTTTTTATTGGTGGACCATGAAAAACAGCAGTTATTGCCGCGGCTTTTGGATGTTGAAAACTGGCAGGAACGACTGGATGCGCTCTTAATGCGCACAGGGTTTCAATTAGCTGAAAACTTTGATGGGCAATTGTTGACGGAAGTGACGCATCAAACCTTAGGTAGTTTGGATGAAAAAGCTCAGCAGTATCAAACGCTCAGACAATCGTTAATGCATAACGTAAAGGCCTTGTATGAGTCGGCCTTGCCGGATAGGGCAGATGCCTTTGACAGCATAGATTCTGATCAAGACATTGCCAGCAAGGTGAATACCTTAAAAATTGCCTTTATTGAACTGCCGCAAAAGGAACGGTTACTGGATGAGGCGGTGCAAAGTCATAACGACAAGATCAGCAATCAAGTGCGAGAAATTCAAGAGGCGCGAGGGACGGTCATTCGCTTTATGGATAAGCTCAATCACGAAGTGAATCAGCATAAAATCTCCAACCTTGATGCGATTCGTGTGGTGCTTAATTTTAGCCCCCGTTTTGATCAACTGATGCAGGATATCGAAACCTATAATCTGCAAGATGCCACATTACTGGATAAAGGCTTTTATGACAGGTTGCGGGCTTTTTGCGATAGCTTTTTTGACGGTAAAACGCGTACGTTAGATTTGCCCCAGCTGATTGACAGTATTCACTATGAGTACAAGAAAAACGGCGCCAAGCAGTTTGACAAAAAGAGTCAGTCGGGCGGTACGACCTCAACTACGACTGCTTTGATTCTAGCGTTATTGCTGCATGGTATTCGTACGCAGGATACACAGGTTAAAATTCCGATTATTGTTGATGAAATTGGTACGCTTGATAGCCAAAATACACTAACAGCTATTGAAACCATTGAATCTCAAGGCTTTGCGGTGTTCTGTGCAACGCCTGAGGCTAAGCCTGCATTGATGGAAAGCATCAAGCGATGGATAACGATAGACAGGTTTACTGTTGAAAAACCTCGTGAACCAGAATGCCATACGCTGATACTTGAAGACTTTATTGAAAGCATTGGTTTAATCGAAGAAGACAAGCCTAACGCTCTGCTTGAGGCAATTTCCTGATGCGTGTGTCTCGAGATAAAATTATTCAAACGATGCTGGCACATAAGCCTGCTTTTTACGCGCTAGTGGATTATGTTCAACATCAAGGTGGCAGTGCTGAGATTCCGCAAAAGCTATATATTGATGCGTATCATCAGCATATTGTTGCAAGTGGCGATGACTATGCAATTCGGGTGCTGTCGCTCGATGCTTTGTCCAAGAACGGTATCATTGTTCATTTAGACCATCAGGCGGGTACGCTCACACTGCAATCCTTTGTGATGGAACTGCTGCGATTTTTAGATACGAGTCGTGTGCGTGAATTATCTCAGCAAGATTTTGAGCAAATGCGAGATCAGTTTCAGCGATTGGCACAAGTGATGGAGGCTATGCCGACGCTTCAAGGCCTGCCTGATTATGACGAAACAAAAATTACCCTGTTTGAATTAATTGATCAAACGCTCTCTAAAATTCAGCAAAATGTTGAAGGGCTTAGTGCCCAAGTCAACCGGCTTGGCGTGCGTTATGAGGCGCTCGATAAGGCAGTAGAAGGACAAACCGAAAGTTTCCGCTTGTTAGATGATGCAACAAGATTGTATGAGCGTTTTATCAGACCCTGTAATGCGTTTTTAAGTCCTAAGATAGATTCAGCAGGTGATCAAATTAGCTTTACGCAATCAATGACTCGCTTGTATGAGTTGCATGAAAAGCGAGGGGAATCTTACACAGGGTTTCGTATTCGCTACAAGCTAACTGCTATTCGCTCGTATTATAAAGATATTGCTTTAATGCAACAGCGTGTTAGGCGTTATACGCAAACACTCGCCTCTGAGCGTAAGCGTTATAATGCGATTGAAAAAGCTTACAAAGCATTGGAAGACGCCGTCGTTGAATTACGCCACGGTAAGCTACGTGGTACAAAATTATCCAGCTATCACGAAATCTTCCGCTCAACGCACTCGTTGTCAGGCCTTAAAAAACGTCAGGTGATTCAAGATGCCAAGCTTAACTGGTATGAGGTGGATCAACAAGCACGCTTGAATGAATGGCTGGGAACAGTCGAGTTGCAACAAGACATACTGCCTGACTTAAAACCCTTGGTGATTCCTGTTGATGTGAATGAGCAGCGACGTGCTGAACTGATGCGCCTATGCATAGAGCGACAATGGCCTGAATCATCAGATGACTTAATTGAAGATGTACACAATTGGCTGTGTGAGTCCATTGATGATCACAAACTTTTAGATACGTTGATTGCTTATCAGAGCTTAACGACCTTGCCTGGATTAAGCCGTAGGCTAAAACCTCAAAAGCAACGTGTGGCGATTAATGACGGTGAATACGAATTTAAGTATGTGCGATTATCCCTTATTCCAGACGCTATGAATAAAACGTCCAAAATGCCAGTTAAGAAAGGTGCCCAGCATGCTTGATTTAAATTTTTCCCTTTCTTCAAAACTTTATAAGCAGTTAATTAATGGCCGTGTGATTAATCGTTACCGCTATGGTTTATCAGGTGAGCAGGAAGAAAACCCTTTATTTACCGAACTGTTTACCCACTTTAATGAATATAAACTGCAATATCTAATGTCGGGTATGGAGCTCGTGGCTAAGCCTGATTTTTATTATGTGCGCGATAAAGACGGTGAGATGCCTTACACCGATGCAGTGAAGCGTGTGCAGGTGCTACTTTTGATTATCTCGCGTTACGTTACACAGCGTGGTACTTTTGAAAAGCTCACCAACCCACATGCAGGCATCAGTGAAGAAGACATTGAACTGATTGCTGCAAACGAAGACTTTCAGGAAATTTTAAACGCAGTCGATATGCCTGATTTTGCGCAGGCGATGCAAACCAATCTCTTGGAGCGCGGCATTATGGAGTCGCCGAGGCAGGGGCGCTATGTGTTGTCTGCTGCTGGCAGACACTTTTTCGATGAATTATTTTCAGCGTCAAACGAACCATAAGCCCCTATAAACAGGTCAAGCTATTTTTTAGAGGCAGGCTGCTATAGTGATAATGCGCTAGGAGCCGACAAAAAATCTATTGAGAAATAATTGCTGAACGTATGAGGCAATGCATGTCTATCTTGGCAGCATAGACATTATGCGTTTGTGGGTTGAATACGCCCATCTCTATTGCGCTAGGAGCCTGTCCGAGAATTGCGTTCGAGCATAAGGTTTCAAGAATTGAGTCAGAATTTTTAGAAAATTTCTGCGAATAGTCGGCCTATTTAAAGAAATTTTATGAGAATTCTGGCCAATTATAGGAAGCTCAGGCCGAGCTGTCAGTTCTCGGACAGGCTTCTGGCATATAAATAGAATAACGTTGTCATGCAGTATCATGTCATGCCAATTATTAATTTTTTTTGCGGTCAAAGTAATCCGATGTAACTCCCCAACAACAAAATTCCACTAATAAAACCCACTATATAGTACACAATTTTTTTGTGGTTTCTTAAATAGATGATTGTAGGTAGTCTGCTATATATAGGCTAAGGCTGGCTGATAGATGTCTATTGCTAGTTGTGGCATTTCTTAATAAAAATAATGAATAGTTTATTTCCTTTTCTTGTAGAAAAAAATTAAATAATTTTACCTTTAATAGATGACATTGGTTTTTTAATTGTGATAGCATTAATCTTAATGAGAATCGAGTGCATTTGCGAAAGGTAGATAATCTATGTCCAGCTCAATGGCTGCATTAAAAGATCAACATGAAATAAAAGCTTTCAATAAGATGCAAGTCATGCTTGATGACCAAGCGAGTTGGGAGTCTAACGCAAGAAGTTATCCTCGAAAGAACCCAATGGTCATTGAGTCAGCAAAAGGTGTTTATCTACATGACATTAATGGAAAACGTTATATTGATGCATTAGCTGGCGCTGGAAGTCTGGCGCTAGGACATAACCATGATTTAGTACTTGAAGCGATAAATTCAGTTTTATCAAAAGGGCGGCCACTACATACCCTTGATCTTTTGACTGAAGAAAAGCAGCAGTTCGTCATTGAGCTGTTGAATACCCTGCCTGATGCTTATAAAGGTACTACAAAAGTACAATTTTGTGGGCCCACGGGTGCAGATGCTGTAGAGGCTGCAATAAAACTTTGCAAAACGGCAACGAATAGATCGGGTATTTTTGCTTTTAGTGGTGCCTATCATGGTATGACTCAAGGGGCATTGTCGTTGATGGGAAATTTAGCGCCTAAAAAACCAGTAGGCGCATTAATGCCTGGTGTGCATTTCTTGCCTTACCCCTATGCGTATCGATGTCCTTTTGCACTAGAGGGCGACCAAAGTATCGCCGTTCATATTGCTTTACTTGAAAGGATGTTAGCAGACCCAGAAAGCGGCATATTAAAACCAGCAGCCATTATTTTAGAAGTTATTCAAGGTGAAGGTGGCGTCATTGTTGCGCCTACTGACTGGCTTAAAGCAGTTGCTCGCATTGCAAAAGCACATGACATTCCCTTGATTGTTGATGAGGTGCAAACCGGGATTGGCAGAACGGGCAATATGTATGCCTTTGAACGCGCAGGTATAGAGCCTGATGTCATTGTGCTATCTAAAGGTGTAGGCGGAGGGTTGCCGCTCTCAGTTGTACTGTATAAAGAGGCGCTTGATGGATGGGAGCCTGGTGCTCACGCCGGGACTTTTCGGGGCAATGTACTTGCCATGGCAACAGGACTAGCCACTATAAAACAAGTAAGGAAACCAGATTTTATGACATCACTGCGTCAAGTTGGCGACTACTTGAAATGTGAATTTAACTTACTCAAAGACCGCTTTCCTTGTCTTGGGGATGTTCGAGGTGAAGGCTTGATGTTAGGTATAGAAGTAGTGGATCCAAAGCAGCCGCAAGACACTATAGGAAGCCACCCAGCAGATGGCGCTAAGGCAAAAATGATCAAGCACGCGTGTTTTCAAAAAGGCTTGATTGTTGAACTTGGAGGGCGATTCGGTGGGACGCTTCGCTTTTTACCTCCCCTTATTTTATCAATGGAAGAGGCAGACGCTATAGTAAAAATACTTACTGAAGCCCTTGAAGAGGTTGCATAACCTTGAGTATCAATAGCTTTTTCTTGGGTGATTCAGACAGTAGTTTATCTAATTATGCTCAGGCTATAGATCAAACGACTTCACTCTTGATTAGGGCGATAAAAGAGAAGACGTCGATTTATAGTGGAAAAAAATCGAAAGATTACGAGGACTTATTAGCGTACTTGTCTATTTCTGAGCAGCCTGAGTCACTTGATAAATGCCTTGATAACCTTATTCCACAGTTGGTTGAGCACAGTTTGTGGGTCAATTCACCGAAGTCAATGGCACATTTGCACTGTCCTGTGACATTGGCTTCACTTGCAGCAGAACAGTGTATTTCGCTACTCAATCAATCCATGGATTCTTGGGATCAAAGCCCTGTAGCAACCTATATAGAGCAGCATTTGATTGATCAATTGAAGGGACGATTATTTACAAAGCCGACTGCGGCTGATGGCGTGTTTACATCAGGTGGAACACAGTCCAACCTGGTGGGATTGCTGATGGCTAGAGATGCATTTTGCGTGCAGGTTTTACATCATAATGTATCCAAACATGGCTTACCTGCAGCCTCATCTAAGCTTCGCATACTCTGCTCGGAGCATACGCACTTTTCAGTGCATAAAGCATTGCATCTTTTAGGCTTAGGTGAGCGTGCTATTGTACGGGTAAGCACAGATGAAAAGGGTCGTCTTTGTCCTCAGTCACTCTTACATGAAGTTCAGACACTTAAAGGCAATGGACTCTACCCGTTTGCTATTGTGGCGACCGCCGGTGGTACAGATTTTGGTCAATTTGATCCCCTTACTGCTATTCATGATATTGCTAAACGCTTTAATATATGGCTGCATGTGGATGCTGCTGTAGGTGGCTGTTTGCTGTTTTCTAAACACTATACTCATCTACTTGATGGAATAGGAGAGGCTGATTCAGTCACAGTAGATTTTCATAAGTTGTTTTTCCAGCCCATTAGTTGCGGTGCATTTTTTTGTAAGAAGGCAGAGGATTTTAAGCACTTAACTTACCATGCCGATTATTTGAACCCTGAAGACGGTATGCTTGATTCGCTCAATTTAGTTGATAAGTCCATTCAAACAACACGCCGTTTTGATGCACTAAAACTCAGCCTTACCTTAAAGCATGTCGGCGCTGATAACTTTGCAAAATGGGTTGATCACATCATTGATACCACTAAGCAACTGTCCGAACTGATGCTGAAACAAACCTGTCTTCAGTTTGCCTCTAGGTCGGGCGTTAATTTGAGTGGTGATTTTAATACCTTGGTATTTAGGTTTTATGATGAAAAGCTTTGTGAACATGAGTTGAATAAACTAAATCAACACATACATGAGGCTGTTTACTATTCAGGTGATTATGCAATTGCGCTGACGTCCTTTGCTGATAGCCGCTATTTGAAAATAACACTGGTTAACCCTATGGTGACGGTATCTATCGTTCTGTCATGTATAAATTTCATCATATCACTTGGCGCTGATTATATGAAAAATGCCATCAACTCACCCCATGAGACTAACGCTTATGAAGCAGTGTAAGCCTTATACCCTATATTTTTGGCGCAGTCTAAGCCAGATTATGGTTGTGTAGATGGATGGCAATGTCAACAGAACCTAGTTAATTGGGTTGGTGGTTTTTTAAAAAATAAATCAAGTAAATGATCAAACAGCGAAGATTATTTCTTAATGTCCGTAAGGCTTAGTATGCATATATATGACTTGGTGGGTGTAGGGATTGGCCCCTTTAATCTATCTTTGGCCGCACTATTAGATAACCATCAGATAGACTGTTTGTTTCTTGAACAAAAGTCTCAGTTCGACTGGCACGGGGGGATGATGCTTGATGGTGCAACCTTGCAAGTACCCTTTATGGCTGATTTAGTGACTATGGCTGACCCAACCAGCCCTTATAGCTTTTTAAATTACCTAAAAAATGAAGGGAGGCTATACCCTTTTTTCTACAAAGAAGATCTATTTATAAAGCGAATGGAATACAACCATTACTGCCAGTGGGTTGCAGCTCAGCTTGCATCATGCCAGTTCTCAAGTCTTGTTGTCAGCGTTCAACGCTTAACCTACCAGAATGAATCTCTTTGGCTTGTTGAATCTAAGGTTGGTCAACAAATAAAACAGTACGCTGCCAGACACTTGGTACTTGGATTAGGTTCGACTCCATCCCTTCCAGCAGCTGTCAAAGGAAGTGCTAGCCACGCTAAATCGATTTTTCATAGTAGTGATTACCTTCATAATAAAAAGCAGATAGCGCATACAACTGATATAACGATTTTGGGGTCAGGGCAGAGTGCTGCAGAAATTGTACTCGATGTATTAAGCTGGAAGTCTCCGGATGCAAAACTTAATTGGCTAACGCGAAGCAAAGGCTTTTTCCCTATGGAGTATTCCAATTTGGGGCTAGAACATTTTTCACCTGACTACATTGACTATTTCTATGAATTAACGCCAGAAAAGAAAAGGTCGTTAATGAAATCTCAGGATCTACTCTACAAGGGTATTAGCTTTGAAACGATTACTGATATTTATAAGATGCTCTACCATGAATCTTTTCTAAGTAATCAAAAGCCTGATATTTTAGCTAACGCAGAATTAACAGGCATAGAGGAAGTGGCTAGTTCTGAAACTGATAGTCGAATGCGTCTTCAGTGTTATCATCTAGAGCAAGCGTTGCCGTTTTCTGTTGAGTCGGATTGTTTGATTTGCGCAACAGGCTATGAGCCCTATGATTTGTCAAGGTTGAAGGGCATGACCGATTATTTTAAGAAAGACAGCCAGGGTGATTGGGTAATCTCAAGGGATTATAGGCTTATATTAGACTCTACAGATACGCCTTCAACGGTCTTTGTGCAAAATGCTGAATTGCATTCGCATGGTGTTGGCGCACCCGATTTAACCTTGGCTGCCTATAGAAGCAGCGTTATAGTAAACAGTCTTTTAGGGTATGAATGTTATAAAATCGATGTAAATAATACATTCACGAATTTTGGGGTTCCCGAAGCGTTTATGGAGGTTAAAGGGGATGGATTAAAAATAGCATGATGACGTTTATAAAGAACGAAAGGCTATTTATAGCAAGCTCTATGAGTAGTTTTTTAACTGTACAAATGCCAGCTGTCAACATTCATCAGCTTTTTTAGTTTATAGTTATAGGATAATACCATGTCTACTAGGTGTATCATTGTCGCATCTATCGTTCATCATGCCGTTTGCGATGGGTTTTTACCTGCTTCTATAAAGCTTGGCTATCACACGCATCTTCTAACGGACTACAGTGATGACTATGAAAAGGCTTTAGCCCCTGAGGTGTTGACGCACGTTAGTGTGCATCAGGTTGATGTTAATAATCCGCTTTATCTGATTAAATATATTGAAGAAAACAACTTGAATCCCACTATCATTTTTTCAAACAGCGATTACCTGCAGGCGTCTGTGGCATTATCCGCTGAGTATTTTGGCTGCCTACATAAAGATTGGAAAGTGTGTTTGACGACAAAGAATAAATTGATGATGAGAAGGCGTCTTGAGGAGAAAAGTTTTCCTGTTATACATCATCAAATTCTATCAAAATATAAGTTGAATGAGGTGAACTTAACCTATCCTGTGATTGCAAAACCCACTCAAGGTATCGAAAGTAAAGATGTAAGATTATGCAAATCAGAGCAGGAGCTTGCTACCTATTGCAGGCTTTATTTAGCCGATGATCAATTACTGTATATTGAAGAGTATGTTGAAGGACCTATTGTCTCTCTGGAAACCTTGGGTGATTGTAGTCAAATCAAAGCTATGGCAGGTTTTGATGTGACCTTTAGTGACCCCCCCGTCTTTATTGAAGAGCAGGTTATATTATCTGGCCATTTAATCAGCGAATATAAAGAAAATTGTCTGGCTCAAATAAAGTCACTCGGTGTAGGTTTTGGTGCTTGTCACAGTGAGTTTATTATTACCGATGAAGGACCTAAGTTAATAGAAGTCAACTATCGATGTGCGGGTGATGTTGAGTATATGTTAGATGAACTGTCTGGTGGCATTTGGTTTTCTTCGATATTACAGCTCTATCAAGGCAATCCTGTCCCTGAATTTGATTATTGGTCACACTATGGCGGCTGTGCCTTTGTTTCTGCGGAAAAATCGGGCGTTTTGTCAATACTGGAGGCTGAGGCACAACAAGGTAGCCAGTTTGTGCCGTTAAAAAAAATCGGCGATTCTGTTCAGGTTAATGGCTCTGATAAGGATCACCTCGCTATGATTCAATGTGTTGGACGAGGCGTTGACGAGGTGAAACAGACACTAAGCTCTTCTTTGAGTGGCGTTAAATTTTTTGTTGATGCCGCCCAGCTCTCTGCAAATCTCGATTAAGTATCATTAACCTTAACTGTTTACTAGGTCTTTACTGTGAAAAATAGTCGTTGTTTACCTTTTGTTCTTTGGTTTTTACTTGGATTTGTCAATTTATATGCTGACTACAAATCCATTATTTCAGAAATGAATTTTACGGCAGTAGGCGATTACTCTTATCAATATCAGCCTTCTTATAATGTGTCCTTTTTAGATGCCAATGCACATTACTTTAATAACATCGTTTACAGGCTCCATGACAAATACCATCACAACAGCTCGTTGTTGTTTAGCTTAGATGTTGATAAACAAGTGCTTCATTCAGAAGGGCAGATAGCTGATCTAGATGAATCGTTATTGGCTTTAGTGGACAAAAAGCCGCTGTATGGACTTGCGCCAGCGTTTTATAACAGCGTGACAGGTCATTTAGAAAGTCAGTATTCGATTACAGTAAACGCTTTTTATGAAAGGCGTAAGTGTGAAGCGTTACATTCGAAAAGAAATACCGCCGATGCAATGAAACTACTAGCTGACAACTATAAAGATGATCAAGTGATGTCATTTTATATTAAGAAATTTTTCCCCGAAACAGGTGTCGTTGACTCTGATGACCTTCTTGAATTTGTTCGTCAGCATCAGCAAACTGGCATTGTATTTAAATTTGATGAAGGTGACTGTGGTGAATGTGTCAGTATTATCGACTCTGATAAAGCTAAAAGCCTAACAGATAACGAAAGTATCAAAAAGTATATTGCCTCAACTACTCGAGTGTTTGAAACGGTAGAAGATATCGATAATGCAATAAAAAGCAAAAAGCTTATATGGCAAGAACGACTGGCTTCAAAAGATGGCAATAATCTTGAATTAGGTGCGCCTTTTTATCATGCAGGAGATAATCAATATAAACTCGGAAAAACTTGTCAGTATACTGTTTTTAATCAATATAAAGTGGCTTCAGAGTTTACTCGACAGGGTCATCGCCATTTTTTCACAGAAATTTCGAGTGACGCGCTCGAGTATTTTGAACGTATTGTCAATGAGCTAATGGTAGCCAAAGTGTCTTTGATGTTCGGCGAGCAGATGAGTCGTCATTTAGCGACTTTATTTACTACCTCAGGAGTAGATTTAATTGCTTATGATGATGAAGAAGGCAGGCAAATAAAAATTTCAGAATTACAAGTCGGTATTCAAGGTGAAATAAGACGCGCCTCTAACTATTTTCGTCGTGAACAGGCTTTAGGTGACGCTGATACCTATCTTGTTTTGAATACGAAAAGAATGCAGTTTAACCCTAAGGTTTCATCAGACTTGGTTTACGCTGCGCTTGAGACGTCTTTGGATGCGCTGCTTGATAAAACTAAAGGTATCTGTCAGGTAGATCTAGATGAATTTAACTTATATAAACACCGAAATGAGATATCAGTATACCTAGCCTTTTACCCTGTCAAGCATGAAGATATTGAAAAAATTATGACGTTATTCAGTGCTTTTGAGCGCCAATTGACGAGCTTATTAGGCGCTTCTTAACACATAGCCCCGCTACGATGGGGGCTAAGACAACCATTTTCATTGATCTAACCGTGGGTAGCTAGCGCTATGTTTTCTAGTCAATACATGACTAACCGTGTCATTAACGCCTGTCTTAGAGAAAATGTATCAGGTATTCAATTGTGTGCAACCCCTCTGCCTGTTGGTGAGGCGTTATGTCGGTATGATGTAAAACCCATTGGTGGGATGACCGACGCTGACAATATTATAGTGCTTGAGATAACACACCTTAATACCCATTTTCTTTTGCCAGTGACGCAGCATCATGTGATGCAGCCTTATGTTGCGATTTCAGATTATTGGTATCAGCGAAAAGGGACGCATATGGTAAAGAGAAGTGGCTATGCGGCCTGGCTTTCATTGTTATCTGAGAATTTAGCAGAAGATGATAAAGTTTATTTTGACCAATATACTGAAGAGGTTCGTGAAGCTATTTCTCAAGGTCAACAGTATGATGAACCATGCAAAGCGCTGTTACTCAATGATGGCAGGCTAACAAAGAGCAGGGGAGTTCATTCGCTTCTCGACAGTGATCATGTTGCCGCGTTTACCGATCATCCTTATTACCCTTCAGCGAGAGCTAAATTTGGCATGACCGATGAGGATATTAGGTTATATACACCCGAATTTAGGCGTACATTTAGCTTATATTGGGCTGTTGTAAATCGTGAGGATTATTCACAAACAGATAGTTTACCTAAGTATTGGCCAACGGCTTCCGATGTAGGCATAGACAAAATAGGTGATGCTCAGATATTGATTCCAGTACATCCGATGATGCTTAAAGCACTCGAACAGGTTGACGAGATAACGATTGCACCTAAGACATACTTGGACGTTACTCCGACCTTATCTGTTAGAGCCGTTACGCCTGTTAATGATCCAAGGATTCATATTAAGTTGCCTTTGCCCATTGCCACTTTAGGCCGATTAAACGTGCGTTATATGGAGCCTGCGACGCTGCCTGACGGCGCTTTATTTGCAGAGATACTCAGTAGTATTTTTGCAAAGGATGAGCATTTCAAAGGCCTGGTTGATGTTTGCGATGAAGCTGATTATGGTTATTTTAAGGGGCGTAACGATCTAAGTTATCTCGTTAGAACTTATCCGGAAATGAGCCAAGATGCACAAGTCTTAAGCGTTGCTTCATTTTTTACAGTCATGAGTGATGGGCGTTTCTATATAGAGCATGCCATTGATAATCAGTATCAAGGCGATCTAAAGGCATGGTTTTCTGATACGGTTTCACTGGTATGTCTGGTGCACTTGAGGTTGTGGCTTGTCTATGGCATAGCGTTAGAGTGTAATCAACAAAATACCATGTTTAGTATCGGAGAAAACACGCTTTCAGTACTTTTCAAGGATAATGATGGCCCAGCAGTAGATCCCTATACATTATGTAAGAAAATGCCTGAATTTGGTCCTGCACAATCATTGATTGATCAAGTAAAAGATAAGCGATGCTTCACGAGCACTGACGATTGCTTGATTAATATGTTTGTGCCTATGATATTTCATTTAACCTTGTTTCCTATTATTGAAAACCTGTTTGATGCCACTGATAAACCCTGGGCATACTCAAGCTTAAAAAATGAGATGTTAACTCAGTTAGCCCAACTTGAAACAGAAGGGGTTGAGGTAGTCGATGCACGTCAACGATTGATAGATTCACCTTTACACCCAATTAAATACTTACTGACTGCAGCTAGCCTCTATCGTAAACAATCAACCGGTGCGTTGGATGCGAATAAATTTTATGGTCAAACCGCGCCTAATCCGCTTTTTTCTTTATAGAGTACAGTGCACATGTTAGTTGTGGTATTACTGTCTAATTATTTAACAGCATTCAGTGCTCTGAGCATGGTGCTGTTCCTGCCTTTAGTGGTCAGTGAACTTGGGTATGCACCCACATCTTTTGTGGTGGGCATGCTTTTTCTTTTACCGTTGAGTTGCCTTGTTATTTCATTACCTTTGTGGGGGCGATTTGCAGATCGCTTTGGAAAGAAAACATCCTTGTTAAGGTCTCAACTGGGGTTAACCATTGCCTTTATTTTTGCGGCTCAATCAACTTCATTGATTGAATTGATTATTGCGCTCGCACTACAGGGCTTTTTTAGTGGCAGTCATGCAAGCGCAAATGCCTACTTGGCTGAATGGTATAAAGGTGATCGTTTAAAAAAGGTGATGAACTATACGCAACTTTCAGCCTTGTTAGCTGTGGTATCTGGCCCTCCTCTTTTGGGGGGGGTGATGGCTTATACGACACCTATAAAAGTTTATTATGTTCTTGCAGCGCTTCCCATGTTGAGTTTTGTTTTATGTTTATTCTATTTGAAAAGTGAAGACAAAACGCCATCAAAAGGGGGGAGCGTATCACCTCAGGTTACTAGATGTTGGAAACTCTCTAAGGCTATGGGCTTGTGTCTTATTATGAATTTGATTATTGATGCAGGGCTTGTGATACCTCAACCCTACTTTTTGGTCTTTTTTGATCAATTTAATGTACAGAGCAACGTTTTATCTGGTTTGTTTTTTTCTATGCCTCAACTTGTTGTGGTCACAAGTCTTTTTTGGATAAATAGGGTAACTGCAACACCTAGAAAACAGGTTGCTATTGCTTTGTTGCTGTTAGCATTAGGTGCGGTTATGCATTGTTATGACACGCTTATTTTGGTAGGCCTTGGGCGTATTTTGATAGGTGTATGCATGCTATTAAGTATGAATGGTTTGAATCAACTGTTTGCCGCTGCACTGGATAAACAACAGCCCGGATTTCATTGCGGCCTATTCGATGCTTCAAATAAATTGGCTTGTAT
Source organism: Pseudomonadales bacterium (assembly GCA_965225765.1). Classification (GTDB taxonomy): domain Bacteria; phylum Pseudomonadota; class Gammaproteobacteria; order Pseudomonadales; family DT-91; genus CAKMZU01. Next base: position 766,464 of record CBDDBO010000002.1, read on the forward strand.
GCTCGCAGGCCTTTCAGCGTCGCTGGTCTCACTGCTGAATGAACCGTTATATCCTTTTTTTATCGTCATATTGTTGTCGGTCATTGGTTTAATACTCTTGTTTTTCATGCAAGCTAAAAAGGTGAAAACAACTAATTTGGCAAATGCAGCTATGAAATAGCCTACAGGCTAAACACTTATTGGTTTTAGGTAAAAGTATACATAGATTGGTTAAACAAAAAGCCACCATAGACAACTGGTTACGTTATACAGGCTGTGTGGTTTATCGCTATGTTTTGATTATCGGCAGTAGGATTTATCTGCTGCTATCCTATGAAAAAGAGGCAAAAAATGAGTGACCTAGTATCCACGCTAATTAAAAAGCGTATTCAAAACCCGCAGCGACCTGGGATAAAAGTTAATTTATATCATGACTATGAATTTGATGCGTTGGCAGAAGTGTTAAAAGGTCAGCGCTATCAGGTGGAAAGTGTGATGGTGGGAGATTCATACTATATGACGCACCTTAATCAGGCATCAACCAAACTCACTCATGATCAAAAAGCGCAGAGTATTGATTTGTTACCGGAATTGGTAAACGAAGTAAGTAGGGCAATGGATAACTATCAATCGCTATTCGCTATGCCTTTTCTAATGGCTGATGTTCCTGATGGCTTGTCTGCCACTCAGGTTGACGTTATTCTTACAGGGTTTAAACAGGCGGGTGCAACCTGTGTGAAGTTTGAGCCAACAGGCCCAGAGCATTGCAGTGCCTTGATTGCGGCTATCAAAAAACAAGGGTTGTTACCTGCAGTTCACATGGGTTATAAGCCTCAGATAAACGCCAATCAATTATATTGTTCTGATAAAGGTAGCCTGGAAAAATACAAGGAGGAGTTGATTGCTTTAAAGCAGGCTGGCGCGGCTGTCGTTATTTTTGAGCGGATTAGTGAGGTTGCCAATAAAGTATTGACGCAATTTTCCATTGAATTGGGGTTGTTGCCTTATTCTATTTTTTCTGGAAAGGCTTACTTAGGTGGTCAGTCTCTTAATATTTGGGACTCGGTGGTTAAGCAGGAAACGCATTCCGTCTTTTTCCCCCCAACGGCTTGTTTGCAACGAAGTGATGTAGAGGCATCATACAAAAAACCCTGTATACAAAAATGCATAAGAGATCTACTTTGTTTAACGATTAATCAAGTATTTCCTCCCTCACCTAGAAATAATATACCCGTTGAAAACTTAATCTCTATATTTGATTGAAACCTCGCTTACACGTTTGGCTCAGTTAGAAACGTTAAGCATGTCAAAAGGTTTGTCGCATGATCGTAGCGCAGATTACCGTAGCGTAACCTGCCAGAAACTGAAGTATTTGGTGGGTTACGCTGCGCTAACGCCACCCTACAAAAACTGATACCCCCGACTACCTATTTGACATCATTTACTAGATGTAGGACTGCTATGGACTTTTTACCCCTCGACTTTTTACCGTTTAGTTATCCAGATGATACTGTCCGTTTCCATCAATGGGTGTCTCAGCCTTATGCAAAGTTTTGGAACCTTTTAGGGGCTAGTCTTGAAGAGGTTCATCAGAATTATCAGAAAACCTGGGCTGAGTGGCAAGCTGTTAGCTATTGGGGGCAGATGGGTAATGACATTGTCTGTTATATTGAGGTCTATGACCCGTTAAATACACCGCTTAAGCATCACTTACCTTTCACAGAATCTGATAGAGGTTTTCATTTTTTATTAGCGCCGGTATCCCAAAACAAAAAAACAGGGTTTAGTCGATTTGTATTTAAAGAGTGTCTAGCTTTTTTGTTCAATCAATTGAATGTTTCTAGGGTTGTTGTCGAGCCAGATATACAGAATAAAAAGATACATGCCATGAATGAGCAATTTGGTTTTACTCACCTAAAAACCTGCTGGGTAGACTCTAAATGCTGTAAATTAAGTGTTTGCCAGCAAACACATTTTCAAGAAGCTGAAAACCGATTTATGCGGCTGTAGGGCACAGCTATTCATTGCTTTCAGCTTGTGTTTTGCTCATTTTTTTCAAGCGCTTTTGAGTATCTGCCCTGTGAAGTATTGGATGAGTTTAATTCAATAATCCACAGAGACTGATCTGTTATTCACTCGTTTGTGCGCTATATGACGTCAATGGTGTGATGCTGAAGGTACTGTCGTTATGTCCATCATGAGGGTAGCCTTCCTTGATAAGTGATTGACCTTTCTCGAAGCCTAACTTGCTCAGTAACTCGGTTGTTTGATCAACAAAATCAGGCCCACCACACAGATAGATAAGGTCGGTTTTAGGATCGGGTTTTAATGTTTCTAAATGAGTCTGTATGCGACCATACAAGGTATTTGGCACTTTTTCTCGCGTAAACGTTTCTTGGTAATGAATGTGTTTGTGTTGGTTGCTTAATTCATGAAACGCCTTACTGTATATAGCTTCACTGGGTCTACGAGAACTCGCTATGATATGAATCTTATCGCACTTTAGCTTAGACATTTGAGTTGTCCATGTATAAAAGGGCACAAGCCCCGTCCCTGTCGCTAACAGCAGTAAGCGCTTTGTTGGTTCGGTTGGGGGGGTCATGTTGCCGTAGGGCAACAAGAACCAGAATCGTTCGCCTATGTTCGCATGTTCCATCCAATGCGAGGCTAAACCATTGTCTACCTGAGCAATGGTGATTTTTATTTCACCCGTGTTTTCTACTGCTTCGGGAGTGGAGGCAACACTATAGGTACGTCTGAAATACTCAGGGTGAACGGTATCTTGTTTATAGACGTCGTAACCTGCGAGCTTTGGAAAGTAACCTGCGAGTTTGTGACCTGCCTGATAGTCTTTAAAGCTATCTTTCTCATCAAGTTCAAAGGTAACTTCCAACGTTTTATCCGCAAGTCTCTCTCTTTTTTTAATGGTTGCAGAGGACATAGGTCGGTTTTTATTGTACGGGTTGTTGAATAAAGCTGTTGCTGCAAAAGTTAGATTGGTCATGGCTAAAAAACATAAAATGATTAACTTCATATATTGAAAACACCAGATGTAGCATGAGTAAAGGCGTGCATAATGAATAGAGGGCTCCAGGTGATGGGTGGAATAGATGCTTTCATAGGGTACTGTGCAGCTCTTGAGAATGGTTCTCATATAAGAGTGAGTAAACCTTATAAAGTTTAGTGACATGAAAATTTTATTGTGTCTGCTTCAAGTTTACGTTTAAATAGTGCGAATTGTATCCGTATAAATAAACTGGTTTAACCCTCCAGGGCTAAGCATGCAATCGTTATTCATAAGTCTTATTGTCAAGAGATGTCAACTTGACTAGTCAACGAGTATTGATTTTGTTTGCACACCCATCGCTTCATCGGTCAGAAGTGAATTACCCTTTATTTCAGGGAGCGGCTGGCTTAGACAATGTGACCCGCGTAGATCTTTATCAAGAGTATCCTACTTACGATATTGATATAGAGCGAGAGCAGCAGAGATTGCTTGATCATGATGTCATTGTGTTTATGTTTCCGCTCTATTGGTATTCCACACCAGCCATATTAAAAGAGTGGCAAGATTTGGTATTGGAATATGGCTTTGCTTACGGTAATGAGGGCACAGCCCTATCAGGCAAGCGTTTTATTTGTGTATTGACGGCAGGCGCACCAGAGGCAGCGTATCGCGCGGATGGTTTTAACCATTTTACGATTCGCCAGCTGCTTCAGCCTTTGGAGCAGACGGCAAATCTAACAGGTATGATATATCTGCCACCCTTTGCATTGTTTAGCTCACGACTTGCCAAAGAAGAGGGACGTATTGAGCAGCATGTTGCAGATTTACAGCGTTTACTGCAGGCGCTGATCAATAACCAAGTAGCTTTCGTTGAGCTTGAAGGCCTTATGACCATCAATTCTTATGTAAAGTCACTGGAACCTATTCTATGACTGAGGTGTTTTTACAGGTTTTTATTTATCTTTGTGCTGCTGTTGTTACTGTGCCATTAGCCAAGCGGCTCGGCTTAGGGTCGGTACTCGGTTATTTAATTGCAGGCGTTATTATTGGCCCTGTGACAGGGTTGGTCGGACAGGAAACCAACACGATTCAACACTTTGCTGAATTTGGTGTGGTGATGATGTTGTTCCTCGTCGGGCTTGAACTAGAACCTGCTGCATTATGGCAAATGCGCCATAGACTAGTTGGATTAGGCGGTTGCCAGCTTTTATTGACGACGTTAATCATAGGCGCTATTGCTTATTATATGGGCTTACCTTGGAACCAAGCGCTGGCGATAGGGTTGATTTTCTCTTTGTCTTCTACAGCTATTGTTCTACAAACTTTTCATGAGAAATCCTTAGGGCAAACAGAAGGCGGGCGCAGTGCCTTTTCGGTACTGTTATTTCAAGATATTGCGGTGATCCCCATGTTGGCCGTTTTGCCTCTGTTAGCCTTAGATGGCAATAACATGGCTGTAGCCTCCACCGTCGGCGATGCATTAGGCGATGACATTAGCCTAGTTGCACAGTTGCCGCACTGGGCGGCGGCCGTGGTTATCTTGGCGGCTATTGTAGGCCTTGTAATGGCAGGACATTACTTGAGTCGGCCTTTGCTTCGTTACGTAGCCGAAGCAAGGTTAAGAGAAGCATTTACAGCGACTGCGCTTATGCTTGTCGTCGGCATTGCTGTGTTAATGAGTTTAGTGGGGTTATCGCCTGCATTGGGTACATTCTTGGCTGGCGTTGTGATGGCCAATAGTGAATTTCGCCATGAATTAGAAGCCGATATTGAACCCTTCAAAGGGTTATTGCTAGGTCTGTTTTTTATTACGGTAGGTGCCGAGATCAATTTTCATATCCTCATGAATCAGTGGCCTCAGATCATCGCCTTAACGCTTGGCTTGATGTTGATTAAGGGGGTTGTTTTGTTTGGGTTGGCTGCGGTGTTCGGTGTGTGCCGAAGTCACGGTTGGCTGCTCACGTTGAGCCTTGCTCAAGCAGGTGAATTTGGGTTTGTGATGTTAAATTATGCTTCCAACTATAAGTTATTTGCTCATGACTTGTCGCAGTTACTGTCGATGGTGGTCGCGTTATCAATGTTTTTAACGCCAGCACTTTTTATTGTATTTGATAGAGCGGTTAAACCGAGATATTTTCGTAAAGATAGCAGGGCTGATGATGAAGAGATTGATGCAAGAGGCCCCGTTATTATTGCCGGTGTAGGCCGCTTTGGTCAGGTAATCAATCGCTTGCTAATGGCCAATCAAGTGCCAACAGTGGTGTTAGATTATGCTGCAAGTCAAGTTGACAGGCTGCGTAAAGTCGGCGTGAGGAGCTATTTTGGGGATGCGTCAAGGCCTGAATTGTTGCACAGAGCGGGTATCGAAGAAGCCTCATTACTGGTGATTGCTATAGATGACAGGCACGAGGCCTTGCAGTTGGTGTCTCATTGCAAGCGTCATTACCCGCAGCTGATATTATTGGTTAGGGCTTTTGATCGGGCGCATGGCTATGAGCTAAAAGAGGCGGGAGCAGATGTAATTGTCAGCGAAACTTATTTATCAGCACTGAGCTTAGGTGGTGAGGCACTCAAATACATGGGCTTTCATCCCTTTCGAGTAGAGCAATTAAAGAAACAGTTATCAGGTATTGAAGAAGAACACTTTGATACGCTTTTCGATAAGCTGCATAAAAGTCTCGATGTCAGTGATATAGCTGATGAAGATAGACAGCGGTTTTTACAATTTGAAGAGAAACTGCTATCGGCTATGCAGCGTGACAGGCTAGATCATCATAGTAATTCAGAGCGAGGCTGGGCACCACCGCCCAAAGGGTATTTACACGAGCTGCAAATAAATTAGCCTAAGGGTGGGTTGTGCTGCGCCAACACCTCCTTACAAAAACTTTCTCCATATGATAACTGCTGTGAATCAGCGCATCAGTTGCTTATACGCGCTACATCCACAGACACATTTAGCGCTGGCGCACCACCACCAAAAATAACCCCTTTTACGGGTGATACATCCTGAAAATCTCTCCCTGTAGCTGTGACGATATACTGGTAGTTTGTAAGGGCGTTATTAGTGGGGTCGATATCGATCCAGCCGGATTCAGGGCAAAAGTAACTCACCCAGGCATGTGTGGCATCGACACCTCTAAGTTTTTTTTGCCCAGGCGGTGGCAAGGTTTCTATATAGCCTGACACATATTTTGCAGGAATACCGTGTGCTCGAAGGCATGCGATTTGCAAATGAGCAAAATCTTGGCAAACGCCTCGTTTATGTTCGAGTACATCAATTAAAGGGGTAGCAATTTGGGTGAACTCAGGGTCGTAGGTAAACTCTGTAAAAATCTTTTCTGTTAATGCTAAAACTGACAGATGTAAATTATTAGAAGGTGATAAGGCATCCTTTGCATAATCATAATAAGCTGTATTTACTTGTTTAATCATCGGCGAATTAAGTAAAAATTCTTTTGCTAGTTGGTAGTTTGCATCAGTCTTCCATGTCATTAATTCACCGACATCATGAATGGTTAGATTGAGTGACGGCTGATTAGCTACTTCATGTACATCTACTTCACTTTCTGCCGTGATAATGAGTTTTTCATGTGGCTTTTGTATATCAAATTGCAGGACTGAATTACCGTAAAAATCAGTAATCTCTCGTTTTGAGGAAGGGTACGGATTCAAATAAATATCATTAAACACAACCGTTTGCCTTTCGGTTGAAGCCGGTGACAAAAGGGCTAGATTGTAACAAAGGTCAACCTGAGCTTTGTAATGGTAGCTGGTGATATGTCTGATCTTATAACGCATAGTGTTGACGATACCGCAGGGCGGGACAGCTTAGTGTCTCCCGCCATTGATTTGCAGATTGGCGGGAGACCTACGCTTTCCCACCCTACAAGTAAGTGTTAGTCCTTTGCATTAAGCTGCCTAGGGTACATACTGTGCTCAAAATACAAGTCATTAATATAAAGGCTCAAGGTTTCAAAAATCTCAATTTGACGCAATATAAACGCTTTTAGCTCTAATCGTTCGTGCTGATCCAATGTTATTAACGCTTTTGAGTTACTTTGTTTTAGTGTGTTGAGTGCGTCAATGAGCATGCGCTCATCGGCAGGGGTTTCGGGTGTATCCTCATTTTTAAAGGGGTGGATATCAAGATGGTACATCAGCGCTTCTAACTGAAACAAAATGGATCTGGGATTGCTGTGTTCTAAGAACATCAACTGGAGCAAAGCCTCTAAATTGCCAGCATTATGATACTGTCGCCTAAAGGTGATAAACAGCTCGAACGTCATTAAAAAGGCTTTTTCAAACGCATGCTGATCTTGTAAAGGCGCGTAGGGTACAAAAAATGTATCGACCATTTGTAGCGTGGTCTTAATGCGGGTAATGCGTTTGCCCGCCATCATAAATTGCCAATGCGGGCCGCGCATTTGTTCCTGACCTACCCCAGAAAGCGCTAGTAAGTTGGTAATTAAAGGTTCAAGGCATTGATGATAAAAATGCTGCTGATCCTGTAGGCAGCCAGCGCCTAGGGTATCAATATTGCCCCTTAAGGTTGAAATCACTCTGAGTGTGTCGATAGACAGCATTTCTTTGGAGGCTTCAGCCGCTTGCAACAAATCTTCCAGCAATAAAGTAATAGCACTTTGATCGTTAGAGGGCGTTATGATGTCATCTAGCGTTAATAGGCTAGTCGTTGATGCTTTAGTGCTGAGTAGGCCATTTTCTTCTGTCAGTGTGTGAATGGCCAGTAAAAATCGCTGACTGGCATTGTCTGATAAACCTTCTTCACTGGTTAGCATGAGTAAATAAATACGGATCAATCTAAGCAGCGTTTGGGCGCGTTCTGCATCTCGGCCTAGAATGTAAAAGTTTTCAATGACACGACTCGCGATGGACGATTCTGCTTGATAGGTTGATTGGACATTAAGCGCATCTTTCTTGCTCCCGAATGTATCTTGCTGGTCGCCAACAACCCAGACATCTTTACTTAACGCATTTGCGCGTAATCGAATAAAGCAGGTGTCGGTTTCTTGGCTCACTTGAGCGATGCCGCTCGGCAGTACAAGGTGTTCATTTTGCATCTGAAAAGCATAGAGTCTTGTAACGGAAGGTTGTTCAACCAGCTGTTGATTGATCAGTGAAGGCGTAACAGAAGCACTCAGTTGAGGTTGAGCGACATATTGATGGGGGGCTGCATGCATGTTTTTGAGTAGCGCTTGTTGTTGTTCTGAGGTTAAATCAGCTCCTCTAACGCCACTAAAGTGTTCATTCGTAAAGGTTGGTTTGATGATCAGCTCATCAAGGTGTTGCTCTATGTGTGCTTTATCAGCGTTATCTGCAAACCAGAATGTTTGAATGCTCGGTAATGGGGGCGCTAAACCATAAAAATCCGCGAGCTGATCCATGTATTTATAAAGTACAGGATTTTCAAGCACACTGACGCCAAGCGGATTAATGAGCTTAACGTTTTGTGCGCGTATGGCACCTAGGAGACCGCAAACGCCAAGTCTTGAGCTGCCATCTAATTCGACAGGGTCACAGAGCTTATCCTCAACAAAGCGAATAATAATATCGACCGGTAGTAGACCATCGAACGTTTTCATCCAGACTTGTTCGTGTCTAACCAGTAAGTCCTGAGGTTGCAGCAAAGGAATACCGTAAAGATTCGCTAAAAAAGAATGCTCAAAGTAATCTCGACTTTGCTGGCCTTTGGTAAGTATAACAATAGAAGGGTAGTTAGCTTGATTTTTGAGGCTGGTCAAGACTTGCCAAATACGATTGAAAAATGCTCCTAATCTTTGGACTTGGGTTTCGTGAAAAGCAGAAGGGAAGAGTCTTGAGACCACCTCGCGGTTTTCAAGGGCAAAGCCTAATCCTTTAGGTAACTGAAACGCATCGTTCATGGCGATCCAATTACCCAGTTGATCGCGCATCATATCTAGGCAGTGGAAGAAGAGACCGTGTTCCGCTGTTATCTGGGTGTTGATGCAAGGCCTAAGTAAACCAGAATGTGCATAAATCGCCTCAGGTGGCAAGGTGCCTGATTTAATACAAGCTTGCTCAGTATAAAGATCTTTTAGCAGCCTGTTGAATAACTGCGTGCGTACGTGAAAGCCCGCTGTGAGAGTAGTCCATTCGTCTTTATGGATTAACCTTGGAATGGGATCTAAAGGCCAGTGCGCGCGTGCAGAGGGTTTTCCAGTATCATCTCTGAAAAACGTCGCACCATCGTTTTGCAGGGCAGATTGCGCGCGTTTTAGGCAGTCTGTTAGGCCGTCTTGTGATTGTAGCGCTTCAATGTCGTTTAGCAGTGGCTGCCAAAAAGCTCTGGGGGTATTGTTGGCCTCAAACGCTTCGCGATAGTAGCTGTTATGAGTAGTCTCTGTCACGAGAGAGGCCTTCTTAAATCAAGTGTATGCGGGTAGTCTTGATTGACAGGCTCAAAGGGTGGAATCTCGGTGGGTTGCTGATGGCAATCTAAGACAGTAAAGCGGTTATAGCGTCTGGACTCTGCTTCAAATGCATTTACAGGAAAGGTGTCGTAACTTCGTCCGCCGGGGTGAGAAACATTATAGCTACAGCCGCCGACTATTTGATTATTGTAAGTATCAATGAGGTCAAAGGTGAGTGGAACATTTTTCTTGAGAGTAGGGTGTAGGCCCGTTGGTGGGTGCCAGGCGCGGTATCTGACACCCGCCACATGCTCACCTTTAATGCCAGTTGCCGTTAAAGGTACTCGACGGTTGTTGCAGGTTAGAAGGTAACGATTATCCATCATGCCAGTGACTTTCACTTGAACTCTTTCGACAGAGGAGTCGACATAGCGTGAGGTGCCCTGATAACTCACTTCTTCACCGAGGACATGCCAAGGCTCTATGGCGAAACGCAGTTCTAGTTTGATCTGGCCTACTTGTGTTCGGCCATAATAGGGGAATCGAAATTCTTCAAAGGGCAGTAACCAATCTAATTTAAAGTCGATACCGTGATCATTGAGTTCTTTGACGACTATTTTTATGTCTTCAAAGACATAATGTGGCAGCATATATTGATCATGCAGGGCTGTACCAAAGCGCAGCAGTGGCTTGGCGTAAGGCTTTTCCCAGAAGTAGTCTATGAGACTGCGAATCAGCAAATACTGCACCATGGACATACGACTATGCGGCGGCATTTCAAAGCCTCTAAACTCCAAAATCCCCAAGCGGCCTGCAATCCCTTGAGGCGAATAAAGCTTATCAATGCAAAACTCCGCCCGGTGGGTATTGCCAGTTAAATCTACTAAGAGATTTCTGAATAATCGATCGACCAGCCAAGGGTTTAGGGCTTCCCCTTCGGGCACTTGCGAAAAAGCGATTTCAAGCTCATAGAGCATTTCATCGCGCCCTTCATCAACACGGGGTGCCTGGCTTGTTGGCCCAATAAACATACCTGAAAATAAATAGGACAGACTTGGGTGGTGCTGCCAATAAGTCACAAGGCTGCGTAATAAATCGGGCCGCCTAAGCAGTGGACTGTCTTCGGGTGTCGCAGCACCAAGGGTGATGTGATTACCACCACCTGTGCCTGTATGCCTGCCGTCGAGCATGAACTTTTCTGTTGTAAGGCGAGCATCTCGTGCTTCTTGGTAAAGCGCTGTGGTGGTGGCTTCAAGTTCTTTAAAGCTGGCAGCGGGGTGAATATTGACTTCAATGACACCTGGGTCTGGTGTGATGAAGAGTTTATTCATGCGTGGGTCTGTTGGAGCCTCATAACCTTCTAACACAACAGGTATGTTTATTTTATCAGCTGACCTTTCGATGACAGCCATTAATTGAATAAATTGTTCAATGGTATCTAAAGGTGGAATGAATACACGCAATTTTCCTTCAACCATCCGTGTGCCAAGACAACGTTTGATGGTATCTGTTGAGGCTTGCCTGCCCTTTGTCGATAATGGCAAGCCTGCTTTAGGGGAGGGATCAAGCGCTTGTCTATCGGCAAAAGGATCAGGCTTAGCTTCAGGCTTTCCGTCAGTTTCAGGTAAGCTATCCAGTGGGAGTCTTAAAGGGGCTGGGGAATCGCCAGGTATTAATAGAATATGGTCTTTTTCAAAAGGCCAAAGACTCGATTGCCATCGCCCTTCATGTTCACTCCATTCAATAGGTAAGATAAAGCCGGCAGGTTTAGAATGATCTTGCTGGATAAAGCAAATCAGCTCTTTGTACTTTTTCGCCTGTTCCTTGGTGGGCTTCGTTAAGTCAATATCGTCTGGCAATTTGTCAATTTGATGCTGATAGTACTCAACATCTTCATAAACGCCCTGGCAAAAGCGTATATCCAACCCTAAAAAGCTTGCACAGTGTTCGATAAAAAGCTTGGTTTTGTTAGCGTCTTGCTTGCAGTCTTCGGTGAAAGAAGCTAACAACGCAGCGTTATCCCAAAGTGCTACCCCGTCTTTACGCCAGGTAATGCCCATGGCCCAGCGAGGAAGCGGCTCGGTGGGATACCATTTGCCCTGACTGTGCTGCAAAATGCCTTGAGGAGCAAAACGGTTTTTCAACCGCGCTACTAAATCCAAGGCCCTTTCCCACTTATGCTTGCCTAACGCTTCGGTGTTCCATTGAGCTGATTCCATGTCGTCGATAGACACAAAGGTTGGTTCACCGCCGATTGTCAGCCTGACATCTTCTTTTTCTAGACGCTTATCAATAGCCTCACCCAAATCAAGGACAGCTTGCCACTCATTGTCCGTGTAGGGTTTAGTCACGCGAGGGTCTTCATGGAAACGCCTGACTTCATTGCTAAAGCTGAACTCGACTTGTGCTTTTTCTGTTTCGCCTGTAATAGGTGCTGCTGATATAGGGTCAGGTGTACAAGCAAGGGGAATATGGCCTTCTGTGGCAAAGAGGCCTGAGGTGGGGTCTAGCCCGACCCAGCCAGCACCAGGCAAATAGACCTCACACCAGGCATGTAAGTCTGTGAAATCTTCCTTTGCGCCCACAGGACCCTCAAGGGGTTTCTCATCAGGTTTCAATTGGACCAAATAACCTGAGGTAAATCGGGCAGCTAAGCCTAAATGCCTTAATAACTGAATGAGCAACCAGGCTGTGTCACGGCAAGAGCCTGTCTTTTTGCTAAGGGTTTCTTCAGGTGTTTGTATGCCTGATTCCATCCGAATGGTGTAGCCAATGGTTGCTTGTAATTGTTTGTTGACTAGCACCAAAAAATCATTGGTCGACATTTTGTCTCTAGGAATTTGTGCTAAATAAGCGTTAAAGAGCGGCGTCCCTTCCAACTTTTGTAGATATGGCGATAGCTCTTTGGTTAATTGTTCGCTGTAGTGAAAGGGGAAATGTCGGCAGTCTTTATCGAGAAAAAAATCAAAAGGGTTGATCACAACCATGTCAGCGATAAGCTCGACGTTAATACTTAGCTTGTCTTTTTTTTCTGGGAAAACTAGGCGTGCTAAGTAATTACCAAAAGGGTCTTGTTGCCAATTAATAAAGTGATCTTTGGGTTCAATGTTTAAACTGTAATTGAGAATAGGGGTACGGCAATGCGGCGCAGGCCGGAGTCTTATCGTATGTGGGAAGATTTGAACTAAGCGGTCAAACGCATAGGTGGTTTTGTGCGTTAAGGCCACTTTAATGGTCATTCATTCTCTCCTAGCGTGCTTGTTAATTTGTAAAACACCTTGTTGTCTTGGTCTACAAATCGATTATCGAATGATTCTACTTTGCGTAGGGTGGATAAGCGCAGCGTCATCCACCAATAAACCTAATAACTGGCGGATGGCGCTGCGCTTATCCCCCTACAATTACCAGCAAAATTTTTGGGCAGGGAGTTCTACTCAAAACAAGGAAACCAATTATCGCTAATCGCATCATGTAATTTACCAATGTCTTCTTGTAACTTATCGAGATAGTCCCTGAAGGGCTTGCCAAGTTGGTTATAATTCAGGCTCTTGAATAAATTCTTTTCAATTTTTTCAATCTTAGGCGTAAGGGATTTGTGATTCGGTAAGTGGTCGCAGGCTTTATGAATACTGTGAACACAATGTTGTATAGAGCTTGGTAAGTGCGGGTCTTCCAATAAATAATGAATCACTTTTTCGCAATCAACGGCGGAGCGGGTGGTTCGTCTATAGGGTTGGTGAGCGCCCAAGGTGAGTAACACATTAGCCCAGACGAACTGATGTGTGTTGATAGTAGGGCCTTGAGATTCAAGCAATGCATAGAGCCTGGCCCCAGCGTCTAAAAGGCGTGTAGTCATATCTGCACGCTCTATCTTTCGGCCCATCATCATGAAATACCAAGCGTCATCATGAGGCATGGTCGATTGTAAGAGTCCATTAATCTGGAAACAGCCGTGTATGATGCCATCTAAAAATTGAATCCGGCCGCTGCGATTAAACCCTTGTTGCAGATGTTGCTCGACAAATAAATTCATTTCATTAATCAGTACCCAGATAAACTCCGGTAGCACATCTCTCGTGGTGCGAATGTTTTCACGAACTTGCTTGATCGAACTAAGCACTGATGAAGGATTTTGTTTGTCGCCCAGTAAAAATCTAATCACACTTTTTTCGTCAGGGTTTTTGTAGTGATCTTCAAACAGCTCCCCAGCTTGCAGAATAGCAATCAGCCCTGTCCATTCGAATCGTGTTGAAGGCGGTAAATCCAGCATTAACTTATGATAAACGTCAACCAGGCGCGCGGTATTTTCAATGCGATCTAAGTAGCGAGCAGTCCAATAAATACGTTCTGCTACACGCGAGAGCATCAGACTTCCTCCCCATCAACAATCCAGGTATCTTTGCTGCTGCCGCCTTGTGAGGAGTTAACCACTAGTGAGCCTTTTTGCATAGCAACACGCGTGAGGCCGCCTGTAGTGACATAGGTATTTTTGCCTTGTAATATAAAAGGTCTTAGATCCAGATGCCTAGGTTCCAGTGTTTTGCTATCAATGAAGCAAGGTGCAGTAGATAGTGCAATGGTAGGCTGAGCAATAAAATTACGTGGATTGTTTTTTATTTGACTAATGGTGTCTTCACGCTCTTTTTTTGTCGATTTTGGGCCAATCAAAATACCGTAGCCACCTGATTCATTAGCGGGCTTCACGACCAATTCATCAATATGGCTGGTCACATGATTGCGCTGTTTTTTATCGAGGCATAAATAGGTAGGGACGTTATCAATTAAAGGCGATTCATCAAGATAATATTTGATAAACTTTGGTACATAAGCGTAGATAACTTTATCGTCAGCTACACCTGCACCAGGTGCATTGGCGATCGCAACATTGCCTTTGCTCCATGCTCTGATTAAGCCTGGGCAACCTAGTACAGAGTCTTTGTTGAACACTTCTGGGTCGAGGAATAAGTCATCTATGCGTCTGTAAATGACGTCAATACGCTCTAATCCACTGATGGTTTTCATATAGACGCAGTCATCTTTATTGACGACAAGGTCTGGGCCTTCGACAAGTTCTGCGCCCATTTTTTGTGCTAAAAACGCATGTTCAAAATATGCTGAATTAAAGATGCCCGGTGTTAATACGACTATCACAGGGTTGCTCTTGCGCCTCGGTGAGAGCGACGCAAGCATATCGAACAATGCAGAAGGGTAGTCATCAATGGGTGCAATTGACATGGACTTAAAGAGCTCAGGAAAAATATGCTTGGTAATCGAACGATTTTCAAGCATGTAAGAGACACCCGAAGGAACGCGAAGGTTATCTTCTAGTACATACAATTCACCATCTTCATCACGAATTAAATCGGTTCCACAAATGTTCGCCCATGCTTGATGGGGTGGATTAATGCCTATGCACTCTTTACGGAAATTTTTAGATTTTTCGATTAGTTCTTTGGGGATTATTTTGTCTTTGAAAATTTTTTGATCGTGATAAATGTCGTCAATAAATAAGTTCAATGCTCTTAGTCTTTGCTCAAGACCCTCAGCAGTTTTTTTCCACCGTTGTTTACTAATAATGCGTGGCACAATATCAAAAGGCCAAGCCCGGTCGATATTTGCTCCTTGAGAATATATCGTAAAACTGATCCCCATCTGTTTGATCGTTGCATCAGCCATTTGTTGTTTTAGTATGAAGTCTTCAGAGGTGAGCTGATTGATATAATTGATAAGTTTAGACGCTAACGGTCTCGATTTGCCTGTAGGCATGATAGTCTCATCAAAAAAGCCTTTAGTGTCGTAGTTCTGCCACAGTGCTTTCATACAGGAGGCCTGAAACGTGAGGATAAAAGATAGTGCCTATATGAGCTAAGACAGTTTATATTGTTGAAAATTCAAAAGAAACTAATGCCGAATGTTGTATCTAACACCCAGCATTATTTGCAAGGTAAATGTATGCTTTTGAGGTTAGCGTATAAACTTATTTTATTTCGATGCTTCTTGTTGTGGTTTCGCCATTTAAGGTAAATTCAAGCGTTAGTGTATCGCCAGATGTCACTTCTTGGCTTAATTCGGCTATATAGGCAAATTTGATAGTAGATTGAAGCGCTGAATAAACGCCTTCAATGGTACTAATATCTAGAATTTGTTTAAAGCTTCCTCCAGTCTTTTCAGAAATTTCTTGTAGCGTGTCGGTGTTGGCTGCCTCACTTATCGCTAGACTATGAACAGGAATGCTTAAGGATTTTGCCTCATCTATTAGTCCTTCTAAGTTGTTAAAATATGCATCGCCATCTGTCATTACGAATACTGCTTTAAGCGGATTAGTGCCGTGCTTGCTTGTTTCTAGTGCTACATTGATTGATTCTTCGAGCTTTGTGCCTGAATCCCAAGGGTAATAATAGCTGTCAATGAGATGAACTTGATCGTTTCGACTTATATGGTGTGTGTCAAGTGTGTTGCTAAAGGTATTTGACCATAAAGGGCTATGCAGATTGTAGAAATCGACTGCAAAATGCAGCTCTGATGTGTTTTGAGTAAAGCCCGAGGTGCTGTAGTTTAGGGCAACTTCGTTGCTGTCGGTGTCAATGAATGTCCAGTTATCAAAGAAACTAGCATTGAGAAGATTGACAGCGCTTGAAAAGGGGATGATAGCTATTTCATCGTCTGAATTTTTCTCGGAAATAAATTGATGAGCTGCTCTAGCTGTGAGCCTCATTCTGTTGAATGTTTCATTATTCTCATCAAGGATAGGATTAGATTGATCATCATAAACTTTTGCACCCATTGAGCCGCTAGCATCCAGTGTTAGAACTGAGCTGGCCTTTAGATCTATCTGCTCAAGGCTGTTTATCTTCTCTATTATTACTGTCTGACTATTAACTTTGATGGTAATAGCATCGTTAATCGTTTGTATGAGTGCTCTGCCATCAATGCTGTCCGTGATAGAAAATGTAATGCTTTTGCTGTCTAATTTTTGCAATCCGTTGATGACGTATTGAGCATCTTTACTGATAGTGGATGCTACGGCATCTGGCTGATTTTCTTCTTCAGCTGTAAAGCTCTTGGCTTGTACTGTTAACGTTTTATAGCTCTCGGATTCAGCTTGCAGTATCGCTGTGTCTATATCTTCTTTAATGTCTGAGATGCTAATTTCAAATTTACCACAGGCATCAGTGCTGGTTGCGCTTTCTTCTACTATTTCATTTTGTAGCACAATGTTTATTGTGGCGTTGAGTAAAGGAAGATAACCAGAAGGTATAGTAGTACAATCAGATAAATCTATGACTGGTACCTGCTCACTTTTTATAGGCTTGGGAACGACAAATGTACCTGACAGGGTGGTGGTTTCAGGTTCTTGAAAGCCTTCAAGGAGGGGGGTGGTGTCGTCGCTTTTGTTATCAAGGTCAAGTAGGTTGCATGCGGAGAAATGGCTCAGGCAGCAAGCTATTAGTAGGTATTTTATCGCGTGAGTAAACTGCTTAGTTGTCATATGATGTTCATCCTTGAACAAGTTCATGTTGTTTTGAGAGTGGTTGAGGTCTTTGGGCGACATTTACTAAAGGTTTTCAGTCTAGGCGCTCACTCACTGTTGTTAAAGTAATAACAGTGAATCTGTTAGATGATTTTCTTCTATCATAATGCCTGAAAGTTCCTGGCCTTTAAAAGGAGTCATGCGGCTATAACATTAGACGCTTTTGACTGCAAAGCCGATAGCAGCCGCTAAAGACGCTTCATCAAAAGGCTTTGCAACTTGCACCGTGACGCCTAGTTGTTTCGCGGCTTCCAAGTTTCTTGTTGTGTCATCAAATAGCATCATTTGACTAAAGCCTACCCCTTGCTCTTTTGCTATCAAGGAGAGTAGTGCATTTTTATTTGGGAGCGCACAACCTTCTACGATGCCAACATCAGCAGGTGTTTTAATCGTGATGGGCTGATCGGTGACTACATTTAAGGCTTTTTGAATAACCGCTTTTCTCCCGAATGATGCAATGGCAAGGGTCAGGTTACGCTGCTGCTTTAATTCATCAAAGGCCACTTTTGGGACTTTAAGTCCAAAGTCAGCGAGGGATAGCGGAATGTTATCAACAGGCGTATGGCGATATTTTCCAAAAATATGATCCTTCATTAAACACTGGTCAAAGTCGATCACCACCACTCGCTTTTGATCAGTGGCTTTATCTGTGTGAATGCGATTGTATGCAAGATATGCAGCGGTAGGTACGCTAATGCTTGCTAATGCTGCAAATGTTCCGAGACTGATAACGGTTATCTGTTTTTTTATGAGTTGAGTGTGAGCTTGACTGCTGTGGGAATGAACAAGCAGAGCGAGTAAGAGTAGGAGTAGGAGTACATTTAGATGTCGCATTAAGGTAGCCTGAAAAATATAAACGCTTTGTTAGGGTGTACGCCTTAGGTTTAATTCCCTGAGTTGCTGTTTCTTCATCTCTGGCAAGGGGTAACTGTGATAAGTGTTAAGCGGTTTGCAAAACACTTTGCTGAATGGTTTAAGCGCTTTATCTTAGCTGGAGAGTTCCTCATTATGCGCAAAACACTCAATAATGAATGATTTATATAATTTATTGAGTTAACAGATGACCTAAATCTGCGTATTCGTTTATGACTTTTTGGTAATTTGCGCTATGTTGATAGTGACAGAGCCTATAAAAAAGTGCGTACAACATCTTGCTTTGATCTTATGTTGTCATCTGTTGTTGAATAAGAGGGGAGTACTATGAAAGCGACTGAATCCAGATCGGCCTACACCAGTAATACGCCGCCTAGTCATGCTTTATTAATGACGGAATTTCCTCGTGCTGCTAAAGAAGCGTTAAGCTTATTTAGCTTCCATTGGCGCGGCATATTGTCGAAAGCGCCAAAAGGCAATGGCCAACCCGTTTTGACGATTCCAGGCTTTGGAGGTGCTGATGGCTGTATGTCCATGATGCGTCAGTTTCTTAATCGCCTAGGTTATACTGCTTACCCATGGAAATTAGGCCGCAATCTTCCCGATGGCCGCATTACTCGCATGGATGAAGTCCTTGAATATTGCAAAAAGCGGGAAGCGCAACTCGTTAAACGTATTGAAGAAATTCATGAAGAAACGGGGCAAAAGGTCTCTCTCGTAGGCTGGAGCATGGGCGGTGTTTTTGCAAACACGCTTGCGCAAACTCACCCGCACTTGATCGAAAAAGTGATTACCTTAGGCGCGCCAGTCGGTAATCCGAAACATACAAGCACTTGGAATATTTTAAAATATTTGAACATGTCGGCAGTGGACGATGAGGATCAAAACGTCGATGACTGGGAAACGAGGCGAAATAGCTTGTCTGATCGAAGCGTTCGTTCTTCAGTGATTTACAGTGAATTTGATGGCGCAGTATCAAAATCGGCAGCTATGATCGAAGACGATGATTTTGTAGAAAATATCCATGTGAAATCAAGCCATGTAGGCTTTTCGCATAACCCGCTTGTATACTGGGTGGTGGCTGAGCGTCTAGCGCAAGATCCTGATAACTGGGAAGATTTCGATATCAGTATGCAGCCAGCCAAAATTCAGCAGCATTTTAATCACTAAACAAAAAAGGCGCTTAAAGCGCCTTTTTTGTGTCCCTTTAACTGGCAATGGGGTTGAAGCCTTCTTGAGACAGCATTTGCTCGGTTACCCTATGTAACGGGATTGAATCAAAATAACGTATTACATAAGGCTTGGTTTCAGGCTGCTTGACGGTGATGGCTATTCGGTGGCGGTCGTTTGGGTATAGAAGCCAGCTACTAAATAATTCACCGGGCTCGTTTAATTCAGGCGCTGTTGAAAGTGAAATATGACTATTGATTTGCTCTTGTTTTGTTCTGTCTATATGGAAACTGAATTTATCGAGGGGGATGCTTAATCCCAGCCCGACAGCCTTGATAAAGGATTCTTTCAGCGTCCAATAATCAAAAAACGCGCTGCGTTGAAACTTTTCAGGTAAGGCAAAGAGGTCGTTAGTTTCTGCTGGAGAAAAGTATCTGTCGGCAATATCTAAAAGGGCAGTTTTTCGGTCAACAAATTCCACGTCTACGCCAATAGGTGTCTGTTTAGTAATCCCGCAAATAATCAACCCTTCGGTATGGCTGACATTGAACTGTAAGTTGGTGTGAGGGCTTGTTATATAGGGTTTATCTTTTTCACCTTTATCAAATTGAATGGCTTTAGGATCACAGTTAAGGTAGTTGGCTAGGGTTGTACGAACAAATGCTCTTGTGATTAAGGCATCATGTCGGTGCTTGGCAAATTTATACCGTTGTTGCCTGATTAACTCTTCTGAGGTAAGAAGCTTTGCGTAGGTTTTTAGAAGTTCGGGATCAGAAATAGATTGAGGGTTACAGAGCCAAAGGTCGATTTGGTTGTTGTTGGGAGTAAGCTGTGACATGACTGGTCGCTCAGTGGCGTTGAACGGTTTGAGCGAAACCCCTTATTGTAGGGTGGGTTAGCGAAGCGTAACCCACCAATGATAGGTTAGTCGGTGGGTTACGCTTCGCTAACCCACCCTACGAAATAAGCAGGTGGCTAGTTTATCCAAGTAAACTGATCCTGGCCATTATTTTCAGTTTCTGTGAAAGGGTTAAAATGAGAGCGTTCGCAATAAAAGCGCATTGTGATGGTGCATTGATCTATGGTAGGTTACTCTTTCGTAATGAAATAATAATAAGAACGACAGTGCGTAATTCAAAGCTTTCATAAGCCTAAGCGCGCAACCGTTAAAGAATAAGAATAAGAATAAGAATAACAAGCAAGCTGATTGATCAGCTTCGAGACGGGTGCCATGGATAAGTTCAATTCCAGACTTCAGCAGACACCAATTGCGATTGTGGGTATGGCGAGTATTTACGCCAATTCTAAAAACCTTGAATCCTATTGGGATACCATTATTCAAGGCATTGATACCATCATGGATGTGCCACCTTCACGCTGGCTCGTCGACGATTATTATTCTGCTGATAAGTCAGCACCTGACAAAACTTATTGTAAGCGCGGGGCGTTTATTCCAGATATTGATTTTGATCCAATGGAGTTTGGCTTGCCGCCGAATATCCTTGAATTAACTGATATTGCACAGCTTTTATCCCTTATTGTGGCGCGTGATGTTTTAAATGATGCAGGGATTGGAGAAGGTAGTGAATACGACCGTGACAAAGTAGGCATTGTCTTAGGTGTTGGTGGCGGCCTTAAGCAAGTTGTACCACTCACCAGTCGCTTACAAGAGCCTGTGTTAAAAAAAGTTCTCTCATCTTCCGGTGTGTCTGAGAAAGATCAGGCGATGATTATCGAAAAATATAAGAAAGCGTACATTCCATGGGAAGAGAACTCATTCCCAGGCATGTTAGGTAATGTTATAGCCGGACGAATTGCTAATCGCTTTGATTTTGGTGGTACTAACTGTGTGGTGGATGCGGCTTGTGCAGGGTCTTTAGCTGCCATGAAATTAGCAATCAATGACTTGTTAGATTACCGCAGTGAAGTCATGATTTCAGGCGGTGTTTGTTGTGATAACTCGCCCTTCATGTATATGTCGTTCTCCAAGACCCCGGCCTTTACGGATGGTGATAATATTCGCCCATTTGACCAAGAGTCAAAAGGTATGATGATTGGTGAAGGCATCGGCATGTTAGCCTTTAAGCGCCTTGAAGATGCCGAACGTGATGGTGATAAAGTCTATGCCGTCTTAAAGGGTATGGGGTCTTCCAGTGATGGCCGTTTTAAATCGATTTATGCGCCGCGTTCAAGTGGTCAGGCTAAAGCTTTGAACCGTGCTTATAAAGATGCAGGCTTTGATCCTTCGACCGTGGGGTTAATTGAAGCGCATGGTACGGGAACGCTCGCAGGGGATGCAGCTGAATTTGGCGGTTTAGTTGAGGCTTTTTCAACCACTGATGACAAACAGCATATTGCCTTAGGCTCTGTGAAATCACAGGTGGGCCATACCAAAGCTGCCGCTGGCGCTGCGGGCATGATCAAAATAGCCTTGGCGCTGCACCATAAAGTATTACCGCCCACCATTAATGTTGATCAACCCAGTGATAAGCTGGATGTCGACAATTCACCCTTTTACATCAATACCGAAACCCGCCCTTGGTTTAAAAAGGCATCCGGTGAGCCGCGCCGTGCAGGTATTAGCTCGTTTGGTTTTGGTGGTACCAACTTTCACTTTGTATTGGAAGAATATCAAGGTGATCAGAGCGCTTATGGCTTGCAAAGCCCCGAGCAGCCGTTTTTTATTTCCGCTTCAACTAAGCATGACTTAAAAGCCCACCTTCAAGTAAAGCTTGAGGCGTTAAAGGCCGATGGTATTTATGCCTTTAACCTGTGGGCAGCGACTGAGGTTTCAGTTGAAGGGCATCGAGTGGGCTTTGTTGCATCAACGGTTGAATCTGCCATCAGTGCAGTTGAATTGGCGTTAAAGCAACTCGATCAAGACAAAGACAGCTGGTCATTGCCTTCGGGTATTTTTTATCGATCGATAAGTTTAAGTGATAAGAAAACTGCTGCCCTGTTCTCTGGGCAAGGTTCGCAATACGTCAATATGGGTAAAGATTTATTTATTCATAACAAAGGCTTGCAAGAAGAAGCTCATAAACTTAATCAAGTTTTTATTGATAAAGGTGAGCAGCAATTGTCAGATGTTATTTATCCGCAGCCTGTGTTTGATGATGCCTCAAGAAAAGCACAGGAAGAAACACTCAGGCAAACCCAGCATGCGCAGCCTGCCATTGGTTTAATCAGCACTTTACAGTTTGATACCTTAAAAGATAAAGGCTTAAGCGTTGACTTCAGTGCAGGGCACAGCTTTGGTGAATTGTCAGCATTGTATGCGGCTGGCAGTTTAGATAAACAAAGCTTCTACGCACTTGCACAAGCGCGTGGTGCTGCCATGGCCGCCAAAGCTGAAGAAGGCTTCGATGCCGGTAAAATGCTGGCGGTGATTGCCGACATTGAAAAAGTCGAGGCGGTGATTGCTGATATTGACGGTGTCAGTGTGGCTAATATTAATGCGCACAATCAAATCGTTGTGGCAGGCACCTCGGAAGGTATTGATAAAGCACAAAAAGCCTATAAAGAACAAGGCATTAAAGCTGTAAGTTTACCTGTTTCAGCAGCTTTCCATACCCCTTTGGTTGAGCATGCACAGGTGCCTTTTGCTAAGGCTGTAGACGCAACAAGTTTTACTAGTCCTGCATTCCCTGTATTTGCCAATACCTCAGGCGAAGCTTATCCAGAAGCTATTGAAGCCATTAAATCACAGCTAAAAGGCCAAATGCTTGCGCCTGTTGAGTTTGTGAAACAAATTGAAGGGCTTTATGAGGCCGGTGCTCGTGTCTTTATCGAGTTTGGTCCCAAAAATGTCCTAACCAAACTCACCCAAAGTATTTTAAAAGGCAAAGATGTAGAGATCATCAGTGTCGGTGCAGCGCCTGGTAAAAACGATCAGGAAGCCTTGGCAAAAGCTTATTGCGAGCTAAAAGTCTTAGGTTTTGAGCTTGCACCGCTTAATACGCTGAGCGCCAAAGCAAACCCAACCCAGCCACGCAAATTATCAAAAATGGCGATGAAGCTCAATGCAGCCAGTTTTGTCAGCGATAAAACCAAACAAGGGTTTGAAACGGCCTTGGCAAGTGGTGAAACCATCACGCAAGCTGCGCCTGAGGTCATTGAAAAGATTGTCGAAGTCGAAAAAATTATCGAAGTGGAGAAGCCTGTGGCTGCAACGAATAAACCCTCTCAGTCAGCCTCGGTTTCAACACCTGTCGCTACGCCTACTACTCAGCAGGTTGATGCACTAATTAGCCATCAATCAGAGCTGTTGAAAGCCCACCAAAGTTTTATGCAATCGCCCACCGAATACATGAAAACCGTGAATCAGGTGGTGTCGCAGCATAACGGGCAAATCCCTCAAGATTTGCAAGGACTCATTCATAAGCTCAATGATTATCAAACCCAAACTTTACAGGTGCATCGCGAGTTTTTAGCCATGCAGGCAGGGCAGTCGGTGCCAGCGCCGATGACGGCTCCTGCACCTGTTGTAACAGCTGCGCCAATCGCTGCACCAGTTGTCTCGATACCTGTGAGTGCGCCGCAACCAGTTGTTAAGCCTGTTTCAGCTCAGCCTGCTGTACAACAAGAAAAATCAGCACCCAAACCAGCAGCGCCTGTTGCGGCAGCCGTGGATGTTGATGCGGTTATGATGCAAGTGGTGGCTGATAAAACTGGCTACCCTGTCGATATGCTTGAGCCTTCGATGGATATGGAAGCAGACTTAGGTATTGATTCGATCAAGCGTGTTGAAATTTTAGGTGAGATTCAAGAGAAACTCCCTAATTTGCCTGAGCTTAACCCTGAAGATTTAGCCGAACTCAGAACCTTGGGGCAAATTAGTGAGCATGTGCAGTCTAAGATGGGTGCTGTAGTACCAGCACCTCAACAATCTGCAAGCGCAGAAGATGATGGTTTGTCAGCAGATATAGAAGGCGCTTTATTAAGTATTGTGGCTGAAAAAACCGGCTACCCAGTCGATATGTTAGAGCTTTCCATGGATATGGAAGCTGACTTGGGTATTGATTCTATTAAGCGTGTAGAGATTTTAGGCCAAGTGCAGGATGACATCGCAGGATTGCCTGAATTATCGCCTGAGGCTTTAGCAGAATTGAGAACGCTAGGTGAAATCAGCGCTTATATTGCAGGGCAAATGCCAAGTGCAGCGCCTGCTCAGATAGCTTCAGCACAACCTGCAACCCTAAAAGCTGTACCTTCAGCGCAAAATAACGACCTGCCTCAGTTGATGCGCAGCATAGTGGCTGAAAAGACAGGCTATCCTGTCGATATGATCGAAGATGAAATGGACCTAGAAGCCGACTTGGGCATTGACTCTATCAAACGTGTAGAGATTTTAGGCGCCGTACAAGAAGCGCGTCCTGACCTTCAGGAGATGAATCCAGAGGCCATGGGTGAGATGCGTACACTGAAAGTCATCATGGATTATTTGATTGAAGCTAGTCCTGCACCAAGCGCAGCAGCTGTTGCACCCAGTGACGCGATGTCGACTGAGCAATTAACCGATGTGCTGTTAAAGGTTGTCTCTGATAAAACGGGTTACCCCATTGATATGCTCGCCTTAGAGATGGATATGGAAGCTGATTTAGGTATTGATTCGATCAAGCGCGTAGAAATTTTAGGCGGTGTTCAAGATGCCTTACCAGGGCTGCCTGAAGCAGACCCTGAGGTGCTGTCTGAAATGCGAACGCTTGAGGCTATCGTCAATTATTTTGCAGATGCCGCCAGTCAAGGAGCAGTCCCTGTAAAAAAGTCGCATGAGGCGCAGGAAGCAGCCTCTGACGAAACCACGGCTATCAGTGTAGGCGGTGCTGAGCTTGTACCCTTGGGTTCTGTCACTCAAATAGCGCAAAGCCTTGAGGGAGCTAAGGTGCTTTTAGTGGGAGAAGCAGCCAGTCATTTGGTCAAGCCTCTGCAAGCTAAAGGTGCAGAGCTTTTCAGTGTTGCATCTATGGATGGGACTCAGCAGATTGAGGCCAAAGCGATCAGTGAGCACATCTTTAATGGCTGTATTATTGTACATACTGCTGAAGAGCAGGCAGGCGCTGAGATTAACGAACCTGCCTTCAAACAAGTCGAACAAGCCTTTTATGCGGCTACACAGCTAAAGCTTGGGGCTGCTGAACTTGCAAGACCTTTTTTTGTGACGGTGAGTCAGCTAGGCGGTCATTTCGGTGTCGAGGGCAATACTAATCCACTGCAAGGTGCGCTGGCGGGCTTAACAAAAACGGTTGATCAAGAATACCCAGAGGTGTTCTGCCGTGCCTTGGATGTCGATGCCATCATGCCTGATGCCATTTTAGCCGAGTTAAATGATGTGGATTCATCTGTATTAGAGGTCGGTATTAAGCAAGGCAAGCGTGTGTCGCTTGGTACTCAAGCATTACGTTATGAAACACTGGAAGCAAAACCTTGCGATGCGAACAATGTCTTTGTGGTGTCGGGCGGTGCAAAAGGTGTGACAGCCCTTTGTGTTAAAGCTTTGGCTGGGCGTTCAAAAGCGCATTTTGTGTTATTGGGCCGTTCTAACCTAGCTGATGAGCCGCAATGGGCAGCAGGTGTTGCTAATAGCGACCTGCAAGCACAAGCTATTAGTGCGATGAAAGCCGCAGGTGAAAAGCCAACGCCTAAAGCGATTAAACAGGCAGTAGGCAATATCTCAGCTACGCGCGAGATTCAAGCGACACTAGCAGATATCGAGAAAGTAGGGGGTTCAGCCACTTACTTGCCTGTTGATATTACGAATCAAGCCGCATTAACCGATGCGTTAGCTAAAGTCGTTGAAGACAAAGGTGATATCACGGGGGTGATTCACGGCGCAGGTGTGTTGCGTGATAAATACTTAAAAGACAAAACCCTTGACGATTACCATCAAGTTGTTGGTACAAAAATCCGTGGCTTATCCACTATTTTGCAAGCGGTTGATGTCTCAAAGCTTAAGTACTTAACTTTATTCTCATCTGCGGCAGGCTTTTACGGCAACCCGGGCCAGTCCGATTATGCGATGGCAAATGAGATGCTCAACAAATGGGCTTGTCAATTTAAAACACAGCACCCTGAGTGCCATGTGCTCAGCATGAATTGGGGCCCTTGGGATGGCGGCATGGTCACCCCTGAAATCAAGGCGATGTTTAAAGCGCGTGGTGTTGAAATCATCCCTGAAGCTGTTGGGGTGACTATAATGGCCGATGCCATGACGCATGAAAACTCGCATGTGGTACAGGTGATTGGTAATTCGATGCGTGGTGAAGCAACTGCTTCTTTGCCTAGCCAGATTTGCCTCACTAAGGCTTTTAACCCTGACCAAAACCCTTTTTTGCAGGATCATGTCATAGGTGGCAATCCTGTGCTGCCAACGGTCTGCGCCTTAGCATGGATGGCAGATGCAGTCGAGGGTGTGTATAAAGACTACCGCTTTGTCTCATTAAGTGATTATCAGCTATTAAAAGGCATAGTGATTGATGGCAGCGACAAAGCTGACTACCAGCTTGAGCTGAATTTGCAGGATTTGTCTGACGAGCAGTTAAGCGTTGAGGTCAGTATTCAATCAGGCAGTTTGAAGCACTACTCAGCGGTCTGTCATATGATCTCTAAAGAGAAAGCCTTAGAAGCTCAGCTTCAGGCTGTACCTTCACAAGCAGGTGAGGCTACTGACGCTGCTGATTTTTATGAGAACGGCACGCTCTTTCATGGTGAAAGCCTGCAAGTCATTGAACAAGTGATGCAGCTCGATAAAGAAGGGTTGCTGTTACGTTGTAAAGTACCAGCCATTGCCGATGAAAAAGCCGGAGAGTTTTCAGCCTCAACTCATAACGTGTTCGCTAACGATGTGGCTTATCAGGCCATGTTAATTTGGGTAAGAGAGAACTTTGGTATGGGCAGCTTGCCTAATGCTACGGCCTCCTGGAAAAGCTACCGCCAAGTTAGTACGGGTGAAACCTTTTATGTGTTCTTAAAGGTGAGCGAATCCAGCAAGACCAAGCTCAAAGCCAATATTCTGTTGATTGATGATAAAGATACCGTCATTGCTGATATTGAAGCGGCTGAGGTGACCATCAGCGAAAGGCTGAATAATCTGTTTTCAGCTGCTTAATAAATATCCCCTCGGTAGGGTGGGTTAGCGCAGCGTAACCCACCACTGGGATTTTTGGTGGGTTACGCTGCGCTAACCCACCCTACAAAAAGTTTAATCATTTATGATACGGAGTATTCAATACATTCTAAGTCTTGATGCTGACTATAAAACAGCTCAAGGCCTTGATGCGTTTGATCGATTTATTTTTACAGGTGAGTTGCCTCAGGGCGAATTCTGTAAAGGCGATTTAGCTGAGCTTGAATCCCGCGTAATAAGTCACCTAAAACATTTAGATGTGACGCCTGAATCTTGTCTTTTTGTGTTGATAGGTGGAAACGAAGAACCTGAGCACTTTCCCTGTACCCTTCACGCATCTGACTTACTCGAAGCGCTCAACCTAGAACAGGGCGATCAAAAGATTGTTTGTTTGGCTGCGTTTTCTGATGAAGGCTTGGCCTTTGTGCTGCTATCAGACAATGTTGATGAAAAGCATTGCTACGGCACAATAAAAACAGATGACGAATCAGAGCAATTAGGACTTTTAGACGTAGTGTCTGAATCGCCACTATTGCCTAAAGAAGGCTTGTGTTTAACGCGATTTGCTGACACTTCTGCGCCTTTGACGGATCTTTTAAGGCTCATCAAAGTGACTGTTGCAGCGTATAACCGCTATTTACCTCTATCAAGTATTGATACCCGCTTGAATGAGGCGTTAGAAGGTAAAGCTTATGCGCGTTTTGAAAGCACGCCTTGGTTCTCACAACCTTCAAGAAAAGCTGGATTGCAGCTTGATAATCAAATTTTGTTAGTTGAAGAACCTGCGCATCTTCATAGGCCTAACGGTTTTTTGGCGCATTCAACGACTAAACTTTTTTTATTTTCCGATAACACTGTAGAAGGCCTGTTAACTAAAATAAGTTCGGGTGATTTTACGGCGTCTGTGTTTACTTTTTACAACACCTTTGATCACACTCATCCTTATCGTTTCGCCTTGGTGGCTGATAGCGTTGACAGTTTTAACCAAGAGATTGAACTGGCTCAAAAGGGTATTCCTAAAGCACTTGAAGATAATTCAACCTTTAAAACCCCTAAAGGCAGTTATTTTACAGCAGCACCTATTGCCGGTGAGTTGTGCTTTTTATACCCCGGCATTGGGGCAAGTTATTTACATTTGGGTACGCGTTTATTTCAGCTGTTCCCGTCCCTTTGGCAAAGCCTCAGTGATAAAACGAATGATTTTGCCCAAAGCCTGCAAGATGAACGTATCAACCCTAAATCATTACACCCTTTAAGTTTTAAAGAAACCAAGCAAAAAGAAATCGAGCTTAAACTTAATTTACCCGATTCTGCTGAATGCGGAGTGGCTTATAGCTGCATCTTTACCGCGATTTTTAGGGATCAGTTCGGCCTTAAACCGGACTATGCGCTAGGTTACAGCATGGGCGAGGTTAGCATGTTTGCAGCCCTTGATATTTGGGAAGATCCCCAAGTGATGAGCCAGCGCCTACGAGAAGCCTCAATCTTCAGTGAAGATTTATCGGGCGAGTTAAACGTACTCAAAACCTTGTGGGGAGAAGAGCAAGCGACATGGCAGACCTTAAGTATTCGCGCCACACAAGAAGATGTTAAGAAAGCATCAGTTGGGCTGGAACGTGTGTTTTGTACCATTGTGAATACACCTGATAACCTGTTGATTGCAGGCCACCCTAAGGATTGCGCTCAAGTGGTTGAGCGCCTAGGCGTCAGGGCGATGGATATCGGTATATCGAATATTATTCACAGTGCGCCCGCGCGTGAAAAAGTCGATGAAATGAAAGCGATTTATCGTTTGCCTGTGAAGCAAAAAGTGCCCACCAAGCTCGTATCTTCTTCCTGCTATTTGCCGATTCCCCAATTCAGTGAGGCCATTGCGCACAGTGTTGCGACCTGTTTATCGGAGCCAGTTGATTTCCCTAAATTAGTGAAAGGCGTTTATGATCAAGGCGCCCGATTTTTTTTGGAAATGGGGCCTTCGCGCTCACTAACTAATTATGTAGGGAAAACACTTAAGCAGGGTGATCATGTTAGTGTGTCAGTGAATGCAAAAGGCACAGCAGACGACATTAGCTTGATTCGTGCATTAGCTGAACTTAGTGCGCATGGTGTGAAACTTAATTTACAGCCCCTTTATGAAGGAAGTCTTCTTAGTGTTAAAGGATAAAATCGCCGTCATTGGCATGAGTAATGTCTTCCCAGGTTCGACTGATCCAGCCGAATTTTGGCAGCAGCTACTTGAAAAGCAGCAATTTAAAACGGATGTCACCACTGATGATATGGAGGCAGAGCCCGCTGCATTTGCAGGTAAACCGAATGAAACCGATAAGTTTTACTGCTTAAAAGGCGGTTATGTACGTGATTTTGAATTTGATGCACAAGGCTTTTATGCAGATAGCCAAGAGTTAGCAGGCTTAGATAAACTCTTTCAATTAGCATTAACAGCCAGTCGTAATGCACTGCAATCAGGTGGTTATTGGGGGCGCGAACAGCTGAATACTACAGGCGTTTTACTCGGTAATTTATCCTTCCCAACGCGCCATTCTAACCATTTGTTTTTGCCTCTATACCAACAGGCCTATCAAGCTGCGTTAAATGAGGCAGGTCTACCTTTATCTCTACAACCTTTTGCTGAAAATAAGACCGTAAGCCGTGATGATGCTGCCATTGCAGGCTTGCCAGCCAGCATGATTGCGGGGGCCTGCGGCTTAAAAGGCGTTCATTACGCCCTTGATGCTGCTTGTGCCTCATCTTGTTATGCCGTGCAGCTTGCAAGCTATTATCTGCAAACAGGCCAGGCCGATATGATGTTGGCAGGTGCTGTCAGTGCGGCTGACCCTATGTTTATTCATATGGGGTTTTCGATTTTTCATGCGTATCCTGAAAATCAAATCCATGCGCCATTAGATACTAATTCACAAGGGCTTTTTGCGGGTGAAGGCGCAGGTATGCTGTTATTAAAGCGGTTGTCGGATGCGAAGCGCGATGGCGATACCATTCATGCCGTGATTGAAGGTGGCGGCTTAAGTAATGACGGGGCAGGGGAGTTTGTATTAAGCCCTAACAGCAAAGGTCAGGTGTTGGCGTTTGAGCGTGCTTATCAAGAAGCAGGCATTCAGCCTACTGATGTCGATTATGTCGAGTGTCACGCTACAGGCACGCCTAAGGGTGATCAGGTCGAACTTAAATCGATGGAGGCCTTCTTTGATGGCCATAAGCCCCGTATTGGTTCGGTTAAATCGAATCTAGGGCATTTGCTCACCGCAGCCGGTATGCCTTCCATGACCAAGGCTATTACCGCGCTGACTGAAGGGGTCATTCCCGCTACCGTCAATGTGCAGTCAGCTATGTCTACACCTAGTGGGTTTGGTGGCGATCAGATTGTTACTGACACCATTGCCTGGCCTGAATCAAACCATGCTCGCACAGCGGGCGTCAGTGTCTTTGGCTTCGGTGGGAGTAATGCGCATTTAGTCTTTAGACAAGGTGATTCAGCATCACAGCCTGCGCAACAACTAAAAGAACCCTGTCCACTCTCAATCGTAGGTGTGGATGTGCATGTGGGCACTGCTGAAAGTTTTGACGATTTTTCCAATAAATTGAATACAGGCGAGCACTGTTTTCAAGCCCTACCTGAAAAACGCTGGAAGGGCTTCGAGCAAGTGCCTGAACTACTCGAAATAGCAGGGTTTAATCAAGCGCCTGAAGGGGGGTTTATCGATCAATTTGATTTGGATTTTTTACGGTTTAAAATTCCGCCTAATCCTGATGATGAATTGATCCCTCAGCAGCTGTTATTAATGAAAGTCGCTGATAATGCCGCACAAATGGCTGAGCTTCAAAAAGGTCAACATGTTGCTGTCATTACTGCGATGGGGATTGAGCCGGAATTGCATCAATACCGAGGTCGTGTCAATTTATCCACGCAAATTGAAGCGAGTTTGGCAGCGCAAGGCATTCAATTGGATGATGATGAGCGCAGTCAATTAATGGGCGGCTTAAAAGATTCGTTAGCGGGGGCGGCAGGGCTCAATCAGTATACAAGCTTCATTGGGAATATCATGGCCGCGCGTGTATCTGCGCTATGGGATTTTTCAGGCCCTAGTTTTACACTTTCAGCTGAAGAGCAGTCAGTCTATCGGGCCTTAGAACTTGCTCAAACGCTGTTTCAAACCTCCGATGTTGAGGCTGTGATTGTCGCAGCGGTTGATCTCGCAGGTAGTTTTGAGAATGCTGTCGCACGCAAAGGGCAGGTCGGTGTGCAACTTGCGGATGGCGCAGGGGCAATTGTCGTAAAACGCGCTGATGTTTCAGAAGGTTTTGCAACGATCGAAGGACTCGGGTTAGCAGAGGGCAAAAGCTTAGATGCCATACAAACCGCTGCTGCGCTTTCCTTTCACCAAAGTGACAATTCGGTTGATTGGGTGGATTTAGCGCTACCCGTTAAAACGGATGAGATCGCCCCACAAGCTGAGCTTTTCGCAGCGCTCTATCCTCAAGCTAATATTAGCGCCTCGCAGGCTCAAACAGGCGCGCTTTTTCATGCCAGTGGCTTGATTCAATTAATTGCGGGGTTGGCTGCCATCAAATCCGGTAAAGCGCAACATTATGCTATGACCACGCAGAGCCTGGATAATAAAACTAGCCATATCCGCCTGAAAAAAGGCCAAGGGGTGTTTAAACCTCAGCCCGTACCTCAAGGCAAACAACTGATTCGCCCGATTCAATTAGGTGGCGATCCTTTAGTTGCTAAATTTAACGAGCTTATTAAGCCTTATAAGGCGTCTCTACAACAAAAAATAAAAACAATGACGGTTAAAACTAACACTGTATCAAACAACAATGTAGGGCTGGAAAGCGTAGCGTCTCCCGCCAAACAAAAAAGCTTAGTAAATTTCGATCAGCTGCTTGCAGCCCAAGCCGAAACCCATCAAGCTTTTTTGGATGCACGCTTACATACGCAAAGGCAAATTTCGGCGTTAATCACTGGTGATAATATTGACATGCCCAAGGTGGAAGACACTGCGCTTTCCCGCCCTGCGGGCTTATGCTTACCTGAGCGTTTTACAGTCCCTAAGCAAGTCATTTTTGATCAAGCTGATTTGGTCGAATTTGCCGAAGGTGAGATTGGCAATGTCTTCGGTGAAGACTATCGCATTATTGACAATTATAGCCGCCGCGTGCGCTTGCCTACCTCAGGCTATTTGTTAGTTACAAGGGTTACGGACTTAGAGGCAGAAACCCATGCCTATAAACCGTCTTACATGGCTACCGAATACGATATCCCTGTAGATGCGCCTTTCTTGGTAGATGGTCAAATTCCTTGGTCGGTTGCAGTGGAATCGGGTCAGTGCGATTTAATGTTGATCTCTTATATTGGTATCGACTTTAAAGCCAAAGGCGAGCGCGTGTATCGTCTATTAGATTGTGAGTTAACCTTCCTTGAAGACATTGCCTTTGGTGGGCAAACGCTTCGTTATGAAATCCATATTGATAGCTACGCTAAAAATGGCGATCAGTTGCTCTTTTTCTTTCACTACGATTGCTTCGTCGACGGCAAAAAAGTCCTCATCATGCGAGGCGGTTGCGCAGGCTTTTTCACTGATGAAGAACTCGAGGAAGGCAAGGGGGTTATTCTCACTGACGCCGATAAAGACGAACTAGCCACTGCTGAAAAATCTTATTTTTCTCCATTAATCACTAACGAGCGCACGCATTATCAGTATGATGACATGATGAAGCTTGTACGTGGTGACATAGCAGGGTGCTTTGGTGCAGCGTATGAGCAGGGCGGCCGCAATCCTTCATTACAGTTTTCATCAGAAAAATTCCTGATGATCGAAGAAGTCCTATCCATTGACCCAACAGGCGGTCACTGGGGCTTAGGCTTGTTGGTAGGCCGTAAGCGGCTTGAACCCGATCATTGGTACTTTCCTTGTCATTTTAAAGATGACCAAGTGATGGCAGGCTCTTTAATGTCGGAAGGTTGTGGTCAGCTGGCTATGTTCTTTATGTTGTGGTTAGGTATGCACAAAGACATGACCAATGCGCGCTTTCAGCCTGTGCATGGCGCTTCCCAAAAAGTGCGCTGCCGGGGACAGGTCACCCCGCAATCGAATGATCTTATTTATAGGCTTGAAGTCACTAACATCAGCCTGTCACCAAACCCCATGTTACATGCCAATATCGATATTATTTTAGATGGCAAAGTGGTGGTGGATTTTAAAAACTTAGCCGTGCAAATTAAAGAGCAAGATTCAACATCGCCTTATGCACGTCAAATACTGAATCAGCCAGTACAAACTCAACCAGTACAAACAAAAGCGCCTGTGTCAGCCATCAATACACCACTCGATGAAACGGGTAAAGCGGCGTTTGCTAACGTAAATGCCCCTTTAATGTGGGTGGAAACCGATACAGCTGCTGCCCCCATCAAAGGGGTAAAACCGATTAAGCACGTGGAAGCGCCACTTGCGCCGAATCAAAATCGCATCCCTGATACCGTTCCTTTTACCCCTTGGCACATGTTCGAATTTGCAACAGGTGATATAGCCAAGTGCTTTGGCGATGAATTTAAGGTTTATCATGGCCGTATTCCACCGCGTACGCCTTGTGGTGATTTACAGTTGGTGACTGAAGTGGTGGATGTGCAAGGCGCACGGCACGATCTGAAAAACCCTTCTAGCTGTATTGCTCATTATGAAGTGCCTGAAGATGCTTGGTATTTCAGTAAAAACTCACACCCAGGCTACATGCCATATTCCATCATGATGGAAATTGCGTTACAGCCGAATGGGTTTATCTCTGGCTTCATGGGTACTACCTTGGCTTATCCTGAAAAAGACCTGTTTTTCCGTAATTTAGATGGGAAAGGTCATTTTATGCGTGATATCGATTTGCGCGGCAAAACCATCGAAAACCGCTCGGTGATGCTCTCCACGAGCATGGCAGGTGGCAGTATTATTCAAAGCTTTACCTTTGATTTACTAGCCGATGGCGA
This sequence comes from Pseudomonadales bacterium, assembly GCA_965225765.1. Classification (GTDB taxonomy): domain Bacteria; phylum Pseudomonadota; class Gammaproteobacteria; order Pseudomonadales; family DT-91; genus CAKMZU01. The sequence continues at coordinate 800,535 of CBDDBO010000002.1, forward strand.
AACTTTCTATAAGGGCACTGCTGTCTTTGGTTACTTCTCGGATCATGCGCTAACGCATCAGCTAGGTATCGATAATGGGGCGTTAACTGACCCTTGGTTTGAGGGTAAAAATGTAGAAAAGATAGTGGTTGACCTTCGTGACAAAGCCTTACCACTGTTCAGCATCGCGCCTGATAAACCGCATTACCATCTGTGTGATGGCCAACTGAATTTTCTTGATACAGTGACCATCTGTGAGAAAGGTGGCGATCATGGGCAGGGCTACTTGCTCGGTGAGCGTACCATTGACGCCAGCGATTGGTTCTTCCGTTATCATTTTCATCAAGACCCTGTTATGCCGGGCTCACTGGGTGTTGAAGCAATGATCGAGAGTCTAAAAGTCTTTGCTATGCAGCAGGGGCTAGGTGATAAGTTCGCTAATCCCCGATTTGATACAGCTAAAACCGAAGTGACCTGGAAGTATCGAGGGCAGATCACACCGCACAATAAAACGATGACAGTGGATGTGCATATTGTCTCGATTGAGCATCAAGACCTTGAAACTCGTATTATTGCTGAAGCAAATCTCTATAAAGACAGTCTAAGGATCTACCAAGTGAAAGACTTGTGTCTTAGTATTGTTGAATGTGGAGATTAAACGTCGACATGATGCGTTTAAGTCTACTGTTATTAGGTATATATCGAGCTACTATTTGCTTCAGTAGAGGTAATTGCCAAGCATCAGCCATATGGCCCTAGTACCCCAATGCACAGCGATTGTTGGGTTCAGTGGCAGAGTAAAATGCTCATAGCAAGGCAGCTGATCGAAAATAATAGTTATTCTATAGTGAGATCAAGCAACACAGCTATGGGCATTTTAAATGCCACCCAAAGGGCAGCTACAGGTTTTCCCGTGACTTTGTTGGAGGTATTTGAAAGACGCATGTATTACTGCATACTTGCGCCTTGCCACAGAAAAACCTGTAGCTGCTGAACGGGACAATCGCTGTGCATTTGGGTACTAGGTTGGCCTTTAAATTAGGTTTTACGAGGAATAATAATGATAACAACTCCCTCTGTACTTTCGAACAACAAGGACGTAAAGGATGCTTTGCTCACCCTTGGTGCACCTTTGACATTAGCTGATGAAGCTTTTCAGGTCGATGAGGTTACCGAGCAAGCTATTCGACTGCCAGCATCGCCACTGGAATCTTTAGGCGATGCGGCCTTTATGGCACATCACAAGGTGAAGTACGCCTATCATGCAGGCGCAATGGCCAATGGCATTGCCTCAAGCGATATGGTCATTGCGTTAGGTAAGGCTGGCATGCTGGCATCCTTTGGTGCAGCAGGGCTTGTGCCAGATGTGATTGAGCGGGAAGTGAAAAAGATTCAGCAAGCTTTGCCAGATGGCCCTTATGCGGTCAATTTAATCCACTCACCTCAAGAGCCTGCGCTTGAAAAAGGCGGTGTTGAGCGCCTCCTTAAATTAGGTGTGAATACGGTTGAAGCGTCCGCTTATTTGGATTTGACTGAGCATATTGTTCACTTTCGTGTCGCTGGTTTAAGTGAAGATGCTGAAGGCAATATTATCAAAGCGCACAAAGTGATTGGCAAAGTATCCCGCTTGGAAGTCGCTAGGCGATTTATGGAGCCACCCCACGAGAAGTTTTTAACCAAATTATTAGCTGATGGGCGTGTTACCGAGCATCAGGCAGAATTGGCCAGACGCACGCCAATGGCTGATGACATCACAGCTGAGGCTGACTCTGGTGGGCATACCGATAACAGGCCTCTGGTAACCTTGTTACCGTCTATATTACAACTTCGCGATGAGATTCAACAAAAACGGCAATATCCAGAGCCTATCCGAGTCGGTGTAGGGGGCGGCATTGGAACACCTGAAGCTGCATTGGCCGCTTTCACCATGGGGGCAGCTTATATTGTCACAGGCAGTATTAACCATGCTTGTATCGAAGCAGGTGCGAGTGAGCACACAAGAAAACTGTTAGCTGAAGCTGACATGGCTGATGTGATGATGGCACCTGCTGCTGACATGTTCGAGATGGGGGTAAAGCTACAAGTCCTTAAACGTGGAACGTTATTTCCTATGCGCGCACAAAAGCTTTATGACTTATATGTCACCTATGACAGTGTTGAAGCCATTCCTCAGGCCGAACGTGAAAGATTAGAAAAACAGGTGTTTAGACAGTCAATTGACAGTATTTGGCAGGGTACACAGCGCTTTTTTCAAGCGCGTGATCCTGAGATGTTAGCGCGTGCGCAGGATAACCCAAAACGCAAAATGGCACTGATATTTAGATGGTATTTAGGTCTATCTTCAAGATGGTCAAACCAAGGTGAAACAGGACGCGAAATGGATTATCAAATCTGGGCAGGGCCTAGTTTGGGCGCTTTTAATCGTTGGGTTAGCACCTGTTACTTGAAAGACTTCGAAAAACGCCGTGTCGCAGATGTTGCGTTGCACCTTCTAACAGGTACAGCCTATCTTAAGCGAGTAAACCAATTAAAAGAGCAGGGAGTTGGTTTGGATACGTCATTAAGGCAATATATCCCTGAAGCGCCTTTAGCTTAATATGGCTGGCAGGGGACGCTGCGCTGTCACCCTCCGAACAACAATATAGAGAAAAATAATGGCGAAGTTTTATCTGTGGTTTTTAGGCTTATTTTGGCTTTTGTACGGTATTGCCGTGAGCTTTCACCCGGCTATTTTAACCTATGTTGCGCAGTTCGATCTCAGTAATTGGATTGTGGCGACTGAAGTGCGAGCCATGTATGGCGGCCTTGAATGGGGGTTAGGTATTTTTACACTCTTAGGTCTCTGTCCTGCGTTTGATTACAAGAGAGCCGCTATTTTGTTGAATGCTATTTTGATGACACTCCTAACCCTTACGCGTTTTGCTGGTGTATTAATTGATGCGCCAGATACGTCGGCTTTAGCGTTAACCTTTGGCTTTGATAACATCCCGCAAAACTATAATTCAGGGGCGCTTTGGTGCTTGGAATTACCAATGGCTATTATGGGCTGGGTGCTAGTTTCCCGATTCAAATCTGAAAAATGTTGATCGTTACCCTTAAAAGCCGATAGTTAGTTCTCAGCTTTTAAGGGTTTTGGTTTTAAACCTGTGTTAAATCGTTATGGTATTTCCTTTTTTCAAAAGGTTTTGTCATGGCTAAGCATGTTTTCCTTCCTCTTGTTTTCTTTTTAGTAGCTTTAACTGCAAAGGGGCAAAGCTATGATCGTTTTACTTTTGTAGATGCAGCCTTTTTTGATTCAGACTTCGGGACAGGGCTTGAGGTAGACGGGGCTTTTGCGCTTTCTCAAGTAGAAGGGCTTTCTCTGATTGGTTCATTTGCCTTTGGCAGCGAAGGTAACGTTGATATCAATTGGTTTACTTTAGGTGCTGGCTGGTCAGTGCCTATTGATAATGACCATGAGATTTTAAAACGTTCGTCGCTGTTTGTTCACGGTGAAATTGAACGGTTAGAAACCACTATTGAACTAGCGGGGATGGATTACGAAAGTTCAGATACAGGTTTTTTAGTCGGTGCTGAATTAAGAATTCAAGCCATCGAAGAGTTAGAAGCCTTTGGCGATTTATCGCTTCGCACCGCAGGCAGCAGTGACCTCCTTTTTACAGCAGGCGCTCGTTACAGTATTAATGAGAAGTGGTTAGCCTTTGCCAGTTTCGAATTCAGTGACTCAGATGTCTTGCAGATCGGTGCGCGCTACCAATTTTAACGCAAAGTGCGGAATTATCACTTAAGGCTTTGAGTCTCCTTGGTTATAATGCTGAGCATTAAAATAACATGTATTAATTGCTCATCATGCTTGCCGCAGAAAACCTATCGATTGAACGAGGCTACCGCACCTTATGCAAGGCGTTAAGCTTTGCTGTCAGTGCAGGTGAGTGCCTTAAAATCGAAGGCGTTAACGGCGCGGGTAAATCTTCCTTGCTTAAATGCCTCACAGGGCAAACACGTGATTTTGAAGGTGAGGTTCTATTTCAAGGCCAATCTATTCACCTGCACCCGTCTTACAAGAAAGCGCTTTGTTACCTAGGTCATGGCCGTGGGTTGAAAAAAGCGTTGACTCCTAAAGAAAACCTTCAATGGCTGCATAGCCTCACAGGGCAGTCCCTCAACATGTCTATTGTTGAAGCGTTAAAAACCTTGGAGGTTCACCGATATATTGATGAGCCTGTTTCTACGCTGTCACAAGGACAGCAGCAGCGTGTTGCGCTAGCGAGATTTTTGCTTAGTGATGCCTTAATTTGGATTCTCGATGAACCTTTCACGGCGGTGGATGTTCAAGGGATTGAGGTGATTGAGTCTTTGCTAAAAGGCTTTTTAGAGAAGGGTGGCGCCATTGTGCTAACCTCCCATCATGAAGTCAGTCTGCCTGCTTTAAAAACGCTAAGGCTTAGTCACTAATGGGCTTAGTTGTAGCGTTTATCAGGCATGAATCGCGGCTTTCAGCAAAAGAGCCCATCAAACTCATGCTGCCGCTTTTCTTTGCAGGCCTTATGGCGGTGTTATTTCCGCTGGCGTTGGGTGAGGCAAAGGCTGAACTACAAACACTTGCCCCTGCCATTTTAATGATGATCATCCTGATTAGCAGCCTGTTGGCAACCGATGGCCTTTATCGCGAAGATTATGAAGACGGAAGTCTAGTGCTCCAGCACATAAGTCCAATCTCACCCTACTTTTTTCATATGCTGAAGGTGTTTGTCTATTGGTTACGCAGTGGTTTTTTACTGAGTGTCATATCGCCTGTGTTAGGGCTTTTGCTCGATATGCCAATCGATTCCTGCTTAATTGTGCTTTTAACCCTTATGCTGGCAAGCATTGTGCTTATATTTATCGGTGCGATTGGCGCAGCATTGACATTAAGCCTAAAACAAGCAGGTTTGTTGATGTTATTGTTGGTACTGCCTTTGTATGTGCCGGTATTAATTTTGTCGGTGGCGACGTTGAATTCGGCCTTAGGCAGCGGGTTGTTCGTGACTAACTATTTAGCACTGTTAGGCGCTTGTGCGCTGTTAAGTATAACCTTGGCACCTTTTGCTATTGCAGGTGCTATCACTATTAATATAGAAGCGATGTAGTGATGATGGATGATATCTATTCCCCAGCGATTGCCGGGTAGGAAAATTTTGGTAGGGTGGTGTTAGCGCAGCGTAACCCACCATCAAATTAAATGTTACTTGGTGGGTTAGGTTTTACTAACCCACCCTACACCTACCGAACAAATGCAGTGAAATAGAATACTTGCTCACCGCCCAATAAAATAAGAATAAACGATGTGGACATTTATACATAAGCTCGGTTCACCGAGATGGTTTTATCAGATAAGCAGTGTAATTCTGCCTTACCTTACTGTGTTTACCATAATTGCTTTGGCGGTTGGCTCTGTCTGGGGGCTTGCTTTTGCGCCGATGGATTACAAGCAAGGCAATAGCTTTCGTATTATTTATTTGCATGTGCCGGTCGCCTTTATTTCGCTTGCTGGGTATTACCTGATGGCTCTTTCAGGGGCTGTGAGTTTAATTTGGCGCATCAAAATGGCTGAAGTCGTGCTGAAAGTTGCAGCACCCATTGGTGCGCTGATGACGTTTTTGGCGCTTTTTTCGGGTGCGGTCTGGGGTAAGCCTACCTGGGGCACTTACTGGGTTTGGGATGCACGTATTACGTCTATGGTGATCCTTTTCTTTTTGTATATTGGCGTAATCGCCTTAATGAATGCCTTTGAGCGTGACAATCTAGGCGCTAAATCCGCGGCTATTTTAGCCCTTGTCGGCACCGTGAACATTCCTATCATTTATAAATCGGTCGATTGGTGGTTTACCTTGCACCAGCCAGCAACCCTTAAGCTGACAGAAAAACCGAGTATGCACTCTGATATGCTCTGGCCTTTATTGATCATGATTGCGGGCATTTATGCGCTTTATGCGTTACTGGTGTTGCTCTATGCCCGTTATGAAATCCTTAAGCGTGAGCAAAAATCGAATTGGGTCAAGGAGCTTGCTTTATCATGATGTTTGAGTCTTTAGAGGCCCTTTTAACGATGCAAGGGCATGGTGTTTATGTTTGGACAGTGTTCCTGGTATGTTTTGTTAGCTTTGGCGTGTTTTCGTTAGTGCCTGTTTTAAAAAAACGTGCGCTCTTTGAGCGTATTAGAAAACGCCAGCAGTTTGCCCTAGAGGAAGCGGAATGCACCCAGTAAGAAAACAGCGTTTAATGATGGTGTTAGCATTAATAATTGGCGTCTCAGCTGCTGCTGGCCTTATTTTTTATGCATTAAAAGATAATTTGAATTTGTTTTATACCCCTAGCCAAATTGTGAAAGGTGAAGCACCTGTCGAGCAGCGTATAAGGGCAGGGGGCATGGTTGTTGAAGGCAGTGTGAAACGAGAAGCCGATAGCCTTAAGGTCACCTTCGATGTAACGGATTATCAGTCTATTATCACGGTTCAGTATGAGGGTATTTTACCCAGCCTATTTGCTGAAAAAGATGGCGTAGTCGTGACAGGCTTCTTGAATGAAAACGGACTATTTACCGCTAGAGAAGTCTTGGCTAAGCACGATGAAAATTACATGCCGCCTGAAGTGGCCTCAACCCTTAAAGAAAAGCCTGAGGGGTACTGATGTTACCTGAAGTTGGTCATTTTTTTCTGATTCTTGCCTTAACGTTGGCTGTGTTGTTGACAGTGGCGCCCATGCTTGGGGTTTATGGCGGTTTCGCTCGCTTACTCCACAGTGCTAGACCGCTTGCACTACTCACAACCTTGTTTGTTGCACTGGCTTACCTTGTACTCACCGTATTGTTTGTTAATAACGATTTTTCTGTGGCGATTGTGGCCAGCCACTCAAATCTTAGCCTGCCACTTATCTATAAAATTTCTGCTGTCTGGGGAGGGCATGAAGGCTCTTTATTGCTTTGGGTACTTATTTTGGCGCTATGGACGACAGCAGTCGCTTTATTTAGCAAGCAGTTGCCTGATGATTTGGTTGCGCAGGTGTTATCTGTATTAGGTGTGGTACTGATTGGGTTCTTATTGTTTTCTTTATTAACGTCTAATCCCTTTTTAAGAAACTTGCCGCAAATTCCCATGAATGGGCAAGACCTAAACCCTTTATTACAAGACGTGGGCATGGCGATTCATCCACCTATGTTGTATTTCGGCTATGTGGGCTTTGCTGTGGCGTTTGCCTTTGCCATTGCGGCGCTCCTTCGGGGCGATCTTGATCCTGCCTGGGTGCGATGGACAAGGCCTTGGACAACAGCAGCCTGGAGCTTTTTAACTTTAGGTATAGCGCTAGGTAGTTGGTGGGCGTATTACGAACTCGGTTGGGGTGGCTGGTGGTTTTGGGATCCTGTTGAAAATGCGTCTTTTATGCCGTGGCTCATGGGTACTGCCTTAATTCATTCGTTAGCGGTTACTGAAAAGCGTGGCCATTTTAAGAGCTGGAGTTTGTTATTGGCTATTTTTACGTTTTCATTAAGCTTGCTGGGTACATTTTTGGTGCGTTCAGGTGTGCTGACCTCTGTGCATGCCTTTGCCGCTGACCCGAGTCGTGGGCTTTTTATCTTAGGCTTTTTAGTCTTGATTGTAGGCGGCTCATTAACACTCTTTGCCTTCAGGGCACCTAAACCTTCGACAAGTTCCGGCTTTAGCTTTTTTTCGCGAGAATATTTCCTATTGATTAACAACCTATTGCTTGTTGTGGCGACCTTGACAGTCTTGGTGGGTACGTTGTTTCCCTTAATTGCTGACTTTTTTGGCTTGGGTAAATATTCGGTTGGGCCTCCTTATTTTAATAAACTCTTTGTCCCTTTGATGCTGCTGTTGATTGTCTTTTTAGGCATTGGGCCGCTGTTAAACTGGAAGCGCTCACAAAAAAGGCATTGGCAAACGATTATCTTTATTGTGCTGCCTTTGGGGGCTTTAATCAGTGCTGTAGGCGTGCTGCTGTTTGCCTATAAACTGTCGTTGCCTGCCTTGGTAGCTGCCGGTATGGCGGGTTGGTTAGTGTCGAGCATGCTTTATGATGTGTATTATAAGCTTCGTCATCAAGTGTTTAGCTTCAAAAGCTTAACTAAATTGCCTGTGGGGTTCTATGTCATGCAGTTGGCACACATAGGCTTGATTGTCACGGCTGTAGGTATTGCCATTGTGAGCTACTACGACAACAAACAGGATGTAAAACTCAGTGTAGGAGAAAGCGTTGAGATCAGCGGCTACACCTTCGAGCTTGAAGGCTTAAAGGCTATTCGAGGTCCAAATTACCGCGCAGACCAGGGGGTGGTGCGTGTGAGTCAAGATGATAAACTGATCGCCATCCTTAAGCCTGAAAAACGCTTTTATGATTCGCAACGTGGTAATGTTATGACAGAGGCTGCGATTGATGCCACCCTTGGTCGTGATTTGTTTGTCGCTATGGGTGAGCCGTTAGGTGAAGGCGCTTGGGCCTTACGCATTCAATACAAGCCGTTTTTACGCTTCATCTGGTTAGGTGCTCTCATTATGGCGCTAGCTGGATTCTTGTCCATCTTTGATAAGAGGTATCGCAGACATGGCACAAACGCCTAAACGTTGGTTACTCCTGCTACCTGTCTGCTTTTTTGCCGTATTAGCAGGGATATTTTTTAATGTGTTGACGACTGAAGAGTATGATCCTCATCATGTGCCTTCAGCAACAGTAGGTGGGATTTTTCCTGAGTTCTCATTGCCTGCTTTGGGCGATGGCCAACTGTTAACGAGAGAGACCATTATTGGCAAGCCACTGCTTGTCAATGTATGGGCCACCTGGTGTATTTCGTGCCGTGTTGAGCATGGGTTTTTAAACAAACTTGCATCAGAGGGTGTACCCATTGTAGGCGTTAATTATAAAGATGACCCAGCAGCTGCGAGTAAATGGCTGGAAAATTTGGGTGATCCTTATACCCAAGTGATTGTTGATCAAGACGGCACATTGGGTTTAGATCTTGGCGTCTATGGTGCCCCTGAAACCTATTTCGTTGATGGGGAAGGGGTTATTCAGCATAAATTTACAGGCGTGCTAACAGTTGATCTCTGGGACGCTGAATTAAAAGCCATTTACGCCAGTTTATTAGGTCATTGAGATGCGATTGTTATTGTTGTGTTTAGTCTGTGTCGCCTCGCTTTGTCATGCGGTGATTGAAACCTATGAGTTTAACGCACCTGAAGAAAAGGCCACGTATGATACCTTGATTGAGGAACTACGTTGTCCTAAGTGCCAGAATCAAAACCTGGCAGGTTCGAATTCTCCTATCGCCAAAGACCTGCGTGCAAAAGTTTATACACTGATACAAGAGGGCAAAGATAAAGATGACATCGTCGCTTACCTGGTCGCGCGTTATGGCAACTTTGTCCGTTATGAGCCGCCTGTGACGTTCAGCACGCTATTATTGTGGGGAGGGCCTATTTTGCTTTTGTTGATCGGGCTTATGGTGATTTTTTTCATGCAAAGACAGTCTACAACAACGCTTTCCAGTACCTTAACCAAAACAGAACAAGAAGCCCTTGATGCCTTGTTGAAACGTGCTGATTAGTGAGCTCGGGCTTGATTGTTCTGTCAATTATTGTCTTATGATTCATTCTTGAACCCCTGAAACTGTCTTCGGTCGAGATGGAAGAAATTTTTCATCGAGTGAGCTAGGCTTAAGTCAACGAATGGATTCGAGATCATGATGCGAAGTGCTGCGTTACTAGTTTGCTTTTTGTCGGTGTGGGTGGTAGCTGAAAACTTTCAGTTCGACTCAGCGAAAGATCAGATGGACTATCAAGATATTCTTGAAGAGCTGGATTGCCCAAAATGCAAGGATAAAGACCTAAGGCGATCGAATTCACCTTATGCCAAGAAAGTACGGAAACAAGTTTATCAGGCTATCCAGCAAGGTCATAGTAAAGAGGCCATCGCGACACACCTGGTAGAGCGATATGATTATCTGACTTATCAAGCGCCCCTTGCCGCTACAAGCCCTATGACTATCGTAGGCGTTTCTTTTGCACTTTTATTTTCTGCGGCCATTGCTGTGCCTTTATCAAGAAGACACTCTCGTCAAATTGCCAGAAAGACAACATCTGAAAATAAAGAAAATGCCCGCTTGAACAATGATTGACATTAAAGGGATGGCTAGTACCTCAATGCACAGCGATTGTCGGGTAAAAAATACCGTAGGGTGGCTAAGCTGCGCGTAACCCACCATCAGAAACCGGACAATCGCTGTGCATTAAGGTACTAGGTGGGCAGACGGTCATGAGCTCATATATGGATAGATGCTAAATGCACCGCGTCAAGTCGATTGTCGCCTGAGGTCAATCGAAAAATGGTGTTAGCGAAGCGTTGTAACCCACCCTTATGCTAAGGATATGTTGACGGGGTAGTTTCACTATTGCCCATGCGCCTATTGAATACATGTATAGCAATAAAGTATTGGGACTAGTTGATAGCGTTTTATGCATCAAGGGCGCTGATGATACTATTACCTACTTGGGTAATAATTAAATCTAACGTCTCGATGTTCTCTTTGGTTTGTGTAATGTAAATGCTTATTATGATTGGCTTTTGGTTTTCTCGCCAAATGATAGCGTTGATGGCTCTTGTACCAAACCCACCTAAACCTGAGCGATCAGCAATATCATATCCTTCTGGTAAAATCTTTCTGATTAAATTGCCAGATACCTGATTTTCCTTCATCCAATGTAAAAGATTTTTTTGATTTGACTCTGAAAGCACATTGCCAAATAGTAACTTATCTAATGTCTTGGTAATTGATATGGGCGTTGTGGTGTCACGGTGATCACCTGGTCTCGCTTCGTTCAATAAAGGTTCAAGTCGATCAAGCCTCGTCTCATCATCACCTATTTGTTTAAGGAAATGAGTGATTTCGATTGTTCCGCCAGCAGAGTTAACGACAATATTTGCAGCCGTATTATCGCTTGTTTTCATCATTGCCATACAGGCTTTCTCAAGGTTAACTACTGCCCCTATATGCTTTTCTAGGACGGGTGAATGTTGGATTATATCCATTTCGCTCACCACTACGGTTTCTTCGAGTAGGGTTGGCGACAATTCAGAATCTTTTAGCAATTTGGCACATGCAATTGTCTTAAAGGTACTGACCAGTGGAAATCGTTCACTTCCTCTATAGTCCCATAACGATCGATTTTCTGTGTTTAAAACTCCGACGCCTATCTTGGCATTATATTTTTGTTCTATTTCTTCTATATATTTTCCAGTAAAAGCAAGCTTGGAAGGTTGGAAGTATGCACTTGAAACAAAAAGTAAAACGAAATAAATAACTAAATAAAAAGCTAAGAAAAAGGTTTTTAACCTCATATGTGGTATCCAAAAAATAAAAGTGTATAACATAGACATTAAGGATTGATCGAAACTTTGCATTCTGAATCAAGCCTTTCTATTGAAGACGAAAATACCGAAACAACGCTTTCAATGACATTATTGAATAGCAGTCGCTATAGTTGATAGTAAGTCTTTAATGTTCCCGAACTGGTCATGGCCTGTAGTTCTTCAAAGCCACAAATTGCTGCAAAAATGTGATGTTTAACAGCCGTTTTACCCCTGACTTGGAAATGTTCAGCGGGGCAAACGTGTTTTATTGCCCGATAATATTGTTCGATTTTCCAATTCACGAACTTCGGTTATCAGCCTGCAAAAAAGTTCAATACCTACCATGCGTAACGTCCACCTTAGTCTGGAATTGCTGGCTTTTTTTTACATCGGATGAACTCAAATCATCATTAGAGGTAAAACGCTTTATAGAGGCCGATCTAGGATTTTGAGGTGTGCCAGCAGATAAGTTAACCAAGCTAAAAAGGAGTCAAATGAAGAAATAACGCACATAAGCTGGGTGTATGAGCGTTTAATCGAGGCGTGTTTGTTCTTTTTCTTGCCTTCGCGTTACAGTTGCTTAGATTACCATGGTGTTAGATTTTGTTTTAACGCTAAAAAATTGCGTGCAAGCCTCGTATTTCAATTTTGCAGCCAGTAAAATAGGCAGTCGATTGCCCTATAAAAATAATGCTATGCGCAAATTCGTTGATACCCGCCAGCTGTTTGGTCAGCTAGGTCACTTTATTTATCAATATCCTAAGTCGGTTCTTACCTTTACATTGATCGTTGCCGTACTTTGCTGCGCCTCCCTTTATAAGCTGCGCATTGATACCTCTAATGAAAGTAATCTGGATAAGACCCATCCGGATGTTGTGACGTATAAAGCCTTTCATGAGAAGTATGGCTTTGAAGAAGCTTTAGTAGTCATGATCAAGACGAATACGCTTTTTACAGAAGCAGGGCTTAAACGATTGGTCGCTTTCCATAAAGCACTTGAAGAGAACACCTACAATCTTGATCGTATTAAAAGTTTGGCCAGTGCTGATGTGACCTATGGAGAGGATGATGAACTGATCGTAGATAATTTACTTTTATCCTTCCCTGAAAGCCAGGAAGATATTGAGACCTTTAAACTACGTGTATTCGATAATCCCTTACTCCGTGATAATTTTTTAAGCAGGGAAGGCGACTATACCGCTATATATCTTTATCAGCATCCCGATTCACCCACGCTTTATAAAGGTGAAAAGCAGCCTTTTACCTCAATGGATCAGCATTATTATGTAGAGTCAGTTAGAGAGATCGTCGCACAGTTTGAAGCCCCGGATTTTAAGGTGAATTTATCGGGCGGGCCGATGATAGGCGATACGCTGTTAAGTAAAATTGCGCTCGAAACGCCTATTTTTGCGCTTAGCTCTAATTTTGTGATTTTCCTTCTGTTGTATTTTCTTTTCAGGCGGGCCACAGCGGTCATATTGCCGATTCTAATTATTGATATTTCACTGGCAAGCACGCTGGGTGTTATGGCGTTTTTCGACGTTGCCTTAAGTTCATTCTCGCAAATTTTACCAGCCTTTATTTTGACTGTGGGTGTGTGCGACTCGGTGCATTTTTTGAGTATTTTCTTTCAAAACTTTAACAAAACGCATGATAAGCAGTCTGCGGTGGTTGCCGCGCTCAGCCATACCGGTATGCCTATAGTGCTCACGAGTTTAACCACCATGATGGGGATGCTGTCTTTTGCTATGGCCGATATTATCCCTATTGCCGATTTAGGCATTTTTGCAGCGCTTGGTGTATTTATTGTGTTCTTTTTTACACTGTTGATGCTCCCGGCATTAATGGCAATTACGCCGATTAAGCCTTCAGATAACAAAAATCAAATGATTGAAAAAAGCCAGAGGTGGCTTGCGGCTGTTGGCCGTTTGGGGTGGACGCGTCCTAAGTTAATTGTGGGTCTTTTTTCGCTTGCTTTAATCAGTTCTGTTTATTTTGTGAGCCAACTTCGCTTTCAGCATGATCCTGTGCAGTGGCTGCCTGAAGAGCAAGAGTTACCCGTGTCTATCAAGATGCTCAATGAAGAGTTTTACGGCGCTATAGCGGTCGAATTACTGCTGGATACAGGCATTGAAAATGGTATTAAAACGGTTGCGTTTCAGGAAAGACTTGATGACTTTAACGATAAAGCCTTAGCTTATGAGTTAGATGGGGTGCATGTGGACTCAAGCCGCTCTATTGTTGATGTGATTAAGCAGGTGAATGCAAGCCTGCATGGAAATGATAAAACCCATTACAAAGTGCCTGAGACCGATGAGTTAGTTGCGCAAGAGCTATTACTTTTTGAGATGTCTGGCGGTAAGGACCTTCAGGAACAAATTACAGCTGATGGCTCTGGCGCGCGTATTACCATGCTAGCACCTTGGCGAGATTTAATTAAATACTCTAATTACCTAGATGAATTGGACGTTTGGGTCAAAGATTACTTTGCTGAATTTGCAGAGGTGACAATGACAGGCGTGGTTTATCTTATCTCGCCTGTTCAAAAAATGGCCATTGAGGCGATGGCCGACAGCTATGTGAGTGCGAGTGCGGTCATTACATTCATGATGATACTCATGCTAGGTGTTCGCTTAGGCTTATTAAGTATGGTGCCTAACTTGCTGCCCATCATTGTTGGGATGGGTGCAATGCATGTACTCGAACTGCCTTTAGACCTCTATTCTATCTTGATTGGCAGTATTGCGATTGGTCTCGTAGTAGATGATACCGTCCATTTCTTGAATAGTTTTAAAGTCTATTACAAAGCCTCGGGCAATGCGCAGTGGGCTATTGAGAAAACGCTAGAGACTACAGGTAATGCCTTGCTGTTTACGACAGTGCTTTTAGCTTGTGGCTTTATGACTTATTTATTTTCCACGCTAATCAGTTTGCAGAATTTTGGCATTATTACGACAACCATCGTTGTGTTGGCGTTGTTTGCCGATATTTTATTGCTGCCTGCGATTCTTCGTCTCATTTATGCAAAGGAAGTAGTTCATAACAAAAAAGAACAACTTGCTTAACTAGCAAGAGTGGGCAGCATATTGTCAATGCACCTGTAGTCATATTCCTTCTATACCTGGTGATAGTTATGCAGGGACAACACAATCGCTAGATGCTGATCAGTGAGTTTCGGATTATCAAATATGCAGCTTTTGGTCTATGTTTAAGAAACTCATTATTTATACAAATTCATCAGTTATAAGATATGGTTGATCAAAAGATAAGGCAATCAGCACCCCAAGCTAATAAGAAGCAAGGTAGCGCTAAAGAAGCTACTCTGCAAACGCTTCAAAAAAGTCAAGATCATTCATCAGCGGCTGAACTGCCGGTTAAGAATGAGGGGCTACCAGAGGTGGTTTCTACAAGTCCTAGCGACTCCACAGCGGTTGAGCAAATGATAGCGTCTGCTGCAAGGCCTGTTGATGTCATGCCCGAGACATACGGGAGTGAGCTGTTAGCTTATGTCTACGTGCCTAAGTTCGATACCACCTTGTCGGGTGAAGAAAAGCCAGAAGATGAGCAAAACAATAGCACATCTTCCGAATTGGGGTGGTTAGAAGCAGGCTCTTGGTATTTAGGCACCTTAGGTGCGCTCGGCGCTGGCGCTTTTTTTGTCATTAATTCGGATGAAAAAGAGCCTATTCAAGACTCAGTGACTGACTTTCAAGATGGCTTGATACAAGGCCCTGAAGAAGAAAAAAAAGCTGATGATACTCAAGCCGTCAGCCCTATCTTGAAAGGCGCAGCCCCTGATAGCGAATTAACTTGGATGCTAGACTCAGCGGCACACGAAGTTTGCTTGTGTGAAGATGTGCTGACTGTAAGTGGATCAGCAGATACTCAATTAGAAGTACCAACAGTGCAACAGGCTAGCAATGAACTAGAGGTGACTGCGAGCCTTGTTCAGGCCCTGTTACCTGCTAAAGCCCTATCAACATTGGCGTCTGAAGATTCACAATTAGTTAATAGTTCGCCTACCGTTTTGCTTGTGAACGATACTGATGTTCAGACATTTTCAGTCATGCCTGATCAGGGCATTATTGGCTAAATCCATTTCTGTCATCGCATTTTTCAGGGGTCTCTTGGTCTAAATAATTAATTCTGTTAGATCGTAGAGGATATGCATGCACATTAAGATATCTGTTGCAGGCTTGATCGTCCTTACCCTTTTTAGCCATTTTAGCCATCTTGGTTATGCTCAAGTGGATGAAGTATTGGTTGATGCGCAGAAGTTCATTCCTGGTTTAAAGCTTGATATCCGATATGCCAGTGCTAATAATTTTGTCGGTCGTCCTATTAAAGGCTACGAAATCGCTCGATGCTATTTAACGCCAGAAGCTACTAAAGCACTAAAAGGTGTTGCAGAATCCGTGGCCGTTGATGGCTATGGGCTTAAGGTTTTTGACTGTTATAGTCCACAGCGGGCCGTTGATGATTTTATCGCGTGGGCAAAAAATTCAAAAGATCAGGTAGGTAAGGCAAATTATTATCCATCGGTAGATAAATCGCTTTTAGTCAAAAAAGGGTATATTGCTGCAAAATTGAGTCATAGCCGTGGTAGTTCGGTGGACTTAACCTTGATTAATAGAAAAACAGGCAAGACGTTGGATATGGGAACAACTCATGATTTTTTTGATGCTAAAGCCCATACAAATAGTCAATTGATCACGCCATTGCAGCGAAAGAATCGAGCGTATTTACTTCGGGTGATGGAAAATCATGGATTTAAAAATCTACCTGTTGAGTGGTGGCACTTTACGCTGAAAGATGAACCTTATAAAAAGCAGACCTTTGATTTTCCAATAAAATGACGGGTATAAAAAAAGCGCCTAAGCGCTTTTAAAAGGTTTACAAGAAGCACCAAGTTTAGATGTTGGCTAGCGCTTCATTCAGTGAAGCGACAGGGCGCATAGCTTTATCAGCAAGCGCTGCATCTGGGCGGTAGTAACCGTTAAGATCAACGGCTGTACCCTGTACATCATTCAGTGCATCAACAATCTGGCTCTCGTTGGTTGCACAGAAATCTGCAAAGCTTGCAAATGCAGTCGCTAATGCTTGATCTTCTGTTTGGCTAGCGAGTGCTTTCGCCCAGTAGCTTGCTAGATAGAAGTGGCTACCACGGTTGTCTAGCTCTTTGACTTTACGAGAAGGCGACTTGTTGTTCATGAGAAGCTCAGTCGTTGCATCGTCTAATGTCTTACCGAGTACGCGAGCTTTCGTATTATCAAAGCGTTCTGCCAAATGCTCAAAAGAAACCGCTAAGGCTAAAAATTCACCAAGTGAGTCCCAACGCAGATGGTTTTCTTTTTCAAATTGCTGAACGTGTTTAGGTGCGCTACCGCCAGCACCCGTTTCAAATAGGCCGCCACCGTTCATAAGTGGCACGATAGATAGCATTTTAGCACTTGTGCCTAATTCAAGAATCGGGAAAAGGTCAGTTAGGTAATCACGCAACACGTTGCCTGTCACTGAAATGGTGTCGAGGCCTTGTGCTATGCGCTCTAATGAAAAGCGTGTAGCGTCAACCGGGGCTTTAATGTGAATTTCAAGGCCTGCAGTATCGTGATCTTTAAGGTATTCATGAACCTTTTTTATCAGATTGGCATCGTGTGCTCGATTTTCATCTAGCCAGAATACAGCAGGTACGCCGGTTGCTTTGGCACGATTAACCGCTAATTTTACCCAGTCACGAATAGGTGCGTCTTTCACCTGACACATACGGAAAATATCGCCTTGCTGCACCTTATGTTGCATGATGGCGGCGCCTGCGGCATCAACAACTTTTACAGTGCCTTCAGCTGGCATTTCGAAGGTTTTATCGTGTGAGCCGTATTCTTCAGCTTTTTGAGCCATTAAGCCAACGTTAGGTACGCTGCCCATAGTAGTAGGATCAAAGGCGCCGTGTTTTTTACAGAACTGGATGGTCTCTTCGTAGACACCTGCATAGCTGCGATCAGGAATGACAGCTTTTGTATCCTGCTGTTTGCCTTCTTTGTTCCACATCTGGCCGGAACTACGTATCATTGCAGGCATTGATGCGTCAATAATGACATCTGAGGGTACATGTAGGTTGGTAATGCCGCGATCAGAGTCAACCATGGCAAGGTCAGGGCGCTCTGCATAAACCGCTTCGATATCAGCTTTAATAGCTGCCTGGTCAGCTTCGGGCAATTGCGCCATTTTACTGTATAAATCACCGATGCCGTTATTTAGGTCAACACCTAATTTGGCAATGGTATCTGCATGCTTTTCAAGGGCTTTTCCATAAAAGACAGAAACAGTATGACCGAAGATGATTGGGTCAGAGACTTTCATCATGGTGGCTTTCATGTGCAAAGAAAATAAAATGCCTTGGGCTTTAGCATCGTCGATTTGCTGGCCGATAAAGGTACGCAGCTTGGCCACATTCATGACGCTCGAATCGATAATTTCGCCAGCTAACAAATCGACACTGTCTTTAAGAACCGTTTTGCTGCCATCTGTGCCTTCAAATACGATACTAACCACTTGGGCATTATCATTAGTGTACGATTGTTCGCTGCCGTAGAAGTCGCCTTCAGGCATGCTAGCTACATGTGTCTTGGAGTCTTTTGACCAAGCACCCATCGAATGTGGATTTGCCTTTGCATATTCTTTTACAGCTTTAGGGGCGCGTCGATCAGAGTTACCTTCACGAAGAACAGGGTTGACAGCGCTGCCTTTGATTTTGTCGTATTTAGCCTTAATCGCTCTTTCTTCATCATTTTTAGGTTCTTCAGGGTAGTCAGGAAGGGCGTAGCCTTTATCCTGAAGCTCTTTAATGGTGGCTTTTAGCTGAGGAATAGAGGCGCTGATGTTGGGTAATTTAATGATATTCGCTTCAGGGGTTTTTGCGAGCTCGCCTAGTTCCGCTAAGGCATCACCCATTTGTTGCTCTGAGGTTAAACACTCTGGGAAGTTGGCGATAACACGGCCGGATAAGGAAATGTCACGCGTTTCGACGTTAATGCCAGCTGTCTTAGCAAATGCCTGAACAATCGGTAAAAAAGAGTAAGTTGCTAAAGCAGGTGCTTCATCAGTTTCTGTATAAATTATCGTTGGGGTGGTGGACATAGCATTTCCTGTCATTATTGGCCACTGAAAGGGTTTGCAGTGTTTAACTTTTGATCAGACACTGGGTTCATATCAATAAATTGGATTGAACCTTCGAAAAACGGCGCAATACTAGCAGAAAATCTTGATTTGGAGAATACTTAATCGTCCTCGCTCTTCTTTCTTTTGCGTTCAAATTTCATAGGCATCGTCTTAAATCATTGACTCTTATTGTACGCATTTTTCTTTCTACGGCTTTGGTCGTTAGTTCTTCTGGCTGCTGCCTCAATGCATTTGGTTTTTCTATTTTATGAAATAAAGAAAGACTATATAGAGCTTGTTCGTCTAAAGCGCAAAATGGAATAAACGCTTCAAAATAACTAGTGAACTCAATATAATCTCAGTTTTTTCTAAAAGCGTAGGCGTCATGCAGTTAAACAAAATACCCGCCACTATTGTTACAGGTTTCTTAGGGAGCGGTAAAACCACCTTGTTATCATCAATCTTAAAAGAAGCGAACGGTAAACGCATTGCGGTGATTGTTAACGAATTTGGTGAGTTGGATATTGATGCGGATGTGTTGCGCCAGTGTCCTTTAGATTGTGACGACGAAGCAGAGGCGACACAAAGTGAACAGGGGATTTATGAGCTTGCCAATGGCTGTATCTGCTGTACGGTAGAAGAAGAATTTTTGCCTGTTATGCAGCAGTTAGTTGAGCGCCGCGATGATATTGATCATATTTTGATTGAAACCAGTGGTCTCGCCTTGCCTAAGCCGTTAGTGCAGGCATTCAACTGGCCTGATATTAAACAGCATTGTACAGTGGATGCTGTTATTACGCTGCTGGACGGGCCTGCTATTGCAGCAGGGCGCTTCGCCGATGATGAAGACAAAGTTCAGGCGCAAAGGCTCGCTGACGAAGAGCTCGATCATGACCCTAGCCTTCAAGAATTGTTAGATGACCAGTTATCTGCCGCAGATATGGTCATTGTCAGCAAAAGTGATCTTTTAAATGATGCTGAAAAGGAACTTGTTCAGAAGCGTGTAACAGGTAAAGTGCCAGAGTCCGTTAAAGTGGCTTATGTCGATCATGGTAATGTACCAATGGATGTCATTATGGGGCTTGAAGCCAGCGCCGAAGACCGTATTGAATCTGTGCATACGCATCATGACCATCATCACGACCATGGCCATGATCATACGCATGCACATGATCACTTTGACAGCTATGTGATTGAGCTAGGTGAAGTGGATGGCGATAAATTACGAACGCAATTAACGGCACTTTTGGAGGAGCATGAAATTTACCGTGCTAAAGGCTTTGCTGCGATTCCAGGCAAGCCGATGAGACAGGTGTTACAAGCCGTGGGTGAGCGCGTGAATGTCCATTTCGACAGGCTTTGGCAGCAGGATGAAACACGCAAGACGCAGCTTGTGTTTATCGGTAAAAATTTAGAAGAGCAAGATTTAATTGATCGGCTGGAAAAGGCGCTAGCAGCTTAACTTTGATTTCTGCTGTAGGGCGGGACAGCGCAGCGTCTCCCGCCATTGATTGTCAGATTTGGCGGGAGACGCTGCGCTGTCCCGCCCTACATCCTATCTCCCTTATAAAAAACAACTAGCTTAGTTTTTTTTCTGACTTTTTAGTCTGCTTATGCAGGTTATTATGATTAGGCTTTTTGGAAGTCGAAGGCTTAATCAGTTTATCTTTTTTGCTCTCTTTATTGGTTGATTTGGCCTTCTTGTTACTTTTGTCTACCTTGTGTTCTGACTTGGTTTTTTTCGTATTTTTCTTGTCTTTATTGGGCTTGTCAGCTTTCTTTTTGTGACTCTCGGATTTTTTGTCAGCTTGCCCAGGAATAGCGCGGCAATAGCCCTCTACCTTCGTTTCTCCACGGTTATAACTATGAACCCAAGTACAGTCGGTGGCTTTATTGCAAGCAGTCTCTGACTTGCCATTACAATGAGAGTCTGCGAAGCCTTTTAGTTGAAACAGCAATAGCAGGGGAGGCGCAATATAAAATCTAACCTTCATACCAGGACCTCAATCTATAGTGGGTTTTGGGTCAAGTGGCATTTGTGGTTTTATTGTGCCTGAAGAATAACAGGCTCTTGAGAATGGGTTAAGCCTTTTCGCTGAGAATGTCCGAAATCAAGTCGTCCATGATAATCTGATAAGCTTGAGAGACACCTTTAACTGAGTAAATATTCACGAGATCTTTCTTGCCTCTCACACGGATGGATTTAAACATTTCTACATCTAATGGATGGTCAGGATTAATGGCATGATAGAGCGACTCTTCGATAATAATTTGTGCGCTGTTGGCTTCGTTGCAAAGCCTTGAGGCCAAATTAACTGCATCGCCAACCACAGTGTATTCCATACGTTCGCTTGAGCCGATGAGCCCCGCTAACATTTTTCCACTGTTGATGCCTATACGCAGCTCTATGGGGAAAAGGCCTTCAGATTCACGCTTTTTATTGAGATGATCCGCAAGTTTTTGCATCAACACTGCACAAGCAACGGCGTGGTATTGATGCTTAGGGTCAGGTTTTAAAGCCCCAAATACCAGCATCACACAGTCGCCAATATATTTGTCGACGGTGCCGTAATAAAAACGTGCGCAGGCATTAAAGTAGTGGTAGTACTCGTTTAATAACTCTTGAATATCTTCGGGGGAGATGTCTTCAGAGATACTGGTAAAGCCCACTATGTCTGCAAATACCACCGTTGCTTCTACATGCTCGCCTGACATATGGACAGGGTCGAGTTGATCCATCACTTTGTCGGCGACATCTTTGGTTAAGAATTTACCGAGTAAGGATTCGAGCTCACCTTTTCGAATGAGTCCTTGACTCATGCCATTAATGGCGTTGATTAGACTGCCAATTTCGTCATTTCGACGTTCTGGAATATGATCAATCTTGCCTTGCTGAATATGCTCGGTCGCTGATAGTAGATCACGAATAGGGGTGGTTAATCTTCTGGCTATTTGGATAGCGCCAAGTGTGACGATGAGCAGCATCACGATAGTAATCAATACCATTAAAATAAGCTGATGATAGAAGTCTTGATATAGGATTTTATGTGAAAAAATAACGACAGCCGTCCCGAGTGTTCGGCTACCCTTATTGATGCTATGCGTATGGATAATATAGCGATTGCCTAGGTTGAATAAGCCGCCCTCTTTATCTTGGGCTTGTTTATATGCACGTTGCTGAAGGTCTATAGGCGTTTGGGGTAATCGTCCTTCTTTGGCAATCAGTTCTTTTTGCGTATTATAAAGGGCGACACCTAAAATGCTGTACTCGTTGACGTAATCTTTAAGTAAATTATCAATGGCATAAGCATCGTCTTCAATCAGCATGTCATCGACGGTAAAGCTGAGTTGCTTGGCGACCATTTCGCCTAGTTTATCGATGTATTGCGCATTTTGTTGTATTTGCTTTAAGAGCAGCATGAAGGCTAACACCAACATGCAGATAATCGAAAGCGATAGAATCATCAAGGTATAGCGCGTCGATATGGAGAGATTGTTTTTTTGCGCTATCGCTATTTTCATAGATGGAAGTCTGGGCTTCAGGACTTTTTACTTGTTCGATCAGTCTATATTAGGTTAACTTCCGCTTACAACCGATTTATAAAAATAATAGCCATGTCAGCCTTTAAGCCGCTAAGTTTTCTCGTCAGTCTTTATTTATTATTGAGCTGTAGCAGCGATGCACCTAGCCCTCTAGATGCACAGTGGGAAAGACAAGTTACAGTACCAAAAGGCGTGCAGGGGCGTTGTTATAAGGAAATTTGGACGCTTGATGAGGACGAGTGGAAAGCGACTTTTTTGATGTATAACAGTTATCTTTGCGAAAATCCTAGTATCGAGATGACAGTAAAGGCTGATGCGACCAAGCTTACTGAAGCTGAAGATAAATGGCTGTTAACGCTCAATGATTTAAAAATAACTCATGTTTTTAATATCACAGGCACTGAGCGTCATGAGTTGCCACGTTCCTCAGTAAAACGTTTTAATCAAGATTTCATGCCGTCTACAGACAAAGTGGAGCGTGTAAAACTGCGTTTGGATAAGTCAGGTGTTTTATCTGCCGGGCTGCTATCACCTCTTTATAGAATTGCTATCCCTGAAGGTCAGCTACCTACGCATTTTCTAAGGTTTTCCAAAAAAACTGATTAACCTCTATCATAATCGATAGATAGCACAAACCAATATTCTGTCCCTTTCGGTGTCGATACAGCGACTTCTTGGTCAACAGATTTCTTTAATAAGGCTCTTGCCATAGGAGAATCGATCGAAATAGCGTCGTCGCGGTTAAATATTTCATCGTAGCCGACTATCTGAAAGCTTTTCTTAAGGCCCTCTTCATTTTCAATCGTGACATAAGCGCCAAAGAACACTTGGCCTTCTTGGGCAGGGTTGAATTCAATCACCTTGAGCGACGCTAACCGTTTTTGCAGATAACGAATGCGCCTATCTATTTGCCGTAACTTGGCTTTGTTTTCTTTATAGTCAGCATTTTCAGAGCGGTCGCCAAGGCTTGCCGCCCAACTGACTTTTTCCGTAATGATTGGGCGCTCTTGACGCCATAGGTTGTCTAGCTCCGCTTTGAGCGCCGCATGACCCTTAGGGGTGATGAGTGGAGTAGGCATAAGTAATTAGCTAGCCGATGGGTTAAGTTAACTAGCATAACGGATTTCCATTTGAATATCATGGAAGAGCCTTGTTGCAGTACTCTTAATTAGCTAGTTGACATAGGTAGTCAGGCTAGCCGATACAGTAAAGATTATTTGATCCTACCGCTTTTTTTTTATCAATCCAGCTGATAAACGGTCGTAGAACCAGACACTTCATTGCCGACAATTAGCAAAGCTTTTTGTGTTGGGCTGTCTGATGCTTTCACAAAGCTCATGCCTTCAGGGCCTAAGTCGCCTGCTATTGTGTGGGCAGATTCAATGTCAACGGCAAGGTCTCTGTTAAGAGTGTAGTGCTCAAAGTTTACGTTGTAAGGGTTGGTAATGTTGTAGACCATGATGCCACCTGTACGCTCTAAGCCGATAAACGCATAAGTCTGTCCGTTGATCTCACCGATAGCCAAAGCTTCAGGTTCCGGCCCTTTATCGTCTGAGCGATCATCGAAGCCATTCTCATCATTGGTGGCATTGAAACCGGCTGTTCCAAGCGCATCAGCGGTGATTCGCTCAAAGTCATCGCCTGAGTCAAAAACAAGCTTGCCGGTATCTGCCTCAAAAATGGAGAAGGAGCGGGCGCCCATGCTATAAATGGCTTCATGTTTACCATCACCGTTTGCATCGCCTTCAGTAATCAAGGTTTTGAGTCTACCTAGTTTTGTTTCGTCTTGAAGGTCTGTGTCAAATACGCTGGCGTCTAAGTCAAGCTTACCAACCCGGGATTCATCCACCCAAAAAAAGCACTCGCCTTCGTCATAATCGATACCGCCAGCTTGGGTACAGTCAGCTTGGGTGCCAAAATCTTTTATTGAATAGTCGCGCCCATCGCCTTCATTAGCTGTCACCAGGTAGTTAATACCCTTCACTGAATAGGCCTGAACTGTATCGGGCATATAGAGACCACGAAGGTATGCATAGGTTTCAATATTAATCGCATCGTCTTTGTTGCTGGCATCCAAACCGTTACCTGCTTTGCCATGATCTTTATAACCAAAGGATTTTACTGAGGTGATCTCGGCGTTAGCAATGTCAACAATGGCGTAAGCGTTATTTTCTTGTAAGGATACATAAGCTTTAGTACTGTCTTCACTGACCGCGATATATTCAGGTTCTAAATCTTGCGCGACCGTGGCGTTGGGGCCTGAAATACGCACATCAAGGTCAAGTTGACCTGCTTTGCTACCACCTTGATTAAAGGCACTAAAGCTAAGTTGTTTGACGGTATCAGTTGATGGATACTAAGGTAATAGAGCCTTCCGGGTCATTCTTATAGTCTTTTGATGGCTCACCTTCATTGGCACTTAGTGCATATTTGCCATCTTTCGTGAATACAACATTATCTGGGAGGCTGCCTGCAGAAGCAGATTTTATAAAGGTGGCTTTGCCTTGGTTGTCCAGTTTATAAAAGGCGATAAAGCCTGGGGCCTGTTTGTCATCGTGTTCTACCGCTACCGCTAACACATTGTCATAAATTGCGACGCTATTAATGCCGCCGATGTTTTCAATATCACTGGATACATCAATGCTCGCAGTTTTTGTTAGATTGCTGGCTGACAAGGGGGTTGCCAGCGCCTCTGTGTCCAGATTCGCTATGCTGACAGTGTCAATTAAGCTTTCTTCTGCATTGATAATGAAAATCGATTGGCTAAGCGAGTGGTAAGCAGTTATTTCTGCCATGCCTTCTATGAAGGTCGGGTTATCATGATATCGGCCAACGAGTGTCGTTTGTAAGGGAGAAACCTCAGGTTTTTCTGATTGGTTATCATCGTTGCAAGCAGAAAGGGTAAGCACGCTCACAACAGCTAAGGATAAAAGTGTTTTCATGGAATTGTGCGTCGTTATTAAGTCAGATATCGACTCTAGTGCCCTTAGATGACAGCTTAATAACGCTTATATGACAAGGTTATGATAGTTTTATGATGCATTGTGACATCTAGCAGTAGGGTGGTGCGATCCACCTAATGGCCATTAGCCTAGCGCAGATTTAAAGGATGAAAGCGTTGGGAGCTTGTCTTGATTCACCATGACGAGAATAGCTTTAGCGTGGATAGTTTTATTAAAGTCAGGTTGGGTGATGATGTTGTTTTCCGTAGTGACATAGCCTAAAGCTGTACCTAATCCCTTTTCAGCCAGTTTGCATACGATGTCTTTCCATACTCTATCGTGAAGTTCAATATTTAAACGATGTGTACTGGCTCCTTCATGTGTAAACAGATTTTCTAACACACGCTCTGTGCCTGGCGCAGACAATGCGCGGACTACAAGTTCAGGGTAGCCTCGAACAGGCCGTATAACTGCATCTGCCCCTAGTGCCATAAAGCGTTCTCTATTTTCATCAAGTAGGCATTCTGCCAGCACAAAGGGCTTGCAGTTGGTTCGATTAAGCCTGTCAAGGAGGTCAAGCGTGAGGCTGTCACTGCGAATATCTTCTTCATCTTGAGCCAAAATAAACACATATTTTGCCTGGTTAATATGCACGCCATTTAGATTAATGGCCTGATGAACATCAACGTGGTAGTGCACCACGTCTAATTCTCTAAGTGTATTCGGTAGACCTTCGCTAAAGCCAGTTGTCACAATGTTAACGGGCAGGTGGCCTAGATCAGGCGTCTGCTTGATTTGTTCAACTAAACGAATAAGATAGCGTTCGCCATCACGGGCAGGGGTATTGATAATTAAAATATGTGGCTGCATGCGCTTCCATCTCCATAAACCTTTAATCATTTTCTCACGCTTGAGCGCTCTATAATCCAGAAATTCACCGGCTAGCTGGGCCAGTAACCAAATGCCAATCAAGTAGATCAGAGAAGTGGTGGCAAGTCTGCCTGCTGTGGTGCTGGCAGAGAAGTCGCCGTATCCAACGGTCGTGATAGAGGTGACACTGAGCCACAGCGCATCCATGAAGACCAACCCCTCAAGGTTCATCATTAATACGGTATGCAACATGAGGATGCTCAGCAAGAAAGCCAGCAAACGGCCAAGTTTGGCTTTTGTATGCTGATCGGCCAAAAGGGCTTGTGAGCGCCTGTTACTTAGCCGTTTTAGAAAGAAAAACGTGCGTCCCATAATGAGCGGTTATTATTATTGATCAGGCTATTTTTTCATTGCTTTTACACTTTAGCAAGTTCGATTCACTGTATTTGCTTTAGTTTAAAGGCTTTATCGCATGGTTTTGGCGTTATAACGCTTCGTCTAAATTGGCAATGCCTTTAAGTTTTTCAGCATCAATAATTTCAATGTCTTTATTATTAAATTGAATCGCAGATTCCCCTGATAACCGCGTCAAAATGCGGCTAACGGTTTCAATGGTTAAGCCTAGATAACTAGCAATGTCGGATCGTGGCATAGGTAAGCTGAAGCGGGTTGCGCAGCGAAAGTGCCTCGCCTTACGAGAGGATACCATCAATAAAAAAGTCGCCATTCGCTCTTTGGCTGTTTTTTTTGAAAGTAGGGTGATGAGTAGTTGATCTGTTTGGATCTCCTTACTCATGAGTTTATAAAAATGTAATTGTAACGCTGAAAGTTCGGAGGTTAAAGTTTGAAACTGTTTGAAAGGAATTTCACAGACAGCAGCCTCATCTAGGACTTCGGCATTGGTTAGATGTTGATTAGTGCCAATACCGTCTAGACCAATAATTTCACCAGGGAAATGGAAACCTGTTACTTGTTCCTCGCCATCCTCGGTAATTTTATAAGTCTTAAGGTGCCCTGAACTAATGGCATAGACCGATTGAAAGATGTCTTGTGAGCGAAAAAGGTGTTTGCCTTTTGGCAGTCCCTTACGCTTATGGATAATACTATCTAAACGATTGATGTCTTCAGCTTGAAGCGCTGCGGGCAGGCATATGCTGCCCAGCCTGCAATCACAGCAGTGACTGGAAGCGTTGTGAGGGCATCGCCCTACCTGACGAGGAGGTGCGGTTGTGATCATTATAATCCCTTAATGACAGCACAAGTATAAGGGGTATTGTACACATTCCCTCGAGAAGTTCACAAAACCCTTGGAATATAACAATGCGCATCACAGGATCATCGCCGCGCTCCTCCATTGTGAAAATCACGGTTAGGTTCAATTAATTATTGCGCCAAGGTAAGTATTTTTTTCCTGTGATATATTCGTGTGCAGTTATGTATTCTTTCTCTTTGCTAATTAAAGAGGTTATGCTTGGGTTCTTATATAGTTTATTGATGTAAGCATTAATGTTTTTTAGGTGTGATTGTTTGTTATATTTCCCTTTAACTTCAAGCTGATAGTCAATGAATTCAACTTGTTTTATCCCGGTAGAGCTCCTTTCAGTTGCATGGCCAATATAAACACTAAATGTCGATACGATTTTAAGAAATTTAATATTTTTACTTGACTCTGCCCCAGAATATGAAAGCGTGGATAAGATCAAAGAAGTCAGAAAAAGTGTACATTTGGTAGTGTTAATAGCTAAAAATCCTATGTTTTGAATGAATGACGGTTTGTTTTCTAGCAATAAAGGCGTTTTGGGGTGCCAATAGATTGGACAAAGTTGATTTGCGTTAAGCCAGCATTTTTAAGTTTGTGGGTATACTGGCCATGATTATATATCTGTAGATTGGAATGATAAGTTAAACATACAAGCGTGTCTGCGGGATCGTCGCTAGGCTTACCCTGAACAACTTGCGGTTATATTTTCTTCATTAAGTAAGGTTTGGTGCAACGTTTAGAGGTATTTATAAAGTTCAGAATAATTTTTTTTATGTTGGTGTAAGTGTTGTCGTTTGTAAGTAAGTCAATATCTGTATCGCAGCCATTTTTACTAATAATTCTACATTCTATTATTTCATCTTTTTTTTCAGATTTATTCGTGTTAAGCCCCAGTTTTATTATTAATTTGTCTTCATTGTCATTAGCTGCAAGCTCAAATAGAGACTGCGTCGTGTTCTGGCCTTCAGATATTTGTCTAAGTGAGTGATGTGTAATTTCTTGTACTGAGTACACGGATACTGAAACGAAGCCAAAGACTAAAATAAAATAGCTTAAAAATCTCATAATAATTAACCGAATAATGTTGTACGTAGCAAGGTCAGACTCAAGTACCTAGGTAAAGTTCGAAAATATAACACTGCGTATCACAGGGGCGTCGCTGAGCTTCTACTTGTGTCCTTTCGGTTATATTATTTACTGCACTACGCATTGTATGTTTGTGACATTTATACTTTGAAGGGGTAATCTTTGAGGTAGTGGCTCTTTTTTGTCTTGATACTCAGTTATGTTGAAAGAAATTGCACCTTCGCCGATGTTTTCATTATGCTTAGTAGGGAATATTATGTTTGGCAAAGAAATAAGAGGTTCTTTAAATTGGCTTACTTTTAGTAGTCTACCTGAAGCTATTACTTTAATAGATTTTTTCGAAGCGAAGATGCACTTATCATTAATTTCTTTGAGGCAATCTTCAATTGAAATATCATTTTTTGGTTCGTGAAGAACTATAGCCGATTCACCTTGTTTGGTTAGCAGCCCAAATAGATTTAATGTAAGCTTCTGAATGTCGGTAATACCAGCATTGCTCTGCATGCTAATAAGTACACCTGTCATTGTTAAGCTAAAAAATTTAAAAGCTATTGTTTTTAGTGCGTTCATTTTGATTTTTGATGTTGTTAAATAAAATGTCTAAAATAAGCGCTAGAAGGGTATTGTTTAGAGCACTTACTAGATGTAATCGGTTAAGTTTCAATCTCTAGTGATATAAGATACTTTATTAGCTAAAAGTTCAAATTATATAACAAGTTTGCCTATGTAATCGACGTTACACTCATCTCTGCGTGCGTGCGGTTAATGGGCTTCTAGTTCTTCTCTTTGGTTTGCTTATTTTAGTTTGATATTCAGGTGTCTTATGTCGCCATATCCCTCATTAAAATGTCCTGCGTTAGTTAATTCTCAAGCTTTCATTTGAGCTAGGTGTTTCACGAGATCTTCAAGAAAGCCTGCGTCGCACGTAAAAGATGAACATTATTGATTGCTTTCATCAGTTATTTTTTATCATCAATCTAAATGGCCTGTATTACGGTTGCCGACATTATTTTATTTGCCACTTTATTTTAAAAATTTTCCATTAATAATGCTTGCCCACAGGATAAACACGTGACAGGCGCGCTTAGGCTTGCTACCTCAAGGGTGAAGTTATGTGTGTGACCTGAGGTTGGATAAAAAAAGCCAGTAAAAAGATTCTATTTATCTCTAGTGGTTTGATAATGTTTCATCAAACAGTTGAATGTTATCTAAAAAATTTCCATGAAATAGGATTTGCAAATCCATATCTATTTCTTCCTCAGATAAGGCTTTAACTAATTTTTATCAAGGCTAATAATTTATGTTAGCCTAATTATTGATTTATCTTGCACATGAATCGCAAACTACTGCTTCGTCCTCTTCTCCAACGGTCTGACATATAGGGCATGCATCCGCCGCAAAGCATGAAAGTGAAAATAAAAGAGTTTCTAGCGGGGTAAAATATTTCATATGTTGTACTCCACTTGATTTAACTTGATTTTTTTAGTCAGTTAAAAGTAATTTTTATTCCATAATAATTTTTTTCTAATATTGAGCCATGATTTATCTGTTTGAATCTTAATAAGGGTATCCATGGATGCGTCGTTACGCCCCCGAACATCGAGCATGCATTACATTCGTCTTTTTTTACAGTTAAGTGCTGTCCTGGTAGTTGGCTCAGCTGTGATATTACTTTTGTTCATGCAGGCGCGTTGTTAAATCACAAAGTACATTTGTTGTAGATGTGGTTCGCTTTATTCTTATTGGTCATTGCATTTGATCACACAGTGCACTGGTTAGGTTGTCTTGCAGTTTTTTGGTATTGGGTATTTAGGCTGGCTAGGGTTGTCGGTGTTGTTGGTGTTGTTGGTATACTTGCTAGGCGGGGCGCAGTTGTTTGTTTCAGTTAAAGAATCAAGAATGTAAATAAGTGTGTTCACGGGCTCGCCGCTGTGCGCCCCCTTTGACATATGCGTTAGCTTAATCTAAGGGGCTTGCTGAAAGGTTTACCATTCGTGCCCACAGTTTCTACATACATATTCGCCACAAGTTTTACATATTTCAATGTTATTGCTGCCGCACTCGGGGCAGCTAAGGTTAGCTTCTGAGTTTATTTGCATGGTAGCTGAAGCTAAAAGCAGAGAGAAAACTATTTTTTCATTTTTCCTATATTCCAAATAAACTTAACCCATAATTGGACCTTTATACTTTAATAAAGTTTGTAATTTATGTGGTGGTCTAATGGCACCTTGCATTTACATGCGTGATAATCGAGTCAACCATTAAAGGCATCAGCGTGAGCGAAAACAAAATACAAAAAAATGTTATCCAAGAGAGTTTTAAGAAGAAGCGGTCACTTTGTTAGCCGAACAAGGCTATAGCTTGCCAGAAGCTGTCAAATTACTAGTACCCCAATGCACAGCGATTGTCGGGTTCAGTGGCAAAGTAAAATGCTCATAGCAAGGCAGCTGATCGAAAATAATAGTTATTCTATAGTGAGATCAAGCAACACAGCTATGGGCATTTTAAATGCCACCCAAAGGGCAGCTACAGGTTTTCCCGTGACTTTGTTGCAAGTATTTGAAAGACGCATGTATTACTGCATACTTGCGCCTTGTCACAGAAAAACCTGTAGCTGCTGAACGGGACAATCGCTGTGCATTGGGGTACTAGGCATAGTGGCGGGTTTGCTTTAAACATGGAGGGCTGCAGTTGAAAAGTGAAAGGCAGACCTATCTTTAAAAAAGATGAGCGCGAGGAGCTTAAAAGACTCCGTAAAGAAAACAAGAATTTTTGCATGGAGAAAGCGATAGTAAAAAAAGCGAGGTCTTCAAGGCGTGCAGAAATGAAGTAAAATTTTCCTTCACCAAAAAGGGGTCGGCTAACTACCCTGTTAAGTTGTTGTTTCGTGCTATAAAGTTGGGGGAGTCTGCTTATTATGAGTGGGTTAAGCGGCCTGAGCTAAACAAAGCGAAAACATGGGTTTTGTTGGGTAAAACAGATAAAGGTAACCAATGTGGAGTGAGTCTGTTCAGGTCGGTGAAACCCTTTCGATTCCGTTTAACAGAAGGGAATCCGCATCTAAGAGGTGGTGATCGTAAAACAATCACATTAAGATACTAAAGGTGTTGCGATTATTGTCGCTAGAATAACCGATGTTTATAGGTTGGCCAGAGTTATTAACTTTATAAGATGTAAACTTTCTTTTTGTGCATGGGTCTAACAGTTAGAATTAATCTGGAGGCTTTTATGAGTAAAGTTGATATTGGTGTTGATTCAAAGCATAAAGAAATTATTGCCACAAAACTTAATCGGCTGCTAGCTGACTCCTACACACTCTATTTGCAATCGCACAACTTTCACTGGAATGTGGAAGGGGCGCATTTTAGAGATTTGCATTTGATGTTTGAAGATCAATATACAGAGTTGGCCGAAGCGGTTGATGAAATCGCAGAGCGTGTACGAACGCTTGATGCAGCTGCTATTGGTACCTATAAATCGTTTTCATCTGTGACGGGTATTGATGAGATTGAAGGTGTGCCTGATGCTGAGAGCATGATTGAAACGCTTCAGCGAAATAACGAAAAAATTGTGAAGACCTGCCGAGAGGTTTTAAAGGCCGCCCAAGACGGTGAAGACGAATCTACGGTGGCCTTGGCGTCCGACAGAATGCGTGTCCATGAAAAGTCTGCTTGGATGCTCAATTCAATGCTTCAATAAATGACTTTACACTGAGCCTTTCACCTGAAAGGCTCATGACTTTCTCGTTGAACCTATCGCCTTTTTTTGCTATCTTGACCTCCCATCTTGAGTGGCATTTTGTCACAAATTTTTCTCTTTTATATTTACTAGGTTACTGAATGACCCGATTTATTTTTGTCACAGGCGGGGTGGTATCTTCTTTGGGTAAAGGAATTGCCTCAGCATCATTGGGTGCAATTCTTGAAGCGCGTGGTTTATCAGTAGCCATGATGAAACTGGATCCTTATATTAATGTTGATCCAGGCACGATGAGCCCTTTTCAGCATGGTGAGGTCTTTGTGACAGAAGACGGCGCTGAGACTGATTTAGATTTAGGTCATTATGAGCGGTTCGTCAATACTAAGACGACCAAGCGCAATAATTTCACAACAGGCAGGGTGTATGAAACTGTTCTGCGTAAAGAGCGCCGTGGTGACTATTTAGGCGCTACGGTTCAAGTCATTCCTCATGTCACTGATGAAATCAAAAAGCGTATTTTGAATGGTCCTGGCGATGTTGATATTTGTTTAGTCGAAGTTGGCGGTACTGTGGGCGATATTGAATCTCAGCCCTTCCTTGAAGCGGTACGCCAATTAAAAATTGAGCTAGGCAATGAAAATGCGCTGCTTATACACCTCACCCTTGTGCCTTATATTAAAACCGCTGGCGAAACCAAAACTAAACCTACCCAACATTCAGTGAAAGAGCTCAGAAGTATTGGTTTGATCCCTGATATTTTGATTTGCCGCAGTGAGGTTGAAATCGATAAGGCAGCACGTAAAAAAATCGCGCTTTTCACTAATGTTGAAGCGCGCGCGGTTGTGTCTCTTGCTGATGCAAAAACGATTCACGGCGTGCCGAGAGCCTTGCATGAACAAGGCCTTGATCAAATTGTTGCGGATAAACTGCGAATTGATTGTAAGCCTGCTGACTTGTCTGAGTGGGATAAAGTCGTTGAGAATGAATTGACTCCCCCCAAAGGTGAAGTCAAGATCGCTATGGTCGGTAAGTACATGGAGCTTTTAGATGCGTATAAATCGCTGATTGAAGCCCTCAAGCATGCGGGTATTCATGAACAGATTAAAGTTGATATTGATTTTATCGACTCGGAGCAGATTGAGCTTCATGGCACTGACCGCTTAGAAGGTGCTGATGCGATTCTAGTGCCAGGCGGCTTTGGCCACCGTGGTGTTGAAGGCAAAATACAAACGGTTCAATACGCACGTGAAAACAAGGTACCTTATTTGGGTATTTGTTTGGGTATGCAAGTAGCTGTCATTGAGTTTGCTCGAAACGTTGCGAAGATGGCAGATGCCAATAGCTCTGAGTTTAATGAGAAAACCACGCATCCTGTTATTGGTTTAATTACTGAGTGGGTAGATGCTGAAGGTAAAACCAATCAACGTACAGAAGCGTCTGACTTAGGTGGCACCATGCGTCTTGGTAAGCAGTTGTCGCATTTAGAGCCCAACACAAAAGTGGCTGCAATCTATGATGATTTGGAAGTCCACGAAAGACACAGACACCGCTATGAAGTGAATAATAAATTGTTGCCCACACTTCAAGATGCAGGGTTAAAAGTAAGCGGTTGGTCTACTGACAAAAGCTTGGTTGAAGTCATTGAAATGCCAGATCACCCTTGGTTTGTGGCGTGTCAATTTCACCCAGAATTTACCTCTACACCCAGAAAAGGGCATCCATTATTCAGCGCCTTTGTATTAGCCGCTCATAAAGCATCAAAAGAAGGATAACAACATGGCTTTATCGCAGATTAACATTGGTGATATTAAAGTCGGTAACGATTTACCTTTCGTGCTGTTTGCAGGCATGAATGTACTGGAGTCGGAATCTCTAGCATTAGAAATCGCTGAGCATTATGTCACTGTCTGTAAAAAGCTCGATATCCCTTATGTGTTTAAAGCCTCTTTTGATAAAGCCAACCGCTCCTCCCTTTATTCTTACCGTGGCCCTGGTCTTGAAGACGGGCTTAACATTTTACAAAAAGTAAAAGACACGTTTAATGTGCCTGTGATTACCGATGTGCATGAACCTTTTCAAGCCGAGGCCGTTGCTCAAGTCGCTGATGTTATTCAATTACCAGCGTTTCTTTCAAGGCAGACTGATTTAGTGAATGCTATGGCAAAAACAGGCGCTGTGATCAATGTAAAAAAAGCGCAGTTTTTAGCGCCTCATGAAATGAAGCATATTCTCACTAAGTTTGCAGAGGCCGGTAATGAGCAAGTGATGCTTTGCGAGCGTGGCTCTATGTTTGGTTATAACAACTTGGTCGTCGACATGCTTGGTTTTAGGCATATGAAAGCCTTGGGTGCGCCTGTTATGTTTGATGTTACTCACGCCTTACAGCAACCTGGCGGCCGAGCAGATTCAGCTGATGGCAGGCGTAGCCAGTCATTAGATTTGGCTTTAGCCGGTATTTCTCAAGGTATTTCCAGTATCTTTTTAGAATCACACCCTAATCCAGATGAAGCCAAATGTGACGGCCCTTGCGCATTACCATTAGATTTAGTTGAGCCGTTTTTGCAACGCATCAAGGCGGTTGATGATCTGGTTAAAAGCTTTGATGAGCTTGTCATTCAATAACGTTACACATTTACAATACGAATTATAACGGAGTAGTTCATGACTAAGATTTCCAATGTTTTCGCGCTTGAAGTGTTGGATTCACGCGGTAACCCTACAGTGCAAGCTGAAGTCACCTTGGAAGACGGTTCGGTAGGTGTCGCTTGTGCGCCGTCTGGTGCATCTACTGGTAGCCGCGAAGCGTTAGAGTTAAGGGACGGTGATAAAAGTCGTTACTTAGGTAAAGGTGTGTTAAAAGCGGTCCGCAACATCAACCAAACGATTAAGCCTATATTGGTTGGTCAAGATGCTGCTGATCAGCGTACAGTTGATCAATTGATGATTGATGCAGACGGCACTGAGAATAAAGCCAATTTTGGCGCTAATGCTATTCTTGCTGTCTCATTGGCCAATGCAAAAGCCGTTGCTATTTCAAAAAATATTCCATTATATCAACATATAGCAGCTGTTAATGGGTCTTCTACATTAACGTTGCCTGTGCCTATGATGAACATCATCAACGGCGGTGAGCATGCGGATAACAACGTGGACATTCAAGAGTTCATGGTGCAGCCTGTTGGCGCAAAATCATTCTCTGAAGCGCTTCGTTGTGGCGCTGAAATTTTCCATGCACTTAAAAAAGTCTTATCTGAGCAGGGCTTGTCAACAGCTGTAGGTGATGAGGGTGGTTTTGCACCGAATTTGCCTTCAAACGAAGCGGCACTTGAGGCCATTGCAAAAGCGGTGAGCTTGGCAGGTTATACACTAGGTGATGACGTCACATTAGCATTAGACTGTGCCTCTTCAGAATTCTACAAAAACAACGCCTACGATCTGCAAGGCGAGGGTAAAGTCTATGATGCAGAAAGCTTTGCTGATTATTTAGCAATGCTTTGCGACAAGCATCCGATCATCTCTATCGAAGATGGCATGGACGAAAGTGACTGGGATGGCTGGAAGATTTTGACAGACAAACTAGGTGATAACGTTCAGTTAGTCGGTGATGATTTGTTCGTGACCAATACAAAGATTCTTAAAGAAGGCATTGATAAGAAGATTGGTAATTCAATTCTTATTAAGTTCAACCAGATTGGTTCGTTATCTGAAACCTTGGACGCCATTAAAATGGCGCAAGATGCAGGCTACACTGCGGTTATTTCTCACAGAAGCGGTGAAACTGAAGATGCCACCATTGCTGATTTAGCGGTTGCAACGGCAGCAGGCCAAATCAAAACAGGGTCTTTGTGTAGGTCTGATCGTGTGGCTAAATATAACCGCTTACTGCGTATCGAAGCTGAGCTTGGTGATAAGGCCGTTTACCGAGGCAAAGCTGAATTTAAGCAACTGCCTTAGATAGAATCAGGGCTAAACTCTTTTTGTAAGGTGGGTTAGCGTAGTCTTACCCGCCTGCTACCAAGAAGGTTTAGGGCAATTAGCGTGAAATGGTTTAACCGACTATTAATTCTTTTACTGATACTGCTTCAAGCTAAACTTTGGTTTGGTGAGGGTAGTGTTACTCAGCTTTTAGCATTGAAGCAAAAAGTCGCTCAGCAAGCTGACAAAAATGCTGAAGCGCATGAGCGTAATCAAAAAATCAGCGAAGAAGTTTTAGGCTTGCAACAAGGCGATCACGCTGTTGAAGGCTATGCCAGAAGCGAACTTGGACTGATAAAATCGAATGAAACCTTTTTTATTTTTGTAGACGGCAAAAAGAAAGCCGTAGAACAGAAAGATACATCTTCACCTTGAGTGCTTTGTGACCGCTTCTCTCTCCTTATCTGATACTAATCTCTGGGTCATTATTCCCTGTGCGGGTTTTGGCACTCGTATACAATCGAAAATGGCAAAGCAATATTTGCCGTTTAGAGACACGACACTTATTACTCAGACGCTAAAGCTATTCATTAATAGAGAAGACATAGCAGGTGTTGTTTTGGCGGTTACGGATCAAACCGCTTTTTATGAAGCAACGAAAGCTTTGCAGCCTTTTCAAAAACAGGTTCAATTGGTTGAAGGCGGTGATACACGCCAAGCGTCAGTCTTGAATGCACTAACCTGGTTGCAAAGGCAAAAGATTCCGCCAGATATTGTGGCTATCCATGATGCCGCCAGACCTTGTGTTCGTCAGTCATTATTAAATCAACTATTTGAACGGGCTAAACATGAAGCGTCAGGGGTTCTCCTAGCAGAGCCTTGCACACAAACGGTTAAATTTGTGGAAGAGGGTAGAATTCAGCATACCGTTGACCGGGAGCAGCTTTATTTAGCTCAAACGCCTCAAGTTTTCCCTTTTACCACAATATGCAAGGCCTTTGAGCAATTTGATGACTTAAGCAAAGCCACTGATGATGCAAGTATCATGGAAGCTGCAGGTCAAAAGCCTGCCATCTTGCTCAGCACGTCTGAAAACATTAAAGTCACCTATCCGCAAGATTTTTTGCTGGCTGAGCATTTTCTTACACGTATTGAACAGGATAATGATTGATGAGAATAGGGCATGGCTTTGATGTCCATAAGTTTGGGCCTGGCGACCACGTTATGTTAGGCGGCGTCGCTATACCTTATCACCAAGGGTTTATTGCGCACTCAGATGGCGATGTGTTGATTCATGCTATTTGTGATGCGTTATTAGGTGCAGCCGCTTTAGGTGATATTGGCAAACATTTTCCAGATACGGACGATCAATTTAAGGATATAGACAGCAGAGTTTTGCTAAAAGATGTGGTGGCATCACTTCAAAAACTTAACTACGCAGTGGTGAACCTTGATGCGACCATTATTGCTCAAGCGCCAAAAATTTCACCTCATACATCAAAGATGGTAGCCAACTTAGCGGCTGATTTGAATATTCAGTCAGATCAAGTGAATATTAAAGCCACTACTACAGAAAAACTGGGTTTTACAGGTCGAAAGGAAGGTATTGCGGCAGAAGCTGTTGTGTTACTAAAGCAAAAGCAAGATGACTGATATTAGCTTTGCTTTTAATCGAGCTTATTCTGACTTGGGTATTTCAGGCTGTATAAAGCTGCAGCCTGAAGACTTTATTGTCGAAGAGGTGCTGGGCTTTGAGCCAGACGGTGAGGGCGAGCATTTATTTCTTTATGTTGAGAAGAAAAATCTGACCACGCCTGATGTAATCACAGCCCTTTCAAAGCTGATTAAAGTACATGCCAAACACATTGGCTATTCAGGCCTCAAAGACAAGTATGCCGTAACAAGGCAATGGCTCTCTGTACCTTGGCCTATTAAAGCGCCAATGCCCGAACTTGCCTCTGATCAGTTTGACGTGAAGCGATTAGCTAGGCATGGTAAAAAGCTAAAGCGAGGCACACATAAAGCGAATCAGTTTACGCTTGTGGTGCGTGAATTAAGCCAAGAGTCTGCTTTATTGGTCGAGCGAATAGCATTAATCAAAAAGCAAGGATTTCCTAATTATTTTGGCGCACAACGTTTTGGTTTTGAGGGGCAAAATATAGGTCGGGCCCTAAGCTTTATTGAAAAACCTTATAAAATAAGCCGTACTAAAAAAAGTCTCTATCTTTCAGCGTTGCGCAGTTATTGGTTCAATCATTATTTATCGAGTCGAATACAGGACAACAATTGGAATAAAGGATTGGAAGGTGATCTGTTCAACCTGGAGGGCTCGAACAGTTTGTTTGCACCTGACTACATCGATAGCGACATTAATGAGCGAGTGGATCGTCTAGACATTCACCCAGTAGGGCCTTTGTTAAGCGAAAAGTCTTCCCGCCTAAGCGCAAAGGCTTTACACTACGAGCAGGTTGTAAGAGCAGAGTTTAACGACTGGTTTGGGCATCTGGCACCTCAGAAGCTTGAAACCCACTATCGGCCGTTACGCGTGAAGCCTGATAAATTAACGATAACAGCGCTTTCAAAAGATACGCTTAGGCTTTCATTTCAGCTCCCTAGCGGCAGCTTTGCAACTTCGCTGTTATTAGAGTTGATTCATGTCAATGAGGCACTATGGTAGACCCGTCTAAATACAACGGAATAGGCATGACATCGCTTCGTACTCGGCAGCGATTGTTAGATCGATTAAAGAAACAAGGAATCTCTGACGCCTCGGTGTTAGATGCTATGCTCAATACGCCAAGGCATATGTTCGTCGATGAAGCGCTTTCTCATAGAGCTTATGAAGATACAGCGTTACCTATCGGCCATCAGCAAACCATTTCCCAACCCTATATCGTTG
This sequence comes from Pseudomonadales bacterium, assembly GCA_965225765.1. Taxonomy (GTDB): domain Bacteria; phylum Pseudomonadota; class Gammaproteobacteria; order Pseudomonadales; family DT-91; genus CAKMZU01. Next base: position 839,287 of record CBDDBO010000002.1, read on the forward strand.
CTCGCATCACTGAATTAATTATGGAAATGAAGCCCACGCGCGTCATGGATGTAGGGACGGGCTGTGGGTATCAAGCGGCTGTGTTATCTGCCTTGGTGCCGGAAGTGGTGAGTGTAGAGCGCATTAAGCCGCTACATGACAAAGCTAGGCAATTACTTCGCCAGTTAGGTTTGAAGAATGTGCATTGTGCTTTTGCTGATGCCATAGCGTTTGCGCCTGACGTGCTTTATGACGGGATTGTTGTGGCAGCGGCTGCAAATGATGTACCTCAAGGTTTGATTGATAAGCTCAATATGGGGGGGCGTTTAGTCTTACCTGTAGGTGATAACAGATTTCAGAATTTAGTCGTTATCGACAAAACAGAGAACGGTCTCCAGATGCAAGAAATGGAAGCTGTCAAATTTGTGCCGTTATTATCTGGCACCACGAAATAGAAGATAAAGGCTGTTCTAGAAAACAACATGTAAGGTGGATAAGCGCAGCATCATCCATCAATCAACGATATGTCCTAGTGGATGACGCTGCGCTGATCCACCTCACATTAGTCCAACAACCGGTTGAAGTATGCAGTTATCACGTTGGTTAGGTATTTTCTTTAAAGGTATGGGGATGGGCGCTGCTGATATTGTGCCCGGTGTGTCTGGCGGTACTATTGCTTTCATCACCGGTTTGTATGATGAGTTAATCGATAGCTTGAAGGCAATAGGCCCTAAAACGCTTCTAGTGCTGTTTAAAGAAGGCCCTAAAGCTTTTTGGCAAGCTGTAAATGGTAATTTCTTTGTTTGCCTCTTAGCGGGTATTGGGACTAGTTTACTGTTGCTGTCTAATCTTATTTTGTGGCTATTAGCTGAATATCCATTGCATATATGGTCATTTTTCTTTGGGTTGGTATTGGCCTCTACCTGGCACTTATTTAAAGAAATTCCTGAGAAAACCTTTTTAAGTTACTTAGGTATTATTGTTGGGACTGCCTTTGCTTATTTAACCACCACTCAGTTGACACTTCATTTAGCACCCACGCCTGTCAACTTTTTTATTGGTGGAGGCATTGCTATTTGTGCCATGATTTTGCCCGGTATCTCAGGTAGTTTTTTACTGGTCTTGTTAGGACTTTATATTCCTGTATTGACAGCAATCAAATCGATGGATACCACTAACGTACTCTTATTTATGTCAGGGGCCTTGATCGGCATTTTAGTGTTCGTCAGACTGCTTTCCTGGTTATTACATCACTATCGCTCTGGCACCTTGTCGGTCTTAGTGGGCTTTTTGCTAGGCTCTTTGACAGTGCTTTGGCCTTGGAAGCAGGTAATAACCTGGCGGGAATCGTCATCAGGGCTAAAACCGCTCGTACAGGAAAATATCACCCCTATGCAATATACTGAATTAACACAACAAGAGCCTTTTTTATTGCAATGTATTATGGCTGCTATTGTGGGGTTTGCCTTAATTCTTTTCATTGAGCGATTAACGCTTAAACCTCACACAAAAGTATCCACTCAAGCCAAATGCCCTTAGAAATAACAGGAACGATATCAGTGTGAACTGTCACAGGATGACAACAAACAAGCCTTTTTATCAGCTTATAACGATGGTTTTTAGCCTTAGACTTTTTTCTTATACTCAGATCTATCTTTGTGTAGCTTTTTTCTTAACAGGCTGTGCGTTACAGTCTGGGTCGCCGTCTACAGAGCGAAGCTTGTTAAAAGACGGCAGTCAAACCTATCAAGTAAAAAAAGGCGATACCCTGTACAGTATTGCGAGACGACATAGCCTCGATGTTCGTCAAATAGCTGCTGCTAATGCGCTGAAAAAACCTTATGTAGTTTATCCGGGAGATGTCCTAAGTGTTGGAAAAGACTCATCTTTTATGATGTTTAATGGTGATCCTGATGAGGCGGCTTTTTTTAGCATCATGCGTGAAAAAGGCATCAAAATTATATCCGAACCTCCTCCATCTACTGCTAAAAAAAGCCCATTACCTAGTCCTCATTCAGAGGTAGTTGTGTCTAAAGTGCCTCGATCTTTTGAACAAAAAACAACCAGCTCCAAGGCGTTTCAGGCAGAAAAAAAAGCTAGCACTAGAACAAAAAATAGCGTACAAAATACATCAGCGGTTGAGAAGCGTTGGGCTGGGAAATCTGGCACATGGTTGAAACCTGTGCAAGGTAAAGTCATCAAGACGTTCTCAACAGCAGGGAATAGCAAAGGGATTGATATTGCCGCGGTTGCTGGAACACCTGTCCTAAGTAGTCGTGCAGGTAAAGTGGTTTATGCAGGGAATCGATTAAAAGGCTATGGCAACCTGATTATCATCAAACATGATGAAGTATGGTTAAGCGCCTATGCTCATAATCGAAGCATTTACGTCAAAGAAGGCGATACGATTAAACAAGGGCAACGGATAGCAGAAGTAGGGTCTACAGGCACCTACGAAGCTAAACTGCACTTTGAGATACGTCGTTACGGCAAGCCTGTCGATCCTCTTCAGCTATTAAAGTAGTAGTATATTCACCCACACTCTGCTAGAGAATCTGTGCAGGTTGCTTATAGGTGGCTATGCTTAAACCCAGTTAGTGTTAATGGAAGAACGAAAGGGTGGCTATGATGAGGGAATTATCAAGCGTGTCGTCTTCGGACAAAGAGTTAAATGGTGTTGACTTTGAATCTGACAGCGGCGATGACAATATGTCATTTATCGATGTTGAGGATACAGCTCAATCCAGCTCAACAGAAGAAAAAGAACAATCACGGTTTTCTACTTATACCAGCCGTGCTGACAGCAAATCCAAACCGTTAGATGCTACCCAAATCTACCTTAACGAGATAGGCTTTTCGCCACTCCTAAGCCCACAAGAAGAAGTTCTGTACTCACGCAAAGCGATTCGCGGTGAAGAGGCCGGTCGTAAGCGGATGATCGAAAGTAATTTACGCTTGGTTGTCAAAATTTCAAGGCGCTATATTAACCGAGGCTTGACCTTATTAGACCTGATTGAAGAGGGCAATTTAGGCCTGATTCGTGGGGTTGAGAAATTTGATCCTGAACGAGGCTACCGTTTTTCAACCTATGCAACCTGGTGGATTAGGCAAACGATAGAACGTGCCATTATGAACCAGACAAGAACCATCCGTTTGCCTATTCACGTTGTGAAAGAACTCAATGTCTATTTGCGGGCCGCCCGTGAATTAACGCAAAAGCTAGACCACGAGCCAACGTCTGACGAAATAGCAGAAATGCTCGATAAGCCCATGAAAGATGTGAAGAAAATGTTGGGCTTAAATGAACGTGTGTCGTCGGTTGATGTGCCTTTAGGTAATAATTCTGAAAAGACTGTCTTGGACACTATCCCAGATATCCATGAATCCGACCCCTCCCAATTACTGCAAAATGAAGACATGCAAAAGAGTTTAACCTTTTGGTTAAAGGAATTGTCTGAAAAGCAGCGAGAAGTCATTGCGCGCCGTTTCGGACTTTTAGGACATGAGCCAAGTACATTGGAAGAGGTGGGCAGTGAGATAGGCCTGACTCGTGAGCGTGTGAGGCAGATTCAAGTTGAAGCGTTGAAACGCATGCGCGATATTCTCGAGAAAGAAGGGCTTTCTAGCGAATCAATTTTTGGAAAGAGTTAACTGCTGAACTGTGCCTTACGGCAAGTCGTTTTTATAACCCGCTATATGCGGGTTTTTTGTGGTCAAAAAATAGGCTGAAAGGCGATCAGGGCCGCTGTAATGGCTACATTCAAAGATTCGACCTCTCTGTTCATCGGTATGTGAATCTTTTCATCAACTTTTTTGAGTATTTCTGTGGAAACACCTTTGGTTTCATTGCCTAAAATAAACAGTCTGGGCTTTTCATCGTTAATAGATGAAAGTGGCTGACTGTCGTTAAGGGCTAAGGCTGTAATCCTGTGTGTGCTTTTTAGTGCTTCAATGGCTTCAATGGTTGAATCTACTTGTATAATTGGCGCTTTAAATAAGGTGCCCGCTGAGGCTTTTATCACTAAAGGGCCAAGCTCTGCTGTGCCTTTTTTGGGAATGATGACACCGTCGATGAAGCCTGCAGCTGCATTGCGAATAATCATGCCTACGTTTTGTGGGTTAGTCACATTGTCCAGTAGCAGTAAGCGCTTTTCTTTTTCAGTGACCTCTGTGATTAACTTACTTTCTGGCAATAGAATATCCAGTGCTATGCCTTGATCCTGCTTGGCATTCTTTGAAATTCTCGATAGCGCTTCTTTACTTAATTGATTGATTTCTATGTTTTTCTCGCGGGCATTTTCCAGACATTCTTGAATGATTGCGGCTGGCTTATTGCTTTTAGCGAGGTGTAATTTGTGGCAAGTAATAGCTGGATTTTGTAGCGCTTCAAGAACCGGTTTTCGCCCATAAATGGTTAACATTTTACGAAATAAGTTCTTTTTATCTTGGTAATTCATACCCGTTACTGTCGTCTTTCCATATAGCTTGAAAGAATAACACGAAAGTTGCATAGGCATAAATAGCTTATGAAACTGAGAGATTGATTCAAGTTAGTGCAAAAAATTGTGAATTTGTACTTTTTGCTTGACCCGATCGTGCATTTTTGAACAATAGTCCCACGCTGGAGGTGACTTATGCAATCAGGACGATATTTGATTGTATCCGTATTACTGGCTTTTATAAGTTTAAGTAGTCTAATTCACGCAAGACCTGACTTTTCAGCTTTTACCGATGTTCGGGAGAAGAAGTCAATGTTTTTTGGCTATCTGCATCCTGCTATAGAACAAGAGAATAAGAAGATATTAGCTGAACGAAAGACGCTAATTCAGGTCAAAAATGTTACGCCCCAAGTGCTTGAAATCTGTGAAAAGTACATGGGCAGTTGTGACAATTTCCAGAAAAAAGACATTGCAACGCTATTAGAGCGTGTTGATATTATCCCTCCTTCACTGGCATTGGCACAGGCGGCTAAAGAGTCAGGGTGGGGAACTTCGCGCTTTGCAGTTGAAGGAAATAACTATTTTGGTCAGTGGTGTTATTCGAAAGGGTGCGGCATGGTACCTAAAAGAAGGCCCCAGGGTGCTACTCACGAAGTGAAACGATTTGATTCGCATCATGAGGCAGTGTCCGCTTATATGCACAACCTAAATACTGGAAGAGCGTATAAGGATTTGAGAGAAGCGCGCGCTAAGCTTCGAAGTTCAGGCAAGCAACTTTCATCTGATCAGTTGGCAGAAGGATTGATGTCTTATTCAGAGAGGGGGAGACCCTATGTTAAGGAGATTCAACAGATGATCCGTTATAACAACCTCGATGAAAAATATGATGGCGTCTGGCAAAACTTTTACCAACAACTTGTCAATTGACACAAGGAAAAACAAGATGAATGTATCGAAGGTGATGACCTTGGCAGGTGCTCTTGCAGCACCTTTCACGTTTTCTGCGGGCTTTATGCTCAATGAGCAAGGTGTATCGTCCCTCGCAAGGGGTAATGCAGGCCGTGGTGTCGTAGGGGATAACGCGTCTGATATCGCGGCTAACCCTGCAACCTCTGCACTTTTTTCAGGGCAGGCTGTGTCGGGTGTTTTTCATTACATTGATCCGAATATTAATGTAGAAGGCACTAACCAAGTGTCTGGTGTAGATGCCACTAAGGTTGATGCAAGTGAAGATGATATTGCGCCATCTGCAGCTGTGCCTGGCTTTTACTATGTTTTACCAATCGATGATCAATTTTCATTTGGTCTGTCGCTGAATAGTTTCTTCGGTATGTCAACTGATTACCCTTCTGACTTTGCTGGTTCTGAGCACGCAAATAAAACCTCAATCAAGACTTATTATGTGACTCCATCTTTTGCATGGAAAATCAACGATCAATTTAGCGTTGGGTTAGGTGTTAGTTATATTTATGGTAAAGGTGAAATTAAAAGCACTGCATCTGCGAAAGTTACTCAGGCTGCGGGTTTTATAGGTCGAACTGTACCTGAGGGCACTACATTGTTAGATATAGATGGCGATGGGGCAGCTTTTGGTTGGAATATTGGTGGTATCTATAGCATCAATAATAATCATCGACTGGGTTTAGCTTATCGCTCAGACGTTGATCTTGATGCAGATGCAGATGTTATCTCTGCTGAGAGAATTCCAGGTCAAAAAGGTACAGGTGAAATTACATTTAACCTTCCTGGGACCTTGGAGTTTAGCTATTTTGGTCAGCTTAATGAGATATGGGCTATTGCAGCTGGTGTGCAATGGATCCACTGGAGTCGATTTGAAGACTTAACCATCGATATTGATAATGATCCGCAAGGCGATTATACCTTTAAGAAAGAGAACTGGGATGATAGCTATCGTTTATCACTTGGTGCTGACTATCGTTTAAATAGCCTAGTTAACTTCCATGCAGGTTATACCTTTGATAAGTCACCTGTACCTTCTTCACACCGTACTCTAACTATTCCAGATGCAGATCGTAACTGGCTAACCTTGGGTGCTACTCTCGATTTTGAGACAGCAGGTCTTGTTGATTTAGCATTTGCTTATATCAAAGGCAAAAAAGTGAATGTAAAAGAAGACTCTAGAAGCGGTACTACATTTGATGGTAAGTTAACTAAAACTGATGCTATGGTCTTCAGTGTTGGTTACAGCTACAACTTCTAATTGAGGTAGGGTGGATAAGCGTTAGCGTCATCCACCAAAAAACCTTTAGATAAAGGTGGATGACGCTAACGCTTATCCACCCTACAAAAAACGCGCTAAATAGCGCGTTTTTAAAAGAACGAAGCTCTTGTAGGTTTATCGAGCTTTTAAAGCCGCACCCACTTTCTCTGCCAACGATCTTAACGACGCTTCGGTTTCCTTCCAGCCAATACAACCATCGGTAATCGAAACACCATACTTCAAGTTATCTTTACCTGCTGACAAACTCTGATTACCACTTTCAAGATGACTTTCAATCATAAGGCCCACAATCGACTGATTCCCTTCTACAATTTGTGAGGCAATATCTTCTACCACCAAAGGCTGAAGCTCGGGCTTCTTGTTGGAGTTTGCATGGCTGCAATCAATCATGATGTTTTGCTTTAGGCCTGCTTTTTCAAGCGTCTGCTCAGTGAGCTTTACATGCACTGAATCGTAGTTAGGGCCTTCAGAGCCGCCACGTAATACGATGTGACTGTAGGCATTGCCTGTGGTTTCGGTGATGGCCACTTGACCTTCCGTGTTAATCCCTAAAAAGTAATGCGGCTTTTCAGCAGATTGCAAGGCGTTAATAGCAACGGTTAAGCCTCCATCTGTCCCGTTTTTAAAGCCTACAGGGCAGGAAAGACCGCTCGCCATTTCACGGTGTGTTTGCGATTCGGTTGTGCGTGCGCCAATGGCTGACCAGCTGATTAAATCCTGCAAATATTGCGGTGAAATAGGGTCAAGTGCTTCGGTCGAAGTCGGCAGGCCAAGTGCTGCAATGTCGAGCAATAACTTACGGCCAATGTGCAAGCCTTCTTCTATATGAAAGCTATCATCAAGGTGTGGGTCATTAATCAGGCCTTTCCAGCCGATAGTGGTCCGCGGTTTTTCAAAATACACCCGCATGACGATATATAAGCTATCACTCAACTCTTCAGAGAGCGCTTTTAATTTATGTGCATATTCCATGGCAGCTTTAGTGTCATGAATAGAGCAGGGGCCTACCACCACAAATAAGCGGTGATCTTTACGATCAAGAATGTTTTGCAGGGTCTGCCTCGAATCTTCGATCAGTGCTTCAACAGACTCTGTCGCAGGTAACTCCTTTTTAAGTGCCTGTGGTGTAATTAGAACAGTTTGCGAGGCTATGTTTATATTATCGACCTGATGCTGGCTCATTGTACTTCCAAACAGCTGTATAAAAGCCTACATAATAACGAAAGTTCATTTAGAAGACAGCTAATTCAGTCTAAAGTCATAATATTATTAGGGGTTTCGGCGAAAGCTCTTATAAAATAACCCTTTTAACTGGATGAATAGCGCGTTATGGCTGCTCCACTCGATTTTTGGGAAGGCGATATCCCTAAAAAAGGGGAACTGATTCAGGTCATCGATAATATTTACTGGATTCGACTGCCTCTGCCTCTGTCGCTTGATCACATCAATCTGTATTTGATTGATGAGGGTGATGCTTGGGCTGTGATTGATACCGGGATTAAGTTTCCTGAATCTGAAGCTATCTGGAACGATATTATCGATAACCAGTTAGATGGTAGACCTATTAAAAAAGTCGTAGTGACCCATATGCACCCTGATCATATAGGCTTGGCAGGCTGGCTGGTTGAGCGATTTGATGCTGAGTTTTACATTAGCCAGGCTGAATATTTTGCAACCTTCGGTTATTTGTCCGCAGGCTCGCCTTCTATTGCGAATCAAGCTTTTTTTAGTGAGTGTGGCTTACCTCAGGATTTTTTAGCGTTTATTGCAGAAAACCCGTTTGATTTATCGCATGTTGTGCACCCAATCCCTGAGCAATACATTAGGTTGAGAGAGGGTGAAACAATAAATCTTGGCGGTCATGACTGGCAAATCTTAACGGGGGAGGGGCATAGCTTTGAACATGTCGCGCTCTACAGTAAGTCTTTAGGGTGTATGCTGTCGGGCGATCAGCTCTTACCTAAAATCACCTCCAATGTCAGTGTGCATTCAATTGTGCCGCAAGCTGACTCATTACGTTATTGGTTTGAGAGTTTGGAGCAGCTACGGGCTATACCTGATGAAACCCTTGTGCTGCCTTCGCATAATGTACCTTTTAAAGGCGTGCATCGACGGGTTGATCAAATCATTGATCACCATCAAAGGCATTTAAATGCGCTAGAGAAGGTGCTCGATGAACCAAAAACAGCCTATGAGTTACTGCCCACACTGTTTCCCATAAAGCTTACGCATTTTGATATGCCACTGGCGATGGGCGAGTGTGTGGCACATTTAAATTACTTGATTATGAAGCAACGGCTTCAATCCTTTGTCAAAGAGTCTGTTAGGTATTATGAAAAAGCCCATGCTTGTTGATTCACATTGTCATTTAGATCGATTAAAGCTTGAAACGCTGGATAACCCACATCTTGATCAAGTTATAGAAGATGCCATGGCTGCTGATGTTGCACACATGCTGTGTGTGGGTATTGATAAGGGTAATGCAGCGACAGTGAAGGCTATTGCGCATCAATACCCGAATGTGTTTGCTTCAGTAGGTGTGCATCCGCTGGATGTTGAAAATGCGATGACGAGAGAGGAGTTAATAGACGCGGCCAATGATGAGAGAGTGGTAGCCATTGGTGAATCAGGGCTTGATTATTACTACTCAAAAGACTCTGTCGCCATTCAACAAAAAAGCTTAATCATGCATCTTGAAGTGGCCGATGAATTAGGCTTGCCGATTATTATTCACACCCGCGATGCAAAAGAAGACACCCTTGCCCTTCTTAAGAAGCATGCATCACGCAAGCATGCAGGCGTACTGCATTGCTTTACCGAAGATTTGGATATGGCTGAAAGGGCGATTGAATTAGGCTTTTATATCTCCTTCTCAGGCATTGTTACCTTTAAAACCGCTGAGGCACTGCAAGAAGTGGCTAAAGCCATTCCTTTAGCGCGGATGCTGGTTGAAACCGATTCGCCTTATCTAACACCTGTACCCTTTAGAGGAAAACCTAATTTTCCTCGGCATACAAGTGATGTGGCCAAATTTATTGCAACATTAAGAGGCGAGAGCTTTGATGCAATCGCCAAAGCAACCACCGATAACTTTTTTACCCTTTTTTCTAAAGCAGGTTCGTTATGAGCGAGTTAAAACATACTGCATTATTGGATTGGCATAAAACGCATGGCGCTAAGATAGTGCCATTCGCGGGCTATGCAATGCCTGTGCAATATCCAAATGGTGTTATGAAAGAACATACCCATACACGTAATAAAGCCAGTCTTTTTGATGTCTCCCATATGGGTCAGGTAGTGATTAAAGATGCCAATGCCGCACAAGTGCTTGAAACGATCTTTCCGGCCAATCTTATCGATTTACCAGAAAACCATCAGGTGTATAGCTTGTTACTCACCGAGCAAGGTGGCGTCTTAGATGATTTGATGATTTGTAGACGTGCTGATGACTGGTTGCTTGTGCTAAATGCTTCCCGAAAAGAAGTCGATCTCGATTATCTTGAAAGACGCCTTGAGGGACACCTTACATTAACGCCATTGGATGATCAGTCCCTTTTAGCTTTACAGGGGCCGGAAGCTATCAATGTGCTTGAGCGAGCAGGGGCTAAATGCAATCATCTCCATTTCATGCAGGGCGATTGGTTGAGCATTGATGGCGTTGATTGCTGGGTCACGCGCTCAGGCTATACCGGTGAAGATGGCTTTGAAATTTCGGTATCTAACAGTCAGGTTGAAGCGCTGGCTGATATGTTGCTCGCCGATGATGCAGTTGAGCTTGCAGGTTTAGGTGCACGCGATACTCTAAGGCTGGAAGCCGGACTTTGCCTTTATGGTCATGAGCTTACAGAAAAAACCTCGCCCACTGATGCAAGTTTAAATTGGGCCATTGCTAAAGTAAGACGCAAAGGCGAAGCACGTGAAGGCGGCTTTTTAGGCGCACCTTTTGTGCTAGATCAAATGCAAAGCGGTACTGATGTGGTAAGACTTGGTTTTGTCGCAGAAGGGCGAGCGCCTGTTCGCGCAGAAACCGTGCTTTATGATCATGACGGTCATGAGGTTGGCAAAGTTACTAGTGGCACTTTTTCGCCTACACTTCAAAAACCTATCGTGATGGCGCAGGTTCACAAGCAGTGCAGCGGTATGGATAGCTTGATCGCTATAGTGCGAAACAAAGAGATCGTCATGAATAAAGTGAAGCTCCCATTTGTGCCCGCTAATTACTATCGAGGGTAACTGATGCTCGTTGTTGAGGGGTTTTACGGCGTGCCTTGGTCGCACGCTGAAAGGCTCAGCATGATGAGCTTTTTGGCTGAAAACGACTTCGAAGGCTATTGTTACGCACCGAAGGCGGATAAGAAACTACGGCAACAATTCGGCGAGCTGTATGAAGTTTCAGAGCTCGAGCAGTTGGTAGTGCTATCTGAAACTTGTAAGGCTCATAATTTATCTTTTTTAATGGGCATTAGTCCTGTTGATTTTGTCACTGACACGGATTTGCTTGTCTTAAAGACTAAGCTTGCTCAATTAACACAAATTTCTCATCTCAAGTTGGCCGTATTTTTTGATGATATTAGAGGTGATCGGCAATCGTTGGCGCAGGACCAACTTGCCTTTTTAGACCACCTAAAAAATGCTGGGTTAACTATCAGTATTTTTTGCCCGACCTATTATTCCTTTGATGAAAGGTTAGATGAAGTCTTCGGACAAAGGCCAGCAGACTATATAGAGGCAATAGGGAAAGGAGTGTCAAGCCATGTGGCTATTGCTTGGACGGGGCAAAAAGTCATTACACGACATTACGATCAGGCGTCATTGGAAAAAGCGCGAAAGCTTTTAGGGCGTAAACCTTTAGTGTGGGATAACAGCTTTGTTAATGATGGGAGGCTAACCAGTCCCTTTTTACCTATTGGTGTCGTGCCTAACGTACAAGCTGTTGTAGATTCTGTAGCTGGGTTTATGTTTAACCCGATGAATCAATCAGCGCTCGCATGCATAAATTTATACATGATAAAACATCAGGTTGATTTATCTGAGGCGTTAGAGAAAATAGCGCCACAATGCAAGTCTCTAGTGCTTAACTATTTGCCCGAATTCAGAGAGCTTGGCCTGGATAACCTTCCTCAAAATAAACGCCAAGAAATGCTGGAATTATTTCACAATTTAAAGCACCCTGTTGCCTTCGAAATTACCCGTTGGCTCAAGGGTGAATTTATCTTTGATCCTGCTTGTTTAACCTAACGAGGCTACCATGATATTTCAAGGTAAAACGATAGAGGTGGATAAAGGGAGTGATAACATTGCTACCCTGATTTTTGATAACAAGGACAATTCAGTTAACAAGTTTGATGATGTGACGCTTGAAGAGTTGCGTAACGCATTATCAGCACTGCATGCCGACAATACTATCAATGGCTTAATGCTAAAGAGCGCTAAAGATGCGTTTATTGTGGGTGCAGATATCACGCAGTTTGGTGAGATGTTTCAGGGTGACGAAGTAAGCGTTGCAGCTAATCTTGTCAATATTAATGAAATTTTTAATCAGCTTGAAGATTTGCCCTTTCCCAGTGTTTGTTTGATTGATGGCGTGGCATTAGGCGGCGGTTTAGAAGTTGCGTTAGCTGCGGACTTTCGCTTATTAAGTCCAAAAGCAAAAGTGGGTTTGCCTGAAGTAAAGCTAGGCATTAATCCGGGTTTTGGTGGTACGGTTCGCCTGCCTCGTATCATTGGTCTAGATAATGCAGTCGAGTGGATTGCCACAGGTAAAGAGCATAAAGCGCAAGCGGCGCTTGATGTAGGTCTTGTCGCAGGCGTTGTTGAAAGCAGTGAGCTAGAAAATGCGGCCAAAAAATTGATCCAGCAAGCTAACAACAATAAGTTGTCGATTAAAGCCTTAAAAGCTGAAAAAACAGGCCCTGTTATTGTCAATGATATGGAGCGTATGATGTGCTTCATTACCGCTAAAGGGATGGTCGCTCAGCAAGCAGGCCCTCACATGCCTGCACCACTAACCTCGGTTAAGTCGATAGAAAAAAGCTGTGCATTAGATCGTATTGAAGCGATTAAAGTGGAAGCCAACTATTTTGCACGCTTAGCTAAAACGGATGTCAGCGGTAGCTTGATTGCGTTGTTCTTAAATGAGCAAGGCTTAAGTAAGCGCAATAAAACACTGACTGGCTCTGTTGAGTCACTTGGTACCATTGGTGTGTTAGGTGCAGGCATCATGGGTGGTGGTATTGCCTACCAGGCAGCAAGCAAAGGCAAGCGTGTCTTGATGAAAGACGTTGCGCAAAAAGGCCTTGATCAAGGTATGGATGAAGCGACTAAGCTATTGTCCAAGCAAGTTGATCGTGGCCGGCTATCCACGACTAAAATGGCAGAAGTACTGAATAGTATTACGCCACAGTTAGATTATGCGCATATTGAATCAACGGATATTGTGGTTGAGGCCGTAGTTGAGCGTCTTGATATTAAGCAGGCGGTATTAAAAGAAACCGAAGCTAAGATTAAACCTGAGGCAGTGTTAGCGTCTAACACCTCAACCTTGTCAATCAGCGAGATGGCAAAAAGCTTAGATCGACCTGAAAACTTCTGTGGCATGCACTTCTTTAACCCTGTGCACCGTATGCCTCTAGTGGAAGTGATCAAAGGCGAGAAAACCTCAGAGGCTACTACTGCTAAAACCGTAAAATTAGCACTTGATATGGGCAAAACTCCAATCGTTGTTAATGATTGCCCAGGCTTTTATGTCAATCGTGTGCTTTTCCCTTATTTGAATAGCTTCAACTTGTTAGTGCAAGAAGGTGCTGATTTTGTTCAGGTTGATAAAGTGATGGAAAAATTTGGCTGGCCAATGGGGCCTGCCTACCTGATTGATGTTGTTGGCATTGATACAGGTGTGCATGCAGCTGAAGTGATGGCAGAAGGCTTCCCTGAGCGCATGGATAAGCCGCAAGGCTCTGCGATGCATTTGCTTTACGAAAAAGGCCATTACGGTCAAAAAACCGATCAAGGGTTTTATCGTTACGAGCTTGATAAAAAAGGCCGTCAAAAGAAAGTCATTGATGAGTCGGTGAATGACTTGATTAAGCCAGCTGTTAAAGGACAGAACACGTTCAGTGATGAAGATATTGTTGATCGCCTCATGCTAGCTATGTGTTTTGAGGTCGTGCGCTGCTTAGAAGAAGGCATAGTGTCAGACCCTGTGGATGCTGAAATGGGATTATTGATGGGTATCGGCTTTCCGCTCTTTAGAGGTGGGCCGTTACGCTATATGGAAACCATAGGATTGAAAGTTATTGTTGAGCGAGCGAAAGCATTTGCAGGGTTAGGTAAAGCCTATGAAGTACCTGCTTTATTACAAAAGCTTGCTGACAATAATCAATCATTTTTCGATAAATAGGGGGTCCTTATGACACTGCATAAAAAAGATGTCGTTATTGTAGATTGTGTAAGAACACCCATGGGGCGTTCTAAAGGTGGTGTTTTTCGCAATACACGTGCTGAAAATTTATCGGCTGTATTGATTGATGCGCTGCTTGATCGAAATAGTGCGCTCAATCCAGCTGATGTTGAAGACTTGCTTTGGGGGTGTGTGAATCAAACCGAAGAACAGGGCCATAATGTGGCGCGAAATGTGGGGGTACTGACCAAGCTACCACACAGGGTAGGCGCTCAAACCATCAACCGTTTATGCGGGTCATCTATGTCTGCTTTGCATTCTGCTGCCATGGCGATTATGACTGGTAATGCTGATGTGGCGATTGCAGGCGGTGTTGAGCACATGGGGCACGTGCCAATGATGAAAGGCGCTAATTTTAATCCGGCAGCCTCCAAGCATGTGGCAAAAGCCTCTGCCATGATGGGGTTAACCGCTGAAGGCTTGGCGATGTTGCATGGTATAACGCGCGAGCAGCAAGATGAATTTGCTGTTCGTTCTCATAGGCTAGCTCATGAGGCAACGGTCTCAGGTGCTTTTAAACATGAAATTATCGCCTGTGAAGGGCATGATGAAACAGGCTGTTTGACCTTGGTTGAAGACGATACAACCATCAGGCCTGAAACGACTGTAGAGTCATTAGGTGGACTTAAGCCTGCATTTGACCCTAAAAGCGGTACGGTGACAGCCGGCAACTCGTCGCAGATTACCGATGGCGCATCGGCGACCTTGTTAATGTCAGCCAGCAAAGCCCAAGACTTAGGATTAAAGCCACGTGCTCGAGTTGTGTCTATGGCTGTCGAGGGTGTTGATCCTGCTGTTATGGGTTATGGCCCAGTGCCTGCCTCTAGGAAGGCGTTGAAGCGCGCTTGCCTTGAGATGGACGACATTGATATTGTTGAGCTAAATGAAGCATTCGCTGCGCAGTCATTACCTGTTTTAAAGGATCTTGAACTGCTTGATCAAATGGATAGCAAGGTTAACCTTCATGGCGGTGCTATTGCACTAGGGCACCCATTGGGTTGTAGTGGTACACGCATCATTACTTCACTGATCAATATTCTGGAACAGCGAGACAAGCAATTTGGACTGGCGACCATGTGTATTGGTATGGGGCAGGGTATCAGTACAATCATTGAGCGCGTTTAGTTAACCGTTTTGTTAATAGCCGGTTGATTTTGATCATTCGGCTATTACGCCTTAAATGATAAGGTGCAATGCCTTTTAATCATTCTTTCGACCTTCTCTTATGGTGTTTAGCGCCGTCTTTATTTTTACGCTTTATTAGGTTCTGTTGACATAATGTTGTTTATGCTGCTGTCGCCCGTTTTTTCAGTCTAGCAAGGAGGATTGAATGAATAATAGCAGTCTATATGAATGAAATTCGACACAGCTAGATGGAAAAACGGACACAGCCCGAAGGGTTACGTCTAAATGTCCATCAAACTGTGTTAAATCCTGCTTATTTAGTTCACTAAACTACACAGGATTTGCCTTGTTTGATGAACATTTAGCCGGTAACAGCATGAAAAAAATTATGTCAACAGAACCTAGTTAAACCTACTTTTTCATTGGTGTACGCCCTGATTTGGAAAAATGAGCAGTTCAGCATACCAAGGTGAACTTTCTTTAGTTTATTTACTCAGTGTTTCTAATTTAGGTTTGTTAGTAGATAAATGAATTTAAAGTTCCCTTCCTGTGTAATTATTTTTGTCTTATCGCTTTGCGTTTATGGTGCGCCGCCCCAATCAGTAAATCTCAAGCATAAGTCTGGAAGTGATAAAGTCCAGACTAAAGAGAGTCTGAATAGCAACCTAACTTTTGCTGATCAAGATGCGCCTCTAAACAAAAAGAAAGAAGACGATAGTTTTTTATATAAAGGGTATAAGTCTGCTAATAAAGATCAGTTAACGTCATGGAAAGTACTAGAAGAAAGCTCAAATGCTCAAGCGGAGACCTTAAAAGGTAGAAGCGATGAGCTTGGGCATAAAAATTCCGAAAACCCTAATCTTCTAGCTCAGCTGCGTGTTGCCCATCATGTGGCTAAAAAGGCGCAGCAAGATGAAAAAAGAATATTGCGTGAATTAGATAAACATTATGGCGCCATGATGCCGTCAGAAAAACAAGTAGAGGCGTTATTAAAGAAATGGCCTCAAGGTTTAAGAGAAGAAGCTCAAACCATTGCTAGGAGCTACCCTGACTTCAAAGTTGGCGAGTTAATGGGGAATTTAAAAAAGAATAAGGTTTTTTCACAATTTGGTGGGCGAAACTTGTCCCAAATAGGCTACATGCCCTTTTTTAAACTCTTGAAAGATATGTATTTCAAAGCGTTTAATGAAAAAGATAGCAACCTTAAAGAAAGACTGGCCAATATCCTGGTTCTTTTTGCTCAAAAAAATGCAGAATCAGAAACCAGTAATGAGCTTCTTCATAAAGCCCTTGGTAAAGTACTTAAAAAGGATAAAACGGCATTGTCAGACATTGGAGAAACTGCTTTTGCTACAGCCGTATTACCTTATAAGTGGAAAGAGCATAAATCATCCCTTCAGAAAGAGGCAGGTAGAAGAGCGCTCAATAAAAGCGATAATCAAGAAAAGTTAAATAAAGCCTATGGCAATTGGAAAAAAGCGCCAACTAAATTGGTAGACTCTGTCAATCAGGAATTGTTAAGGCCATCGACTGCATCTTTTAATTTCTTGGAGTCAATCGTTGGCTATTTGATCCGGCATAAGTCAAAAAGCTCCTGGCGTAAAGATGATAAAGAGCGGATTTCCTTTGGAGATTACAAGAACGAGGTAACACATTTATTAAAACATGAAAGAGTGAAGAATAAAGAAGAAAACCCTCATACAGCTAGTTTACTTGAGGAATACTACGAAGCACCAGAGAGGCAGAGAGACCTGTTGGGTACTGAGGACTATGCAAACTATCAATATAAGCAAAAGCTTAAGGAAAAAGCCCAAATAGCATTCCAGCATTATGTAAGTAAGCAAAAAGCTAAACGTAAGGCCGAGCAGTTAAAATGCAAGCAGGAATTCGTCGGCAAAGGTATGGATTACGGCAAAGCTTATTACCAAACCCGAAAAGAGCTAGCCAATATCTTAATCAGTTTAATTGAGCAGGTGAGCAAGGTTACTGGAGTGAAAATTGATTTTAAAGTGAGTCCTGACCAATTAAATGCGTTGTTAGATGAATTCGAGCGCTTACCGGCTTCAGAGCAACGGTTTTGGTTAATGAATAGAGGTTATGCTGATAATGTCGCTATACCGGACTTGGTGAAAGATCTATCATTTTCAGGGGAGGCTTTAAGTCACGCCGATTTCCAGGAAAAGCAAAGTAACTTTGTGACTTGTAGATGCGGAACCTGCACTATATGTGGGAGTTCAAGATACGATTGCAGTTGCAAAAAAGGATTGATGCACAGATTAACTAACAAAGATGATTACTTCCGCAGGCTTAGAGCTACTAAGAAAGTTGTAAAAACAATGATAAAAAATAAAGATGTAGAAAAACTAAAAGTTCGTCTGGATTCAATTAAGGAGGGGCGAGGGCTTACCAAAGATAACTTCAAGCCCAGAAACAATAAGCCTTTGGGAGATAAGCAAACGCGAAAAGGAAAGCGGAAATATCAAGATTTATCAGCTGTTTTTAGTGAAGAGTTGTGGGGGTGTAAAGCGAACGGTTGTAATAAGCAGTTTAAGTCCCGCGCAGCAAGAGCGCAGCATGCTAAAGTTAAACATGTTCAGCCTTCGAATGACTCAACAACATTCAAAGGGCTAGAGTGTCAGAAAGTATATCATGATATGGATTCACTACAGGGGCATCTCAGAGTACTGGGAGGTAGTAAAAAAAGTGCCAGGGGTGAATTAGCTATGCAGTCAGATAGCAAACAGCAAAAGCACTTGCATAATTTAATGTGCCTTGCATGTAGAACAGTCTTTGGTCAGCATCGAGAGCTCACAAAGCACATTCAAGAGGTCCATCAGAAGAAGCAGGATGAAGTGATTGAGAGAGTTAAGCGCCAGCAACCTTTAATTGCTGACTGTTCGAATGACTTATCTCCAGGTTCAGGCATTGTAGAGGTTAGGTCAGAATTAGAGAAATCACGCCAACAGGGAGGAGATATATTTAACTCCCTCTCTATTGATCCTCGTAGGGTTAAGCCTGAGAATAAACGCTACCCTAAAAAGAAGCAGAAAGAATAACCAATTGGCCTGATGGGCTTTGTGCTTAGGCCTTTATTTTACTCACCTTTTTTTTCAAAAAGCTTGAAAGCGAAGGTGAGCTAGTGTTTAATACGCGCCTTATTTAATCGATACGATTAAACGCGAGAGTGGCGGAATTGGTAGACGCGCTGGATTTAGGTTCCAGTGTCGAAAGGCGTGAGAGTTCGAGTCTCTCCTCTCGCACCATCCTTTAGCTTCCCCCTGCAAGAATTCTTTTTTATTTACCGCATAGAGGTTGATTTATGCAAGTCTCTGTTGAAACGACGTCGGGTTTAGAGCGTCGTCTAACAATAACTATTCCGGCGGATAAGATCGAAGCCGAGCTGAATAAGCGAATTCAACAAGCTGCACCCAATGTTAATATTAATGGGTTCAGAAAAGGCAAGGTGCCTTTGAAAGTTGTTCGCCAGCGTTTTGGTGCCGGTATTCGTCAGGAAGTCCTGGGCGACCTAATGTCTAGTTCATTCCAGGAAGCAGTGACTCAAGAAGAATTGAAGCCAGCAGGGCAGCCAGCGGTTGATGCAAAAGATGATACAGCAGGTAAAGATTTTGCTTTTACCGCAACTTTTGAAGTTTATCCTGATATTTTGTTAAACGATATTGAAGGCGTTGAAATCTTAAAGCCTATCTCAGACATTGAAGATGCGGATGTTGATGCGATGATTGATGATCTTCGTAAGCAGCAAGCTACCTATGAAGAAGTTGAGCGCGCTGCTGCGACTGACGATAAAGTCAATATTGACTATAAAGGCACTAAGGATGGCGAAGCGTTTGATGGTGGTACAGCTGAAGGCTCTGATTTAGTCCTTGGTTCAAACTCTATGATTTCAGGCTTTGAAGAGGGTATTGTCGGTATGACTAAAGGTGAGGAGAAGGTTTTAGCCTTATCTTTCCCTGAAGATTACCATGCAGAAGAGTTAAAGGGCGCAGCTGTCGAATTTACCGTGAAATTAAACAGCGTGTCAGAGCAAAAGCTTCCTGAAATTGACGAAGACTTTGTGAAGCAATTTGGTGTGTCTGAAGGTGGTCTTGACGAATTAAAAGTTGAAGTTCGCAAAAATATGGACAAAGAACTCAAGAATGCGCTTAAAGCCCGTGTGAAGTTCCAAGTACTAGATGCGCTTCTAGATAAGAATCCTATTGATGCCCCTAAAGCACTTATTGGAAACGAAATAAACCAAATGAAGCGTCAAATGGTTCAGCAGTTCAGCCAGGGTCAGGCTATGGATAATTTTGACTTTAGCTTGTTGCCTGACGATATGTTTCAGGAGAGAGCTGAGCGTCGCGTTCGTTTGGGGTTAATTCTATCTAAGGCGTTAGATCAGTATGAGGTGAAGGCCTCTTCTGATGATGTTAAAGCGGCAGTTGAAGAGTTGGCAGCTGATTACGAAGCCAAAGACGAAATCGTTGAGTGGTACTACAAAAACGATCAGCAGCTTGCGCAGGTTGAGTCCATGGTGCTAGAAGATAACGTTATTGCTAAATTGCTCGAAAAAGCGACACAGGTTGATGAGAAAATAAACTACAAAGACCTGTTGACTAAGGTAAATGCGCAGTCTCAGCAGTAAATAGTAGAAATTTTATTTCTCAAACCCTATAAAAAGGCTACACTCTTGAGTGTGGCTTTTTTTGTTTTAGCAACTCACTAAAATGTATAGGAAATAACAATGTCGTTTAGCAGTAACCAGATTGATAATCTTGGTCTTGTCCCGATGGTCATTGAGCAGACTGGACGCGGCGAAAGATCTTTCGATATTTACTCAAGACTTCTAAAGGAACGCGTCATCTTTTGCGTGGGACAGGTTGAAGATCATATGGCCAACTTAATTGTGGCTCAACTGCTATTTCTTGAAGCTGAAAACCCTGATAAAGATATTCATCTCTATATTAATTCGCCAGGTGGCTCAGTAACTGCTGGCTTGTCTATTTATGATACCATGCAGTTTGTTAAGCCTGATGTGAGTACTATTTGCCTTGGGCAGGCTTGCAGCATGGGAGCCGTATTACTTGCGGCAGGGGCTGCTGGCAAACGTTATTGCTTGCCTAATGCACGTACTATGATCCATCAACCTTTAGGCGGCGCACAGGGGCAATCGTCCGACATTCAAATTCAAGCTAAAGAAATTTTACTTATTCGTGAACGACTTAATGATATTTTAGCGCAGCATACAGGTCAAAGTGCTAAAAAGATTGAGAAGGACACAGACAGAGATAATTTCATGAGTGCAACTGAGTCGAAAGAATACGGCTTGATTGATGAAGTTCTTGAAAAACGCCCTGCATCTAGTTAGTCTCGAAGAATCTGATTATCGTTAAGAGGTTGATTTATGACCGATAACACTGAAAACAGTGATGATAATGGCAAACTCCTTTACTGCTCTTTTTGCGGTAAGAGTCAGCATGAAGTCCGCAAACTAATTGCCGGCCCATCTGTTTTTATCTGTGATGAGTGTGTTGAGCTTTGTAAAGACATCATTCGCGAAGAGGTGCAAGAGCCTGAAGCGACTGAGTTACTTGATAAACTCCCTACACCAAAAGAAATCAATGCTATTTTAGATCAATACGTCATTGGCCAAAGAAAGGCTAAGAAAGTCTTGTCTGTAGCGGTTTATAATCATTATAAGCGGTTGAATAGCAATTCAGCCCAGCTAAATAATGAAGTTGAACTCGGTAAGAGCAACATACTGTTAGTTGGCCCTACCGGCAGTGGTAAAACGCTTTTGGCTGAAACCTTGGCGCGTCTTCTGGATGTCCCTTTTACCATCGCAGATGCTACGACTCTGACTGAAGCTGGTTATGTCGGTGAAGATGTTGAGAATATTATTCAAAAGCTTTTGCAGAAGTGTGACTATGATGTAGAGAAAGCCCAGCGCGGCATTGTTTACATTGATGAGATTGACAAAATTTCCCGCAAGTCGGATAACCCTTCTATTACCCGTGATGTCTCTGGTGAAGGGGTTCAGCAGGCGTTATTGAAGTTGATTGAAGGCACGGTCGCATCCGTACCGCCTCAAGGTGGTCGTAAGCATCCCCAGCAAGAGTTCCTACAAGTGAATACGGCTAATATCCTGTTTATTTGCGGTGGGGCGTTTGCTGGCCTTGATAAGGTCATTCAAGAGCGTTCTGAAAAAGGTGGTATCGGCTTTCAAGCTGAAATGAAGTCTAGCCTTAAAGAAGAAAGCTTTGGCAAGACCCTGGAAAAGCTTGAAGCAGAGGATTTAGTGCGTTTTGGTTTGATCCCTGAGTTTGTTGGACGCTTACCTGTGGTGGCTACACTGGAGGAGTTAGATGAGCAAGCATTGATTAATATCCTGACTAACCCTAAAAATGCACTCACCAAGCAATATGGAAAACTTTTCGAAATTGAAGGCGTCGATATAGATTTCCGTGAGGATGCGTTAATTGCTATTGCCAAAAAAGCAATGGAGCGAAAAACTGGCGCACGTGGTTTGCGGTCAATACTTGAAAATATTCTTTTAGACACCATGTATGAAATACCGTCATCCGAGAATGTCGAAAAGATAGTGATCGATGAATCTGTTGTAAAAGGTGATTCTGAGCCTTTGCTTGTTTATCATAATAATGATGAAGCAAAATCAGCAGTCCAGGATTAGCTATCCTTTAGTAAGTTAAGTGCCTTAACTCTGTTAAGGCTTGATCATTTACCCAGGTAATGAGAACAGTATGACTGATAAAGAGATTGAGTTAAATGCGTTGCCCTTGTTACCTCTGCGAGATGTCGTTGTATATCCTCAGATGGTCATACCTCTTTTTGTTGGAAGAGACAAATCAATTCAGGCGTTAGAAGTCGCGATGAAGTCTGAAAAGGAAGTCTTTCTTGTGGCGCAAAAAGAAGCGACCAATGATGACCCTGCCGAAGCAGACCTCTATCAAATTGGCACTATTGCCACCATCCTTCAGCTCATGAAATTGCCCGACGGGACTGTTAAAGTCTTAGTTGAAGGAGTGGATCGTGCTAAGTTACATACTGTTTCGCCTCAAGCTGATCATGCAAAGGCTTCCGTCGAAGTATTGGATGATATTAATCTTTCAAGTGCAGATACACTGGCCTTATCTAGACTTTTGCAATCACAATTTGAAAAGTATGTGAACTTGGGTAAAAAAGTCCCCCAAGAGGTGCTGAACTCTGTTAATGATATCGACGACCCTAGTAAACGTGTAGATACTGTTGCAGCCCACCTCTCGCTTTCTATTGAAAAGCGGCAGCATGTCTTAGAAACCATTGATGTTTATAAACGTATTGATTACTTGGTTTCATTACTTGATAGCGAAATTGATTTGTTCCAAGTCGAAAATCGTATCCGAGGTCGTGTTAAGAAACAGATGGAGAAAAGCCAGCGCGAGTATTATTTGAATGAGCAAATGAAGGCTATTCAAAAAGAGCTCGGCGATCTGGATGACATGCCTGGAGAGGTGGAGCAACTTCAGAAAAAAATTGCTGAGTCGGGTATGCCTAAATCTGCAGAGGAAAAAGCACTATCTGAACTACAAAAATTGAAGATGATGTCTCCTATGTCCGCAGAGGCTTCAGTGATCCGAACGTATATCGATTGGATGGTTTCTGTACCCTGGAAAAACAAATCCAAGGTTCGTAATGATTTGCCACGTGCTGAGAAGACCCTAAATAAGGATCATTATGGTCTCGATGAAGTTAAAGAGCGCATTCTAGAATACTTGGCCGTTCAGAAACGCGTTAAAAAAATTCAAGGTTCTGTTTTATGTTTAGTTGGCCCGCCAGGCGTGGGTAAAACTTCTTTAGGTGAATCTATTGCGAAAGCAACTAATCGCAAATTTTTGCGTATGGCACTGGGTGGTGTTCGCGATGAGGCTGAAATTCGTGGTCATAGGCGTACTTATATAGGCTCTATGCCCGGAAAAATCTTACAAAAAATGTCTAAAGTGGGTGTAAAAAATCCGCTTATTTTGTTAGACGAAATCGATAAAATGGGGATGGATAATCGGGGTGATCCTGCGTCAGCCTTACTTGAGGTGTTAGATCCTGAGCAGAATCATACTTTTAGCGATCATTATCTTGAGTGTGATTTTGACCTGTCAGAGGTACTGTTTGTTTGCACGTCTAATTCCATGAACATTCCAGGTCCCTTGCTAGATCGTATGGAAGTGATTCGTATTCCAGGCTATACCGAAGATGAAAAGCTTCATATAGCAGAAAAATATCTACTGCCTAAACAAATGAAAAACAATGGATTAAAAGCTGATGAATTTTCACTTGATAGCAACGGTATTCAATCAATTATTCGTTACTATACAAGGGAGGCTGGTGTTCGTGGCCTAGAGCGAGAAGTATCGAAGGTTACCCGAAAAGTAGTTAAAGAACTGCTGTTAGGCTCAAAGAAAGACAGTATTTCAGTGACACAAGGCAATATTTCTGACTATTTAGGCGTGCAGAAATTTGATTACGGTAAAGCTGAAGAAGCTAATCAGATAGGCTTAGTTACAGGTCTTGCGTGGACGCAAGTCGGTGGCGAGCTATTGAATATAGAAGCGGTTATTGTTCCTGGTAAAGGCATGCATGTTAAAACAGGCTCTTTAGGCGATGTCATGCAAGAATCAATACAAACTGCTATGACAGTAGTTAAAAGCCGTGCCCAATCGCTTGGGATACCTGTTAGTTTCATGCAAAAGCATGATTTGCACATTCACATGCCAGAAGGTGCGACACCTAAAGATGGACCTAGCGCAGGTATTGGTATGTCCACAGCCATGGTTTCTGTGTTGACGGATATACCTGTTAAATCTAATGTGGCGATGACGGGTGAAATTACCTTGCGAGGTCAGGTACTTAGAATTGGTGGTTTAAAAGAAAAGCTGTTAGCAGCACATAGGGGCGGCATTGATACAGTCTTAATACCCAAAGATAATGAACGTGACTTATCAGAAATTCCAGATAAAATCTTAAAAGATTTGACGGTGATTCCTGTCAGTTGGATTAACGAAGTCTTAGATTTAGCGCTAGAAACTAAGCCTGTCGCTATTAGTGACGAAGAATATATGGCTGGTATTGAGCCGATGACCGATACCACATTGAGGCAAATGTCTCAATCAAGAGCGCACTAATTTATTGAATTAAATTCTTTTTTTAATGGCCTTGTTTAAAAAAGATGGCCTAGACATACTTATCTACTTGACCCAATCGCACAGGGTTTGGTATAAAAGTTTAACTTTAATGTGACGTAAATCCTTAACTTTAAAAGGGGAATAGTGTGAACAAATCTGAACTCATTGATGCCGTAGCTGAGAAAGCCGATCTTCCAAAGGCGGCGGCCGGAAGAGCATTGGATGCAGTTGTTGAGTCAATTACAGAAGCGCTTAAAGAGGGTGATAGTGTATCTCTCGTAGGCTTTGGTACATTTTCTGTTAAAGAGCGTGCTGCTAGAACTGGTCGTAATCCTCAAACTGGCGAGCCTATTCAAATTGCAGCAGCCAACATTCCAGGTTTTAAAGCGGGTAAGTCGCTTAAAGAATCAGTTAATTAAGCTTTCAACATTCTTATTTTTTAGCGCACCTAAGGTGCGCTTTTTTTTATCGGGCAAAATTTATGCTTCAAGGTTTTAGAGAAAAAATCCAAGGCGGCTTAGCTAAAGTTATTATTGTACTCATTTGTATACCTTTCGCTTTTTTTGGTATTGAGTCCTTTTTTAAACGCGGAGTCAAAAGTGAAGTTGCTGAAGTGGGCAATGCAACGATCTCTCAATCAGACCTTGATGAAGCGGTATTTTTAAGAAAGCGCCAGCTGCTTAATCAAATGGGTGAAAATATTGACTACACCCAACTAGAAGAAGCTAAATTACGAGAGCCAGCACTAAAACAATTGATTGATTCACAAGTTTTAATTAATGGTGCAAGTGATCTTGGTTTGAGTGTGGCTATGGCTCAGGTCGACGAGCAAATTATCAATGATCCGAACTTCCAAGAAGATGGCCAGTTCAATAACCAGCAGTTCTTGCGTGTGCTCCAAAGTAATGGTTTAAATGCAGAGGTTTATAGGCGTCTTATTCGTAAAGAATTTTTGATTCAGCAACTTTATTCGGGCTTTGTTGGTGCTGAATTTATTACCAAAGTTGATTTAGATAACTACACACATCTAATTAATGAAACTAGAGATATTATTACCTTAAAAGCGCCGATTGAAAAAGTAAGAAATGGCGTTACCGTCAGTCCTGATGAAATTCAATCTTATTACGATGCTAACCAAAACAAATTTATGACGGACGAACGGTTTATTGTTGAATACGTTGAAGTTAATCGAGCTGATTTCGACCAGCCTATCTCCGATCAAAAGGTCAAGGAGGCCTATCAAAAAGAGCTTAAAGGCTTTGATGGGCAGGGTATCTATGAAATTTCTCAAATAGAAATTGCTGAAGGTGGCGCAGACACTCAAGCGACTATCGATACAATCTATAGCAAACTTTCAGAAGGTACCGCCTTTTCAGAGTTGGCTAAAGAATACTCTGATGATTTAGGTTCCAAAAACATCGGCGGAAAAATAGGCAAAGGCAAAGCAGACGTCTTTCCTTCTGAATTTATCAGCGCTGTTAGCAACTTGAAAGCGGGTGAAGTGACAAAGAAGCCTATCGAATTTGAAGGCAGTCTACATATCGTTCGTCTTGATAGCTTAACTGAAATGACGCCGCCTAGTTTTGATGAGCGAAAAGAAGCATTAAAACAAGAGATTATGATAGCTCAATCAGAGCCGCTTTTTAGAAATGCCGAAGAAACGCTTAAAGATATTTCTTTTAATGCGCTTGATCTTGAAGAGCCTGCAAAAGCAGTCAAACAGGCCATTAAGGTTACTGAACCTTTGACGCGTGTTGAGCTTGGACGTAAATTCCAAAATAGACCTATTCAAAATTCTTTGTTCTCACAGGATGTTTTAGTTGATAAACGAAATACTGATGTGTTTGAAGTAACCGATGGTAAATTGCTAGTTGCCCGAATAAAAGAGCACATTTTACCTAAGCAAAAGCCGCTAGAGTCTGTTTCTGAAGTGATTAAAAACCAGCTCGTAACAGAAAAGGCGAAGAAGCTAGTAGACGAAAAAATAGCTGAAGCAACAAAGGCTCTGAAATCTGGTGATACATCCCCCAAGGCGCTAGCTAAAGCATCTGATCTTCAGTATAGCCAATCTAAAGGCGTTAAACGCATGGGGGTTGCAGGTTTGCCACGCCCAGTTATTGCTAAGGCTTTTGAATTAGCTGCACCTAAAGGTGAAGGGAATGCTACTATTGGACAGGCCAGCTTACCTAATGGCGACCAACTGATTGTGCTGGTAAGTAATGTTCAGACATCTGACGAGCCTATTTCTGATGCAGAAAAGAAATCCCTTAAGCTTATCTTGTCTCAGTCTAAAGGAAATAATTTGTTTCAAGATTACGAAACACACCTGAAAGATACTTATAAAATAAAAATTAAATAAATGATACAAGCTGCCTTGGTTAAAGGCAGCCAAAAATCTCCTTATTAAGGGCTTTCAAAGTCCTTTCTATCTACCTTTCGCCCATCAAGCAAAATAGTTAGAATTCTTTAGCTTGCAACATGAAGTGGTTATGGGCATCTCTATTAATTGATGTTGAGTTTCTGCGCTGAATGTCAAGGCTTTCAGCAAGACGTAGATTGCCGTTAATGTTCGACACCTTTACAAAAGCTGTTAGCCCAAGAAATTACTCCCTGAAGGGTTTTGTATGTTGTATTTTTACCTTGTTTTTATTTGATGAGTCGCATGTTGCTAGAAACAGCTATATGAACAAAACAGGAGCGGAAAGCAATTATTAGAGACGCCCTTAACTATAAAGACCGCTAGGTGTTAGTTTGGCATGGCTCTGGATTACCCTTTTTTAGTCTCATGGCCTTAATTTGGCGGGTTTAACAGGAACTACTAGGTGATTCTTTAGATCACTTCAGCTAAAATACCGGCCTCTCAATAATTATTAACTCCTGGAGTAGTCAAGTGTTAACTGTTCGCACCTACAATGCCATATCTTCTCAAGGCCTGAAACGTTTTGATTCGTCAAAATATACCGTTTCTGATGCTGCGACTTCTTCAGATGCGATTCTTCTTCGTAGCCACAAATTACAAGAATCAGAAATTACTGAATCTGTAAAAGCTATTGGCCGTGCTGGTGCCGGTACCAATAATGTTCCTGTTGCTCATTGTACTAATGTGGGTATTCCGGTTTTTAACGCGCCTGGCGCAAACGCTAATGCAGTCAAGGAGCTCGTGCTTACAGGCATGCTATTGAGCTGCCGCGGTATTGCCAATGGAATCAACTATGTCAATTCATTGACTGAAATTCAAGATTCAGCTGAGATGGCTAAATTGTTGGAGGCTGAAAAGAAGCGTTTTAAAGGGTCCGAAATTAAAGGTAAGACGTTAGGGGTTATTGGGCTAGGTGCTATAGGCTCCTTGGTTGCTGACATGGCTCTATCGTTAGGTATGAAAGTCGTTGGTTTTGATCCAGCTCTGTCTGTTGATGCTGCATGGAGACTGTCATCAGACATTACCAAAATGGATAATCTAAAAGGGTTAATGGCTAAGTCAGATTTTGTTTCTCTTCACCTGCCTGTATTAGATGCTACTCGTGGTTTAATCAATGACGATGTGTTAGGTGCTGCCAAAGAGGGTAGTCGCTTAATGAATTTTGCTCGCGAAGAAATTGTTCAGGAATCTGCTGTCCTTAACGCTTTGGAAGTCGGCCGTCTTGGGCGTTACATCACTGACTTCCCAACACCAAGCCTGATCAATCGTAATGATGTGATTCCTATGCCGCATATCGGTGCAAGTACAGAAGAAGCAGAAGACAATTGCGCCATCATGGTTGCTGACCAGCTGCAAGATTTCTTGGAAAATGGCAACATTGTTAATTCAGTGAATTTTCCTGTAGCACAGCTTGATCGTGCCCCAGAGTCGACCCGCCTTGCCATCGCTAACCAGAATAAACCTGCCATGCTAAGTAGTGTGTTGGCATTGTTGGCAGAAAAGAATATCAACGTGTTAGATATGCTAAACAAGAGTCGAAACGATATTGCCTATAACCTAATTGATATTAGCGAATGTCCAAGTGATGATATCATTGAAGCTGTTAAGGCGCTTGATGGTGTTGTGAGTGTTAGAGTCATTAACTAATTAACACCCCAACCCCTTGTTTTAAATCAGCAAGGGTTATTGCTCATTCTTTTTTGCTTGCCGAAAAGGAATGATGCTACCTTTTTTAAATTCTACATCACCGCTCCAAGGTAGTAATCGATAATCCAGCTGATTTTGATAATCTAAATATGGGTATTTGATTATCTCGAAGTAGGGTGAATAGTCAAAATCACTAGGCACGCAAAGTTTCGGATTCCGTCTGAAAAGCTGTATATTCTGATCATTGTCTAATTTAACCAGTGGTAAGATAGGAAACTGCACAAAGCTAAATGCCTCTGCAATCATTGTAGAGCAGACAGTTTTAGTGCTGCCTCCTGGATTTGATGCAAACAATGATGAGCGCCATTGTCTTGGCATAATCCACCATGGGAATAACAATCGTGCCAAATCAAGTATTTGTCTAACATCGTAGTCATAACCTAAACGACTAACGCAGTAACGAATGACATCCTGCGCGTCATTAAACGTCAAACCAACAGGGCGTGAAATACGGATATGATCGCCTTTGTAATAACTAAGCGGCCTAAGAATAGTGCCGCAACCTAGCTCGCTTTCAATAATAATTTGATCTGAAGCATCACCTTGGTAGTGCTGGCCCAGAGCATTTCTTAAGGTTTCGTCTTCTATGTCATGAATACGACCAATGTAAAGGGCGGCATGAGACCAAGGGCTTTGTGTAATAAGCTTAATAACCTCACTTACTCTGCTGCGGCCCTCGATTAAAATGACATCGCAAGGTTTTAATTCATGGCGCATTTTCTCAAAGTCACAAAGGGGGACTTCAGGTTTTGAGGCTTTATGGTTTAGCCAGTTAATAATAGGTTCAATAAGCATTTAACCAACCTTTTCATCCTTGAACTAAAACTAGTATAGTCACTTCAGTCTGTTAATGCTTGTTGAATGATGGGTCAGGTGTTCCGCTAAAACAGCCTAATATATAGGGGAATTCGGCCGTTACATAATAGCCATACTGACCATTTAGCGTCATGCCGTTACACTCGTCAAGGTCGCCAAGTCCATTTATATATTCATAATCATCACGAAATTGACCGTCATAATCCCCGCTCGGTCCGTCGGGCCTTGAGCCGGACTTCAAACGATAGCTGGTTCTTGCTAGTTTTATTTCACCATTATCTTCAAAATACGGACCATAGATGGGGAAACCGTCTGCGGCAAAACCAATAACGCCAGATGCAGTTAAGGGGCTTGCACCATACAATTTACTAGGCGGCCCATGATAATGGTAACCCCCGTCAGGCTGTGTATGTGCATTATTGGTATCTACATTAAACCCATTGGCAGCATGCATGGGATCATAGCGCCAAGGAATACGCATATCGTTACAGCCAACTTTGCCGTTACCTATGCCATAACAGCCTGCTGCTAAAACGTCCACTTTTACGCCATTCAACAAGATAGCATTGTCCACTTGCAGTGAAAGCGGTGTAGGAACTTGCGCTAAACTGGGTGCTTTTTTGATGCGAAAAGTTTCGGTTACTTCAGCTACAGTATTGGGGAATACGCGATTTCCATCATTGAAATCATGATTAGGTATTGAGTTTGAAGTAAAAATGCAATGTGCATCATCCGACGAAATGCTTAAAGTTGAGGAATACGACTTATTGGTGGCAATGTCTTTTACTGTAGCGCCATAGGACCCTTTGTAGTCTTCGCAATTGGGGCTTAAATTAGTGAATGCTCTATTACTAATGTCATTTGACGTCGATGCAGACTCTCTTTGTGTACGGATAGCGAGACCATAGTTTTTTAATTCAGTAATGATAGATTGAAGCTCAGTGGCATCGATTAAATTCGTTTCTTCTCTTACATCAAAGGCTAAATCGAACAGTGCCTCAGAGGCATCAGGAAAGGCGATAAATTTATATCGATCGTTGCGTGTAGCCCAGCTTGTGGTTTGATTGATTTCAAATTCTGCATAGTTTAGCGTTCGTGATGCATCCGCTCCTTGAAGAATATGTTTTGCTAGGCTCTGACTATCTTCATAATTACTTAGGCTCAATCCTTGAATCTCTCCTATGGTGGCAAACAAATCCACCGTATTAATCAAGGCATCAGACGCTCTTCCAGGCTGGGCTACAGGATTGCCTGCAACAATAAACGGCACGCGTATGCCGCCTTCATAAATCGATTTCTTTCCATGCTCTCTAGGGAACACTGCGGTATCAATTACGGCCCTAGGTGATCCATTATCGCCCAGAAAAATAATTAAGGTGTTGTCTTTCTGTTCTGAAGGAAGGCTATTCACTAATCGACCAATCTCAGTATCCATGGCCTCAATTGCAGCTTTATAATAGCTTTTTGGATTCGTTTCCTTATCGTCGGCTGTATCTAGCAGTGTTTGTTGATGAAGTGCTTTTGGTGGTGCGTGCCAAGGTGTATGAGGTGCGCTATAGGCTACCCATGCAAACCAAGGTGTGGTTTGTGCATGTATCCAATCAATCGCTAGGTCAGTAATTTTTGTGGTGTGATAATCACTGACGTTTTTTTGCTCGCCATTTATCACTAAAGCCCAGTCGAAGTAACTTTCGAGATTGCCTGCAAGATTGCCTGCATAATGAGGAATACCAAGCTGTTGGGGGTGATCAAGAGCGGGAGAGCCTCCTCCTACATGCCATTTACCAAATACAGCTTGGCTAAAGTTTGCTGAAAGATGATCAGAAAGGTAGGCCTGAAGCGTCACAGCATCGTTTGAGAGTGGGGCAGGTACATAAGTGACTCCACTGTGGAAGCCAAATTGCCCTGTTAGTAAAGTGGCACGAGTGGTGGTACACATGGGGGTCGCCCAAGCCTCAGTAAACGTAATACCATTATCTGCTAACGATGCGAGAGTCGGGGTGTCAGCAGTGTCATTGCTTAAATCGTAAATGGATAGGGCGTCTATTCCTAGATCATCGGCAATCACTAATAAGATATTATAAAGTTTTGAATCATGAGAATTGGGATCGGTGGTATCAGCGGGTGCCTCGGTATTATCATCCGGCTGTTTATTGTGTTTGCTCTTTCGTATATCACTGGGATCTAAGTCGCTGAGCTTGACTTTTTCCGCTTGATTTAAAGTGTCGGCGCAGCCGAGCATAAAAGTCAAGCATCCACTAAAGATCAAGTGCTTAACTAATCTATAACGCCCTGTGAGCATCTCAAGATGTTTCCTATTTTTCATTCCTTTGAAAGTAGCAGGAAAGATCAAGAATAGTAGGCGACAGCAGCATAAATAAAATTATGTCAACAGAGACTATGGAAGGGCAAACTTATTTAACGCGTGACAACAAAAAGAGGCCAAGTGCGATACAAAAGATTGAAGGGATTGCCATGGCAAGAATAGGGTGAATTCCGAATACCATACTTAAAGGGCCCACGGCAGTTTGCAGGGTTTTCACGAGAACGCCAATCATGACTCCGCAGAAAAGCCTGAACCCCATAGTCACTTGTCTAAGTGGGCCAAAAACAAAGGCAATGCCAACGAGTATTAAGCTTAATACCATCAATGGATAAAAAACTTTTTCCCAGAAGGCAAGTTTATATTCGATAGCATTGAGTGATTGGCTTTCAAGGTAAGCGGTATAGCTGTAGATATCATGCATAGGCAAATCTCTTGGATTGCTTACTGCAACCTTCAAAAAGTCAGGCTGTATATCCGTAGCCCAACTATCTTCATCTAGGTATTGTTCTGTGATTTCAGTGAGTCGGTTGACCTCAGAATGAAATTCAATGCGTTCTACCTGCGTTAACTGCCAGTTTTGGCCGGTGAAAACAGCTTGTTTAGCCTTTCTTAATTGTTTGATTTGCTGGTTTTCATCAAATTCGTAAAGGCTTAAACCATGAAGTTGACCGTTAGGTTTGACTACTTGAATAAAGACAAAATTAGTTTTGTCTCTTAGCCAAAAGCGACTGGTTAAGTCTTGCTGTTTAATGCCAGACTTTGCCAGTGTTTTTAAACTATCCGCATACATTTCTGATTTGGGGGCAACTACCTCGCCGATAAGCACCGCAGCGACGAGAAAGACTAAGGTTGGTCTAATAGCAAGCCAGGTAAGTTTATAAGTGGAGAGACCTATAGACCGCATGATAATGAGTTCACTGCTAGTCGCTAAAGAGCCTAAGCCTAAAAGACAGCCAATCATGGCAACAAGCGGCATGACGCTATAAAACTGGAGAGGTGAGCCTAGTAATACATACTGTAAAGCTTTAATAGCGTTGTAATCTTTACCAAGCTGACCTAGTTCGTTGGCAAGGCGGAAGACAACATCCAAACCAAATACGACCAATAATACAATGGCTGTTGCACCTGCTACTTGTTTAAAGAGGTAGCGAGGAATAATGGTCATGCTTTCTTCCTCCTGATATACCAAGAAACTTCAGGGAGGTAGAATGCAAGCAAGCCAATGCTCAAGAAGAGAAAATGAGCAGGCCATAAGCCTATACTGGTAGGCCAGCTGCCTTTTTGCATGTGGTTGAATATGGCCGTGATAGCGCCAAAGTAAATAAAGTATAAGATAATACTCGGGACTAATTTAATGTATCGCCCTTTACGATGATTGGTTTCACTGAAAGCCAGTCCAATGATAGCGACAATTAATACCATCCAGGGCAGGCCAAATCGCCAACTCAATTTGGCTTTTGCTTCTGTTGATGTCTCGTTAAAAAGCTGTGTGGTAGGCATGGAAGACAGGGGCATTTCAGTGGCCTCAGTTACTTCTCGCTGCTCCATGAGTCTACCTAGTTTATTAAAACGGATATGGGTGTAGTCCAAGCCATTAGTACCACCTGTAAGGCGTGTGCCTTGGGTTAATTCAAGGTACTGATTACCCGCTTTATCGTAGGTTAACTGCGCTGTTTTGCCCTTAATTA
Organism: Pseudomonadales bacterium; assembly: GCA_965225765.1. Taxonomy (GTDB): domain Bacteria; phylum Pseudomonadota; class Gammaproteobacteria; order Pseudomonadales; family DT-91; genus CAKMZU01. The sequence goes on from CBDDBO010000002.1 coordinate 872,663, forward strand.
AGTGAATGCCTTGATCTTGATGTTTACCGGCAAAGACCGTAAAGACATCGTGAATGATGGTTTTGTCTTGTGAGATTTCACCTGCGTAGAGCGTAAGCCCCTTGTTGCCCAGCTTTTTAAAATTGCCACTAACGAGTGTGCTAAAGCTCATTTTGTTTTCGGGATTTTCCCAGAGCTTTTGGTAATGCCAAAGACCAAGTGGCGACAAATAAAGCGTGATAAGTGCAAATAAAATAAAGACAGGCGTAACAGCCCACAGCGTATAGGCAAGCAATCTTCTGTTTGATACGCCGCAGGCATGCAGGACAATCATCTCGCTTTCTACATAAAGTCTACCGTAGGCTAACATGAGCCCTAAAAATAAAGAGAGGGGTAAAAGAATTTCTAAAAACTCAGGCAAGCGAAACAACATGATAGAAAAAATAATATCGCTGGGAAATTGGCCTGCTGCTGCACTTGCTAAGTGCTTGACAAAGCGCCCACTCAAGAAGATGAAGAGTAAGATTGTCAGTACAGCGAAGAAGCCTGTATAAATTTCACGCGCCAGATAAAGAAAAATACGCACCTAGTTCTCCATTTTGCAAAATGGATGGGCAATGAATAAAGCCAGATAAAACACGACTGCTTTCCAAAATATGATTGCTTTATGGTCGTTATGAATTACCATATCCTTTTATCAGGTTTACCTTAAACTAGGAGTTTTTATGGATATTACACTTAAAACACAGGCTGCCGCAGCAAAGATGAAGGCGGGGAGTCTGGTAATTCCCGTCACATCCGACCTGAAAATTCCCAGTATAGTAGACCAAATTGATGCTGCATTAAATGGTCAGATAAAACATTTGATCAAACAAAAGCACATTCAGACAGGGCCTAATAAAAAAACCAGAGTGTTCACACCCCCAAGTGCCAATGTTGGTGAGTTATTATTCGTGGGTGCAAAGGATGCACCCAAGTCAACTGACATCATCCAATGGTCGAAAGGCGTCTTTAGTGATTTGGATAGTCATAAAATAGACAGTTGTTGTGTTTTACTTGATGGGTTAACCGTTGAAAATCAACGTCAATTGGTTAAGTTAGTGGCAAAAGAGGCTGTTCTATCTACATACCGCTATGACGCTACGCTGTCGGAGAAAAAGCCAAAACCGACCCTGAAAAAAGTCACATTGGTCGTCGCTACTGCTAACCAAAAGTTAAAGCAAGCGGTAAAGGAAGGACAGGCTATGGCCGAAGGTATGATGCTCACAAAAGAGCTGGGCAATCTGCCGGGTAATGTTTGTACACCAAGTTATATGGCAAAAGAAGCACAGAAACTGGCTAAAACACATAAGGGCCTTACCACCCAAGTTATCAATGAACCAGAGCTGAAAAAGCTAAAAATGGGTTCGCTTTTATCGGTCACTAACGGCACTGATGAACCAGCTAAAGTGATCATTATGAAGTATTCAGGTGCTGCTAAAACGCAAAAGCCTTATGTGCTGGTAGGAAAGGGCGTCACCTTTGATAGCGGCGGTATTTCATTAAAGCCAGGTGCACGAATGGATGAAATGAAGTTTGATATGTGCGGTGCAGGGTCTGTTGTGGGCGCTATGCACGCGGTAGCAAGCTTGCAATTACCCATTAATGTCATAGGTGTCATTGGGGCTGTCGAGAATATGCCCTCAGGCAAGGCTACAAAACCAGGTGATGTGGTGACGAGCATGTCAGGTAAAACCATTGAAGTGCTTAATACTGATGCTGAAGGGCGCTTGGTACTTTGTGATCTGTTAACCTATGTAGAGCGTTTTAAACCTAAAGCCGTTGTAGATATGGCAACCTTAACAGGTGCTTGTGTGGTCGCACTGGGGCATCATGCTACGGCAATTTATGCCAATGACGATGAGCTATCGCAAGCACTGTTAAAAGCAGGTGATGAAACGGTTGATAGAGGTTGGCCCATGCCTTTATGGGATGATTATGACAAGCAGCTTGTCAGTAAAGTTGCTGATATAGGCAATATTGGCGGCCCTGATGGGGGCAGCGTGACTGCCGCTTGCTTTTTAGCCCGTTTTACCGAGAAATATGACTGGGCGCATTTGGATATAGCAGGCGCTGCCTGGCAGAAAAAAATGGCCTCAGGCCGTCCTGTCAGTTTGTTAACGCAATATCTGATTGATCAATCTGTATGACGCAGATTGATTTTTATATTATTGGTTCGAATGAGCCTGCCAGACGAGTGCAGTTTGTCATAAAGCTATTGCTTAAAGCACTTGCTGGGGGGCATGAGACATTTGTCTATTGTGCAAGTGAGGAAGAAGCAGAAGCTTTGAGTGAAAAACTGTGGTCGCTCGATAACCGCTTTCTACCCAATGCCTTTATAAAAGGAGAAGAGGGAGGCTCCGAAAATCAGCCCATTATCATTGGGTATGAATCGCCGCCAGCTCAACTCCATGATCTTTACATCAACTTAGCCCCAGAGCTGCCTCCTGGTTTTTCAAGATTTGAAAGACTGATGGAGGTGATCGATCAGCAGGCCTCTGTATTGGCTTCAGGTAGGAAAAACTACAAATCCTATCAGGACAAGCATTATCCTTTGAGGCGACATGACCTTAGATCCCAGGTCTCGCAGACAGCTTAAAGCCTGTAATCTTTGCAATGCCAGTGTATAATTCCCTCTTTTGACGATTCATGCAGTAAGGCAATCCATGGACAGCACGTATAAACCCAGTGCCATCGAAACCGCGCTATACGAAGAGTGGGAATCTAAAGACTATTTTTCACCTCAAGGCTCTGGGAAGCCTTATTCCATTATGATTCCACCGCCCAATGTCACGGGTAGTTTGCACATGGGGCATGCGTTTCAACATACTATCCAGGACGCTTTAACGCGTTTAGCGCGCATGCAAGGCAAAGATACCCTTTGGCAGGTCGGTACAGATCATGCGGGTATTGCCACCCAAATGGTAGTTGAACGTAATCTTGCCAGAGATAACTTACCACCAAGAATTCAGATGGGGCGAGAGGCCTTCATCGAAAAAGTCTGGGATTGGAAAAAAACGTCTGGCGGTACGATCACCAAACAGATGCGAAGATTAGGCAACTCTGTGGATTGGGCAACCGAGCGTTTTACCATGGATGAGGGCTTTACTAAAGCCGTACAAACGGCATTCGTTAAGCTTTACGATGACGGATTGATTTATCGTGGGAAGCGGCTGGTCAATTGGGATGTTAAGTTTCATACAGCGATTTCAGACCTTGAAGTAGAAAACCATGAAGAGCAAGGTCACATGTGGTCTTTCAAATATAAGCTCGCAGAGGGAAAAACAACGGCCGATGGTAAAGATTATCTGGTGGTTGCCACAACACGCCCTGAAACCTTATTAGGCGATAGTGCCATAGCTGTTCATCCTGATGATGAACGCTATCAAGCATTGGTTGGGGCTTTTGTTGAAGTGCCGTTTTTAGATCGCCAAATTCCTATCGTAGCAGATCATCATGTTGACCCTGAGTTTGGCACAGGCTGCGTTAAAACAACGCCTGCACATGATTTTAATGATTACCAAATTGGACAGCGTCATAAATTGCCTATGTTCAATATTTTCACTAAAAGTGCAGAAATACTTACAGAAGCTGATGCTTATAGCTTTGATGGAAAGCTTGATGAATCGTTAGCGTTTAATTTGCCTGAAGCTTTTGCTGGTCTTGATCGTTATGCCGCACGTAAAGCCATTGTAGAAGCCCTTGAGAAAGAAGGGCTGTTAGTCGATGTAAAAGATCATGTATTGCAAGTGCCTAAAGGCGATCGTTCAGGTTTAGTGATTGAGCCTATGCTCACAGACCAGTGGTTTGTAGATGCTAAAACACTCGCTGAGCCTGCAGTGAAGGCAGTAGAGCAGGGCGAGATGAAATTTGTCCCGAAGCAGTACGAAAATATGTTTTTCTCGTGGATGCGGGATATCCAAGACTGGTGTATTTCTCGCCAACTCTGGTGGGGACACAGAATACCCGCTTGGTATGACGATGAAGGTAACTTGTATGTCGGTGATGACGAGGCATCTGTTCGTGTAAAATACAACTTAGGTGATAAACCGCTCACGCAAGACGACGATGTCTTAGACACTTGGTTTAGCTCTGCACTATGGACTTTTGGGACGCTTGGCTGGCCTGAAAACACTGACAGGCTAAAAGCGTTTCACCCGACAGATGTGCTGGTTACAGGTTTCGATATTATCTTTTTCTGGGTAGCCAGAATGATGATGATGACCATGCATTTCATGAAGAATGAAGACAGCAGTCCACAAGTCCCCTTTAAGACGATATACATTACAGGACTGATTCGTGATGAACATGGTCAAAAAATGTCTAAATCAAAGGGTAATGTTATTGACCCTTTGGATATGATTGATGGCATTGATTTGGAAGGTTTACTTGAAAAACGTACAGGCAATCTTATGCAGCCGAAACTAGCTGCCAAGATTGAGAAACAAACGCGTAAAGAATTCCCTGAGGGGATCACTGAGCATGGAACAGATGCGCTACGTTTTACCTTGACCTCGCTTGCATCCACTGGGCGTGATATTAATTGGGATATGAAACGTCTCGAAGGGTTTAGAAACTTCTGCAATAAAATCTGGAATGCTTCGCGTTATGTCTTAAGTCATACTGAGTCTTTTGATTGTTCAGCGCCGAGTGACCAGTCCTTGTCTGTAACGGATAAATGGATACTGAGTGCTTTAGATCGCTGTATCTGCGATGTGACAGAATCCTTTGAACGTTATCGCTTTGATTTGGCTAGCCAAACCTTATTTGAATTCATAAAAAATCAATATTGTGATTGGTATATTGAGCTGACAAAGCCCGTATTATTCGATGATGATGCAGATCCAAAGCAATTACAAAATACAAGATACACGTTGATCCATGTGTTAGAGCAGGTCCTGCGTTTAGCCCATCCTATCATGCCATTTATCACTGAGAGTATCTGGCAAAAAGTCAAAGTGCCAGCAGGTATTGATGCGGATAGCATTATGCTTGAAGCCTATCCTCAGGCAGATACTGCAAAGCAAAATACTCAGGCAGAAGCGACAATTGAATGGATTAAAGCGGTTATCGTTAGCGTTAGAAATTTACGTGGCGAGCTGGGCATTTCTCCATCAAGAGCACTTTCAATTTTCTTGGCAGATGTCTCTGACCTAGATAAAGATTATCTCAATGGGAACTTAACCTATCTTAAACGACTAGCAAAACTTGAGAGTATAGAACTACTTAAAGCAGATGAAGATGAGCCGCTCTCAGCTATTCAGCTTGTAGGCGATATGCGTGTGTTGTTGCCGCTGGAGGGATTGGTAGACCTTGAGAAAGAGAAAGTCCGCCTTGAGAAGAATATTGCTAAATTATCCAAAGAGTTTAGTAAAATTCAAGGTAAGCTGAGTAATGAACGTTTTGTTGCTAATGCACCTGCTGATGTAGTTCAAAAAGAACAGGAAAAGCTGGGTGATCTTGAGCAATCCTTAGATGCCATGAAAAAGCAACTAGCTTTATTCTAAGCATAAAGGGGGGTACCCTTTATGCTTAGTTTGCAAGCACGGCACGATTAAAAGTGTTTATATACCTCTAAATCCTCTTTGGTACGCCATTTTATATTGCTGAAGCGTAGAGTAATTATTGCTCTGGTGATTATTTTGAACACTATTTATCTTGGTTTGATGCATACTGGTTGAGCCTGGTGCCATTGCTGCTCCCTGAGATGCGGCGGCAGCAATATGGGTTTGGGCTATGGATTGATGATAGCTTTGCTGATAGTTGTTAGTTGCTGAGTTCTTAAATAAGCTGGTGAAAGATGCGTTAGCGTTGGCATTATTGACGGCGTGTTGATTGTTATTGACTTGAGTGTCGGCGCCAAAGAATTGATTGCCTGCATGAATGACAGAGCGACTTGCCAACTTTAACCCTTGAGACAATTCATGTGCTACAGGAAGAATAAGTCGTAAAATTAATAGCCCAAGTAAGAATATACAACAAAGCATAGTGACATTTGCAAGTGTAATATGATGATAGATAGGTTGATAATCGGTCACTGCTGCTAGTGTTGGGTAGTTAAAATTTGTATCTAAGTTGGCTAAAAACGCTAATAATTGTGTGCTGATAAATACTGACATAGCAATCACCATCACTTCAATTAAAATCAGCTTTATCATCAACTCAATCCACTTAACAAAAAAGTTTTGTGTTGACTTGAGCACTGCAGCTGCAATAAACAATGGTCCAAAGAGGATTAATACTTCATTAAACAACCAAACGGCTGTCAAAATAAATCCAGAACTGACCGTGAATAGCGTAGAGGTAATAATCAAGAAAAAGGATAAAAACCACATACCCATATTGTTGTCTAATATGCTTGCTTTATTCCAAGCAGCCTTTGCTAAAGTAAAAAATGCGGAGAATTGGTAGTCAAGTAAACCTGTACTTTTCTCATCAACCCCCATTAAGTAAGCGCGACTAAATGTCGGTGCGCTACTACTACAGGTAGGCTCCGTTTTAGGATCACAATTTAAGCTTGCAACGAGGTAGTTGGGTATTTCTCTTGCTGCGGGTTTGATGGTTGTATTGTATTTCTCTGCAGATACAAGAAAAGTTGAAACAAGTATAAATTTAATGAAAAACCCAAGAAAGCTATGAAATGCCTGTTTACCATAACCAAGTATAAGCATATACCCAACTGATACAACAGCAATCAAAATGAAGGCTCTTAGGTAAAAGTCAACCTCAGTTAATATTGTGGTTGAATTTATTGTCAGTGATGCAAACATCGTCGTGGCTTGTTGATCAAGCCAATAAATAAAATTTGTAGGCATGGTTAGTGCTCTCGTTTGTTATTTTAAAATGGGAAGCCTACCACCAGCTTTTAATAGCTCCTTTTTTACGACAAGTTGCTTAAACCTTTTATGGCTCTTACTAATATTCTCATGTATAGCTAAGTTAGTTTTGTGCTTAGCCCTAGACAACCTTTCTGAGAGCAGCAGGTTTTTAAAATCCTGACTGCCTTTCAATGAAGGCGTTCGATCGCCATATTCGACATAATCTTGAAAAACGCCTTTTTCTGTGTGCTTATCTAGAAGCTCTCTCTTAAGGCTTGGCAATTGTTTTGTCAGTTTATTGTTTTCGTATCTTAGTTGATAATCTGCACTTTTCATTAACTTGAAGGTATCAAGCTCACCGCCAAACATACCAAGTCGTTCATGAAACAATACGGCCGAGGGATAAAAGTCGATTGTGTATTTTGAGTCGTCGAGCGCCTTTTTTAAATCTTCTTTTGCAGAGGTAAAATCAGCTTCAGTTGCTATATTACGCACACCAGCTGAATGATAATGCCAGCTTCCGGCAGATGCTTTATTTATACCAAATACCAAATGATTAATATGGTTGATCTCTTCAACGACTCTATTGGCAATAATTTCATCATTCATTGTTGTGAGTAATAGGTTACTTTTATCATTTGCATCTTTCGCATCTTTTGCATTATTTCCATATTGGCTGTGTAAAACCGATATGCTGGAGTTAATCGCATCCCTTGCAATACTGGTAGCGGCAGTGGCCACTAAACTGACTCCCGTTATAGGCACAACAGGAACCGGTAACACAAAGGCTTGGCTCCTTAAACTTACTATGCCTATCATTATAGTAACAGTCAGCGTGAGGTAGATATTCATTATAATTTACGCAGCTTTCCAGTTGAGTTTCTGACATTGATATTGGTGCTTTCTGTCCTCAACTTATTGTAGTTATCGATGATTTGGCTGTTTGTTTCTATCTCCAATAAAAATTTCTGCTGCACAATGAGTTCAGATAGCAGCAGGTTACCTAGATCAACGCTACCTTTTAAGCTAATAGTATTATCAAGCTCGGCTATATAGTCATTAATTCGACTGTTTTTATCCAAATGATCTAAGTAATTATCTTTAATATGTACAAGCTTTTTAAAGGCATCTACTTCAAACTTTATGTTATCAAAGACTTCTTTTTCTAACTCTTTTACTCCTGCTTTTTCTTGTTCAGACTTGACTGACAAGTCATAAAGTTTAGAGTTGAAGTACACTTGATCGATGTTGTAAGCGACATGCTGATCTGATCGTTGGAAATGATTTTTCAGGTCTGTTATAGCACCGCCAAAGTTCGCTTCTTCGACTTTTACGGTGGTGCCATCATTTATATATTCCCATTTTTTACCTGTTAATTTTTCCTTACCAAACATAGTATTAATCAAGTGACCCATTTCATTTTTAATTCTATTTTTTTCTATGTTTTCATTTATTTTTTCTAGGCGCTGATTTGATTTTACTGTTTGCAGATAGATTAAGCCTGTATTGTCAGCAGATGCTTTAATAAAAGGTATCATTGAGGCATTAGTTGCCAGAAGGGCAGTGTTAGTAGCTGCAATGGCAATGAGCGACTTACCCGTGACTGGAATAATGACAGCATGTGCTGCCGACAAGCCACCTGCAATCAGCAAGATTATTATTTTAATTATTTTTTCGAGCTTCATGGAATTTATCGAGCCAAATATTTGGGTCATCTCCGTACTGTTGACAAACTTTTTCTAATATATTTACGTTTTCTGTTGTGCCTGAAATGATCGCGAGCTCATCATCAAAGCCTTTAAGGTTAAGTTCAGCAATAACGCTATTATGACCTTGCTTAATTAAGAACTGTCTGGAACCTGGGGTTAGCTCTTGTCTGATAAGCTGATATTCACGCTCTGTTAAATGAAAGCCTTCAATGTAATCAGCAGCATCCGCTTTAGGGTTAGGCATAAAAATAAAGGTGGCACATTGTTCAATGAGGGTATGGGCAATAGGTGATTGCAGAACATCCTTAGCCGACTGAGTGCCGTAAACCATGATGCCGTTTTGTTTACGAATAACTTTTTGTTTGTTCTGTGCGAGATCTTCAAAATATTCATCCAATAGAAGCTTCCAGAACTCATCGAGGAACATCATGAAGCGACGTCCATCAAGTAGAGACTCTATTCGGTGAAAGAGGTACATGATGATAGGTGTGCGTATTTCTTCGTTGTCAAGAAACTCAGTGACATCAAAGCCAAACATGTCATTGTTTTCTAAGTTAAGCTCGTCTACCTCATTATCCAAAACCCAGCCTAACGAGTTATGGCCACACCATTTTGAAAGTTTTGTATAGGCACCCTCTGAATTCACTGGATCAAGGAAATCCAAGCAACGGCCAATCCTCCTCAATTCTGGTGGAAGCCCCATAACACCTTTTACAGCGTTATCAATTTCATTCTCTTCTGTTATTGTGACATCACCGCATAATTTTATAACCAGGCTCTTCAAGAATAGGAGGTTGTCTTCATTAGGTTCCATTTGAAATGGGTTAAAGCCTGTAGGCTCACCTGTAAGAATAGGCAAATAAACACCCGCATTTGCTTTGACAAATATTTCTAGACCACGATCTTTATCAAAAATAACCTGTGTTGGTTTAAATTTCTTGCTTTGTGCCATTAAAAAACCTTGCACAACGGTTTTACCAGAGCCTGATGGGCCTATGATTAACGTATTGCCTAAAGCTTTTTGTTCTTCTTTATCTTCTTTAACAGCATCTGTGCCCATTTCACGTTCCAGCTCTTCTTGCTTTTTAGCTTTTTTAGCGTCAAGCGCTTCATGGAAATTGAAATAGTAAGGGGCGCCAGAGCTCGTCTTAAACATGGTGACAGCTGGTCCCCATTGATTACCTGTGGCATGGCCTACAGGGTAATTATGAAAACTACTTAAACCTGCAAAGTTTTTCGAAGAGATAGGGGAGGGTCTTGTTCTGTATTTATTGTTGCCGGGTAATTGTGCCCAAAAAGCAGAGGCAAGCCCCCAGTCTTCCCGGGTTGCAACCAAGGCGCAGTCTGCTAGGTTAGAGCGAACCATTGCCACGGTACTCTTTAATTCAGCAGGGGTATCAGCAAAAAGTGTTAAAGAGAAATGGTGTTCGCCAAAGACAATACGGCCTGAGGCAAGGTCATCGAGTGCGAGGTTGATCATGGCTACTTGCGACACTGCCAGGTCGTCTGTGATGGCTAAGCGTCTTTGCTGCCTTTGAAGAATTTCTAAAGCTACCGGCTTTGAAAGGAAATTAAAACTCTGAGATAAAATAAAATCGATCGGCGCTGATAAGATAGCATTTAACAATCCTGGTTCTGTTGCTTCTGGGTATTCAAAAATATTTAAAATAGCACCAAATTTTTTCTCAGGAAGCGTCCTAACTTCAAATGTATCTGCCCCAAAGAACACACGATTTCTTGAAAGGCACTCGGATATATCCATCATAGGTAATGGACGTGGTAAATCATCACCATTTATCAAGTAATCCAGAAACTCCAAAACTTCAGAGTAAAGTACATTGTTATGCATGTAAGTGCTTAAGAGTTTGGGGCTATATTGCTCCAGAGCACTAAGGGCTAACTGAGAAAGTTCTCTAATTTTTTCAATATTTTCTTTCTGTTGTGCTTTCAGTACGTCATCAGTCTCAGCTTTGATAAAACGATTACTAGATGAGGTTGAAGGCTTGTAGACAATGCATAAGTAAAGCTCGTTAACCATAAGCTTATGCTTGTGCATATGTTCTTTATATTTATCATTTAAGTCATCAACAAATTGACCACTGAAGTCACCGCGGGGGTAGTAATTTCGTTCACGGCGAATAGTCGTACTCCAAATACAAACATCATCTGAGCAAATATTTCGCAGCAAACCATTTAACTGTTCTTTCCAAAGTAAAATATCATTAATATCGGCAGATTCATGGGCAACACCCTCAATTGAAAGCACCTGTATGTATTCATTGTTTTTGGTTTTGAGGGTGTTCTCATCAAGATGAAACTGGTAAGGAATAAACTTACTCGCAGAATTTTCCCGCTGCCATGCATCAAGAGGCTGTTCTTTTATAGAGGAATTTTTCTTTTGTTGCATGTCGTTTCTCTAGGGCTTGCAGTTGCAGCATTCCAGTGTTTCCAGCCAGTTGACTGTAGTTTTGTTTCCATCCATAAATGGATAACTTTAAAAATCCTTGGATCCTTCTTACAAATTACAAATAAAGATAAATGTAAAACTGGATAAACCAAGAAAACATCAAAACGGCTTGTTACAACAAATAAAATTAATGTCAGAATCCCGCCCGCACTCAATGCATCAATGGGAATACCCCACTTTAAAGCGGGGCGGGTTAAACTAACAAAGAGTGGATCTTTGTAATTACTCATAAAGGCTTACACCTTTAGCCTTTAGAAAGCGATGTAACATCTTTGCCAGTAATAGTATTGATCAGTTCAGCAGCGCCTAAGATTATGATAATACCTACGATCATCTTGACTGCTAAAGCGCCAGTAAGGCGTCCTGACCAAGCAGCAAAGCCTAAACCAACAATCGCGATAAGCGACATACCTTTAGCCACAGTACCTGTAAGAAGCCCGGCAATATCTTTAACGATCGTTTCAATTCCAGTGGTACCGAATACGCTTGTGGACGTCGACGCTAGCACATCAATTGATGTGAGCGATAATAAAGCCATAGCCATAACTTGAAGGACTGAATAGAAGCGACTCAGCCTGCTTTCAAGAAGCGAGTCACGAATTTTTCTTTGAGTAGGTCTCATGGGTTTTCCTTGAAAAAATTATTAATTCCTCATTAATTATTAGTATAAAATATAAAAAAACATATTCATTTTATGAAAATAAATTATTTTTAATAAGCGACAAATGTAACTGTATTGGAGTGATATGAAAATAGGTGTTCATAGTGCTAGCATCCCCCAGGAAGATCACTTGGATGTGTTATCCAAAAAAGAGATTTTTCAATTACTTGATTCAAGTCAAAGTGGCCTCTATCACCTTTTTAGGCGCTGTTCACTAGCCGTTTTAAATTGTGGCAGTGATCTAGATGATATAGAGATACTAGAAGCTCAGTTTAAAGCGTTCGATATTGAGTTGGTGCCGACAGAAAGAGGGGTGAAAATTGCCTTAAAAAATGCGCCTGCCTCGGCATTTGTCGACGGTAAAATTATCAAGGGAATCAGCGATCATCTTTACGCCGTCGTAAGGGATATTTTATACGTCCATAATGAAATTCTAGGTAACGACCGCTTTAACTTAGCGTCAAGCTTGGATATTACCGATTCTATTTTTCATATTTGCCGTAATGCGGGGCTATTGAATGTTGGGAAAAGTCCAAACATGGTTGTTTGTTGGGGAGGGCATTCAATTTCTCATGATGAGTACGTGTATACCAAAAAAGTAGGCTATCAATTGGGGCTTAGAGGCCTTGATATTTGTACAGGGTGCGGCCCTGGCGCGATGAAAGGTCCTATGAAAGGGGCTACTATCGGGCATGCTGAACAGCGCTTACCTGGTGGTGTTTACTTGGGAATTACTGAGCCTGGCATTATTGGAGCCGAATCGCCGAACCCTATCGTTAATCAATTGGTTATTATGCCTGATATTGAAAAGCGGCTCGAAGCATTCTTGCGTATCGGTCATGGCGTTATTGTGTTTCCAGGCGGTGTGGGTACGATGGAAGAGATACTTTATATTTTGGGTGTGCTGCTGCATTCAGCGAATAAAGAAATCCCTTACCCTCTAATTTTTACAGGCCCAGAGGGATCTGCTGACTATTTTAAAACCATCGACCATTTTCTTAAATCCGTGCTGGGTGATAAGTGTGCGTCTCGCTATAAAATTATCATCGATGATCCCGACGCTGTTGCTTTGGAATTGCATAGAGGCATTAAGACGGTGACTGATTACAGAAAGCAAACTGGGGATGCCTTTTACTATAACTGGCGATTGTCTATTCCTGAAGCTCTGCAACAGCCTTTTTTACCGACACATGAAAATGTGAAAAATCACATTCAGTTAACTAAAGCTTTACATACAGACTCGCTTATTATTGAACTGCGCAAGGTGTTTTCAGCCATTGTGGCAGGTAATGTCAAAGAGGATAGTGTAAAAGCCATTAAAGAGCAGGGGCCCTTTGAAATGTCAGGTGATGCTGATCTAATGAAGCAGATTGATGGGCTATTGAAAACCTTTGTTGATCAAGGGCGAATGAAGTTACCCGGCACGGCTTACAAACCTTGCTACAACATTGCAAAAGACAAGCCTTAATGTTGTAGTCTATAGCCCTACTTGGTCAGGGCTACTTCTTATGAACTACGAGTCAGGCTAATGCGGCTTGCGCCAGTTTTTCGCTGGCCGCCTCTTTTGATTCTCCGCCCATTTCTAGCACTAAGGCTTTAATGAGTTGCCGGTACTCCATGGACATTAGGGTTATATCTTGTTGGAAAGCTTGAATTTCATCTTCAAAGGTTTCTTGTTCGAGCTGATCACTTAATACGTCTAACAGCTTAATTTGTTTGATAACAAATTTATCTGTTAACGTAAATTGTATCTTATCATCAAAAATTAGGGATATGTCGCTAACGACAAACCCATTGCTAAGATGTGCCAGTATATCTTCACTGAATAAGTCGACTTGCTTACAGCGGATGGCCGCACCTTCTTCTTGCAAACTTTTAAGTACAACAGAATCGCCTAGTGTAAATTTTTCAGGTAACCGCCCTGAGGACAGCCAATGTGTGAGTGTTTGGGACGGGGCTATTTTGGGTACGATTGGGGTAAAGGGTGCTGAGGATAAGACTTCTCTCAAATTGTCGATAACCATTTCGGCTTTTTTTGCAGTAGCTGAGTTGACAATTAGGAGCTGTTCACTCAAGTCAATATAAGCAAAATGCTGTTGCGTTTTAGCGAACGCCTTGGGTGTTAATTCGTGGATAATATCATCTTTTAAATTTGTTTGTTCTTTTCGAGTAGGCTTTCGGCCTTCCTTGCTTTGTATTGCCTCAATACGCTCTTCAAGGGCTTCCTTTATGACGCTATTGGGAATTAATTTTTCTTGCTCTTTGACAGATATCATTATGCAGCCTGCTAGAGGTTGCGTCAGTTGCTCAGGCAATGATTTTAACGGCGCAGAAAAGCCAGAAGTTTGTAATTGACTTGAAAGTAGGGGAGAAAAGGGCATATCTTCCAGTGCCTGTTCTAGATTTTCACTGGGAAAGGCCGTCTCGCTTGCCCATCTGAAGACTTGAATATTTTTAAACCACATAGTATTTCCTTAGAAATGATTCGGATACCGCTTTCCAAAAACTCTTGATACTTGGAGCCTGTCCGAGAACTGACTGTTCGGCCTAAATGCCAGATAAGCGGCTAAATTCTTCGCCAAATTCCTTTAAATAGGCTGACTATTCGCAGGAATTTCCCAAATAATTTATCTCACTTCTTTGAAATTTATCCTCGAACGCAATTCTCGGACAGACTCCTAGGGCGAAGCTTATCTAAGAAACCGCCTAAGTCATCACTTTAGACGTAAAGCAAGCAAGAGCAAGTACGATTGTTGAATCCTCTTTATTGAGAAGGGCAGAGCGTTTGCAGCAGTAGTGTATTGCGTAAGCGTATCTTCGGCAATAGATGGAAGGTTGATGATGGCTAACTGATTAGTCAGTAGACTAAAAAGGGCGTACGTTTGGAGTAGAGGCCCTTTCGCTTTATGTCTTCATTTAAAAGTAAAAACGCCTCTGACACGCTTTTCCCACATTTTTCCATCCTTTGAACGCCAAATATCATGGTAATGAGTTGACTCATCTTTACCTGAAAGTACATACAAATAGTCCGCTGTTGCTACCACTTGATGATCGGCTCTTGCTTCAAAAGGGGCCTTCTCAGTGAGTTGAGTCCAGTCTTTGCCATTCGTTGAGTGCCAAACATCATTAAAATAAGTGACTTGGTTATTTCCGTTGAAGCCACCAATTAAGTAGAGAGCATTTTTAAAGCTTACGACTTGATGCTTAAAGCGTGCCGGAAATGCAGCAGAATCAGTCAACTTTGACCAAGATTTGCCATCAGCACTTTCCCAAACATCATTCAAATAGCGCCTGCTCTCATTATGGCCTTCAAGCCCAGCTATCATCAACATTTTATCGTTAAAGACAGTGGTTTGATGTGCGCAGCGCTTGCTAAAAGCGGCGGATTCATTGAGCTTTTCCCATGTTGAACCATCCGTGCTCGACCAGACATCATTAAATGAATTACAACCATTTTCTTTCGTCCAGCCGCCTGTAATGATCAATGAATCATTGAATGCCGTTAATTGATGGCTATCCCTAGCAGGGAAGGCCGCATTTTGATTCACCAATTCCCAAGATTTGCCGTCAATCGACCGCCAAACGTCATTATATAGTTTATCGGTGCCATTCCAGCCACCTGTCATGTACAGGTTGTCTTTTAAAACGGCAAGTCGATGATTTTCTCTGTTACCAAACGTTTGGTCACCGCCAACAGGCGACCAGGTAGCAGCATCACTGGATAGCCAACTGTCAGCGAAATACTTGGTGCTATCAGTACTTTTCCCACCCACAACGATCAAGTCGTTAGTTAGCGTGTTCACTTGAAAGAAGTTTCGCTCAGGAAAAAGCTTACTCGCTTTATAAGTTGCTATCTGACTCAGTGTATCTGCAAGCTTTAATTGGAAATATTGTTGTGTGCTTTGATTATGCTTTTCAAGTGCCACTGGCTGATTAGCTTCGAGGGCACTAGACTGTGCATCATCACATGCGACAGGCGCGCAGTTACTACTGCTACTCCAATATACTTCAAAGGCGTAATTTCCCTCTACGGTATCCATTATTAACGTAGAGCGCTCAGTTCCAACCCAAGTAGTAAATGCAATTTCACCTGGCAATACTTCAATGGTTAAGCTGTCTTCAAAGTCATCTGATGAAACAGTGATATCTGTGGTACCCGGAGAGAGCGGAGTTAGGGTGCCATCATCAATGGTCGCGATATTCTCGTCGGATGAATTCCAGATTATGTCGCTATCTGTTGACGCGGTAGAGTCGTCATCGTAGGTGATGTTGATTTCAAGTACTGCATCAGACCCTATAAAAAAAACAGTATCTTCTGTAATGAGCTCAATTCGGGAGATTGTTGGATTATCCGCCTCTTCCTCAACGACCTTTATGACTTGATCATCTTGCTTTGGTTGGCTTGTAGGTTGCGTAGTTTTTTCAGCTGTACAATGTCCTAAGAATAAGCAGCAGGTTAGTGCGGCAAAGTGGCTTCGCATGAAGTAGTTTTGCATGGCTTGAGCGTCCATTCTCTTTGTGCAGGTAAAAGTTGATCTAAGTATAGTTCAGGGTAGACAAATGCCTAAAAGCTTTTGATTTTAGGCAGTTATAATCTAAAGAAGCTAGCAAAACGCTAGGTGGTTTTCGTTAAACCTTTCTAACAGCTATCGTCAAGCAAGCACTTTCATTAAACAACGACTTTTGGAATAAAAATGAGCAAAGCATTCAAAAAACAACTTGGTTAAGCTACAATCGGCACCGTTTTGCCTGGGCGCACACTGGTAAATAGTCTAACAGTTTATCACTGTGCCTTCTGCTTTCAATAAGAGGATAAAGAATGAATAAGCAAATGTCAGCGGCTGATGTAGTCAGCCAGTTAGAAGATGGCATGACTATAGGCATAGGCGGCTGGGGGCCGAGAAGGAAGCCCATGGCCATTATTCGTGAGATCTTACGTAGTGATGTTAAGGATCTAACCATCGTTGCTTATGGCGGTGCTGACGTTGGTATGCTTTGCGCATCGGGCAAAGTGAAAAAAGTAGTGTTTGCGTTTGTTTCTCTAGATTTTATCCCTCTAGAGCCATATTTCCGAGCGGCTCGTCAACAAGGCCAAATCGAAACCTTTGAAGTGGACGAGGGCATGATGCTCTTGGGTTTGCGTGCCGCTTCTTGGGGTATGCCATTCATGCCAACTCAAATTGGTTTAGGTACTGATGTCATCAAGGTAAACAAAGACCTTAAAGTCATTGACAGCCCTTATGATGACAAAGAGTGGGTAGCTATGCCTGCACTTAAGCTAGAAGTCGCACTTTTGCATGCAGATCGCGCTGATGTTCGTGGTGTTTGCCAAATTAAAGGGCCGGACATGTATATGGATGAGCAAATGGCGCGCGCAGCGGATAAAACGTTTGTTAGCGTTGACGAGATTGTTGATACCGACTTCTTTGCCCAAGGTGATGAAGCACGTTTTGTCTTTTGGGAGCGCTCAATGACGACAGGGGTTGTGCATATTCCAGGTGGCGCTCATCCAACTTCCTGCTCACCTATGTACGGCTTTGATGTGCCTCATACCAAAGAATACGCAGGCTTTGCAAAAGAAGGCGGTTTTGGTGCTTATGCTGAAAAATACATCTTAGGCAAAACGGAAGAAGAGTATCAGGCACTTGTCGGAGGCTTGGACGCGATTAAAGCCTTGCCATTACCTGTTTACTAATCAACGCCAACAATAAGAGGAAAGAATAATGAGTACAGCTACAGATTATACGTTGGCGGAACTAATGATCACCGCAGGCAGTGAAGCCTTTGCGAATGATGGTGAAGTTTTGGCAACCGGCATTGGCTTGATTCCCCGTCTTGCTGCTTCTTTAGCCATGTTGACGACTAATAAAGATTTAATGATGACGGATTCCGAGGCTTATTTGCTTGCCAAGCCTAATCCTGTTTCAGGTCGTTCAAGTCATGAAGGTCAAGCGCAAGAGACCTGGATGGGTTTTTCACGAATCTTTGATAATGTGTGGAGCGGCAAACGTCACGCGATGATTGGGCCCACCCAAGTTGACCAATTTGGCCAAGCTAATATCTCAGCACTTGGTGGATCGTATGAAGCCCCAAAAATTCAAATGTTAGGTGTTCGTGGTCTTCCGGGTAACTCGATCAGTCATGCAAACTCGTTTTTTGTGCCTGCGCATAACAAGCGCGTGTTTGTAGAGGGGGAGTGCGATCTAGTCAACTCAATTGGGTATAACCCTGCGCGTTTACCTAAAGGCTACAAGCTTGATGACATCGATATCCGCATTATTTTAACTGATCTTTGTATCATGGATTTTGGCGGTCCGGATCATCAAATTCGCTTGGTATCCGTTCATCCTGGTATCACAGTTGAACAAGTAGTTGAGAACACAGGTTTTGAACTGCATATTCCTGAGAATGTGCCAACTACTGCCGCGCCAACGGATGCGCAACTTGCTATTATTCGCGAGCTTGACCCTAAAGACTTCCGTTCCAAGCAATTAAAAGACAACCCTAAAGGGGATCGTTCTTAATTACAAACTAGGCGATCTTGATGATCGCCACCAAATTCAAGTAACACCTGTTTTTTAATGGGTGCTTTAACAATAACAAGTGACTTGAAGATTTATGTCTAACCCTTTGAAAACACGCATAACAGACCTGCTGGGTTGCGAATACCCAATCATCCAAACCGCTATGGGGTGGGTGGCGGACCCTAAGCTTGTCGCTGGCACTTGTAATGCTGGTGGCTTTGGTTTTTTAGCTGGGGCTACTATACCGCCAGAGGAGATGGAGCGGGATATCCTAGCGGTCAAATCCATGACCGATAAAAACTTCGGCGTGAACTTTCACATGTATCAGCCTAATGCTCAGGATATTATTCGCTTATGTATCAAACATGGCGTAAAGGCGGTTAGTTATAGCCGTTCGCCTGGCAAAGACATGATCAAGCAGCTTAAAGACAATGGTATTGTTTGCATACCAACCGTTGGCTTACCTAAGCACGCTGTCAAAGCCGTTGAAATGGGAGCAGATGCCGTAACCGTTCAAGGTGGTGAAGGTGGTGGCCATACGGGCTCTGTACCAACGACTTTGTTATTGCCACAAGTGGTTGATGCGGTAGGCGATAAAGTGCCTGTGTTAGGTGCTGGTGGCTTTAAAGATGGCAGAGGTTTAATTGCAGCACGTGCTTTTGGTGCGGATGGCATTGCCATGGGGACACGCTTTTTGTTAACGCAAGAAAGCCCTGTTCCTGAGATCACAAAATCCCAATACATTGCTTGTAAAAATCCAGCTGACATTATTGTGTCAAAAGCGATGGATGGTCTGCCGCAACGTATGATTATGAATGAGTGGCTGGCCGAGATGGAAAACGCCAGCGCCTTTAAAAAGCTTTGGATTGCTTTCACTAATGGCCTTAAATTCAGAAAATTTACAGGGGCTTCGGTCACTGATTTGCTGAAATCCGCACTAGCCATGACTAAATCAGGTGACCTAACGCCAGCACAGGCCATTATGGCGGCTAATGCACCGATGATTATCATGAAAGCGATGGTTGCCGGCAAGCCACAAGAAGGCGTTTTGCCCTCAGGCCAGGTAGCTGGCGTCATTGACAGCTTGCCGACCTGCCAAGAATTGATTAGTTCTATTGTGGTAGAAGCAGAACAACGATTGCAGGCCCTCAATACTCAGCCTGAAACAGAATTAGCATAAAAAGGTATTAATTATGAGTACACCCTTCGGCGTAACCATTGAAAACGGTATAGCGGAGCTAATCTTTAACAAGCCTCCCGTCAATGCGTTTGATTCTAAAACTTGGGCAGACATCGCAGCTACGATTGAAGATTTGGGTAATGATGACCGTTGCCGCGTGATTATTATCGCTGCTGAAGGGCGTGGCTTTTGTGCTGGCGTTGATATTAAAGAATTAGACGCCGATGACTCCCTGATTGTTAAAGTTAATAAAGGTAACTACGACACCTTTAAAGCAATTCACTTGAATTCAAAGCCTGTGATTGTTGCTGTACATGGGTTTGTATTAGGCGGCGGCATTGGTATCTCTGGCGCTGCTGATATCATTGTCGCATCTGAGTGCGCAACCTTTGCGGTGCCTGAAGTAGATCGTGGCGCTATGGGCGGCGGCGCGCATTTGCAGCGTATGTTCCCCGTACAAAAAGTTCGTTATATGTACTTCACAGGTTTACCGATTGATGCACAAGAAGCTTACCGCTTAGGTGCAGTAGAAAAAGTCGTGAAACGCGAAGAGCTTTTACCAACCGCACGTGATATTGCGGCAAAAATTGCTGAAAAATCACCACGAATGATTGCGCTCGCTAAAGAAGCCTTAACCGGTATCGAAGACGGTAGCTTAGAAGATAAGTATCGCTCAGAGCAAGGCTTTACGTTAGAGGCTTATCAATCACCAGATTCTGCCGAATCACGCGATGCGTTTGTCAATAAGCGTGATGCTGCATTCACCGAAAAACAATAAGAGGTGACAAGTGAATATTCAATTTACAGAAAAACAACAAGCATTCCGTGAAGAAGTCCGTTCATGGCTTGCTGCCAATGTGCCTAAAGAGCCATTAAAAACCTACGATACGGAAGAAGGCTTTCAGCAACACCGTGAGTGGGAAGCGAAAATGAACGAAGGCCGCTGGGGCATGGTGACTTGGCCGACTGAGTTAGGCGGCCGTGATGCTGACCTGATTGAATGGTTAATCTTCGAAGAAGAATATTTTAGAGCAAAAGCGCCTAACCGCGTCAATCAAAACGGTATTTTCTTGCTTGGACCAACCCTAATGGAGTTTGGTACGGAAGAGCAAAAAGCCGAGATATTGCCAAAAATGGCCAACGGGTCAGAAGTTTGGGCACAAGGCTGGTCTGAGCCTGGTGCAGGTTCCGACATGGCGGCGATTCGTTCAAAGGCCGAATTGTCTGAGTGCGGCGAATACTACATCGTCAATGGCCAAAAAACTTGGTCCACGCGTGCTGTTTGGGCCGATCAATGTTTTGGTATGTTCCGTACTGACCCTGAGTCTGAGCGTCATAGAGGTTTAACCTTTATTTTGGTGCCGCTTGATCTTGAAGGCATTACGGTTCGCCCTATCCCTCAGCTCGATGGTTTACCCGGTTTTGCGGAAATTTTCTTCGATAACGTTAAAGTGCCTGTGAATCGCCGTTTGGGCGGTGAAGGGGAAGGCTGGAAAGTTGCGATGGCAACAGCTGGTTTTGAGCGAGGTCTGATGCTTCGTTCGCCTGCACGTTTCCAAGAGACTGCACGCCGCTTAGTGAAAGTGTATGAAGAGAACCAAGAAAGTGCTGACCGTGACCCATCAATCAGAGATGCTGTGATTAAAGCCTACATGGCAGCAGAGTCATATTGTTTAACGACCTTTGAGACGGCTTGCCGTTTGATTAAAGGCGGTAAGATTGGCGCTGAATCCTCAACCAATAAGATTTTTTGGTCTGAACTTGATCAAACCATGCATGAGACAGCTATGGCAATTTTATCAGCCCGTGCAGAGCTTGAGCCTTGCGCGCCTGCTGCAAAAGGTGTCGGTACTTGGCTAGATGGTTTCTTATTTGCCCAATCTGGCCCGATTTACGCCGGTACTAATGAAATTCAACGTAACATCATCGCTGAGCGCATGCTTGGCATGCCGCGATAAGGAGCTGACTGATGGACTTTACTTTTACTGACGATCAGCTTTTATTCCGTGATGAGGTGCAGAAGTTCCTCGTGAATGAAGTCACACCTGAAAAAGTGCGTGAGCTGTGGGATACCGACACGGGCCGAAGTGATGAGCTTTGGGGGCAATTGGCCGAGTTAGGATTAACCGCCATGACAGTCCCTGAAGACTTCGGCGGGTTAGGTATGAACGAGCTCGACTTCGTACTCTTGGCACAAGAATGCGGTTATGTTGCATTGCCTAACAATCTAACTGAAACGGTTTTAGTTGCCGTACCTTTAATTAGCGAACTAGATAATGAAACCTTTAAATCGCAATGGCTACCCAAAATCGCTGAAGGCAGTGCTAAGGTAGCCGTTGGTCTTGAGCAAAATCTTTTAATTGAAGACGCACATGTTGCTGACGTGCTTATCATGCAAAAGGGCAGTGCGCTTTATGCGGTTGATCCTGCAAAGGCCACACTTGAATTTAACCAGTCAGTGGATTTATCACGCCGCTTATATGCCGTTGAGTTTAAAGAAGCAGAAGCGGAACTACTGGTAGAAGGCTCGGAAGCTGAAAGGTTAATCGCTAAAAGCGTAAACCGTGGCGCATTGGCTTCGGCAGCGCAAGCCATTGGGTTAACCAAGCGTATGATTGATATCTCGGTTCAATATACCTCAGAGCGCAGCCAATTTGGCAAGCCTATCGGCAGTTTTCAGGCAGTGAAGCACCGCTTAGCTAATGTTGCCGTACAGCTAGAATACGCAAAAGCTCCTGTTGCTTTTGCTGCCTACGCAATAGCTAACAATTTATCGACGGTTGATAAAAACGTGTCTCACGCGAAATCAGTTGCTTGTGAAGCTTCTCTAACAGGCGCTAAAAACAGTATTCAAGTGCACGGTGCCATGGGTTACACCTTTGAAGTGGATCTTCACATCTTTATGAAGAAAGCCTGGGCATTGAACAATACTTGGGGAGATCAAGCCTTTCATAAAGCGCGCGTAGCTGACGCAATTTTTGCGGATAGCGATAAGATTGGCGCCGGTTACACCTTCGCAGGATAAGGATTAAATCATGGCAGAAGCTTATATTATTGATGCAGTACGTTCACCTACAGGTCGACGTAAAGGCGGTTTAGCGCATGTACATGGGGCTGATTTAGGTGCTCATGTATTAAAAGCGATCGTTGAGCGAAATAACATTCCTGATAATGAATATGATGACGTGATTTTTGGCTGCTGTGATACCGTGGGTACACTAGCAGGCGATATTGCACGTACGGCATGGCTTGCCGCAGGGTTAAGCGACGAAGTACCGGGTACAACCATTGATCGCCAATGTGGTTCATCTCAACAAGCAGTGCATTTTGCAGCACAAGCGGTTATGTCAGGCACGCAAGATGTGGTGATCGCAGGTGGCGTGCAAACCATGACGCAAATTCCTATTTCTTTTGCGATGACAGCGGCTGAACCCTTAGGCATTAAAGACCCGTTCTCAGGCTCAAAAGGTTGGGTTGAGCGTTATGGTGAAGAGCCACCTACGCAGTTTAAATCTGCGCAAATGATTGCCGACAAGTGGAATATTTCACGTGAAGAGCTTGAAGCCTATGCACTTCAGTCGCATCAGCGTGCGATTCAAGCGATTCAAGAAGGGCGCTTTGACAATGAAATCGTGCCACTTGAAGGCGTTGTCACAGACGAAACACCCCGTGAAACCACCTTAGAAAAAATGGCCGAACTCGATTACTTGTTCGGTTGTGATAAGGTCACTGCTGCTGTTGCATCACAAACCTGTGATGCATCATCTGCTATTTTGATTGCCTCAAAAGATGCCGTTGAAAAATACGGTTTAAAACCGCGTGCGCGTATTCATCACATCAGTGTACGTGCAGAAGACCCGATTTGGATGCTGACAGCACCCATCCCTGCTACAGAGTACGCACTTAAAAAAGCAGGTATGACCCTCGATGATATCGACTTAGTTGAAATCAATGAAGCCTTTGCCTCAGTTGTGTTAGCTTGGCTTAAAGAAACAGGTTATCCGCTTGAAAAGACTAATGTGAATGGTGGTGCTATTGCCCTAGGTCATCCGTTAGGTGCAACGGGCGCGAAGCTAATGACCACTTTGTTGAATGAATTGGAGCGTACGGGTGGTCGATTTGGTTTACAAACCATGTGCGAAGGCGGTGGCCAAGCTAATGTCACTATTATTGAAAGGCTGTAGAACCTTTCAATAACTAAAGAATCAACTAATCAAGGTAAGCTTGATTAGGAGGCTCTTTTGTTACGTTGTTTGCTAATTTGTATTGTTTTAACGGTTTGTTTAAATCAGATAACCTATTCAAGAAAGCCAGACTGGAAGAGTCAGATTCAGTCAGGCTGTATTTCATCACTAAAAAAACGAGCGGCTTTTTATCTTAACACTGTACGCACTATGGGTAACTATAGTTATTCACAATACAAAGAAGATGAAAATAGAGGGCAGCAAAGTGAATGCGATGATGGCCAACATAAATTGGCTGTGAATTGGATGACGGGTACGAGTCAATGCCAATTTTGTGGACATGTACCAAAATGCCAATTTGTTCCGGGTGTTTTACTGCACTAAATCAATAATTAAATTATAAGGAAAAATTATGGGCGCATGCCAAGATAGAGTAGTCATTATTACAGGCGCTGGCGGCGGTTTAGGCCGTGGTCATGCCTTGGAATTTGCCAAAGAAGGCGCTTGTGTTGTCGTCAATGACATCAACAAAGAGGCCGCTGAAAAAGTAACTGAAGAAATAAAAGCGGCTGGCGGTAAAGCCATTGCCAATACCTCTGACATTACCAATTACGACGACAGCGCAAATGCCGTGAAAGAAGCCATTGATGCGTTTGGTGACTTGCATGTCGTTTTGAATAATGCTGGTGTTAACCGTGATCGCATGTTTGCTTCGATGACTGAAGCTGAATGGGACACCATCATGGCTGTTCATTTAAAAGGTCATTTTTGCATTAGTTCACATGCCGTTCAATACTGGCGCGTTCAAGCAAAAGCTGGCAATGCAGTATCAGGTCGTATTATTAATACCACTTCAGGCGCTGGCCTCCAAGGTTCTATTGGTCAATCCAACTATGCAGCTGCCAAAGCGGGTATTTGTGCATTAACGCTTAATCAGGCAGCAGAGCTTGGTCGTTATGGCATTACAGCTAATGCCATTGCACCCGCAGCGCGTACTGGGATGACCACAGCCGTCGAAGCCATGGCTGAACGCATGAAGGCACCTGACGACGGCAGCTTTGATTATTGGGACCCACAGAACGTATCACCTCTATTGGTGTGGTTAGGCTCCGAAGCAGGCGGTGAAATCACTGGCAGAATTTTTGAAGCAGAAGGCGGTAAAATTTCTATTGCTGATGGCTGGCGCTCAACCGAAGGTGTCGATAAAGGCGCTAAATGGGAAGCAGGTGAAATTGGCGATGCCATGAAAACCTTGCTTGGCAAAGAAGTACCTGCTCAAAAAGTTTACGGAACCTAAGATTTTTCATGCAGGGGGTTCATAAAAGAAGGACTCACTGCATAGCACCTTTTGCTGAATCTATCAGCACAGTTTTCAAACTGTCTTCTCTTTTATCTCATGCCTTCATGTTCAAGCACGCTTTAATACTCAGTTTATTGTTTAGTGACTTTGCTTGATAGGCATTCGAGCTAAGACCAGATGACGAGCAAAGCGGCAATGCCTATTAACAATAGGGCAATCATATCCTTCATTTTGGGTGTTTCTTTCAGCCAGAACAGGCCAATGAAGATCATGAAGAGTATTTCAATTTGTCCTACAGTTTTAACACTGGCAACGTTGATTAAGGCCATTGCACTAAACCAACATAGTGAAGCTAAAAAGCTAGCAATACTTGTCGCAACAACCAGCTTACTATTTTTAAACAAAGCGCTAAGAGTAGGGCGTTCTACTACGAAAAGATAACCAGTCAACATGATGGTTTGCAAAACAATGACAAAGAATAACGTCCAAGCGGCATTATGAGGAAAGCCAACATTGAAAGAGAGGCTGGCTTCTCTAGCCCACAGGGATGTTAATGCAAATGACATGCTGCAAGCTAACCCCAAGATGACTGTTTTGAGAGATAATCCCCGGAGCCCATTAGCGGTGCTCAAAAGAAGCACTGCAAAACCCCCAATAAGAACGCCGATCCAACCAAATAAACTCAAGGTTGTACCAAAGAACAGTACACCAAGCAGGGCAGCCATAGGGGCTTCACATTTGGCTAACCCTGCACCTACAGCGTAATTTTTTTGCTTGAAAAGCATGACCATAAAAGCAGTTGCGGTAATTTGGATGATAGCGGCGGCAACAACGTAAACTATACTCTTGAGAGACATATCAGGTATGTCAGAAGGTTGCCAGGCATATAGGGTTAGCAAGTATAAACCCGCCAAAGGACTGGACCACACAAAACGAGCTAGAGTAACGCCAGAAACACTAATAGACTTGCTTAGCTTGCTCTGAAACGCATTGCGGAATGCCTGAAAAAAAGCAGCAAAAATACTAAGAATTACCCACATTGGTAAAGGTACTTCCATGAAAGATGAAGTCACATTATAGCTTTATGCGTTTATAGTCTAGTGGACTCACAATGTTGTACAGAAAATAGTTAAAAAATTATTATGATCCTATGAACCATAATATTCAATAAAAATCCAACTAAAGCATTATCCATAACAATGCTAACAAGCTTCTAAACTTGCAAACATGAAAAGCCTACTATTTAGTATTATAATGATGGCCTGTCAATACCATTTGTATTCAACCAATGATCTTTCAAGCCTGCTTGAAAGTATTGATAGATCAAAAAAAATATTAGATTTTTCAAAATCATGCTTCAGTTTCATTAATGAAAAAAATGAACACTATGAAGCTTTAAATATTATTAAAAAAGACATTGAATTAATGAAGTACTTAAATGAATTACCTAAAGAAAAAAAGGATATTTATTACACAAAACTAAAACAACTACAATTAAATAAACAAATTCAAACTTTTTTGTTCTATTCAGTGTATTTTTTAAGCGCAGCATTGCTTACTACTAATATCTATCTTAGCTTCAAAAAATATAAGTGCTGCTCTGGCCAGATCCTTAAATAGTAGGCTACGCTCTTTCAAGCCTCATTCATTCAAAGACCGAGCGAATCAAAAGGGCATTCACGGCACTCACCAAGTCAAGACTACCAAGCTAATCTACAGAGCGACCCTTACCACTTTCTGCACGTTTTTTGTTTTCTGTTTGCACGTAAATGGTATCAGTTGTGGCCATGCTCGAATGGCCTAAGTCCTCTGAAAGATCTTTAAGCTCACGTCCTCGTTCCACTTCCATACTAGCACCTGTGTGCCTCAACCAATGAGTCGACGCTTCTTTGAGCTTACGTGCCGTCATATCGCCTTGCTCTGCTTTCATTTGACTATAGGCTGAATCAAAGACTTCTTGAACAAGTCGAGCTAAATGACGGGCTGTCATGCCGCCTTGACCGCGTATTTTCTCAACAATAGGAGTTTGCTCTCCAGGATAAGGCAAATCAGGCAAACCTCGATAAACTCTATAACGTTTCAAGTAAGGAATGAAGTCAATTGGTACGGTTGTATCTCTTAATTTTCGGCCTTTACCGTAGACTTTTAGCCACCAATTATGATGATCATCTTCCCAGAAATGGCTCATAACAGGTGACCAATCTTTGCGCTCAGAGAGTTCAGAAATCCTCAAAAATAAGCCTTTTAAGGCTGCAATAACAAATAGACTGCGCTCATAACGACCATCAGCATCTGCCATCTTACCAGCTTGTTTTAATACATAATGCCACTGGTCTTCCGTCAGTCGTTTAATATCTTTTACTTGAGCATCGTTAATAAAATAACGGCAGTCTTTTTTGGCTATTTGTGCGGGATTCACAAATGAAAGCTCTTCATTGATTAAGTACTTATAGAAGACTGTCAATGCTGTGAATGTTGCTGTCAGCGTCTGCTGAGAAGGTTTATATTTCTTTTTATCAGGCGTTATAGACTGATTTTTTGGCAAGCTAAGTCTAAATGGCCGCCAATGTGCATTTACAGAGTAAATACTTTGTTCGGCAACAAAGCGGTCGTGATTCACGATACAAATCCAATTTTCAGGTGGCTGCCAACAAAAGTCTGCAAATTCCAAAATATCGATTTTACGATATTCATCAATCGGTTTTTCTTTGATTAGCATGGCCCAGAGTAAGAAGCGCTCAATTTCACTCCTAAACCGTGTAAAGGTATGAACTGATTTATTTCGTTCTGTGAATTTAAGAAAGTCTAGCGCCCAGTGCCAATGTTGTTTATGCCAATCTGGAATGTCCTCGCTATTAACGAAGGCATTGAGTGATGGGAAATCATTAAAGTCTATTGATTGAATATGAACCTGATTAGGAAACAGCGGAAATGGATTTGCAGGCTTAGGCATAGATGATTTCTATAATGATAAAGATAAGCTCAGTATATAAGCCCGCCCCTCCTATGTCCAATACTAAATAGTATTGGACATAGGAGAGGGTGCCGGTATTTGATCGAAAAACAACCTTTTTTCGTTGAGTTATTGGCTATTATCCAGGGGAAGCTCTTGATTCATTGGTGACTCAAAAAGCCTATCAACGCTAAGTTTGAAATTGACTTTCCTCAGATACTCAATGTCTGATTGAAGCTGTGCCATACGTTCTTTTAAAACTTTACGCTCTGTAGCTGATATGCTTAGGTTGTTTTCTTTGAGAATAAATGCTTCTTCCTTATAGGTTGTTTTCTTTGAGAATAAATGCTTCTTCCTTAAAGGCTTCTTTTTCTAAGCAAAGTTGTTCAAGAGATTTTTAGTAGACGCTCAAGGCTTAGCTAATAGTCTTTTCGCGCAACTGCGGCTTCTGGCGTTTTCAATAGGTGCCTCAACACCATTATTCATGCGGTAAAAAGCAGCTTATTCAACCTGCTCGAAAGAAATGCCTTGCCTGCCTATAAGCTTTTCTTGTTGGTAAAGCTTAAGTGAACCCTAATGTTTTGAAAACCTGTTTAATTTGCCTTTATTATTTAGCTAGTTCACTCGTTGAATCGCCAAAAAAATAGTTACTTATTACGTATTCTAATGTTTTGCTAGGGTCTAACTCGTTTTTGCGGCAGCTTTATCTAGAAAGGCATTCTGCTTGAGTATTTGTTCATATAGCTCATTTTTTACTTTTAACTCGACGTTCAAGACATTTAAATTTTCGCTTAATTGGCGGTTACTCTTAATTTGCTCTTTATGTTCTATTGCAAGCTGTTCTTGGGTAGCCTGGCTTTTATCAAGTTCTTTTGTCAATGCTTTATAGGCGCTCTTCATGTCTGAAATCTTGTTTTGAGCAGTTGTTAATTTAACCGACTGCAAGTTCAGATCTTTTGTATAGTCTGTATTTTTACGGTTGGCTTCTTTAAGTTTATCTGAAAGGGCTTTTATCTCAGCTATAAACTCTGCGTTGTCTCTATTAAGTTGAGTGATTTCAGCTTGTTTTATTGAAAGCGTTTGGTTGAGCTGCCTCTGCTCAAGTTGTAGAGTCTGGACTAGGTTGTCATGTCGCCTTAAATCCTGCTCTCGTTGTGTTTTTACAGACTCTCTGTAATGTTCTAAAGAATCTTTCAGGTGCTCGTGTTTTTTTTCAAATGAGTTTATTTGCTTGTGTTTTTCGGCTAACAGCTGGTTTAGCGCTTTGATTTCAACCTCGGCTGTATTTAGGTGTAATTCAGTAGATTTGAGCTTTTCTTGGCTTGCAGTAAGCAAATCCTCTTTCGCTTCGAGCTTGCCTTTGGCTGATGTAATAGCTTCATTAAGATGTGCTATCTCCCCTTCATACTTGTTTTGTTGCTCGTGAAACTGACTTCGCTCTTGTTTAAAGGCTAGCCTTTCTTTTTCCAGTATAGCTTCAGCATCTCTGGATAGCTGCGCTGCTAACTTCGCTACAAATTCAGTTAGCTGCTTTGTCAGGAAAGCCTCACTATCAATGGCAGCGCCCTCCTCTTCCTGTAGCTCTTTTAAATAACGATGAATCGTAGCTTTAGAACCAGTATTACCAAGCTCAATTCTTACGCGATCTATCGAAGGATTTACCCCTTTCGCAAGCAGTGCTTCTTTTGCCTTTTTTACTAGGGTTTTATTAATTCCGCCTCTGGCCATTTCGAGTCTCTTTGTATTTCATACTGTATTACATACTATGTATATACATAGTATTTTAATCGTAGGTCTGATTTTCCACCGACTAATTCTAACACACAATAATAGTACTTTATTGTGTGTTAGAGGCAAATTTCAGGTATACTCCCCAAATCACAGTACACTTGGGCTTATCAACTCTTGCCATGACGCAAACGCAACTAAATAAATTCATCAAAGCCGGAACTCGAGAAAACACCCGATTGAGCTATCGCTCAGCAATAAATCATTTTGAAGATCAATGGGGAGGTTTCTTGCCGGCAACAGCTGAATCTGTAGGGCTCTATTTAGCTGAGCATGCTGATAAACTAACACCCAATACATTGCAAAATCGGTTAGCTGGCTTGTCACGTTGGCATTCTGATCAAGGCTTTCCAGATCCCACTAAGTCCCCACTGGTAAGAAAAGTCTTTAAGGGCATAAAAGCACTTAATCTTGCACAACCTAAGCAAGCTAAACCTATACAAGTACAAATGTTGGCAGCTGCAGTTCAATGCATTGATAAGGAGCTAGTAGTCGCCAAAGAAAACAATCAAAAGAAGCTGATATTTCAATTATCTAGGGATAAAGCATTATTCTTAATAGGCTTTTGGAAAGGGCTTCGTAGTGATGAGCTTTGTCAGTTAGAGATTAATAATGTAACCATAGCGCCAGATAAAGGAATGAGTATATTTATACCTTCAAGCAAAACCGATAAATCCAACCAAGGAAAAACCATCAAATTCCCAGCTTTATCCACGTTATGTCCAGTTAATGCTTATTTAGAATGGATTGACGCGTCTAAGCTTTCTGAAGGGCCTATTTTTAGGCGAATCGACCGTTGGGGAAATGTTTCGACTGTTGCTCTTCAGCCCAGCAGTCTAAGTGAAATCATTAGGAAGAATTTAAAAAATTCCAACATTGCTCAATCTGAAAGCTATAGTAGTCATTCCCTAAGAAGAGGATTCGCTACCTGGGCTAACCAAAATGGCTGGGATATCAAATTGCTTATGGAATACGTAGGCTGGAAGGATGTAAAGTCAGCACTTCGATATATAGATACGGCTGATCAATATGCGCAACATAAAATTGAATCGGGAATTAAGCTGATTCAGCTAGACGAATGATGATAAAGCCCTTAGAAACAGCACAATCGTTTTAGCATCTGGAGCAGACTGCCAAGGCTTAAGCCCGAGTAATCGGCCGAACGACAGCCGATCTCTAACCTGATACTCCGTTTCATCATCCGATATATTGTATAGGTGTTGAGAATAAGTACTTTAAACATCAGAACAACGTCATAGGGCTTTCTGCCCGCATGGCTTTTTCTCTCTTTCTCGCGAACCTTTTCTCAGGGGCTGCGAAATATTTTTCAATCGAGTAGTTGCATCAGCTTTATGAGGAGGCCTTTCTCATCTAACTTTTTAAATTATCTTCAAGATCGAAAAAACTGATGGCAGCATAACTCAGTTCTTATTTTGGGTTCGATGATTATACCGGTATCAGCCTATTGTTAGAGATACCCATAAGGGCACCTCTAAAAATTGCTTTCGGCCTCTGTTTTATTCACATGTCTGTTTCTAATAGCGAGCTATAGTCAAATCTGGTGTATGGCCGCAGATACGACTTCCTGTTGTTGATCATTTTCTACTGGGTTACCGTCCTCGAATTTCACTCCATCAATAACATCTGCAAGCAGCTTATAGCCCCTTAAGCGTTGCCACTTTTTCTGAGCAGTTGTTAATAATTTATACGCCATTGCTAGCGTTGTTTGTCGACTACCACAGTTTTTCGTTTTATTGGTTCTGAGCCTGACAGTAGCAAAAACAGATTCAATAGGGTTTGTCGTTCTAATATGTTGCCAGTGCATAGCTGGAAAATCATAAAAAGCGAGCATGCTGTCTTTATCTTTCGCAAGGCATTGCATAGCTGCTGGATACTTGGCCTCAAAGCGGTTAATAGTGCTATCAAATGCTTTATAGGCAGCGTCTCGTGTGTCTGCTTGCCATATATCATGTAGCGCTTCTTTCATTTTAGGTTGAATAGCTTTTGGCACTTTATTGAGTACATTGGCTGTCTTATGCACCCAGCAACGTTGTTGAGCGCTCTCTGGCCAGCGCTTGGCCGCAGCCTTCCAAAAACCTAAAGCGCCATCGGCAATCACCAGCTTAGGCTGTCCTTGAAAGCCTTGATATTCAAGCTGTTCAATCACTTCTAGCCAGCTAGCTTCAGATTCTCTATAGCCATCAACAACGGCTAATACCTCTTTACGGCCAGTTTCATCTGAGCCAATGACAACCAAGAGACACAACTTGTCGTCCATTCGAACATTGCAGTAAATACCGTCAACCCAAACATAAACGTAGCGCCTGCCGCTTAAGTCACGCTTACGCCAAAGCCCATAGTCAGTCTCCCATTGCTGTTTAAGGTTTGAAACAACACTCGGCGAAAGCCCTTTTGTTCCATCGCCTAACAGCGCTTCTAGTGCAGGCTGCATGTCACCTGTGGAGATACCTTTCAAATACAGCCAGGGTATAAACTCTTCCATTGTCTTCGTGCGCTTAAGGTACGGTGGGAGCAAAGCGCTGGTAAAGTGATGGCCATTGCCTGATCTGTCGCGCGTCTTCGGCACTTTGATTTCAAGCTCACCTAAACCTGTTTGTATCATGCGCTTAGGCAGATAGCCATTTCTAACGACGGCTTGCTTACCATCTACTTCAAGTGATGAGTAGTCATCTAAGAAGGCTGATAATTCAGCTTGCACTGCCTTTGTTAGCAACTCGCGTGCGCCTTCTTTTAATAACTCGGTCAATGGATCTTTTACTGGATTATTTAACTCTACAACTTTATCATTTTGAGCCATACGGTGTTTCTCCTGTTGGTTGTTGATCTTGCAGGATCGACTAACAGATTAACATCGTATCTTTTCAGCTCATACACCAGATATCATCATAGCTCTCTAATTAGCATGATAGTAATCAAATAAACGCACGATAAAAATATTATACCTCACACCCTTCGGGCACTAATTTCTTTGGCTTAAGCGGTGCTGTAGGTTTTATTAAGGTGTCGAACATTAATTGCAACCTGCGCCTTGCTGAAAGCTTTGAAATTCAGTGCAGAACCTCAAAATCAATTATTAGAGATGCCCATAAGTCTATATGGTTAGAACTTAGTCATAGATAAATATTCTAAGCGTCATGATGTAATTCTTTTAGAGACATAACCGTGGATGCATTGATATTAACAGGTGCAACAGGTCTGATAGGTTCCAATATATTGCACAAAGCAATTGCACAGGGAATGCATGTCATTGCGCTGACTCGGCGGGATGATTTTGAAGAACGAACCCGCGAAAGCTATGAGCTGGTTTGTCAGTCGTTAGCTGTTAGCGATAATGAATTGGCTAAGTCTAAGCGTCAATTGCATGTAATCGAAATTGATTGGAGCAATATCTCAGCCGCCATGTACCAATTGCAGGAGTATTTGCAGAAGAAGAAAGCGACGGTAAAAGGTGTTATTCACTGCGCGGCTAACATGACCTATTCGAGAAAAAACTTATATGATTCTTATGATCAAAATGTAAAAGCAAGCCTTGAATTGCATGATCGATTATCGGCAATGAAAACTGCGTATTTTTCGCCAAAAGCAAGATTTTATTATTTTTCAACGGCTTATGTTTGTGGTTTGCCCAGTGACCAGCAGCAAATAGATGAAAAAATTCACTTAAATGCGCAGGCACCTACCGTTTATCACCTGACAAAGCAGTTAACAGAAAAAGATTTTTGGATACGCATGCATGGCGATCAACAACATAACTACTTGCCAGTAACGCTGTTTCGCCCTTCTGGCGTTACCGGGCGGTCAGATAGTGGCTGCTTCGGTAGACATAAAATAGGCTTGGCACATGTCTATGAAATAATAGAAAGTTATGCAATGTCGCACGTCAAGGGCGAAAACCAGTCAGTGAAACTTAATGTGAAAAGAGGTTTTGGACTAAATCTTGTGCCTGTTGATATCATCGCTGATTGGAATTTGAAATTGATAGCAAGCGATAATCAACTGTCAAATGATCAACAACAAGAGCCAATAGAAATTCTTCATGCTACCGCCAGTGAGTTAATTAGCAGTGATGATATATTAGAAACCATTTCAGGGTTTTATGGGTTTAACCTTGAGTTTGCTGAACCTTTAGCAGAAGAAGAAAAGCACCTTGATCAAATGCTATCCATCCATAAGCTTTATCTTGAAAATCAATGGATTTTTTCTCGTCATAACCTTGAAAAAAGACTAGGAATTAACGCGCAGGATAGTTTTGATATCAAGTCAACTCTTGGAAAAATTAAACGCTATAGAGAAAATAAGTCTTACTAGAAGGCGTATAAACTCTTACAATCCTTTGCAACCCTTTTCTTAATGGGTTGTGTCGATAAGATTTGTTAACTCACGAGGTGTTTGATCATTTTTTTCATCCGTCGTAATGTTAGTAACAATGGTTAACGTCATGAAATTTGCTTGCCATTAAAGTTCTGACAGACTACTGAGTTGAAAGCCATTTTTAAGTCTGACTGAATTTTTCTGAGGGTGCTCAATGATTTCTGGCAATAAACTCATTGAGTGTACGTGTGCACCAAAGTTAATTTTCTCTATCTTATCTTGCCAGCTTAGCATTTTCGTTAAATCAAAAGCATCGGTTTGTTGCTGTAAACGCGAGAGCATTGGTATCTGAGTTAAGGTTTGAGGTGGTTGTTTTGCCAGGTATTCATTGCTTGCATTAGAGCGTACTTGCAGGTTGTGCATCTGCAACTGATGCAATTGATGACTAGCTACATTCGATTTGGTAGTTTCAAGGATATTAAAGCTGTCTGTGGTTAGTTTTGATGCAATGTGCAAACCATGCCTTGCAAGCTCCCAGCCGGAAATAATTTTGGCTAAATCTTTTTCACCTTCATACAGCTCAGAGCCCATATGATAAATAGTAGAAGCATCGGTTCCGATACTAAAGTGAGACAAAGCCCCTTTTTTGCCTATCCATTCCACCATTCTCGTAAATAGATTCTCAAGTTTTGGTGCGAGCGCAGTTAATCCCGTCACAACGTGCATAGCACTAAACGCAATGCTTGTGTAACTCAGTGCATTACCGATATCTTGGTGACCTGTATCCATAGCACCTTGTGCCGCTAGCAAAGCAATACCTGATGCTGTCGATGCGAGTGCGGCAGTCACTGAGGCGACTGTTGTTAAGCTAAGGGATGCGCCTCCTGTCGGGACAGCTAAAATTGCCCCGATAATGGCTAAAGCAATGGATTCGTATGTCGCATAGATACCAAGCGCTGTTGAGGTAGCGCCTACGGTATAATTCACCGCCTGTTGTACACTTTGGCCAGAGTTATCGTTAAAGCTCAGTGGGTTAGCGTAGGCAAAGTTATAGCGGTTATAGGTTTGCTTTTTATCAGGCGTGATAAAGCGCTTTAGCTCTGGATTGTAAAAGCGATGATGAAAATAATAACATCCCAAGTCTGCATCATAATAGGCCCCCTTCCACCCAGGCGTTAAGGGGTGAGCTATCGTTGATGGGTTGGTTAATTGACCATACGCAAGGTAATCCGCAAAATTTTGCTCGTTAGCATTAGTCTCTACTGAAATATTCTCTAAATCAGCTGTGAGCAGATTCGTGGTAGTACCTTGAATAGATAAATTAGCCTGCTTATTGTCTCGCAAAAGGTGTAATGCGTTGCCATTAATGTTGATACCAAGGAGTTGCTTCTCCTTGTTATAAGAAAAGTTTGATTCCTCATCTTTGGTCTTTTTAGTGGCTAACAATCCATTAGCCAGATAGTGTAAAGCGGTGTGAGTGTCAGTAGATTTGTTAAATAAGCTTATTAGCTCATCATTGTGATTATAATGAAATACAAGGTCATCAAAATGACTCAAGCGGCCTGCTTTGTCATAACGTAAATGATGACCTTGTGTGCCCTCCTCCATGACCTGAGTCAGTTGATCTCTTTGGTTATAATGATAATTCTTGTTGTGATCGTTAAGGGTTTCGTTTATTAAATTATCATTGGCATCGTAACGATAACGGTGTACTTCTTTGTAGCCATTAAGGTTGTGACTTTCTTCAATGACTCTATTTAAAGCATCGTACTGATATATAACATGACTTAGGGTATGCTTGTCCTGAGTTTCAATGGAAAAGGTTTTCTGTGTTAATTGCCCTAACAGATTCGTTTTATAGTGGAAGGCTATACGCCCACCACTGGGCCCATTTTCCGTAGTGCTGGACTCAATAAAACCCGTGGCACCATAATCAAACAGTGTTTGTTGATTGCCTGAAAAGACTGTTTGAGTAGCCTTCTCAATCAGTCGCCCCTTATTGCCGAATCGATCATCACCATAATGATAGTGAACGACATTATGCGCCTCCAATGCCTTAGACAGCATTCCTTTGTCTTTTTCGTCGTAAATAAATTTTTGTGTGAGGGCCTGATCGATTACTTGTGAAATGACGCGATCAACCGAATCATAGCTGAGTGATAGATCATGTTGATTGCTTTTAATATCGGTTAACAGTCCTTCTTGATTGTACTGATAGTCGATGAACTGCCCTTCGCTATCAGCTTGCTTAAGGAGTTTACCGTCTAAGTCATAGGTTTGTGAGAGCGTATATAACAACCCTCCATTATCCCAGGATTTTTCCCGTAATTGCCCTCGTTCATCATGCAAATAATTAACAGCTAATTCTCCAGCCCAATGTGTTTTAGCAAGATGCCCCAACTTGTCATATTCAAAGGATTTTATCGTGTCAGACTGTCCATCAAGAGGGTCAAAATCGATTGTTTCAAGTTGATTTGCAGCGTTATAGGTTAGCAGGTAGCTTGTATGGGGAAGACTGTTATTTTGTTGCTTCCTTACTTGAATCGTATTGTTAAAGAGATCGTGCTTAGGCTGACTGAGCAACGTCAGTGCATCCTTTCCTTCAAACAAGCATTGGGTGGGGTTATCCTCAGCGTCATAGCGGCACGTTTCGCTATAGTCTAGTTGATCCAGATGCTGCTGAGTAGCATGTGTTTGTTTACGCTTAATAAGTCTGCCAAAACCGTCTTTTTGCGTTAGTAACCTTTTACTAGCGGCTTTTCCTGTGCCCTCTTCCATTTCAAAATGGGTTTCCTCTAGAATATTGAGCCAGGGTAGCGCTTTCAACTCTATGATTTTATGATCGTTTAAAGTGACGGAGGTTAAACGTCGACTATCATCATAGCTAACCTGTTTGTGGTTTCCCCAAGGGTCTGTGGTTGAGGTCAGCCTGCCTTGCGGGTCGAAGTGTGATTGCGTTGTAATCTTCAGTGCATTGGTTCTATGAGTGATATGATGAAAACCGTCATACTGATAATCTTCCAGGTTACGCCATGCATTTTGATACCAGTCCTGATTGGCCATCACACGACCCAATCCATCATATAGCGTTCGTTTCTGCTCGCCCAAGGGACTCTTTAGCGTAACAGAATTTTCGCCTGTTTGATCATAACTACTATAAGCAAAACTGATCCGCTCACCTAAGCCGTCTTTGATGTTTATCAACCGATTAAGCGCATCATAAGTAAAAAAGGTAGTGCTGCCTTTAGGGGACGTAACCTGAGATAGCAATCCTGTCTGTAGATCATATTGCTCGATTTCATGATGACCTAAAGCATTTGTTTTGGTAACGAGAAGTGAACTGCCATCCTCATTTAGATGGTAGCTTGTTTTCTTATGTGTGCATTGCAGAGGTTGTTCGTTAGATTCTGCCCATTTTACCGATGCAAACAACTCCCTACCTACTTTATCATGAGCAATCTCAAAGTGTTTCCAGGGTTGCCAATTATCATCTTTACTGCCTTTATAAGTCACCTGCTTACTTATTTGATTTTTATGATCTTCCGATACCCCATAGACGTCTTTGATGCGTGCATGACTTATCCCATCAATGCGCTCTGACTGCACTGGTAAGTTAAACCACTTAGTGTCAAAGCACGCTTTTATCTGATAAATTAATTTTTTTTCATTGCCTTCCAGATCATAAACAAAGTGTGCCTCATCTGTCTTATTACCAAACTCATCATATGACGTAGTTTTTTCATCCGTAGCTATATATTTGCCTTTAACTGGCTGATACAACCAATTGGTCACTTTTTTAGGCTTATCATAGTTGGTTGAACGACTGTATTTGAAAGGCGAGATATGATAATCGAAGGTTGTTTTAATGTAAGGCTGATTCTCTTTTGTAGTGATTATTTCTACAGGCAAATGCAAGTAATTGTAGTAATAGTACTTAATCTGAAATTGCGTCTGCCCCTTAATCAATTGATCCCGCGTAACTTTAACAGGGTATCGAAATGCCTGATCATTGCTATCAATCAGCGAATCTGACGTACTGCCGAGTGTATATAAAGGATACCCTGTAAAATTGTTCCCTGAAGAATAGTCATACCAAGTGCGTTCGAGTGTTTTAGCTTGAGCCTGGTCTATTTTTTCAACCGAATCAATGACGGGGAGCTTACCCTTTCCTCCTTCGCCTTGGTAATCAATGTGGCGATACGAAAGCTTTGTTACTAAACCTGTTTCTGTAGCCACTTGCTGGATGAGGTTTTGCGAAGTGTCGGTATAAGTGATCTCAATAGACTCATCTAAAGTATTGGTTATCTTTTTCACCCCTTTCGCATGAAAATAAATAACCGTTTTTTGATTGGCTGGCGTTAAAATAGTGATGCTATTCGGTGAATAAGAAAACGTATATTCTTGCTGGTAGTTGGTACGAATTCTTTCAAGCCGCGCTTCTGATAAGTCTTTAGCTAGTGGGTTATAAATGTATTCTAGGCTGTTGCCAAACCTATCTAACTGAAAAATTAACCAGCCTTGATGCGAGAAATATTTCTTGGAGCCATCTTTGAAGTTCATTACATAGCGATAGTACAACCGTTTACATTCTGGAATGGGTTGTAAAAATCCAATATCGCTAAACTGGCTGCCGTGTGAATTAAAATACTTAAGCCCTGACCCATAACCTGATTCATCATGCCAAAGAGGGTCAATCAGCCATTGTTGATTATTAATAGATGCAGTCTTTTTATCGATATAATCGAGTGTAAAAAACCACCCCACAGGCAAGCCGAACAGCCCTTGCTGCCTATTATGCTGATACATCAACTTGAACGTAAAAGGCTGTATAACACCGGGTGCGTTGATCAATGTATAGTCAAAACGATAGCTGCCGGTACTGATGTTGACGGACTGTGAAAAATAAGCATTGTTGTTATAAGCCTGCGAGCCAGAATAAGTATTTTGACAGATGCAGTTATCTATTCCGGCTATAAGAAAGCTGAGCATGTAAAGCTGCCAAACTCTGAAAAACAAAAACATTGTTTTTCCTTATATTTAAAATACTAGTTCTACCTATATAATTTCTTAAATATATATGTCAACCAATAATAAAAATCTGATCATTAGCGACAAACTAATGAACCTAATTAAAAGTGTTATGTCTTATTTGTTTTTAGTGGAAAGTAAGGTGATACAAATGTTAAATGCGGAAGTTAGTGTTGATGCTATTGATCAGTTAGATTTAAATTATCTTATAAAAAAATTGACTGAAAAAGATTTACATGAAACTTATCAATGGAGCACAATAGAGGCCGAATATGCAATTCAACTTTATAAAAATTTTCTTCGTTTAGCTTTGGAATATAAAGATACTCATACTAGATTTACGCCCTCTTACGAAATTGATCAGGTATGGCATCTTCACATATTGCATACTAAAAATTACATCAGAGATTGCGAGTATATTTTTGGTGAGTATTTTCATCATGCTCCCTTTAATGTGAGCACTAAACGCTCTAGAGCTGTTGTTCAGCAGTCATTTTTAAACACTCAGGCACTACATTATGAGCGGTTTGGTTATTATATTCATCCCATCACTGAGCCTATGATTAAAAAAGCTTTTATGCAGTATTCTTTGCATGATCAGTATAAACAAAAAGATAATTTATCAAGCGCGGATGAATCTTCAAGAAAAGCTGATCTCTATGAATTTTTTAAATATAAAGTACACTGGGGAAAAGAAAGCAATGAAAGCAATGAAAGCAATGAAAGCAATGTTAGTCGCGAAAAAGAAATTCACTGCTATTACACTTGTACTGCCAATTCAAACAGCTACGGCTACTTTGCATAAAATACAATATTAATAAAAATAGCCTGTAGATTGTAGGGGCACGGAGGAAGCATTTTTTACTTACTACTTCTAACACTATAAACCCCTAATAAATTAATTCACATCATGTCTGATGTGAATTATGTTTCGAATGGGCTGCCTTGTCATGCTATAGCCTCCATTTAAAAATGCCCCTGACTGTCTCGATAAGGGATAAGATAAGAGAATAGAATGAAAGAGAAAAATTACTTCTTTCTACTAGCAGAACAATTCTCTAATAAGACTTACTTTTTGCCGCTATATATTTTTATATCTAAGCATCATGACCAGGTTGAGAAGTTTTGCCTATTTCTATCGGAGATTGGGTTAATCATACTATTCTTTAACGGCTTATCTAAGAGACTTGTATTTAATTACCTAAACAGTCATTTAACCTGCAAAGAAAAAGCCAACCTGAGTATCCATCTTGCATTCATGGCTGCCCTCACCTGCCTTACTATTCAAATGGGGATGCAATATATCAAATGGTTGTCCAATGGAATTAATAACTATTCATTAGATAATATACTACAGCTCGCAGTTGCATTTTTCGCAACTTTTACATTAAGCCAATCCATTTTCCTGTCGGCTACGATTTACCAAAGACTATTTTTTTGGCTATCAATAATACGTTTATCTACTGCCTATTTATTATGTACATGGTTTGATATAGTTATTGATAGTTTTCCTATCAATAGATTCCAATTTATCTTATTACTATTGGCAGGAGCTGATGCTGTATCAACCTTAGCTGGTTTATTTTTATATTCACGACATTCAACCCCTAAGAACATTAACTTTAACAAAACCATTAGCAAGTTAATCATCCCAGTATTGATTGCCTGCATTGGTGTTTCACTCTTCTTTATTATTTTTAATTATTATCTTGGGAAGTTGGGTGACGGACTGCTCAGTGCTTTTACTTTATATTTACAATACTCATCTTTTATTGATGTGATTTTTTATTCGTATATTTATTACTTATTGATATCAAGGAAAAAGAAAGTAATAATCGAAAAGATATATACGTACATGCTTTATTTAGTTTTACTCTACTCTCCTCTTCAGCTCATACTTTATTATTGGCTAACGCATATAATGCAGCTGGATATCGTAACGAGAGGCATTATAAACGAAAATAAAGCATATTTAGTCATGTTCAAGATTCTATGGATTATTGTGATTTATTTTACTGGAATTTTGACTCAATTTAATAAAGAAAAAGGAATGAACCTTGTGCTTGGGGCTTTTCTATATCTTTTATTCTTGCTGCCCCTTACTACATTCAAACAAAATCTTTTATACCTTAATGCTTGTTTATTTCTTTACTGCATTTTGTTCGCTATCTATTTCGATACAGTTATCTCCACATCAAATTTTAAAAAAGTTTTTCATGCTAGCAAGATGAATAGCCTTTTAGGTATTGCATCAAAGGAAAAATAATAGAGAAGAAGTTATTTTGCCCTGCCTCCCTATCGCTTCTCCTGTGTGGTTTTCTTAAAATTTACCCAAGTTATAATGTTTTCAAATATTCAACTAAGTCCCAACGTTCAGCTTCGCTCAAAGGCTTAAGGGTTTCACCTGATGGTTGTGGCGTCCTGCCAGCTGCATATTCATGTCCAGTATTTAAGTTGCCGGGTAGAGACGTATCAAACACAAAACCATCGAAACCTGTGTAGATATAGCCCACTTTATCAGGCATAAATTCACGGCTTCCTACTTTAAACTGCACTGGGCGATACTCTCCTTCTTCTGGGTCACCCTGACGTTTGGCAGGTAAAAGAAGGTCATAAAGTGTAGGCACTGAACCATTATGAAGGTAAGGCGGCGTTGCCCAAATGCCATTTAAAGAGCGCCCTTTATAAGCAAGCAATGACTGCAACGGACTTGCTGTAGTGTCTGGCTCATAGGTGCCTTGCTTGATACTACTCTTAATCTCGTTAGTAAAGAAAGAAGAAAAGAGTGTATAGATCCAATCTGCCCAACGCCTGATAAACCACTTATCAGGATCTGGTGTAGCCACCACGCCTTTAGTAGCCGCCGTTAAAATCATAGCAACAGGTGCCTCTTCGCCCATAATGATATCACCTACATCAGTCGGCTGATAAGTGTACTTAAAATTACCTGTTTAGCCTTGATATTGAACACTATTATGTGCCATTTGCGGATCTGTGCCGATCTTATCAAGGGCTGACAGATGAGCAATTACGATTCGGTTCCAATTATCGCGCTCGACAACAATATGACAGGGTTGACAGTATTGGGCGTAAATGAGCTGGCCACGTTTGGCTTTTTCTTTGTCAATCTCGCCTAAAATAGCTTGTGGCCAGACAGGTGATGTTAAGCTTTTTAAGTGATTTTCTAGCCTTCGTAAATTCATTAAATCAATAGAAGACGTAAAATCAATTTTAAATTGCTTGCTCTCTTGGCCAGACAGCTTGGCTGACAAACTAAAAGTAGGTTCAGTCGCTTCCCAATCAACTGTGCCAAAAACCCCGATGACCTCCCCTGCATTTCTCCCTATTGGGCCAACACCTGAATTACCCGCTAGGCCATTCCATTGAACATAGTCTGAGTGAGTAATATCCCAAAGAAAAGGATAGCTAACAGGGGCGTTTGGTTCGTTAAAACGCGCATGCTTGATGATGTCGACTTCTTCAGCATCAAGCCCAGGATAACCGGGGCGGTCAGACAGTAAGCGTTTTAATATCAACGCAAATTGCTCATCACCAATAATGACTTCATGGATACCTTCAAGAACATGATTAATTTGTTCATGTGACAGCAACCGCTCCCCTTGGTTGTTGGTCGCCAAC
Organism: Pseudomonadales bacterium; assembly: GCA_965225765.1. Lineage (GTDB taxonomy): Bacteria > Pseudomonadota > Gammaproteobacteria > Pseudomonadales > DT-91 > CAKMZU01. The sequence continues at coordinate 915,264 of CBDDBO010000002.1, forward strand.
GCCATCACATGTTGTGCTTGAGATTTATTAATGACATGTTGTAGGACACGATTATAAATGCGACCAAATGCATCTAAACGTGCATAGCCATAGTCCAAATTACTATGATTAATACTGTTATAGTTGCCAATTACATCAGTCCATTTTCTTAAATCAGAGAAGACTTGTTTTTCTGATTGATAATCATTTTTCAGGGCGATAACGTTTTCTATAAATCGCTCTCTCTTGTCTTTATCCACCAGTGTTTGCTGCATAGCGTTATGTAAAGCATGTAAATAGCTGTCCATATCGGCCATAGCCGGACCACCATCAATACGAATCGCTTGTCCTTTATAATTGACCTGTCCTGTGTGGCAGGCAGCACAGGTATAACTGACATAATCCTTTCCTTGATAAGTATCTTTTGTGAAGCCAACGGCAAGACCGTCTGGATTAAAAAACGTAGGTGTTTGCGGTAAATATCGGTATTTATCAAAGATTTTATTTGAACGAAATAACTCAGTGCTATCTGCGGCTTCTAGAGCAATAAAAAAGTCGTAAGGAATAAGATTAGAGCCTTGGGTTGTATTGTAGAACCACAGACTATCTTTTTCACTCCAGCCTTGATCAAGGTAAATAGGCTGCGAATAGCTCTCATTGAATTCGCCTTGCTCAATCGCAACACTCCCTCGATGTGGATGACTATCCCAAGATTGATAAGTTTTCGATATAGCTAACATGATTAAAGCGACACCGATAGTGAAAAAGAAAGCCAGTGTGGTGGTGCGTCTCGCTTTAAAGCGGGTACTTAGCGGTGATAAAAATGAAGACTTGTTAGACAAAAAAACGCCCCTTGTTCATTGATGATATTTTTAGGGGTCTAAATACTCGGCGGGTTAGGCTTCGATAAGCCTGCGCTACAAAAACACCTTAGCCGACAATCGGTTTTTGTAGGGTGGGTTAGTGAAACGTAACCCACCAAGAAACATTAAATCTTATGGTGGGTTACGCTGCGCTAACCCACCCTGCGCCATTTTACGCCTGACAAATGCAGTGAAACAGAGTACCAGGAGCCTGTCCGAGAACCAGATTTAAGTTAGTCAAATTGAATAGGCTGCCTAGACACCCAAACCTCTACTCTGGCATTTTTTTTCTTACCGTTAGTATCATTATTATTGGCCACTGGCATAAATGAACCTAGCCCATGGCTGCTGGCTATTGTAATGTCATTTCTTAGTAATGCACTTCTAACAGCCAGAGCCCTGAAGCGTGACAAGACAACATCCTGACTGAATCTATTCCCTTTTTCGGAAAACCCTATCAAATACACATAGGGATAACGGCTATTAATCGCAGAGAGATAATGAGCTAAGCGCTCAATATCCTTTAATGCTTTCGTATCTAGTTGCGGACTGCCTTCATTGAATCGTAAGTTTAATGATAAACGCTCTGCTCTCCCTGCTAGCTTTGGATATTTTGTGATACAAAGCCGATTTTTTCTACCAATTTTTGCCCTTCAAATGATTGGCAGAAGTTTATAAGTGCACGTGCTTCATCATTTGGTTGCTTAGTCGAAAGGTAAAGATAAAGCCTCCTTGAGAGTGGATAGTCTTCCGTGCCAACGGTGAACTTATTAGGTCGCATAGGTGGTGCATCGGCATCAGAAATAGCGATCAGTTTTGAACCACCTACTGATGACAAACCTACAAAGCCAATCGCTTGCAAGTCTTTCTGAACTTCATGAGCTAACAGGTGGTTTGAAGTAAAGCGCTCTGCCTTGTCTGTCAGCGCATATTGCTTGCCTAACACGAGTTTTTTGAAGGTATCCCAAGTCCCGGAATGCTGATCACGCGCATAAAGATTGATGGGCAAATTCAAACCACCTACTTGCTGCCAATGGGTCAGTTCACCTGAAAAAATAGCAGCCAGTTGATTTAACGTCAGTGCTGAAACAGGGTTCTCAGGGTGGGTAATAATAGACAAACCATCGATGCCAATAGTGTGCTCTGCTTGAGCACTTTGCATATCACCTAACGTTAATAAAGAAGCCGCTTCATTTACGTTGATTGGCCTTGAAGACATAGCTAAATCAGCGTCACCGGCAAGGAGTGCGTTGAAGCCAGTACTCGACCCTTTGGCTTCTATCTTGATAATTGATTCATCGTGTGCACCTTTACCAATGACTTTGTAGGTTTCTGTATCAATTTTCTCACTATGAATCGAGGTAAACCCTTGTTCAGCTAGGTAACCTTTTGCACAAGCTTTTGCAAGCGCCTGGCCTATCGTATTTGAACCGGAAAGCCTGAGCTCTTGAGAGCCAGCACTTAATGATACACAGATGAATAACAGGAAGATATTTCGCAGCATTATGTACAGCTAATACGTATTATTAGAATAGGGAGCAATTCTAAGCCAGTGCTATCTAAAAATAAATGTTATGCATAAATAGAATGAAGAAAAATATTAATAAAGCTATTTGTAACAAGAATGACATAGAAGCATGTTAGTACTTATTGCTTAACAGCCACTTTCTCGGGCTTCAGATGACTACTTGAACTTGCCACACGCCAATCGTTATCTTTTTTTCGCCACACTTGGCTATAACCACCTGTAAACACAAAGTCTCCTTGATTGACTATACTGACATGTGCCGTCACCTCAGCAACCACGGTGACAACATTTTTGGTAATAGGGACAACAAGCAGCCGATTAAACTTGAAACTATGGTAACGTTCAATCATGTCATTTGATCGACGAAACACGCGTTCTAGCTGAAGACTTGAATCAATGATCTTTCCATGGTCATCCATACCGGTAAAGTGTTGATTGTCGACATAAAAGAAGTACCCTTGCGTATCTTTGTTAAAAGCCGCATTCATCATACGCTTAAAATTATCTTCAACCTGTTCTTTGATATATTTTTTTTCTTTTAAAGAAAAGTTTTCTACTTTACTTTCTTCTTTCTTACATCCACCTACAAAAAAGAAAATAATGACTAAAATAAATACTGTGTGCTTAGCTTTCATGATGAGTGCTGTCTTCTTGCATATAAATATTAAACAACGCTTTGCTTGATAATAGTCAGAGATACAAGGATATGTATAATTTACTCATTATAAATTTAAACCTAATGTCACTCTTTGCGCTAACGTTGTCATCTGTAGGTATTGGGTATTTTATTTTAAAAAATAAGCATTCACCGATTTACCATTATTTAAGTCTTGGAACCATCATGGTTTCAGTTATTCTATTCATATACTTTATATTTAACATTATTACTCATTTTAGATATTTTGAATTTAAGTATGACTTAGATTCAATTATTGTTATTTCTCACTGCTTTCCATTTTTCTATATATTCTCAGCGCTCGCTAAAGAGATATACTTGACCCGCTCTCAAAAAGATTACAAAGAATATGCAGAAAAAGGTAATATTGCCTACAAGAAAGTAGAAAATATGGGGTGGAATGACATCATCATCAGTTCATCCCTGAGAGAGGAGTTAACGACTGTCGTTAACTTACTTAAGAACTCAAAAGGTGCTACAGAAACCTTTGGTATTGACATTCCAAAAGGTATATTACTCTCTGGTCCCCCTGGCAATGGTAAAACATCTATTGCCCGTATTTTAGCCAACCAAGCTGGCTTAAATTTTTTCACCATTACCAACGATTTACTGATATCAAAATATGTAGGAGAATCTGAAAAATACCTAACGCGCGTTTTTGAAGAAGCGGAAAGACAGAAACCTTCTATTGTCTTTATTGACGAGATTGACAGCATTGCTCGATCCCGCTCTGAATCATCTGAGCGTTGGGCAGAGAATCTCCTTAATCACTTACTTCAACTTTTAGACGGTATCTATTCTTTAGAAGGCGTCTTTGTTATCGGCGCCACCAACAGACCTGAACTGATTGATGCTGCCATCAAACGCCCTGGCAGGCTAAGCAAAGAGGTGGTTATTCCCTCCCCCGATGAAGAAACCCGTGCAAAACTATTTAGCCTTTATTTAAAAAAGCTACCCCTTGAAGGTAAGATCAATACAGAATTACTGGCCTCAAGAACAGCAGGATTGAGTGGTGCTGAGATATCAGGCTTATGCAACAGTGCCGGTTTAAATGCGTTTAAAAGGCATCAAAAGAATAATGATCCAGAAAAAAGCCCAACGGTAAATGCACATGACATCATCAAGGCACTTAACGATTTTAGCCAAGATGAATAAAAACCTACAACACAGCTTAAGCCAAAGAAATTAGTGCCCGCAGGTTGTTGCGTGATGTATGTTCATCTTGCTTTTATTTGACAAGTCGCATGCTGCTAGAAACAGATACATGAACAAAACAGAAGCCGAAAGCAATTATTAGGGATGCCCTTATATCTTCATTGCACATCTGCGTTCAGTTTAGCGGCATACCCACCCTAATAAAGATCAGGTTACTCTGTTTAAATCTATTGTGACACTGAGGCCTGGCGCCAAACCCGAAGGAAACAGTCGCCTACTATCATTTAGCATCACGACACCTTTATGCAGTTCAATAACAGCCTTAACGAGACTAAGACCTAATCCATTGCCGGGGTGTATGCCTCGACTGGATTCAACTCGATAGAACCTTTGGAAGACTTTGTTTATTTTTTCTGAATCAATTCCAGGTCCGTCATCTGCAATAACAATTCTCACTTTATGTAAAACAGCACTGCATTTAATCAAAATATTACCGTCTTTATTCGAATATTTAATAGCATTGTCTATTATATTCGCGAGCATCTGAAATATAAGGTCGTTATCCCCCATTACGTTAAAATCAGGCTGGATGACCACTTCCATCGCTATTCCTTTATCTTGCGCTAACGGCTCATAAAGCTCACAAACATCAGTAATGGTTTGAGATAAATTAAAAGGTTTAAAGTTAGATTTTTTACTACCCGATTCAATTTGAGATATTCTAAGTAATGCACTGAACGTAGCAAGAAGCCCATCAGCCTCTGAAACAATAGCGGTATAATCTGTTTTCTCCTTTTCATCCGAAGCTCTTTTTTCCATCGTAGATAAGCGGTTACGGATGCGAGTCAAAGGCGTGCGAAGATCATGTGCAATGTTGTCAGACACTTGCCTGACATCATTCATAGAGCTTTCTATCCGTTCAAACATCGCATTTAGATTGATGGCTAAGGTTTGAAAGTCATCTTCTCGCGTGTTGACTGTAATTCTATCCGATAAATTACCGTCCATAATTTTACGAATAGTCTGATTGATTGACTCTACACGAGCAAGGCTTAAACGGCTAATGATGACAGCACCAATCAGTCCTAAAAAACTGACAATAACCATACTCCAAAATAATGTCGCACTGACTAGCTGAATATTTTGGCGTATATCATCGGCAACACGAGCCACCATCAAAATGCGGTTATCAGGAAGATCCCGGGTTCTTGCAACAAAATTAAAAGGCGTGGAGACACCCTGATAATTTAGAAAATCCATTTCAAAGCTATACCAGCCGTCACTCCAGGTAAAATATTCCGGCCAAGACTCAAGGGTTCCTGCGAGCTTTTGCTTATTTTGATCAGCTAAAGCATAGGCAAAACGGCCAAAGAGGCTATTAGCCTTCTTTTTCTCCTCTAGCGCTATAACACCGTCCAACCCATTTTTTAAATAAGCTGCTTCAACAATGTCTAATTCTTTTTCAAGAGAGTCGTTGACATTATTAAAGTAATCAAGCGAATAAAAGATATAGGTTAAAGAAAGAAGGATAAAAGCCGCAATACTCAGACAGGCTACATAGCCCATCATAAAGCGGAAGGTGTAATGGGCAAAAGTTTTATTTCGTAGCATTCAGTACATAGCCTGCGCCACGTACGGTAGTCAACATAGGTTTTTCGAAGTCTTTGTCGATTTTTTGCCTAAGTCTACTGACGTGCACATCAATTACGTTAGTTTGAGGATCAAAATTATATTCCCAAACATTTTCCAGTAACATTGTGCGCGTCACAATTTGCCCAGCATGCTTCATTAAATACTCAAGCAGCCTGAATTCGCGTGGTTGTAAGTTTAAATTAACGCCTTCACGAGTCACTTTTTGAGTCAGCAAATCTAGCTCAAGCTCGCCTACGCGAAGTCGCGTTGTAGGCTTTGCTTCGTTGCGTCGAAGCAGCACTTCTATTCTTGCCAATAACTCTTCCATCGCAAAAGGTTTGCCTAGATAATCATCACCACCTGCCCGAAGACCATGGATACGATCATCGACATTACCTAACGCACTTAAAAATAGTGCAGGTACTGTATTGCCAGAATCTCTGACTGCTTTAACAATATCAATGCCATCACAGTTAGGTAGCATTCGATCGACTATCAATAAATCATAGTGTTGATCAATGGCTTTTTGCTTACCTTCGCTGCCATCTCGTGTTACCACCACATCATAGCCTTTATCTCTAAGACCTGTACTGACATACTCCGCTACTTGAACATCGTCTTCGATCAAGAGTATCTTTATAAGTTTATGCATGTCGTTTTCGTTTTCCATGGGTTAGATGTCGATGGTCAAAACGTTCAAGGTTGCCAACAAGATCTCAACTTCATGCGTGTGATTCCGCAATATACTTAAAACAGCAAACTATCACTGTGCTGCCCCCCTATAAAAGCTATAATAGCTCATTTTTTTAAATCTGATATGAAAAAGTTCAATATTGAAGGAAAACCTGGCCAACTTCGTATAGTTTTTGCCGCCATTTACGATACATTTTTAGTCGCTGGCATTTTGATGTTAAGCATGGCGCTCATGGTCGCCCTGAGGCTACTTGTTTCTCCTGATATAACGGAAGGTGAAGTGGCTATATCGGGGTTCTGGAAAATACCGGCAATCCTATTTTGCTTGCTCAATGTTGCACTATTCTTTGTTTATTTTTGGGTTAAGAACGCTCAAACGTTAGGCATGCAAGCTTGGCGGATTGCCCTCTTACAAGCTGATAAAGAACCGCTTTCTTGGAAGCAAGCATCCTATCGGTTTCTATTGTCTATCCTCTCATTGGGATTAGCGGGTATTGGATCTTTCTATCGATATATTGACCCTAGGGGACGATCATTGCAGGATAAGCTAGCATCTACGGAACTGTTTCTACTCAAGAAAACGCAATAGTCATTTGATTCCTACTTACGTCGATTGCTGAATGAATAAATTTTATTATGCACGTTTAACCTACTCAGTTATTAGGCGCCAAATCTTTTGATATCATGCATGGCAAGGTTGATATGACAAGCTGGTAACAGATTAAACTTATTACCTCATTTTGTTGTCAGATGAACATTTGCAGGAAACTATGCTAATTGTTCGCTGGATTCAACATCACCTTATTTCGCAGATCTGCATAGCTATAGTATTGGGTACAGGCATTGGCCTCTGGAAGCCTGAATTAGCAGCTTATACCAGCATACTAGGCGAGCTATTCATACGTGCGTTAAAATCTATTGCGCCTGTACTCATACTCATTTTGATTGCCTCGGCCATAGCCAACCAACAAATAGGAAAAACCTCAGGTATAAAACCTATTATTCTGCTGTACTTCTTGGGCACGCTAGCCGCCGCCTTCCTATCTGTCACGCTAAGTTATTTTTACCCCATCCATATAGAGCTTACTCAAAGTTTTGACACCGCAAGTGCCCCACAATCTATTCAAGAAGTACTGAAAGGCGTTCTCTTTCAGCTGGTAGACAATCCTATAAGGGCGTTAATGGAAGGTAATTTTCTAGGCCTCGTTGTCTGGGGAGTTGCCTTAGGTATTACACTCAATACCGCCTCTAACTCCACAAAAACTATCTTCCTGGACATTAGTAGCTGCATCTCCCGCATCATCACCTTCATCATTCGCCTTGCACCTATAGGCATCCTAGGATTAACGATGCAAACCATCGCGAACAGCGGCCTAGAAGGGCTATTAAGCTACCTTAATCTGCTTGCCCTTCTCTTGGTTGCCATGGCTATTTTCGCTTTGATTATCAACCCTCTACTATGCTTTTTTTATCTTAAGCGTAATCCTTACCCATTATTGTTTTTATGCTTGAAAGAAAGTGGGCTAACAGCTTTTTTTACAAGATCTAGTGCCGCCAATATCCCAGTTAATCTGGAACTTTGCAAAAGATTGAACTTGGATAAGGATATCTATGCTATCTCTATTCCTTTAGGCTCAGCCATGAATACTGGAGGTGCAGCAATCACTGTATCAGTTTTAACCTTAGCTGCAGTACATACACTCAATATCCCCATAGATTTTCTCTCAGCATTTTTGTTAGCAGTCGTGTCAGCGCTATGTGCCTGTGGCGCGTCTGGCGTTGCAGGAGGCTCCCTCTTGCTCATTCCCTTGGCAGCCAGTTTATTTGGCATCAACAATGACATCGCCATGAACATTGTTGCAATTGGTTTCATGATTGGCGTTTTACAAGATGCTGTAGAAACTGCTGTAAATAGCTCATCCGATGTTTTTTACACAGCAGTTGTCTGTGAAATGCTCAAATCAACATCAGCTAAAGCAGCCGAATCCTCTTTGAATATCGATGCAACAGAAGCAGAAACCGGTTCCTAGCCTGAATAATCCATGAGGAATTATTCAAGCTAGGTTCAAAAAGAAAGTAAGCACTCCATCCTAGTACCCCAATGCACAGCGATTGTCGGGTTCAGTGGCAGAGTAAAATGCTCATAGCAAGGCAGCTGATCGAAAATAATAGTTATTCTATAGTGAGATCAAGCAACACAGCTATGGGCATTTTAAATGCCACCCAAAGGGCAGCTACAGGTTTTCCCGTGACTTTGTTGCAAGTATTTGAAAGACGCATGTATTACTGCATACTTGCGCCTTGCCACAGAAAAACCTGTAGCTGCTGAACGGGACAATCGCTGTGCATTGAGGTACTAGTGACCTTAGCGCTTGCCTATGGCTGCATTTGTTCTAGGGTTGCCTTGCCTTCTTGCATACGGTCGAAATTTTGCTTCCAATGTGCCGCTAAAGCCTTGCGGTGATAAAAGTCTGCCGCCTTAATACTGAAATCAAAGCCACTGGATTGCGACTGAGCACTGAGCAAATCGTGAATAAGTTCAGAAACTCGCTCACAGGTGGCTAACTCAGATTTGTCAGAATCTTTATTAGTATATCCCGCACTTATACTCTTAAAATAAACGCCCATGTGTCTCACTCCTTGAGAAAACGTCCTTGTTATTTTATTAAATACAACTAGCGTGCCAACTGTCATAAAATTGACATAATGCTTGGATTTTAAGGGCTGAACAACTGTTTATCCCAGACCATCACCCGCCCAATTAGGGCGGCTGAGTCAAAAAAGCGTGAAAGCGGCAAATAATTGTCACATATCTTCGATTGCGCGTTGAACATGACTAAATAGCAATAAAGTTTTTCCCTGCAATCCTTTAGAATCACAAGCTAATAATAAGAATCTAACAACCATGTCTACTATAGTTGCCGAACCAACAGGTTTTATTGGTAAGTCACTACAACCTTTTGCAGCGCTTTGCTATGACCGTGCAAAGACAGTCATTGTATTAACAATCATCGCCTTAACTGCATTGTTACCCCAAATCTTGAACATTCCTATCGATGTTTCAACTGAAGGCATGTTGCATAAGAATGATCCTGCCAGGGTGGCCTATAACGAATTTAAAGCTACCTTTGGCCGCGACGATGTTATTATTTTGTCACTACCTGTCAAAGATAAGATGGACAGCGAATTTTTTAGCCAGCTTCATGAACTTCAACAAAAGCTGGAAAACACTATTGATCATGTTCAATATACCACAAGCTTAATTAATGCCAGAGTTACAAAGAGCGAAGACGACGAATTAGTGGTTGAGGATCTGCTAGAAGGCTGGACGCCTCGCTCGAACATATCGCTAGATAGTGAAGTCATACAGTCGTTTGTTTTAGCCCAGCCTCCCTACCTCGACAGACTTGTTTCGCGGGACGGCAAGTACACTGCCATTTTGGTTAACCTAGCCGTATACGGCTCTGAAAAAGATGCAAAAGGCAATCCTTTATTTCTCGACCCTATGGAGTCGCAGCATGCTGTTAGGTCCATTAAAGCCTTAGTTGCAGAGTATCCTGAGCTGGATATTGCGCTAGGCGGAAAACCAGTCATTCTAAACATCATCAATACCAATACCTTTCGCGATTCCTCAATCTCAGGTACAGCAGCTATTTTCATATCCATGCTTTTCATGATGGTATTTTTTAGGCGTTTGTCTGGCGTGCTCTTACCCTTAGTGGTTATTTGCGGCTCGATGGTCGCGGCTATGGGTATTATGGGCATGACACGCGCGCCTTTTACCCTAACTATAGGCTCGGTATTTCCTTTAATGGTAGCGGTTGGTGTAGCCGATGCTGTACATATACTGACACATTTTTACCGAAATTATGAAGCGTTAGGCAATAAGCGCTCAGCCATCATTCAAGCCATTTGCGACTCAGGCCCTGCAGTACTTATGACCAGTCTAACAACTGCGGTGGGATTTTTATCCTTTACTGCTGGCGATCTTGCTTCTACCGCAGATTTAGGGATCTATGCTGCTATTGCCGTTCTCTTTGCACTCTATTTCACCTTGATACTTTTGCCGAGCTGTATTGCCCTATTTGATATTAAACGACTTGCTAACAACCGCGGTTTAAATCATAAACTGGATGCATTTTTATCAACTTGCGGCAATTTAGCCTGCAATTTCCCGCGAGCTGTCAGTTTATTGGGTATCGGCTTGATGATACTTTGTATCTGGGGAACCAGTTTCCTTTATTTCTACTATGATCCAATTAGCCGTTTTCCTGATCATGTCGTTGAAAAAACGGATAACAGCCGTATTGATAAAGCCTACTACGGTATAACCCCTATTGAAGTCATCATCAATACTCGTAAACCCAGAGGCGTCCTTAACGAAGCATTCTTAACTAAATTAGAAGAAGCTGAACAAATACTAGCGTTTTCTGAGTATGAGGGTTTACGGCTTGAAAGTACTTATTCTGTCTTAACCATTCTACGAGAAGTCCATAAAGCCATTAATAATAATGACCCTGAGGCATATTTAGTCACAAAAGACCCCGAGCTTGCAGCACAGGAATTATTGCTATTTGAGCTCAATGATGCAGATGACTTAAGAGATGTCATTGATTATGACCTGCAAACGGTACGCTTAAGTCTTTCAACGCATCATGCAGACGGCGTTCAGTATGCAAGACTAATCGCCAATATTGAGGAAGTCTTAGATGGGATTTTTGGGCAAGAGGTTGATATTACCATCACAGGCACAACGGCCTTAATGGCGGCTTCAGTGCCAAAAGCACTACAAACCATGGCAAAAAGCTATATCGTTGCCGCGATACTCATCATATTAATGATGATGCTCATGGTAAGAAACATTAAAATTGGCTTGATCAGTATTGTGCCTAACCTTTTACCTATTTTATTGGTCATGAATGTCATGGTGGTGATGGGCTGGCCTCTCGATATGACAACTATTTTGGTAGGCGCAATTGCAATGGGTATAGTCGTGGATGACACCCTACACTTTTTGTATCATTTCAAACAAAATTTTGACGTTTTACAGTCAGCTAAAACAGCTGTCCATGCTACACTCAAAAGCACAGGTCCCGCGCTGTTTATTACGACTATTATCTTTTCAACAGGTGCTGGTGGCAACATGCTAAGTGCTATTGAAAATATCTTTATCTTTGGCTTTACTATGTGGTTAGTTACCATCCTTGCCCTACTGGCAGATATTTTAATTACCCCAGCACTTTTAGTTTGGGTTTTTGGTGAGAAACAAGCCGCTGAATAATAACAGCGGTTTTTGAAACTAACTATGTCTTCATGTTGTCTCTAGTGAAGAATATAACTTTATAGAGAATTTCCATGCCTAGATTAACTGCACAATTTGCTTTATTACTCGCACTACTGATTAGCGCCCTGAATACTCAGGCACACTGTCAAATACCCTGTGGCATTTACGATGATCCTGCTACATTCAAACTATTAAAGCAAGACGTCGAAACCCTTAGCAAATCCGTTAACGAATTAATTGACCATAGTGATGGCAAAGGCATACAGGCTGTTAATCAACAAATTCGCTGGGTCATGAATAAGGAAAAGTATGCTGATCAAATCATTTTTACGATGACTGACTATTTCTTGACGCAGCGTATTAAACCAAGCAATAAACATTATCAAGCCCAATTGGAGGCGGCTCACACAATCATTCTTCTTGCCGTCACCACCAAGCAAACAGTAGATAAAAACGTAATAAAAAAACTCAGCGATGCTGTTGATGCCTTTGAAAAGGCATACAACCTCCCTGCTAAATAAGCTTGCAATACAGGTCACATTCTCCCTTCAATTAACGGAATTTTATAAACTAATTCCGTTATATATGTGTGCTTTACACGCCACACTCAGCTTAGATTATGACAGACTCTCCTTCGTTACTTGATGAAGTGGGAGCCTCTCATGTTCAAACAACTATTGACTATATTAAGCCTTTGGCATCTTTTTGGATGCGCCCAAGCGGGTATCTTTTCCGATAAAAAAACTGTCACCACACAGGATGCAAGACAAAGCTTTGTAGGCACCTGGTATAAAGGCTATGAGACATCAAATGGTACAGAGATTGAAGTCAGTATCGAGAATTTCGATGATGGCACCTATCGAAAAATTACCAAAAAAACCTATGTAGGTGGTTATAGCGAGAATAACTTTGAGCTAGGTCAGTGGGGCATCTCAGGCCCTGTTTATTTCACAACCAAAAGAGGTATCGTCGAAGGTTGTACGATCATTTCATCAGATCGAACCTCATCGAATGTTTATAATGCCTACCAAACCGCTATCGTAAAAGGTGATGAGTGGCGACTAAGCCACATCGAAAGCAGATCTGGACGCCAGGAAACTTACTTCAAGATGGATAACGCATTTAATTTGGCAAAAGACCATCCGGCACTAGAAGGCTGCGCTTACATCTCCAAGAGCCTCAGAAAAAAGCCAGCCAAAGCATAGATTCGAAACTGTAAATGGCAGATGGTCAACCTCATCTTACATATACGAAAAAAGTTGTTTAAATAGCAAATAATTGCTTGCTTTTCTTGTCTCGAATCGATATACCTACATATAAGCGAACGGTGTTAGTAAAAAGGTATGTTCTCTGTTGGTAAAAAGGATAAAGTACCTGTTTAACAAGAGGTTAAATGTAATAAGACAACGCTACTATTCAGCATGCTTTGCTATTTGAATGGCGTTGAATGATTGGTGCTAACAGAGAACATACCTGAATCGCTTAGCCGTTCTATTTATTGTCGCTTGATAATCATCTCAACAAAACCGGCCAACTTTCTGATTATGAAACGGTTTTGGCTTATGATCATCATGTATTTTAAAAGAGGAAAGTATGAGTAAAGGTACTGTAAAGTGGTTCAATGCTGATAAGGGCTTTGGTTTTATTACCCCAGAAGACGGAGGCAAAGATTTATTTGTACATCATTCAGAAATAAAAAATGGTGGAGGTTACGCCACATTAAATGACGGACAGGAGGTCGAATTTGATGTAGGCGAAGGAAGAAAAGGCCCTTGTGCCAATAATGTTGTAGCCGTTATCTAAGCCTTTACTTATCTATAACAGGCAGTTTGACTGCCTGTTATTTAGAGATAAATTTCAGAAAATATAAATTTAATCTGCGAAACACGCGTTTCATTCCTACACTTTAAATACTTAACAATCAAAAGCGATAAAAAGGCATTGAGTGTGAGAAATGAACAAACAAAGCAAAAGCATCGCCAGGCAATTTTTTGACTACTTTCAGCTTTCTGATAGCTCAGAACAAATCGATGATGCTTCCCACCCACACAGGCGCCGTTTTCTACCAGCCTATCAAAACAGACTTAGATATGTTCGTGATGCTTGGCTTTATTATTTATCTGCCATTTTACTGTTAAAGCTTACCCTGCCCTTTATTGCCATCACATTTCTATTAAGTACGTTCTTAAGCTTTGCTTTCCTTGAAGAAACGCCTTATCCACCAGGTGACGAAGACTAGGAGCCTGTCCGAGAACTGACTGTTCGGCCTAAATTCCAGATAAGCGGCTAAATTCTTCGCCAAATTCCTTTAAATAGGCTGACTATTCGCAGGAATTTCCCAAAGAATTTAGCTCACTTCTTTGAAATTTATCCTCGAACGCAATTCTCGGACAGGCTCCTAGTACCCCAATGCACAGCGATTGTCCCGTTCAGCAGCTACAGGTTTTTCTATGGCAAGGCGCAAGTATGCAGTAATACATGCGTCTTTCAAATACTTGCAACAAAGTCACGGGAAAACCTGTAGCTGCCCTTTGGGTGGCATTTAAAATGCCCATAGCTGTGTTGCTTGATCTCACTATAGAATAACTATTATTTTCGATCAGCTGCCTTGCTATGAGCATTTTACTTTGCCACTGAACCCAGACAAACGCCAACCGTTTTACACCCTACTATTTTTTAGGCTGCTCTATCTAATCTTAAGCCATAGACTACTCATAGTGATTAGTTAAGGGAGTACCATCGAATGGAAATGTCATTGGCCAAAAAGATTCAGATTGGCTGGTATTGCCTAGTACGCTCGCTAAACTCCCCTACCTACAAAGGTTATAATCCTGATGATGTCGAAGGTCTTTATTTAGACCCTTACCCTGTGTATCGCGATATCCTTAACCATCACACGATCTTTTTTAATCCCAGGCAAGCCGCTTGGGTCGTTGGAGGTGATTTCGATACGGTGAAATCCCTTATGCACGATCCCAGATTGTCGATCCGTTTCCCTGAGTGGAAATTTGCACCCAAAACCCAGTACGAGAAAATGAATGAGCTAGAAAAGCTCAATGCCAACTTACTTATGAGCATGCCTGTTGAAAGCCATAGCCGCATAAGGCGTTTGGCATCGCCTGCATTTAATCCACGCCAGGTTGAAAATTTAAGTGCTGACATCCAAGCCATTGTTGATCGGGAATTAGATAAAATTACAGGGCCCTTTAACCTCACTGATTTTTCTTCTAGCGTTCCTCTACTTGCTTTAGCGAAATACATTGGCGTGCCTGATAATTTTCAAGAGGCATTTGAAGGACTTGCTTTGTCTATTTTGAGTAATTATGACCCCACTTTAAAAATCGATCAGGCACTTGCCATGAAAGGGCTTAGGATGATTCAGGGTCTTATCAAAAAGAAAAAAGCCATAGCAGCAAGTCTCATTGCAGCCTATGAAAATCAAGACAACTCAGAAGAGACCCTCGATGCATTTGTTCAAAGCCAAACCAAAGAATTTCTAACGGCTTTGATGGTAAAAGTGCTCAAAAGCGATCAGGGTCAAACCATTAGTGAACAGGAAGCGCTGTCATTGGTAGCCTCTGCTTTAGCTGCTGGTATAGATACCACTAAACATCACATTAACTGGGCATTATCGGGCATTTTGAAACATCCAGAGGTTATATCTGACATTCTAGCGGATGAAAGCAAGACAACGTTGAATAATGCAATTACAGAAGCCTTTCGCTGGGATAATCTAGGTCATTCGGGTAGTGTGCGCTTTGCCACTGAGGACTTAACCATTGATGGACAGCTGATTCGTAAAGGCGAAATGGTTAGACCCCTTAATTGCGGCACATTTAGAGATCCTTCTGTATTTGAAAACCCAGATGTTTTTGACATTCACAGACAAAATTTAAAAGAAGTGTATACCTTTGGTATAGGGCCGCATTATTGCTTGGGGGCAGCTATGGCAAAGAAGATTACAGAATGCACAACTTGGTCTTTTTTAAAACGATTTCCAAACGCAAGGCTTGATGGAGAGCCAACCTTTCAGAAGCACTTCATTATTAGAAATATCATTTCCCTTCCCGTGACGCCTGAGCCAATCCAATAGCTGATCTGGAGCAAATACAAAACGTGTGTGGCAGGTTAGTGGCTATAGATCTACATGACTTGGCGGGAGACGCTGCGCTGTCCCGCCCTACGATCATGCTACAATCCTTCTGACTCTACTCTGCTGGACTAATCGCTTGCTCTGTTTCTTCAGCTTTTATAGGCGTTTCCCCCTCTTCTGAAACCGTTTCTGACTCAGGGGCAACTTGAACTTCGATATCGAATAAGGTTGCCTTAGTAATAATCCAGCTGTTAAACCAGTGCAACGATGACAGGGTAACGCCTGGATTCACAGCACCAGCATAATCAGCTTTATCGAATTTAAATTCTGTTCTGCCTGATAAAGTCTCAGGCTCTACGTCTCGGTCAAGCTGAACGCTTGATACTAGCGCAAGGTTGTCATTAATTTTAACAGGGATGTCCAGATCATCTAGATGTATCACGTTGTTTTCAGTGACCTCGGGTAATGCACCAGAACTATCATCTAGCTTATTTTGCTGTATGCTAAGCCCATCGTCTTCACAGTTCCCCGTCACAACATTACCAAGGGTAGCAGTCGTTGTATCGTTCAGCCCATTTTCTATACGCAAACAATCATGAAAATCGACTATAACTGAGTTAATTAGCTTGGTAGTAATATCTCCCCTAAGATAGATACCAGGTTGCTTTCGCAAGTCTTTTCCACCAAGCCCAATAGTAGGCGCAAAGCCAG
Source organism: Pseudomonadales bacterium (assembly GCA_965225765.1). Lineage (GTDB taxonomy): Bacteria > Pseudomonadota > Gammaproteobacteria > Pseudomonadales > DT-91 > CAKMZU01. The sequence goes on from CBDDBO010000002.1 coordinate 931,878, forward strand.
TATCCGTACGAACCATAGGGCCGCCTAAAGTTGTAAGATTTGCAATAGAAATGGCTGTCTCATTAACTGATTTAGTTGTCGAGTTATTTCCCTCTATGCCCCTTGGGTCATTTGCTCCACTCGGATAATCTTTGCGCTTGTCCTTCATGATCAAGATGTGCTGAAGATGACCTTTGTAGCCATTATCTACACTTATATCATCGTCATCATTATTCGACAGTACAAGGTGTTTAATGTTAACAGCACCGCCTGCCATGCGTACCCCATCATCCATACCACCATGCACTTGTATATATTCAAGTTGAGTACCAAATCCTACTGCATGTAATCCCAAACTTTCGACTTCTCGCTCTTGGCTAACAATGAAGCCTGCCTCTGCAATACGAACATACTTCATAACGCCGCTATTATCAGCAATGTCATCTCCACCAAAGCGTGACTTATACTTATAGCCAACATGCGTGCTAATGTTACATAAGGTTTCAGCACTACAGATTTGACTGGTGCCTTTTTCATAATAAGGGGCAAGACCTTGTAAAAATACACCAGCCCACTCCCCGGATCCGTCAAATCCTTCGTCCTCCGAACTAAATGTAATGGGCGATGACTTTGTACCTTCTGCAATGATCTGCGAACCACGAGTAATGACTAACGCACCTTCGCTATTCGCCTTTATGTTCGTACCTGGCTCAATCGTCAGCGTAATACCATTATTCTGAATCGTTTGCAGGGTCTCCAAGGTAACATCCTTATTACCTTTACCTACAAGTACAGCCCCTTTTAACAGCCATGAGCCGCCTTCTGGGGTTAAGGTCGCATCACAGTTGATGATACCGCTGAGTATTCTCGATTTATAATCAACACCCGTACAAGGCTCTTCTTCCTCTAGAACAGCAGTACAGCTACTTAATAAGTAACCACTTATCAATATCACGACGATGTATTTTAACTGTTGCATTATGTGCCTTTCCTTGAAGAAACATGTCGGCTCTACCTAAAACTATGGCATTCATTGGCAATAACACCAGAGGCAGTTGACAAAACAGGTGGACTTTCTTATTTTACATCAATGTAAAATAAGAAGACTTGCCATGCAATCAACTACACACCCATTACCTGATTACTCAGTGTCTTCAGGTGCCATGCGTTTTTTCATCCTTTGGACAGCTTTCTTTTGGGGCTTAGCAGGGTTTTGTGCCGTGCTTTTCTTTTTAGGACAACTCGACTTCGAACAAAGTACCAAAGCAAGCCTCTATGGGATCAGCATCTGGTTGAATGGCTGGGTGGTTGTGTATTTTATTAGCCAAAACCGTTCCACCGATCGCTTAGCGCTTTATCATGAATGCTTAGTGATTTGGATGCTGTCATACGCCATAACCAATGTAGTATGGGAAATTCCCTGGGTAATCTTTTCACCTTTTGTCTTTGAAGGCCTGAATACGCTTGATGATCTGAATGCACAAACGGGTTTCATGCGTGAAAGCATTTTGCACATGTACTACTGGAGCTTGGCATCTTTTGGTTCAGTTGATTTGCGTACGGTTAACCATGATCCTACTTTCTTTACGTTAGAGATTTATTCGTTTTTTAATGTGGCTACAACCCTTTATTTTTTCCACTTGCATAAAAAAGGGTCGAAACATCGTTACCTTGTTCCGTTGATTGGCAGTGGTGAACCTGTTGCCTCTACCTTTATCTTCTCCTTCACTGAAGTGTTTGCGGATTTTGAAAACATGCCGGGCGGTATTGCTGACACGTTATTAGCACTTGTCTGGACGCAGTATCAATACTTAGTCTTCCCCCTTATTTTTGGTTACATCAGTTATAAATTACTGCTGGAAGACTGGCGCCGCGCCGAAGGACTTAAATAGCTAACATCACTTTGAAGCTCATGGTAAAATCTTAGGCTTTTGCCTGTTTTTACCATGAGCTTGTTATCTGCCCTCCAGCACCACTTTCATACCCTTAAAAGCAATCGCTTTTTCGAACTCTTCGTTATTTTCATCATCATTGTGTCTGCCCTGGAGATTGGCGCAAAAACCTATGCGTTACCTGATGACTTTCAAGCTGCGCTTAACTATTTAGATGTATTTGTCACCTTATTCTTTCTGGTAGAAATCTGCATACGCTTTATTGCAGAGCCAAACAAGCGCCACTTCTTCAAAAATGGCTGGAATGTCTTCGATACGCTGGTTGTCATCATTAGTTTGATTCCGATCAGTGATACTGAAATGGTACTCATAGCCCGCTTAGTTAGGATCTTCAGGGTACTCAGGATGGTGTCTGTAATTCCTGAGCTGCGGGTACTCATCAACTCACTCCTAAAAGCCTTACCACAGCTCGGCTATGTGATGCTGCTAATGTTCATTATCTTTTATATTTATGGCGCCGTAGGCAGTTTATTTTTTGGTGACATTAACCCGAAACTTTGGGGCAACATTGCCATATCATTACTGACCCTCTTCCGTGTCATGACCTTTGAAGATTGGACGGATGTCATGTATCAAACCATGGAAGTCTACCCGTTAAGCTGGGCATATTACTTAAGCTTTCTCTTTTTTACCGCCTTTGCTTTTTTAAATATGGTAATTGGTATCGTGGTTAATGTCATGGAAGAAGAAAAGTCCAAAGAAAAGCCTGTCGAGAAAGATCAAACGATGGAACAACTCCAAACCTCGATTGATGAATTAAAAGAACTTATTCAAACGATGCAGCAAAACAACAAAAAGGATTGATTACACGACTAAATACATTATATTAATCGGGCACTTGCATAGGATACGCTCATATGTCCGATTATATTGGTAAAGATGACCCCACGCATCAGCATCAGCAAACTGCGCTTTCTGCCCTTGAGCTTTACTTACCCACTCGACTCTACTTGATTCCAACCCCAACAAGGCCTTACTTTCCAGGACAGTTACAGCCCATCTTAGTCAATACAGACCCATGGGGCGATACACTTAAGCGCATAAAAGACAGCCGTGATCTCATTTTTGGACTCATTTATACCAGTGTCGATAATCAAGACGATTTGCGCCCGGAACATTTTGCAAAAACTGGCTGCGCAGTACGTATGTTAAACCCCACTGAAGATATGGATCATGTGCAAATTATCGCCAAAGGTTTACAACGCTTTACCATCACTAAATGGCTGTCGACTAAGGCACCCTTCTTGGTAGAAGTGGATTACCCTGTCGAAGAGGACGAAGATTCAGATGAGTTGAAAGCTTATGGCATGTCCATGATTAGTGCTATTAAAGAATTGGTATCGTTAAACCCACTCTATGGCGAAGAAATCAAACAATACTTTAAATACTTCAATCCTAGCGCCCCCTCTGCACTCACAGACTTTGCAGCTGCCATTACCACGGCTAAAGGCAATAAACTCCAAAAAGTACTGGATACCGTACCGCTCATTCCTCGTATGCAATTGGTTTTACCACTTATTACGCAAGAAATTGAAATCTCCAAACTCCAAAATGAAATTAGCGAGGAAGTCAATGAGCAGGTTGCAAAACACCAGCGAGAGTTCTTCTTAAAAGAGCAGCTCAAGATTATTCAGCAGGAGCTGGGCATCTCAAAGGATGACAGACAGGCTGATATTGATCGCTTTACCGAACGGATGGAAACCAAGACTTTCTCGGAGGAAGTGAACCAAAAATTCCAGGAAGAGCTGGATAAACTGGCTATTCTCGAAACAGGGTCACCAGAATATGCTGTGACGAGAAATTACCTAGACTGGCTAACACTCATGCCTTGGGGCATAACCACTGAAAGTTTAATTGACCTAAAAAAATCCAGAAGAATTTTGGATGAAGATCATGACGCACTCAATGATGTTAAAGACCGAATTATTGAGTTCTTAGCCATGCTACATTTTAAGGGCGATGCATCAGGCTCTATTATTTTACTCGTGGGGCCACCTGGGGTTGGCAAAACTTCGATTGGAAAATCCGTAGCTCGTGCTTTAAACAGGCCTTTTTATCGCTTTAGTGTAGGCGGCATGCGAGATGAAGCTGAGATTAAAGGTCATCGTAGAACTTATATCGGCGCCCTGCCCGGCAAACTTATACAGGCGTTAAAAGAGGTTAAGGTCAGCAACCCCGTCATCATGCTGGATGAGATCGATAAGATTGGAAATTCTTATCAGGGTGACCCAGCCTCAGCTTTGCTGGAAGTGTTAGACCCAGAACAAAATGCTAATTTTGTTGATCACTATCTCGATGTCAAAGTAGATTTATCTAATGTGCTGTTTTTATGTACAGCCAATCAACTGGATAGCATCCCACCCGCGCTATTAGACCGAATGGACACTATTCGATTGTCCGGTTATATCCTTGAAGAAAAGACTAAAATTGCTAAAAGGCATCTCATCCCCAAAAATATTAAACAACTTAACCTAAAACCCTCAATCATTAAGTTCAGTGATAGCGCCATCAAGGGCATAATTGAAGATTATGCAAGGGAAGCAGGTGTCAGGCACCTCGAAAAACTGATCCAGAAAGTGATTCGCAAGTTATTGGTGACCATGATTGATGAGCCGAAACCTGTCACTATTAATAAATCGGATTTAGAGACGTACTTAGGCAAACCTTACTTTAAAGGTGAGCAACGTTTATCAGGTATTGGTGTGGTAACGGGCCTTGCTTGGACTGCATTAGGTGGCGCCACACTTTCCATTGAGGCACAAGGCCTATTAAGCAAAGGGCGAGGTCTTAAGCAAACAGGTCAGTTGGGTGATGTCATGCGTGAATCAGCCGAGATAGCTTACAGTTATATTTTAGCAAATGCCGAGCGTTATAATTTAAATACTGCCTATTTAGAGAATCATGTGATTCATCTTCATGTCCCAGAAGGTGCGACCCCCAAAGATGGCCCCAGTGCAGGCATTACCATTGCATCAGCTATTGTTTCTCGTGTATTACAAAAAACCGTGAAAAAAGGGTGGGCAATGACAGGAGAACTCACGTTAACTGGCACGGTGTTATCAGTCGGTGGCATTAGAGAAAAAATCATTGCGGCAAAACGGCAAAAAGTTAAACAGATCATTCTGCCGCAAATGAATGAGAGTGATTACGAAGAACTACCAGGCTATATCCGTAAAGGCATACAGGCACATTTTGTCAGCACGTTAGATGAGGTGTTTGCACTGCTCTTTTGACAAAACTAAGGCCAGGCAGTCCAATAATGATCGACAGGTTTAGGCTTTATCGTTTTCGGTTTTCCATCCTGTTTACCTACATAAATAAAACCTAAAAACACATCATTATCGCTAAGGCCTAATCCTTCCAGTACATGCGGGTTAAAAGCCAGATCGCCTGTACGCCAAATAGATTGAAAATCTAGAGATTCAAGCGCCAACAAGAGATTCTGGCAGGCGCATGAGGCAGAAATGATTTGCTCAATTCTAGGGACTTTTTCATGCACAATCGTTGATGCATACGCTGCTATAATCATAGGCGCACGCCTTGGCATGCTCAGTAGTTTAGTGGTGCGCTCGTCTGTTAGCTCCCCCGAAATCTGGCGCTCAGAGGCTACAAATAACTCTCCAAGGCTGCTTAACCCTCCCCCTTCAATAACTTTAAACCGAACGGGGGTTAAATTAGCGTGATCCGGTGCTCTGAGTGCCGCCGCAAAAGCTTGTTCTAATTCGGCTTGACTGGGCGCAGGCGCTTTTAATTTAGGCGATGCATTGCGAGTTTTAATAAAATCAATAATCGATGTCTCAGTCACTTAGTCTACCACCTGAACCAATACCCAAGGATCAACAACCACAGCCCAAAAGGTTGGATTATGCTTTGCATACAAAAGCGCTTCAGCGTCATCAACTTTCCTGATTTGGGCTGCATCTAGATAGTTTTGAATCAGTTGATGCGCATTTTCTGCAAAATGCGTCGCCATTTCGACAAGATCAAGGCCTTTTTCCACGTTAATCAAAAGCCCTTGCGCAAAAAAAGGCTGCAAGCTGTTCCAGTCAATCTTTGCCGTTTGCCTATTTAGCGCTTCTTTTAAATCATTCATGTATGATCACAAGTAAGAAAACGCACGATCATAACAGATCATGCCATTGAACTTAATCAATAGTAGACATTACAAAGGTGTCTGAAACAAGCTGTTGTAAACAAATTTACTCATGAGCAAACAGGCTACGATGCATAAACAGGGACGGATCAATCGACTACCTTTTAAAAAGGCCATATAAGAACCTAGCCAAGCACCTATCCATTGCCCAATACCCATGGCGATGGCAATCTCCCAATGAATCAGATTTAAATAGGCAAAAATGCAAAAGGCTGTTATGTTACAAGCTAATCCATACAGTCTTGCATGTGCTAATGCATCAATGCTTTCTTTACCAGCAATGTAGAGAAGCGCCAACAAAAAAAATGAAATACCGGCAGGCCCAAAGAATCCCACATACAAAGCAATCAACGGAATGATAACCCCATAACAAAGATGGGTATGAGAAACCAAGTAGCGATGCTTACTAGAGATACCAGGCATAACAAAAGTCAACACTAGCACTGAAAGCAGCAACCAAGGTGTCATCTTAGCTTGGGTCTCAGGAGAGCAACTTAATAAAACCATTGCACCTATAAAAGCTAAGATGCAGCAAACCCAAAATACAAGATTAAAACTTTGTTTACGCAGAATGCCTCTTTGGTAAAAGTACATAACCGACGTTATATTACCTATAGCAGCTTGGCACTTATTTGTACCGATGGCTTCTATAACCGGCAACCCTGTAGCTAGTAATGCAGGAATAGCTATTAGCCCTCCTCCACCCGCTATAGCATCAATAAAACCAGCAAAGACTGCCGCACAAGAGAGGTAGAAAATAATGGGGTCGCCAAATTCTATGAGACACTCCTTTATTACTAACTTATGAATGATTAAGCCAAAAGCTAAGGGCTCAATGACAAGGGATTTAAGCCAAAACCTATAGGCGCTCTTGACATAGTTTTTTCATACTCTTGACTTGCTTGATGGATAATTAGACGTAACCCTTAGGGCTGTGCCTGTTTTTCCATCTGGGCGGGTCGAATTTCATTCATATCGACTGCTATTATTCACTCAATTCTTCTTGCCGCCCTGAAAAAACGGGCGACGGCAGCATAAATAAAACTTACGTCAACAGAGCCTAAGATATATGATTAAAAAGCACAGCAAAAATTCCTAAACCCTGACAAGCAAACAAGTCATAGCTTGGCTAGACGCCTGCCCAAGAACCGACTGTTCAGCCTGAATTCCAGATAATCGGCTGAATTCTTCGCCCCTGTTTATTTAGATAGGCCTTTAAATAGGCTGACTATTAGCAGGAATTTCCCAAAGGATTTATCTCATTTTTTAGAAAGTTATCCTCCCACGCACTTCTCGAACAGCCCCCTGGCAGCACCGTTCAAAAATAGCTTGAACACCGATATATGAACTTTATCGTCAAGAATCACACTAATTCAGCACGTTATCTTTTATCTAGCGACCTTAAACGCTGATAAACGTTAGTGAGCGAATGCAGATTGAAGAGGCCGCCTAGAATTGAATGTTTATAAAGTATTGGTAGAACAGAATAAAGCATCAGATCTTGGCACATTTCAATTAACATCGCCCACTGATTAATCAATTTATGCTTAATCTACAGTACTAAGAGCTGATTGTACTTTACCAGTAAACAATCAGTGTCTAGGCTTGATTAGCATCAATCTATCAGTAACCCACTATCATTGACTGTTTCTATTATGAGCGATCTATCTCTAGTAACCCTCTTTCTTTATTTTGCTGGCATGCTAGGCATAGGCTTTTATGCCTTTGCCAAAACATCTAATGATGTAGACGGTTACATGCTAGGCGGTCGAGATTTAGGACCGGGTATCACAGCACTGTCCGCTGGCGCTTCTGACATGAGTGGCTGGCTGATGATGGGCCTTCCGGGCGCTATCTTTTTAACTGGATTAAGCAGCTCCTGGATTGCTATTGGGTTGTTTTTAGGGGCTTATTTGAACTATATCATTGTTGCTCCGAGACTTAGAACCTTCACAGAACTTGCCAATAATTCGATTACCGTTCCAGACTTCTTCGAAAACAGATTCTTTGATAAAACCCATAGCTTAAGGCTAATTTCAGCCGTTGTAATTGTTATTTTCTTTACTATTTATACCTCTTCTGGCATGGCAGCAGGCGGTAAACTCTTCGAAAGTTCGTTTGGTATTGATTATGAAATAGGCCTCTATTTAACAGCTAGTGTCGTCATTATTTATACCTTAGTAGGCGGGTTTCTTGCTGTAAGCCTTACCGACTTTGTCCAAGGATGTATTATTTTTGTTGCGCTTATCCTTGTGCCAGCAATAGCCTTTATCGAGGTAGGCGGAAGCAAAGAATTGCAGACAGCCCTGAACTCAGTCGATGCTCAACTAATCAATATTTTTGAAGGCGTATCGGTATTAGGCATTATATCAGCCTTATCGTGGGGGTTAGGCTATTTTGGTCAACCGCATATCATTGTTAGATTTATGGCAATCAGGCACGTTAAAGATATGCCGACAGCAAGAAAAATCGGTATGAGCTGGATGTTTGTGTCTATAGTCGGCGCTATGGCAACAGGTTTCACCGGCCTTGCATACATGATAACGAAAGGCAAAACGCTAGCAGATCCTGAAACCATTTTTATCGAGTTATCCGTCTTATTATTTCATCCATTAATCACAGGCTTTCTATTAGCAGCTATTTTGGCGGCTATTATGAGTACAATCTCATCACAACTACTGGTGACCTCTAGCTCACTCGCTGAAGATTTCTATAAAGTTTATTTTAACAAACGTGCTACCGATAAACAGCAAGTTATGGTGGGTAGGTTGGCAGTCCTGTTTGTAGCATTGGCTGCTATCTATCTGGCCCATGATCGCTCAAGCAGCATCTTGGATCTTGTAAGTAATGCATGGGCGGGGTTTGGTGCCGCCTTTGGCCCTGTTGTTATCCTTAGCCTCTATTGGAAAAACATGAATACCAAGGGAGCCCTTGCTGGTATGCTCTCAGGCGCCATTACTGTACTTATCTGGATATATCTGCCGTTACAGGATGCAAAACACCTGAGCGATTGGGTATATGAAATTTTACCTGGTTTTATTGTGTCCTTCTTAGCAGTCGTTATAGTAAGCAAGCTTACTGGCAGCCCTAAGCATGATGTTCAAGGCATGTTTGAATCCATGGAAAAGGAAACAGGTAAACTAGAACACTCTAAAATTTAGTACATCATGTCAAACCGATTGTCGGGTAGTATCAGTTTTTGTAGGGTGGACAAGCTGCGCGTCACCCACCCTACAAAAAAATAGATACCCGACAATCGCTGTGAAATTAAGCAGCCTCAGTAAGCTGCTCACCTTCCATTGAATTAACGGGATAGCGCCAAAACGTCTTAACTGTACCTACTGCTTGTTTCATTCATTGAGATAGTCCCAGGCACCCTGTTCATTCATCACGCATCGATGGAGTCCTTCGTCAAGATTAGCTTCTGATTGATAATCTCTATCACCTTGATAGACCATAGTCAAAGGTGAATAGGCCTGAACTTGAGGTAAAAAAGACCTGATGGGGTTCGCTGTGAATGCTGCAAAGAGATCACTCGTGTTTTGGACATCTGCAAAAGAAAGTAATGTAACCAAGGTGGGCGGCATCATTTTCCATCCCTCTTCTTGATGCCTTCTGATTGCCTCATCGATAGTTAGCCAGGCGGCATCAATAATTTCACTTCGGTCAATTTGCACCTCAGTTTGAGAGGTTTTTGACAAATAGAACATCGTATCAAAACGCTTAGGCAGGCCAATAGGCGTCACCCATCTTGAAAAGGCTAATAACTTTTCACCTTGGACGTTAATGCCAGTCTCTTCTGAGGTTTCCCTTATCGCGGTGTTTGTCAGTGTCTCGGCCTGCGTTAGCGCATGATCAGCGGGTTCGACGTTTCCGCCAGGAAATACCCAGTAATCGCCCAGTACTTTAAGCGTAGGATTCCGTTTCAACAGAAGAATTTCAATGCCTTTATTCGAATCTCGAACAAGGCAAACAGTGGCAGCAAGCCGTATTGCATTATTGTTATCCATAGAAATAGTATGCCAAACAAATAGCCGTAGTGATACCAGCAACATCGGCTATAAGACCGCAGGCAATCGCATGCCGGGTTTTTCTGATACCCACACTGCCAAAATAGACTGCCAATACATAAAAGGTTGTTTCAGTTGATCCCTGAAGCATGGAAGAAAGCCTTCCCACAAAAGAATCGGCGCCAAACGTTTGCATAGACTCAATCATCAGTGCTCGCGAGCCACCGCCAGAAAAGGGTTTCATTAAAGCTACTGGCAGCGCATCTACAAACCGCGTATCGCCCCCTACCCCAGTAATGGCATATTTAATCATGCCTATTAGTAAGTCAAAAAAGCCGCTTGCCCTAAGCACTCCAATAACAGCCAGCATTGCCACTAAATAAGGAATAATACGTATCGCTGTCATCAGCCCTTGTTTTGCGCCAGACACAAAATGTTCATATACAGGTTGCTTTTGACAGAGTCCAATACCGATAAAAGCTGTCACTAAGGCTAACAAGGTGAAACTGCCCGTCATGGTTGAAAATACGTTCATTTGTTCAGGGGTTTTAGGAATAAGCCATGCAATCAGTGCTCCAAATAAAGCAAAAATTCCTGCTCCCCACAGTAAACACACTTTATTTAACAGATTGATTTTTTGTACATAACAAACAGCCAACAACCCAAATAACGTAGACGAAAAAGTTGATAGTAGAATAGGAATAAAGACATCAGCAGGCTGCGCAGCACCTAGCTGTGCTCTATATAAAAAAATCGTCACGGGAAATAAAGTGACCGATGATGTGTTGATGACCAAAAATAAAATCTGGGCATTGGATGCTGTATCAGGCGCATCGTTAAGTGTCTGAAGATCCTTCATTGCCTTAAGCCCTAACGGTGTGGCAGCATTGTCCAGACCCAACGCATTGGCTGTCATGTTCATGGTAACTGAACTGATAGCAGGATGCCCTTTAGGAACCTCAGGCATCAACACGCTAAAAATAGGAGAAAGTAACAGAGATAAACGCCTGATCACACCCGTTTTCTCTGCGATATTCATTAAGCCTGTCCAAAATACCAATAACCCAATAAGCCCAATCGCAATATCCACAGCCAATTTGGCCATATCCATAATATTGGTAAAGACTTTGTTGAAAATCATCCAGTCTTGATACCAAAAAGCATCAAAACAGGTGGTAAAAAAAGCAATAACAAAGAGGTAACCCCAAAGTCTGTTCATATGAGTAGTATTCTCGCAAAGAGGTTATATAAGCATAAGCGTTCAACTAGCTTAGGATAGTCAAATTCGGCAACGAACGAGCATGATTAATTAGACTCTGTTGACAGAGTTTTTTCATGCTGTCATCGGCTAACTACCTTATCAAAAAAATAGCTGATTTACTTTTATTGGAAACTCATTAATTTTCAGCAAATTACGCGCCACATATGAACTAATACAATTTCATGACTCAAAAGAATCTAGCCTAACTGTTTGAGATGTCCACATGCCCCTATCCTTTGGTTTAAATTGCAAGCTTCTTTGCGTACTGTGTTTATGGGTAAGTTCTTTACTGCATTTAAACGCCCATGCCAGCAATATTGCCCATGTAAATGATGGGCTTGTTAAAGTCATCGTCAATAGTGAAACGGCGAATATTAATTACCCTTGGAGCAATGGCTCTTTAAGCGGCAGTTCGGGCTCAGGTTTCATTGTCGAATACAAAGGAGAAAAAGTTATTTTAACTAACGCCCATGTCATAGAGGGCGCAGTGACAATGAGGGTTCAAAAACCCGAGGATGATACAGAATATAATGCAAGCATCGAATACGTATCTAATCATCGTGATTTGGCTATGATTAAGCCGACCGATCCCAATTTTTTTTCTGGCACTAGGGCTTTACAACTTTCATCAAGAGAACAAGCGATATCTGTTGGTGATAATGTACTGACACTAGGCTACCCCATCGGTAGTAAAACACAAACCATCACAAAGGGAATTATTTCCAGTATCGATTATTCGATCTATTCCTTCAGCCGTGTAGATAACATTGTTTATGTGGTCGATGCGGCCATCAATTCTGGTAAGAGTGGCGGACCTGCAGTGAATTCCGATGGCGCGGTAGTAGGCGTCAGTTTTCAATCCATAGAAAATGCTCAAAATATTGGCTATATCATCCCCTCTTCTGTGGTTTATCAATTCTTTGACGACGTTGATCTTTCAACAGGCACTAAACCAGATGTACAAGGTGTGCCGTCTATTTCTGTCACTGCAACGCATTTACAGAATAAACAGCTACGAAATATAGTCAAAATTAATCATGACGAAACAGGTATTTTAGTCACTGCTGTCTCTGGTCTTGAAAAAGAAAAAGGGCTACTAAAAGTTAAGGACGTCATCCTATCTATAGATGGGAAAGCCATTGATAACCAAGGCAATATCAATACTGCACAGTACAAGAATATCTCATGGCGCTCTTTAATCAGTTCTAAACAAATTGGTGATCATGTCGAGCTTGGCATAAAACGAGACGGCGAATACCATTCACTCAACTACCCTCTTACGCATAACTATTCAGACTCGCTGTTAATTGCACCTAATGATGGTAAGCGTTATATCAATTATCTTGTCGTAGGCGGCATGGTAATGATTGAATTATCACAGGATATTTATCAAACCTTCGAGCCTTATAACTTTGATCATATTAATGTGTTCTCTAAAACAATGAGGCGAACCAATTCATCAGTTGAAGATAGAATTGTTATTATCTCAAATGTCTTATACAGCCCAGTTAATAGCCATTACGAGAGTCTACGCTACTGTATTTTGAAGGACGTTAATGGCACTAAAATTAAAAACTTGAATCAACTCAAAGCGTTAATAGCGTCCTATCGAGAGAACAATGCGGACCTGCTATTTGGTTGCAAATCCATCAGCGGCTACCATCATGTGATGGGATTTTCATGGGATGACCTAGATACTGAACGCCCAGCAATCATGAGCGAGTACGGGGTTCTTCATGACGTGTTTTAACATCTTTGGCGCGTAAAGCGTACGCGCCATCATTGACGTTACTCTTTTGCAAGGCTTATCAGGTAACGGGCATAATCCACGTGTAATTCTTCAACGATTTGCCCCTCGTGAACAGCTATACCCTGAGATTGATCTCTGTTATCCCATGCCTTAATGAGTGCCTGAGCTTCTGCAAGCTCTGCCTTTGTAGGGCTAAACGCATCATTAGCAAGAGGAATCTGTGACGGATGAATGAGACTCTTCCCATCAAAGCCCATTTCTACTGCAAAATCACAGGCTTTCTTAAAGCCTTCATCATCTTTAAATGCGTTATACACACCATCAATAATGGTCTTTTGATAAGCCTTGCCTGCCATGATGCAGGCTGAATAAGCGTAATGAAAGGTTTGATTAGTCGGTTGTCTTAACTGCATGGCAGCAGATAAATCATTGGTTCCCATCACAAGGGCAGTGACAGATTCCAAGGCACTAATTTGATTAACTTGCAGAATACCTGTAGGCGTTTCTATGTTGACCCATATAGGAATATCTTTGCCAAACAAGGCAGTGACATTATTAACTAACTGGGCGGATTCAACTTTTGGGATGCAAAGTCCATCAATTGGAAGGTCAGCTAGGGCTTTCACATCATCGTATCCCCAAGGCGTATCCAAGTGATTGACTCTAACCACAATCTCCCGCGAGACATTGTGAGTTGTCGCCAAAAGTGACATAAGATTTTCTCTGGCCGCAACTTTCTGATCAACATCAACGGAATCTTCAAGATCAAAGAAGACCACATCAGTCTCTAAAGTAAAAGCTTTGCTCAAAGCTTTTGGCTTTGAACACGGAATATAGAGCACACTCCTTCGTCGGTGAGGTGTACTAGGCATCAGATTATCCTTTGACTCGTTCATAGAATGCTTTCAAACTTCTGTTCACTGCATCTGGAAGCGTATCAACCCATTGCGAATAAGGCCGTAAAATCAATTTCTTTCCGAGTGCCGAGTAGTTGATTTCATAAGGAATTGCTACCCCCTCAAAAGACTGTGCGATCACACCACCCTCGAGTGACAGAGCAAGTAATTTAAGAGACACACCTTTAGCTTCGCTAATCACACCACTCTTTGGTACGTCGCCTTTTATGATTAAGCGCTCCTTTATACCGTCCCATTGCGCTTTTCCTTTTTTGACTTCAGCAGGCCTCAGTAGTAATTCAGTATCGATCACTGCATCAAAATGGACTTGATAAGCCTGAGCGACACGTATTAAGTTTCTTAAATAAAGAGAACGGTTATAAGGGATAGTTCGTTTTAACTTTGGATTGTAAATACTACCCGATTGATCCAGCGCCTCCTGCTCAATGGCTAACCACTGCGTCTCTGGGATAGCAATCAGTTCAAATCCTGCCTCCTGAAGGCCTCGCTGCAGTAGCGCATGCGTTTGTGCTTGGAGTTCATTGGTGCCAGGCTGACTAGAATGTGTCGGCAAGAGCAACACTTTCTTTTGTGGCAAGTAAAATTTAGGCTTCGACTCTTGAGTGGATTGGGTAGAACAGCCGCTAAGTAGCACTATAAAAGCGCTAAAAAAAATGAAAGAGTAAAGGCGATACATAGATGGGCCCGATGAGAGGAACAGCCTGCAAAGCAATGAAGTTTAGCTGGCTTCTGTCTAATTTGGCAAGAAATACCTAAGAATCCTGATTCTGCAAGCAATGACATCAACATAACTACCAAGAGCTAGTACCTCAATGCACAGCGATTGTCGGGTTCAGTGGCAGAGTAAAATGCTCATAGCAAGGCAGCTGATCGAAAATAATAGTTATTCTATAGTGAGATCAAGCAACACAGCTATGGGCATTTTAAATGCCACCCAAAGGGCAGCTACAGGTTTTCCCGTGACTTTGTTGCAAGTATTTGAAAGACGCGAGTATTACTGCATACTTGCGCCTTGCCACAGGAAAACCTGTAGCTGCTGAACGGGACAATCGCTGTGCATTGAGGTACTAGTACCCCAATGCACAGCGATTGTCGGGTTCAGTGGCAAAGTAAAATGCTCATAGCAAGGCAGCTGATCGAAAATAATAGTTATTCTATAGTGAGATCAAGCAACACAGCTATGGGCATTTTAAATGCCACCCAAAGGGCAGCTACAGGTTTTCCCGTGACTTTGTTGCAAGTATTTGAAAGACGCATGTATTACTGCATACTTGCGCCTTGCCACAGAAAAACCTGTAGCTGCTGAACGGGACAATCGCTGTGCATTGGGGTACTAGGGGGCTTAATTGCTAACGTTCTAACAGCACAACACACACTTTATTCGGAACTTTTCCTCCAAATCAGCGCAACAGCACATTCTCTTTGCACTGTAGTGTTAGAATGAATACAAATAATAAAAACAGACGATAATTAGCCATATGTATGCCTCACAGCCTATTTTGCAGTCATTAATTCTTCATCCAGTGTTCATTTATCAGACATACTGATTTTCTAGACTCCTCAATAAATCATAGAAAAAGCGGCGTCACTATGTTTGCGAACCTGATCAATCTTGATGAATCCACCTACCTTCAGGTGGTAAAACTGCAGCAGAAACCGAAAACCTTGCTGGCATTTCGAGCCTTTTCGTTTACAGGAGACGGCTACCTCTACCCTTTTGTGATTCTTGCCATCGTTTTGCTGGACCCCGCACAAAGCTTATTTTGTTTCGTTGTCACAGGCTTTGCTTTTTGTCTGGAGCTTCCTTTATTTGTGGCTTTAAAACGCTTATTTAAAAGGCATCGCCCCTTTGATCAGATGACACATTTGATTCCCGTC
Organism: Pseudomonadales bacterium; assembly: GCA_965225765.1. Lineage (GTDB taxonomy): Bacteria > Pseudomonadota > Gammaproteobacteria > Pseudomonadales > DT-91 > CAKMZU01. Next base: position 947,778 of record CBDDBO010000002.1, read on the forward strand.
ATTACACCCAGTGATAAATTTTCCTTACCTTCTGGCCATAGCGCCTCTGCTTTTTGCATGGCGACTATTATCAGTGCTTGGTATCCTTTTGCCATTCCCTTGTTATTCACTTGGGCAGGCCTTGTAGGGTTGTCGAGAGTTGTCTTAGGCGTTCACTACCCACTCGATATTCTGTTTGGCGCTTTGTTAGGCATGTCGTGTGCCTGGGTATCTTTAACCTTTCTGCAAGTGATCTAAGGACTAGACTATGCGGATCTTATACGGCGTTCAAGGAACCGGTAATGGCCATCTTGCAAGAGCAAGAGCAATGGCGCCTGCCCTACAGTCAGCAGGCATTGACGTGGATTATGTCTTTTCAGGAAGGCCTGAACAAGACTACTTCGACATGGGTATATTTGGACAGCACGTGAGATACTATCGCGGGCTTACCTTTGTTACTGAGCAGGGACGACTTAAAAAAGCGAAAACCCTTTTACACAGTAGCTTTTTGCAAGTCGCTATAGACTCACTCAGTTTAGATCTTAAGCCCTACGATCTGATCATTAGTGATTTTGAACCCATTACCGCTTGGGCTGCGTTAGTAAAAGGCAGGAAATGCCTAGGCATCAGTCACCAGTCGGCTTTCAGCTATGCCATCCCAAAAATGAAAGGTTATCTGCCTGAGAAAATGATCATGCGCTTCTTTGCGCCTACTAGGCATCGCATAGGCTTACACTGGCATGCTTTTAATCAGCCGATTTTGCCACCTATAGTAGAAAAACACAGACTTGTACCCAGTAAATCTAAGAAAATATTGGTTTACATGGGATTTGAAAATATCAGCGACATTATTGCCTTTGTCAGTGGATTCAGTGATTATCAATTCATCATTTATGCAAAAGTTAAAGAAACACAGCAGCTTGGCCATGTAACGGTATGCCCACTTAGTCATGAAGGATTTCATCGTGACCTTGAAGATTGTGAAGGCGTCATGTCCAATGCTGGCTTTGAGTTATCTAGTGAATGCTTGTTACTTGGCAAAAAGCTTTTGATAAAGCCCCTGTTAGGTCAATACGAGCAAGAGTCCAATGCACTGGCTTTGCAGTATCTAAAGCGCGCTACTATTATCGACGCATTGGATCAGGCAATCTTGGCAAAATGGCTAAAAGCCCCGCCTCATGAGCCTATCAACTATCCTGATGTACCTGCTCAGCTAGCGGCCTGGATTAAGCAAGGCTGCCCATCTTCTATAGGCGAGCTTTCTAATCAACTGTGGGCATCACATCCCAGCCCAAAGCTAGCGACCCAAATAAGCCCTGTGCTTCAGGAAAATCAAATTTATTAACATTCCAAAGCCTGTTGATTTAAATCAATAGGCTTTATATAACTGTAGGCTTTTGAATGGAAAGCTTATATGCCCAAGTCTATTTTAATTACTGGTTGCTCTTCTGGTATTGGCAAACACTGCGCCATTGAATTAAGCAAACGTGGCTATAAAGTCATTGGCACCGTTAGAGATGAAGCGCAGCTGACCTCACTAGAAGACTACAATGTCCCTTGTGTTCTGATGGACTTACATGATCTAAAAAGTGTTGAATCTGGTTTTAAAGAGGCATTGGAGTTGCTAGGAGGAAAGCTTGACGTGCTTTTCAATAATGCAGCTTTCGGCCAGTGTGGTGCGGTTGAAGACTTACCTGTTGAAGCACTAATAAAACAATTTCATGTCAATGTCTTTGCCTGGCATCATTTAACTCAGTTTGCCCTTGGCGTGATGCACTCAAACAAAAGCGGCATAATCATTCAGAACTCTTCTGTGCTGGGCTTCGCAGCGATGCCATATAGAGGCGCCTATAATGCCAGTAAGTTCGCCCTCGAAGGTCTAACTGACACGCTAAGGCTTGAGCTACTTAACACAGAGATAAAGGTTGTTTTAATAGAACCCGGACCCATAGAATCAGAGTTCAGAAAAAATGCACTGAAAGCGTTTACCGATACTATCGACTGGCAGCAAAGTCGCTACCAAGAAGACTACAAGAAAGAATTGGCTCGCTTAAAAGCAACAGGCGCTGCTTCAAAATTTACACTTCCACCTTCAGCCGTTTGCGATGCAGTATTGAAGGCCATCACAGCCAAAAACCCCAAAGCGCGATACCGAATCACCCGCCCCACAAGAGTCATAGCAATCTTAAAGCGCATATTACCCACAAGACTTCTCGATAAAATATTATCTAAAGCAGCCTAAAAAACCACTAGATATTGAACGTCTCCAAATATCCGAATCTAACACTTTAACTAGGACTTGGAGATTAAACATGAGAGCGCAGTTATACACCTTTCTTATAGGGCTATCAGCATTCTTTTCAGCTTCATATTTGCTTGCAGATAAAAGAATAAGTCTTGAAGCTTATCAACAGGCAAGAGACCACTATTTAACAACGCTAGTGAGTAGCGTAGATCGCAATGACTTAGTCAAAACACTGGCAAAAATGAAACATGGCGCTTATGCCGTTAATTTACCGGCTTTACTGCCTGAAGGATCTATTAAGGAGGGGCAAGAAAAAGCACTTAATGAAGCTACATCTGGGTTAGAACGTGCTAGTGCTAACTATCATGATATTAAGGAACACCGAAATCCATTAATGGCGCTCATCTTAAAGCATGAAGAAGACCCCGTATCAAGCACATTGATTTACTACTCTACAATAGATCTAAAGACGGCTGAAAAAATCTATCATGGCATATTGTGTGATCAGTCTAGCTGTCATTTTAATATTTACACCAAAGATGGCATTAAAAAACTCTGTGACACTACTAGAATCAAGCTTATTTTAAAGCATAAAACAAGCGCTAACGACAAAACTGCTACACTCTCTGATAATGCTGTTGAATTAGCTGGCCTTTCACTGGACGACACAAAAAAATGGTCTGGCGAGGAGGACATTGCAGTCGCCTTACACTTTTTTGATGGTGACAAATTTCTTCAAGAGCATAGTGTCTTTTTACCTTGGGCAACGAAAGGAGGGTTTAACGCCAATACGGGTCATTTACCTTTTTTTACCTGGCCTAAACAGTCAACCAAAGCGATAGCTGTCATTTATAAAAATGATTCAGACTCAACCTTTGTCGATATAGCTAAAGAAATAGCTAAAGTGGTTAAGGTATTTGGCCCTATTGGTGAATCTATTTCACAAATAGCAGGCAAAGTGATCGATAAGTTTGAGCAGTGGTTCGTGCAAGACCACTATATAGGCACTGCGATTTTTGAGCGAGATGATTTATCTGATCAAATCATTACCGAAGAAAATAACACTACGTTCTACTTAAATCTAAAACACTAATGAATACTCGGCGGGTGACCTTCACTAACCCGCCCCCACAATCCTTGTCATTTCCGAACATTCGCTATGCATTGATGTACTACTGGCAGACTATGCGCATTCATATCTCCAGAGTTTCCTCTAATTCATTAATTAAATCAGTTAAATTATCAGCATAGCCATGCTGATCATCCCACATTCCCCGTTGTATCGCTTCTAATAGTCGCTCGCCCATTTCTTTAAAAGCTTCAGGGTTGTTATCACGAAGAAACGCCTGATTATCAGGATCAAACACTAAGGTATCCGTGACTTGCTCATATTGATAATCATCCACTATCGATGTCGTGGCATCGTAGGCGAACATATAATCCACGCTGGCAGCCATTTCAAAAGCACCTTTGTAGCCATGATCGCGCATCCCTTCGACCCACTTTGGGTTCAGTACTCGAGATCGAAGCACTCGATTAAACTCCTCTTTTAACGTGCGCGTTTTAGGTAATGCAGGGTTGGAGTGATCATTCAAATAGACATCAGGTGCACTTCCGGAAAGCTCACTCACGGCATTCGTCATCCCCCCTTGAAACTGATAATAATCATCAGAATCCAAGATATCATGCTCGCGGTTATCTTGATTTTGCATGACAAGCTCAACCTGACTTAACTGATGACTGAACGCTTTTCTGGCTGGAATGCCACCTTCGTGTTTTCTGGAATAGGCAAAGCCACCGAAGTTTAAGTAGGCTTCAGCTAAATCGCTTGTTTGCTCCCAGCACTTTTCATCGATTAAGCCCTGTAAACCTGCGCCATAAGCGCCCGGTTTTGAGCCAAATACTCTAAATTTAGCTTCAGTTTCAGCTGCCTCTAATGAGTAGCCATCATCTAATAAGGCTTGTTGCCTTGCTAATATATTATTGCGAATCACATTACCTTCGCCCGGTTCTTCATAATTGGCAATGGCATCAACCGCAGCATCAAATAGCTTGATGACATTTAAGAACGCATCTCTAAAGAAACCCGATACACGCAGCACAATATCAACCCTTGGCCTGCCTAATTGCATTTGTGGAATCACGCGAAAGTCTGTCACCCGCGTAGAGCCTTGCGCCCAGATAGGTTCTACGCCCATCAACGCAAACGCTTGTGCAATATCGTCACCGCCTGTGCGCATGGTTGCAGTTCCCCACACAGATAACCCAATTTGCTTAGGGTAATCACCCTGCTCTTGTAGATAGCGCATGATGACATTCTCTGCTGACTTTTTGCCGAGCGCCCACGCAGCTTTTGAGGGGATGGCGCGATTATCAACGGAGTAAAAATTTTTACCGGTTGGCAGTGTATCGAGCCGTCCTCTCGTTGGCGCACCACTTGGGCCTGGGGGAATAAAACCGCCATTCAGTCCATGTATAATCATTGATAGCTCTTGATCCACGCTCTTTTGTAGTGCTGGAAATAGAGTCGAGTGAACGGCCTGTAAAAGGCGCTTGGTATGAGGCAAGTCAGCTGGCAAGTTACCTGCGCCTAACAAATCAGCCACAAGACTTCGAGCCAGCAGTTCTAATCTTTCTCTTGTGTCAGCCTCAGTACGCCATGATTTATCTGTTAAACCAAGAAGAATATCAGGCTTACCTCCTTTCCAGAGGCTAACTGAAGCATCTAAAGGGTTAAACAACTCACCTGACTGCTTAAGCTTCAAGTCGTTAACCAAATTATGCAGTATGCCTTGTTCTTTTGGCTGCTCGCCACGCGGCAATCTAAGCAAGGCAACTAGTGTATCAATTAGCTTCTCCTTATCAGTAGGCAGCTCACCTAACACATGCAGTCCCTGCCTGATTTGCGCCTCTTTAATATCACACAGGTAGGTATCCAACGCCTCTAGAAGTGTTTCATCTGACACCTTAGCTTCCTTAGGTAACTCATTGATTAAGTGAGTTTTTTTAACCGAATCAAGAATGGCTTTTTTTAGCCATGCCAAACGATTCTCGTCCACACCCAACGCTTGGTAATATTCATCCACGTAAGTTTCTAATTCAATGAGGTCACCGTAGATCTCCGCACGTGTCATAGGTGGCATAAGATGATCAATGATCACCGCATGGGTACGGCGTTTAGCTTGAGAACCTTCGCCAGGATCATTCACAATAAAAGGATAAAAGTGCGGCAAGGGGCCTAGAATAGCATCAGGCCAACAGGTTGCACTTAAACCTATCCCTTTACCCGGCAACCACTCTAAATTGCCATGTTTACCCACATGAATCACTGCGTTCACAGCAAAGACATGCCTTAACCAAAAATAAAACGCTAAGTAACTATGCGGTGGCACCAGATCAGGATCGTGATAGTTAGCGTTTAAATCGATGTTATAGCCACGTGCAGGCTGAATACCGACAAAAACGTTATTAAACCTAATCCCTGCAATCATTAAACGGCCATCTCGATATTTCGGGTCCTGCTCAACTGTGCCCCACTTCTCAAGTACATCTGACTGATTTTCGAGTGGTAATTCTCTGAAGTAACTTAAATAATCTTCCACCTCTAAGCTTTGCCAGCAGCCTTTCATATTGAGCGTTTCAAGGCTGTTGGTGACACCTGATTGCAACTGAGTGATTAACTCATTTGCCTCATTGGGCAGGTCACTCATTGCGTAACCTGCCTCAGACAATGCCTGTAAGATATTCAAGGTGGATTTTGGTGTGTCCAACCCTACCCCATTACCAATTCTGCCATCTTGTGTCGGGTAATTGGCTAACACGAGCGCTATGGATTTTTCATCATTCGGCAGTTGTTGCAATCCTGCCCAGTTAAGGGCGAATTGGAACACCCTATCAAACCGCTCTACTTGGAGCTTATAGGTCACCACATCAATTTGGCAACGCTCATCATAATAATCAGCGGCTTTAAAGCTCACCGGCACACTGATGATGCGTCCGTCCACTTCGGGTAAGACGACTTGCATCGCCACATCGCGCGACCTGAGCCCAATGGATTGTGACAACCAGTCTTGTTCTGTGCTCGATGATAAAATTAACTGAATGACTGGCAAATGCTCTGGAAATAGCGCTTGGTACTCCGTCGGCGAGACTGCCTGTTGAGGCTGATCGGTAAAGTGGCTAGCAAAACCTGTTGCATTGAGAATGACGCGTGCACCTGCTTGTTTAATAAGCGTATTGACCTGAATGGTAACTTCACTGGACTTTAAAGAACTCAGTGCAATAGGTAGCAAGTAAGCTTCAGCTTTTTCTTGAATCCGAGCTATCAAGGCATCAAACATTTGCCGATTTTGGCTTTGCACATGACTTTTATAAAAAAGCAGGATAAATACAGGCAAGGCTTGATCATGGTCTTTTTTCCACTGATCAAGACTCACAGCAATGCGCTGAGACTCGTAAATAAAGCAGTCTGGCAATCCTTGCGGTAGTTCAAAGGGGTGGTCAATGCCAAAGAAATGATACGCCAAATAATTAAACAGATTCACGGCATTATTGGGTGAACCTAAGCGCAAATACTGCCAAACGGTTTGGGCTATTTCAGACTTTACCGTCGACTGATTAAGTAGCACTGGGTCACTCGCGTCATCGCCAGGCACCAAAATAAGATCAATGCCCTTCGACCGACACAAACTCACCAGCTGCTCAACACCATAAGGCCAATAGGCTGAACCACCAAGGAGTGACAAGACAATCACTTTTGCATGCTGAAGGACTTTATGCTCGTAAAGATCAAAAGCAGCAGGTTTTTGTATTTGTAACCAATTACCAAGCCTGCATAAAGGAAATTCATCAGGAAGAGCTTGGTAGGCAAAGCTTAGCGCCGCAAGCGAACTATCCGCTGACGATAATATGACGAGTTCAGCAGGTTCCTGATTAAGATCAATGATGCCTTCGTCGTCGGCATAGCCGCCAGGCTGGGCTGTTAGAAGATGCACAGGAGGTAAACCCAAAAAAGCATCATATTATCACGCTATCAAAAGCCCGAAAATAATCAATCAGTCTATGTTTTTTTCTAAAGCCACCTTTTGAGTGCCCAGGCGCCTCGTTTTGTCCATTATTTCCTTTCATGCCTGCTGCACAATCTTTGTCTTTATTGTGTTAGCACCTTTATTATAAGAGGTTGCGCCGTTACCTCATACTTTTTCATGCATTATTCAGGCGGTGGCCGTAAGGCTAAATTACACCCAAGCTTGAACAACATCAACAGCCAACTTGATAGAGAAAGACATGATCACTACCCCTGTGATGCGCTCAAACCACCCTCCCATGGCAAAAAATTTGGCCCTGACAGATTCTTGAGAAAATAAAAATGTCACAAGTAGAAACCAAACAAATGCAGTAACAATCATCCATAAGCCGTAAAACGTCTGAATACCTATAGGCGTCTTCCTATCAACAATGCTGGTAAAAATGGCAAGAAAAAACAACGTAACCTTAGGGTTGAACACATTACATAAGAAGCCTTTAACAAACACTTGCCTAAAAGGCTCTTGCATAGACTGTTTGGACAGTTCAAAAAATTCATGTTCACAACCTGCCAACCTGTCTTTAACCCTCAGCAAGGAAACAGCAATATAGGCCAAATAAATAGCCCCTAGCACTTCAACCACCGTAAAAACCGCTTTTGACTGGGAAATTAAAATACCGACACCAAGCAAGGTATAGAGGATGTGTAAAGATAAACCTGTAACAATCCCCAAGCTTGCAACGACTGCTTGGCGCTTACCTTTTGAAACGGCCTGATGCATCACTAACGCGAAGTCAGGACCTGGAATAATTAGCGCACATAGATGAATGGCGGTTAACGCCAAAAATTCATCCAAATAAACCACAAGTAGAGCCTCACATCAAAAGAGCTTTGACCTGACAAACAGCTATTTATTCCGATTTAAGGCTTAAACTTTTTTCATAGCGAATCGTGCGCTGAAACCAAACCAGCGCAATCACTGCACAGATAATATTCACCACGCTGCCTGCGATTAAAATACCTCTGACGCCATCAAGCTGGCTGCCTAAATAAATAGCAGGTAAATAGAGGATAAGCGTTCGAAGAAGCGAAATGGACGTTGCAGGCATTGGCTTACCGATACCATTAAAACTTGAGTTGATGACAATGATGATACCGGAAAAGCCAAAACTTACAGGCACCCAAATAAAATAGAGCTGGGCAATGTTCAGGACGGACTCATCCTGAGTAAAAAGGTAAGCTAACCGCCCACCACTCAACCAAAGCAGTCCTGCACTCACAAACCCAAAAAGCAGACAAAATAAGCACAGTCGCCAAGTGGCTTCACCTATACGTGAAAAATAAGCCATCGAGTAATTTTGCCCCATAAATGGCCCTACAACAGAGGAAAGCGCATGGAAAATAAGCAGCAGCATAGGTTCTATATTGATAGGAATGGCAAAGCCTGCAACAGCTGTTTCTCCATAAGTAGATAGCAATGTAGTAACAAAAAACGCAGAGATAGGAATCGCTAAATTGTTCCCCACGGACGGCAGTGCCACATAAAAAATAGCGCGCAGTGAGCGCTTAAAGTCAGTCAGCGAAAATGGATTCATTCCACCTGCTATAGATTGCTTCAAGGCAAACCACGCCATCAGAAAAGGCAAACACTTGGCAATGGCACCTGCTGCGGCAGCACCTTGAAGTCCTAGCCCATCAAAGTACCCAACGCCAAAAATAAACAGAGGATCAAGCACTGCATGCACCAAAGCTGCGATCAGCATCGAGACACCTTGCACTCGGGTATTCCCCAAAGCACGTATGGTAGACAGACCAACCATGCCTGCAATGGTAAGAAAACCATTAATATAAAAGAGCCTCAGGTAGGACTGAATCATTGGGATGAGTTCTTCTGGCGCCCCCATCCAATAGAAAATAGCGTCGCTTAGTACTAGACAGCAACTAATCAACACCACGCCAATCAGCATAGCTAAGCATTGGCTATCACGGATGAGTCTATTAAGTGCAGAGGTGGGCAGTGTGGCTGCTTTTCTTGCAACCACAGACGCAACCCCTGCACTTAAGCCAATCGCCAAGTAAACAAACAACATCGTGACAGGAAAAACAAAACCAATGGCAGATAGAGCTTCTGTGCCAAGCTGTGAAATAAACCAGACATCTAGTGCCTGCATGAGAAGATGGGCGAGCAGCCCCAACAGCATGGGCGCTGTATGTTTAGTAAAAAGGGTTACGATGGGTCCTTGGGTGAAAGGCAATGGGCGCATGAGGCAATGACATCAGTGTTTTGCGAATTATAGCAGTTGGCACTTCAATTCATAGCGATTGAGCAAGACAAGGCTTGGCTTTATACTTCGCTTTTTTTTAAGGCTCTCAATGTGAACGCACAAGACTCACTTTATGCAACAGCCAGACAGGTCGTCGAACAATTTCAGTTTGATGAACGTGTCGCCGAGGTCTTCAGTGATATGGTCAAGCGATCTGTGCCAGGCTATACATTGATGCTCGACATGCTGGGTGTTATCGCAGAGAAATGGATCAAAGACGAGAGTTTAATCTATGACTTAGGCTGCTCGCTGGGCGCTTCAACCCTGGCTATTAGACAAAATATCCAAGCCCAACATGTTCGCATACTAGCGGTCGATAACTCAGCTGCTATGCTTGCGCAGTGTCAAAAAGTCATCAACCAGGATATTTCCCCTCCCCCTGTTGAGCTCATTGAAGCCAATATCGAAGCGTTGGACTTTGAACCCTGCGACTTTGTAGCGCTAAACCTAACCCTGCAGTTCATTCCGCTAGAAGAGAGAGCCTTACTCTTAAGCCGCTTATTTAAAGCCTTAAAACCTGGTGGCGTTTTGTTTTTATCAGAAAAAGTCATCTTTGACGATACCGCACAACAAACCTTATTGACTGACCTCCATCATCAATTTAAACAGCATCAAGGCTATAGCCTGATGGAAATTGCCCAAAAACGCCAAGCAATCGAAGATTTTCTAGTGCCTGAGACCATTCAAGCGCATCTAGATCGACTGGATACATTAGGCTTTTCATCTTCTCAGGTGATTTTTCAGTGCCTGAACTTTTGCACGTTTCTCGCGATAAAATAATATGTTTGATCATTCAGATTTTTTTAAGGGCATCGAAAAAAACGCCCTCAATCAATTTATACCTGAACTTAAAACAGCGTTAAAAGCGCGTGAATCTGTGCGCACCTTTGGGGATTTGGATGACTGGCTTACAGCTTTAAATGCACTGCCTGATTGGCCTGTCACTGAAGTCTCATTAGACACTCAAGCCATCACACTGAACACAGACAAACCCTTAACGCATGAAGAAATAACTGAGCTGCGGGATACGCTCATGAGTCTCCACCCATGGCGCAAGGGGCCCTTTTCACTCTTTGGTGTCGATATTGAGACAGAGTGGCGCTCGGACTGGAAGTGGAATCGTATTGCCCCTAACATCAGCTCACTTGAAGGCAAAACTGTGTTAGATGTCGGCTGCGGCAGTGGCTATCATGCTTGGCGCATGCGAGGCCTCGGCGCACAATTGGTGTTAGGTATTGAGCCTATGCCTAAATATATCTGCCAGTATAAAGTATTGAAGCACTACCTGCCTGAAGAGCCTGTTTTTGTCTTACCCCTCTGTGCTGAAGACATGCCTAAAAACATGCAGTGCTTTGATACGGTGTTTTCTATGGGCGTGCTCTATCACCGAAAGTCACCTATAGGCCATCTGGAAGAGCTTAAAGCGTTATTAAAACCTGGTGGCGAACTAGTGCTCGAAACCCTAGTAATCGAAGGCGACGAGCAGCAGGTGTTAGTCCCTGAAGGACGCTACGCCAAAATGCGCAATGTGTGGTTTATCCCCAGTGTTTCTCAGCTGACCTTGTGGTTGAAAAAATTAGGTTTTAAACAGATTGAGTGCATAGATATCAATCAAACATCGCTTGAAGAGCAGCGTACAACCGACTGGATGACCTTTCAGTCCTTAGTGGATTTTCTAGCACCTGAAAACCCCGACTTAACCATTGAAGGCTATCCAGCGCCTCTTCGTGCTACCCTTAAAGCTGTTCGCTGAATTTAAAGCGCTTTTGTCGGCCCAAATACCTCATAATGAATATGGGCAGGCTCAAACCCTAAAGACGTCACATGTTGATTCATGGCAGACATAAAAGGTTTAGGGCCGCAAAAATAAAGTTCAGTATTGTCTGGCGTAAATTCATACTCCAAAAGCCAAGCTGACAATGCTTCTTTTGTTAAAAATCCTTGATGATCAGCACCCTCTCCAGCCTCTAGACACCGCTTATATATCAACGACTCATCGCTAACTAATGTAGCCAATTGCTCAGGAAATAACTCTTCAGACGGTGATTTTGCACATTGAATGAACAACACATCGCTGGATAACTGCCTCTGAGCTATCACCGACTGGACCATACTCATTAAAGGCGTGATGCCGACACCACCTGCTATAAAGACTTGCTTGGGCTTTATTTGACGCAAAGTAAACACACCTGTAGGAGGCTGAATATCAACTGCATCACCAACGCGCAACTGATGCAAATGATTAGAAGCTAAACCATTAGGCTGCGCTTTAACAGTAATACGAAAATGCTCATGATGAGATAACGAATATTGACGAATTTGTTGATACTCACCTTTTTCAGGTTTCATTCTGACACCAAGGTACTGTCCCGCAGAGAATCGGGGGATTTCAACATTATCTTTAGGTGTAAAATAAAACGACTTCACACTGGGTGTTTCGTTGACTATTTTTGTAATCTCAAAAGGCTTGAATCCTTCCCAGCCACCCGACTGCTCTTCATTTTCTTGATAAATAGCCGCTTCTGTTTGAATAAAAAGCTCCGCTAGCTGCTGATAAGCCTCTCCCCAAGCAGTGAGAGCTTCATGTTCATCAGGTAAACCAAGTACATGCTGAATAGAAGCTAGGAGTGTTTCACCTACTAGTGGGTAATGCTCAGGTTGCACACCAAGACTCGCATGCTTATGGGCTATTCGCGTTACAACAGGTAACAAAACATCTACCTGATCGATATTCTGTGCGTAAGCCAAGACCGCATCACTTAGCGCACTTGACTGCAAGCCACTGTGTTGATTTTGCTGATTAAATACATGCTTTAGATCGGGATACCGTTCAAAAAGTAACTGATAAAAATGCTGAGTAATGGCAAGGCCATGCGTTTTAAGTAACGGTACGGTACTTTTAATGATGGCAATTGTTTCTGACTGCATAAGATTCTCAACTTGATCTGTAAAAATTTAAACATTCATTTAACATGAATATTTATAAAGATGTATTCTACATGTATATTTATAAAGATCAAGCATCTGCGATAACTACTATGCAACTCACCAAACACACAGATTACGCTTATCGAGTCCTTATCTATCTAGCGGGCATGAAAAAATCTCTCACTACGATTCAGACTATTACGGAAACGTTCACTATCTCCAGAACACACTTAATGAAAGTGGTCAACAGTCTAGTGAACCAAGGCTGGGTAAGCTCAACCCGAGGCAAACATGGCGGTATTTGCCTAGCAATCCCGCCCAATCAAATCAACTTGGGCGATGTATTTAAAGCGATGGAAAAAACATTAGACCCCATCAACTGCGATTCACCAGCCTGCCATATAAGAGGCGTCTGCGCCCTTAAACCCATCCTTTTTCAGGCACAACTTGCATTCATTAATGTCTTGTCGACTTACACACTAGCGGATCTGCTCAATGATAGGACGCTAATAAGGCTTAATGAGCCTAGGAGCCTGTCCGAGAACTGACTGTTCGGCCTAAGCCTCCTATAATTGAGTCAGAATTCTCATAAAATTTCTTTAAATAGGCCGACTATTCGCAGAAATTTTCTAAAAATTCTGACTCAATTCTTGAAACCTTATGCTCGAACGCAATTCTCGGACAGGCTCCTAGCCTGAATAATTCATGAGAAAGTATGAAGGAACGGCGCAAACCCTTATAATAAAGGTGCCAACACAATAAAAATAAAGATTGCGCCGATGCCAAATTGTACCGTTAGTCAACCACTTTTCCCAGTCCTAAAACGTCGTCAAATAGATTTTGATTTCTCAGGTGGTTGCGTCAGTTCATTTGCAGGAAGTTTACTTTTAAGCAAAGTTGATAAAAAAATAGGCTTAACGCAAAAGATAGCAAAGCTTCTTCCAGATGATCGAGATAAAAGCAAGGTCGAACATCAAGCAGAAAATCTTTTAAAGCAGCGAGTTTATGCATTAGCCTGCGGTGAAGAAGATCTCATTGATCACAATGATTTAAAAAATGATCTAGCTCTGCAAACAGCCGTCGGTGTTGATGAGGATCTTGCAAGTGCGTCCACCATGCAGAGGTTCGACCAGCGGTTTGATAGGCGCAGTTTAAAAGCCGTTCATGAGGAGCTGATTCAGCAGTTTATTAACAGTTATTCAAAAGCGCCAAAAACAATCATTCTAGATTTTGATGCCACAGATAACCGTCTCTATGGTGAACAGGAAGGCCGTTACTACAACCATCATTACCGTGGCTACTGCTATTTACCGCTTTATGTTTTCTGTGGCGATCAGCTATTAGTCGCGATATTGAGACCATCAAGCAAGCATGGCAACTGGTTGACTGTGCTGGTATTGAAAATGCTCGTGAAACGATTAAGAAAAGCCTGGCCAAAAACGCAAATTTTATTTCGAGGCGACAGTGGTTTTTATTCACCCAAAATCATTAACCTTTGTGAGTCGATAGAGATTGATTATGCTGTAGGTTACAGCCCTAACAGCGCTTTACATGGGCGAGCAGTCACCATTGGATTACATAAATCTGCGCTAGAAGCCTTCGAAGAGAGTAGTGAACCACAGAAATGGTTTGGTGACATTAACGATTACAAAGCCAGAAGCTGGCCTCACGAACGGCGAATCGTCGTTAAAGCGGAAGTCTCTAATTTGGGTACGACTACACGCTATGTATTGACGTCACTCAAAGATAAAGCTTCCTCACTTTACAGCGAAGTTTATTGCGAGCGTGGCGACATGGAAAACCAGATTAAAGAACAAAAATGGCTGTTTAGTGACCTTAATAGCTGCTCAGATTGGTGGCCCAATCAGTTCCGAGTGATCTTATCAGGATTGGCCTATACACTGCTTGAAAGGCTCAGAGTCATAGGTCTAAAAGATACGCTGGGAGAGCGATGGCAGGTAAGATTGCTAAGAGAAAAATTATTGAAGATCAGTGCCGTCGTGACACGCAATACTCGCAGAATAAAATTCATGGCAGCTACCACGATATCTAAGCAGCGACAATCATTATTTTATACGGCAGCTATCCGCTTAAACCTGTCTCCTGATTAAAAAATATTGCGCTTACCCCAGCGCATGAAAAGCACGGGGGTAAGGGGGAGTTGTGTCTGAATTTCAAAAAATGATTAATTTATAGCCGATTTGATCTGATGTTACATTTACAACACACTTATTCGGTCAATCTCTAAGAAATCTAAAATGTCATGAATTATTCAGGCTAGACCCTGTTGACTTACTAACTATTCATCAAGCAAGGCAAATCCAGAGAGGGTTAACGAGCTAGATAAGCTGGGTCCAACACCGTTTGATGGATAGTTAGACGCAGCTCTTCGGGCTGTGCCCATTTTTCCATCTAGCCGGGTCGAATTTCACCTATGTAGACAGCTGTTGTTCACGCAATTCTTCTTGCCAGAATAAAAAAATGTTCTGGCCAAGTAAAATCGGACAGTAAAATTCAGGAATTTAAGCGGTTAATTTATACCTAACTAACGCGCTGCGCTTGCGGCGACTCTATATCACTGTGAAACACCAAGCCTTTGGGTGATTGACGCAAATGATAGGCTTTGATTAAGGCCTTGCTCACTCAGTCTTTTTTTTATTCGCTTACCTGTACTACGTAATGGCTCCACTATAGAGGGACGCAGCGACGATCCCGTGGACACCGTTGTTATTTATTGAACTAGATTAATAAAATAAAATCATAGACTACTCCATTGCATTACAATTAGGATCTTTAAATTGATTAGATTTATACTCAACGGTTTTTTATTAATTACACCGGCTTTACATTATTGTTATGCGGTTGACATTGAAATAGTAAACAATGAAGCTATAAAAACTACAACAACTCAATACCTAGACATTCTTCATATTTGGAAGGATGGCCCTGTAACTGTTTCTTGCGGCAGTAAAAAGACACCTGTTACGGTTGATTTCCACGCACAAGTAAATCCAAAACTTAGGCAAAAGCAGGGCTCTATGAGATTCTACCAGGGCGACAAACTTAAAACATATTATTATCCTACCGAGACAATAGAAGAAAAAAACCTATCAAGTCACGGAACAACAGCCAAAGACCTAGACCCTAAACTAGAATCAGATTTGAAATCAAATCAAGTACCAGAAACACTTAGGACAAATACTATAAAAAGGATTTTTTTTAAAATTTTAAATAATTTCCAGAATAAACACCTATAAAAATAACAAACGTGTCACGGGGGGTTGAGCTCATCGAAGACCCCGCGGATACACTTATTAGGTTAAAACCTTAGATATAAAAAAATCAAAACATTATAAAAAAGCTTATCTTAGTACACTTAGTACATTTTTTGTTACCTCAAATATAAATATCCTTTAACTAGAGTTTCGATTAAATAGTTGTTTATGAAAATTAAAAATAGATGTAAATGTATTTTTTTGCTTTTGATAGCTGAGCAAGCTGCCTTCGCATTACCACCTGATATTGAAAATTTCTGCCTGGACTATATTAGCCCCTATGATAAAGAAGACGCCGAAAAGGAGGGTACCCCAATTATAGAAAAAGGTGTAAGAGAAAAAGATAGCCTATGGCTATGGGAAAAAGATACAACCGCTAAATCTGGGCCAAACACTGAATACCAACTAAATGAACTAAACGCTACTTTTAAAAACGGCAACACCTTAACATATAAGGTAAATCTGACTAAACAACTTCCAAATAGAAAGCGCCCCCCAACTAAACTTAACGAAATAACTATATCACTAAAACTTAATGATGCAGGTATCGTCGAAAGCATAGAAGAGTATAATGGCAAAAAAACTGATACAAAAGAAAATGTTGAGAAGCAACTAAATCAAGAAAATCGTCATATTGCACTGCTACTAGCTGATTTTATAAGCACTGGCGGTAAAAATTTATTAAGATATCAGCACGGATGCTTTAATGATGGGGGGCCTAGATTCATAGCACTTAAAGATAAAAGGGCTAACAAGAAACATCCGATAGCTAATTTATTTAACCCCGAATTCCCTAAGCCACCTCATTAATAAAGTCCATTTTGAGAGTCACGGATTGTTCTTTAATCCGTACTTTCTAGTGATAGAAAACCTAACACGTTTCTCATGAGAGATTTTTCAAATAATACTTAAAATCGAGGCAACTACTCACACCTAAAATTTTAAAAAGCTTTTGACAGGTTTTTAAGCAACCAAATTTGATCAATACCATCCCCACTAAATAGCGGCCACCCCTCGCATCTAACAGGTCTTTCATGGCCTTATATATTGCCTAAAAAACAAGCTATCCATATGATTGAAACATCGATGAGGGCCGACAAGAAAAACCAGTGGATTCATCTGTACGCATCAGATGATAAAACACTTAAAAAACTCCATTAGAAATCTGGTATAAAAGTGACTAAGGCCATTAACATCATTCCTCGTTATGGCGGACGATTATTCATGACTGCTGGGCGCCCTGCCTTTCTTACATGCATTTAAGGCATAGGCCTTGTCACTAACCCAAAATGCCTACAAAAAGCTACAGCAGCAATGCAGAGCCATCATGAGACAAAGCAAAAAGCACTGCCTGACATACCTGAAAAGCCTAGCTGAAAACGCGGCAAAATGGCTAAGTCTGACGCGCATAACTTGCGGGAGAGATTACACGCTTATGATAAGGCCGTCTTACTAGTTGCAAAGGAAAATCCATGTAGTCTTTAGCAACAATCGCACAAAGCAGGATTTGCGCATGCTCAACGCAAAACAAAAAGTCTCTGCCAGCTTCCGAACTGACGAATATGCTGAGGCTTACTATAGTATTTCAAGTTATCTTTAAACAGTGGCTAACAAAAGCCATAATCCATTGATTACCGTACAAATAGCATTGACTGGTGAGGACATTTTGCCTTAGGTAGGTGAGTAGTGACAAATCGAGAATGATAAAAGCCAGCAATTACGCTGGCTTTTTCATGCCTAAGGCAAACCCAAGGGACAAAAACCAGAACAATTAAACCTGACAAACCAACCAAAAAAATTAACATCTAAAGTTAGGAAGGATATTTCTGCAACAGATAGGGAGATTCAAGAAAAACACATAATGTACAGCCCGTGCACATAAACGTGTATTATTCCACAAGAGTTAGTTGGTATTTACCTTGAAGCCCTTTAAAAATGGTCGGAGTAGCAGGATTTGAACCTGCGACCACTACACCCCCAGTGTAGTGCGCTACCAGACTGCGCTATACCCCGATCGATTGAGATGCGCATCATAGCCGAATCGACGACTGCTGAAAAGTCTTATTTTACAAAAAATTGGCATCAACTCGACTGACTTCCAGCACCTTTAAGCGTCATCAGTAATTGCTCCAAGTCATCAATCAAGGTTGAAATGTTAGAGTGATTGTCTGGCGCTGAGGGTTGTTCAACCTTACCTTTATCGAGCTTAAGTTTTTGTTTGGCACCCGATATAGTAAAACCTTGCTCATACAGCAAAGTACGAATGGCTCGAATCAATTCAATATCTTTTCCCTGGTAATAGCGTCTGTTGCCTCTGCGCTTATTAGGGGTTAATTGAGGAAATTCTTGTTCCCAGTAGCGAAGTACGTGAGGCTTAAGGGCGCAAAGTTTACTTACTTCGCCAATGGTAAAATAACGTTTATCGGGAATCGGGGGTAAGTTTACAAGCGAGTCAATGCTTGCCATGGCCATGCTCGACTTGGGATTTGAGCTTTTGACCTGGCTTAAAGGTCACCACACGCCTTGCAGAGATGGGGATTTCTTCCCCTGTTTTTGGGTTTCGGCCTGGCCTTTGAGGCTTATCTCTTAGCTCAAAATTACCAAAGCCAGAGAGCTTTACCTGCTCATTATTTTCCAGACAATGCCTGATTTCTTCGAAGAAGCTCTCGACAATCTCTTTTGCTTCCCTTCGGTTAAGGCCGAGCTCATCATGCAAGCGCTCAGCCATTCCGGCTTTAGTTAAAGCTGTCATAGTCTCAATTCCTTAAAGCAGCACCGTAGACCCTACCCAACGTCTCTACCACAGCATCCATTGCTTGCTGAACCTCTTCGTCATTAAGGCTCCGCTCGGGATGCTGAAAGAACAAACCTAATGCCAAACTTTTCTTTCCTTCTTCGACACCAGCGCCCGCATAAAGATCAAAAAGAATGCAATCTATTAGCCATTCTCCTGCGGCGTGCTGTGCCTCGCTCATTAATTCAGATGCATTTACCGAATCTGATACCACAAAAGCCAAGTCTCTTCGTACTGAAGGAAATTTAGATAATGAGGCAAAGGCAATAGGCTCTCCTTTTTTGAGTATATCCAAAGATATCTCAAACACAAAGACAGGCTGCCCAATACCGAGCGATTTGAGCACCTGCGGATGAAGCGCCCCAACAAAACCGATAGCTTCGCCGGCCACAAAAACTTCAGCCGTTTGCCCTGGATGATAGCCTTTTGGCTCGGCTGGTTTATAAACAATATCAGAAAGCGACAAACCATTCAGTAAATTATCGACCTGCCCTTTTAAGTCATAAAAATCAGCTGGCTTTGTATTGCCTGACCAATTTTCATCTTCAACAAGACCCGACAAAAGCCCAGCTAGTTTTGGCGCTTGTTGATAGTCGCCATCCGCTTGTTTAAAGGTTAACCCTGATTCAAACAATCTAACATCAGGCATTTGTCTATTAAGGTTATGTTGCAAAGCTGAGAGCAAACCAGGTAACAGCGATTGCCGCATCACTGCCATATCTTGTGATATAGGGTTTTGAACTTCAATAGACGGCACATCTGAGAAATGCTGCTGTAGATCGCCTGACGTAAAACTATACGTAATCGCTTCTTGAAAACCAGCCGTTGCGAGTGCTTCTTTCACCTTAATCAATGGCGTTTTCGTTTCCAGCTCCAGCTCAAAGTTAGCCGGTAATTCTAATGGCGTCACGGGTAAATTATTATAGCCGTATAGTCTTGCCACTTCCTCAATAAGATCAGCTTCAATCGCCAAATCAAAACGGAAGCTCGGAGGCGTACAGTGCCAACCAGCATCAGTTGATTCAGTTGATACGCCAAGCCCTGTCAAATAGGCATCTACTTTTTCTCTTTCGATATCAAAACCAAGTACTTGCGTAAGCTTTTTATAGGTAAGTTCAAACGATTCGAGCGTTTTTTCTTTTGCCTTGACCTCAACAATTGGCCCTGCCTGCCCACCTACAATAGATAAAATGAGCTCTGTGGCGCGTTCCAATGCTTCCACCTGCAAGTCCCAGTCGACACCACGTTCAAACCTGTGAGATGAATCCGTATGCAAACCAAAATGACGAGCACGGCCTGCCAATAAAACTGGCTCAAAGAATGCCGACTCCAAAAAGATTGACGTAGTGGCATCACTCACACCCGAGTCTTTGCCGCCCATAATGCCTGCCAAGGCTAAGGCCTTGCTTTCGTCAGCAATCACCAAGTCTTCTGCACGAAGGGTAAGTTCTTGATCATCAAGCAAGGTGAGTTTCTCGCCTTCAGCGGCTTTACGCACATGAATAGAACCTTGCAGTTGATCTAAATCAAACGCATGCATCGGCTGGCCCAGCTCTAGTAAGACGTAATTCGTAATATCGACGACTGCATCAATGCTTCTAATACCTGAACGCCTTAATTTTTCCTGCAACCACAAAGGAGAAGGCTTCGAAACATCAATACCTTCTACAACCCTGCCTGCATATCTTGGACAATCATCAGCTGCATCAATAACTACATTAAAGGTTTTATCAGAGGTAACAGGCTGACTTGCCACTTCAACCTGATTAAAAAGAACTGCATTTAACACGCTGATTTCACGCGCAATTCCGCGCACACTTAAACAATCGCCGCGATTAGGGGTTAAGTCTACATCAATGATATTGTCATCAAGATCAAGATAGGTTCTAAAATCAGTGCCGACAGGCGCATCATCAGGTAACTCCATTAAGCCATCAATGACATCCTCAAGGCCTAATTCACTTGCACCGCAAAGCATGCCAAAGGATTCCACACCACGAAGCTTAGCTTTTTTGATCTTAAAATCACCCGGTAAAACAGCCCCTACTTGAGCAAAGGGTATTTTCAAACCTTCACGAACATTAGCAGCACCGCAAACAACCTGTGCAACCTCTTCACCATTGCTCACCTGACAAACACGAAGCTTGTCTGCATCAGGGTGCGGTTCTACGCGTTTTACTTCAGCAACCACAACACCAGAAAAGGCTTCAGCAACAGGTTCCACAGCATCAACTTCGAGCCCTGCCATGGTAATTTGTGCCACCAATTCATCCGTCGAAAAGGAAGGATTTGCCCAGGTACGTAACCACTTTTCACTTACTTTCATGCTACTACCCTATCCTTAACGGCCAAATTGTTTTAAGAATCTAAGATCGTTCTCGAAGAACAGCCTGAGGTCATTTACGCCATAGCGAAGCATAGCCATACGCTCAATACCCAAGCCAAATGCAAAGCCTGAGTATTTCTCGGTATCAATGCCAGAGCTGGTTAAAACATTCGGATGCACCATACCGCAACCTAAGATTTCCAACCATCCTGTATGGCTACATACACGGCACCCCTCGCCATTACACATCACGCAGGCAATATCCACTTCAGCGGAAGGCTCAGTAAAGGGGAAATAAGACGGTCTAAAACGTACAGCTAAATCGTCTTTTTCAAAGAATACAGCTAAAAAGGCTTCGATAACCCCTTTCAAATCGGCAAAGCTGGCATACTCATCAATCAACAAGCCTTCTATTTGATGAAACATAGGCGTATGCGTTAAATCTGAATCACAGCGATACACACGCCCCGGGCAAATAATTCTAAGAGGCGGTTCCTGCGTCTCCATAGTACGTACCTGAACAGGCGACGTATGGGTTCTTAAGACCGTATTTTCTTTAATGTAAAAGGTATCATGCATCGCTCTTGCCGGGTGATGCTGGGGGATATTGAGCGCTTCGAAGTTGTGATAATCGTCTTCGATTTCAGGCCCTTCAACCACTGAAAAGCCTAAACCTTTAAAACAAGTGGAAATACGCTCGATGGTTTTAGTAACCGGATGCAAAGAGCCTTCAGGGCGCTTACGGCTAGGCAAGGTCACATCGATGGATTCTTCAGCTAACTGCTTAGCAATGGCAGCTTCTTGAAGATCCGTTTTTTTAGTGTTAATGGCTTCTTGAACACGTTCTTTGACTTCATTAATCAAGGCACCTGCTTTAGGCCTTTCTTCGGCTGAAAGCTTACCCAGTGTCTTTAAAAGTCCTGTAATGGACCCTTTTTTGCCTAGGTAATTAACACGAATATCATCTAGCTGCTGCAGGTTATCAGCTGTATCGACTTCAGCTAAAGCCGAGCGCTTTAAGTCTTCCAAGTTTTCCATCGAGAACACTCAATTGTTTTTTAACTAAAAAAAAAGGAAAGGCCTAGGAGACGGTCCGAGAACTGACTGTTCGGCCTAAGCTTCCTATAATCGGCCATAACTCTTATAAAATTTCTTTAAATAGGCTGACTATTCGCAAAAATTTTTTAAAAATTCTGACTCGATTCTTGAAACCTTATGCTCGAACGCAATTCCCGGACAGCCTCCTAGCCTTTCCTTTTCGTATCACAGGTCAGCTTATTAAGCTAATGCAGACTGAGCTTGCTCAACTACCTTTGCAAAAGCTGCTTTATCATGAACGGCTAAATCAGCTAATACACGACGGTCGAGTTCGATATTTGCTTTTTTAAGGCCATTGATAAATTGGCTGTAAGACATGCCATTGGCACGGCTTGCCGCATTGATACGGGTAATCCACAAAGAACGGAATTGACGCTTACGTTGCTTACGGTCACGATAAGCATATTGGCCAGCCTTGATGACCGCCTGCTTAGCTACACGGAAAATACGGCTTCTAGCGCCATAATAACCTTTAGCCTGCTTTAATACTTTTTTGTGACGACGACGGGCGATAACCCCACGTTTTACTCTAGCCATGTCTTACCTCTTAATTTCTTAATAAACGATCAACGAGTACTTGGTCAGCAGGATGAACCTGGCTGGTACCACGTAACTGACGCTTACGCTTAGTGGTCATTTTGGTAAGGATATGGCTTTTATGAGCGCTTTTACGCTTATAACCAGAGCCTGTCTTTTTGAAGCGCTTTGCAGCACCACTATGAACTTTTAATTTTGCCATGAATAACTCCGCATTTAGCAAATAGGTGTAACAACAAAATATTGTTACTTTTTCTTTTTGGGACCTATCACCATGGTCATTTGTCTGCCTTCCATTTTAGGAAATTGCTCAACTGTACCGTATTGTTCTAAATCAGCTTCAACGCGCTTCAGTAGATCCATACCGATATTTTGATGAGCCATCTCACGTCCACGAAAACGCATAGTGACCTTGGCTTTGTCCCCCTGCTCAAGGAAACGTATCAGGTTGCGTAGTTTTACCTGATAATCCCCATCTTCCGTCCCTGGGCGAAACTTCATCTCTTTTACCTGAGTCTGTTTCTGCTTTTTACGAGAAGCTGCCAGTTGCTTTTTAGCATCAAACACGTGCTTCCCATAATCCATAACCTTACAGACTGGCGGATCTGAATCGGCCATCTGCACAAGATCTAAACTAGCTTCTTGAGCGGTAGAAAGCGCTTGAGCAAGTGGGACTATGCCTACCTGCTCTCCATCAGCACCCACAAGTCTAACTTCTGATGCAGTAATGTCGTCGTTTATCAAGGCTCTTTTAGATTTACCGCTCTTAATGGTTTAGTCCTCCGGCTTATTTATTCTTCCACGTCTTGCTATCGCCTCTTTTGCAAGCGATATGAACGCATCAACAGGCATGGACCCTAAGTCTTCACCCTTAAGCGTTCTTACTGCGACATGATTGTTTTGCACTTCTTTGTCACCTACCACTAACTGATATGGCACCTTCTGCAAAGTGTGCTCGCGGATTTTAAACCCGATCTTCTCATTCCTCAAGTCCGAAACCACTCTAATTCCCTGAGATTTCAGTTTTTCTGCAACTTTTGAGGCAAAAGGGCTTTGCTTGTCAGTGATATTCATAATGGCAACTTGATTCGGTGCAAGCCAAGGCGGAAAAACACCTTCATAATGCTCAATCAAAATACCAATAAATCGCTCAAATGAGCCAAGAATTGCGCGGTGCAACATAACAGGCGTTTCTTTAGCGCCACCTTCAGCAACAAATTGAGCACCCAAGCGCTCTGGCATCGAGAAATCAACCTGGATTGTCCCTAATTGCCAGACACGGCCTAGGCAGTCTCTTAAAGAGAACTCAATCTTAGGGCCATAGAATGCACCTTCACCTGGCAGTTCCTGCCAATCTAGACCTTTTGCATTTAGTGCTTCTGCCAAAGCGGCTTCCGAGCGATCCCATACCTCATCAGAGCCCACGCGCTTTTCGGGACGCGTAGACAATCGATAAATGACCTCGGTAAAACCAAAGTCTTCATAGACATCATGCAGAAAGTCAATAAAACGAGAGACTTCTGCTTGAATTTGATTCTCCTGACAGAATATATGCGCATCATCTTGAGTAAAGCCACGCACACGCATAATGCCATGCAAAGAGCCTGAAGGTTCATTTCGGTGACAAGAACCAAACTCAGCCAAGCGAAGCGGTAGATCACGATAAGACTTAAGGCCTTGATTATATACCTGCACATGGCAAGGGCAGTTCATCGGCTTAACAGCAATTTCCCTATCTTCACTTTTAAGCACAAACATATCATCAGAGAATTTTTCAGCATGCCCTGACTTTTCCCAAAGACCAATATCAACAAGCTGGGGCGTTTTAATTTCCTGATACCCCTGCTCTATTTGCTTTTGTCTCATATAGTCTTCAATCGTTCTGTAGATTGACCAACCTTTGGGGTGCCAGAAAATCATACCCTGTGCATCGTCTTGCACATGGAAGAAATCTAACTTTTTGGCTATTTTGCGGTGATCGCGCTTTTCAGCTTCTTCGATACGCCTCAAGTATTGCTTAAGCTGTTTTTTATCAGGCCAGGCCGTACCATACACGCGCTGGAGCATTTTGTTGTTAGCGTCCGCTCGCCAATAAGCACCAGCGACTTTGGTTAACTTGAAGTATTTAAGAAAACGTGTATTTGGCACATGCGGCCCACGGCACATATCAATGTATTCTTCGTGATGATAGAGATTGATCAGAGCTTGAGTTTCAGGAATATCCTGTTCAACAATCTCTACCTTATAAGGCTCTTCACGCGACCCAAAGGTACTAAGTACCTCTTCTCGAGAACAAGGCTTTTTGATCACATCATACTCTGTATCAATTAGCTCCTTCATACGGGCTTCTATTTTGTCGATATCGTCTTGATTAAACGCTTTATCGATATCAATGTCGTAATAAAACCCTTCTTCAATGACAGGGCCAATTGCCATTTTAGCTTCAGGGTATAGTTGCTTAACTGCGTGCCCTATAAGATGCGCGCAAGAGTGACGAATAATCTCTAATCCCTCTTGATCTTTGGATGTTAGTATAGATACCGTTGAATCTTCCGTAATCAGATCGCAGGCATCAACTAACTCACCGTTAATTTTGCCAGCTACAGCGGCTTTATAAAGACCTGGGCCTATATCTTTAGCTAAATCAAGAATCGAAAGCGGCTCAGAAAAAGAGCGAGAACTGCCATCGGGCAAGGTAATTACAGGCATAGAAACTCCACAGTGGTGATCCCTACCAAAGATCACGTGTTAAAAAAGGCGGTATTTTATCCCATAAAGTTAGGCTGTAAAGCCCAAAATCTAACTTAACCGCTATAAAACCACTGGAAAAAGACTTACGATAACGCCAAAATAGATCTAATCTGCGAAATTCGCAAAAAACACACAAAAGCTTTAAAAAAATAATAGTAAGCTAAACAATTCACTGATACTGAATAACTCTAATATCGCCCAAGGACACCCATATGAGCAATGTGATTGCAACTTCTGCGCAAGATGTCAGCTTTCCACGAGGCTGGATCCCTATTGGTTATACTATCCCATGGATCACCCCTCCCCCAGCGGCGGACACTGCTGAAGCCCAATCTGCCCAAAAAACATTACAAACTACCTACGGCTCAGCTGTCGAAGCCGTTTTTGGCGCACTTGCTCAAGGCGAAGCATTAGATGATAAAATTGCCGCCGCTAATGCTGCTCAGGACGCTATCTTAGCGGCCATGCATTTCGAGCCGGAAGTTAAAGGCTCTCACTTCCCTGAAGATGAAATTGGTCCTTGGGAAGTAAACGTCTGCGGCAAAAGCCTAGTACTTTGGCGCGACACAAAAGGTCAGTTACAGTGCATTGATAATTTCTGTCGTCATATGGGTGCCAAGCTCTCTATCGGAGAAGTGAAAGGTGATAATGTTCAGTGCCCTTTCCATCATTGGTCTTGGGACGGCGAAGGCGCTTGTAAAGATATCCCTTATTGCGACATGATCCCGCCTAAAGCCAAAACAGATAAGTTTCCGATCGTTGAGAAAAATGGCTTAGTCTTTTTATGGCATTGTCCTAATGGCACAGAGCCAGATTGGGAAATCCCCACTATGGCAGAGTTTGGTAATGATGAATGGACACCTTGGACCGTCACTACTGAAGTAATCGACACACACTGGAAAGAGCTGATCGATAACATTTCTGACAAAGCTCACTTCGGCCCGGTCCATGATGCGCCTTGTTCTCACTTTGAAAATGTATTCGAGGCACATACAGCGCTTCAAATTAACCACTGCAACTCATCCACCTTAGGCAAGTTAATTTCTCACGCAACCTACTATGGTCCAAGTTACCAAATCACTGAATGGACAGGCGAACTACCTGACAATTTAGCTTATGAAGATGGCGAGCTTGTCATGAGCCGCATTCAACAACCTATTAAAGTGGCTGATGGCGCCCTTTCAGATGGTTACAACTTTCCAGTACTTGACACAGCTTTCAATGCCTTTGCAGGTATCACTGAAGAAGACGGCAAGCTACTTACCCCAACGGGTGAAGCGTTAACGCACAACGGAAAGAAGTTAGTCAAAGTACCAGGACCAATTCATAATGTACGCATGCTGAATGCGCACATGCCAATCAGCCTTGAGGGTAATGGTGCAAAAACTGACTCCTTCAGACTATTTACAGGCGTTATGATCAAGAAAATTGATGGCTTAACCGATCAGGAGAATACTGAAATCGGCGCAGCTTATGCGACCGCTAGCATGAACGCTTTCTTCCAAGATGTCTGGATTTGGAAAAATAAGCGTTTTGAACCTAATCCCGTCCTTTGTGCTGGCGATGGCCCTATAAACAAGCTTAGAAAAACCTGGTACACCCAGTTTTACACCGAGCAAAAATAAGAAAGCGGCTTAGGCCGCTTTTTTTAATCCATTTTTTTATGCCATTCGGATTCATCTGGGTCATCAGGATCAAACCACACATCCTCATCAATTTTCCCCTTGAGTTCTGGCAACAATTTAGGATCAAACACAGGCTCTTTTCCCTCTTTAAGCTGCGCGATAAAATCATCAAACAGCACAAAGACATATTTACCTAACAACGCAATAGCAATTAAATTTATAATTGCCATAAAGGCCATAGTTGCATCTGCTGCATTCCATAACTCAGGCACAGTAGCCAACACACCTAGCAAAATCATACCAACTGCAATCAAACGATAAAGAAATAAAACTGTTGAGTTATGTGTAATAAATTTTAAACAACTTTCTGCATAGGCATAGTTACCCAAAATAGTGGTGAAACAAAAAAAGAAAATAACAATGGTAATAAATAGATCACCCCAGCTACCGACTGATGCAACTAGCGATTGTTGTGTTAAGGTAACAGCTTGCATTTCCTGCCCCGGCGTATAGACACCCGACAGCAAAATAATTAATGCGGTAGCGGTACAGACAAAAATAGTATCAATATATACACCTAGCATTTGCACAAAACCTTGGGCGGCTGGATGTGGTGGTGTTGGATCGGCGGCGGCTGCAATGTTGGGTGCGCTACCCATACCTGCCTCATTTGAAAAAAGTCCCCTTTTAACACCATTAGAAATAATCACGCCTAAGGCACCCGCACCCGCAGAACCAAAACCAAAAGCTGAAGAAACGATATCGACAAGCAAGCCAGGTACTTTATCTATTTCCAAGATAATGACAACAATGGCCACCCCAAGGTATGCCCCTGCCATCAAAGGCACAATTTTACCTGCCACGTGGGCAATTCGGGTTACGCCGCCAAATATCATGGGTACAGCAAGCAGCACTAAGATACCCCCTGACAACAAATGCGGCACACCCAAGGAGCCGCTAGCTGATTGAGCAACAGTATTGGATTGAATAGCGATAAATACACAGCCAAAGGCTAACATCAAGGACAGTGAAAAAAGGACACCTAACCACCTTTGCCCTAAGCCACGCTGAATGTAATAGGCTGGTCCTCCAATAAAAGTTCCATCTTCTTCGGCATGCTTAAAAAGCTGCGCCAACGTAGCTTCTACGAATGCCGTTGCCATGCCTAATAACGCCACTACCCACATCCAAAAAACAGCGCCTGGGCCACCTAGCGTAATAGCCACAGCAACACCTGCAATATTTCCTGTCCCTACTCTTGCGGCCAAGCTTGTTGCCAAAGCCTCAAAGGGAGAAACATGATGATCTCTATCATTCCTACCAAGTAAACTCAGTTTCCAGGAAAGAAAAAAATAACGAAGCTGAAGAAAGCGAAGCTTACAAGAGAAATACAGGCCGACGCCTGTCAGAAGAATGGGCAGCACCCAATCCCATAAGTATCCATTAATCATGTTTATTGTCTGATTAAGAAAACTGACTACGATGTGACTTTCGATAACGCTCACCTGACATTACATAAGAGTAAGTTATAGAGCTGATACAAAGCGATAAGTTTCCTTAATCTTGATTTAACCAAAGTCAAAAGAACCTGAAACTTCTTTTAAACTTCTGAAATAATAGCAAAAATTATATTTTTAATAATCAGTCAATTCGGGTGATACTAACTTCAAGCCAACACTACCTAAAACAATCAATAGAATACAAAAGGCTCTGGCAAAATTTTTGGCTCATTCAGAAAAAGCTCCCAAAGGTTGCCACACTAACCGCTCCGATTCTGGACCAGACAGCATGAGCCGTAAACATTGGCATTGTCAAACTAGCCAAAGAATCAAGTCAACACTAATAATGACCAATAAAACACAGCCCATATAATAGGAATTGGCTTAGTAAAACCTTCAGTGTGCTTAAGGCCAACCATCCAGACACACTCAAAAAAAGCTGCAAGAATGATTAAGAGCTAATATGATATACAAAAATCTTCTTAAACGAATTAAGGGTGTATAAATACAATTGATTTTAATTTATGATAGCAATTATTGCGAACTATGACACATTGAAAAATTGAATCTACAATAGAAACTGTACGTAGAGAATAGATATAGCAATGCACAAACATGACGACAGCATCAACTACTTAACTGCTAGACAAGCTCAGCAGTCTATAGGTAAAAAATTGAAGAAAGACGAGACACAGATAACGCAGGAGCTCGTCATTACCTATATTAATTACAGCTTAACGCTAGTTGATTATTGGGCGAAACTCGGCCTAAGCGAGCACGAGGCAAAAGAGCTCTCAGAATTGCATACGGAGCTGATTGACGCCAGTCACCGTATATCCATGGATACTGAACTAAAGAAAAATTGCATTGCTTTTGCAAACAGCATTCATGACCAATGGCTATTAGTTAAATCGCAAAGACTCAACTGATATTAAATATAACCGTCCTTTATTAAAATGATTGTTAGTAAAAAACAACCCACTATATATAGTGGGAACTCTGGACTAATAGGATTTAGCGCTACAAAACCAAATACCACTACAAAGAACATTGTACTAATCAATTTAACTAGGGGCTTCCCCCACTTACCGCTTGTTAGCGTTTTATTTTCCGGAACAAGCTTATCAAACTTCTTATCATCGATACATATAGCCGCTACTTCTTCATCCATCGCCATCGGCTTTTGAAAACGAGACATACAACCTCAACAACTGCAAAAACTATCACTAATTTTAGCTTTACATATCCGAGGCCAGTTTAACTATCGGTAATAATTTCAATAATTTAAGGAGAGTAACCAGAAACAAATTTAAGAGCAGGAGAGCAGCAGAGAAATTGCTGCTCGAAAGAGCCGAGGTTTAAAGCGCGACGATATTTTCAGCCTGAAGGCCTTTTTTGCCTTCAGTCAATGTAAACTCAACGGCCTGGCCTTCTGCCAACGTCTTAAAGCCTTCACTAACAATAGCGCTATAATGAGCAAAAACATCAGGCCCTGACTCTTGCTCTATAAAACCAAAACCCTTCGAGTCATTAAACCACTTAACCTTACCTTTTACGGTCGCAGTCATAATAAAATCCTATTTCAATCTTTTGTAATACCCTATCATGCGGGCGAATATCACGGTAAATCAGTTTGCCAAAGATTCACTACAGACCGCGTTGATACAAGTCAGACAACGACATGAAGGTAAAACTTGAGACTTCTTGACTTCCTTTCGCATTATTCAACCCAATATTCACTAAGTCAAGAATTTAGAACGAAGAGAACCTAATATTTTCTTTTAAAATCAATCGGATAAAGACAGTATTTGAATAAAGAACTAATCTGGCATCATGCAGTTTATTTAATAATAAACTTAAGCCATTGTATTTTATAGCTTTTCTTAGCTGGCGGTGAGGGAGGGATTCGAACCCTCGATACGTTGCCGTATACACACTTTCCAGGCGTGCTCCTTCGACCACTCGGACACCTCACCGTTAAGAGGGACGCTAATGTATAGAAAACCACTTAATTAATCAAGCCCTTAATTAGTCAGCCCTGACAAAGGCCTTATATTTTTTAAGGCCAAGTATTATCGAAAGCATAAACTTAAAGCCAGCCAATCTGCTGGCTGCTTTTTGATCAGGTAGCCAGATAAAAACAAGCACAAAAAAAGCGTTGATCCACTTTTTTAAGTTCCAGGCACAAGCAGCCATCAACAAGTTAAGCTGATCGCCGATAAAGCCCTTAAGGAAGTTCCTGCACAATCTGAAGTCTTGCTTCAAATGACCGATAACGGGCTCAATGGATGAGCGTTTTTTACAAAGCGTTCGTTTACGTGCTCGTTGTTTATCATTATCTCGCTTAAGAGGCTTGCCTGGTAAAATAACTTCCTGCTTCACTTTAGATTTGGAACCTTGATAGCCTTTATCAACAACAGCAGTTTTGATGGATGTCTCTCTTACAGATTCTGCTTCATCTAACGCAGTTTGTAATGTTTCAGAATCATGCGTGAACGTATCATGTGCAGCGACGCCAACAATGACATGATCGCGTGTCGATACGATAGAAGCCTTGCTCCCGTATTCGTATTTTTTATGCGCTTTACCTTTAGCAACACAGTAGACTTGAGGCTCATGAAGGCTGTAAATTTTGTTCTTGTCCTTAGACTGTTGAGCAAGTACCTTGCGATACATGGCAAAATCGTTTGCTAGCTGTGCAACCGCACCCTCTGGGAGTTTTCGCTCAAGCTCTCTCATCAGAATGTCAGCAATAGTACGCAGACGCTTCAAGGCTTTTTTAGCCTTCTTGCGTTTCTTTACATGTCCAAAGAAGCGCGAGTCAATACGAAGCTGTTTTACCTCTTTGACAAAAGTTCGCCGCTGTTTGACACCAAAGCCTTTTGCTAGCTTATTCACTCGATTAATGATTTTGATGGCGAGCTTTGTATCGGTCGGATAGGTGATAGCTTTTTCCTGTACCGTCGTATCAACAAAAACCGTATCATCTTCAGCTGCCTCTCCATGCAGCTTAACTGACATCGCAAAAATCTGTTTAACGCCGCTCTCGCCAATTCTTTGCCTGAATTTTACAAGGTCTGTTGGATGGCAAGGCAGGCAAGATTGAAAACTGGTTTCACCGCAGAAAAATTGAAAGTATGGGTTCATTTTCCACTGAGAAACCACATTCTCGTCACTCAAATTGAAGAGCTGCTTGAGCATTAATAAGCCGCTCATCAATCGAATAGGTTTGGCTGGGCGACCTTCTTCGCTGTAATAAACGGCAAGACCTTTTTCTAAATCTGGCCAAGGCAATGCGTTCGATAAGGCTATGAGCGGGTCATTGAGATCTAATGAATCGAATAGATCAAAAAAGCTGCTTTGATTGTTCGAAGACGGGCTTGTAGTCAGCATCCAAAACTCATTTCGACCAGTAATTTAAGGCTTTTAGAGTCTTTCTGGTCGAAATTGTTCGTTTCAAGCCAGCCCTAAGCCTCTTTAAATGAAGCTTTCTACTGTTTATCAGGGCTGACTAATTAACTAAGAACGATCAGGCTTGAAGCCTTAATGCCTCACCTGTAGTTGGACACTTAAACGATAATTGCTCAATAGCTATACTGGGGTGATAAGGATCCAGATCAACAGTAGGCAAAACATCCTGCCAAATTGATTCAAAACCCATTAAATCTATCAGCAAGGAACAATCAAGGCCATTAACCGTTAATTTAGCCGCTTCAGTCTGCGCTAGAACATACTGTAAAGATGCTAAAGCCCGATTGCTAGAGGCTTTAAAGCTGACAACTAACTTGATCTGTTTATTATCAACAAGTTGAGAAAAGCTCGCTGCCATCGCCCTTGTATAACAACACACAAACAAGCCATAAAACTCAGGTTCTGAAAAAGACAGCCAATGAATATCCGCAGAACTCGGCAAATCTCTTTCAAGTGCCCTATTAAACGATAAATGATCGCAATGCAGCTGCTCCTCCATCAACAGTGTTTTTGGCTTGAAAAAGACCTCGTAAGCGCCTGCACTATGAATGTTGATTAAGTGAGCGGAAGGCACTTTCAATAATCCAGGCTCATAATAAATATGAACCTCGTCAGCAAGATTCACCTCATCAGTGAAACGCCTGACACGCTCAGGATCTAAGGAAGGAGGCTTACGCCATACACCGCCAACTTTGATTACCTGCTTTATTCTTTGCTTTGAGAGTCCCGTTTCCTGAACTAAAAAATCAAGAATACTAAGGCCTGCCTGGTCAGAAATGAAGGCCTTCTCAAAAGCCTCTATCATGAAGCTTTTGGCGTGAATGTATGAAGACCGCATTCAACATCGTCTTGTACCTTGGTAGGGTCAAAATAATGCTTACAGTTAGGTAGCTCATATTTTTCAATGTAATCTTGAAGATCTGTTTCTTTTAGATAAAACAGTGGGGATACTTTTAAAATCCCTTGTGAGTCTACACTTAAGATGTCGAGGTGCTTTCTGTGCTCTGTTTCTTCCTGTCGAATGCCTGAAATCCAAACATCAGGTTGATAATCGTTTAGCGCTCGCTCAAAAGGCTCTAACTTAACTTGCCTTACAAACTCGTCAAAAAGAGGCTCCGATGAAGCGGGTACCCCCCCCATTAAGGCATTGCGCCTTTCGGAAGACATTAAAGGGTTGTAGACCTTTAAGTTTATGCCTAGTTTCTCAGTGATAGCCTCCGCAGCTTGATACGCATCGCGAACATTGTAACCGCTGTCGACCCAAATGACAGGCACCTCTTGCCCACCTGCTACCGAGGTTAGCGCATGAAGAGATACAGCTGAATAAAACCCAAAGCTTGTTGTCAAAATGGTCGACTTATTTAGTGACAAAGCAAACTCAATGATTTCTGCAGGTGTCGCATTCCTTAGCTCTTCATTTTTCCTTTTGATTTCAATGGCTGTTAGCGTCATTTTATTCGCCGGCATTCTTTGATAAAGCTGAAAAACGTCGCGATTATACGCAATTGCGCTCTAACCTGCTACGAAGAATTTCTCCTTAGTGGTTTTTCTTTCCCCTAAAACACGTTAATCTCGTAAAAAAAACAACAAAAGAGAGCATTATGCGTTTTTCGTACCATGCCTGTATGTGCCCAGCCGATCAATACGGCACCCTAGCAATAGAAGCAGAGAAGCTAGGGTTTGATGGCTTTACTTTACCTGACAGTATCTGTTACCCCGAGGTTGCTGAAACCAAATACCCCTATAATGCCGATGGCAGCAGAAATTTCCTGGAAGGCACACCTTTTATTGAACCTTTTGTTGCTATTCCTTATCTTGCAGCGCTAACCAAGGCTATTCGCTTTACAACAAGCGTTGCCAAGCTGCCCATCAGAAACCCGGTCATTGTTGCCAAGCAACTCACCTCACTCAATACACTTATTCAAGACCGTTTTGCTTTTGGGGTGGGCATTAGCCCTTGGATAGAAGACTTTGAAATCTGTGGTGAGCGCTGGGAAAAACGTGGCAAACGTATGGATGAAATGATTGAAATCCTAAGAGGCTTTCATTCAGGTGAATACTTTGGCTTTGACGGCGAGTTTTACACCATCCCACGCGCCAAAATGAATCCTGTTCCTAAACAACAAACGCCTATTTTGATAGGTGGGCATGCTGATTTGGCACTCAAGCGCGCCGCAAAAATAGGCGATGGCTGGATACATGCAGGGGGTGACGCGGACACATTGAAAACTTATATTGATAAACTTAATGTCTACCGAAAGGAATTTGGCACTGAAAACAAGCCGTTTGAGATTCATGCCATTACGGCAGACTCATTTTCAGTGGATGGCGTAAAACGCCTAGAAGAAATTGGCGTAACTGAGTGCATTGTTGGTTTCCGAGATGCCTATAAAGGCGAACAGGATGACACCGATGCACAGGCAAAGATTGACTTGATGAATTGGTATGCCAATACCATCATCGCAAAATCTAAGTAAATCTGTATTTTCTATAGAGGGCTCACTCAGAGCCCTTTTGGCTTTTTTTATTTTCTATAAGCCTCATCATAATTCACACCGTAAACCATACGCGCTTCTTTTAATGGCTGTTGAGAAAACAGGCTTAATTCAGGCTTGAACATGGGAGAAAGCAAATTCATTTTATTGATTGAAAAGTGGAAGTACTCATCTAACGAATAGGGCTTATGTAAATTTTTCTTTAGATTGCTGACAGAATCTGGATAGTCATTTTTGTATTTATCAGAGAGCCAAACCACAAACGGAATCTCTACACTATTCTTAGTAATCGTATCAGGACCATGCCCTTTAAAGTCAATGGCATCGAATACCTCCTCGCCGTGATCTGCAAAATAACTTAATGCCGCCACCCGATCTTTACTCGAATGCTTTAACCTTTCGATGACTTCATTTACCACCCAGTCGTTATAACGAATGCTATTGTCGTAGGTATCAATGTAGAATTTCTGTTTATCGCTTAAGTCCTGTTTATATCCAAAGTATGGTGGCTCATGAAAAATATCAAAGCGTTCAGGATAACGCTTCACATACTTAAGATGACTCCCCATAAAATGCAAGAAAATCGCTTTTTTAGGCGCGGGATCTTGTAAGGCTTTATCAAGTTCAGGTAATAGAAGACCATCATAGCGCCCTACTTCTTTACCAAAATATAAATTACTGATAAAAGTAGTATGTTTAGCCTGCTGACCAATAGCCGAATAGGTACCACGAAGTGGTTGCTGATTACTGATCCACCAAGTATCAAAACCTGCAATATTAGCCGCATCCACAATACTAAGGGCTTTACTGAAAGGTAATTTACCGTCACTCATTGCAGCTGTTAGCGCATGTCTTAATGACGGCTGTGTTTGCACATACGTACTAATCACATTATCGAACACAAAGAGACCTTCTCGCTTACTTAACAGAGGGTTCGTCTCTCGTTTGTAACCATATAAACTCATATGCCCACGTGTAGTTGCTTCTCCAACAATAAATACATAAGTCTGCGGTGTATCAGTTTTGCTGACAAAATAACCTTGGTGATCTTTAGATAGCTGTGCTCTCTCATTAATTTCATCAGTAAGAGAATCTGCTCGACCTAAATACGAAGGGTAGGCACCCACAATACCGGGCAACAATTTTGAGTAGCGCTGCTTAATAATTAAACCTTGAACAATAAAACCAATCAGCACCACAAAGAAAAAACAAGCTATGCCGAACTGGTAGGCTTTTTGCGGTTTACCCAAACAAACCAAACGTTTTAAGAGCCAGGCACTCATCACCCAATAAATTACAATACTCAAAATAACGACAGGATCAAAATAGCTTTCAAAAAACTCCCCCACCTCTTCCATGTTGGTTTGGGCAATAGCTTCAACTGATGACGTAGTAAAAACACCACCAAATAACATGGCATACCCAATATCTAGGCCCGAAGTGAACACAAAAAACGCACTTAGCAAAACCAAAGGCCACTTAACTTTAAAAAGGTAACAATAGGCAATAGAAATAGCTGCCCATCCTAAATGGATATGGAATTCCCTATCAGTCCATTCCGCATAGAAAACACCTACCAAAAAAGGGACAGCGTAAATAGTCAGCCCTGACAAAGGCCTTATATTTTTTAAGGCCAAGTATTATCGAAAGCATAAACTTAAAGCCAGCCAATCTGCTGGCTGCTTTTTGATCAGGTAACCAGATAAAAACAAGCACAAAAAAAGCGTTGATCCACTTTTTTAAGTTCCAGGCACAAGCAGCCATCAACAAGTTAAGCTGATCGCCGATAAAGCCCTTAAGGAAGTTCCTGCACAATCTGAAGTCTTGCTTCAAATGACCGATAACGGGCTCAATGGATGAGCGTTTTTTACAAAGCGTTCGTTTACGTGCTCGTTGTTTATCATTATCTCGCTTAAGAGGCTTGCCTGGTAAAATAACTTCCTGCTTCACTTTAGATTTGGAACCTTGATAGCCTTTATCAACAACAGCAGTTTTGATGGATGTCTCTCTCACAGATTCTGCTTCATCTAACGCAGTTTGTAATGTTTCAGAATCATGCGTGAACGTATCATGTGCAGCGACGCCAACAATGATATGATCGCGTGTCGATACGATAGAAGCCTTGCTCCCGTATTCGTATTTTTTATGCGCCTTACCTTTAGCAACACAGTAGACTTGAGGCTCATGAAGGCTGTAAATTTTGTTCTTGTCCTTAGACTGTTGAGCAAGTACCTTGCGATACATGGCAAAATCGTTTGCTAGCTGTGCAACCGCACCCTCTGGGAGTTTTCGCTCAAGCTCTCTCATCAGAATGTCAGCAATAGTACGCAGACGCTTCAAGGCTTTTTTAGCCTTCTTGCGTTTCTTTACATGTCCAAAGAAGCGCGAGTCAATACGAAGCTGTTTTACCTCTTTGACAAAAGTTCGCCGCTGTTTGACACCAAAGCCTTTTGCTAGCTTATTCACTCGATTAATGATTTTGATGGCGAGCTTTGTATCGGTCGGATAGGTGATAGCTTTTTCCTGTACCGTCGTATCAACAAAAACCGTATCATCTTTAGCTGCCTCTCCATGCAGCTTAACTGACATCGCAAAAATCTGTTTAACGCCGCTCTCGCCAATTCTTTGCCTGAATTTTACAAGGTCTGTTGGATGGCAAGGCAGGCAAGATTGAAAACTGGTTTCACCGCAGAAAAATTGAAAGTATGGGTTCATTTTCCACTGAGAAACCACATTCTCGTCACTCAAATTGAAGAGCTGCTTGAGCATTAATAAGCCGCTCATCAATCGAATGGGTTTGGCTGGGCGACCTTTTTCGCTGTAATAAACGGCAAGACCTTTTTCTAAATCTGGCCAAGGCAATGCGTTCGATAAGGCTATGAGCGGGTCATTGAGATCTAATGAATCGAATAGATCAAAAAAGCTGCTTTGATTGTTCGAAGACGGGCTTGTAGTCAGCATCCAAAACTCATTTCGACCAGTAATTTAAGGTTTTTAGAGTCTTTCTGGTCGAAATTGTTCGTTTCAAGCCAGCCCTAAGCCTCTTTAAATGAAGCTTTCTACTGTTTATCAGGGCTGACTAAATAAAACCGAAAACAACGAATGGGGTTGTTAGAAAGGCTTGTTGTTTAAGCATTTCGACCTTGACCTAGTGCTCTATTTATTAGGAAGAGCCCATTATTCAAAAAATAACTAAAATGTATAGCTTTGATGGGAATACAGGCTATATAGATAGCTTGTTGACAGTCAGCATTGAATCATCGGGCTTAGTACGCTCAATAGAATGTCCAGCACGTTTATAAATGGATGGCTAGGCGTTTTTAAAAGAAACAATGCCCAACTAAAACAATGACAGGTAAACAAATAAGGGTTCTCAAGATAAAGACTGCAAGCAATTCAAAAAACGAAATAGGCATTTTACTGGCTAATATCACAGCACCTGTTTCAGCTAGAAAAAGCAGCTGGCAAACCGACAAGGTTGCAATCACAAAGCGCGTCAATTCATACGAGCTTGATTGCACGATCAATGAAGGTATAAAGGCATCGGCTAGCCCTGGCATAATAGCCTTTGCACCTACAGACGCATCCGGAATGTGAAACCACTCCAACACATAAATAAAGGGCATGCCCAGCCAATCAAAAAAAGGCGTGTAATAACTGACAATCAAAGCCAATGTGCCAATAAACATCACAATAGGCAGGATGCAGAAGAGCATTTCTCCCATTGTCAGTAATCCCTGCCCTAGCCAGGCATCTTTCAACTTTGTGGTCGACGCTTTATTGAGCCCTGCGGCTACTGCGCGTTTAAATAATTTTGACTCAGGTTGAATCGTTTCTTTGGAAGTGGCTGAGCCATCAACATACTCACGTTGCTTCAAACTTAAAGGGGGAATTCGACATAGAATTAGCGCACAAACTACACCGCACAAACAAGCTGTAAAATAGAACAAGGGAAAATATTGTGTCAGCCCTGCTTGGGTCAGAATAATTAAGCACGACGAGATGGATACTGCCGGAAAATTGGTTGCAATAATACAAGCTTCTCGCTGCGTATAATGCCCTAATTCATACTGCTTGGCTGTCAACATAACGCCCACTGTACCGTCACCGACCCATGAAGCAATGCAATTCACCGCAGATCGGCCTGGTAATTTAAATAGTGGGCGCATTATTTTTGATGCAAGTACACCCAAAAACTCCATCAAACCAAAATTAGTTAACAGTGGCAAAAAGAATGAAGCAAAGATAAACACACCAAAAAGTGCAGGTAAGAGTGACTCAAACACCATGCTCCCTGTACGCTCATCAATAATCTGCAATGGGCCAATACCGAAATAACAGCAAATAAGAAATCCAATACCCAAACATCTGACTACAAGCCAAACAACGTGGCATTGAAACAGTCGAAGAAAGGAAGGCAACTTTTCTGACGATACATGGGGTGCAAGAGCTTTAACACCTAGTGAAGCAACTAAGGAAATAAAAAATACCGAAAGAAGAATGGGCTTAAGTCGCTCTCCTAACTGATCGATCAGCATTTTAGCAAGCTCAGCAACAGGAATACTGATACCGGCATCAGTGAATACAGGGTATAAAAACAAAGACGCGCCTAATAAAGAAAGACAAATAAACTTTATATAATGCACAGGCAAATAATAGGTTTTACTACCTACCGCTGGGCATTTCTTTGAGCCATCAACCAAAACACTAGCCTAAAATAATTTATTAGAAATCAAGGGATTAAAAATCATAATCCCTGAAAGACACCTATTTGTGAGACAGTATAAGACTAGCAAACCCTCAACAAGTTTCTACTTACAGCGAACCTTCAACTCAAGTTTCTAGGAGCCTGTCCGAGAGTTGCGTTCGAGGATAAATTTCAAATAAGTGAGCTA
Organism: Pseudomonadales bacterium; assembly: GCA_965225765.1. Classification (GTDB taxonomy): domain Bacteria; phylum Pseudomonadota; class Gammaproteobacteria; order Pseudomonadales; family DT-91; genus CAKMZU01. The sequence goes on from CBDDBO010000002.1 coordinate 987,046, forward strand.
AATTCTTTGGGAAATGCCTGCGAATAGTCAGCCTATTTAAAGGAATTTGGCGAAGAATTTAGCCGCTTATCTGGCATTTAGGCCGAACAGTCAGTTCTCGGACAGACTCCTAGGCATTTTGCTTATTAGCTGCCAAGCATTACAATAACTGATTTATCATCACAGTTGGCCATGACAGAAGCAACCCTCGAAACCCACACACCCATGATGCGCCAGTATCTGAAAGTCAAAGCGCAACACCCTCAAGACTTGGTCTTTTATCGTATGGGTGACTTTTATGAACTTTTTTATGATGACGCCAAGCAAGCGGCTGAAATTTTAGGTATCACCTTAACCGCAAGGGGCAAATCATCAGGCAAGCCGATACCGATGGCTGGCATCCCTTTTCATTCAGCAGATAACTATTTAGCAAAGCTGGTTAAATGGGGGCTATCAGTCGCTATCTGTGAACAAACAGGCGATGTAGCAACTAGCAAAGGCCCTGTTGAGCGACAAGTTGTTCGAGTGGTTACACCGGGCACCCTCAGTGACGAAGCCCTGATGGATGAATACAAGGAAAACCTGCTTGTCGCCCTTCATGCACACGAAGAACGCTTTGGCCTAGCGTTACTTGATATGGCCTCCGGCAGATTTTCAGTCTTCGAGTCAACAGGTACAGACGAAGTCTTAGCCGAACTTCAACGCTTACAGCCTGCAGAATTACTCATCAACGAAGCCCTTCAACAGGAGAAATTTCAAACATTCAGTGGAGTAAAATCACTGCCTGCCTGGGATTTCGACCAAGAAGAGGCGACTACGCTACTATGCAAACAGTTCGGCACAAAAGATTTGCAGGGATTTGGCTGTAACGACCTCCCCGTCGCTATACCTGCTGCTGGCGCGCTCCTAAACTATGCAAAAGACACGCAAAAAGGTGAATTACCACACCTACAAACACTCTCGCATGAGAACCGCAGCTCCTTGGTCAAGCTTGATGCAGCAAGCCGAAAAAACCTTGAAATAGACACAAATTTACAAGGCGGGATGAGCAATACCCTCTTCAGCGTCATGAACTTTAGCTCAACCAGTATGGGTGCAAGAAGGCTGAAGCGCTGGCTCAATCAGCCTCTCAAAGACATTCACCTCATCAATGAAAGACTTACCGCCATTGAAACCTTAATGGCGCAGGATAAAACACATGATTTACAAACGCTTCTAAAAAACATTGGCGACATCGAACGTATACTCACGCGCATTGCCTTAGGTTCAGCAAGGCCGCGTGACTTGACTCGACTCCAACAATCACTAGCCATTCTGCCCGAGTTACAAGACAGCTTGTTGACCTGTGAGACCCCACTGCTTACACAGACAAAAGTAGCCATCTCAACATTTCCCGAAATCAATAAACTCCTTGCCTCTGCCATCATTGAAAACCCACCACAAGTGATACGTGAAGGTGGCGTGATTGCTGATGGCTATGATGAAGAGCTTGACGAGCTGCGAGGGTTAAGTCAAAACGCAGGTGATTTTCTGGTTCAGCTTGAAACTCGTGAAAAAGAAAAAACGGGGCTGCAATCTTTGAAGGTCGGTTATAATCGAGTGCATGGCTACTATATTGAAATATCCAAGGCGCAATCTGAGCAAGCGCCTGTTGAATACATCAGAAGACAGACCCTAAAAAATGCCGAACGTTTCATCACGCCCGAACTGAAAACGTTCGAGGATAAAGCGCTAAGCGCCAAATCGCGTGCTTTGTCACGTGAGAAACAGCTCTATGAAAACTTGCTCACTAAGTTAGGCGAGAATATTAAGCCCCTCAAAGCATCAGCTGATGGGCTCGCTATTTTAGATGTGTTAGCCAATCTTGCTTTTGTTGCTGAATCTAAACACTACACAAAGCCAGTGCTAACAGATAAATCAGCCATCGTCATTCATAAAGGTAGACACCCCGTCGTCGAAGAAGTATTAGAGACACCTTTTATTGCAAACGATACAAAGCTTGATGATAAAGAACGCACACTGATCATCACAGGGCCTAACATGGGTGGTAAATCTACTTACATGAGGCAAACTGCGCTAATCACACTACTTGCTCACGTTGGCGCTTATGTGCCAGCAGAATCAGCAAGTATCGGCTTGGTTGATCAAATTTTCACAAGAATTGGCAGCGCTGATGATTTAGCCTCTGGTCGCTCAACCTTTATGGTAGAAATGACAGAAGCCGCTAATATTCTCAACAATGCAACAGATCGCTCTTTAGTACTAATGGACGAAGTGGGTCGAGGCACGAGCACCTTTGACGGGCTTTCTCTTGCTTCAGCGTTTGCAGAAGAGTTAGCCGCCAACAAAAAGGCTATGACGCTTTTTGCCACACACTATTTTGAATTGACGGCCCTTGCCGACACTTACCAGCAAGTCTCCAATAAGCATTTAAGCGCCAAAGAACATCAGGGTAATATTGTATTCCTACACCACATTAAATCAGGCGCAGCAAACAAGAGTTATGGATTACAGGTTGCAAAACTAGCTGGCGTACCCAATCAGGTATTAACTAAAGCACAAGCAACGCTTGATCAGCTGGAAAATAATGCCAAGCAAATAGACAATTCCAAACTGACTATTACTGAGCATTATTCCCCTAATCAGCCTGACCTTTTCTCTCAAGCCCCCTCAGAGGTAGAAAAAGCCCTCGAAGAAATCAATCCAGATGAATTAACTGCGAAACAGGCCCTCGATTTAGTTTATCAATTGAAGGCTAAGTTGTTATAATAGATCGCTTTTTAGCTTGAAAAGCAAAGAATTATTCACATTTACTAATAAGACTTATTCTTATTATGTAATAGACAGTACAGATGCTTTTCCAGAAAATAGCATCACTAAGCAAGACAGATAACGTTTTATAAGGATAACACTTATGACCTTTGTTGTTGGAGAGAATTGTATCAACTGTAAGCATACAGATTGTGTTGAAGTATGCCCAGTAGACTGCTTCTACGAAGGCCCAAATTTTCTTGTCATCCACCCCGATGAGTGTATTGATTGCGCATTGTGCGAGCCTGAGTGCCCTGTCAATGCGATTTATTCAGAAGACGAATTACCCGCCGACCAGGAAGTCTTTTTAGAATTAAACGCAGAGCTTTCAGAACAGTGGCCAAACATCACCGAAATGAAAGACTCGCCTGCTGATGCAGATGAGTGGGACGGTGTTGAGAACAAGCTACAATTCCTTAAGCGTTAAACTTATTTCACAAAACTCATGATAAATACAAGGGAGCGACATTTATAGTCAATTAGCAAGGACGCTGAAAGCTGATAGCAACAAACCATAATAATAAATAGAGGTTATCATGCACAGTCAACTCAAAGACGATGCTGTGTCCATAAGAATTGAGCAAGAGCAGCAAAGCTACTTCACACGCGTTTTCATTCAAGGCAAACCCGTGCAATCAGAAAAGTTTCATACAGAAGCTGCTGCTTTTTTAGCCGCAGAATTCCTTGAAAAAGCTTATAGCAAGTAACACGTAATTCTTCTGCCCTAGCTACTCAGGTATTGACCAGTCAATACTCGTTTGCTTTGTTTGTGTAAGATAAGCGTTAGCTTTAGAAAAATGCTTACACCCTAGAAATCCTCTGTGTGCAGACAAAGGCGATGGATGCGGCGCCTTCAATATACAGTGCTTATTGCTATCAATATGCTTTCCTTTTGATTGAGCATAACTCCCCCAAAGCAAGAACACGATATGCTTTCTTTCTGAAGCCAGACGCTCGATAATCGCATCTGTAAATGTCTCCCAGCCACGGTTTTTGTGAGAAGCAGCTTGTTGATGCTCGACCGTCAGGACGCTATTTAACAAAAGTACGCCTTGATTCGCCCAATGTTCAAGATTTCCATGCTGCGGCACTGAAAAGCCTAAATCTTCATTAATCTCTTTATAGATGTTCATGAGTGAAGGCGGCGTTCTAACACCTTTAGGTACGGAAAAGCTTAGTCCGTGCGCTTGGCCTTCTCCATGGTAAGGATCTTGACCGACGATAACGACTTTGACCTTTTCAAATGTGGTCAAATTTAAGGCTCGGAAAATATCAGTGGCTTTTGGGTAAATCACCTTTCCGGCCTTCTTTTCAGACAGTAAAAAGGTATTCAATGAGTGCATATAAGGCTTACCGAATTCATTTTTTAACTGATTAAGCCAGCTGTCATTCAAATCTATAGAGGTTTTTACTTGAGCCATACGCGCTGCCCTTTACAATACGCGAAATAGTAACAAAAAATAAACACGACTAATGCCTATTTCGCCAGAAAGCCGTTATTTTCTGACTACAGATCAAGTCAAGGTTCATTACCTTTTTAGAAAACACGCTAATAGCCAGCATTGCTGCTTGCTACTGCATGGATTTACCAATGACGCACACATCTTTGACCGCTTAGCTGAGAAATTGAGCCGGCACTGTTCCGTCATTTCGCTTGATTTTCGAGGACATGGCAACTCCGATTGGGACCCCAACGCAAATTACCAGCATGAATTTCTTATGAGCGATGTCCATACCCTACTCAAGCAATTCGACTTTCACTGGCATATTATCGGACATTCGCTTGGTGCCCGTGTTGCATTGCTTGCTCAGCATCAATATGACTTAACGCTTCAATCACTTACCATCATTGACACAGGCCCTGAAGTGAGTGCTGTCGGCGTTAGGAAAATCAGACAAGATGCAGAGAGAATGCCCAAAAGTTTCGAGACTATAGACGCCTATCAGCATCACCTCAGTAACATTTACCTACTGTCTGAACCTGATTTGATTCATCACATGGCTAAACATGGACTGAAAAAGGATGGAAAGGAATTGATACCGAAAACAGATCCTGCTTTCACAAAAGCCTTATGGAAACAAGATAGCCATCAAGGTGGCAGTAACGATTTGAAAGCACCTAAACATCATGACTTATGGGAAAGCCTTGATTCGGTCGATTGTCCTTCGTTAATTCTTCGAGGTCAGGCATCAGCCATTTTATCGCAACACACAGCCACAGCTATGCAAGCTCGATTAAAAAATGCACAACTCCAAACAATACCTAACGCTGGCCATGCACTTATGCTGGACAACCCTGAGAGTTTTGAACACGCTCTCTTGCATTTTATAGAACCACACTTGAAAAGCTAGCGCTTTTCTCTAGCTAAGCACGCCCCTTTTATATTCCAACTCAATGTAAAACTGTTAGATACTCAGAACAAAAAGACTTAGCCGAAAAAAAAACACTATTTTTTTAATAGTTTTCAATATTCTAACTATAGTTAGTTAAACCATGTCTCAAACATGCAACTTAAGCATTGAGAAGAGTCAAGAGTAATACCGACTTAACGCATTGGAACGCTAACACTAGCTAGGGAGTAGTGGCATGAGTATCTTTTCTCACTTTCAAGACAGGTATCAGACCAATCAAGAAGAGGTCATGAGCCTAGACGAATATCTTAACCTCTGTAAAGAAGATCCAAGTGTCTACGCCTCTGCAGCAGAACGCATGTTGATGGCGATTGGTGAACCAGAAATTATCGACACCTCAAAAGATCCACGATTGAGCCGTATTTTTTATAACAAAGTTATCAAGCGCTATCCTGCTTTTAGTGAATTTTACGGCATGGAAAGCGCTATCGAAAATATTGTGGCGTATTTTCGTCATGCAGCTCAAGGTCTTGAAGAACGCAAACAAATTCTTTACTTGTTAGGTCCTGTTGGCGGTGGTAAATCATCATTAGCTGAGCGTTTAAAACAGCTCATGCAAAAAATCCCCTTTTACGCTATCAAAGGCTCACCTGTGTTTGAATCGCCTCTTGGTCTTTTCAACAGCGAAGAAGATGGTGCAATATTGGAAGAAGACTACGGTATTCCAAAGCGCTATTTACAAAAAGTCATGTCGCCTTGGGCGGTCAAACGGTTACACGAATATGGTGGCGATTTAAGCCAGTTTGAAGTCGTCAAATATTACCCTTCTATTTTAGACATTATTGGTATCAGCAAGACAGAACCCGGTGATGAAAATAACCAAGATATTTCAGCTCTTGTCGGTAAAGTCGATATTCGTAAACTCGAAGACTTCTCCCAGGATGATCCTGATGCCTACTCCTACTGTGGCGGTCTATGTCGTGCAAACCAAGGCTTAATGGAGTTTGTCGAGATGTTTAAAGCACCGATTAAAGTACTTCATCCACTGCTCACCGCTACCCAAGAGGGCAACTATAACGGCACCGAAGCCATGGGCGCTATGCCTTTTGAAGGCGTCATTCTTGCTCACTCTAACGAATCGGAATGGCAAAGTTTTAAAAACAACAAAAACAATGAAGCATTTCTTGACCGTGTTTACATCGTTAAGGTTCCTTATTGCTTACGTGTCGATGAAGAAGTCAGCATCTATGAAAAACTTTTAACACATAGCTCATTGAAACAATCGCCTTGCGCGCCAGATACACTCAAGATGTTAGCTGAATTTTCAATCCTCTCGCGCTTAAAAGTCCCTGAGAATTCCAGCGTTTATTCAAAAATGCGCGTATATAACGGTGAGTCTTTAAAAGATACTGATCCAAAAGCCAAATCAATTCAGGAATACCAAGATGCCGCAGGCGTTGACGAAGGCATGACAGGTATCTCGACACGCTTTGCATTTAAGATTCTTTCAAAGGTGTTTAACTTTGACACCACCGAAGTCGCGGCCAACCCGGTACATCTTCTCTATGTATTAGAAAAAGCCATTGAAGAAGAGCAGTTCCCTGAAGAAACCCACAACCTTTATTTAAACTACATGAAAGAGTTTCTCACCAATGAATACGTAGAGTTCATTGGTAAAGAAATCCAAACAGCTTACCTTGAATCCTATGCTGAATACGGCCAAAACATCTTTGACCGATACGTCACCTATGCTGACTTCTGGATTCAAGATCAAGAGTACAGAGACCCTGAAACAGGCGAAATGTTTGACCGACCCTCCATTAACGAAGAGCTTGAGAAAATTGAAAAATCTGCGGGCATCAGTAATCCGAAAGATTTCAGGAACGAAATCGTTAACTTTGTCCTAAGAGCAAGAGCCAACAATCAAGGTAACAACCCTTCCTGGCAATCTTACGAAAAAATGCGTTCTGTTATAGAGAAGAAGATGTTCTCCAATACTGAGGACTTGTTACCTGTCATTTCTTTCTCTGCAAAATCTTCTTCTAGCGAACGCAAAAAGCATGATGACTTTGTGGCTCGCATGATGGAGCGTGGCTACACAGAAAAACAAGTCCGATTACTCTCCGAATGGTATTTACGTGTCCGTAAATCACAATAAGGAGGCACTATGTCCTATATTATTGATCGCCGATTAAATGGAAAAAACAAAAGCCTGGTTAATCGCCAGCGCTTTTTAGATCGCTACAAATCGCAAGTGAAAGAAGCCGTATCCGACGCGCTGAACAAGCGATCAATAACTGATATAGAAAGTGGTGAGAACATTAGCTTACCACCTAAAAATATCAATGAGCCAATGATCACACACGGCCAAGGTGGGAACAATCATCGTGTGTTTCCTGGCAATAAAGAATTTACCGCAGGAGATGAAATTGATAAGCCGCCTCAAGGTGGCGGCAAAGGCAGCGGTTCTGGAAAACCTAGTAATGAAGGTACGGGCGACGATGAATTTTCTTTTTATATCACGAAAGAAGAGTTCTTAAATTATATTTTTGATGACTTAGAACTGCCTAACTTCGTAAAAAAGAACTTGGCCGACTCTAAAGAGTTTAAAAAAGTTCGGGGGGGTTACTTAACAGACGGCACACCTAACAACCTCTCTGTCATTCGCTCTATGCAACATGCACATGCACGACGCATTGCGATGTCAGCTAGTAAACGCAAGAAACTCAAAGCACTCAATAATAAGTTAGAGACACTAGAAGCTGCTTCGGAACCTGATCAAGAAGCCATCACTGCATTAAAAATAGAGATTGAAGATGTAGAAAGGCGCCTTAAACTCATTCCGTTTCTAGATGATATTGATCTTCGCTATCGAAATCAGGTCAAAATTACCAAGCCTTCCAGCAAAGCCGTTATGTTTTGCATCATGGATGTCTCAGGCTCAATGACTCAAGATATTAAGGATATGGCCAAGCGGTTTTATCTGTTGCTGTATCTTTTCTTAGAGCGAAACTATGAACAAACAGAAATTGTTTTCATTAGGCACCATATCAATGCTAGTGAAGTTAGCGAGCACGATTTCTTTTATTCCAGAGAGACTGGTGGGACTATCGTTTCCAGTGCACTTCAATTAACGCGTGACATTATCAATGAACGCTACGCAGGCAGTGAGTGGAATATTTATGCTGCGCAAGCATCTGATGGGGACAACTGGGTAGACGACTCACCCAACTGCTACAAAATCTTAAAAGAAGACATACTTCCTCAGGTGCAGTATTTCGCTTATGTCGAAATCACTGATAAAGACCACCAAGCCTTATGGCGCTCTTATCAGAATTTATTGAAAGAACAACCTGGGTTATTTGCCATGGCACAAATAAAAAGCCTTGGCGATATCTTCCCTGTCTTCAGAGAACTATTTATGAAGGATAAAAGCAAGGTAGAAGCATGAGCCAATACATTTCTACAGGGCCTGATTGGACGTTTGACCTGATTGAAAAGTACGATCATGAAATCAGTCTTATTGCCGAAGGCTTTAAGTTAGACACCTACCCTAATCAAATCGAGATTATTTCCGCTGAACAAATGATGGATGCCTATTCATCCGTCGGCATGCCGCTTAATTACAACCACTGGTCTTTCGGCAAGCACTTCGTTGAAACTCAAAAAGGTTACCAACGTGGCAAGATGGGCTTAGCCTATGAAATTGTGATCAACTCTGATCCTTGTATTTCTTACCTTATGGAAGAAAATACGATGACCATGCAGGCACTCGTTATTGCTCATGCTTGCTATGGTCACAATTCCTTTTTTAAAGGTAATTATCTTTTTAGAACTTGGACAAATGCTGGCGCCATCATTGACTATCTGCTCTTTGCTAAAAATTATGTGCGTAAATGCGAAGAACGCCATGGCAAAGAAAATGTTGAAGCAGTTCTGGACGCTTGTCACGCATTACAAAATTTTGGTGTAGACCGATATAGGCGCCCCACTCCCATTTCAGCTACTGAGGAAAAACGTCGACAAAATGAGCGAGAGAGTGCGCTTCAGCAGCAACTTAACGACCTATGGCGCACCATACCAAAATCGTTAAAAGAAGCAAAACCTCGAACCAAAGAGCGTTTTCCGAGCGAACCTCAAGAAAATTTACTGTATTTTCTTGAAAAGAACGCACCGCTTTTAGAGCCCTGGCAACGAGAAATCATTCGTATTGTCAGAAAAATTGCCCAATATTTTTATCCGCAGAAGCAAACACAAGTCATGAATGAAGGCTGGGCGTCTTTTTGGCATTACACCTTGCTAAATAGCCTCTACGACAAAAAGCTCGTCAATGACAGCTTTATGTTTGAATTTCTCTCTTCTCACGCGAATGTACTTTTTCAGCCTGATTATGATTCCCCCTATTTCTCGGGCATTAACCCTTATGCGCTAGGGTTTGCCATGTATAAAGACATCAAACGTATTTGTGAAAATCCTACCTCCGAAGATAAAGCCTGGTTTCCTGACTTTGCAGGTAGCGACTGGTTAACGACACTTGATTTTGCGATGCGCAACTTTAAAGATGAAAGTTTTGTCCAGCAATTTCTATCACCCAAAGTCATCCGAGATTTTCATTTCTTTAGTTTGTTTGATGATGAAAAGAAAACGAAATACAAAGTAGAAGCTATCCATAACGAAGGCGGTTACAAGATCATTCGTGAAATGCTAGCAAAACAATACGACTTAACTGAGCGCGAGCCAAACATTCAAGTGTGGGACGTTGACCTGCAAGGGGATCGCTCACTAACGTTAAGGCATATTATGAAAAACAACATTCCATTAGGTAATTTTACCGAAGATGTTCTTAAGCACCTCCACAGTCTTTGGGGGTTTGACGTGCATTTAGAGACGGTAGTCGATGGAAAAGTAACCGGCACTTTAAGCTGTCCGAATAAGCAACCAAAAAAATAACAACCTAAGGCGAATGGAAAGTTGATTTAAGGGCGCCTCTATGAATTGATTTTGAGGTTCTGTGTTGAATTCCAAGGCTTTCAGCAAGGCAAAGATTGCAGTGAATGTTAGACACCTTTACAAAATCTTTAATACCGTTGAAGGCTTTGAAATTAGCGCCCGAAGGGTCATAAGAAAATATAATGTATAACGCTATCAATTAAGTTGATGCTTCTTCAAAAAAGATAGTATTAGGTATAGCATCAATGTAAATGTTTGATTCTTGACTTTTTAATCGTTTCCCCATAAGGCTTGCTTGCCCGATTTTGTTTCTAAAAAATTGAGATAGTCTTGATGCATGTCATTTTCATTATTGGAGGCCTTGATCACTTTCGTTGGCTTAGCATCTAAAACAATACTTTCATCTTGAACAGTTTTTAACTCGGCACTGACCTCTCCTGCTGTATCCATATCCAGCAGCAATCCCGTTTGACCACCTGTGAGCAATAAGTAGACTTCTGCCAATAGCTCCGAATCCAGCAGGGCTCCATGAAGATCACGAGAGGAGTTGTCAACCGCATAGCGTTTACAAAGTGCATCTAGACTATTTCTTTGACCTGGATGCTTTTCTTTTGCCATCACTAAGGTATCGGTCACAGAGCATATATCAGCCATAGGTTTATGGCCTCGATTAAGAAGTGAAAGCTCATGATTAAGAAAACCGATATCAAAAGGTGCGTTGTGAATAATCAACTCTGCACCTCTTACAAAATCTAAAAATTCTTCAACCACTTCAGCAAATAGTGGCTTATCTCTCAAAAAAGCTTGACTTAACCCATGAACTTTAAACGCGCCTTCTTCGATATCGCGTTCAGGGTTGATATATTGATGGTAATGGTTGCCTGTAATTTTACGATTAATAACTTCAACACAGCCAATCTCAATTAAACGATTGCCTTGCTTGATATCGATACCTGTTGTTTCTGTATCCAGTACAATTTGTCTGGTCATAAAAATTCCTCACAGCCAAGATTAGCTAATTCATCGGCGCGTTCATTACCTGGGTGTCCAGAATGCCCTTTCACCCACTCCCAACTGACTTGATGTTGAGAAACTGCTTCGTCTAACGCTTGCCACAAATCCTGATTTTTAACGGGCTTTTTAGCTGCTGTTTTCCAGCCATTCTTTTTCCAAGCATGCATCCAAGATTCTATACCATTTTTGACATAGCTGGAGTCCGTTGTGATGACGACTGTACTTGGCCTTTTAAGCGCCTTCAGGCCCATAATCGGCGCCATTAATTCCATCCGATTATTTGTTGTCTGCTTCTCTCCACCGTGCAAAGGCTTTTCATGCCCCTTATAGCAAAGTAAAGCCCCCCAGCCGCCAGGCCCAGGGTTGCCTTTGCAGGCACCGTCCGTGTACAGGGTTACAATCTCACTCATCTCGTGGTTCAATTCTCGTGGGCAAAGAAGGGTTGAATAGCGGTATCACACTTGGTCGTAGCCGCTTCTTTTCAGGTCTTGGGGTTAAGGGAGAGACATGTTTGACAGCTTTGATAATATAAAATCCGCCTAATGGCCAATCCAAACGCTCGCCTGCGCGTTCTAGTCGATCACTCAAGGCCGCTTTGATCAGCGGATTATAAGCAGGCGAATAAAAACCATAGTCTACTTGCTGCACTTTAAAGTCAACCAACTTTAACCAATCGGATAGTTTTTGAGGCGTAAAAAACTTTTGCTGCAACCCTTTCCCGAATTTTTTCGCTAAAAGCGACCTGAAACCTAGGCAGCTGAAGGGATTAAACCCCAATATAATTAAATGCCCAGAAGGTATCACTATCCTGCTAATCTCTTTGAGCAATTCATGCGGACGACTACTGTAATCCAATAAGTGATGAAGTACGACGAGATCAACCGAGCTTGTCTCCAAGGGCAGTAGCTCTCTTTCAAAATAAGCACTTACCCCTTCAGCCGGCTGATGATGCAAGCTAAACTGATGTTTTATGGTCGATTCAGAGAAGTCTAACTGTTTATGAATGACCCCTAATTCCAGTAAATGATAACCGAACAGTTCGGGCAATAGCTCATTAACCTTTGCTTGCTCAAGTCTAATGAGTCTTTCACCAACAGGTGTCTTGGTAAATTTTTCAAAAGCCAGCATTCCCTCATGCAACTCGGCGCTTTGATCTGACATTTTTATCATGAGCGACAACAGAAACCTTTCACATCTTTTCAATATGAAACATAATGGATGTTTTCGAAACTGTAAATAATGACTTTATGCAGCCCTATGCGCTACCTGCCTTTACCGATAACTATATCTGGGCAATGCGGCAAGAAAACAGATTATACGTTGTTGACCCTGGCGACGCCGAGGTTGTGAAGCAGCATGCTATCGAGCAAGGATTAACCGTAACAGGTATTTTAGTTACGCATAAGCACTATGATCATATAGGTGGCATTCAAGAACTAGTGAACTGCTACAAATGCAACGTTTATGGCCCAGATTGCGCAGACATTCCTCAGGTAACCCACAAGCTTTCTGCTGGCGATAAGCTTGAAATAGAAGACTATCATTTTCAGATACTAAATCTTCCTGGTCATACCTTAGAACATATAGGCTATGTAGGTGATAATAGACAAGACAGAGTGCTCTTTGTAGGTGACACCCTTTTTGCAGGCGGATGTGGACGTATGTTTGAGGGCAGTTACCCTGAATACCTAGAGACGTTAGACAAGCTTAAAACTCTTCCCGAAAACACCAAAGTCTATTGTGCACATGAATACACCGAAGCTAATTTAACTTTTGCCTGTCAGGTAGAACCGCTAAACTCATCTCTGCGGCTGCGATATCAAGCTATTCAAGCAATGCGTAAACAACATCAAATAACCTTACCAACAACCATACAAGAAGAAAAGCTGACCAACCCCTACTTCAGAGTCAGGGAAGAAGCAGTCATTGAGTGCGCCTTAAAAAAAGGAGCAGCCTCTGCTCAGCCAGTCGATGTTTTTTCAACCATTAGACAGTGGAAAGATAACTTTCATGGGTAACCGATTTTTTCTATTTACCTTTACCTTTGTGCTGTTAAGTGGCTGCTCATTGAACCTAAAACAGCAACAACCTCTCCAGAGGCAAGCTGATGAACAATCTGCTGAAATGGTTGAAGTCATTACAGGTAAAGACTTTTGCTACCCTGTCGAAAACGACAACTTCAATCACCCCATTGATAAGATGCCTGTCACTATTACAGAAGATGTGACGATTTGGCCGCGCATTCAAGAAGGCCTAGTGTTATCTGATATCGGCCATCCCCGCATAGACAAATATACCCATTGGTATAAAAAGAATCCGCGCTACATGGCGAAAGTACAGCAACGTTCAGCCAGGTACCTGCACGCCATTGTTGAATTATTAGACCAATACAAATTGCCTAAAGACCTTGCCTTACTCCCTATTGTTGAAAGCGCTTATGAGCCCTTCTCTTATTCACATGGGCAGGCATCTGGCCTTTGGCAATTTATCCCTATGACTGCTGAACGCTTTAAGTTGCAGAGTGACTGGTGGAAAGACGACAGGCGTAATACGTTAAAATCAACGGAAGCCGCCATTAAATATTTATCGTACCTCCACCGCTATTTTGATGGTGACTGGTTGGTTGCCATAGCAGCCTATAACGCAGGTGAAGGCAACCTTAGAAAAGCGATTAAAAAAAATCAAGCAAGGGACAAACCCATCACTTTCTGGCATTTGGATATCCCTAATGAAACCCGAGACTATGTTCCCAAGCTAATTGCCTTATCTAAAGTCATTGCCGCCCCAGAAAAGTACGGCATAGAACTTTTGGCTATTCCTAATAAACCTTATTTTGAAACGGTCTCATTGTCGCACCAATTAGATTTAGCCCAAGCCGCCAACTTAATGGATGCCCCTATCGAGGAACTCTATTATCTTAATCCTGATTTAAATCAATGGGCTACACCACCACAAGACCAGTATATTTTTAAAATTCCTGCTGATAAAAAAGGTGCCTTTACAACCGCCCTTAAGCAGCTGCCAAAAGAGCAACGCATCAACTGGGAACGGCATAAAGTTAAATCCGGTGAATCACTCAGTGTCATTGCTCAAAAATACAACAGTAACGTAAAGCTTATTAAGGAAGTAAATCAACTACCCAATAACCATATACTTAAGGGTATGAGCTTGATGATTCCAACGGCTAAAGATAATGCCATTGAATACACCTACAGTCAGTCACAGCGCTTGCAATCGAGACAGAATAGAAAACCCAGCAACTACAAAGTTAAAGTAGAGCACATGGTTAAGCCCGGCGATTCATTCTGGAGCATCGCAAAAAAACACAAGGTTTCTATTAGCCAATTAACGAGATGGAACAACAAATCACCTAAAGATAGCTTGCGTATAGGTGAGAAGCTTGTTATCTGGCAGACCAACACCTCAAATTCTCGTTCAGGTATGATCCGTAAAGTCTACTATACGGTGCGCAACGGCGATTCATTAGCAAAAATTGCAGGTAAATTTAAAGTAAAAGTCAGCGATATAGTCCGTTGGAATCAAGTAGATCCTAAAAAATACGTCTACAAAGGGCAGAAGTTAACGCTTTATGTGGATGTGAGTAAAACGAGCTATTGATCGATAATGAAGCTTTTTTGAGCACGCCATAACTAAAGCCAACTTCGTTAATTTGCCCGATAGTTGGTTTTTAACACTACCCTCTTAACTTTCTCCTGCCTGGTTTACTCTCGAGCCGCCATATCTAATAACAGTCATAAAGGCAGCCTTGGTCGACCTGGCATAGCAGTTCGACTAGAAAAGACTACTGTATCTCGTGGGATTTTAAAAAAATGGACATAGTTGTGGACATAGTTGCAGCCTCTTTCGAGCAACCTGAGCACCCAAAACAAGGCTTTGGACCAAGCAGGTTTTATAAAAAAATTCGAAGAAACTTCAAAGAAACCCAGCCCAGGGCGCTCATCACTTAAGCCTTGAAAAAGAACTGCGCAAGTATATTCAGCAACTCAACCGATTAAAACTCAAAATCCGCCCAAATAGGCGCATGATCTGAGGGTTTCTCTATGCCTCTAATCGAATAGCTAATATCAGCCGATTTAACGTGCTTTAGTAATTCGTCATTCACAAGAATATGATCAATGCGAAGCCCTCGCTTAGGATCATCATCAAAGCCTTTAGAGCGATAATCAAACCAGCTGAATTTATCGGTACTTTCAGGGTAAAAATGGCGGTAGGTATCGGTAAATCCTAAGCCCATGAGTTTTTGATACCACTCACGCTCTTCAGGTAAAAAGGAACATTTCCCCTGAGATAACCAGCGTTTACGGTTATTATCGCCAATACCGATATCTGTATCTTCCGGAGAGATGTTCATATCTCCCATAATCAACAAATAATCACTTGTTGGTTTGATGGCTTCGATGTATTTATTTAAGTCCTGATAAAATTTTTCTTTTGCAGGAAATTTCGTTTCGTGTTTTCGGCTTTCACCTTGTGGAAAATAGCCATTTAAAATATCGATCTGCTTATCGCCTACTTCGTAACGGGCATGAATTAAGCGGCGCTGAGCATCTTCAGCATCCGTAGGAAAGCCTCGTTGCACAAAAACAGGCGGCTTTTTGGAGGCAAAAGCAACACCATAGTGGCCTTTCTGGCCAAACGTTTCAAAATGCCAACCTAAGTGTGTTAAAGCCTCATGAGGGAATTGATCATCGTGCACCTTCACTTCCTGGAAACCGATGATATCGGGGTCTAGCTCTACCTTCAGTGCTTCTAGCTGATGAAACCTTGCCCGTATCCCATTGATATTAAAACTCACGACGCGAAACACAGCGCTTTCCCCTCACCAAAAACTGACTAGTTTATCAGCAGGCGCCGCATAAAAAAACCAGCACTAGCACTTCCCAAGCTGATTTATAAAACTAATTATGGTTAAATGCCGGCTTTATTCTGGCACCCGGTTTAGGAGTCTATTATGCCAAAAACGCCTTTTGCAAAAGACATTAACGATTTTTCCGCAAGGCACATAGGCTCAAATGTGGCCGATAAAAAAGCTATGCTGGCGCGAATAGATGCCAATTCGATCGAAGACCTCATCAATGAAGCAGTACCACCGAGTATTCATCTTGATGCCCCCATCCCCGTATGCGAAGCACATACTGAAGAACAAACCAAACAAAAGCTTCTAGCCTTAGCTGATAAAAACAAAGTCAATGATTGCTATATAGGGCTTGGCTTTCACCCCACACTGACACCTGCGGTTATACAACGAAATATCTTTGAAAACCCAGGCTGGTACACAGCTTACACCCCCTATCAGCCAGAAATTGCGCAAGGAAGACTTGAAGCCCTGACTAATTTCCAACAAATGGTCATGGATTTAACGGCCATGCCCTTAGCTAATGCCTCTCTGCTAGATGAAGCCACTGCAGCGGCAGAAGCAATGGCGATGAGCCAACGCCTGGCTAAAAAGAACAAAAGTCTAACTTATCTGGTTGATGAACACTGTCATCCAAACACGTTATCCGTCCTTAGAACACGAGCTGAGCATTTCGGTTTTACCATTGAACTGACTGATGTGAACCAACTGCCCGACCAAGACTATTTTGGCCTCTACATCCAATACCCTAATACGCTTGGGGAGCTATTTGACTTAACCAACATCATTGAGCAAGCACATAACAAGCAAGCCCTAGTCACTGTAGGCGCTGATTTATTAAGTCTTTGTTTATTAAAGGCACCAGGTGAAATGGGTGCTGATATTGTGGTCGGCAACAGTCAGCGATTTGGTGTCCCTATGGGATTTGGTGGTCCTCATGCTGCATTTTTTGCCTGTAAAGAAAATCACAAAAGGACAATGCCAGGGCGTATTATTGGAGTATCTAAAGACGCGCAAGGCAATCAAGCGTACCGCATGGCCATGCAAACCCGTGAACAACACATAAGACGAGAGAAAGCCACCAGTAATATTTGCACCTCTCAAGCACTCTTGGCTGTCATGGCAAGCTTTTATGCGGTTTATCATGGGCCTGATGGCTTAAAAGCCATAGCTCAAGCGGTTCATGTAAAAACCTGCTACCTAAAGGCTGCTCTAGAAGGTGCAGGCCTAACACTTGTCAACCAAGGTGCTTTTGATACCCTAACGATTACATCAGATAAAGCTGAAGCCTACTATCAGTCAGCACTTGAAAAAGGCATTAATCTTCGTCTGGTGGATGAGGCAACTCTCTCTATCAGCCTTCATGAAACCATCACTGAATCTCAATTTAATAAACTTCTCAGCGTGTTTGATGTTGCTTTACCCACAGACACTGATGCTCCACTTATACCCTCTACGCTTAAACGAACCTCTGCTTTTTTAACGCACCCAGTGTTTAATCAGTACCACAGCGAAACCGAGTGTCTTCGTTATATCAAAAGACTAGAAAACAAAGATGTATCCTTAACCAAGTCCATGATTCCTCTGGGTTCATGCACCATGAAGCTCAATGCCACCACTCAAATGCAAGCGTTATCGTGGGCAGAATTTTCGAACCTGCATCCTTTTGCACCTAAAGAGCAAACCGAAGGCTATTATGAGCTATTTGCTGAATTAGAAGAGATGCTCAAAGCCGTCACAGGCTACGATGCTATCTCATTACAACCTAACGCTGGATCACAAGGCGAATATGCAGGCCTTCTCGCGATAAAAGGTTACCTTGAAAGTATTGGTGAAGGCCACAGAGACCTATGCTTAATTCCTCAATCTGCACATGGTACTAACCCTGCAAGTGCTGCCATGGCAGGCATGAAGGTGATCATTATTGCTTGTGACGCTGAAGGCAATGTGGATGTCAGCGACCTCAAAGCTAAGCTTGAGCAGCACGCAGGCCATGTTGCCTGCTTGATGGTGACTTACCCTTCTACGCATGGGGTATTCGAAACCCAAATTGGTGAAATCTGTCAGTTAGTTCACGATGCAGGTGGCCAAGTCTATATCGATGGTGCCAACATGAATGCACTGGTAGGTCTTGCTGCACCTGGTAAATTTGGTGCGGATGTTTCTCATCTTAATCTGCATAAAACCTTTGCCATTCCTCATGGTGGCGGCGGCCCTGGCATGGGGCCTATAGGCGTAAGATCACATCTAGCAGACTTTTTACCGAACAATCCGATTGAATCGAACAGCAAACCTGCTATTTCAGGCACCCCTTTTGGCAGTGCTAGTATCTTAACCATTTCATGGGCCTATATGACCTTGCTTGGGACTGAAGGTTTGAAACAATCAACCGAATCGGCAATTTTGCATGCTAACTACATGGCAGAGCGTCTTTCAGAAAAATATCAGGTACTCTATCGAGGCGATAAAGGGCGAGTCGCTCATGAATGCATCATTGACATTCGTCCAATCAAAGAAGCCTCTGGCATTAGCGAAGAAGATATTGCTAAAAGACTCATAGACTTTGGCTTTCATGCGCCCACCATGTCATTTCCTGTTGCAGGCACACTGATGATAGAACCCACTGAAAGTGAATCTAAAGCTGAGATTGATCGCTTCTGCGATAGCTTATTAGCCATTTATGATGAAATTTTATTGGTGCAAAATGGCAACTTGCCGCAGGACGATAATCCTTTAGTCAATGCGCCACACACACACCACTATTTGCTAAGCGAAGACTTTAGTCAGGTGTATAGCGCACAGCAAGCGGCCTACCCACTACCTTTTGTCAAGCAAGACAAATACTGGCCACCCATTGGCCGTGTTGATAATGTCTACGGTGATAGAAACCTCTTCTGCGCCTGCCCTGCCATCGAAGACTACGAATAGACTTAAAAAAGCGGCAATTGCCGCTTTTTTTATGTCGGTACAGTGGGTTAGGATTTTGCTGCAAGCGCAACACGTTCTTCCACGTGTTTTTTAAATGAACCAAACATCCATTTAAGCCCCATCCCCATAAAAGGCTTGGATAAAAACATCGTTAGCTTACCAATGCCCTTCGGCGTCATCGCCATAGTCCAAGTAACCTCCACTTGACCATTACCTAAATCTTTCACTTCATAATCTTCTGCAAAAGATTCAGTCAGGCTAGATGAGCTATGAGTAAAACAAAATGCCATCTTTTTAGGGTAATCCCAAGAAATAAACACCTCATCACCCACTAAACCACCAGACATAGCGACACGCCTTGTCGTGCCTAAGCCATAAGGCTTTGGGGATGTCCACTCAACCGATTGAATAGGCATAGCCCAAGTCGGCCAGCTGTTTTCATCTTCAAGGGCATCGAAGACGTCTTCAGGTGTCGCATTGATGACAACCGTTGCACTGAAGGCATAAGGTGCAGTGGAAAAATAGCTCGAATCGACAATCTTACAGGGATACATAGTAGCCTTTATTGTTATTGTATAAAGGCTCTAGCTTACAGACTTACGAAAAGATTTCAACAGAGCCTATATTTACGAGTACTCGGGCAATCTTTGCGGTGCCACAGGTGCATCTTCAGGTTTCACTTCAGGGATCGACATTGCATCAAACATAGCATCCAGTTCCACTTTACTGGTACAGGCATAAGCTTTATCGACCACGTCTTTCGTTAAGTGTGAGGCAAAGGTTTCAATGAACTCATACATGTAGCTGCGCAAGAAAGTGCCTCTTCTGAAACCAATCTTGGTCACACTCGGTTCGAATAAATGACTGGCATCAATCGATACAAGATCGGTATCCTTCTCAGGGTCAAATGCAAGATTTGCTACAATACCAATGCCTAAACCTAAGCGCACATAAGTCTTAATAACATCTGCATCAGCAGCAGTGAAAACAACTTTAGGTGCTAATCCACTGCTCAAAAAGGCCTCATCTAGCTTAGAACGCCCAGTAAACCCAAAAACATAAGTCACAATCGGGAAGTTAGCAATGTCTTCAAGCGACACGAGCTGCATGGCTGCAAGTGGATGGCCTTTAGGTACTAATATGGTTCTATTCCATTGATAGCAAGGCATCATCACAAGGTCACTGAACAGGTCTAATGCTTCTGTTGCAATGGCAAAGTCAACCGTACCATCAGCTGCTAACTCAGAAATTTGCATCGGTGTACCCTGATGCATATGTAAAGCAACATCAGGATAATCCCGAATAAAACTTTGAATGACATCAGGTAAAGCATACCTTGCTTGCGTGTGAGTCGTTGCAAGCGACAAACTGCCCTTTTTCTCATTACTGAATTCTTGCGCAACTTGCTTAATGCTTTCCACTTTGCGGAGGATTTCACCGGCTGTTTGCAAAATAGCTTCGCCCGCTGGTGTCACTCTAGTCAAGTGCTTGCCGCTCCTGGCGAAAATTTCAACACCCAACTCGTCTTCTAGTAAACGAATTTGCTTACTAATCCCTGGCTGTGACGTGTATAAACTTTGTGCGGTAGCGGATACATTGAGATCGTGGTGTGCGACTTCCCAGATATACCGGAGTTGCTGAAGCTTCATCTTGTCCCCCGATGAATGATTACAGGCTGATAAATATAACAAAAAAGAATATAAATATAATCCTTTAGTATTTTTAATTCTTTTAGTTATGCTTTATTGTTATTGTTGAATCCAGCATATACCGAAATAACAAGATAACAAAGTTTTTTTATTCTATGAGTTTCGACCTGTTCAACTTTTCGATGTATATTTTATCAGGTGCTGGTGTTGGCCTCTTAATTGGCCTAACTGGCGTGGGCGGCGGTTCGCTTATGACCCCACTTTTAATCATGTTCAATATACCGCAACACATCGCTATCGGCACCGACTTACTCTACGCCGCGCTTACCAAATCCAACGGGGTTCTCATTCATCATAAGCGAGGCAATATCCATTGGCGTATTGTCTTTGCCATGGCCGCAGGCAGTATTCCAGCAGCCCTCATCACCACTTTATGTATTTTCTATTTCTTTGATAACCCTGATAGCTACAAAGGTATACTCACATCAACGCTCGGTGTCATGTTAATTATTACAGCGCTTGTATTGATGTTTAGAAAACGCTTACAAAGTTTGTCTTCAAGCCTTTCTGAAAAAACATCACCTCCACTTGTTCATCAGCACAGATTCAAGACAACCATGATCGCAGGCTTCATCCTCGGTGTACTTGTAACCTTATCGTCTGTTGGCGCCGGTGCTTTTGGTACAGCCATTCTCATGGTTTTATTCACGCGCCTTCCCGCCATGCATATTATTGGCACTGACTTGGCGCATGCCGTTCCTTTAACTTTCGTGGCTGGCATGGGACACTTTTTACTCTTAGACAACGTTGATTTCATGCTTTTAACAGGTCTTCTTATCGGTTCAATCCCTGCGGTTTCTCTTGGCGCTAAGATAGGCGCTAGATTGCCCGAGCGATTTATGTATAATCTTCTGGTCGTAATACTCTTAATTCTTGGTTCTCGATTTGTTTTTTTCTAAACTCAAACTATGAATCCAGCAGATTCACTGACTTCACCTTTAGCCTGGGCTGACATCTCACTGTCAGCACTTGAGCATAATTTATCCATTATTAAGCAAGTCGCCAAAGGCGCCAAGATCATGCTGGTGTTAAAAGCCAATGCCTATGGTCACGGCTCGCTTGATATCTTTAGCGTATTAGATGTAGATGCGCTCGCTGTCGCACGCACAGAAGAAGCCTATGCCTTGCGTCAAGCCGGCTTCAACGGCAGACTGCTACTCCTAAGCCCCCTACTTTGTAAAGAAACGCTGCAAGCCGCGCAAGACATTAACCTTGATGTTGTACTTCATAGTGAGTCTGCTGTTGAATTATTACTCAACACCAAATTCAAACACCCACTGAACGTATGGGTAAAAGTTGATACAGGGATGCACAGATTAGGACTTTTACCTAACACAGCAAAAATACTGATCCCTAAAATACTTAACCACGAAGGCCTTAATACCCTCAGCCTGATGTCTCACTTTGCTCAATCTGAAGCGCCTACAGCCCCGCTGAATAAAAAGCAAATCAGCACCATGAAAGAACTGCATAATGGCTTTCCTGATATCCCCGTTTGCTTTGCTAACTCTGGCGGTATTTTCTTTCACCCAGAAGCACATTTTGACTGGGTTAGAGCAGGCATTACCTTATACGGTATTTCGCCAACCAATAAACCTACCCAGACCCACCTTAATCAGTTAATACCTGCCATGACGCTTAAAGCCAAAGTTTTAGATGTCAAAACGATAGATGTGGGAGAGTCAGTTGGTTATGGCGCCAAATGGACTGCAGATAAAAAAACCAATATTGCTGTGATAGCAATTGGCTATGGCGATGGCTACCCAAGACACGCCAATAACGGGACACCGATTTTGATTAATGGAAAGCGTTACCCGCTCGTTGGCACCATTTCTATGGACTTAACAACAGTAGACCTAGGCAGTGACTGGGTAGAACCTGGCACAGAGGCAACCCTTTGGGGAGAAAACTTGCCAGTAAACGAAGTCGCTGAGCACGCTGAGACGATTGGTTATGAGCTAGTCACGAGGCTCAGCCAACGCGTTAAGCGCTTTTATATCTAGGAGCCTTTCTGAGAATTGCGTTCGAGAATAGGTTTCAAGAATTCTGGCCGATTACAGGAAGCTTAGGCCGAACAGTCTGCTTTTTGACACTCTCCTAGGCTCTGTTGACATAGTTTTTTTTCATGCTGTTACTGGCTAAATATTCATCAATCAAGACAAATTCAGCGAGGTTTAGCAAGCTAAATAAGCTGGATTTAACACAGATTGGTGGATATTTAGACGTAACCCTTCGGGCTGTGCCCGTTTTTCCATCTGGCTGTGTCGAATTTCATTCATATAGACTGCTATTATTCACTCAATTCTTCTTGCCAGAATGAAAAAACGGGCGACAGCAGCATAAATAAAACTATGTCAACAGAGCCTAGGTTATCTGTCGGTATTTTCTAGCGTACGAAGCAATAAAGCAAAAGAAACTTCTTTTTCATTAATGCCTACTGGCACAGGTATGTTAACGGTATACCCCGAACCTTTAGCTCGATCAATGGGTTTTCCCTGTTGATCAAGCAGCTCGGACAAGGTAAAGGTAACATTTCCTTTTGGCGCCATTAGCTCCAACTCTTCCCCAACAGAAAAGCCATTTTTAACTTCTACGGTCAAAGTATCTGAGCTTACCGACGTTACGACTCCCACAAACTCTTGAACTGAAGGCAGTGAATAACCCTGTTCATAATTTTGGGTATCTTGGGGCTTATGACGCCTTAAAAACCCCTCGGTATAACCTCTATTCGCCAGGCTATCGAGTTGATAAAGGAGCGATGGATCAAAAGACTTGCCCTCAAGCGCTAAATCGATAGCTTTTCGGTAAGCTTGTGCAACTCTTGCCACATAGAAGATGGACTTAGTCCTGCCCTCTACTTTCAACGAATGCACACCCATTTGAGCTAACCGTTCGACATGCTCAATGGCACGTAAATCTTTGGAGTTCATGATATAGGTGCCGTGCTCATCTTCATCAGCAGGCATCAAGTCGTCTGGCTTATTGGGGTCAACCAAAAGCACCTGAGAAACTTCAGATGGCTTTTCCAACACAAGATCACCTGCGCTGTTTTCAGTGGCAGGTTTTGCATCATATTGCCAACGGCAAGCATTCGTGCAAGTACCCTGATTAGGATCGCGACGATTCATATAACCTGACAACAAGCATCTGCCCGAATAGGCAATACACAATGCGCCGTGCACAAAAACTTCTAACTCCATGCTTGGGCAGGCTTCACGAATAACGGCTATTTCATCAAGGGATAATTCTCTCGACAATATCACGCGGCTAATGCCCTGTTTTTGCCAAAATTCAACCGCTTTAAAGTTGACGGTATTGGCTTGTACTGATAGATGAATGGGCATATCAGGGTAGGCTTCTCGCACCATCATAATCATGCCAGGGTCCGACATAATCAAAGCATCAGGCTTAAGCTCAATTAACGGGGCTAAATCCTCTAGGAAGGTATAAATCTTAGTGTTGTGCGGCGCAATATTGCAGACAAGATAGAACAGTTTTCCCCGTTCGTGACAGTAATCAATAGCTTCTTTAATGACTTCAGGCTTACTAAAATCATTGTTTCTTACACGAAGACTATAGCGAGGCTGCCCCGCATAAACCGCATCGGCACCATAGGCTAATGCGTATTTCACATGATCAAGTGAGCCTGCAGGTAAAAGCAGTTCAGGAAAAACAGACATAAACTAATGAGCAACTAAGAAGCTTACGCTTCTCTCTCGATTTCCTTAAGGGTGCCTTTAGGAAGGACAGCTAAGATAGCGTTCTTTTGGAATTTAAGCTCAGTACCTTCGCCTACTTTCAAGACCACATAGCCTTCTTGAATCTTTCGAACTTTACCTAAAATACCGCCATTAGTGGTCACTTCATCACCCACCGCTAGCGCTTCAAGCATCGATTGCATTTCTTTTTGACGTTTACGCTGAGGACGAATAATCAGAAAATAAAACACAGCAAATAAGACGACAATCATGCCAATTTGCATAAACTGACCACCAGCAGGTGGTGCAGCCTGCGCATTCGCTAATGGAGCAAGCATGACGAGCGGAAGAAGTCGGGCTAACATATTGATCCTCAAGATCGTTAAAATTTTTGGTATTATAGGGACTTTATGCCGTGATAAACACCCTCATGAGTGAAAGAAATCCATGAATGACGCGACCTCCCCTACTCCTCATATACTGATTTTTGATTCAGGGCTAGGCGGTGTGTCAATTCTCCTAGAGATAAAAAAGCTACTGCCCCACGCGAGATTCAGCTACCTCATTGATAACGCGGCCTTTCCTTATGGCGAAAAATCAGATAGCTGGTTAATGCAACGAGCCAACTTGCTCTTTTCAACCGCACTCAAGCAACTCTCTGTCGATATGGTCGTATTGGCGTGCAATACCGCCAGTACGTTGTTTTTAGATCAAGTCCGCGCACTAACATCAGTCCCTGTCATTGGCGTCGTACCAGCCATTAAACCTGCTGCAAAAGCCAGTCAGTCTCGCACACTAGGCCTACTTGCCACTAAAGCCACCTTATCAAGAGATTACATAGAAAGCCTGCATCAAGAATTTGGACACGACTGCCAATTAGTCAAATTCAATGGCCAACCTTTAGTCAAGATATCCGAAGCTTATATAAAAGAAGGCATCATTGACCAACAAGGCATTAAGGCAGTCGTTCTTGATATGAAAAGCGTACCCTATGCCGATCGCGTTGACACCATGATATTAGGCTGCACGCATTTTCCGATACTCAAAGATGCCTTAGCAGCTGAGTGGAAAAAGCCTATTCAGTGGATAGATTCAGGCGAAGCCATTGCAAGAAGAGCTCAAAGCCTCTGCCAATCCCTCTTTCCTCAATCAAGCCTTGAAGCCAATACGCTATTATTAACTCAACTTGAACAAAGCAGCCAGTATCATGAAACGCTCACACGATACCTCAAACTGAACCATGTGAGTGCACTGGCGATTGATTGATCAACAAGACCCTGCTAGGATGGCAAAAAAAGAATAACAGGTCTCGTTATGTCGGCAATCAGGGAGATGCCAATACTGATCGTGGATGATGCCAAATTCAGTACGGCAGTCATTCACAAATGCCTTGAAACAGGCGGCTACTCCAAGCTTATGCAAGCATCTTCTGCCGAAGAGGCTATGTTAGTGCTGAACAAAACACCTACCCCTATTGTGATCGTTGACTGGTTAATGCCTGGCATTGACGGACTTGCTCTGACCAAACAGATTCGAGCGTTAGACGACCAAAAACACCGCTACACCTATATCATCATGCTTACAGCAAAAGATGGCGGTGAGAACTTACACAATGCATTCAATGTCGGCATTGATGATTTCATTAATAAATCATCCATGAAGGAGCAGCTGCTTCCTCGCATTCTGGCTGCCAGCCGCGTTATTAAGCAGCACCTGCAAGAACGAAAAAAGCTCGCTGCCGTACTCAAAGTAAAAAACTTACTCGAGAGCCAGAATGCCCAACTAAAAAGACTCTGTGACGCCGACCCGCTTACCAAATTGGGTAATCTAAATTACCTGATTAAAAAACTGGATGATCATTTAAACCACTGTAGGACACGTGGCAGCGCCAGTTGTTTCATCTTGATTTCTATCAATTTAAAAGAAACGAATATCCATGAACTGCCTGCCCCAATCCAGCAGGAAATAATTAAAGAGGTCGCCAAACGATTAAAAGCGTCTGTTAGACCGCTTGATGAAATCACAAGGCCTTCAGCGGCTGAATTTGGCATCATTGCCTACCAACCAAATATTCTGCAATGCCAGCCAGAAACCTTTAAACGGCTTTTTACTGCTTTAAATAATCATGCGTTTCAAACAGCCATGGGCTATTATCAAGTTGAACTCTCCATGGTCGTCATGACGTTATCACAGCACAACCAAGATAACTCAGTGAAGACCATTGAAAAAGCCCGCGCACTTACTAAGCAAACTACAGCTGATCAACGCATCATCTACCATGTGGATGACACCCCCATTAACCCCCAAAACGCTTTAACTCGACAATAAAAGACATTCTATGAGTAGTATCACTGACACGTTTCAAGCTAACGTCAATCAACTAACAGGCCCGGGCGCTCCCTGGGAACTTGGCGCAACCGACGTTAATGGCCTTACACTGCCAGCTTACAGTAACGCCCCTACCAACCTGGTTAACCTCATTAATGAAGGACGTAAACACGGCGATGCTGAATTTTTGATTTACGAAGGTGAGCGCATAACCTTTAATGAATTCTTTGCCCGTGTAGATACACTCGCGTATGCATTAAAAAATACCTTAAGTGTCAATCCTCAAGATACTGTTGCTATTGCGATGCGTAACTACCCAGAGTGGATGATAAGCTTTGCAGCTATTTCACTCATTGGTGCAATTGCTGTACCTGTTAACAGCTGGGGGCAACAACAAGAATTGCTGCATTCTTTAAAAGACTCTGGCAGCAAAGTCCTTTTTTGCGATGAGGCACGCTACAAACTTATTGAAGATGACCTTGAAGGCATTAACACCAAAGCCGTTGTTGTTCGCGCTGAAGGCGACACACCAAATGCAACGAGCTTTGCAAACTTACTAGATTCTAGCAACAAGCTTGACGAAGTAGACTATTTCAACGCTGAAACAACAGAAAAAGCATTAATCATGTACACTTCAGGCACTACAGGCTTACCTAAAGGCGTTGTGTCTAACCACCGAAACATCTGCCAAAGCATCTTTAACTTTGAAATGCTTGCCATTGCCTCGGCCATGACTGACCCAGGCCCTGTGGGTAAAATGCTTGAGCGTGGACATCCACCAAAAGTACTATTAGGGGTGCCTCTTTTCCACGTGGCAGGTTGCTACAGTGTCTTTTTATTATCACTTCGCGCAGGCAGACCCATCGTCATGATGCACAAATGGGATAAAGTAAAAGCGTTAGCGTACATTCAAAACGAGCGCATCACGATGATTAGTGCCGTGCCGACCATGCTACTTGAATTACTGGAATGCGATGAGTGGGATAACTTCGATACCAGTAGCATGTTTGGCTTTGGTGCTGGCGGTAGTGCAGCACCTGCTCGCTTAACCAAGACCTTGTTCGAAAAACTTCCTGACAGCTTTCCTGGCACAGGCTACGGCATGACTGAAAGCAACGCCACAGGCTTTGCCTCAACAGGTGCTGTCTTTGCTGAACAACCTACTAGCTGCGGTTTAAAATCACCTCTTATCAACTTAAAAATTGTCGATGAAGCAGGTAAAGAAGTCCCCCAAGGTGAGATCGGCGAAATTTATACCCAGTCAATTGCAACAGCACTTGGCTACAATAATAATAAAAAAGCAACCGCCGAAACCTTTATTGATGGCTGGCTTAGAACCGGCGATGTAGGCTATATCAATGAAGACGGCTACCTGTTTATCACTGATCGCATGAAAGACATGATCATTCGTGGCGGTGAAAATGTCTATTCTGTTGAAGTAGAAGCAGCTGCGCTAAGCCACCCTGAAGTACTAGAAGCTGCCGTATTCGGTAAACCGCATGACACATTAGGTGAAGAAGTGGCGATTGCGATCTATCGTGATAGCTCAAGCTCACTAGACGTTGAAGCCTTACAAACACATATCGGCACTCGCTTGGCTACATTTAAAATACCTGCGCATGTCTTTATTTCTGAAGAGCCATTACCGCGAAATGCAACACAGAAGATTCTAAAGCCTCAAATCAAAAAGCAATATATTGCTTAATTCCCTTCTAGCTCCAGACCCAACTAACTCGTTGGGTCTGCCTAGTAAACTTCCCCTTCAAGTCCTTATTTTTTGGTAAGTCGCGCTACCACCACTTACCCCACCACCAATAATTTATCCAACAATTCAACTGTCAGAAATAGTTTACCTAACCTCAACTTTTGTGGGTACAAGCCCCCAAAAAAGCCCTTGATCAGCCCTTCCATGGTGTCTACTGCCTCTAAAGAGATGCGGGTTTAGTAAGTCGTTCATATCACTGCCAACCCACCAAGAGACATTAAATTTCGCCCCTGAATCTGTTTCATCCCACTGCCAACAAGCTTTGGCAAGATGACTCAGATAACTATGATGAATGCATTGCATCATTTCTTTAGGTGGTGCAATTGAATGATCCTCAGTTACCAGGTCACCTAAACAAACAAAACCGGGTGGTGCGATAGGCCGCCAAATGCTGGCATCTATGTTACCTCCCATATCGGTATCATTCCAAACCCAATTATAGCCTAACGGCCTTGCAACACCTGGCTGACCATCGGCAACAATGAAAGTTTTGAATTGAGGCTTGTCAGTCCCTTTCACCACAACATCGCCTAGAATTGAATAGCCTTTTTCAGCCATAGCCCTATAGACTGCAGCACTGTGCAAAGATTTTTCAGTGGAATGCCACAACTGATTGTAATGAGATACTTCTTTTATTATAAGCTTCTGGCTAGGTGTGTTTACTGGCTTCAAATTAAGCGCAATGGCCATCGGCACTAATGCCGTGTACTCAAAGAAATCAGCGGTCATAATATTTGGCTTTATGCCTTTAGCTGACCATTCTGTTACCCACTCACCTAACAAAGGCCTAAGGTCATTTTTCGTCCACTTTAATAAACTACCTGAACTCGTCAAGTTCACAACATCTTTAGCAATAGTGCTAGCTTGAGGCGTTAACGTAAATGCACTGTAAAATAGCTTATCATGCGGCGCATTGCTCAATCCGTGATCATAACGGCCTTTATGATAAGATCCGCTCAACAATCTATTCTTTAAGGTTGACGTATCTTCCGTATCGGCCCAAGTGCCGGTAAATTGATGTTCACCATTGAAATACCCCCTCCTTTGGCCATGCTCACCATCACTTGTAAAAACTACGACTATATTTCTGTTATTACCAAACTGGTCTTTTTTCCATAAATCGGCCAATGTTAGCTTGGCCAAAGGAATCGTATTGTCAGCGCGCCTGTGCGAGACATATCGGTTAAAGATATCGATCATAGGCCCCACATCTCTATCATCAGGTGTTTTAGCTACCTCAAGAATAATAGGCTCAAGTGGATGTGTATCTGCAAAATTTCTTACTTGCGAAAGTAAGTCATCAAGCCTCATTCCAACTAAGCCATGGACACAAACAAAATGCCCTTCATGTTTTAATATTCGCAAGTCAAAGTGGCGAACGCCAAGGCGGAGCATTGTATGAAAATCAAAACTTTGTGCCCTACCCCAATCAGCTACAACACCTTTAGCTAAAGCATAAACAGAGGGTGCGTCTGGCGACACATCTGACTGTGAACTTAAATTATAAGTACCGGAATCATGCGTCCCAGGAATAACCATATCCCTTAAGGTAATATTAGAGTTATCTTTAAAAACGATCGACACCCAATTTTCATAAAATATATCTTCAGCTGAAAATAAAGTGGTCTGAAAAAACAATAGAAATAAAGCCGCCAGCCTTCGAATACTGTAAGTCATGACAATCACTCCAATTCTTCAGAAAAAATCGACCAAGAAGCAATTAAGCTATAGTGTTAGAGCACTTTCGATTATCAAGTTCAACAGCAAAGAATGAAAAAGAAACAGCTTAGAGAGAGCAAAGAATGAAAAAGAAACAGCTTAGAGAGAGCAAAGAAAAAAGGCAGCTTAAGCGCTGCCTCCAAATAAAAAAACTTTTATTTAATAAAGCTACGACCCTTACTAGCAGCAATACGCATGCGCAAAGCATTAAGCTTAATAAACCCTTCTGCATCTTTTTGGTCGTAAGCACCCGCGTCATCTTCAAAAGTAGCTATGCTTTCATCAAATAACGAATCATCCGAACGCCTGCCTACCACGATGACATTCCCTTTATAGAGCTTTAGCTTCACTTCACCATTCACGATTGACTGGGTTTGGTCAATAGCCGCTTGAAGCATCTCTCGCTCAGGTGACCACCAGTAACCATTGTAGATAAGCTTGGCATAGCGCGGCATCAATTCATCTTTTAAATGCATAGCCTCACGATCTAGCGTGATAGATTCAATCGCCCTATGCGCTTTGAGAAGCACAGTACCAGCAGGTGTCTCATAACAGCCCCGTGCTTTCATGCCCACATAACGGTTTTCTACGATATCCACACGGCCAATACCATGCTCGCCAGCTAATTTATTCAGCTCTTCCATAACAGTGGCAGGCGATTTTGCAACGCCATCAATAGCCACTACATCGCCATTTTTAAAGTTCAAGTTTACATACACAGCTTCATCGGGTGCATCTTCAGGCGCGTTGGACCAAAGCCACATATCCTTTTCTGGTTCATTCCAAGGATTCTCGAGCAAATCCCCTTCGTAAGAGATGTGCAATAAGTTTGCATCCATTGAATAAGGTGACTTTTTACCCGGCTTGGTTTCAACATGAATGCCGTGTTTTTCACAATAAGCCATCAAGGATTCACGTGAATTTAAATCCCATTCACGCCATGGGGCTATCACTTGGATACCAGGTTTTAGCGCGTAAGCACCTAATTCGAAGCGTACTTGATCATTTCCTTTACCGGTTGCGCCATGCGCAATTGCATCAGCACCTGTCTCATTAGCAATGTCAATGAGTCGCTTGGCAATTAATGGACGAGCAATAGAGGTGCCTAATAAGTATTCACCTTCGTAGATGGCATTGGCACGAAACATGGGAAACACGAAATCGCGGGCAAACTCTTCGCGAAGATCATCAATAAAAATTTCCTTAATACCTAACGCTTCAGCTTTTGCTCTAGCGGGCTCTACTTCCTCACCTTGACCAAGGTCAGCTGTAAAAGTAACCACTTCGCATTGATACTCTTCCTGAAGCCATTTTGCGATCACTGATGTATCAAGGCCGCCCGAATAGGCTAAAACCACTTTTTTGACGTTACTCATAGCGTTCTCTGGGTTTAATTTGTAAAAATGGCAATTTTACCGTTTGCCATCAACCTTTATCAACCAATACTAATGCTTTATTGCCAGCTGACTTTTGATTAAAATTGATCTTTAGCCGCCAATTTCTTTCACTATGCAAACGCTGACACTCACCAAACCCGATGACTGGCATATTCACTTACGTGATGATGACTTTCTAAAAAGAACCGTTCCTGATGCTGCAAGACAATTTAGTCGTGCGATTGTCATGCCTAATCTCGTACCACCTGTTACTAAGGTTGAACAAGCATATGCTTACAGGAAACGCATCATACAGCATTGCGGCCAGAGCAAGTTTAACCCGTTGATGACCTTGTATTTAACGGATAACACGACACCACAGGATATTCAGGAGGCGGTCAAATCAGGCTTTGTCAAAGCAGTCAAGCTTTACCCCGCAGGTGCCACCACAAACTCAGACGCAGGTGTGACCAACATTTTAAAGAAAAAAGCCGTCTTTGAAACGATGCAAAAGGAAGGTTTACCACTACTTATTCACGGTGAAGTCACCGATGACTGCATTGATATTTTTGATCGCGAGGCAGTCTTTATTGAGCGAACACTCAAACCGCTTACCGCTCACTTCCCAGAGCTTAAAGTCGTGCTTGAACACATCACAACCGAAGATGCAGCTCAGTTTGTTGAGTCTGCTAACCACCCTATTGCTGCAACCATCACAGCACACCATTTGTTGTTTAATAGAAATCACATGCTGGTTGGCGGTATTAAGCCTCACTATTATTGCTTGCCGATTCTTAAACGAAACAAGCATCAGGAAGCACTAATTAAAGCTGCCACAAGCGGCAGCACTCGATTCTTCTTAGGTACTGATTCAGCACCTCACACGCAATCCAGTAAAGAATCCAGCTGTGGTTGTGCCGGTGCTTACACCGCCTTCCATGCGATAGAGCTTTACGCCATGGCCTTTGATCGCGCTAATGCTCTCGATAAGCTCGAAGCCTTTGCAGCCTTTCATGGCCCGGATTTTTATGGCTTATCTCGAAATAAAGAAACCATTACGCTTAAAAAGAAGCCTTGGTCACTCCCCAAAGCACTCGATTACGGCAACGAACAATTAATCCCTCTACTTGCAGGCGAAGAACTGACATGGCAACGGGCCAGTGGCTAAATAGCGAACTCAATACAATGAAAGAACAACATGAAAAAGGACTTCTTGCACAGCGTTTTCGCGGTTATTTGCCTGTTATCATTGATATCGAAACAGGTGGCTTCAATGCTGCGACGGATGCCTTGCTAGAAATTGCCATATCGTTGATTGACATGAATGACATGGGCAAAATGTCTGTTACAGACACGCATGCCTTTGATATTGAACCTTTTGAAGGTGCCAATTTAGAACAAAGTGCATTGGACTTTACTGGCATCAACCCTGATGACCCTTTACGCTTCGCCATTCCTGAAGAAGACGCACTACGAGAAATCTTCAAGATAGTACGCAGTGAAATTAAACGCCATGGTTGCAAACGCGCCATATTGGTTGCTCATAATGCAAATTTTGACTATCAGTTTTTCACCAAAGCACTTGAACGGACTCAAATTAAACGCAATCCTTTTCATCCTTTTTCTACGATGGACACAGCTACATTGGCCGGATTCGTTTATGGTCATACCGTGCTCGCCACAGCTTGCCAATTAGCAGGTATTGAGCATGACAATAAGCAGGCGCACAATGCAGCCTACGACGCTAACAATACAGCTGAGTTATTTTGCCGAATGGTTAATACCTGGGATGAGGTAGGCGGTTGGGATAAGACGTTAGCTGCACAAAAGCAATTGCTTGAACGAAAGCAATTACAAAAAATGGAACAAGATAGTGACGAATAAAAAACCCGGCTAAAGCCGGGTTTTTACTATTAAAGTTTATCAGACTCTTCTGATAGATAAGCTGCCACCCCATCAGGTGATGCCTGCATGCCTTTATCGCCTTTATTCCAGCCAGCTGGGCAAACTTCGCCGTGCTCTTCGTGGAACTGAAGTGCTTCAAATAAACGAATAAATTCGTCAAAGTTACGACCAAGAGGGAGGTCGTTAACGATTTCACTGCGAATCACGCCTTCTTTGTCGATGATGAATGCGCCACGGAAAGCAACACCGCCTTCAGACTCGACATCATAAGCACGACAAATGTCATGGTTGATATCAGCAGCCAGCGTATAAGAAACAGGACCAATACCGCCTTCATTCACAGGGGTATTTCTCCAAGCGTTGTGAGTGAAGTGTGAGTCAATAGAAACACCAATCACTTCAACACCTAGCTCATTAAATTTAGCCATACGGTGATCAGCAGCGATCAACTCTGAAGGGCAAACAAAAGTAAAGTCTAAAGGGTAAAAGAAAACTAAACCGTACTTGCCATCTAGAGACTTTTCAAGGTTGAAGTCTTCAACGATTGAGCCATCGCCTAGTACCGCTGCACACGTAAAATCCGGGGCTTTTTTACCTACTAAAACTGCCATTTCTATCTCCAATGTTATGAGCAATAAAAGACTACAGGCATATTCAAAGCTTAATCAACTTTGCGCTTACATGAATTGAGTGATCAATAAATAAACGAAAGCCTGTGATCTAAATCAATTCCGTCGATAATTCTAGATTTCACTGACTTAAAGAACAAGCCTTTACTAAGAATATTTTCTTTAGCCCCCACAAAGGCTTTTAGCATACAAACAAAGCAACCACATTGATCAAACTTTACACAAATAAAATTGACAACGATTATCATTTAGTTTAACTTTTAACGAAAGACAATAATGAATCTTATTTCCTATGTACGTTTGCATTTGTAAAGGCATCACAGACAAGCAAATTAGAGAAGCTGTTTATGAAGGCGCAACCAATTTTCGTAAAGTCAGAGCCCAACTCGCCGTAGGTACAGGCTGTGGTCAGTGCGCCTGTGAGACTAAAGTGATCATCCAAGACACATTAAAGGAACACAGGCAACTACTTGATTCAGCAGCGTTTTACCCCGCCTAATGTAAAAAGTAATCAGAATCTTTCTTACCTTCCCTCTAGTTCACCATAAAAATCAATTACTTATAGTTGACTAATAGCACTTTTCTGTCGAGACTTTGCTTTTTAACCAAGGAGATTCTCATGAAAGGCGATCCTAAAGTCATTGAGCATTTAAACACCGTTCTTGGCAATGAGCTCATTGCCATCAATCAGTACTTCCTTCATTCACGTATGTTTAAAGACTGGGGACTAACAGGTCTCGCTAATAAAGAATATGAAGAGTCTATTGATGAAATGAAGCATGCTGACACCCTGATCGAGCGCATTCTTTTCCTAGGCGGCCTCCCCAACCTACAAAAACTAGGCAAGCTTCATATCGGTGAAAACACTCAGGAAATGCTTGAGTGCGATCTTAAAATCGAACACATCGCGCATAAAGATTTAAATGAAGCTATCGCATATTGCGAGCAAATAAACGACTATGCCTCACGTGAGATCTTTTCAGATATCCTTGTTTCAGAGGAAGACCATATCGATTGGCTGGAAACACAGCTAGCGCTGATCAAGCGAGTGGGCATTCAAAACTACGAGCAGTCACAAATCAATGCCTAACTAAATTAAGCTCTGTTGACAGTGTTTTATTTATACTGCTGTCGCCCGTTTTTTCATGCGGACAAAGAGAATTGAGTGAATAATAGCAGTCTGTATGAGTGAAATTCGACCCGCCAATATGGAGAAACGGGCCCAGCTAGGAGGGTGGTTACCCCACCCTCCTTCCTTTTTTATACACACCTTTCTTTTTTATGCATCAATCACTGTTGCATAATACTCGCCATCTCTTTTATGAAGACCATGAATATCGGTTTCAAACCCAGGATAAACCTGACCAATTTCAACTAGCATATTGAGAAAATCGAGGACAACCTTATTATTGTCTGTGAGCTTTTCACCAGGCAAAATTAAAGGAACACCAGGCGGATAAGGCAAAATCATGTGGGCGCACACTTCTCCCACCAAATCTTGTAATAATACATCACAGGTTTTGCCTCTTATCACCTCTTGAAATGCTTTGTAAGGTGTCAACACCATCTTAGGCAGATCCACAAAAGCGTTATACATCAGTGATGGCAAATCAAACTTGCGCATTTCATCATGAAGCCCCTTCGCTAAGGTTTGCAATGTCATTGTTTCATAAAAATGCGGATCTTCAAGATATAAATTAGGCAGCATGTCTTTAACTTTTAGATTTTTATCAAAGGCTCGCTTAAAGTCTGCAAGGGTTCTAATAAGTTTTAACGACTTAGCTTTATCAATGCCGATAGTGAATAGGAAGAGCATCGAGTAAGGGCCTGTTTTCTCAACAATAACACCGTGCTCATCTAAAAATTTCGCGGCCAGGCTAGCGGGTATGCCGAAGTCCGACATACTATCGCCCTCAAGGCCAGGCAGCAGCAGCGTCACTTTGATAGGGTCGAGATAAATATGATCCTCGTCAACTTGCTTGAAGCCATGCCAGCTCTCATTTTGCTTTAAGGGCCAGCAATCGACCTCCTCAATTTTATCTGGCTGCCAAACTTTATAAAACCAGCCATCAGTCTCTGCAGCCAATCTTGAGATTTGCTTACGAAAATTCATCGCAATATCAATGGCTTCGACCATTAGCCTCTTGCCACTGTTGCCCTTCATCATGGCGGCTGCCACCTCACAGGAGGCCACCATGTTATATTGCGGCGAGGTTGAAGTATGCATCATATAAGGCTCATTAAACCTGTCTTCATCCACCTCGCCTTTGATATGTATCATCGACGCTTGCGAAAATGCAGCTAAGCACTTATGCGTACTATGGGTTTCAAATACTAACTTATCATTTGCCGTCTTCCCTGTAATACCCGCTTTGCCTTTATACGCTGGGTGAAAATTCGTATAAGGCACCCAAGCGCTATCAAAATGTATATGCTTACAGGGCAAAGTCTCTTTAATATAATCCGTATTATAAAACAGCCCATCATAGGTGCTGTTTGTCACCACTGCATAATCAGGCTTTCTGCCTGCCCCTGCCTTTTGCATTTTGTCGTGAATGGCGGCTTCTGTGAATTCTGACTGGGGTATCCCGCCTAATATGCCGTAAGCATTTCTCGTTGGATTTAAATAAAGGGGTGTGACATCCACCATCATCATCAAATGCGTCAAAGATTTATGACAGTTACGATCCATCAGCATGGTATCCCCTGCTGATACACAGTACATGCCCACAATTTTATTTGCTGTTGATGTGCCATTGGTCACCATATAACTTCTGTCAGAGCCAAACACCTTAGCGATAAACTTTTCGGCCTCTTCGTGCTTTTCACTGTGATCAAGAAGCGAACCTAACTCAGGTACAGAAACTGACACATCAGCCTGAAAGGTATTACCCCCAAAAAAATCATAAAAAATAGCGCCTGTTGGGCTTTTTAAAAAGGCTGTCCCTCCTAAATGACCCGGCGTGCAATAGGAGTACTTCGCCTCTGCCACAAAATCAAATAACGCTTTAGTTAACGGAGGCAAGATATAACTAATATATTCTTCTATGACTAATGCAATCTTTAGGCTGGTCAGTTCGACTTCATTAAGCTTATATTCGAAAAAATTAAGCCTAAGCATATCAAGGTCAGCCAAGGTGACATCGAGCGCCACATGCTCACGTGTAAAGGCAAACAAGGGCATGTTCTCATTAATTTTCTGAATTTCTTTGCAAAGGTCCGTGCTAAAGACATCCCAGTCAAAGATAACAGCGCAGATACGTGTGTTGTTATAAATGAAGGCATATAAATCTTTAAGGTTGTTAATGTGTCTTACGTGAATATTCTCTTCGTTCAGTTTACGACCTAACTCAGTAAACACTAGCGACTTCTGCCTAGAGTCATCGCCACTTAAAATAAGTGCAGTTCGATCCTGCATTAACAGCTGTTTCATACAACCTCCTTACAGGTCAACTTCATTGGGGTCTTTATAAGGCACACTGGTTGATGCTGGTTTGGGGATATTTAAACCTTTCTCTTGATGCTCATTTTCCCATCGACAGTAAAAGATCAAAATAATCAGAGAAACGATGATGGCTTCAGCCAGCCCTTCACCCTTAGCCCCATAAAGTGCCACCAGGCAAAAAATAGCAGCAACGATACTGGCCATAAATTGAAATAACTGCTCAAGTTTTAAACCTGTATGAGCAATGAGATTAAGGCAGCTATAAAGATAAGGCAGCAGCACAGTCAACACAGCAATCGAAGCTATTTTGCCAAACAGGTCAGCAGAGTTACCTTCACCCCCCATCTGCAGTACCATCAAAATAGCCATTAATACCGTCATTTGGATAGCCTCTAATATCAAGCCCTTAACAGGCGTGCCGCCTGTTGTCCGCTGACCATATATTTTAGGAAAATAGCCATCGCTAGCTGTTCTAGCACCTGCTTCTGCCGTCAACATCATCCAGGAGCCCAAGGATGCAAAACAAGCAAAGGCGGTAACTGCCGAAACAATCTTTGCGGCAATTGCCATGCCTGACATTTTTTGTGCGGCATCCGAAAAGGGCGCACCCGATGCTGCCAGCGTCTCAGCGGGATACATCCCCATCATGGCTGAGGTCGATAGAATATAAACAACCGCCGCCACAAACGTGCCAATCATAGTTGACATCGGCACTGTCCGTTTAGGGTTCTTGACAAGCCCTGCATTCACAGAAGCTGACTCCAAGCCCACAAACGCCCAAATACAAAGAATCACCGCACTAATTAACGCTTGAAAATTTGATTTATCGCCTGTTACATTCCAGTTCGCAGTAAATTGAGCACTATCAAAAAAGGCCCAACCTACAGTTGCTGTCAACACAATAGGGATAAGTAAAAGCGTTACGCCGACGGTAACTAGCTTGCCTATAAAGTTAGCGCCAACAAGATTAACCAAACAAAATAACCAAACGGCGACAATAGAGGCCACTGATGCTGGAATGGTTTCTTTAAAGAGTGGAAAAAAGACTGCCAGATAAGAAACACCTGTAACGGCAATCGCCAAATTTCCAATCCAGTTTGAATGGTAATAAAGCACACCAGACTGATAACCTAAAATAGGAGCTACCTCACCTGCATAAGCAACGGGGCCACCGGACTGAGGATTGGTTGTACCTAACCTTGCAAAAACAAAAGCAAGACACATCGCCCCAATTGAACAGAGTATCCAGGCGTATAGCGTAATTGACCCAACTTTGGCTAAAGAAGCAGGGAGCAGCGCAATACCACTACCCATCATATTGCCTGCCACAATGGCTGTAGATGCAATTAACCCAATCTTTTTATCGGACATGCTTCCACCCACAACAATTAAGGCTGATAGGCATTAGAAGCTAACGCTTTTCCTTAGTTCATTTATGGGTAAGGTATATATTATTTAACAAATGCCTGTAATGCTTCAACAAGATAAGCTAAATCTTTAACGCCTGCTGTTTCACGTATTGAGTGCATACTCCAAGTAGGTACACCAATATCAACCGTAGGCACACCTAAATTTGTTGCTGTAATCGGCCCAATGGTTGACCCGCAAGCCATATCATTACGCACAACAAAGGCCTGAACAGGAATATTGTTTTTTTCGCAAAGCAATCTAAAAAACGATTGCGTTTCCGTGTTAGATGCATACCGCTGCTTAGCGTTAATTTTGATCACAGGTCCAGCATTAATTAAAGGCCCGTGTTGATCATCATGCTTCGCTGGATAATTAGGGTGAAGCGCATGCGCATTATCAACCGATAACATGATCGACTGCTGAATAGCTCTTATTCTATCTTCTCCATGAGGCAACAAACGCTCTAAAAGATCATGAAGCATCGTACCCGCAGCACCTGCTGCCGATTCACTCCCAACTTCTTCGTGATCATTAAACACAAATAACGATGACTGTGTTTTAGGTGCCGATTTCAACGCCTCAAGGCCTGCAAAGCAGCTCAATAGATTATCGAGTCGTGCAGCTGCGAAAAACTCATTCTCAAGCCCATACAACTCACCTTGTTGCACATCGTAAAAACTCATTTCATAGTCAAGCACTTCGTTGATTGACTTGTCAGAATATTGCCGTAGCAATTCGTTTTTTAGTAAATCCTTAAACGAAAGCGTCTTACTTGGATCTGCTAATTGCAGTACCACAGGAATATCGGTTTGCGGATTGACGGTGCGCGATTTATTTGCACTTCGGTCAAGGTGGATAGCAAGACTCGGCACACTGCCAATAGCTCGGTTAAAATCCAGTAGTAGATGCTCAATGGACTCGCCTACCCTGACAGACACCTTTCCTGCTAGACTTAAGCCTCGATCAAACCACGGATTAAGCAATACACCACCATAGACTTCGACGCCTAACTGGTGGTAACCATGTTTAATCAGATCGGCATTAGGCTTAACTTTTAAACAAGGGCTGTCAGTATGCGCTCCGATCATACGAATACCCGACTCTGCAAGCGGTTTTTCGCCATAATTAAACGCAATCACACTGGAGCCGTTACGTGTAACAAAATAACCCTTGCCTGCTGTAAGTGACCAAGGCTGCGTCTCATCTAACGCCTCAAAGCCTGCTGCGAGCAAATCGGTTTGAATGGTTTCAACCGCATGAAAAGGTGTAGGCGACGCCGCAATAAAATTGCGTAATTGATCAGTCTGCTTAAGTCCTTGCATAGCAACCTCAGTTTATTTTGTAAAAGAAGACTATTGTAGTGTATACCGTTTGAAATAAACATCGTGGTAAACTTGCTTTGAATAATCGGAAAACAGCCTTGTAGGGTGGATGAGCATAAGCGCGATCCATCATTTTCTTTGCGAGTGTCGGTGGATCGCGCCAAAGCTTCCCTACCCTGCACTTGAGCACACGTTAAACTGCACAGCCTGTACTTTCCACTTGCATTAACAGCAAATCATAGGAATAACTGTGCTAAGTTTTGATGAAGCCCTCGAGGCACTGTTAGATAAAGCCCCAGACTTCAAACCTCCTGCGTCAGAAACCATCAAGACTGACGACTCAGCAGGCCGAGTACCTTCAGAAAAGATAGTGGCAAAAACCTCAACGCCACCTTTTAATAATTCAGCGATGGATGGTTTTGCTTTTAGGCTAGGAGACATTAAGGAAGGGCAAACCCTCCCTATCAGTCAGACAGTGTTTGCAGGCACTGCTCCTGCCCCGTTACAGCCTAATACGGCAGCAAGGATATACACAGGCGCCATGATGCCTGAAGGGGCTGACACCGTAGAGCTTCAGGAGAATACCAACTATACAAAGGAAACTGTCACCTTTCATCAAGCCTGTAAAAAGGGACAACATATTAGACGTACAGGTGAAGACATTCATGCAGGCGACTGCATCATCGAAGCTGGCACAAGGCTATTGCCTACTCACATTGGACTCATTGCAAGCAGCGGTATCGAAAGCATTAAGGTCTTTAAGCCCTTAGTGATCACGTTGATCGCTAGCGGTGACGAACTCGTGAAGCCGCCTCAGGCACTCAACCCCGGCCAAATCTATAACAGCAATTTACCTATGTTGAAAGCAGCACTTGAAAACGCCGAGTTTAAGGTGATCAGCAAGCAAGTTGAAGATGATTTAGCCGCGACCATCTCCGCACTCAAAGCATCCATAGCAACATCTGATGTAATTATCACCACAGGTGGCGTGTCAGTGGGCGACGCTGACTTTGTTAAATCTGCGATTGAAACCCTAGGCGAGATCGATTTTTGGAAAGTAGCCATGAAGCCAGGAAAGCCACTAACCTTTGGACAAGTCAGCGATCAAGGAAAAACCATACCCGTGATGGGTCTGCCGGGCAACCCTGTTTCAGCTTTTGCAAGCTTTACCCTGTTCGCACAACCTTTTCTCTATCGTCTACAAGGTAGGGTAATGACTACGCTGCCTGACGTGAGCTATCCCATTGAATTACTCGAGCCTATGTCGCCAAAAAGAGAAGAATTTATGCGCGTCACACTCGTTAATTCAGGCAAAGGATTAGTGTTAAAACCTTATAGTCATCAAGGCTCAGGCGTGTTGAGTTCTGTCGCTAACAGTACAGGATTTGCGAGAATACCTAAAGATACGCCTACTCAATCGGGTGACCTAGTGCAATACTTGCCGTTTAACGCATTAAACTAACAAGAGTGAAAAGCGAAGCGTCTTCCAGCAACCTGAACCTGAATTCAAGGTGGATAGCGCTCCGCTGATCCACCCTACGAAAAGAAAGCTAAAGCTTCCCTGAGAGCTGACTTTCTTGTTGCTGCTTGAATAACAAACCTAACACTGCATTCATGCTATGCTTGGTCGCCACACCCAACTTCTCAGCAAAGGTTTTATTTTCAACATAGGCCACTTGATAAATGGCTTTCGACTCTTTAGCCTGCATCAAAAAGCCATCACTGGTTAAAATATCGTCAATCAATTGACGATCAATGGCTTGCTTACCATACCAGACTTCGCCGGTTGCCACTTCAGTGACGTTAACCTGAGAACGATGCTCTTCAATGAAGTTCTTGAAAAGGACATGGGTATCTTCAAGATCTTGTTGTAATTTATCGCGCCCTTTCTCGGTAATTTCACCAAACATGGTCACAGGCGCTTTGTACTCCCCTGCTGTCATGATGTTGTAGTCCACATCATATTTTTTTAAGAGGCGGTGAAAGTTAGGAATTTGTGCTAAAACGCCTATAGAGCCGATAATCGCAAAAGGCGCAGCAATGATTTTATCAGCCACACAAGCCATCAAATAACCACCGCTTGCAGCCACTTTATCGACACAAACAGTAAGCGGTATTTCATGGTCTTTAATGCGCTGTAATTGAGAGGCAGCTAACCCGTAGGTATGCACCATCCCTCCTGCACTCTCGACATTGACCAACACTTCATCACCTTTTTGCGCAACCGTGAGAATGGCCGTGATCTCTTCTCGCAGGTTTTCGACCGCAGAGGCTTTCACATCACCTTCAAAGTCAACGACAAACAGGCGATGCTTATTCGCTGAAGCTTTCTTTTTGGCTTTCTTAGACTTTTTAGCTTTTTCTTTTTCTGCTTTTTTAGCCGCTTTCTTTTCTTCTTTTAAAACGTCTTTATCGCAGACATGATGCTGCAGCTCGTCTTTATAATCATCAAACTTTTTATTGATATGTTTAATGTCTAAGTGCCCTTTAGGGGAATCACTTTGTTTAGACTTAACAGCTGCTGCAACAATAGCTGTTAATACCACGATAAAAGACACCACAATGGTGACAGCTTTTAATAGAAAAAGCCCATACTCGGCCAGAAACTCCAATGGTTACCTCCACTTTGCCAGGACATAGGTTCGGCGTCTGGCAGGGTAACGGTTTAAAGCTTCGTTAAGACCAGGCCGCCTTTGTGAACCTTCAAGGATAGCATTTCTCCGTCTTTCATGGCATAAAAAGGCGTAGTTTTTGGTTGAACCGCCTGATTGAAGCCAATTCGGGTTAATGTATCCCAAAGATTGATACCGTATGAGTCTTTTTTGAGAGAAAAGTTACTAATACTTTTTGATTCTTGCTGCTCAATTGAATAATACTTGGTTTTTAACTGCGTTAGCTGAAGCAAATGATTACCACCTAAAAGCGGCAACCCCATCTTCTCAGCGCCTACCTGAAACAAATCGCCAATCAAATTTACCTGAATTTCGTCTTCACTGTTCACGGCCTTAATAGTGACAGAATAAACTTGCGTGGAAACTTGCTGAACGCTAAGCGTAGCTAGCGTATCCGAGCGAGTAACAAAGGAAAACTGGGAAAGATTTAAACTGGAAGAGACCAAGACAAAGGTCATGCCCAGCATAAGCAAGCCTACACTGCCCCTAAGAAAGCCTTTGACCCAGCCCTTTTTCAATAGGAATTTCATTCCAGCTAAAAACGCCACAATAGCTAAGACAAGAAAAGCCATGTTAATCGTTAACAAATCCATGCGCTATTCTCCCTTAAACGGTTACAGCTTGTGCGTTCAGGCTATTCTCAGCAATCTGTAAGACAGCAACTGGGGCTTTGGCACCTTGATGTAACTCGCTTAAATAATACTCAAGCGCAATCAAGGTATCAGCAATACTCTGCAACGCATCATCCGCATCGCTAGCCTCAGGTGAGCGTTGCTCAAATCCACGAATAAGTTCCATGATACGCACTAACATAGCAGCTGCCCTGCTATGTCCTAGCATATCTATTGCGCCTTTTAGTGAGCCAATAAAGAGCAAGATATCATTCAAATAGTTCGCACTATAATTGGATTCAAGGTAAGCATTAAAGGCCTCTCGTGCTTGTTGTAGGCTTGTTAAAGACTCAGCAATAAACTGTTTTTCAGCGGCTTTTAATTGATTTGCACTTAACAACTGCTCTGGATTCAAAACAGATTCAGCTTGTTGTTTACTTACTGCGATCAAATCGAGTTTAGTTAAATTGTTCAGTAAACTATCAAGCTGCAATAATAAATCTGCCATTTGATCAAGCTGATCTTTAGTAACTTGTTCGCCAAATTGACTGATTCTATCAATAATCACGTCAACTAACTGGCTCGCTTCAGTAGCACCAACCAAAGCCAGAACCGACTTAATTTTTAGAAGCTGCGATACCATATCCTGGAAATTATGCTCAGGCTCAAAGCCCTCTGCGAGGGCTTCTAAGGTGTTCTTTATCTCTATCATATCCTGCATGATGACAGAGACTAAGGCTTTGACTGTAGCAGAGCTTGGCCCCTGCATGATACTGCGCTCAGCCTGAAGTTTCTGATCCGTTGTTTCACTGACTGTCAACGCTAATTGAGTTAGGCCTTTGTGTGAAGTTGCG
This sequence comes from Pseudomonadales bacterium, assembly GCA_965225765.1. Classification (GTDB taxonomy): domain Bacteria; phylum Pseudomonadota; class Gammaproteobacteria; order Pseudomonadales; family DT-91; genus CAKMZU01. Next base: position 1,031,399 of record CBDDBO010000002.1, read on the forward strand.
TTATCAACCAAGGTCAATAGGTAAGCTAATTCAGTAATTAAAGATGGATCACCAGCAAAATCTGCGGCATTGGTTAACTTACCCGCTTCTCGCAAGCTGGCATCTAATCTCGCTAAAAGTCTTTTACGAGTAAAGCTAACATTTAAATCACCATTAAGGACGGCATGGAGAACATCTTCTGCCAATTGCCACTGAGTTCTATGCTCTGTATGTGACAAGTGCGCCGCTAACCGTTTCATAGAACGGTACATTAAGGTGAGCTTAGCTTTGGTATTTTCTTCGTTTAAAAGGCCTAAAAGCCCCACTTGATAAAGTGCGCGGACACGCTTGAAGAGATCATTAATACTGGCATTCGTATGAGCCGCATTGCCTTCAGCGCTCAATCTTTTTTCTACAGCTTTGAATCCTGCTTCAGTATGCTCAAGTACGAGTGGTCTGCGAAGTGCTGTTAAGATTTCATTGTTAAAAGGCGCCAGTAGTGCAGAAAAGCGTTGCTCAGTGTCGATCACGTACTCGAGGTAACAGTTCAATCCCATAATGGCATGACCAAAGGTCTTGAATGAAAAAGTTTGAGCAACGTTGCTTTGCTTAGGTAAGGCTAACGATAAGTCATACAATAGGCTGGCTAGTCGCTCAGCACAGGGCATTTCTAATAAACGCAGAATGCCAGCCACTTGAGAAAAAGCCACCTGGGTACTCTCGAGTTCTGACACATTGGACAAGTCTTGAGAATAACTCTCCAAATCCTTGCCAATCGACAATAACGTTTTATGCAATTCGCTATAAACCACATTTAAGGATGTGGTATCAAATGCTATCGGCGCTAACACACAAAAGCCTTTTATTATTTTTTTACATAGAGCTAAAGCTTACTCACCTTGGCCTAATGATTGCAAACACTTAGGAATAAACTTGCCATCAGCATGACCAAAATCACATAAAGGTGACCTATTACGGCACGCACACCAAGGTTGTTACCACACTAGCTCGCCGCTTTTAAATGATTGTAGCATTCAATCAAGCAAGCTTTTTTGGGCTTAGGTAAAAGATGCGCGTATTTTGCATAAAATTCATTCACATGACGAAAAATACTGCTCACCACCTTTAGCAACTAACGCTTTAAATAAGTTCTGCCTTGCGCTACTTGTTCAAGGTATTGATGCGCCAATGCCTCAGCTTGCTTTGAAACTTGAGGCTTAAAGGCCTTAACACGCGACAAAATTATCAATATTAAGGTCACTTGACAGGCCGCATACAGGCTATTTCCTGTATAAATAAACCTAAAAAACAAAAAACTGAGGGGGCTGGGCTTCCGGTAATTGCAGATTAAACTCATCATCGTACCCAACGCCTGTCAGATAAAGACCGCAGGCAGGGGCTGTTTTACTGGCTTTTGTCCGGTCTTTACCACGAAGCACTTCACCACAATAACTTAGCGGGGCCTTCTCAGTACCTATGTCTATTAACACCCCCATGATATTTCGGACCATGTGCAATAAAAAAGCGTTCGCTCTAAGGGACGTCACAACAAAATCACCCTGTCTTGAAACGGTGATGCTTTCCATAAATCGATGACTTGAGTGCGACTGACAACCTGCCGCTCTAAAACCCGAAAAATCATGTTCACCAAGGAGCGACTGTGCTGCTGTATGCATAGCCACTTCATCTAATCGCTCAAACACCAAGGTTGCCTTATTAGCAAGTACTGGCGACCTGATATCTGTGTTTAAAATGACATAGTGATAGGTTCTACTGACAGCCGAAAATCGTGCATGAAACTGCTCATCCACGCCTTTCGCAGATTTAACGACAACATCATCAGGCAAATGGGTATTTACACCTCTTATCCAAGCCTGTTCACTACGAAAAGCGCTGTTTTCAAAATGCACAACTTGACTAGTTGCATGAACACCTGCATCTGTTCTTCCTGCACACACAACACTAATCGGGGTATCTGCAACTTTAGATAAGGCTTTTTCAAGCTCAGCCTGCACCGTTCTAACCGCAGGTTTTCTTTGTATTTGCCAACCAAAAAAAGCGGAGCCATTGTATTCCACGCACAAAGCAACACGAGGAGTTGTGATTTTTTCCTGGGAGAATATGTTCAATCTAAACCTGTTATTTACGTCGCTGGGTTACGCTTCGCTAACCCAGCCTACAAACCAAGCACAAACGAAAAAGGGCCTGACGGCCCTTTGTTAAATGCTAATGATCAATTGCAACTTTCAAGGAGCTGACTAGCCTCTTGTTTATGCGTATCTTCGCCACCTTCAATGACTTCTTTCAGCATATCTTTCGCCCCATCAAGATCACCCATATCAATATAAGCGCGGGCTAAATCGAGCTTGGTTGCAGCCTCATCACTACTCGCTATAAAGCTTAAGTCTGGATCATCGTCAAAGTTAATCGAGGCAAGACCTTCGTTTTCTGCTGTAGCCATCAAACTATCCTCAACTTTCAGGGCTTCAGCCTCATCACCCCCCAAATCAAGATTTAGATCAGACAAGTCCAGTGAGTCCGAGTTCCCTTCTGATGAAGGAGCTTCCGCTTCGTCATCCAAAAGATTGTCGCTATCTTCTGAGAAATCCAAGGTCATTTCATCAAGATTACTCAAATCATGCAAACGCTCATCAATCTCAATACCTTCTACGGTATCAGTCGCAGCAACGGCTTGCTCACTGCCTTCACTATCAAGACCAAAGTCAGACAAATCGATATCAATAGATTCTTCTTCAACTGTTAGATTTTCTGGCTGTTCATCTAATTCAATTTCAGCTTCTACTGCTGGCGCCTCAGTATCGCTAAGTGCATCAAAATCAAAGTCTAATGATGTTTCTTCAGTTATTGAATCAGTCGTCGCAGTGTCTTCAACATCAAAGGATAGGTCTAAATCAGCTGACGTTTCTTCTGTTTTGCTCGGTGCTTCAGAAGACTCATCAAGAATGCTTTCATCAAAATCGAATGACACATCCTCATTAGCAGGTACTTCTTCAGCCTGCACTTCTGCAACGTCTTCGGTGACGTCAAAATCGCTATCAAAACCAAAATCATCGTCATCACTGGAAGCAGCGATATCTTCAAGCCAGTCAGTATGCTCTGATGAACTTAACAAGTCTTTTGCATAGCTTGTAACAGGCGCAAAACCAGCTGATTGAGCAGCTGTGTACTCTTCACGGAAGGCATCTTTGTTATCCGTTTCAAGATAAATACTAAGGAGTTTATTCCTCAAAGGAATCGTATCATCATTAGATGATTTAGCATTATTAAGCAGCTCGATTGCTTCGTTATAGCGGCCGTATGCAACATAAATATCTGCTTCACCTAGGGCGTCGTCAGTTTCTAACACTACCTGCTCAGCAGCTGGTTCTTCAGACACTTCCACTGCGCTGTCAGAGACGACTTCTTCAACATGGTCAAGATTCTCATCCACAATAACAGGTGTTTCAGACTCAGCTTGTACGTCTTCTGAGTTGTTCTCATCGTCATACTCAAAGGCTAAAGCAGACTCAAGCGCGTCTTTTTCACGCTTATTACGACGTTGAATAGCAAAGGCTCCCACAAGTGACATAATGAAAAGCCCTAAGACACCCAAGTGAATAGGATCAAAAGTTTTTAAGAACGCTATCGGATCAAACGCGACTTCTTGCTTAGGCGCTACTTCAGGCGTAACAGGTGTCTCCTCAACAGGTGCTGGTGCTTCTGCTACTTCAGCAACCGTCTCAACTGTCTCTGCTTCAGCAACTGGCGCTTCAACCTCCGCAGAAATTTCAGCCTCTGTTACAACGGCTGCTTCAGCAGGCACTGCTGTTTCTGTCACTGTCTCAGTCTGCAAAGGTTCAACAACGGGCTCTTCAACAGGTGCTTCAACTGGCTGCGTACCGTTCTGCGCAGCTAGCTGTGATTGAAGCGTTGCAAGCTCTGCATCCTTCAATTCGATCAAACGCTCAAGCTCAGCGATTTGATCACCCATCGCTTTTACTTTGCCGTCAAGCTGGTCATTTTCTAGCTGCTGTGCTGTTAAAGCATCACGTTCAGCGGCTAAGCTACTATTCGCTGACCCATTTTCAGCAGAACCTGCACCTAAGCTATCACCTGAGGATGCAAGACTTAAATGGCCGTCTGCTTGATTGCTAACAGGGGCTGAAATTGCAGCGGCTTCTGTCGCGCTCAATTGCGCTCCCCGCCATTGCTTATTCTGCGCAGAAATGGCAACAGCTGCCTGCTGCTGAGTCAAACTGTTAATATCAGCAGCCGTTGGAATCTTTAGTAATGAGCCTGATCGAATACGGTTAATATTATTCGTCGGAAAGGCTTCTGGGTTCAAGCGTTGTAGCGCCAGCATGGTTTTATTGATGGACAAGTCACCTGAAGGTCTAACCGCTTTGGCAATTTCCCATAGGGTATCGTTATTGCGAATGCGATAATTGCCATCGGGTGTCACAGGTGCAGTGGGTGCAGATGTCGTTTCTGTTTGGTTATAGCTGAAGCTTTCAACCGAAGCAGGCTGCTTCTGGTAGGCACTAGAAGAAGATTGAACCTGAGGGCTTTGATACGTATTCACCACAGGCGTACTGCTTGACTGAAATACAGGCAAATCAACCAAAGCCGTATAAGAACGCACGACCTTCCCCGTTGGCCAACGCACTTCAACGAGAAAATCCAGAAAAGGCTCTTTCACATTACCTTTCGTGGTGACCTCGATATAAGGATTACCGCTTTTATCCTGCTTGACAGCAAAACGCATTTTGGTAAGGAAATACGTGCGGTCAACGCCTGCCATATCAAAAGCTTTCTGGTCAGCCAAGCGAATTTTGATTTGATCGCTATCGAGACCGTCAGCATTGGTCAGTTTGATATCGGCTTTGAGAGGTTGGTGAAGAGCGGAGTGCATGGTCATTTCTCCAAGCCCCAATGCAGAGACATAGCTGCCTTGCATTGCCGCCGCCCCTAGGACGATACCAGCCACTTTACGATACATATACCCTACCTTTTATTTGAAGAGCAAACTCTGATTAAGGAGATGTCCCTTGCTCATGATCAATAACCCTTTGGTGATAAGGGCTATTTCTTTCGTTTTATTCTAATTATTTTGAAGACTTACACAAGCTTATAACAGATAGGCTAAGTCTTACAATCTGTGATTATAAGGAATTTTTTAATAACAATTCTGATAAGGGCATCAAACTTTGATGGACGACTACCTTGTTCTCTTCAAGAATGAGCCAAAAATCCACTCTATTATCATCAAATTCAAACGCTCTTACCTCAGCAACGGCTGCTATTGCATCTTCGTCCGTTAAAGCAAGATGTGACACATCAGTCGCTTTATTCATAACCTTAATGAAGGATGAATCGTTTGCTGGCTGCTCCACAAACGATTTTGCATCGCTACTTGAGGCAAACACTGCCGACACTAACAGGGTTTTCCCGTGAAAAAAAGGCATTTGTATCGCTTCGCTACTAACCGCGTCTGTTTTGAAGACTTGCTCAGCTTCCTTGTTAAAGGCAACTTCCATGTCGCGTCCGGCCTGATGCTCACTCATAGGAAAGCAGTTAAACGGTAGCTGCTTTGAAAACACCCTGTTTTCTAGAGGCTGCGCATTAAGCAAACGCGCTGTTTGCGCGGCAAGCTCCTGGACACCTGCTTGGCCGACACTCTCAGCACTGCAAAACATTTTGACATCTAAGGATTCCAGCTCCACAGATCCAATACTAGCTAGAATGGCAGACACAGCAGCATCTAACACACCACAGCTATTCGCGTTAGGCTGCTGCCCATTATAAAGCTCTGGTTTTAAGGGTGCTAAAGATTGTTGCAGGCCAATGACTGGACAGGTAGCTGCCTCAAAGGTTGCTTGGTACGCTTCAACCACCACGGCATTATCAAGTACAACCACTAAGTCAATATCTGCAAAATCAACATCAGCCAACGCACTAAAAGGCAGTGGCCTGCCTTTATACATGCTAGATGCTGACTGATGATCGCTACTAGCACTGTAAAGCGCTACTTCAGTATCAGACAACGATGACTCGCCCAGTGCATCTAGGTAAGCCTCAAGTAAACTGCCTTCTTGGGCAACAATCCCAATTTTCATTAACGCTCCGTTAAAATATCCAGCATTCTACGTAAAGGCTCAGCGGCTCCCCACAATAACTGATCGCCAACCGTAAACGCATTTAAGTACTGTGGCCCTTGATTCATTTTACGTAAGCGCCCTACAGGAATATGCAAACTGCCTGTCACGGCAGTAGGCGTTAAATCCGTCAAGGTAACATCACGATCATTTGGCACAACCTTAACCCAATCATTGGACTCAGCAATTAAGCTCTCAATGTCACTCATGGGCACATCTTGCTTAAGCTTGATAGTCAAGGCTTGCGAGTGACAACGCATTGCTCCAACGCGCACGCATGTGCCATCAATAGGCACTGGACTCATGTTACCCAAAATCTTATTGGTCTCCACTTGTCCCTTCCACTCTTCTTTGCTCTGTCCGTTTTCCATTTGCTTATCGATATAAGGCAAGACACTACCTGCGAGCGGCACACCGAATTCATTGGTGGGAAATTCAGTTGAACGAAGCAAGGCTGCAATACTTTCATCAATCGGTAAAATCGAAGAGCGAGGATCAGACAAAGGCTCAGCCACTGCTGCCTTGATTACACCCATCTGCTCGATCAGCTCGCGCATATTTTTCGCGCCCGCACCACTTGCAGCCTGGTATGTCATGGCAGAAACCCACTCAACCAGATCGGCTTTAAATAACCCACCGATCGCCATGAGCATTAAGCTTACGGTACAGTTACCGCCTACATAATTCTTAACGCCATTATTAAGAGACTCATCAATCAGAGAACGGTTCAATGGATCAAGAATAATGACCGCATCGTCTTTCATACGTAGCGCAGAGGCCGCGTCAATCCAATAACCCTCAAACCCCGCTTCACGGAGCTTTGGATAAACGTCATTGGTATAATCGCCGCCCTGACAGCTCACAATTGCATCAAAACTCTTCAATGCATCAATGTCATAGGCATCCAATAAAGGCTGACTACCTTTACCGATATCAGGGCCCGCGCCGCCTACATTCGAAGTCGTAAAAAATGCGGCATCTATACGATCAAAGTTTTTCTCTTCATGCATGCGCTCCATCAAGACGGAGCCTACCATGCCACGCCAGCCAACAAATCCTACATTCAACATGATTGACTCCTTAAAGTGCGTCTAGCACAGCTTGACCCATGGCATCAGTGCCAACCAGCTCCATACCTGCTGCGAAGATATCGCCAGTACGCAGGCCTTTATCCAAGACCGACTTAACAGCATTTTCGATATGATCAGCAACCGCACTTTCGTCAAAGCTGTAACGCAACATCATGGCTATCGATAAAATAATTGCTAACGGATTGGCTTTGTTTTCACCTGCAATATCTGGTGCACTGCCATGACAAGGCTCATACATACCCTGCCCCTTTTCATTTAAAGAGGCTGAAGGCAGCATGCCAATTGACCCTGTGAGCATGGCCGCAGCATCAGATAAAATATCGCCAAACATATTGCCTGTGACCACCACGTCAAACTGCTTAGGCGCGCGCACTAACTGCATAGCTGCATTATCGACATACATGTGTGACAACTCGACTTCTGGATAAGCTTTGGCAACGTCTTCCATAATTTCACGCCACAGGACGGTCACTTCTAACACATTGGCCTTATCGACAGAACAAAGCTTCTTGTTACGCTTCATCGCCATATCAAAGGCTACTTTAGCAATACGGCGAATTTCTGGCTCAGTGTAACGATAGGTGTTAAAGCCTTGTCTGACACCTTGCTGATTCACATCAATGCCGCGTGGTTGACCAAAATAAATACCGCCTGTCAGCTCACGCACGATCATGATATCCAGATCAGACACAACTTCTGGTTTTAGGGTTGAGGCATCAGCGAGTTGCGGGTACAAAAGCGCGGGGCGTAAGTTTCCAAACAAACCGAGTTCTTTACGGATACCTAATAGGCCTTTCTCAGGGCGAAGCGCCATATCGAGCTTATCCCATTTAGGGCCACCTACAGCTGCGAGTAAAATAGCATCAGCCGTTTTAGCTTTCTCAAGCGTTTCATCTGGCAATGGGTGACCTGTCGCATCAATCGCTGCGCCGCCGACTAAGGCTTCGTCAATCACCAAGCCCAATGAAAATTTGGCTTCGATAGCTTCTAAAACACGCTTGGCCTGCGCCATGATTTCAGGGCCAATACCATCACCCGGTAATACTAAGATTTTTTTTGTCATGTTGTTCTCTATGATTTAAACAAATAACCAAGGGGCATCTTGTTTGTGTTTATCTTCAAAGGCTTTGATGAGGTCTGCATCTTCAAGGGTTAGACCAATATCATCCAAGCCGTTCAATAAGCAGTGCTTTCTGAAAGGATCGACTTCAAAGCTGTAACATTTTCCTGCCTTGCTAGTTACTTGCTGCGACTCCAAATCCACGTTAAGCGTAAAGCCCTCTTCTGCTTCACAAGCTTTAAACAGCTCATCGACGTCTTCCTCTGATAAAACAATCGGCAAAATACCGTTTTTAAAGCAGTTATTAAAAAAGATATCGGCAAAAGAAGGCGCGATGATGGCTTTAAATCCATAATCCAACAATGCCCAAGGCGCATGCTCACGGCTTGAACCGCAACCAAAATTGGTACGAGCCAGTAAAATTTCAGCGCCTTTATAACGTGGAAAATTCAAGAAAAAGTCTTTGTTAATAGGACGCTGGCTGTTATCCATATCAGGCTGCCCTTCATCGAGATAACGAAGCTCATCAAACAAATTAACCCCAAAGCCTGTTCGTTTTATCGACTTTAAAAATTGCTTTGGGATGATCATGTCAGTATCGACATTCGCACGATCCATAGGGGCTACGATCGCATCTAATTGAGTAAACTTCTGCATCTTATGAGGCCTCACGAATATCAACAAAATGACCATTAATGGCAGCGGCAGCAGCCATCGCAGGGCTTACCAAATGCGTGCGGCCGCCAAACCCTTGCCTACCTTCAAAATTACGGTTAGAGGTCGAGGCACAATGCTCGCCTTGGCCTAATTTATCGGCATTCATCGCCAAGCACATAGAACAACCCGGCTTACGCCATTGAAGCCCTGCGGCTTCAAACACTTTATCTAGCCCCTCTTCTTCAGCTTGCAGCTGGACAAGTCCAGAACCTGGCACCACAATCGCCTCGATCACACTTGAGGCAACCTGCCTGCCCTTAACGACCTCAGCGGCTTCGCGTAAATCTTCAATACGGCTATTGGTACAAGAACCAATAAACACACGATCGACAGGAATATCGGTAATCGCTTGATGCGCTTCAAGCCCCATATATTCAAGTGCTCTTTCTATATTGCCACGCTCAACATCATCTTTGGCATCTTCAGGGCCTGGCACTTTGGCATCAATCGGCAGCACCATTTCAGGCGATGTTCCCCAGGTCACTTGCGGTTTAATGTCAGCACCTTCTAATACGACGACTTCATCAAAATGCGCATCTTCATCGGTCTTTAGCTCACGCCAAGCTTCAACGGCTTTTTCCCATTGATCACCTTTAGGGGCAAACGGACGGCCTTTGACATAATCAATGGTAGTTTGATCCACGGCTATCATGCCTGCGCGAGCACCGGCCTCAATCGCCATATTACAAACCGTCATGCGGCCTTCCATCGTCAAACTTTCAATGACTGAACCACCAAATTCAATGGCAAAGCCTGTACCGCCGGCTGTACCAATTTTTCCAATAATGGCCAGCACCACATCTTTAGCCGTGACACCTGCCTGTAATTCGCCATCCACACGCACCAGCATGTTTTTCATTTTCTTTTGAATCAGACATTGTGTCGCTAAAACATGCTCTACTTCTGACGTACCAATACCGTGCGCCAATGCACCTAATGCACCGTGCGTTGATGTATGAGAATCACCGCAAACAATGGTCATACCTGGCAAGGTTGCCCCTTGCTCAGGCCCCACCACATGCACAATACCTTGACGAATATCATTGATAGAAAACACAGGAATATGAAACTCGTCGCAGTTATCTGCAAGCGTTTGCACCTGCGTCTTGGAAATAGGATCGACAATACCTTCTATACCCTGCGCACGCTCTGCCGCAGTGGTGGGCACGTTATGATCGGGAGTCGCCAAATTACCTGACAGACGCCACGGTTGCCTACACGCCATGCGCAGCCCTTCAAAGGCTTGAGGGGAGGTGACTTCATGAATCAGCTGTTTATCGATGTAAATTAAGGCAGTGCCGTCGTCACGCTCTTTGACTACGTGACTTTCCCACAACTTATCGTAGAGGGTTTTTGCGGTCATAACGTCTCTCGCTTCTCACATACTATCTACTGCCACGCATTCTACGCCGATCAAAAAATAAAACAAATTCATTATTTTTATAGAAATCATAACCAACTGGAATATAATAAAGCCATGGACAAAACGACACTTGAAACCTTTATTGCTATTTGCGAATACGCCTCCTTTTCTAAGGCAGCCGACAAGCTTCACCTAACCCAACCTGCTATCTCAAAGCGACTTAATACTCTAGAAAACAAATTCAACATGCAACTCATAGACAGACTAGGAAAAACCGCCTCCCCCACACAGAGCGGCGAAGTCTTGCTACGGCATGCTAAACAGCTATTACTGCTCATGGATGAATGCGAAACCGCAGTCAACAATCTAGATACATCTATTAGCGGCACACTACACCTAGGCATCAGCCACCACATCGCCCTCCATCGACTACCTGTTATACTCCAGCGCTTCTCGACAACCTACCCTGAGGTAAAACTGGACCTGCAGTTTATTTCTTCTACTGAAGCTTTACCTAAAATCCAGAAAGCAGAACTAGAACTCGCACTCGCCACACTACCCACAACACCATCAGACAATAGCCAAGCAAGCTACCTAACCATTTGGCAAGACCCTTTATGCATTGCAGTCAAATCAGACCACACGTTAGCCAGACTTAACGACGAGCGCTCGCTGAATACAAATGATCTTTTTGATTACACAGCCCTCCTCCCGAACACCCATGATGCAACCAGGCAAATTATTGACCAAACACTTAACCTACCAGCAAAACATCACATCATTGAGGCGAATACCTTTGAGGGCATTCGCATGCTGACCCGTATTGGGCTAGGGTTTTCTGTGCTGCCGCGCACACTTTTAGATAAAACCTTAAGAGCATTAACGCTCAACATAAAGACACCTAAGCGGCAACTTGGCGTTATTCACCACCAATCACGAACCCTATCCAACGCTTCACGGGCTTTTTTACGGGTTTTAGAGAACCATAGCGCGTAAATGTATTTAACTGCTTAAAAGGCTACTAGCACAACCTTTGCAGGTTGCATTTACCACCCCTTTTAAGCATCATAAGCTTTCGTTGAAGCTCGATTTTGCTTAAGTTAGGCAAAATAATAAACAGAACCTCAACGCTGAGCCCGCTGGGTTACTAATAAAAAAACGGCCAGACAATAACAATAATAAGTAGCGGAAACTATTATCGTGTTTAAGACAAAGCCACTTGTTGCAGCATGTGCACTGCTATCTGTGCTGAACTCCAAAAGCCAAGCGGCTTCTTATGAGTTCGACAATTTCACCGTGGACTGGGACACCTCCGTCACAGCAGGTGCACAGGTGCGTATTGAAAAACGTAATCCTGATATTTCGCAAGGTAAGGACGGCACCAAAGTTGTTGGTCAACGCCCTAACCTTGCAGCCGACAACGGTTCCACACTTCCCTTAGGTGAATTGGATGACCTGCAAAAAGTACTGAATAACGCCTTTGTTATTAACTCTAATGACGGCAATAACAGCTTTAACCTGGGCGACTTTACCGCACTGCGCTTAAGTATTTTAAGTGAAGCCGATTTTAATTTTGGTGACTGGGGTATTTTTGTACGTGGTAAAATGTGGCAAGACTATGCCTACACACAAGGTACCGGTATGCCAGCAGACTCCCAGCGCTGGCATGAATATAATGCCAACCCTGTATTTGGTGATACAGGTAATGTAGCTGGCGTTGGTCAATTTAACCCAGACGGTGCCAACTACGCCAAGCAAGGCTATAAGCTACTAGACACCTTTGTCTACGGCTCCTTTATGATTCCCGCTACAGAAAAAGAACTCACGTTTCGTATTGGCCGACAAGTCATTAGCTGGGGTGAAGCCTTATTATCAGGTGGTGGTATCTCCCAAGGTATCAACCACGTGGATGCTGATATCATCAATCAACCTGGCTTTGACTTAAAAGAGCTCTTTCAGCCTACAGGTGCAGTCTTTGGTCAAATGGCCCTTAACGATTACGTAAACGTCGAGGCCTATTACCAATACGAGTGGAACCCTGTCATTGTGTCGCCTTCAGGCTCATTCAACAGCGAATTTGATTCCATTGGTGAAGGCGGTAATACTTTTATGTTCCTCAGTGGCCATGAAAGACAAGTGTTAGGTTATGTAATAAGAGATGAAAATGGCTTACTCACATCCGATGGCGAAAAGCTAATTCAGTTTCTACCGACTGGCTGCGGCCCCGGAGACACTAAAGATTCACGCTGTAGCGGCCTTGTCCCTTATCACTTAAGAACGATTGAGCCTGGCAACAACGGCCAATACGGTATTGCCTTTAACTTCTTTTTAGATAACGGTGATGAAGCTGGCCTTTACTACGTCAACTATCACGAAAAGATCCCTAGTTTTATTTTGCCGATAGACGCTATTGAAGTGATGGCACCTGTCATCGATATATTACTTAAAGCAGCTGACCCCAAAGCCTGGGAAGACAACCTGTCTGATCAGGATGGCTTTAAGGGTATTGAAGATTTAGGCTGGAAATTATCCATCAAACAACTAAGTGCCCTGCTTGGTTTCTTAGGTTCTCTTCCGCCAGAAGACGGTTCAATTAAAGATATTATTTCGGGTGTCCTAGCAAATCCACAAATGCTAAAAGGCTTAGGGATAAGTGGTGGTGTTGATGATGCTTTAGACTTTTTAACGGCAAACTGTAGTGACGATCCAATCTGTAAAGCAGGCGTTGGCGCACTCGCAGGCATCGGGGCCGATGCATTCCTTGACCAATTTGGTTTTAGCAGTGACACCGTTGTGCGCTCCATTAATTACCGCTTAAAGTATTTCGATAACGTGCAAATGCTTGGCCTGACCTACTCAACCGTCTTCGGCAGTGCTAACGTAGCCACCGAGGTGAGCTATCGTTTAAATACACCATTACTCGGCGGTGATGTTCCTCGAACACCTAAACGCTGGCAGCTCATCAACTGGCATTTAAATACCTTAATGGTCTTTGAACCAACGTGGTTATGGGATTTCTCATCCTTTACCGCAGAAGCACTAACTTGGTATGTACCTGGTGCATTGGAATATAACGAAAATGACCTCTCTAACCCTGATCGCCTAGCGGTACAAAACACCCCATACGGCCTAGGCTTAAGTATGTTCTGGTCATGGGAGTATCAAAACGTCATTCAAGGCTGGGATATCATCGTCCCTTGGTATGTGAACTACGGTGCCATCGGTGCAAGCTTTAATAGCGGCTACCGAAATGGTCAGGTGACCTTTGCAACAGGTGCAACCTTCCGTCACTTATCGGGTCTTGAGATTGGTACTGGCTTCAAGTTTAACTTCGGTGAGCAAGACGATCAGTTCCAGATGATGGTACAAGACAGAGACGTCTTTAACCTGCACGTGAAATACAGCTTCTAAGCTTGCTCAATAAGAAAAACCGCGTTTATCGCGGTTTTTTTGTGCCTATTTCTTAAATACACAGCATTTGTCTAGTAAGTGTAGGGTGGCGTTAGCGCAGCGTAACCCACCAAGAAACATTAAATCTTATGGTGGGTTACGCTGCGCTAACGCCATATATGGTCTCTCCTCGTTTTGCAAGGTAAAGTCAATTCAAACAAAGAAAAGGTTGCTGCCGTATATCCGGTCTTTTAATGGCATGTAAGCTTTTCAGCATGCCTGACCTTGATGAGCATCCGCGCACATAACCCTAATCGCCCTATCGGTATCAAGTACCCTTGCGTAAGACAGGTTTCTATGTGCAGGTATTACCTATTTTGTCATCATTCACTTTTGCCTTCGCAACCGCTTAGGACTCATTACACTTACTAAAGTTTTTGTTTACGTGCAGAGCTTGTAGCACCTACACACCCACATTATTAACTATTACGATCTCGCAGCTAGCACTAAATTTGCCGCAGCTGCATCGTACGTTTCATTTCTCACTGTCATTGCCCAGGCTATTCTGACTAGCTTATTAGCCAAGGCTACAGTGGCTTTATTCTTGCCTCGTCTTTCGACCAACTCATTGATCCATCGACTGAGCCTATCATTCTTCTTTTTCGCAGCTTTAACAACTGCCCTTGCACCATGAATAACAAGCGACCTCAGGTAACAATCTCCTCGTTTAGTGATACCTAGCAAGACATCTTTACCGCCTGAACTATGCTGCCTCGGTACAATACCTAAAGCTGCTGATGCATACTTGCCTTTATCAAATTGCTTACCGCTACCTATCCAAACTTTAAAGACAGATGCAACCACCGGCCCAAAACCTGGAATTGTCAGTAGACGCTTCGTTTGCTCATCATTTTTTGCTTTTGCATCCAGTGTCTTATTGTACCAGTCCAGCTCTTCTTCCAGGGACTTTAAGCGTTCATACTGCCGTTGTAACATCTGCCTGAATAACGGATTGAGACCATTAGCTTCATCTTCTAAAAGCTGCACTATACCTGCTCTTGCTTGATTTACACCTTTACGCATGACAAAGCCTTGATCGGATAGTAGCCCTCTTAACTGCCTAACCAAATCACCACGCTGCTGTACTAACTGGCTTCGCATGCGATGAAACGCCTGCTCTGTCTGCTGCTCAACTGTTTTGATTTGGACTGGCCTTATGCGCCCATGCAAATAAGCTTCCCCTATAGCCAACGCATCGTTGTAATCATTCTTCTGCCCTCGCGCATAAGCTTTTACATGCTGGGGCGGCAACAAACTAACTTCATAGCCTAGACTCTCAAACGTACGCCCCCAATAATTCGATGCACCACAAGCCTCCATTGTGACAAAACTTATATCCTGCTTTGCAATAAAACTAACCAACTCATTTCTCTTGAGCTTTTTCCTTTTTACCTCTTTCCCTTGTCTATCTAGGATCACTGCGTGAAAAATTTCTTTTGCTATATCTAGCGCTATCACTTTATCATTCATTCGGGCTCTCCTTCTTTCTTAGATGATACATCAAAACCATCTTGGCACACTTAGATGCCGTATGGGAGAGGAGAGACCATTTCATCACCCTACAGCTACAAGCTCAACACCGCCTTCGGATCAAAATCCTTATTTAATTCATGATCAAAATAGCCATGCGGATTACACACCACGCGCGTCTGCCCTACTCGATAATCAACGCTCATGTGCAAATGTCCATGAATCCACACATCGGGCTTATATTCAAGCATGAGCATTTCCAAGTCACTACAGAATGCACCGCATAGATTATGCTCACGATAGATAGCAGGAATCGACTGTATTGAAGGCGCATGATGACTCACCACTACTCTTTTACCCTCAAAAGGTTTGGCCAAGGCTGATTTGAGATAGCTTATTGATTGCCTGTGAGCAGCTAACGCGTCTTCTGGAGTGAATAATCGAGAGGAAGTCGCTGCTTCAAACTGAATCAGACGATGATCATTCATACGCCTACCTGCCTCTTCCATAGCAGATGCAACCGACTCTTCCCCATGCACAGCATAATCTGTCCATAAGGTGGCACCAATAAACTGCACACCACAGATCTCTACTGAATGATTTTCAAGCACCTGTACATGAGAACCCGCCAACCCATCTTTCCAGAAACGTAACGCTTGCTGAAGAGCTGTATCGTAAGCTTCATGATTACCAAGGCACATAACGGTAGGAATGCCCTGCGTGGCATTTAGCACCCAATCAAGACTTTTTTGTGTTGAGTCGCCAATATCGCCAGCTAACACGATAATATCAGCACCTTCACAGTCGATTTGGTAAGAAATATTGTCTTTATAAAATTCTACATGAAGGTCACTTTGGTACAGAATTCGAGGCACAGTACACTCTCTAACAAACAGTTCCTTAACACTATATCAAACAGTCGGAAGTCCAAGGGGTAACAGTGCTGTCTTTTCATGACAAGTGTGTATTCCTTCAGCAAAAACCTCCGAAGATGCAATACTAGCACCATTTTGAACGAGTAAGCGGTACTGCTCCTGATGTGATATCGATGCACCTCGAGATTTCAGTTGATCGACCTTTGGAGTAATTCTCTTTTTATAGGTGTCTTTTAAGTGTTGGAAGTGATTTTCGTATAGCGATTTTAGATGAGTCGGATGGGGTGACAAATCCACTCCCTTTCCTACACCTACAGAGGGTGCCACTGTGCTTCTATTTTTAAATAGTCCAAAGAACCCTGTAATGGCATTGGGCTTTTTCTCTGGCAACTTATGGGGTATGGCACTTTTCTTTAAGTTTACTCGCTCTTCCGTCAATATTTTTTCAAGTTCATACTTTTCACCTTCTGACAGAGATAAGTCCTTAACTATCTTATCTTCGATAGTAAGCGTTCCATGCTTCTCTAAAAACCTGACCAGTTCATTCCCTACCCAAACACCGGAAGGTGCATACAAAACACTCAACCTGTTATGCACATCAGGTAACCCATGAAACTCAACCTTTGTTTCTGCACTGGCCCTTTGAAGCAAAGCGTGCGAAATTTCTTTCATCCACCCCCTGCTTTCACCCTCTGCCACCATACTGGTATAACTTGCCACATTCGATGGCAAAATGAATAGCTCTTTGTCATAAATAGCCTGCCCACCTGGCACTGGATCAATACCAAACACATGCAGTTTTATTTTATCCGGGAAGGCACGCTGGATTTCATTAGCCATATAATGGTTTTCAGCGCCTCCTCGACTGAAACCTGTCAGTACCATCTCTTTAGGCAACAGACCATAATGATCTAGCCAGTGCAGCCTAGTCATTAGTCGATTAGTGTTCTGTTGAACGCCTTCACCTGTTGCGCCTGTCACCTGAATATCCGGTAAGGCTTGATAATGCTGCTTTTTATTCGTGAGTTTATTCTGGAGCTGCAATCTAGCGGAAGGTTCAAGAACAGTCACCAGGTTACCTGTTTCAGCATGAACATAGGTCTTCAGCAAATGGGGCGTACCTAAAGAACCTGGGCCATCGTTGATCATGTACGAGCGAGTATCCCGCTTATTGTCGATGAGTTGACGGCCTACTTTATGCAGCAACCCATGTTTGTCAGCATCAGCTGTGCCGAATTGAGATCGGCCAGAGCCATGATTGATAACAACGAAAGGTTTATCAAAACTCGTATGACCTTCTCCCTTAATATCAATCACGGTCAAGTCACCTTCATCGTGCGACGTAAAGCGCTTGTTTCCCTGCTCAGGAGGCTCGAGCACTTCCACTATATGAAGACCTCGCGCTTTAGCATCATCTGTTAAATCACCCGATTCAGTGAATAACCCTTCTGGAGGAGGAACACGCCTAAAAACCTCCTGCTCTACATAATTCAAAGGTTCAAGAGTAGTAACAAGGTCTTGTATTCTTGTGTCAATAAGCCTTGGCTCAATAACCTGAAAGCGTTTTGACATAGGTGCATAGTCAAAGAAACTCAATTCAGGCTCAAGGTCAGTTTTCTCTAGTAATTCAATAGGGATCGTAGGGTTTAATACATCTGCTGAAGCAAAAGGCAGTGTAACCTTAGGTGCATAGAGTAAAATAGGCGCCTGATGATCAATGAAAACTTGATGTAGTTGCTTTGAAGGCATTTTTTTTTGCCAATCATTTAAAGGGGTGGAGCTTAAGGTTAAGAGCCTAGCACTTATATCGTGCCAACTCGGATTCTTAATGAACCATTGCGTAAGCTCGTTTGGCTGAACGCCTTCCTTTTCAGTTACATGTAACGTTAAAGCTAATAATGCAAAGAGTGACTGCTTATGATTATTTGTAACTGACAAAGCCTTATTTTTTTCTAATTGCCAGTGCGTGTAAAAAACTGATAAAGCTTTCGTCATAGCGAGTGATTGATGTTTACCTTCAAGCGAAGACTCTAAACAATTAACAAAATCCACAATGGTCGTTGATTGTTCATAAGACAGCGAGAAATTCGCTTGATCAAAGCTTAAAATTAAATCATTAAACAGTAAGGAAACGGTTCGACAGTGTGACTGAAGAAGATTTGCGTTATTATTATTCATGGTCGCCTCTTGCACTTCAGTATAGAGTATCCCTCTATTACTAACTGGACCTTACTCAATCTTAACCATCAAGTACTCCCCAAGAAACTAGTCTTTTTAGTACTCACTCATTTTAAGGGATAGTTTCATGCATTCAGGTCTATTTATATTTTTAGCGCCGTTATTATTCTCTTGCGCCTCTAGCGACTATAAAAAAGTCCAACAAACCAAAGGGGTCTCCCAGGTTGCAACGGGTAAAGTCACGGCTACTCCACAAGTCATTGCGACTAGTTCAAGCATAGACACAGGTGATTCGATCGAACTTAACAATGGAGGGGTTGATGCAGTCAATGCAACTGTCTCTTTAAGCATGAACGACGAAAACAATCACACTACCGCTATTGAAGATACCATGAGAATAACTCAGCCAGTGACTATTCAGTCTGTTCTTGAAGATTCGCCTTCCTCAACACAAAAGCCCGTTGAGGCTTCCGAAGTCGCCAAAACAGAACCTGTAGATGAAGCAATCATTGAGTCCATTACCCAGCACAAGGCAAAAGAAGCAATCCAAGATCTGCAAACGCCCGAAAAAGAGATGGCTGACGTCACGCCTAATAAGTCAACATTCGACGAGCTAACAATAATGAAAGAAGCGCTCGCTACACTTAGTCAAGAAGTTGAGCTATTGAAACAAAAGATGAGCAAACAAGATGTCTTAAACAAACTAAACAACACTGTCGAAGAAGAACTTGTTAGCTGTTTCTTGCAAACACCTTATAAAACCTATAGCGCAAGAGGCTTGGAACATCTTGACACTGAAAAAGCAGTGTTTAAACAGTGTTTTGAAGATAGAGCAATTGGGTGTGATGCACACAGAATTGAGTGCGAATAGCTGTTCGAGAGGCATTAAAAAAGGCTGCAATTGCAGCCTTTTTTATGAATTAAACAGACGCTGAAAGCAGCATGTTTCTAATGTGGCCAATGGCCTTGGTTGGGTTTAAACCTTTAGGACACACGTTTACACAGTTTTGAATACCGTGACAACGGAACACACTAAAGGGATCAGACAAATCAGCCAAACGCTCTTCCGTTGCGGTATCACGACTGTCGATTAAGAAACGATAAGCCTGTAAAAGACCCGATGGGCCAACAAAGCGATCAGGATTCCACCAGAACGACGGGCAAGCGGTTGAACAACAAGCACATAAGATACACTCATAAAGACCATCTAAGTGCGCACGATCTTCTATCGATTGTAAACGCTCAATGGCAGGTGCTGGCGTGTCATTGATTAGATACGGCTTAATCTTCTCGTATTGCTTGTAGAACATGCTCATATCGATAATCAAATCACGGATAACAGGCAAACCGGGCAAAGGTCTGATCACAAGCTTATTAGACTTACCACAGGCTTGAGATAAAGGCGTAATACAAGCCAACCCATTTTTTCCATTAATATTCATGCCGTCTGAGCCACAAACACCTTCACGGCAAGAACGACGATAAACAAGGCTCGCATCTTCCGCTTTTAGCATTTCAAGCACATCTAATACCATCAAGTCTTTACCTTCGGTATCGACTTCATAGTCCTTCATGTAGGGCTCTTTGTCCGTCTCCGGGTTGTAGCGATATATACTAACTTTTAACATCGTGTTCCCCTATTAGTATGTACGTGCTTTAGGCTGGAAGGTATCAACTGTCTTCGGCTCAAAATTCACCGCACGCTTACCGACCTTTTTATTTTCTGGGAAGTACATCGAGTGACATAACCAGTTCTCGTCATCACGGTCCTGGAAGTCATCACGTGCATGCGCACCACGACTTTCTTTACGCTCTTCAGCTGCAATTGCAGTCGCTTCTGCTACTTCAAACAAGTTTTGAAGTTCTAGTGCCTCAATACGCGCCGTGTTGAATGCATCACTCTTATCGTCAACATAAACGTTTTCAACACGCTCACGAAGTGCTGCCAACTTTTTAATACCTTCTTGCATGTAATCACCGCGGCGGAATACACCGAAGTAATTTTGCATGATGGTTTGCATTTCTTTTTTGAGCACAGATGTCGTATCGCCGCTCTTAGAGCTGTTGATCTTGTTTAGACGCTGTAAAGATTCGTCGATATCAGTATCGCTCGCATCTAAATGCTCAATGCCTTCACGAAGCGCTTTTTCGATATAAAGACCTGCCGCACGACCAAATACAACCAAATCAAGCAAGGAGTTGCCACCTAAGCGGTTAGCGCCGTGAACAGATACACAAGCCACTTCACCACAGGCATATAAGCCTTCGATGACTTTATCATTGCCATTTTCGTCAGTGGTTAACGCCTGACCGTGAATATTCGTTGGGATACCACCCATCATGTAGTGACAGGTTGGTACCACTGGAATTGGTGCATCTTTTGGATGAACGTGTGCAAAAGTTTCGGAAAGCTCACAGACACCAGGTAAACGCTCCATCAAGGTCGCTTCACCTAAATGATCAAGCTTCAAGTAAACATGATCGCCATCTGGGCCACAACCACGGCCTTCAAGGATTTCCATAACCATCGAACGCGCTACAACGTCACGACCCGCCAAGTCTTTTGCGTTAGGCGCATAACGCTCCATAAAACGTTCGCCGTCTTTATTGATCAGGTATCCACCTTCACCACGACAACCTTCAGTTACGAGGGTACCCGCGCCATAAATACCGGTTGGATGGAACTGCCACATTTCCATGTCTTGCACTGGGAAGCCTGCGCGAAGCGCCATGCCCACACCGTCGCCTGTGTTAATGTGTGCGTTAGTGGTAGAAGCATAAATACGGCCTGCACCACCTGTCGCAAAGACAGTGGCTTTTGATTTAACAAAAACAGTTTCGCCTGTTTCCATACAGATCGCGATTACACCGACTACAGTACCTTTCGCATTTTTAACGATATCAACTGCATACCACTCGTTCATAAAAACGGTGTTGTTTTTTAAGTTGCTTTGATAAAGGGTATGTAAAAGTGCATGCCCCGTTCTATCTGCTGCTGCACAAGTACGGGCCGCTTGGCCACCTTCACCAAAATTCTTTGATTGACCACCAAAAGGACGCTGATAAATACGACCTTCTTCAGTACGTGAAAATGGCAACCCCATATGATCAAGTTCAAATACAGCCTGAGGGCCAACAGAGCACATATACTCAATCGCATCTTGGTCACCAATGTAATCAGACCCCTTAACGGTGTCATACATGTGCCAACGCCAATCATCATTAGGATCAGCTGATGCGATAGCGCAAGTGATACCGCCTTGAGCCGATACTGTATGCGAACGTGTCGGGAATACTTTAGAAATAACGGCTGTTTTATAGCCAGATTGTGCTAACTGTAGAGCTGCGCGCATACCGGCACCGCCACCACCTACAATCACACCATCAAATGAAATTGTTCTTATTGTCATGGCTTAACCCCACAAAATCTTTAAACCCCAAACGAGGTAGATAAATAAAATAGATGTATACGTCGCCTGGAAAACTAAACGAAGCACTGTACCCTTAGCACCCATTGCACGGGTTGTTAGATAGTCAGTCGATACAGACCACAAACCAATCCAAGCGTGTGCGATGATCGCTAACAAGGTAGCCGTGCTAAAAATCATCATTGGCAAGCATGAAAAATAGGCCTTGAAGCTTTCATAGCTTGCAGCGCCGCCACCTAAAAAGAAGCAAACCACGCACAGAAGGTAAGCTAACAAGATGATAGAGGTGAAGCGTTGAATCACCCAGTCTGCAACACCGTTGCGACTAAAATTTGTAACTTGAGTTACCATAACCAAACTCCTGCCAATACAACTAAAATCACGGCAATCACCAATGTGGCTGAAGACATCTTTTTGCCGCCTTCAAGGGTCTCACCAAAGCCAAGATCCATGATTAAATGCTTTACGCCCGCCACTGCGTGATAGATCAGGCCAGTTAACACCAACCAAATGGCAGCACGAAGCGCTAGGCTTCCTTGTATGCATGCTTTGATTTCATTGAAACTAGCTTCCGATGAAAAGCTTTTATCAAAAAGGTAAATGAATAAGGCCATGCCAAAAAATATGGCTACACCAGATACTCGGTGCAAAATGGAGGTAATGGCAGTGATCGGAAGACTTATGGTCGTCAGATCAAGATTAACGGGTCTGTTTTCTTTCACGGCGTTGCTCTTTGTCGATTTGCGCTGTCAAGTAGAAAAAGCTTTCCTAAAGTGGCAGAACAGGTTTGATATAAGCGTTTTTATTAGATTGCCTCCCCCAAGTAAGTCGGGTTCAGCAAAAGCCTGCGAATTATAATGATATGCACAAGTAAATTCAATCATTGATAATGTTCGGCAATAAGACCCACAAAGCAAAAGCGAACAAAAAATGACCTTTTTAGGACTTTTTGCCGTTTTTAATGGGTTTTTCTAGCACTTTATTTGACAATCAGGTTTTTCGAACTATGATTAGTCGACCTTTAAAACTAGCTACATTGGTCAACGTTTTAATCATCCAAAGGGCTAACGACTTCATAAAGTTGCAGCTACAGGCTATAGAAAGCCGCAACACAAAAGGTGCTGCAAAACAGGCCTGCTCTTTGGAAAGCACAATCATACTAGGAGCTTGTAATGACAGATAAGAAAGCCTCGCTGGCTATACCGGGGCAAGAAAATGTCGAATTTCCCATTTATGAAGGTACTATTGGCCCTGACGTAGTTGACGTTAGAAGCCTTACAAGCAAAGGTTTATTTACTTACGACCCAGGCTTTGTTTCTACAGCCGCTTGCGAATCTAAAATCACTTATATTGATGGCAACGAGGGTGTACTTTTGCACCGCGGCTACCCTATCGAGCAACTTGCAGCAGAATCAGACTACCTTGAAACTTGCTACCTACTATTAAAAGGCGAATTACCCAACGCTGAACAAAAAACAGAATTTGTCGAAACCATTCGTTACCACACGATGGTACACGACCAGATCAACAATCTTTTCAAAGGCTTCCGTCGTGACGCTCATCCAATGGCAATCATGTGTGGCGTTGTTGGTGCACTCTCTGCTTTCTACCACGATGGCCTTGATATCTCTAACGAAAAACATCGCGAAATCGCTGCTATGCGTCTTGTGGCTAAGATCCCTACCCTTGCGGCTATGAGCTACAAGTATTCAGTTGGTCAGCCGTTCATATACCCTGATAACGAGCTTAGCTACTCTGAAAACTTCCTTCACATGATGTTTGGCACACCTTGTGAGAAGTCTAAAGTGAATCCTGTGCTCGCTAAAGCTATGGATCGCATCTTTTTGCTTCACGCTGACCACGAGCAAAATGCCTCAACCTCAACCGTTCGCTTAACAGGCTCAACAGGCGCTAACCCTTATGCCTGTATCGCAGCAGGTATTGCAGCACTTTGGGGCCCATCACACGGCGGTGCTAACGAAGCTGTCCTTGATATGCTTAATGAGATTGGCGATGAATCTAATATTGAAGAATTTGTTGCACGTGCCAAAGACAAAGCTGACCCATTCCGTTTGATGGGCTTTGGTCACCGTGTGTACAAGAACTTTGATCCACGTGCTAAGGTCATGAAAGAGACTGCTGACGAAGTACTTCGTGAGCTTGGCCTTGAAGACGACCCACTACTGAAGATTGCTAAAAAGCTTGAGCAAATCGCACTTGAAGATCCTTATTTCGTTGAGAAGAAGCTTTACCCAAATGTTGATTTTTACTCAGGTATCATCTTAAAAGCTATCGGTATTCCGACCTCTATGTTTACCGTTATCTTTGCGGTTGGCCGCACAATCGGCTGGATTGCACATTGGGATGAAATGATCAGCGGCGATAGTCGTATCGGTCGTCCACGTCAGCTTTACACAGGCTACGCTAAGCGTGACTTCACTAAGATGGAAGACCGATAATCTCGGGCTTTCTCTCTGCATTTTCGCCCTCTTCTTTTTGAATTAAGGGCATAAAAAAACCGCCAATTGGCGGTTTTTTTATGCGTTGATGGCAGGTGGATTAAATCTCAACCATCTCAAAATCATATTTACTGATATTACAATCAGGGCACTCCCAGTCTTCAGGGACGTCTTCCCATTTAGTGCCTGGCTCAATGCCATCATCAGGCCAACCTTCAGCTTCATCATAAATAAAGCCACAAATTACGCATTCATACTTCTTGAAGTCGCTCATATTGATCACCTTTTAGGGGATATTCTTATCATTTTCGCGGAGTATAACCTAAATCGTTAGGTGATTACAGGGCGTAGTTAGCGAAGCGTAACTCGCCGATTCAAGTAGATCTCACTTTCATTTATTCACCTCAAACTCAGAAAAAGGCACCAAAAGTGAATAAAAACCATTCTCAATTAACACCCGAGTAAGCGGCAGGCTAGCACTTCACGCCAAAAGGTTTGCCTTGTAGTTATAGGGTGGGACAGCCTAGTACATCGTGTCAAACTGATTGTCGGGTGGTATCAGTTTATGTAGGGGGATAAGCGCAGCGCCATCCACTAGTCATTAAGTTTTTTTGGTGGAAGACGCTACGCTTTTCCACCCTACGGTTACCAGACAAACCTTTTGACGCGATGTACTAGTACCTCAATGCACAGCGATTGTCGGGTTTCTGATGGTGGGTTACGCGCAGCTTAGCCACTCTACGGTATTTTTTACCTGACAAATGCAGTGAATCGAAGTACTAGTACTCTATTTCACAGCGATTGTCGGGTATCTATCTTTTTGTAGGGTGGGTTAGTGAAACGTAACCCACCAACAAACATTAAATCTTATGGTGGGTTACGCTGCGCTGTCCCGCCCTACAAAAAAATTCTCCATGCAGTAATCGGTTTGGCACTATGCCAAGCTTTTATGCACGACTTCCGCCAAGTCTTTAGAAAGCGTAGCTTCGCTTAGTCGCTGAACATGCTCTTTCATTTTTGAAGCGACCTCTGGTGCATAGCGCTTAAACCCTGTCAAAGGGGCAACTATACGAGAAGCAATCTGAGGATTTTGTTTGTCTATCGCTAGTACCTGATCGGCTAAGAAGGCATACCCCTCACCCGATACCTGATGAAATGCTGGCACATTAGTAGCAAAACCTGCAATCAATGCTCTGATTTTATTGGGATTGGTAGCTTGGTAGGCTGGATGATCCAATAATGCCTTAATTTCAGCTAAAGCGTCTTCAGAAGGTCTTGTAGACTGCACTTGAATCCACATATTCACCACTAAGGCTTCATCCTTCCACTTCTCAAAAAAGCTATTCAAAGCCTGCTCTGACAATGCTTTATCATTTCCAAAATGCACCAATGCCTGCAATGCGCCGAACTCATCAGTCATATTATTAGCCTCATTGAATCGGCGCCCAATAAGCTGGGTTGCATTGGTTACAGACAAGTATTGGAGTAACACATTTTTTAAACTTCTCGCCGAAATAGCGGCTTGCGATAAGTCTTGAGCCGCAAGACTAAGTTGATTGACCCGTGCCTCAAAGGCTGTTTTAAACTGCTGTGCTATTTTACTGAACAGCGCTTGCCGCTTTTCATAAAGCGCCAGTGGATTAGCCTCATCTGCAAGTTCAACCAGATAATTTACTGTAGGTAAGTTTAGAAGCTTAGCAAGCAATGCTGGCGTTACATCTTCTCTCGACAAAACCCCTTCCAACGCATCAAATAAGACAGTCTGAACAGATGCCTCATCAGTCAATATTTGCTTAATATAAAGTGATTGCATGGCATCAAATTGGCTATAACCATCTGTCTCCTGCTTAACAATCCTAGCTAGTTGTTCAGGGCTATAATCAAAAAATACTTTAATCGGCGCAGCAAACGCTCGATTCAGTACCGGTACAGGTTTAGATTTCACCTCAGTAAAGATAAGCGTTTCTTTTTGCTGGGTAAGCTTGTAAGGCGATTGTATCGCTTGATCAGACAAGGCCAACACTCCCTCTTCTGTCAGCACACTAAAATTGATCGGTATCAGCATTGGGTCAGTTGAGGTTTTTGCCGCCGATTCAGGTAGCCGCTGCTCAATGGTTAACTGATAGGTTTGCTTGTTAGCATCAAAGCTATCAGTCACATGTAATTCAGGCGTACCTGCTTGAGAATACCACAGCCTGTATTGTGATAAATCCTGGCCTGATACCTCTTCCATCGTCGCGACAAAATCTTCGCAAGTCACAGCCTGACCGTCGAATTTTTCAAAATATCGATCGGTGGCTTTTCTGAAGGTCTCTTTACCTAGCAAGTCTGCCTGCATACGCACAACTTCAGCGCCTTTTTCATAGACTGTTAATGTATAAAAGTTAGAGATTTCTTCGTAACTGTCAGGCCGCACCGGATGCGACATTGGGCCGCTATCTTCAACAAACTGGTTGTTGCGCATAAGGGCAGCATCCTCTATGCGCTTCACCGCCCTATCGTTCATATCAGCTGAAAATTCTGAATCACGGTAGACGGTAAAGCCTTCTTTCAAGCTTAACTGAAACCAGTCTCTGCATGTCACTCTATTGCCAGACCAGTTATGAAAATATTCATGCGCCACTACCCCTTCTACTCGCTGAAACCCTGCGTCGGTCGTGGTCTTTTCATTAGCCAGCACACAAGAGGTATTGAAAATATTTAAACCCTTGTTTTCCATCGCCCCCATATTAAAGTCATCAACCGCCACAATCATGAAAATATCCAGATCATATTCACGGCCATAAACGTCTTCATCCCACTTCATAGACGCTTTTAATGATCGCATCGCATGATCACACTTATCCAAGTCTTTTGCTTCTACGAAAATCTCCAGTTTGACATCACGCCCTGAACAAGTCGTAAAGCTGTCTTCGACCACATCCAAATTACCCGCAACCAGGGCAAATAAATAACAAGGTTTTTTAAAAGGATCGTGCCAACTGACATGCCTATTACCTTCAATCACTTCGTCTCTTACACAGTTACCGTTCGATAGCATCCGGTTAAACTTGCCGTCAGGGGCAATAATGGTGGTTTCAAACTCGCTCAAAACATCAGGGCGATCAAGGTAATAGGTAATACGCCTAAAACCTTCTGCTTCACATTGCGTGCAATACATCCCTCTAGAGCGGTAAAGCCCTTCGAAGGCTAAATTTTGCTCTGGGTAAACATCGGTTACACATTCAAGCTCAAAAGCTTCATTAGGGGTTGAGTGAATGGTTAAAGACTCATCATCTACCGTAAATTCTTCTCTTTCAATTAGCCTGCCATCAATTTTTATACTGATAAGTTCTAGTTTAACGCCATCAAGCCTTAGCGTATTTGACGTGCCAACTGGTAACAAAGAAAGCTTACTGGTTACCCTCGTCTTCTCATCGGATAATTCAAACGTCAGCTGCGTTTTTTCAATAGAAAAATCAGGTGCTTTATAATCTTTTGCATACACTACAGAATCAGTTGCCATGATGGGTCCTTTGAGAAAAAACGATAGGAAGGTTTGATAGTAGTAGATGAGCGAGCGGCACTCAATGAAATTAAGCGCCTAAGGGAGTAAAACTGATGGTTAATGCCACTTAATAGGCTTTGGCTCTAGATGGCCCTCATCACTATGACAAGCTGAATCACCCGTATCGACAAAACCAGTGCGCTGACTGTCTTCTATATTATTTTCAATTTCATAGGCGATGATAGCCTGCATGGTCAGTTCTTTTTGCTCTTCAGATAAAGAACGTCCATCAGGCCACTTACCTATTTCGATGGCACGCTTTAACTTTTCGTAGGTTTCAGGATCAATGGCTTTGATCAGTGAAGATAAGCTCATATCAGGACTAACTCTGCTATAAAACTACCATTTTACATGTTTAATGCGTGAGGAAAAATAGATAAGGTGTTGACGAAAGAAGACGAGAAAAAAACCAGATAAAACAGGTGCAGTTAAAGCCAAGGGATGTGCAATCAGCTGTATGCCGTTTACCAATCGCCACAATGAAACACCCAGTAATAAAACAATAATCCAAGGTGTCAATTGATATCTCGGTGTCGAATAGTAGTGATTGCTAAATAGTGCAAACACCATAAATCCGGCCAACACACCTATCGCACCACTAAACAAAAGACTTGGAGATAAATAAAACTGACTGACGTTAGTCATGAATCCTAAGAAAAAGAGTGCAACAAAAAAGAAAAACGACCCTTCTTTTTTTTCTATCTGCCACCCTAAGTAAACCAACACGATAAGCGTACAGACAAATCCAGGCCAATCAAAATGTAAAAATAGCGGCGTAAAAAGCCGCCAAAATTGGCCATCAAAAAATATATTCATGAACGTATCGAATTCACTGGCAGGCATGACCAAGTTATCCTGAGCCATGTCTTGAAATGTCAACAAGGACAGCAGTTGCCATTGACTTAGCAAAAACAAATAAAAGCAATAGCTCATAACCAGACAAGAAATAACTAGAACAGGTCGCCTCAAAAGTGATGCAAAACATTGACATAGCCGACTGAAAGTTGTTTTGTGAGCTGGATAAGCCGCTTGGGCAATCTCAAATTGCTCAATAAACAAATTCGCCTCATCTCGGTGCGATAAATGGAAAACCGACACACTTACCCAACAATCTTGATAAGCTAGCTCATAGGGTAAATCAACCGCATGACAATGATTGACTAATGCAACCAGCAGGCTTTCGTTCTTTTCAATATGAAAACGGCCCACAGGGATTTTATCTGTCATGACAGTCTCGCAAACCGCTTAGGCGGACACACTAACGAATTGAGACTTATCAAGCGCATGATCTCCAAGATGATAACGATAGGCTGCCATCTCACCACCGGATACAGCCGAATAGTCTACACAAGCTATATTCTTTGCAATTAAGTCAGGCTCGCCTGTTAACCAGTAATGGCCAACAAACAATGGCTTTTCATCTGAAGAATAATAGATCAGTTTTTGAAGGTTTGCGTCTGAAATAAGACTTTCTGCCAGCTCAGGTGGCAAAGGGTCAGGCTGAAAAACAATATCCTTGTAGTGTTTTGACGAAGCGTCTCCAAAAAAACGCGCGCGGAAAGTATTTCTAAACAGGCCGTCCCGCCCTTTGACTTTCACGTTATCAGGACAAGCTAGATTAATACCTCGGGTTAACCGTCTAATAGCAGTTAACACCCACTCATCTTGTTTAATGCAGGCATGAATCACCTCATTCGTTAATTGATTAGTGCCAAATTGATGTAAATAACCATCAATATATTCCTGATCCCAACAGGCGTGTACCACTCTAAATTCATCTAATTCAAGAAAAAGCGGTAATGCTTTAAACCAAGTTATATAGTCGTGTAACTCATCATTACAAGTTTCAAATTGAGCGAAGGTTTCTTTAAGTTGTTGCGTATTGCGTTCATCACGCTTTCTTAGATACCCGTCTGACGTTTCAGTATTATAGGCGATCAAGTTAAATTCATGATTTCCCAATACCACTTGGGCAGATTTAATGTCAACGCAGGCTTTAACCAAGCGAAGCGTTTTAACAATATTAGGGCCTCGATCGATCAGATCACCCAAAAAAATTAGCTGCCTAGCTCCACTAGTATAAACATAAGCATCGCCTT
Organism: Pseudomonadales bacterium; assembly: GCA_965225765.1. Lineage (GTDB taxonomy): Bacteria > Pseudomonadota > Gammaproteobacteria > Pseudomonadales > DT-91 > CAKMZU01. Next base: position 1,061,270 of record CBDDBO010000002.1, read on the forward strand.
CTTTTTCATAGCCAAGCTTTGTCAGCAACGAAACCAATGCCTCATAGCAACCATGGACATCCCCAATAATGTCGTAGCCCGCTCTTAGCTCTTTAATCGACAAGTTTTTTCCCCCAGTTAAGCTTACTGCGGCATACCTCATAAAAGCTATAATCCAAAGGGTGTAATAACGTGAGCTTATAGGGCTTCTTGTAGATATAAATGGTATCGCCTGCTCGGGCTTTTAACGTTAGGTGCCCATCACAAGAAACAATAGGATTAATAGGATTGTGACTACCTATGACTATTTTTATTTCGCTACTGCCATCAATCACAATCGGCCGGCTAGCCAAACTATGAGGAAACATAGGCACGAGCGCTAAAGCATCAAGCTTAGGGTGCATAATAGGGCCACCACCTGATAACGAATAAGCTGTAGAACCCGTTGGTGTTGAGATAATTAATCCGTCAGATCGCTCAGAATAAACAAACTCACCCTCAATATACGTTTCGAACTCAATCATTCTGGCGACCTCCCCTGAGCTCACCACCACATCATTAAAGGCGCTACCTTGGGCAACAGGCTCTCCGTCTCGCTTAATTAAGGTATCTAATAAAAAGCGTTTTTCCGCGACATATTTGCCTTCAAGCATTTCATTGATCTTATGCTCAATTTCATCAGGCGAAATATCGGTTAAAAATCCGAGTCCACCACGGTTTACACCAATCACAGGTACATCATGACGAGCTAGATCTCTTGCAGCACCTAACATGGAACCGTCGCCACCAACTACGATCACTAAATCGCAAATCTCACCAATTAGCTTTCGATTAGAGACTTGAAGGCCATGATTAGGCAATACATTCGCAATTTCCTGCTCCAAAATGACCTTTACATCTTTAGTTGCGAGAAATTTAGTGATGGCCTTCACTGAGGCAATCACCATTTGATTGCCTACTCGGCCAATAATACCGATATTACGAAAAACCGTGTCCATCTACGACCAGACCATTATTAATAAAACGATGCCATTATAGGCTTTGACGAAAAGAATTCGAATCTATTCCACTGAATTAAAAGGTTTAACTTTGGGCTAATCTTTCCAGTTTGCCCATCAGGCCTCGCCGCCCCTGCAAGCCACCTGTATGGACACAAACCACTGAGCTATTGTCTTTAAAGCAGCGTTGTCGCAATAGATCATTAACTGCATACATCATTTTCCCTGTGTAAACAGGGTCCAGTAAAATGTCATGACAACGCTCAAATTCAAGAAAGAACTTAGCATAATCAGGCGACACCTTGGCAAAACCGCCTAAGGTATAGTCCATTATCAAAGACCAGTTTACTGGCAAAATACTATCGGATAAGGCTTGTTTACACCTATTGATAATCGTATTTTCATCTTTGACTGCCGCAATACCTAAAAAAGTAGTATCAGAAAAGAAAGGATTTTGACTAGCTTCAACCAGAAAACCCGCGAAGGTTGTCCCCGTTCCAACAGGCATAATCACATAGTCAACTGGGCTTTGAAGGCTCCTTTGAAGACACTGGGCCATCAACCTTGCCCCTTCTATTCCTTCTTTTGCATAGCCTCCTTCGGGAATGATATACGCCTTTGGAAATCTAGACTGTAATGCTTGCAAATAACTTATATCATGCCGTTTCAAATAGTCTTTCGGATCAAGTCTATGCAAATCCATGCCGAGCTTTTCAAGATCACGATAGGTATCTGAAGAAGGCTGATCTTTATAAGCCCTGACTAGCCCAATCGTTCGAACATCAAGACGTTTGCCTAAGTGAGCTAACGCATGGAGATGATTTGAATGCATACCGCCAAAACTTAATACAGCCTTCCTCTTCCTCATTCTTTGAAAGTGGAAAATAAGTTTAAATAATTTATTGCCGAATAAGTCCCCTCGAGATGTATAAGGTGCGGCCATTGAAACTTTTGTAGCTGATGACAGCCTTAGATATTTCATTTCAAATGAAACACCCTTGAATAACTCACGATCATTAACAATAAACATAACAAAAAAAACCGCCCTAAAGGCGGCTTCTGAAAGTAAATGCACAAGATAATTTATTCACGAGTACCAGTAAAGCTTACGTATCCAGTCTCAAAAAAGAACAAAGGTCCATCCCAAGGCTCCCTTGTAGAAACCAAAGGTTGAGTAATTGCACTTACATTCAACCCACTGTTTCTCAAAGTATCCACACTCGTAACGTGCTTTAAAGCAGATAAGTCAAGAGCACTAATACCAGTAGAATCAACTTTCAGACTATATAGACTATTAGCTTCACTGACGTCATAGAAAACAATTGTTTCTATATTCTCTGCCGAGCCCTGCCCAGTACCTATAATAACAGCCTCTCTCAAGTAAGGTGTTCCGGCTAAATTTATATGGGTAATAGGCGTAGCTTGCAGCTCTAGATTTGTTAAGTTAGGGTACTTGCTAAAATCGAATGCTTTAACATTTATTAGCCCATTTAATTCTACCGTATTAATATTATTAGCTACGGACGGTTTGAACTGTTTGATAGCAGACGAAGCACTAGCCCTTAAGGTATCCAAACTAGTATTTTGGCTCAAATCAACGATTTCAACTGGAAATCTTTGCATATTTAACTTCTTGAGGTTTGTAAACCTTGAAAAGTCAGCCGTCTGATCGCCCTCAGGGCTGCTCAATCCAGAGGTATATCTAATATCAAGATTTAATACAGCCTCAGGAGCCCCAATCATGAGGTTTGTAGCCATATCAGTTTCATTAAAGTCGAAGTTAGCCCCTTCAGAATCATAAGGACTTGCAAGTATTGAGATATATTGAACCTTCTTGAGATTCGACAAGTCATAGTGGTAGTCGGTCAAGATACTATTTAGGTTCACCAAATTATCTAATGTTCCTGAAATCTTAGCACGTGTGCTTTTCATGTTGATATTGATTAAATTTACATTATTTTCCAACGAAAAGGTGACCCCAGCTTTAAAAGCACGCTCTGTCCAGATGGTATTTAGCTTCGTTAAATGACTAAAATCGATGACTTCAGCATGCTCATTATTCGTCATTTGGAAACTAGTCAACCCTAAGAAATACTGTAAATCAGACAAATCATCAATCGGAAGACCAGATAATGTCAGAGATGGAATTTCATCAGCATACTTTTGTTTATATTCATCGGAAAAACCCAGTTTATTGTCTAAAGCATAAGCCAAGGAGTAAGGAGGGCTTGCGTCAGTACCAGTCGATACATCTTTATCAATAATTTGCTGAATGGTTAAACGATCAATACATTTGAATTTTAAACTAGGACTCTCTGTTTTAATCTTTGGTAACACCTGAGGGTTATAGAGCAAACAACTCTTATTTGGGTCGCGACTCTTAACCTGAACATCAGCATCTTTGGTCTTATCGATGTCGAGGTCAAAAGTAGATTTATCTGCATCAACATCAACAGTCTTACCATTTACAGTAATAGTTATGTCTGTGCCGTCGCCCTCAAAGGCGCCATCTAACGTCACTAAATCGGGCTCTTCAAGCGGTGTCGTCGTTTCTGGACTTGTCGGTGTTGTTGGCGTTGTCGGTGTCGTCGGCGTTGTTGGCGTCGTCGGCGTTGTCGGTGTCGTCGGTGTTGTTGGTGTTTCAGTCTCACCACCCGAACCATCGGTTATACTACCACCATTGTTGCCACCTGATTTATCAGCAGTAAAGTCGTTGCCTTCACGATCACCGTCGCTTCCATTACCTAAGGTATTGGTATTTCCAAAATCATAACCGCCCGAAGAACCTGAACCGGACTTACAAGCAATTAGCGTTGTTGCAAATAAAGCGAACAACAAAGTTTTATATCTGAACTTCATTACTTTTTCTCTTTCTATCCAACTTGTATTGAATATAACCGAGAGTTCAATTTTGGTTATTAAAATCAAGTAATTACACAAAGTTCATGACAATAAATATATAAAAATTAGGCAAAGCAAGCGATAAGGAAAGAAATAATCTTATGATATTACGAATGAATAAAATAAAAGATAATGAAAGAAAGGTAAGAATGGGGTGGACGATGGGGATTGAACCCACGACCACAGGAATCACAATCCTGCGCTCTACCAACTGAGCTACGCCCACCATTGAGAGTGATATGCTGCCGCGTGGCACGCCCGACAGGACTCGAACCTGTAACCTACGGCTTAGAAGGCCGTTGCTCTATCCAGTTGAGCTACGAGCGCTCTATAACATATCCAAATTCAGTGATAAGTGGTCGGGGTAGAGAGATTTGAACTCCCGACATCCTGCACCCAAAGCAGGCGCGCTACCAGACTGCGCTATACCCCGATTACCGCCAAGTGATTGGCCTCATCAACTGAGGGCTGCATATTAAGGATCTCCCCTTGATGAGTCAACAACTTTAATGAAAAAAGTAAAAATTTATTATTATTGATCAAAGGTTAAACAGATTTTGAATATTTTTTAATCATCGCAGGTAGGACTTACATACGTTTAAACTATTAATCGGTATGCATCTGCTTGAGCACTGCATATTTACGCCAGCTTCCTAGCATGAGAAAATGCCTTTTTATCAGCACAGATGACCTATGACCACAATACTCGACGGCAAACAGCTTGCCAAAGATACCGAAGACCGACTTATTGAGCGTGTCGCCAACCTTAAATCTAAAAGCCAAGGCCGAACACCGATTCTTGCTACTATTCTTGTAGGCGATGACCCCGCCTCTGCTACTTACGTTAAGATGAAAGGCAATGCCTGTAAACGTGTCGGGATGGAATCACTTAAAGTTGAACTCCCAACAGAAACCACTACAGAGCAATTACTTACCAAAATCAATGAGCTCAACGCTAACCCTGACGTTCATGGTATTTTGCTTCAGCACCCAGTACCCGATCAAATTGATGAACGTGCCTGTTTTGATGCTATCTCATTAGAAAAGGATGTTGATGGTGTAACCTGCCTTGGCTTTGGACGTATGGCTATGGGTGAAGAGGCTTATGGCTGTGCTACCCCCAAAGGTATTATGCGCCTACTTGAACATTATAACATTCCACTTGAGGGCAGGCATGCTGTTGTCGTAGGCCGCTCCCCCATACTAGGCAAGCCAATGGCCGCCATGCTGCTAGAAGCGAATGCCACCGTTACTATTTGCCATTCACGCACACAAAATCTTGCAGAGCATATTAAGCAAGCTGACTTAATTGTCGGTGCTGTAGGCAAACCTGAATTTATTCAAGCTGACTGGATAAAAGAAGGAGCCGTTATTGTTGATGCTGGTTACCACCCACCCGGCGTAGGCGATGTTGACTTAAAAAATGCCATCAATAAATGTAGCGCCTATACACCCGTTCCAGGTGGTGTTGGCCCTATGACTATCAACACGTTGATTCTACAGACTTTGGAGTCAGGTGAGAAAGCTTTAGGTTAACGCTTTCCATTCTAGTGCTTTGTTGGTGGATCGCGCTATCGCGTATCCACCCTACTGGCAGTAACTTACCACTCCCTCAAAAAAGGTCTTTGATCTTGAATAAAAGCCTTCAATGTTTGGAATATCTGCTCTGTTGTTAAAGAAAGATCAAGATTCACAACCGAAATAACTTGAGAAGAGTACTCACGTTGCGGCTGTTGAGGTTCTTCGAAAGCGTAAAAAGCTTCGGCCTTCTTAATCAACTGAAACAACCAACTACTTGAATCTTGCTCTAGTCGAGCAAGAATTTCCAGCGTGGGTAAACTTCTACCCTCTTCTTCTAAACACCTCAGCAAAGAGACAGCTGAGGTGGCAGGCTGGCTGATTTGAATTGACTCTGCCAGCTCATAGAGAAAAAACGTATAAGCTGCTTTTAATACCACAGCAGCAGTTGCGTCCAAGGTGTCATTCTGAAGGTCATTATCCGATCCTTCCTTTGCCTTCAGCTGAATCAGAAGGTTTGCCTGCTGCAATTTCTGATTCACCTTGGCTTCAACACTCATGATTTCTTCTTAGTACTAGCTTTTGCTTTAGGCTTTGGCAATTCAATCTGCCATTTACCACCTGCGTAAAACGCACGCCAGCCTGTTGCCTTACCTTTTTCATCCTCTGTCATCAGGTATTGCTCTTTCGTTTTGCGACTATACCTAATCTGGGTTTTGATACCTTGGTTATCTTCTTCAGGCCCATCAATTAAAAAGTGGTACTTCGGATCAATGGCTTCACGATGAGGCTTTATTTCAAAGACAAACGGAGCTCTTGTTTCTCTGTTTTTAGGAAATTGGCTGGCAGCTAAAAATAGCCCTGATGCACCATCGCGCAAAATATAGGTATCATCCACTTTTTTGCACTGCAACTCCGGCATTGGCACGGGGTCCATTTTAGGTGGCGCCGCTTCGCCATTTTTTAGCAATTTGCGTGTATTTTTGCAGCTTTCATTAGTACAGCCGAAATATTTACCAAAGCGGCCCGACTTGAGTTGCATTTCACTGCCACATTTATCGCACTCAAGGGTAGGCCCTTCGTAGCCTTTAATCTTAAACTGCCCCTCTTCTAGCTCATAGCCCGGACAGTCAGGATTGTTACCGCAAACATGCAGCTTTCGCTGTTCGTCAATTAGGTAACTCTCCATTGAGGTATTGCAAAGTTTGCAACGTCTTTTGGTACGGAGCAATTGAGACTCTGCTTCTTCATCATCGGCATCAATCGCAATGGCTTCATCACCTGGCAATAGATTAATAGTATTTTTACAACGCTCTTTTGGTGGCAACGCATACCCTGAACAACCCAGAAAAACCCCAGTACTTGCAGTACGGATTTGCATTGGCCGACTACAATCCGAACAGGGCAAATCAGTCTCGGTTGGTGTATTGGGGCGCATACCGCCATCATCGGCATTCGCTGCATCCAGCTTGGCAGAAAAGTTTTGATAGAAGTTATCTAATTCAACGATCCATTGTTTTTTGTTATTGGCAATCTCATCGAGTGTCTCTTCCATTTGCGCAGTAAAGCTATAATCCATGAGATCTGAAAAGTTCTCATTGAGTCTATCGGTGACAATATCCCCCATTTTTTCAGCATAAAATCGGCGGTTTTCAGTATGTACGTAACCGCGATCCTGAATGGTGGATATGATGGATGCGTAGGTTGACGGCCTGCCAATGCCTCTTTTTTCGAGCTCTTTAACCAAGCTTGCTTCCGTATATCTTGGCGTTGGCTTGGTAAAGTGCTGCTTTGGATCGAGTTTATCGAGTGTTAATGTGTCGCCTTTTGAAACATCCGGAAGAATAGCATCTTCTTCTTTTTTGCCCATTGGCGTTTGAACTTTTGTATAGCCATCAAATCGGAGTATGCGGCCGCGCGTCTTTAATTCATAATCTGCTGCATTAACGGTAATGGTTGTCGATGTATATTGAGCGTTAGTCATTTGACAAGCAACAAACTGACGCCAAATGAGCTCATATAACCTTTCGGCATCACGCTCCATGTTCTGCAACTTGCTAGATTTGACACCCACGTTAGAAGGCCTAATAGCCTCATGCGCCTCTTGAGCCCCTGCTTTACTGCCGTATTGTAGTGGCGACTCCGGCAAATATTTATTGCCAAATTCACTTTGAATATAATCCCGGCAGGTAGCAACAGCATCCTGACTCAAATTGGTCGAATCTGTACGCATATAGGTAATATAACCCGCCTCATAAAGACGCTGCGCCATCATCATGGTTTTCTTAACCGAAAAATTTAATCGCGTAGAGGCCGCCTGCTGAAGCGTTGAAGTAATAAAAGGTGCTGAAGGTTTCGACTGCGTAGGCTTATCATCTCGCGAGGCAACCTTATAGGCTGCCTGTTGTAAGACGGCTAATGCTTGATCAGTTTGTTCTTTGTTGACTGGCTTAAACGCACTGCCTTGATATTTTTTAACGTCCAACCGAAGCTTATCGGCAGAAGCTGTCGAGCAATCCGCATGCACATCCCAAAATTCTTCAGGGATGAACGCTCGAATCTCACGTTCCCTTTCAACAATGAGCTTGACCGCAACGGACTGAACACGCCCAGCGGAAAGCCCCCTTGCCACTTTTGACCAGAGCAAAGGCGATAACATAAAACCCACAACACGATCAAGAAAACGCCTGGCTTGCTGTGCATTAACGCGAGACATGTCCAGCTCACCTGGAGATTCAAATGCCGCTTGTATAGCCGACTGGGTAATCTCATTAAATACGACACGCTTAAAGCGACTCTCTTCTCCGCCAATAGATTCTCTTAAGTGCCAGGCAATAGCCTCTCCCTCTCTATCCAAATCGGTCGCCAGATAGATGACGTCAGCATCTTTCGCCAAACGCTTTAATTCATTAACGACTTTTTCTTTGCCAGGAAGAATTTCATATTGCGGCTTCCATCCATGTTCAGGGTCAATCCCCATACGCTTCACAAGCTGTTCATTGGCTTTTTTCTTTTTATGAATAACTTTTTGCTCTGGCGACATCTTTCGCGTTTTAGCCGCTTCTTGAGCACGAGCTTTAGGATCAGCTGTCGTCTTTTGGCTACCGCTGGTCGGCAGATCACGAATATGGCCTACACTGGATTTAACAATATAATTGTTACCCAGATATTTATTTATGGTCTTAGCCTTTGCGGGAGACTCTACAATAACGAGTGATTTGCCCATCAGTTTAGCGTACTTACAATAGTCGTTTTGCCTAGGTTATAGAATGCCTGCCTGCGCTCGTCAAGATGATTTTTTTACAATAAGTAATCTAATTACCCCTTTAGCAGTAAAAATCACTAGAAAAAACAGTAAAATAGAAAACTTAAGACGCATCAAGCTCTGACCAGCGATCATAATACGCCTCGAGTTCTTTTTGCAAGTCTGCCAAACGGTTTGTCTCATTAGTGACAGTTTCTTGGTCTTGCTGAAAAAACGCTGGCGACGACATGGCTTGTTCGAGCGCTTTAATCGCTTCTTCAGCCGTTTCTATTAACCCAGGTAGTGCGTCTAGCTCCCGTTGATCCTTATAACTCAGTTTAGTTTTAGTGGTACTGGGCTTTTGTTTTACCCGAGGCTCAGCTTCTATTGGCTTTTCTGGCTGGTCGCCTGGTTCAGACCAAAGGTCACCATGCTGTCTGCATAAATCATCATACCCGCCCACATACTGATGGGCGTTACCTTTATGATCAATAAATACGGTACTTGAGACAATATTTTCCAAAAACTGGCGATCATGCGAAATAAGCAAGACAGTCCCTTTGTAGTCTGCAAGCAGCTCTTCTAGCAACTCCAATGTTTCTATATCAAGATCGTTACTCGGCTCATCCAAAATAAGTATATTAGCTGGTTTAGAGAATATTTTAGCCAGTAAAAGCCGGTTTTTTTCACCACCCGATAAAGTAGACACAGGCGATCTTACACGCTGAGGGGTAAACAAGAAATCAGCTAAATAGCTAATAACATGCTTTTGTTTGCCATTAATCTCAATACTTTCTCGCCCCTCTGCCAGATTATCCCCTACGCTTTTGTCATCATCCAAAAGCTGTCGATTCTGATCAAAATAAGCCACCTCAAGATTTGTACCTAACTTAATCTTTCCTTTAGTAGGCGTTAACTGGCCTAAAATCAACTTAACCAACGTTGACTTACCAACGCCATTTGCACCAACGATACCTATGCTATCACCACGCATTACCGTTAAATTTGCATGATTGATAATATCTTTATCTTCATAGCTAAAGCCGACATCAAAAAGCTCAGCTACTCGCTTACCAGAACGTTTAGACTCACTCACCTCCATATTAACCAAACCTTTTTGGTCAATACGCGAAGCACGCTCTTCGCGCATCGCTTTTAATGCGCGGACACGCCCCTCATTACGCGTTCTTCGTGCTTTGATTCCCTGCCTAATCCACTTTTCCTCCTCCTGTAATCTTTTGTCGAATAATGCATTTTGCTGCTCTTCAACCTGTAAGATATGATCTTTCTCAGCAACAAATTGCGCATACCCTCCTTTAAATTGGCGCAACTGCCCTCTATCTAACCAAAAGACCCTGTCGCAGACTGACGTCATAAATTGACGATCATGCGAAATAAGTACAATAGCACCGTCATAACGTTTGAGCTCTTCCTGAAGCCACATAATCGCAGGTATGTCTAAATGGTTCGTCGGCTCATCTAAAAGAAATAAATCAGGTTTAGGCAACAATGAGCGTAAAATAGACAGCCTTTTTCGATAACCGCCTGATAAAGATTTCATCAGCGTATTTTGCGGTAATTTAAGCGTTTCAAGCTGCCTATGTACGCGTTGTTGTAAATCCCACCCTTGCTTTGCATCTATTATATCCTGCAACTTTTGTAGCTGAGACAAGCCTTTATTATCAAGTGTCGTAGCCGCTAAAGACTCGTACTGCGAAAGAGCCTCACCCAACTCAGCCAAACCACTGACTAAATAACTAAATACATCTAAATCATTTGGCTCAGGCAATGCCTGATCCAAATAACTAACCGTTATCCCCTGATCAAGCACTGCTTCTCCAGCATCTAAGACTTCCGTCTTTGCAAGCACACGCATTAAACTCGATTTGCCAGCACCGTTTCTGCCAATAAGCGCAATTCGGTCATTCTTCTCGATGGAGAACGACACATCAGCCAGCAAAGGGTTATCTCCATAAGCTAGCTGAGCATGATCAAGCCGTACAATGGCCATAAAACTCTCTTAATTTACTTGAATCGTTGAAGTCAATTGAAAAGTGCCGGAGGTTTCACGAGGTATTAGATTTTGACCAAAGTAAACTTTGCCGTCGCGGCCAAGGCATTTAGCCTTAAGGGCCTGCCAAACGTCTGGCTCTTTCTGTGAAGTAGAAGGATTAATCGTGGGAATGACGCAGCGCGAACAAGGTTTCACCACATCAAAGATAACATCGCCAATCGTCACCATTTTTAGATTATTCTCTTGAAAGGGTGCCAAACCATCCAGCACAATATTCGGCCTAAAACGCTCCGATGTTAACTGTAAGCTAAACGCTTGATTAAGTGCATCCATAGACGCCTGATTGATAAGCAGAAAAGGAAAACCATCAGCTAACGAGACCTCCCGTTCTAGCTCGGTGTATTTTTCATTGACTAGTCGACTGCTTAACTCATCCTGAAAAACCAAACGCACAGACTTGCCTAAAAAGTCAGAAAAAAATGCGGCCGCTTCATTACCTTGATCAACAAGCTGCACTCTGTCACCCCAGATCACAGCATCGAGGTGAGCGCCTTTGCGACCGTTTTTTGGCAATCTAAAGGCTCGGCTTGCTTTGCTGGATGAAATAAGAAAATTATCCTCTTCTTCCATCAGTGATAGCTGAGACAAGATCGAAAATTGCCTTTGCGTAATAAATTTACCCTTGTCATCCACCAGCATAAATCGTCTGTCAGACAAAGGGCCACGCTTATCAAACGTCATAATTGGCAGAGAAAGTCCTTGAACTGATTTAATCGGATAAACCCAAAGAGAGGAAATTTTCACAAAGCACTACCTTCAATAAAATGCATCACGTCTTGCGCATTAAATGGCCAGCATAAGACATCTTTAGACTGCGTATTAACAAAAACAGGTATCTTTTCAGCATATACAGCCAATGCATCAGCATCTTCAAGAAGATCAACAAGCTGCAACTCAGTACCGGGATTTAATAATGGTCTGATCAGGCTTTCTGCCTGCTCACAAAGATGGCAGCCTTGGGTATGGTATAAAATAAAAGCCATGAATTAAATCACTAATAAATGCCCATATCCAAAGCACAAGCAATAGCCTCTACAAGCTCCTCGCAGCGGCCAAAATCGTCCTCTGAGGGTGTGCCATAAATTAACATGGGCTCTTGAACAGGCTCAGATGCCAAGCCTTTCATAATTCGGTTGATCTGAAAAATCGTCTGTGCCCCGTCATTCCCAGTATCAATGATACAGCAATAAGGCAATGCGGCAATACCTGCATTGATGCTAGGATAAAAGACACGATCAAAAAAGCCTTTCATCTCTCCAGCAATAGCACCAAAATTTTCAGGGGTGATAAGCAGAAGGAAATCTGCCCATTTAAGATCGTCTAAGCTACCATCTATCGCTCTGCGTAACCTGACCTGTAGTTCAGGTAATGATGTTGCTTTTTGATAGCAGCGAAGTGCTATAGACTCATTCCGGCCTGACTGGCTGTGGAATACAATCAACAAGTTGGACACAGCTAATATCCTACAGATGAAACCAGCAAAGACTCTACTTTGATAAACGCTATGTCAAGCTAAAAAACGATCCGCTAGCGCCCAAATGTCCGCACCTTTTTATCCGGTGTTTGATAAGTATGCTCACCGAGGTTATAGTGAATTGCCTGTCTACCACCCCCTATAGACATACCAGAGCTGTTATTTGAATATCTAAACGTCCACCCCTTAGGCGCTTTGTCTTTATATTCAACTTTATTTGTTTTTTTATTCAGCACTTTTTCTTGTACATAATTATTAGTAAAATGGCCTTTTTCATTATAAAAACCTTCACCACTGTATGACTCCATTGTGGTTTTATTGCCCGTGATATCCGTATACCAAGACTGAAACAAATGTGCAAAAGACCAAGGTTTCGTCTTGTACCAAGCATTTTTTGCTCGATCCGCATAAGGTGTTGCAAGCACAAAATGATTAGGTTTAATTCTTTTTTGTCCTTGCTCGCTTAACTCGAATAACTCTTGTTGTCTGACGTCATTTTTCTCTTCATCAACAAGCGACTTATGAACACGTGATGGTAACTCTTTTAAACTTTGCGCAAAATCAGAATAGCTAAAGCCACTTAATCGCTTAACTCGAGAAAACCTCATAAAATCTAGTTTTAGAAAATTAACATATTTATTAGGTTTTTTTAGCGTCGCTTTGGCATGCACTGTCCATGAGACGTCTTCTGGGGCTTCAACTTGACCGTATACTCTAGCAAGTACCTCTCTACCCTCTAACACTTGAGTCATGGTGCCGCCAGCAGACATAATTACAATAGCAGTAGCGCTAGGATTATTAAAATAATCTGTGTAAGCAGCCCGCATAGTCTTCAAATCATTATTATATATCACATGAACATTTAAATTTTTAACCTCAGGTAATGGCATAGGATTGTTACCTGCAAGGGTTGCCTTTTCTAAAAAATAAGCCTTACTTTTTTCTGTGATTTGAGGCCAAACACCCATTCTAGGTCGAATTATTTCTGAATCATTTAGCAATATTTCAAACTGAGGAATCAAGCCATAGTCATCACTTAATTTATTCACAAACATCACTCTATTCTCTGATCCATAAGCGTCCATTCTCAAAAAAGGGCTTTTAATTTCTGAGAACGATTTGCCGCCAAAAATAATTCTGTTTCTTTCTTCACTTGAGAAATGTGCATATAGCATACGCTCCATAAACTCAACAGAATTTATCTTATTTTGCATTTTATCTGTTCGGTCACCGAATGCTTCAAGATCAATAAAATAATTAGGTAAGTGCTGAAACTCAGCAGCCCTAGGCTTAAAGCTGACTAATTGATGGCTTGATTCTCGATTAAAAAAATCACTATGCTGCACAATACGCATTTCATAATCAGAAAATGCATACTTCATATAGATTTGTAACCGCTTTTTATAAAAAGTATCTGTTTCATCAGAATGCTTTACAAACCTTAGCTTCTCGACTTGTTCAATGGCCTTTCGACGAAGCCCCTCAGCAATTTCCTCTATTGGCCGCCCAAGCATATTATTTAACCAAGATATTTGAGCCACTTTATCGCGGATCTCATCTCGATCATTAACTAATACCACACGATCATTTTCTATTTTCACCAAGCCATTATTAGCAGCAACAAGATCTCTAACTGGCTGGAGATAAGCAAGGCGCTCTGCAGCACGCTTCATTGGGTGTTCGTCATCAGCAGCATCTTCAATAGGGACATTACGATACCAACTGTTACCGTCTATTTTCCTATCACTTCTGTCAATGACAGGCCCGAAAGCAGGCATAGCATCCGACCACTCATTGTTTAAAGTAAAACTCCACCTTTCCAGTTCTTTATTTTCTCTAAAGAGAGAAGGGTTAATGATATATTTTCCATCGCTTATTGAAATCAAACGCCCTTGCTGACTCAACGCTTCAGGCATGGCTTGAAAACCCGTCTTATTAAAGCTTGCAGAGTTATCCGTAGCTACACGCTGAATTAATTTGCGCGGCACAAAGGTATCGGAAGCCTCATCCAAAGGATCAACTAAATCATCATCATAGTGAACCCAGGTTTCATTGATGGAATCCCCGTAACGATACATAACATTTCTAAAGTGTATCTCCCCCCAATTATTATCTATGCCAAATCCATTCACTTGATCTAGATAAGCTTGAGGTCTAAAAATACGGGTAAATCCAGATGCAATAGATCGGAAGGGTTTGCTTTTCTCCTGCCAAGCTGACTTTAAACCTCTTTTAAACGCCTTCCACTTTGGACCCTGGAGAAGTAGAGTTTCCTCAAACATATCGTCATTTAATTTAACATTTGGGAAATCATACAAACTTGTAGCAGGATAATAATTACCCTCCAAGAGAGAGGCTAGCCGTGTATCATAAGGATCAGACATTTGAACCCACTCATTTCCTGTGACCAAACGATCCACCTCTTGGTGGCTCTCATCAAAATAAAAAAGCGGAGGCGATAAATATACTGCTATTTCTTCAACATTGAGCAAGCCTTCACTGACAGTTCCACTGACCTCCATAGAGGCTAATTTATAATGATTAAAATCAATTAAAGCATCGAGTGTTTGAAGAAAATCAATAGGCGACTGTATGTCAATGGATGACATTAACTGCCCATTCCCAAAATTAATTTTTATTGAACTTGATGCAGACAATTCAAGACCAATTAATTTATCTTCTTTGTTAAGCTTAACGATAGATTTAGGGAAAACATGAATCCCCTCTTGCTCATTAAAATAAAGTCGAAAAACTTCGCCTTCAAGAGCTCCAATCAAACTAGTTTGGCGATTCAGATCAAACGTTAGTGACAAATCAACAGGTTCGCCAGATAAGCCAACGATAGCGTATGGCGAAAAGTTATGCTGACCTTCCTTGACAAAAAAACCATCAATTTGGGCATACTCCCCTGAAGATACCGTCAAACTATCTGACGATAGATCAAACGTTAATAACTCCGCAAAGCTTGGTTCATATAAGCCTATAGCAGGCTTGAGTGAAAAACCGCTATCTAAACTCACCAGGTGTCCCTTCACTTTTTGCCTAAATAAACTACATCGTGTTTGTTTACCTACATAGGCGATTAGTTGCTGATAAGGTAACAGTTTATCAATAGTGTAAGTCTTGCCTGTTCCGGTCTCACACTCAATGCCTAAAAGTACCTCAGGCATATGGCCAGAAATCGTAATCACCTCACCAGAAGGGGTAAACTGCTTACCAATAAATGCAGTCTCCCCATTAATCGTGTAGAGGCTGCCAACATATTTATCTGACTGTGATGCCTCTAGGTCAACGTGCAAGGTCTGACGATCAACTTTAAGCACTCCCGAAACTAGCTTATCTTTTAACTGTTGAAGGGAGATTTTATTTGCTTGCACCATTTTCCCATTAACCAAAACACTATCTAACGCTACAACCACCTCATCAATAGTATCCATCAACAGTCTGAGTTGCTGTTCACCTACAAAATCTACTAGACCTGCCTCAAAAGGTATTGATGTTACTGTCTCTATACTTCCTTTTGGTATATAGGTCACTTTTAACGGATCATATCGTTTAAGAAGGCTATTTCTAATATCCAGATTCAATTTATAAAGATTTTTGGTTTCCTTCGTTACAACTTGTGGCGCATCAAATGACAATACGCTACTAAAGAGATCAGACGTTGCTTGAACGGCAACTTGGTCAAATGCATCGAACAAAATAGGTGATGATAATGTAGCCTGATTATTCGAAGGCCTTAATATTGCTGGGGTTTCAAGCTTGAAATGGATTGTCAAATTCGTATAAGCCCCTTCCGGAACCTTAACACTCGTAAGATAACGCTCTTGAGTAGTCGCTAAATCCACTTCTTTATCAACTGAAACCTTAACCGCGCGCCCATCTGCTGTATGAAAGGTAAAATGGCTAATTTCAATTGGGAAATTAACAAACGGAGAAGTGCCTCCCTCTATAGAAAAGAAAAACAAGCCCTTTTGCTGCGGGGAGGATTGATCAGATGTGCAGCCAGAGAAAAAAACCAAAAGGAGCACAAAAGAAAAAACAGTTAATAATTTTTTCATGATCATAGATATTCATAAAATATACTAAGTAATAGTTAAGCATAAAAACCAACAAATCCTATAATTATCAAGAAACAAAATAATCAATCATATTTTCTTGTCTACTATTAATAATATTTACTAACTATTAAAAAATATAATAAATCTAATTAACGTGAACATGCAGAAAAAAGTCAGCCAATATTTGATCCTCTTTCATGTATTGCTAAGCGCCCACTCGCTCAGTAAGAACTACGAAGAGATTGTAGTGGTAGGTTCACAACAGGAAAACTTCTCCCTAATTGAAGAGAAAACACAAAGACTTTTAAGTGTTCCAGGTGCATCAACAGACCCTCTCAAGGCGGTTTATGCACTACCTGGGGTCACGTTTTCAGGCGGCTGGCAGACACACGATCCTATTATTCGTGGATCCGCGCCGAAAGATAATAGCTATTATATTGATGGTATCCCTGCCAATTATATTTTTCATGTGTTTGGCACCAGCATATTTGAGAAATCATCTATTCGAAGCTTTGACTTATACGGCTCAGGGTTTACAGGATTTTATAACGATGCCATTGGCGGCATTATTGATGTAAAACTGAGGGAGCCTAAACATCAAGACTTTTCCACTATCGTTTTATGGAGCTTTATCAAAGCCAGTGTTTTTGTTGAAGCTGAGGTCTCTGAAAACAGTGCATTTTATGCTAGCTATAGAAAAAGCTTACTACGCGAATACGACGCACTTATTGACTTAAAAACGCTAGCCAGTGAAGGTCAATCAGGCTTTGACGTGACGCATCTTCCAGCAGATCAGGACTATTTGATCAATTACCATTGGCAGGTATCCGATAATCAATCATTAAAGTTTACAGCACTTGGTGCCAGAGACGATTTAGGGGCGACCTTCAGCGAAGGTAACAACCTAGTTGGACGCGACCCTGACTTTGCGGGCTCAGCTGAAATTCACCAAGGCTTCGATCAGCTAGGGTTTCATTACAATGAAGCGTTTAGTGATAAAAACTACCGACTAACAGGAAGTCTCTTTTACATCAATAGTTTCGATCGTTCGGACTTCGGTAAAAATCAACACGACTATACAGAGTATAAACACCTCTTTTCTAGACTTAATCTATCTACTCGCCTAGCTAAACATCACCAAATAACCTTTGGCACCACACTCGAACATTTCACTTACGATATTGATATTTATGCCAAAGTAGCCCCGTGCACAGGCAGTTTTGAACAAGAATGCCCGACCGTTAACCAGCCTTTTCAAACCATCGACAAGCAAGAAGCTTTCTTTATCAGCTCTTTTTTTCTACAAGACAGGGTAAGCTTAAATGAATCATTTTATCTTACTGCTTCTTTGCACAGTACTTATCATGATCATTTAGAGGCCTTTGCAATTGAACCTCGCGCACGGCTGGATTATTTTTTTTCAGAGGACTTAAGTTTCTATCTTCAGGGCGGTTTTTATTCTCAAGCGCCAGAGATTTTGCAACTAGTTGAGCCCACTGGCAACCCTGAACTCACATTTGAGAAATCCAAGCATATTCAGGTGGGCAAAACCTTTAGGCTCACCGACCAACTGACTTGGCAAACAGACCTCTACTTCAAAACCTTCAGCGATCTCGTACTCATTGATGAAAACAAACGTTATACCAATGCAGGTATTGGTAGCGCTTATGGTATCGAATTCTTTCTCAACAAAGCCCCTTCAGATCGCTGGTTTGGCTGGGCTTCTCTAGGCTTATCTAAAACAGATCGGAAGAATAACATCACAGGCGAGACCTTTAAATTTGTTTATGACAAACCCATCATTATCAATCTAGTCGGGAATTATGAATTAACAGATAACTGGACACTGGGCGGAAAATGGAGCCTGCAATCAGGTGGACGCTATACAGCGATCACTACACTTGAAGAAAACGAACAATATCAAGGCACTTATGATCCTGTCTTTGGTGAACAAAATGCTTTCCGTTTGCCGCTTTATCATCAACTGGATATTCGTGCAGAATACCTACAGAAAAAGCGCTGGGGATACTGGAAATTTTTTACTGACATACTCAATGCTTACAATCAGAAAAACGTCAATGGCTATCGTTATGCACCCAACAAAGAAGACACAATAACCCCGCCTAAAGGTTTTGGCGCTGATGTTCCTGTATCCGCAAGCAAAGGGTTAGGCATTATTCCCTCTTTAGGTATTGAGGTGAAGTTCTAGCCCCCCTTACAGTCAATGTTAGGATTACCTAACCACAAGAAAGTAGGCGCTCTATTGTGTATTACCTGCATTGTGAGTCAGAAGCGTGTGCTGCCCAGACTGCCTTTCACTAGTTAAACCGTGCCTATTACTACTTTCATAGAAACAGGCTATATTGACCCGTAAACAAAGCATTTAATCAGGCTCGAAAGCAGTTTCTCTATTTGAATGTCCCGCCCTACCGTCATACGACAAAATTTTTGATACAAAATAATACTTTTTATTCATCCGCTGTTTGAAGGGTATAAAGCGATGCATAATAACCATCAGCTTTCATCAAGGTTTCGTGGTCGCCTGATTCAACAACACTACCTTTTGATAAAGTTAAAATAGTATCGCATCCCTTCAACGCATTAAGCCTGTGCGACACGATAATCAAACTACAGCGTTCTTTAAGTTGCTGAATACAAGATAAGACAGCTTGTTCGCTTTCATAATCTAACGCAGAGGTGGCTTCATCAAAAATAACGATGCGTGGCTCATGGAGAATAGCTCTAGCAATGGCTACTCGCTGCCTTTGCCCACCTGATAGCTTCTCCCCCCCTTCGCCTACTTCTGTCTCTAATCCTTGAGGTAAATCGGTCAACATGGTTTCTACGCCTGACAATTTTAACGCCCTATCGAGTTGAGCCTTTGTCGCCGTCGGTAACTTAGCAATGATGTTTTCTCTTATCGTTGCATTAAACAGCTTACTTTCTTGTAGAACGACACCCATTTGCCTTCTTAAACTTGCGCTGTCAATCATGGAAAGATCAACATCATCAATATAAATTTGCCCAGCATTGGGCAGATACAATTTTTGCAGTAATGCTGTAATGGTTGACTTACCCGACCCCGAATGGCCTGTTATGCCTAAGCAGCTATTAGCAGAAAGTGTAAAGTTAATACGCGATAAAACCTCAGCACCTTCTTTGTGATATCGAAATATCACATCTGAAAATTCAACTTTTCCTTGAAGGCCTGCTAATGATGTTTGCCCTGATTGAAGCCTTGGTTCCGGCTTTTCATCAAGAAACAGTGACAACCTGCCAAGTGCTGTTTTGCACTGCTGTAAGTCTTGCCAAAGTTGAGCAAGCCTTAAAATGGGTAAGGTGACATGAGCTGCCAGCATATTAAATGCAACCAACTCCCCTACACTCAGATTACCCTCAATCACCTGATAAGTACCCAACCAAAGGATAACAGCCGAAGCCATTTTCTGGATCAGGACAATACCCTGCCCTGCGCCTATAGAAAACAGCTTCACACGAAAACCTGCCTTAATCTCTCCAGACAATTTCTCCTGCCATTTACTATTGAAATGGTGTTGGGTAGCTGATGTTTTGATGGTCTCAACACCTGCAATAGACTCAGTTAAAAAACCGACATTGTCAGCATGCTGTTGATACTGCGCATCCACTCGCCTTTGAAAAAATGGCGTTAACGCTAGCCAGAAAACAAAAATAAACACTAACGCCGCCAATAAAACTGATGCTAACGGCACAGAGTAGTAAAAGAGAATACTCAAAAAGACGCCGACAAACAGCAGGTCAATAACTGACATTAAGGCTGAGCCTGCCAGGAAATTTCTTACATGATCCAGCTCTCTGAGTCTTGCAGTTAGATGACCTGCCTGATGCTTTTGATAGAAAGACAAGGGCAACTGCAAGAGTTTTTTAAATAAGTCGCTAAACAGTACTGCACTGAGACTGCTGGATAAGTGAGAAAAAATCGTCGAACGGATGAAGTGTAAAGCTGGCTCATAAATAGCAATCACCACAAGCACTAAAGCGACCACATGAAGCGTATCTATTGTTTTATTCACCAGCACCGTATCGATCACCACTTGAAAGGCCTTGGGCATGGCTAACGCCATAGCTTGTATCACTATCGATGCCAGCAGCACTTTTTTCAACGCTGACTTATGCTTACCCAATAAAGGCAAATAATGACTTAAGTGGTTACCAGCTTTTGCTTTACGATAACTTGATCCAGCTTTAGTTGGCTGTTTCTTGAATAGAATCACGTCAAGCTTGCTAGCCTCCTCACTAGACAAGCGCTTTTCTATATCCGTTACGGGACAAGTTAGCTGTAAAGATACACCTTGCTGCTTACCGTAATAAAATTGGTCTGAATGGTAGACAATAAAATCTACACCAGAATCATAAGGAAGCGAGCTGGCATGACGCTTTTCTGCGACCATCCCAAGCGCCTCTGCATGCCTCAGTATGTCAATTTCAGTTACGGCACAAAAAGATTTGCCTAAATCATGCAATAATTGCTCTGGTTCAATGGGCTGACCAAACTTACTCGCAATACGGACCAAGGCAAGTAATCCCGAGTCTTGGTTTGGCTCATAAACCTCATCTTCAGAGGAAGGATTTGCATACTGGAAAAGCTGAACCTGTTCATTAGCGTCAAGCGACATAGTAGCTACCTCTCTCGAAGCGATTCAGATTGGTAAGCTTCAAGTGGGCTCAACAAATAACTGATAACACGCCGCTTACCTGTTTTAATGCTAGCTGACACTTGCATGCCAGCCAACACAGGTAAGGTCTTCCCCTCAACACTAACACCTGTTTTATCAACGCTAACCAGTGCAGGAAAAAACAATCCTTGATTGTCGAGCACCACGGCGTCCTGACCAATATGCTCAACCTTACCTTCAATGGTGCCGAAGCGTGTATAAGGATAACTATCTACTTTTAAATCGACGCTTTGCCCTTGATGTACAAAGCCTCTATCTTTACTTGCGATCATCACTTGTGCTTGGAATGTTACGGACTCAGGGACAATGAGCAACACTTTTTGGGTAGGCTGAACCACAGCACCGGGTGTTTGTACCCCCAGCTCTTGAACCATACCTGTGACAGGTGCGATCAACTGATGTGAGTCCAGCGCCTCTTCAACTTCAGCTAGGCTCGCCTTCAGTTCACTCAGTCGCCTTTGTGCGTCTGCCAAGAAACGATGATTTTTTTCTCTAAATTCAGAGGTAAAAGCCTGCACTCTTAGGGAAGCATCCTGAAGTTTAGGCTGCCCTTTTTTCACTTGATCTTGCTTTAACGCTTCGACTTGCGTTTGAAAATAAAACAGCGTGGTTCTTAATCTATCACGTGCGGCCGCTATCTCTTCCTCCGATAACCCTTCAGGTGGTTCGAACGCATACTCGGCATCTTGAGCCTGCAAGGCTTTGAGACGTGCTATATCAATACGCGTATCTTTCATTAGTTGCTTAATTGACTCTGCTCGGACTTGGAATTCATCATCATCTAACTGGATTAATAATTGACCTTTTGTCACTCGGTCTCCATTTTTCACATATATCGATCGAACCTGCCCTAAGCGACTAGCTTGTACAATGCTCGTTCCTGAAGCGATAACGAGTTTACCCTTGCCTTCAGCAATGATATCGACTTTCATGAAGCATGCCCAAAGTATGATCAACACAAAAAAAGAACAGATTATCCATCCCAACGAACGCCCCACTCGACTCGGCGGCGTTTGTCTAATGGATAAATAATCGGGCAAGAAATCCAATGACCAGTCAATTGACTTAGAGATACCGAGAGTTTTCTTTTCCATACTACAGTTTCTCATTCCGTTGATACTGCCAAAGCTTGGCATAGTGCGTATTATTGTCAGCCATTAATGCCTCATGAGTCCCGCGTTCAATGACCTGCCCCTGCCTCATGACGATGATTTGATCGCAATGCCTTATCGTTGACAGTCTGTGAGCAATCATAATCATCGTACAATGTGAAGCCTGATTAAAAAGATTTTGCTGTACACTGTGCTGCGTTTTTTCATCCAAGGCAGAGGTTGCTTCATCAAAGACCAACACGGGTGGTTTTTGTAATAACGCCCGCGCTATCGCCAGACGCTGTTTTTGACCACCTGATAATGACCAGCCGCCTTCATCAACGACTGTGTCATAGCCCTGATCCATTTGCAAAATAAACTCATGCGCGCCCGCCTGTTTAGCGGCTTCAACAATCTCACTTAAAGGCGTTGAAGGCCTGCCCAAAGCGATGTTTTCTCGAATGGTTTTTTTAAACAACATAGCATCTTGAGAGACTACTCCGATCTGCTGGCGCAATTTAGCTATAGGAAAAGCGTGTAGCGATTGCCCGTCTATTTCAATGTCCCCCGACTCAGGTACATACAGGCCCGTTAACAACTTAACCAAGGTGCTTTTACCTGAGCCCGACTCGCCTATAATCGCCACTGACTGACCTTGCTCAATCTGAATTGATACAGCTTTTACGATGGGGTCGTGTTGAAGCTTAAATCTAAAAGTCACTTGATTAAAGGTGATGTCGCCCTTAATCTGCAGATCATTATTATCTGGTGCGCTCTCTGGCTCAGCATCGGTGTTCAATACATCTTGAATTTGCAACAGCGAAATTTTTGCCTGTACAAAATCTCGCCAGAGGTGCGCTAGTTTAGTGACAGGCTGCATAGCATGTTGAGCCATCATATTAAAGGCAATCAGCTGGCCAATGCTTAACTCGAAGCTCATGACTTTTTTAGCGCCAAACCACAACACTAGCGCTAGTGTTAATTTTTGAATCAGTTGAATCCAAAAATCCTGCTGTTGCATTAAGCGAGCGACTTTAAAATTTGAGAGCACTATGTCTTTCGTTTGCACGTCGAATGTACGCCCCACCTGCGGCTCGAGTGCTTCTGATTTTACCGTTTGAATCCCTCGGACGGCCTCTGTCATAAAGGCCGTATTAGTCGCTGTAGCCTGATAAAGGGTAAATAGCTCACTCTGAAGCCTTGGAGTTATAAGCACACTCACCAGCAAACACAACGGAATGCTTAAAGCCACTAACCCAGCTAGCCAAGGCGAATAAAGTGCCATGACAGCTAAAAAGGCCAGGAGAAAAAATAGATCAAGCACTAACGTGTTAGCGGCACCCGTAATAAACTCTCGTATAGGGGTTAGCTGAGTAGCCCGCATAACGGTGACGCCTGTACTTCTCGATTGAAAATACAATAAAGGCAAGCGAATCATATGATCGTAAAGTCTTTTACCTAACGCCACATCAATGCGGTTAGCCGTATGTGCTGCGACATATTGCCTTGAGCACTGCAACAAGCACTCCATAAGTGTCATAACGATTAACGCAATCATTAACACTGTTAATGTCTCTGTCGCCTGATTGACGATGACTTTGTCTGTGATTACTTGAAACACTAAAGGCATCATCAGGGCTAATAATTGTATGCAAAAAGCACTGGCTAATAGCTCCGGAATAAAACGCTTGAAGTGAACAATTTCTGTTAAAAACCAGCGTATATCAAAATACCCTATCCCCGCCTGCTTGATTGATTGCTTGAAGGTAATCACATACCCTGTATAAATTGCCTCAAGCTCAGCGAAAGACACTTGTTCAGGCAGTTCTTTCGACACACGCTTGATCAAAAACTGATCGCCAGCTCGTTTGAATAATAAAAACCATTCGCCTTCATGGCTCTTAACTAAACAAGGCAATTGTTGTGCTTGTAGCTTTGATACCGACAATCTTTTTTCAGCCCATTTATGTGCTTCTGGACTAAAAAGCGCTTTATACAAAGCCTGTCGGTTGTGACTTACCTCTGAGTTGATGCGAGCCTGAAGCGCTTCTAATGATAAAGGATTAAAGGATTGAATGAGCAAGCAATAGCTTTCTATCAAGCTACTGAGCTCTCGATTAGGTACAGATTGCTTTGGGGCATCACTCACAGGCGCTTAACCATTGGCCTTAACAGCCACATCCAATAATCTTTTGAAGTGTAGAACGCTTAACGACAATCTCAAGTTTAGTTATACTCTCGCTTTTTGAGCAGAACCATGACGCTATTTCGCCCCTGCATAGACCTTCATAATGGCCAGGTTAAACAAATTGTCGGCGGCAGCTTATCGGATAAGGGTGCCACTACGAATTTTGTCAGTGACAAAGACGCAGCATTTTATGCAAAGCTCTATAAAGATGCAGAGCTTAAAGGCGGTCATATTATTAGTCTTGGCCCTGGCAACACCGAACAGATTAAACAAGCGCTTGCAGCTTATCCAGACGGGCTTCAATTTGGCGGCGGCGTCACGCCAGACAATGCCCAGCAGTTTTTAGACTGGGGTGCATCACACATCATCGTTACCTCTTATATTTTTGATGACGATCAATTGAGTTTAGACAAGGTCAAAGCGCTCTCCGCTCTGGTTGGTAAAGATAAACTCGTGTTGGACTTAAGCTGTAGAAAAACAGATCAAGGCTGGCAAGTTGCCACTAATCGCTGGCAAACCGTCACCTCGACAGTGATTAATCAAGAAACCATGGATACGTTAAGCCAATACTGCGACGAGTTTTTAGTGCATGCCGCTGATGTCGAAGGGTTACAACAGGGTATTGATGAAGCGCTTGTGCAAACGTTAGCGAGATTAACCGACTTACCTATGACGTATGCAGGTGGCGCAAAAAGCCTGGATGATTTAGCCAGAGTGAATGAACTATCCAAGGGAAAAGTAGACCTAACTATCGGCAGCGCCTTGGATATTTTTGGAGGCCAGCATGTGTCATTCTCTGACTGCCTACGCTTTAACGAAGGGGCTTCATCCAGAGCCTGATCAACTGCTAATAACAGCAAGCTCTTTAAAAAACGTCGGGAAGGTTTTATGGGTACAATCAGGGTCATTGATCACAACATCAAAACCTCCGACTGCCACCAAAGCAAAACACATCGCCATACGATGATCGTTATAGGTATCTATTTCTGCTAGCTTAGGCGTTTCCAACGGCCAAACCGTTAGATAATCTTCACCCTCTTCAACCTCAGCGCCCAACTTTTTAAGCTCAGTCGCCATGGCATGCAATCTGTCCGTTTCCTTGATGCGCCAGTTATACACATTGCGTATGGAGGTAGGCCCTTTTGCAAACAGCGCAGTCGTCGCAATGGTCATTGCAGCATCGGGAATATGATTCATATCCATATCCACGCCTTTGAGCTCACCTCGCTCAGCACTAATGAAGGTTTCGCCCCAAGTAATGGTTGCGCCCATTTTTTCAAGCACATCAGCAAAAGCTTTGTCACCCTGAATGCTTTGCGTACCCACGCCATGAACCGTAACCTTACCTCCATTGATCGCTGCAGCTGCCAAAAAATAAGAAGCAGAGGAGGCGTCACCCTCAACCAAATAATCACCTGGGCTCTGATACCATTGGCCTGCGGCTATCTCATAAGTGCGTTCATTAATGGCTGTGACTTTCACACCAAAGCGTCCCATCATCAGGATGGTAATATCAATATAAGGTTTTGAGACTAATTCGCCCTCTATGGTTAATGTCAAACCATTTTTGAGTAAGGGTGAAGCCAATAAAATGGCAGTGATGTATTGCGAGGACAAGCTACCGTCAATGCTGACTTCATTTTTCGATAGCGTCTTACCCTTAATAGCAAGTGGAGGAAAACCTTCATTTTCAAGGTATTCAATATCAGCACCCAAAGACTTAAGCGTATCGACAAGAGGACCAATAGGCCGTTCCTTCATACGCGCTTCGCCTGTCAAACTGAACTCACCTTCACTGAGCGCTAAAGCAGCACTGAGCGGCCTCATTGCAGTCCCTGCATTACCCAGATATAACTCCTTTTTCTCAGTGACGTTAAAGCCAGAACCTAGGCCTTCAATGACTGCCTCAAAGGATTTATCATCCGCTTGAACCTTTACACCAAGCGCACGAAGTGCATCCAGCATGTAGC
Source organism: Pseudomonadales bacterium (assembly GCA_965225765.1). GTDB lineage: Bacteria > Pseudomonadota > Gammaproteobacteria > Pseudomonadales > DT-91 > CAKMZU01. The sequence continues at coordinate 1,087,483 of CBDDBO010000002.1, forward strand.
GTACATCATCGGAAAATAATAGATTCGTTAATCGAGTTGTGCCTTTTGCCAAGGCAGCCATCAATAGCGCACGATTAGAGATACTTTTTGAGCCAGGTAGCCTTATTTCACCTTCTACCCGACTAACACCGTTTAAGGTAAGTTGTTTCATGCAAGCTCAGCCAAAGAAAAACTTGCGCATAATGGCTGAACTTAAAAGAAAAATAAAGGGGAAAGCGTTTAATGGTGGCTATTAGCTGCCAAGTTATTCATTAATTCATCGAGAGGGTTTTCATAGTGTGGCCAATTGGATTCAATGGCTTTCACTGTATTGAAGATAAGACTAGACTCTTCCTGTTTGCCTAAATGATCTAAAGCTATCTTGGAGGCGACCAAAAAGTGAAAAATTGAAGTCGCCATCAGTGACTTTTCCATCTCACATTCGGGTATCGCTTGTGTGAAAAAAGCTTCCATAGACTGCCTTAACTCGTCAATAAGTTCTGGGCGACTATGTCGTTTAGGAAATTGGATTAAGTTACCGCGCATAGCGATGATACCTGTTTTTCATTATTATTTTCTCAATGACTTAAGTACCAACCACTTAATCAGACTGTCTTGGCCCTAAACATTGGCTGAGAGTATAGCCAAGCGATCCAGGCAAAGCCTCGACTGAGTACATACTTTGCAGGCTATCCCCATCTATTCGTTCATTTTGTGAGCTAATTAAGATTAAAATTTAATCAATTGAAAATGAAATTTGAACCAGTCCATTCTATACACAGCTTTGAATGCCACACCCTTTCACATTAAAAGCTTCTCTATCTAACGCCCCTAGGTGAAAATTGGCTTCGAAACAGTATCAAAGTGTTTTTATGCGGAGAAAAACCATGAAGGCACTTTTAGCTGAGAGCTTAGGTACATTTTGGCTGGTCTTTGGTGGCTGCGGCAGTGCAATTTTTGCAGCGACTTTTCCCGAAACAGGCATTGGCTTTGTTGGAGTCTCGCTTGCGTTTGGGCTGACAGTACTGACAATGGCGTTTTCAATTGGTCCTATATCAGGTTGCCATTTAAATCCCGCTGTGTCATTAGGGCTAGCGCTATGCGGGAGACTATCATGGAAGTGCCTAGTGCCCTATTGCGTTGCCCAAATTATCGGTGCTTTACTAGCTGGGTTAGCGCTTTACTTGGTTGCCTCTGGTAAAGCTGGCTTTGATATCACTCAAGGGTTTGCCACCAATGGTTACGGCAATCAGTCCCCTGGTGGTTACAGCCAACTCGCTTGCGCCATCACCGAAATTGGGCTAACCGCGTTTTTCCTGTTTATTATTTTACATGTCACCACTCCCAATAGAGAAAACTTTATTGCTGCGCCTATTGCCATTGGCCTTTCTTTGACACTGATCCATTTGATCAGCATTCCCATCACCAATACGTCTGTTAACCCTGCTCGTAGTTCGGGTGTTGCTGTTATCGCAGGTGGCGAGGCATTTGCTCAACTGTGGTTTTTTTGGCTATGTCCGCTTTTAGGGGCAGTACTTGGTAGCTTTATGTTTAAACTGACAAACAAACCTGAAGCTTTAATAGGGGAAGAGAGCTTTTAAACGGTTAGTACATCAGGTCAAAAAGCTTACCCTGGTAGGCGTAGGGTGGGATGGTGAAACGTAGCTCACCAAGAAACACTTGACTTTATGGTGGGTTGCGCTGCGCCAACACCCCCTACAAAACAATATTCACCCAACAATCGGTTTGGCACGACATACAAACTTTGTATGCCTCCTTAGAAGCTTTTCGAAATCGTCTGCAAGAAACGATAAAGCGCAACACCATGAGGACCGAGGATAGGCTTGCCTGTTGTCAGCAAAGATGCGGAAATCTCCCTATCGGGGTCAGCCCAGCAAACAATATTTGAGAACCCTAAATGGCCAAAAGCATTTTGCGTGTGTTTACCGTAAATACCCGCAAGGCCGCCACCTAACATAAAGCCAGGACTGAATCTTATCGGTAGAAATAACGTCCGATCAAGGCGTGCCTTAGATGCCTCTTTCGTTGCCATACTAACCGTTTCTTGCTGCAGCAAACGCTTACCCTTATACACACCCTGATTCAACAACATTTGATAAAAGCGATTAATCTCTTCAGCCGTTGCATACATGTTCCCTGCTGGGATAATAGTATCCATAAAGGAGGCAGTATTAGATAAAGATACGGCGTTCTCCATACTAACACCCAAGGCATAGCGCATTGCGCTGTTGAGTGACTTAGGTGATCGAAACCCTGTGACATAATTATGCGCTGCTTGTTGCCTATACTCTTCTTTCAAGCCATAACGAAAATACTTCATGTCCATAGGTTCTGAGAATGTCTGCTCCAAATAATCTTGTATGCTCAAGCCTAACGTTCGTCTTACCAGTTCATCCGCAATATAACCACTGGTCACGGCATGATAGGCCTGCACTCTTCCTTCAGGAGACTTAGACGGTGTTCTGTAGATAGCCTTTAAGATGTCCTCCCTTTTCATCTCCTCACTGACACTGTCTGGCTGCTTGATTAACGGAAAGCCACCTTGATGAGCCAGCATCTGATAAATCGATACCTTATCCTTGCCTAGCTGGCCAAACTCAGGAATATACCGCGATACTGGATGAAGTAGATTAACAGCGCCCTCTTCAGCCAATTTATGAATCAATATGGCTGTGACTGCTTTTGATGCAGAGAAAAGACAGATTGGGGTATCAATGTCTAAAGGCATGCCTTGAGGTAAAGTATCTGATGGCGCCCGACTATACCCTAACGTCCTATTGAAAATGAGTTCGCTCTGGTAGCGCAAGCAAAACGCTACCCCCGGGTAAACACCCGTATTAAAAAGCTCTCGTAAAGCAAACTCAATGGCACGCTGCTTTGACTGCTTAAGCGAAGAGGCTACATCACCCACCTCTTGTGCATCTTGATCAAAGTAATCAGATGATAAGTTTGCCACATCCAATGTGTGAAATAATCGTTGCTTCAATCCTGACCTGGATAGCAAAGATGGCATAACCTGTTCTCAATAAAACCGTAACTGCTTCTAAATGTAGCAAATATGATTTAACTGTGCTGAGAAACAGCCCAAGACTCATTTATCAGTCTCTACCACGCCACTTATTTTTTCCGTACTGACACGCTTATGAACCAAAAAATACCCAACTGCTAATGAACACATCGGTAAGACTGCGGTAAATCTCATGCCCCAACTCACCAACAGCCAGGATAACCACAACAGTCATTAAGACTAATAAGGTTTTGGCAATAAGTCGCTCCACTGCTCTAAATAACGTCATACGAACCACCATATAAGCAACTAAAGTCGCTTATTATAGTTTTTATCAGCAAAAAAAAACCAGAGCTTAGCTCTGGTTTATTCAGGAAAGAGAGTAGCGCTTAGGCTGGCTCTTTCTCTTTTTCTGCCATCTCGTCAGCAAGCTCACGTAGCTTGTTTTTAGCCACTTTATCAAGTGTTGCACGCGGCAAATCTTCAACGAAGTAGATGGCACGAGGGCGTTTGAAGTCAGCTAAGCCTTCTTCACAGCCTTTCATGATTTTATCCGTAATCTCTTCTTCAGTCAGCTGCGTCCAGGCACTCTTAATGGCAAACACAACGGGTACCTCGTCCAGCATGTCATGAGACTGAGCAACGACCGCATGCTCCTCCAGTACCCCCATACCTAGAAGCTCACCAATGAACTCTTCGATTTGTCGCGCAGACACGTTTTCACCGCCCACTTTTAAGACATCTTTATCACGATCTGCGAAATACAGGTAACCGTCTTCGCCTAAACGAATGGTGTCACCCGTCTCAAACCAGCCATCTTCAGTGAATGATTTTTCCATGGCTTCTGGGTTTTTGTAGTACTCAAGAAAAATATGCACACCACGTACACCACGGATATATAAGTCACCGTTTTCACCTGGCTTGCAGTATTCACCCGTCTCAGGGTTCATCACCGCAAACTCATAACCCGGTGATGGCATACCGATATTCATTTCAGGGCAATCTAACGCTAGATTTGAGCGAGTTGCATGGGTAACCGTTTCGGTCATACCCCAAGTCGCAAAGGTTGGTACTTTCCAGTAGTTTTCTACATTATGGAGCTTAACGCCTGTTGACCAACTTTTGTACGAATGTTCTGGGATTTCCTGCGCGCCGATGGCTTTAAAGCAGAACGGAATCATTGAAGCACGCGTACACTTATGCTTGACAGACACCTCCCAAAAACGGCTGGACGAGAACTTAGGCTGAAGCACCACAGTACCGCCTGCCCAAGACATAGTCCAAAAAGTCCAGCTTTGCGCGTTTACATGGAAGCATGGCAAGAAGCAAAGGTAAGTATCAGAGCTATCAATACCTAAGTTCTGAGAGCCATTCATGCCACCCCATAAGGCATTGGCATGAGTGTGTACAACGGCTTTAGGGCGCGAGGTAGTACCTGAAGTAAACTGAATACCCACAGGCAACATAGGCTCAGCAGGACGCTCAGGCGCAGCCTCACCATGTTCATACAAAGAGGCCCAAGCGTCTTTACCGTGATCAAGATCAGCAGCATCAGCTGCTTCACCTGAATTATCATCAGTCACGACAAACCAGGGGATACTCTTGGCATTGGCTGCTAATTCTTTAACAAATTGAGGCTGGGTGATACAACCCACAGCATCCGAGTGCTCAGCAAAATAGGTTAGCTCATCACCCACACAACGAGTGTTAGTGGTAACCGCCACAGAACCAATAACCGCTGATGCATACCAAGCGATCATCATTTCAGGGCTGTTTTCTGAGTGAATCAGTAGCTTATCCCCTTTTTTAACGCCTTTAGCAATCAGGCCGCAGGCCACTTTATTAATCTCAGCCCAAAATTCGTCATAGCTCCAGGTTTTCTCTTCGCCTGATTTGGGTTCCCAAATTAAAAAGGTCTTGTCTGGCGTCGCATCTGCCCATTTTTTCATCAACCAAGGAACATCTTTGCCTGCAAAGCTATAAAGCTCTGCTGAATACTGTGCATCAAACTTAGGTGCTGCCATGAGTTATCCTTTATTGTCTTGTCAGTAGATAAACCTTACCGATTTTACCCAAATGCCTCAATAAAAACACAACGAGTTCGATAAAAAAGGTGACAGTTTTGATCACCATGCTTGGATACCCTGAAACTTTATTAAAGTGAACCCTATTGTCGAGACAATCAGATACACCTATTCATACTTAACACTTCGCCAGAGCCGCTCTATGAATAGGTTATCCATGCAGCACCCTTTACCCTCCCTGCTGATCTTTATATCTACATCTTTCAGTACGCTCGTAAACGCTCTACTCGGAAACGCGAAGTCTTGAGCCTACATGACACGCTAACAAGCAGCATTTTTCATTTTCATCTGATATAAAAATGCTTACACTCAATCTTTTTAACGACCAAAGAAGACCTAAGCAATGAGTTCGTTTGATGACAACAGTTTATCCATTGGCAAAACACCTTTAGTAAAAATCAACCGCATTACACAAGGCAACATCTTCGCCAAAATAGAAAGCCGAAATCCGGCCAATTGTGTTAAATGCCGTATTGGCGCCAACATGATTTGGGATGCAGAAAAATCAGGTAAATTAAAACCCGGCATGAAAATTATTGAGCCTACCTCAGGGAATACAGGCATTGCATTAGCCTTTGTGGGTGCCTCAAAAGGCTATGAGGTGACGCTCACTATGCCGGACACCATGAGTCTTGAAAGGCGCCAGCTTGTCAAAGCACTGGGGGCCAATTTAGTGCTAACGCCTGGTATTAACGGCATGACTGGCGCCATTGCCAAAGCGGAAGAAATATTGGGCTCTGGCGATGATTATTTTATGCCTTCACAGTTTACCAATCCCGCCAACCCTGAGATTCACGAAAAAACCACAGGCCCTGAAATTTGGGAAGATACCAATGGAGAAATTGATATTCTGATCTCAGGGGTGGGAACTGGCGGCACCATCACAGGTATTTCAAGATACATCAAGCTCAATAAAAAGAAGCCAATTCAAAGCATCGCGATTGAGCCTACCTCTTCAACTGTCATTAGTAGCAAACTAAAAGGTGTCGAACTTACGCATGCCCCTCACAAAATTCAAGGCATCGGCGCGGGGTTCTTACCTGACACACTAGACTTGGAAATGGTTGATGATGTTGAGCAGGTCAGTAATGAAGAGGCGATTGAATGGGCTCGTAAACTCATGGAGCAGGAAGGCATTCTATCAGGTATCTCTTCAGGTGCAGCAATGGCTGTCGCTGATAGAATTGCGCAAAGACCTGAAAACAAGGATAAGACAATTGTGGTTATTTTACCGGATTCAGCAGAACGCTATCTAAGTTCTGCGCTTTTTGAAGGGATGTTTACAGAGCAAGAAAAGGTGCAATAAAGCCTTTAAGCGTAAACTAAACTATACACGAGGGTGTGCTTTTGATCTTACGCCTGTCAAAAACTTTGACAACTAACTGAAAACTTAACAAAAGCTTACAAGAGGTAGGATATATCCTACAGAACAACCTAACGATAACACCTAGCCTTAACTCTACAATCCCGTATGATTAACACCATCAGGGATAAGCAAGGAATGCTTTACTAGATTGACTATGTCAATCTGTTGTGAGGGATTTGGGAGTGCTGACAGGGTCGTTAGCCGTAGCAGGGACGTTCTAATGGAACATAAAAAAACCAGGGCAACCTGGTTTTTTTATTTTGAGCTAGCTTTACACTTAAGGGAACCTCTACAAATAGTCGTCATTTGACGCCAGATCAATTAAAGTTCGACTATGCTCTCTGAACAAGAAAAGAGTGATGGAGCTTATTCTTCAAGAAACAGGTTTAGATGGGCCGATACGCACAGCAGGAGAATATCTGCGCGTGAAAAAATATTTTCAACCTAGCAACATCAGGTATGCAGCATAATATGAGAACGCTTTAATTGCCGGGTCAATGGGTAAAATTAACTGTGCTATCTAAATATATACATTGACATTTGCTTTCATCAACCTTTTTATTAATTCACCTCTAAAGAACTGTGACTTTTTCAGCTCTTCGTTCCTTTTTAAACCCCCTATTACTGGATCATAATCACTCAAATATTTCTTTAGGTTATGTGAATTTAACGGCTCACAAACATCGTCCCACTAAGCATCCATTGACCGGTCCGCCTCACTAACCGTTTCATAATAAGCCGTATCGATTTCAATTTGATCAGATTTTATTTTCGAACTATTTTTTGATTTTACGGAAAAATTAACACCATTAACCATGTAACAATAATCACCAGTTTTATATAAATCTTCAAAGGTAATACCAGACAGAACTATCGGGCTATTTGATTTTATATAAAATGTCTTTAACTTACCTTTTTTTAAATACTCACAAAGATGTTCAATGGTAATCGATTTGAGAGCATAGGATTTTGAAATTAAAAATAGCAAAATATTCAAATATTTGAACACGTGGATTCACTCATCGGTATAACATTAAGGGAGGCAGATTCTACCAGTAAGCGCACAACTTCTATGCCGCCAAGTTAGACATACATTGCCCCATAAGTTCAGCAGGTGTTTTCATTCAAGCCACGCTGCCATGAGCAGTAAGGGTCCGCAAAATAAACCTCGGAATCAAGGGCTTTGGCCATTTACTCATGAAACGCAAATGCCTTCCGATTATCCGCTGTCATTCTGAGTACGTAAAGCTGAAAAGGTGGGCTACCCTTGAAACAGTATCTAACTTGCAGATATAACGCTGTAAACCATATTAGCACTTAGACAAACTAACAGCCCTGCAAACAATTTTTTCAAACTCACGACAGGTAGATGAACTGCCGCTTTTGTTCCCAAAGGTGCAAATAACACACTCATCATCACTATGCCTGCAAAGGCAGGCAAAAAAATGTAACCTATAGTGAGATTTGATAAATTCGTATGATGCCACCCATTCATCATGTAGCCTGCACTACTCATTATGGACAGAGGCAAACCTAGCGCAGCTGAAGTGCCAATAGCCTGTGACATACTGTACCCCCTTTTGAAGAGATAAGGGACTGTCATAGTACCGCCACCAATAGAAACTAACGAAGAGACTGAGCCAATACCCGCACCCACTGAAAGTAAACTCTGAGGCGTAAGCTTGCACTGCCCGCTAGAAGAAGGAGAGGCACGAAGCATATTAACGGCTACATAACCCATAAATAGCGCAAAAAAGCTTGATAAATAAATTGCATGAATATAAGGCACAGCAAAAGTCGCGAGGAATGCTCCTACCATCACACCTGGTGCCAACCATTTAAAAAGCGCCCACTGTATCGTCCCCTTAAAATGATGAGCCAGCACGCTACTTATAGAAGTAACCATAATGCAGGCCATAGACGTCCCTAAGGCAAAGTGAACAGCCTTACCCACACCGAAACCCAGATGAAGTAACAGACTGGTCAAAGCTGGCACCATGATGGCACCGCCACCAATGCCCAATAAACCTGATAAAAAGCCCACAACGCCACCAATGGCAAATAAAAACAACCAAATTTCAATATCAGGAAGCATCATTTCATTCAATCATCTAGCCTGAATAATTCATGAGAAAGTATGAAGGAACGGCGTAAACCCTTATAATAAAGGTGCCAACACAATAAAAATAAAGATTGCGCCGATGCCAAATTGTACCGTTAGTCAACCACTTTTCCCAGTCCTAAAACGTCGTCAAATAGATTTTGATTTCTCAGGTGGTTGCGTCAGTTCATTTGCAGGAAGTTTACTTTTAAGCAAAGTTGATAAAAAAATAGGCTTAACGCAAAAGATAGCAAAGCTTCTTCCAGATGATCGAGATAAAAGCAAGGTCGAAAATCAAGCAGAAAATCTTTTAAAGCAGCGAGTTTATGCATTAGCCTGCGGTGAAGAAGATCTCATTGATCACAATGATTTAAAAAATGATCTAGCTCTGCAAACAGCCGTCGGTGTTGATGAGGATCTTGCAAGTGCGTCCACCATGCAGAGGTTCGACCAGCGGTTTGATAGGCGCAGTTTAAAAGCCGTTCATGAGGAGCTGATTCAGCAGGGCACCTCTAAAAATACATTTTCCCAAGAGCCTGACTCATAGGAATCAACAACTTGTGATGAATATTTTGCCTTAAAAAGCAATTGTTAGAGGTGCCCAGCAGTTTATTAACAGTTATTCAAAAGCGCCAAAAACAATCATTCTAGATTTTGATGCCACAGATAACCGTCTCTATGGTGAACAGGAAGGCCGTTACTACAACCATCATTACCGTGGCTACTGCTATTTACCGCTTTATGTTTTCTGTGGCGATCAGCTATTAGCCGCGATATTGAGACCATCAAGCAAGCATGGCAACTGGTTGACTGTGCTGGTATTGAAAATGCTCGTGAAACGATTAAGAAAAGCCTGGCCAAAAACGCAAATTTTATTTCGAGGCGACAGTGGTTTTTATTCACCCAAAATCATTAACCTTTGTGAGTCGATAGAGATTGATTATGCTGTAGGTTACAGCCCTAACAGCGCTTTACATGGGCGAGCAGTCACCATTGGATTACATAAATCTGCGCTAGAAGCCTTCGAAGAGAGTAGTGAACCACAGAAATGGTTTGGTGAAATTAACGATTACAAAGCCAGAAGCTGGCCTCACGAACGGCGAATCGTCGTTAAAGCGGAAGTCTCTAATTTGGGGACGAATACACGCTATGTATTGACGTCACTCAAAGATAAAGCTTCCTCACTTTACAGCGAAGTTTATTGCGAGCGTGGCGACATGGAAAACCGGATTAAAGAACAAAAATGGCTGTTTAGTGACCTTAATAGCTGCTCAGATTGGTGGTCCAATCAGTTCCGAGTTATTTTATCAGGATTGGCCTATACACTGCTTGAAAGGCTCAGAGTCATAGGTCTAAAAGATACGCTGGGAGAGTGATGGCAGGTAAGATTGCTAAGAGAAAAACTACTGAAGATCAGTGCCGTCGTGACACGCAATACTCGCAGAATAAAATTCATGGCTGCATCAACAACCTCCAATCAAAGACAATCATTATTTTATACAGCAGCTATCCGTTTGAATCTTTCTCCTGATTAAAAATCATGGCGCTTTCCTCAGCGCATGAAAAGCACGGGGGTAAGGGGGAGTTTTGTCTGAATTTCAAAAAATGATTAATTTATAGCCGATTTGATCTGATGTTACATTTACAACACATTTATTCGGTCAATCTCTAAAAAATCTAAAATGTCATGAATTATTCAGGCTAGTACCCCAATGCACAGCGATTGTCCCGTTCAGCAGCTACAGGTTTTTCTGTGGCAAGGCGCAAGTATGCAGTAATACATGCGTCTTTCAAATACTTGCAACAAAGTCACGGGAAAACCTGTAGCTGCCCTTTGGGTGGCATTTAAATGAGGAGCTGATTCAGCAGTTTATTAACAGTTATTCAAAAGCGCCAAAAACAATCATTCTAGATTTTGATGCCACAGATAATCGTCTCTATGGTGAACAGGAAGGCCGTTACTACAACCATCATTACCGTGGCTACTGCTATTTACCGCTTTATGTTTTCTGTGGTGATCAGCTATTAGCCGCGATATTGAGACCATCAAGCAAGCATGGCAACTGGTTGACTGTGCTGGTATTGAAAATGCTCGTGAAACGATTAAGAAAAGCCTGGCCAAAAACGCAAATTTTATTTCGAGGCGACAGTGGTTTTTATTCACCCAAAATCATTAACCTTTGTGAGTCGATAGAGATTGATTATGCTGTAGGTTACAGCCCTAACAGCGCTTTACATGGGCGAGCAGTCACCATTGGATTACATAAATCTGCGCTAGAAGCCTTCGAAGAGAGTAGTGAACCACAGAAATGGTTTGGTGAAATTAACGATTACAAAGCCAGAAGCTGGCCTCACGAACGGCGAATCGTCGTTAAAGCGGAAGTCTCTAATTTGGGTACGAATACACGCTATGTATTGACGTCACTCAAAGATAAAGCTTCCTCACTTTACAGCGAAGTTTATTGCGAGCGTGGCGACATGGAAAACCGGATTAAAGAACAAAAATGGCTGTTTAGTGACCTTAATAGCTGCTCAGATTGGTGGTCCAATCAGTTCCGAGTTATTTTATCAGGATTGGCCTATACACTGCTTGAAAGGCTCAGAGTCATAGGTCTAAAAGATACGCTGGGAGAGCGATGGCAGGTAAGATTGCTAAGAGAAAAATTATTGAAGATCAGTGCCGTCGTGACACGCAATACTCGAAGAATAAAATTCATGGCAGCTACCACGATATCCAAGCAGCGACAATCATTATTTTATACGGCAGCTATCCGCTTAAACCTGTCTCCTGATTAAAAAATATTGCGCTTACCCCAGCGCATGAAAAGCACGGGGGTAAGGGGAAGTTGTGTCTGAATTTCAAAAAATGATTAATTTATAGCCGATTTGATCTGATGTTACATTTACAACACACTTATTCGGCCAATCTCTAAGAAATCTAAAATGTCATGAATTATTCAGGCTAGGAGCCTGTCCGAGAATTGCGTTCGAGGATAAATTTCAAAGAAGTGAGCTAAATTCTTTGGGAAATTCCTGCGAATAGTCAGCCTATTTAAAGGAATTTGGCGAAGAATTTAGCCGCTTATCTGGAATTTAGACCGAACAGTCAGTTCTCGGACAGGCTCCTAGGCCAGCCATCACATCCTTCAACTTTTCATCTTTGATAGCGTGATCTAAAGATTGCTCTGCCTGTAATTTGGATTAAACTTTCTAGTGCAATCAAACATCTAAACCTTAATGAAACCGTTGGAGTGAACTATGCAGGACTATAAAGCACCGATTGAAGACATGAAATTTATCCTTTTTCATGTACTTAATGCCCAGTCACTCAGTCATTATAGTGATTATGCTGACGCTACCGAAGACACCTTAGTTGCCATATTAGATGAGGCCGCCAAGCTCACCGAAGGAAGCTTTGCGCCGTTAAACTTCTCAGGTGATGATGAAGAATGCCAATACGACGCAGCTACAAAATCTGTCACAACACCTAAAGGTTTTAAAGAAGCTTACAAAGAGTTTGCACAAGGCGGCTGGGTAGGCTTATCGGCACCTGAACGCTTTGGCGGACAAAGTCTACCGCAATATGCCAAGCTTTGTATGGACGAAATGGCCACAGGCTCCAATACGTCGTTAGCCATGTACCCTGGATTAAGCCACGGTACTATTGACGCATTGAGTGAACATGCCACCGAAGAATTACAAGCTATCTACCTACCTAAACTGGTAACAGGTGAATGGAGCGGCACCATGTGCTTAACCGAACCTCAATGCGGAACAGACCTATCATTGATTCAAACTCGCGCCACACCAGAGTCTGACGGCTCTTACAAGCTGAATGGCACCAAGATATGGATTACCGGCGGTGAACATGACCTGACAGACAACATTATTCATCTGGTTTTAGCCAAATTACCGGGCGCACCAGACTCATCCAAAGGTATTTCGTTATTTCTTGTTCCTAAATTTCTTGAAGATGGCACACGCAACACTGCATTTTGCGGCGGCATCGAGCATAAGATGGGTATTAAAGGTTCCTCCACCTGCGTCATGAATTTTGAAAATGCCAAAGGCTTTTTGGTAGGCAAAGAAAATGAAGGCCTTAAGTGCATGTTCACTATGATGAATGCAGCCAGGCTGATGGTCGGTATTCAAGGATTGGGCAGCGCAGAATTCGCTTACCAGATCAGCCTTGGCTTTGCTAAAGAACGCATCCAAAGCCGTGCTATCACAGGGCCTAAACAGCCTGATCAGAAAGCTGATTCCATCATGGTCCATGCTGATGTCAGGCGTATGTTAGCTCACCAAAAAGTCTTTATTGAAGGTTCACGCGCCATGGCTTACTGGGCTGGCCTACAATTGGATATCAGCCTAAAAGACCCTGATGAGAAAAAAAGGGATGAAGCTGACGATATCGTTCAACTTATGACCCCTATCGTTAAAGCTTACCTAACCGATGAAGGGTATTTTTCCATTGATCAGGGTCTTCAATTAATGGGCGGCTCTGGATTTACCAAAGACTGGGGCATTGAGCAGCTGCTGCGCGATAGCCGTATTGCGCGCATTTATGAAGGCACCAACGGCATTCAATCACTGGATCTTGCGGGTAGAAAGCTTCTTATCAAAGGCGGCCGCCTACCGCATACCTACCTCAAACACATGAAAGCTTTTCTGGCTGAAGGCGGTAATAGCGATTACATTCAAAAAGCAGAAAATGCACTCACCACGCTAGAATCTACCCTTACTTGGCTAGCAAACGAAGGATTAAAAGATCCAGAACAAGCGACACAAGGCGCTACCCCTCTCCTCAAACTTTTTGCGCTCACCACCCTATCCGTATTCTGGGTCAAGCTTGACAAACAAGCCAATGAAGAACAGGCATCAGGTGGAACGTTTAGCAGCCACTTTTATCAAGGTAAAGAAAAAGCGGCAGCGCATTTTTTCCGCTACTTCTATCCTCAAATAGCAAGCTATGCTGCTGATGTGCAGTCAGGCAAAGAGTCAATTATGGCTTTTGAACCTGAAGAGTTTTAACGTGAGCCCTAGGAGCTTCTACGAGAACCAATTGCTCAGCCTGTATCCCAGATAAGTGGCTAAATTCTTAGAAATTTATCCTCGAACACAATTCTCAGACAGGCTCCTAGTACCCCAATGCACAGCGATTGTCGGGTTTCTGATGGTGGGTTACGCGCAGCTTAGCCACCAAGTACCTAGGCTTCTGGCGGGGCTGAAAACAAAAGAATGGTTTACAGGAAACGAGACTTACCAACCTTCCCGTGATAATCAGCTGTTTTGCGCTTTATGCCTTAGCACATGATCCATCAAGACCAACGCCATCATCGCCTCAGCAATAGGCGTTGCACGAATGCCTACGCAAGGATCATGACGCCCCTTGGTGATCACTTCGATTTCCGCACCAAATTTATTAACGCTTTTGCCTGGTAAACGAATCGATGATGTTGGCTTTAACGCAATGTGTGCCACAATGTCTTGTCCCGATGAAATACCACCTAAGATTCCACCTGAGTGATTACTTAAAAACCCCGCATCAGTCATTTCATCACGATGCTCAGTTCCTTTTTGCTCAACCACATCAAAACCGTCACCAATCTCTACACCTTTCACTGCATTAATGCCCATTAATGCAGATGCAATATCAGCATCAAGCCTATTAAATACAGGCTCACCCAACCCAACTTCAACACCTGTGGCAACAATGGTAATCTTTGCCCCAATGGAGTTACCCTCTTTATTTAAAGCTGCCATATAGTCTTCCATCATAGGCACCTTAGCCGCATCTGGACAAAAGAAAGGATTATTACTGACCTCACTCCAATCAATTGTTTCGGCTTTTATAGGACCTAACTGTGACAAGTAGCCTTTAACTTCAATGCCAAATTTTTCACGTAAGTATTTCTTGGCAATAGCGCCTGCTGCAACTCGCATCGCCGTTTCCCTTGCAGAGGATCGGCCGCCACCGCGATAATCGCGAATACCATATTTTTTTTCGTAGGTTAAATCAGCATGGGCAGGCCTAAAGCTGTCTTTAATAGTCGAATAGTCTTTAGATTTTTGATCCTGGTTTTCAATCAATAGACCAATGGGAGTGCCTGTGGTTTTTCCTTCAAAGACACCTGATAAAATTTTGACCTGATCAGGTTCTTTTCGCTGAGTGGTAAATTTTGATTGGCCAGGCTTACGTCTATCTAACTCTTTTTGTATATCTTCTTCTGAAATTTCAATTCCAGGAGGGCAGCCATCGACAATACAGCCTAGTGCTAAACCGTGGCTCTCGCCAAAAGACGTTACTGTAAAATTTTGACCAAATGTATTGCCAGCCATAAAAACCACTCAAAGAAAGAAAAATTCAGGTTGATAAAAGATGATTAAATTGCTCAAGCTCCAGCTGGCTAATCGCCAAAATACCTTGACCGCCGTGCGTTAGTTCAACCCAGTTAAATTCACTATCAGGAAACTGCTGCACAAGATGATAAGCTGAATTCCCAACTTCTAAAAATAAAACACCTTGCTCTGTCAAATAACCAGCTGCTTGTTTCAAAATCTGTAAAGGATGAAACAGGCCATCCTCCCCTGAGGCGAGTGCGTGTTCAGGTTCATGACCAAACTCTTCAGGCATATCAGCCATATCCTCACTGTCTACATAAGGCGGATTGGCTAAAATAATATCAAATTTCCCCTCTACCGCACTCAGTAAATCTCCCTGACTGAGACTAATCTGATGCATCAAATTAAAACGCTCTACATTAACACGTGCAACATCCAACGCATTTCTGTCTATATCTGCCAATACAACCTCAGCGTCAGGTACTTGCATTGCAGCTGCGATCCCAATACAGCCTGACCCCGTACAAAGATCCAAGATACGTGAGGGTGATTCACCTATATAGTAAGGCTTAAAGTCTTTTTGAATAATTTCAGCCATCGGTGAACGCGGGATCAATACGCGTTCGTCAACATAAAAAGGCAAGCCTGAAAAATACGCTGTCTGCGTTATATAAGGCACAGGGAGTCTTTGGGTAATACGCTTTTCAAACAATGCTATAATTTCGACTTTTTCTGAGCTCAGTAACCTAGCATCAAGCAGCGCTTCGTCCATTTCTGGGGATAAATGCAAGCTGTATGCAAGTAAAGCCCAAGTTTCATCAAACGCAGAGTCTGTTCCATGCCCAAAATACAGGCCATGTTGCGAAAACTGGCTGATACCGTAACGCAGAAAATCTCTAAGGGTCGATAACTCTTGTAAAGCGGAGGCTTCAAGCATAGATTTTGGCTTGTAATGTAAAACTTTGCTATTATCCACGCCCCACTTGATTTGTCCACGGTACATTTGCATGAAGCTTGATGAAGCTTATGCCTCCATCATTGAGGCTGTCGGAGAGGATTTAGAAAGACCAGGATTGGTCGACACCCCCAAAAGAGCAGCCAAGGCCTTTGAATATTTAACCAAAGGTTATCATCAGAATCTTGATGAAGTCATTAACGGCGCCCTCTTCCCGACTAAGTCGGACGAAATGATCATCGTGAAGGATGTTGAAATCTATTCGATGTGCGAACATCATTTGCTACCTTTTTTAGGTAAAGCGCATGTCGCCTACATCCCCCAAGGAAAAGTGTTAGGTCTTTCTAAAATAGCCCGTATAGTCGATATGTTTGCAAGACGCCTGCAAATACAAGAAGACCTCACGCACGAAATAGCAACGACCATTATGGACATTACCGGTGCCGAGGGCGTTGGTGTGGTGATAGAAGCTAAGCACTTATGTATGATGATGAGAGGCGTAGAGAAACAACACTCGCACATGAAAACGTCGGCTATGCTAGGCTCTTTCAGGCATGAAGAAGCGACGAGGCTTGAATTTTTATCACTCATTAAAGATTAATCGTCACAACGGCCAAATAACGATACCCCGTTGGTCGTTGTACCAAATACAGCGAGACAAAGCCTTCTTTCGTCTTCAAAGAATAATAGGTTTGTTTATTAGGCAAACCGTTTAAGCGTTTATCTTCAAAGACCCGATTTGCCCAATCATTGCTGGAACCACAAGCTCGCTCTTCACACTGGTAGAGCACTTCACCTTGCTCTTTAACCCAGGCTTTCAGTTTAATTTCCGCCTGCTGAAAACTATGAGTGGAGTGAATTTGATATATTTTTTTGCTCACCTTACCTTTTACAAGCGTAGAGGCCGATAGTCGCCATACCCCATCCACTTTTTGATAGTGTGATAACGGCAGTACCCAATCACCTTGAAAGTGCGACTCATCAATCACCTCTACCCTTTCAAAGGGGAGTACAAAAGGCTCGGGGGGTTTAACCTCCCCTGCAAACACTAACGGACTACTGAGCCATAGCAAACAACACCCTTTTTTTATGAACTGAAAAATGCTTTGCATCGTTCTGTTACGCCCTCTACTTGTTCATCCATATGCATATGATGGCCACCCGATAACGTTTGGCAGTCAATAATCTTGGGCTGTCTTTTAGCCAAAATCGTAAACATAGACAGCTGCCCTAGCCCATCTTTCGCTAATAGTAACCTAGTTGGACATTTAAGCGCATTAACAAATGCAGTGATTTGTGCCTCGGAGAGCTTCACGGCTGAAGCAAACTTCAGCCTTTGATCTACCCGCCAATAATACCCTAGCTCATCATGGTGGATAGCCCGACTAGCCAACAACCGCGTCGCAGCTAAACTCATGCCGGAGGTCTTCATCCGCAAGGCAATAAGCTTATCTTCAGACTCATGAAAGTTAGGACGACTTTCTTCAGAGAAGGCCTGTAAAAACGTCGTTAACTGTTCAGGTGATTTTTCTGGCTCCACAGGTATTGGCAGCAGCCCATCTACTAACACTTGCTTGATCACCAACTCAGGTAAGCTTGCAGATAACAAGGTTGAGAGCATAGCACCGCGTGAGTGTCCCAATAAGTTGACGTGTTGCCAATCTAGCTGCCTTAATACCTGAATAATATCAAGCAAGTCATCCCATAAATGATAGGTTGCATCCAGCGATCTAAAATCGGAAAGTCCCTGGCCTGCTAAATCCAAGGCAACGATATCACATTGCGTTAAGTTCGGCGCAATAGCATCAAAGCTTGCAGCATTATCTAACCAGCCATGCAAAGCTAAGACTTTAATCGGCGCACCTTCATGCCACCGTTTTGCTGCGAGTTGCAAACCACGAACAGTAAACCTAATCTCACTCACATTAGTCATTCAAGGCACTTCTTACTCCGTTTACTGTTAACCTGTTATCCAATCGAGCACCGCCGGCACTCCAATCAAACATTGTCAAGCAAGCACAATCGCCGGGCTGCATAGGGTATTGAAAGCGCTTGCTCGACGTTCCTTCAACCAGATAGCTTAGCAGCGATGAAATCAACGGCTGATGCGTGACGACTAATATGGATGAATACGGATGCCCTGCAAGTGCTTGAACGACCGCCGAAGGAGATGATGAGGGTATTAAATAGTTGGCGATCTCTTTATCAATGGATTGATTAAATGCCTGTGCAATCTGCTCAAAGGTTTGCTCTGCTCTTAGGTAAGGGCTGACAAAGGCTTTATTGATAAGGGTTTGCTTCTTTTTTAAGAATAGACCTAAAGCGCCCGCATCTTGACTACCTGCTTGCGTCAATGCTCGCTGTTCATCCACGGTTTTTAAAGGTTCTGCTGTACCATGTCTGACTAAAATCAACTCCATAGACGACTTCTCATGCTAAACGTAACGACCAGCAAAAAGCACTCGTTAAAATCACTGCTATCCGGTTAAGGCATTAACCTAAAGTTCGGCGCCTGCCCTTACTGGCATCTGGTAAAATATCCGTTGTCGAGATAGGTATTTTTCCAAAGGCAAAGGATAGGCATAAAACATAATAACAGCGTTTTTCATCAATTGCTCAAACAACTTCCTCGTCATCCATTGCAAAAGGTAGTTGATCGATATAAAGGGATAGTGTCTCCCATAAAAGAGACAGTGCGTTAGAATAGAATCACTGACGCACAGAGTAACCCTGGAACGTATATCTCTCAGCTCCCAATTCAAATCAAAGGTAGTAATTGAAGCCCTCAAGGGGCATAAAACTATCAATGAGTTGATCACAGAATTGTGTGTTCACGCACTCGAGATAAATGCATGGAAAAAGCAGTTTCCGGAAGGCTCGGAAGACATTTTCAGCAAAGGCCGAAAGAGACAAAGAGGCAAAGAGGCAAAGAGGCAAAGAGGCAAAGAGGCAAGGAGGCAAGGAGGCAAGGAGGCAATGACGAAGACGAAACGGATAAGCTCGACAATCAAATTGGCTGCCAGAAAGTCGAAGTCGGCTGACTATTTACGATACACTAGCCAACGCGCAGGCATATGAACGAGACGTCGCGGCTTACATGAAGCATTGCAACAACGAACGGCTCCACTCAATCAATGGCGACGCGTCGCAAGCCCCGCATGAGAAAGCATCTTATAGAACTACCCAACACCATGAAAGGTACGCTAGCGAACCTTTCGTGGGAGTGGGTAGCCTGCAAGCGAAGCGCGTTAGTTCGGTATAAATTACCTGTATAAATTCTCGGATTTTAGTGTCCGATTTTACTTGATCAGAACAGCGGCCTTTACTGTTGTTTTATCAATATTACTTTCCCCATCAGTTTTTATATTAAGGTTTGGTAGAAAGTATACAAGATTTTGTGTACCTGAAGGCACTTGATCAGCAAACTTAAGATTTCTAACTATTTGTTTTAAAGACTCTTTGAATTCAGTTGAGTTTTTGTCAACAGAATCTAAAAATTCTTCTTGCGGTTTATTTCTTCCACCTTTAAAAATCATATTATTATGTTCGATTTTAGTGGTTCCATCTTGGAAAATAGAGAAGCGACAATTATAGGTACCCCATGGTTTGTCTCTTCGCTCGTCGAAATGGTAGTCTTTTGGATCTAAAACTTTCATATTAAAAGCATACTCTTCTACCTCTGGGGAATATTTGTAATCAATATCATTTTTTGGCATGTTCACTGTTTTTAATATTTTGTTGATAATATCAATGGTAACGTTACCCGAAAGCATAGCATTAGCATTTATAGAAATAGTTGAAATTGAAAGGCATATCAAACAGCCATTAATCAAAGCATTAGTCTTTTTAAGTTGTGTGATCATAAAATAAGTTTATTACCGTTTTACATTGAGGAGAGTTAGCTAAAGTATTGAATGTAAATATTTTATATCATAATAAAATATGATTAATCTGATAAAAATATTTGATGCTTAACAAAATAGTTAATAGGCATACTGATTTTCAATATTTGCTACATAGTAGATATGTTATCTCATACAAAGTTCAAAAATAAACAAGCGCATCCGCAGTATCGTCACTACATTCCTTCCCTGAGACCTCTGCGTTGCTTTATTGAGCTCAATCTACAATCTTTACTTTTGTTTTATTAAAGTTATTTTTTCCATTATTTTTTAT
Organism: Pseudomonadales bacterium; assembly: GCA_965225765.1. GTDB lineage: Bacteria > Pseudomonadota > Gammaproteobacteria > Pseudomonadales > DT-91 > CAKMZU01. Next base: position 1,107,514 of record CBDDBO010000002.1, read on the forward strand.
ATTAAGCATGGGTGTAAAGGTTACAAAGATTTGTGAACAAGAAGATTCTTTATTAGTAAACTTAATATTTCTAACTATTGCTTTTAAAGACTCTTTAAATGTATTTGAGTGTTTGTTAACAGAATCTAAAAATTCATCCACAAGCTTATCGCTGAAATTTGGATAAATATTATAGAAATTTTCGATTTTAGTGGTTCCATCTTTGAAAATAGAAAATCGACAACTATACATATCATGTGATTTATTTATTCGTTTTTCGAAATAGCGGTCTTTTGGATCTGAAACACGCATAGCAAAAGAGTATTCTTCAACCTCTGAGGGATATTTGTAACCGATATCATGGCTTGGCGTGTTCGCTTTTTTTAATAGTTTACTGATGATATAAATGCTAGCGCTATCCGAAATCTTAGCATTAGCATTTATAGAGATGGTTAGGATTGAAAGAAATATCAAACAGCTATTGATTACAGCAATAGTTTTTTTTAGTTTTGTAATCATAAATAAACCATTTTTCTATTGATCGAAGTTAGCTAAAACACTAAATGCAAATGTTACAGTCAACAATTAACCACATAAATTCTCTGATTTTAGCGTACGGTTTTACTTGAGCAGAACGCTATATTTTTGCTCAACCGATCAGTAGTGAGTCTCAACCAAAGAATCAGGAAAATAACCAGTCAGCCCTTGGGATTGGTCGCTGCGTACCCCTTCACGAGACCTCTACCTTGGTTTATAAACCTTCACCTTCGTTACTTTTGTTTTTTGAAAGTTACTTTCCCCATCATTTTTTATATTAAGTAGTGGCTCAAATGTTACATAATTTTTTATATATCTAGATTCTTGATCAGTAAGATCAATGTTTCTAACTATTGCCTTTAAAGTCTCTTTAAATTTATCTGAGTGTTTGTTTACAGAAACTAAAAATTCTTCCCCTGGCTTATCTTCTAAATTTGGATAAATATCATAGAAAGTTTCGATTTTAGTGGATCCATCTTTGAAAATAGAAAAGCGACAATTGTATATACCATGTAATTTATTTATACGCTTTTCGAAATAGCGGTCTTTTGGGTCTGAAACTCGCATAGTAAAAGAGTACTCTTCAACTTCTGGGGGATATTTATAATGAATACGATGATTTTGCGTGTTCACTTTTTTTAATAGTTTACTGATGAGATAAATGCTAGCGCTATCCGAAATCTTAGCATTAGCATTTATAGAGAAGATTAATATTGAAAGAAATATAAAAAAGACATTAATTAGAGCAATAGTTTTTTTAAGTTTTTTAATCATAAAATATGTTGAATTCCATTTTATATTAATAAAGTTAGCTAAAGCATTAAATATAAATATTTAATAGGCATACTGATTTACAATATGTGCTACATAGTAGATATATTGCCTCATGTAAAGTTCAAAAATCCACAAGCGTATCAACAGGATTGGTCGCTGTGTGCCCTCCACGTACCTCTGCGCTGATTTATAAACTTCCACCTTCGTTCATTACTGCTGTTTTACAAAAGTTACTTCCCCCATCATTTTTTATAGTAAGGTTTGGCGTAAAGGTTACATAATTTTTTTTATATGGAAACACTTGATCAGTAAACTCAATATTTCTAACTATTTCTTTTAAAGACTCTTTAAATTCATTTGAGTTATTGTTTACAGAGTCTAAAAATTCTTCATCATGTTTATTTTTCCAACCTTCAAAATTGTTATTATAATATTCGATTTTAGTGGTCCCATTTCTAAAAATAGAAAAGCGACATTTATAGGTATACCATGATTTATTTATATGCCTTTCGAAACAGCAGTCTTTTGGATCTGAAACTCGCATAGTAAAAGAGTACTCTTCAACATCTGAAGGATATTTGCACTCAATATCACGATTTGGCGTGTTCACTTTTTTTAATAGCTTGTTGATAACTTGAATGGTAGCGCTACCTGAAATCATAGCATTAGCACTTATAGAGATGATTAGGACTGAAAGACATATCAACCAGCTATTGATTACAGCAATAGTTTTGTTAGGTTTTGTGATCATAAAATGGGTTTATTCCAATTTTATCATTGGCAGATAGTTAACTAAAACATTAAATGTAAACGTTAGACTCAACAATTAACTATAAAATTCTTGGATTTTAGTGCCCGACTTTCCTTGACGAGAACATTAGATTTTGCTCAACCAGACAGCAGTGAGTCCCAACCAAGGAATCAGAAATATAACAAGTCGGTCCTTGGGATCATTGCTGCGCGCCCTTTCCGGAACCTCTGCGTTGGCTTAAAAACCTCTACCTTCGTTAGTTATTGTTGTTTCGTGAAAGTTACTTTCCCCATCATTTTTTATATTAAGTTCTGGCGTAAAGGTTACACAATTTTCTGTATATCGAGATCCTTGATCAGTAAATTCAATATTTCTAACTATTTCTTTTAAAGACTCTTTAAACTTATTTGAGTGTTTGTTTACAGAATCTAAAAATTCTTCTCCTGGCTTATCTTCTAAATTTGGCAAGATATTATAGAAAGTTTCGATTTTAGTGATTCCATCTTTGAAAATAGAAAAGCGGCAATGATACATATCATGTAATTTATTTATACGTTTTTCAAAATAGCGGTCTTTTGGGTCTGAAACTCGCATAGTAAAAGAGTACTCTTCAACTTCTGGGGGATATTTATAATGAATACGATGATTTTGCGTGTTCACTTTTTTTAATAGTTTACTGATGAGATAAATGCTAGCGCTATCCGAAATCTTAGCATTAGCATTTATAGAGATGGTTAAAATTGAAAGAAGTATCAAACAGCCATTAATTAAAGCAATAGTTCGTTTAAGTTTTGTGATCATAAAATAGGTTTATTCCAATTTTCTCATTGACAACTAGTACCTCATGTCAAACCGATTGTCGGGTAAGAGGTTTTTTGTAGGGTGGATAAGCGACAGCGCCATCCACCAGTTATTATGTTTTTTGGTGGATGACACTGCGTTTATCCACCCTACGGTCATGCGACAAACCTTTTGATACGATGTACTAGTACTTTGATTCACTGCATTTGTCAGGTAAAAAATATCGTAGGGTGGCTAAGCTGCGCGTAACCCACCATCAGAAACCCGACAATCGCTGTGCATTGAGGTACTAGTTAGCCAAAACACTGAATGTAAATGTTACAGTCAGCAATTAACTGCATACATTCTCAGATTTAGCGTCCAGTTTTACTTGACAGAACGCTAGATTTTGCGTAACCCGAGAAGTAGTGAGCCCCAACCAAAGAATCAGGGATATAACAAGTCAGTCCTTGGGGTCGATTGCTTCACGCCCTCCACGAGGCCTCTGCATTGATTTATAAACATCCACCTTCGTTCGTTACTTTTGCTTTATGAAAGTTATGTTTCCCGCTATTTTTTATATTAATTTTTGGCTCAAAAGTTACATAACTCTCTGCAAATGATGATTCTTGATAATTAAATTTAATGTTTCTAACTATTTCCTTTAATGACTCTTTAAATTCATTTGAGTATTTGTTTACAGAATCTAAAAAATCTTCTTCTGGTTTACTTTCGAAACCCTTAAAAATATCATTGAAATATTCGATTTTTGTAGTTCCATCTTTGAAAATAGAAAAGCGACAATAATATTTATCACATGGTTTATTTGTACATTTATCTATATAGTGGTCTTTTGGATCTGACACTCGCATAGCAAAAGAGTACTCTTCAACATCTAACGGATATTTGTAAGTAATATCATGTTTTAGCTTGTTCGTTTTTAATAGTTTGCTGATAAGATAAATAGTAGCGCTATCCGAAATCTTAGCATTAGCATTTATAGAGATGGTTAAGATTGAAATAAATATCAAAAATCCATGAGTTGTATCAATGGTTCTTTTAAGTTTTTTGATCATAAAATATATTCATCCATATTTATCATTTTAAAAATAGTTAGCCAAAATACTGAATATAAATATTACAGTCATAAATTAGTTGAGTGTATTGTCAGATTTTAGTTCCCGGTCTTACTTGGTCAGAACGCTAGATTTTGCCTAACCAGAAAAGTAGTGAGCCCCAACCAAACAATCAGGGATATAACAAGTCGGTTCTTGGGGTCGATTGCTTCACGCCCTCCCCGAGGCCTCTGCATTGATTGATAAACATCCGCCTTCGTTCGTTATTTTTGCTTTATGAAAGTTATGTTTCCCGTTATTTTTTATATTAATTTTTGGATTAAAAGTTACAAAACTCTCTGCATATGAAGATTCTTGATTATTAAATTTAATGTATCTAACTATTCTTTTTAAAGACTCTTTAAATTCATTTGAGTGTTTGTTTACAGAATCTAAAAACTCTTCTTCTGGTTTACTTTCTAAACCCTTAAAAATATCATTGAAATATTCGATTTTAGTCGCTCCATCTTTGAAAATAGAAAAGCGACAATAATAATCATCACGTGGTTTATTTGTACGTTTATCTATATAGTAGTCTTTTGGATCTGACACTCGCATAGTAAAAGAGTACTCTTCAACATCTGATGGATATTTGTAAGTAACATCATGTTTTAGCTTGTTCGTTTTTAATAGTTTGCTGATGAGATAAATAGTAGCGCTATCCGAAATCCAAGCATTAGCATTTATAGAGATGGTTAAGACTGAAAGAAATATCAAACAGCCGTTAATTAAAGCAATAGTTCTTTTAAGTTTTATGATCATAAAATAAGTCTACTCAAACTTCCTAAGGTATCAGAGTTAGAAAAAACACTAATGTAAATGTTATAGCCAAAAATTAACCGCATACATTCTCGGATTTTAGTGACCGAGCTTACTTGACCAGAACGCTAAATTTTGCCTATGCGAACAGTAGTGAGTCCCGACGAAAGAATCAGGAATATAACAAACGGTCTTCGGGATCGGTCGCAGCTCCCCCTACCCGAGACCTCTGCGTTTATTTATAAATATCCAACTTGGCTTACTACTGCTGTTCTATGAAAATTATTTTTCCCATTATTTTTTATATTAAGGCCTGGTGTAAAGGTTACAAAATTTTCTTCATATCGATATTCTTGATCAGTAAATTCAATGTTTCTAACTATTGACTTTAAAGACTCTTTAAATTCATTTGAGTGTTTGTTTACAGAATCTAAAAACTCTTCCTCTGGTGTATTTTTACCATACTCAAAAATATTATTGAAATATTCGATTTTAGTGGTTCCATCTTTAAAAATAGAAAACCGACAATAATATTGATCACATAATTTATTTATACTTTTTTTGGAATTGTAGTCTTTTGGATCTGAAACTTGCATAGTAAAACAGTACTCTTCAACCTCTGAGGGATATTTGTAATGAATATCATGGCTTGGTGTGTTCACTTTTTTTAATAGTTTGCTGATGAGATAAATAGTAGCGCTATCCGAAATCTTAGCATTAGCATTTATAGAGATGGTTAGGATTGAAAGAAATATCAAACAGCCATTAATTAAAGCAATAGTTCTTTTAAGTTTTATGATCATAAAATAAGTCTACTCAAACTTCCTAAGGTATCAGAGTTAGAAAAAACACTAATGTAAATGTTATAGCCAAAAATTAACTGCATACATTCTCAGATTTAGCGTCCAGTTTTACTTGACAGAACGCTTGATTTTTCGCAAACAGAGAAGTAGTGACCCCCAACCAAAGAATCAGGAATATAACAAGCGGTCTTCGGAATCGGTCGCATTTCCCCCTTTCCGAGACCACTGTATTAATTTAATCAGTTCCACCTTCATTCGTTACTGTTGTTCTATCAAAGTTACTTTTCCCGTCATGTTTTATATTAAGTTTTGGCTCAAAAGTTACATAATTTTGTAAACGTGGGGCTACTTTATCAGTAAACTCAATCCTTCTAACGATGTCTTTCAAAGCCTCTTTAAATTTATTTGAATTTTTGTTTACAGAATCTAAAAATTTTTCCACTGTTTTATCTTTGCTCTCTTTATAAATATTATCAAAATATTCGATTTTAGTGGTCCCATCTTTAAAAATAGAAAAGCGACATTTACATCTATTATCTAAGTCTTGACGATCTGAAACTTTGATAGAAATTTCGTACTCTTCAACCTCTGAGGAGTATTTGTAATCAATTTCACCTTGTCCTGGAGTGAACTTTTTTAATAGTTTGCTGATGATATAAATGCTAGCGCTATCCGAAATCTTAGCATTAGCATTTATAGAGATAGTTAAGATTAAAAGAAATATCAAACAGCCATTAATTAAAGCACTAGTTTTTTTAAGTTTTGTGATCATGAAATATGTTTATTTCCAATTTACAGTAAGAAAAGTTAGCTACGCTATTGAATTTTATTGTTTTAATTCATAATTAAAATAAGATTAATCTCAAAAAACATTTAATACCTAATAGTTATAGTTACATTCAATTTATGCTACATAGTTGATATACTCCTTCATGAAAAGTTCAAAATTTGACAAGCGTATCCTTGGAATCGTCACTTGACTCCTCCATATGACGAAAGTGTTAATTCATTTAGTTTCATTTTCGTTCTTTACCGTTGTTTTGTAAAAGTTACTCTCCCTGTCACTTTTTATCTCATATCTGTTGTCGAGACAGGCATTTCCTCCAAGGCATAAAACATAACAGAAACGTTTTTTATCAATTACTCAAACAACGCCCTCGCCATCAATGTTAAGTGTTAGTTTATCGATATATAGGTGAACGTCGACCTCGTTCCTTGACCAGCTAGACTCAGCTCGTCGGCCTGTAGACCTCAGCTTTGATAGTTTTTGCTTGCTTGGCTAGCTCAGTAAATGGTTGTTATGTACTGTTCTACTTTCTTGGGATCTTGTTTGTAGGATTTATAGATGGGTCTTTGTGGGCTAAGACCTAAATAACTGAGCAGTTTACTGACCACGCTTTTACTCAATTTAACACCACGTTCTTTTTTGAGTAATGAGCGATGCTATTCAATGACCAAAGACAACAGTTGAATTGAAAGTTTTGTGGATTACTCATAGTGGCTGACTCGTAGACCTATCGCCCATCTGCGCCGCTTAGCATTCTTGGCCTGCCAAACCGAGATTTTCTTCTAGGGCGAACCCGCCACCACTCTCTTACCTTGTTAGCCAATCAAAAATCGTTCCTTGAGGAATTTTATAGATGCGTGCAACGATTGCTTCAACAACATGTTTGCTTTTTTTATTTTTTGTTCTGATTTTGCCATGGCGTGATTATATCACGCGAGAGCTTATGTAACTCTTGATAGTGACGCTACACACGATCCCTATCGCAAAAATCCACACTAACATTGATGACCATTGGCAATTTATCGAACCCATTAAACCAAAGACTCCATTGAAGAATAATGGTAAAAAAACCTCCTCAACTATCGATTCACTGGGGAGGTTTTACGATTACTTAACCCAATACTTGGTAAACCACATAGCCTTGCTCAGCATGATCAGATGACAGCAATAGGGTTGCTCCAGCTGAATCCTGAGCCCAGAACGCATTATCTTGCGGCCCTGTAGTCCAATAGCCTAAGCCGTTTAGATCTGCCACTGATGCTAATTCAAGGGAAGTATCACCAAAGGTTAAATGAGCCCCCTCAGGCATCAGAGCTGTGAACGCCTCTTCAGAAAGCTGATCATTTTCTGTCAACTGACCGTCACCGTCATTATCCAAAATGGCAAACTGCTTACCTGCTAACGCTTGAGGCTCGAGTAGATGAAGTTGACTATCGCCAGACTCCAGAACAAATTCAAACGGCTTTCCACTCAATACTTCATTGACATCAATCTGCAAATCAGCACTGGCAACACTGTCTTCTACTCCATCGTTAACAGTATAACTAAGGCGAGCATAGTCAGTACCTGTAGCATCCGCTTCTGGTGTATAAGTCAGGTTGGCTATATCGGCAGCATCAATAACCTGCCCCTGTACCACATCTGTGCTTGATAATTGCAGCGACCCTAAAGCAGGTAAGCTTGTGATAGTAATGGAACTTAATGCATCTCCATCAACATCACTGAAGGCAAAATCAGCTACCTCAAAGGTGTAGGTGCTATTTTCATCTAAAGCAACCGACCAGCCTGAGGCAACGGGTGCATCATTTAAGTTATGAACTGCAACAAATATTTGAAAATCGGTTTGATCCACTCCATCAGATACCGTGACCGTCAAAGGTATATTGGCCCCTGTTAAGTTAGCTGTTGGCTGATAGAGCCAGCTGTCAGCTTGCTGAGTAACATTGCCATTTTCTGCTGCTGTCGTAACATTCGTTATAGTAAGCGCATCATTTTCAACATCCGACACCAGGGCTAGTAGCCCTGAATTAAGGATGGTCATACTGATCTCTTCCAGTGTAGCCCCCACCGATTGCTCCACACCAACAGGCGCATCATTTACCGATGTTACATTGAGCTGAATGTCAGCAACATCACTATCAAGACTGCCGTCATTCACCCGAAAGCCTAAACGTGCATAATCATCGCCATGCGCATGCGCTTCTGGTGTAAATACCAGATTAGCAATATCTGCCGCTTGGATCTCTTGCCCCAAGGTGACGGCAACACTCGATAAAGTCAGGGTGCCTGCATCAGGCAAACTCTCAAGGGTGATGGAAGTCAGGCTATCCCCTTCAACATCACTATAGCCAAAATCTGCAACAGTAAAGGTATGACTATCATCCTCATTCAAGGTCACGATTGACCCTGTAGCCATAGGTGCATCGTTTTCACTGGTTACATCCCATTGAATTTCTGCTATAGAGGCACTATCAATTACTCCATCATTCACACGATAACCAAGACGCGCATAGTCCACACCACTTTCGTTAGCGGCAGGCGTATAAGTCAAATTAGGCAGGTCAGCTGCCACAATATCCTGATTTAACACCACATCCACACCAGACAGTTGAAGACTACCAAGTGCAGGTAAGCTTTCAATGCGAATAGACGCTATTGCATCACCATCAACATCCATGAAACCAAAATCAGCTACGCTAAAAGTATGGACCTGATCTTCATTCAAGGTCATCACGTTGCCAGCTGCTGTTGGTGCATCATTGATCGAGGATACATTGAGCTGTATCTCAGCCACGGTATCACTATCCAGTTCACCGTCATTCACACTAAAGCCTATACGGGCATAATCATCACCCTCACCGTCAGCATCTGGCGTAAAGACTAAATTTGGTATATCAGCGGCCACAATAACCTGATTCAAAGTCACTGCAACATTCGACAACGTTAACGCCCCAAATGCAGGCAAACTGTCGATGGTAACCGATACTAAATTGCTGCCTTCAACATCACTGTAACCTAAATCTGCTGCACTAAACGTGTGACTGCCATCTTCATTAAGTGTTACGACAGAACCTGACGCAATAGGGGCATCATTTACAGCCACGACATCCCATTGAATCTCTGCCGTTGCAATACTATCTGCCACCCCATCATTGACTCGATACTCAAGTCTTGCATAGTCAATGCCGCTCTCATTAGCCGCTGGCGTGAAGGTCAAATTGGCAAAGTCTGCCGCTTCTATAACCTGACTGACCGTTACAGCAGCCCCTGATAACTGTAAGCTACCTGCACCGGGCAGGCTAACCACTGTGATGGAGGACAGCAAGTCACCATCTACATCAGCAAAACCAAAATCACTGGCACTAAAGGTGTGAGTTTCATCTTCATTCAAGGATTTGACACTACCTGCCAAGGTAGGCTCATCGTTAACAGAGGTGACATTGATTTGTAGTTGAGCCATTTCAGCACTATCTTCACTGCCATCATTCACACGAAAGCTCAACTGAGCGTAGTCATCACCATTCGCATCAGGCGCAGGTGTAAAGATCAAGTTCGGCATGTCAGATACGGCAATCACCTGCCCTAACGTCACGGCCTGATTTGACAATTCAAGCGTGCCTGCTTGCGGTAATGCCTCAATAGTAATCGAAGCCAACGCATCATCATCAGCATCACTGTAGCCAAAATCACTCGCAGCAAAGGTGTGACTGCCATCTTCATTTACGTTAATAGCAGAAGCAACGGCAGTCGGCGCATCATTAACGGCGGTAACGTCCCACTGCAATTGTGCAACCGCAACACTATCGTCCATACCGTCATTTACCCGATAGCCTAAACGTGCATAATCAAGCCCGTGTTGATTCGAAACTGGGGTATAAGTCAGATTCGAGAGATCCTCAGCAATGATGACCTGATTTAATACAACAGGTGTACCCGCCAACATTAACGTCCCTAAGGCTGGGAGGCTCTCAATACTAACGGAAACGAAACTATCACCTTCGACATCACTAAAACCAAAATCAGCAATGGAAAAAGTATGCATTTCGTCTTCATTTAACACAAAGGTGCTACCCGCCGCAGTGGGTGCATCATTGACCGCTACTACATCAACTTGAATATCAGCAGGCGAACTGCTCATCGCTTGACCATCACTAACGGTAAAGCCAATGCGAGCATAATCGCCGCCACTTACATTGGCGTCAGGGGTATAAACCAGATTGACCAAATCAGCGGCGTTGATCGTTTGATTCAAGGTGACAGGCGAACCTGACAGTTCGAGTATACCAGAAACAGGCAAGCTAACTATCGTAATTGAGGCCAAAGCATCGCCATCAATATCCATAAAACCAAAATCAACTTCCGTAAAACTATGGGGCTCATCTTCATGTAAAGTGATAGTTGAACCTGTAGCTTCAGGTGCATCATTCACATTATTCACCACCACACTAACATCAAAATCATTATGTAACTGGCCATCAGACACGGTTACCGTAACGGGCAGCATATTTGATGTCACATTCTCAGCAGGGGTGAACATCCAATCCTCCCCAAATTGAGTTACCGTGCCAAATTCAGGTGCAACGGACACATGTGTGATTGTTAAGCTATCCCCATCGATATCTGTTGCTAAGGTTAATAACTTACTGGTTAATATGACCATAGGCGTTTCTTCTTGGGTGCCGCCTATGAGCTCACCTTGTCCCTCGGGCATGTCATTGGTAGCTGCCACATTTAATTGGAGCTCCGCTGACAGTTCACTGATCTCGAAGCCATCGCTCACGCGATAATTAAAGCGCGCATAATTATCACCGTGTTGATCTTCAGCAGCCATATAACTCAAAGCACCAAGACCAATAATAGGAATCTCTTGCCCTGCAACAACGTCTACATCTTGAAACTTCAATTCACCTTGACTAGGCAAGCTATCAATAATGATATGGCTTAATGCATCCCCGTCAGCATCCTCAAATAAAAAGTCTTCAGCACTAAAGAAATACGCCTCATCTTCATTGACAGCAACGGTGCTATTTAAAGCCTTCGGCGCATCGTTCATAGGCACGACATCAACTTGTAGCGTTGCCATAGCAATACTGTCAGATGCCCCGTCATTCACGTGAAATCTAATTTTTGCATACGACTGGCCGTAATCATCGCTTTGAGGGGCAAATTTAAGTTGCGGTATCTCAGCTGCTGCAATAACCTGCCCCTCTAGAACTGGCGTATCTGAAAGCGTTAGCATACCAGCTTCTGGTAACCCGACGATACGAATAGAGGCTAACGCATCCCCTTCCAAATCAGCAAAGCCAAAATCATCCACCGAGAAGGCATGTTCACCATCTTCATTCACCGAAATGATCCCATCTTGTGCAATAGGCGTATCATTCACCGCTTGCACAGATAAATACAGCGTTGCTGCGTCTTCACTACCTGCAAATCCATCATTAACAATAAAATCAAACTGGGCATAACCTGCACCATTTTCATTGGTTAAAGGCACATAAACCAAATTAGAAATCTCTGAAGCCTCTATCACTTGATCAAGCGCAACTGGCTCGCCAGAAAAAAGCAAGCTGCCTTTAGCCGGTAAAGAGACGATCATAATACTAGTTGGCTGCTCATGATCCTTATCAACAAAACCAAAGTCTGTCACAGCAAATGTATAGGCTTCGTCTTCATTCACCAACAGCAAAGAGTCTATTCCAGCAGGCTTATCATTAATGGCAAGCACCTTTACGTTAATGCTGTGCTCAGCACTTTCAAGTACACCGTCGCTCACCTTAAAACCTATCGAACTATAATTATCACCGAATTCATCAGCTGCAGGCTCAAAGGTTAATTTAGACACTTGAGCTTTCTCGATACGTTGACCAGCCTCAACCATCATGCCTTCAAGTAATAATTTTCCTTTCTCTGGAAGCGATGTAACCGTAATAAATACAAGTTCATCAGCTGAATTGGCATCAGCAAAATTAAAGTCCGCTTCTGTGAAAGCTAAGACACCATCTTCCTCAACTAATAAGTAGTCATCTTGAGAGGTAGGTGCCTCATTAGTTTGCATGTTAAACTCAGTTAATCGCGCAATTAATTGAGTTTGTGCGTCAAGGTCGGCCTCCCCAACAAAAGCAGCGCCTTTTGTAAAAAAATCAACCACACCGGCAGACACATTTAACTGACCATCGTCCAAAGACAGTCCATCAAGCACTTTATTCACAACTACCTGCGTTGACTGCCGCCCTTCTGCCTCAAGAGCAGAGATCACAGCGAGGACCTGGCCACCAAGATTACCATCTATTGCACTACCTGACTGGTCAATGACAGGATAAACCGTATACTCAGTGATAGAACGGTCACTTTCAACAAACAGAGAAGCAACAGACGTGTTGATGCTATTCAAGGCATTGTCTGTCATCACCTCCTGTATACGATCTGCTTCATCTAAAGCAAATCGAGCAGCAATGGTCGTGAGTGGATTAACATGAACACTCTGCCGGTCTTCAGCTGTATCCAATACAGCCCAGCTAAGCAATTGTGCGTTCAGATTAGTGGGGTTGCCTGTTGCTTCATCGATGTAATCAGGTTCGTAAGAGCTATCATCTACAACCAACATAACCTGTTCATGACCAGATTCAATCTCAATTTGATAAGTGCCAAATTCCGTGATTTCAGCAATGCCTAATAAATCACCTTTTTTAGACAGTACGCGAATGCTAAGCCCGTGATCGTCAAGCAAAGGTCCCAAAGTAACGCTCCCATCAAGCATAACTGAGGGCTTTGTGGATATGAGGTTTTCGGAATTATCTGAACTCGCGTCATCCGTCTTAACATTGAAATAAGCATTACGAAGACCGGCACTCAACCCTAAGCCACCAATCAGACTTAAACCAGACGTCACTATATCAAAATCTTCTGACACCTCAGCTTGATCATTTTTTACGGTGTCAACAGCTTGCTCGTCGTCTGTTTGAGGACCTGCTAACACAGTAGATCCATCCCTAGCAGGCAGTGAAGAGTCGAGTGTTGGATAAAGCACCGGCATGACATCTGCACTGGTTAACTGCCAGCTTGACGCCTCCCCTTCCAACATAAATGTATTGGAAGATTCATCTAAAAATAAATAGAAATCTTCTAGAACCAACGTCCAATTTTTTTCACTCTTAACCGAAATAACCAAATCATTATCTTTTTTTTCAATAATAAGATTATCTGGATTGATTTGTTTTTGGTTGACACCAACCAGTTTAAACACTTGTTTACCCGTTACAACTGGAATACGTGTACCCCCACCAATAAACACATCGTAAGTTACCTTTTCAGAGACAATTTGAAAGCCTGTAAATGAATCCTTGCCTTGCATAGACCGACCTTGATAATTAAAAAGTACTCATTGAATATAGTCGGTATTCTTTTTTAAAGACAAAGTTAAACAATTAAATGGAAAATTTTATATGAAAATAAATTTTACAACTGTTGATTTATTATTTTTTAACTCTAATAACGACAGCACCATAGACACCTCTCCATGATGCTAGCAGCATCCATCTCATCAGGCGCCTAAAGGTATAAGCCAAAAGTTAAGGTGCTTTAGCAGCCTTCACTTTTAACTTCTCATTGATCGAGATAAATTGTTTCACAAGCTCATCACAAATTGCTCTATCAGCAGCACAATGGACCGTAGTCGCTATGTCTAATTGACCATCGACCTGCCTAAACATACGTTTAATTACCGCAGGATAAGCAGGATGTTCGCTCGGTGGAAATGTCCAACTTACCTTCACGCCTTGGTCTATTTTTTCAGCCATTGACCAGCCTTTAGCACTCTTGAACGTAACGGTGGTATCAGCCATTAATTCGTCAAAGACTTGAGTAGCGTAATAGTTGCCATTAGCAATTTTTCGCGTCTCAACATAACCTAAATCTTTATCTTTTTTCGTAGGTTTATCGAGTAGGCTGCACCCTGAAGCGACCAACGATAAACTGATAATCAACAAGCATCCCTTCATGTGCTTAATCCTTAGCCGTAATATATAAATAATTATTGCTAACTATAGACAACGCTCTAAAAAGAACAAAAAATGAAGGTTTTCATTGCCCCCAAATTTTATGAGTAACCCAACAACAGTTTTTCTAGGTATTGATGGCGGTGGTACAGCCACTAAAGCCGTTTTATGTAATGCACAAGGTGAACGACTAAGCCGCGGACAAGCAGCAGGCTCAAACCCACAATTTGGCGTAGCTAAAGCACAGCAAGCCTTGATCGATACAGCAAAAACTGCACTCCACAACGCAGACTTAGCTCATATAAAGCTCAATCAAGTAACTGTGGGTGCAGGCCTTGCAGGTGTCAATGATCCAACCCTCTTCACTCAACTTAACAACTGGCAACACCCATTCAAAGCGTTCTACCTGACACACGACACGACTGTTGCAGCCCTAGGCGCTCATCAAGGTCAACCTGGCGCACTTGTGATTGTAGGCACAGGTTCTTGTGGTTATTGTTTTGATGGGAAACAAGCTAAACTGTTAGGGGGTCATGGCTTTACTTTAGGCGATCAAGCTAGCGGCGCATGGCTAGGCTTAAAAGCACTCGAATCCGTACTCTTAGCCGAGGACGGCTTACTCGATAACACCTTGCTAACAGACGCTCTTTTTCATGAAGCTGACGTCACGAGCATTGAGGCATTGAGAGCCGCTTATTTTGGACAGCCATCCCGCGTTTTTGCCAAATTAGCACCTACTGTCGTGTCTTTATCATCAAAAGACAATGTGGCTGGCGCAATCCTTGATGAAGGTACAGAATATGTAAACAACTTATCCAGGGTGCTTTTAGACGACCATTCATGGCCCATAGCCTTCATCGGAGGCCTTGCTGATACCTACCGTGACAGAGTGGATCAAGACATCAAGAAAAGGTTGATAGCGGCGGCAGCACCTCCTGAAGAAGGTGCGCTGCTATTTGCCATGAAGGAGGATCAATGCTCGCGTGTTGATAAAAATTGAATATCAGGATAACGCTCTTGCGCCAAGCTTAAGTTAACGCGCGTTGGCGCAAGATAGCTTAAATGGCCACCTCCATCGATGGCAAGATTATCGGAGGCTTTACGTTTAAGCTCTTCTAGGGCTTTTGGATCGTCCGACTCAACCCAGTGAGCCGTGTACACATTCACAGGCTCATAAATCGCTTCAACTTTATATTCATCTTTTAGCCTGTATGCCACTACTTCAAATTGAAGCACACCCACAGCACCCACAATAATGTCATTATTATTTAAAGGGAAAAAAACCTGCGTTGAGCCTTCTTCAGATAACTGCTGAAGCCCTTTTTGTAACTGCTTGGTTTTAAGCGGATCTTTTAATCGAATACGTCTAAAAAGTTCAGGTGCAAAGTGTGGAATACCGGTGAATTTTAAGGATTCCCCTTCCGTAAACGTATCACCAATCTGAATGGTGCCATGATTATGTAAACCAATGATGTCGCCAGAAACAGCTTCATCGATCACCACTCGCTCACCCGCTTTAAAACTCACAGCATCAGCAATTTTGACGTCTTTACCTAAACGCACATGACGGAGCTTCATGCCTTTTTTGTACTCTCCCGAACACAAGCGCATAAAGGCAATTCTGTCTCGGTGTTTTGGATCCATATTCGCTTGAATCTTAAACACAAAGCCTGACAGTTTCTCTTCTGTAGGCGTCACTTCACGCGTCTGAGTTGCTCTAGACAAAGGCGCAGGTGCCCACTCAACAAAACCATCAAGCATTTCACGAACACCAAAATTACCCAACGCTGTACCAAAGAAAACAGGGGTTAATTTACCCGCCAAAAATGCCTCGTGATCGAATTCATGACTGGCCCCTTTAACTAGCTCAATTTCCTCAACAAAGTCATCGTAGTATACGCCCAGTAATGTTTTGGCGGCTTCAGAATCCAAGCCTTCAATGCGCTCATCTTCCGGTAATTGATGGCCGCCTTGCTGCCTGTAAACATGAAGCGTATCAGTATAAAGGTTGTAAACCCCCTTAAACTCCTTCCCCATCCCCATTGGCCAATTAATAGGCGCAGCTTCAATATCAAGCACCGACTCGATTTCATCCAAGAGCTCAATACCATCACGCACATCACGGTCTAGTTTGTTGACAAAGCTGAGAATAGGGGTGTTTCTGAGGCGGCAAACGTTCATTAACTTGATGGTTCTATCTTCAACACCTTTTGCGCCATCAACCACCATAAGTGCTGAATCCACAGCCGTTAACGTACGATAAGTATCTTCAGAAAAATCTTCGTGCCCAGGTGTATCCAGCAAGTTAACAACAGCGTCTTTGTAAGGAAATTGCATAACCGAAGAGGTCACCGAAATCCCCCGCTCCTGCTCCATACTCATCCAATCAGATGTTGCATGGCGATCAGCCTTTTTGCCTTTAACCGTCCCTGCTACCTGAATTAACTGACCGAGTAAAATCAGCTTCTCAGTAATGGTCGTTTTACCCGCATCGGGGTGCGAAATAATCGCAAAAGTCTTACGCGCGAGAATAGCCTCACTTAATGGCGCACTCATGATGTTTCTCAGTATAAAAAACGGCGTATTTTAGCAAAACTGAGTGTTATTGACAGGCTTATTGAACATAGAGATACACAGCAATGAAATGGCAAAAACTCCCCAACATCACAAAGCAGTGAAAGATAGCGTGATTAAAGGGGATAAATGACAGCGCGTAAATCAACGCCCCTACTGTATAGATAATACCGCCAGCCAATAACCAATACACGCCTCCTTGAGCTAAATTGGCTAAAAGTGGGTCAATTGCAAAGACAATCAACCAGCCCATCAGTACATAGAGTAAGGTCGAGATAACTTTGAATTGCCCCGCATAAAATATCTTCAACGTCACACCGGTGATAGCAAAGCTCCATGTTACAAAAAACAGCACCCAACCCGTTGTGCCGTTTAGCGTAATAACCGTAAAAGGGGTATAAGTCCCAGCTATCAATAAATAGATCGCCGCATGATCCAATACTTTATATTTCTTCCGCTTGGATTGATTCTTACTGCTGTGATACAAAGTAGACGCCAGGTACAAGGCAACTAACGTAATGCCAAATGTAAGGACACTTAGCATAAGCAGGGGGCTACCTGACTGATGCCCTTTCAAATAAAGAAAAGCCAGTGCAACCAAGCTTAAAAAACAGCCTGCGGCATGGGTTAAAGCATTCCACTTATCTTCAAGGGGTGAATAGTGATTCAGTGTAACCATCAGGGCTTTCAACTAAAAATTTTCGCAATAATAACACGAAAAAAGAACAATAAATTATTTTAAGACTCTAATAGTTCATCCAATGATAAAGGCTGCTAACTATGAGAGCACTGGGCTGTGTTTGCATCTTCCTGCTACTCACCAGCTGTAAAGGATCTCAAACGACTTACGAGGAAAACACAACACCCACCTTAAAAGGAAGTGTAGTCTACCGAGAGCGTATCGCCCTTCCCCCAGGTGCTGAGCTTCGCGTTCAGCTACTGGATGTATCCGGACAAAAGATTAAGCCGCCGCCATTAAGTGAATATAAACAGACATTGAACCAAGCACCGCCTTATGCATTTGAACTACCTTTTCAACCCGCTGATATTCAGACTGGACATCACTATGCCGTCAAAGCGGATATTTTGGTGGGTGAGAATGTCATGATTAGCGGGCGCCAGCGACTAAAATCCATGGAGCCACAGGTATCCAAACTGATTATTACGGCTAAGAGGCAAACAGCCAATAACCAAAATCTGCCTGACGGCAAGGCGTTTACCAGCAGAAAATGGATACTCACAGAGTACAAGGGCACTGCCTTTTCAACGGCCAAAGAAAATCGAATACCCTACTTACAATTTGAACATGACGGAAAACTTTTTGGCTTTACAGGTTGCAACCAAATAGGCGGTAAATACTTAATGAATGACAGGCAAATTGCTTTAAGGCCTGCGACTATGACCAATAGAGCCTGCTTTAACCAAGTGATTAATGAAAGAGATTTTTTAACAACCCTCAAAAATGTTGCCTATATAAAACACGCGGATCATGATCTCAGTCTATTGTCCTCTGACAAAAAACCACTAGCCGTTTTCAAGGAAATCCCTGATGAAAAAGGCTCAGCTGCCCCATGACATCAAAACCGATCGATAGGATCATCCTCTTCAAACTCCAACTCGATCATAAACTGAACGGCTTGAAAGATACGATAGGATAAGGCCAGAATTAAAAAGGCATAAAGAGGGTTTACGCCTTTTAGAAAACTAAAGTCTCTAAAAAAAGACAGTGAGCCAATAAAAAGCCCAAAGGTCCAAACAAAGAGCGCAATGGCTAAGGCGTAACGCTGCCAGCGCATTAACAATATCGCAAAGAGCAACACATAAAAAAAAGGGCTATGCATAGCGCCTTTGAGTGTCAGCCTTACACTCATATCTAGCAATGAGAACAAACTTAGCAGACTGAGTGCACACCAAAAAACTTGCTTGGCATCCCGCTCACTATCAATAAGACGAAACAGTATGGGTACCTTGGATTTTTGTTTGGCTTGGCTCAATGCTCTTCCTTACTCTTCATCCTTGATCAAGAAAAGTATAGAAGAGTTTTTAGTCGAAGCTACTCCCTGAGCACCTCTTGCTTAGAGATTGTTAGTAGGCTGTCACCCGATAGCTTTTTACCCTTTCGGCTTGATGACAGCCACCACTTGAGCACTGGCAATCTTTTGACTGCCGGCATCAAGCGCTTCAACTTGAACCACTTCTTCAATACTTTCTTTAGCGTCTAGTTTTCTTAGAATACTCTCTTGCTGCTCATCGGTAAGCGTGCCTTTAAAGGTGATATCACCTTGGGCTCTTTTCAAGAACTCTATATTCACTGACTTCACGGCAACAAAAGCCTCTTCTGCCTTACTGCCTAACTGCATGACCACAACCCCCATACCTGTCATTTCAGCCATAGAGAAAATAACACCGGCATGCATATCACCATTGTGATTCAAATGAAGTTCGGCTGGACTTTGCTTTAGTGCAATCAGGCCTTCTTTTAAATCAACCAATTGAGGATTGATCATTTTTGTCCAAGGTAAATCAACACCGACCGTCATAACGTATTTGCTCGATCTAAAAGCAGCTTACTGTACTGGGCTCTCTCAAAAAAAGCTCGCTGTCATACGTGAATTGACTAAAGCCCTGCAAATATTGATGTTGAGTGTTGATTTTCAGCTGAATATCGCTATGTTAACGCTAACCCTTTTTACAACTCGCCATGAAATCGCTATCAGGACAGCCTCTATTTCACCTCTTGTTGCTTTGTGTATTCTTAGCGCAGCAGCTTGTGGCTGAGCCTATGCTTTGTCAACATCACGAGCCGCAAGCCGTTGCTTCTTCTGATTGCCACAGCACTGAAGAGCGGGCTGCACACGAAAACTTTGCACCCATCGAATTATGCTGCGGTGCCGCAGATTGCACACAACAAACACCTCAATCACTCACTGCAGACGTAAATCACGCTCACTACGTTGACGGTACTGAACCACGTTCAGTGCTAGACCCTAAGCGTTATTTGTCACCTGATCTCACTCAGCCCTCTCCCCCACCAATAGCTTAACGCTTTACCTTTTCACTCACTTTTTTAAGCTATTCGGAAACCCCATCATGAACAGACTTTTATTAGCCATCATCAGGCTAACGGTTCTTTTATGCTGCCTACTGGCCACTTTTACAGCAGCAGAAACACGCACACCACGCTATTGGGTAGCCCCAATGGACCCACAATATAAACAGGATAAACCAGGTAAATCGCCAATGGGGATGGACCTTGTCCCTGTTTATGCCCAAGACAATGAGACCTCAACAAGCTTACAGATCAACCCTCAGCTGGTGCAAAGCTTAGGTCTTAAAACAGCTGAGGCGACAAAAAAACATCTTGAGCAGCATCTGAGGCTTTATGGAAAAGTCGCTTTAAACGCCTCATTAATTACACACATTCACCCTCGCACAGCAGGCTGGATAAACAAGCTCTATATCAACGCTCAAGGGGATCAAGTCAAAAAAGGGCAAGCGCTTTATGACTTATATTCGCCCGAATTAGTCGATGCACAAGGCCAGCTCGTTGTCGGTTTACAAGCAAGTAACCAACCCTATATCAACGCAGCTAAAGCACGACTGCTAGCGTTAAACATGAGCCGTGATGCGATTGATACCCTTATCAAGACTCGGCAGGTCAAACAAACGGTTACCTTTTATGCACCACAAGCAGGTTTTATTGAGCATTTACAGGTGCGAGAAGGTTATTATGTTGAGCCTCGGCAAACGCTGTTATCCATAGGGTCTAAACGCGATCCCTGGATCATTGCAGAAGCGCCAGCGTCTTTTAGTGATTGGCTTAAGCCAGGGCTCACTGCAAGTATTTCACCTAAACTGTCTTCAGGTAAAGCTTACGCTGCCAGCCTTGATTATATCTATCCTGAAGTCGATTCAACCTCTCGCGCGCTAACGTTGCGCCTTACAAGCAAGCATTTTGATAATGACCTCACTATAGGGCAATATGTCAATGTCACGATTGAGCGACGTGCAGAGCACCCCCGCCTTATCATCCCCATACCTGCATTAATTCGAGACGGACAAACCGTTCGAGTTATTCGTGCTATCAATAATCTAGGTGAATTTGCAGCAGTTGAAGTCACTATTGGGAACGAAAGCCAAGACGAAGTCGAAATACTAAGAGGGCTCAATGAAGGCGATCAAGTGGTCACTCAAGGGCAGTTTTTATTGGATTCGGAAGCAAACAGGCAAGCTGCATTTAAGCGTCTAACGTCAGAAAACACCGCCCATCAAGTCCAACATCTTCAGCGCCACCCAACCTTAGATAACAAAGAAAACACGATGGAGGGGCATCATGATCACGCGCATCATTAAGACGTCTCTGGGCCATCAAGGCGCTGTATTATTACTAGCCAACCTGTTATTTCTTGCAGGGCTTTGGGGCGCTTTTTCGCTAAACATCGACGCTATTCCTGATTTGTCAGACAAACAAGTCATTATTCATACGCCCTATCCGGGCCAATCGCCTCAAATAATTGAAGATCAGATCACCTACCCTTTATCGACAGGTCTTTTAGGGGTACCAGGTGCCAAAACCTTAAGGGGTTATTCCTTTTTTGGCGACGCCTATCTCTACATTATTTTTGATGATAAAACCGATATTTATTGGGCTCGATCACGTGTGCAAGAACAGCTTAGCCAGCTTCAAACAAAGCTGCCGCCTACTGTATCACCTAAACTTGGGCCTGATGCATCAGGTGTCGGCTGGATTTATCAATATGCCTTAGTGGATCGTACAGGTCGTCACAACCTGCATGAACTCACTCAACTGCAAAAAGATGGATTGGCCTTATCCCTGCAAAGCCTTGAAGGAGTGAGTGAAGTCGCAACCTTAGGAGGGATGGACGCAGAACTTCAAGTGGTCGTTGACCCCCTCAAACTTCAAGCTTACAACATTCCGTTATCTAAGGTTCGCAAAGCCATAGAAGGTAGCTCTGGAGAAGCTAGCGCCTCTGTTATTGAAATGGCTGAAGCCGAATACCAAATAAGACTGACAGGCTTCGTTGAAACTCGTCATGACTTAGGCCTATTACCTATCGGCAAAGACGCAACAGGCTTACCGCTTTTATTGAAGGAGGTTGCAGAGATACGAAAAGGCCCAGCCAAGCGCCGTGGCATAGCAGAGCTTAATGGCGAAGGGGAAGTTGTCAGCGGTATCGTCGTGATGCGCTATGATGCCAATCCACAACAGGTTATTACGGCAGTCAAAAATAAGCTGAACGTATTGAGTAAAAGCTTGCCAGAAGGCGTAGAGATTATCACCGTCTACGATAGGTCGGAGTTTATAGGTCAAACGATTACTAACACCGTGCAAAAGTTGGGGCAGGAATTACTCATTGTCAGCCTGATCATCGCACTTATGTTATTCAGCATGCGTGCGGCACTGATTACACTAATCATCACGCCACTCGGCATTTTAACAGCGCTGCTTATTATGCACCTTCAAGGTATCACTGCTAATTTGATGTCACTGGCAGGCATCGCCTTAGCGATTGGTACTATGGTCGATGGCATCATCGTCTTGTTAGATAATGTACAAAAACAGTCATCTGAGGAAAACAAGCTAGCGCGTATTCAACAGGCAATTACCGAGGTTGCACCCGGCATTTTCAGCAGCTTATTGGTGATCACCTTAAGCTTTTTACCGATTCTTTTACTAGAAGGCGAAGAAGGAAAGCTTTTTGCCCCCTTAGCCTATACCAAAACTTACGCGATGGCAGCCGCAGCGTTCTTGAGTATAACCGTCACACCTGTATTGATAGCTTTGCTGTATAAAAAAACCAAGGTTACAAAAAAGCACGCAACGCTGTATCACCCTAGTCGCTATCTAGCTGTAGTAAAAAGGTTAAGGCAATACCCAACATTACTAGGCCTTTCATTACTCGTCTTTACAGGTACAAGCCTTTGGCCGCTACTTAACAGCGATCAGGAACTCATGCCTGACATCAACGAAGGGGATTTACTCTATATGCCAAGCACTTACCCTGCTATATCTATTGGTCAGGCTCGAGTACTTTTACAACAAACCGACAAACTGCTTATGGAACACCCTGAAGTAGTACAAGTGTTAGGCAAAATTGGCCGCGCCAATACTGCGACAGACCCTGCGCCTTTAACCATGATCGAAACGCTAATTAAATTAAAGCCTACGAGCCAATGGCGCGAAGGTATTACACTCAATCAAATCAAGAGGGAGTTAAACGAACAGGTCAAACTGCCAGGTATCAGCAATACCTTTGTTATGCCGATTAAAACGCGGATTGATATGTTATCTACCGGCTTAAAGTCACCGCTTGGCTTAAAGCTTAGCGGCAACGATATGCAATTGCTTCAAGACACTGCACTAGCCATTGAAGACCTCTTAATCAGCAAAGGCTTGAATGCCACTATTTATGCTGAACGTTTAGGCTCAGGACGATACGTTACCATCACACCTAAAAGGCAAGCACTTGCGCAATATGGGCTGAGCTTAAAAGCGTTTCAAACGCTCGCCGTCACAGCCCTAGGCGGGCAAGTTGTTACACACACTCTCGATCAAACCACTAAAATTGGGATTAGTTTACGATACCCTGCAAGTTTTAGAGACTCTCTCTATGAGCTTAACCATTTACCGCTCTTGTTAGAAGATGGCCACCTGATCACGCTAAATGATGTAGCTGCCCTTACCCTTGAAAAAGGCCCTGCCAGCATCAAAAGTGAAAATGCTCAGAAAGTCATATGGCTTTACATCACACCAGAAGGCCCAGCGAGTGCCTTTTTAAACAAAGCCAACCCACTTCTTGAACAATTTCACCAGCCAGGCGTAACGCTTGAATGGGAAGGAGACGCACAAAAACTAAAAGCTACGCAACTAAAGCTAGGCTTCATTGTTTTACTGGTATTACTGCTTGCGATGATAATTATTTATCAACAGTTTCAGCGTGCTTTACCTGTTTGTTTACTCTTTGGTCTGTTGCCAGCTGTAGTAGCAAGCAGCTTATGGGTTACTTACTTATTTGATATTACGTTATCTATTACCGTGGCCGTCGGTGTGATTGCTGCCATCGGCATTGCCTTAGAAACCTTCTTGATGATGCTAATTTATCTACAAAGAGCATCTGCCAAACAGGGTAATGAAGAGGAAGTCTTAAAGGCAGGCGCTAACAGGTTGAGGCCTATTGTACTCACAACGCTCGCTACGCTTGCAGGGCTTATCCCCATGCTAAGCGCTAGCGGCACAGGTAGCGAAGTACTTTCAAGATTAAGTATTCCAATGATCGGCGGCGTCATTGCAGCCGCTATCATCAGCTTATTTTGCTTGCCTGTGTTTTATACATGGCTTGTGAATCATAAGGCTCCAGTTAAGCCTTAAATTGATAAATAAAAAGGTGGGTACAACCTGTCTAGCTAGTACCTTAATGCACAGCGATTGTCCGTTTTTTGATTGTGTAGTTTTTGAAAGATTCTAGCTTCTCATACGACATAGCGACATCTCCCAACATGCAGCGTGCATAATAAATCGTGTCATCATTATGATCGATGTAGCTTTTCCTCTCGGGCATGCAAACAAGATAAACTGATAAAGCATGAGAAAAGTTTCAAGAATAGACATTAAAAATACTGAACTTTTAAGGGACTTATCGGAACAAAGTATGATTTTAGTCAGTCCATCGTTATGAAAATTTTATACTTATCACTTACCCTAATTGTGTTAGCAGGGATACCATTTGAATTGTCAGGTGCAGGGAAGAAAGTGCTGGCTTCAGTATCGAGTCACCCTGAAGCAGAAAACCCTCGCTCCCATGAGCTTATCGGCATTACTAGAATGACAAACGATCAAGCGGTTGCATTCAAGAAGGCTTTAGATACAGTAACGTATTTTAGAGGCACTGCACATGAATTTTATAAATATATTAAGTCAATAACACCCCCCTCAAAGAACACCATTTTTCATCGACCTTTTAATCATTCAGCATCAGATCCACGAACATTCCCTACACAACAAGTAATCCACCGTAGACTTAATGCAGCGCAGCATCGCTCAGTATGCAACAGCAGTCCTCCAACTTTAACACCTGCACCTGGACTTAGGCATTTATTAGGTTGCCTTCGCCCTAACAGTACTGCCTACAAATACAGTACGCAAACACAGCGACATAATCGAATAACTGGACAAGTAAAAAGATTAATGGAACCTTTCAATCCACGAGTTCAGACTAGAGTAGACGATGGGCATCAGCCACCTTACGCTGTATCGAACAGAGAGAATAAAGTAGGGAAATCAAAGCTCTCAAGGAAACCAAGCTACAGAAACCAACCTCCTTATCAAAGACGAAGTCCTCCATCCTACCCTGGAAACCCGGCTTCTCATTATACTTCATATAGTCATAGTGAAAGATGACGCTCAGGGGTGCTCTTTTATGCACCTTTCTTGTACACCACAGCAAGAAACACAGATTAAAACGTCTTTATCAAGGCTAAAAGTCAATGCGCTTCGTTTACATTGTATGAGTAACGCGATCCGATTGCAGCGACCCTGCTAAGTGCGTTTCAATTTTTGATTGCGCCATGCCTTCGTTATCCATAAATTGAACGCCAATACCTGCTGCACGATTGCCCTGCGCGCCTTCGGGTGTCATCCAAACGACTTTGGCTGCGACGGCAATTTTTTCAGGTTCATCCATCAAAGTCAGTAACAGAAAGACTTCATCACCCATGTTGTATTGCCTGCTGGTTGACACAAACAAGCCGCCACCTTTAACAAAAGGCATATAAGCCGCATAAAGCGCAGCTTTATCTTTGATCGCTAGGGAGAGAATGCCGTTTCTTGGGTTTTGCATGGTGATATTTTTATTGTAATGAGTGTGACACTATACCTTCAACAGGTCAGAGAATCATTGAAACAGATCAAGGTTTAATTACTAGACAATGTTGAAGCCGGAAATTCATATACTCATAGAACGATTAATCTAGGTATAACCCACCAAGTACTTCAGCTTCTGGCAGATTACGCTACGCTAATCTGGCCTACGACCTCAAGACAAACCTTTTGACGCGATGTGCTAGTACCTCAATGCACAGCGATTGTCGGGTTCAGTGGCAGAGTAAAATGCTCATAGCAAGGCAGCTGATCGAAAATAATAGTTATTCTATAGTGAGATCAAGCAACACAGCTATGGGCATTTTAAATGCCACCCAAAGGGCAGCTACAGGTTTTCCCGTGACTTTGTTGCAAGTATTTGAAAGACGCATGTATTACTGCATACTTGCGCCTTGCCACAGAAAAACCTGTAGCTGCTGAACGGGACAATCGCTGTGCATTGAGGTACTAGTTTCAAAGCAAACCATCAAGAGGTTATGCCTTTAACTTTCAATACACGCTCAACCGAGTCAACAATCGCCTGAGTCTGCCTGTCAATTTCAAGATTGACTTGATCACCCTTTTCAAGCAGACCATGATTAGTACGATTTAAGGTTTCAGGAATATAACAAACCGCAAGCTGGTGCTTTGCATGATCGATTTCAGCAATAGTCAAACTGCACCCATTCAATCCGACGAAGCCCTTGTCAAATAAGTAAGGGTCATATTTCGCTGGGTAACTGAAATAAATGGTTCGGTTATTAGGGGTATTGACGACATCTTCAACTGTCGCCAATGCATCAATATGGCCTGACACCACATGGCCGCCAATTTCTTTATTAAAGGTCGCTGAACGCTCTACATTTGCCCAGTCACCTTCTTTCAGCTGACCAATATTAGTAAGCTTGAGCGTTTGTTGCATCGCATCAAAGTCAACACGACCTGTCTGCTGATCATAGGTTTTAACGGTCAGGCATACACCATTAATGGCAATGCTAGCGCCTAGTTCAACATTCTGCCTTAGGTTTTCGGGCAAATCGAGTGCTAGGGTGCTGAGCTGATCATCACCTGTTACACGTTTAATATCACACTTTGCTTGAACGATACCTGTAAACATAAAGGGTCTCTACTCGATGGATAGTGAAGCACCGTCCACCCAAAAGGTTGATTGACTTTGGTGGAAGACACTGCGCTTTTCCACCCTACTTTTGTAGATTTAATAGATATGTTTGTCTGCGTAATCCTGCACTTTCTTCTTCACAACAGGTGCCACAGCTGCGTACAGCATACCTATTTTAAGCTGCATCACCAGCTTATCGCCTTCTATGGCTAACGTGCCTTTCCCTGCTTTGTGACTGAACTCAATCGCATCTTCATTCTGCCAAGACCACTTCATGCCTTGATCGTTTTCTAACGAGTTAGCAATTTTCTCAATGCCCTTACGTACTTCATCCAAAGGCATTGTAAATTGTTTTTCAAGATTGATCGTTGCCACTCAAACACCTATTTACTTATTCTTATCATTACCGGCTGCTGCCATTAAATCAGTCACTTCTTTCTCGGTCAATTCCTGAGACTGACCTTTGCGTAATTTTGGTGGAATAAAAATAGGCCCGAAGCGCACACGCTTCAATCGGCTAACCGTGACATCTTGAGACTCCCACAGACGTCTCACCTCACGATTACGGCCTTCCATCACACAGACATAAAACCATTTATTGATGGCATCGGATTCTTCATTCGCTTCCACAACATCCGTAAAGCGAGCCATCCCATCTTCTAACAATACACCTTCTGTCAGCCTCGTCAGCATCGCATCATCGACACGCCCCATCACTCGCACCATATACTCTCTATCAATGCCTGAAGAAGGGTGCATCAAAACATTGGCCAGTTCACCATCATTAGTGAATAGCATTAATCCTGAGGTATTGTAATCCAGCCTACCAATAGCAATCCAACGGCCTTGAGGCGGTTTAGGTAAACTGTGAAAGACCGTACGACGACCTTCAGGATCTTTACGACTGCAAATCTCACCTTCAGGCTTATGGTAGGCAAGTATGACAGGCTTGAAGGTATTCTCTTTTGGCATCTTGATAAAACGGCCATCAAGGTGGATTTTATCTGCTTTCGAGACCCTATCACCCAACTGTGCTTTTTTGCCGTTTATTTTAAGGCGGCCTTCAGTGATCCAGCGCTCCGCTTCACGCCTTGATGCCAAGCCAAGTCTCGCCAGCACCTTTTGAAGCTTTTCTGTCGGTAAGGATTTCTTCGATTTCACGCGCAGCGCCCAAAAAAAGAGCGCATTATAGGAGATTTAAGGAAAGGATAATAGCTAGAACACGCCGAGTTACCCATTAAAGCCTGCAAACTTAACTAAGCGCCCATTAATCAGTTTCTGGCGAATCACTGGGTGACTCTTCATCTGTTGATGGATCGTGCGGCAATACCCCCTCTTCAGCCTCAGGGTATTGAAAGCCTTGTGATATGCTTTCAGCCATATCCGCATTGAGTGCATCGATCAAAGCAAGGTCATCATCTAAATGCTCATCAAAGACAGAAATAGCACCTTCCGTTTCAGGCGCCTCAATGTCAACCTGTTGCTCGCCCGAATCCACCGCCACAATAGGAATCATTTCACTGAAGCCTTCATCATCAGGCAACACAGGAACGGGGTTATCTGAAGTCAGCTCAACCGCTTCGGGCTCGTCATCCGCCTCTTTGGATTCTAACTTACCCCCTTCTGTGGACTGCTCTTCTTCATTAACATCTTGAGGTGGCCCTGAAGCCTCTTGCGCTTCATCTTCACCTAGCGCCTGAATTAATTCATCAGGTAACTTAAGATCCAGCTCTTTATTTAAGGAGTCTAAATCTCTGATCTCAGCTAACGTAGGCAGATTTTCAAGGCTTTTAAGTCCCAAGTGGTCAAGAAACTCGCGCGTTGTAGCATACATGGCAGGGCGCCCGGGGACATCTCTGTGCCCTACGACTTTAACCCATTCACGCTCTTGGAGTGTACGCATGATTTGACTGCTGACAGCGACACCTCTCACGTCTTCAATTTCACCACGCGTGACAGGCTGCCTGTAAGCAATGAGCGCCAAGGTTTCCAGTGTCGCCCGTGAATACTTTTGGGGTTTTTCTTCAAATAGGCGTCCTACCCAAGGGGTTAATGATTGCTTCACTTGAAACCGCCAGCCTGAAGCCACTTCAACGAGCTCAACACCACGAGATTCACACTTTTCGGCTAAATTTGCCAAGGCTTCAGTAAATAAAGTTTTTTCAGGCAGGTCCTCCTCAAAAAGCCCCTGCATGTGCTGCATCGTCATGGGCTTGTTTGCCGTCATCAACGCGGCCTCAAGAATGTTTTCAAGCATTTCTACTGATAGCATCATGCTTTAGCCTTTACATGAATAGGACCAAAAGTCTCGGTTTGCACAATTTCAATCATGGATTCTTTTACAAGCTCCATGACCGCTAAAAAAGTTACGACAACACCTAAGCGCCCCTCGCCTTCAACAAACAGCGAAACAAAAGGCACATAGCGTTTATGTTGCAGGTAGCCTAACACATCTGCCATGCGCTCACGTGTCGATAACTTCTCCATTTCGACTTGATGGCTTTCAAACATGTCAGCACGTTTTAGTACGTCACTAAAGGCACGTAATAGTTCATCCATGGAAACATCAGGCTTCGGCCGTTCGACCTTAACCTCAGGCGGGTCTATCTGAATGGTATGAAAGTCACGTTCTTCTCGGGGAAGTTCATCTAAGTTTTCTGCGGCCTGCTTATATCGTTCGTATTGTTGGAGACGACGAATCAGTGCAGCCCTTGGATCTTCCTCTTCGTCTTCACCTTCTACCTCTGTCCTCGGCAGCAACATACGCGATTTGATTTCAGCTAGCATCGCGGCCATCACCAGATATTCAGCAGCCAACTCAAAATTGATGGACTCCATCATCTCAACATACTTCACGTACTGATCCGTGATGACAAATACATTAATGTCGAGAATATCGATATTTTGTCTTTTAATGAGATACAGCAGTAAATCTAAAGGCCCTTCGAAGGTTTCTAGAAAAATACGCAACGCTTCCGGCGGGATGTATAAATCTTTGGGTACATCCGTGACAGGCTCTCCTTTAACCAAGGCTAAAGGAAGTTCTTGCTGCACCTGCTCTGGTTGCGGCGTAGGCTCTTGATTATCAGAGGGTTGCAACTCACTCATCAAAGGATGCTCATTATCTGTATCACTAAGCAGTTATTCGTCATCAGCCTAGTACTCGCTAACGCCGCCCTACATAATTTTCTCTTATCCGACCATCGGTTTGACATGATGCACTAGTCCGAAAAGGCCTCAGTTTCACCCAACCCTTGCCGTATAATTATTGGCGCATCCTGCGATAAGTCAATCACACTGGTTGGATCCATGCCACAATAGCCCCCGTCAATGATCAAATCCACCTGTGTACCCAATACATCTTTAATCTCATAGGGGTCAGCCAAAGGATAATCATCGCCAGGTAAAATAAGCGATACGCTCATTAAAGGTGAACCCAGAGTCTCCAGAATAGCTTGCGCTATCACATTTTGTGGCACCCTAAAACCCACCGTTTTGCGCTTGGGGTGTTGCAGGCGATTAGGCACTTCTTTCGTCGCTTGCAAAATAAACGTATAAGGTCCAGGGGTGTGCTGCTTCAGCAATCGGTAGTTGACGTTATCAACCTTGGCATAGGTGCCTATCTCGCTCAGATCACGACAAACCAAGGTAAAATTATGCTGATCACTTAGGTTGCGAATTTGTCTGATACGATCCAATGCGCGTTTATCGCCAATACCACAACCCAAGGCATAACCCGAATCTGTGGGGTAAACAATCACACCGCCACCACCAATATGATCCGCCACCTGATTAACCAAGCGTTGCTGCGGGTGTGTTTCATGTATTTGAATAAACTGAGCCAAGATGCTCTCCTTCAAGCCTTCCCAAAAATCTTTACGAGAGGCGTGTTCTTTTAAACAATGACCAAACAGGCGTTAACTCAGAAGGCATTCTGCCAACTTGACCAATTTTTGCAAAGTTTCCTTCAATGCCATGAAAATCAGAGCCTGCCGAGGCTGCTAAATTGAGCGCCTGTACGCTCATTTGGAAATCCCGCAAGCGATCATTGGGGGTATCCCTGTCTGTTACCTCTACTGCCAATCCGCCTGCCCGAGCAAACGCCTGAAGTAACCGAAGTCGTTTGCTCCGGGTTAATTTATATTTAAAAGGATGGGCCAAAACAGGTACCCCACCTGCCTTCACTATACAGTCAATGGCTTCTTGCATCTCAGGCCAAAAGCTTTTGACATCAGCGCACTTGCCATTGCCTAAATATTTCGTAAAGGCCTGCTGGACCGATTTAACATGTCCCTGACTCACCAAAAATTCTGCAAAATGTGGCCTGCCGACTTTTGTAGGATCAGCACTTAGCGACAACGCCCCTTCCAGCGTTCCTTGAAAGCCCTTCTGAGCGAGCTTCTGAGCAATGCACTCTGCGCGCTCTACCCGCCTATTTTGCTGGCTTTTAATTAAATCAGTCATTGCAATCGAGGAGGGGTCAAAATCAAGGCCAACAATATGTACGCCAATTCCAAGCCAAGTCGTTGAGACTTCAATCCCGGGGATAACCACCAGGGTGGATTGCTGCGCCTGAATACGTAAAAAGCCATCGATATTATCATGATCGGTTAATGCAAAAAGCGCCAAATCTGCGTCTTTCGCCAAGGCCAAAACTGCCTCAGGGGAAAGTTTTCCATCAGATGCGGTTGAGTGTGAGTGCAAATCAAATTTCATATAGGCTATTATAGGTTTTTGTTTTTGCATCTCAACGGCCAAGTCGTCACGATGACAAAACAACCTAAATTGAATGCTATTGGATCTGAATACCCCTTATGCAACAACTGTTTGAAATTCTTCCTGTCGTTTTTTTCTTCTTGGCTTATTACTTCAAAGGCTACTCGTTCGAACTCTTAGGCCACACCTTTGAAACGGGCAATATCTATACCGCTACTGGCGTTCTGATGATCGCCACCGTTCTACATTTACTCTTAACCTATGCCTTCACCAAAAAAGTTGAAAAGCGCTTGTGGCTATTAGCCCTGGTTATTCTTGTCACAGGCGGCCTAACACTGGTGCTGCACAACAATAAATTCATTATGTGGAAACCCACACTATTTAACTGGGCGCTAGCCATTGCCTTCATTGCCGCACCGTTATTTGGCAATAAAAAAACCTTGATCGAGCGCATGCTAGGCGGCCAACTTGAACTCCCTCATCTTATTTGGCTGAGAATGAACCGAGTCTGGATTGCTAATTTTGTCATTGTTGGCGCACTCAACCTTGTCGTTGCCTACGGATTCAGTGAATCTTTCTGGGTCAGCTACAAACTTTATAGCTCGATTGGCTTCACCCTCTTGATTACCGTCATCACTGGCTTCATTATTGCACCTCATATCAAAGACATTGAGAAAAAATAAGATGTTATTTGCTTTTCTTTGTGAAGACGTTGAAAACAGTTTACCTAGGCGTAAAGAAGTCAGAGAGGGCCACCTTGCAAGACTTCAAGACCTACGTGACCAAGGTAGGCTAGTGCTTGCAGGCCCTCACCCTGCTATTGCAGCAGAAGATCCAGGCGAAGCTGGCTTCACAGGGTCACTTGTCGTTGCAGAGTTTGAGAGTTTCGATGCTGCAAAAACTTGGGCCGACCAAGACCCTTACAAACTTAACGGCATCTACAAACATGTTGTTGTGAAACCCTTTAAACAGGTGTTTTAAACCATAAAAAGAAGTTGCTTTAAAAAAGGATTCGATGTGCCTGTTTTTGTTATCGCTTTTATTATTGCCTTGAGCGTCCCTTTAACGAGTGTTGGTGAGGATACCCTACCCTCGAACACAACTTCGACTAAAGGAGAACCGATGTACGTAAGAGATTATCTTTATGTGCCCTTGCGTTCGGGTGAATCGTCCTCTCATCGCATTATCCATAAAGGCTTAAAAAGCGGGACAGCCGTTCATTTACTGCAAACCAATGCCGAATCAGGCTATAGCCTCATTCGGTTGAAAGACGGTACAGAGGGCTGGCTGCCGACACAATATCTTATGGAAGATATCGGCAATGCCGCCAAATTGCGTCAGGCACAAGGACAAATCCAATCCCTCAAAGCCGATCTTGGCCCGACAGGTGAAAAACTACTATCACTGAAAAATGACAAGCAATCATTGACCATGTCGCTACAGAAAGCGACCGAGCAACTGACAGAAAAAACCAAAGAGCTCGAAGCCATCAAGACAATATCAGCAGGCGCAATCAAGATGGAAGCTGATTACAACGAACAGCGCATCCAGCTTGAAAACAATCAAGTCACCATTGATGCATTAAACATCGAAAACGAACAACTCAAAAAATCTCTACGTAATCAGGACTTCATTCTTGGCGCCATTGTGCTATTGTCAGGCATGCTTGTGTACGCTTTCCTTCAATGGCTGTTTACCCGTAAACGCCGACGTTCAGAGTGGAGATGACATCGAATGAAAACAGGAATTCAGCAATTTATCGCGCTAATCCTTATTATCAGCGCATCGGTTTGTTTTGCTGAAAAGCAAGATACAAAAGCCAAATCAAAGAAAAAGGCCTCCTCCAAAGCCATCACTGAAGAAGTGGTTAACAGGCCAAATCCTGTTTATCAGGTTGAAACGACTATGGGCAATTTCACGATAGAGCTGTTTGCTAATGAAGCGCCTGAAACGGTCGCCAACTTTGTAGGCTACATCGAAGAGGGCTTTTATGATGACACAATCTTTCACCGTATTGTGCCGGGCTTTGTGATTCAAGGCGGCGGCTTTGACGAAAAGCTTGCGAAGAAAAAGACTAAAAAGCCAATAAAAAACGAATCGTCTGAGAAGTTAAAGAACACAAAAGGCACCTTATCCATGGCAAGGCTTAAGTCACCTGACACAGCAACCAGCCAGTTCTTTATCAACCTACAGGATAATACCTCATTAAACAAAAATGCTGTCCATCCTGGCTATGCAGTATTTGGACGCGTCACAGAGGGCATGCATACGATTGAACGAATGGGTAATGTCCCTACAGGCAAATCGGGCATTTATCAAAATGTACCGAAGACGCCTATCAAAGTTATTCGCATAAAACCTGTCGATCAGCAAGCGCAGCCGTAAGGCAGATAATCTGCCACAAACAAAGTACGGCTGACTTATTACTCACTCGCTGTTCTCAAACACCCCCTAAGAGGCCCTTTTAGATGGTTGCACTCAGTGTCAACATCAACAAAATCGCATTAATTCGAAACTCTCGACCTGGCAATAACCCTGACCTCATTGACTATGCGAAACGCTGTGTTGCCTATGGTGCAAAAGGCATTACGGTACACCCAAGGCCTGACCAACGACATATACGCGCAGAAGACTGCTATGCACTAAGCCAAGCCAATTTAGGCGTTGAGTTTAACATTGAAGGCAACCCCTTCGCCGATACTTATCCCTCAAATGATGACGCTGCCAGTGATTACCCTGGTTTCATGACATTAGTGTTAGCAATAAAGCCGGATCAATGCACGCTTGTTCCTGACAGCCATACACAAAAAACCTCTGATCACGGCTTTAACTTAACAGCCGACACACAAGCACTTGAAGAGATTATTGATCAATTAAAAACAGCAGGCATTCGTGTAAGCCTCTTTATGGATCCAGACTGCGAGCAAATTTCAAGAGCAAAAGCCATTGGTGCAGATCGCATTGAATTGTATACGGGCCCTTATGCTGAGGCGGATAATCAAGAGGCCAGTTTTAACCTTTACAAAATAGCTGCGGAGCATGCCCTTAGCTGCGGCTTAGGTATTAATGCAGGCCATGACCTTAACCTCAGTAATATTGAACGATTTAGCGCCCTACCCGGCCTGCAAGAAGTCTCTATAGGGCATGCTTTAACAATCGAATCACTTGAAAACGGTTTAAGACCTACCATTGAAGCCTATAATCGTAAGCTAGGAGCTTGAGAACCCATCACGACACATACGATTTTTCTTGAAACTCATCTGATTCTAACTAGTCAATATCAGTCACATTGATTTACAGAGCTATCGTTATGCTGAAATTACTCGCTATTTGCTTTATGGCCTTATCTATTTCGCCATCTGGTTTAACGGCATCATCACAAGGAAGCCTACCAGAGAGTTTTTTTCAAGTACTACTCGGCATTGCAGTGCTATCGAAACCTAACTGCCCTGTTTCTAAAGAAGCTCGCGTTACGATAGAAGATTCAAAAAAAGCCCAAAGCTTGCATCTAACTATTGCTACTATTTACCAAAATAAGCAATGTAATACACTTACAGAAAAAAGCATCGTTAATGAGGCGATAGACCTTATGATAAAATACAACTTTAAAGCTGATCTACCGAATGAAGAGGTAGCGAGCTGGGATTGGAATAAAATTAGAATGTAGCGACTTTTTATTGATTGATATAAACAAACTTTTGTCGTTTAATCTAATTGATTAAACGTACAAAGGTGTCCAATGAAAAGCTTGCCTAGCCTGTCCCGTTGCCAACCCATTGTCTCATGCTTCTCTGTCAAACACGTTTTACTACTTTTACTGCTTAGTTTATTACCCATACACCTTCAAGCAGAGCCCGCTACCATCGCAGATATCATTGATCATTTAGCCACGACAAGTAAGTCGCGCATTAGCGAGAAAAAACTAGCCAATAAATCACTTGTCATAAAAGCGTATACGCAAAATAACTACCAGCCCATTTGGCCAAACAATTACATTAACAAGGGCATTCAAGTCCTGGGACTTGCATCAGAAGATGGCCTGCTAAAAAAAGATTATCATTATTTTCGGTTGATGGAGCTAACGCATCTCTATAACAAAACAGGCTACGACAAACGAAAAATAAGAGCAGAAATGGATATCTTGTTGACCGACGGGATCTTAAGTTACCAATTACACCTTATGAATGGCAAAGTGTCACCTCACCACTTATACCAAAACTGGAATTATATGGATGTTAATGAAAGCGCACCAGGCCTCATCAGTAAGTTAAAACGCAGTATCAATCGACGGTCACTCGAAGAAGACACTATTGCCTTAAGACCTCAATTCCAATGGTATAAGAGACTTCAACATCAACTTAAACGATATGAACGTTTAGCGGTCAAATATGATGATGATACCGTCGTAGTACACCACATCATCCGCCCTGGTGAAAGCGATGCATCGATAAGAAAAATTAAAGAAAAGCTCCATCAACAAGGCGTTCTCAATAGCTACAGCAATAATGACTCACGCTATGATCTGGTCACAGTAGCCGCTGTGAAAAAATTTCAGGCGCTTAATGGCCTTAAGCCCGACGGACTGATTGGTCCTGAAACCGTTCGCCATCTTAATATGAGCTTTCGCCAAAAAGCCGATAAGATTAAAGCGAATCTGGAGCGAGCCAGATGGATTGCTGATGATTTATCAGATGACTATTTACTGGTCAATATCGCAGGCTACAAACTCACCTATGTGCAAGATAAAAAGAAAGAATGGTCTACAGAAGTCATTGTTGGCACCCAAGCTCATAAAACGCCAGTTTTTACTGCGAAATTAAAATATATTGAATTTAACCCAACCTGGACAGTACCTAAAAGCATGCTGCCTAACATTGTACGCAGTGCAAAAAACAACCCTGCCTACCTAAGAGATCGAGGTTATGTCATTCATAACAATAATGGCTCGATTGTGTCGCCTTCCAGTATCAATTGGGCAAGTGTCGACCCTTATAACTTCAGATATTGGCTAGTAAGGGAGCCTAGCAATATGAATCCACTGGGACGAGTCAAATTTATGTTCCCTAACGCTCATGCGATCTACATGCATGACACACCAAGTAAGCATTTATTTTCTAAAGAAACACGAAATTTAAGTCACGGGTGCATCCGAGTCAAAGATCCGTTTGAACTCTCTTTGATGCTGCTTGGCAAGGATCAAGGCTTTTCTGAATATCGACAAAATGAAATCAGAGACAGCGGTAAGCGCACACAGGTTGTGCTTAAACAACCCATTGATGTTTTCATCATGTATTGGACGGTCACGCCTGAGAAAGACGGCTTACATTTTTATCAAGACGCCTATAACAGAGACCCTAAGCTAATTGCTTTACTCAAAAAGCCCATGGAAGAAATACTGGCAGCGGAAAAAAAAAGTTTTCACACGTCCATTCAATAAAGCATAAATTACAAAGGATGGATAAAAAGCAATAACACGAATGCTGAGTTGTAAAACATGATTAAGGGTTAAATAAAGTTCACCCTTAATCAACATAGTCTATAACTCAAGGCATAAAGGGGTTATCAAGTAAAGACTGCCTTGGTGCTGCAGCGGTATAGTCAAGGGCATAGGCCACTTCTGCATTAGTTACCTGACCTTTGTGTACATTTAAGCCTTTTAAAAAATGCTGATTATTCAATAAGGCATCTACATTTTCATTTGCCAGGGCAATCACAAACGGCAAGGTGGCATGGGTTAACGCCAAGGTCGCAGTGCGCGCAACCGCACCTGGCATATTGGCGACGCAATAGTGCACCACACCCTCAACCTCGAAGATCGGGTTCTGGTGAGTCGTCGCTTTTGAGGTTTCAAAGCAGCCACCTTGATCAATCGCCACATCCACAAGCACACTACCTTTTTTCATCAGCTTTAACATATCGCGACTGATAAGCTTTGGCGCTGCAGCCCCTGGAACCAACACAGCGCCCACCACTAAATCAGCTGCTTTTAGCTGAGTCTCGAGCGCGTCTTGAGTACTGTAAAGTGTTGCAATAGTACCTGAATATTGCTGATCAATTTCCTTCAAGCGCGACAGGTTTTTATCCACAATGGTGACTTTTGCGCCCAGCCCCATCGCCATTCTCGCCGCATTGAGGCCAACAACGCCGCCGCCCATCACTAAGACATTCGCCGGCAGCACCCCAGGCACCCCCCCTAATAAGGTGCCGCTGCCACCTTGATTTTTTTCAAGGCAATGAGAGCCTGCCTGTATAGACAATCTGCCAGCCACCTCGCTCATAGGCGCAAGTAACGGCAGCCGCCCCTGATCGTCCGTGATAGTCTCATACGCAATAGCGGTAACACCCGATTTGACCAATAGATCAGTTTGTACAGGGTCTGGTGCTAAGTGAAGATAAGTAAATAATAGCTGATCGGCTTTGAGCAGTTTACACTCATGTGGCTGAGGCTCTTTTACTTTGACTATCATTTTGGCTGTTTGAAACACGTCAGCAGCCTGCTTAGCGATACTTGCACCAGCTCGCAAGTAGTCAACATCTGCGAAGCCAATACCCAATCCTGCCCCTGTTTCC
This sequence comes from Pseudomonadales bacterium, assembly GCA_965225765.1. Taxonomy (GTDB): domain Bacteria; phylum Pseudomonadota; class Gammaproteobacteria; order Pseudomonadales; family DT-91; genus CAKMZU01. The sequence goes on from CBDDBO010000002.1 coordinate 1,145,654, forward strand.
ACAACCACTTGGTGACCGTGAACACCTAATTCCTTCACACAAGTAGGCGTCAGCCCCACACGAAACTCTTGACTCTTAATTTCCTTAGGCACACCAATTAACATTTTGCATTCTCAAGAAAAATAAACGACTTTAGTATAACATCTTTACTCAGATATCCTGATATAAGAAAGCAAATCAAAATTAATGAGTAAGTTCTAATAATTACTGGTATATTGCTACCCTATAACAGACCAAACGATTTTAAAGGACACCAACAACCTGCATGACTCGAAAAAAAACGAATCAAGACCCTTTTGCCAAGCGTGAAGCCAAACGCTATGAAAACCCCATACCGAGTCGTGAGTTTATTTTGGAGGCCCTGTCTGCCAGCAAGAAAGGCCTGTGCTTCTCAGCACTTTGTAAAGCACTTGGATTAACGGCTGATGAAGATCAACAAGCGCTTGGTTTTAGACTGAAAGCCATGTGCCGTGATTTTCAAATCACCCAAACGCGTCAAGGCTATAAGCCTTTCGATGAAAGCCAAGTCGTCGAAGGCACTCTGTCAGCGCATCAAGATGGCTACGGCTTTTTGATGCCGGACGATAAAAAGCGACCTGATGTTTATCTTAGCAATCGAGAGATGCGTAAAGGCTTCCATGGTGATAAAGCACGTGTTGCTGTGACACATACATCTAAAAACGGCAAACTTGAAGGCCAGATTATTGCAGTCACTAAGCATAATACCCAGCAAGTCGTCGGCCGAGTCGATCACAGCAAAAGCCTGCCAAGGCTTATCGCGGAAAACCCCAAAATTCTCATGCAGGTTGTGATTAAAAATCACGATCAGTTTAGTTACAAACCAGATGATGTGGTGGTCGTCGAGATTACTGACCAACCTACCTTATTCAATGCACCTAAAGGCATGATTAAAGAAATACTGGGTAAACAAACAGATCCAGGCATGGAAATCACCATTGCCACCCGTAATTTTGATATCCCTTATGAGTGGCCAGAGGGCGTCGTCGCACAAATGGCAAAGCTAAAATCCTCGCCGACTACGCGTGATAAAAATGCACGCCTTGATTCAAGACATTTGCCTTTTGTCACCATCGATGGCGAGGATGCCAGGGACTTTGATGATGCGGTTTACTGCGAACGCAAAAAATCCGGCGGCTGGCGCTTGTTTGTGGCCATTGCTGACGTTGCCCACTACGTTAAATTAAACACCGCGCTTGATACAGAAGCCAATAAGCGCGGCACATCCGTCTACTTTCCCAAGCAAGTCATTCCTATGCTGCCTGAGAAAATTTCCAATGGGCTGTGCTCGTTAATGCCTGAAGTCGACAGGCTCTGCATGATTTGTGAAATGACCATTAGTGCAAACGGGCGTTTAAGTGGCTACCAATTTTACGAGTCTGTGATGCACTCACAAGCGAGGCTGACCTATACCGATGTAGGCAGCATGCTCGATGCCAAAGACAAACAACATGAGAGACTCCGTAAGAAATATGCCCAGGTTGTGCCTCATGTCGATGAACTTTATCGTCTTTACCAGGCGTTAAAACAACAGCGCGAGGCACGCGGCGCTATCGATTTTGAAACCGTTGAAACCCGCATGCTCTTTAACAGTGAGCGCAAAATAGAAAGTATTGTGCCCATCGAGCGAAACGATGCGCACAAACTCATTGAAGAATGCATGCTTTGCGCCAATGTGGCGACGGCAAGATTTCTTGAAAAACATGACTTGCCAGCCCTCTTCCGCATCCATGATGGCCCTACAGAAAAAAAACTCAGTGCACTAAAAGACTATTTAGGCGAATTGGGCCTTTCACTCTCTGGCAAAAACAAGCCGGATACTGGTGATTACCAACAATTAGTTCAAAAGATCAAATCACGCGAAGATGCCCCTTTGATTCAGACCATGTTACTGCGCTCCATGAGCCAAGCCAAATATGAGCCTGATAATCGTGGACACTTTGGCTTAGCCTACACTGCCTATACGCATTTTACGTCTCCAATCAGGCGCTACCCTGATTTGCTGGTTCACCGCGCCATCAAATCTGTTATTCGTTCTGAGAAGCCCAGCAAACATGTTAAACGCAGTGATAAGCTTGGGCCACTCACCACCAAACGCATCTACCCCTATGACGAGGAAACCATGCTGGCGTTAGGTGAGCATTGTTCAATGACAGAACGCCGTGCGGATGATGCGACGCGCGATGTCGAGAATTGGCTAAAATGCCATTTTCTTTCAAGCCATACAGGCGCAGTATTTCAGGGCACTATCACTGCGGTGACAGGTTTTGGTTTCTTTGTAGAGCTCAACGATATTTACATCGAAGGCTTGGTCCACATTAGCCAACTTGAAAACGACTATTTTAATGCCGACTTAAAAAAGCAGCGTTTAGTCGGTGAACACTCTCGAAAAGTGTATGCCCTGGGCGATTCCCTCGATGTCATGGTTAGCAAAATTGAACTGGACGAGCGACGCATACATTTAATACCCGCACCTAAAGCGCCAAGAAAACGTCAAGCGATAAAAAAGGCAACGACTGAAAAACCAAAGAAGACTTCAAAAAGCCTGTCAGAAAGAGAAAAACTGAAAAAAGGCTTGATAAAAAGCGGTAAAAAAAAGGTGAAGCCAAAAGGCAAGCCACATAAACTGCCGAAAAAATCCAGCAAACGAAAGAAATAGCGAAAAAGCAGCGTGCCAAACCAAGAACAACTGATTTACGGACTGCATGCAGTTCAAAGTGTCTTAAAACATAAACCTCATACCGTCATGGCGTTGCTTCATGACAAGCAGCGATCTGATGAGCGCCTGCAAAAACTACTCGATCTTGCAGCAAGCCAGAAAATTGCCTGCACCCCAGTCACAAAAAAACAATTGACTGAGAAAAGCGACACGGAAAAACATCAAGGCATCCTTATTCTCGTTCAAGAAGAAACCGACGCTCAATCACTCGACGAGCTATTATCGGAAGAGGCGACACCACTTGTGCTCGTATTAGATAGTATTACTGACCCTCACAATTTAGGTGCCTGTTTAAGAAGCGCTGATGCCGCAGGTGTTACCTGTGTTGTTTACCCAAAAGATAAATCCGTTGGCCTTACTTCAACGGTTCGAAAAGTTGCCTGCGGTGCTGCTGAAACCATACCTACATTCGCTGTTACCAATCTCGCTCGCACCTTAGATGCATTAAAAGACAAAGGGCTTTGGCTCATAGGGGCTGCTGGAGAAGCCGATTCATCCTTTTATGAGATGGACTTGAAAGGCCCTGTTGCAATCGTCATGGGTGCTGAAGGCAAAGGCCTTAGAAGGCTTACTCGTGAAACCTGTGATTTTCTAGCCAAATTACCTATGGCTGGCAGTGTCAGTAGTTTAAATGTCTCAGTCGCCACAGGCATTTGCCTGTTCGAAGCGGTTAGGCAGCGTCAAAGCTAAGGGGGAAAAGCATGCAAAAAGACCAATTAAAGCAATTCGCCGACATTCATCAATATGTGATTGAGCATGGTGTAAAAGATACGCCATTATTAAAGCGACTTCGCGAAGAAACGGCTAAGTTGCCTGAATTCATGATGCAAATTCCTGCGACTCAGGGTGAATTCATGGCTTTTCTGGTCAAGCTTACTGGTGCTAAAATCATTATCGAGATTGGCGTTTTCACAGGTTACAGCTCACTTTGTATGGCAAGTGCCTTACCTGATGACGGCAAACTTATTGGGCTAGATACCAGTGTAGAATGGACAGCCGTTGCACGAAAATATTGGCGTGAAGCAGGTATTGAAAGCAAAATTGATTTGCGTATTGCCCCTGCTCTCGAAAGCTTGGAATCGATGATCGAACAAGGTGCCTCAGGCTCTATTGACCTGATTTTTCTTGATGCCGATAAAGAACAGTACGATAGCTATTACGAGCAAAGCCTTAAGCTTCTTAAACCTAATGGTTTGCTCATCATCGATAACGTCTTACTCTATGGCTCCGTGGTTGACAGTGAGCGACTGGATAAAGATATCGCTTCAAGACTTTCGATCAAGAGTATTGAAGCTATTAAAGCATTGAATGAAAAAGTAGCTAAAGACAGTCGTGTTGATGTCAGTATGCTAGACATTGCCGATGGGATCAGCTTAGTAAGAAAAAAATAAGCGCAGCCTTTCTGTCAACAGAACCTAGACAGTATGCTTTATTTTATAGGTTACCTAGGAGTCTGTCCGAGAATTGCGTTCGAGCATAAGGTTTCAAGAATTGAGTCAGAATTTTTAGAAATTTTCTGAGAATTCTGGCCGATTATTGGAAGCTTAGGCCGAACAGCCCGTTCTCGGACAGGCGCCTAGGCCTTGGGGTATATTACTGCCCGGACAACCAAAAAATAACGGTAAAAACACTGGCAACGAGCAGCACAACCATAGCAGTTGCATCAGCTGTACTATCGGTTGAGGTTTCCTTGTGTTCTGACATTCACATCTCCTTGTTTGTTTAACCGCTATAAGTGAAGGGACAACCCTCTACCTACAGCAAAATATTTAAGGCCCCGCCCCGCTACTGCCTCAGGGTCATATAAATTACGGCCGTCGAAAATCACTTTATCGCTAATAGACGACTTAATCAAGGCAAAGTCTGGCGAGCGAAAGTTCTTCCATTCGGTGCAGATAATTAGCGCATCTGCATCTTTGAGTGCCGCTTCTTTCGTACCGGCTAGCGTCAATAAAGGCTGATCGGGGTAAAGCGATTGCGTTTCTTCCATTGCCGCTGGATCAAACGCCTGCACCTTAGCGCCAGAGGCAAATAAGGCATCCATAATGACAAGGCTTGAGGCTTCACGCATATCATCGGTTTGTGGTTTGAATGACAATCCCCACAACGCAAACGTTTTCCCTTTAATACCCTTTGCATAAAAGCGATTGATTTTTTCAACAAGGCTTTGCTTTTGTGAGACATTGACCTGCTCCACGGCATCTAAAAGCGCTGGCTCATGGCCTAACTCTCGTGCTGTTTGGCGAAGCGCCTTCACATCTTTCGGAAAGCAGGAACCGCCATAGCCACAGCCTGGATAAATAAACTGATAGCCAATACGCGGATCAGAGCCTATACCATGACGGACATGTTCAATGTCTGCGCCCACTAATTCGGCAATACGCGAGACTTCATTAATAAAACTGATTTTGGTTGCAAGCATGGCATTGGCAGCATACTTAGTTAACTCAGACGAGCGTCTATCCATAAAAATCGTACGGTGATGTTTGCGGTTAAAAGGCGCATAAAGCTCACCCATCAAGCCTTTTGCCTGATCATCTGAGGTGCCAATCACGATGCGGTCGGGCTTCATGAAATCCTCAATCGCATTGCCCTCTTTTAGAAACTCAGGATTGGATACAACAGAAAAACGCAGGTCCGAGTCTTTGGAGGCCAGTACCGTAGCAATAGTCGATTCAATTTTATCGCAGGTACCGACAGGCACAGTCGACTTACCCACCACTACCTTGTAATCATCCATATGCGTCGCAATGGTTTCCGCAACCTTTAATACGTATTGCAAGTCAGCAGAACCGTCCTCTTTGGGGGGCGTGCCTACGGCGATAAAAATTATGTCAGCATGTTCACAGGCTTCTTTTGCGTCCGTGGTAAACTGTAAATGGCCATGCTTTTGATTATCAAGGACAAGACGGTCCAGACCTGGTTCATAAATCGGAATCTCACCTTTTTTGAGCGAGTCAATCTTATTCTGGTCAATATCGACACAATAAACTTGATTTCCTACATCAGCCAAACAAGCGCCCGTTACAAGGCCCACATACCCCGATCCAAAGACAGTAACCTTCATGAATTATCCTTTTAATTGGCGTGCTGTTCACGCTATGATGCAAAAGGACTAGATTACTGGTTTTCACCCACTTTGAAAATCCCTATCTGGGCTCTATGATCGATTTTGTTCTACTAATGATCAAGGTGGGTCATTGATCCCTTGCTGAAGACCTCCATAATGGACAACCTGAACAAAAACAACACTGAGGAGTCATCATGCGCTCAGAATTAGCAAACAAACTGGGTTTACAAGTTCCCGTTTTTGCCTTCACCCACTGCCGTGACGTTGTCGTAGAAGTCAGTAAAGCAGGCGGCATTGGCGTACTAGGCGCTGTTGGCTTCACGCCAGAGCAGCTGAAAGCAGAATTAGACTGGATTGACGATCATATAGGCGATCTGCCTTACGGTGTCGACATCGTTATCCCGCAAAAGTACGAAGGCATGGGTGAAATGGACCCAGATAAGCTTGAAGAGATGCTGAAAGGCATGGTGCCTGACGAACATTACGAGTTTGCTGAAAAACTTTTACAAGAGCACGGCGTTCCTGAGTGGCACGACGACAGTGAAATGGGCCTTTTAGGCTGGAATGAAGCCATCGCTTCACTTTTAGTTGAAGAATCGCTTAAGCGCCCTAACTGCCGCCTAATCGCTAACGCATTAGGTACGCCGCCAGATGACATCATCAAGAAAATTCAAGAGTCTGGCCGTTTGGTTGGCGCACTTTGCGGCAAAGTGAAGCAAGCAAAGCAACACGAAAAAGCAGGCCTTGATTTTATCATCGCGCAAGGTTCTGAGGGTGGTGGTCACACGGGCGAAGTGGGCTCTATCGTGTTATGGCCACAAATTATTGATGCAGTAGACACGCCTGTACTTGCAGCAGGTGGCATCGGCAACGGCCGTCAGGTAACTGCTGCGATGGCCATGGGCGCTGCAGGCGTATGGTCAGGCTCTTTATGGTTAGCGGTTGAAGAAGCAGAAGCCGAGCCTGCTCAGAAAGAGTCTTACTTCAACGCGACAGAAGAAGACACCGTGCGTTCACGTTCATGGACAGGTAAGCCTTGTCGTATGCTTAGAAACGAATGGACTGACGCTTGGGCAGCTGAAGGTAACCCAGATCCATTAGGCATGCCACTACAAGGCCTAGTAACCGCTGATGCGATTCGTCGTACTCATAAGTACGCAGGTAAAGGTGAGTGTCAGAAGGTAGCCTTTAACCCAGTTGGTCAGGTCGTAGGGCAGATCAACCATGTTGAGCGTACTCGTGATGTGGTCATGCGCTTATTGACCGAATACGTTGAAACAGTTGAGTATTTGAATACGTTAATGCCTGAATAACCAATCAATCAGGCGACGTAGTCGCCTGATTGATTCTTTATTTTATAAAACGCCTCTGAAAATCACCTCTAAAATGGCGATTATCCCGAATTATTTTCCTGTAAACTGGGTCAGTTGATACGTTGTTAGCGTGCAGTTCCCTTTTGCACCTTCATTTCACAACGCTTCGAACCTACTTGTTTATGTCAAAATCCGCCTTACTAGAACCACTTAAAATGCAGGGCCTCCTAGCAAAAAATGATCAATTGCTGATTTGATTGCCCAAAGGGTTATTTAAATAGTCAGCCCTGACAAAGGCCTTATATTTTTTAAGGCCAAGTATTATCGAAAGCATAAACTTAAAGCCAGCCAATCTGCTGGCTGCTTTTTGATCAGGTAACCAGATAAAAACAAGCACAAAAAAAGCGTTGATCCACTTTTTTAAGTTCCAGGCACAAGCAGCCATCAACAAGTTAAGCTGATCGCCGATAAAGCCCTTAAGGAAGTTCCTGCACAATCTGAAGTCTTGCTTCAAATGACCGATAACGGGCTCAATGGATGAGCGTTTTTTACAAAGCGTTCGTTTACGTGCTCGTTGTTTATCATTATCTCGCTTAAGAGGCTTGCCTGGTAAAATAACTTCCTGCTTCACTTTAGATTTGGAACCTTGATAGCCTTTATCAACAACAGCAGTTTTGATGGATGTCTCTCTTACAGATTCTGCTTCATCTAACGCAGTTTGTAATGTTTCAGAATCATGCGTGAACGTATCATGTGCAGCGACGCCAACAATGACATGATCGCGTGTCGATACGATAGAAGCCTTGCTCCCGTATTCGTATTTTTTATGCGCCTTACCTTTAGCAACACAGTAGACTTGAGGCTCATGAAGGCTGTAAATTTTGTTCTTGTCCTTAGACTGTTGAGCAAGTACCTTGCGATACATGGCAAAATCGTTTGCTAGCTGTGCAACCTCACCCTCTGGGAGTTTTCGCTCAAGCTCTCTCATCAGAATGTCAGCAATAGTACGCAGACGCTTCAAGGCTTTTTTAGCCTTCTTGCGTTTCTTTACATGTCCAAAGAAGCGCGAGTCAATACGAAGCTGTTTTACCTCTTTGACAAAAGTTCGCCGCTGTTTGACACCAAAGCCTTTTGCTAGCTTATTCACTCGATTAATGATTTTGATGGCGAGCTTTGTATCGGTCGGATAGGTGATAGCTTTTTCCTGTACCGTCGTATCAACAAAAACCGTATCATCTTCAGCTGCCTCTCCATGCAGCTTAACTGACATCGCAAAAATCTGTTTAACGCCGCTCTCGCCAATTCTTTGCCTGAATTTTACAAGGTCTGTTGGATGGCAAGGCAGGCAAGATTGAAAACTGGTTTCACCGCAGAAAAATTGAAAGTATGGGTTCATTTTCCACTGAGAAACCACATTCTCGTCACTCAAATTGAAGAGCTGCTTGAGCATTAATAAGCCGCTCATCAATCGAATAGGTTTGGCTGGGCGACCTTCTTCGCTGTAATAAACGGCAAGACCTTTTTCTAAATCTGGCCAAGGCAATGCGTTCGATAAGGCTATGAGCGGGTCATTGAGATCTAATGAATCGAATAGATCAAAAAAGCTGCTTTGATTGTTCGAAGACGGGCTTGTAGTCAGCATCCAAAACTCATTTCGACCAGTAATTTAAGGCTTTTAGAGTCTTTCTGGTCGAAATTGTTCGTTTCAAGCCAGCCCTAAGCCTCTTTAAATGAAGCTTTCTACTGTTTATCAGGGCTGACTAAATACTGACATCTTCACCAGAATCAAATCCTAATGGGTCCACTATAGGGGCGCTAATTTCTTGAGCTAACAGCGGTGTTGTAGGTTTTTTAAAGGTGTCGAGCATTAACGGCAACCTACGCCTTGCTGAAAGCCTTGAAATACAGCGCAGACACTCAACATCAATTAATAGAGATGATGAAATGAATACTCCCAATCGGCGTCACAATGCGCCAAACTAAAATTTCAAGATATATTGTTGTAGGTTAAGAGTACGAAGGGGTTAATTAAGGTAAACGTTATCGGGAGCGAGAATTTCTCACCCTACAGAGATTTTTTTGCTTGATATTTTCGGAGCGTCCATCTCATCTGGCTCTTAGAAAGGAATTTTTAAGTTAGTCATACTCTCCTCATACACCCAATACATTCCAAATATCGATTATATTAGATTTAGGCCAAAACGCTCAAATAAGTCTAACGCCCGCATCACATGGAGGACAAAGCGGCGATTAGATAGACACACTGATTAAGTTTGAACTTTTATTACGCATTGCCAACAAACTACCAACAGTTTTGATTATCAATAGTGCTATGTTACCGAATACTCTATACAAATATTATACCCTACTAGCACTCATAATAGTGTCATCTCAATCATATTGCACTAAACCCGTAACGATCAACCAAATCTTTGAAGAAGGGAAAAAAGTTACTACACTAGACAGGATTGATATTGCTGATATTGATCAACATATACAATCATATAAAACTATTAAAGAATCATTATTCAATCTAAATCAAAATAAGCATTCAGAACTGACTTACCCTAAACCAGCTGGCATCGATGATTTCCCAATTATATATAACGGTAAAAAGGTGATCAATTCATGCAAATGCACGGGTATTGATCATTCAGTTCAAGATTGCTATGAAATGCATTTAACAAATCTAAAATTTATACATCATCAGGTTAAGCATGGACATTTGACACAAACCAATATTCATTCTTACCGGAATGCTATAACGTTTTTAAACGTAGTGTTGCAGTCTGCATTAAGGCTTTAAACACGGCTAAGATTGAGTTTAATGTTTTAGGAAGACAATGCCTTAACCGAGCTATGATGATATCTGGTGTATGAGCTGAAAAGATACGATGTTAATCTGTTAGTCGATCCTGCAAGATCAACAACCAACAGGAGAAACACCGTATGGCTCAAAATGATAAAGTTGTAGAGTTAAATAATCCAGTAAAAGATCCATTGACCGAGTTATTAAAAGAAGGCGCACGCGAGTTGCTAACAAAGGCAGTGCAAGCTGAATTATCAGCCTTCTTAGATGACTACTCATCACTTGAAGTAGATGGTAAGCAAGCCGTCGTTAGAAATGGCTATCTGCCTAAGCGCATGATACAAACAGGTTTAGGTGAGCTTGAAATCAAAGTGCCGAAGACGCGCGACAGATCAGGCAATGGCCATCACTTTACCAGCGCTTTGCTCCCACCGTACCTTAAGCGCACGAAGACAATGGAAGAGTTTATACCCTGGCTGTATTTGAAAGGTATCTCCACAGGTGACATGCAGCCTGCACTAGAAGCGCTGTTAGGCGATGGAACAAAAGGGCTTTCGCCGAGTGTTGTTTCAAACCTTAAACAGCAATGGGAGACTGACTATGGGCTTTGGCGTAAGCGTGACTTAAGCGGCAGGCGCTGCGTTTATGTTTGGGTTGACGGTATTTACTGCAATGTTCGAATGGACGACAAGTTGTGTCTCTTGGTTGTCATTGGCTCAGATGAAACTGGCCGTAAAGAGGTATTAGCCGTTGTTGATGGCTATAGAGAATCTGAAGCTAGCTGGCTAGAAGTGATTAAACAGCTTGAATATCAAGGCTTTCAAGGACAGCCTAAGCTGGTGATTGCCGATGGCGCTTTAGGTTTTTGGAAGGCTGCGGCCAAGCGCTGGCCAGAGAGCGCTCAACAACGTTGCTGGGTGCATAAGACAGCCAATGTACTCAATAAAGTGCCAAAAGCTATTCAACCTAAAATGAAAGAAGCGCTACATGATATATGGCAAGCAGACACACGAGACGCTGCCTATAAAGCATTTGATAGCACTATTAACCGCTTTGAGGCCAAGTATCCAGCAGCTATGCAATGCCTTGCGAAAGATAAAGACAGCATGCTCGCTTTTTATGATTTTCCAGCTATGCACTGGCAACATATTAGAACGACAAACCCTATTGAATCTGTTTTTGCTACTGTCAGGCTCAGAACCAATAAAACGAAAAACTGTGGTAGTCGACAAACAACGCTAGCAATGGCGTATAAATTATTAACAACTGCTCAGAAAAAGTGGCAACGCTTAAGGGGCTATAAGCTGCTTGCAGATGTTATTGATGGAGTGAAATTCGAGGACGGTAACCCAGTAGAAAATGATCAACAACAGGAAGTCGTATCTGCGGCCATACACCAGATTTGACTATAGCTCGCCTTAACCCAAGAATACCAGACCAAGAAACATTAAAAAGAACAGTTGAGGCATGGACTCAGGGTAGCAATCAGACTGAGGCTAAGATGGATTGGCTCGTTACTACAGAATCTGCTCAGATAACACTCAAGAAGCGCTACCCGACTATCGAATAAACAAGACAAATAAAATTAAGGTTACAGGTATTTAAAGCGATATAGGGTGGATAAGGAAAGTATTACCCCTATCTCGGCAGGCTAACAAACTGATGAAACCCTTCCAAAGCCTGATACTCTATTTCACAGCGATTATCGGGTAAGTGTTTTTTTGTAGGGCGCGGTTAGCGAAGCGTAACCCGCCGAGTATTCAAACTAATGGCAGATTACGCTGCACTAATCTGCCCTACAACCACCAGAAAAACGCAGTCAAATAACATACGACATTTCTTCACCAACAGAGCCTGTTAGATTGCTTCAGCGCCAGAAAAAACCATCATTTTTAAGCCCAAGTCTGGATTTTGTTCTGGGAAATCAGGTCTTTGTGGCAACCTTTGACAAGATGCATACTGAAAGCCTGCTTCACGCATAGCATCCAGAAGATACTCAGGGCCAAGCCAAGTTGCATTTAAGCAGAGTAAAGCCTCCCCACCTGGGGCGAGCAAGGGCAGCACTTTCTTTAAGAGTCGCACATAGTCTTTCTCAACAATAAAGCCCCCTTTTTGAAAGCTTGGAGGGTCACATACAATCACATCAAAAGGGCCATAGCGTTTTAATTTATTGACGACTTTAAAAATATTGTGCGTCAAAAACACCGCACCCTTACCATCTAAGTTGTTCAGCGCATGATTACGCTGCCCCGTCGTGATAGCACCTTTAGCCATATCAACATTAACCACTTGTGAGGCACCTCCTCCAAGCGCCGAAACTGAAAATGCGCAGGTATAAGCAAATAAATTTAAGACACGCTTTCCAGAGGCATTCTTATATACCCATTGCCTGGCAGGCTTCGCATCCAGAAAAAAGCCGGTATTTTGGTTCGCTAATAAATTTATATGAAATATAAAGCCTGATTCTTGAGCATATAATGTCTCTGGCACGACGCCATAGATCACTGATTGCTCTGGGTTAGGTCGCTTTCTTTTTTGCACAATGACAGCTTCAATGCCGCTGTACTTTGCAGCACAGTCCATCAATAGATCGTTGATCGATAGCGCTAGTTGAGCGTCGATTTCATCGAAGATGACCACCCATAGCACAGGTGAAAACCAATCAACGGTAATAAATTCTAGCCCTCGATAACAATGGCCTCGCCCGTGAAAAACACGGCTAGAATCCTTTAGTTTACCCTCAAAAAAACTGTGAAGGGATTGATGTAAAGGCTCAAGATCACTCATCTACAGACCTCACAGGATACAATACAAAATCGTCATAGCCCGTTAATACAGAATACAAGCCTGACAATTTTTGATTAGACGCTGTCAAACCAACATCGACCCACAAAGGTTGCCGCTTGAGTGAATTCAGCTTGGTACGTGTTGCAAGGACCATGATGCAGTCTTTGTCTGGATGCTTCGATAACAACGGGTTTAGCTGTTGGTTGCCACGTCCTAACAGAAAGCCTTGGTTTCCCGTTGGAGATAGCAAAATTCGGAAGTTAGGGTATTTTTCTGCAAGGTTTACAATAGCATCACCCGTTAAATCGCTTTGGATTGATTCACCCTGAATAACAGCATCAAAACCCACCAATGTATTATCAAAACCCAAGCGCGCCATAATATCAGCTGTCGTTCGCCCAGGGCCTATGAGCAGTAAATCAATCTCATCAAGTTGCTCTTCTATAAAAGCTGCCATTTCGTCGACAACCAACGGTTCGCTTTCTACCCCCCCCTGCTTCAAGTTCTGTAAATACTGAGGTGAGTCTGGCACTAATAAGCTGCCATAGTATTTGGATTGAACCTTACTTTCTCTCAGTTTTTCTTCATCAATATCTCGCACATCTTGCAGAGCTGATCTTACAAGCTTGGTTTCTACCAGACCTTTAATTAATTCTGCTGCCATTATAGGAGATATGGCAAAGACCCCCGACTGCATTTTTACACCACTTGGCAAGCCTAAACAGGGAATTTGATGATCAATAACATCGAATACATCTCGAGCTGTGCCATCACCACCAGCAAAGACAATGAGATCGACTTGCTCTGCTAAAAAGCACTCAAGTACCCACTTGGTATCGTCTTGGGTTGAAGGAACATTCACAGGAACTTTCTTAGCTTTTACAGGTAAATAATCGCTGCCCATCACCCCATCAGCAGTGATCCATTTAATTTGCGTGATCATTTCACCTAGCTGGTCAATCATCTGCTTAACACGCATAGGCGCATAGAGCTCGGACTTATAATCTAACGCCTTTACTCTGGCAGAGGCTCCATCACTCCCCTTTAATCCCGCTTCACCGCCAATACCTGCATAAGGGTTAACCACAAGCCCTACTGTTAAGTTAACCATGCTTGCGTACCTTAAACCCTAACCCTTCATAAGTACGCTCCAGTCTTTCAGATACCTGAGAAAGCAGAGTGTAGCCAAACTCTTTTCTTAGCGGATAATGCTTACGGCAATCATCAAAGTAAGCCGTTTTCTCTTGTTCAGAAGATTTACTGACTAAACCCGATTTAAACTGGTCACTAAGGTTTTTTATATCAAAGACAGCCTGCATAGACTGCTCAAAAGCATCATGTGCAGCTAGAGACTGCTTTGTAGGCAACAATAACTCGTGACAAGGCAGATCAAGTCGAAAATGCTCGCAGAATGCCTCAACCACCATCAAAGTACCTTTAAGTTTGCCCTGCTCGCTGTAACCCGCAATATGAGGAGTGGCAATACTGACAGCATCAATTAAGGCTTCTGGAGGCGCAGGCTCTTGCTCATAAACATCTAACGCTACCTTCAAGTTATCTTGATGAATTTTTTTTAGTAGTGCTGCATCATCAACCACTCCCCCTCGACTGGTATTAATAAGAAAGGCACTTGGATTAATCAACGATAGTGCTTGCTCATCGATCAGATGATAAGTTGGGTATTCACCTGTCTTTGTTAAAGGAACATGTAAGCTAATACAATCTGACGCTAACACCTCTTCAAGTTTATGAGCCGCCTCCTGCACAAAAGGGTCATACGCTTTTGTCTTGATATTCAGCTGAGTCAGTCTTTTTCTCAATCGAGAACCCACCTGCCCTAGTCCAATAATACCCACCGTTTTATCTTGCCATGTTTTCAGCGGCACTATAGACAGCATAGCCGTCAACACATAATCAACGACCGCCTCAGCATTACAGCCGGGGGCATGATGAAAAGCTACACCCCGTTCTAACAAAAGCGCTTTGTCAACATGGTCAGTACCGATCGTACAGGAACCGACAAATGTCAGTGTTGCATTCCCCTCAACTAACGCTTGATTGACTTTAGTCACTGAGCGCACGAACAACGCATCTTTCTCTATACAGTCGTCAAGCTCTATAGTTCGCCCTGGTTTGTAGTCAATGATTACCCGATCACCAAGTAAAACATCGAGCGCAGGGATATTGTCATCAGCTAATACACGTATCACCGTCAAAGTACCTCTAAAGAGAATTCATAGATTTCAAGATCAAGGGGCTGATTGAAATAGCCTGCCAGCACCTTAAAAAAACGCAGTGCTCTCGGCGGTAAGCCTTTTTTTTGATAGTTTTTTGCTTCATTAAACACAGCCAATTTAAAATCAGCAAAATCATTATGGCCTAGGTCAAGATTATCCAAACTCACCACAAAAGGGTGTCCGCAGGCTTTATGTAAGCACCATTCCAACGCTTGAGGCTTGGCTTCAACAGCAGCGAATGCAGCTTGCGAGCTAGCTGAACGTCCATCTGGTTCATACCAATAGCCATAATCGACTAGCTGACGCCTTGCACGACCTGCTATGCACCAATGGGCTACCTCATGCAGCGCACTAGCAAAAAAACCGTGCGCGAATATTACTTGATGAGGTTCACCACCCCCCTTACCTGGCAAATAAATAGGCTCATCCTGCCCTTTCACCAAGCAGGTTCGCTCCTGTTCTAAGAACGTTTGGTTAAATAACCTTATGAGATCTTCAGCTTGCCACGCAGGCTCAGTGATCAAATTCACATCGACTCTTTTTTAAAACAAGTAGTTAAACAACATTTAATCGATGAAAAACCTAAACTTTTAGAATAACTGCATAAAAAATTGTTCAATTCTGGCATTAGCAAGGCTTAACCGACTATACTCGAATTGTACCCGATCCCACTTAGAGAGAGGAATACGTATGACTCGATATCAAGCCCCCAACGTCATTGATTTTTTTAGTGGCAAACCGATTGAGGACTTAGCGCAAGAGCGCATCATACGCCTTTCACCAGAAAATGACGGGCTATGCATGTTGTATTCCAACAAGCGCAACCCCGATAAACTCTTTGCCGTCAAACTCTTATGCTGGGGCTTAAAGTGGAATGGCGAAGTCGTTGGCATGGTGCCCTGGCTGAATCATGTGACACCCTGCGAGGAAATTCAGGATGCCTTAAATGGCCGATTTGAGGGCTACTATGATCCTGAAGGCGATTCGATTTTCTTTGAAGCACCCGTTCATAAAATTGTCGAGCTAGAAACATCACTTGCGTACTTTGAACCTGAAGATGAAGCGACGAAGTGCGAAGACACCTTACAAACCATCCCTGATAACATTGGTACTCACGCCATTTTGCTTAACGAGGATCAAGAAGCGTTGACCTTAACTGAGGTGACCAGTTGGCAGCTGAAAGGCAGCGGTGAGATAGAAGGGATGATCATTGACCATGATAATATCATCGACACCCCCACCCTTATGACGGATGAACACCTCTATCCTGTCAATGATCACACTGATTTTAAATACTTTTTTCAGCATAATATCGCCAATCAAATCAAACGGGAAGATCCTGAGGCACTAGCAGCCATCAAATTATTGCTAGACAACAATTAGCTGTTCATCTAGGAGGCTGTCCGAGAATTGCGTTTGAGGATAAATTTCAAATAAGTGAGCTAAATTCTTTGAGAAATTCCTGCGAATAGTCAGCCTATTTAAAGGAATTTGGCGAAGAATTTAGCCGCTTATCTGGAATTTAGGCCGAACAGTCAGTTCTCGGACAGGCTCCTAGGGCTATCTTCGCCCTTTTCTTTTTCCACTCTTCCCTGTTCTTACACAGGCAGCTTTTGTGTTCACATGAT
Source organism: Pseudomonadales bacterium (assembly GCA_965225765.1). GTDB lineage: Bacteria > Pseudomonadota > Gammaproteobacteria > Pseudomonadales > DT-91 > CAKMZU01. The sequence goes on from CBDDBO010000002.1 coordinate 1,162,235, forward strand.
CTTGAATAACAGAGACTTTTAACTGACCTTCTTTATTCTTATAAACAAAGACCATGTTGCCTTTCTCAACAACTCTGCAATCCATACCGAATGGACATAAACCTTCTGGATAGCCTGGTCCTCTGGGGTTCGGGTTTATACTACACTTAGGCACACGCACCAATTCTTGCTCTGGAAGACCTCGCTTTGGGTTGATGGTTAGAAAGTGCTTATAACCTTGAGATGTTAATTTAGAATTTTGAATTGAAGCTGAGAAGCTATCTGTATAATACTTTAAATCATTAGTCTTAAATCTAGACCCTATCTGTTGATTAAGCCTTTTAGCGATGACCTGCTTCTGATTGCCTTGAGTGCTTTTTGTGAGCTTAAGACCATCTAACGTATTTAAAGCGCGATAGGCTGAATCACCATCGTCACTATCGTCATTTGGATGTGTCAAGCCTTCAATTATTTTCTCTCGGCTCATACCTTCAGGGATATAAACAGACGTTGGCATACTGATAGATTCTCTATCTACCTCACCTTCCCCAGAATAGTTGCTACCAGAGCCTGCATCAGACTCAGCTCCAGAACCAGAACCAGAACCAGAACCAGAACCAGAACCACTCAACGGGTAATCAAGCCATTTAGAAGCTACCCGTATGCCAACATCAAGAAGGGGGATAATGGAGGATGCTGGAGCAGAAGTACCGTAGCTGCCTCCTGTTTGCAATGAATTATCGCCTGAGAAAGCGACGTCACTTGTGATCATTGACAGCGCTAAAGTGGTTATATATAGCCTACTAGAAAAATACATATTAATCGCCTTGCATCTAGAAAATCATAATAAATTAGCTTTAAGGGCACATCTAATAATTGCTTTCGGCTTCTCTTTTGTTCATATAGCTGTTTCTAGCAGCCTGCGACTCATCCAATAAAAGCAAGATGAAAATACACCAGATAAACCCCTTCGGGCACTAATTTCCTGAGCTAACAGCTGTGTTGTAGGTTGTGCAAAGATATCGAACATTAACGGCAACCTACACCTTGCTGAAAGCCTTGAAATTCAGCGCAGAAACTCAACATCCATTAATAGAGATGCCATTAAACCTAGCGTTTTGTTCCTCTGCTACCTTTTCTAGTCTTAGGCTTTCTTTTGCAAGCTGCTTTAGTATTGACATCCTTACGAATCACTTGGATTCTATATGTCCCCTCAGGGTTCAGTAGTACATTAACGGTATTCCCCGTCTTCGTAACTGAACAGTGCTTACCTTTAGGACAAAAGCCTGCCGCTCTACCCACATTAAAAGGCCCAGGCTCTATTCCGCACAAAGGCATTGCAGAAATGCCTTGCCCATCAAAATACTCTGTAATACCTCTTGTCGGCAATGCAAGTACTGGATTAAAAGTACCTAGATCTATGTAATCTTGTTCGTTGATAGAGAAATACTTTCCTTTTTCTGCTGTAAATGGGTTATCAAAGTAATCTATATCTCCGGCTTTTAATTTACCTCCAGTAGCTCTAAAATTCTCGACCACTTTTTGTTTATCGGCTTTATTGGTTGCTGTCGTTAGCTTTTCTAAGACCTTAATTCTTTTAATGCCAACTTCAATTCCTTCTTCATCAGTTGCAACAAACAAAGGGACCACTGTTTCATCAAGCGTATCGCCTGGCTTAAAGCTATTTGGCAGTGATGCTTCAATATTGGAAACACTGTTGGTTTCAGAACCAGCTGACCAGATTTTGCTTACCGCTTCGCTTAATTTACTTACAAATATGGTAGCTAGAGCAATATTACCTGAGACCTGATCTCCACCTTGGACAAGGTCTCTGGAGCCATTTGAAAGCGGGCCTGAAAAAACACTCACTGTGGAAAACAATAATAAAAGTGAAGAGTAAGATAGAAACTTTCTAGTAAAGGTTAATATTTTCATCATTAACAACAAATTCGACCAATTTACGAAATTTGTATTTAAAGATGACAAAAAGTTCAATTATTTTGCTTTTTTGATATAAAAATGAAAGGCACTGTCAACCTTGCCCTTTTTAACGAGCTCATGACCTAAAAACTGACAAAATTTCATTAAATCTCGCTCTGTAGAGGGGTCTGTTGCCATCATTAACAAGGTTTCACCGCCAGCCATACGACGGATTGCCTTATGCAATAACATAATGGGTTCTGGACACATCAGTCCACGGGTATCTAGAATGGAATCAGGGTTATTCATAATGACAGTTTAACAAATCTTGTGAAATAATGAGGAAACGATCCGCAACTTATTGTCTGACAACCCTTCAGGAACCCAAACATGCAAGCTCAGTTAATGTTTAGCTTTATTAGTGATGATCAAGTTGGCTTGGTTGAGACCTTTGCCGAGATAGTCAAAAGCTGTGGCGGAAACTGGCTAACCAGCCATCTAAATACCATTAATCACCAGTTTACAGGCGTCATTGAAGTCGCCATTGATGAAAACCGCCTCGATAGCTTAATAGACAAGCTTTCAGCAGAACAAAATGACAGTCTTCGCCTTGTTTGTAAACCCCTTAAGCCCATAGCGATGTCAAGTGAGAAAGCTCCCCAAGTTACCCTTGATGTCTTAGGTCTCGATCGACCTGGCATTATTCAGGAGATTACTCAAGCCTTAGCGCGTCACCATATCAACATCGAATCGCTTTATTCAACCACTAAACCTGCGCCAATGGCAGCCTCTCCAGTATTTGAAGCCACTATTGAGGTAACCATGCACGTGAGCAATCGAGAAGCTATCGAAAACGAACTTGCGGCCGTTGCCAACGAACTCGATATCGATATCAGCTTATCCTTAGCGCCTAAATTTTAAAAGGAGCTTTAAACTCGCCACAGTTAATGCCGCCAAACTCATTAACCCCAACAGAAAGCCTAGGGCGATAAGTAACATCTGCCCAAGCGAAACTGGGTTCACATCAAACACAAACACTGCTGAATAGAGCATCATGGCAAAGGTTAAAAGCGCCAATATCAGGGTTTGATGACGGCGGTAGGCTTTTTTAAGCGCTTTACTCACAAATTACTAAAGTCTGGTACACGTTTTTCAAAAAAAGCTGTCACGGCTTCTTTGACTTCGGGGCCTTGCAGTTTCTCCTGAAACAAGACAAGCTCATGATCAACGCGCTGCATGAGAGGCTCTTCAGCTCTTCGCAACAAGGCTTTCATGTCGATGAGAGTAGCGCGAGGCTTAGTTACAAGCTTTGCCGCATAGGCTTTAGCCTGATCGTAAGTTGTACCTGGCGCTACTTTTTCGCTGACTAAGCCCAAAAGCTTTGCTTTATCGGCATCAAAGGCATCACCTGTCAGCAATAAATCTGCCGCCGCCTGATAACCTGACAAACGAGGCAATAACAGTGAAGAGGCTGCCTCCGCCACCAACCCTAAGTTAATAAAGGGCAAAGCAAACTTAGCCGTGTCATCACAGAACACTCTTTCACAATGAAGCAGCATTGTCGAACCTACACCAATTGCAGGCCCTTCAACAGCAGCTAATAAGGGCAACTTGCATTCTGTCAAGGCTGTAAGAAATTGATACACCCCTGAATCTTTCATGTTTTCAGGTAAATTCAAAAAATCCTGTAAGTCATTCCCAGCCGTAAAGACCCCTTCTTGAGAAGCGAGAATAACAACTTTAACACGCTTATCACTTTCTGCTTCCCGAAGTCCGTCAGCCAACTGCTGATACATAATCTGCGTAAGGGCATTCTTCTTTTCAAGACGGTTTAGCATCAGTGTAAAAACACCTGCTTCATTCTGGGTTTTAATACTCATCCGAAGGCTCCAGCAATTTGTTTGCAGCATCCAGCACTGTATCAGGTGTCAGTGTCTGGTAGCAAGGCATAGGTTCATCCGTATTGACTAAGGGGCACTCACGTTTCATACAAGGAGAACAGTCCGTTGTCGCCTGAAGGCTGACAACCCGATCGCCAATCAGTCCTGTTAACAGGCTATTCGTCGAGCCATAAATACCAACAGTCGGAGTACCTAACGCTGCCGATATGTGGCTTAGGCCCGTATCACTCCCCACTACCACTTTTGCTTGCTGTAACAAGTAAGCAAGTTGAGTTAAATCCAAAGGCGGTAAAACAACGGCAGAAGAATCGTTCGCAATATCTTCTGCTCGTCGTTTTTCCTCATCACTACCAAAGCTAACATACGATTGAACCCCCATTTCAGAAAACTTATCTGCTAATTGAGACCAGAAGTTAGCTGGCCACACTTTACTGTGCCAATTTGTTCCATGTAAAAAAATGGCATAAGGGCTCTTCGGTGTAAGCACAATGTCATGGGGTTGCTTAATCTGTAGACCAAATTGAACGGGGCCTTTAGTGTCTATGGTATAACCGCAAGCACTTGCAAAAAGCGCCCGTACCCGCTCAATCGCCGTCCATTGCCGAGAAATGGATTGTTTCTCTGTGTAAAACCAGCTTGCTAAAGGCTCTTTAATGCTGTTGCTGTCATAACCTACTTTTCTGGTTTTCAGCCAGCGAATCATCAAGGCACTTTTGAGTAGCCCTTGCGCATCAATCACTAAATCATAACGCTCGGCTTGAAGCATCTGCTTTAATTGTTTGATTTCTGAGCGAGCCTGAGATGAAAGGAAATTTTGTCGCCATCGCCTAATAGCACAGGTATGCACTTTTTTTATAAAAGGGTGCCAAAGAGGAATCGCTTTAAATGACTCTTCAACCAACCAATGGCATTCAACATCAGGCAAATGCTGGCTGATATCAGTGATTCCCGGCATGGTATGAATCAAATCACCCAAGGAGGTAGTTTTAACGATCAGGACTTTTTTCACAGGCACTAAGGAGTAGCAAAAGGTCAATTATAGCCTGCAAATCACCTGCACTACCATTGCCTCAGAGAATCGCTGTGAAATAGCGTACTAAAACCAATTGTCGGGTAGAAAAATTTTTGTACGGTGGGTCAGTGAAACGTCAACAGCCATTAATTAACCGATTCGGCGGGAGACACTGTACTGCCCCGCTGTACTATTACCAGACAATCACCGTGAAAAATAACCTAACAACTATTATTAGGCTTTAATCATCGTCATTCATTCAATCGCCTGAATGGCCGTTAAGGCGATCGTATAGATAATATCATCGACAAGCGCCCCTCTTGATAAGTCATTCACGGGCTTTTTTAGTCCCTGAAGCATAGGACCTATGCTTACAACATCCGCACTACGCTGTACGGCTTTATAGGTTGTATTACCTGTATTTAAATCAGGGAAAATGAATACATTTGCCTTGCCTGCAACCGGGCTATCAGGTGCCTTGCTATCCGCCACCTTCTGAATAACAGCCGCATCATACTGAAGCGGGCCATCAATCACTAAATCGGGTCGTAATTGCTTGGCTAATGCTGTGGCTTGAACAACTTTGTCGACATCCTGCCCTCGTCCAGAGCTACCCGTACTGTATGAAATCATAGCCACACGCGGCTCCAAGCCAAAGGCTTTGGCTGAATCAGCGGTTGCAATCGCAATATCGGCTAACTCATCAGCAGTAGGGTCAGGGTTTACTGCACAATCTGCATAGGCCACCACCTGTTCAGGCAAGCACATAAAAAATAGTGATGATACAAGCTGCGTGCTCGGTTTCGTTTTAATAAGCTGAAGTGCTGGCAAGATTGTATTGGCGGTCGTATGCACAGCACCTGAAACCAATCCATCAACCTCCCCTTGCTGCAACATCATAGTACCTAACACGACAGTATCTTCAAGTAACTGCCTTGCGCGCACTTCATTCATGCCTTTATGCCTTCTAAGCGCTACAAAAGGCTGAACATAGCGCTCAGCAATGGTTTCAGGCTGAATGATTGTCAAACCATCAGGCAAATTAAGCCCTTGCGAGGTTGCTAAAGTTTTTACTTTTTCAGGCTCAGCTAACAAAATGCACTTCGCAATATTTTTCTCCATACAAGCAATCGCTGCCGAAATGGTTCTGGGCTCATCGCCCTCAGGTAATACAATAGTCTTGGGGTGTGCTTTAGCAACTTTTATTAAGTTATAACGAAATGCTGCTGGCGTTAATCTTCGCTGCCCATGGCTACGCAATAGCGGCTTTAACTTATCATCATGAATATGTTCTGAGAAATGCGTAAGCACTTCCTGATAGCGCTCATGGTCATCTTTAGCGATATAGCCGTATAAATACGATAAGCGCGTCGCCGCAGGGTAAGTATCTTGCGTACAGCTCATTAATGGCAGACCACTCTCTAAAGCCTTTTGCAATAAAGTAAAGGCTGATTTCTTGGGTACGAAACCGCCTGTCAATAAAACACCGGCTAAACGGATGCCGCTTAATTCGGCAAGTGCTGCTGCATGAATGACATCCAGCCGGTCGCCGCCTGTTACAATTAACGTTCCGGCATACATCACCGAGGCAAGGTTTTCCGCTAAACGTGTACCAATAGTGATTTGCTCGACACGCCTAACCTCCGCATCACCTCGGCTAAGCCAGTCAATCGGTAAAGCGAATTCTATATCCATCACTCTCGGTGCAATTAAACGATTTGACCAAGGAATCACACCGAACAATTTAAACGTCTTAGATTTAAAAACAGGTAAAGCCAATAGATGCTTTTCTGAAGGGATGGATGAATGCTCTGCTTTAAATAACTCGGGTCGAATATTGCCGTGCATATCTCTAGGGGCACCAGCTTTATTCACGACACAGCCCAACAGATTTCCACCTTTTTGTGAGTAGGCTTCTCTTGCGATTTCGAGCCTGGAATTCAGCATCAAGGCATCTTTACCTGTATCTGTTGCTACTAAGAGCACTGAAGCATTTAGAGCACGAGCCAAGGCCGCATTAATTTTTTCTGCAAAAGGCACTTGCTCATCAACGGTTAACCCTAACACAACCACATATTCTCGATCAGACAGACTTTCCTCAAACGCTTGAACGAATCGCTCTAACAGCTCATCCAAGGCATTTTTCATCATGTACTGCCGTAACTCACGCGCACTCATAACAGGTGTTACCGCCTGAAAATTACTCATGATGGTCGAGCGCTGCTGCACAGGCACAAAGAGTCCCAAGTCAATACCACGCTGATCGGCTTTATGCTTAAGCCCCAAACAAACTGATGATGAGCCGGCTCCTATCCCAATGGGTGCAACAAAAATAGCTTGAGTCATGGTTGATCCTTTATGCAGACTAATGCTTCTTGAGCGATCATTAGGGCTTCGTTGGTTTTGATAACCAGTACAGCTGTTGAGTTTGATTCAGAAATAATGGTTTCATGCTGACAGTTCTTTTCTTTATCGAGCCGCACACTCAACCCGTGCAAATAGTCAGTTATCTTTTGACGAATAAAGGCTGCATTTTCTCCAATACCGCCGGTAAAAATTAAACCGTCTAGTCGATCTAAAGCAACAGACATAGCGGCGATGCTTTTTGCTACACGATAACAGAACAGCTCAATGGCAAGTTTAGCTCGCTCATCACCTTTTTTGGCGTGCTCTGACAAGGTACGCATATCATTACTTACGCCTGACACCCCTAAGAGACCACTTTCATGATTTAAATCATGATCAACTGTCTCCATCGAGAAACCTTTTTGATTGACCAAATAACAGAGTGCACCTGGATCTATATCACCTGAACGTGTGCCCATCATCAGGCCTTCTAAAGGTGTCATACCCATTGAAGTATCTACGCTTTGTCCATTTTTTACAGCACAAAGGCTACAGCCATTACCTAAATGGATACTGACAAACTGCAGGCTTTCAACAGACTTTTGCAGATATTCAGCAGCTTTTTGCGTGACATATTGATGGCTTGTGCCGTGAAAACCAAATCGCCTCACTGAATAATCTTGATACCAGCTTTCAGGCACAGCATAACGATAAGCTAAAGGCGGCATAGTGGCATGAAAGGCCGTATCAAACACAGCAACTTGAGGCATATCGGGTAACGCTTCCATTGCACTGTAAATTCCCTCCACATTAACGGGATTATGCAAAGGCGCTAGATGACTGATAGATTCAAGTGCGCTAAGGGTTTCTTGCGTTAATAAAGTTGCTTCTTGAAAGGCATCACCACCATGCACTACGCGGTGTGCAACCGCAGACAGTCTAAATTCAGGCTTAACCAATCTAACAATAGCCGCAATAGCCTCTGTCAATGAGCCTTCAAAACTATCCGTTTTTTCTTCCTCATACAATCGATAGAAACTGGATTGTTCTTTCGACCCTAACTTATCCAGTGTTGCCTGAAAAGGGGCTTCTTCTGTCACTGCATCCAAAACGGCAGCTTTTAACGACGAACTCCCTGTATTAATAACCAAAACGTAGTTGCTCATTACACTTGCCTCATAGGTCATTAGCTTTCACAATACCCTTCTTTAATAAGACGAATCAACCGTTATGACTCACCTAGTGATGACCCCCAATCCAAGTTATGCTCGATTTTTTTTCTTGATGACAACCCTAGCGCTGTTCATGGGTCTTTGCGCATGTTCTAACTACCGCACGAATAGTCACTTATCCTTCAGCGACAGGTTCCCTTATGAAAAGCCTAGTATTCCTATCGGAAAGCTTGATGTTACTGAAGATAAACTTACCTACCTAGGTTGGATCAACGCTGAAGTCACAAAACCAGTACCCATTGCTGCCCCACCAACAAAAGAACAAGTCAATTTGGTCTTAGCTGAACTCGGCAAAGAAAAAGGTGCAGATGCCGTCACCTTTGTCAGCTATAAAGAAGGCCTGGCAGGTAATACACTCTTTGGTAAAGGACAAGCGGTAAAAATTAATACCTTAGAACACAAGCCTCATTCACCTATGGCCACGGCAGGTACCAAAGGATCTAACACGATAGTAACGCCAAATACAACCAAGACGCTTTCACCTTTTGACGGTCAATTAGCCACGCATGCCCCCATAGAAAAAGCAGCGGTAAAAACCCCCACCAAAAGCCAGCCTGCTTTTTTAACAGACAGCCTTTCTCTCATCCTTCAAAATGCTGAATACCTCGAAAAACAAGCAAAGCTATTAAATCGCCAAGACATGGTGCTGTCATCAAAACTCATCCAGAATTTGATTAAAGAACAGCAAAAAAAATAGCCCAGTACCTCAATACACAGCGACTGTCAGGTTACTAATGTTTCTTGGTAGGTTACCTTTCACTCATTCACTCTACCAAACAACCCCTTTGGCATAATGCGCTTACAGATCAAATGCACTACGAAAAAAGGTACCAGTAGCTGGATCAGTAGGCCCTCTGAATACTTTACGATAAGAACGTGCGGCACCTGGCTCAACCCACTCAGGTAATTGATACTCTACGAATCCAGCAGAGTTCATTCGATATTGCACGCCCTCAATCTGCTCAGGTAAACCGTCACTGCCAGCCCAAAATACTTTATGGTTACGTTTCATCTTCGCTAACAGTTCTTCTGACGAACTGCCTGCACTGCTTTCACCATAGGTGTCTATGATCGAGTCCTCAGCCCATGCCTCAAAGATAACAGGCAGTTTCTTCCTTTTCTTGTTATAGGAATAAATAAATTTTTCTGTAAAACTTGCACCATAAAACAGCAAATCTTTACTTGATACACCACTGTTACTTACATCAACAGAAATACTATCACCTTGATCTGAGCCAAACTCGACATAGTGTTTTGAAAATTTATCGGTTAGTGAGTGTGCAAACCATTTACCCCGCTTACCTAAGGAACAACCATCCATAACAAAACTCGACGGCTCAATATGAAAAGCCTTTGATGAAATATTTTTTTTTGGAAACCATTCTTTGTAGCGTTTTTTTAACACGCTTGGTGCCAATTTTGTAAAGGATAGAATATTCTTCGCCAACGTCTCAGGCACTTTTGTACCTTGAAAAAAACGATTGCCATGACCATGCAAGGTATAAATGACATTATCTTTAAACGCAGGATCAGTAAATTTGTCGATATTTTTAATGCCATTAACAATACTAAAATCACCATTATTATTCATATGCACTAAAATACTATGATCAGGGTATCGCATATAAGCTTGATAAATATCCGCATTAATTACCCCTTCATCATTCTCCAGTTGAATCAATACACGTAATTCTTTGACATCGCCCTCTTTTCTTCCAACATTAAGTGCATTCAACCTTGCAACATAAGATGTATTAATTAACCGATTAAAAAAAGAATTACCAAGCGCCTCATTTTTTTCAATGATCTCATCCAAAATCTGGTCAGGCATATAGTGAAAAGGCACTTTATCAGGTCCTACCCCTACTTGATGCTCCGCTACCAAGTCCAGCCGGTAAGGTTTAAACTGACGAAATCGAACATCTGCTACTTTTGCTTGCCTGCCCGAACTAAGTGCATTATCTAATAGACCTTGCATAGACTGACCATTTTCAGAACCAAAATATATCCGTTGCATTTTATGCGCGGGTGTAACATCGATAAATTGCTTGATTGATGTCATTACCTCTCCATCAGCATTACCCTCAATATACAGCTCAATCACCCTTGATCTATCTGATGCGGAAGGTTTTAAAGTCGCCATGTAAATAGAATTTGGTTGAGTCGCCAATTTATGAAGGGTTAATCGATAGCCCTTATACGCCTGCTCTTGCACAAAAATACTGGCCACATTGAGATTTTGTGCTTGAAATTCACCCCTTTGAAGGTCAAAAACAATCGGCAATAACACTTTTTGATCTGTATCAAAGTAATACCGCCCCTGCCCAAATTGAACTAAAGGCGCCTGCCCTACATCATCTTGATTTTTGGCTAACGATGCTAGCGCTAACCCCAATTTATTATCAAAACCTGGATAACGCTTTTTGAAGTCAATGTGCGTTTGATTTAAGCCTTCAGAAAAAAGCAACAGTTGTTGCTTATTATCAGGCAGCTTAATAAAGCGATAGCTGGAGGCCCTATACGTTGAAGAAATGCCTCTTTTTTCATCTCTATCTGCGTGATAAATACCTCGGTTAGTCTCAAATTCCCGCTGCTTAACAGGTGTCTTATTAATTGAAGATTGGATTAGCTTAGAGAGATTATCATAGGTAGTTATTCCCTGTGTGATCTCATTGTTTCTTTGCGTAGATAAGCCGCTTCGTTTTGACCGCTTATAAGGTTTCGCTACCTTCTGACTCATGATTTTTGAAAACATAAATTTTCTCTTTTCACGGCCCATCCTCTGACTATCAATCACATTTAATTGAGAGATATCCACTGCTGCATCTTGGTAAGAGGAACGTTGCTTCTCATTGTATTCAGAAAAACTGAAGGTAAGTTTCTCTAACTCAAAGGCATTCGACGCTACATGGCCACGGCCACTTAGTCTGGTCATTTTTTTTGATGCGATGGCATCTTGAAACAAAGCATAAAAGTTGTTCGTCACGCCAACAGGAAAAACAACCTTCCCGCCTTTCGTATGGATTGCCATAAGAATCTGTGTATCAGGACTCATGACAAGATCATTAATAAAGCCCTCGCCATGAGTATCAACACCTTCTAGTTGAGGCGACTGATGAAAACTTTCTAAAAAAGAGAGTGAAGACTGTTGTTTATCCATCATCACTAGCACATCTTCATTTGAATCAATCAATCTATCTAAACTTACGTCATTTTCGAAGCTAACAAGCAGTGGGTTTAGAAATGCACCTTTCAATAATTGCCCTGAAAATGTATAACGACCAACATGACTGATCTCAGGCTCAAGTTGATGTAGTTCTAATTTTTCTTCAGGAAAGAAAGACTTGATGGGTAGGCCATTGAGTCGCTCAACTTTAAATCCATCGCTATGCTCTAAAGCTGAAACCCCCTCAACAAGACTAGGCAACTGAAGATAATCATCTTCACTTTGCCCCTTTAAAACAGCTATATTCTGCCCTTCAGAAAATAGCGTATTGTCTTGGAAAAAGTCTTCATGCAAATTGAAATGAAGGCCAGTTAAATGATCAAGGGTGTGGTTTAAGAAAGAAGATTTACCCACTTTTTGAGACGGCAATACAAAGCCCGATTGGTAGGGCAGTGGTTTAATTGATTGTGGATTCGCGATGAGTGTTGCTTTTTCATCAAACTGTACATTTAAGGCTACAAATGCTTTTAATTGGGTATCTAATTCATAACCACCTTCTTTATCTGACCAATTGATTTGTAATGTCTGGATAGGCAATTGAAGTACTGCCTGCCGATCAGTGACACTGTTTAGCAAACCCACCACAGGTGTTTCATTAATCCACTGAAAATCGACAGCAGGGTCTAACATCATATAAGTGGATTCAAATTGCTCATAGGGCGTTAAACTTTCTTTCAATACCGACATACTTAAAAAATGGGTAAGATATTGTTTAACTGTTAGTGGCTTCGATAGCATCCTATCGATAACAAAATCTTGACGACTATCAGGCACAAACTGCTCACTATGATCGATAAGTTGCGCACTCTTCCAGCGCTTGTCAGCTTCATCAAAGACCATCGCTCCAGCGCCATTCACATAGAGATGAATACGTATTCTCTCGATAGTCATTGGCTTAAGCTTAAAAGCTTCAATAAAAGCCTGCTGCCTATAACCTAAATCTAACTGCCGTTGACTGGTATTAATGGTTTCTGAAGAGCCATCTTGGCCGTAGAACGTAATCGATTGAATCTTAAAGGGGAGACTGGCTATGTCATGAACTTGAGAGTGGTAGCTGAAAATGATTGAAGCACTGGACTTTGGATCAGGTTCACAACCAACAAAAAAAATAAGTAAAAAAACTAATGCAGCTCGGCAATCAAACAGGATGTGGTCAACTTGATCTATTAAGCTTGGCATGAACCCCAAACGGCCTCTATCGTTAACAAGACATATCAAAGGCCTGAATGGTTTCAATATAAAAAATAGTAGAGCTATCTCAACATCTTTTAGCAAACCGCTATTAAAAGCTTACTAAACAAAAAGCAGTTGCCCGCTTAATCGATAGTTTCTTGCTCAGAAGCAGGTTCTCTAATCCAATCCATGGCTTGATCGTATTCACAGAAAGAATAGATAAAGAGTGTAGCTTTATCAAAAACAGCAGATAAATTAGAACCTGTATCAAAGACAGGGTTATCTGTGATGATTGCAACCTTTTCAATAAAGGCTGTGACAGACAGACTGGGCTTAAACCCTTCAAGCGATTTACCAAAGACTTCCCAGTGATCATAGCTTTCAATGGAGAGCACTATTTTTTGAATTTCGCCACCTTTATCAACATACGCATCAAGCTCATTTGCGCATGCTTCGAGATCCGCTGAAGAACAACTGTCTTCAGGCTCTAAAAAAGCAATCGTTTCGACCGAGTCAAACCTGACTTTTATCATCCTTGGTACTTCCTGTGTAGTCATCCGTATTTCTGAAAGGCTCTCGCATTTTAGGAAAGCTTTTCGATGCCTTATTTTAGCTTAGGAAGCTCATCACACAACTCCAATATTCATTTCTGTGCTCTACTCAAATAATAAAAGCAACAAGCACACTCGCAAATCCCAGCATTTTTATTAATGAGCGCGTTTTGAGGTCATCGCTATAAACCAGTTTAATAAAAACACCCCACTGCGCTTTGGTGAGCTTGCTCAAAAAGACGCAACGGCCATCGTCTATTCACCAAACTCACGCATCAAGGTCAAAATACTGTCAGGTTGCCATGCAGCCTCAAAGGCATCAGCAAGTCGTTCGTATTCCTGCTGCTTGAAACTATCCATATCAAGACTTATATGCTCATCGTGAAAAGCAGTCCAGTTAATAAAGTCATCTAACCCATTAGCGGTATCAAACAATCCATGCAAATAAGTGCCTCTAACTGCACCTTCTGCGTCGCTCGCACCTTCGGATGCTAATTGCCCCTCCGCTTTTTTAAGCGTAAAAAGCGGCCTTGTTAATGCTTCACCACAGGTCACACCTGCGTGAATTTCATAACCTTTAATCGCTGCCTCGGTGCTTTGTATGAACCCTTCGACATTCTTCAAGGTTTTGTCTGCCTTAAGCGTCGTTTCCATCATGAGTAAGCCAAGCGCTTTAGATGAACCTGCCGCCGATTCAACTTCATCGGGGTCATGAATCCATTCACCTAACATTTGATAACCACCACAAATGCCAAGGATTTGGCCGCCATAGCGCAGGTGAGTTTTTAGCTTTGATTCAAAACCGCCTTGCTTTAGCCAATCCAAATCGCCTCTGACATTTTTTGATCCGGGCAAAATCACCACATCAGCCCCTTCAAGCTCATGAGAACTTCGAATAAACTGACAATCGATATCAGGATGTACTCGTAATGCATCAAAATCTGTGTGATTACTCATACGAGGGTAACTGATCACTTTAACCGAGAGTTGCAGCTTAACAGCCTCTGTCTGATGAACGTTAATCGCATCTTCAGCTTCAATATAAAGCTTTTCAATATAGGGGATCACCGCTAGCACTGGCACATTCAATCGCTTTTCCAGCCAATCAATGCCAGGCTGCAGTAAAGAAAGATCACCGCGAAAACGATTAATAACAAACCCGACAACTCGCTTTTGCTCAGATTCAGAGAGTAACTCATACGTGCCGACAAGATGTGCAAAAACACCCCCTCGATCAATATCGGCAACAATCACCACAGGACAGTCAATAGCCTCTGCCAGCCCCATATTCACGATATCTCTATCTCTTAAGTTAATCTCAGCAGGACTCCCAGCCCCTTCAATGAAAATTAAATCGGCAGATCGAGCTAAAGTCTCGTATGCTTCAACAACTTTTTTCAGCAATTGAGGCTTATAGCGGTGGTAAACATCGGCCTTCATATTGCCGATAGCCTTCCCATTCACAATCACCTGCGCCCCCAAGTCACTGTTCGGTTTCAACAACACAGGATTCATCAATTCAGTAGGTGGAATCCCTGCAGCTTCTGCTTGAACAGCCTGCGCTCGCCCAATTTCGCCGCCAGATGCGGTCACTGCGGAGTTAAGTGCCATATTTTGTGCTTTAAAGGGCATAACCCTAAAGCCTTTTCTTGCAAACAGCCTGCATAAGGCTGTCACCACAATACTTTTGCCAGCGTCAGAGGTTGTACCTTGAATCATCAAAGAAACGGCTTTTTTCATAGGTTCGTTCTTGGCCATTAATTGTCTTTTAAGCGACACGCAGTCAACAAAGCCTATTTCGTAAGGGGGGCAATATCTTACTAAAAATGGGCTTTTTTTTCTATCTTTCAAACAAAATACACCTACCTCCCTTTGGCAGTGCGTTAAGTTAAATATAAATTTAATTCCTTATGCTGAACTTAAGCTGATACCTGAGTCTAACTCAGTGCAATTTTCAAAGATCAACTACAATCTTAAATGTCATATTTCATTAAAGTCTTTATTCTAATCTTTGCACTTTCAATTGGCAGCCAGAAACCTGCGCATTCTTTGTATTTTGATCCAGGGGCAGGTATATTTTTTGTCTTTGCGACAGGCGCATTGCTAACGTGGGTTGTCTACTTAAACCGATCCAAATCGAAAGTTGAAAAAGCTTTACAACTCCAGATGGAACAAGCCAAACTGATGCTAAATGCAGAAGATAATCCTAGCTCTGGAAGCGAACATGTCCTTGATATTTTGAGTAGGCCTAACCCCTATATCACGAGTGGATAGCTATTTTTTAATGCGCCCCCTTATATGAGCTAAAACCATCAAGGACGCTTCTTTTTTGCCTTAGCTTTGCGCTTTGCCTTTTTTTCTTCTTTTAACGCTTTCATGTCTTCAGCCTCTTTGAGCTCTTGAAGCATCATGTCAGGTGTTTCAAGAGAGAATGCTGAAATTTTTAATTCACGGATATCTTGAAGAAGCAACCTGGAGGCTTTTTCAAAATCCGCTCCCCCTTTTGACATGCAGCCGCGTACTTTGGCAATAAGATTAAGCAAGTCTAGAGCTGTTTTAGGCATAGCTTGACTCCCATAGCGCAGCTTAAGTTGCTCTGGATACTGTGCTAAAAAGTAATCGGCAGCAAACACTCCCACATCATCATATTCAAAAGCCGTGTCTTTGATTGAGCCTATCAGGGCTAATCGATAGCTGCTATTTGGATGCTCAACTTTTGGCCATAAAATACCCGGGCTATCCCAAAACATGATGTCATCATTCAATTTAATGCGCTGTATATCTTTAGTCACAGCTGGCTCATTACCTGTTTTAGCTGAACGTCTTTGTGTCAGGTGATTAATGAGGGTCGATTTACCCACATTAGGAATACCTACAATTAATACATTGGCAAGGCCAGCCTGAACGCTCACCTGTTCAAGGCAATGGTCTATTTCGGCTACTATTTTTTTAATATCGGAGGCTTTCTGAGCACTCACAGCTAGCGCTTTAATGTTGTTATGTTTATTTAAATAGTTAAGCCAAAGCTGGGTTATGTTGCTATCAGCAAGATCAGCCTTATTGAGGAGCTTTAACCGTTGTATGCCTGGATCTAACTGTTGAATAACTGGGTTTTCGCTACTATATGGCACCCTTGCATCCAGCACCTCTACAATCAGATCAATTTTTGGCAAAATCTCACGAATCGACTTGGTTGCTTTATGCATGTGGCCTGGAAACCAATGAATAGTCATATTAATGTTTACCTACTTTATTGTTATCCAGCCATTAAATTAATTGGTCTAGTACCTCAATTCACAGCGATTGTCCCGTTCAGCAGCTACAGGTTTTTCTGTGGCAAGGCGCAAGTATGCAGTAATACATGCGTCTTTCAAACACTTGCAACAAAGTCACGGGAAAACCTGTAGCTGCCCTTTGGGTGGCATTTAAAATGCCCATAGCTGTGTTGCTTGATCTCACTATAGAATAACTATTATTTTCGATCAGCTGCCTTGCTATGAGCATTTTACTCTGCCACTGAACCCGATAATCGCTGTGCATTGGGGTACTAGCTTACCTAATACACAAGTCAAACCGATTGTCGGGTAACAGTAGGGCGGGACAGCGCAGCGCCATCCACTAGTCATTAAGTTTTTTTGGTGGAAGACGCTACGCTTTTCCACCCTACGGTTACCTAAAAATTCTGACTCAATTCTTGAAACTTTATGCTCGAACGCAATTCTCGGACAGACTCCTAGGAGGCTGATGCAGCATAAATGACTTCCGGTCTATCGGTAACTATACCGTCAACCCCCCAATCGATGAATGTCTTTACAAGCTCCGCTCGGTTAATCGCCCAAACAAAAACTTTTATCCCCCAGTTCTGAAATGCTTTCACTCGTTTTTCTGTCAGCACAGAGGCTTCAAAAGATACCACGTTAGGTTTAGCAGACCATTGTAAAACGTACTTTTGCAATAATACATGTTTAAGCGCCCATTTAGTTACATCATTTAGATGCGCACTTTCTTTGTTGGAAAAATCCCCTGTGTTCAAACAACGGCCTATTGTTTTATTAGCCTCAGCAGCGCCCCTTAAAGAAAAGGGATTAAACGAAGACACCATTATACTACTGGTATCAGGCGCTAATTTCTTCAATTTGGAGGCTACTCGCTTACCTAGCTGATAAGCGTCAACATAACCACCACTCCTCGGTGTTTTAACGTCAATCATTAAACCTAATCGCCCTGAAAAATTAGCTATATATGACTTATAAACAGCCAAGACTTGATCGAGAGTTGGCACATCATAAATAAGTAGTTCGGCAGCTGTCATATCTTCAACAGCATCCAACCGCAGCCCTTCAGTTAATCTTTCCATGGTCTCATCATGAATAACTAATAGCTCATCATCTGCACTAAGCCTCACATCTAACTCAACTGCAAAGCCCATATCCCAAGCATTGATAAATGCTGGCAACGTGTTCTCTTTATAAGCCTCACAGGCGGTTTGACCTTTATACGCGACAATGGAAATAGACGGCTCTGCTGAAATCAAACCACACAGGCTAATCAGAGCAATAGCTAGCCAATAGACAACCACTCTTATTACCATAGACATGAATACCCCCAATTAGAGTCACTTCTCAATAGCCAAGCTTTCTGAAGCCACTTTAGGCCTGCCTTCTCCTCATACGTTCCCCAAAACTTTCTGTAACCAGGCACGTTTTTTGCTCTAAACTGAAGTATGTGTTCTAAATCGCTATAAATAAAAGAGGCAATAGTGCTGGCACTTATAGACGTACGTTATTAGCTGTATACAGTCTACAAATTAGACAACATTGAACACAGGCCGTCAGAAAAATGAAATCAGTCTTGAAGGTTATGCTAAAACTGTCATCAGTTTCTGTTAAAAAGCAACATCAACAGCACCTGAATAACGCTGTCAATTGGAGCACTAGCTGACCATGAATTTGTTTGAACGTTTTTTACTTGAAGAACAACTCCCAGACAACTACGAAGAAGTTATCTTTAAGTGGTTCAAACCCTTAGCTGAAGAGCTGCATCACGTCATTCGTACAAAGCAAAAACCCTATATCATCGGCATCAATGGCTGCCAAGGCTCGGGTAAATCAACACTGTCTAGACTGCTTACCCACCTATTAGCTCGCATCTTTAACCACCCAACCGTTTGCTTTTCTCTCGATGATTTTTATTTAACTAAACAAGAAAGACTGAAGCTCGCAGCCGATATCCATCCCTTACTCGTCACAAGAGGTGTCCCGGGTACTCACGACATGGCGTTACTTTATGACACCCTTGAGTCCCTTAAATCCAAACCTATCACTCAAATCCCCGTTTTTGACAAAGCCTCGGATGACCGAGCACCTATTGAAATGTCTCATAGAGTACAAGGCAACCCAGAGGTTATTATCATTGAAGGTTGGTGCCTAGGTTTACCAGCAGAATCTGTAGCCTCCCTTGAGCACCCGATCAATGAGTTAGAAGCTAACGAAGATCCTGACGGCGAATGGCGAAACTATGTCAATCAAGCACTGCTATCTCATTACCAACGACTCAATTGCATGATCGATACGTTAGTTATGCTACAAGCCCCCGGGTTTGACTGTGTATTAAAATGGCGCAAAGAGCAGGAGCAAAAACTAAAAGCAGCCTACCCAGACAGCACTGAAACCTTTGATGATGAAGCGCTTGAACGATTTTTGCAGCACTTTGAAAGGCTAACCATTCATGGATTAACTATTGTGCCGCAAAAGGCGCAGGTGCTGTTTTCACTCGATGAGGAAAGAACCATCAGTGAACTTGCCTTTCCCAAAGGGCTATTACGATGAAGCCGATCATTTTTACGGATCTAGATGGCTCACTTCTAAACCACCATGATTATGATGCCACCCCTGCTATACCTTTATTAGAAGTACTCAAAGCCAACAACATAGAGGTGATTGCTACAACCAGTAAAACCCACCTTGAAGTTAAAGCACTGCAACAGCAACTTCCCTTAAGCCCTATCCATATCACTGAAAATGGCGGCGGTATTTTCATACCCAGACACTTTCCAAAAGAAGCTGATTTTATTTCATTCGATGACGACTATTATCTGAAGCCTTTTGGCCCTCTACATGCCGATATTCTCTCCATCATCAAACAGTTTATTCATGCCGAAGCGCTTCACTTAATGAGCGACATGTCTATTAATGAAATCATGACAGCTACCGGGCTATCTTATGCCAAAGCAATATTAGCCAAATCCCGGCAATTTGCAGAGCCCTTTCAGTGGCAGGCAGGTAGCAACTGCCATCAAGTATTTTCACGCTATCTAGAAAGCCATCAGCTTTCTCTGATTCAAGGTACACGCTTCAGTCATATCAGTGGACAATTCGATAAAGCCACGGCTATGACCTGGCTATGCGGTTACATGGAGAAGCACTTTGTCTCACCCACGCTAAGTATTGGCATTGGTGATGGGCAAAACGACATTGCCCTTTTAGAGGCAACAGATGTGAGTTTGATCATCCCGTCTGAAGTCCACTCAGCACTCACACTCAACAAAAGCAAGCACACTTATAGGGCGAATTCCAAAGGCTCTCAAGGCTGGCAAGAAGGTGTTGAGAAACTTATCCAGCAATTTTCACTGCTCAAGGAGTAAGCATTTATGGCAGATTTCCACCAAAATGGTAACGTCACTACCTTACATAATTTGTCAAACAGACCAATAGAAGCACTTGAAGCGGACTTGATCAAATTCAGTAAAAAAAGGCGAATGGCACTCATTCTCCCCTCACTTTTTTCCGAACTTGAAGGCGATGCACTGCCTCACATCGTCTCTGAACTAAAACGAGTACCCTATCTTTCCGAAGTCATCATAGGACTTGACCGCGCCAATAAAGAGCAGTTTGAATACGCCAAGGCTTTTTTCAGTGAGTTACCTCAGAGGCACCGTATTCTTTGGAACGATGGGCCTCGCCTAACCTCGCTTGATGGAGAGCTTAAAGCACATAATTTATCGCCGAAAGAGCCCGGCAAAGGGCGTAATGTTTGGTTTTGCATGGGCTATACGCTGGCCTGTAGCAGCAGCGAAGCTATTGCACTTCACGATTGTGACATTCTCACGTATGACAGAAGTTTGTTGGCTAGACTCATTTACCCAATCGCCCACCCTCAATTCAATTATGAATTTTGCAAAGGGTTTTACGCACGAACAGCCGACGGCAAAATAAACGGCCGTGTTTCAAGGCTTTTGGTGACGCCCTTGCTTCGTGCACTAAAGAAAGTGCTGGGTACTTGCGATTACTTAGACTATCTCGACAGCTTTAGGTATCCATTAGCAGGCGAGTTTTCTTTTAGAAAAGATGTGTTGAGTGACCTTCGTATTCCCAGCGATTGGGGCTTAGAAGTTGGCGTATTGTCCGAAATGCATAAAAACTATGCCAATAACAGGCTCTGCCAAGTCGATATTGCCGACACTTATGACCATAAGCATCAAACGCTTTCCCTTGATGACCAGGCCGCGGGCTTATCTAAAATGTCGATTGAAATTACCAAAGCCATCTTTCGAAAGCTTGCAACCAAAGGTGAAATTTTCTCACCGGAAAAATTTCGCTCAATCAAGGCGACGTATTTTCGTATCGCGCTCGATTTTGTTGAAACCTACCATCACGATGCCATCATGAATGGCCTACAGCTTGATATTCACGCAGAAGAGCAAGCGATCGAAATGTTTGCCCAAAACATTATTACAGCAGGCCAGGTGTTCCTTGATAAACCAATGGAAACACCGTTTATTCCCAGCTGGAGCCGTGTTGCCAGCGCAATCCCCGATATTTATGAAAAACTATATCATGCCGTGGATATGGATAACCAATGAGCAACGATAACCCAAACATAAATCTTAATCAGAAGATTGTTAATCATATAAGCGCTATCTATCACGATGTGCTATCTGCAGAGGACAAGCATCAACTGGCAGATAATATTCAGCAACTTACTGAAGGTGCAGCTGCTAAACATCAACCGAGCAACAGGCCACTTTGGGATGAAAAGAGCACTACCTTGATAACCTATGGAAACTCGTTAGTTAAGGAAGGCGAATTACCGCTCACCACGTTGCTTAACTTTACAGAAACCCACTTCAGTGATGCAATCAGCACAGTGCATATTCTTCCGTTCTTTACCTACAGCTCTGATGATGGCTTTTCAGTGAAGGATTTTTACCAAGTGAATCCAACCCTGGGGGACTGGTCACATGTCACAGACTTTACCTCATCTTTTGCTATCATGGCCGACATTGTCATGAATCATGGATCAGCCCAAGGCGAATGGTTTCAAAACTATTTACAAGGTAAAGCCCCTGGCGATAATTATTTTTTTAGTGTTGACCCTGCACGTTTCGATAGTAGCAAAGTAAAACGCACACGAACCACAACCTTGTTAAACCCCGTCAACCATCATGAGGGCACTAAGTACGTTTGGTGTACGTTTAGCCCTGACCAAGTTGACTTTAACTTTCAGAACCCCGACGTACTGGTTCAATTTATCGATGTACTATTTTATTACCTTGAACAAGGTATCAGTATTTTTCGCTTAGACGCTGTCGGTTTTTTATGGAAAACAACCGGTACAACCTGCTTAAGCCTTGAGCAAACCCACGAAATCATACGATTGTTCCGCACCTTACTTCATCATGTAGCGCCAAGCGCCATGTTAATCACTGAGACCAATATTCCCCACGAAGAAAACATGTCTTATTTAGGGAAAGGTGATGAAGCACATGCAATTTATAATTTTGCACTTCCCCCTCTCCTCATTTCGACCTTACTCAGTGGCAATTGTCATCATTTACGCCAGTGGATGCAGTCGATGCCAAAAGCACAACCTGGCACGACCTACTTTAACTTTATTGCCTCCCACGATGGCGTTGGCCTGCGCCCTATTGAAGATTTATTGACAATAAAAGAAACCCATGCATTGATCAAAACCTTGGCTAATTTTGGCGGTGATGTATCTTACAGAACAGCAACTGAGGGCGGCCAGAAGCCTTACGAAGTCAATATTGCACTGGTCGATGCGTTAAAAGGCACGCATTATGGTGCTGATGAATTTATGGTTCAGAGATTTTTATGTGCGCATGCCATAATGATCGCTATGGCTGGCATTCCTGGCATCTATATACACAGCTTACTTGGCACAAAAAACGACTACGAGGGCATTGAACAAAAAGGGCATAAACGAGCTATTAACAGGCATCAGTGGCACCTAGATACCCTGCTACCGTTACTGAAAGAAGAAACATCTGAGCACCATCAGATATGCGCAGGATTAACGTCTTTGCTAAAAACGAGAAGACTGCAACCTGCTTTTCACCCCGACGCCAACCAAAGAATCTTAGATCTTGGCAACGATATTGTAGGTTTCCTAAGACAAGTCGACACCCAAACTATTTATTGTTTTTACAATATCAGCTTACACACTCAGCTGCTTCCTTTAGCAGACTTACTCCCTAACAATAAAAAACAGTGGCTTGACCTCCTCCAAAAGAGCAAGGCCATTAACCCTTCTGATTGCATCGTCTTAGCGCCCTATCAAGCTGCTTGGTTAAGTAATCGGTAACAACACCCTGTCTGAGTGGTTAGCATCTCAATCTCTTGGGCAGCCCTGATACACGCCTTGTCGACAAACCATCTATAAGAAAAACAAATGAACTTCTTATAGATACGCTGCTCTATTTATTCTTTAAACCACCCTCTACACGCAACCACTCTTCATGGTTTTAATGAAAAAACGTATTGCCTTATCGTTATGTATGGCGGTAGCTGGACATTGTTCTCTGGCAGAGAAGCACTCACATTATTGGTTTGTTTCTGTAGGGAGTGGATTTAGCCAAGAGAGTGAACTTCACGACATTAATCCAGAAAACAGGCAACCACCTGCATTATTTGGCAAACGAGGTATCTATGCCGAAGGCGAATATAGCGACATACGAAAAGCGGGTGTTGGCTTAGGCTGGAGAGTTAACTCATGCCTAGCACTTGAACTAAGTTATGATTATCAATCCATGACATTTCATGGCAACTCGAACTTCCCGCCAGCCGGCCGATACCAACCCACGAACCACGACCTTTACTCAGACAACTTTTTAGCCAATGCAAAACTTGACTTATTAGCCTTATTTGGCGATCAAAAACAACTGGTTCGTCCGTTTATTAACATTGCCGGCGGCCTAACACATATAACTACTAACCCAGTAACGTTTAACTTTCCCTCATTGACAACCAACGAAGCGTATCCAGCTGCGACAAGAGTTCCAGGTGGACAAACAAGGAACCGCTTATTTCGAGCAGGCACAGGCATTGACTGGAGAATAAAAGAACGCTTTGGTATAACAGCCGCTTATCAGTTTTATGATTTTGGCGATCTTAAAACCTGCGAAGGTACGGCCTATGTGTCTGGCCATAGCTGTGACAGACTAGTTTCAGATCTTGGTTGTAGAATTTATGTGAATGGTTTAGAGGCCAAACTGCGAACCAATTTGTTTAGCCTCAACTTTTGGCACCGGCTGTAAATCGGTGGTGAATGCTACTGCACTTATCCACCCTGACTGTTGCTTTTACCCACAAAAAAGATTAATCACGAAAGTTTGTAAACTGCAAAGGCTGATCCAAGTCTGCTTCTCTTAGCATCTGCATCACCTGCTGAAGATCGTCACGCTTTTTACCCGTCACCCTTACCTGCTCACCTTGAACCTGCGCTTGCACTTTTAGCTTACTCTCTTTGATCAGCTTGGTGATCTTTTTGGCCGACTCTTTATCAAGACCCGTTTGCATCGTAATAAGCTGTTTAACCTGCTTACCTGCGGTTTCAACCTCACCTTCATCCATTGCCTGAGGATCAATCTTGCACTTAATTAATGCTGTTCGAAGCATATCAATCATTTGCGTTAGTTGAAAATCAGCCTCTGCAAATACTGTAACCGCCAGGTCCTGTCGCTCAAATTTGGCATCAACACCCTTAAAGTCAAATCGCGTTTCAATAATGCGCCCAGCCTGATCAACGGCATTGGTGAATTCATGTAAATCAACTTCTGAAACCACATCAAACGATGGCATGAGTACCCTCCCAAAAAAACAAGCATCATATCAAAAAAGACAAGAAAAGTTGATGCTTACGGCTTTTTTACGGCAACAACCACAGCTCGATTGCCCTCGACCTCAACATGAATATCCCACTGATCATAAACAAAAGCAAAATGCCCCTTTGCCTCTGCTCGCTTGTAGGCAGGCCTCGGATCTAATGCCACCAACTTAGAAATTAACGCTTGCTGCGCGTAGGTAACAGCCTGATCCTTAGCACTCATGAGTGCACGCTCACTCCAACTTACCCTCAATACGTCTTGGGGTGCCTCTTGAGCAAAAGGATGTACAGCCTTAAATGCTGCATCCGCATAAGGCAGGTAAGGTTTGATATCCACGATAGGCGTTTGATCAAGCAAATCAATACCTTCAACCAACAGCGAAACACCCTTTTTCACTATCTTTACATCAAGAAGCCTAACTAAAGACAACCCCAAACCATTTGGGCGGAAACTAGACCGCGTTGCAAAGACACCGACTCGCTCATTCCCCCCAAGCCTAGGTGGTCTTACACGCGCTTTAGGCTGTGCCGACTTATGCTGATGAAATTGACTAATCAACCAAAGATGAGAAACGCCTTCTAATCCGTCAATAGCAGAAGCTGTATCAAAAGGAGGGAGTAACTCAATACTTGCAGGCACTGGCACTAAATTACTTTGCCTTGGAATAGCAAACTTTTGCTTGAATGGCGTACAGGCAATTGCGACAGCTGGCAGTTCAATCATAAGAGAAATTCCAGACGAAAAAAAAGCCTGGCTAGCAGGCTTTTTCTTTTTTTACTTGTCTAACGTTCATGTTATGCAATGTATATGTATGCAAGCATTGTATGGCGTCCCCTAGGGGGTTCGAACCCCTGTTACCGCCGTGAAAGGGCGGTGTCCTAGGCCACTAGACGAAGGGGACTTAGGAATGCGCGTATTCTACTGAACAGGTTTGATTGTGCAAGCTTTTTTTCACACTTTAACGCATTTTTTTTGGCTTGATTAAATATCAATCAACCAGAGGTGTGCATCATGTCAAGCTGACTGCTGGGTAAAACCCTTTTCGTAGAGTGGATAAGCACTGGCGCTTTTTTGGGACAGGTGAAATACAGTGCAATAGGGTCTACCTGTGCGACCTTAGCCGACACAACCGCCCTATTCATTTGATGTCTAGTGCAATCGCCTGACCAATTAATCACCCCACCTACTGATTGTACGGGACAGAACGGGTGTTTAGCACAAGGCCCTTAAGAGAATCGACGGTTTGCTCTGTAAAAGCTGATAAAGAAGCAGTTGCCAAGCTCTGTCAGCTTGATGCCTGCCTGTATAAGATCACGCTGCCGATTACTCAACACACTCAATGCCGGATGTACTGCTTTCTTTACAGCCTCTTCAGCACCGCTGAAAAGGTTATTCTCAAGATTCAAAACCTGATTATTGTCTACTCGATTTAAGGCCGAGTACCTAGCAAACTTTTCATGACATCTGATTCAACTAGTACCTCAATGCACAGCGATTGTCGGGTTCAGTGGCAGAGTAAAATGCTCATAGCAAGGCAGCTGATCGAAAATAATAGTTATTCTATAGTGAGATCAAGCAACACAGCTATGGGTATTTTAAATACCACCCAAAGGGCAGCTACAGGTTTTCCCGTGACTTTGTTGCAAGTATTTGAAAGACGCATGTATTACTGCATACTTGCGCCTTGCCACAGAAAAACCTGTAGCTGCTGAACGGGACAATCGCTGTGCATTGGGGTGCTAGCACATCATGTCAAAAGGTTTGTCTGGTAACCGTAGGGTGGAAAAGCGTAGCGTCTTCCACCAAAAAAACTTAATGGCTGGTGGATCGCACTGCACTTATCCCCCCACAAAAACTGATACCTCCCGACAATCGGTTTGACACGATGCACTAGTTAGATTGTAAAAGGGGTTATTTTCTCAATGAAACCTCAAGAAAGATTTTGTATTATCACGAATTCAAGTCGTATATAAAAGGTATACCTTATGCAGTACCAGCCTATGCGTCATTTATTCTTTGCTTTTTTTAGTATCCTCTTGCTTGTTAACTGCGGTGGCAACAGTGGCAGTGGAAGCAGTAGCGGCATAGTTAAAACCAGTAGCCATAATACTGAATCCGCTCCCCTATCTGGGGATAACAACATTCAACCTATGCTCATCATCAAACCTACAGAAGCGACTTTGAGCGTAGGCGAATCCATTAGACTCGAAGCCTTTCAACAAACAGGATCAACCCCTGCAAGCCTTATCACTCAACCGATAAAATGGACAGCTCTGAATCCAGACATCCTTATTGTTGATGAACAAGGTAAGATTACCGCACAAACTGAAACCACAGAACCCACGGTCGTTATTGCTGAATATAATGGGCTGAAACAAAGCTCACTGATTAACATAACACCTGCAAAGCTTATATCTATTAATTTAAGCTCTGAAGACTTAGAAACCACTTCACTCTACAAAGGGCAGTCAGCCAGGTTTAATGCAACAGGGGAATATTCTGACGGGAGCGTAGCTGATCTAACACAGCAGCTGAGCTGGTCAATTGACAACACCGGTGCAGCAACGCTAACAGGCAATGCGATAGTCACAGCAACAGGTGTGGGCGATACTCGCATTACAGCAGAAGATAGTGAGACAGGAATAAAAGGCGAAGCTATCATTTCCATTAAAGACGCAAGGGAAGAAAAGCTGATCATCACGCCTGCAACACTTAAGCTTTATGAACAACAAACCAAATCCTTTCAAGCAAATGCCATCTACACAGACCAAACTTCACGCAACGTTAATCAACTAGCCCAATGGCAGAGTAGTTCTGATCAGATAGCGAGTTCAAAAGGTAATGGTCTTTTTGAAGGGAAAGCACCAGGCAAAAGCAACATTAAAACAAGCATTAAGCGGCATGATGGCACTGTGATAAATGCTGAAGCCAGTGTAGAAGTTAACCCTGCTGTTTTATCCGCATTAAGGCTTTCCCCTCAAATCACCCAGTTACATTTAGGCGAAAGTCAACACTACCAAGTGATTGGCATTTATAACACGGGGGCAGAGAGCGCAATAAACACTGATCTACTCTGGTCTTCAAGTAAACCTGAAGTCCTCCATGCTGATCCACACACAGGAACCATTACCCCTGTCAAGGTTGATACAGGCTCTATTACAGTCACTCACGCACCCTCTGGCCTTCAACAAAGCATACAAATTACTGTTCAACCAGCTTACTTAACAGAGCTGTATTTTGAACCAAGCAGCATGACGTTACCGCTCGGACAGCGTAAACGCATAAAAGTTATGGGTATTTATAATGACGGCTTAAAAGCAAACTTAACTCGCGCCGCCACTTTAAAGTCAGATAATAAAGCCTCCGCCAGCATTCGCCCCAATGGAAAAATCAAAGCTAAGCAGATAGGCATGAGTCAGTTAACGGCTTCATTTAATGGCCTAAATGCCACAGCCCATGTACAAGTTATAGAAAAACAATTACAAAAAATAAGCCTAGAACCTAGCGAAATATCGCTAGCCAAAGGAAAAAACCTGCAGCTAAATGTCTATGCTCACTGGAGTGATCAATCTAAGACGCTGTTAACAGATAACGTCACTTACCTTTCAGATAATCCTAGCAGTTTATTAATAGAGCCCTCCGGCAAGATGACAGCGGTAACTAAAGGCAAAGCGAAAGTCTCTGCATCTTATCAGTCACTATCAGCCAATACAGAGGTTAGGGTGACAGACGCTGAGCTTACGCGCTTATCCATTATACCGGCCGCCAATGATGTGTCTTGGGTTGCTGGCAACACCCACCCATTACAGGCGGTGGGCGTTTTTAGCGATTCCAGCACACAGGATCTAACTCAATCGGTCCTCTGGAAAAGCAGCGCTGACTATATTTTAAGTGTCATAGCTACAGGTGATCATGGAGGTTTTGCTACAGCCTTTATGCAAGGTACTGCAAACATACAAGCACGAGATCTCAGCACCAATATAGCTGCCACACAGACTTATGTTGTTAGTGAAGCGCAATTGAAGGCGCTTGATATAACACCTAAAGATAGCCAACTGCCAACAGGCAACAGTCTTCAGCTGACAGCTACAGGCAAGTTCACTGATGGAAAAAATAGAGACATAACTAACCAAGTAAAATGGACAGCAAGCCCTGCGGGGGTTGTTGAGATTTCTTCTACCGGAGTCGTGTCTACTCAAGGGGTTGGCTCAGTAACCATTAACGGCCAATTAAATGGCAAGTCATACAACACGTCGTTATCGGTAGTACCAGCAAAGGCTATAAAAGCCTTGACGATAACACCAGCACAGGCGACAACGTCTCCACTTAAAGCCTTTTGGTTTAAAGCAACGCTTGAATTTATGGACGGCACAACACTTGATGTCACCAAACAAGGCTGGTGGTCATCAGATAATTGGAATATTGCGAGCATTATTGGTTTCGGCATTTCGTCTGGCAGAGCATGGACGACAGGCGCTAAAGGTAGCTGTGCTATCAAGTTCAAATACAAAGACAACACTGCAGAAGCAAAGCTTGCTGCCCAATAACCGTCATTCACTAAACGTGCAGGGTGGGTTAGTGCAGCTAAATCCACCACAACTGCCTGCTGCTTGCTATCTTGACTATTTCAGTTAAAACCCTTTTGCGCTTGAAATATCCCCCCTTAAATCAACTTTAAAATACCTAGAGTTGATGAACTAAAACGACCTAACATTATCCAATAGTTTTTGGTTTTATTAAGCAAATTATGTACTTAATTGTTGGAGCTGGGTTCTCAGGTGCGGTTATCGCAAGAGAATTAGCAGAACAAGGTAAACAAGTTACTGTATTTGAATCACGCGATCACGTGGGCGGAAACTGCCATACAGAGCGCTGCGATGAAACAGGTATTATGGTGCATAAATACGGTCCACATATTTTTCATACAGATAATGAAACTGTATGGCAATATGTCAATCGTTTTGCAACGTTCATGCCCTATATAAACAGAGTCAAAACAACAACTAACAACCAAGTCTTTTCGCTGCCCATCAATTTACACACGATTAACCAATTTTTCGGTCAAACCTTTTCACCAAAAGAAGCTGAAAGGTACATAGCAAGAAAAGCACACAGCCATATCAGAATACCTAAAAACTTTGAAGAACAAGCACTCTCCATGCTGGGCGAAGAGTTATATTACGTTTTTTTCAAAAGCTATACAGAGAAACAATGGGGGCTACCTGCCACAGAGATCCCCGCAAGTGTACTAAAAAGATTACCTGTTAGATTTAATTACAACGACAATTACTTTTTCCATAAACACCAAGGTATTCCCAAAGAAGGCTATACTCACCTGATTGAAAATATACTGACCCACAAGAATATTTCAGTCGAGCTAAATCGAGTCTTTAAACGGAATCACAAAAACCAATATAAACACACCTGGTACTCCGGCCCTATCGATGGCTACTTTAATTACGAGCTGGGCCACCTACCCTATCGCACCTTAGACTTTGTTAAAAAGACAGGCGAAGGCGACCATCAAGGCTGTGCGGTAATGAACTACCCTGAGCACAATAAGCCTTATACAAGAATCTCTGAACACAAGCATTTAGCACCATGGGAACGTCACGAAAAGACGGTTTATTTTGAGGAATACTCAAGGCTCTGCGAAGAAAAGGATACCCCCTACTACCCCATTCGCATGGTTAATGACAGAATACAATTAACCAACTATGAAGAAAAGGCAGCCAATGAAAAAGGCGTTAGCTTTGTTGGCCGATTGGGGCGCTATGAGTATTTAGATATGGATAAAAGTATTGAGTTGGCACTAGGCGCAATAGTAAAAATCAGGGCGGTGTAATGAGACCATACCAAAAAAAAGTATCACGCTTATTTTTTGTCGCAGTAACTTTATGCGACTTGATGATGTTTGTTAGTTGCCATCATGGAGACTCAGCTAGCAGCGCCAGTATCCCCAAAAACCAAATGTCTGTCCCAGCCTCAGAAAATTCGAAGCATGTCGCCCAACAAGAGCAGCAAGAGCAGCAAGAGCAGCAAGAGCAGCAAGAGCAGCAAGAGCAGCAAGAGCAGCAAGAGCAGCAAGAGCAGCAAGAGCAGCAAGAGCAGCCTCAATCAAAACCTGTAAACCCATTTGATGCCTTAATCGAAGATAGCATCATTCTTTATACCCAACCTAAAAGCGGCACTACATATACCATTAATTTTTTAGTTAACTATTTAGCTTTGCTTCAAGAAGACCGGGATAAACCGGTAGATTATGAGATGTTCTTAAATTTTTTGTATAGAAAAGAAGGGGCTGACTATATGTTACAAGGACAAACAAAGCTATTCAAAGGAACTCCTTATTCTAGCTTTAGAGTTACACATAATTTACCCTCTGTAGAATATAAAAAAATCATTATGCTTATTCGCCAACCACTCGATAACTTAGTTTCCTGCTATCATTACGCTGAGAAAAATAGAGGTTCCTCAAAATCATTTGAAGATAAATGGCAAGAATACGCCGATATGTATTCAACAAATTACTCGAATCAAATCACCCTTTACAATAATCTAGAAAATTCAAAAAAGGTTGAAATATATAATTACGAGAATTTGATATATTCTCCTATTGAAACATTTTCTAGAATTATTAACTTCTTAGAATTACCCTTTGATCCAATTAAAATTGAAAAAGCTATAGATTTTTCTTGTAAGAAGAACTTAACACTTTTGCAAAAAGATGTTCTTCAATCAAAGAACAAAGATATGTATCACTTTCAAGTCCCCAACTTCATCAGAAGCGGCAGAATCAATGACTGGCAAGAGCATATAACACTAGAGAAAGCACAAGAGATTTTAGATTACTTAATTCAAACTGGTGTTGACAGCGAGTTCCTTAAACCAAGTTTTCAATCAATTGAAAACTACAAAAGCAAGTTGAACTAATATGAAGGCAGTAATTTTAGCAGGTGGTTTAGGCACGCGCCTAAGTGAAGAAACATCCATCAAACCAAAGCCTATGGTAGAAATAGGCGGCATGCCTATTCTATGGCATATCTTAAAAATATATTCACATCATGGCATCCATGATTTTATTATCTGTTGTGGTTACAAGGGTGAGTACATAAAGGAGTATTTTAATAATTATTTTCTTCATAGAACTGACATTACTTTCAACATGTCTGAAAATTCTATGGAGGTACATAAGGAAAGAGCTGAACCTTGGAAAATCACCTTAGTTGACACGGGCATTAACGCCATGACTGGAGGTCGATTAGCAAAAGTAAAAGACTTTGTTAAAAATGACCCCTATTTTTGTTTTACCTATGGAGATGGTGTGGCAGATGTCAATATTACCGAACTCATTGAATACCATAAATCTCATGGAAAAAAAGCTTCACTAACAGCTGTTTATCCTCCGGGCAGGTTTGGTGCTCTTGAGATTGAAAATGGACAAATAAAAAGTTTTAGAGAAAAACCTCAAGGTGATGGCGCCTTAATTAACGGTGGCTATTTTGTTTTGCACCCGAGCGTAATCGATTTAATTACAGACGATCAGTGTACTTGGGAGCAAGAGCCTCTGAATACACTATCTGAATTAGGTGAATTAATGGCTTATACCCATGATGGTTTTTGGCAACCCATGGATACATTAAGAGACAAACATCACTTAGAAGAACTTTGGCAGTCAAACAATGCGCCTTGGAAATTATGGTAGATGCATGATGAGTTATATAAATTTACTAGAAACTTATAAGGGAAAAAGAATTTTTATAACAGGACATACTGGTTTTAAAGGTGCATGGTTAACCTTTATGCTACATAAATTAGGTGCGGAGATTTATGCAGTATCATTGAATGAACCAGCCGACAAAAATCATGCTTATTATGCTTTAGGGGTAAAAGCTCTTATTTCAAATAAAAATGATTTCATTCAAGATATTACTAACTTTGAAGCAATACATAATGCTATTGAGCACTTCAAACCTCATTTTTTGTTTCATTTAGCAGCTCAGGCTATCGTTTCAACATCATACAAAGATCCTCTTTTGACCTTTAAGACAAACATATTAGGCACAACTCATCTACTTGAATCGATAAGGCTTTATGAAGAGGAACTAACTGCCGTCATCATCACTAGTGATAAATGCTATAAAAACAAGGAAAGAATGGAGCCATACCGAGAAGAGGAGGAGATGGGAGGAGATGACCCTTACTCAGCCTCAAAGGGAAGCTGTGAGCTAGTCTTTAACGCTTATATGCAATCGTATTTCAAAGAATCATCTAACAAGCACATTTCAAGCACACGTGCAGGTAATGTCTTTGGTGGTGGTGATTGGTCTGCTAACAGGCTTATCCCAGACTGCATAAGAGACATTCTTCATGGCGAAGGTGAAGTCACCATTCGAAGCCCTGATGCAATTAGACCTTGGACTTTTGTGATTGAAATCCTTTACGGCTATTTATTACTTGGTGCAAAACTTGAACATGATAAATCACTTCAAGGTTCTTGGAATTTTGCTAGTGGTGAAACACGCACCGTAGAGCAAGTTTGTAACAGTATCATTACCCATTTAGGTACAGGCTCAATAAACATTAATAGAGAGACAACAATAGGCAAAGAAAGTGGTTTGTTACTAATTGACGAAAATAAAGCCAAGAAAACTTTAAATTGGAAGCCTATCTATTCTCTCGAACAGGCTTTTACTCAAACGGCTGACTGGTATCTTAAGCAGTTTAAGGGTGCTGACATGAATGCTTTCTCTCATGCATTTATTGAAGACTATTTCGAAATGGTGGCATAAGTGAGAATCTTAATCTCTGGTGGTACAGGCTATGTTGGAAATCACCTGATTCCAGCACTTCAAAAAGGAGGTCATAAGGTTGCCACATTAACAAGAAATGTTAATAAGCCAACTTCTTGCGATAAATTTATCTATGAAGGAAAAATTGAAGATATAGAAAATGCTTTTACAGAATTCATGCCTGATCATATTGTTCATTTAGCCGCTGATTTAACTAAATCTGTATGTAGCAAGACTATTGATAGTTTATTAAATACAAATATTAAACTCCTAGCGTATCTGTTAGAGGTTTCTAAACAGAATAAAATCAGCCGATTCATTAATATCTCAACGTACTCAACTTCTGTCGATGGGTCTTCATACTCCCCACAAACTTTTTATGCTGCAACCAAAAAGGCAGGCGAAGACCTTTGTGAATACTATAGCTTTCATGATCATTTAGATATTATTTCTCTTTGCTTATATGATGTTTATGGGCCCAATCAACCGCATGCACGCTTTTTAAACAGCTTAATCGCATCAATTAAAGATCAAAAACCTTTCTCTATGTCGAAAGGCGAACAAGAAATTTGCTTGATTTATATTGACGATGTAGTTGAAGGAATAATGCACGCTTTAAGCAACAAGGTTCGAATTAATAAACATGAAAAATATAGCTTATATGGCCACGAGGTATTTCAACTTAAAGAAGTCCCGGCCCTATTAGCTAGCCATTTGAATTTACCCCCTATAAAAGTGGTTCATGAAAAACCTTATAGAGCGGCTGAAATCATGTCTTTTTCTCCACTACACCCATTACTGAGTGGCTGGATGGCTACCTGCAATCTTCAAACTTCAATACGCTCTCTTTAACCTAATCATAGTAGGCAATGTAACAATGGAACCCAGGATCAAACTGCTACTTTCTTATTACAAACCTGCCCAAATAATTAAAAGTGACATATTGACGCCCATTCATTCAGGACGAAAGCTTTCCACTCAAACAAATAAGGATGGCGCTAGCCTTAGCGAGAATGAGTTGCAGTTTCTTCATGACAACATGATTGGTGATGACACTGGCGATAACATTTCTGAAAAAAACTATCTGTATAATGAACTCTCAGTACAGTATTGGGCTTATCGTAACTTATCTCAACTCAATAATCCTGACTATGTGGGTTTTATGCACCACCGGCGGCATTTTATGTTTCAGATGCCAGAGCCTGCGCCAAATAAAGTCAATGAACTCTTTCATTTTAATAAATTAGATAAAAAATATATCGAATCCATAGGTTTGACTGACGAAAATATCATTAGCCAAATTAAAGGCAACGATATTTTAGCCTTTTCTCCCATCGTATTTGATGATGGTATTTCCGTTAGAGAACAGTTTAAGCAATATGCAACATCCACACTGTATGGAGACAAAGAAATCTACTGGCCACTTGTAGAGCAAACTGAGACTATTGTAAAAGCAAACTATTCTGAATTTAGTAAAGCATTCGATCAATACTTTGCTGGAAATAAACACTATTTTTGCAATATGTTTATTATGCGCCGTGATCTATTTCTTGAGTACAGCGAATGGTTGTTTAGCATTTTAGGTCTCTTAGAAAAGGAACCTGAAGTCAACAACTTAAGCATATTGCAAAGCAGAACATTTGGTCATATTGGCGAAAGATTACTAGGAGTTTTTCTAAACTATATAAATAATAAAAATACATATAAATTGAAACATTTACGTGTATCACTATTAGGAGATACAACCCCTAACGAGACCAACAAGCTTAAAAAGCAAAAATACACAAAAGCCATTTGTCTAGCAAGCAGCGAAAAATACTCAAAGTATCTAGACGTTTGCCTTCGCTCGCTATTACAGAATAACACTGTCTCCGATCAATTCGATATCGTAATTCTTACTACTGACATGACCGAAGATACACGGTGTAGATTAAAAAGTAGCCTCAAGCCCTATAAGGCAAATATATCAATTATAGACATCTCAGACCATGTTAAGCCTTTAATGGGTTTGCATAAAGATATATTAAGCGGCATGGCAGGTCATATATCCATAGACACACTCAGTAGACTAACCATAAATAAAGTATTATCGCATTATAAGGACGTTATTTATCTTGATACCGATACGGTCGTACTAGGCGACATCAACTCACTCTTTCAAGAGCCCTTCAAAAACAATGAACTCGCCATGGCCGTTCCTGACATTGAGTATCAACGGATAGTCAACACTAACGAAAAAGTTAAGACATATTGCAAACAGACTCTTAAACTCATTAACTGTAATGACTATTTCCAAGGGGGGCTAATTCGCTTCAATATTGATGCAATTAATCAAGAAGATCCTGACCTGTTTTTAAACGCCATTGCCAAGCTAGCAAACCAAGAACTATTATTTGCTGACCAGTGCATACTGAATTACACCCTCAATGGTCGTGTTAGATTTTTACCAGTTAACTGGAATGTGGAATGGCATATTCCGTTAATCGACAAACAGTTTATAAATCAATTATCTGCAAATACATTGCATACATACATGAAGGCTAGAAATAAACCTTCCATGATTCACTATTGTTCATATTTGAAACCTTGGACTAACCCTGAACACGAACTTGCTGAGTACTTTTGGTACTATGCAAAAGACTCCACGTTTTACCCCGAGATTATTCAAGAGATCAAACCTAAGACACAACTAAGCTCAAATATGAGCATTAAAAAAGCACTAGCCAATCGAATACTGACAACTTTATTTCCTAAAGGTCATCATAAAAAGACAAGACTTGCTAAAAAAGCAGCTATTGCTCTACTAGGCCAAGACAGCCCTCTGGTCAACCGGCTTAAATCTATTTACAGCTATCGATAAGGGTGTAAATACTGAAGCTATATTGAGTGCCAGTAGGGATTTAATGTTTACATGTTATTGCCACTCAGACCTTCACGTTAAATGCTATTGCGATAGTGAGCTAAAAATGGATTTAAGCTTAGGATATTTCAACACTGGTGTGATGATGTTATACCTTAAAAAATACAATGATGTTGGATTACTCAATGACATTCTGAGAGCCCTGAATGAACCTAAGAATCCATTCATTGCAAAAAAAGATATCTACAACAGTGCCATCCATAGAAACAAAGGCGTGTACTGATGCCACTCTACAATCTAAGACTTTTTCGAATACTTAAGCGGTTTTATCAATCATGAATCATCAAGATACGGTCATCTTAGGCGCAGGAGTCGCGGGTCTTGCTGCTGCTAATTACTTACATAAAAATACACATCCTAGTGTAATCTTCGAGAAAGAAGATACATATGGCGGGTTATGTAGACGGTTGTCTATTGAAGGGTTTAGTTTCGATCGTTTTGTACATTTTTCATTTACTGATGACAAGGAAGTTCGTGAACTTCAAGAAAACTCAGCAGGCGATTGGTATTCTCACAAACCTATTTCCTCTAACTATTACAAAGGTCACTGGCTTTCGCACCCTGCTCAAAATAACTTATACCCTTTGCCCAAGGAAGAAAAAGAAAAAATACTAAATGACTTCAAAAATAGACCCTCTACTCAGCCTATTGATAACTATCAAGACTGGCTAGATGCTTCTTACGGTCTAACCTTTTCAAGAAACTTTCCTAGTGCTTATACAAGAAAGTATTGGACAACAGAACCTGAGAATCTTGAAACTTCTTGGGTGGGTAATCGTGTACTAAAAAGTGATTTAGAAGAAATTGTTGAAGGCGCCAACAACCCCAAACAGACCTCTAAATTCTATACGAAAGAAATGAGATACCCTAAAAAAGGTGGGTTTCAGTCATTTTTTGATAAACTCTCAGATGACCTTCATATTAACTATAATAAAAAAGTCGTTGAGGCTGATACTAAAAACAATAAGTTACATTTCTCAGATGGCTCAGTTCACCATTACGAAACACTACTTTCAACATTACCCTTACCAACGCTTATTAAAGCATCAATACATGCGCCGCCTAAAGTCAAAGAAGCTGCAAAAAAGCTTGTAGCAACTGGCGGGGTAACCATTTCGATTGGCTTAACAGGCTCTCTTAAAAAAGAAAATCTTTGGTTTTATGTGTACGATGAAGATATACCTTTTGCTCGTGTATATTCCCCCTCTTTAAAGTCTCCGAACAACGCACCAGAGAACTGCTCTTCATTACAGGCTGAAATATATTTCTCTTCCTACAAACCTCTGACAGAAACATTTGAAAGCCTGACAGAGCAAACCATTCATCATTTATGCAAGATGGATGTCATCTCTAAAGAACAAGTACTCTTTGCTAAGCCCCATTTACATAAATTTGCCAATGTTGTTTTTGATCATAACTATCACCAATGCAGGTCTATCGTTCAAAATTGGCTGAAGGAACAGAATATATTTACAGCGGGTAGATTTGGCGAATGGGCATATCTATGGAGTGGACAGAGTATGAGAAGTGGGATTGATACAGCAAAGAGAATTATTTCAAACTGACTAGGAGCCTGTCCGAGAATTGCGTTCGAGGATAAATTTCAAAGAAGTGAGATAAATACTTTGGAAAATTCCTGCGAATAGTCAGCCTATTTAAAAGAATTTGGCGAAGAATTTAGCCGCTTATCTGGAATTTAGGCCGCACAGTCAGTGCTCGGACAGGCTCCTAGACTGTGGAACCAACTTAACGTTTATCTTATAAGGCTAAATCATGCCCTACCCCCGCACCTTTTCCCACATAGGCCTTTCTGTCCCCAACCTAGACAAGGCCGTCGAGTTCTACAAAGTCGTTATGGGCTGGTACACCATCATGGCACCCACAACGATCACAGAGGAATCAGAGTCAGCTATCGGTAAGATGTGCATTGATGTATTTGGAACAGGCTGGGGTTCTTTCAAAATCGCGCATATGTCGACAGGGGATCGCATCGGTATTGAAATGTTTGAATTTGACAACCACGAGCAACCAGAGCAGTTTGAGTACTGGAAAACCGGCACCTTTCATTTTTGCATACAAGATCCCGATATTGAGGGCTTAGTCAAACGTATCGTTGAGCACGGTGGAAAGCAGCGTATGCCTATTCGTGAATATTACCCGGGTGAAAAGCCCTACCGTATGTGCTATGTCGAAGACCCTTTCGGTTTAATTTTTGAAGTCTATTCACACAGCTATGAACTCACCTACTCTGCTGGAGCTTATCAAAAGTCAAAAGCTGATTAATGAAAAAAGTATCTGCCCTTATCGTTACCCACAACCGCTTACAGAAGCTACAGCAGACTCTTGCTAAGTGCACTGCACAAGACTTTCACTCTATTATCATTGTTAATTGTGGCTCAACAGATAACACGAGCCTCTGGCTTGAAAACAACAAAAAAGACAATTGGCATTGCTACCCTATAAACAATATAGGTGGTGCTGGTGGCTTTGCTTATGGCTGCCAAAAAGCGTTGGAATCTCTGTCTTTTGAATGGCTTCTTCTATTCGATGATGATGCTTATCCTTCTCAAGGCCTTTTAGAGAAATTTCAAAAAAACCAGCATACACACCACGACCTCATTGGCTGCAAGGTCACATCCCCTTCAGGTCAGTTGATTCGTATGAACCGATTGGTTAGATGGCAGCCCTCCTCACTATTTTCAAGCCTAAGATATATGGCTAATAATAAGCGTTTTCTGGCAGATCCTAACAAAACATCAGATGTAGAGTCCGGTTCATTTGTTGGCTTATTCGTACGTAGATCGTGCTTGGAGAAAACCGTCCACTATATAGACCGCTCTTTATTTGTGTACTTTGATGATGTGATTTTTACAAGATATTGCACATTGGAAGGTTATCGCTATCTATACGAACCCAACTTGGTCTTTGTGCATGATACGACTGAAGATATTTCACCGCCCGCTTGGAAGCTTTATTTACTTGCACGCAACCAATTTAAACTCAAACCTTTATTTAAAAAGTCTTATTTATTTTATCTGCTGGCTATAGGGCGCACCTTAAAACTTCTTTATCGATCTTTTACACAACCAAATCGTAAACTCAAAATTATGTCGATATTTAATGGTGTTTATGATGGCCTTACTAATAATTTCAGCCTAACAACTCACGATAAACCTATAGACCAGATCAACAAACGGATCGGTGTAGATGTCTAAACTTCTTTATATTGTAAATGTTGATTGGTACTTCAATCTACACTGGCTTGATCGAGCCAGGTATTTCATGAATAAAGGCTATGACGTCTATCTTGCCACTTATTTTTCATCAGCCAGACTAAAACAAAAATTTCAAAATATAGGCATCAATTGTCAGGATATCCCATTCAAGCGGAAAAGCCTGAATCCATTTAATGAAATAAAAACAATCCTTAGTATCAAGCATACGGTTAGGACCATAAAACCAGACTTAATTCATTGTATTACAATAAAAGCTAATATTTATGCTGGCTTGTTCACCAGCTCAACTCCTATTATTTATAGCATTACAGGCACTGGTAGCGTATTTTCATCCAAAAGGCTCCCGTTTGTATTGGTCAATCCTCTATGCAAAAAGCTATACAAAGTAATAGGCAAACAATCAAGCAGCCATTTTATTTTTGAAAATCAACATGATTGTGACTTATTTACCTCATTTTGCATAACTAATGACAATTCATCAGTCATCAAGGGAGCAGGTGTTGAACTTAATGTCTTTAAACCCAGTGAATTACCTCAAACTCATACCATTTTGTTTGCAGCAAGGCTGCTAAAAGCCAAAGGCTTATTCACGCTGATTGATGCAGTTGAGCAATTAAAATATCATGGTCAAACTTTAACGTTATTGGTTGCAGGGATTTGTGATAACGATGCCTTTGACGCTATCAGCACCCAATATCTTGAGCATTTAGATAAAAAAGGCACACTTCGCTGGCTTGGGAACGTTAAGGACATGCCATCACTTATTAGTCAAAGCGATATTGTATGCCTACCCACCCAGTATGGCGAAGGTGTACCAAGAATATTGATTGAAGCTGCGGCTTGTGGGCGTCCTATTGTGGCGACAGATGTAGCAGGTTGCCGAGATATCGTTGAGCATAAGAGAAATGGCTTTTTAGTACCGACGAGAGACTCAGAGAGCCTCGCAGAGGCCTTAAAAACCCTTCTTAACAACAATGGTCTATGTTCAAAATTTAGCAAGTTTGGCAGAGAGAAAGCCGTTTCAGAGTTTTCTAATGAAGTGGTATTTAGCAGTACAGAACGCGTTTATAAAAAGTTGTTATCTGATCATTTAAATTACACCCAATCTATTGAAGATATTTAGGCGCATAAAGAAATTAATAGCGCCATTGAACCAAATTGATTTTTTCTGTCAAAAAATACAGTTTAATCGTTAGTTAGTATCATGCAGTACTTATTCAGTATCTTTATTAGTCTTTTATTAATCTCCAGTCACCATTGTCTATCAGGCAAAAGCTACAAAGGCAAAGGCGCATTAAATAAAAAAATAGTAGGCTCTACAACACAAAGTAGAGGAACTTACTTGCATGAGCAAGCAAACAATACCTCCTATAGAAACGCCTTATTATCACAAGCCTCAGCAAGCCGTAATGCCAGACCTTTAAACCCTTATGACAGCCTGCATGCGTTTCAGACACCAAAAACTCAAACGCTTGATGAGTATAGAGCTTCTCAAGGTAACCCTATTAGAAGGTTCTCTACTGAAGCTACCAAGGCGGCTGAGGAACCACAGGGTCGAAAGCAAAGAAAGAATAAAGAAAAACAACTTAATAGTGGTGCAAATGTGCTTAGTGCATGCCTAGGCGACAAGGAATCCCATGATATGACAAGAAAAAGATTAGAAGAAAGGCAAAAAGCCAGAGCTTTAAAAAAGGTAATTCAAGCCCCTAGTAATAACGCCAACAATCACGGCGTATCTAGCCCTTTAGATCTAGCCCAATGCCTTGTCTCTAAAGCCAATGCGACGCTTGCAGATTTACACCTGTTTGACTACCCCCCATAAAGAAACCATAAAATAACGGTGTATGCTTATATTTCCTTCTAAAATCGAATCTTTCGTCAAAGATAAGCTCTAATAAATACCCACGCAACCGAACGATCTTTATAGATGAAAATACTGATCACAGGAGCTTCTGGATACATCGGACAACCTCTTTGCCAACATTTACAAGCACAAGGCCACACACTTCACCCAGTTGTTAGAGCATCGGGCAAAAAGCTTAGAGACATACCCATTACTCAGCACCATTTCATCAGTGATTACATTGATAGAGAGGATTACTCTGAGCTATTTCAAGGCATTGATATATACATTCATCTGTTAGGTCATAATCACCGCCCTAACGAACCCAAAAATCAGCATGCAGCTAATTGCCAAAAGCTTCATGTAGCCTGTTTTAAAAAGCTCGTTACCGCCTGCTGCCTAAACCATGTCAAGCAAATTATCTTTTTCAGCAGTATTCATGTTCACGGCTTAGAGAGCAAACAACAACCCTTTCACCCCAATGACAAACCCGAGCCTAGCTGTATCTATGGACAATCCAAATGGCAGGCCGAACAACTCTTACAGCGAGCCACCGCCAATACACCAACTGACTACACGATTATAAGGCCGCCATTGGTCTACGGCTCGAATCCAAAAGGAAACTTGCACAGGCTGAAAAAATGGGTGCAATCAGGCTACCCTGTTCCGCTTGCTGGTATTTTGCATAACAAAAGGCATTTGGTCAGCCTGGATCACTTAGTTAACTTCACGTCTCATTGCCTGTTCAATCAACGGGCTTTTAACAAAACGTTTTTAGTTGCTGATAAAGACCCCGTTTCTACGGCAGACATTGTAGAAAACTACCGTAATCACAAATCAACCCTGGTTAAGGTTCCTCCCTGGCTGATACACATGCTCTTTAACGTCACCAACAGAAGACTGTTAGACAAAAAGCTGTTAGGAAATTTGGAAATTGATATCAATCCTTTAAGAGAGCAGCTTGATTGGGAACCCATGCCAAGCCTACTGAACACAATAAAAGACTAAAAAAGAGCCTATAGCGTGGTGTTAGCGAAATCTAACCCACCAAAAGTACTAATTTTATGGCAGATTAAGCTTCACTAACACTGCCTTACAAAAACTGGGTAACCGCATGCCTCACGCAAGCCTAATCACACTCACGCTTATTACCAGCTGCCTGCTAACCTGTTTCTTTAGAAAACTTTCCATCACCTATAGCTGGTTTGATGAAGCTAATCATCGTAGCGCCCACAAGGGTTCAATCCCAACCGCTGGCGGATTGGCTGTTATCATCAGTGTTTGGTTTTTTAGCTGTTTTCTTCTTAGAGAAAATACGGGGCAGCAACACTCATTATGTTTAATACTCGTCTCATCGACTGTGTTGGGTCTAGTAGGGTTTATTGATGATATTCGCGCTTTAAGCGCTCGCTCAAGGCTAATTACTCAACTGCTTATTGTCAGTTTGAGTATTAGCATTTTAATGCCTTTATCCAAAACGTT
Organism: Pseudomonadales bacterium; assembly: GCA_965225765.1. GTDB lineage: Bacteria > Pseudomonadota > Gammaproteobacteria > Pseudomonadales > DT-91 > CAKMZU01. The sequence continues at coordinate 1,204,973 of CBDDBO010000002.1, forward strand.
GACCATCTGGCTTCTACTGCCATTTGCACTGATCGCTATTATTTGGGTGATCAATTTAACGAACTTTATGGACGGTATTAACGGCCTAGCAGGCCTACAAGCTCTCAGTGTTTTAGGTTGTATGGGATGGCTGTCATATAGCCAAGGAAACGAACACTTTGCACTGTTTTTATGGATTAGTGCTGCAGTCTTCGGTGGTTTTTTATGCTGGAATTTTCCAAAAGCCCATATTTTTTTAGGTGATTCAGGCAGTTACTTTTTAGGTACATTTATCAGCTTATGCTGCCTTTTCCAGAGCTTTGATGACCTTATTTGGCTAGCTGCATGGCTAATAATGATGGCTGTTTTTATTGTAGATGCCAGCCTGACATTGGCTGTTCGCGTAATAACCAAACAACGACTCTTTGACGCGCATTCAGAGCACCTATATCAACATGTCGCTAGAAGATGTAAAAGTCATACAGTGCCCAGCCTTTGCATTTTAGCAGTCAATATCTGCTACTTATTTCCGCTTTCTTTATTGGTTATGAACAAGACACTTCCGGCTTTACCTAGTCTAACCCTGTCGTACCTTCCTTTGTGCTTAATGCATATCTGGTGCAACTGCAAAAAACTTCAGCATCAAGAACCCAATTCAAGTGAGTATCTAGGAGGTAAATCATAAAGCGATGTTGAACCTTCAAACTCATCTCGGGGAGATTCGGAATAGGCAGGTGGAGGATAGCCGACCTCTCTTGATATTGTTGGCGCCGAAGCATTATCATACTCATTAAAAGGGTAAGGCGGGGCACTAGGTAGGGCTGTTAGTAACGGGGCGCTAGGCAGAGCTGTTAGTAATGGGGCGCTAGGCAGGGCTGTTGCTACTTTCTTTTTAGATAATATATTTTTTTTAGATGATATATTTTTTACGCCCATCGATTGACCAATCGACGTACTCACTCCTTTCTTTCTTTTGGGCGCTTGAATGATTACCCAAGTATCAACTGACCTCTCCACTTCTTCCAGTTTCTTTTTTAAGTCTTTCTTCGTCCTTACAAGCTTATTGACCCCATTTTTTTTTATAAATAAATCCTCATAACCCTTCCAAATATTTTCTGGAATTTCAAAATCCTTATTATCTAAAGCATCTTTAAACTTATAAATATATGAGGCTGGCGGAAACAGCCCCTCATTGTCTTGTAAAAAGCTTAAGATACTCTCAACAGCAACGAGGTTTTTTTGAAGATTATGACAAAATAACAAATCACAACAAAAAAATGAGAGAAAAACTAAACATCTAAACAATAAACACATAAATATTTTCACTAAAAACTGTAGAAAAACCAAAACCTTCCAGGAGCTAGACATTGCTACTCAAGGAAATTTAATTTACTAAATATACAGTCAAGACAAGGCCAAAACTTGATAGTTCGATGGGTTACAGCTTCGTAATAAAGGCTGAAAATATGATCGACATATTAAACGAACCTAGTCTATTATTTACGATCGTTAAAACTTATTAGAAATCAGTGAGGTAAGAATTGCTTAAATCATGGCTTATTAATTTATCTCGCCCCAAGAAAAGGCTCATATTACTTAGCTTTGATATGCTGGCAATATGGCTCTGCCTAATAGGCTCACTCTTTTTACGATTAGGGAGCTTGAATTGGCTGACAGATTATTCATCCACTGCGCTTTGGCAACTATTTACCGTGCCGCTTTTTTGTTGCCTCCCCTTTTTTATCAGAATGGGGCTTTATCGTGCAGTAGTACGCATGATCAACACCCGTGCATTTATCACCATCATAAGAGCCTGTGCCTTCAGCACTATTGGCTTTATTGTCATTGATGCCATGCTTTTAAAAGCCCTAACCGTACCACGTTCAGTACCGCTTTTATTTTTTACGTTATTATCGATCACTATGTTGGCTTCCCGCTATTTCGTGAATAAATGGCTTCTTGGGGATTCATTATCCAACACCTTTGGTAACCTGCTTAAAACTAAACCTTACAACCAATCGCCCAAAGGTCAGCCAGCGTTAGTCTATGGCGATAAAAACAGTGTTGTTGAGCTCATTCGTCAATTGGATAGAACCTCTCACTACCACCTCGTTGCTGTTATATGCTCTAACCATTTTTACTCAGGCGGGGAAATTGACAACAGGCCTATCTACTCCGTTAATCAAATAAATCATGCCATTAATAAGCATCAACCAAAACTGATTTTACTCGCCTTGCCAGAAGCACCACACAATCAAAAAGTCGAGCTCATTGCTGAATTGGAGCAATTTCATTTACCCATTAAAACCGTACCGGACTATGCCAGCCTGCTATCAGGTCGCCAACTATTGAGCGACATAAGGCCGATAAATGTATTAGATATCTTGCAACGTGAAGAAGCAGCACCAAATCCTGATCTCTTAGCAAGCAAAATAACAGGGCGTGTAGTTTGTATAACAGGTGCAGGAGGCTCTATTGGTAGTGAAATTGCTCTACAGGCATTTGCATTAAAACCTGCCAAGCTTATGATTATTGATCATTCAGAATATGCGCTATTCACCCTTGAGCAAAAACTAAAATCCATGCAAGGCAGGCTTAGTGATTCAATCACTATCATTCCGTGCCTGCTGTCAGTACTAAGAGAAGCCACTTTATTAAGCTTGTTTGAACAACATCAGCCCGACACAGTCTACCATGCCGCCGCATACAAACATGTCCCTTTGCTTGAAAGCAACTGTATTTCGGCCATCAATAACAACATTACAGGCACCATAATCACCGTTCAATGCGCGATTAAAGCCAAAATTAAAGATTTTACGCTCATTTCAACCGACAAAGCTGTCAGGCCGACTAGTGTTATGGGGGCAACCAAGCGTGTCACTGAACTACTACTACAAGCCCTGGCCTCGGAAGTTAACTTTACCCCTTTTTATTATTACCCTGAGAGCAAAAATACATTAGGACAAACTCTGAACAATCTAACAACGCTATCCATGGTGCGTTTTGGTAATGTATTAGGTTCCAGCGGCTCAGTCATCCCAACCTTCACAGCCCAAATTAAAAATGGCGGCCCACTCACAGTCACCCACCCTGACGTCACGCGCTATTTTATGAGTATTTCCGAAGCTGCCCAGCTCGTTATTCAAGCGTCAGCTATGGCTAACACGGGTGATTTGTTTTTGCTGGATATGGGGCAACCCATAAAAATCAGAGAGTTAGCCGAGCAAATGATCAAACTTGCAGGCTTTAACCTTAAGACCGCCCAGTGCCCTGACGGTGACATAGCCATTAAATACTCTGGATTACGGCCAGGCGAAAAGCTCTTTGAAGAACTCTTGATCGAGGACAATGCAATGCCCACCGTTCATCAAAAAATATTCACGGTCCGAGAGCCTTATAAGGATTGGATTTCGCTTACTCAGTCCCTCGATCAGCTGTTCTTAAAAATGAGCGCAGGAGATGAATCACTATCCAATGAATTATTCTCTATTTTGGATACTGATTCCATTGAGTACGGCAGAACAGAAGCTGTTGCTTAAACGCTTGAATATTAGCAGTAGGGCGGGACCGCGAAACGTCTCCCGCCAAATCTATTCATCAACGGCGGGAGACGCTTCGCTGTCCCGCCCTACAATAAAATTGGCTTGATCTAGTCACAGCAAAAACATTTTTGCATGATTATATGATATAAAGTAACATTCGCGCCTTTTCGAATAGTCATCTGGGGTTTATACGTGCTAAGTATAAAGCTGTTTAGCGCTACCATTATCTTTGCTATCACGCTGCTCTCAGGGTGTTACCCCTTTATTAAAAAACTGCGCAACAAGCAGCATTTAAGCCTGCCTAAAGCTGAAGCCTTTGGCAGCGGTATCTTTTTAGGCGCAGGGCTCATTCATATGCTGGGTGAGTCTTCTCACGAATTTAATGCCCTGGGTATTGAGTACCCGATCCCCTTTCTCATTGCAGGCTGTGTGTTCTTAGGGTTTTTATTGCTTGAACATGTAGCAAAAGAACTCTATCACCATCATGAGCAATCCAAAGTACCTTTTGCATTGCTCGCCGTGCTAATGCTGTCAATTCATGGCTTTTTAGCAGGTACAGCACTTGGCATGACGCATTCTGTCTCACTAGCGCTGGTTGTCTTTATTGCCATATTGGCGCATAAATGGGCTGAAAGCTTTGCGCTGGCCTTGCAAATTGCTCGCTCGCAAATGCGCATGAAGCATGCACTGTTTTTATTTCTTTTATTCTCATTGATGACGCCTTTAGGCATCTTCACAGGCTCCTATGCTACCGAGTACCTTGAACACCACGAGTTGCTTGAGCCTTACTTTATGGCCCTAGCGGCAGGGACTTTCCTGTATCTAGGCTCACTTCATGGCCTTGAAAAGTCGGTACTTATACATGATTGCTGTAACCTAAAAGTCTTTGTGTTTGTGATTATCGGCTTTTTGCTGATGGCCTTGATTGGCGTTTGGGTTTAGATTTTTACAGTGAATCGCACTGCGCTTATCCATCTATATCATTTTAGGGCAGATAAGCGTAGCGCGATCCACCGAGTCATCAGCAATTTTTAGCGGTTTTTTTGAATAAAGTCCGCTGTGACATAAAGATTAACTTTTTTGTCACTTGATTTACTCACCCGCCTCCGTAAAGTAACCCTCATACTTCTAACAATAACAACAAGGTAGTCTCTTCTATGGATTTTCGTCGAGTGTCTTTCATTAAGAAAGCGCTGGTTGCCACCTGTGCTTTATCGTTATTTCACACTGTCACTACTGCCGAAGAACGCCCAGGCGCCGCCAAAGGGCTAGAAATTGCCATGGAACAAAAAAAGCGCGACCAAGGCTGGGTTGATTCTCAAAGCGAAATGAAAATGATTCTTCGCTCCGCGAATGGCCGTGAGAACGTTCGCTACATCAAACTAAAAAGCTTAGAAGTCCCAACCGATGGCGATAAGTCATTAATGGTCTTTGAGCAACCGAAAGATGTTGCCGGTACAGCTTTTTTGACCTTTTCTCATATTGATAAAGCAGACGACCAGTGGATCTACTTACCTGCACTAAAACGCATCAAGCGTATTGCGTCTAAAAAGAAAACGGGCGCATTTATGGGCAGCGAATTCAGCTTCGAAGACCTTAGCTCCTTTGAAGTTGAAAAATACGACTTTAACTATCTACGCGATGAAAAATGCGGCGACGATACCTGTTTTGTCGTCGAATCATTCCCTAAAGATAAATACTCAGGCTACACCCGATTAATCTCCTGGATTGACCAATCACACTACCGCGTGCAGAAGATTGAGTTCTACGACAAGAAGAAATCACTCCTTAAAGTCATGACCGTTAATAAGTACGAGCACTTTGCTGATAAATTCTGGCGTCCTGTTCACTCTATTATGGAGAACAAGCAAACCGGTAAAGCGACCGAAATGTTCTGGGACAACATGCGTTTAAGCACAGGTCTTAAAGCTGAAGACTTCACCAAGAACAAGCTGAAAAAGGCGAAGTAATGACTAAAGCTTTATCCACTACGTTAGCAGGCATTGGCCTGCTTTTTTCGCAACTGTCTGTAGCAGATTTTGATGCAGGCGGTTTTGTCGAAGCAGAGTTCCGCCACTACCCTTCGGAAGCCTTATTTGAAGACCAAAAGCGCTCATTCACATCAATCGCGGTACAAGGTGAATTCAGCTGGTCCAGTGAAAATGAAGATCACGAAGTGAACTTCAAGCCGTTTGGCCGCTATTCAAGTTCAGACGGCAATCGCAGCCATGCTGACATTCGCGAATTGTATTATTTGTATTCAGGCACTGGCTGGCAGCTTGAAGCAGGCTTTAACAAAGTCTACTGGGGTGTTGCTGAATCCGCTCACCTCGTTGATATTATCAATCAGACGGATGTGGTCGAATCCTTTAACGGTGAAGAAAAATTGGGGCAACCGCTGATTAGTCTTGGCCTTGAAAAGGACGCCTTTGGCAATATCGACTTGTATGTTTTACCCTACTTTAGAGAGCGTAAATTTACTGAAGGTGATGAGCCCTACCAAATAAGCTTAGGTTCAAAACAAGCCATCATTATCGATTATGACAATACTCTCTTTGAATCCAATCAAAAAGAAAGTCATGTCGATTTTGCAGGGCGCTGGGCACAAAGCTTTAGTGATTTAGATATGGCTATCTCGGTCTTTCATGGAACGGATAGAGAACCATTGATTCTACCGGCCCCCTCAGAACAAGATTTATTATCAGCCATTACCGCTGCAACATCTAAAGCCGCAGCATTCGAACTTGTAAATGGCTTTCCGATGCCTGAAGAGCAGCTAACACTTGTTCGACTGGATGAAATGAGAAAACACACATCAGAGCTTGCGCTATATTATCAACAACTGACTCAAGTGGGTTTAGAACTGCAATATCTATACGATGACTTGTTCTTAAAGTTTGAAGGTACTTCAAAGTACCAAAACACAGGCAATTACCTGTCCTACGTTGCAGGTTTTGAATACACGTTTGCCGATATGGAACCCTTCGGCCAAGACGTTGGCATTCTCGTTGAGTATCTTTGGAATAATCGTAAAGCACTCAACATTGCCTCCATGACTTATGAAGCGGTGGCCGACACAGGCATCACCAATGGCAGCTTAGGTAATTACCTTCCTGTTCCAGGCAATTATTATTCCCCCTTCGAGAACGATGTCTTTGTCGGCATGCGTTTCAATATGAACAACGTGGACTCCACACAATTCGTTGCAGGGCTTATTCATGACATTGAAACCCACAGCCAGATGAGTACGTTCGAAGGCTCTACGCGTATCGGTGATTCACTTAAACTCAGTATTAATGCCTACTTCTTAAGCAATATTGAAGAAAACTCCAGTCTTTATTACTCAAGACGCGATGACTTGGTTGAAGTCAAAGCCGCTTGGTATTTTTAACTCAGCCAATTATGGCGGGAGGCGCTGCGCTGTCCCGCCCTACTTTTCAACTTATTTACCCAATCTCGCAGCTTGTCGCTTCACCAAGGTATCCAAGGCCACAAATCGCTGGCACGGATTTAGCCAAACCACGCGCCTTGCTTTACTCACCTGTTTATACTGACTATTAAACAGCATCTTAAGCGATGCCGGTTTTAGCTCGATTTTTTGTGCATTTAACGCTGTAACTATATAGTCAGTACGGGCTGTAATAACGGCTGTAGCGCTTCTCGACTTTCCACTTTTGCAATGTACATAAGCTTGTCTGCCTCTATCTATTGCTGATTGAATGCCATCAACCGCTAAAGACAACACCTCAGGCGTCAGCATTTGCCTGTCTCTGGTTGAACACTCGTACCATTCGAGAGAAGGGTCGCCGACATTGGCTAAAATAGGCACTTGCGACACTTCGCCAAAAAAGCGCCCCTCTGGCAACAGGCGTTTATTGTCGACCGACGCGCCTTTGAGCACGTCAGATAACTCAAAAGGCTCAACCAAAGAAATAATAGACAATGGCCTAGTAGAAGGTGCATGCGTAGAATCTATCAGTGCTTTAAGAGTTAAGCCACTCTTCATTGTTAGCGCCCCAAGTGCTTGCCGAAGCTTGGGTAGCCCACCATGCGACAATAAGAAAAACTTCTGGGCGTCAGTCAAACTTAACAGCCCTTCAGCCACCTGATCATCCAGTAACAGCTTACGTTGATCTTGCGACGAAATATCTAATAATTGTCGCCATAGCCTGACGAGCGCCATTTGCTTATCCAAGGTATCAATAGCTACCGACATACTAGGACAAGTCGCGCAAGCCTCCGCTTTTAAGCGCTTGATTACTCGTTTTTCTTCTCGAAGTCTATACAAATCGAAATACCGAAATAATAAGTGGCCGTTATCCTCTAAATCAGCAGACAATTCAGCGTATTGATCGCCTATGCTTGAATAATCATTCAGGCTCGTTTCACAAGATAACACTCGCCTTAACTTATGCTTTAATGCGTTAACCTTACTATTAAATTGGTTAATTTCACCACTAGCCCAACCTTGGCTTATGAGCTTAGTCTGAATAACGTCATGCAGATCAGCCTGATACCTAATCTGATCGAAGAACCCTTGATCAGGTAGTCTACCCAGTGTCATAGCATGCCCTAACGCATTTAATTGCTCGTCCATGGCAACTAAAAGATCGTCATTCACCCCATAACCAGACTGCAAGTGAGACCTAACATCTGCTGGCAGCTGAATAGCAACCATTTGATCAAAATCAGGATAATTTACATCCAGACGTTTTTGGGTAATCGACCGTTTAAAGTAAGCCTCGTCTTTTCTTTGTAGTCGTTGTAACCACTGTTGAAGATGCTGCAATAAACGCCAGCCACGATAAACTGCGCTTCTTGTGGTTGCTATCTCAAGAGGAATAATCTGACTTACAGTGGCTTTCTTTGACGGGGGCTCTTCAGATAAACAGTAAGGCTGTATCAATAAACAGCACATCAGTAGCATGAGGACCACTAAAGGCTGTTTCAGCATGAAATTGTCGACCGTCATCATCACCTCAAAATGATGTATGAGTCTGCTTGATTGAATTAGTTTGAATAGAAGGCAAATTATAATATTTAGGCTAACGTCCTATGTCAAAAGGCTTGACTGGCAGGGTGGTGTTAGCGCAGCGTCATCCACCATTTAGTTAGATATTTTTGGTGGGTTACGCTGCGCTAACGCCACCCCACGATTTTTTACACAACCATCGGCTTACGATGATATATCAGTTAAGAAAAGTCGCCGCGGCCTTATCTAGAAAGAAAAGCCCTCTGGCATTCTTTCACTTTTTACCATATGTTATGGTATGCAAATTTTTGACAGGCCTCATCGATGACAATGAATATACACCCTGCCTTTACACTCGCGCGAACGGTTGATATAGCGACCCTCGACATTACCATGGAAGAGTACCGCCACAACGTAACAGGGGCTGTGCATTATCATTTATCCGCACAAAATACCGAAAACGTCTTTTTGGTTGGCTTGCGCACAGTCCCCATGGATCACAAAGGGGTTGCACATATTTTGGAGCATACAGCGCTGTGCGGCAGCAAACGGTTTAATGTCCGTGATCCTTTTTTTATGATGATCAGACGTTCGTTAAATACCTTTATGAATGCTTTTACAAGTAATGATTGGACGGCATACCCTTTTGCTAGCCAAAACAAGAAAGATTTTAACAATCTACTCGATGTTTATCTTGATGCCGTCTTTTTTGCCAACCTTGATGAGCTCGATTTCAAACAAGAAGGCCATCGTATCGAATTTGAAACACCTGATGATCCAAGCAGTGATCTGGTCTACAAAGGCGTCGTTTTCAATGAAATGAAAGGCGCAATGAGTTCCGTCAATTCGGTTCTCTGGCAAACGCTCTGCAAGCATTTATTCCCCTGCACAACCTATCATTTCAACAGTGGTGGTGACCCTGAATACATAACAGATTTATCTTATGACGAATTAAAAGCCTTCTATACAGATCATTATCACCCAAGCAATGCTATTTTTATGACCTTTGGTGATATTCCAGCTGACGAACATCATGAACAGTTCGAAGAAAAAGTACTTAAACACTTCTCCAAAAGCGACGCCTTTATTCACGTACCTGACGAAAAGCGCTTACTCGCTCCAACGAGAGTACAGGAAGCCTATGCCTTTGACAGCCCAGATGAGGCAGAGACTGCCACTCACCTCAACTTAGGCTGGCTATTAGGACAAAGTACTCGCCTTGAAGATGTCTTACAGGCTAATTTATTAAGCTATGTATTACTTGAAAACAGCGCATCGCCCCTTCAGCAATACCTTGAATCGTCTCCTTTAGGCACAGCCCCTTCTGCGCTATGTGGACTAGAAGACAGCTATAAAGAACTGGTTTTTGTCTGCGGTTTATCAGGTGCTAAAGCATCGGACAATCAACAATTTATCGAAGATGTACAAGCCGTTTTAACTAAAGTTGCCTCTGAAGGTGTGCCTTACGATCGCCTTAAAGCCATTGTTGGGCAACTTGAATTATCGCAACGCGAAATTGGTGGCGACAGTTACCCCTACGGCCTTCAGCTTATTCTCGCTGCTCTGCCTTGCGTCACTCACCGAGGTGACCCTGCTCAATTTCTTGATATGACAGCAGAGCTTGACAAACTGCACGAATCGATCAAAGACCCTGAATTTATTAAAGGCTTAGTCAAGCGTTTACTGATTGATAACACGCACCGTGTGTCACTAACCGCGACGGCTGATAAATCACTCTCCGGGAAAAAATCTTCAGCCGAAGCTGCACAGTTAAAAGCGATCAAAGATAAGCTCTCTGAAGCAGAAACAAAGGCTATTATTGAAGGCGCTAAAGCGCTACAAGATCGCCAGAGCCAAGTGGATGATCCTGGTTGCTTACCTAAAGTCACGCTAGCTGACGTGCCTGATGAAATCACTGTCATTGAAGGGAAAAAGCTTAGCAATGCGACCTATTTTCAGCAAGGCACCAACGGGATTAGCTACCAGCAGGTGGTCATACCACTACCCAATCTGACAGATGAAGAAGCAGGTTTATTGCGGTTGTATAGCAGTTGCCTTACAGAACTAGGGTTCAATGACGCCAATTATCTCGATGTACAAAATAGACAGAGTGATATTGTGGGCAGCATTCATGCTTATTCAACCATCAAAGCTGCGATCGATAACCCTGATGCAGTAAACGGTTTTGTTGTGCTATCCGCCAAAGCCTTGGATGCCAACAAAAAAGCCATGGCAGAATTACTCAATGACACCTTACAAAAAGTCGTATTCACGGAAAAACAGCGAATCAAAGAGTTAGTCAGCCAAATTCGCCAACGCAAAGAGCAATCTGTCACAAGCAATGGTCACATGTTGGCTGCGATGCTGGCTGCCTCATCGGTATCGGGCCTTGCTGGCCTTAATAATAGGCTTTCAGGCGTGCCTGGCATTGCTGCAACTAAAGCCTTAGACAATGCTCTGAATGAAGAAGAAGCGCTAGACAAACTGTGTCAAACACTGGAAAGCCTGCATCGAAAGGTCTTATTGCAACCATCCAAAGGCCTATTAATTAGCGATAAAAACCCACCTGATGAGCTCCCAGATGAGGATGAAGCACTCCTCAGAACTGCTACCTCCTCATCAAAGCTAACGTTAAACAACCCTACAGTCACTCAGCATGAAGCTTGGCTGGTAAACAGTCAGGTTAATTTCTGTGCGAAGGCGTATAAAACCGTTCCACTAAACCACCCTGACGCTGCTGCTTTAACCGTTCTTGGTGGTTTTTTGCGTAATGGCTACTTACACAATGCGATTCGGGAAAAAGGCGGCGCTTACGGCGCGGGTGCTTCGCAGGATTCCAACTTAGGCTGTTTTAAGTTTTATTCTTACAGAGACCCAAGACTATCGGATACATTAACTGATTTTGATAAGGCTATTGATTGGCTAAAAAATAGCACCCATCAAGACGCACAGCTAGAAGAAGCCATCTTAGGTGTCATCAGTTCACTCGATAAGCCAAGTTCACCTGCAGGTGAAGCCAAGCACGTATTCTATTACGAGCTATTTGGCCAAACACCTGATGTAAGACGTGCATTTAGAAAAGCTGTCTTATCAGTTACCTTGGATGATGTAGTTAACCTGGCTGACAAATACTTTAATCCTGACAAGGCCACGATTGGCGTCATTAGTCATGAAGGCGCTAAAGCCGAGCTTAATCAACTCGGGCTAACTCTTCATACCCTTTAGCCCCCGTAGGGCGGGACAGCGCAGCTTCTCCCGCCAAGCTTAAATGTTAGCGAGAGACGCTGCGCTGTCCCGCCCTACTGAAATAATGCTATGCTCAGCCAAGGTGTTTTTTGGGTTTTTCTAGGCGCCGCCTTTGGTGGATTGTGTCGCTTTACGCTAGCTGAGAGCTTCCGAGTCTACACACGCTTACCTGGCTGGATGCCTATTTTTCTTGCCAATGCGCTAGGCTCTCTATTGATAGGCTGTTTATATAGCGCCTTGAAAGATACTTCAAATCACTTACAAACAGGCGATTTCCCACTCAACAATGAAATGCTCTATGCTCTTTGCATTACAGGCTTTTGTGGCGGCCTAACCACTTACAGTACATTTTCGTTAGACAACCTTTTATTAATTTACGAAAAAAGATGGTTCGCCTTCGGCTTTAATTTAATAGGCTCAGTCGTCGTTTGCATGCTGGCAGTTTACCTTGGACTACGCTTATGTTCGCCTTAATTCACAAGCAGATTTAGCATGAATTTATTGATCACAACCTGTCTAATCGCTATTGGCACAGGCCTTGGGGCTTGCACACGCTTTTTACTCGACCAACTTTCCTTGACTTATTTATCCATACCCTCAATGACCAGCATTATGATCATTAATATTATGGGATCTTTTTTAATGGGATTTGGATTTTGTTGGGTAGAATGGCGATACCGCAAAGATGGCTTAAGCCGCTTAAAGTATTTAGGCAGACACAGTCACTTTGCCAAAAAGGCTGGGCTGCTAGAAAAAGACATCACCCTGCCATTAGTTGATCACTTCCGTTTTAGTCAAAGGCTACAAAGGCTTTCAGGATTCTGGCTAACAGGCTTTTTAGGTGGCTTTACAACCTTCAGTGCCTATAGTCTATACAACCATTTATTATTTCAAGAACAACTGTGGAGTAAGCTGTCTTTAATGTTGATAACAACGCCTATGGTCTCTCTACTGTTCTGTTTTAGTGGCTTTATCGCCTTTTCGTACTTGAAACAGGCTCCAAATTAACTTTCCAGTACTGATTTGACACCTTATGCGTCAAATTTGGGTTATATTTAGGCACGTTTTTTAGCCTAAAGCTGTTTTCTCGTTCCAAACTCAGCGCATCAAATACTGTTTCAGACAGATCGTCCCCCATATCTACCAAAACAACTAGTCGATCATCAATTGCCGATATGATGGGTAAAAATCGATCTGGAAATTCACCATCAATAAGCCTGCTAGACACCACATCATTAAAAGAGTCAAAAAGGACTGTTTGTTTTTTAGATGAGATAATTTTTTCAGGCTGTGAGGTTACTTCATCAAGCACAGCAACAAAGTCCTGAACCATTACCTTAACAGGCTCGCGTAGCTCGTCTTGAAGCACTGCAACTGATTTGTGAAACTTCTGATAATAAGTTCCTAAATCATTCCTATTTATAGCTGATACTTTCAAGGCTTGTAATTTTTCGTTGCCGTCAACGACAGCTGCTTCCAAGCCGTCATAAATCGTTTTAAAAACGTCAGGATTATAAATCAATAATTTCTTAAGCTTGCCACTACTGTCTTCTTCAAGCATGAGGTCAATTAGATTTAACGTTTCATTTCGTTTTGCTGCTTGTTTATTTATCGTGTCTTCCGAAAGCTCTTCTCTAACAATATCTTTCAACACTGAATTCTCTGTGTCTTCAAAAAAATCAAACAGCAATGATTTATTACCTTGTTCTTTATCTAAACCGCTTACAAACTCCTCAAACATGAGCAACAGTTTTTGTTCTGTCATGGGGTTTGTCTCGGTTAGCAAAGAAGCCATCAATTCGTTTGAAGCAAAGCTTTTGTAAACAGTTTCATTAATACCATCTGCAAATTTATTCGCTATAGCTGGGTCATCCTTCTCACCAAAACCTGCAATGCCAGCTTGTCTTCGCCTCTCTACTTCTTTATTTATGTATGTATTTATTCGGGGTCTTAAAAAATCATCCAGCCCACTATTACGTTCAACCATTTTCCTGACACGCTCTTGGCCTGTCAGTTTTATTTTACTATCAAGACCTTTTTCATCACCTGTCACGGCTCGGCCTTTTGTTGGATCAATTTTCTGTAAATCGGCCAAAGTTAATCTGGGTTTTTTTTGAGTTTCTTCATTAGATACAAAATAACTATGGAAACTCATTCTTAGCGTTTCTTTTATGCCACTGAAAATGCCCCTAAGTAAAGTAGGCCCTTCTAACGTTTTGCTACCTGCCAAACTTGGCGAAGGGAGCATACTCACAACAACTTCATCCGCATAAAATACCTTCTCTCTTTGAATGCCGGATATATAGAGCGCATTTACAACAAATCCCAAAGATAAATACTTATTAATATAAGAAACTAAACTTCTGGCGTAATTAACGTGAACGCTATATTGTGAAGTGCTTTCATCACCTTCAATGATACAAACCCCTCGTCTAAGAAAAGGGTTTAGTTCTATAATACCAGGCTGTTCAATCAATAAATCAGCCACCGATCCTGCTTTACGCTGGTAACGAAATAACTTATCTTTGAAACCTTTACCTAGCACTATTCGATTATCTTTAATCTCATTAAATAAGGAACTATCAGCCGAAATGGGTAAGGCAAAAATATATCGATTGTTGTCAGGCACAGCTTTTATAAAATCGTTTAGATAAAATTCATCATCATAGAAAAAACCTGAGAGTTCAAAATAATCCTCATCTGCACTTTCAAACAGGGATTGGCCTTTTACCTTAACCGTTTGCTCTTGCCCCAACACACTCTGCGATTCAAATGCATTAACAGCCAACGGTATAACTTGATGAATACTATCTTTTAAAATAACGTCTTTCGTTATTAATGTTAAAGGCTTTATATGTAGCGTATTAATAGGTCTCTTGCTGGCATTCGCCACAGTAGACAAAAAAGAAATGCTAGCCGGAAGGTTAGCTGGCAATATATCCTGCATCTGAAGTCTTTCAAACGTAGCCTTCCAATTTTCACCCTCTTGGCTAAACTTTGCCCCAACAAAATGCTCATCTTTGAGAATATTGCCACGATAAAATGCAGCTTGCGTCTCAGTAGACAGTTCAATCCTCCTAGCTAGCCCCGTTGTTAATGGATCAAATACTGAAAAGGCCGTGACTGCCTTGCGTGCTTTTAGCGCTAAAAGCACTTGCTCATAATTAGCTGTTTTACCATTGACAACATACGCTGTATGCTCGTTAGTCATGAGTGCAAGCAATGGGGCACTAGAAGAGGCTTGGAGCTGAAACAGGAGTTTATCTTGTTGATACGTTAACGTGCCTAAGGATTCCATCAGTGAATATACTTCATTATTCAGCTTTGGCGTAATCACTGGCATGAGTAAACGAGCTGTGGCGTCATCGTCAAGTACGGCTAATAATCTAGTACTAGCCTCTATATCTAATTCAAGGGTTAATCCATATTGCTTATTAGCTTCAAAGGTAAAGCCTAACCCTTGGTTTAATCGCACCTCAATCGTATAGGCGCTTCCCTGACTAACTGGCTCACCATTACTGAGATAAAGATCGGGGATTTCCCAACCAGCTTGTGTGAGAATCCGCATATCTGCTGTAGATAGATCAACATTGACTCTTAAGGATTTATAAGTATCCGCAGGTAAAGGTAGGGCGGCCAACAATTCAGGCATATCATGCAGAGCAACCCATTCAACCGTTCGCGTCGTATCAAATAAGCGTATTTGCTGACCTAATTGATTAACTAAGACTATCGAGGTGAGATCGAACTGCAGGTGCTGAGCAATAGGGTACACAGAGCTAGCAGATAGCAAAAGTGTGGCTAAATCTTTTCGAGATGATTTAACCGCATCATTATTATGACTACAGCTAATCAATAAACAACAAATCAGAGTCAGAAAGAAAGCTTTCATGGGCATCGTTTTATTAGAATTATTCAAAAACTATAGCCACAGGTACTCGCCTATATAATGACGCCTCTGTTAATTAAACAAGGTTTAATCTGCTGTCACAAAGCCTGGATGATTTTTTCAACCTCACGCCACTGCTTATCTAACCGTTTCAAAGAAATGGGGTATTTGGTTTTAAGGCTCTGAGCAAAAACCGACACTCTGTACTCTTCCATCATCCACCGGTATTTGATCAGCGCTTCATCATCCCTTAATTCAGGGTATTGCTTGAAGACCTCAACCATTCTTTCGGTCAACATAAGTAATTCGGGGGTTTGCTTCACATCCTTTGCGAGCTGCTGCCCGAGTTTTTCAAGACGTGTTTGCAGTGCTTTAAAATAACGAGGTAATTCATCAAGATAATCGATAGGTGTTGCATAGATAAACCCAGAAAAGACCAAGGCTTTTCGCTGCCGGCTGACATCTTTAACAATCAATTCATAGTTTTTAGACGTCAATGCATTGAGCTGTTGCCGAATGGCATAATCACTCTCGAGCACCCCTTCCACAATCTTTGCTAGCTTGTTTGTGGTGTCTGTTAAAGCCGATTTCTTTTCATTGATAAGCTTTTCAAATGCCGCTTGATCAAAAGGCAATGCTTTTGCAAAGAAACAAAGGTTCACAGCAGCTTTTAACAAGTCTTCACGCAGCTCATCCAAGTCAAACGCAGCGGTCAGTTGTAACTGTTTTTTGTTACTGGCAAAGAGCTGTTTCCTAAGATACTTAATTTGCTGTGGCAGATAAAGCTGTGCAAGTTTTACAAGACCTTCGCGATGCACCACACGCTGCTGCGTGATTGAATCCATCCATTTGACTCGAACCCCCTCACCGCAATCTTCAAGGGCTGGGAAGGACGTTAACAAACTGCCTGATTGTTTAAAGTGCTTCTCTTTAGGGATCTCACCAAAGGTCCAACGGGTATCAGGTTTGGTTTGCGCTTTATCCATCTTTTTATCGAGCGCCTTTTGCACTTTGCCGCCATGCGCTCTTAACAGCGTACTTAAATCTCGCGATTGAGTAATCACCTGATTATGCTCATCACGCAATTCAAACCGGGCAAGATAAAAGTTATCGAGCTTTTCTGGCTGAAAGTCCGACGATTCAAGCACAATACCTTTCACTGACCGAATGACCTTACATAAGGTTTCAACCAGCGAGACATCGCCTTGCGTTAAGTAAGGCATAATCTTATTAACCGTATCAGGAATAGGCACTAACTGCTTACGCAGCTGTTTAGGCAGGGTCTTTAGAAGCGCCTCGACCTTTTCACGAAGCAGTCCTGGTACAAGCCAATCAAAATAAAAGCGCGGCACGCGATTTAAAGAAGCCAAAGGCAATCTAACACAAAGCCCGTCGTCTTCTTTACCCGGCTGAAAGCGATAGCTCAACTTGTAAGTCACATGATCAACTGTCACGCTACTAGGGAAGTCATCGGAATCTGATTCATCTGCCTGTAAAAAGTCATCTCTTGAGGCAAAGAGGCTTTTAGCCTCTTTGTTTTTCTTACAGAAAGCCTCAAGAGATTTAAGGTTATGAATAGTGTCAGGCAGCCGCTCATCATAAAAAAGAAAAATATCTTCGTCATTCACAAGTAAATCACGACGACGCTGTTTTTCTTCGAGAAGCTCTACTTCTTCCCTTAGCTGCTTATTATGTAAATAGAATTTGAGCTTGCTCTGTAGCTGTTCCTCAACCAATCCTTGTCTGATAAATAGCTCACGGCTCAGTATTTTATCAAACTGGCTGTAACCCACTATGCGCTTATCTTCAAGTGTTAGGCCATAGAGGCTCGTCTTTTGATAGGCCACCACCCTGCCCTGTTTGCGGCTAAAATGGGGCTCCAAATAATCAAATTTAAGCAGTTGCGGTGCAGCCTCAACGATCCACTGCGGTTCAATTTTTGCTGCGCGATGGCCGAACAATTGACTGGTTTCCAAAAGTTCTGCCACCATCACCCACTTAGGTGATTTTTTATAAAGACCCGAGCCTGGAAACAATCTAAATTGGCGATTTCTGGTCCCTTGATAAAGGCTGCGCTCTTCTTTTAACCCCACTTGTGCAGCAAAACCTGTTAGTAAAGCCACATGCAAGTCTTTGTAGTTTGCAGGTTCCTGATTCAGCGTGAGCTTACTTTGCTTTGCCTGCATCATCAGTTGTTTATGCACATCGCGCCATTCTTTCACTTTCTGAAAGGACAAAAAGCGCTTTTTCAGATACTGCCTAAATTGGTTATTACTTAATGCTTGCCGCTCCGCTTCGACTGTATTAAACAGATTAAGCATGGCGATGAAGTCTGATTGCTCATCGGCAAATTGCTTATGCTTTTCTCTTGCTGCATCTTTCTTATCATGCGGCGCCTCTCTCGGATCTTGAGAGGCAAGGCCTGCCACAATCACCAACATTTCGCGCAAACAATTGAAGGTTTTAGCCGCAATCAACATACTGGACAGCTTAGGGTCAAGCGGCCAACGCACCATCTCTCGACCTTTTTTGGTCAGACGCTTTCGCTGATCAAGTGCAGCTAAATCCAAGAGCTGCTTGGTGCCATCATTAATGAGCTTTTGCTCAGGCCGCTCAACAAAAGGAAAACGCTCAATATCCCCTAAGCCTAATGCATGCATTTGCAGGACAACTTGCGCTAAGTTTGTACGTTTGATTTCTGGTTCAGTAAAATTAGGGCGATTAAGGAAGTCTTCTTCACTGTATAACCTGTAGCACACCCCTTCTGCGACACGGCCGCAGCGTCCTGCACGCTGATCAGCGCTGGATTTAGCAACCTTTTCTATCGGTAATCGCTGCACTTTCGCGCGGGTACTATACCGAGATAATCGAGCAAGCCCCGAGTCAATGACATAACCAATACCCGGCACAGTTAAGGAGGTTTCAGCCACATTCGTGGCTAAAATAACCCGCCTTTTTGACGATTTACCTGGGTTAAAAATCTTGTCGGATTCTTTGGCATTTAATCGGGCGTATAAGGGTAAAACGTCTAGTGGCAAGGTAGATTTCTTTAGGGCTAAAGAAGCCATACGGATATCATTTTCGCCTGGCAAAAACACAAGCACATCCTTTGGGCGTGAAACATGGCTAGAGGAACGTTCTTCTGCTTCTATTTCTTCCAGTACATTGACAATAGCCTCATTAATATCACCTTCAGCACTCATCATTTCAACTGGGCTGTAGCGTTTCTCGACCGAATAGGTTCTGCCTGATATTTCAATCACAGGGGCATCATTAAAATGTTTAGAAAAGCGGGCTAGATCAATGGTGGCCGACGTAATAATAACTTTCAGCTCAGGGCGTTTAGGTAGCAGATTCTTTAAATAGCCTAGGAGAAAATCAATATTGAGTGAACGCTCATGCGCTTCATCAATGATGATGGTGTCGTATCGAGACAAAAAACGGTCTTTGGCAATTTCAGCCAGCAGTACACCATCTGTCATCAACTTAAGACGTGTATGGTCTGCGCTGTTCGATTGGAAACGAATCTCAAACCCTACCGCATCACCTAAGGTGGTCTTTACTTCTTCGGCAATACGTCTGGCTACAGAGGTCGCTGCGACTCTACGTGGCTGTGTATGGGCAATCTGCCCTAAAATCCCTCGCCCTAACGACAAACAGATTTTACCCAGCTGAGTGGTCTTACCTGAGCCTGTTTCCCCGGCAACAATTACCACTTGGTTCTGCTCAATCAGCGAGGCAAGTTCTTCATGACGTTGACTGACGGGTAAGGCTTCAGGAAAATCAAGGGTAATAGACTGATCAAGTCTCGATTGTTTGGTAGCAGCTGATCGATTTAACACCGTTTCAAATCGGGTTATTTCAGACTCAGCCTTAGACGCATCAAGTGCTTCAGAAGATAGCAGACTCTTAAGGCTTTGAAGCCTTTTTCTTAAATAGAATCTGTCCTGATACAGAACCTGATCAATCAAGGCAGATATTTCTGATAGGTTATCAGTTGTGATCATAACACTTAAGGGCACCTCTACTCATTGCTTTCGGCTTGCGTTTTGTTCATATAGCTGTTTCTAATACATCGTGTCAAAAGCTTTGTCTGGTAACCGTAGGGTGGAAAAGCGTAGCGTCTTCCACCAAAAAAACTTAATGACTGGTGGATCGCGCTGCGCTTATCTACCCTACAAAAACTGATACCACCCGACAATCGGTTTGACACGATGTACTAACAGCATGCTACTCATCCAATAAAAGCAAGATAAACATACATCACACAACACCTTCGGGCACTCATTGGTTTTGGCTTAAGCGGTGTTGCAGGCTTTGTAAACGTGTCGAACATTAACGGCAACCTACGCCTTACAGAAAGCTTTGACATTCAGCGCAGACACTCAACATCAATTAATAGAAATGCCTTTAAGCACTCGCCAGTTGATTTTATCGATTTTTGAACCCCACACAGAAAAATCTGTCTCTAAGAATTCTTCGTGAAGAAAACAGGAAAGCCTTACTTGCTCTACAGTCATTTAACAAAAGCGTTATTATACTTAATAATCAACATATTTATAGCTAGTAGCTGGGCAGACCCAACGTACGAAGAAGGAACAATAGAATACAAATTTGATGACAAGGATAATGAGGGGGAAAACTATTTTTTCAAGTTGATTCACAGACCTCGTCATAATCACTTTAATAGGACTGTAAACGATCTATTTGTTACCGTTGCCCTGAGTTTCCCTTACGTTAATGAACAATCAGAACAGAAATTATGCATTACAGGCTATACCTCATTTGACTTTGAGGGTATCAATAAAGACGTATTTAAAAATTGTTCCACCAAGTTAACATCCACAAATCTAGAGACCTTTCTACAGTTCACCACTAAAAAGATTGAAGGTTATACCAAGCATCCTGATTGGCTCAGTATAAAAAATGCTTACAACAAAAGAACAGATACGATAAGAAGCGCTTTGGGCGAACAAACTAACTAGGAACCTGCTCACTAGAGTCCGTAGATTTTTTTTCGAAACCTATTGTCTAAACCCTATCGATCTAACTAAAGACATGAGACTAACCCCATGAACTTTCAGGACACCTTAAAAGCACGCTTCGAAAAACTAAGCCAAGAACTCGCTACCGAGCGAGACGAACTTAAGGTTCGAGCCCATTTATTAAAAATGGAAGCCCGTGAAGAGTGGGACGAGCTTGAAAAGAAATACGATCATTTTAAAGAGAATAAATGGCCTGAATGGAAAGAAGCGTCAGAAGATAACTTCGAAAGCTTCAAAGATAAAATGGAGTCTGCCGGCGATGAGATAAAAAAAGGCTACGAACAGGTGAAAGACAAAATCAAAAAGCAATAGAATGCTTTCCACCGCCTGCCCAATATAGGCATCTATACATCATATCAAAAGGTTTGTCTGGTAGTTGTAGGGGGATAAGCGCAGCGCCATCCACCAGTTATCAGCCTTTATGGTGGATGACGCTGTGCTTATCCACCCTACGCAAAGTACACCTCTCCGATAATTGGCTAGACATGCTGTATTAGTCCATCATCCAATGTCGCCCATCCCGGGCTAACAATTGATGCGCTGCATCAGGGCCTTCCGAGCCTGCTCGGTATAATTGCAGCTGCCCTGCGCCTTGTTGCCAAGCTTCGGCTAAGGGGTCAATCCATGCCCAAGCTGCCTCTACTTCATCGCGGTGAATGAACAGGGTTTTATCCCCTTTAACAGCATCTAGAATCAACCTTTTATACGCGTAACTGCGATACCCCTTAATTTGATCCGTTAGGTTTAAGTCCAGCACAGCAGGTTTTAGCACTTGCTCAGTTTTTGTCATGTCTTTCGCCGTCACAAGTAACTGAAGGCGCTCTTCAGGTTGCAACTGAATAATAAGCTTATTAGGTGCAATGACATCTTGCTGATCTTTAAAGATTGAATGAGGCACCGACTTAAATTGAATGACTATTTGTGCCAAGGGTTTATTTAGCCGCTTACCTGTTCGCAAATAAAAGGGCACATCGGCCCAATGCCAGTTATCAATGAAGGCTTTGATCGCCACGTAACTTTCTGTTGAACTTTGCGCAAGCTGAAAGTCTTCGAGATACCCTGTCACAGGCTTGCCATCGCACTGGCCTGCTACATACTGCCCCCTTACCGTATCTGCCTTGATTGAGTCTTTGGAAAACGGTCTAAGCGCTTTAAGAATTTTGACTTTTTCTACATGAATAGCGTCTGCACATAAGTCATTTGGCGAATCCATCGCAATTAAGCAGAGCAATTGCAGTAAGTGATTTTGCACCATATCCTTAAGTGCCCCGACCCCTTCATAGTAGGCACCTCGCCCTGCGACCCCAACGCTTTCATTGATGCTAATTTGGACATGATCAATGTAATTGGCATTCCAGCATTGATGAAAGAGCAAGTTACTAAAGCGCAATGCCAATAAATTTTGGACGGTTTCTTTACCTAGGTAATGATCGATACGGTAAATCTGTGACTCAGCAAAATAACTGGCTAACTTATCATTTAGCGCTATGGATGAGGGTAAATCTTTGCCGATAGGTTTTTCTACAACCAATCTTGAATTAGGTGTAATCAGCTTGTTATTGTGCAAATAGCCTGCAATATCGCCGTAACTTCCAGGTGGAACAGCCAAATAAAAGACGCGAACCCCTGCAGTAAGCGTTGCTGCAAGTAAACCTTTAGCTGTAGGCGTCGAAACATCCGCAATAACAGGTTCTATTCTTGATAACAAATCACTGATTAAGGCTTTATCTTGCTCATCTGTTGTTAAATTGTCTAACAGCGTTTTCTCAATGATTGCTAGACTTTTTTGCGCTTTTTCTTCATCGCGGTAACAAAAAATCAAGCGAGAATGGTTATCTATTTGCCCCTCTTTAAGGGATCGATAGAGAGAAGGAATAAGCTTTTTTAATGCCAGATCACCGCTGGCACCAAACAGAATAAAATCAAACGAAGGGGTTTCAGCTGTCATTAATACCTACCAAGTAAAGACTAATTGGGTACAGTATAGACAGCAATTTGACGGCAATTTTTCATATTTTTGTAGGGAAGATTAGCTAAGCGTATGCTGCCTCTGTTCTTCTCAGCCAAGATGAAGCGTTGCTAACAGCGCCCTAACTATCCTTGCGTAGCATTGGCCAAGGCCTTTAGCTCAAAACGATCAATCTTACCTGTAGCATTTTGCGGCAGCGCATCCACAAAATGAATTTTTGCAGGTAACTTATAACTCGCTAAAAAATCTTCACAATGAACGAACAGCTCACTTTCTGAAAGCGCCCCCTCTTTAATAGGCACAACGTAAGCCCAAACAACTTGCCCCCAGACTGGGTCATCCTTACCTACAACGGCACATTGCAAAACATGACTATGTCTGTAGAGCGCAGATTCTACTTCGACGGGCGCGATATTAGAGCCACCACGAACAATGATCTGCTTTTTACGTCCCATAAAATAAAAGTGGCGATCTTCATCCACATAACCCATATCCCCCGAACGTACCCAACCATCCTGAATTTCAGCCTGGCTTAGTTCAGCTTGAAACAAATATTGGGACAAGGTGGCATCATTTTTAACAAACACTTCACCTAGTTGGTTTACACCTAAAGACTCATTCTGTTCATTTCTAATGTCAACCTGCACTGAGTCAAATAACCTGCCAGAACTTTCATGCTTCACACACGCAGGGGTATTTTGCGCATAACCATAAACCTCAGTCATACCTACTCCCTGATAAAGCGGCACAGAAAACACGCTTTTAAACTTATTTTGAAAGGCGGATGGCAGTGCATCGCCTGCAACCAAGCAATAACGCAAGGAGTGCGATAGCGCTTTATCAGTCTCTGCATACAGCGCTAACTGATAAGCCATGGTGGGTAGCAGGGCTAGAGAGGTAATAGGGTATTGTTCTATCTGATTTTGAATAGCTACCTCACTAAATTCTGCAACAAGGTATAGTGTTAAGCCTGCAGCAAGCGCAGGTAATAACTGATAAGAAAATGCAAAGGCATGATTTAGCGAAAGGCAAACCAATAACGCATCCGTCATCTCATAGCCCATATCCTTTTCTCTATTTCGTCCGTAGGTATAAGCTTGATCAAAGCTGTGTTCACAGTATTTAACCTGCCCCATTGCGCCCGACGTTAAATGCAAGACAGATGCTACTGCAACATCGTTGAGTGAAAGATTTTCACCTTCTGAAACCCAATCATTAAATCTGCCAGTCATTGGGTTTTCGGCATCGATTAACAAAGGCCTTGTGATGGAATGATCAAGCGTCGATTCCAAGCCCTCACAATAGCGATTGGATTCGATTAAGAACAAGTTAGGCTGAAATTCTTTTAAAATAT
Source organism: Pseudomonadales bacterium (assembly GCA_965225765.1). Taxonomy (GTDB): domain Bacteria; phylum Pseudomonadota; class Gammaproteobacteria; order Pseudomonadales; family DT-91; genus CAKMZU01. The sequence goes on from CBDDBO010000002.1 coordinate 1,228,969, forward strand.
TACCTAATTCAAACGCCGTTAACCGCGGGTTAACAGCCAAGGTTTCAACACCCGCTAGAGAACCCGCCAAGTAAAGAATAATATTCACAGGGGAGTTGTGCAGGCAGAAGGCTAGCCGCTCAATGCCGTTAGATTGTAAAGCCGCAGCAAATGCAAGAGAGGTATCATGAAGCCACTTGAAGCTATAGCCTTTTCCCTGAAAAACAATAGCGTCTTTTTCAGCTTGATTAGCTAAACTGGATTCTAAAAGTTTATGCACGCTTATTCTCTTGAATGCAATCTAAACGTAAGGCGGGACAGCGCAGCGTCTCCCGCCAATAATCAATCAGCCATCACGGCGGGAGACGCTGCGCTGTCCCGCCCTACTGTAAACATGTATTAGGCAACAGGTCTGATTAAAAATTCAAGCAAAAAAAAGACCGCTTACGCGGCCTTTTTAACAAAGCGTCTCTATTACCGAGTACCCATCTTACGAAGGTTCGCAGGCGTGAAGTACTTAGAGCCTTTAGGTGTTGCCATTAAGTTTGGCTGAGCAGTCTCATTGACAAGACGGTTAGCCACATAAGCACCTGAACTTAGGTCATGGAAAACCTGTGCACGTGCGATGTAACCTTTAATGGCATAGTCATATAGGGTGTTCAGAATACCGACTTTCCAAAGATCTTGACGACCGTCATAGCTCTCGATAAGTGCGATTTGCCAGCTATCTTCGTCAATGTAGAAGCGACGCTTAGCGTAAACATGGCGAGCACCTTTCTTAAGATTTGCCTCAACCACCCATACTCTATGCAGCTCATAGCGCATGAAATCAGGGTTTACGTGACCTTTTTGAAGTAAAGTATCGTACTTAGCTTCTGGGTTATCGAACTTGTAGTTATGGTAAGGAATATACTTCTCTTCTTTACCCACTAAGGTCCAATCGTAACGATCCATTGCACCGTTAAAACCTAGCGCATCATCAACCGTTACCAATCCACCTGGGCCGTCTGGGGTATCATATCCAACAGTCGGAGCACGACGTACACGACGTGAGCCTGGAATATAAACCCACGCTTGACGATCATTTTTAACTTGGTCCATCGCTTCATGAACAATAGTCATTTGACCTTTTTGACGAGCAGGCTCAACAACGGTTACGTGTACATAACCACCATTTACACCGATTTGTGCTTCCGTATCACCCACTTTGTTATTTGGGTAAGAGTAAGGGAATTCTTGGACCATCGCTTGACGACGCTTTTGCTGATTACCGTTTAGGTACACAGCGATATCATCAAGGTCACCTGTTAACGTTGGGTGTGGATGAACCAAACGTGCATTCCACACTACTTCGGCGCCGTTTTTAGGAATGGGGAAAGGCACACCACCTGTGTAACTTTGAAGGCCATCCAAACCATTCACAAGAACAGTGTGCGTAGCATTCCATTTGGTACGCTCTTCACTTAAGTGAGAGAAACGACCATCGCGATGTGTTGGGTATACTGGGATTTTATAGGTCTCAGGATACTTTTGAAGTAATGCCTTTTGACCAGCACTTAAACGCGCTTCATACTTTGCCATGTTCTTGGCAGTAATGACGAAAAGCGGCTTTTCAGCAGCATAAGGGTCAGGATAAACGTCACCGCTACCCGTGTAAGAAAGGCCTGCTGGCACGCCTGACATAGCACCCGTCCAGGCAGGAATGGTGCCGTCAGCATTGCCCTCTTTTTGTGCACCCATGGGTGTTAGTTCGCTGCCAAGCTTGGCAGCCTCTTGTTGTGAGACAGCCGCAAAACCAGCGACAGGTGCCGCTAATAAGGCAGCTATCAAGCTACTGCTTAGTAGTTTTTTTGTCTTCATTGTTATTGTTGACCCCTTAGTCGTTCGCATCCACATAACAAAAGTGAATAAGTAAATGCAGATTAATGGCTTATTATATTATTTCAAGACCCTAACACTCAGAGTGAAGCATTTTTCACACTTTACTTAAGCGACATGAGTTTGTAATTGTTTTTCCGCTTTTTCCTGCTTCTTTTTTTCCTTGGCGTGAAGCTTCTCTGGTTTTATCAAATAATGTGCCAAGGCTGGAAGTAACCAGATCGCACCTACCATATTCCATAAGAACATAAAGGTTAAAAGTTTACCCATGTCCGCTTGGAACTTAATAGGTGAGAAAATCCAGGTGCCCACACCAATGGCTAAGGTAATACCTGTGAGAGCAACCGCCTTACCTGTCGTTCTTAGCGTATTAAAGTAAGCTTCCTGTAACGACATACCCGCCCTGAGATAGGTTTCCAGTTTTCCGTAGATATAAATCCCATAATCCACTCCGATGCCTACGCCTAACGCGATAACTGGGAGTGTTGCAACTTTTACACCAATACCTAGGTAGGCCATCAACGCCTGACACAGTGCAGAAGTCAACATTAACGGTATCACGATACAGGCCACAGCGGAAACTGATGTAAAGGTGGCAAAGACGAGAAGACAAACTACACCATATACCAACCATAACATCATAGATTGTGCGTCTTCAATTACCTCGTTCGTCGCAGCTTCAATGCCGGCATTACCTGTCGCCATTAAGAACTCAAGATTGTCCATTTGGTTATCGGCAATAAAACGCTCTGCTTCAGCTACGACTCGCTCAAGTGTTTCAGCTTTATGATCTTCCAGGAACATAATCATAGGAGCATAGCTACAGTCGGTATTGACTAACGCTTCAGGGACTTGGAAGAAGGTACTGTTAATGGCTGCCTGATCACGCGGGATAGTATTCCACTTCAAGCTGCCCTCACTGAAGCCACTTAACACTTGACGGATAACATAAGCTAGCGTCATGCTAGATTGAACACCCGGTACGTTTTCCATGTGCCAAGCAAAGCGATCTATGACTTCAAGATTTTCATAAGAAGAGCACATATCCTGAGGCGTCTTAATCATAATCACAAACAAGTCCGAGCTCACAGCATAATTCTCGGAAATAAACTTATTATCCAGGTTGTAACGTGAATCAGGGTGTAATTCAGGCGCACCTTCATCTAAGTCACCAATCTTTAAGAATTGACCACCATAACCACCAATACCGAAGCCCACTAACGCAATAATAATAGAGATAGGCGCAACTTTAGGGCTTGCAAGCTTACCTAGTAGCATCCAAAGCTTTGGCGCTTGGGCAGACTTGTTGGCAACATGTCGCTTACCGCCTTTAGTGATACCCGCGTAAGACATAATAATTGGCAGTAACACAAGGTTAGTCAGGACGATAACCGAGATACCCACACAGGCAGCAATGGTCAAATCTTTGATCGCTTGAATATCGATGACATAAAGCGTAGCAAATCCAATACCATCAGAGATCAAGGCCGTCATGCCTGCGACATAAAGCGTGCGAAAAGCTTTGCGAGCTGCATGCTCTTTTGCAAGACCTTGCGATTGATCCATCGCAATGGAGTTAATAATCTGAATGCCGTGGCTGATACCAATTGCAAACACAAGGAAAGGTACAAGCATTGAGTAAGCACTTAAGCCCTGCCCCATAGTAACCAAAATACCTAGCTGCCAAATAACAGCAATAACCGAACAGATTAAAGGTGCCAGCGCGCCAATAGGACAACGTGAATACCAGAACAATAAAGCTAACGAGATAACAAAAGCCAGTCCGAAGAAGCCAACAATTTGCGGACCTGCATCGGTCAAGTCACCGATTAATTTAGCCACACCAATGACATGGATCTTGATTTTATCAGACTCATAAGTATCACGAATCTTAGCTTCGAGTTCATGCGAGAACGCTTGATAGTCTAAAGATTCTCCAGTGTCAGGATCTTTGTCATATAAAAACACCTGCACAATAGCAGACTTAAAGTTATCAGCGACTAAACTGCCCACCCTACCTGAGCGCAAAATGTTTTGACGAAGCTCCTCGATTTTCGCTTCAGATCCATCATAAGCATTCGGTGATACAGGACCACCTTCAAAGCCTTCTTCCGTTACCGCTGACCATCGGACGTTAGGCGTCCAGATTGATTCGAGTGAACGTCTGTTAGCTCCTTTCAAGTAAAAGGTTTCATCGCTGATCTTTTTCAGGACGTCAAGATATTCTTTATCAAAGATATCACCTTCGGTATTCTCGACGGAGATTTGAATCATGCTACCTGTCGCGCCGATATCATCGATATTGGCCTTCATATTTTTAATAAAACGATGCTCACCTGGAATCATTTTAAAAATATCGGTATCTGGCTGAATTTTCACCATCTGCATGGCACAAAAAATTGTTACAAAAAAGAACAGCACCAACAGAACGGGTCTGTTGTTGAAAATCAGTTTTTCGTAGATTTTTGCTTCTGAGCCGTATTGATAAGAACTTGATTGTGATTGATTATCCATGCGCCTTATCCTTATTTTTGCTCAGTCTTAAGAGAGGTATGCTGAATACCGCCCTGCCCAACGAGTATAAATGCCTGCTCTTCGGTATTGACCGCCGTGCTAATGGAAGTACGATTGATCAGCGTTTTATAGCTATAGCTTTCGCCTAAGTCATTAGAATGCGCAAGCGTACCGCCATGACCAACCAATAAAAATTGATCATTGTCGTAGAAGTTAACGCCTGCTAATGAGAAACCAACATCAGGACTTATGTTAGTCCACTGGCTTAAATCACCTAAAGAGATAAAGGTCTTACCACGAAGGCCTGTTGTGACGATGGCTGTACCTTCTGGATTCGCGCTTAGCGCAAAGAGTGTGCCGTCATAGCCTAAATCAGCTAGTTCCCACGTTGTGCCGCCATCTTTTGAATAGGTTAAGTAACCTGCTTCACCTGTCACCACAATGCTGCCTTCAGCTAACCCCATCACAGCGTTCAAGTGATAGCCCATTTCATTATCAAGGTCTTGACTGACGTCCTGCCAGCTTGCACCACCGTCAGTCGTTTTGAGTAGCGTACCGAAAGCACCCACAATCCAGCCATTATTGGCATCTGAAAACCAAACATCGAGTAAAGGGTTAGCAATCGGTGCATTCTCAGTTTTATCTTTCGCGCTACCTAATTGCCAATCGGCTTCATCCAGTTCATCTTTAGCCGTTAACAAGTCTTCAGGTGCCAGAGTGCCGCTGGCAATCAAGGTAGTTAATCGATCAACCTCCTGACGGTAGAATTGAAGTGCTTTTGCATTCGCTTCTGCTTGAGCGGATAAACCATTGCGCTTCAAAGCCCAGGTTTTACCACCATCTTCAGTTTTCAAGACATGTCCGTCATAACCCACAGCCCAGCCAGTGTCATTATCGACAAAGCTTACAGCATTGAGCATGACACGTACTGGTACATCACTTTGCAGCCAAGTCTTGCCGTTATCTTCCGAGCGCAGCACATGCCCTCTTTCGCCTACAGCAACATAAGCATGATCAAGCTTTTCTATATCGATTAATAAAGAACTGCTGGCTTTGACAGCCTGTTGCGCTGGCAAAGGCTCAGAGCTTGCTAAAGCCATGCTGGAAAAAAGTGTAAATAACGAGGCAAATCCGTGCCGTAGAAAGTTAACTTTCCAAAAGGTGCGAGTCATCGAGGCTCCCCACGTTTATTATTGTTATCGTCAGTGATGCCGAAATTTATCCGACTAGATTATGGAAGCAGGCGTTATATTGCAACTTTTTATTCCATCTTTTAGTAAAAAGTCCAGAAGTGTCTTTTTATAGTGCATAAATAAACCTGCAATTTCAAAAGCCCGATTATCCATTACCAACAACCGTCCATGAGGCATAACAAAAGAGGCCGGAGCCTCTTTGTCTGATTAACCGATTTGACTAGCCAATGGTTGGCAAGAAATCGATGGCAAAACGCGCTTTCGCCGTATCGACATTCATCTCACGGAAGTTGATACGCTTGATACGAAGAGCAAGTCTGCGCTCTAGCTTGGTATCACCTAGTGCTGAGCTAACTACTTTACAAGCAGTAACAGAGCCATCTGGTGCAATCGTTAGTTCAAAGACTACACGACCTTCAAGCAGCGGATTCTTTTTGAGCGCACGATTGTATATCGCATAGAGTGCAGATTTGTTTTGTTCGAAGATTGCGCGAATGCTTTCTTCTGAACGTCTACCCTGCTTGCTCTGTTTTTTACTCGCCTCTGCAATAGCGTTATCTTTCGATGCCACGACATCAGTGCTACCAATGGCAACACTATCAACTTGACTAGCCGCTTGCGCTGCTGCACCACTTAAACCAGAGGTTGATGGCACAGCTGCCGTTTGAATACCACTACTCGCCGCTGTCGCATCACCCATAAGGGTTTTACGATTAACCGTTGCAGCTTTGGAGCCGCCTTTTACAAGCTTTTTGCCAGACTGCGTTTTGAATGCATCACGAAGACTATTCAACGAGTTCAAGTCTTTGGTGAGCTTCTTCGCTTTTTCCCTTGCCTTCTTCTGTGCTTCAGTCTTAGTGACTTTCGGCTTGTCTTTCTTTACCTTGTGCTTGGGCTTTTCTTTTTTAGGCTCAGGCTTTTTCGGTTCAGGTTTGGGCTTGGGTTTTGGCTTCGGCTTAGGTTTTGGCTTGGGTTTAGGTTTTGGCTTGGGTTTGGGCTTCGGCTGCTGCTTAATTTGCTCTTTCTTTTTCAAAATCACCTTGGCTAATTGCGGCGGTAATTTTTCGAGTTTTTCACGGTCACGCTCTGGTAATTCCTGTAAATCAAGCATCACCATTAAACTGATAAAGAGTACTAATGAGGCAGCAACAATCGCAAAGAACTTGTTATCTTCTTCACGAGAAGAAGACCAGGGCAGAATGGTTTCAAGTGACTGATTATGCGTCGTCATTATTCACCTCCCTGCGCTACGCTGCTCGTTACCTTGGAGACTGCCAACGCAATATCCCTGAAGCCTGCTTTTGCAGAGGTCGCCATTAATTTCTTCAAGATGTTGTAAGGAATATCCTTATCGCCTTGAATGGTAATAGCACGGCCTACTTGTTTTTCTTTCTCTGTGAGATCTGGCCTTTTAGCAGCGTGATATTTAAGCTCTTTTAAGATGGGCTCAATCACGTCCTCTTTTGATTTATCAACGTACTCAGAGTCGATTATCACGCGCCCACCAATGACCACACTCGTGTCGCTCACCTGAAGCACTAAGGTCTCTTTAGGCTTTTGGTCAGCAACTGACGATGGCATGGTGATAGATTTAGTATTCTCTAACACTTGCACATCGGATGAGTTAACCATCAAGAAGAATACCAAGATGGTAAAAATATCCATCAAGCTGGTGAGATTTAGCTTGGTTTGCTGCGCTTTGCGTGCAGCCTTACGCGCTTCACGCTGTTTACGAAGGTTACCGCTCATGCGCCACCTCCTGCACTAGCCAGATCAGGGTTAGCATTTTCTGGCGCATCCCCTAATGAGATATCAGGAAATAGCTCGGCATTCACAACATCATCTAAGAGGGCGGCTTCGTAGGAACGAACCGTATCCATAAGGCTTACAAGCTGCTGGTAGCTGGTTGATGATTGAGACAAGATCAAAATGTCTTTTTTCTCTCTATTATTGTTAACAAAGACTTGCTTCAATTCCTGAAGCTTTTTCGACAACGTGGAATAGTCATATTGACCATCGACATTATCAATCTTGGATAACAACATACCCGCAGGATAATTCACCAAAAGATAGTCATCGCGCGCGATCACTTCAATCTGCTGATTCTCCTTCGGATTTTCAATAGCGTTTTGCGCAGCCGCTGGCAACTTGATCTCAAGTACCATGGTTTGTGAAAACACCATGTTAAGAAGCAGTACAGGCACAAGCACGATCATGAGATTCATGAACGACGTGATATCTAGTTCTGCCTCTTCTTTTGCTTTTTTTATTCTTCGCATAAGACAGGCCTTTGCTTGTGAACTAAACGCTTACTCTTGGATGTTATTTAGAAATTTGACGCCAGCCATATCAAGACTGTCCGTAATTTCTGTGGTTTTATTCTGCAAGAATGAGTGAAGGACAAGTAAAGGAATCGCAGCGATTAGACCGAAAGCGGTAGTGTTCATTGCAACCGAGATACTCGCTGAAAGAAGCGAGGCTTTTTCAGAAGGGTCAGCATTAGCAACCGCCGTAAAGGCCGCAATCAAACCGATGATAGTACCTAGAAGACCCAAAAGCGTTGCAATGTTAGCAAGCGTTGCTAAGTACTGAGTGCGTTTTTCAATGCGAGGAAGCGCTTCCATCACGGTTTCTTCCATCGCATAAGCCACTTCATCACGCTCTTTAGTTTGCTGAATGCGCATAGCGCCTGCGCCAATAATACGTGCAACCGGTGCTTTAGAGGCTTCTGCAATTTTGACTAGCTGGTTGAACTGGCCTTTTTTGATATAAGGCAACATCAAGTCAAAGGCTTTACGATTAGCGCCTTTAGCAGCAGCTAAGAATATCCATCTTTCAATGGCAATACCCAAACCAATAGCTAACACAAATGCTATTGGGTACATAAATGTGCCGCCTTCTTGAACGAAACGAATGATAGTGTCCATAAGTCCTGCCTTATTATTAATTATAATGTGTAATGGAGTTGTTATTTGGTTAATTGAGGTCGTCTAGCTGATGATATATAGCTGCGTTCGCGATTAAAGGTATCGCGGTCAATTATTTGAAATACATCAATAGCTTCACCCATTCCTTTGATCTCTTCCCCTAAATATTCAGGGAAATCAGGGTCTTTCCAGGGAACAATAGTGAGTACCTTAGGCTGTTCTGCATTACCACTAATGGTGGATTCAATGGTGACAATTTCTTCGCCAAATGTGGACGCCGAGAAACTTAAGAATGCAGTGAGTAAAATATGTAAACGTATTTTATGGTGTTTTAATACACTTACTAGATTCCCGCCTTCGCGGGAATGACAGAAGGGGGCAGATTGAACAGCTAGCAGTCCCCTTTCACGGGAATGACTGGGTATACTTGCTGTCATTCCCGCGAAGGCGGGAATCCATGTAGAACTGAGGCTAAAAACACAACGCATGGAAAAAAATAGCTTTATCATTGTATGGCCTCCTGCTCTGAGTTCACTTGTTCAGTTTGGGTTTGTTGACTGAGCTGCGTTTCTTCTGGCGTAGCCTCTACCTGCTCTACAGCTGCGGCTTCTTCTGCTTGTTGGGCCGCTAACTGGGCAGCCTCTGCTTTTTTCCTGGCGGCTACGGTACGATCAATGGTCACAATCCAGCCTTTCACTAATCTGTCCGGCTGTTCCTGCAACTTATTGTACTGTTTGTAATAGCCTAAACCTTTTTCAGGTTGGCCTTGATACAGATCATAGAGAATACCTAAGTTTTTATAGCTTGGCGCATAGCCACCCCAAAGCGTCACATTCTCAACCCAAAGCTTTTCAGCTTCAGCAAACTCCCCTGCTTCGCGGTGCAAGTAACCTAATAAGTTTCTGGCTTTAAAGTTGTACATATTACGATCAAGGGCTTGCTGCAAATAAACCTTAGCTTGCTTGTTATAGTCTTGCTTGATTTTCAATACAGCTAGATTATAAGCAGGGCCTGATAGATGCACATGACTTTCGTGAACACTCACTAACAAGGTTTCGGCTTTCTCGAATTCTTCTGCTTTAATGGCATTTAGTCCATCATTAAACTTTTGCAGTACATTAGGGGATGGCGCAACATTACCTACTAAATCAGGGTTGGGCGCAAAGTCACCTAAGGCATATTGAACCTCATTAATGGTGTCCGCATTGAACGTCGCGACAACTTTTTCAGCTTCGCCTTCCGCGCTTTGCACGGGCTTTCGAGGGTTTTGAGAACAACCCGCTACAAGCACAAGTACGATGATTGAAGCTGCAAGTTTAGAAAATGCGTTCACTCACACCCCCCTGCTCTTCTTCTTTTTGATACTTAGCTGGGAATAGCTTGGCTAGTGCTTCAATACTTGCCCCTACCCATTTGTCATAGTTACCATGCCAGCTGTTTTGCATATTTGATTCATGAATTTCAGTGGCCTGCTCTTCAAAAGGATAGGCCTCTTCTTCTAACACAAAGTCATATTCTTCAAGCTCTAATTCATCCAAACCTTTTGGCCTTTCCGAATCCATAATATCTTTAGCTAAGGTCGCGTAGATCTCTGCTACGTTATAGTTAGCTAAAGTCGTGAACTCTTGAATTTCGTATTCTGTGATCCATTGATAACGCTTAAGCGCTGCTTCCATGGCTGCTTTTTTCTTCGGTAGTGATTTACCTAATGGCTGCGTTAAGCGTATCTTTTTAAACGTCGCTAAATACTGCTCAGCAAATACATTACGGCTGTAGGCGGCTAGATATTTTGAACGGGCCGTGCGCTTATCACCTGCATTTTTGTCTTCAACGATGATTTTTTCTAACCAATACTCGCGACGGTTTTTATCTTTCTTCTTGCGGTACATTTCACTGAGCTTGAAGCGGGTTTCCATCGCCAAATCAAAGGGTGCTGGGTACTTATGTGAATAATCTCGATAAGTCGCCAAAGCCTTTTCTATGTCATTAGACTTTTCGTAGTATTCTGCGGCTAAAAATAGTGCCTGACGTTTTTTCTCAGGGTCTTTTTCATCGCGGTGCACACGTTTTAATTCAGCAGCTGCAAGCGTGTACTGTTCTAGCCCTTCATAGGATGCAATCAGCTTACCTGTGATTTCCAAATCCGTTTTACGTGGGTCGTAGCGCTTTCTGTAAGATGACAAAATCTCTATCGAACGCTCAAACTTCTTTTCTTGAATCAAGTAAGTCGCAGCATCAAATTCAGCTGTTTTTCGATAAGGTGAATTCGGCGAAAACTTACCAACACGTAAAAATTCCTCAACGGCTTCAAGCTTTTTCCCTTCTTTAGCCAGCAGTTCACCCTGCTTATAGATACTTGCCGTAGTTCGCTTAAACACTTCTTTATAACGTTTATCATTCTTACTCAAAAGCGCCATCGACTTGTGATAATAAGCTTCAGCTTGCTTAAACGCATTCATCTCAAAGCTACTATGCCCTGCCACTAACGTCAGCATGAGCTGTTCTTTTTTCGAGGTATCGGGGTATTTCGCTAAAAACTTCTCTGACTGTTCAAAGGCTTCTTTGTAACGTTTTTTCTGATAAAACGTATCAATCGCCGTTAGCAAGATAGGACGAACGTATTGACTCGATTCAAAATGATCAACAAAGGCCATTTCTGCCGCGAGCTTATGATCAGACAGCTTGTCTTTTTTCGCTTTTACTGATTGTTTTAAAAGCTTTTCGTACACCAGAATCGCAGAATATGCCGCTTTTTCAGAGGTGTCATGAATGCCAAAATCATAAGCCGTTGACTCATAATACTTAACCGCCTGCTCCCACTGATTGGTTTGTGCATAGGCTTCAGCAATTAGATACGTTTTTTCGGGCGCATGCCAGCTCGTCGGGAATGACTTCACATAAAGGGAATGATATTTAATCGCCGTCGAAAAGGCTTTATTCATTGCATCAAGGGTCTTCTTCGGCGGGTTACGATAGCGCTTAGCTGAGCGCTGAAGACGAATCGCATCAGCATGATAGCTGCGACCGACCTCATCAATATAAATACCTAAGAAGGGTTTTACATAATCCTGTGCTTTAAAGCTTGCTGCGAGATAAAACTCACTGTCAAACCCATAGTTTTCAATGAATTTTTCTTTCTCATTCGGTACTTTTTGGAATAGACGCGCTGCACGCATGGTATCCATGATCTTGTTGGCGAAAACAGGTGCTTCATCACTAATCGGATACGACTCTATGTACGCTCGATAAGTTTGGATCGCATCAAAATAACGCTCTTTATCCTGATAAAGCGCCGCCAACGACTTATAAATAAGCGGCGTATAAGTTCTTCTGCCTAAGGCAGCATAATGTGCTTTTAAACTATCAACACCATCAAGGTAAGAAAAAATAATCGCCGTAATACGTATGCTGTCTTGAACAAGCAGAAGTTTTGCATCAGCCACTTTATTAAGATTAATTTCACCTGCTAGATGTTTATCAAGAATTTCAGTGAATATCGCCAAAGACTCTTCATAGCGGCTGAGCTTAAAGGCGCTCCAAGCCTGCATATAAATAGCATTTTCGTGGTAAGGCGTGCCCTCACCTTTTAATACGACTTGCTTAAAGGCTAACTCAGCATTGCCGTATTTTCGTAAGGTAAAGAAATAATCGCCGCGCCTAAAGTGAGACTCCGTGGCGTATTTTGATTCTGGAAATTGATTAACCAGGATAGTTAAGGTTTCTAACGCCTTTTGTGTGTCACCCGATAAATCATAAGCTTTCGCCATTTGGTAGTAAATCGCATCGTTATCAGGACTATCGGGGAATGCCGCGAGCAAATCCTGATATTGGGTTATTGTTTTATCATAATCCGCCTCATAAATGTCTTCAGTCTCTTCCTCGAGCGATAATTCAGCCAACTGCTCTTGGTAGCGTAATTCGAGGTTGGCGATGCGAGATAGAATCTGTGAGCGCAATTTCGCAGTATGCACATGCGGCAGCAACGCCTTGTAACGGGCAATTTGCTCATCAGTCGACACACGTACAAAGACTTTGTTAGAAGAGACCTGCAACGGAATTAGGTCGCCAATTTTCATGACGCCTGTGTGCTCTTCTTTTTTATTCCAAAAACAGCCGGAAAGGCTCGCTACCAAACCAACAAGAAGACTAACTTGGGCAAAGTGCTTTATCGCCATAATTGCTGCCCTCCTTGCTGATAAAATTCTTCACTGATACGGGCAGCTGACACGCGCGCCTGATCTTCATAGATTTTCAACTGGGCTTTTTGTTCAGCTAGTACTTCGATGGTTTTACCTAAGAGCAGCTCTTCAGCTTCCAGCTGTATATTTTTCACAAGCATCGATGCTTTTTGCAGCTTTTCTTCTAAAAGATAAATTTTCTGCTCTATGTTCGCCTGATTAGGTAATTTGGCTTTGTTACGTTGAAAGGATTCAAAGGCAGCATTAGCACGCGTGAATTGTTTGGTGAGCGCAATAGCCTTACCTGAACGCCTTTGAAGACTGTTAAATAAGTCATCATCCATCAGATCAGCAATCAGAGCACCCCTTATATTGGTGAGATCATCCCTATATACAGGCGTCTCACCTACTCGGCTTTGAATGCTAGCATATTGCTCAACCTGAGCTTTCAGTTTGTGGCCTTCGGGCAACGCTAACGCCGCTTGCTGTAACAATAAATCGGCAAGGCGGTCGATCTTAGTCTTGATCGTTTCAAAGCTTTCATCAATCTGAACGTAACTGCTATCAATAGCGCTATTATGCTGCGCAAGCTTTTTTAATTTAGCTTGCCGAACTTCTATGACAAACATCAACTGATGCTTAAGAGACTGGATTTTTTCCAGGTAGGTACTGCTGCGGCCAATGGTATCTAACACGTCTTGAAAGCCTTGCTGAGCATAGGCGTGCACAAGCAATGGGTGCAGTGGCTCAACAAAGGTCTGACCTTCTTTTTTATATTCCTTAGCGTGTTTTTGAATATCTTCAATGAGTAGATTTTCTTGAAGGTAATCGATCTGCTCGATCATTTTTGTAAAACGCTTAATAGCCGATTCGTAACCTGCTAAGGCTTCTGAGAAGGCATTTTGACGCTCAAAGGCAAAAGGAATGGCTAAGTAACCTTCATACACATTAATTGACTGAAAAGGCAGATTAACGAGCTGGCGCCAAGCTTCCATGGCAAGACCTGGTTTATTGTTTTTAAACGCCGACCAGCCAAACCCTAATAGCCCTTGATCCAACCACTGTGAATTTTCATCTAATTCAGCAAAGGTTTTTTGCGCATAATCAAAACGGTTTTCGTCGTAGTAGCTGTAAGCGAGATTTAATAACAGATAACTGCGCAGCGCTTGTCCTTCCTCAGTATTATCCGTGTGGCTTAAGGCACGCTTAAAATAAGCCTGCGCTAAACGAGATTGGTTAATGCTTTCAGCGGCTACGGCTAAATTATTATATATATAAGCCAGCCAGATGGACTTAAATTCATCGGTCTTCTTCTGATCTTTTATGGCGATTTTTTCAGCGGCAATGATGACATCTTTGCTTAAGTTCTGCTGCAACATACAGGCAATTTGCTGGAACCTCTGCCTGTACTCCATGTCGGCATTAAGCGCTTTCAAGTTGAGCAGTGCAAGCAGCGCACCTTCGCAATTATTATGTTGGCGTCGTAGCTCTGAGATATCCAACCAAAGTTGATCACTCACAATCTGAGGAAGCTCACCGACCAAGGTACTGGAAAGCATTTGTTGAAGCTGTTGCGTTCTGAACAACTGTCTATTGACCTGGTTAATATCACCTATCGCTATTCCACTATCTTCGGATAACGCCAGCATGGCTGCTTCTTTATTGCCGCGCAGGTATTCATAGACTGCAACGCGCTCAGCGAATTGTGTCTTAGCTTGCAATACGCCGCTGAGCGTAACTACAAGCGTTAACAGTAGTCCGTGTTTCAGCATGAGTTATTCAGCACCTAAATCAAGTGCAAGAAATTGAGGCGCCTTAGAGTCAGACGACGCTTTAACAGCCAAGTTGAGCACATGGCCTTCTAATTTCTTTTCAAAGGTAAGATCAACTGCATGCGACGCAGGCTTTTCTTTTTTCGTCTTACCTTTAAAGACCGCTTTCACATCATGAAAACCTAGTGTGACATTCCCTTCGTAAAGCTTTTGCATGCCACCTAAACGGAGCGCTGCAATATCGCGTTCGCTGTAGATATGAAAGCTCTTCTCTTTACCATCAACCAATAGTGTTAGTGAGTGAAGGTCGAATAGCACATCAGGGGCGACGGAGACATAGACAGTCAGGCGTGTTACAGGCGGAAAAAGAATATCCTTTTTAAGGTCGGAGATATCTTTTTCGATATCATCGATCGCAATGCTCAAACCATCAAGTTGCTGATCCAACTCTTTCTGAAAGCTTTCAGAGAACGCTGACGGGTAAGACAAAGCGAAAAGTAAGGAAATAACTGCGCAGCGAAGGCCTTGTAGAGTCATGTCGGTACTGTCTTATTTATTCTTATTTTTTATATCAACCGCGCAAAAAATCACCAATTTTGTGCACAGATGACGATTCACAAACCATTCTACATGCTTAGCTTCTAAAGACAAACCCTAAAGCGACGACGGGTTCACTCCTCTTATTCACTCGAACTATAGTTAGTGGTTTCGTGAACGGTCATGCAAACAAAATGGAATAAGATCAAGCTTTACGATGCAAAGTCTGTCTTAATAGGTTGCATAGTCAATGTAGCCCTTCTCTCTTCCAGCATAAAGTGTGCCGTTATCAAAATCAGCCAGTGGTTTATTGAGCTTGAAGCGCTCAACCAAATCAGGATTGGCAATAAAGTGTCGCCCAAATGACACAGCGGCCGCTTGGTTGTTTTGAATCAGCTCATTAGCCGATTGCGCATCAAAGCCATCGTTAGCAATGATCTTATCTGGTAAGATGTCGTTCGCTATCGCTAGACTATTAATGGTTTTAACAGGTGATTTGATAATATGAAGGTAAGCTAGATTAAGAGGCACCAGTGCGTTCAGCAAAGCCTCATAGGTTTCTTTAGGGTTTTCGTCGTACAAATCATTGAAAGGATTACCCGGACATAAGCGTATACCAACCCTATCACTACCCACTCCGCTTGAAAGCGCCTCTATCGTTTCCATCACAAAGCGCAGCCTATTGTGTAACGAGCCACCGTATTGATCGTGCCTTTGGTTTGTACCCGTCGCCATAAATTGGGCAGGCAAATAACCGCTCGTACCGTGCAACTCAACGCCATCGAAGCCCACACCTATCGCTCTTTCGGCCGCCTGCTTGTATGATTCAATGGTTCGATGAATGTCTTTTAAACCAAGTTCTTCAGGTATCTCAAAAGGCTTCATGCCCTGCTCGGTATAGATTTCTCCTTTTGCTTTGATGGAGGAAGGCGCAATAATAGGCGCTTCAATTTGTCTATTCAAAGGGTGTGCAATACGCCCACAATGCATAAGCTGCATGACAATCTTTCCGCCTTCTTTATGCACTGCGTCAACCACTTGCCGCCAAGATTCAGCTTGTTCACTCGTTGCAATGCCCGGCGTGCGGCAATAGCCTTTGCCTTCCTCCGCTGGATATACGCCCTCAGTTATAATGAGGCCAGCGCTCGCTCGTTGACGGTAGTACTCTGCCATTAAAGCATTAGCATTACCGTTAGAGTCTGCGCGCGAACGAGTCATGGGCGCCATGATGATGCGGTTTTGGAGGTTAAGCGAGCCTAAGGCGAAAGGTAATTCAAGAGACAATAAAGACATAAAGTAGAATGTGTTTTTGATGCAATTAGAGCATGCCGACCTGACTTCATCAAGCAGCCAACAGCTTTGCCCATGCTGTTTGACAAGCTTGTTTTCCATAGCAAGCGATAGCCTGCCGTTGAATGTCTTGTCGATTCAAGTTACAGGTACTTATGTTTTTTAGTGCAGCTGACAGGCTAGCGGCATCATCAAATATATAAGTCCCCATTGCCGCCAGACTTGTATCAATGGCACCTGCATTTCCCAACACCTGTAAACCATAGGATTTAGCAAGAAAATAGTTACCAGAAACAAAAGATGTATCAGTTTTGTTAGGTACAACCATCACTTGACTATCAAGCAGTACCTCAGCCAATCTGTGCTGATGTAAAAACGCAAAATCAAACGCTACCGACAACCCTCTCGATTTGACGATTTCACGTAATTTTCGCCCGAATGCTTGATCCGTTAACTTTCCATAGATACTTAACTGTACACCTTGAGGCCAAATAGCAAGTAAATCATCAAGCCCCTTATAAGGCATTACACCTCCAATACACACACAATGTGGGTTATCACGATTAACATTATTTGAAGACTTTGAAGGAAGCTCCCCCTCAAAATAAAGGGGGTGCGGTATATAGATATCCCTCGCCTGCAATTTGTCTTTAGCATGACAAATAGTATCATCTGCTATAGCTATAGAAGAAAGAATTTTTTGAAAAACACCTGACACATATCGAGACAAGCCTTTAGCTGCATGGCTTTTGTAATTGTGCCGCACCCAAATCACTCTATTTCTGCTCAGCCAAATAACAGCCACTTTTAAGAAAAAGCTCAAAAAATGCTTAAGAGATAACGTACCATCAGAGCGCACGGCCTGACTTTCAAGCCAATTCAGGACAATAATATGCTGCTTCCCACCATTACACTTAAAGAGATCGATGAGTAACTGTCTGAAAGGCAGCAGTTGAAAGCCGCACTGTTTAATCGATGCCTGCTGTAATCTGACATAACTATTGTGGCTGCTCTCAAAAGGATAAAAATATGCTTTTCTAGTAAACAAAAAAAACCTAATTTAAAGATACTGTTAAGTTATTAAAGTAAACAGCTAACTGGATAGCTTGAATACCCGCTTAAGCTCAAAAGAGAGCTTAATCTTACCACCAAACGAAAGTTCATTGTCACACAATGCCCTTAATGTTTGAGAGACCATTCATAAGCTGAATCTATCACATAGACTAAGCCTTGTTTTTATGGGACGATCTTAATCAATTAAACGCCATCTAACCAGTTAAGTCTTATAATAATAATGATAAAAACCCTTAAAGACTTGATCCTGCTTCTTGATGCTCAGCAGAAACGACAGCTATTCAAGTTGCAAATTCTTATCATTATCATGGCAATCCTTGAATTGGTCGCCATTGCCTCTATTGGTCCATTTATGGCCATAGTGGCCAACCCAGAAATTATCAGTCAAAAAGATTACTTTCAATACGTTGCCGAGCGACTTGATTCAAGTAATAAACTCGAAGTTTTAGGTTTTTTTGGGCTTGCAGTATTGTGCTTACTAACCGTCTCGTCACTCTTTTCACTTTTTGTCACTAAGAGGCTTTTAGTCTTTGGTGCGGAGCTTGGCGCAAGCTTAAGCTCTCGTTTGTTCCGCTACTATATGGGACAAGATTGGCTATTTCATTCGCACAAAAATAGCTCTGAACTTACCGCAAAAATATCAGCCGAAACCTATCGAACAACACAGGGGATTATACAGCCTTTACTCATGGCAACTTCCAAGGCTGTTCTTGTGATCTTCATCAGCACATCAATTTTTATTTTCAACCCTCTTGTAGCTATCGCAGGATTAAGTATTTTTGGGGGTGCGTACCTAATTATCTTCACGATTATAAAGTTAAAGCTTGCGAAGAACGGCCGGAGTATTTCTGAAATTTCGGTGATTAGATTTCAAGCTATGGCTGAAGGATTTGGCGGAATTAAGGACACCCTTCTATCGAATTTACAAGAAAAGTTTGCAAAACAATTTGAAGAAAATAGCAATAGACTGGCTATTTGTCAGAGTAATAACCAGGTTTATGCGCTAGCACCGCGGTATATACTCGAGCTAATTGCCTATGGTGCAGTCATCGGGCTTGTCATGTACCTGATAATCTCGGAACAAGGTAAACTAGACCAAATACTACCCATCATTTCAGTCTATGCTTTGGCAGGCTTTAAGTTACTACCTGCTCTCCAGCACATTTTTTTTAGCCTTACTCAAATAAAAGCCAACACATCAGCTTTTGAAAACATAAAAGAAGATTTAAACAAAAGCTCAGCTCCCTTTCCTAGCCAGAGCTGTTCAAACCTTACATTTAATCAATCTCTTCAACTTGAAGACATTTCTTTTGCCTATCCGGGAAAATCACAGCAAGTTTTATCTAATGTAAACCTCACAGTTCAAAAAAATCAATCTATTGGTATTGTAGGAAGCTCGGGTTCTGGAAAATCAACGCTGGTCGACATACTATTAGGGCTTATCGAGCCTCAAGCGGGTCGTATAAGCATAGACAAAGAAGAAATTACAGCAACAAACAAACAATCTTGGCAGAAAAAAATCGGCTATGTTCCTCAACATATTTTTCTATCTGATCAAACAATTGCGGAGAATATTGCCTTTGGCGTTGATAAAGAGAAAATCTCTCAGCCTCAATTATCTAGAGTCATTGAACTTGCCAGCTTAGATGATTTTATCAACTCTCTCGATCTTGGTCTTAATACCTCAGTTGGCGAGAAAGGATTACAGCTATCCGGAGGCCAAAGGCAACGAATAGGCATAGCGAGAGCGCTTTACCATGAACCAGAAGTCTTGGTTTTTGATGAGGCAACTAGCGCACTAGATGGAATCACTGAAAGTTCAATCATGGCTGCAATTAATCAATTATCAGGTAAAAAGACCATCATCATGATAGCCCATAGACTTTCAACCATCGAACATTGCAATACTATATACATGTTAGAAAAAGGAAAAGTTGTAGATACAGGCCGCTATGACGAACTACTTAAAAAAAATGATGAATTTAAACGAATGGCATCAAATTCTCGGTAGCCACACTTCAAAGAATAAGCAATACTAATTAAACTAGTATGACAATAAAAATAGCAAGCGCTAAAAACTATAAGAACCCATGAATACAAGCGCATATCCAAGCTCAATAAAGATTGGGGTTATCTCCGGCAGATTCCCGACGACCACTTTTAGCTCACAGATAAACCATAAAGCTTATTGTGAAAAGCATGGTTATACCTATATTCACTGTAACTGGCCTACTGGGGCTAAAAACCCCTACATGAATAAGACCCGTTATATCCAAACTTACTATCACCTATTTGATTACATCTTTTGGATTGATGATGATGCTTTTTTTATGGATTTCGAAAAACCATTAACAGAGTTTCTTCCAGAGGCGAATAATTTTTTTAGTGTTTGTGCCAGTCCTGACAATAGAAAATTACACACCTATATAAGCTCTGGCCAATTTTTTTTAACGTGCAACGAGTTAGGGAGAGCTTTTATTGATGCGATTGAGTTAGTTAATCTAGCATCAGTAAAAGCTTGGTGGCCAGAGGAACTTGGTTATTTCTCTAATGGCGATCAAGATGCCATGGTTTACTTACTCAAAACAAACCCAACCTTTTCAGGCTATAACTTACACCACTTCCGGAATTTTAATAGCCGCGTAGCAGACTATTTTGCAGGTGATAACGTATTCATTCTTCACTTCACAGGCACGCCTAAAGTGAAGGCGACGCATTATCGGCAAGTTCAAAAAGCCAGC
This sequence comes from Pseudomonadales bacterium, assembly GCA_965225765.1. Taxonomy (GTDB): domain Bacteria; phylum Pseudomonadota; class Gammaproteobacteria; order Pseudomonadales; family DT-91; genus CAKMZU01. The sequence continues at coordinate 1,249,052 of CBDDBO010000002.1, forward strand.
GGATTTGGCCCGACATTATTGCCTGCGAAGGATAAAGAATCGCTAGCCTATCAAGACCCTAAAAGCTTAATTGATAGAATACTAACCAAAAGTAAACGTCTTTGTGGTATCCACAAATGATTCAAACACTAAGCACGAAGACATCGTTTTTTACCAACACTGTTTCAAACACTATCAGGCAGTTAGGCCTAAAAAATAGCTACAACCCTAGTATTGCAGAATGTAATGGAAGTCTCTATATCGCTTTTAGAGCCAAAGCTCAGGCACCTAAAAGCCCGATGGATGCCTACCTACTAAGAATTGATCAAGACAAAACACATACCTTGATCAATTTGACACAAGAAGGAAAAGAGTACGGTATAGCACCTGTTGCAGACCCAAAACTCACTGTCTTAAATCAAGAGCTTTGGGTAACCTTTAATACGGGTTGGCACCCGATAGAAAATCAGCTTTATTTATGGCGTCTAACACCTGAAATCGGGAGGCCAATAGAATGCCTTTATAAAGAAAGGCAAGTAGTTGAAAAAAACTGGGGCTTTTTTATACATAACCAACAACTCATGGCACTCTATTCCATTGGGAGTGGCCAGCTATTGACTGCACCTCCTCCTGCTGAGACTTCTACATGCATTCATTTTGAAACTATCAGCACCGGACTTGAAACTGAGAATCTATCGTCCTATACCATTGGAACGCAGCCCGTGTATGCTAATGATAAGTATCACTTTATTGCTCATAAAAAGCTTTCGGCCCGCAACAAAAGGCTTTATCTAGGTAAACTGTTCTCTTTTGATGTGAAAAATTCAGAGTTAAACACAATACAACCTCATGGGCATTTTTTGATTCATTCATTGCGATCGATATTCGGCTCCAAAATAAAACACAATAAAAATTTAATTAGTTGCACCTACTTTTCAGGCTTAATAGCACGCAATAATAAGCTCATTGCCAGTTACGGTATTAATGATATTGACTTTAATATTGCTGAAGTGCCCGGAGACACCTTATGACAATAAGAACGTATTTTTGGCATGATCGCGTCATTTCTTCAGCTCAGTTTCAACTTAGAAAACTTCTCAAAAAATCACCTTATTTTTATTTTAAAATAGGGAATTCAGGCGATATTTTCACGCAATTAATTATTGAAAATCACTATCATCAGCAAGCCAAAAACATCAAAAATAAAGGTCGAAGACTGCTTTTAGTTGGCTCTATTGGGCATAATGTTCAAGACGGCGACCTTATTTGCGGCATTGGTACCAAATCAAAGGATATACCTAAGAATCAATATAATAATTCAGTCGTTGGCCTTAGAGGCCCGCTCTCATATGAAGCATTTAAACTAGCAAACTACGATGTAAGCCAAGTTAAATTTTTGAAAGACCCTGGGCTACTATTGCGATTTTATGCCGAAGATATAAAGTATGAAACGCCTAATGGTTACGCATTTATCCCTCATTATAGAGAACGCAACTTGTATATTAAGGCGATGCCAAAAGGTATGAGATATATCGATATAGACAATACGCCTCTAGCCATTGCAAAACAGATTCTTGAAGCTGAGATAATTTATTCATCATCACTTCACGGTATTATTTTCGCGCACGCCCTTAATCGTCCAGCCATTTTAGTGAAGCCAAAAACTGAAGAACCCCGTTTTAAATATCAAGACTATTTTGCTTCCATTGACCAACCAATGCCTTCGTTTCTAGACGATATCTACAATATAAAAGCTACAACTAAACCGCTTTCACCTCTAAACCTAACCTATCGAAAACAAGAGTTTGCTTTTCCTGACATAACAGAACTTAAAACCTTAGGCATCGCAAGTTAATTGGAAGGTAATTCATTGAATACTGCGTCCCCTTTAGTCTCAGTTGTTATACCTTGCTATAACCGAAGCGCTATTATTGAACGAACAATTCAAAGTGTTATAAATCAGACAGAAAAAAATTTTGAAATTATTATTGTCGACGATTGCTCAGATGACATTGAGAAGCTGAGATCAATCCTCTTAAATTACAACAACCATAATATTAGGCTTATTGAGCATAGTGTAAATCAGCATGGAGGAGCAGCTAGAAACACAGGAATTCTAGCAGCAAAGGGTACTTATACTGCTTTATTGGATTCTGACGATGTCTGGATGCCAGAGAAACTGACCCTTGCAATTGAGCAGTGCAAGCATAAAAAGGATGTCATTTACTCTCAAGTTGATGGCTTTAATTATATTTTCCCGCTAAAAAAAAAGCATAGCAGTGAGCCTGTATCAGATTATCTCATTTGTCACGGTGGGGGCATGCAGAGCAGCACTTTAGTGTTGCATACAAGCTTTGCTCAAGCGGTGTTATTCAACCCTAAACTAACTCGATTTCAAGATTTAGACTTTGCCATCAGGCTTGAACAACAGGATGCAAACTTTCACTTTATTGATCAAGTCCTTGTCAAAATGCATGATGATGGTGACACAAGAATCACAAAAGGTACAGATTATCATCCAGCTCTATATTGGCTGAATAACGCTCACCTCACTCAAAAATCACGACAAGTTTTTTATGCTAATCAAGTCGTGCCGTTACTAATAGCATCAGGTCAAAAACATCAAATTTTTGACCTAATGCCAACTGATATTCACAATCACTTAAGCATAAAAGATCGTATAAAGCTTACTATTTTAGAGCTAATTCCAAAATGGGCACATGACCTTTCTATTAAGCAACAGGCGCTTCTAAAAAATATTTTACCCACAAAAACTAAGAAAACTCTTAAAAAACTTTATAGTGCCTACAAACTTAAACGCAGTATGTAGGCAGTAAACAAAGAGCAAAAAATAGCCTATAAAAAGAGCTAAAGCTAAACTATATTTTTCTTTTAGCGTGTGTATGTCAACAGTCATCCAGATTTATTCTTATTATTGGATTGAGTCATTGATACTTAATAGAATCTAGTTAAGATTACCAGAGCATATTTCTGTACAAAAGCGCTAGTAGAACACTATGAGAGATCAAGCTACTCATCCTTAGATTGCGAGCTTCTCATTTTAAACCACCCTCAACGCCCCACCATCCACCACTAGGCTACTCCCTGTGATATAACTCGCAGCTTCAGACAGTAAAAACACAGCAGTTTTTGCAAACTCATCAGGCTCTCCCAGTCGCCCCATAGGAATATTACTGACCATCTGCTGCATTTGCGCCTCAACATCAAGGCCTGTGGTCTTGGCTTTAAATTCAGCTAAGGGTTTAAGCCTGCCTGTATCAATTAACCCGGGAATTAACGAGTTAACACGAATGCCGTTTTTGGCTTCTGCTGTAGCAAGACTCTTTGCTAGAGAGGCTACGCCTGAACGGAACACATTAGAAAGCAATAAAATATCGATAGGTTCCTTTACGCTGCTGGAAGTTAACATCAAAATTGAACCCGATTGCTGGTTACGCAAATAGGGCATCACTTCTCGTACCATTCGCACCACAGACATAAGGGTTAGCTCAAAAGCACCCTGCCATATCGCATCATCAAAATCATCAAACATACCTGGTGGTGGGCCACCTGCATTCGTAACCAGCCCATCAATACGGCCAAAATGCTCATAAACCTCTTTCACCCACGTTTTGATGGCTCCTGCATCTCTTACATCACACACCGAGGATAAACAGTTCTCATCAGCGTTTAAGGACGTCTCCGCTGCGCTTATTTTTTCTTGGTTGCTTGATGCAATAGCTATTTTTGCACCAGCATTCAACAATTGACTGGCAATAGCAAAACCCAGACCTTGACTTGCCCCTGAGACTAAAAACACTTTGTCTTTCATATAAAATGAACCCGCCTATTTCTATCTCAAACAAACAAATACTAATCTTCAAAACAATAAACTTAAAGAAAATTTTCCCTTACAAAATAAACCTATGCTGAACTTTTCCCTCTAACACTACCCATCCATTATTAAGAGTTTAATCTCAAGTATGCTTTCAAGATTAATTACCTTTCTAGCCATCGCTTTATCTTCGTTGTCACTCGCAAAAGATTTACATATCTTTATTTCAGTTGAAGGGGGTCCCTACTGCATTGGAGGAGCAGGCATATTTGTCAACAAACTTATCGATGATTTAACAGAGCTAGGCCATGACAATTGGCTGCTATTACCGGACAATAGCTTTATCGAAGGCTCCTATGCCGCATTGATAAGAGCCAAGTTTGAAACGTTGAGCACTGAAGGTAATTACCAGGTTGCAAAATTCAACTCACCTGCAAAGCACACCACTCTTTTGATCAAACCCCCTGCATCAGATCCACAATCTGGCTTATTCAGCGATTTTATTAAGCCACAAAATCATACGCCGGAAAAACTAGCATCCCTAGAAAAGCAGATTTCCATACCAAAAACTTGCACACTAACGGAAAGTCATACAAAGAGTAGCATTGTTAGAAATTTTGCTTTGAATTTGATGTTTGAATCATTTTATTCACTTTCAGCTAACTATATTGCTGATGAGCTCACTTTAATTAATGAGGAATATGACAATATTTATATTCACGATAATTTTTGGTCCGCCTCAATCAGCCACATTCAAAAAACGTTAAAGCACAGAGCACTGAATGCCAATCACATTAAAACGGTCGCATGGATTCATAACTTAGACGACATGATAGGCTTACCACAAAGCATATCCAAAGAGTACACTGCCCCTTATTGCATGTGGGATACGGAAAACCTTGATATTACTGAAGTACTCACTTGGCCCGAAGAAAATCTACCGGCAAGGATAAACGGTCTTTTAAAAACTGATTTTATTGTTACAGTCTCACAATTTGCTAGGCAGCATTATTTAGAAAACCACAAGCACCTAAGCTACTTACTTAAAACATACCCAAAACCGATACAGGTAGCCTGCTCTACACCCGATCTTAGTATTTACGACTTAGCCTCTCGATACCAAGCACTCTTTCCTAATGAAAGCATTCCTAGCTCTAGCCAGGAAATAAAAAGTGCTTTTAAACGCAGTCTTCACCAACATAGTGACCAAATAGCTACAAATACAAACCCATTTACCTATGACATGACGAAACCAATCCTTATGTACACCGCAAGAGCAAGCCTCGAAAAAGGTATTAAGCACATGATCGAGTTTGTTAGAAAACATCCAGAGTTTTTTTACGTCATCGTAAGCAGGGAAATTAATTTCGAAGGCTACTTAGATCAATTTCGTGAGCTTATTAATCGTGGAAACCTGATTCTATTAGATACCGAAGATAAGCAAGAAGCTTATAAACTTAATTTAATGGCTGCAGCAGATTTTGCACTTTTACCTTCAGAGTCTGAAAATTTCCCACTGACCACAGGAGAATTTTCTTTAATGGGCTGTTACGTTGTAGCCTCTGATGTAGGCGGTGTAACTGAAACTCTTCATGATTGCGAACAATGCAGAACGATTCTTAAGCCCGCCAGCAAAGATATGACTGCTTGGCATGATACATTAGACAGCCTATCTAGTATGACGGTTAACCCTGAGTCAATTGTGAGCCATGCAAAAGAAAAGTATCAGCCCCTTATGCTAGGCAAAAGCGTAGAAGCAGTTTTGAAGCCTATCCAAAATGAAAATAAAGAATAAAAATCGATAGGCAAAAAAAAGCCGGGGTTACCCGGCGTATGCTTAACATCCCTTTAAGGATAACAGCAACTCAGACTATTAACCGCAGCAATAAGGTATCCTTACCTTAAATCCTTGCTATTCCCTGCTGACTTCCAGTCAGTCTTTTTAAAGCATCCTTTGCTTTCTCGTCCTGTTAAAAACATTATGGACAAACTGGTCAATAGTCGAAAGACGAATAAATCACCAGGCGATGTAAGAAATTTCTTACATTGTTATTTTTTACCCTTACGCTCTGGGAAACAATACAGATACAAAAAACCAAAAATCAAACTGATACCTACTGCCGTAGCAAGATAAGGCAATACATTCATGGCTTGTGCCGTATGCCCTGCCACCAAGTCAATCCCAAAAGATGCGACAGCAGGCGCATAGACTTGATCTGACTGCATGTTGTGTATGGGGATATGCAAAGGTGTCAGCAAAATAGCTATTGCAGGCAATCTCAGGAACACTCGCACCCATCTGAAGGGTATTGGCTTGGTTAATAAATACCAAATTAAAAGAAAAACAAGGCTAGCGCCTAAATAAACAAGCCAGGCAAACAAAAAATCCTGATCGATGGACTGTGGACCTTCAAACATTGGCTATCCTGCTGTCAAAATGACTGTAGTGAGCAATAGGCTCTGTTTCACTGCATTTGTCTAGTATGGATTCCCGCCTTCGCGGGAATGACGGAGAAGCCTAAAATAGTTCGTGTTGTCATTCCCGCGAAGGCGGGAATCCATAATACAGAGAAACCCAACCCGACAATCGCTATGAAATAGAGTATTAGTACATCATGTCAAACCGATTGTCGGGTAAGAAAACTTTTTCAGGGTGGATAAGCGCCAGCGCCACCCACCAGTCATTAAGTTTTGTGGTGGAAGACGCTACGCTTTCCCACCCTACTGCAACCAGACAAACCTTTTGACATGATGTACTAATCTACCCAGCGAATGATATACTCAAAAATCTCGTCTTCTGCAACCTCTGCTTCCGAGATACATTGCTTAGCGACCGAGTTTCCTGTTGTGTGAACAGCCTGTGTATCACCTGAAACCAAATGGTGCCAGGCAGGTAGTGGCTTATTTTCTGCCACAAGGCGATAGGCACAGGTCGCTGGCAACCAATGAAAGGCTGGAATATCATCCACCGTTAATAAGGTGCACTCCGGTTTTTTTCGCTTTCTTGCGGCATAATCACTACATTGACAAGTCTCGGTATTAAGCAGCTCACAAGCAACATTAGTATAAGCAATAGCATCGGTTTCATCATCTTGCAACTTAACTAAACAGCACTTCCCGCAGCCATCACATAACGATTCCCACTGAGCTTTGCTCAATTCGGTAAGCGGCTTTTGCTCCCAGAAAAAACTGCTCACAGCTTGCTTAACAAACTATTTTTATTGGCAATGTCTTGCATTTCACTGTCTTCTTTATCAGGCAATTGAAGAAAGTAGCCTTGCTCACTAATAGCCTTCATCACTTGTCTGCCTTGAAATTTAGCAAGCGCCTTGTCTTCCGTTAACACCAAGGTCATCGCGTGCTTCTCTTGGCCAAATAACGTTTTTAGTTGTTCAGGCACCTGCGATAGGCCTTTGGCTTTTTCAACATACAAGTACATACCTTCTTTTTTAAGGCTTTTGTAAACGCTGCAGATTAGTTTATCCATAAGACTTACCACTCATTGTCAGATCAAACACCTGCTTGTATAAACGCTGACGCCAAGGCATAACAGCTTGTAAAAAGCCGTGATCTTTTTGTTCAACGGCTTCACAAAGCATGGTGAATTCTGACTTTCTTAATAAAAGTTGAGGTGCGATTTGATGCTGTTCAGCTAGCACGCTCAGCCCTTTTTTTACTTTTTTAAAGCGTTTATTGATCTGCTGAGGCGATTTTATAGGCACAGAAGGCTCATATTCCTGATTAATGATAGCTAGCCACTCACCTAAAAAGGGCTTATTGACCTTTGCCGGAAAACCCGCGACATCAAGCAACGCATATTGATTAAGCTCGGTTTTTTTAGCCAAGTACATCAGTGCATCATTGCTGGCGATACGTTTTCTGGGTAAATCACAGGTACGCATCAGTTGCTCTCTAAAACTAGCCAGTGCTTTAAGCCTAGATAATTCAGAACCTTTCAACTGCCAAGCCATTGAAACCCGCTGATAAGCGTTTATAAATAGCGTATCTTGAAATTGCCTCTCAACGAGCTGATATTCATCGAATACAGCCTGCAACAAGCCCTTTTGCTGAAGTGTTTCTTTTAATTGCTCAAATACCTTGGGCAAAAACAGCACATCCTCAATCGCATAGCCTATTTGTTCTTCACTAAGCGGTCTTTTCAGCCAATCACTTAAACTACTATTTTTGGAAAGTTCAATGCCTAACAAGTTATTAATCAGGCGCTGATAAGACATCGAATAATCAAACCCTGCAAGTGCTGCGGCAATTTGCGTATCGAAAACACGGGCTGGCTGTGCGCCTAATGCATGATGGAATAATTCAACATCTTCATCACAGGCATGCAGGACTTTGACGATATCAGGATCTTCAAGCAGCTCAATAAATGACTGCCAATTTGCTACACCCAAAGGGTCTAACAACCCTACTCGACTGCCATCTGATACCTGCACCAAACCTAGCTTCGGATAAAACGTATTAACACGAATAAACTCGGTATCAAGCGCCACAACAGAGGCTGATTTTAAACCATCAATAAATTCAACTAACGCTTGATCTGTTGCAACAAGAGTAAAAGGAATCGGCATAAAAAGTGCGAGGGCCTTACATGGGCATTTTAAAACCAGGCGGCATGTCAATACCGCCTGTCAGTTTCGACATCATCTCTTGGTTATTGACTTCAACTTTTCTAGCTGCGTCGTTCATAGCAGCAGCGATCAAGTCTTCTAGAATGGTTTTATCTTCAGTCATCAAGCTTGGATCAATAGTAACCGATTTAACATCATGCTTGCCTGTCATAATGACTTTTACCAAACCTGCGCCTGATTCTGCTTCAATTTCTGCTTCGGCTAACTCGCGCTGCATCTGCTGCATTTTTTCTTGCATCTGCTGCGCTTGCTTCATCATGTCGCCTAAACCGACCATTTATTGTTCTCCTATTTTTCTGGAGTTAAGCTTTTAATGCGACACTATCGTGATCAATGGTCGCTTCATAGTCCTTAAGGATGGACTGTAAGGTTTCGTTCGTTTCTAGCAAAGACAAAGCCTCTGCTTTTTGTGCCTCTGCTTGCTCTTGTAAAAATTGCTGAGGGGTTTTTAAAGAGTGATGTGCAACCTCAACAGTCACCGTAACAGCCTCACCTAAATGCTGACTGATAACTGCCTGCAATTGGCTCGCCTGTTTTGGGTTATAGAGTTGTGCTTTCTCAGGCGATAATTTCATCAGCCAGTGGTTATTACTTTGAGCATCAAGGGCTAGTTCACAGGCAATAGAGCCTAACAAGCCTTTGACGCCCAAAGAAGGAAACAGCGCTAACCAATCATCATTGGTTGATATAACCTTGCCCTGAGTCGTCTCAGTCCGCTCAGGAGAAATTGTTCCACTAACTTCTTGTTGTGGTGCCTCGGGTTCTGGTTCTGGCTCGGATTCTGACTGGAGCGCAGGCTTTAGCTCTGACGTTAGCACTGGGACGGAGCTAGTCGTTTCATTAAGTGGACTGGGCTCCACTACTGACAAATTTGGTTCTGAATTATCACTTTCAGAAGTGAGTGATGGGTTCTGCAATTCATCGTTAGGCGATGGCTGTTTGGTAGCTACATTGTCAGGTTTTGGCTGGTTATCACTAGGTTGAGCAGGCGTTGGCTGCTGATACTTAGGCTCAACCGACCCTTGCGGTCTAAAACTGAGCATGCGCAGCAACGCCATTTCCAAGGCAGATTTAGCGGTTGGCGCATAAGGAAAATCTTTTTTACCCAACAACCCCATCTGATAAAAAAGCTGTAACTCTTCAGCACTAATCTGCTTGGCTTGCGACAAAACAACGGATTTGTCACCTTGGTTATCATCGATAGCCGCAGGTTCTATTTGTGCGATGGTTAACCTGTGTATATGCAATAAGACTGCATCTAGTAACGCACTATAATCAGGCGAAAATTCACTTAACTTATCAATCAACTGAAGAAGCGCCAAGGGATTATTTTCAATTAAGTGAGCTGCAAGCTGATGCACTTGGTCGCGATCAATAGCCCCTAGCATCTGGCTCACGCCTTCATCTGTCACAGAGCCTACACAATAAGCTATTGCCTGATCCGTTAAGCTTAAGGCGTCACGCATACTACCTTTCGCTGCATTCGCCAATGACCAAAGGGATTTATCCTCAAAGGGCACGGACTCTTTGTCAAGCAAATGAGCGAGATGACCTGCAATAAATTTAGGTGTTAGATTTTTTAAATTAAACTGCAAACATCTGGATAAAATAGTCGGCGGAAGCTTCTGAGGGTCTGTGGTCGCCAGCAAAAATTTGACGTGCTCTGGGGGCTCTTCCAAGGTTTTCAGAAGTGCATTAAAGCTATGGGTCGATAGCATATGCACTTCGTCAATCAGGTAGATTTTATAACGGCCTTTTGTCGGCGCATATTGCACGTTATCCAAGAGCTCACGTGTATCTTCTACGCGCGTTCTCGATGCCGCATCGACTTCGATTAAATCAACAAAACGGCCATCGGCAATTTCTAGACAAGCATCACACTGACCACAAGGTTCAGAACTGACTTTCTGCTCACAACTTAAGCACTTGGCAAGAATACGCGCCAAGCTAGTTTTACCTACGCCTCGCGTCCCTGTAAACAAGTAAGCGTGGTGAAGTCTGCTAGTATCCAGCGCATTGATCAAAGCCCGAAGCACATGCTCCTGACCAACCATTTCTTTAAATAATCGTGGTCTGTATTTTCTAGCGAGGACCTGATAACTCATACATGGCTTCCTTTGTCATCAGGCTATTATACACAATGTTAAGCAATAACCGCTTAGGAAATCGTAGAGGAAGTAAAGAAAGGGTGGTAACCCTAAGAAGCGACATCCCGGCACACGAGTCAATAGTTACCGTTGCTCCCTTCCGGGCCTGGCGGGTTTCACTACTTATCGTTGCGAGAGAACCTCCTAGGGCCACCTCAACGAGCAACGAATTCTAATGATTTCAGGACTGAATGCAAGAATTTATTCAAGAGTTTTGCAAAGTTAGCCAGAGGCATCTATAAAGGATAGGTGAATAATTGCTTGAGAAAGCAAAATGCAGGGTAAGAACTTCAACCAACTATCAATTGACGAACTTAATGGAAGGTAAATTAATACAGCCCTCTCGCTTTACTGCCTTAAATCAATTACTGATTCTAAGCTGCATCCTTCTATGCAACCTTTCTCAAGCTGCCGTTAAAAGTACTTCCGCACGCCCGGCGGCACACTTGCTAAATCAACTCTCCCCGCATGTCGCCATCTACGAAATGAAATACGGCGACATATCAGTTGGTCATGTTCGGTACGAATTAACCCAACCTAAAGACCACCATTTGCGCTTTACAGTAGAAAGCAAACTAGGCTTTTTATTATTGAGTGATAAACGAGAAATTATTTCAGACTTTACGCTTCACCCTAAAAATGGCCAAATTGTCTCCAGAAAATTTCAACAGAATCGCAGAGGCACTGGCCCCGATTTTTTTGAAACCATCCATTTTGACCCAAAGCAAAAAAAGGCTCACTGGCAAACCAAGAAAAAAACACAACACTTTTCGCTATCTGAAGCAACCTATGACCCTCTAAATGCTCAGATACAGCTAAGACTAGATCTCATTCAAAAGAAACCTAATTTATCCTACGCCTATATCACTGAAAAAAAAATTGAACGGGTAGCTTTTAGAAGAAACCCTGAAGACAGGCTGAACGTTTTGGGCATGCCCATGACAGCCGAGAAAGTTGAAGTGATACGAAAAAGCAATAAACGCCAGACCTATTTATGGTTCACCAAGGAATTAAACTTTTTACCCACCAAAATTGAAGATACTAAAAAAGGCAGAGACGCTATCGTCGCTGAACTTGTTTACTATGAAGAACTAGTCACGAGCAAAACAAAAAGCAAAACCAAGCCTCTGATACTAGGAAAACCTATCGATATTAACTTTACCGTTAAAAAAGTAGAAAAGAAGAAAAGAAAAAAACATTTGCGCAAATAGCGCTTATTATTCTGACTGCACTACCGCTAGCCTTTACAGGCAGCATGACGTAGACATTCACTCACCTAAAATGACAGGAGAACCACCTATCAAGCGAGGGGTTTTTGCATAAAATCGACTGATATAGAATGCTATATGCCGGCGTAAATGGCAGGTTGCACTTCACTAACCTGCCCAACGAACGTCTATAAATAACGAACGTCTATAAATAAAGGTGCTACAAAGAACTGATTAACGCCGCCATTTGAGAGGGGTGTTGGATAATATGATTTGGCTCAATAGCAAGCCTTGTATCAAGTGGCCTATCATGACTTATCCAGACTGATGCAATGCCTGCATTATTAGCCCCTAACACATCCGTACTCAATTTATCCCCGAAATGAATCGCCTCATCAGCCGCCACATCAGCCAGTTTCAGGGCTTTTTCAAAAATTGAAACCGCAGGTTTTTCTTCAGGTTCTAATCCACCAATAATAATATGATCGACCAGTGGCGTTAGTTTTAAACTGCTGATCTTGGCTGCTTGCGAAAATTCAGGGCCGTTAGTAATTACCACTAGCACGTAATTTTTGCGCCAATCGTCTAACACCAACTTAATACCAGGATAAAAATCTAAAGCTGCTTTTCTTGCCGCATCAAACGTTTGCTGCAACTGTTCGGCTACCTGCTTTGTGATACTATCTACTTCATACAAAGAAAATAGCTCTACAATTAAGCTACACCTAAAGTCATATTCATCAACCACAGGCAATAGTTTCTCGGTAAGTTTATCTGGCAAGCGCTTATAAACACCTTCAAGGTAGTCTCTGGTTAGTAAAGCAGCTTGCTCTTGCGGCAAATACTGCTGCACAGCCTTCTGAAACACTTCACAAGCTTGCCTATCTGCGCCTGAGGTATCACAAAGGGTTTCATCCATATCCAAAAAAATGGCTTTTAACATAACGCTTAACGCTTTTTAAACATGGACATGACTTTGTTAAGTTTTGACCCTTCTTGGCTAGCGGCAGGTGCTGGCACAGAGATATTAGGTTCAACCACATCATTCCAGCTCTCTAACAATGAAGCAAGATCTAGGCTTTGCTCCGCTAAGAATTTCAGCTCTTCCACAGAGCCTTTCTCACCTTGAAACAAACCATACAAACTTAACTCTTGCGCTAAGGTGGGATCATTCGTGGTATTTTTGTAGACTTCAAGTTTCCATCGGGTGTTATTCACAGCATTACGATACAGCATCAATTTAGACTGCAAGGTAACCTTAGAAAAATCCAGTAGATCACCTGCCATCGAAAAATCGGTTGCCAAAACTTTCGCGCCATCGGGAGCAGAGGCTGCTAACGTTGCCGTACGATTTTCACCATTCAATACCGCCAAAAAACCAAATAGCTGCCCAGACGACAACTGACTAATCGCTAATTCAGAACGGGTTTCCGATGAAAATACATCTACCGAGCCGCGCAGCAACGCGTAAAAAACTTTACTTTTGTCCTGCTTATTCACCACTACCTCACCTGGCTTATATTCAACCAAGCGGCTGCTATCCATAAAAAGAGCAAACTGTTCAGGTGACTCATGCTGAAGCTCGTTATAAAAAGCAATCTGGCTAGTGACAGCCATTGCCTCAGCACCATCGGACACCATAGGCTGTTCTTGCATCGACAAACCTCTTATGAATAAAAATTAGAAAAGCGTAATGTTAGCTTTGAAAGGGGTCAATCACTAGCCGACAAGCAGCAAAATGCGACAAGGTTAAAGCGTTTTTGTCAACAACTGACCCTTTTGGTCACTCGATCTCATTACATATTCCTATTAACGATTAGGTGGGGCGGCGAAGAGTTGGCAGGTTAGCCTACGCTTACACTGCCCTACAAAAAGACTTGAGTGATTACTTCTCTACGAAGGCTCGCTCAATAACAAAGTGTGCCTGCTTGCCCTGACGCGATTCTTCAAAACCCTTTTCAGTCAGTAAATCAGTAAAATCCTTTAACATGCCTGTACTACCACAAATCATAAACCGATCATCTTCGAGTGTCGGTGTCGGCAAGCCCAGCTTATGAAACAAACTACCCGTTTTCGCTAAATCGGTTAAACGGCCATTGTTTTCATAAGGCTCACGCGTCACAGTCGGGAAATACATCAACTGTTCTCTGATATGTTCGCCAAGGTACTCATGGTTCGGCAATTCTTTTTGCAAGAAGTCCTGATAAGCCAGATCCTTCACCTCGCGCACACCATGAGTCAGGATAATCTTATCAAATCGCTCATAGACAAAAGGGTCTTGGATAATACTCATAAAAGGCGCCATGCCTGTACCTGTTGAAAGCAAATACAAGTGTTTTCCTGGCAACAAATGGTCTGTCACCAATGTGCCTGTAGGCTTTGTACTGACTAATATTTTATCGCCTTCTTTAATGTGCTGAAGTCTCGACGTTAAAGGGCCATCAGGCACCTTGATGCTAAAGAACTCCAAGTAATCTGCATAGTTAGGACTAGCAATGCTGTATGCTCGCATCAATGGCTTTCCATCAACCTCAAGCCCCATCATTACAAAATGGCCGTTTTCAAAGGTAAATGACTGACTTCGAGTCGTTTTAAAACTGAATAAAGATTCATTCCAGTGATGAACTGAAATTACTTGCTCTTCAATGGTTTTAGCCATGGTTCGGTCTCTTTAATTAAGCGCAAAATGAGTATACGAAGCCATAACAAATAAGAAAAATTGATTGTTTTTCTTTGGTTAATCAATTTTTATTATATGCAAAAGGTGTCGATACCGTTTCGAAAGCGAAGAGACCTAAAAGTTCAGCAACTTATCGAAAGGGAGGAAAAAAGAAAGTCAGAAAGTCGCTGTTGATTATGGAAGCCTAACGCTGCCTTAATCAATTGACCTTCTGTATTCAAAAGAACCAATAAAGGTGTTGCAGGTATTTGCCCCATTTGCTTAAGAAAATCAGCATTAGCTTCAAAGCTTTCAAACTCAGCTCTTGTGCGCCAAAAGGTTTTTTTAAGCGCATGTCGATCGCCATTCACTCCCATTCCCACGACTGTAATACCTGACTGACAGGATTTGGCCAATGAATTTAAGAAAGGCGTCTGTTTAATGCACCAACTGCACTGCGGCTCAAAGAAAAACAACAACAAATGCTGTTCGCTAGACAGGTATTCAGCCCTCTGAACATCTAGTCGCTTATGCTTATAGGCAAGCAAGTTTGAATAACTAACACTCGCCAGCAAGCAGAAAAAAAGTCCCAAAAGAGGCTTGAATACCATCACAAATGCCAAGTTAAGCCAGCGTAGGCTTCACGGCCACGAAGGCCGCCATAGATGTAGGCAACATCATAGCCGCCTTCAGCATCAAAGATTAACGGGCTGTCGCCATCACCTGTTTGCGTTGTATCAAAAACGTTGTTTGCCCCGACATAAACTGTGATGGCGTCTGAAAGCGCTTTGCTGACTTTCATGTTAAAAACGGTATAAGCAGGTGCCTCGGTTTTTTTCTTGCTTGATTCAATCACACCGCCCTGATCATCCAATTGATTAAAGCCTTCATAACCAAAATCGCTCAGATTCTTCTCGCCAAACCAAACCAAGGTGCCAATAACTTCCCAGTCTTTATAATCCCAGTCTGCATTCAAGGTGATACGCTTATCAGTAGGCGCTACCCCATAAGAACTTTTGAAGGCATTATCATAGAAAAAGCGCTCGAGAATAAGGTCAACACCAAAGTCGCTTGTCACCTGATAACCCATTGCAATATCAGTTGCAACGACAGAAGCATCTTCATCAAGCTGAGTCAGCAAAGGCACGCCTTCATCGGTTTCACTCATCGCCGCCATATTATCCACCTTGGTGAAAGCAGCAGAGGCTGTCATCGTGAAAGGGGCATTTTCATAGCTTAAGGCATAGGTTGAAGACACTGAACGCTCCAGACCATCAATATCAATTTCAAAGCCTTTTTCGCCATCTAAGATGCCATGATCGGATTCAAAAAAAGATAAAGGTGCGCGATAGCCCTGCCCTGCCGAAAAGCGCGACGTCCAATAATCATTATGAAAATAACGCATGTCTAACCTCGGGGAGACAATGGTTTCATGAATTTCGACGCCTGGTTTAGCAGGATCAGTAAAATCAGCACGAACCTTGTCAACACGCACCGCAATAGCCGCTTCAAGGCTATCGGTCACATGCCAGGTATCTTGAGTAAAAAATCCGGTCACGCTGTACTCAAAGCCATCAGAAATATAATCAGGGCTTTGCTCGCCTTTTAAAGAAGCCGAGGTAAGTTGTTCATGTCTTGTATCCAAGCCAAAAGTTAATAAATGGGCTTCATTCAACACCCAATTTAATTGGGTGACGCCATAGATCATTTCATCTTCTGCTCGGTAATCAAACCCTTCATAGAACGAATCTTGAACATGCTTAGCGTAGCTTGATGCCACTTTAATATTCAGCGATTCATTAATTTCTCTAAGCCAACTCAGTGACAATTCATCACGCTCTGTTTCAATCCACTCAGTAGTTTCCCAGGCTTTACCCACAAAATCCTTTTGGGTGTTGCCATCTTGAAACAATTGATCACTTTCAACGTCATCGAAGCGTGTTAATACGTCAGTGATGCTATTGATCTTTCCATCAGCAAAGGTTTCACCTAGCACAGCCCCCCCCCAAAGATTTCACTGCGAATATGTGCGACACGAAAAGTTAGATTATCCTTGTTTGTAAGATCGTGGGACACTCTAGCTATCAGGCTGCTGTTTTCTAAATAAGGTGATTCACTCACTTTATTGTCATCAGCATCATACTGATCACGGACATCGTATTGACCAATAAAAGTAGCCTTTGTGGTCATATCCTCATTCACGGCAGTTGCTAATACTGAGGCTTTTTTATAACCATTTTCGCCACCTGACAAATCTAGCTCCAAGTGATTTTCATCAGCCTCAGTCGTAATCACATTAATAGTGCCGCCAATCGCTTCAGGCGATGTGAGTGAAGCACCTGCGCCTCTTGCCACATCAATTCGGTCAATTCCCGAAGCAGGCAGCGCATCAACCGCATAAAATCCAGAGATCAAGGTATGGGAGGGTAAGCCATCGATTAAGATCGTCGTTTGCTCACCTTTAAGGCCATTAAGCAATATCCTCTTCACGCCACACATCGAACATTCGTTGTTGACTCGAACACCTGGTGTTCCTTCCAACGCCTCACTCAAGGTTGCCGCATTCATATCGCTAATCGCGTCACTGCTGATCACTTCGGTTTTGATCAAACTGTCAGATAAAGCACCTTGTTGACTTAATCGATCTTTGACCCCTTGGACGATCACTTCCTCAATAGGCTCAGATTGAGACCAAGATAGTGATGCTACAAAACTTAAAGACAGAAGTAATTGTTTGCGCCACCGCGCAGTCGTTTTTATTATTTGCATGTTACAACCCGTTATTCTTAGTTGGTTGGTAGCAAAGGAGGTAGGAAGCTTAGAGATTTCTTAAATTTAAGAATAAAAGCAGAGTCCACCAATAAATCGCCCTTCGCAATTTTGGTAAGGAGACTTTCTGAGAATTGCGTTCGAGTATAAATGTCAACGCATTTAGCCGCTTATCTAGCATTTAGACCGAACAGCCAATTCTTAGAGCGTCTCCTCGATCAATGGCTGGTATCGGGCTAAGACAGGAGCGTCCTGAACATCACCGTTGCGAGGGCAGCGCCAGAGTAGAACCAGGTTAATTCCCGGTGTCGCACTGGTCTTCCCATTTAAGAATATCGATTGAGGTACTACGCTTAAGAAACGGTGTTTAAGAAGGCTTTAAGCCACAGGCTAAACAATCCGTAACCATGAAACATCCGTTTAATAAAGGGCGCAGTCGAAAGATGCGCTATGTATAGCATCACCCTTGTGAGTACAAACTGACATTCACCAAGAATCAATGTCCCCGCATTCTATTCAGTTAGCACTTATAAATCAACAGGCAAATTAACGCTTAAAAATAGAGCACATACCCTGCAAGCCTTTAATCATTGAGCATTATAAATTAGTCATATTATAAAAGAGTCAAAATAAACGCCTAAGCTTAATCTGAGACTAGCTAAATTTTCATCCAAAAAATCGATTAAAGAAAAATAATAAACTTTTCAGATAAAAGACTTTCAAAGGTAGCTGAGCAGTTTTTTTGGACAAAACATTATGATAAACAAGCGACACCTTTTTCTATCTTGGACGTTATTAACCGCCCCTGTTTACCAGGCACTATCACTCGACATCGTTGATGCGTCGAATTTTTTTACCAGTGTAGTTGGCAGCCTTAAAGATAGTATGCCCTTAACCGGTGAGCGTGGCTTTTTAAACTCCGCAGCAAACTCCGTAGCGAGCACCAGTGTTTCGGGTTTTTTGCAACCTATGATCAAAAAGCATTTCTTTGATCCAAAACTTTACTTAGCGAGAGGCACCGGCAAATTTTATCATGCTAAGCCTAAAGGTGTATTCTACAACGAAGCTTTGCAAGCTGAAATTGACCGCCACATTGATATCCTGAAATCACTTAGCCCTGAAGACCCCAAGCCTCATTTTGTATTTAGAGGGCCGCCGGGCACAGGTAAAACATTATTGGCCAAGCTCATTGCACAGCAAGCAGGTTTCTCGTACGAATTTATCTCAGGCGCTGCCATTAACCAGTTCCCTGAAACGGAAGCCATTCGCGAGATTACTGAGTTATTCGAACGTATCGATAAAAAACCTAAGAAGCGTAGCGATGTTACCGTGGTTATTTTTGATGAAGCTCAAGATTTCTTGATGGAGAATTTCAGACAGCAGCGTTACTTAATGGCTAACGTTAATAACGTGATGTTCACCCATACCAGTGAGCCATCTGCTAACTACTTCTTTATCTTTACCTACAACTCGCTCTACCCTATCGATGAGCGCTGGATTCGTCGTATTGACTACCACATTCATTTTGACTTACCGAATGATGATACGCGTATTAAACTATGGAACCACTACCTTAAGAAATACATGAAAGGTGTGATTAAAAAGCGCGGCTCTCAAGATGAACTTGAATTTTTTATCGACAATCTTGATTCAGTCAGCGCCACTCTAGCTGCTGTCTCTGATGGATTCACAGGCTCAAACATCAGTCAGGTCAGCAAAGCATTAGCTAGACGCCTTAAAACGCAAAAACACTGGTCAACTTTTGATCTGGAAGATGCATTGACAGAAGTTGCACGTACTCGTAAGAAGTATGACCCTGCTGGCATTGACTTTGGTATCACCACCCAAGCTATCCGAGGCAGCAATTCTGAAGAAGGCATTCCTTCTGACGATTAAGCACTTCTTCTCACATAAAAAGGCACCTTAGGGTGCCTTTTTTATTGGCGCTCCTCTATTAAATGCCTGAAAAATGTTCTGAGTCATCTACACTGAAAAGACTCTTTTCTACGGGTGAAAATCATGGATAAGTTTTTTAACCTCTTTCTTTATATGACGCTCTTAAATAGCGTATTTTATAGCCTAAGCAGCTTGGCCATCATTGTTTTTAAACAACCCATTTCGTCACTACATGCAAAATGGTTTAACTTGCCAAAAGAAGCCCTGCCACCTGTCTATTTCAACTATCTGGCAAACTACAAGCTGTTCATCCTTAGCTGCAATTTGGCACCTTTACTTGCACTTTGGTTGATGAAAATCTCGTCAAGGCTAGCCACATGATCTTAGCCACTATTTACACAGCCATTTTTTTTGGTTTGACGCCCCTCGTCATTACGATTAATTTTTTAATGATTGCCATTGTAATCAGATCCAGTGTTACGCAATATTTTGGACTACTTGTGATCTACCAACTTGGTTGTTATGGCTACTTATACTTTGGGCCAGAACCTGGTGATTATGCCATGGTCATGCTGTCGATGTTCATGCCTCTGGCGTTGATGCTAGGCTCAATCTGGTACATCTTGTCAAAGATAAGCAAGAAAAAGCCCAGAATCATTGCTTGCAGTTGCATCAGCATTGGTTATATAACAGTAGCACTTCAGCTCTTTTTATATATCACGGCCAGCTGGGGCGTTATATAGACACCACTGAGACCATCTTTAGAGGCTTATCTTTATGAAGTCCAAAGCACGGGCACAAACTCAAGCGCTACTTGATCAATTACATAAATCCTTATCTTCCGAAAAAAACACAGGCAAAGTCGCTGACTACATTCCAGGACTTGATGATGTCAATCCTGACGCACTTGGACTTTGCCTGACAGATATTCATAACGACAGTGTTATTTCAGGCGATGCTGATACGCCTTTTTCTCTTCAAAGTATTGGTAAGGTACTCTCTCTCACATTAGCTTTCAAAACGGTAGGCGATGAACTTTGGCATCGGGTAGGCGTTGAGCCTTCCGGCAATGCGTTCAATTCATTAATACAGCTAGAAGTGGAGAAAGGCATTCCCAGAAACCCTTTCATTAATGCAGGGGCACTTGTGATATGCGATGTTCTACTGTCTGAATTGAAAAAACCAAAAGCCGAACTCAAGTACTTTATTCAAAGTCTCTGTCCGACATCTATTCGCTTCAACGAGACAGTTGCAGAGGCCGAAGCGCAGACTAGCTCCAGAAATCTGGCTTTACTCCACTTAATGAAAGATTTTAGTAATATACAAAATAACCCACAGGACGTTTTAAAACTCTACTGTTTTTTGTGTTCACTTGAAATGACCTGTTTGCAACTCTCACAAACGTTTTTGTTTTTAGCTAATCAAGGCATCAACCCATTTTCTAAAGAAGACGTTTTAGATAGCAGTAAAACCAAACGCATTAATGCAGTGATGCAGCTTTGCGGCTTCTATGATGAAGCGGGTGAATTTGCATTCCGTGTTGGATTACCCGGAAAAAGTGGTGTAGGCGGTGGTATCATAGCCCTTCATCCTGGGTTATATACCATTGCCGTCTGGAGCCCGCCTCTTAATGATAAAGGTAATTCCAGCAAAGGCATTAAGGCACTGGAAGCGCTAACGACAATGACTAAACAATCGATATTCTAAAGAGTACCGCTAATAAAAATGACAACTGCCTGCTATTTTGAAGACGCCACACCCGGCTACTCGACCTCTGCTAAAACTTACGAATTGACTGAAGCTGCCATCATTGCTTTTGCCAAAGATTGGGACCCAATGCCTTTTCATGTAGATCCTAAAAAAGCACTCAACTCACCTTTCAAAGGCTTAACGGCATCAGGCGCTCATCTTTATGCTATTTTCGTTAAACTAGCGCATAAACAACCGCGTAAAATGGCTGTACTAGCAGCGCTTGGTATCGAAAACCTCCAATTTAAGCAAGCAGCGAGGCCTGGAGACAGACTGGTACTGAAAGGCACTTGTATCGCGCAACGCGCCTCTTCATCAAAACCCGATCGAGGTATTTGTACCTTTGAATTTAAACTACTCAATCAATATAACGAAACGATTTTATCGCTGACTCAGCCGCTTTTACTGTCGAAAAGGCAGAGCACAACAACACAGCTTTCACAGGCTTAGTAATCTATTTCAAGACGATTGTCGATTGGAAAAATGTCCGGAGGGTGGCTAAGCACCAGCGCGACTCACCATGTAGCTGAATGTTTCTTGGCGGGAGACGCTGCGGTGTCCCGCCCTACCAAGACCACTGCTAAGTGCCGTGCTGACTTGTTTTGCCTGCTACTTCAAATCAGCAAGATAACTATCTTTCAATTTAGCCGCCTTAAACGCATGAATACCTTGTGCTTTGATTACTTCCTTGCCAAGTTCAAGCGCTGAAAAGCAAGCATCCGGCAAGGCTATTTTTACGCCTTGCTCTAATTGCGTTTGACTATGAGAAAGGCTACCTGAACGGCAAAGTAATTCAAGGTTTGGGGTTTGTTGTCTTAGTGCAGCCATCAGGGCATCTTGCAACTGACCGTTATGCAAAGCCAACACCATACTTGAACAGTTTAGTACACCTTGTCGTTCAAGTGACTGGAGACTCATCGCATCAGCAGGCAGCGTTGCACTAACGTCAACCCTAGGGGAATTTTCCCCTAGCCAATAGAGCACAGGTTTAAAGCCACAATAGGCAATAAATTCACTTAATACTTCAGCATAATAATCATCGCCTAAAATCACTACTGCTTTACCTTCAATGTTTGTTTCTTTAGCCAGCTCAGTCATTTCCGAGTCTGGCGCCATATTTTCTTGCTGTTGCAGCGGCTTTATCATAAGGGGAGCCAGACTATTAAGACTCATAGATAAAAGTAAGCTGAGACATAAAAGCAACGCTACCTGAAACGGAAGCAATCCATAAACCCCCCACAAATAAAGTAAGCAACAACCATACTCACTCCCTGTCATCAACATCACACCTGTTGCACGTGTAGTGGTAGCCGCAGGCTTTAACCATTTCATCCAGAGTATCCCTGCTATCAGCTTTACTGATAAAATGGCCACCACTAAAGCCAGTACCCACTGGCTATTGGTTAGGATAAAATGCCAATCTGCAAGCCAGGCAATGAGGCAGGCCAACGCGCCTATCGTCCAACTGCCTAAATTTTTATGAAGGTTTGTCTTTTCATTTTGAAAAAGCGCTCTGGCTAACCAACCTAAAAGAAAAGCACTCATAGGCCAAAGCAAGCCTATTCCTAGAAGACCTCCTACAACCCCAAAAACCAACAAGCCGTTAAGTGCAGGTAGGACATCTTGTAACATTTTCCATTTGATTAAAGTGGACCGTTTAAACCACCACATAAGTCCTGCACTAGCCGCTAGGCTAAACGTGATAATCAAGCCTCCTGATACCAGAGGGTCAATACTTCGCTCACCTAAAAGTTTGCTCAACAAAACGAGGCCTTCAGCAGAACCGCCCACAAAAAAACAAAACCCTATCAAGGCAAGACCAAAAAAGGCTGACTGAATAGTTTCAAAACCAAGTAACCTTTTTCCAAAGAGCGTTTTATCAAGCTTATAGTTAACTAAATGACCCATAATCGCTGCCCCTGACATAAACGCACAGGCAAAGCCAAATAGCGCACCAAAGCTACGTTTAACATCGAACCAGGCAGCTAATCCAAAGAAGAGAGCAGATAAACACAATAGATGAATGAAAAAGAATAACAGGCCTTTCCTTTGATTAGAAAGCACCCCCGCTAAATCTAATCGGAACCCCACGACAAAGCAGAACACACTCAGTACAACTATTTCAACGCTTGGCAATAGGGTTTCGGGCAAATCAATGGTGTAAGCACTTAACGCCCCCACCAAACAGCCAGCTATGATATGAATCAATACCGGCACTTGCTTAACTCTCGTAAGCGCCATCATAAGACTCAGTCTCACAAAACCATAACTTGAAGCCACTAGCCATAGACTCAACACCTGCGCTCTCCCTGTGCTTTGCATGGAGTCATCTTTCATCTCATGATAAAGTACGCGGCCTTTATTATTAAAGCCTAGAGAAGAAAGGAAACATGACGACACTCACCAATACCCCTATCCAAGAAATAACACTAGGACAGAAGGCCACATACAGCAAGACCTGTACCCAAGAAGATATTCAACTTTTCGCCAAAGTATCAGGCGATGTCAACCCAGTTCACCTAGATGAGGCCTTTGCGAAAACCACACCTTTCGGTCAGGTGATCGCTCATGGTATGTACACAGGCGCGTTAGTGAGCGCTGCGTTAGCGATTGAACTGCCGGGGCCTGGTACGATTTACATGGGACAAGAAATTAAATTCAAAGCCCCTGTCTTTATCGGCGATACCATTACTGTCACCTTGGAAGTTAGTAACATTCGTGAAGATAAAGCCATTGTCACCTTAGACTGCACCTGCACTAATCAAGACGACAAAGTCGTTGCCAAAGGCACAGCCACCGTCATGGCGCCGAAAGAAAAAGTATCAGTCGAAGCCCCTACTCTACCTGAAATCAATCTGAGCTAATGCCTGTAACCATGACGCCTGCCAGCATTTCGTTTGATGCTGGCATTACCCCTGTTACCGATCGTTTTAATGATGTCTATTTTGCGAAAGGACAGGGTCTTGAAGAAAGTACCTATGTGTTCCTTGAAGCCAATGAGCTGCCAAAAAGGCTAAGCACCTACAAACAATCCACAGGTGTTGAGCGCCCCTTTGTTGTAGCAGAAACGGGTTTTGGCACAGGTCTGAATGTGCTGAATCTCATCAAACTGTGGCAAAGCATTCCAGTCGGTAATCCACAAGCAACATTGCATATTCTTTCTGTTGAGAAGTTCCCGCTTAAGAAAGCTGATCTTGAAAAAGCCCTTCAGGTTTGGCCAGAACTCTCTTCTGCATCTGAAAACCTTTTGAATCAATACCCGCCACTCATTGAGGGAAACTATCAACTTAATTTCAACGGAAACGTCAAACTCACCTTACTATTTAACGACGTACTATCGGGCTTTTCATCGCTTTTGCCTGTTCCTAGGCAAGCATGGTTCAAATCGCCTGCTCAATGCGTCGATGCCTGGATGTTAGACGGCTTTGCACCCGCTAAAAACCCCGACATGTGGTCACAAGATTTATTTAACTTGATGGCTCAAATGAGTCATACAGCTACAACGCTTGCAACCTTTACTGCGGCAGGCTTCGTTAAACGAGGATTGCAATCAGCAGGCTTTAAGATCAATAAACAAAAAGGTTTTGGTAAAAAGCGTGACATGCTGACAGGAATGTTTAAAGGCTTGCCTTCATCTAAGGCTTTACCCCCCAAAAAGCACAACTCAAAAGATAGACCTCAATTCTGGCCGATTACGCCTTACATCAAACCGCCTAGAAAGATTGGTATTCTCGGTGCAGGGGTTGCGGGGTCTATTGCCGCAGCAGTACTAGCGAAAGCGGGATTTGAAATCACCCTCATTGACAGATCCGAGAAAGCCTTAGCAGGTGCTCATCAACAAGCGGTGCTATTCCCTGCATTCTCAGTCCAAGACTGCTTTTTAACGCGTTTTCACTTTTATGCATTCGTACAGGCTTTAGCGTTTTATCAGCAGTATTTTCCTAATGCTCTGCACCGCTCTCCCTTATTGCAGCTCATCGACTCTGGACATGAAAAAAAAGCTCAATTAATAGCCGACCGTTTCAATAACGATGAACTCATACGCTTGATTACAGCAACCGAAGCAAGTCAGTGGGCTAACACTGAGCTTCATCTTTCTGCTCTACTTTACCCTAAATCTGGCTGGATAGACCCGCAAAAGCTACGTCTTGGACTTACTCACTATCCTATTCAATATTGTCTTGGTGAGACTGTAGAGGCCATTCACTATGATGATGACTGGCACATTCAAACGCGTACTCAACAGTTGAGCTTTGATGGGCTAGTTATCACTGCAGGGGATAATAGCGAAAGGTTACTTCAACAAATTGACCCTAACTTAGCGCTAAATATGGGAAGTATTCGTGGACAAGTCACTCATATTGATCAGAAAGGCCTTCCCTCTCTTAGCAGCATTGTGTGCCATGAGGGCTATATCTGTCCCTTACATCAAACTGGAGACTATTCATTAGGTGCCACTTATGACTTAAACAATAAGAACCCTGAACTTGAACAACAAGCTCAACAGAAAAACTTAACCTCTCTTGCCAAACACTTGCCTGAGTTTCAGCAACTAACAAAACAACCACTGGATACAAGAGGCTCTGTTGGCTTTAGGGCAACGACAAGAGACTATCTACCGGTTATTGGCCCAGTCCCTACTACCAACTCGCTCATTGAGAAATACAAACCTTTGAGACATAACAAAAACGCCTATATTCCTATCATCAACGACTATCATCCTCATTTATATTTACTGTCAGGATTTGGCTCTAAGGGCTACACAAGCGCGCCAATGGCCACAAAGATGCTCTTAAGTTACCTCACAAATGATTTCCAGCCGTTAGGGGCTGACTTAATCAGAGCCACCCACCCCGCGCGTTTTTTGATTAAGCGGCTGATCCAAAACAAAGCTTAGGGTTCGAATCGATCGACCACCTTACCGTGCTCCATCCGAATCGCCTGATTACAGACATCCTTCAACAGCTGATCCGAATGAGTAGCCAAAATCAGGATCGCTGCATTATCAACCAAGGCTTTAAGCCTTATTGCCGCTTTATCATTAAACGCTTGATCTCCTACGCTTAACCATTCATCCATTAACAGGATATCAGCTTGGACACAGGTCGAGACAGCAAAAGCCAACCTTAGTAGCATGCCGCTTGAATAGGTGCGAATCGGCATGGCCAAGTAATCACCAAGTTCCGAGAATTCTGCAATATCTTCTATCTTCTCTTGAATCTCCTTAGTCGATAACCCCATCGTAATGCCGCGCAGATAGATATTTTCAAAGCCTGTCGCTTCATGTTCCATGCCCATCGAAACATCCAGCAAAGAAATGATACGTCCCTTGCTCCTCAAAATACCAGCAGTCGGTTCATAAGCTCCAGCTAATACACGTAGCAAGGTGGTTTTACCAGAGCCGTTGTGACCAACAAGCCCAAGACGATCGCCAACCTCTAATCGAAAAGACACATCTTCAAGCGCCTTAACTGAGACGCGATTAGTCGCTCCCTGAGCCACTCGCCCGCCCGTTGTGGCGTTTAACAACGTATTTTTTAAGGAGCGATTGGGTGATGAGAATACAGGAAACTCAACACCTACCCCCTTAGCTTCAACATACCCCATTTTTCACACCCAAAAAGCTACTCTGTGCCGATAGTTGGTTAAGACAAATAGTGCCAAGAGATAGCCTATCACCGTAAAACTACCTACCAAAAACCAAGATTGAAGTGGTACATGCCCTGTCAACAAAGGCTCTCGAATCAAGTGTATATAATGATAAAAAGGGTTAGCCTGCACAAAATAGGCTCGATTCGTTAAAATTTCAGCTTTCCACATAATGGGCGTCACAAAAAAGCCAACCTGAACGATGCTGGCAACAATAGGAGGTAAATCCCTAAACCTTGTACAAAGCACGCCTAGCACAACCCCCATCCATACCCCATTCATGGCAAGCACAGCAACCGCAAAAGGTATAGTCAGTAACGCCCAAGACAAAGGACTAGGCAAAAACCAACACAAGAGCAGAATAATTAAGGCATTATGGAAAAAAATCAGACAATTGCGCCACACCATACGGCTAACATAAAGCGTTAGAGGGAGGCGAGTTTGCTTAATGAGCCTTTCCCCCTCAATAAAAACATAACAAGCCTCATTCATTAAACTAGAAAAAAACAACCAAACCACAAGACCAATGGCAACATAGGGTAAATAGTCAGCCACAGACTGATGAAAAAGCTCAGCATACAAAAAACCTAGCACCCCAACCATTACAGCTGTACTTAGCGTAAACCAAAAAGGGCCCAAAACAGAACGTCTATAGCGCTGCTTAATGTCCTGCAAGCCAAGCGCTTGCCACATTACTCGCTTTTTAAGTCCCTGCTTTAAATCTAGCCAGGCTGCGGTCAAATTATGCATCAAAAGCCTGTTTGAAGCATCCAATTCAATGGTTACATTTTCCAAACAATCAAACCCCATTACCTTATGTGTTAGCCTTATTTAGACCACATAACTGCCAAATCTACTTTAAGATTTATCAAGAAAACTGTTTATCGATTGCTGGCTGATCGATGACGTTTGCAATCACTTATGAACTTTTCAACAATAATCAACCCATATGACTGATACTGGACTGTTAACTGATGCATATTGACCCTACTGACCTCTCTGCCAATGCTATCTACCACATTATTACGCAGACGCTCATTCCAAGGCCTATCGCTTGGGTTTTGACGCAAAATCAATCGGGTAATTATAATCTTGCGCCTTTTTCTTACTTTACGGGCGTTTGCTCTGCCCCGCCCATTTTGATGCTGTCCATTGGCAAAAAGCCTGATGGCACAGAGAAAGACACACGCGTAAACATTAAAACTCGCAAAAAAACTGTCATTCATATAGCTAGTAGCGCTCATAACAAAGCCTTAAACGATAGCAGTGCAAGCCTCGACTACGGGGAATCTGAATTAGAGAGAGCAGAACTTGAACTAGCGACTTTTGAGGGCTTTGATCTACCCAGACTTAAAGACTGCGCCGTAGCCTATGGATGCGAACTTTATGAGTATCTCGAAATAGGCCACCACCAGCAAGGCATCCTATTTGTAGAAATTAAACGCATTTATATCAATGATGAAGTCGTTGAAACAGATGGAAAACGCCTAAATATTTCAGCTGAAGAAATTGATCCGCTTGCCAGACTTGGTGGTGGAGAATATTGTGAAATTAGTAATCGCTTTAGCTTGAAGCGCCCCTTATGAAACTTATTCTGACTTTTATTGTCTTGTTAACACCTGTGTATAACAGACATTTGAAATGGCGATCCTTTTTAGCTTATTTTTGCTACTGCACAAACACAAACCCATTAATTAAACTCAACAAAAAAGATAAAGTATCTCTTGTAGGTTCAATATCTTCTAGATTAAATGATCATATTAGTCAACCAAAAAATGACACTGAAACTCACCCAATTAACCTTAATTTTATTGATAACAACGCTTCTTGAAGCACGAGCAACTCAACCGAAATATGCATGGTTACTTAGCGAATACGGACATCGATTCCTTGCTGACGATCAAATAAAGTTAAAAGTGTTCTGCTATTTGTTCGATATAACCCAGCGCCCCAAACTTTTCAAAAACAGTGATACCAAGAAAGTCATTCGTAATTCAGAACTTCGAAAATTAATTTCGGACGAACAATTTTTAATGAAAACTTATGAATTTACTTGGAAAAAAACTGACGAGACAGACGTCATAAACAAAAAACAAAAAACCAATCTCCCATTAAAGGAAATTGCCTTTGACAAAACAGCACATGAGGAGACAACTAGTCAACAATATAAAGCTCAACTCAACAAAGGAATGCTGCAAGAGCAGGGCCCTCAACCAGAAGAGTTATTGAGGCAATATAACAAGGCGTTCAGATCCAGCCTAACGCTTGGAGTAAATCAGAGCAACTACCCTGACATTAACATTTTTAATCCAGCTGCTTTAAACTTTAGCGATCTAGAACGTAAAGCAGGCAACCTTTATTAGTGATGATGCCCACCTACGCCATGTGCATGGCCGTGATCTATTTCTTCAGTGGTCGCGGCTCTCACATCCACCACTTCCACATCAAAACGTAAGTTTTTCCCTGCAAAAGGATGGTTGGTGTCGACATCAACATTGAACTTACCTGCTTTAACCACTGTACCTTGTCTGCGACCTTGATCGGTTTGAATATTGACAATCATGCCGGGCTTAAGCTTCGCTTTTTTATCAACCATTAAGTGCTTAATGGGTACGCGTTGCTGCTTATTTTCATCACGTGAGCCATAGCCTTTAAAAGGCGGCACATCAATACTCAGCACATCGCCCTTTTCTTTTCCTTCAAGCCCTTCCTCTAGGCCAATGACAACATTTCGATGGCCCAATAAAAAGGCAACAGGATCACCACTTTTGGACGTTTCAATATGCTTGTCAGTATCAGCATCATAAAGGTCATAGTGAATTTGAACGACGGTATTTTTTTTAATTTTCAAAACAACGGCCTTAACTGGTTTTTGCAGGGTGGGTTAGTGAAACGTAACCCACCAAGCAATATTAACGTTATGGGGGGTTACGCTGCGCTTACCCACCCTACAAAGCAAACCCTTTGGTACGCTAAGTTTTTGGCAGCGTCACACCCGTCTGACCTTGGTATTTACCCCCACGGTCGGCATAAGAGGTTTCACACACTTCGTCGGATTCCAAGAAAAGCATTTGCGCGACGCCTTCATTGGCATAGATTTTTGCAGGCAGTGTGGTGGTATTGGAAAACTCCAGGGTCACATGCCCTTCCCACTCGGGTTCAAGCGGGGTCACATTCACAATAATGCCACAGCGCGCATAGGTCGACTTGCCTAAGCAAATAGTCAGGACATTACGGGGAATCTTAAAATATTCAACCGTCCTTGCCAGCGCAAATGAGTTAGGCGGAATAACACACTCATCACCAATCACATCGACAAAGCTATCCTCATCAAAATGCTTGGGATCAACGGTTGCCGAATGAATATTAGTGAAAACCTTAAACTCATTTGAACACCTAACATCATAGCCATAGCTTGAGGTGCCATATGAAATAATACGTAAACCATCTTTCTGGCGAACCTGACCTTCTTCAAAAGGGGCAATCATGGCTTGCTCGTTAGCCATGCGGCGAATCCATTTATCTGATTTTATACTCATACAATACTCTTACTTATCCGTCGCAATGGTTTGACTACTGGTTTCTCTTTGGTTCAAGGGCGTACCTGCCAATTTACCCGTCACTTTTTTAGCAATGCCCCTAAAGGTCTTAGCCAGCTCACCTTCAGGTTCCGCGCCAACAGGTGGCTTACCTTGATCCATGGCTTCTCGCGTTGAAATGGCTAAAGGCAACGATGCTAATAGGTTCGTACCATACTGAGCAGCAATTTTTTGACCGCCACCCTCACCAAAAATATGTTCTTTATGACCGCAGTTTGAACAGGTATGCATCGCCATATTTTCGATAATGCCAAAGACAGGTATGCCCGTCTTTTGGAACATCTCAACGCCTTTTTGTGCATCTAAGAGCGCAATCTCTTGCGGCGTGGTCACAATCACAGCCCCAGTCACTGGGACTTTTTGCGCTAACGTTAGCTGAATATCACCTGTACCTGGTGGCATATCAATAACCAAATAATCCAAATCATTCCAGGTACATTGATTAAGTAATTGCAGAAGCGCGCCACTCACCATAGGGCCACGCCACACCATAGGCGTACGCTCCGTTACCATGTAGGCCATCGACATACTTTGAATACCGTAAGCTTCAATAGGCTGAAAACGCTCACCGTCAATAAACTCTGGTCGTGTATCATCCGACACACCCAGCATAGTAGATTGGCTTGGTCCATAGATATCCGCATCCAAAATACCTACTCGCGCGCCTTCTTGTGCCAAGGCAATGGCAAGGTTAACCGACACGGTAGACTTACCCACACCACCTTTACCTGAAGCCACCGCAATAATATTCTTGATACGGTGTAGACTTTCCATGTTATTTTGAGTTTGATGAGGTTGAACATCCCAATCCACAGAGACCTTCGCCTGTTTGATGCCAACATGGGATAAAAGATGCTTCTCTATAGACGCAACTAGCTGCGCTTTTTCGTATTCAGCAGGATAGCCCAAAGACAAGCCCACCGTTACCTCGTCACCATTAATTGACATAGCTTTCACTGCATGCCGCTCAATTAACGTTTTTTCTGTGCAAAAGGGATCTTGCCAGTCACCTAATAAAGACAGCAGATCGGCTTCTTGAAGAGCCATAATCATTCTCAAAATCAAAACAGGCATTTTAAAAGGTCTACTCGAGACAAGCAATGGAAGGAGGGCGTTTTGACACCTAATGCATGCATTAGGCACCTTCCATTTGCCACTTGGCCTACTCTGAATTCATCTCGTTCGCGCATTAAAGCGTGCAGGGAAATACGCTAACAAATATAGAAAGGCATTATGTCAACAGAGCCTAAGACACAACGCTTTAATCAACATGAAACGCTCAGCGAAACGAATTGACGCTCAATATTTAACTCATGCCAAGTATGAGTGACTAAAGCGCATTCATCAGCACATCGATACGGCGCAAGTAACCGATAATAGAAGCAGCTTCTGGGTTTACTTTCATTGCATAAACTTCACCCATTGAAGCAATATCAGAGCCCTTAGGAAGTGGCATGCCTTCTTCGAGCATCATTTTAACTCGGGGAATGAATAGCCACTGTAACCAGCTATTAAAAGGCATGGTATCAGCCGCAAAAGGGGCTGTACTTTGCAACGCCTCAATAGAAGGAGGGGCAATATCCCATAGAGACAGTAGTTTTAACGCCTCTTCAAGTTCTGTTAGCGCTTCAAGTAATGAGTTTATCAATAAACTGCCCATATGATTAAACCCCTAACTCTTGCTTAAAAGGCGGCAGCGCATTCAATATTTGCCGACCGTATCGTTTGGTTATAACTCGTTTATCCATCAATGTGATTTGCCCTTTATCTTTCTCGGTGCGAATCAAACGGCCGCAGGCTTGGATCAATCGCCTTGAAGCATCCGGTAGTGCTATTTCCATGAAAGGATTCCTACCCTGTTCTTCAAGCCATTCAGCAAGCGCTGCATCAACAGGGTCATCGGGTACAGAAAACGGTAACTTCGCAATCACGACATGCGTACAATTTTCACCCGGCAAATCGATACCTTCTGCAAGGCTAGCCAAGCCGAACAAGACACTGGTTTTCTTCTTTTTGACCGCCGCCAAATGTTCATCGAGTAACTGCTGTTTATTCATGTGCGTCTGACACAAGGTAATAGCACGCAGATCGCTATCGAGCATTTCATATACATCACTTAATTGACGCTTGGATGAAAATAATACGAGTACACCTAAATGCCCTTTAATGAGTTCAGGCAATTGCTGCGCAATATCTTCTGTGTGCAGATCAGATAAATGTGGTTCAGCTTTTAGCTTAGGTACGACAAATTTTGCATTATTAGGATAGTCAAAGGGGCTTTGTACCATGGCCGTTTTGGTAAATTTGGGCATACCAGATTGCATAGCAAAACGCGAAAATGTGCCTAAAGAAGACAAGGTAGCGGAGGTTAACACAGCGCCGCAGGCGCGACTCCATAAATGATAGGCCAAAGTGCCTGAAGCTAGGAGTGGACTGGTGCAGAGCTCGTACTCAATAACACCATTTGTTTCTAAAAGCTGTATCCACCTAGAGTCAGGCATCTCACCCAAATCTTTGCCGTAAGCGAGCCACAACTGCCACTGCTTTTGCGCAATGTTGAGCATCTGACCAACTTCTGCATACAAAGCTTCTAAGACTTGTAGGCTTAACCCCGAATCGTTTGATTCCAAGGCATCGTTAATAATACCATGGGCGGATTCAAGCTGCGTTGACAAAGATGAAAATACACGAATTAACTCAGGTGCGATAAGACTGATACCTTCAGGTAGCTCGCCTTTTTCAAAGCGGTGATGCGGCAAGTTTTGGTTATCTCGTTGATCCAACTCTGCAATCAAAGACGCCGTCACCTTTTCAACTTGCGGCTTTAGTTGGGTAAATATCTGCTTAGCCTCCAGCATTAAAGCGGGCACTTCATCTAACGCACGCATTAGCTTGTAAAAACTAGCCGTCTCATCCTGTATGCGCCCGATCTCTTTAATGGACTGATCAAACCAAAACAAACTGCCGTTAATACGCACCTGCGCCGAAAAGTGCCTTAAGGCAATATCGGGTAAATGGTGGGCTTCATCAAAGATATAAATGGTCTCAGAAGGGTCAGACAAAATCGCGCCGCCGCCCAAGGCTAAATCAGCCATCACCAAATCATGATTCGCCACAATACAGTCGACTTTTGCTAAATTCTCACGCGCTTTGATGAAGCTACATTGCCCAACATGCTGACAACGCCTGCCGGAGCATTGATTGCGATCAGAGGTTAAGCTACCCCAAAGCTTATCATCAATATCCGTAGAAAATTCATCGCGATCTCCATCCCACTCCCCCTTTAAAAGCGCCTGCGCCATCTCATCAATCACAGCTTGGTCGTAAGCTTCACTTTGCAAAAAGCTTTCCATACCGAAAAGCCCTTGCTGGGTAAGATCGCCTTGCATATGCACATCTAATTTGCTTAAGCACAGATAGCGCCCTCGCCCTTTAGCCAATGAAAACTGAAAGGCCAACCCTGAGTGTTTTTGAATATCCGGCAAGTCACGCTTAATAATCTGCGCTTGAAGTGCAACTGTTGCCGTTGAAATGACCACTTTCTTTTTTAGAGCACGAGCAATGGGGAGTACTGCTAGCGTGTAAGCAACCGTTTTACCTGTACCAGTCCCTGCCTCAATGGCACAAATGCCGGCATCATTAAACCTTTTGCCTTCGCCATCAAGATTAATGGCGCCGAGCGTTCGGGCAATTTCTGCGATCATTTCTTTCTGACCTAAACGGGGCTTCAACGACTTATTGTTAAGCAACCGACTATAGGCCTGTTGGATCTCTTTTTTGAGGGACTCAGGAAGCATAAAGCGTGTTCATTACTGGCAAAAAATGCTATTTTCTTTTTTTTGACTAGAATTGCCTCATTATATACAAACCTCACCAAGAAAGCCGATGCTGACCAAAATTTTTCGACCTAAGTGGCAACATAAAGACCCTGCCGTTCGTGGGGCTTATATTCAAAACACCCCAACCATTGATCAAGCCATTCTCTCGAAACTTGTTGCTGAAGACACTGACGCCGATGTTAGGCTCGCCGCCTTTAAGAAACTAGACAGTATTGAGAAACAGTGCGCGTGGGCACAGGCACCCGCTCAAGACAGTGACAAAGCAGCGTTTAGGCAAGCGCTTTTCAATGACATAGACAAACAGGCGGGCAACCTCCCAGTCAAACCGCACACCCTCAGCCTCTTAAAAAGCTATGAACTAACCGATGCGCTATTGGCCTATACCGACAACCCTCAAGTCCTCAATCAGCTAATCAATGATAATGCCTCTCAGGCAGAACTGCTTGGTTTCCTAAAAAAGACCAAGCATTCCAGGCTAAGGCTTCAAATTGCCACCCGTTTAACAGCCGAACAAGAGATCAAAGCAGCGTATACTTGGGCTAAAAATAAAGATAAGCGCCTCGCTAAATTACTCAAAGAGAAGCTCGAGGACATCGGCACAGCCCAAGAACAACTTAAAGCGGAAGAGATAAAAGCGCAAAAAGTTCGTAACAAACTCAGTATCATTTTAAAACAAACCGATAAATCCACCCCGTTAAACGCACAGCTCGATATTGCAGAGCAAACCCTTGCATCGATAGACCTACAAAGTTTGCCTGAGTCGCTTTCAGAGGCTCTGCTTTCAGACCTTGCAAAAGCCAAAGCGCAAATTCAATCCCTTGAAGAAGCAGCATCCAGTGAAGCCGAACAAAAAGCATTAGCACAAGCGCGTAAACGTCAGCAGCAAGATTTTTCATTGGCTGTTAACACTCTTGAGGCTGCACTGTATTCTGGAGAAGTTAACGCTATTGAAGCCAGTTTGTCAGCGCTCGAAATGAAAGCCAAATCAGAGCAGGATCGCAGTACTGTCAGCAATCTCAAAGACATTTATTCGCAAACACAAGCGCTAAACAATCTACTCAGCACATTACCCGCGATCACTACGAAAGAAGCTGCCGAAACCGCCCAGTTATCACTCAATAAATTAACCAATGGCCTACCCAAAGACTCTCACTGGCAACAAACAGCTAAAAACGCACATCACAACTTAAACAACATCATTAAATCGCAAATCCATGCTTCAAAAGAGCAAGTCAAGTCATTTAAACAACTGAGTAAACAGCTTGATAAAGCCCTGGATGAAAAACAAGTAGAACAAGCCCGAGCGCTCTATAAACAACTAAAGTCTAGTTATCAGGCTTTACCAGATGCGTCCCAAAGACCTTTGCGTCAGACCTATTCACGCCTTAGCAAAGCCACCCACCAACTCTACGATTGGCAACGATTTTCAGAAGACCCTATCCGAGACCAGCTCATTGAACAGATGACTCGCCTAGCAGATAACGACATGGATGCGCACGACAAAACCAAAGCCATCAAAGCGCTGCAAAATGAATGGAAAAACTTAGGCCCGTCAAGCAATCAGTCAGCATGGGAAACCTTTCAAGCAGCCTCTCAAAAAGCCTACGAGCCCTGCAATGAAGCCTTTGAAAAAGAAAAAGTCCAACGAGCATTTAATCAGACCCAAAGAGAACAAATTTGCCTGGAGCTAGAAACTTTTATTGAAGGCTTTGATTTTGGTCGAGCAGACTTTAAAGCACTCGATAAATTGCTTGCAGAGGTACTCACAGAATGGAAGCGCTTCTCCCCTGTAGACAGACGAGTTCATGAATCACTGCAAACACGATTTAATGAAAGTGTTAAAACCCTGAAGAATCATTTAATCGAACATAAAAACAACAATCTTCAAAAGCTAAAAGCTATCGCAGATAAAGCCTCTGCACTCCTTGACACTGAAGATGTTCATGCAGCCATTCAAACCCACAAGGCACTAATGAACGACTGGAAGGCAGTAGGTATTACGTTCCGTAAAGAACAACAAGTCCAATGGAGCCGTATGCAGGGCGCCGCCGATCAATTATACGGTCAATTAAAAACCCAAAAACAAGCCGCTAAAAATGAGCAACGCGCATCTTTAACAGCTTACGAAGAACAACTTAACGTTTTTGAGCGTGATTTAGAACAACTTACCGCCGAGCGCTCATTAAACGACACTGACAGTAAACAGAAACACTTAGACGCTATTTTTTCAAAGCTTGATGACCTGCCTAAAAAAGACGCTAGTCGCTTAAAGCAACAATGGCAAAAACTCTCAAGCCAGTATCAACTTCAGAAAAAAGCTATTGAGCAAGCCCAGTGGAAGGAAAAGCTAAGTCAATTTAAAGCGCTAGCTGAAGCGCTACCCTCAGGCAACGCATTTGAAAGCGACGCCTTCAACACATTACCCGAAAGCTGGAAAAACAGCATTCAAGAAGAACAGATCAAATGGCAACAGGCTAACAACCAGCATCATGAGAAAACTGCCAATGATTACTGCCTTGACCTGGAAATTCTTTGCGATAAACCTTCCCCCGAAGGACAAGAGCAAGCTCGCATCGAAAGGCAGATGGTACGACTGAAAGAAAACTTTGCAGGTGTTGCCAAGCAATCGACTGAAAAACAAATTGAGGCACTTTACATTAAGTGGTTTGGCCAGCCTAAAGACTTTTTAAAAGCAAATGAGGCGCTGACCACGCGCTTTTTGTTAGTTTGTAATTAAGCGCCCCCTCTAGCTTCCCTTTCTATGGCAGGTTACGCGTTGCTAACCTGCCCTACCTTATCCTCTTTATTATTAAGCTTTTCCAATAACGGGTTCGCATAACCGTGCAGAATATATGAACGATATTTCTCAGGAATAGCAGCGAAGTGCGCCTGAAATGCGGCTCGCTCTTTTTCTAACTCTTTCTCTGTTAAAAGATAAGCATCCAGCATTTTTGTATTTTCTGGTAAGGAACCAAAGAGTTCTTCATAAGCAAAAACATGGCTAGGCGGAATTTTGTAAAGCGCCAACATGGATTGATCTAAGTGCGCCACCACCTGCTCTACTGTCTCAAACCCACCGGACAAAGGCTTACCAAAGCGAAGACAGACACGCCCCTTAAACCCCTGTATACCTTTAACAATGCTTTCTATATCTTCATGCTCGCCTTTCTGATAAACCTCACCTTGATCAATTTGATGGAGCTCAACGGCTTTTTGAAGATCACAGGGATCATATTCATAGGACACTGCAACGGGTACAATATTTAAGTCTCGAATCACCTCTGCAAAAGGCTTCTTACGCTCGGATAACGCTAACATTTTTATAATGGCAGGATCTGTTCTATCCAACCCGTCTTTAGCTCTGCCTTCACGTTGCGCGATCCAAATAGACTGATGATCTTCTTTTAATGAGTGAGAGATATAGGTCGACAACTCTCTTAGTGCAGCCAACAGTTTCCTTGGCGCATCAATTGAGCGCTTTACAATAAAACTTTTATTGATACGCATTAGATCAGAGACATAGTCTTTAGTCAGTAAGTTATCCCCAATCGCAATACGCACAGTATCAAACCCGTGCATATGCAAAGCATAATTAACCATAGCAGGATCTAATGTGATATCCCGATGATTACCAATAAACAAATAGGATTGATCGGATGATAAGTGCTCCAATCCCTCAAAGCTAAGAGAGGTCATGCTGCTTGACACCATGGTGTCTACATAGCTTTTTATCTTCTCTTGAAACCGATAAACCGTATTGACACCACGTAACTGACGACGTAAATACCATCGTATGATGGGCAACAGCAATGACTGAAAACGCTCAGCAAAAGTGGGGAATTTTAAATGAGCAATAGCTGAAACAAATTCTTTATTGGCAAGAATTCTTTCAATCACCTTTTCAACTTCAGTATCGTCAAAAGGGCGAATGTCAGAAAAAAGATCCTTCATGGTTGGCTTTTATTTTACCAGGCGATAACGAACTCGATATTCTACTAGGTTTGAAGGCCTTACTCCACGAATGATTGATATTCACTGAATAAGTGAGACTAGCTTACCTGCTTAATAGTCACTTTTCAGATCATTAAAACGCAATAAACATCAAAAACCGATTGACTCGTATTTAGAAAGCTCTATAATCGCGCCATCTGATGCGGGGTGGAGCAGCTTGGTAGCTCGTCGGGCTCATAACCCGAAGGTCGTTGGTTCAAATCCAGCCCCCGCTACCAACTTCCCTTGCAATATTCATACTTTATATCCCTTAATCGAAAAACGTCCCTGTTTGTCGATCAATCAAGATCCATTAAAAGATAAACTGCGCACTCAGCTGCACTCTGCTGGCATCACCTTCATCGCCGTTCTTATTTTCACGATCACCCCAAATATATTCAGCACCAAACATTAGCTGCTTTGTTGGCCGCCAAATAACGTTACCTGCCACATAATTTGAGCTTTTAAATTCTGTACCAGCTTGGCCTGCTGAATTATTCACTTCCACATAACCCCAAACCAAATTACTACTGATCTTATTTGTCCATAAATGCTCTAACGCAAGCATCGTTCCGAAGCTATCCAAATACTCGATTTCATCTCCTGCGGCATTTGCACCAAACACCCCATTAGAAAAGCCTGTCTCAAGATCGGTAATTAAGCGCCCCAAACCATGGCTATAGATCCCGTAATACCTTAAATAATCTTTTTTACCAAAAGCAAATTTACCACCGGCATTCAATGCATAGCCATTGATTGTTTGATTGGTTAACGGGCCATTTTTCTTAATGTCAGAATCAACTTCTATATGAGAGTAAGCCGCTGAGAATTGAATATTCCTCTGATTAGAACCCAATAACAAGGAAGCCACTAGCATAGGGTAAGTCGACTCATACTCGACAGCCACCATGGGATCTTCCAAACCACTTACGTATACTTCAGATTGCGTTGAATCATATTGTGACTGCTCAACGCTCAACTTATACATAAGCCAATCGGTAGGCTGGTGCTTCCAGGTCAGCATAGGGTAGCGATCTGCCACATTAGAATTAGGCCCCTGATTATCCAATACAGCAGGCTGCGATTCATTTACGGTAAAGGCACTATAAGTTTGACCAATTAAAAATGAAGCTCGCCCTTGACCTAGACGAATATTTTCAAACTGGCCATAGGCATGACGTATGCGAAACTTACTCCCCCAAAAGTCACCTTCGAGATAAACTTTCAGATCAAGGTTATCCAAAGGTCGTTCGGCTTTAATAAAAAAGCGACTTCGATTAGCATTAAAATGGTATTGCTTTTTTGCATGGGTGTACTTAGCACTGCCATTAATTTCGTATACCCCCGTCAAAGGATTGTAAACAGGTATAGTTGAGGTCACGAATTGCTCCGCATCGCCAATTTGATCTGGCGTATAGAGAAAATCTAAACGAGCAAACCCTCCCATAGTCAACGTATAACTTTCATCATTCGCCACTACATAACCTTTAGTGGGCATTGACTCTGGCCCGGCCGCAGGTGCATGCGCAAAAGCCGGATTGGTTTTAACAACATCTGACAGCACCTTAACTTGCTTTTTCAAGTCAACCACATCCTGTGAAACACTTTGATAAGACTGTTCCGCCTGTATTGAAAAAGCCAGTGGAACACTCACCAGCACTAGAGCAGAAGAAAATGGAAATCTCATAAAATTACATAACCTACATATTGATGTTTAACATCCGAGGTTACTTTGACTAGCCGTCAATAAAAAAAATTCAAAAGATTTCCATTGACAAACGTTTTGGTAACCCTATAATTTGCACTTCTTTGATGCGGGGTGGAGCAGCTTGGTAGCTCGTCGGGCTCATAACCCGAAGGTCGTTGGTTCAAATCCAGCCCCCGCTACCAATTTTTAGCCTTCCTTACTTTTCATTCATCATTACAAAAAAAATTCTTAGCGAATGTTTATCGTAGGACTAACGGGTGGCATTGGAAGCGGTAAAACCGCGGCATCTGATTTTTTTCAAACAAAAAAAATAACGATTGTCGACGCAGACATCTGTGCCCGTCTTGTTGTACAAAAAGGCCAGCCTGCTCTTGAGAAGATAACGCAGCGCTTTGGTTCTGGCATTTTACTTCCCTCAGGCGAACTTAATAGACCTAAACTCCGCAAAACAGTATTTGCCAGCCCCGCTGACAAACAATGGCTTGAGGCTTTATTACATCCTCTTATCGCTCAAACCATTAATGACCAGCTAGATGCCGCAAGCTCAGCCTATACTATTTTTAGTTCTCCCCTACTACTCGAAACCGAACAGCATAAAAGATGTCAGCGTGTACTATTAATTGATGCGCCTGTTGAGCTACAGATTGAAAGAACCTTAAAAAGAGATGCATCTGACCAAACAACGATTGAGAACATCATTAAAAGCCAAATGTCTCGAGAAGATAAACAAAAGCATGCAGATGACATCGTCGATAACAGCGCTGACTTAGCATCACTGCATGCTCAATTATCAGACTTACACAACCAGTATCTGACACTAGCAAAAACGCATGACGCCCAATAAAGAAGAAGCCTCTTCAAAGACCTACCCATGCCCTTACTGCAAAACTTTAATCCATTGGGATAGTAAAAATCCACATCGTC
The DNA here is from genome assembly GCA_965225765.1 of Pseudomonadales bacterium. GTDB lineage: Bacteria > Pseudomonadota > Gammaproteobacteria > Pseudomonadales > DT-91 > CAKMZU01. The sequence goes on from CBDDBO010000002.1 coordinate 1,289,649, forward strand.
CCTTTTGTTCGAAAAGGTGCCAGGATGCAGACTACCTAGGCTGGGCTAACGAAGAACATAGTATTCCCGCAATACCTAACGAGGATATCTTTGAGTAAGCTTCAAAGTAGCGGCCAGTCTTGTTGTGTGAGTTTTTCAACAATAGGGGCGTTAGCGTCTGGAAAGTTCAGAGCCACTAATTCATCTTTAGTCACCCATCGAAGCGGCTGCCCCTCACGTGCTTCAGCCTCACTAAGCAGTCCACCTATATGATAAAAGGATAATGCGACGGTTTTCTCCGGATAATCAAAGGTCAATGCATGAAAGAAGGATATTTGTTCAAAAGACAAGCCCAACTCTTCATCAAGCTCACGTGCTAGCGCCTCTTCATTTGTCTCGCTAGGCTCTACTTTGCCCCCTGGAAATTCCCAGCGATCACCTTGATGTTGTGCTTTATGCCTTTTAGCAACAAGAATACGAGAGAAATCTTGACTCCAGATAACACCCGCGACAACTTGTATTTGCATCATTAACTTTACCATTGAACTCAAGTCAGGGCTTCCTTTCAGAGCGATTGTCGGGTATCTATTTTTTTGTAGGGTGGGTTAGTGAAACGTAACCCACCAAGAAACATTAAATCTTATAGTGGGTTACGCGCAGCTTAGCCACCCTACGGTATTTTTACCTGACAAATGCAGTGAATCGAAGTACTAGTACCTCAATGCACAGCGATTGTCCGGTTTCTGATGGTGGGTTACGCGCAGCTTAGCCACCCTACGATATTTTTTACCTGACAAATGCAGTGAATCAAAGTACTAGGAGCCTGTCTGAGAATTGCGTTCGAGGATAAATTTCAAAGAAGTGAGATAAATTTTTTGGGAAATTCCTGCGAATAGTCAGCCTATTTAAAGGAATTTGGCGAAGAATTTAGCCGCTTATCTGGAATTTAGGCCGAACAGTCAGTTCTCGGACAGGCTCCTAGGTTCTATATTCAGCGTTTATAGTGACGTATTCATGAGACAAGTCGCTAGTCCATACAGTGACAGCTTCTTCGCCTCGGTTAAGCTGAATCTGAATCGTGATGTCTTCATAAGCGAATAGTTTTTGCCCGACCTCTTCAGTAAAACTTGAGACTTTTTCACCGCCAGCAACCAAAGGTTCGCCATTAACAAAAATACTGACTTTATCAATATCAAAATCGTCTAATTCGACTTTACCTATAGCCATTAAGAGCCTTCCCCAGTTAGGGTCTGAAGCAAACAGCGCTGTTTTCACTAAAGGCGAATGCGCTACTGCATAAGCTATAGCATTCCCCTCTTGAGCGGTCTTAGCGGACTCAACCTTCACTTCAATAAACTTGGTTGCTCCCTCGCCATCACGAATAATTAACTGAGCTAACTCAATAAAGGCTTGCTTAAGCCAATCGAGCACAACCGACTGCTCATCCTGTGAAAGCTCTTCATAAATAACCTGAGACTCTCCTGTTGCCATCAAAAGTACAGCGTCATTAGTGGAGGTATCACTATCGACAGTAATGGAATTGAATGACTTTTCATTCGCTTTGATTAGCAAATGTTGCAACGTCTGTGCATTGACAGATAAGTCAGTCGCAACATAAGCCAACATGGTTGCCATATTTGGATTAATCATCCCTGATCCTTTGCAGATCCCATTAAGCTTAAGTATTTTATTACCTAAAGCTAAAGTACTGCTAACACCCTTAGGTCTTGTATCAGTTGTCAGAATAGCGTTGGCAGCTTCGGCCCAGTGCGCTGAACTCAACTGATCAAATGCAACAGGCAACACATTAAGAATCGACTCATAAGGTAAGGGCTCACCGATCACACCTGTCGAGAAGGGTAACACTTCCACCTCTTTTACATTGCCTAGCTCTGCAACTGACCGGACACAAGCTTCGGCTGCTTTTAAACCCTGGGCACCTGTGCCAGCATTTGCATTGCCGGTGTTGATGAGTAAATAACGAGGACGCCCACTAGCTAAAAAGCGTTTAGCCAGCTGAACAGGCGCTGCGCAAAAGGCATTCTTCGTAAACACTGCCGCTGTGGTTGTCGATTCTGACAACTTAAATAACGTCACATCAGGCCGATCACCTTTAATGCCGGCGGATGTCGTTGCCAACTCAACACCTTGAATGTCATGGAATTCAGGCAAAGGGAAATGTCCGGTTGCCATAGTCAATACCTCAATGACAGCTTAGTTTAATGCACCATGGCATTGTTTATATTTTTTACCGCTTCCACAAGGGCAAGGCTCATTCCTACCTACTTTACGCTCTTGCCGAATAAATGGTTTGGCTGGCTCTGCTGGCATTTCGCCAGCTTCAGACGACTCAGCACCTGACATAGCAGAAAGCTCAGCATGCACAGATTGCGCTTTCTCCTGTGCCTTTTCATGCTCCAGTCGCATACTTGCTTCAGCTTCCTGTATCTCAGCGTCACTTTGAATACGCACCTGCATCAAAAAACTGGTTAGATCATATTTCATATTCTCAAGCATTTCCTGAAATAATTCAAACGACTCTCGTTTGTATTCCTGCTTAGGGTTTTTACCTGCGTAGCCTCTTAAATGAATGCCCATACGCAAGTGATCCATCATTGCCAAATGCTCTTTCCATAAGCCATCTAAAACTTGGAGCATGACATGCTTTTCAAAACGATGGATCTCTTCGCCTATGGTATCAACTTTCAATTGGTAAGATTGATCAAACTCTTTAGTAATACGTTCTAGGAGATGATCTTCAGACAGTTTTTCGTCTTCATCTAACCATTTCTGGATAGGTAACTGCATGGCAAAATCTGACTCATAGACTTTTTCAAGACCGGCGACATCCCACATATCTTCAAGACTTTCTTCAGGGATGTAATTTCTGAATACCTGTGAAGCAACATCTTGGCGAATACTATTAACAAGGTCGCCTAAGTTGTCGATAGTCAAAATATCATCACGCTGCTTATAAACCACCTGACGCTGCTCGTTAGCTACATCATCAAACTCTAACAGTGATTTACGAATATCAAAGTTACGCCCTTCTACTTTCTTTTGCGCTTTTTCGATGGCACCTGTCACCATACGGTGCTCAATTGCTTCGCCCTCTTCCATGCCTAAAGCTTGCATAATATTTCTTACACGATCAGAGGCAAAAATACGCATCAGGTCGTCTTCAAGAGACAAATAAAAACGTGTCACACCAGGGTCACCCTGACGACCCGCACGCCCTCGAAGCTGATTATCAACGCGGCGACTCTCGTGCCTCTCAGTACCTAAGATATGAAGACCGCCAGAATCTAATACAGCTTGATGGCGCTTTTCCCAAGCCTGGGTGCGTTTTTGTACCTCATCTTCACTTGGCGAATCTAAAGTCGCTAATTCGGCTTCTAAATTACCACCCAACACAATATCGGTACCACGACCTGCCATATTGGTGGCAATGGTGACAGCCTTAGGTTGTCCTGCCTGAGCAATAATATCGGCTTCCTGAGCATGGTATTTAGCATTGAGGACTTTATGTTCAATGCCTTCTTTCTTCAAAAGGGTGGACAGCAATTCTGAGCTCTCAATAGAGGCTGTACCCACAAGAATAGGCGCACCTTTTTGTTGATATGCCAAGATATCTTTAACGATTGCTTGAAATTTCTCGCGAATGCTCATATAGATCAGGTCATTCTGATCAAGTCGAGCAATAGGTTTATTGGTTGGCATGACGACGACGCTCAGGCTATAGATTTGGTGAAATTCCTGCGCTTCGGTGTCAGCCGTACCGGTCATTCCTGCAAGTTTGTCGAATAAGCGGAAATAGTTCTGGAAGGTAGTAGAGGCTAAGGTTTGGCTTTCACTTTGAATATCTACCCCTTCTTTTGCTTCAATCGCCTGATGCAGACCTTCAGAGAGTCTTCTACCTGGCATGCTTCTGCCTGTATGCTCATCGATAAGGACGATTTCATTATTCTGGACGATATAATCGACATTTTTCTTAAAGAGCACATGAGCTTTTAGTGCAGTTTGCACGTGATGGAGCAACTTAAGATTTTGTGCCGAATATAAACTTTGCCCTTCAACAAGCAATTTATCTTTGAGAAGAAAAGCCTCGATAAAATCATGACCTTCTTCAGTTAATTCGACATGGCGATTTTTCTCATCCAAGGTGTAATGGCCAGGGCCTATTTCCTGCTCATTATCCTTGCCTATCGTTACTTCAGCTTCTTTCAGTGATGGAATAATGCGATTGGTTGCCAAATAAAGCTTAGAACTATCTTCTGAAGGACCAGAAATAATCAGCGGTGTTCTCGCTTCATCAATCAAGATCGAATCGACTTCATCAACAATGGCAAAGTACTTTTCTCGTTGTACTCGTTCATCCAGTGTGAACGCCATGTTGTCTCTTAAGTAATCAAAGCCAAATTCATTATTTGTGCCATAGGTGATATCCGATTCATAAGCCGCTCGCTTTTCTTCGGTTTCCATATTTGGCACAACGATGCCAAGACTTAAACCAAGAAACTCATACAGTGGGCGCATCCAATTACCATCACGCGTGGCAAGATAATCATTGACCGTGACCACATAGACGCCTTTGCCCATCAAAGCATTCAAATAAACAGGCAAGGTCGCCACTAAGGTTTTACCTTCACCTGTTCGCATCTCTGCAATACGACCATTATGCAGGGTGATACCACCCATCATTTGCACATCAAAATGGCGCATCCCCAATACACGAACAGAGGCTTCTCTTACTACAGCAAAAGCTTCAGGCAGTAAGCTGTCCAGGTCAGCGCCTTCTGCCAGTTGAGATTTAAAAGCGCGCGTTTTATCTTTCAAGCCTTCGTCAGACAAGTCTTTTAATTGCGGCTCAAAGGTCGAAATTTGATCAACAAGTCTTTTTAATCGTTTGACTTCACGGTCATTACTTGACCCGAACACTTTCTGCAACACTTGATTAAACATAAAAAAATACCAAAATTGTGCAGTTACCCATGCACCACATTTATATCTGAAGGCATAAAAAACAAACCTATGCCTTATTTATTTTCAAAAATCGTTTTTAAAAGTAGACGACGGCCTTCTAAGCCAATCAATCAGTCAAGGCAAAAAATATGCCCGTCATACAAACCATCCTTGAAAACTAGCATGTCGCCTATTTTAAGGCAAGCTAACAAGCCGCCTCGAAGCTAGAACAATGGGGGTGAAAAGTATCCATTCAAGGGCTTAAACGAAAATAAGTGAAAAAAGAAATACCCTCAAAAACTAGTACTCAGTTTCACAGAGATTGCTGGGGGATTACAAAGTTTGTAGGGCTGGAAGTAAAGCGTCTTCCAACAAAAATACCTAAAAGCTTGAGGATGGCGTTAGCGCTTTCCACCTTAGGGTATCTTTACCGGACAAATGCAGTGAAATAGAGTGCTAGTACCTCAATGCACAGCGATTGTCGGGTTCAGTGGCAGAGTAAAATGCTCATAGCAAGGCAGCTGATCGAAAATAATAGTTATTCTATAGTGAGATCAAGCAACACAGCTATGGGCATTTTAAATGCCACCCAAAGGGCAGCTACAGGTTTTCCCGTGACTTTGTTGCAAGTATTTGAAAGACGCATGTATTACTGCATACTTGCGCCTTGCCACAGAAAAACCTGTAGCTGCTGAACGGGACAATCGCTGTGCATTGAGGTACTAGTACATCAATGCACAGCGATTGTCGGGTTCAGTGGCAGAGTAAAATGCTCATAGCAAGGCAGCTGATCGAAAATAATAGTTATTCTATAGTGAGATCAAGCAACACAGCTATGGGCATTTTAAATGCCACCCAAAGGGCAGCTACAGGTTTTCCCGTGACTTTGTTGCAAGTATTTGAAAGACGCATGTATTACTGCATACTTGCGCCTTGCCACAGAAAAACCTGTAGCTGCTGAACGGGACAATCGCTGTGCATTGAGGTACTAGATTGCTTTGCGGTAAATATATCGCTTAGGATCAACATGGCGGCCTTCTTTTAACACTTCAAAATGTACATGGGGGCCTGTTGATCGACCAGTACTCCCCATAAAAGCAATCACTTGCCCTTTCTTAACAACATCGCCAACTTGCACTAAATTTTTCTTATTATGTGCATAGCGTGTAACATAACCATTAGCATGATCAATCTCTACCATTGTACCAAAACCATAACGATTACCTGACCACACTACCACGCCAGAAGCCACTGAAATAACATCAGCACCCTCTTTTCCAGCAAAATCTAGCCCATGATGAAAGGCCTGCTTACCATGAAAAGGGTCTGTTCTCAGCCCATAGTTTGACGACAGCCATCCAGAAATAATAGGCTTACCAGCCAGATAACGCTCTTTAACAAATTGACCACCTTCAATCAAACTAGCTAAGGCAGAAAGCTCTTTCTGTCTGACATTTAACCTGTCAGACAGGCGCTCATAGCGCATCTGCAATGGAGCAGAATGTGCAAAGGCAATGTCTGATTCTTCAGACATCATTTGCCCACCAACGCCAGGTAACTGGGTGAAATCAAACTCTTCCGTCATACCTGCGCCCTCTGCAAGCTTTTGCCCTAAAACTTCGAGGCGAGTTAACTTAGCTTCTAGGAAACCCGTCTGCTTAGATTGCTCAGCAAACAAGGTCGTAGAATAGGACAAATGATCATTAACTAAACTATGATCATAGAAAACGTCAGCTTGAAGCCTGGACAACTCTACAGATAATCTATCTAGCTTTGCGTTTTTATCAATATAAAAACCCAACAACAAAGCAAAACTAATCAAGAAAAATGAGAATAAGCCTATAACAATTTTGATCCAATAATCAGGAAACTCAATTTCTTTGGAAGGAGCAAGTTCATTGCCAATGACGATTAACTTCATAGAGGCGATCAGTGGTTCATTCGTTACAACGTGGTGACTCAATACTAGCCGAGCGTTATCAAAAATACTAATTATCGTTTAAAAAAGCAATTTACTTGCCTTAAGAACAAGATTTGAGGGTAAAAAAAACGGCTAAAAATAGCCGTTTCTCTAAGACAAGATGGGCTAAGAAACTTAGATTGCAGCCAAAGCCTGAACATAAGATATAGGTGAATTATCAGCCTCGTATGTCACAACTTCCCAAGCATCTTCTCTGGAGATCAACTCACGAAGCACTGCGTTATTTAAGGCATGCCCCGACTTAAATGCTCTAAATTCACCAATAAGACTATTTCCCAGAAGATAAAGATCACCAATCGCATCCAGAACTTTATGCTTAACGAATTCATCTTCATAACGAAGGCCGTCTTCGTTCACAACTTTATAGTCATCAACAACAATAGCATTGTCAAAGCTTCCGCCACGCACTAATCCTTTAGAGCGAAGGTATTCGAATTCATGCATAAAGCCAAAAGTGCGAGCCCTAGAAATCTCCTTCACAAAGGAGGTTGTTGAAAAATCGATATCTACATGAGACTTACGGCTTGCAAAAACAGGGTGATCAAAATCAATAGTGAAGGATACTTTGAAGCCATCAAAAGGGTGAAAGCTTGCTACCTTATCACCTTGCTCAACACGGACTTCTTTTTTGATGCGAATAAACTTCTTCGGTGCATCTTGCTCTTCAATACCCGCTGACTGCACCAAAAACACAAATGGCCCCGCACTACCATCCATAATAGGCAATTCAGGTGCACTTACGTCAACAAAAGCATTATCGATACCCAAACCAGCCATCGCTGATAACAAATGCTCAACCGTTGAAATACTGACATCATCAACCGTTAACGTGGTAGCCAGAGACGTATCACCAACATTCTCAGCTAAGGCTTTAATCTCAACCGGAGGGTATAAATCAACGCGGCGAAATACAATGCCTGTATCGACAGGAGCAGGCCTTAAAGACAAATAAACTTTTTGCCCTGTATGAAGCCCAACGCCCGTTGCTCGAATTGAGTTCCTTAATGTTCTCTGCCTAATCATAGACAAACCTTACATTCAAAATCACCCCCAAGTCTATCAGATAGCAATAGATTTACAAAGCTCAGTGGGAGAAAACTGATACTTTTGGACGGTTTAGGTGCAATTAAGATCACAATTCAGATCTTTTCTAGGGCATTTACACACGCCCTAAAATCAAAAGCATTAGCATTTAGCCAACCAGGCGTTTGACCAAGCTAACAACTTAGTCAGCTTGACGGCGTAAAAAGGCTGGAATATCCAACAAATCCATATCATCAGACTGGGCTGGCTCTTGCTGCCCAGTTCCCGAGACGGCTTTAATATTACCCGTTCTCATTACGGTAGGTTGGTCATAGCCTTTATAGTCAGGACTAGCATTGCTTAGACTCTGCCCTTCTTGTGCTGCCTTGACTGATTCTGCACTTACGCGCGCTGAAGGTGCCGCTTTTTGAGGCATGTTGCCTAAACCTGTAGCAACGACAGTCACCTTAATCTCATCGCCCATAGAGGGATCAATGACCGTACCCACAACCACCGTGGCATTTTCTGAGGCAAAGTCTTCTACGATTTCACCCACTTCACCAAATTCACCCAACCCTAAAGATTCACTAGCGGTAATATTAACTAGAATACCGCGCGCACCTTGCAAATTAACATCTTCAAGTAGTGGGCTTGAAATAGCCGCCTGAGCCGCTTTCACAGCGCGATCTTCGCCTTCCGACTGACCACTACCCATCATCGCCATCCCCATTTCAGACATGACTGTGCGCACATCAGCAAAGTCAACATTGATAAGACCCGGGCGAATAATAAGATCTGCAATACCTTGAACGGCATGATGCAAGACATTGTTTGCTTCTTTGAAGGCTTCTACCAAAGAGATAGCACCGCCCATCACCGCCTCAAGCTTCTGGTTAGGGATAGTAATCAGGGAATCTACATGCTCAGCTAACTCTTTAATACCAGCCTCAGCTAACGCCATACGCTTACGGCCTTCAAACTTAAACGGCTTAGTAACAACAGCCACGGTAAGAATACCGAGTTCTCTAGCCACTTCAGCCACTACAGGGGCACCACCTGTACCTGTACCACCGCCCATACCTGCAGTAATAAAGACCATGTCAGCACCCTGGAGAAGTTCGGCGATGCGGTCTCTATCTTCAATAGCAGCCTGACGGCCAATTTCAGGGTTGGCACCTGCACCAAGCCCCTTAGTAACCGTACTACCTAGCTGCAGCACAGTTTTTGTTTCAACATCATTCAAAGCCTGAGAGTCAGTATTGGCACAGATAAACTCCACACCTTCAGTCTGGTGTGCAATCATGTGTTTAACGGCATTTCCTCCTCCTCCGCCAACACCCACAACCTTAATGACCGGATTTTGCGGTTGGCTGTCAACTAATTCGAACATGAATCTTCTCCCTTGCCTTTTTCAAGTACAAATTTAATTAAAAGTTATTTTGAAACCATTTCTTAACAGAGCTTGCTACAGATACCTTATGACTCCGACCACTCTGAGACCCGGGGAGCGGCGACAACCGTTGTTTAACCGCATAATGTAAAAGCCCTACCCCTGTCGAATATATCGGGTTTTGAACAATATCCTGCAAACCGCCTGCCTGATTAGGTACACCTAACCGAACGGGCATATGGAAAATCTCTTCTGCAAGGTCTATCGCCCCTTCCATTTTGGAAGTGCCACCTGTCAGCACAATACCGCCTGCCAACATCTGCTCGTAACCGCTTCTTCTTATTTCTGCCTGAACCAAGGTGAATAATTCATCGTACCTGGGCTCTACAACCTCTGCCAACGCCTGCCTAGATAAGTCTCTAGCTGGTCTATCGCCCACACTGGGGACTTTAATTGTCTCTTCTTCTCGCGCCAGCTGGGCTAATGCGCAAGCGTATTTGATTTTAATCTCGTCTGCATGCTGGGTCGGTGTTCGAAGTGCCATAGCTATGTCATTGGTCACTTGGTCGCCAGCAATCGGAATAACGCCTGTATGTTTTATGGACCCTTCTGTAAAGATAGCAATATCTGACGTACCTCCGCCAATATCTACCAAACAAACCCCTAATTCTCTTTCATCATCCGTTAAAACCGCATAACTAGACGCCAATTGCTCTAGAATAATATCTTCAGGAACAAGGCCACACCTGCGAATGCATTTCTCAATATTTTGAGCTGCATTCACAGCACCTGTCACTAAGTGTACCTTAGCTTCTAGGCGAACGCCTGACATCCCATAAGGCTCTTTCACACCTTCCTGTGAATCGATCAAATACTCCTGGGGTAGAATATGCAGCACTTTTTGATCAGCCGGGATAGCAACCGCCTTGGCAGCATCAATGACACGCTCAACATCGGCTTCTGTCACTTCGTTATCCTTAATCGCCACAATGCCGTGAGAATTTAGGCTTCGAATATGGCTACCTGCGATACCCGCATACACCGAATGGATTTGGCAACCTGCCATTAATTCAACTTCTTCAACAGCACGCTGAATAGCATGGACTGTGGACTCAATATCCACCACAACGCCTTTTTTCAAGCCTCGAGAAGGATGGGAGCCAATACCAATTATTTCAAGGCCTTTTTCTTCGGAATACTCGCCAACAATAGCGACAACTTTTGATGTGCCGATATCCAGACCTACAATCATATTGCCAGCATTTTCATGCGCCATTAACGCGGGCCTCCCTTGACTATCTTGTTATTATTATCATTTACCTGGTTTTCAAAGACGGCTGCAAGACCATTTACATAACGCAAATCAACACTTCTCAATCGATCAACCTGATTAATCAACTGATCTTCAAAGACTGATACCCATCGTGCTAACTGCTCTTTTAACAAGTCAGTATCCATTACGATATCGATGTCTTGCGCCAATTTTAATCTAACAACCCCAGTATAACTGACATCAACTTTACGAACTGGTTTCATAGATTCTGGAATGTTTTCATCAACCACTGTAAAAACATCCAAAGCCTTATCTAATTCATCACCAATCAAATGCGGCAGCTCTCCATAAGCAGCTTCATCTTTATATACTACCTGCTTGTCTTTTGTGATGACAGCATGCTCATTCCAAAAGGCAAAGAGTTCGTTTTCTTCTATTTCAATCAGTAGACTATTCGGAAAAACGCGCTTTACACGAGCCTCTTTAATCCAAGGTAAGTTGATAATATCACGATGCAACCCCTTTAAGTCTAAAGAATAAAAGCCTTTTTTTGTTGCGTTATGAATAACTATCTGCAAGGACTCTTTTGATACACGGTTAATATCACCTTCAATGACGACATCTTTTACAGGAACACTGTTCAACTCTTCAACACCTTGATTAACCGAAGCAATTAACGCCAAGATTAGCATGGCGCCTAAAACAACCAGCAATTTGCTAATCGACAAAGCCGCCCTGATACCAGAAAACACTTGCCGCAAGCTAACGGAAACACTTGGCTTATGCCGAATACCTGTCTTTTTTAACCGCTTGTTTTTTACATTTATGTTCATGGTTGAAATGCCGTTTCCATAATCTTTAAGACCAATGCCTCAAACGACAACCCTGCTGCTTTCGCAGCTAAGGGTACCAAACTGTGGTTAGTCATCCCTGGCTGAGTATTTACTTCCAGTAGATTAGGGCTACCCTGTGTATCTATCATCAAATCAACACGCCCCCAACCGCTACACCCCAAACTCTTAAATGCTGCTAATGCAATAGCTTGTATTTGCTGCTCTTCCTCTTCTGTAAGGCCTGAAGGACAAAAATAACGCGTTTCATCAGACAGGTACTTAGCTTCATAATCATAAAAAGGCCGGTCAGTTTCCATTCGAACAGAAGGCAGTGCCCTATCATTCAATATCCCCACCGTGTAATCTGTGCCTTCAATCCAACTCTCAACCAGCACTTTATCTGTATATTCGAAGGCATTTTTAATACCTTGCTCAAAGGTCAACTCATCGTCTGCTATGCTCATTCCGATGCTAGACCCTTCGCTTACAGGCTTAAGCATCACTTTATGTCCTAACTGCTGATTGATATCAGACCAAGACACCATGCTCTCGACGACTAGGGCTGCCGCAGTAGGTAAGCCCGCTTTTTTAAAAACTTGTTTAGAGCGCGATTTATCCATCGCAAGCGCTGACGAACCTGCATCTCCCCCAGTATATTGAACACCTAGTTCTTCAAGTAACGCCTGAATCACACCGTTCTCGCCATCGCCGCCGTGTAACGCTATAAAGCAGTACGAAATACTCTCTGCTTTTAACCTCTTTGCTAAATCAGCTGTTTTGCAATCAATGCCGATAAAGTCAGCGCCCAACTTTTCCATCGCAGACATGATGGCCTGCCCGCTCTCAAGAGAAACCTCTCGTTCAGCACTCTCACCGCCATATAAAACAGCTAATTTGCCATTAATTAATGGAAGCAGGTTTTCACTCATAAAAACCCCTCCCTCGCTAACGACTCTGCCAAGCTGCCAACATTACCTGCACCTTGAGTCATGACAATATCGTTATGAGTAACAATGCGTTTAAGTACATCCTTAACTTTGTCAACACTCTTTACATGAACGGGTACTTGGCCCCCATATTTTTGTAGTGTTTTGCTTAACGAAATACTATCAGCACCTGGAATTGGCGCTTCACCAGCCGAGTAAACATCCAAAAGAATAAGCTGATCAACCTGCGCTAGCACTTCAACAAATTCATCGTATAAATCGTGCGTTCTACTGTACCTATGAGGCTGAAAAATCATTACTAAACGCCTGTCAGGGTAAGTCACCCTAGCCGCATCTATGGTTGCTTTTAATTCAGTTGGATGATGACCATAGTCATCCACTAAATGCACAGAACCTTCTTCAAGGGGAAAGTCTCCATACACTTGGAAACGTCGACCTACGCCTTCGAATTCTGCTAAGCCCTGTTTTATGGCTTGAACCTCGAGCCCTTCATCTAAACAAAGTGCAATAGCAGCTGTTGCGTTTAACACATTATGCTTACCCGGCACATTTAATTGTATATCCATGTGCTCACCTGCCAAGGTCTCAACAGTAAACTGGCTACAACCACCTTCCATGGTTAAGTTGGTAATACGCACATCAGCATCCGGGCTAAACCCATAGGTAATGGTTGCACGGCCAAATTGCTTGGACATAATGCGCACAATGGGGTCATCAATACAAAGCACTACAGCGCCATAAAACGGTAAATTATTCGTAAAGGCTAAAAAAGTATCTTTTAATTTACTTAAATCACCGTCATAGGTACTCATATGATCAGATTCGATGTTGGTAATCACCGCTGACATAGGCTGTAAATGTAAAAATGACGCATCACTTTCATCTGCCTCAACGATCAAATAACGGCTCTCACCTAAGCGGGCATTACTGCCAAAGTTATTAACCAGTCCGCCGATAATGAAGGTAGGATCTAATTTGGCCGCTGCAAAAATAGACGCAATCATACTGGTTGTGGTCGTTTTGCCATGCGTACCTGCAACAGCCACCCCATGCCTATAGCGCATAAGTTCAGCTAGCATTTTAGCGCGCTGTACAACTGGCACTCGATTCGCCTTCGCCCATAAAACTTCAGGATTATCAGTGCTTACAGCCGTTGAGGTCACCACCACATCTGCACCTTGCACATGAGCAATATCGTGCCCTTCAAACACAGTTACCCCTAAATCAGACAACCTGTCAGTATTGGCTGAAAATTTTAGATCGGAGCCTGTGACGGTATAGCCTTGCGTTTGAAGAACCTCTGCAATGCCGCACATACCTGCCCCGCCAATACCCACAAAATGAATCTTGTCGATCTTACGCATGCCGGGGACTTTTCTTACTGTATTCATAGAGCTACCTCTAAACAACTTTGTACAACGCTCTCGGTAGCATTGGGTTTGGCTTGGTGCTTTGCAGCCTCTGCCATTTCTTGTAAATAATGTGGTTCAGCAACAGCTTTATCAACAAAGGCTATGAGCTTATCTAGCGTTAGAGCGGCCTGCTGAACAAGCTCTGCTGCGCCTGCATCTACTAGCCAGTTAGCATTCGCTGTTTGATGATCATCTATTGCATAAGGGAAAGGAATAAATAACGCGGGCAAACCAGCACAGGCTATTTCACTTACTGTCATCGCACCTGAGCGGCAAATAACCACATCAGCTTTTTGATAGGCACTACCCATATCTTCGATAAAGGCATTCACTTCAATATATGGATTTGGCAGCAGGCCTTTATACAGTGAAATCGTATCATCGTAGAGCTTTGGCCCTACTTGATGCTGCACCGATAGATTCTCACCTCGCGCGTCTATTAATTCAGGTATTAGCTTATTAATTGCTTGCGCACCTAAACTACCACCCAGCACTAATAGATTTAATCGACCGGCTTCTTCCCGCGCTTTAGATTCTCCTTGCTGAATGAAGGTACGCACTGGATTACCAACCACTTTGCCTTTAGCAAATACGTGAGGGAAAGCTGTTAAAATCTGAGTGGCCACCTTTGATAGTAGTTTATTAGTGGTGCCTGCTATGGCATTTTGCTCATGTATCAACAAAGGCTTTCCGAGCGCTTTAGCAGCCAACCCCGAAGGCCCTGATACAAAGCCACCCATACAAAGTACCGCGTCAACCTTCAACGTTTTAATGATGGAATACGCCTGACAAAAGGCTTTCAAGATTAACCAAGGCGCTTTGATCAACATGATAAGTTTTTTACCGCGAATACCTGTGATATCAATATAATGAATGGGGATATCAGCCGCAGGCACCACACGCGCTTCTATGCCTTTTTGAGTGCCTATCCAAAACACCTCATGGCCTTGCTCTCGTAATTGGTTTGCTACAGCCAACCCTGGCATCACATGCCCACCGGTTCCGCCTGCCACAATGAGGATTCGCTTACTCATCCAGCGCCTCCTTTACCGCGTGACTTTCTATTCACACGATTAAGCTGAGCACCGATACGCAATACAATCCCCAGCATAAAGAGGTTAACTACTAAGCTACTACCACCATAGCTTAATAGCGGCAACGTCAAGCCTTTCGTTGGTAATAGACCAATATTCACACCAATATTGATAAACACCTGTGCAGCAAAAACTAACGACACACCATAGGTTAGGTAGGCCTCAAAGAAGGCCTGCTTTCGCTCAAGCTTTCGCGCCAAAATAAAGAGCTTGGCTACCAAAAAACCAAAGATAAAAATGGTCAAAAAGCCGCCAACAAAACCTAATTCCTCAGCGATAATGGCAAACACAAAATCGGTATGGGCTTCAGGTAAAAAGAATTGTTTTTGAATGCTTTGCCCCAGCCCTAAACCTAACCACTCACCTCGTCCAAAAGCGATTAACGATTGGGTTAACTGATAACCGCAGTCAAAACGATGAGAATCCTGCCAAGGATCAACAAAACACTTAAGCCGCTCGAGGCGATAAGAAGAAGACACAGCCATGGCACTTACAGCGCAAAGCGCAGAAATAATGAGAGAAATAAATTGCGGCAAACCAAGCCCGGCTAAAAATATCATACCCAGCACGGCAAAAATGATCACAACCGCAGCACCAAAATCAGGCTCTTCAAGCAACAGCACAATCGCGACGACCAACACAAAAATAGGCTTTAAGAAACCGCTCCATTGCTGACGCACCTCATCTCGTCGTCTTAATAGATAACCCGCCATATAAATCAGCATGAACATCTTGGCAATTTCTGAGGCTTGAATATTGATCAGCCCAAGTGGAATCCATCGTCGACTACCATTCACTTCACGACCAATACCAGGAATCAATACAGCGACTAACAGCAAGAATGCCAGCATGAGATAAAGCCAGCCATAATCAAGCCAATGGCGTGTAGGAATAAAAAAGGCAACAGTACCCGCACAGCAAGCCAATCCAAGGAAAATGAGCTGTCTGACGGAAAAATACCAAGGCGACTGGTAGTTGTAATTGGCGAAATCAATGGAGGAGGATGTCACCATCACTACGCCTAGTGAGCACAGCAACAAGACCAGCATCACTAAGGATTTATCACTGTCATACCATAAAAGGAGAGAAGGCTTTATCATGCAACCTCCTCTAGAGAAGTGACAGATTCAATAAAGACATCGCCTCGATGTTCATAATTCTTGAACATATCAAAGCTTGCACAGGCAGGTGATAATAAGACAATATCGCCTGATTTAGCCGATTGAGTCGCCAGCTTAATGGCCTCTTGCATATCTTGCGCAAAGCATGCGTTTTTTGCGGCCGTTTGAGCAGCTATTTTACTGGCACACTCACCGATTAACACCAGCTGCTTAACATGCTTATTTATTGCAGCTTTAAGGGGCCTATAATCACCCGCTTTATCTTCACCACCTGCGATTAACATAATATTTTTGCCGCATCCAAGGCCGCTAATCGCAGCTAAAGTCGCACCTACATTTGTACCTTTTGAATCATTGATATAAGTGACACCTTCTATTTCAGCCACCCATTCACAGCGATGCTTAATGCCTTTAAATTGCTCAGCGCCTTTGGCAGCCGCTTGAAGAGAGGCACCTAATGCCTGGCAGCAAGCAAAAGCTGCTAACACATTGGCATAGTTATGCTTACCTGACAGTTTTAAGTCTGATGTTTTTACAAGAAGCGAATCTTGATAACACAGCTTTTCGCCATCCACATAAAAATCAGCTGGCTTTTCCTGACCAAAACTCACAATCTGCCTACCATCTGCTTCATTAGGCAAGGTCAATGCATCATCTTGATTAATGATACAAGTATTCGCACCTTCATAGATATTAAGCTTAGCTTGACGATAAGCCTCAAAAGAGGCATATCTATCCATATGATCTTCTGAAAGATTCAGTACACAGGCAGCGGTTGCTTTCAGCCTTGGCAACCTTTCTAGCTGAAAGCTGGACAGCTCTAACACAAGTGCGTCAGCAGCTTGAGCTTCTGAAATAATATTTAACACGGGTACGCCAATATTACCTGCCAGCTCCACCTTAAGTCCTGCGGCCTTAAGCATGGCCGTAGTTAGGCTTGCTACTGTAGTTTTGCCATTGGAGCCTGTAATCGCAACTATAGGTGTATCAACGTTGTGTAAAAAGAGTTCAACATCACTGGATAGCGTTGCACCTTGTTCATTTGCTTGTTGCAGCCAAGGCTCTTCAAAACTTACGCCAGGACTGACAATCAACAGGTCTTGACTAGAGAAGCTAAGTGCTTTGACTTCATCGCCATAGCCTATATTGACCTGAGGAAAATCAACGCGAATAGCATCAAGGTTCGGTGGCACCTGCCTTGTATCCAGCAACTGAAAGTTAAGGTTCAATTTTCTTAAATAGCGCGCACAGGACAGCCCTGTCTGACCGAGGCCGACAATACTAATCTTATTGTACTGTGCGAGTTCTCTAAGCATCGTTATCTAAGTTTCAATGTTGCCAAACCAATTAATACAAGGATCACGGTGATGATCCAAAATCTCACAATGACCCGCGGTTCAGGCCAACCTTTTAATTCAAAGTGGTGATGGATAGGTGCCATACGGAAAATACGCTTGCCGGTCAATTTAAAGGACGCTACTTGCAAGATGACCGATACCGTTTCCAACACAAAAATGCCGCCCATGATAATAAACACGATCTCATGACGGGTGATCACCGCAATCAACGCAAGGGTTGCACCGAGCGCCAAAGAGCCTACATCCCCCATAAAGACTTGCGCTGGGTAAGTGTTAAACCAAAGAAAACCTAAACCCGCGCCAACCAGCGATGTACAGATAACGACAAGTTCGCCAGAGCCTCGGATATAAGGAATATTCAGGTATTTAGAAAATTCCGCATTACCTACAAGGTAAGCAATAATAGCCAGGGCACAAGCAATCACGACGCTTGGCAATATGGCTAAACCGTCCAAGCCATCTGTCAGGTTCACGGCATTCGAAAAGCCGACAATCATGAAATAACAGAGGACAATATAAAGAGGGCCTAAGTCCCAAGCGACCTGCTTGAAAAATGGAATAAATAACTGTGTGTCTTGGGGAGCTTCTGCCATCCAATAAAGATAAAATGCCACACAGAGCCCAAAAACAGACTGCCAAAAGTACTTGGTTTTGGCTGAAATGCCTTTGGAGTTTTTCTTGGTCACTTTTAAATAATCATCGATCCACCCAATGGTAGCAAAAGCAAAGGTACAGACTAGCACCAGCCAAACATAAGGGTTAGTGAGATTTCCCCATAGCAATGTGGTCGTCAAGACTGACATTAAAATCAGCATGCCGCCCATAGTAGGCGTACCCGATTTTGATAAGTGGCTTTCAGGGCCATCATCACGAATGGCTTGTCCGACTTGCAAATCGGTAAGGCGTCTTATTAATTTAGGGCCAAACACTAACGCAAAGGTTAAGGCCGTCAACACACAAAGAATCGCGCGCAACGTTAAATAATTAAACACCTGAAATGCAGGTACAAATTCCGATAACCAATTAAACAGGATTAACAACATGGTAAACCCTCCTTTTGCAACAGAGGGTCAATCAACTTGTCAAGCGCTAAGCTTCTTGAGCCTTTTAATAAAATCGTTTGTGAAGCAGAAAGACTTTCTCTGAGTGAAGCCAACAAAGACTCCATGCTTGAAAAGCCCTCAATATCGGCGTTTAACTTTTTCGCCGCTGCATTCATTTCGTCACCTAAAACAAAAATCGTATGAATGCCCGCATCCACTGCATAGACGAGCACTTCTTCATGATACTCAGCCGATGCATGACCTAGTTCTTTCATATCACCCAACACCAACAAGGTTTCGCCATCAAATAGCTTCAGCGTATCAATAGCGGCCTTAACCGATAAAGGGTTGGCATTATAAGTATCATCAATCAAAGTACCACCCCAGTACCCTTGATAGTGATGGCTTCGACCTTTAAGCGTATGAGTACTTGAAAGCCCTTTCATAATACGCTTTGTATCCATTAACCCTAAAGCTTGAACGCAGGCAGTCACACACAGAGCATTAGTTACTGTATGCAAGCCAGGTTCAGACAAACTGATATCAATCGTTTCTTGATTTATATGAAGCGTAAGATCCGAACCGTCTTCTTTCAGAATAAGATTTGATAAGGTAATATCCGCGTCTTTTTTCTTTACAGAAAAGGTCGTTTGCCCCGAAAGATGTGCGGATTTTTCCAGCAAGCCTTCAGCAAAATCATCATCTAGGTTGATGATGGCTTTACCTGACTGGTTTAGCTCTGTAAATAGTTCTGTTTTGGCCTCAAAGATCCCTTCACGGCTACCAAACACGCCAATATGAGCCACGCCTATATTGGTAATCACACCTACATTCGGTTTTGCTAAATGCATGAGAGCGGCAATATCACCTTGCCTTCTCGCGCCCATTTCAATCACCGCATATTGGCTGTCTGCTTGAATATTCAAAAGGGTCAGCGGCAAGCCTATTTCATTATTTTGATTGCCCTGTGTCGCCGAGACAGGTGCCCATTGACTAAGCACAGAGACCAGCATTTCTTTCGTAGAGGTTTTACCGCTGCTGCCGGTTATCGCAACCATCTTGCCTGTAAAAGCTTGCCGAGAGGCTTTTGCAAGCTCAGTCAGTGCATCCAAACAAGACGGTACAACAAGCTGAGGCATATCAACCGCTTGCTTAGCTTCAACCAATGCCATAACAGCACCTTGATCTTTGGCTTTCTGCAAAAAGGTATGCCCATCAACCTGCTCACCCTTTAAGGCAATAAATAAGCTGCCTGCTTGAACTTGCCGTGAGTCAATCACAACCGATGAGAGCGCTTCAGGGAGTGACATCGATTGAGGCAAAATAACCTCAGCATTTAATAGGTCGGCCATGTGTGAAGGCGAAAGGAGAATCATAAAGATGCCCTCCTCTCAAAGGCTGACCTAAGCACAGCCACATCATCAAAGGGATGAAACTCATCGCCTATTTGCTGAGTTTTTTCATGACCTTTACCCGCAATAATCAAGGTATCGCCAGCTTTAGCTTCAAGCACGGCCGTGCTAATGGCTAAAGCGCGATCGACAACCACATCAAATGACTGCCCCTTTATGCCACGAGCTGTTTCTTCGCAAATACGCTCAGGCTGTTCATGTCTTGGGTTGTCAGAAGTGATCCAACAATAATCTGCAAAACGATCGACAGCTTCTGCCATTAAAGGGCGCTTCGTTTTATCGCGATCACCGCCACAACCAAACACCACCAATAAACGCCCGTTACTTTCGGCTTTAAAGCTTGAAAGGAGTTGAATCAGTGCATCGGGTGTATGCGCGTAATCCACTAAGGCTTTTACGCTGTAGTTGTTAGGCACTGCCTGAGTACGCCCTTCAGCAGGCTTTAATGTTGAATAGGCATCAATCACCTGTTCTAAAGGCATGCCCTCACAAACGAGCGCTAACGTCGCAGCTAATACATTGCTCAAATTAAACTGCCCCATCAAAGGAATGGAGACATGATGCGCCATGCCTTGAAAGTGCAGTTTTGCGTTGAAACCCTCTTCGTTTGCTTTAACGGCAGAAAAATAAGCATCCGCTTGATCGGATTGCAGAGAATAACTAAAAATGTTTACCCCATCAGCACGCACTGCATCATGCATACGCTTATATTCAGGGTCATCAAAATTTAAAATACAGGATGTGAGTGTAGGCCAACTAAACAGGCGCGATTTAGCTTCTGCATAACGCGCCATATCACCATGATAATCTAGGTGGTCTTGGCTCAAGTTAGTAAAAATAGCGGTCTTAAAAGGCAAGTTATTCACGCGTCCTTGCACCAACGCATGAGAAGACACTTCCATCGCAGCAAGCTGAGTGCCTTGAGATTGCAATTCAGATAGCGTGCGACGCACGGTTAACACATCAGGTGTGGTATTCTTCAAAGGAATTAATTGATCTTTAGCTTCTATGCCTAGGGTGCCGATACTGACCGAGGAGGACGCTAAAGCTTCGCCTAACTGTCTAATAAAGCTGCAAACAGAGGTTTTCCCATTGGTGCCTGTCACGCCAACTAACGACTTTAAGCTATTTAATGGGTATCGAGATGCTGCCAATTCACCAAGACGAGCTTTCAGATCAGGTACAATCAACTGACTAACGGGTAAATGCTTGATTTCTGATTCAAGCGCAACAGCCATTGCTCCCTTTTGAATAGCACTTTCAACAAAATCCAAGCCATTGGTAACGAGACCTAACACGGCACAAAACAGGTCACCAGACTGTATCTCACGACTGTCTAAAACTAGATTTTCGACAAAAACATCTTCGCCTACAATTTGACTACCTGAAATAGATTGAGAAAGCCTGGACAATAACATCACATGCCCCCCTCTGATCCATTCAGGAAACGACTGACCAATAAATCAGGTGGCACATCTAGTAACCGCAAACTGCCCGCCACAACACTCGAAAAGACAGGAGCGGCGACTTCACCACCAAAATAATGACTACCTTTGGGGTCATCAATGGATACAACAACCGTAATTTTTGGATCTTTCACAGGCGCCATTCCGGCAAAGAGCGAGATGTATTTTAGTTCATAGCCTCCCTCACCGACTTTATGGCTAGTCCCTGTTTTGCCTGCAACACTATAGGCTGATGTTCGCGCTCTTTTACCTGTACCTTCTCTACCTGTCACAGTTGCCAACATGGCTTTAACATCTTGTGCTAATGCAGGCGCTACAATCTGAGAAGACTTTGGTTGCTCTGTTAGCTTAATCAGGCTCAACGGGTATGCCTTTCCATCAGCAGCTACAACCGCATAAGCACGCGCCAGTTGAAGTGAGTTCACGGTCAAACCATAACCATATGACAAGGCCGCACGCTCAATCTTGCTCCAATATAAATCATGAGGGACAAAGCCTGGGTGCTCACCTGGCATACCTGTGCCAATAAATTTACCGAGCTCCAAGCGATCCATCATCAAGGGAATATCAGTTGGCTCCAGTGCCAACGCCAACTTACTCATGCCCACTTGACTGGATTTAGTGATGATTCTACCGACAGAGATTTTGCCGTAATCAACTGGATCAATCAGGGTTTTCTTACCTAATCGAATATACCCTGGGTGTGTATTAATAATATCCTGAGGCGCAAACTTTCCGCTTTCTAAGATGGCTAGCATCGACAACGGTTTAGCTGTAGAGCCTGGTTCAAACACATCTGAAATCGCGCGATTTTTGACATCAGAAAGGCGCATTTCACTGCGATCATTCGGATTAAAGCTAGGCTGACTTGCCATAGCCAATACTTCACCCGTATTGTTATCTAGCACGACAATCGAGCCTGATGCAGCTCGATGATAGTTAACAGCTTTTTTTAACGCTTTATGCGCCAGAAACTGAAGCCGAAGATCAATACTCAATGAAATATCTTTACCAGGTTCAGGGTCCTGGGGTTGCCCCAGCACTTTGATGGTTCGCCCGTATAAATCTTGAACGACTTTTTTATGGCCTGGAGACCCAATCAACCAGTCATTGTAAGCATATTCAACACCTTCAAGACCTTTACCCTCATAATTGGTATAGCCTAATAAATTGGCTGTGACTTCCCCTGCAGGATAAAAACGCTGCAAAGTCGTATCACGATGAACCCCTTTTATACCGAGGGCATCAATATCATCGGCATCATAAGGCGCTACACCTTTTTTAAGATACACAAAACGCTTGCTCTGATATTTTTGTATGCGCGCCCTAATTGCATCGCTATCTTTTTCTAAAATGTTAGCAAGGCTTTCCAGCTGCCCTTCTGATGCATCAAAAAACTTAGGGTCTACCCATATACTCACCACAGGCGTACTGATCGCCAAAGGCACGCCTCGCCTATCTGTAATCATGCCACGATAGGCCTCTACAGTTTCTGTGCGAATCGTACGGTTATCACCTTGACGCTTTAAAAAACCAACACCAAACCCTGTATCAAAGACTTGTAGCAACGTCATCTTCAAACACAAAGAAACGCCAAGCCCAATGAGACCAAAGCTCATTAGCAAAAAGCGCCAATTGTGTTTAACCAGGTTGATCATCAGTCTTTTTTGATTACCTCAAGTTGTTTTCCTTTGGGTTCTTGCATATTGAGTTTTTCAAGAGCCACATCTTCAAGTCGCGCATAGGATGCAAGCGTGTGCTTTTCAAGCACCAACTGTCCCCACTCAATTTCCAATAAATCCTGTGCATCCAATTGCTCTTGCCATGTGATAAACGTCACTCTGGCAACATGCGATACCCCCACTACAGCCAGGGCTGACGCTAGCACCAAAAGCCAAAGCACGATGGTCAGCCGCCAACTAGCCATGGGCTGCAACCTTTTCAGCGGCTCTTAATATAGCCGAACGTGCACGAATATTGTCTGCCTGCTCCTGATCACCCGGTTTTACAGCTTTACCCACTGATACCATGTGCGCCTCTCTTGGAATAGACATCAAGGGAATATTCCTTGGCACCTCAGGGCCTTTTTCTTGCTTCTTAATAAACTGCTTGACCATGCGATCTTCTAACGAATGAAAGCTAATCACACTCAGCCGTCCACCCACTTTAAGGACAGGCACCACCTGTTCTAAAAGCGCTTCCAAATCAGCCAATTCATTATTGATGTGAATACGGATACCCTGAAAGCTTCTAGTTGCCGGGTGTTTATGCTTGTGGAATTTTTTCGGGATAACGCCTTCAATAAACATCGACAACTCTAGCGTTCGTTCAAAAGGCTGCTGCGCTCGCCTTTCTACGATTTTTTTGGCAATCAGTCCTGCAAATTTTTCTTCGCCATATTTTGACAACACCAACCGAATCTCATCCTGATCAGCCTCGTTTATCCAGTCGGCGGCAGAGAGACCTCTTTGCGTATTCATACGCATATCGAGAGGACCATCTTTCAAAAAGCTGAACCCTCTGCCAGCTTCATCTAGCTGCGGGGAAGACACGCCCAGATCCAGTAAAACGCCAGACACTTGGCCCAACAGACCTCGCTTAGCCATTTCTTCACTTAAATCACTAAAGGAGTCATGTACTACAGACACTCTTGCATCGGCTTCTTTTAATTGATTGGCTGCCTCAATCGCTTGAGGATCTTTATCGAAAACGATTAATCGCCCTTGACTTGACAGCTGTGACAGTAAGTATCGGCTATGACCGCCTCGCCCAAAGGTGCCATCGATATAAAGCCCATCTTTATCGATGGCTAACGCGGCTACTGCCTCATGTAACAACACTGACTCATGCATAACGATCCTTAAAGAACGATATCCTGTAAGTCTTCTGGAATATCCAAATCGCCATTTAACGCTTCTGCAATAGCAGTTTCTGTTTCAACCATCCAGAGAGATTCACTCCAAAGTTCAAACTTACTGCCTTGTCCTACTAATACGAGCTTCTTTTCAAGCTGGGCATAGTCTCTAAGCGCAGCTGGCAGAAGCATTCGCCCATTATTATCCAAGTCAATTTCGCTGGCATAACCTAACATTAAACGTTGTAGACGCCTTGATGAGGCATTCAGTGCTGGTAAATTTTGCAATTTTTTTTCAATGGTTAACCAGCTATCCATGGGATAAATCAACAAACAGCGAGACTGAATATCAACCGTTGCGATCAACTGGCTGTTATCGTCCTTTTTGAAGGCGTCGCGATACCGAGTCGGCATAGCCATGCGACCCTTGGTATCCATATTGATGTTATGTATGCCTCTAAACACCATAGCGCGCAATAACACCCCAAAAAACCACTTTTATCCACTTTGTACCACTTATGCACACTATAGGAACTTAACCGCCCAACTTCAACCTTTTTCACAGCAAAACCCCAACGTCCGTTTTTTAAAAATCAACGCCTTATTTTGAATAGGCATAAAAAAACCAAGCACCATCAACGCCTTGAGCTAGAATTTTAAGTTTATTGCTTAAAAAAAGAGCAAAATGGGGATTTGAAGCAAAATCTGACCTGAAAACCAGCAAAAAAATCCATTACACTTTTAAGGAAAGCTGTTTTTAATGCCAAATATTTCTAAGAATCTCACTTGACGAGATAGGCCACGATAACCAGCCTATAATTGACTACTAACCAGAACACAACGAAATGCACCACTTAAGCTAGGAGCCTGCCCGAGAATTGCGTTCGAGGATAAATTTCAAAGAAGTAAGATAAATTCTTTGGGAAATTCCTGCGAATAGTCAGCCTATTTAAAGGAATTTGGCGAAGAATTTAGCCGCTTATCTGGAATTTAGGCCGAACAGTCAGTTCTCGGACAGGCTCCTAGGCACTATCGAACCAAGCACCCTTGATTTCATTTACCCCTAACAATGGCCTACCATTCAAGTGAACTCACTAACAAGCGATTAATTTCACCCTACAAATTGATTATATTTACATCAAACAAGCCCGATCACAGGACCAGTCGAATCAATTTAGAGGGCTTTTTTGAACTGAATTTACATTTCAGCAACAAACCATACTCTGTTGACATAATTTTTTCATGCTGTTGACGTGCCAACTATTCATCAAGCTAGGCAAATCCGACAAGGTTTAGCGAGCTAAATAAGCTGGGGTTAACACAGCTTGGTGGAAATTTAGACGTAGCCCTTCGGATTATGGCCGTTTTCCCATCTGACTGTGTCTAATCTCACTCAAATAGATTGGTATTATTCACTCAACTCTTCTTGCCAGAATAAAAAAACGGCGCGACAGCAGCATAAATAAACCTTACATCAACAGAGCCTAACCCTAAATGATTTATTTTACTTAAGTAAGGTGACGCATGAAAAATGCAAGGCTAGTGATTTTCCTCATTATCTTTTCGATTGGTAATGGGATTGCAATTCAATTAACAGAACGTATTCAAGATGCAGATAAGATCGACGGCAGCACCTCCAGATTCTACCAGTTTGAAAGGGAACCCGCTGAAGACTTCTTGCACCACAGGACATACGGCAAAGACTCTACGCCACTACCAGCCATACTAGCTTTGATTCCAGTCTCAATGGGCGTGGCGTCGATTAATTTTCTTGCACACACAGCCGCTCACATACGCAGCTGCAACAACGAGCAAAAAGAAACACGTCTTCTGAGAGAGTTTGGTATCCTTGATTGTATAAAATGCAGTTATAGAACCCTATCAGATGAATGGGGCTCTCACCAGAAACAAAATGGTCAAACACTTGAATGCCACAACTGCAACCATCAAGTTAAAATAGAAAAGAAACACCTAAATTCGAAAGAAATGCAAAAGTTCACCAGTATATTTGGCAGCAAAATTCAACAACGCTTTTCTTCTGTTATTAGTACAAAAAACACGGTTGAAGCGAGAAAAAATCAAAAATAGAGCTGGTCGATAAGCCGGGTTCTGTCAAGGACAATCATTCATCTAGCACAAGCGTCACCACTTGCATCAAGCAACCTACCCGAATCCAGCGCGGGTCACGCCTTAGGATTCCTATTTGGTTTTGCTCCGAGCGGGGTTTACCATGCCGCAATCAGTTACCTGATGCGCGGTGCGCTCTTACCGCACCATTTCAACCTTACCGGCATTCATACGAATACGTAGGCGGTATATTTTCTGCTGCACTTTCCGTAGGCTTTCGCCCCCCAGGCGTTACCTGGCACTCTACCCTGTGGAGCCCGGACTTTCCTCTCCCTTTATTGAAACAATAAAAGCAGCGATTGCCTGACCAGCTCGGCGCGGATTCTATCACTGCTTGAGCGATAGAATAAAGTCATAAATAGCCTTTTTAGATAGGGAATAAACGCTAACGACTATTTGGCTGGCTTTTTTTGGGCAGCTCGTTTGCTTAAAGCTCAGCAATCTGTGTAGCTTCATTGGGCAATACATCCTATTGAACTAATATAGAATCTTGCCTACTAATAAGGCGAAACAAGTAATATTATTAGCATGGGTAACATATGAAACCTACACAATTTATTTTATTTTTTATTATATTTTCGATTGGCAATGGGCTGGCAACGACCATTAGCAAACTCATTACCCATAAAAAAATAGATGTCGATGCCCCCCATTCTCATTTCCGCCAACTTGATACGGTAGATATTCCGACAAATTTTGGCTTAACGACCAAGCCATACCATGAAAAAACCCCGTCTGCATTAGATAAGCAGCTTGCAAAACTGAGCAAAGACTCTAAAGCTGCTAAAAACATAAAAGAATTAAAAGAACTAAATGAGTTTGGCATCCTTGACTGTATTCAATGCGAACATAGAGTCATATCAGACGAATGGGGCGACAATCAGAAAAACAGTGGCGATCAAATTCAATGCCGCCAGTGCGATAAACCAGTGACAATAGAAACACAATTGATATGTAGAAAAAAAGCAAAGGATCTGTTCGAGCATGTTAATCTAGACCTCAATAAGCTTTATAGTCTATTTAGCATTCTGTCAAGCCCTCATGTAGAAATAAACGTATCGGTAACAGAAAAGAAGAATAAGGAAAATGGTCGACCATACTAGTACTTTGATTCATTGCATTTGTCAGGTAAAAAATATCGTAGGGTGGCTAAGCTGCGCATAACCCACCATCAGAAACCGGACAATTGCTGTGCATTAAGGTACTAGCCTGAATAATTCATGACATTTTAGATTTCTTAGAGATTGGCCGAATAAGTGTGTTGTAAATGTAACATCAGATCAAATCGGCTATAAATTAATCATTTTTTGAAATTCAGACACAACTTCCCCTTACCCCCGTGCTTTTCATGCGCTGGGGTAAGCGCAATATTTTTTAATCAGGAGACAGGTTTAAGCGGATAGCTGCCGTATAAAATAATGATTGTCGCTGCTTGGATATCGTGGTAGCTGCCATGAATTTTATTCTTCGAGTATTGCGTGTCACGACGGCACTGATCTTCAATAATTTTTCTCTTAGCAATCTTACCTGCCATCGCTCTCCCAGCGTATCTTTTAGACCTATGACTCTGAGCCTTTCAAGCAGTGTATAGGCCAATCCTGATAAAATAACTCGGAACTGATTGGACCACCAATCTGAGCAGCTATTAAGGTCACTAAACAGCCATTTTTGTTCTTTAATCCGGTTTTCCATGTCGCCACGCTCGCAATAAACTTCGCTGTAAAGTGAGGAAGCTTTATCTTTGAGTGACGTCAATACATAGCGTGTATTCGTACCCAAATTAGAGACTTCCGCTTTAACGACGATTCGCCGTTCGTGAGGCCAGCTTCTGGCTTTGTAATCGTTAATTTCACCAAACCATTTCTGTGGTTCACTACTCTCTTCGAAGGCTTCTAGCGCAGATTTATGTAATCCAATGGTGACTGCTCGCCCATGTAAAGCGCTGTTAGGGCTGTAACCTACAGCATAATCAATCTCTATCGACTCACAAAGGTTAATGATTTTGGGTGAATAAAAACCACTGTCGCCTCGAAATAAAATTTGCGTTTTTGGCCAGGCTTTTCTTAATCGTTTCACGAGCATTTTCAATACCAGCACAGTCAACCAGTTGCCATGCTTGCTTGATGGTCTCAATATCGCGGCTAATAGCTGATCACCACAGAAAACATAAAGCGGTAAATAGCAGTAGCCACGGTAATGATGGTTGTAGTAACGGCCTTCCTGTTCACCATAGAGACGATTATCTGTGGCATCAAAATCTAGAATGATTGTTTTTGGCGCTTTTGAATAACTGTTAATAAACTGCTGAATCAGCTCCTCATGAACGGCTTTTAAACTGCGCCTATCAAACCGCTGGTCGAACCTCTGCATGGTGGACGCACTTGCAAGATCCTCATCAACACCGACGGCTGTTTGCAGAGCTAGATCATTTTTTAAATCATTGTGATCAATGAGATCTTCTTCACCGCAGGCTAATGCATAAACTCGCTGCTTTAAAAGATTTTCTGCTTGATGTTCGACCTTGCTTTTATCTCGATCATCTGGAAGAAGCTTTGCTATCTTTTGCGTTAAGCCTATTTTTTTATCAACTTTGCTTAAAAGTAAACTTCCTGCAAATGAACTGACGCAACCACCTGAGAAATCAAAATCTATTTGACGACGTTTTAGGACTGGGAAAAGTGGTTGACTAAAGGTACAATTTGGCATCGGCGCAATCTTTATTTTTATTGTGTTGGCACCTTTATTATAAGGGTTTGCGCCGTTCCTTCATACTTTCTCATGAATTATTCAGGCTAGGAGCCTGTTCGAGAGAGTTAATCTAGACGTTGAACAAACGTATAGCCTATTTAGCATGCTTTCGAACGGTCGGTTTAAAACAGCGTTAACGGTAAAAGACAAAAAAATAAAAAAACAGGTCGACTATAAGCCTGGCTCTGCCTAAGACAATCATTCATCTAGCACAAGCGTCACCACTTGCGTGACAGAATAAAGGGCGGATTCAACCCGCAAACGCATAACTTGTAGCTGCCAAGCTAGATAGGCATTGACCTATCAGCTCCACAAGCTGCTTAGCCTGATTAGGCAATGCATCCTATTGAACCAACATACAATTTTTCCTACTAATAAAACGAATAAAGTATCTTATTAATTTGGATAACATATGAAACCTACAAAATTTATTTTATTTTTTATTGTATTTACGATTGGCAATGCGCTGGCAACGACCATAATTAAGCCCACTCCCTATTATGAAGAAATAGATGTCAATTACATCGATTCGCATTTCCACCAACTTGAGACGGAAGATGTTACGCAAAATTTTGGCTCAACAAGCAAACCATTCCATGAAACAACCCCGTCCGCATTTGATAAGAAGTTTGCAGAAGTGTTCAAAAACTCTAAAGCTGCTAAAGACATAAAAGAACGAAAAGAACTAAAAGCGTTTGGTATCCTTGACTGCTTTCAATGCAAACATAGAGTCATATCAGACGAATGGGGCGATAATCAGAAAAATAGCGGTGATCAAATTCAATGCCTCAAGTGCGATAAATCAGTTACAATAGACAAAGGACTCATACCTAGAAAATTAGCACTGCAAATGTTCGAGGAAGTTAATCCAGGCATTGACAGAGAGAAATGGTATGAAACATTCAGCATTCTTTGCAGCCGTCACTTGGTAAAAACATTTTCGAAAAAAACACTTAAAAAAATGAGAAGCTAATGCTCCCAAAAAATAGAGGGATTCATAATTAGAATTTTCCAGTAAACTACGACGAGGAGAATTCGTATTTGGTCATGCTCCGAGCGCGGTTTACCCTGTCTAACCAGCTCGGCGCGGATTCCTTCACTGCTTGAGCGATAGCATAAAGTCATAAATAGCCCTTTTAGGCAGGGAATAAAAGCTAGCGATTATTTGACTGGCTTTTTTAGGGGGCAACTCATTCATCAACAGTTCAGCAAGCTGCTTAGCCTGATTAGGCAATGCATCCTATTGAACCAACATACAATTTTTCCTACTAATAAAACGAACAAAGTATCTTATTAATTTGAATAACATATGAACCCTACAAAATTTATTTTATTTTTTATTGTATTTACGATTGGCAATGCGCTGGCAACGACCATAATTAAGCCCACTCCCTTTTATAAAGAAAGAGATCCTAGTATCACCGATTCGTATTTCCACCAACTTAATACGGAAGATGTTACGCAACATTTTGGTTCAACAAGCAAACCATTCCATGAAACAACCCCGTCCGCATTTGATAAGACGCTTGCAGAAGTGTTCAAAAACTCTAAAGCTGCTAAAAAAATAAAAGAACGAAAAGAACTAAAAGCGTTTGGTATCCTTGACTGCTTTCAATGCAAACATAGAGTCATATCAGACGAATGGGGCGATAATCAGAAAAACAGCGGTGATCAAATTCAATGCCTCAATTGCGATAAACCAGTTACAATAGACAAAATACTTGCAACTAGAAAATTAGCAGAGCAACTGTTCGAGAAAGTTAACCCAGGCATTAGCATTGAACAATTGTATGAAACATTTAGCGCTCTCTGCAGCAATCACTTGGTATTGGAGTCATCAGCAAAAGCGAGGAAGATAGCGGCAAAGGCGGCTGGACTACCCTACAGATAATCCGGGCTCTGCCCAAGACAATCATTCATGCATCAAGCAACCTACCCGAATCCAGCGGGTCACGCCCTAGGATCCTAGTTGGTCTTGCTCCGAGGGCGGTTTACTCTGCCTGACCAGCTCGGCGCGGATTCCTTCACTGCTTGAGCGATAGCATAAAGTCATAAATAGCCCTTTTAGGCAGGGAATAAAAGCTAGCGATTATTTGACTGGCTTTTTTAGGGGGCAACTCATTCATCAACAGTTCAGCAAGCTGCTTAGCCTCATCGGGTAATGACTCTTGCTGAGCAGCTGCTTGAGCACCTTCCACTACTACCACGATCTCGCCTTTACGCTGATTCGAATCCAAAGACACCCACTCCAACAGTTCAACTAACGGTGCTTTTTTAAGGGTCTCGAACGTTTTAGTGAGCTCTCTTGCAAGGCAGGCTTCTCGCTCAGCGCCAAATACATCCACCATATCAGCCAAGCTATCGACAATGCGATGGGGCGCCTCATAGAAAATCAGGGTGTCCGCACGCTGATTTAACGCTACTAACGCCTTTACTCTTTGTGACTGCTTTGGCGGCAAAAAACCCAAAAAACTAAATTGATGGGTCGGCAAACCTGAGACGCTCACAGCAGTCGTCAACGCAGAAGCACCCGGTATAGGTACAACGCGAATCGACCTATCATGCGCTTTTTTAACCAACACAAAGCCCGGATCAGAAATAAGCGGCGTACCCGCATCGGAAATCAAGGCAACATGCTGACCCGATTCAACCTTCTCAAGCAGCGCATCAGCTGCCTTATCATTACTAAAATCATGAAAAGCCATTAACGGGGTCGAAATACCAAAGTGTTGCAATAACTTTTTACTAACACGTGTATCTTCAGCCGCCACTAACTGACAATGCGCCAATGTGTGCTTTGCGCGGTCAGTCATATCATTTAGATTACCAATTGGCGTTGACACAATATACAATAAACCAGACATTCGATGACTACTCAGGATCGGTCAGGGCAACCACATGATAAAACCATGCGCTTTACCCTTCATTATTAGCTTATGTTTGCTCTTACTATTAAGCTGTGCGAGCACCCCGCAAAAAGAATCGTTAGGGGTCACAGCTTCAAGCACGAACTCATCCGCCTTTACCGCACAGTTTAACAAAACGTTAAAACAGATTAACGCAGGCCAGCAAAAAAAAGCCAGTGAATCACTTAACCTGCTCACTAGCATGGCCGCCTCGCCAAATGAGCAAGCGCAAGCCACGCTAGTCAGTGCTATTTTTCAGGATGCACGTGGCCAATCTCAACAAGCCCTCGACACACTGATTGCGCCTGAACCATTAGCTTTACTCAACCAAGCAGACAATCAGACTAAAAAGCAGATCAACGAGCTCCTTGCAAAACTCTATGAAAAAACAGCAAGGCCTATAGTAGCGGCCAAACAAAGGGTAAACAACAGTCGCTACTATACACCTCAATCAGAGGCTTACCAAAATAACCATCAACAAATCTGGAAAGACTTAAACAAAGCCTCGAAAGACGACATTCAACTAGCCTATGATCAGGCCGATCAAGGCATCTATAAAGACTGGCTTTCATTGGCGCTTGCTACGCATGACCGCAACGAAAGCTTCAAAACTCAAATCGACCACATCAATGACTGGATCAAACAGCACCCCATACACCCTGCTGCCATGATCCCCCCAGCTGAATTAACAGGACTGCGTACCGCCTACCGCAAGATCCCTCAAAAGGTTGCGGTCATTCTACCTTTTGAAGGCCGCTATAAATCCGTCTCCAACGCTATTCGTGACGGCATCATGCATAATTACTATGACCAGAAAATCAGCGATATCCATTTTTATAACGTAGACCCTTCAGGCTCTTTTATGGAAGTTTATCAGGATGCTGTGCATAACGGCGCCGAGCTTGTCATCGGCCCGCTACTGAAGGATCATTTAAAAGAGCTAACCAGCCAAAGCAGCCTACCTGTAAAAACCGTTGCCTTAAATGCCAACCGTGACACCCCCATCCATACCAAAAACTTGATTCAATTTAGCCTAGGATCAGAAGATGAGATTGATTCACTCATTGACCTTGCGCAGAAAGAACATCATCAACGCGCCCTTGTATTGGCAGAAAATAGCGATTGGGCCAAACAGAACATGGCGTATTTTAAACAGCACTGGGAAGCAAAAGGCAACAAAATCGTTGATACCGCTACCTTTACCTCTACGCAATCACAATCCACCATTATCCGCGATCTACTGGATGTCCATTTAAGTGATAAAAGGCGTAAAAGCCTGGAAAACACCACAGGGCTTGATCTGGAAAGCGAACCCAGAAGAAGACAGGACATTGACATGGTGGTCTTTTTTGCCAAGCCAAACCACGCCTTGGCTATCCCACCTTTATTCAGCTTCTACTATGCCAGTGACTTGCCTATTTACAGTACATCTTCAATCTTCAGAGGGTACAACGAAAGTAAAACCAATCAAGATCTCAACGGCGTAAAAATCACTGAATTTCCCATTGTCATTAATCGAGGAAAAGATATTCCAGGCAAATACGCACATTCTCCGCTCATTCGCATGTTCGCCTTTGGCAAAGATGCCTTTGCACTCGGTGAAAGAGCCCCCTCTTTTGACGCTTTCAGTCAAGTAGCCATTCAAGGTGCCACAGGCACTTTGACTTTAAAAAATCAAACCGTACATCGCCAAACTCAACCTGCCGTCTTTAAAAGTGGCGTGCTAAAACCTCTACAAGTAGCTCACAGTCTCTAACGAAACTGCACGCCATTTAGGCGTGTATTGGCATTCGGTATAAAAAGGTAAAGTCGTTTATGAAAGTAATCAGTTTTATCATCTGCCCTTTTGTTCAGCGTGTAACAGCTAGATTGGAAGCCACATCAACACCCTATGACATTGACTATATTGAGTTAAGTAACAAACCCGACTGGTTTTTAGCCATATCGCCTAACGGACAAGTGCCTGTACTTATCACAGACAATCGTACACCCTTGTTTGAATCCGAAGCTATTGTTGAATACTTAGATGACATAGGTTCTCCCATAGAAAGAGACGTGACACCTGAACAAAAAGCACTCGATAGAGCCTGGAGCATCATGGCAGCCAAGCACTATCTAACACAATGCAGTACGATGCGCAGCGGTGATGAAAGTACATTTAGGGAACGATTAAGCAAACTGCAAGAACTTTTCAAAAAAGCTGAAAAAGTAATAGAGGGTCCGTTTTTTAAAGGAATTAACCTAAGCAATGTAGATATTACGTGGCTGCCCCTATTGCATAGAGCGCATATTATCAACACTTATACTGGCGTAGACTTTCTAGAGGGTTTCCCGAAGGTGCAAAAATGGCAGCAAGCTATCATAGCGACTGACTTACCTGACCATACAGTACCCCAACATTTCGAAAAGGCTTTCACAGATTTTTATCTCTCACCCAAAACTTGGCTAGGCTGCCAAGTCCATTGTGCAGACGACAGCGAAAACTGCAACACAACTACCTGCTGTTAACCACATCATGACAAGGACGTCTTATGCTAAAAGCTCTCACCCGAACCATCGGCAACACCTACGAAACGCTTGCGCTGAACTACCTAAAAAATCATGGGCTATCGCTCGTTCAAAAAAACTACAGCACTAAACTTGGGGAAATAGATATTATTGCCCTAGAAGGCGATATACTGTGTTTTATTGAAGTACGCTTTAGAAAATCAATACAGTATGGCGGTGCGGCCTTATCCGTTACACCTAAAAAACAATCACGCATTAAAAAAGCAGCCAGCCAGTTTTTAGTAGAACACGCTCGCTTTAGGCACAGCCCATGCCGATTTGATGTAATCAGCATTCATATAAAAGACAACCAGCCTCAGATTGATTGGATAGCCTCAGCTTTTTATTAGCCGTTGATTATAGGGCGCAAGGTCGACTACACTGCTCTAGGTTCTGCTGTTATTCAAGGATAACCATGTCTGTTTTTGACCATTTGCTTTTAGCGTATGACGAAGAAAAGGCTCGTATTGATGCTATTGCTGATTCCCTTACGCCGTTTATTGCAGAGGCAGTCACCTTGCTTAGTGACCTTCTACTGGAAGGAAAGAAAATTTTCACCCATGGCAGCATGGAACTGCAGTGTGCTGCTGATCAAGTCGCTAAAGAGTTGATTGTTTCCTCTCGATTTGAAAGACCGCCTTTTCAGGCACTTGCACTCTCACCTCTTATTTCTGGTAGTCTGATTAACAATCAGCTTCAAGGCTTAGCCGCCGAATCAGATGCCTTGCTGCTTTTTACTCACGAACAAGACTCGGACAAGATACAAAATTACCTTCAATTTGCCGACGTTAACCAGCTATCGGTTATTTGTCTTTACCCTGAGCAGTCCACATCGATTGCAGCACAACTATCCGATAATCATGTCGGTATCCCTTTAGCCAATTCAAACCTCGCCAATCAGCTATTTATAGGACTACTCATCGTGAAGTTACTCGAGAAAGAAATCTTTGGGCAGTAAACTAGTACTTCGATTCACTGCATTTGTCCGGTAAAGATACCGTAGGGTGGGTTAGCTGCGCGTAACCCACCATCAGAAACCCGACAATCGCTGTGCATTGAGGTACTAGATGCTCGGCCACCCAATCTTTCAAGCTATCTGGGGCTAAGGCTTCAATGAGGCTAGTAAGCTTTTAAGCTGTTCAATGAGTTCAGGGCTTTTCAATACTTTTTTCTCTGCATCAAACGCCTCAAAGAATGTTGGAATCGATAAGGACCCTTTAACATCACCACCAAAATAGGGAGATGAATTAAGAGCTGCCTGAAGGACATTCTTTGCGCCCCCAGGCCCTGGAGAGGTAGCCAGCATGACCATAGGCTTATTTTGATACACCTTCATATCAACACGAGAGGTCCAATCAAATAAGTTTTTAAAGGCTGCTGTGTAAGAACCATTGTGTTCTGCAAATGAAATAATAATGGCATCAGCCTCGCCTAACTTTTTATAAAAGGCTTCTGCTAAAGGCTGTTTTCCGCCCTCTCCAAGCGCAGCTTCCCTTTCTGGGCTATAAAGCGGCATTTCATAGTCATTGATATCCAGCGTTTCGACTTCTGCAAAGTCAATGAGTGACGCAGCATAATTGACTAACTGCTTATTCAAGGAGTTTTGGCTATTACTGGCTGCAAAGCTAAGAATTTTCATAAAAAGTCCCCTAACAGGCAAAGTGGTTTCTTATTAACAATGACGTCAGTTTACTGAATAAAATCGGAATCTCTAGCGTTAAATAGCAAACTCTTTGTCCCATTTATAGAACAATGAAATGAAAACCTGACGCAATACTGGTATTAACCAGTACAACCAGTATCATAAGCGCGCCTATACCCTTTTAGAATAAAATAAATTCTTCAATCACCGCAACTTATTGCTAAATCGTTACCATGCTGAGTGTGTTTTTAATCTGCCTGATCGCACTTTTGATCGATCGCTTACTGGGCGAACCCAAACACTTCCATCCATTGATTGGACTTGGCCACCTAGCGTCATTTTGTGAAAAAAAACTGAATCAATCTGATCACACAAACATACAGTCAAGACTTGCAGGCTTGATAGGCGTGATGATAACACTGTGCCTTCCTCTCGGCATCGTCTTCCTCGTCAGCTATGTTCTGTCATGGCTAGGTTCAGCATTTTCTGTCCTTATGGAGATCGTCATGCTGTATCTTTGTATTGGCAGGCAAAGTCTCATTGAACACGCATTGGCTATTTTTAAACCACTCAATGAAAACCCGCCTCAAGTAGAGGAGGCAAGAAAAGCTGTGGGGCGAATCGTTAGTCGTGACACTGACGGAATGGCAGTTCAATCAATCACGAACGCAAGTATTGAATCCGTTCTTGAAAATGGCATGGATTCCCTTTTTTCCTGTCTGTTCTGGTTCTGGTTGGCAGGTATTGAAGGCGCCATTTGTTATCGCATTATTAATACGTTAGATGCCATGTGGGGTTATAAGACCGATCGTTTTTTGCAATTTGGCTATGCCGCTGCCAAGTTAGATGATGCAATGAATTATATTCCCGCACGATTAACCGCCCTAAGCTACGCATTAGCAGGCAATACAAAAAATGCATTCGCCTGCTGGAATCAACAGGCCAATCAGTGCGCAAGCCCTAATGGCGGCCCCGTCATGACAGCTGGGGCTGGCGCACTGAACATCTGTATTGAAGGATATGTCAGCTATCATGGCAAAAACGTGCTAAAGCCAGTCATGGGTAAAGGGCTGCCCCCAAAGCCTCAAGCTATTAAACGCGCCCTAACGCTTCTCGATAAAGCCTTGCTGATTTGGCTGGCAGCCTATCTACTACTAACAGGAATCTCATATGTCATCTAGCCTAACCTTTCACGGCGGCGATATTGCCAGTGCAGCTAAGACGTTTGGCATTTCTGAAGATAAGTGGATCGATCTGTCAACTGGCATTAATCCATTCAGCTATCCAGTACCACTAATAGAAACGAGGGATTTTGAACGCTTACCTTATTTAAACGAGCGCTTTTTAACAGCAATAGAAGCCTACTACGGCCATCTAGCTGTGCCAGTCGCAGGCTCCCAAGAAGCAATTGATCACCTTCCTTTGATTCTGGAAAAAGCGCCTGTTTTATTGCCTGATATTGGCTACAAGGCTTATGAAAAAGCCTTCCTCGAGCATCATTATACTGTTCAGCATTACCCTGCTTTACATAAGGATGAAATGCTTGGATCATTATATCATTCACTGACCACAAACAAGCGGCAACATCTTGTTATTATTAACCCCAACAATCCTACAGGGGTTACATTAACTAAAAGCGAATTACAGTCGCTTTATGATCGACTTCATCCAAAAGCTTGCCTAATCGTCGATGAAGCCTTTGTCGATATAACGCCAGAGACATCACTGTTAACAGAGACCGAATTATGGCCACGCTGTATGGTGCTGCGTTCATTTGGCAAATTCTTTGGGCTCGCAGGGCTAAGACTGGGTTTCATAGCACTAACAGAACCCTATCGACACAAATTGGAACAGAAACTGAATCCTTGGCGCATTAACGGCCCTGCTCAACACATAGCTACTGAAGCGCTATTGAATAGCCAATGGCAACAGACATCCATCACCAAACTGCAATCCCTTTCAGAGCAGCAGGCGCAAGTACTGGCCTCTCTCTTGAATCAATTCCACATACTCTCTAAGCGATGCCTGCCGCTTTTTCAAAGCATCATTTTACCCATCACACAAAGCAATCAACTCTTTAATTTACTAGGTCAATCAGGTGTTTTAGCAAGACCTGTGGCTATTGATGCAGAACACAGCCTGCTTCGCTTTGGATTAACCCATCAAACCAAAGCATTGCAAGATCGGCTGATACCTTTACTTTAAGATATGCCGCCTAGTCGGACTTCTGCCCCTTTCTTTTGGCTTCTCTTTTTTACCTACAAAACCCAAAAGTCCTTTTGATGTTTTTTTGTCAAGTTCATCTTGCGCTTGCTGTAATTGCTCTCTGAGCGATGCTTCACGCTGCTTGGCTTCCTCTAATTCCTTATTCTTCCTGCCTCGACTAGCGCTTCTCGCTCTTCGCTCATTAGCTAGGCTTTCTTCAAGATTTTGATTTTCTTCTCTTAATTGATTAATGGTTGATCGAAGTGCAGCTGATGTGTTCCCTAGCTGTATATTATCAGATTCCATCTGGTTTAACTGAGCTTCGAGTTCAGATACCATCTTGGTTAATTGAGCTTTGAGTTCAGCCAGTTCGTTAGAATTTTCATAAGGTGAGAAACCTCTCGAAGGGTGAAAAGTGTTTGACATTGGAGGGGCAGTTTGCCTTGAAAAGGAGGACGTGCCATATTCGTCAGAATTATTTCGTATGTTTACAATAGCCTGATATATATCGTGCCGTTTGCGAATGTTAGTTTTTCCGCACAGCAAACGATAATATTCATCATTACTAATTTGATCAAAATCAATACCCTTCTCTATAAATAGCTGGAATCTCTTAGCCTCATCTTTTAGCTCTTGAGCATACTCATAATCATCTTCACTCCAACGTCTTATAAATGCAGACAGCAGCGACTGGTAATTATCTGTAGTTCTCATCTTGTTTCTCATGTATTCCGCCACAGGCCCCATTGAAAAAACCAAAGAATGGCAACATAAAAAA
The DNA here is from genome assembly GCA_965225765.1 of Pseudomonadales bacterium. GTDB lineage: Bacteria > Pseudomonadota > Gammaproteobacteria > Pseudomonadales > DT-91 > CAKMZU01. Next base: position 1,328,750 of record CBDDBO010000002.1, read on the forward strand.
ACAAAAACAACGTACTTTATTTTCACAATCATAAGAATACTCAATAACCTTCAAAAAATATCAGAGCTAACCTCTAGCTTGAAGTTCAACTCTAGGAAGCTGTCCGAGAACTGACTGTTCGGCCTAAGCCTCCAATAATCGGCCAGAATTCTCATAAAATTTCTTTAAATAGGCCAACTATTCGCAGAAATTTTCTAAAAATTCTGATTCAATTCTTGAAACCTTATGCTTGAACGCAATTCTCAAACAGCCTCCTGGTAAAAGAAATATTGGCGTTTTCTTCCTTGATCAAAAGCGCTTCACAACCTGCAAAATAAGCCATTACTTTTGAGCAGTGGCTCACGGAAGGAGAAGTAAGAGAAGGTCAATATCCTTATCTTTCTTCATTAGAACAAGGTTCTTTTATTACATACTTTTTGCTTAGACCAAAAAATCTAAGCCAAGCAATCTTCATTGTGCTTCTAGGATTTATTCCAGCCAACAAAGCAGTTGGCCGGCCACTCCCTGACCTCATGACATTAGTCTTCAATAATCACCCAGCTATCAAGCTGCCTAGCCTCTTCTAACTCCTTCTTATCAGCTTCAAGATTTTGATTTTTTGCTTTTAATTGATCAATGGTTGATCGAAGTGCAGCTGATTCTCTTTTATGTTGCTCTGAACTTTCTGTAAACCGACGAGTACTCTCATCTAACAGGTGACGAAGTTGATCGTTTTGCAGTCTATCTTTGTCTGACGACAATCGTAACTTTGCCAACTTTTCATCTAGCGCTTTACCACGAGATTTCATCTGGTTTATTTGAGCTCGGAGGTCAGTCAAATCAATTGAACTTTCACAAGGTAAGAAACCTTCCGAACGGGGAGAAAAATCAAACTCTGCATAAGGAGGGGGAGGGTCATATAGGTTTGAAGAAGCATCTGACAGTGGCGGGGCAGTTGGCCTTGAAGAGGAGGAAGCGCCATATTCGTATGAATTATCTCGAATCTCTACAATAGCCTTATGTATATCGAACCGCTTACGATGTGCATCCACACAGAGTATACGATAATATTCATCATTACTAATTTGGTCAAAATCAAGACCATGCTGTATAAATTGCTGGAATCTGTCAGCCTGATCTTTTAGATTTTCAGCATTGAAAACATCATCACTGGGCCAATCTCTTGAAAATGCATACAGCAGCGACCTGTAGCCATCTTTAGTAGTCATCTTTGTTCTCAAGTACTCCGCCACAGGTCCCATTGAAAAAACCAAAGAATGGCAGCATAAAAAAGCAAAAATAAAAACAAAGTACTTAATCTTCACAAGCATAAAAAACTCAAACAGCCATCAAAAAATTTCAGAGCCAACCTCTAGCTTTAAGTTCCATTTTACTAAAAGAAATATTGGTGTTTCCTTGATCAAAAGCGCTTCACAACCTATAAATAAGCCATTACTTTTCAACAGTGGCTCACGGAATGAGATTAAGAGAAGGTCAACATCCTTATCTTTCTTCATTAGAACAAGGTTCTTTTATTACAAGTTTTTTGCTTAGACCAAAAAATCTAATCCAAGCAATCTTCATTGTGTTTCTAGGATTTATTGCAGCCAACAAAGCAGTTGGCCGACCACTTCCTGACCTGATGACATTAGCACTCAACAATCACCCAACTATCAAGAGTGCTAAAGCGCAACGAAAAGTCGCAGAGCAAACCAAAAAATCAGCCAGCTGGCAATTTTACCCAACGCCCTCTATTGGCTTTCAAACGGCCATGGCTACTGGCGAAAATCCAAATTTTCAAGGGGATGCCATGGTCTTTGTTTTAGGTATCGAGCAGCCTATTTATCAAGGGGGAAAACGCTTTGCTGATGTCGATAAAGCCAAACTAGACATCGATATAGCCGATATCAAACTCATTAAAAAGCAACAAGATATTGCCTTTGAACTTCTTGATGCATACAGCGAGTGGTTATCAGCCTATTATAAACTTGAGGCCTATGAAGAAAGCCTCGCCGAACATGAACGTTTGTTGCATCGTGTCGAAAATCGCGCAAACGTTGGCGTTTCTAATCGCGGTGATATCGACTTGGCACTTTCTCGATATGAATCAACCAAAGCTCAAACCATTCAAACCGAATTCAAAGCTTCCAGCGCTTTATCCACTATTATCGAGATTATTAATCAACCTGTCACATCCGATAGCTTGGCACAAACCATTGCACAACCCATTTCACAAACAGAAAAACTGCCTGTTTTATTAGAGCGAACATTAGCTAACCACCCCGATATGCTAATAGCTAGAAAGCAAGCAGAAAAATCTAAGGCAGACATAACGATAAACAAGTCTTCTTTGTGGCCAGATGTTTACGTCAAAGTTGAGCAACAAATCGGCAATTTTGCTATTAAAGGCGCAGCGCCATCAACGACCTTATTGGTTGGCGTGAGAAGTCAATTAGGCGCGGGGCTATCCAGCTTTTCGGATATAAAAGCATCACGCCATGAAGTTGAATCGTCCGAGATGGAGATAGAAGCTAGGCAGAGGCAGCTGAAGCAGCAAACTGTCGAGTCTCATATTCTAGAAAACTCTTTACGTACACAAATGAAAGCGACTGAAGTGACGCTACAAGCTGCAGAAAAAGTCTTTGACTCCTATTCGAGGCAATTTTTAGCGGGCAGAAAAAGCTGGCTGGACTTAATGAATTCATTACGTGAGATGACTGCTGACAAAGTAGAGCATGCAGACCTCTATGGCTCGCTGCTACGAACTAGCATTCGTAGAGAAATTAATATCAACGGTCTAGGCGCATACCTTTCAAAAGCTGCCAAAGGCAACTCAACGGGAAATAGGCGACCAAGTAACCGATCCACACCTGTCAAAGGTAAATCATCTTTATGAGCAGCTCAGCCAGCCTTCAAGCCTGCCTACAACGCTTAAGTCAACTGCAGAATCAGTCCATTGACAAACTATCTTTACAAGATGCTGTTGATGAGACTGAGGATTTAACTGATCATAAAAAAGTACTGACGAAAGTCTGTCAAACGATCGCCATCAATGGTGCCCAATGGGTAGATGAAGCCGAACAGAGTCAGCTCCCTTTATTGTATTGGCTAGAAGGCACATGGGGACTGATCAAAGGTAAAAATGCCAAAGAAGAATGGGTGCTAGATACTTATGACGAAGCATCTTCCCAATGGGTTGAATCAACTTCTCTAACACTCGAGCATTATCAACTGGCTAGAGTAGATACCAGTAAAAAATTTCTACTACAAAAAAGCAAAGTTTTTCAATTAGTTAAAGAAGAGCTACTGTCAGAAAAGAAAATCCTAATAGAAATTTTGATCGCCAGTGTCGTGATTAATACTGTCGCACTTGCTTCTTCCTTTTATACCTTGCAAGTCTATGATCGAGTGGTGCCGACTGGGTCAAGCCAAACCCTATTAGTGCTTACGCTCGGTGTATTTTTTGCCATCATCTATGAGCTGATCACCAAAAAGGTCAGGGGCATACTGTCCATGCGGTTGGTGACTCAAATTGATAAAAAATTAGCTCAAACGGTCTACAGCCGTTTTCTTGCTATTCGACTTGATCAGCTACCTCGAAATATAGGCACTTTAGCAGGCCAGATTAAAGGCTATGAAACCGTTCGTAATTTTCTCGCTACCATCACAACCTATCTGATTGTTGACTTGCCTTTTGCCTTTCTTTTTTGTTTTGTGATTTTCTATATCGCAAAAGGGCTTGCGGTTATTCCCTTAGGCTTTTTCTGCTTTGGCATCTTACTTGGCCTTCTAACACGCAGGCGCGTGCTAGAACTTTCTACCCGGATACGCATGACCCAGAATAAAAGCACAGGTTTATTAGTAGAGTCGGTAGAAGGCGCCGAAGCCATTAAATCAGGTCAAGCGGGTTGGCGCATGCTTGGGCATTGGCTTAGAAGTACAGATGAAGCTCGCTTAAGTGACATGCACTTAAAAAAAATCAGCGAAACATCCCAGTACATCATTCAATCAACGCAACAACTCTCTTATATTCTTTTAATCGCCTCTGGTGCACTCATTATTAGTCAGGGTGAACTCACTACAGGCGGCTTGATTGCTTGTAGCATATTATCATCTCGAATTTTGGCACCTGTAGCCATGATTCCTAATCAAATCTTGCAGTGGGGTCAGGTTAAATCTGCCCTAATGGGATTAGATCAATTATGGGATTTAAAGGATGACCATCATGACATCCCGAAGCCACTTGTCCCCGACACCCTGAAAGGTCACTTTCAATTTGAAGATGTCTTGGCCAGCTATACCGACCAGCCTGCACTGCATATCCCTGAACTTACTATAAAAGCAGGTGAAAAAATCGGCATTTTGGGGCCTGTCGGTGCTGGTAAAACCACACTGCTACGCGCACTTTCAGGTATGTATAAACCTCAGCAAGGCAAAGTGCTGTTAGACGGCATGGATATTTCGCATATTACCAAGCCATTAATTGCTGAACACACTGCATTTATACAGCAGGATGTGCGACTCTTTGCAGGCACACTCAGAGAAAATCTTATCTTAGGTATGATTGACCCTGGTGACGAAGCGATTTTGTCAGCCGCTGAAGAAACAGGCCTTTTAGACAATGTCATAAAATCTCATCCTGAAGGGCTACATCAACCCATCTATGAAGGCGGCACAGGGCTTTCAGGCGGTCAGAAACAATTAGTCAATCTGACACGATCTTTCTTGCGCAAACCCAATATCTGGCTTCTAGATGAACCTACCGCCTCCATGGATCGAGGCCTAGAACTAAAAGTCACCAAAGCATTAGCGCAAACTATTCAAGATAACCATACGCTTTTTCTTGTCACCCATAAGCTTGAGATGCTTGCACTGACTGATCGTATTCTCTTTGTGATGAAAAACCAAATCGTGATGGATGGCCCGAAGGACGAAGTTCTCAAGAAACTTCAGGCAGCTAAGTAGCCGTGGATATCTACTAATGACAGATCAATTGCCAATAACTACTCCGCCTAAACCAGCACAGCCAAAAGAAATGGCAACTGCTTCCCTTACAGCTCGATTTATGTCATTCATAGGGAAAATTTCTATTGTCGGCTGGCTGTTTTGTGGCATCGTCAGCTTTATTGTATGGGCTGCAATATTCGAAATAGAACAATCCGTTAGAGCTATGGGCCAAGTTATTCCTAGTGCCCGCACTCAAATTATTCAAGCAACCGATGGCGGTGTCTTATTAGAAATTATGGTTCACGAAGGGCAAGATGTTGAGGCAGGGGAAGTCTTAGCTGTTCTAGAGAAAGACCGAGCAGATGCTGCTTATCAAGAAATCAAAGCACGCGTCATGAGCCTGAGAGCTAGTCTTTTAAGAACCCAAGCAGAAGTCATGGGAACCGCACTTGAGTTCAATGAAAGCTTCGACGCTTACCCTAATATTGTTCAGCATCAAAGAGGCTATTTCAGGCAACGAAAAGCAGCGCTTGATGATGAAATCAACATGCTCAACGACAATTTGCAGTTAGCCAAAAAAGAAGTAGAACTCAATGAAACGCTATTAAAAACAGGTGATATCAGCCAAGTTGAGCTCATGAAAAGCCAAAGGCAAATGAATGAAATTTTAGGAAAAATTCAAGGCGCCAAGCATAAGTATTTATCTGAGGCCAGGCAAGAAGCAACGAAGGTACAAGCTGACTTAGAGGCTAGCCGCTTTAAATTAAGCGAAAAGAAAGATGTACTTGAACATACTGACCTGATTGCACCCGTTGCGGGAAAAGTGAAATATTTGAGATTTAATACCTTAGGCGGTGTACTAAAGGCTGGCGATGAGTTAATGCAAATCACACCCACAGAGACGGATATGATCATTGAAGCAAAGATTAATCCTATTGATATTGCTCAACTCCATATTGGCCAGATCGCCAATGTAAAACTCGATACCTTTGACTATACAACCTATGGGGGGCTAGACGGCGAGCTTGTCTACATCAGCTCTGATACCCTAACTGAACAGCAAGAGCAAAGCGATATGAATACGTTTTATAGGGCTTATATTCGCGTTAAAAAAGACAGCTTACAAAATAACCCCAAGCTATCAGTTAGCCAATTAAAACCTGGTATGACAGCAACAGCTGATATCAGAACGAAAAACCGAACAGTGCTCAAATATATAGTCAAGCCAATTGCCAGAGCTTTTGACGGTGCACTACAGCAGCGATAGCCGAGAAATCCTTCACCTCAGATATCGCTTTAATTTACTGAGTATTACCGTATCCTGTAAGTAGATGCCGTCTAGTATCCACTATTCAACATAATCGACTCAAGTGTTGGCGCCTTATAAATCATACGGTGCTTAGCATTCATTTTGTAACGATTATTGAAAGTTTGTACAAAACTTTCAATCCAACGATTATTTTGGTCAGCTAACTGCGCAATGGATCTTAGGCCTTTATCTGTATGTGACTTATGTCCCGCAACTTGTGTAGACAACTCTGCAAGCTGACTTTCAAGCTCGGCTATCTTTTCCTTTAGAGGGGAAACCGCTTTTTCAGTAACCTCTTTTGAATCATCATCGCCGGTATCTACCTCTGACTTATCGTCTGAATCTGACTTATCGCTAGAGGGCAATGTCTGAGTTTTTACTTCAACAACAGGCTCAGGGCTGACCGCTTGCAGAGGTGTCAACTCAGGAAGACCTTGGAATACCATAGGATCAATACCATGCAGTCTCTTTACCTGATTAAGTAAGTCTTCATGCTTATTGGTTAAGTCTTCAATCCTTTTGTCAAGGCCTTCTACACGTCCGCCTAACTTAAGGCACACTGCCTCTAAATTTGTATTTATTTTCTTTAATTCAGCGCTATCGTTACTTAAAGTACCTATGTTTTTAGTTAAAATCCCAATATTTGTATTGGTTAGTTCCTTAAACCCCATTTGCTTATCAGTTAACTCATCAACACTACCCCTGATCTTACCCATGGACTTTTCCAACACAGATTTTTCCAATAACAAATAAGTGGCTGCTGTTAAACCCATAAAGGCGGCTACTGTTACCACTGCCGCCGAGGTATAGATCATCAAATTTCTGCTTGTTACTTGTTGGTTTGCCTTAACTGGCAAAGTGATACAAATCAATAACAAGGCTGAAAGTAAAGTCTTTTTCATTTCCAGAAGACACTCTAAAGTTAGGTTACCCTCTTTGTCATACAGCTAATCATTTAGTTCAATATTAAAGCTTGATGCCTTTGATTTATTCATCCGGACTAAAAATGTCTAGTAACTTTAACCAATTATAATTCGTTATCTCAACGCTTATTTAGCGATTCTTAGCACGATAAACCCTACGAAATAGCTATTATTTGGAAATAAACAGGTTTCAATAGTCAGTCACAATTTATACGTTTGCTTGTTTGCGAGCAGATTGGTAGTATCAATACTACATAAAAACAATATTTGTAGTGTTGTCTAGTGAACCTTGAAAAACCGCCTCTTTCTGACGCTCAGCAAAACATCTTATCCTCTGCTATTTATTTAGTGGACAAGCTAGGATTTGAAAAAACATCTTTAAATGACATTGCCAACGAAGCTGGCGTTGCACGCTCAACCATCTACAGCTATTACCTCAATAGAGATGATGTGTTCCGCTTTGCGTTACTGCATTGTGCTTATCAATTTGTTGAAAAAGTAGTCGTGCATGTAGAGAGCACGCCAGCAGGTGCTGAGAGAGTAGTTGGCGCTCTACTCTTTTGTGTAAAGCACCTTCCTCTGGAACCAGGTCTATCACTGGTCGTTAATGAAAAATTTACAAGCTTAGTTAATCAGCACACGCTGACGTCTGAAGCGGGCGTCAACATTACTGAAACGCTCATGACACACCTGTTAGGCCATCAAGATCTCGACGAGAAAACACTGCAACAACTAGCTGACATGACACTCAGGACACTGTTTTCCTTGCTCAACATGGAAAGTCCTCACGCCCAAGATGATCAGGCCTTGAGGAGCTTTATAGAGGCTTGGCTAACCCCTGCTATTCACCACCTTTTACAAAAATAAGAAGATTAACCAATGATGGACGCAACAGACTCCCTGATCCCCACACACAACCCAGCGACAGGTGCTCGATTATCTGACGGCGTGAATATTGATTCGCCTACAGCTGTACGCGAAGCCGTCGCTAAGGCTCGAATAGCACAAAAAAACTGGGCAAAATCTTCTTTCAAACAGCGACGCGCAGTGCTTCGCCATATTAGCCAGTATATGCTTGATCACATGGATGAGCTCTGCCAGCTTATCGTCAATGACGCGGGCAAAACCTACGAAAACGCCCTTTTAGGCGAAATTATGCCCTCACTCAACAAGATTGAATGGCTAATTAAATACGGAGAGAAGCACCTAAAATCGGAAAGGGTCGGGTCAGGCATCTTAATGCATAAAAAAGGCCGCATTGATTACACCCCTCTAGGCGTTGTGGGGTGCATCGTACCCTGGAATTATCCGCTACAAAATATCATCAGCTCATTAGTTGCGCCTTTGATGGCTGGCAACGCTGTCATTATTAAACCTTCTGAACAAGTCGCCTTTGCCAGCAAGCAATTTCTGACCATCACCAATCAAGCACTTATAAAAGAAGGCTTCAGCACCGACACCGTACAAATTATTCAAGGCTTCGGAGAGACAGGTGCGGCTCTCATAAAAGCTCGCGTCGATAAAATACTGTTTATTGGGTCCGTGACCAATGGCAGACGTATCATTAAAGCCTCAGCAGAACATATCACCCCTGTTGTCATGGAGCTAGGCGGTAAAGACCCCATGTTAGTCCTGGATGATGCTCACATGGAAAAAGCAATCCATTCCGCCATAGATGGCTGCTTTATTAATTTGGGACAAAACTGTGTTGCTTCTGAGCGTATTATTGTCATGGAAAGCAAATACGATGAGTTTTGCAAAGGTGTGGCTGACATCGCGAACGCTATGCGACAGAAAGCCCCCACAGCCCCAGGCATCACGGATGTTGGCTCACTGACCTCCCCGCATCAAATCGCGATCGTTGAAAAGCTGGTAGACGATGCGGTAAGAAAAGGTGCCACCGTTTTAGCTGGCGGCAAAAAACGAACCGATCTTGGTGATAATTTCTTCCCACCTACCATTTTAACTGACTTAACAGATGAGATGGACATTGTCAGAACGGAAGTCTTTGGCCCTGTCATGTTGATCTTTAGGGCAGCCAGCGAAGCTGAAGCCATTGCCATGGCTAACGATTCAGAACTCGGGTTGCAGTCTTCTGTGATCACCCATGATAGAACGCGCGGTGAGCGTGTAGCCAATCAGATTGAATCAGGCGCCGTTTGTATCAATGACTTCGGTCTGTGTTACGTCAATCAAAACTTACCCTTTGGTGGAACGAAATACTCAGGTTACGGCGTGATGAATGGGCGGGATGGCCTAAGAGCTTACACCACCCCTAAAGCAATTCTGGCAGATAAATTTAGCTTGGAGGTACCACCTAAACTCTTCCCTGTAGGCCCTCTTGACTACGCCAAAGCTAAAGCCTCCATGCACTTATTATTCAATCAATCATTTGGCGCAAAACTCACTGCTCTTGGCAGCATGCTGATGATCAGTATTCAATCCCTGTTTAAAAAATCGCCTCAATAACAATAAAAGGAAATGCATATGTCTATCACCTTACTCATTGGCATTGCCGCCATCATGGGCTGGTCTGGCCTTCTGATGGCATTCATGCAATATGCAGCTGTCATTAAAATGCCGGAAAAACGTCTACGCCCACCTAAACCTAACCGCGTTACCTTGCAGAAAAAGATCATTAATGTGATCTTTAATATGAGTGTTTCAGTGAGCTTATTGCTTGGTACCTTGTTTTTTGCAGGGACAAACATGATCTATGAAGGCCACAAGGGCTACTTAACCATTTTTGGTGAAGGCCTTGCCATATTGCTGCTATATGATTTTATGTATTACTTCTTTCATCGCGGCATGCATAACCCCAAGGTCATGAAGCAGGTGCATGGCGTTCATCATTACATTAGACACCCCACCGCCTTTGAGAGCATCTACGTTCATCCCTTAGAGGGGATTGGCGGCAATGGCCTATTCTTGTTGGCTGCCTTTATTTTAGGGCCTGTCTCAGCTGGCGGTTTCCTTTTTGCCTTTTTTGTCTTTACCACCTGCAACATTCTGGTCCATGCCAATATCGAGTGGTCGCACCCTGCCATGAAGCTTGCGAATTACTGGGCTAAGAAGCACGACATTCACCATGGTATTCACTTGAATAAAAATTATGCATCCATCTTTCCATTCTGGGACAAGATGTTTGGCACATACGCATAAGGAGCCAATGATGAGCAAACGTATCTTAATCACAGGCGGCGCAGGCTTTGTGGGCAAACATCTCGTTGATGGCTTTGCAAATGCAGGGCATGAGGTCACAGTACTTGACTACAGCGGGAAGCCCCATCGAGAAGACATTCATTTTTTACAACTGGATATCAGGGATAAACTAGCAGTCGTTGAAGCGTGCAAAGGCATGGACTGCATTATTCATAATGCGTCTATCGTATTAACCAAGCAAGTGTTGAAACAAATGGTTTGGGATGTCAATTTAGGCGGCACACAAAATATCATTGTAGCCTGTAAATCTCACAACATACCCAAGCTGGTCTACATAAGCTCAGCTTCTGCCGTCTATGAAGGCAAAGATATTGAAAATGGCGATGAAACCCTGCCCTACTCGTCTATTTCACAAGCTGACTATGCCGATTCAAAAATAGAGGCAGAAAAACAAGTATTAGCATTTGCTAAAGAAGGCACGACAGCAACCTGTGCAATACGCCCTCATGTCGTGTTTGGCCCAGATGACAATCGCTTTGTACCTAACATATTAGATAGAGAAAAGCAGGGCAGGCTGACTCGGGCTGTAGGCAACCGCGACAAGCTGTCAGACTTTACTTACATTAGCAATCTTATTGACGGGGTCATGTTAGCAGAAGCTAAGCTTAGCCTTGATAGCCCCATTAACGGTTCTCCGTATTTTATTACTAACGGTGAACCTATGGCATTTTTTGATTTCGTCGAAGACTTTTTAGTTGAAATGGGTAAACCGAAAATCACCAAAAAAGTCCCTTTTTGGCTAGCTTATAGTGTTGCAGCTTGCGTTGAGTTTGGTGAAAAACTCAAAGGGGGTAATTTAAATGAAACGGGTATGACACGCTTTGCTATCAAATATATGGTGACTCATCATTACTATTCAATTGCTAAAGCGAAAAAAGACTTTGGTTACGAGCCTAAGGTTTCATTAGCTGAGGGCATTAAGCTAACTGTTGATCATTTAAAGGCTACAGGGCAGCTTACTTAACTTATCACAGGTTTAATGGTGGGTTACGCTACACGAGTGCATCGTGTCAAACCGATTGCCGGGTATCTATTTTTTTGTAGGGTGAGTTAGTGAAACGTAACCCACCAAGAAACATTAAATCTTATGGTGGGTTACGCTGCGCTGTCCCGCCCTACGAAAATTGTTTCAGCCAGATAATTGAAAGGTAAAGCGCGAAAAACTAACGGGCGGTGAAATAACGACGCGCCACTTTACGACCAATGATTTTGGTTAAGCCTTTTTCTATCTGTCTAAGGCCACGATTAGCTTGATCACTCATAAGCAATTGGTCTATAGCTTCCCTATCACCATCTTCCAGCTGTGCCTGCTCAAACCCATAGCGTTGCAAAACATCAGGTACTAAGACTGACTCAGTAATACGTCGCTTTGCTTTTGCATTAAATCCATCAAACTCTACTTTTTCAAAGCGATTTACCAAGGCGGAGTCTGTCACACGATGATTTCCCGATAATATCACTAGATTAGGAAAAGGAACGTGCACACCCAAGTACGGACTATAAAATTTATTTTGACGAGGATCTAAAGCCTTCAACATAAAGCTTAAGACTTGTCTGCTTTCATAATCATCGGCATTGAGAAGCCTATCAAATTCATCAATAAATAAGATAGCATTCTGCCCATTAGTTTTACCTTTAACTGATGACGCACAAAAAGCTTCTAGTAAACGTCCCCTTTCTGACAATAGGGAAGGGTCAAAACGCTGACCGACAATTTTTTCATAATTCGCGCCGTCTAAATGTGCCTCAAAGAGCTGTGTTTTCATCACTTTACTCAATGCCCGTACAGCATTGGTTTTACCCGTTCCGGGCTCTCCTTCAAAATAGTAGGGGAAATGCAAACCGCCCCTGCCAGAAGCTAGTTCACTCCAATATACTTTACTCGATACCAATAACGCCATCGCATCAACCACCTGCTCAGAATAATGTTCAAACACCGAATAGTAGCGTTCTTCATCAAGCTGAAAAGGTAAATTGCCTAAAGGTAAAGCCGCTGCTGTTTCAACATATTGGAGATAGTTATTCACATGGGCCTTATCATCTTGGCGCATTTGATAAACCCGTGCTTTGGTTTTTTCAAATAGATCAGGATGGTTATCTGCCAGCCTAAAATAAGCCTCTGCAAACACTTCATCTACCTGTAGGTATGGGTCTTCTAATCCACGCCCTAACGCATAACGAGAATAGTTAACGGTATCTTTTATCAACGACGTTGGGCTATGCTCACTCATAGCGCTTGGCGATAATTGTAAAGCGCCCCAAAATGAACTGCCTACGGAGCAACCTAGGCGGCCTGCTAAATTAACCTTCGCCTGAGTCATCTGGTCATAGCCCATAAAGCCTGCTATATCGCCTGAAAAGAATGACAAGGCCAATAAGCCTGCGATACCTATGGTTTCAACGCCTTTAATCGCTGCCTTTTTAGTTGCATGGGCTTTTAAGGCGTCTCTATAAAGCTTTTTATAATGCGCCAAGGCGATAGACTGTTTTTCAAGAGGTGATGCAGCTTGTTCATAGGTGAGTTTTATGGGCTTCCAATACTCCCATTCAAAAAGTTCAGCCTTGGTTAATGCAATATGAAGAGATTCTTCAATCGTGAGTTTTTTTTCTTCTTCTTTGGCATAGCTATGTTGAAAAAGCGATAATAAACACAGAAGAGCGTACAGAAAATAACGGCGCATAGCAGATCCTTGTTCAAAAAAAATCGCTCGCCTTGGTCATCCCATCATAAACTCAATAAAACGTTTAGCGCGTCGCGTTAGGTGCTTATTGCTCGGATAAACCAAATAATATGAAAACACAGGAGAGCAGTAGTCTGACAGAACCTGCGTTAATAAGTTCTGGGATTCCGTTCCATGAACAAGATTTAAAGGCAAAAAAGCAATACCTCCCCCCTCTTCACACACCCTTTTTATCACCGAAAAGTCATTTACCTTTAATGACGGCTTTACGGTGACGGTATGACGTTTCTTATCCTTTCCTACTAATTGCCACTTACGATAATCACTGTGATCGCTCATGCAGAGTATGGGGTAATGATGCAGATCATTCAGGGTCTCTATTGGACCATGCTTACCCAATAAAGAAGGCGCTATAAAAAGCCCTCCTTGCGTGTCTTTAAGCTTCCTGCAAATCAAATTTGAGTCTTCTAACTCGCCTACGCGGAAAACCATGTCAAAGCCTTCAGCGATCAAATCCACCCGACGATTCGTCAGATGTAAGTCAATATCAACCTCGGGATTTGCAGCCTGAAATTGAGCAATCAAGGGGGCTAACACATACTGCCCTAAGGAAATTGATGCACTGATTCTTAAAAGCCCCTTTGGTGCTTTCTGTAGATCTGACAAGACATCTAATGTGTCCGACGCTTCATTGACAAGCTTTAGCCCTCTACTAAAAAGTAACTCACCTGCCTGCGTGAGCATAAGCTGCCGGGTATTTCTTTCAATTAATCTAACGCCTAAATCATCTTCGAGCTGCGCTAATCGACGACTCACCTTGGATTTAGGCACACCCAGTGCAGTCGCTGCTTTTGATATACCTTGATGCTCAACAATTTTTACAAATATAGGTATGTCATTTAGATTCATAATGATGCCTATCGTACGCCAATTCACCACCTAAGTAACTCGTACTTCAATACACAGCGATTAATCGGGTTAATACAGAGCTTGTAAGGCGGCAATTACTGTGAATTGAAGTAATAGCCTACCACAGATCATTACCCTTTTGACTTGTTGGCTTCAACTAGCGTAGCGCCTATAATAGATTGCTTTTCTATTATTTATTTGGGAGTTTTTATGGCCAATCAGGGCACGCGCGATATACTGGTGACCAGCGCACTACCCTATGCCAACGGGCCATTGCATCTCGGGCACATTCTCGAAGTCATTCAAACAGACATTTGGGTAAGATTCCAAAAAGAGCAAGGCAATAGATGCTTTTATGTCTGCGCCGATGATGCACACGGTACGGCTATTATGCTAAAAGCAGAAGAGGCAGGTATTACACCCGAGGCTCATATTGCCAACATCAAGGCCCAACATGAAAATACCTTTAAAGGCTTTTCTATCGGCTTTGATCATTTTCATACCACGCACAGTGAAGAAAATCGTCTCTTCAGCGAAGATATCTACAAGAAACTTCAAGCAAATGGGCATATTGCTAAAAAAAGCATCAACCAATTATTTGATCCTGAAAAAAGCTTATTCCTTGCAGATCGTTTTATTAAAGGTACCTGCCCTAAATGTAAAACCCCTGACCAGTACGGCGATAATTGCGAAAGCTGTGGCTCGACTTATACACCAGCTGACTTAATTGATCCTGTGTCAGCGCTTTCCGGTGCAAAACCCGTCATGAAAGAATCCGAGCATTATTTCTTTACACTGGATGCTTTCACAGACTTTTTAAAAGACTGGACAAGGTCGGGCCACCTTCAAGAAGCCGTGTCTAATAAGCTTCAAGAATGGCTGGAAGCTGGCCTTCAACCTTGGGATATCAGCCGTGATGCGCCCTATTTCGGTTTTGAGATTCCAGATGCACCCGGTAAATATTTTTATGTCTGGCTAGATGCACCCATTGGTTATATGGCAAGCTTTAAAGCCCTGTGTGATAAGCAGAATTTAGACTTTAACCATTTCTGGGGAAAACACGCTAAAGCAGAGCTCTACCACTTTATCGGCAAAGATATTATTAATTTTCATGCCCTTTTCTGGCCATCCATGCTTGAAAGTGCAGATTACAGAACACCGACAGGCGTCTTCGCTCATGGTTTTATTACCGTTAACGGGCAAAAGATGTCTAAATCTCGTGGGACTTTTATCAATGCGGATGACTATCTAAAACATTTAGATCCAGAATCACTCAGGTATTATTACGCAAGCAAATTGACCGCTCAGGTTGACGACATTGACCTCAATTTGGAAGATTTTTTAAGTAAGGTCAATACGGACATCGTTAATAAACTCGTTAACATTGCCTCACGCTGCGCCAAATTCATTACCAAGGGAAATGCCGGTTTATTGAGCGCATCACTTGAAGATCCTGAACTTTGGAAGCAAGCAATAGAAGCAAAAGGCACGATCGCCCAGCTTTATGAAACACGTGAGTTTTCTAAAGCCATCAAGCATATTATGTCACTGGCAGATGCAGCTAATAAGTACATCGATGACAAAGCCCCTTGGGCATTAGCTAAAGATCCAGCTAACAAAGCGCAAGTCATTGAGATTTGCAGCATGGGTCTAAATCTCTTTAAGCTGCTCGTCACTTACTTAAAGCCTGTCATGCCAGAAATGGCTGATAAAGCCGCTGCATTTCTTAAATCAGAGCTTAGCTGGCAAACGTCAGAACAGCCTTTACTTGACCATACTATCGATGCCTTTAAACCGCTAGCGAAAAGGCTGGAGACGAAACAAATTGAAGCATTAGTTACCCCAACCCAACCGACTACCAAGGAAAAAAAGAAAAAGGCCAAGACTTCAGCCGCACCTGATACGATAACGATTGATCAATTCAATGCAGTAGATTTACGTGCAGTTAAAATCGTTAAGGCAGAAACAGTCGAAGGTGCGGACAAACTGCTCAAGCTATCACTTGACGTAGGCAAGCTAGGTCAACGTACAGTCTTTTCAGGTATTCGAGAAAATTATCAGGCAGATGACCTAGAAGGAACCTTCGCTATTTTAGTTGCCAATTTGGCACCGAGAAAAATGAAATTCGGTCTTTCTGAAGGCATGGTATTAGCAGCGGGATCGGGTAAATCTGTTCAACTAATAAGGCCTGATGAGGGCGCAAACCCTGGAGATAAAGTGAGTTAAAAAGGGCCTTTCGGCTCTTTTTTATTAAGGGCCTAAAGCGCCCCTTTCACTTCATATACTTCATATTCTGGGAATGCTTCATGCTTAAGTTCACGATGGTAGAGGCACACTTTACTGGCCCAGTCTTGAAGCGCCTCAACACTAACGTTTTGCCCATTTTGCTTTACTTCAACCTTCACTGGCTGCTCAACTTTATTGGTAGATGAACCGTCAGATACAGCAAGAATGGCATTTAACTCATCATTCGGCTTAATTTCTGCTTTACCCTCTACATTTGCAGTGCCTTGAACAACAGTGGCCTTAGCTTGATCAATACAACACTTGCTTTCACCAGATAAAGCAGCTTCAGCAACAGCCTCTGCTTCTTTGAGCTGGCCTTCGTCTTTACCTTGGATTATGACATAACTATCCAAGTCGATTTTCTCATTAGCTAACACGCTATCATCACCGGCTTTCTCACTTACACTTGGGCCAGCTTCTTGTGTGTCGTTCGCTTCGTTGATTTCATCCGTCGCTGCTGCTTTTGTGGCTGCGTCTTGACCTAACTCAGCTTCAATCAGGCTCTCAGATTGCTCCGCAGTCATATCAGGGGCATCAAGAGCTGAGGTTTCGCACTGACAATCTTTGCTCTCATCAGAACCATGGTACTTTTCCATCTTCTTTTCAAGGTTCTCTAAGCGATTTGAAATGCCAACTTCATCTTCTCTATTCGTTAATACTTTTTGAACTTGATATAAACACTGCTTTAAATCAGTTGTTTTATTATCTAAGCTGTTTATCTGCTTTTTCACATTTCCACGATGTAGTACCAGCCCAACTGTTGAACCAACAGCCATCACACCAACCAAAGCAACCATACCGTAAGTTAATAAATCAACTTGAGTGTACTTTTTAGCACTTGCATCTACACCAAAAACAGAAAGGACAAGCAAGAAACTTAATACAAGACGTTTTTTCATAAACCACCCTACCGAAAAACCAATAAATTGAAATATTTGTCCATCTAATAGGAGTTAAGTTCAATACTTAGTAGAAAAAAGATACTGCGAACTAGGAGCCTGTTTGAGGATACATTTCAAAGAAGTGAGATAAATGCTTTGGGAAATTCCTGCAAATAGTCAGCCTACAAAAACTGATACCACCACAGTCAGTTCTCGGACAGGCTTCTAGCCTGAATAATTCCTCATGGATTATTCAAGCTGGGGTTTGGGCGTTTCAACAACCACATACTCACTCAGATCAGAACTAGTGGATGCTATCCCTGCTACCTCTTGTTGCCTTTCAGCTTTACTATCAGGTAAAGCGGCAAGCTTCTCTTCATCTAGGTTAAGGTTTTTCTCCGTCAAGGGGTAGGCTGGCATTTTGCCATTTAACGATGTGATATAGTGATTATCAAAATCTGATGCGGTAGATGCATCAACCCATTTCACAATCTGCTCTACATCAGCATTAAGCTTATCCACGGACTCCTGCACTCGCTTAGCCTGTACGGCATTCTCTGAAAACCTATCAGAAACACTTTCAGCTGCAATGGAGGTTTTATCCTGTAAACCAACCAAATCACCTCGGAGATCATTCACTCTGTTTCGTAAGTGCCTAGTTTGATTTCCTAGCGCCTCAACTCTATTTTTTAGTGTTTGAAAACGCCACTTTTGATCGCATTGAATAGCGCGATGCGCATTCAAGACACCATTGACATGTACAACTTGCTTATTCAATCCATCAAGCTTTTCGTCCAGATGAGCCTGAGATAAATCTTGACTAGCTTGCTTATTTTCAAGCTGCGTATCTATATTAGCTAAATGTTCCCTGAGTGTGTTTAGGTCTTGTTCTAACTGATTTACCTGAACATCACGAAGGTCATTAACATCGTAGAGAGACTTAGCACCCAAAGCAACGCCAATCACGCTCACAACCCCCGCAGAGCCTAGCAAAACATCTCTGATTTCAATTTTCTTGGCCTGAACAGATAAAACTGGCAATAGAATGGCCATACTGATTAACTTTTTATGCACAAAGTATTCCTCAACACAATCTACTACGTTGAGATAAAAAAACACCTCGGAAGTTCTAAAGGAATAATGACAAATCAGCCATGCTATTACGTACAAGTAAGCTGGCGATCAGCATTGAGTCATTGACCCATAAAGCCAACATATGAACTGGCGTATTAACGCTTTTTCTTCTTCAAGATACTGTTGAAATCCCCTTCAGGCACTATAAAGTTTTTTGTCTTGGTTGCCATATCATTTAACGTGTCTTGAAGGGCTTTTGTTTTGTTATTTACATCATTGGATGCCAGCGTCGTTTTCTTGGCCGTTTTATACTTATCCATCAGCTTATTCACATCAACTCTTTCGCCATCACTTGATGTTTCTGCTTGAATAATAGTCTTTTTCATATCATCAATGAGCTGTTCACGAATTAAACTATCAGCTTGAAATTCAAAGAATGTATTACTACGTAATGCACCTCCATTTTTCATTGCCGTCAAGACTTCAGCTTTATGCGCAGACACCTCATTCAGCCTGATTTCAGTATCCGTTCTCAAACTTTTCATTTTATCAAAGACCTCAACTTGATTTGTCTCAACATCGCCCTCAAGAGAAAGGCCCGTCACTAATCGCAGGTTTTCAATATTCGCCTCTGGGTCGATTTGATATTTTAAGAAGGCTTTTTCCACTTGTTTAAGTGTCCGCTGACTTTCTGTAGCAATTTCTTGATCAGATGATGGTGCTTTCGTCTTTTCGGCCTCATCAAGCGTAGCCAGATTGATCTTCTCACTGCCTATAGCCTTATTAAAGGCATCAACGACACTTTGCCTCGTTGCCTTTTTAGCCTTTCCTGCCCTGGTTGCATCATTTAATGCTTTTTGGAACTTATCTTTATCAGCATCCTGATCTAGCGATATGTTGCCGTCTGTAACAGCAGTTAAGATACGCTTACGAACTTCATTATCCATATCAATTAATTTAGAAAAAACATCATGGTCTTTGTTTAGCTTTGGTGTCAGATTAACTTTTAAACGCATGGCCATATCTGATACACCAGGCTTTAATTCTGATTTACTTAAAAACTTACGATTAAATACATGATTGATAGTATCGGATGCATTCAACAATTTTTGAAAACTTTGCCGCTGGGAGGGATCTTTATAGAAATCAGCACCTTTCTTAGAGAGCTTTTTCTTGCTGAGTAATAACAATGCGCTGTTTCTGCCTTTTTCTCCATCAAC
This sequence comes from Pseudomonadales bacterium, assembly GCA_965225765.1. Lineage (GTDB taxonomy): Bacteria > Pseudomonadota > Gammaproteobacteria > Pseudomonadales > DT-91 > CAKMZU01. The sequence continues at coordinate 1,348,181 of CBDDBO010000002.1, forward strand.
ATACAAAGCGTCTGGGTTAATTTGATTGCTTAACCGTCTTAAATCTTCTTTTGCATCTGAAAAATTAGCGAGCTTTCTTAAACAAGAAGCAATACCACCAATAGAGCCTACAGCACTGCCTAAGCCTTTCGCTTTGCTAGCCGCTTTTTGTACCATCGAGGCATTATTTTGTGGTGGCTTTTGTTTTTTACCTGGTTTACAAAAATCGGGGGCTGTCAGCTGAGCTTTTGGCCCCAACTTCATTTTTTCAAGAATATACTCAAGGACAACCAAGCCAACTGCTGAGCCAAATAAAATACCAATTTGTGTAAGCGTTAACCCCCCCCACTTCCTTTCTCCATGATAATCATCATCCCACAGGGTTCTTGCAAGCGCTGTATCGATATTTCTTCCGCGTAATCGAATCTTTAATAAATCACCATTATTGCTATTAGCTAAAAGCTTTGAGCCAGAGAGCTTGCCCTTTGCAATAATGGAATAAATATGACCGCCTCCTGAGATGTGTTGAGCCAAAGATTGGCTCATTTCGCCATAGGTATCATACACACTGATATGGGGGTTAATCATTGAATAACTTTCTAAAAAAAAGCTAGCCGAGTCATCAAAGATAACTCGATTGACTTCATCTCGATCAAACGCAACCCGCTCGCCCGCCACTTTATAAGTAATGGCCGATTTATCCAAAATACGATCACTTAGATGGAAATCATTGATCGTCTTAGGCTGAATGATCAGTTTACCCTCCTCATCTGCGGCTTTTACCTGCACATCATTGTTTGTCACAAACACCTGATTTAACGCATTATTTGGCGGCATCTCATCTAGCCAAACGAAGAACTCCGCAAAATTATTAGGGTAAGTCCACTCTCGATCAGAAATAAAATAACTACCGAAGAAATACCCTTGTGCAAAGAATGTATCACCCGTTGCAAGTTTAGTGTTGCCCGATAGAAAGACCGTTAGTGCTTTATATCCATCGTGATCCATCACCTCAGTAGTCGCGGTATTTCCATCAACTTTAGCCGCTACAACACGAATAGTTCTTGGGAATATTATCGCTTTATCTGAGACCAAAGACGCTAACCCGACGCGCTGCCAAAGCTTGCTAAAATCCGAAAAATTCTGAGAGCGCTCATTAGGATTCCACGTATAAGCCTTTGAGAAGCTAGAGGCGGGCTCACGCATTGTGCTGTGAAGCCATTCAAAATTAGTTAAATCAAGAGAGCTAGACAGCAGCTCTACCTCCCCTGATGAGCGATTGATAATAACACCAGAAGAAAAGGCCTTGTTATCCGATGAGATATAGGCCAGATGATCCGCAGTAAAAGCTATCGCTTCCTTTTTGTCTAATGTCCCTTCAATACGTACATACCCATCCGTGTCTTGAGCTATATCAATAATGCCGTCTTCGAAAGACTTCTTTTCATAGTTAACAAAGAATTGCGTCTTATCATGTACATTGATGAGTAAATTGTCGTTAAAGTAATTTTGATATTGATCACTAGCTGTTAGTTGTTCAGGTATAAGGCTAATGGTTTTATCAACAACCGATACAAATTTTCCGTCAATATAGATAGGTTTTTGCGAATCATTAATATCGACATGCATGGAAGGATGAAACAGGTAAGCCGCTTTGGCATCCAGTGCATTTTTTAACACAGGCATGCCTCTTACCGATTCATCTAAGTTTATCTGTAAATTCAACTGTAACAAATCATTACTTGGAAGCATGACAGGCGCCGAGGCTAAATCGACTGACATTCGATAGCTTTGTTGATCAATGCCAAAGGTTAATCCATCATCTGAGATTAAATAGACTGTTGAATGTTTACCATCAAGATAAGCGTTGACAACACTCTGGTCGAAATTAAACTCTAATGCTAATGCTTTATAGGTGCCAGCTGGAACGTGTGGATTGTGCATGATCAATTTTGCAGCATGATCAAGATTGGCCAAATCCAGCCTAACAGGCTTTTTTGCCTTATTTGCATCATAGAGGGTGAATGCGTAACCTTCAGTATCAATTAATTGGGCAAACGTCAGATCAACCACAAATTGCCCAAAAAAAGTATCGCCACCACTGACAGTTAATACTACTGAGCTCTTGTCATAATCAAAATGCTCTGGCTCTACATCAACATCTACCGCCGTATTAATTTCATCAAGTGTTTCTTTCAGAGCAAGATCAAAATCTTCAGTAATCAGTAATTCTTCTTGAGTATTTTTTTTATTCTCATCATTTTCATTAGGTGCAGCACACCCAACTAAAATAGCGATAGAAAATAAAAAAATAAAAAGGCTTTGTAATTTAACAGTCACAGTAATCCCAGCAGTCTTTTAGCGCCTTTACCTCGTCTAAAAAATTAATTTTTAAACTAGACTGGTTTTATATATTAATGAAAATAGTACAAAATGAATTTTTTTCTAACTGCGTTTATCATCCTACTTTTATTTGCAGCCAGTTTTTTCAGGCCTTTCAATCAGCTTCTTCATGATTTCACAAAGCAGGAAGCACCTTTTAATCAAACCATAAGCAAGACTAAACCGTTATCTTTTCATGTTGAATTCCTATCACCTTTAATCACTCAGTCGCCTCTGCAAATTAAAGTTGAACCTTCAGATATCACCAAACATTTCAAGACCAGTATTATCTACAAAAATGACAGTATAGACCTCAATCAACAAGCACAAATCATTGAATTTACACCCACTCAATCAGGCCGCTATCAGCTCGTTTTGCAATCAGATACTTACACACAAACGACAGAGTTTATTATTAGAAAAGAAGCCAGCTTTGATACAGCACAACTCTCAATCATTGATGAAAGTGACAGCTTAGAGAGCAGTTTAGGGTTCATTGACAATCAGTATTGGGTCATTTCTGACACGCTGCCAAAAAATGCGGTAGCCGACAAAATAAAACGGTTTACCTCACTCGACTTATTAGCTTTCGACCCGCTCTTTGGCTGGCTTATTGAGGCTGATACAGATAAGCCAGGTGAGCAGATAGCACTTAAATCGTTGCGACAATCAACAGGTATTGATGGCGTGTTACCTAGGCTTTATGAGGGCTCAGACTATCAACGCCTGGAACAACCCCATGTGCCATCATTACACACCAATGACTACGATGACTGGGGAGAAGGCGCTAAAGATAATTGGCATTTAAAGGCAACGAAACTCCCTGAAGCCTGGATGATACATCAAGGCTCATCATCCATTAGTGTTGGTATCTCTGATGGCGGGTTCGACCCTAACCATGAGGAACTCGAAGATAAAATAAGCCTTCATTTTCCCCATAACTACAGTAAAGATCCTGAAAAATCCAATCTGGATCATGGTACAGCAGTGGCTGGCACTATCGCCGCGCTTAGTCAAAATCATTTGGGCGTGTCAGGGATTAATTTTCATGCGCCGCTCGTTTTGGGTTATACAGGCCTTGCGCAATGGACTCGCTTAACTCAACAAAACAACGTTCGAGTCCTTAACGCTTCGTGGGCACTAAGCAACTATATACCAGCAGATTTTGATGTCACTGATGCCCATTCAGTCGCCCAAAGAGCTCAAAATGCCTTTAAACTGACACGCCATTTCCGGAAAATTGCAGAACTTAATCCTGATAAACTCTTTGTATTCTCCGCAGGCAATGGTATAGGCAATGGTAAAGGCCACAACGGCCATTATGCCATTGAAGGTGATTTACACAGTCCGGCCCTTCATCTATCTGCTTTGAATACCATAGACAAACTGCCTAATGTTATTTTTGTCGGCGCAATCACAGATGATTTACATCTGTCCCATACCAGCACTTATGGTGAACTCGTTGACCTAGCTGCACCTGCTTATTTTAAATCACTCGCCTCTCAAAATAGCTATAAAACTGATAACCGAGGCCGTTATGGCTATTCGGCCGGCTTTAAAGGAACATCAGCTGCAGCCCCTGTGGTCTCAGGCATAGCCTCTTTAATCTTCGGTATCAATCCAAGTTTGAAGGGACGCGATGTTAAAAAACTACTCATTGAAAACACCCATCACACCATTACTAAACGCTATACAGGACCTAACACAAAGTCAGCCATTCTTGCCCACTCTATTCCCCTCATAGATGCTTACGGTGCATTAAAGGCGGCCAAAGCAGCTAATAAAGGCTTAGGGGCAGTACATGCCAGCCATCACAACCCGTTCACAAAAACCATCACACTCTCCTCTAGCAACATCACGTTTTTAGAAGAACAAACAGCTACTATCGAATTGGAATCTGAAAATGACTTAGCACAGGTCACGCTTCAGTCTGATAAGTTAGAAGCCATTTCTTTAGCCGTGATGAATAATGAAACAGGAGAAACAACGTTAATAGACTTGCCTGTAAACTTGGCAACTTTGAAGCTTGAGCTCTATGATGAAAACAAAAACCCTATTCAAGGGCGCGTTGATATTCGCATCGATCACACCAATACGCCTGTTACCCAACAAGTCACACAAGGGCATTTATCTGAAGAACAAGTGCTTTTTTTGCTAACCGGTAATTACAACATAACCGTAGACGTTGAAGGCTACCATCCCTCAACCTTTGCTGTTGCACTATCAAAAGGTGAAACCTTATTGAAAACACTTCACCTTGTGAATCTAGCATCGAATAAAACCGCAACGCTAGAAGGATGGCTTGTTGATGAAGAAGGATCAGCAATTCCTCATGCTGAAGTGTCACTTAAGCTTGAGGGTCAATCTAGCCCACCATTCACCACACACACCGATGGACAGGGCTTCTTCCAATTTACCCAACTAAACACAGAAGCTGAAGCTGGCATTACCTTATCCTATAGTCTGAACACACATAAAAAAGGCTACAGGCAATTATCCCCTAAGCACATTGTATTGCTTGCAGGAGAAACAGCCTCCACTGAAGTCACACTGATCAACCTGGAAGATGAGTAATTTGCTATGGGGCATACTTGGCAAGTATTAGGTTACATCTTAACCACTACAAAAGCTTATTTACTCATAGCACTCTATTTAATCGTTAGCGCCGCCTGTTCTGACAAAGCACAACACAACCTATTATCAGCAGGGTCAACTGATAGTATTCCTAGCAATACCCATTATGTATTTAACCCCAAAAATGCTGAGCCTGAACACAGGTTAGTCCTGATAGAATGGACTCAAACCGGCGGCATTCCGGTCATTTTGAATAATCAACATAACTTGAATGCAAGCTTTGTAAGCCCACAAGTCTTCGCACCTGAAACCTTAACTTTTCAGTTAAAAACAATCTCAGTGGATCAAACTGAATCAATTAGCGCGATCACCATCGATGTTTACCCTGTGATTGATTTATCGAATGCAGAATTTGCCTTCAGTGAGCTACCTAGTCTAAATAGCCCCTTTATTTTATCTCTAACAAATACTACTTCATTTGGCTTTCTGCGCTGGTCTCTTACATTAAACGGTAAACCAATAGACGCCTTCACACTGAGTGAAAATCGAAAGCAGCTTTACTTTACTGCCAGAGAGATTGGCACTTACACCGTCATAGTGAGATCAGATCTATCAGACACACAAAGAACCATCACCTTTACCATCACCGAAGATTTTCCTTTTCAGCAAGAAAAGCTTAAAGGGGTTGATCAATATGCTGACATTGAAACCTTAATCGGGATTATTGCCAATCAACATTGGGTGCGTTCGAATGTGTTAAGCAGCGAAGCCATTGAAAACCTAGTCAGGCAACACCCCGCCCTCGTGCCCGTTGGGTTTGATATCGTAAAAGGATTACTGGTTGAGTATGATGAAACCAATGAAGAAGCATTGGCTGCGCTCTCTAGCCTTTCAGCCACAGAAGGTATTACTCAAGTCATACCCAGACTATACGAAGGTAAGAAGGCAGCGAAGATTGAATCACAACGCTTTGAAACCAACGACTATGCCGACTGGTCATCTATCCCTAGCGGAGACAACTGGCACCTTGAAAAAATTGAAGCAACCGATGCTTGGCAATACTCCACAGGACATCCTGATATATTAATCGGCATCTCCGATGCAGGATTCGAAAGCCAGCATAGTGAACTTCAAGGTAGAGTATCTGAAGAACATATTCATACCCAAGACCAAGCTTTAATGGACCATGGCAATGGCGTTGCAGGCACCATTGCAGCCATAGCCAACAATAACCAAGGGATCGCAGGCATCAACTGGCAATCTCAGATTGTGCTGGCCGGCAATGACTACAAGAGCCTGCTGGCGTTAACTAAAAATCCTGCTATAAAAGTGATTACCAGCTCATGGGCCATTCCTGGCTATATACCCAAAGATTTTGATCTCACTAACCACCAATCAACTACCAGCAGAAAACAAAAAGCACTACAAGCAACGAGGCAATATCGCACCTTAGCAGCAAAGCACCCAGACAAGCTATTTATCTGGTCATCAGGCAATGGCATCAATAACGGTAAAGGCTATAAGGATACTTATGGCATACCCGGCCAGTATCATAGCCCTGCGCTTCACCTAGCCGATAACGGCGACATCGCTTTTCAAGACAATGTGCTCTTTGTTGGTGCTTTATCTCAACAAGACAAACTCTACTATTACAGTAACTATGGTAATTTAGTTGAAATCGCGTCCCCCTCGCACTTTCAAAGCCTGACAGCAACAGACTACAAACCCTTTCTAGGCACATCAGCGGCAGCACCGGTCGTCGCAGGGGTAGCCTCATTAATTTATGCACTTAATCCTGACTTTAAAGGAAGCGATGTCAAGTCCATATTGCTTGACAGCGCTACAAGTCAAGTCAATGAAAGAGGTGTCTCCCCTACCGGCAATCAAACCGAAAGTATCCAACCCACTGCCATTCTCAACGCATCAAGTGCCATAAAAGAAACCCAAATTCGGCTAAGTAAACGCTTATATGAGGCTCTAGTCATGAGGGACGCTGAGCAGGCCAACCTTCAATTAAGCTTCACACCCTTTAAGGAAGGCAACCAAATAAGCAATCTTTCTGGCACCATCACACAAGGCATAGAAACCCGAGATTTTATAAGTGATAGCCATACAGCGACTGTCGACCTGCCAAAGACTCAAGGCCACTTCACCTACACTGCATCAGTGAATATATCAGGGCCTGCCATAGAAGAGTTGTCCGTTGATTTTGCCTCTAGGTTTTCGGTAAGCCAGCTGAATTTGCAACTCATCGATGGTCTGTCATTAGAACAAGTTTCAGGATTTTCTCTTACCCTTGAAAATCTAAAAGAAGAGCGGCTACAAAAGATAAGCAAACCCTCTGACAGCCAAGTATCACTCTATTTATTGCCAGGCCAATATAAGCTCTATATCAACGCCCTTGGCTATCACCCCTACAGCCAGTTAATTTCTATTAGTGAGCCTTCGACTCTGCCTCTCACTGTCAACTTAACCCCTCTTGAAGAGCAGTATTTAGCCAATCTGAATGGCTTTGTGACAGATAATAACGGCAACCCGTTGAAAGACGTGACTCTTCTGATCACGACAGCCAATAATTTACGAGGCACAATGCAAGCAATAACAACAGATAGTAAAGGGTTTTATCAATTTCGACCTATACCGATGTTAGATGAAAACGAACAACCCTTCTCAAACTTCAATCTATTTATTTTAAAGGAAGGCTTTCAAACTCAAAAAACCAGTGTCAGCTTATCTAAAGGCATCAGCCGTACTGTCAATCTTACATTAGGCACCGCTGAATTTTTTGACGATCGCCCTTTTTATGATGATGCCGAACAACGTACGCCTTGGCACTTCACAGGTCTTTGGCAACGCATTAATTTAAATGCTAACGATGTGTTTAACCAATTGGCCGATAGAGGCTTTTCTGCCTTACCCAATGACCTTAAGGGCAAAACTGCTAACCTGCCTAAAGCCTACAACGGCGACTTTGCTTACTGGTACGGGAGCACTGACACAGGAAGCTATGTAGGTAATCAGTCAAAGAAAGACACTGCGTTAAGCGGCGGCACTTCAACGACAGCCCATTCAGGTGCATTGACGTCACTGCCCATTTCTTTACAAGGAACCGTGCATCCTATTCTTTCTTTTCAAACGTTTTGGGAGGTTGAGCAACAGGCCGTCGGGCAAAATAGTAGAGATCACATGTCAATATTGATCTCAGCCGATGGCGGTAAATCGTTTCAGCCCCTAAAAAGTTTAAACCCTGAAACACCCCCCTCAGAAAGCTTGAGTAACGAAAAGTCAAAATCTAACCGAGGCGTGAGCCTCGAACCTGCATGGGAAAAAGTCGCAGTTGATTTAAAAGCTTATCAAAATCAACTGATCATGATTAAATTTTTGTTTGAAACACAAGACAACCTGCGCAATGGATTTAGAGGTTGGCTAATAGATAACATAGAAATCAATGACATAGCTATCGATACGCAAGAAACTTCTCCATAATTTTAAGCTTAACGCATTACCTTTTATTCAGCCTGCCTGAAAAAAAAATCATAGCGATTACCCTGAAAAGACGCATAACAAAAAGGCATTCGTGCCACTTGTTTTTGCATATATATGTAAAAAAGGAAAGCCACTATGAAGAAATTAACCACTATTCTCATCAGCTCTTTGACAGCCACAGCGCTATCTTTCTCTGTTCATGCAGAAGATTTAGATGATGTCTCGATGAAAATGACTGAAATTTCTGGAGACCAACAGGGTAAACGCAAACTTAAAAAGCCATTGATAAAGCGCAAGATTAATCTTGACAAGATCAAAGCGCGTATTGACAAAATAGAAGACCCAGCACTTCGCGAAAAGAAACTAGAACGCTTAGAAAAAGTTCAGGAAAAACGTTTAAAAAAAGAGAAGCGTAAACTAACCCCCGAACAAATTAAAGCACGTATTGATAAAATCGAAGACCCTGAATTAAAACAGAAGAAGCTAGCTCACTTCAATAAGATGCAAGAAAAGAAAGCGCTATTGAAAGAAAGGAAAATGAACAAAGATGCCTTTAAATCGAAAGAGAAGCGACTTGAAAAGAAGCCTAAGGCTGAGAAGAAAAAGCTTAGAGAAATAAAAGTAAAAAAAGCTTCATAACTTTTCTAACAGAAAGCGCCTGCTAAGGCGCTCTTCCACTTATGACAATAAAAACACTCACCACCCTTACTTTCTTGATGTTGGCTTTAGACGTTCAAAGTCAGAGCAGCTATCACAATTCAGGTATCACTGCTTTCAATGAAGGCAAAACGGAAGAAGCGTTAGATTTTTTTAATGCAGCTAATCTTGTTGCACCTACCGCCGAATCCTTTCATGCAATAGGCATTGTACACACGCGGCAGAAAGCCTTCGAAAAGGCTAGACAAGCTTTTGAAAACGCCTTATCCATTGAGCCAATGGAGCCAACTTACCTGTACAGCTTGGCTGTGATTGAAAAAAAGCTTGGGTTTAGAAGCCTAGCCATGCGTTACTTTCAGCTAGTTAATGACATAACACCTGATTCGATATTGGGCAACGCAGCCTCTAAACAAATTACCGCATTACAAACGGCAGAATCCCAGGCCGCCTCAACGAACCTGGCAGGCTCCTTGACCGTCAATTTAGCCAATGACTGGCAAGGGCAGCAACAAGTCTTTTCAAGCAGCTTCAGTGGCGATATTGCTTGGTATAAAGGTCATGATCTCAATACGCCTTGGCATATCGGCAGTTGGTTTTATCATAACCCCGAAGGTGATCAAACTGACTGGAGTTATTCATCGCTAGCATTCAATACTGGAAAAACCTTAGAGATAGCCGATTTTTGGTTTCTGCTAGAAGCAGAGACCCTTATCAGTCAATTATCATCAACACTATACCTATTGCATACAGGTACAAATTTCAATGTCAGCAAGGATTTTGCTCAACATTTCAATGTCTTCTTAAATTATCGCTACAACTGGCTAACACCGCTTGATAAAGACTATGAGCTCGAGGCAGGTCAAGTACACTTAGTCTCAACAGGCTTATCGCTTGATCTCTGGCCTGACTGGTCAGTTGACCTGAATGCAAATCTGGAAATACATAAAGCTAGAGAAACGCAAGCGTCCGATTATTCCTCAAGCCGACAATGGGCAGCGCTTTCCCTCACGCATAACACAAGAACTACCAGGACGGCGTTGGATCTTTCATATTCACTTGATAAATACAAGGCTTTAGATTTTGATGCATTAACACTTGCCACTTACAACGACTATTCCTTCATGAGTGGCATCTCTACTTTATGGTTGATTGATGAAACATGGCAACTATTACTGAGCTATCAATATACACACCCACTAAAAGTAGCAGCAGTATTCGAATCTACTGAGGCGCATCAATTCAGCTCATCACTTTCCATTACGTTTTAATTCTTATCGCCTAGGCTCTGTTGACATAGCGTTATTCAAAGCACCCTTATTAATTGATTTTGAGTGTCTGAGCTGAATTTCAAGGCTTTCAGCAAGGCGCAGGTTGCCGTTAATGTTCGTGACCTTTTCAAACCCTACAATCCCTCTTAAGCCAGATAAATAAGTGCCCGAAGGGGTTTATGTGAGGTATGTTCATCTTGTTTTTTTGATGAGTAGCATACCTCCAGAAACAGCTATATGAACAAAACAGAAGTCGAAAGCAATTAGTAGATATACCCTTAAGTAACCAGAACTTTACAGCCCTTAATCAGTCAAAAAAAAGGTAACATTAAACGGCCTATTAATATGAGAGCTGCTTATTTTTTACTCGTTTTAGCCCTAAACAGTTCGGGCGGTTCAATTAGCCCTCAAGACGTCAACATAAACGTATATAAGGGGTTATCGAAAAAATTGAATGAACCGGATCTATCCGGTTATAAACGTGGCGCCAAAGAGCGTTTAAACACCCTCTTCCCCTACAAGAATTATTTTGATTTTAAACAATACAAAGCGTTATGGGCTTCAACAAGAGAAAAGATTATCAATAAAGCTGATATTGTCGGCCCAAATACACCAAATGCCGATCACTTCATCATTGATTTGGCCGGGCATAAGGTGGCAATGGGCTTAATTCTAGCCTTTGTCAGCAAGCATATTCCCAACGAAGTCTCCAATAGAAAATTAATTCAATTAATCCGTAAGCATGATTTAACGAAGCTGGATAATATTGAAGGCTATCAAACGTTAGATGCTCTATTTGCCACTGACCCTAAAACTGCTTACCGCATTATTAACAGTGATAAAACATCTAAAGTATATAAAGCGATGTATTCTCACATCACGACAGAAGCACATCATCCTGAGTATTGGTGGAAAAAGAATCAGCCCCTTTCCATGATGCCCATGTCAAATCGTTTGGAGATGCTCGCAGATCACCTTTCCGTTAATGTAAGACGTGGAGGAGACACTAAATCATTAAAAGAAAAATTGGCAGACTATCGAAATTTCTTAAACGATCAAAAATTTGCCAAAGGCAAACCTTGGGAGTATCACCCTGAATTAAAAACTATTTTATTTAACTTCATTGATGAGCTTGAAAAGGAAGAGGCACTGCAAGATAAACCATTTGGTGAATTGATAGGTCTTTATAAAAAGCCTCCTCAACCAATAAAGAAAGGTTTTTTCACCACTTGTTTTGGGCAGCCTATGAAACCATGTAAAGGCTAGACTCGATAGCTACGTTTTGCGTAGCTATCCTGAACTAGACTAGGAAACCTTATTCGGAAACACTCACCCCTAAATCATTCAGCAAACCTGTACGCAGGTCGAATAACCAACCATGCACCGACAAAGGCTGTCCTGCAGCCCAGGCACCCTTAATAATTGGATGATTAGCCAAACCTTCAACCTGCAGTTTTACATTCAGTTCAGCCAAACGAATCACCTTTTCCTCTTCAGAAGGCAGTGCATCAAGCTCAGCTTTGTTGGCTTTGGCAAGTTCTGAAATAGGCTTTAACCAAGTTGAAAGATAACCATCGACACCGCCATTCAGCGCTGCATTCACGCCACCACAACCCACATGACCACAAACAATAATGTGCTTCACTTTGAGGGCTGTGACTGCATATTGAATCACTGACATAGCATTAGGATCTTCAGGGTTAGCCTGGTTGGCAACATTGCGATGAACAAACAACTCCCCTGGCCCTAAACCGAGTAAGCTTTCTGCAGGAATACGGCTATCAGCACAACCTAGCCATAAATATTCCGGTGCTTGACCTGATGCAAGCTCAGTAAAATAGTTTGCATTGTCTGCTTGAAGTGACTCAGACCATGCCTTATTCGCTGCAAATAATTCATTCATAGATTTTACTCCTGTACCACGTTTTACTTTTCTTCTTAAAGATACAACCAATCAAACCCACTCGATTGCGTTGCATAATGTAATTGCCGGACGACCCCTTCAAACTGATTAAACGTTTGTTTAACTCGATCTGGGCAGTTATTTTGTTCGGATACATGACCTAAGACTAAGGTATCTAACGGACGTGCCAATCTAGTTAAAAATGCCAATGCCTGTTCGTTATTGAGATGTCCCCAATCGCCTGCTACGCGCCTTTTGAGAGAAGGTGGATAAGGGCCTTCCATAAGCAAATCAACGTCATGATTTGCCTCTAACAACAGCGCATCGCACTGACTAAAGGCTTGTTGGACATGAGACGAAACACTCCCCAAGTCAGTCAATACACCTAAGGTCTTGTCTGCACCTTTCAGCAAAAACTGACAAGGTTCTCGTGCATCATGAGGCACGGTGACTGACTGAATAAACAGATCACCGACAGTAAAGGCATCATCGGGCGCAATTCTTCGCTGAGTGACAACAGATTCAACTTTAGATGAGCGAGCCGTACCTGCGGTTAAATAAACAGGCGTTTTGTATTTTTTAGCAAATCGGCTCACACCGCCAATATGATCACCATGTTCATGAGTAACCAAAATAGCGTTCACTTGTTCTGGTTCCAGTGACTTTTCTTTCAGTCTTGCAACGGTATGTTTTAACGCAAAGCCACAATCAATCATCACCACCGTATCATTTTCTTGCACGATGGTCGCGTTGCCTTTGCTACCACTCCCTAATGAACAGAACTTCATGCGGCTTTAAGTAATGGTTCGCTGGATTAAGAGAATGAGATCCCGATTTTCATTCGTGCTGCCCAAAGGAGTGCCATCATCATTCAACAACATAATCTTTTGTTGTTTAGCCGTTAGCGACTTAATCAAAAAGCGATAGTGATTGCCCGCATAAGGCTGAGATTTATCTAAGTCATCGGGCTTCGCACCGAAGAGTCGTGCAAAAAAACCAGGCTTCTTAGTCACTTGAGGGAAGTAAGTGACGGCCAATTGATCAGGGTGATTGGGCACATCACCATCTAATGTAAACTGCACTCTATTCAGTGATTGCTTCAAAGACGCTAACGCACGCTCTTTGCTGACATTTAGAATCAGTACATTGCCCCATCCCTTTTCTCGCTTCAACTCCATGGTGGGTTCAAGGCTAATACCACGAGCTGCAAATGAATAGCTTGGCTGATCAAGTACACCTGAAAAGTAGCGACCAATATCAGTCAGCAAGTCAGTCTGCTTTTCAGCGCTGCCGTTTAATGAAAGACGTAGTTCTGATGTTTGCCTCTGGAAGCCTTGATCAAGATGAAAATCAATAACACCTTGCTTACCCTTGACACTTAACAGCCCTTCTCCACCCTGCTCTTGGGTAATGCTCATACCTTCGGAACGAATGTAACTCTTAAGCCTGGGCCACAGCTGACTCGGCGTCGCTCGAACAAGCAGCCATTCTTTACTGCCTAATTTCTGTAGTTTCACGGGTGTTTTATCAAGCGGCAAGGCTTTAGGGGGCATTTGCAAGCCATTGACGAACCCCACCTGCTTATTTCTTAAGGGCGGTACGGGGTAATAATCCAGAATTTTGTTTTCATCTAGCCCAGAAGGGATTTTCGTTCGAGGAAGCTCTTTAGCAAATCGATAGTCATAATCTCGGTCTCTAAACCAAGAGCTGTCATCTTTAGGCGTAGAACTGCACCCGATGAAGAGAATAGAAAACCCAACCGTCAAACAGGCAAAGCAAAGTGACTTGTAGTGCATGAGTTAAAGCATCCCGCTTTCTTTAAGGGCTGAAAGCACCTCTTGATGAAAGGTTTCACTTAAAGGCGTTAGCGGTAATCGAATACCTTCTTGCATTTTATGCATTTTTGTCAGTGCCCACTTCACGGGAATGGGGTTAGCTTCAACAAATAAAGCGCTATGTAAAGGTGCTAACTGCTGGTTTAAAGCTTTAGCTTCATCTAAACGCCCACCATTTGCAAGAAGGCAAATTTCAGACATAAGCTTAGGTGCCACGTTGGCAGTGACAGAGATATTAGCAGTAGCGCCCACCGAAAAGAGATCCAGAAATGTGCCATCATCGCCCGAATATAAGGCAAAACCCTGTTCAGATTTTTCTAGTATCTCCCGACCACGCTCAATATCGCCTGTTGCTTCTTTAATCGCCACAATATTGCTAATTTTGGATAATCTGGCAACGGTGTCAGCCTGCATATCACAGGCTGTTCGGCTAGGCACATTATATAAAATCTGTGGGATTTTGGCCGCTTTGGCAACGGCTACATGATGCTGATATAAACCCTCTTGTGTGGGCTTATTATAATAAGGTGTAACTAACAGTGCTGCATCCGCACCATATTGCTCCGCCTCAACCGTCCACTCTATGGCTTCGCGGGTAGCATTTGCACCTGTGCCTGCGATGACGGGAATTCTGCCCTGGACTTGATCAATCACAGCAGCAATCACGTTGATATGCTCTTTAACATCAAGCGTTGCAGATTCGCCTGTGGTGCCCACTGCCACTATCGCATCAGTGCCTTCTTGTAAATGCCAGTCCACGATAGCATGCAAAGCTTGCCAATCAATGTTACCCGCATGATCCATGGGCGTCACCAGTGCAACTAAGCTACCTGTAAACATAAAGGGTCTCCGATGAAAGGGGGCATATTACAAGCTTCGGCACGCCGACTCAACATTAAGAAAGCCCATCAAAGGAACTATTTTATTCATTTACAACCAAAGCCTCTCGAATTAAGTGAACAATGTTTACTTATAAACTTTCCTCATTAACATAGGAACTTTACTTTGAGAATCAAAAGCACCCTACCACTTATAGCTTTCATTTTTTCTTTATTACCCTTGCATACTTTGGGCGCAATAACCAAGCATATCCCCTTTGATTTAGATAAACCTTGTAAGGATAACAGGGTCGGGCATGTTGCAAGTCGATTTATCATTGCCAACATGCCAAGTTCAGAGCTTAAGCTTTCTGAAAACCCACAGAATAAACAAGCTGGAAATTTAATCTCTTTTGGCGCACGAGTCGTCAGCTCACTGGTTAACAAGGGCCTTCATGACTGTAAAATATCTGTCTTTTTACCAGCGCCTCACGCAGAAGCATATAATCAAGAAGATCTGAAGGACACTGATCAATTCTTTGACCGCCTTGACGACGGAAAACTACTTTCGAAGTCTCCTGACCGCCAAAACGCATTAAAAACTATCAACGAAAGTCTAGCAGGTCCAGGATATTCAAACTTTTCAAGGGCGTATTACGCAAAAGAGTGTAATGGCAATCAGCTTCCATTTAAAAATGGACACTGGGCAAATCAGATTATTAAGGAACATACGCAATATTGGGATAAAATAATAAATGAAAAGAATATAGTCGTTAAAGATTCTGCAATATATCCTGAGAAGTAATATTAAGAAGACATAAAGTTAAAGAAGCCAAAGCGCTTCTTCTTATTGGGAATAAATAGATTCTCTTTGACCTGTAAGAGGTCAAAGAGAATTCGCTAGACTGCAAATCTCGCACAAATATAAATAACAGACAGCTTTGCTTTCTTCTTCTGTTTCGTTAGAGTTTCTTCTTCTTGAGATGCTGGGAATCTTGCCCGCATGATCCATGGGCGTCACCAGTGCAACTAAGCTACCTGTAAACGTACAGGGCCTCTGATGAAAGGGGGCATATTACAAGCTTCGGCACGCCGACTCAGCATTAA
This sequence comes from Pseudomonadales bacterium, assembly GCA_965225765.1. Taxonomy (GTDB): domain Bacteria; phylum Pseudomonadota; class Gammaproteobacteria; order Pseudomonadales; family DT-91; genus CAKMZU01. Next base: position 1,364,190 of record CBDDBO010000002.1, read on the forward strand.
GAAAGCCCATCAAAGGAACTATTTTATTCATTTGCAACCAAAGCTTCTCTAATTAACGAACAGTGTTTACTTATAAACTCTTCTTATTAACCTAGGAGCTTTACCTTGAACATCAAAAGCACCCTACCACTGATAGCTTTCATTTTTTCTTTATTGCCCTTGCATACTTTGGGTGCAATAACTAAGCATATCCCCTTTGATTTAGATAAACCTTATAAGGATAATAAGGTCGAGCATGTCGCAAGTCGATTTATCATTGCCAACATGCCAAGCTCAGAGTTTAAGCTTTCTGAAAACCCACAGAATAAACAAGCTGGAAATTTAATCTCTTTTGGCGTACGAGTCGTCACCTCACTTGTTCACAAGGGCCTTCATACCTGTAAAATATCTGTCTTTTCAGCAGCGCCTCACGCAGAAGCATATCGTGAAGAAGACCTGAAGGACACTGATCGATTCTTGGACAGCCTTTACGACGGAAAACTGCTTTCGAAGTCTCCTGACCGCCATAACGTATTAAAAGCTATCAACGAAAGTCTATCGCTCCCTGGATCTTTAAGATATTCAAAGGCGTATCAAGCTGGCGATCAGATTCCATTTGAAGATAGACACTGGTCAAATAAGATTATTAAGGAACATACGCAATACTGGGATAAAATAATAAAAGAAAAGAATATAGTCGTTAGAGATCCTGTAATATATCCTGAGCAGTAATATTAAGAAGACATAAAGTTAAAGAAGCCAAAGCGCTTCTTATTGGGAATAAATAGATTCTCTTTGACCTGTAAGAGGTCAACAGAGAATTCACTAGACTGCAAATCTCGCACAATATAAATAACAGGCAGCTTTGCTTTCTTCTTTTGTTTCGTTAGATTTTCTTCTTCTTGAGGCGAGATCGCATCAGCCAGAAGATCCAACGACTTGAGGTCTGCTATAGGCACTTTATTGCTATCTGTCACGATAACCACACGAGGGCGCAATCTTCTTTCAGCATATTGTTCAACGACTATAGCGAGCTCTCCAGTATTGAGCTCAACCATTGAACCTGCAGGATAAAGACCAAGTGCTTGAATAAACTCCAGCACCACATCTTCCTGAAATAACGTATTGCGCTGATCATATAACTTGGCAAGCGTCTGCGAAGGGCTCATGGATTGCATGACATCACGTGGATTTGTCAGCTCATCATAATGGGTAGCGAGGCCTGCCATAATGGCTAAGGCGGGGATTTTATCACCTTTTAGCTGGCGCGGATAACCTGTACCGTCATAGCGCTCAGCATGCGCAGCGATCAAAGGCAGCACTTTCGGATTAACCCCTTCAATTTGCTGAACCAGCTTAACGGTCATCGCCACATGCTTTTTATAAATAATACGCTGCTCTGAATTGAGCTGATTCTCGGGAAGACTTAAAATATCTTGGGGCAGACGGGTCTTGCCTAAATCTTTTAAAAGTAGTGCCTGACTCAGTAGTTCAAGGTCTTTTCGACGAAGGCCTAAATGACGACCTAAGATAGCGCCCCAAACAGAACACCTGATCGAATGATGATGCAAGTAATCGTCAGATTCTCTTACTCTCGTCAAACAAGCCATCACATCAGGGTTTTGTATAACGCTACTGACAATGTTACTTGCTGCATTTTTGACCGTTTTCTGATCAAACATCAGCCCTTTTGAAATTTGCGAGGTCACTTGTACTAACGCTTTGTTAGTATCCTCATTAGCTCTGTATGCAAAAGCTCTTTCATCTTCAAAAGCTACAATATCTTTATAGACACCGTGTTTTATATCAACAGGTGTAAAGGCGTACTTAGCAACAGGGGCCGGCTTACCTTTGCCGTCAGACAGTACAGCGTGTCGTTTAACGTTTAATTTTTCACGACTCTTTTCAACATCTACATAGACGTGCTGACAAAAGTTCTCAATTTCCTCGATCTCTTCTTGCGAGGTAATCAAAAATCCTTGTATTTTAAACGATGTTTCAAGCCACGGGCGATCAAGCCTGGAGACATACATACCCACCTTCAATTCGCTCACGGGTACCTTATGTTCGACAATTTCCATACCGATTACCTGGTTACACTTTGACCAAAACCCACAAAATCTGACAATTTTGGGCACAAAGGGTCAATTTCTCATAATTTGAAAAAGATTCAAAGCTTTATCCATTAAATGCCAACCAAAACACACAGAAAAAGTGGAGTACGGCACAATAGCCACAGAAACCAGACTTTGATACAATATCAAAATATTTTGATATAGATCCGCACAGGCAACAGCATGACCGCCAAGGCACCCTCCTACCAAACCATAAAAACCTTACTGGATGAGCGTATTTTAGTCATTGATGGCGCAATGGGCACCATGATTCAAGGCTACAACCTTCAAGAAGCTGATTATCGTGGTGCACAATTCGCCGACTATCCACTCGACTTAAAAGGCAATAATGACCTGTTATCAGTGACCAAACCTGAGGTTATTCGCGAAATACACAAAAGCTTTCTTGATGCTGGCGCCGATATCATTGAAACCAATACCTTTAATGCCACTACCATTGCACAGGGTGATTATCAGCTTGAGCGAGCGATTGACGATATCAACCGCGAGTCAGCCAAGCTTGCTCGTACTCTTTGCGATGAATACACCCAAGCTAATCCTGACAAGCCTCGCTTTGTTGCAGGCGTGCTCGGGCCAACCCCTAAAACCGCCTCCATCTCACCCGATGTAAACGACCCAGCTAAACGCAACATTACGTTTGATGAATTGGTCATTGCCTACAAACAGGCGACCCATGTCCTGCTAGATAACGGCATCGATATCGTCTTGATTGAAACGATTTTTGATACCTTAAATGCGAAAGCGGCTATTTTTGCGGTACAGGACGTCTTCAAAGAGAAAGGTCAGGAATGGCCCATTATGATCTCGGTGACCTTTCCTGATGTCAGTGGTCGCGTGCTATCCGGCCAAACACCCGAAGCGTTCTGGAATTCTATTGCGCACGCTAAGCCTTTAATTGTAGGCACAAACTGTGGCCGTGCTTTTAATGAAATTCGCCCTTTTGTTGAAGAATTAGCCAATGCTGCTGATTGCTATTTCAGCGGCCACTTTAATGCAGGCTTACCCAACGAATTTGGTCAATATGACGAATTACCAGAGGTTTTAGGCGGACAACTGGCTGAGTTTGCAGAACTAGGATTTTTGAATTTAGCAGGTGGCTGCTGCGGTACGACACCACAGCATATCAATGCCATTTACGAAGCGGTCAAAGATAAAGCGCCTCGCAGCGTTAACATCCCAGAGAAAGCCTGCCGCTTAAGCGGCCTCGAGCCTTTCAACATCACGTCTGATTCACTGTTCGTCAATGTCGGCGAGCGCTGTAACATCACAGGCTCTGCTCGTTTTAAACGGCTAATTATTGAAGAAGATTACGACACTGCCCTACAAATCGCCCGTGAGCAAGTCGAAAACGGCGCACAGGTCATCGACATCAACATGGATGAAGGCATGCTGGACTCTGAAGGCGCAATGATCAAGTTCTTAAACTTGATTGCATCAGAACCTGAAATTGCCAAAGTGCCTATTATGATTGACTCTTCTAAATGGGAAATCATCGAAGAAGGCTTAAAGCGTGTTCAAGGCAAAGCCATTGTTAACTCCATCAGTCTGAAAGAAGGCGAAGACGAGTTTATTGAAAAAGCTGCGCTTTGTAAGCAATACGGTGCTGCTGTGGTAGTGATGGCCTTCGATGAAGTGGGCCAAGCTGATACCGAAGCGCGTAAGAATGAAATCTGTAAGCGGTCCTATGATGTCTTAGTCGAAAAGGTTGGCTTTAACCCTGAAGACATTATCTTTGACCCGAATATTTTTGCTGTAGCTACAGGCATCGAAGAACATAACAACTATGCGGTCGATTTCATTGAAAGCTGTGCTTACATTAAACGCGAACTCCCTCATGCATTAATTTCAGGCGGCGTGAGTAATGTGTCCTTTTCATTCCGTGGTAACAACCCAGTTCGGGAAGCGATTCACTCAGTCTTTCTTTATCACGCCATCCAAAACGGGCTATCCATGGGCATCGTCAATGCAGGCCAACTTGCGGTTTATGATGATTTACCTGCTGAACTTAAGGAGACGGTTGAAGACGTTATCTTAAACCGTACTGACGAAGGGACCGACAAACTACTAGCCATTGCAGACAAGTACAAAGGCGATGGCAAAAGTAGTGACAGCAGTCAAAATGATGCCTGGCGCGAACTACCAATCACTGAGCGTTTAACGCACGCGTTAGTTAAAGGTATCACCACCTTTATTGAAGAAGACACAGAAGAGGCACGCCAATTAAGTGACAGAGCTCTGGACGTTATTGAAGGCCCGCTTATGGATGGGATGAATGTCGTTGGCGACCTATTCGGCTCGGGTAAAATGTTTTTACCACAAGTCGTCAAAAGCGCACGTGTTATGAAGCAGGCTGTGGCTTATTTAATGCCTTACATCGAAGCGCAAAAAGACGAAAAAACCAAAAGCCATGGCAAAATTTTAATGGCTACCGTAAAAGGCGATGTACATGACATTGGTAAAAACATTGTAGGTGTGGTGCTGCAATGCAATAACTTTGAAGTCATTGACATGGGCGTCATGGTGCCCTGCGAAGACATTTTGAAGAAGGCCAAGGAAAAACAAGTCGACATCATAGGCCTCTCCGGCCTTATTACCCCGTCACTGGATGAAATGGTGCATATCGCCAAAGAAATGCAGCGTCAGAATTACCAGATTCCTTTAATGATTGGTGGCGCCACTACATCAAAAGCACACACAGCTGTGAAAATTGAACCTGAATATCAGAACGATATGATTGTGTATGTGCCTGATGCCTCTCGTTCGGTTGCTGTATCAACCAAGCTGACGACTGACACGCTAAAGCCAACCTTTAAAGAAGAGATCACGGCAGAATATGAGAAAGTGCGCGAGCGTACCAGCAAACGCAGAAACCAAAAGCCGTTGTTAACTTACCAACAAGCCATTGATCGTAAGCTCAAATTAGATTTTTCTAGCTACACGCCTAAAAAGCCAAGCTTCTTAGGCACTAAGGTCTTTGACCAAATCGATTTAGCAACCTTAGTCGATACTATCGACTGGACACCGTTTTTTATCTCCTGGGAACTCGCAGGCAAGTACCCACGCATCTTTGATGATGCTGTGGTCGGCCAGCAAGCTAAAGAACTGTTCGAAAACGCTCAGGCCATGTTAAAACAGATCATTGACGAAAAGTGGTTAGAGGCCAAAGCTGTGATTGGCTTTTGGCCAGCAAACCAAGTCAATGACGATGACATTGAGCTATGTAATGAAAGCGGCGATCAACTCGCACTGTTGCATCATTTAAGACAACAGCAAGAAAAACCAGAAGGTAAGCCTCAACTATCTCTAGCTGATTTTGTGACACCAAAAGGCGAAGGCGAAGACTATCTAGGCGGGTTTGTAGTCACAGCTGGCCTAAATGCCGAAAAAATTGCTAAAGACTTCGAAGAAAAACTCGATGACTACAACGCGATTATGATTAAAGCACTCGCTGATCGCCTAGCCGAGTCATTGGCAGAGTACATGCATAAGCTTGTTAGAACAGAGCTTTGGGGCTATATCAATAGCGAAACATTCAGCAATGAAGAGCTTATCAAAGAGCAGTACCAAGGTATCCGTCCTGCGCCAGGCTACCCAGCCTGCCCAGACCATTCAGAGAAAGCAACACTCTTTGGCTTGCTTGATGCTGAAGCCAAGATTGGCGTATCCTTAACGGATCACTTTGCCATGTTGCCGGCAGCATCTGTCAGCGGATGGTATTTTGCTCACCCAGACAGCCAGTATTTTGCAGTAGGCAAAGTCGATAAAGATCAGGTTGAATCCATAGCAACACGCAAACAACAAACAAGCGATCAAATTGAAAAATGGATACGACCTAACTTAAGCTACGATAGCTAACCCCTACTTTAGCAAGGACTGCTTGATGAAAACCTGCTGGTTTTATATTCGCTTGATTATAAGTGCTTTAATCGGTGTAAAGAGTGACAAGACTCATGAGCATGAGCCTTACGATCACGGCCTCTTACCTTATATCCTCGCAGGTATTTCACTCGCTTTATTGAGTGTGGGGATTTTTATTACCCTCGCGTATCTATCACTCCATTAGCAAGTATTATTTTGGTCTTATATTGATAAATCCGTCAATTCTTTTACGGCGCCCGTCATCTCCATCATAATATACACAAGGATCAATCGAATACTTGTCTTTGACTTTTTTTAACTCATCGTTAAAAGTCCTTCTATCATATATTAATCCCGTCCCCCGCTTAGTAAGCGCTCTGCGCCATCTATCTTTTAAAGATTGCTTATTTTTTCCAAAACCATCTACTAACGCTTTACCTGATGTTTTTATTCTATTCCAAGCAGATCTACTTTTTGCACCAATCAATGCAAGCTCTTGCCCATCTCTGTATTCAACATCATTTAAAAAAGCTTTGCTATTATCAGGATAAACTTTCGACTGCTTTGTAAATTTATCTCCAATTACATCATAATTCCATCTATGCTCAGCATCCCATTCTACATCAAACAACATACGATTTTTCTTTTCATTTTCTTCCTTATTTTTTTTCTCTTCCTCTATTTTTAAGTTTTTTTCATTCTCTATTCTTGTCTGCTCATCTTCCTTTTGTTTCCTTTCAGCATCTTGCTTCTTTCGCTCTTCTTTTAATTCCTCTTCTACTGCATTCAAATAATCTACTAATTTTTCCAAATCATGCGCACCATCTTCTTTCAAGAAATCAGACACTCTTTTACTTCCACGATCTTCACTATCCTCAGTATCTTCACCAACATACTCAACGTAATCACCATAATCACCGTCATCACCATAATCACCGTCATCGCCATCGCCATCGCCATCGTCATGCATAATCCGCTCCATGCCGTTACTGGAAGATGAAGGTGCAATCCTAGAATTCTGATTGCAAAGCCTACGCTTGTGGAGCTCTACTTGCTTGTTAAATTCAATCTCTTTTTGACTAATCCGTTTAGGCGTTTTTACCCCTAGCTTTGCTTGCACGCGAGTTCGCTTCGAATGAATGCCAATAGGTTTACTCGATAGCGTTTCTTCACCTGCAAACAACCTGCTTACGCCCACAAAGATAGTTGTCGCAAGCTGTCTAAATAAGCCAACAACAACAGTATTAGAAGCACTGTCTTTTGGTTTATTGTTCTGTTCTTGAAACGGTGTAGCAGCAAAAGCTAACAACCCAGCATGCCTAGAAAATTGATGCTGCGATTCACCCTGAACCAAAGCCGTACAAAAAATTAGTAATATAAAATAAAATGGTCGCATGATTAATCTTTTTTGTTGTCTAACTAGATACCAAAGAAATATCTTACCTAGGAGGCTGTCGCCCGTTTTTTTATTCTGGCAAGAAGTATTGAGTGAATAGCAGTCTATATGAGTGAAATTCGACCCGCCCAGTTGGGAAAATGGGAACAGCCCGAAGGGTTACGTCTACCTATCCATCAATCTGCGAAAAATCCAGCTTATTTAGCCCACTAAACCTTACTGGATTTGCCTTGCTTGATGAATAGTTAGTATGTCAACGGCATGAAAAAAACACTGTCAACAGAGCCTAGCACCTCAATGCACAGCGATTGTCCCGTTCAGCAGCTACAGGTTTTTCTGTGGCAAGGCGCAAGTATGCAGTAATACATGCGTCTTTCAAATACTTGCAACAAAGTCACGGGAAAACCTGTAGCTGCCCTTTGGGTGGCATTTAAAATGCCCATAGCTGTGTTGCTTGATCTCACTATAGAATAACTATTATTTTCGATCAGCTGCCTTGCTATGAGCATTTTACTCTGCCACTGAACCCGACAATCGCTGTGCATTGGGGTACTAGGTAAATTGCTTATTTTTAAGATTAATCAACATACTCATAGACATTTTCTTTAATTTTACGCAAACCATTTTCAACCGCTTGATTTTTATCTTCCTTCTTCAGTAGGTTACCGTAAAGAATTTCTTTTTCTGTCTCGGTAATATCAGAACCTAGTTTATATCGTTTTTGCCAATTACTAGCGCCGGGCTTAACATATACAAGAGATAAGAAATCTTTCTCTAACGCTTTAGCATGTTTCCTATCGATGAAAATTAGTCTTCTATACTTCGCACGAGCCTGTTGTGACTCTTTCCATTTTTGGTCAAATTCACGCTGAGTAGATTTTGCGCCTTTAATCTGTACCTCCGGCATAGCTGATCGAGCAAGCATATCAGCAACACCTTTTTTTACACCGGCAGGTAACATAGCTGTAGTTGCATCACCAGAGCTGGTTCTACCATGCAGCTTATCATTAATTAGCTTACTCTTAGGACTTAGCACTTGACGTAGCTTTCCAGCTCCTGGCAAGGCCAACTTATTGGCCAATGTACTTTCCATCGACTGAACACGCATAGCTCTATCAGTAGAATTAGCTGCACCAAAGGCTCTATCCACTTTACTATCAGTCCATACTGTTTCATCTAGAGAAAAGCGTTCTCTAATTTCAGCATTAGTTAATTTTTGACCATAGGGCGCTAACTCATAAGAAACACGCACTATCTCTTGCTCACCTTCATCATCTTCTTTAACGAGCAACTTAATATCATAAGGTATATCAAGGCTAGTCCACCCTTCTTCTTCCTGGCTTTCAGCGATCAATCTGTTGATTTTTGCAGTAAAGTGAGGGTTATTTTCGAATTTCACCACGTGCTTATTTGGTCGATCTCGACGACAACCTGGCAAAGTTTGCGTGGAATAATTAGCCTTGCGCTGCCGAATTTTTGCTTTTTTAATCTCTTGCTGGTGAGCTTCCAGCGCTTGTTGATGGGATAATTTATAATTGATCGTATGAAATGCTAAGGCTAGTTTATTAACACAAGTGACATGACGATTGTTAAACTCAACATCATGGCGAGCAATATCAACATCAGGCTGCATACTAATAACATCTGTAGACAAATTATTATTGCCCGAGGCATCTCTTAAATTAGCCAAGTATGCTTGTTTTAACTGCTCCCTTATCTGTAATAGCTCCTGAGCTGAAAAGTTTCTTTCTTGTACACTTTCAATAAAATAATCTGAAACCTCAGACTCTGTCATTGTCATGCCATCTGACAGTAAAAAACCTACAAAACCTTTAACAAACTGAGCCCCTTCAGTAGAGACAGTTTTATTTTTGGCCATTATAGGCGTCAAATTCAGTAGCTTCCTTATCCAATTCATAGAACCAAAAGCATTCAGGGAAAAGCTACATAATAAGAGATATAAAAGAAAAGATTTCTTCACTTGAATAGCACAAACAGAAAGCAACCTAGTCTTTGACACTAATAATATAAAAAATTCATCAATCAAGAACAATCTATAAAAATAAATCTAAATATTAACGTTTAAAATGATGACAGGACCTGTAACAAGCGATATTAATCAGGGTGGGGGTTAATGAAATTTATTCACGGAAAAGCTGTCAAGAACTTCTTTAAATTATTGTCTAGGCAATGGGATTCACTTTAGGGCACCTCTAAAAATTGCTTTCGGCTTCTGTTTTATTCACATGTCTGTTTCTAATAGCATGATAGTAATCAAATAAACGAACGATAAAATATTATACCTCACGCCCTTCGGGCACTAATTTCTTTGGCTTAAGCGGTGTTGTAGGTTTTATTAAGGTGTCGAACATTAATTGCAACCTAAGCCTTGCTGAAAGCCTTGAAATTCAGTGCAGAACCTCAAAATCAATTATTAGAGATACCCTTTAATCCGAACAGGTTTATTATGATTTATACAGTTTTCCATTAACTATTTTTCTTTGATCATGACTAAGCATCGCTCCTAGCTTATAACGACTATTTAAGTTTTTTGAGCCAGGCGGAACAATTACCTTCTGAAGTAGATTTTTTTCCATATCTTTCGCTTTTTTCCTTTCTGTTTCATCTCCTAGCCTTAACCGTCTATACTCTGCATACGCATTCTCAGCAACCTGCCAATGTGCATCAAAATCATTTTGTAGTTGTTGAGGGTTAAGGATATTTATGCGTAAACCATATTGACTCTTATCTTTCCTAGCAACTTTACAGAGCCTTTCAAGACTAAGATCTTTTTTAAGCCTGAGCTTGTTTATTTTATTGGCCAGCGTATCAGATACGTCATTTAAACAATTAATGAGATCCTGACGCTTAAATCCTGCTTTTGTTTCTGCATGGAAAATGCTCATCATTGCATGAACACGCCTAGCCCTCATATAAGTTCCCTGCACACTAAACCATTTTTCAACTTCTTGGTCGGTCCATTTTGGAGCCGTTAAAGAGAATACATTTTTAATTTCCTGATTATCTAATTCTTTTCCCCAAGGAGAAGTATGCTGAGGGTTATACGAGACATTGACAACCTCTTTTTCACCCTTCTCATTCTCTCTTACTAACAAAAGAATCTCATAAGGTATACCGCCAAGCTCATCATAACTGTCCGTTTTTAGCTTATCTGTAACACGCTGCGTCGACGCTCTAAAATCTCCTTTAACGTAAGGTGATGATGAGGATACAGCAACATCAAAAAGGCTCTTTTTGCATTCCCTCTTAGAAAAATCAGGCATGGTTTTTTCTCTTGGCAATAGCCGCAAAGCGAGGGATTCAATATTAGTTAGGGCTGATTGTTTCCCTGGACTCGTTTCTTCTTTGGGGGTTCTATTAATGAGTGAATTTACCCAATGATACATAGCTGCTAAATGATTCAATTTATTTATGACCTGGCTACCATCAGCAATCTCCTGAGCCTCTAGATCCGTTTCAGGCACCATTAAAAAGTCCGAGGGTTGATACGATCCAGCAGCTAATCCACTAGCTAGATCAAAATACCTGGCATAAGCAACTTGTAGCTCGTGCTTTAAGGCCTGAAGCCGTGGATTACTGAGCTGATGAACACCTAAATTAGCCAGTTTCCGCCTAGAGTGATTGATTGTCAGATTATCGTTTGTACTCAAAAAGCCCAATAAAGACTGAATCATGCCCTTTGCGAGCAGGCAGCTTCCAGCCGCATTAACAGGGCTGCTAACTGAGCGACTAGAATACGAACTAGGAGACAATAAGGTTGCAGAAAACAGGCTATGGCTAAGACCAAAGCTAATAGCTGGCATCAACCACAATATAAATAAAACTGCTTTCAAATCACAAACTCATTAAACCAATAGTCTTTTGACCCGATTTAACTTTTGAGTTTAGAAAAATGACAGAATAGTAAGTAAAGGTTTCTAGAGAGTTGAGTCTCGATAAGCCTGCTCATGAAAAGCAGGCAAGAAGAGCAAGCTAACTTAGCCTTGCCATTTATGACCCCAAACACTGGCTTGGGTATTGTGAGTCGTTTCATAACCTTCTTCTAACTGTAAACCACCTTGACCAAATTCGAGGGCAAAGTTACCTGGGGTTAACATATAGAATGAAGTCATTTGATCATTAATGTGTTCGCCCAAAGAAGAGATGATAGGGATCTCTCTTGCTGTTACACGATCAAGACAAGTGCCTACTTCCGTTAAGGTTTCAACTTCTGCCATTAAATGCACGCAACCTGGTGCTTTTGACTCTGGGCTTGGTGCAAAATTAGTTTCTGGCGTAGGCGCACCCCAGTTCCAAAGCGCCAAGCTGTGATGACGTGGATTACAATGCATGAAGTAAATATTACCTGTGCCTGCTGCACTTAAATCAGTGACATCTGAATCAGTGAAGCCTAGTGTTTGATAAAATTTATGGGTTTCTTCATAGTCAATAGGCGCATGCAATACCACATGGCCTAATCCCATATCAGAACCGTCTTCTGCTTTAGTCACAAATGACTTCACATCCAAAGGAGACGCAAATGCGACACCATCATCTGCGTTTTCTGCGTAGTAAAGCTCTAATTGGTTACCTGAAGGATCGCTTAAACGCGCAAGGGCTGTGACACTTCTTTCCGCTAATTGAGCACCATCTGTTATGTTCTCAAAGGCTACACCCATTTCATCAAGTTCTTTTAGAGCAGCATCAAAAGCTGCCTGACTGCCTAAATCCCAGCCCGCAAAGAGTAAGCCATCAAACTCAGCAGAAACTACTTGATAACGGAATGCACGCTCATCCATTTTTAAGTATAAAGCGCCATTGTCAGGCATAGTGGTTGATTCCATCATGCCGCACACATTAGTGCCATAATCACGCCACTTTTCAATATCTGTGGAACCCACTACCACATAACCTAAGCTTTTTACTTCCATCTTCTTCTCTCTTTATGATTTTACTGTCGGCATTAAAAAGATCTGACGCTCCTAGGAGTCTGTCCGAGAACAGACTGTTCGGCCTAAATTCCAGATAAGCGGCTAAATTCTTCGCCCCTGTTTATTTAGATCTGCCTTAAAATAGGCTGACTATTCGCAGACATTTCCCAAAGCATTATCTCGCTGCTTTGAAATTTATCCTCGAACGCACTTCTCGGGCAGGCTCCTAGTTATGTATCGATATTTTTTAGCCAACCATTATAATACGCATCTAACACACTATCCACAAACAAACCACAAAGATACCTTAAATGCCAGCACCTGTTAGACGGTTTATTAACAATCATTCGTTATTTTCGTTGTATTTGTTATTTGTCTTTGTTGGCTTTCTTACTCAAATAACGAATGGAATCAGCTGGGCTAGCCTTACCAGTAACGCCTTAAATTCCAACGAATATTGGCGCCTCATTACAGGGCACTTTGTGCATTATTCATGGGAACACTTCGCTTTTAATATGGCAGGGGCCGGATTATGCTTACTGGTATTCAGAAAAGATCTGCCAAGCAAACACTGGCTCATCAGTGCCTTACTCATCAGCCTGTTTAGCAGTTTTTGTATGCTCTTGTTTCATACTTTCTCAGGCCGTTATTTTGGTTTTTCCGACACGCTTTACGGCTGGATTATTATGGGCATTTTGGCGCTTCGCACAAGCGAAAAGCTATTAGGAAATGTACTGCTTATTTTACTGACGGCAAGGTTACTGTATGAGGTAATTTTTCCAGGAAGCCCGTTTGACAATATATTGGGCGGCGCCCTAGTGGCAAAGAAGTCGCATTTATTTGGGTTGATAGGCGGTATTCTTTATACCTATTTGTGCATCCCGAAGATGAGAAAACGTTGGTTAAAATTATAGAGGCTTAGTTAAGTCGTTTGTTAGTTGTAGAGTGGGTTAGCAAAGCGTAACCCACCACAAAGCTTAAATCTTACCTTGAGCCTTAGCCATATCCAGCGCCAAGTCTTCGATCATATCTTCCTGACCACCAACGGTGCCGCGACGACCAAGCTCCATCAAGATATCTCTTGATGACAGGCCATATTTTGCAGCACTGCGCTTAGCAAATAGCAGGAATGATGAATAAACACCCGCATAGCCTAGCGTTAAGGCGTCACGATCAATACGAATAATGTGATCCATAAGAGGCGTGATTTGATCTTCTGCAATATCCATAATTTTGTAGAGATCAATACCTGTCTCAATACCCATACGATCAGCCACCGCACAGAATACTTCTAGTGGCGTGTTACCAGCCCCTGCACCAAGCCCTGCCACAGAACCATCGATACGCACAGCGCCTGCTTCAATAGCAGCTAGCGAATTAGACACCCCCATGCTGAGGTTATGATGACCATGGAAACCGATTTCAGTTTCAGGCTTAAGGGCTGCTCTTGCATGGGCAACACGTGCTGTCACATCATCAGGTAGCAAATAACCTGCAGAGTCGGTGATATAAACGCAGTTAGCGCCGTAAGACTCTAAAAGTAACAATTGTTCAGTTAGCTGCTCAGGCTCGATCATATGGGTCATCATCAAGAAACCCACGGTATCAAGACCCATTTCTTTACCCATACCAATGTGCTGCTCAGTCACATCTGCTTCGGTACAATGTGCTGCTACACGAATGGTGCTAATGCCACAATCGGCCGCCATTTTTAGATGATCGACTGTGCCGATACCCGGTAAAAGAAGCGCTGAAATTTTGGCGTTTTTAACGGCACCACAAACGGCACGCAAATACGCTTCATCAGATGCCGCAGGAAAACCGTAGTTAACAGATGTTCCGCCTAACCCATCACCGTGAGTAACTTCAATCATCGGAATACCCGCTTCATCCATAGCCGTTGCAATACTGACCATGTCTTCAACAGAGATTTTGTGCTGCTTAGCATGCATACCGTCACGTAGACACATGTCATGAATCGTGACTTTTTCACCTTGTAGATTCATTTATTATTCTCCGATCAAGCGTTAATTTTAAAGTCGCCTGAAAGCATTTTTTCAGCGAACATTTCAGCGGTACGAAGACCTGCTGCTGTCATAATATCCAAGTTACCCGCATATTTAGGTAAGAAGTCACCTAAACCTTCTACTTCAAGGTAAATCGAGACACGGTTACCATCGAAGACAGGGCCATTTTTGAGGGTATAACCCGGCACATATTTTTGTACTTCTTCGATCATCTGCATTACAGATTCGGTGATCGCTTTTTCATCAGGTGCATCTTTGGTTAAGCAGTGAATCGTGTCACGCATAATGAGCGGTGGCTCTGCTGGGTTGATGATAATGATCGCTTTGCCTTTGTCAGCTCCGCCGACTTTTTCAATCGCACCTGCGGTCGTACGAGTAAACTCATCAATATTTTTACGCGTACCAGGTCCTGCTGACTTAGATGAAACGGTCGCAACAATTTCACCGTATTCAACCGCTTGCACACGGCTAACAGCAGCTACCATAGGAATGGTCGCTTGACCGCCACAGGTTACCATGTTGACGTTAGGCACTTGTTGAGCAACTGCTTCTTCAAGGTTGACTGGGGGGATGCAATAAGGGCCAATCGCAGCAGGTGTTAGGTCAACCATTAACGCGCCTTTTTCATTTACTTTGCGGCTGTTTTCAGCATGTACATACGCAGAGGTCGCATCAAAGCAAATTTGAATTTCATCTTCAATCATATGAGGCAACATGCCGTCGACGCCTTCATGAGTCGTCTTGATCCCCATGTCACGCGCACGTGCAAGACCTGGCGATTCCGGATCAACACCCACCATCCATACAGGCTCAATCCAATCCGAGCGCTTGCACTTCATTAACAAGTCAGTACCAATGTTACCGGGGCCTATGATGGCCGCTTTTATTTTTTTGCCCATAACAAACCTTCTATACAAAATTGATGGTGCAGGATCCCACACCTTCTAAATCCATTTCCATGGTATCCCCAGCCACAACAGGCTCAAGAGGCACCAAAGAGCCTGATAAAATCACTTCACCCGCCAAAAACGGAATACCGTACTCACCTAAGGTATTAGCAAGCCATGCAACAGCCGTTAGAGGATTACCTTGTACTGCTTCGCCCTTCCCTTCACTTAAAAACTCACCGTTTTTTTTCACGACAACTTTTAAGTTTGGCAAATCTAAGGCCTTTGGGTCTGCGGTTTCTGTACCTAATGCATATACACCACATGAAGCGTTATCCGCAATGGTATCTTGAATGTTTATTTTCCAATCGTTAATACGGCTATCAACAATCTCAAAACAAGGCATGATGTAATCCGTTGCATCCAGCACATCTTGCTCAGTCACACCCGGCCCTTTTAAATCTTTTTTTAGCTTAAAACCAATTTCAGCTTCAGCACGGGGCTGGATCATGGTGTCTTTAATCGACACGTCGCCGTTATTAGGGTATTCCATCGTATTCGTTAAAAAACCAAAATCTGGGCGATGCACACCTAACATTTCCTGTACAACTTTAGAGGTGACTCCGATCTTTTTACCCACGACTTTTTCGCCGTTCTTTTCTAGGCGATTCTCGAGCATTCTAAGAGAAATGTAATAAGCATCATCGATGGTGATATCGATATTACGATCGGTGAAAGGTGTAATGGTTTTTTGGTCTTCTAGCGCCCGATAAAGCTCATCGCCTAGCGCATTAATCTCGTCTTTATTCATGGGTTAAGCGTGCTCTTTCAAAAAATCTAGCGAATAACGGTTAAACATGTCTTTGTGTTCAGCCTGCGCCCAATGTCCACATTCAGACACCAAAACAATACGCGTTTGTTTTAATCCCTTCGCCAACGTTTGAATACCGGTTTCTGGCATCATTTTTTCCTGCAACCCCCAAAAAACAATACTCGGCGCTTTAATATTAGGCAAATCATCTGCCATATTAGGCACTCGCATAGTTTTTAGACATTGATCATTTTGCCTTTGGTAGATATCCCAACGCTCATCAACTAACTCATCATCGATCACATCTTGGTTATGGACTAACCCTTCAGAGATAAATTGTCTTAGAGAGTTTTTATCGACGTTACCCTGAGTAAAGATACGTTGCAGGATTTGCATACCCGGCATAGTGAAATAATCAGGCTGATTTTCGATACCGCCTGGTGCCATTAAGTTAAGGCTCACCACTTCTTCTGGGTAATCCAAAGCCATTTTTAACGCAATAGCACCGCCTAGTGAATTACCAATGAGTGAGTATTGAGCAATACCTAAGCCTTCAAGCAGCTGATGAATACATTCAACGAAGAAATCTAACGGATACTCTACATCATCCGGCTTATCAGAATAACCATAGCCAATATGATCTGGCACGATCACACGATAGCCATTTTCAGCTAAAAAAGGATAGTTACCTTTGAAGTTACTATGGCCACTGGCACCTGAGCCACTGCCATGAAGAAACACAACAGGGTGGCCTTCGCCTTGCTCTATGTAATGCAAGCGATAGCCATTTTTTAACGTGAGGTATTGTCCTTCAGGAATAGGCACCTGCGTCGTCCTTTATTATGTCTATTTTTGGGAGCGGGTATTCTAATCGATTGGCTATGTCTTGGCAAAAAACTGATCGACAATTACCTGACGTCCAAGCAAAGCCATCTAGACTTATCACTTGGTGGACGCGCTGTCACTTATCCCCCTACCGAGAGAAATTATGTATCGGTACGGCCATAAATATCTTCAAATCGCACTATGTCATCTTCCCCTAGATAGGTGCCGCTTTGCACCTCAATCAGTTGAAGCGGAATCTTACCTGGATTAGTTAATCTGTGCTTTGAGCCTAAAGGAATGTATATTGACTCATTGGCAGAAAGTAGTTTTTTTTCATCTTCTAGCTCAACCACAGCACTCCCTTCCACAACTACCCAATGTTCACTGCGATGATAATGCATTTGCAAAGAAAGACTGGCACCCGGCTTTACCGAGATACGCTTAACCTGATACCTATCCCCTGCCTCAACGGTTTCATAACTTCCCCAGGGCCTAAAGACTTCAGAGTGACTTAAATGCTCAGTGCGACTTTGTTGCTTGAGTCTATCGACAATTTTTTTGACGTCTTGAACACGCTCTTTCTTCGCAATTAAAATTGCATCTTTGGTGTTAATAACCACTGTGTCTTCAATACCAATCGCAGCAATCAATTTCTCTTTTGATTGAAACAGTGACCCTTTGCAGTCTTCTGTCACTACATCGCCTTGAATAACGTTTTGCGCGTCGTCTTTTTCAGACACTTCCCATAAAGATGACCAGGCACCTACATCGCTCCAACCTGCATCCATGGGAATAACCCAGCCTGCTTGAGTGTGTTCCATCACGGCATAATCAATGGACTCATCTTCTGCTTTGGCAAAATATGTTTTATCAACTCGTAAAAAATCTAAGTCAACGGCAGCGTTATCCATCGCTTTTTGGCAAACCTCAACGGTTGAACTAAAGCGCTCATCTAACGCTGACAAATACGCCTCAGCTTTAAAAACAAACATGCCGCTGTTCCAGAAGTAATCACCGCTTGCCAAATAACCTTTAGCTGTCTCTAAGTCTGGCTTTTCAACAAAACCTAAGACCGCACCATCACGCTTTTTATTGTCGGATTTAATATAACCAAACCCTGTTTCAGGTTTATCAGGCACAATACCAAAGGTAGCTAATTTATTTTTTGAGGCGGCTGTAATGGCTGTATCTAACGCAGAGACAAAGGATTTATGATTTTGCACCACATGGTCGGCGGGAAAAACTGCAATAATCACTTCAGGGTCAAGTTTTTTAGCATAGAGAGCTGCCAATGCGATGGCAGGGGCTGTATTTCTTGCGACAGGCTCCAATATAATAGATTCAGGACTAACACCTATTGATTGTGCTTGCTCAGCTACCATAAAGCGGTGATCTTGATTACAGACAATGATAGGGTCATCAAGATGAGCAACACGCAGTAAGGTTTCCTGCAACATGGACTTATCACCCACCAAGGGTAATAGTTGCTTAGGATAAGCCTTACGCGATAAAGGCCACAATCGCGTACCGCTACCACCCGATAAAATAACAGGAATAATCTTAGGCACCTTCTTCTCCTTTAATGGCAGCTAAAGCCTCTAACGCAATATCCAAGTCTTTTTCAGGCAGTGCACCCGCTACGGCAAATGCGCCCACAATTGCCTCATCATAAACCAAAGGTAAACCGCCTGCCAGAAAGGTTAAGTCGTCGAGATTTGCAAAGCTATGAAGTTTATCCGGCGATTCACTAATGGCGTCAAAAAAAGCATTCGAAGGCAACGACATCAGGGCAGTATTAGCTTTCTTAAAAACAAGCTTATCTGCAATAACAGGCACACCATCCATCGACACGAAAGCTTTTGACCGGCCATGACCATCAATGACAGCAGCGCAAATAGTCAGGTTTTGCTCGGTTGCTATTTGGGCAGCTTTAGTAACAAGTGATAATGCATCAGTACAACTAATGGAAGGTATAAGAGAAGGTTTCATTGATTATTATTATTAGTAAAGCTAATGAGACTATTATAACTACAAATGACTAAAGAAGAAAAAGTAACTCAAGTTCATCAATATTGAACTTTACAGCACCCCAAGCCTTCAAAGCAATAATTTGACGTTAAAAGGGGTCTAGGGCATGAAACGCATCCTAGCTATCTATTTAAACTTTATTGCCTTTTTGTTTGCTTCACAGTTATCAGTATGTGCAAGCATAGGTTTGCCTTCTCTAGAAACATGCAGTGAATGTCAGCAGATTGGCGCCTACAAGCTCTCAAACGAACAAACTGGCAGACCGGGAATTGATACAGCACCATTAATCCCTGCCACCCTCAAAGCCATTCTAACTAATGCCTACGCAAAAATATCCCAAGCCCATGGTAAAACAGTCACCCTTCCTCAACAGGCCGGTGTTTGGTGTGCAAAGTTTATTTTCCCTGACAATCTAAATTACCAGGGCTATTACATCAGCATGGGCGGTGCTGATGACACAATAATCCTTCCCGCTGACAATAGCTTTCGAGACAGGCTAATTTATTCATTAAAATTAAACAGAAAAAAAGACGAGTATGTCAAAAATATTCAGATGCAGAACAAATGGCCAATATTCATAATTAAGGCAGGAAAAAATGGCACAATGCATAAAGCAGATATCACCAACCTAATCAACACATGGAAAACAAATGGGGTTTGGAAAAAGGCAGATGACTCTGACTCTGACTCTGACTCTGACTCTGACTCTGACTCTGACTCTGATGCTGATGCTGATTAATTACTGCCAATGTGCACAAATTGACGGGCTTTAGCTAAGCGAATCTGTTTTTGACGCTCTCTAAAGCGTGCTCGCTGAGCATCAGTAATGGTCTCAGCGCAGCGAGGGCAAGTGACGCCCTCCTCATAAAGATCCGATTGCTTATCAGCTTCAGAAATAGGGTAACGACAACCATGACAAAGATCATACTCACCTTTTTCAAGGTCATGATTCACGGCTACGCGGTTATCAAACACATAGCAGTCACCTTCCCACGTAGTATTTTCTTTAGGCACATCTTCCAAGTACTTTAGAATACCGCCCTGCAAATGATAGACTTCTTCAAATCCTTGCTTGACCATCAAGGCAGTTGACTTTTCACAACGAATACCGCCTGTGCAAAACATCGCTACTTTCTTGTGTTTCCTCGGGTCGAGATGTCTTTCAACATACTCAGGTAATTCTCTAAAAGACTCCGTTTTTGGGTTTATTGCGCCTTTAAAGGTGCCTAACTCGACTTCGTAATCATTACGTGTATCAATAACCAAGACTTCAGGGTCTTCAATTAAGGCATTCCAATCTTCCGGTTTGACGTATTGGCCTTTAGCCTCGTTAGGGTCAATACCCTCTACCCCCATGGTGACGATTTCTTTTTTGGTTTTCACCTTCATGCGATAAAAAGGTGGGGTATCAAAGAAGGATTCTTTGTGTTCTAAATCAGCCAGACGCGCATCTGCTTTTAGGTGCACTAATAAAGCATCAATCGATTCGCGCGTACCAGCCACCGTACCATTAATACCTTCGTAGGCTAATAGCAAAGTGCCTTTAATGCCCAACTCATTACAGCGGGCTTTCAAAGGCGCACGCATGGCCTCGTAATCGTCTAAACGAACAAATTGATACAGGGCAGCAACAACGACTTGCATACCATCTAACCTTCTTTTTTACTGCCACCCAAGCAATTGGGTGAATCGGGGGAATGTTGTTGTCTTGATTGCCATTCATCTTGCGTATAAAGATGAAGGGCCAAAGCATGAACGGGGCCTTCTAGCTCTTCAGATAAAAGCTGATAAACCGCCTGGTGCCGTTGCACCTTACGCTTACCCTCAAAGGCATCGCTCACCAAGGTGACTTTGAAATGGGTTTCTGAATTCGGTGGCACGCTGTGCATGTGACTTTCATTCAACACTTCAAGCCACAATGGCTTAAGCTCATTCGACAGTTTGGCTTCGATTTGTGGCTGGATAACCATTACTCTTCCTCACCCTGAGCCACTTCAGGGCGCATATGCGGGAACAACACCACATCACGAATGGAAGGTGAATCAGTCAAGAGCATCACTAAGCGATCAATACCAATCCCCTCACCAGCTGTTGGCGGCATGCCGTACTCTAATGCACGAATATAGTCTGCATCGTAGTGCATGGCCTCATCATCACCTGCATCCTTTTCAGCAACCTGCTGCTTAAAGCGCTCATCCTGATCTTCAGCATCATTAAGCTCAGAGAAACCATTAGCGATCTCGCGACCACCCACGAAAAACTCAAAGCGATCCGTCACAAAGGGGTTGTCATCGTTGCGCCTTGCAAGTGGGGACACCTCGGTTGGATACTGAGTAATGAAGGTTGGCTGAATCAACTTGTGCTCAACGGTTTCATCAAAAATTTCCATCTGTACTTTGCCAAGACCCCAGAACGATTTCACTTCTATACCTAAGCCTTTCGCCACTTCACTCGCAGCGTCTAACGAGCTGATTTGGTCTGCACTGATATTTTCGTTATGCGCCAAAATAGAATCGAATACGCTCATACGCGCAAAAGGCTTAGCAAAATCATAGGTCACAGACTCAACCACCTCACCTTCATCATTCTTTTTAGTATTAATAACATCAGTGGTCTTCAGCACGGTTTCCGCCACGTACTTCAGCATACCTTCGGTAATATCCATCAGGTCATTGTAATCAGCATAAGCCTGATAAAATTCCAACATAGTGAATTCAGGATTATGACGCGTTGATAACCCTTCATTACGGAAGTTACGGTTAATTTCAAACACGCGCTCAAAGCCGCCTACAACCAAGCGCTTCAAATAAAGCTCAGGTGCAATACGCAAAAACATATCGCGGCTTAATGCATTATGATGTGTCACAAAAGGCCTAGCCGTAGCGCCACCTGGAATCACTTGCATCATAGGGGTTTCGACTTCCAAAAAGTCTTTTTGAATTAAAAAGTGACGAATCGCTTCGATGATTTTGGAGCGTTTGATAAAAAGCGCACGCGAGTCTTCGTTCATGATCAAATCAACATAGCGCTGACGGTAGCGCATCTCTTGATCTTGCAACCCGTGGTATTTATCAGGCAGCGGTCTAAGCGATTTGGTTAATAAACCCAGCTCGCTCGCCATCACATACAAATCACCCTTGCCGGATTTATGCACAGGCCCCTTTGCATAGACAATATCACCAATATCCCAAGTTTTGATATCAGCGACTAACTCTGCATCCAGCGCTTTTTTATCCACGTAAAACTGGAGCCGGCCTGTAGGGTCTTGCAGTACCATAAACGGGCCACGTTTAGCCATGATACGACCCGACACAAGCGCTTGCCTATCAAGAGACTCAAGGCTTTCTTTGTCTTTCTCACCAAGCTCGGCTTGCAAATCAGCAGCGTAATCTTCTCGCTTAACATCATTCGGAAATGCAACACCTGCATCACGAATAGCTGCAAGCTTGGCACGTCTCTCTGCGACCAATTTGTTATCGTCTTTCGTTTCACTCATGCTTATAGTCCGCTCTTCAAGCTCGCTTCAATAAATTGGTCTAAATCGCCATCTAACACTTTCGTGCAATTACTGGTCTGCACATTAGTCCGTAAATCCTTAATACGCTGATCATCTAATACATAAGAGCGTATTTGACTACCCCAACCAATGTCGGATTTACTGTCTTCAAGCGCTTGTGCCTGCTCGTTACGCTTTTGCATTTCAAGCTCGTACAGTTTGGCTTTTAGCTGCTTCATCGCAAAATCACGGTTGGCGTGCTGTGAGCGCTGGCTTTGGCACTGCACCACTATGCCTGAAGGTTCATGGGTAATACGTACCGCAGAATCAGTCTTATTAACATGCTGACCACCTGCACCGGATGCGCGATAGGTATCGGTCCTTAAATCAGCAGGGTTAATATCGATATCAATGTTGTCATCAATCTCTGGCGACACAAAGGCTGATGCAAAGGAAGTATGGCGGCCATTATTAGAATCAAAGGGTGACTTTCGCACCAAGCGATGTACACCCGTCTCTGTTCTAAGCCATCCAAAAGCGTATTCACCTTCAAAGCGAATAGTTGCAGATTTAATACCTGCCACGTCACCAGGGGAGGCTTCCATCAACTCCGTTTTAAAGCCTTTTGCCTCGCCAAAACGTAAGTACATGCGCAATAACATTTCGGCCCAATCCTGCGCCTCGGTGCCACCAGAACCTGATTGAATATCCATGTAAGCGTTATTAGCATCCATTTCACCGCTGAACATACGGCGAAATTCAAGCTTCTCGAGTTTTGCTGTAACTGTATCAAGGTCAGACTCAACAGAAGCAACCGTGTCTTCATCTTGCTCTTCTACGGCCATATCGAGCAGATCTTTGGCATCATTCAAACTGGCGGTTAATTCATCAATGGTTGCAACCACTACTTCTAAACTGGATCGCTCTTTACCCAAAGCCTGAGCTTTTTCAGGCGTGTCCCAAATGCTAGGCTCGCCTAGTTCTAGTTCTACTTCTTGTAAGCGCTCTTTCTTTTCAGCGTAGTCAAAGATACCCCCGAAGCGCATCTACCCGTTCAAGTCGCTCTTTGATCGACTGATAAATGGCATTAACTTCCATAAGGCTGAACCTTTTCTCTCAAAAAAATAGCGGGATTATACAGGATAAACAGGGAAAAGATAATGGGTTAAGCAAGCAACAAGACTGGCATTAAACGCGAGGAGTCTGATAAGATGGACGCTCTTAATTTTCTGCTTGATACCTCTTGTACAATCAAATGGCGCATTGTGGTGCCGGATGGAAACGGCCATCTCATCAGGCTCCTAGTACCTCAATGCACAGCGATTGTCGGGTGGCATCAGTTTTTGTAGGGGGATAAGCGCAGCGCGATCCACCAGTCATTAAGTTTTTTTGGTGGAAGACGCTACGCTTTTCCACCCTACGGTTACCAAACAAACCTTTTGACACGGTGTACTAGGAGCCTGTCCGAGAACTGACTGTTCGGCCTAAGCTTCCTATAATTGGCCAGAATTCTCATAAAATTTCTTTAAATAGGCCGACTATTCGCAGAAATTTTCTAAAAATTCTGACTCAATTCTTGAAACCTTATGCTCGAACGCAATTCTCGGACAGGCTCCTAGCCATTAAACATTTATTATTAATCACCATCAGCACTCAAATTGCCGAATTGATCCTCATGAATCACCCCACTCAATGCCTCTCGAGGTAACCAGCCTTTCTTTTCCAACTCGGGCTTGTCATGAAAAAAGCTCACATAGCCCAAACACAAATAAGCGACAGGGGTAACATGATCGGGAATATTGAGAATGTCCCTCAATCGCTGATAATGGATAATACTCACCCACCCCATACCAATATTTTCGGCTCGAGCTGCCAACCATAGGTTTTGCACGGCACAAACAGTGCTATAGATATCCATGTCATTTTGAGCGGTTCGCCCTAAAACAACAGGGCCATTGCGCGTTCTATCACAGGTGACACATATATTAACAGGCGCTTCCATAATCCCTTGAAGTTTGATGCTTTTATAAAGGGACTGCCTTTCTCCTTTAAATTTATCTGCTGCCTCTTGATTCGCCTCATTAAACGCATTTTTAATACATTGCCTCACTTTGGTATCCTTCACGATTACAAAGTCCCAAGGCTGACTAAACCCTACACTTGGTGCATGATGAGCTGCGTTTAATAACCTTAACAAAACATCATCAGCAATAGGGTCAGATTTGAACTGACTCCTAACATCACGACGAGAAAAAATGGTTTTGTAGACAGCATCACGCTCTTGGCCGGTTATTATTGTCATTACTATGGCTCTTGGCTATTTAAGTATTTTAAAAAAAACATAGGACTTAAAGGGTCTTCCAAAAAATTTAGTTCGATCAACTAAACTGGCTAAATTAGACCAAAACCCCACAGTATTGTTCAGCAAAACAACAATAAAGCTTACAGCAACCCCCTGAGCAATTCAAAGCAATCTAACGAACTTCGGAACCAGACAAATAAATGCAGGATATTGATGCTAACAACAACCGCTCACTGGTTGTTTTTTATTGTTATTTCAGGGTAATTTTAGCGATTTTTCTAGTTGCCATCACACTGATTGATAATGGCTATAGCATTCCTGGGGAGTATGAATCCAAGTACTTTATTCTTATTGCCCTCCTCTACCTTTTACTCTCAGGCTTTCAAGGCGTCACAAGCTACAGAAAAAAGTTTTCTGTGCCTGACAGCTGGCTCCTGTTTGCTATCGGCTATGATATTTTTACCACGCTCTCCCTCATCTATGTAAGCGGTGGGTTAGATACAGGCTTTGCTATCTTGCTGATTACCCCTATCTGTATCGCAGCTATCTTTTTCAGAGGAAGCCTAGCCACAGGATTTGCTGCCATCGCCAGCATTGGCCTACTTTCAATCAGTATTTTCTATGACCTGATCATCAGCAACCAAATGAATCAAATCGTCCCCGCAGGGCTTTTTGGCATCATCTTTTTTGTTGCCTCTCTTTGTGTACAGTACCTTTCAGAGAAGATCAGAACAGCCCAAGACCAAGCAACCACTTTCCAAAATAAAGCGCATTTGTTAGCGGAACTGAATCAGCATATCGTTCAACGGATTCGAACTGGCGTCGTCATTTTTGATGAGATGAATACACCTATTTTATTCAATCATGCTGCTGAAAATTTATTGAAATCAGCAGGGGATGACATAAAAAAATGTGAGCCACTTATCAAGCTATTGACAGACTGGCGACGTGAAGGCGAAAAAAATCAAAACTTGATTAAAGTCAATGAAAAAGGGCCAGACATTAAAGTTAATTTTTCGGCGATGGAAAATAATTATGTCATTACGTTTATCGAAGATATGACTGAGGTGTCTCAGCAAGCACTTCAAATGAAACTGGCTTCGCTTGGTCGTCTATCAGCAAGTATCGCACATGAGATTAGAAACCCTCTCAATGCGATTAGTCACTCTGTACAACTTTTAGAAGAGTCTCCTGTGCTTCAGTCTGATGACAAATACCTCATTAACATTGCTCAAAATCACTGCAAACGCATCAATGAAATTGTTTCTAACATTCAATCTATGTCACAAAGACGAGGTTACAAGCCTGAAAAGATCAATTTGAATGAATTTATCGAAAGCATGAAAAGCGATTACCTGATCAATAGGCCTAACCTAGAGTTTGTGATTGATGCAGAGAGTACGAACCTTATCGCCCCTTTTGACCCCACCCAGCTTAGACAGATCCTCACCAATCTGATTGACAATGCTTTACGCTATAGCTTTAAGAAAGCACAAAAGCACTGGGTAACGATCAAACTAGCCTTTCACGCCAAGCATGAATTTGCCAAGCTCTCTGTTTACGATCTAGGAGATGGCGTTGATTCTGACAACCAGGAAAAATTATTTGAGCCTTTTTTTACATCTGAATCGACAGGCACAGGTCTCGGTCTCTACATATCCAGAGAGCTATGCACACTCAATCAGAGTCAGTTAAACTACGAAAAAAACAAAGATAATCACTGCTTCAGCATTCAATTTGCACATGCTGATAGAGATATTGTCGTGAAAAATAATAACGAACAGATGGAAGCTGTGGCGATTTAGTTATGACTATACAACAGATTCTCGTCGTTGATGACGAACCCGATATCAGAGAGCTTCTTTACATTACCATTAGTCGAATGGGGTTCTCCTGCAAAACAGCTTATGATGTTAATGACGCCAAAGAACTCCTTGCCAACCATAACTTTCAATTATGCTTGACGGATATGAAGCTTCCCGATGGGACTGGCATCGATGTCATTAAGCACATTCAAAAGAACTACCCTGATTTACCAGTAGCCATGATCACAGCCTTTGGCAGTGTCGACAATGCTATCGAAGCAATGAAAGCTGGCGCATTCGATTATGTCACCAAACCTATTCAGTTAGACCGACTACGAAGCTTAATCAAGGTTGCACTAAAATCCCTGCAAGATGCCAAACAATTGGCGCCGCTCGATAACAGCCCTAACCTCATTGGCGACACCGATGCCATGTCGACTTTGAAAAACCAGATAGTCAAACTTGCCAAAAGCCAAGCGCCTGTTTTTATTAATGGTGAATCAGGCAGCGGCAAAGAAGTTGTCGCCCGTATGATTCATGCCAAGAGTAATCGTTATGACGGCCCTTTTATTGCCGTTAACTGCGGTGCCATTCCAGGCGAGTTAGTTGAAAGTGAATTTTTTGGTCATGAAAAGGGCAGTTTCACAGGTGCCCATGAGAAAAAGCTAGGTCTATTTCGATCAGCCAATAAAGGCACGCTATTTCTTGACGAAATTGCTGATCTCCCCTTGCCTATGCAGGTAAAGTTGCTTCGCGCCATTCAAGAAAAATCGATAAGACCTATTGGCGGTTCTGAAGAAATCCCTGTCGATGTGCGCATCTTAAGTGCCAGCCATAAGAGCCTGCCTGATGCCATCAGCAAAAACGAATTCAGGGAAGATTTATATTACCGCATCAACGTAATAGAACTGAATGTTCCAAGCCTCAAAGATAGAAAAGACGATATTCCTCAGCTAGCCAATCACATACTGGAAAAACTATCTGAACGCTACGAGTCTCCTTTAGTCACCCTAGCAGAACCTGCATTAGCCATGCTGCTAGAGTATCCCTTTCCAGGCAATGTTCGAGAGCTAGAAAATATTTTAGAAAGAGCTTTTACGCTTACTGATTCGAGCGTCATTAACGAGAAAGACTTACACCTTAAACAAGTGTCATTAGAAACAGAGCAACACGCAGGATCTGCCGACCAATTAGGCTTTAATGTCGAAGAGGCCTTTGGCGATATTGATGCTTACCTAGGCAATCTAGAAATTAAGATTCTACATGCAGCGCTTGAGAAAACGCGCTGGAATAAAACTGCTGCCGCTGAAGTATTGGGTATTTCATTCAGAGCGATAAGATACAAACTAAAGAAATACGGTATTGAGTAAACGCAGCTTTTCGATAAAGGCACGTGGTAACAACCTGCGTTTTAATAGCCCCATCTAACCATTGCTGTAAAACTGAATACTACCACGGAGGGTAGACCTGTGAAGCAAGCCTGCGGTTTTACGCTTATCGAAACCCTTATTGCGATTGCTGTTTTTGCCATTCTTGCAACAACAGCCGTCCCCGCCTACAAACGTTTTATCGAAAATACCCAAACACGAACCATTACCCATCAACTTATCCGCGATTTAAACTACGCTCGCATCACCGCAATTAAAACCAACTCTCCTATTTTGCTTTGTATAAGTAAAGACGGCAAAAGCTGTAGAAAAACACGTAACTGGTCTCAAAAGAGCGTGATGATTTATCGTGATATTAATTTAGACAATGCCTTTGATCCAGAGGTTGATGAACTGCTCAGGCTGAATGACCCTTTTCCTAAAAAAAGCAGAACAGTTCTTCGCGTATTTCAAAATAAGCCTTATATCAAATGGCTTCCTAAAGGCACCACTAACTTTCAGCCGGGCAACCTCACCTATTGCCCCCCTAGCCGTAAAAAAGATAGTGCTGCTCATATTATATGGAATAAGGCAGGCCGAGTGTATCAGGCAATAGATTCAAATGGCGATGGCTTCGTCGAAAAAGCCAACGGAAGACCAGTTGAATGCTGACCCCCTTGAATCATATAGCGGCCAATTTATCCTTAATGAGGCAACTCAACACTTGGCAAAGCGATAGCTGATGTTTGTTAATTGAATAGTTTTTGTCTTCTTTAATCACATCATTATTTATCATCACTGACATATCATCATCAAAATAGTGCTTGTCTTCTTTAATCCCATCATTATTGACATTTTTTATCATCACTGACATATCATCATCAAAGGAGGTTAAATAGTCTGCTGTCAGTCTCTCTAACATATCAGGCATTAAGGTGCCTTTACCCTTAGTGGCTGCTAATACTTTACTGATAAAATCGCACATAAAACCTTTATAAGATCGAGATTCAGAAGACCAAGCATCATAAGGGCCATCAGAAAAAATGCCAACGAAAGCAACATCGTCCTTCTTCACTCTGTAAACATAAGGCTCAGGCTTGAATGCCTCAAGTTCACCAGCCCCTCGACCAAAGTCTCTTGAGGGTTGTAATCCCGCTTCATTCCCAGACGCATCCCTAAAACAGAAACGTCTTTCAGAGCTACTGTAACCCAGGTCTCTATTATGGATGCCAGCTTGAATGAACCTTAAGATTTCTTGAATGTTAGACGCATCATGATTGACCGTCCGCAATACATCCCCATTTTTCAAGACAACATAAGCAGGTGAGTCTGCAACATTAAAAATATAGAGGTAAGGGTCATCTGGCGGGGTTACAATCCCCGCAAGCGTACTGCCTGCTTTAGTTTTGAGCTGCCGATGCATTTGACGATTAACCGCCAGGCAAGCTGTTTTAATGGTTCTAGATAGGTTAGCGCTTTTAAAATGTCTTAAAGCAGGCCAAATACCCTGTGATTTAGATGCAAGATAGCTTGATGCCTCCTCACCACCATGGCCATCCGCAACCGCCATCAATTCAAGCCCATCATGTTGTCTGTAACTAAATGTACGATCCTGATTAGCATAGCCTCTATAACGGTTAGCTAAAGAAGCGGCTACCACATTACTTTTAGGAAGTCTTTCCTGAAATTGTTTAACTAGACTATCTGGAAGAGTTTCAACCAACTCTAGCGACTCATAATCCCCACTAAAAGTAACATTGAAGGATAAGCCCACAATAATAATGAAAACTAACCGAACCAAAACCAAAACCATAATCTCAACTCATTTAATGTTAAGATTCTAATTACGTTAAAAGTTCAGCCTACTTCGTTGAAGGAATACTTCAGATACAGAAATAATAATCCCGCTGCCGCAGGATTACAAAATTGAAACGCAGCTAATGAAGCATTACCTTATAACTTAGACGTTTTTAACAGTAAATTAATTATCAGAGGCTAAATGCAAGGCTAATCAAACACCTGTAAGCTAGTACCTCAATGCACAGCGATTGTCCCGTTCAGCAGCTACAGGTTTTTCTGTGGCAAGGCGCAAGTATGCAGTAATACATGCGTCTTTCAAATACTTGCAACAAAGTCACGGGAAAACCTGTAGCTGCCCTTTGGGTGGCATTTAAAATGCCCATAGCTGTGTTGCTTGATCTCACTATAGAATAACTATTATTTTCGATCAGCTGCCTTGCTATGAGCATTTTACTCTGCCACTGAACCCGACAATCGCTGTGCATTGGGGTACTAGCGTATATTTCATGCTGCATTGTGTTCACCTACTCAAGAAAGAGAGAAACCTCGTATTAAGAGCAAAATAATTCTCTCTTTCAGTTGTATCAGACTCACCAATAACGCTTATCTAAAGTATTTATCTCTCACAAAAAAACGCCAACTTATTGATATAATTATACAATTCTAAAAAACTAGCTCTCATAAATTCAATTCCAAGCTGTTTTTAATAGTGGCTTTGTGTATGATTATCTGCCGATTTTATAAAGTTAAGTTATTAAACAAGGATACCTGCCAAGCATGCTGCAAGACCTATCCTTTTTATTTATCAGTGCCGTACTGGTGAATAATTTCGTCCTGGTACAATTTTTAGGGCTCTGCCCTTTTATGGGCGTCTCTGGCAAGCTGGAAACTGCCATTGGGATGTCAGCTGCAACGACTTTCGTATTAACGCTAGCTTCCGT
Source organism: Pseudomonadales bacterium (assembly GCA_965225765.1). Lineage (GTDB taxonomy): Bacteria > Pseudomonadota > Gammaproteobacteria > Pseudomonadales > DT-91 > CAKMZU01. Next base: position 1,394,778 of record CBDDBO010000002.1, read on the forward strand.
TTGCTCTTACCTGACTAACACCTTTATTTTAGCGCCTTTGGGGCTTGAGTACTTACAAACCATTGCCTTCATCCTAGTAATAGCTGTCGTTGTTCAATTTACCGAGATGGTTGTTCACAAGACAAGCCCTATGCTCCACAAGGTACTGGGTGTCTTTTTACCTTTAATCACGACTAACTGTGCCGTACTCGGCGTTGCACTTCTTAACATCAATAAAGAACACGACTTTATTCATTCGTTAGTGTTTGGCTTTGGCGCGGCAGCTGGTTTTTCATTGGTGTTGGTATTATTTGCCGCCATGAGAGAGAGATTGGCAGTTGCTGATGTACCTAAGCCTTTTCAGGGAGCTGCGATCAGCATGGTTACAGCAGGCTTAATGTCCTTGGCGTTTATGGGCTTTTCAGGCCTGGTGCAGTTATAGGGACGTATCATGTTAGAATTTTTACAAGAAAACACGCTACTGTCTGCGCTTTTAGCTTTAGGTCTACTGGCCATCATTTTTGGCGGTATTTTGGGCTTTGCTTCCGTTAAGTTTAAAGTGGAAGGTAACCCCATTGTTGACCAGATCAATACGCTATTGCCTCAAACCCAGTGTGGGCAATGTGGCTTCCCTGGCTGTAAACCCTACGCAGAAGCCATTGCAAATGGCGAAGAAATCAACCGCTGCCCACCTGGCGGCGAGGCAACCATTCAAAATCTAGCTGACCTGTTAGATGTTGAAGTTAAACCCCTCGATGCCGAAGAAAAACCCCCTGCCATTGCGTATATTCGTGAAGCTGAATGTATTGGCTGCACTAAATGTATTCAGGCTTGTCCTGTCGATGCCATCTTAGGGGCTGCCAAACAAATGCATACTGTCATCGCGAGCGAATGCACAGGCTGCGACCTTTGCACTGACCCCTGCCCTGTTGACTGTATTGAGATGCGCCCTATTGAAACCACTTTACAAACCTGGCACTGGGATCTTCCTAAAACGCCTGCTCAGCAGCAATTGATTGCCACAGATCTTCGAGGAGAAGTCGCATGAGTGCAGCGCGTAAAGTCTGGAAATTACCTGGCGGCGTTCACCCACCAGAAAACAAACAACAATCCCTGACAGGCCCCATTACCCCAGCCGTTTTACCTAAAGAGCTTATTTTTCCATTAGGTATGCATATCGGCGCACCTGCTGAGCCTTTGGTTCAGGTGGGCGATACTGTCTTAAAAGGCCAGATGATTGCAAAACCTAAAGGGTTTGTCAGTACAGCGATTCATGCGTCAACTTCAGGTACGGTGAAAGCGATTGAGCCAAGGCCTATTGTTCATGCTTCAGGTATGACGGCTAATGCCATTGTCATTGAGCCAGACGGCCATGATAAATGGCGCGACAGGAATCCAATCGATGATTACACAACACTCAACAAAAACGACCTATTAGAGCTTATTAATAACGCCGGCATTGCAGGCATGGGCGGCGCAGGTTTCCCTAGCCGCGTTAAACTCGCTACCGACAAAACAATCGATGAACTCATTATAAATGGTACAGAGTGCGAGCCTTACATCACAGCCGACGATAGTCTCATGCAAGAAAAAGCTGATGAAATCGTCGAAGGCATCAAAATTCTTCAGCATCTAGTCAACCCTAAAGAAACCTTGGTCGGCATTGAAGACAATAAGCCTCTCGCCATTAAAGCTATGCAAACTGCCACCGAAGGCACTGACATTCAAGTTGTGGTCTTTCCCACTAAATACCCATCAGGTGGTGAAAAGCAGTTAATTCAAATTTTAACCGGCAAAGAAGTTAAATCAGGTGGTTTGCCTGCTGATGTGGGTATCGTTTGCCAAAACATCGGTACGGTTCAGGCTATTTATAGAGCCGTTACGTTTGATGAGCCATTAATTTCACGTATTACTACCTTAACAGGTAAAGCCCTCTCTGAGCCGCAAAATAAAGAAGTGCTGATCGGTACACCTTTTGATGACGTACTGGCAGCCGCAGGCTTTACCTCTAAAAAATCAGAGCGCATTATCGCAGGTGGGCCGATGATGGGCTTTACGGTTGAATCGACTGCCGTACCTGTCGTCAAAACCACAAACTGTATTATTGCGCCTGATAAAAAAGAGCTGCCGACACCACCGCCAGCCCAAGCTTGTATTCGCTGTGGCATGTGTGCAGAGGCCTGCCCTGCAAGCCTTTTACCTCAGCAGCTCTACTGGTTTGCACAAGCCAAAGATCAAGAAGGGCTCAAAGCTCACCATATTATGGACTGCATTGAATGTGGCGCCTGCTCTTATGTATGCCCCAGCAATATACCGTTAGTTCAATATTACCGTGCATCTAAAGGCGATATCCGCAAAACAGAAGAAGATGCCAAAAAAGCAGATTATGCGAAAGGTCGTTATGAAGCACGACTAGCGCGCATCGAGAAGGCCGAAGCTGAAAAAGAGGCCAAGAAAAAAGCTAGGCAAGCAAAAGCCAATGCAGCCAAGCAAAGTAAAACGGATAAGGATGCCATTGCAGCAGCTGTAGCACGCACCGGCAAAGCTAAAGCAGAGCAAGCGAGTGATGATCCGGTAGCTGCCGCCATTGCCCGTGCAAAAGCGAAAGCTGATGGCACGGCACCTGTCCAATCAGAAGCTGACAAAGCCAAAGATGCTGTTGCTTCTTTAGAGAAGCGTTTAAAGAAAGCGCAAGACAAACTAGAAACTGCAAAAACCTCAAACGATGAAAACCTGCCAGCGTTTGAATCCTCAGTCGAAAAGCTTAAAGCCAAGTTGGTCGAGGCAAAAGCAAAATTACCAAAAGCAGCACCTGCCGCTACGGTTGATACTGCCGACCCAGTCGCTGCTGCGATTGCCAAAGCCCAAGCGGCCAGAAGCGGTGCCGGGAGCCTAAGCCCTGAAGAAAAGCTCGACAAAGACATCGCAAGCCTTGAAAAACGTATAGCAGCAACGGGGGAAAAAGTCGCAGCTGCAGAAGCGGAAGGAAGCGACAAGCTTGAGATTCTGCAAAGCTCGCTAGCAAAAATGCAGGAAAAACTGGATGCTGCAAAGGCTGAAAAAGCTAAACTATCTGCACCTGTAGAGCCTAAGCCTGAAGCACCTGCTGCGAGCGACGACCCTGTTCAGGCGGCTATTGAACGAGCGAAAGCCAAACGCGAAGCAGTCAGTGCTCAATCGCCAGAGGAGCGCCTAAAAAATGATTTGGCATCCTTAGAAAAGCGTATTAAAACCACCAAAGGCAAACTAGAAGACGCTAAAGCTGAAGGCAGTGACAAGGCCGATATTTTAGAAACTACCTTGTCAAAATTAAAAGACAAACAAGCCAAAATGCTTGAAGAACTTGAGTCACTTTAAGCATCGGGAATGTAAATGGCCTTATTAACTATCACCTCTCCTCATGCGCATAACAAAACTCAGACTAGCTGGGTCATGCAGCAGGTATTATTAGCCACTTTACCTGGTGTGTTAGCGTTAACTTACTTTTTTGGTTTCGGTACCTTAGTCAATATCATCTGGGCAGCTATTCTCGGCGTCTCGATTGAAGCAGTCATGCTGATAATCCGTAAAAAGCCTGTAAGCTTTTACTTGAAAGATTGCAGTGCCATGTTAACGGCTGTATTACTAGCTATCGCAATGCCACCCTATTCACCTTGGTGGGTCGTCTTAATCGGCATGCTGTTTGCCATTGCGATTGCCAAGCACCTTTATGGCGGCCTTGGTTATAACCCTTTTAACCCTGCCATGGTGGCCTATGTCATTTTGCTGATTTCACTGCCTGTACAAATGACCCAATGGGCTGCTCCTGTGGGCGCTGATGGGGCTAGCTTTATCGGTTTACAAGCAGCCTTTCTCAACAATTTTGGTTTTGCACCCATTATTGATGCGCATACCATGGCAACCCCTTTAGATGTGCTTAAACAGAATAAAAGCCTAACCATGGATCAATTGTTTGAAGCCAACAGTCAATTTGGCCTTTTTGCAGGACTTGGTTGGGAGTGGGTAAACTTTGGCTTTTTGATTGGCGGCCTTTATCTGTTATCACGCCGCATTTTTACCTGGCATGCACCTGTTGGTTTTATCACTGCATTAACACTAGTCTCATTGATTGGCTATCAATCGGGCGGTTCTGAATCAGGCGGCTCGCCCTTGTTTCACCTCTTTAGCGGAGGCGCTATGCTGGGTGCCTTCTTTATTTTAACTGACCCTGTATCTTCGGCAGTCAGCAATCGCGGCCGCTTTGTCTTCGGCGCTTGTATTGGCGTGTTAGTGTATATTATTCGCGTATACGGCAACTACCCCGATGCTGTTGCCTTTTCGGTGCTTTTGATGAACTTCGCCGCACCTTTTATTGATCATTACACCCAGCCACGCACCTACGGATACGGGAAATAATCATGCTGTCTCAAGCTATCACCAAAAACGGCATTCTTCTCGGCTTGTTTGCGATTGCCGTGGCAGGCACTATTGCATTGACGGAAATCGGCACACGTGAAAAACGCGCTGAAAGCTTGCGTAAAGTCAAATCAAAAGCATTAGAGCAGGTCATTCCCTCTACCCTTCGAGATAACGCATTGCTTGATGATTGGATTGACACGCACGATAAGGCCCTACTTCAACTCAAAAAACCTCAGAAAATTTATATTGCAAGAAAGGCTGGTAAAATCACGGCATTTATTCTGCCAACACGTACCCCTGATGGCTACGGCGGCGCTATATCTAGCATTGTGGGTATTGACACCAAAGGCACCATTATTGGCGTGCGTATCATCAGTCACACCGAAACCCCAGGGCTAGGTGATAAAATTGAAATCAAAAAATCAGACTGGGTATTAAGCTTTAACGGCAAATCCATGGCCAATACTGAAAAAAGCCTTTGGGCGGTTAAAAAAGACAAAGGTGAATTTGATCAATTCACAGGGGCAACCATCACACCGCGTGCTGTGGTTGATTCCGTTTATAAAGCCGTTCAATTCTTTGAAGCCAATAAAAACACGCTGCTAACGAATGCGTCTAAAGCGACAACTAACGAGGAGCAGTAAGCATGGCAGATGTAAATTACAAAGACATAAGCTTTTTAGGCCTCTGGAAAAACAACCCTGCATTAGTTCAGCTGTTAGGCTTATGTCCATTACTGGCGATGTCAGGCTCCGTTGTAAATTCTATCGGCATGGGAATTGCCACAACCTTTGTATTAGTCACCTCCAACATTGCCGTTTCTATGGTACGAAACATCGTGTCTGATGCTGTTCGCCTACCTGCTTTTGTCATGATTATTGCCGCTGCGGTGACCGCTATTCAAATATTGATGCAGGCTTATACTTACAGCCTATATGAGATTTTGGGTGTCTTTTTGCCGCTTATTACCACTAACTGTGTCATCTTAGGCCGCGCCGACAGTTTTGCCTGTAAAAATGGTATTTTATCTTCTGCGTTTGATGGGCTCATGATGGGATTAGGCTTTAGTATTGTGATGATTCTCTTAGGCTTTTTTAGGGAGTTAACCGGCACAGGCATTGTTTTCCAAGACATGAACCTACTATTTGGCGACATCGCAAATAACTGGGAAATAGAAGTTTTCCCTAATTACCCGCAATTCCTTTACATCGTCTTACCGCCCGGTGCATTTATTTTCACAGGCTTTATGATTGCCTTAAAAAATGGGGTTGACGGCTACTTTGATGAGATTAAAAAGGCGCAACAAGCGAATGAACCAAAAGAAGATCGCCGCGTCAGAGTAACCGGTAAAATAAGCTAAAAAATTTGTAGGGTGGGTTAGCGAAGCGTAACCCACCGTTGATTCTGATTACCCATGGTGGGTTACGCTTCGCTAACCCACCCTACAGTCAGATCTTAAAGGGCATGAACAAAGCCAAGCGCCAGGAAATCTTTGAAAGGTTTCAAGCACAAAACCCTCATCCCACCACAGAATTAAACTATTCCTCAACATTTGAATTACTGATCGCGGTGATTTTGTCAGCACAAGCCACCGATGTCGGCGTCAATAAAGCAACCGATAAGCTCTATCCTCTAGCCAACACCCCTGAGGCTATATTAGCGCTAGGTTTAGAAGGCTTGAAAAGCTATATCAAAACAATTGGTCTTTTTAACAGCAAAGCCGCCAATGTCATGAAAACCTGTGAAATTTTGGTGAATGAGTACAATAGCGAAGTGCCTGAAGACCGTGCCGCCCTAGAAGCTTTGCCAGGTGTTGGCAGAAAAACGGCGAATGTGGTACTCAATACAGCTTTCGGGCAGCCTACAATGGCAGTAGATACCCATATCTTCCGCGTCAGTAACCGTACAGGTATTGCTAAAGGTAAAACGGTGTTAGCGGTCGAAAAAGGCTTATTGAAGCACATACCCAAACCATTTTTAGTGGATGCTCACCATTGGCTGATTTTACACGGCCGTTACGTATGCACCGCACGTAAACCTAAATGCCAAGCATGCCTCATCAAAGACCTCTGTGATTACAAGGAAAAGACAGTATGAGCGGTGGCTGGATTGCGTTTGGTATTATTGTAATTACCCTTGGGTTAATGACCTACCCTATTTTGCAACTGATCCCAAACGATAGGCAAAAAAAGCAGCTTGCATTTAGACAAGCCGCTATGAAACTAGGCTTTCAAATTCAAATTCGACACCCTCATTTAGATGAGCGGCTTGATGCGCTCTATGAAGACTTGAAGAAAACGGTAGCTTACAGTTTACCTCAAGAAACTGGTTTGGACGGCACTTTTACAGCCATCCGAAGCGTAACCTATGAGGGGCAGTGGTTCTGGCTAAATGAAAAATTTCCGGACCTATCTTCATTTGATAAATTCCTAGAAATTACGCCAAAGCTACCTAAACAGGTGCTTGCAGTTGAATTTACTCAGCCTGCAATTACCTTTTTTATTAAAGAAGATAGCCACGTTAAAATGGAAGAAATAAAAAGTCTTTCGATACTATTTTTTACCTCCCACAAATAAAATTGAAGCCTCATCATCATCTGAAACATCATCCATTTCTGCATAATCAAACTTTCTTGCATCCGACCTTAGCTTATTAGATAGTGCTGAAGCAAGATTGACTCGTTCAGGCAATAAAGTGGGTCCTACTGTTAAGACAATAAAAACTTCTACTTGTCAGAACAAACTTTACAAGAAACTGCCTTTTAGACAGTAAAAACTAAATCTTACCCTGAACACAAAATGTTGTGACAGACTTAACGTTCGTATAGAATGGTGCAGTCTACCCTTAGTAAGCAAATTTCGGCAGCCTGACTGCAGGAAAACAGAAAAAATAACAATAACTTCGGGTTTTCTTAATAACAACAAGGGCTAAGACACGGCCTGAACCGTTAACGAGTACGCTAGGCGAATGAACTGGTATCAGTCTCTATCACTTTTATCCAAACAAATACTGATTATTGTATTGATCAATGCAATATCCTTGTTAATTGCTGCTACGCTCTATTTCTACAATAACGTTAACGATTACAAAGACCGTCAAATCAATGAAATTGATAGCACAGCTCAAGTTATTGGTAGCACCCTAACAACCGCCCTCCTTTTTCAAGATGCTCACGCAGCCCATGAGCAGTTAAAAAACCTAAGTAACGACAAACATGTGCTCTATGCAGGTGTGTTTGATGCGAATCAAAACTTCTTTGCCAACTACATTAGTAGTGGGCATTATGAGAGACCTGATTTAAAAAAAATTAAACCCGGGCTGTCTACCGAAAACGGTAAAATCAGCCTACTCAAAACCATCTATCTTGATGATGAGCTCATGGGCTACATTTATCTTGCTGAAGACACAAAGAATTATAAGCACCAGCTGATTAATCATGCTTTAATCACGCTGTTAGTTTTTGTATTTAGTCTTTTACTGGCCTATACACTCTCACTCATGATGCGACGATGGCTAGTTAAACCCATACAAGATTTACTCAGACTGATCCAGCACATCACCTCAAGCAATGACTTTAGTCAGCGCCTACAATCTGGCTCTAATGATGAAATAGGTCAGCTTATTCATAATTTTAATGCCATGATTGATGCCATTCAGCTTCGTGATTTAAAGCTTAAAGCCCAAGGTGATGAACTTCAGGACTTGGTTAACCTCAGAACCAGACAGCTGCATCAACGCGCCAATTACGACAACCTAACCAAATTACCCAACCGCCATTTTTTCGTCGAAAAACTCAGCCAGACACTCTATGTCGACATTGACCCTGCCAAATTTTTTGCCGTGGGATTTGTAGATTTAGACAGATTCAAACACATAAATGATGTGTTAGGTCACAACACAGGCGATAAAGTCCTTAGCATTATAGCCAAGCGCTTAACACAGGTACTCAGCACTCTGGAAAACGTTGCACGCTGGGGCGGTGATGAATTTGTCTTTTTCGTCAAAAGTATTAGTAAGCCAGAGCTAGATCACTTGCTAGATCAGGTCATGCAGGCACTGCAAGCGCCCATTCTGTTTGATCAAAAAGAATTCCAGCTATCAGCCTGTATTGGCGTCTCAATCTATCCGAAAGATGCAACAGATGCCTTAAACCTACTGAAACGTGCCAACGTTAGCGCCAACAAAGCCAAAGCTAAAGGGGCTGCTCAGCTGATGTACTATCAGCCAGAAATGGATGAAAATATTAAAGACCAATTATCCTTAGAAACTAAATTGCGCAAAGCTATTGCAGGTAAAGCGTTGTCACTGGTTTACCAGCCCAAGGTGAGTGTAAAAACAGGGCAACTAACAGGCGTAGAAGCCCTTATTCGCTGGTACGATGAGGATTTAGGTTTTGTCCCACCCGACCAGTTCATCCCTGTTGCGGAAGAGATTGGCCTTATAGGCCAAATCGGCGAATTTGTCATAGAGAGCGCTTGCAAGCAGCATGCACAGTGGCGCCTAATGGGCCTTACCCCCATTAAGATCGCCCTAAACCTTTCTCCAACACATCTAGCTGACGAGACACTATTAAGTTACATCGAAGAACAACTGTCTTTCTACCAAGTCGACACACAATACATTGAATTGGAGATTACAGAAGAAACCTTCTTAGATGCGGACCAGCTTTGCATGCAGAATTTACACAAGTTAAAAAATAGCGGCCTATCTATTGCGTTAGATGATTTTGGCACCGGCTACTCTTGCTTAAGCTATTTAGTTGACATCCCCGTCTCAACCCTAAAAATCGATGGTAGTTTCATACGAAAAATTGGTACTCGAACGGAAAATGACGGTATTGTTAAGGCCATTCTCACCTTAGGCCAAGGTCTAGAGCTTGAAGTCGTCGCCGAATGTGTGGAAACAAAAGCCCAGTGGCAATTCCTGAAAGATGCAGGCTGTGACACGATACAAGGCTACTACTTCTCCAAGCCACTCAAGCCAGAACAGCTTCAAGCATTCATCAACAACCGCCTTAGTAAACTGACTGAAACTCAAGCGTTTGAAAAGCTATTGACTGACTAAATCCAATTATTGGGTGAATACAAAACTTAGGATATACAATGGCCATAGACACTACTCTAGATGAAAGCGGTATCTTAACCCTTACCTTTAACCGGCCTGAAAAAAAGAACGCCTTCAATAAAGCCATGTGGCAACAATTTGGCGATGCGCTACTTGACGCCAAGACAAACCCCAAAGTAGCCTGCGTGCTACTTTATGGTGCAGGCGGTCACTTTTCCTCTGGCATGGATTTGAATGATTTCGATGCAGGCGGTGATCACTCTGAGCATCCTTTTTACCGAGCTCAAGAAGCGCTTTGTTTCTTTGACAAGCCCCTTATTGGTGCAGCCTCTGGGATTGCCATAGGCGGGGGGGCATCAATATTGATCCACTGCGATAAAATCTTTGTTTCAGATAGCCTAAAAATGCGCTTTCCCTTTGTTAGCCTTGGACTGGTGCCCGAATTTGCAGCCAGCTTTATACTACAGGCGCTTATTGGCAGCCGCAAAGCAGCTGATCTTATGTACACAGCTAAATGGATAGATGCTGAAACAGCTTTTCAGGAAGGCATTGCAACGGCTGTCATCAATGAAGATGAACTACTTGAACAAGCAATTGAACATGCAAAAGCCATTGCAAAGTGGCCTGTCTCATCATTACAGGCAACTAAACAAAGCCTTAAGGCTTCTCAGTGGCCACAGATCAAAGAAACATTAGCTGTAGAAAGGGCAGCTATGGATAAACTAGCAGGCAGCCAAGAGAATATTGAGGCTGTTGTTGCGTTTATGAAAAAACGGGAGCCAAATTTCAAGCAATTCAGACAGTTATAAAAGGTAGGAAGAAACGCTTTGGCTTAGCTTATATCTTGACCAAAGCATCCTTCCCTCACAAGGTTAGTTTCCCCAACCAGCAAAGCCGCCTTTATCCGCTTTCATTTGATAACCCCGCGCTTTACGCATGGATTTTTGCCAGCTATCAAACTGCTTTAGTTGATTATCATTTAAGAGGCTCTTCACTGACTGCCTAGTTTCTTTATCAACGCTGCTTAGTCTTTTCATCAAACCTTTACGCTGAGCTTGAGGTATACCGCCTTGCTCACGGATTTTATCGATATTCAGGCCTGCCTGCTCAAAGATATCTTTTTTCTTCTTGTGCGCACCATCCATGATGGACTTAAATTGCAACTTCTGGCTATCTGTCAAATTAAGTTTACTGGATAGCTCCTGAACTTCTTGGCTTATGGTTTGCCTGAGGTTAGTTGCCTTGCCTGGCATATTATGACCGGGCATATGATCTTTATACGCCGCAAAGCTGGGACCAGTTAACATCACAGCGCCCGTTACAAGGCCTGCTGCCAGCATCATCTTATTTGATCGCTTCAACATATTCGTTACTCTCTTTTTTGTTCAACAAACAAAGAGGAAAAGCCCCTTCAATATACTTAGTCGCTATTTCTAAGGATTTATTCCATAAAAAATGTGAAAAACTGAGTTTTTCAAGCAACTAACGTATTACTTGATACGCACACCAATACTAACCAACGATTATCATGCCAACCTGTATAATTTTTACTTAATTATATTGATGCAATTCACGAAATAACGTTAATACCTAGCTGCATTTTTTTTTAGTGCTAACTTTACTATTGATAGGGGAAAAACATTAATAAATCCTACTTTGGAGTCTGAATAGTCATTCACTTCTATCAATATAACTGGTAGACGGACCTACCTTAAAATAAAAAAAATAAGCTGGTACAAAGTTTGCTGTAAGCCCAAGACAACAATACGCGCTACATCAGGACGAGTATGAACAGTAAATTTAGCCTAGGAAAATACCGAGGCATAGTCGTATCTATTGCTCTCTTCTTGCTACTGGATGCCTCTGTACTCACACTTAACTTTTTTATCTCATTTAAAATCAAAGAGGATGCCGTCGGCATCAACATCGCTGGACGGCAAAGGATGCTATCCCAGCGGGTGATGAAGAACCTTTACGAAGTGAAGGAACATCAAAGTGAGCCTTTGGTACTCAACCAAACCCTAAAGGAACTCCGCTCCACCACAGACCTCTTTAATTCAACGCTAAATGCCTTCATGGCAGGCGGCTATACTATTGATACCCAAGGAAATCGAACCTTAGTCGAAAACCTAGGTTCTTTAGAGGGGTTGACACTCTTAAAAGAAGCTGAAGAACTATGGGCGCCATTTTTAACGCGCACCGAAATCTTTCTCAATATATCCAACACCCCTACTGATCCGCTCTTCGAAAGCTCATTGCAAGAAGCTATTTCATACGGCGAAAAATATAACCTTGAATTACTGGCTTCAATGAATGCTTTGACAAACTACCTGCAAAAAGAAGCCAATCAACAAGCTAATAATCTGCGAATGATTCAGGTCATGGGTATTTCTCTTGCGATCATCAACTTCTTTATCATCATGTTTCACTTTTTGAAGCAGCTAAGAAGCAGTGATGAAAAAATCGCTGTTGCCAAAAGAGAAACAGAAGAAATTCTTGATACCGTGCAAGAAGGGCTTTTCCTGTTAGATGATAACCTTAGAATCGGAAGCCAACATTCTTCAGCCTTAAAAGCTATTTTTGGGCGTGAAGAATTTGATGGCTTACCTTTTCAGTCACTATTAAAAGACGTTGTCTCTGAAAAAGACATGGCAACAGCAGAAAGCTTTATCAAGTTACTCTTCAAACAAAACATCAAACAAAATTTGATTAAAGACTTAAATCCTCTAAACAAAGTTGAAATTCATATTTTGACGGACGAAAACATTTACGTCAGCAAGTACATCAACTTTGAATTTTCACGGGTAGTCACCGACAGAACCATTGATCATGTGCTGGTCACAGCAACGGATATCACTGAGCAAATTGAGCTAGAAAAAGCGCTTGAGGTTGCCAAATCACAAAGTGAACATCAGCTGACTCTACTCTCCACTATCCTTCACAGTAACATGGACTTAGTGGAGATGTTCATTCAAAACAGCCGAGATACTTTTGACAATATCAATGAGTTATTCCGCTCAAATGCTAAAACAACTGAACAATACAAAGAAAAAGCCAATCGTATCTTTGCGCTTATTCATAATTTCAAAGGCGAATCCTCAGCGCTAAACCTTGACCAGTTTGTCGAACTTGCACATCAATTTGAAGACCAACTTCAATTATTACTTGATAAGCCCAGCCTAACCGGTAATGACTTTTTAAGTTTGACCATACAGCTGAACAACCTAATCACTCAAATTGAAAGCTGTGAAGCGCTCGTCAACAAACTAAGCGGCTTAGGCCAACAAACTGCCGCCCCATCATCCAATGACTCAGCGGGCGCTAAACGCTATGAATGGAGCCATCTAGACAGCTTAGCTCAAGGTATTGCCACCAAACAGAAGAAACAAGTCGAAGTTGTGCACAGCGGGCTGAATGATCATGATTTATCAGATCACTTCTTTAACTTTTTCAATACCCTGTCTACGCAGCTTATTCGTAATGCCGTCACACATGGCATTGAGCCTATGTTAGAGCGAACAGCTAACAACAAAAAAGGCACAGGGCTTATCAATATACGGTTAACCAAGCGAAAGAACGGCTTGTTCGAATTTCAATTTCAAGATGATGGTAAAGGTTTAGATCTTGACAGCATCTTATCTAACGCTGTTGATCACAAGATCGTTGCGCAAGACAAAGCCGACCAGTTGGACAAAAAAGCCATTGTTTCACTCATTTTTGCACCTAAATTATCGACCAGTATCGAAGTGGATGAGGATTCAGGTCGTGGCATGGGCATGTATTCCGTCAGAGAGCTTGTGACAGAAGCTGGGGGAAAAATCTCTGTAGGCTTTAAACCTGGTGCAGGAACCACCTTTACTATCAGCTTACCCGCAGAAGAAGCAATCCAAACAGAGGCCGCTTAACATTATGAATCTTCTTAATTTAATGGTTGTCGATGACTCGAATGTCATCCGCAGCAAAATCCAAAGAGCCTACGATAAAGAGCGGTTCGATATTGTAGCAACCGCCAAAAACGGCCTCGATGCTATCGAAAAATTCAAAGAACACCGTATCGATGTTGTAACCATGGATTTAACCATGCCTGAAATGGAAGGCATTGATTGCATTGAAAACCTCATTGCACTCAATCCTGAAATACTGATTCTTGTCGTATCTGCACTATCTGATAAGGCTACAGGCATTGAAGCGCTCGAAAAAGGTGCCACAGGCTTTTTACTCAAGCCTTTTACAGAAGAAGAACTCAAAGACGCATTGAACGAATTAACGGATGACCTTTATGTTTGAAGATACACTCCAAGTTTTCATTGACGGCATTAAAACCTATTTTGCTCACACATCCGATCCTGATGTTAAGATTGGCACACCTTATTTAGTTGATAATAAAACCCCTGAAGCCAGTGACTACACGGGTATTATAGGCGTATCAGGTCCTACAAAAGGCTGTGTTTACTTTACTGCGCCTACCATTCAACTAAAGCATCTTCTCATGAGCATTGGAGAGCACGATACGTCTGAAGAAAATATCATTGATATTGTAGGAGAAGTCGCCAACACTTTATCAGGATATGCAAGGCGAACTTTTGGCAAGAACTTTATGATCTCTGTGCCTGTGGTTATAGAAGGTGTTCCATCAGCCATTCACTTACCCAAACAGCTACGCTCTTATGTCATACCCGTAAATTGGAAATCTTATAATGCGTCGGTGGTGATTTGCCTACAACCAACCTAGTACATCGTGTCAAAAGGTTTGTCTGGTAACCGTAGGGTGGAAAAGCGTAGCGTCTTCCACCAAAAAAACTTAATGACTAGTGGATGGCGCTGCGCTTATCCCCCTACATAAACTGATACCACCCGACAATCGGTTTGACATGATGTACTAGTACATCGTGTCAAAAGGTTTGTCGCATGACCCCAAGCCAGATGAGTCTAGCGTAATCTGCTAGAAGCCGAAGTACTTGGTGGGTTACGCGCACTTAGCCACCATAAGATTTAATGTTTCTTGGTGGGTTACGTCTCACTAACCCACCCTAAAAACAGTCAACGTTACCCGACAATCTTTTTGAATCGAGGTTCCCGAACGTTATAACGCCCAGCTAACCTTAGGCATCCTGCTCAGTTGCCATCTTTCCAAGCTCATTCAAAGCCACTGAAAACATGGAATATTCAAGCTGATCATAGAGCTTAATTTTATCTAACAAATTAAGCCATTTTTCATAACTGTAATGGTTCTGATCTAGCCAAAGGGCTATTTTTTCCATCACTGAGTCTGTGGGTTTACCTACTTGCGTCAACAATGAAAGCGTTAATGAACGAAGAATACGCTCTACATCGCTACGGTAGGTCATTCGAGCAAGCTCTTGCCAATGACTCTTAGTCGGCAAGTGATTAACTTGCTCGGCGATCCAATCTAACGATAAGGCTTCACTTAAACTAAAATACGCTTCAGAGACTACGCCAATATCGCAGTCTGTTTGGTGGGCAACTTCCACTATACCCAATGATGCAGTCATAATAGAAGATGACGCAATAAAATTAGCCAGCTCCTCTCCAACACCTTGTGCGGTATATTCTTCATACCGCATGCTCATCGTAGCCTTTGCATTTCCCTTCAAAAATACGCTTAAGTTCGTTTTGATGGTATCAACGCCCTCTTTAAAGAAAGCAACTTCGTCTGTGATATCTCTATTACCCCTTCGATTAAGCAGCAACCACCTGCATGAACGCCTAATTAACCGAATCATGAAATACATCATTTGTACCTTCATTTGCGAAGGAATGATGTAATCCAGACTACATATTTCATCCAGCATGGCTTCAAGATCAAAAATTTCTCGTGCAACAACATAAGCTTTAACAATTGCAGCTAGTCTCACGCCTGATTGTGACTGTTTGATACGTGAAACAAAGACTGCTCCCATGTAATTCACCATATCATTGGCGAGGTTGGTTGCGATTAACTCCCGAATCAATTTATGCTCTTGAATCTGTTGATCGTAATTATCTATCAATTTGCGAGGAAATGCTTTGAGAGCAAACTTAAGTAAGTAAGGGTCGCTAATGATTTCATCGCAATTTAGCGCTTCTTTTAAATCAGATTTAACATAAGAAATAAGAACAGAAAGCTCAGGTTTGGTGAGACCTACTTTCCCGTCTAGAATACGCTCACGTACGACTTCTGAAGAAGGAAGGAATTCGAGCTCTCGATTCAATTTGCCTTGTTCAACATAATAATCAATGACACTCAAGTGATCCTCAATGAGATCATCAGCTTCTAATGAAGCATAAGAAATTGCTTGTGTTTGATAGTAGTTATTACGAAGCACTAAAGCGCCAACTTCATCCGTCATCTCCAGGAATAGCGCATTACGCTCTTCGTTAGACAGCTTTCCTTGATTAACCAAATCATTAAGTAAAATTTTAATATTGACCTCATGATCAGAGCAATCAACACCGCCTGAGTTGTCAATAAAGTCGGTATAACAGCAACCACCGTTTAATGTCAGCTCCACCCTAGCTAGCTGAGTTAAGCCTAAATTGCCGCCTTCGCCGATAACCTTAGCCCGCACATCCTTTGCATTAATACGCAAACTATCATTGGCTTTATCACCAACTTCTGCATGGGTTTCTGATGAACTTTTGATATAGGTGCCTATTCCGCCGTTCCAAATAAGATCTACAGGTGATGCTAGCAATGCACTAATCAGCTCTGTAGGCGTCAGCTGCTTAGCACTGATATGAAAGCAAGAGCGCATTTCATCGGTGATCGTTATAGATTTCGCGCTTCTAGAAAAAACACCACCACCGCGCGAAATTAACTGTTGATCGTAGTCAGCCCAAGAGGAGCGAGGCAGATCAAATAACCTTTTACGTTCATTAAAGCTTAAAGCAGTATCAGGACTAGGATCGATAAAGATATGTAGGTGGTTAAATGCTGCCACTAACTGTATTTGCTCAGAAAGTAGCATACCATTACCAAACACATCCCCTGACATATCACCTATGCCAACCGTGGTAAAAGTATCTTCCTGCGTATTTAACCCTTTTTCTCTAAAATGGCGCTGCACCGAGACCCAAGCACCTTTAGCAGTAATCCCCATTTTCTTATGGTCATACCCAATCGACCCCCCTGAAGCGAAGGCGTCGCCCAACCAAAAATGTCGCTCAATAGCAATGGCATTAGAGATATCAGAAAAAGTCGCCGTGCCTTTATCGGCTGCCACTACCAGATATATATCATCTTCATCGTGGCGTACGACAGCGTCTGGCGGGATCACTTCACCATCTACCAAGTTGTCAGTGACGTCAACTAAAGCATTAATAAAGGTTTTATAACTCTCTATGCCTTCTTGCTGTATTTCTTCCCTTGTAGTCAGGCCCGCCAAATTCTTTGCAACAAAACCACCTTTGGCTCCGACAGGAATAATAACGGCATTTTTAACCTGTTGCGCCTTAACAAGACCCAAGACTTCCGTTCGAAAGTCTTCGTTACGATCTGACCAGCGAATCCCCCCCCGCGCCACTTTGCCACCTCGAAGATGAACACCTTCAACTCGCGATGAATAGACAAAGATTTCAAACATGGGAACAGGCTCAGGGACATGTGATATCTGCCTAGGACTCAATTTGAAAGACAGATAAGGCTTGAGATTATTGTTTTCATCCCGTTGGAAGAAGTTGGTTCTCAAGGTTGCAGAGATAAGCTCTAAATAACAACGCAGCACCCGGTCTTCATTTAATTGTTCAACGTTATCAAGCGATGATAAAAACTCTCGCTCTACTTCTCTAAAAACACTGGTTCTATGCTTTTCGCTCCAATCAGGGTAAATGCCAAATCTGGACTTGAAAGCCTGAAGTAAAAGCTTACAAATAGACACGTAACGAATAAGCGTATCTGCAATATATTGCTCACTGATACCAAAAAGCGTTTGCTTCATGTAACGGGCATAAGCTCTGAACATGGCAATATCACGCCAATCAATACCTGCCCCTAAGACCAACTTATTAAAACTGTCATTTTCTGCATCACCATCCCAAATCTTTCTAAATGCCTGCTGAAAAAGCAATTTAACCGCCAACATATCTACACGTTCGGAAAAGGTATAAACAATAGAAAAACTGTGAATGAAGACTTTTTTATCACCCGCCAGTCTGATTTTATAAGGATGTTCACCTATCACGCGAAGGCCGAAATTTTCTAAGACCGGCAATAAGTCAGATAGCGGCAACAAGCCCCTGGTCGTAAACAATTTGAAGTTCAATTTATCATCTGACGACTCACTCTCATCCCGAGAGACACTCATTCTTATATCTTGCTCAGGGCTCTCTGATAAGCATTCAATCGTTTTGAGATCACAGACAGCATCTGCTGCATCAAAGTCTGCTCTATAAGCAACAGGAAAGGCGTTTCGATACTTGAAAAAGGTTGCATTGCCTTTTTCTTCACCAAACTCATCAAGACACGCATCACTCAAATCATCCGACCAGGACCTTGCAACTTGTTGAATCTTTTTTTCTAACCAAGGAATATTCACATCTTGAGGTGAAGAATCGTCAAGGCGTAAAATAAAGTGGATGCGTGCAAGAACCGATTCACTGAAATACACATAGAACTGCGCTTCTTTAGCGCGCCATATATCGCACAGCACATTCTGGATTTTTAAGCGAAGCTCTGTATTGAAGCTTTCTCGAGGTGTATAGCATAAACAAGCTAAAAATTTACCGTAGGTATCCCTGCGTATAAAGATACGCGTCTGCATGCGCTCCTTCATGCTCAAAATACCAATAGTGGTGTTGAATAACTGTTCGGTGGTTGACTGAATAAGCTCATCCCGAGGGAAGATCTCAAGAATGCGCGTCAGCTCTTTACCGCTATAACAAGTCGGGTGCAAATTGGCCATGTCCCAAACTTGCTGCACTTTCTTACGAATAATAGGAAACTGAGAAGGCGGCTCTAAATAGACAGTAGAGGTATAAAGCCCCATAAATCGAAAGCCACCAATAACCTCGCCCTTTTCATTGAATTTTTTGATGACCACATAATCCGAATAAGCAGGTCTGTGAATCCGACTTTTCACACCTGATTTGAAGAAGTTAATCATAGTATCACTGAGCATGAATTCCTGAATTTCAGGGGGTAACTCAATGATTTTTTTCTTATTGGCATCGGTTGCACGATACCTGAAAATACCTAAGTTCTTCGTTTTATCCCTTACAACATAAGCGACATCACCCTCTTCAGTGATACTAAATTCATCGTAAGCCAAAAAGGTAAAATGCTCTTTAGCTAACCAGGATAAAAATGCCAAGCATTCGGCCACATCATCTTCTGCTTTTTCACAAGGCAACGCATTAAGCTCAGCAGAAACATGATCCAAGGCAGATAAGAACCTTGGAAAATCTTCAACACAGGCAGCCAACTCAAGCAATACGTCTTGTAGCTTATTCTGAATATCTTGCAGAACAGCTTCATCACTGTGTTTATCTATCTCTAAATACAGTAAGGTTTCAGATCGTCCTTGATCAGAGTTTTGTCGCTCAAACTCAGCTTTAGATAGCACACCTTGTTCATCTCGAACAACACGCATAGTTGCAGCTTGTACCGAATGAACCGCCATCTGACGCCTGTTGATCTCCATTCGAACAGTATCCATCAAAAAAGGCATGTCAGGCGAATGGACCTGAATCACGGTATGCGTTGAGTGCCAACCACCTTCAATTTGATCAGGGTTGAATACACGGGTATTAATAGGCGAGTCATGTGCCTGCATGAGGAAATGCCAGGATGACAAAGTAAAGCCATAGGTCTCCTCTAGGGTTTTCTCAATGTACTCATGATAAGTCACAGACTCGAAGTACTTCTCGACAAACACTTCAAGGGCGCGACACTCATCCGGTTCATGATGGTCGTTCACATAGGCCAATAGTGCTGACAAATCAGGCTGCATGTTGACAATTTTCATAGATTTATGGGTAATTCTTGGCAATTGTAAGTAAGGATAGACTAAGTTGTTGGTTTAATTGGCAAATTAAGTCAAAGGATCTAACGCTCAGCAAGGTAAGTAACCTGGATGGAAATCGTTTATAAACCTGCCTTGCCAATCGATCATTGGAGGGGTTAATCAGATATTATGGGTAGACAGGAAGAAACCTAATAAATTCCATTTATTCATCATTCCCTAAAGGTTAAATTTTATCAGCTTATTTTTAAGCTAGGTTGAGGGTGTCTAATAGCGCCCGAAACAGCTACCATCACAGCCGGAGCGACTGTCACATCCGCCAGTAACGCAAAGGCTATACAGATAGCGGTCAATAACCCAAAGTCTGCAATATTTTGTAGATCTGAGAGTAAATAGGTTAGAAAACCCGCACATAACACACAAGTGGTAATGGTTAATGCCGACCCTGTATGTTGAAGCGCTCTAGCTATTGCAAGATCCAGTGCCTGACCTTGCTGAAATTGCTGCCTAAATGCGGATACCAAGTGGACAGAGTCATCAACAATAAGGCCAATAGCGATTGACCCCATCAGTAAACTGAATAAATCTAAAGGCATACCCCCCAGATACATCAAAGCCAATACACAAAAAACAGGCAAAAGATTCGGTAACATCAAGGCCAAACCAAGCTTTGCACTTCGTACAAAGAGCGCCATCAGAAAAGAGACTAAAGAGGCAGCAATCAAATAACTGATAAACATGGAACTCAACATCTCTGTAAAGGTTTTATTAACAATCGTTGCCATCCCTGTCATGTGTAAATTCAGGCGATTATCAAATGCTTTGGCAAAAGAAGACGCTATTCCCTGTAAAAAGTCGGTGTACTCGACCGCATCGCGCCAGGGTGTAGTCAAGGTAATTCTGATTTCACTGCAATCGCTGTTGCAAAGCCTTGCAACATCGTCAGCGGCATTGAGATCTAACAACAACATTTCCTGTGCAAGGAGCTCAGAGCTTTGCGGTAATTGCAATGTACCATTTTGATTGAAAGCAGAGTCAATTTGCTTAATCAGATCAATAATACTGCTAACCGACTCAATCGGCATATGGGCTGGAGGAGAAGCCTGCAAGAAGGATAACCATTGATCCAATTGCTGATAGTCGTTAACAGCCAAAGGATCACCATCCCCTGCTACCAGTAACTCAACCTGCATAGTCCCTGACAGTTGGCTATCCACTAGCTCAACAGCCTGCCTCGTGGGGTTATCAGGTTTAAGCCAACTCAGTGCATCATGACTCAGTGCCAGCTGAGTAGACAGATAAAAACAGCCGATGAGTAAAGCACTGGCCAAAAAGATAATGCCTTTATGGTAATGGATCAAAAAACCTGAATAACTAATTAGCCATCTAGGTGGCTCACCCGCCTCTCTATGCCTGTAGCGCTTTAATGGCACAAGTAGCATCATGGACGGCAGCACAACTAAAGTCAGTACGAGCGCAAGCCAGACACCAACAGAGGAAAACAACCCAAAACTTGCTATGGGTTTAATGGATGAATGTGCAAACGATAAAAGCCCCGCCGACGTCATAAAGGTTGTAAAAAACATCGCCGATGCCGTGTGCTTAATAGCGCCTTGCAAAGCCACCTTCTTCTGTTGCCCGGCATCGTAATAGACATAAAAAGCCTTGAGCATATGGACTGCATCGCCCACGCAGACTGCCAATAAAAAAGATGGCAAAATCGTACTCGTCACCTGAATAGGGTATTGACCAATAATCATGAGACTCATGGTTATCGTGACAGCAATCAGTAAACTAATAACGGGCAAAAATACAGCGCTTAATCGCCTAAAAAATAACATCAGGAACAATGAAACGACTAACAGGCCTGATAAGCTAAATACCAGAATGTCGCGCTTCAGCTTACTGGTCAGCTCAATAGTCGCCATAGGCGAGCCGCCAATGACAATGTCTTGCTCAAAATCAATTTGATGAAACTGCACAATTGCTTTTAATGCATTAAGCGCCTCCTCTCCTTCTTTTAAGGTCATCGGCACTCTTTCAGTCTTACCTACCTCCTCAATCAAGGGCATTAACCTGATCAGCACTGCTGTGGTGTCACCACGCTCATTAATCAGCCTGTTAACATAATAGGGGTTAGTCAATGCATCGCGCATGACCCACTGTGGCGCCCAATCCAGTTCATCAAACAATTGGCCCACATGAATGACATCACCTTTGCTTTCAATGCTTCTTGCATTGGCTATGGTCTCGACGGATTCCACATAAGGGACTTGGTGCTGAATATCGTCAGACAGCTGTTCGATGAGTGCTTTGAATTCAGGGGTGAAAATACGTTCAGAACGAATGAGCAAGATAAAATACTCACTCTGTCCATATTGATCTTTAAAGTCTATATAGGCTTTTCGGTGGGGGTTATCATTCTCAAGAAAGCCATCCATTGACGAATCAAATTGGGCGTTCTCCATGAATAATACGAGTAAACCTGTCAAACACAAAACCAACAGGCAGCAGAGCTTCGGCCACTCGATCAGCGCCAAGGGAAGTCGACTAATCCACAGGTCTACTTTTCCTTGTTGCAAGGTATGTTACCTCTTTTATGTGAAAAACCGCATTCGCTAGCCTCAGCGCCGCTAAAGGGGTATGTCAGAGCTAGAGAAAGCCAGTCAGGCTCATTAACGTTTTTATTATACTTATTTCGCTTTGTGAGCAATCTATTGAATACAGAGAATGAAGTCAACTTAACTGGGATGTAGATGCTGCACCAGCGCTCGTTTCCTTAATTTTATCCAAAAGTTCGGCAGGCGTAGGTTGCAATTGCTTGTGTTTATCCATACAGACCATCTCAATATCAGCAACCACTGCTGCACGCTTAGCACCTGGCCGCCAAAGTTCTTGATGCCATAAGGTTTTGTATTGTCCATCCAACGAAAATGTCGAGCGTACATCACAGATTTCGGCAAATACTACCCCATCTTGAAACACTTGATTGGCTTTATACACAGCAAACCCTAAGCCTTTTTGAGCCCAAAGTTCTGCCAGCCAATCACTGCCAATCACATGCTCACGCGCACGCTCAAAATACTTCAAAAAATTAGGATGATAAACGACACCTGAATGATCAGTGTCTTCATAGTAAATCTGTACAGGATGGTGAAATGTGATAGCCATAGCATTCCTTATTTTTATAACGCATTATTATAGCGGCTCACCCTTAATTCAAGTATCCAAAAGAATCACCCAATCAGTCACAGGACTTTTGCTATGCATTTAGGCTTTTCCTCTATGAATACCCCCAAAGACCCTGATCCGAGAAAGCTTGCCAAGCTTCTCGAAGCTGCGGGCTTTGAGTCCCTTTGGTACGGTGAGCACAGCCATATTCCTCGCTGCAGAAGCACCCCCTACCCGCCAGGTGGTGATTTACCTGAGCCCTACAAAGAAATGATGGATCCTTATTTGTCACTAATGGCAGCCGCTGCTGTCACTGATCGTTTGAAACTAGGTACAGGCATAGCATTGATGTTAGAGCGAGATATATTCTCACAGGCCAAAGCGATGGCTACCTTAGATCAACTTAGTCAGGGACGCCTACTCGTCGGTACAGGCGTAGGCTGGATCCAGGAGGAATTTGAAAACGTCACCAATATGCCCTGGAAAAGGCGCTACCTTGGCATGAAAGAAACCGTCGCGGCAACAAAAGCGTTATTTACCGACGAAGCACCCGAATATCACGGTGAGCTGGTTGATTTTGACCCTGTTTGGTTTGAACCCAAACCTAAACAAGCAGGTGGGCCACCTATCATTTTTGGTGCTATGGGCCCACTTGGCGTTCGACATGCTGCGCAATGGGCAGATGGCTGGATGCCTGTTGATGTAGTCATGCCAGATATCCCCGCAGCGCTTGCAGACTTTAAACAGCAAGTTAAAGACTTCGGTCGAAACCCCCAAGATGTTGAAATCACCTTGGTTGTGATGTCACCGCTATCTGAAGACTTGCTTAAGCGATACCGCGATATGGGTATTCATCGCTGTAACATTGGTATCGGTATGGACAACTGGGACAAACCTGAAATTATTGAGCCGATGATCGAAAGATTTGCTAAATTAACGCCCGAGCTTTAATCTACCGCCTCTTGACGCAACTCTTCCAGACTCATCCAAGATGGCTCTAAGAGTAAGGAATTCATCGGAACTATAGAAATCAACTTTGCCTTGTTCTTTTACAGAAAACATAAAGTGATCAAGCAACTCAGCATCATTTTTGTGGCTACGCGCAAGACCAATTACAGCCGCCCCAGCAACCACTGCCAGGGGTAAACTGCCACAGAATAGACCCACCAAACCAGCAGCAGCCCCTGCAGCGCCACAAACTTGTCCTGCATATCTAGCTTCATCTTGCTTCGTGTTTCTTTCATTTTTTATGATGAGTGCGACCTTTCGTCTTAGCTGACCTTCCTTTTCTTTCTGATTTTGAGCGGCACATGAATTCTTCATTGAAAAACTGTGCATAGAAAAAGTAGCTAGAAGCACACTTACAAGAAATGACATACAAAAACGAGTGTACAATGTAAAATACCTTTGTCTTAAGAACGGTTAAATCAGCTTTCAGTGATACCTGCTCTTTTTGGTCACTAACATGTTATTTTAGTTCAATAAAATGATGAAATCGCAATCAATCCTTTGCATAGATAAATGGGGTTATTGTATCCACGCCAGCCTAACGAACGTACAAAAACACACGCTTATTTAAACATCGCCTCCTACATAACGATTCATATCTACTGCCACAGACTTTCCTGTTTCATAAGAGGTTTTGGCTGCCATAGCCAAATAGACAGCCGCAAGGCCGTCATTTCCATTTACTGGGGAATTGATCGTGCCGTCTAAATAATCAATGAACATATCCACCTCTTTTCGGTACGCTTCTTGATAGCGATCTTGAAAGAAAAAATACGGTTTTTCGCTTAACAACCCTGACTCAGTTGCCAAAATCGTATTAGTCGGGGCTCGATTCTCTGCGGCTATGCTGCCCTCACTCCCAAACACTTCTACTCGCTGGTCATAACCATAAGCTGCTTTGCGGCTGTTATTGATCACACCTAACGCACCACTGGCAAATTTTAAGCTAATCACTGCTGTATCGATCTCAGGGGCAATATCAGGCTCAACCAGCGCTGCGCCTTGCGCGAATACTTCAACAACCTCATCACCCATTAAAAATCTAGCCATATCAAAGTCGTGAACAGTCTTATGCATGAATAAGCCACCTGATTTCTCTAAGTATTCCCTCGGGGGTGGCTCGGGATCACGTGAGGTAATCTCTAACAAATGCGGATCGCCTATCCGTCCTCCCTTAACGATTTGACTAACGCGCTCAAAATTAGGGTCAAAACGACGATTAAAACCGAGCTGAAACTTAACCCCTGTTTCCTTAATAACGTCCAAACACTCATAAATTTCTTCAACGTTTGACGCTAAAGGCTTTTCGCAGAATATATGTTTCTGTTCTACTGCTGCCTGCTTAATATGCTCAGCATGATGCTGGGATGGCGAGCAAATAAACACAGCATCGATGTCAGGATCTTCAAACAGCGCTTTAGGCTCCTCGTAAAGTTGTTCTATGCCATACTCATCTATAAGCGCTGTATCCGCATAAGGATCAGCCACAGCCCTTAAGTCAGCACGAGGAATTTGCAATAAATTCTCAATATGAATCCTGGCGATTCGTCCAAAACCGATAACCCCTATCGCATACTTTTTCATGAAGCGACACCCTGATGTTCGATATCATCAAGCTGATAAAATCGCTTGAGCTGTATCGTTGCAGCTAACTGAACCTCATCCATGGTGTCATTCAATAAGTCATCACGGTTATGTAACACAGGATCACTTTTCAATGTCTTTTTAATGGCTTCTTCATATCCTAATAGATTAAAACAGGGAACCGCATCGTCAGGTGCTGCTGCGTCCGGCAGCAAGTCATTTAGGGTAGCCAGCATACATCACCCTCACTTAAATTTGTTGATCATGTCACTAATGCCAAGTATTGTTTTGAGTTGACCTGCATGTTGAGGTTCAAAATATTGCACGAGAGTTTTTTACGTTTTTCCTGCCACAATCATGAAAGAGCTATAGTCAAATCTGGTGTATGGCCGCAGATACGACTTCCTGTTGTTGATCATTTTCTACTGGGTTACCGTCCTCGAATTTCACTCCATCAATAACATCTGCAAGCAGCTTATAGCCCCTTAAGCGTTGCCACTTTTTCTGAGCAGTTGTTAATAATTTATACGCCATTGCTAGCGTTGTTTGTCGACTACCACAGTTTTTCGTTTTATTGGTTCTGAGCCTGACAGTAGCAAAAACAGATTCAATAGGGTTTGTCGTTCTAATATGTTGCCAGTGCATAGCTGGAAAATCATAAAAAGCGAGCATGCTGTCTTTATCTTTCGCAAGGCATTGCATAGCTGCTGGATACTTGGTCTCAAAGCGGTTAATAGTGCTATCAAATGCTTTATAGGCAGCGTCTCGTGTGTCTGCTTGCCATATATCATGTAGCGCTTCTTTCATTTTAGGTTGAATAGCTTTTGGCACTTTATTGAGTACATTGGCTGTCTTATGCACCCAGCAACGTTGTTGAGCGCTCTCTGGCCAGCGCTTGGCCGCAGCCTTCCAAAAACCTAAAGCGCCATCGGCAATCACCAGCTTAGGCTGTCCTTGAAAGCCTTGATATTCAAGCTGTTCAATCACTTCTAGCCAGCTAGCTTCAGATTCTCTATAGCCATCAACAACGGCTAATACCTCTTTACGGCCAGTTTCATCTGAGCCAATGACAACCAAGAGACACAACTTGTCGTCCATTCGAACATTGCAGTAAATACCGTCAACCCAAACATAAACGTAGCGCCTGCCGCTTAAGTCACGCTTACGCCAAAGCCCATAGTCAGTCTCCCATTGCTGTTTAAGGTTTGAAACAACACTCGGCGAAAGCCCTTTTGTTCCATCGCCTAACAGCGCTTCTAGTGCAGGCTGCATGTCACCTGTGGAGATACCTTTCAAATACAGCCAGGGTATAAACTCTTCCATTGTCTTCGTGCGCTTAAGGTACGGTGGGAGCAAAGCGCTGGTAAAGTGATGGCCATTGCCTGATCTGTCGCGCGTCTTCGGCACTTTGATTTCAAGCTCACCTAAACCTGTTTGTATCATGCGCTTAGGCAGATAGCCATTTCTAACGACGGCTTGCTTACCATCTACTTCAAGTGATGAGTAGTCATCTAAGAAGGCTGATAATTCAGCTTGCACTGCCTTTGTTAGCAACTCGCGTGCGCCTTCTTTTAATAACTCGGTCAATGGATCTTTTACTGGATTATTTAACTCTACAACTTTATCATTTTGAGCCATACGGTGTTTCTCCTGTTGGTTGTTGATCTTGCAGGATCGACTAACAGATTAACATCGTATCTTTTCAGCTCATACACCAGATATCATCATAGCTCATCATGAAATAATACATCTGGTAACCTATGGTTACCACGCCTTGATAGTAGCCTTTTCCCATAGCTATCACGTTCTTGTCTTGAACCATACACAGGCGCCCCACTCATAAGTTTAGCGATAATAAATTATGCAGCAGCTCTTAAAGAGGATCAAAATAAAACTGGTATACCTCTTGTAAAGCCGTTTCTTCTACCTCTCTATCTTCGTCATGCTTGTACGCAGGTAAGCCTAACGACCCACCTTTGCCAAATTCAAAAAGCTCACCCATTAACAAACAGCCGCGCTTATCTGCATTAGACCACCCTGATACAGACATGGCAGATTGAACCTACAAACGCATAACGTCTATGCTGCCAAGTTAGACATGCATCGATCGATAATTTCTGTATAACTCGAGATGCAGGTGTTGTTAACCTTACTGTCAACTGCGCTCAATAAGAAGCTCTCTATGAATAAATTTCTTATTTTGAATAATGAACATCTAGATTTTAATTTTGTCAACATTAACGATTTAACTATAGGGTTTATACTATGAAATTTAATACTATGATATTTCATACAATATGTATTATTTTTATCTGCTTCTCTTACAACTCATATTCAGGAAAGGATGAAGATTTACTTGCAGATATTGTCGTTCAAAAATTAGTCTATATTTGCTGTGGCGCCAATCGTCCGTATGCAGGGTATGATATGATTGATTTTCACTGGAGCACTCGGGCTAATAAAGAAAGCAAGAAAAATACCTATGCTGCTATGATGAAAAAAATGGATGGTTTTAATTATGAAAAAGAATTGGGCATTGTAGAGTCACTGCTAATGAATATGGATAAGTCATCTACCGATTATTATCAGAAAGTAAAAGATTTTCATGTTGATCAGTTTAACCTTGCACTTGATGAATTTTCACAAAAAAATGGCTTTAATCTTTGTAGAAAAATTATCGAAAAAACAAAAGAAAACTGATCAAAACAATAAGAAAGTTAACTGACCACCAGCAAAGCTTCTGGCTTAACCGGTGAGCCCCCAAAGGGGGCAACGTTTGAGTCGCTAAAGCGACCGTTCAGCTTGGCCAACATATTTGTCTCTTTCATCCTGATTTCTGATGTATTCACGAACCATTTGCTCATCAAGTCCTACCGTTGAAACAAAGTATCCTCTTACCCAAAAACCTTGACCTTTAAAGTTTCTGGTCTGCCCTGCTAACTGACGAGCAATCATTATCGCACTTTTTCCCTTGAAATAACCTACAGCTTCTAACATTGAATAGTTTGGCGAAATGCTAATACACATATGAATGTGATCTACCATCAAACGACCTTCTTCTATTTTACATTCGCTTTGACCTGCCAACTCATAAAATATCTCTCCCAGATATTTTCTTAAATTGCCGTAGATTATTTTCTTTCGATATTTCAGGATAAATACTACATGGCACTTACAATCCCATCTTGTGTGTGCAAGACGCTTATCATCTCTCATGGTTTTCCTATATTGCTTGTGGTCGAGCAACACAGAATATTGAGACCTATGGAACGGTCAAACTTATGAGAGCCCCCAGCAAAGCTTGGGGTTTAACTTATTTAATTAAGCACTGAAGCGAAGAAGAACCGTAAAAAATGATCAACAACAGGAAGTCGTATCTACGGCTATACACCAGATTTGACTATAGCTAAAGGATAGGTTTTTGCTTGCAAACTCCAATCAAAGCAGTAGCTTAAAGATTCTAATTCTCTATTGATTACAGCTATATTATTTTCTTGATCTGAAGATTTACTAGCAGTTGTTCACTTAATAAGCGTGTCCACGTGATCGTCACTAAACTCCTACTACATCATGTCAAACCGATTGTCGGGTGGCATCAGTTTTTGTAGGGTGATGAAATGGTCTCTCCTCTCCCATACGGCATCTAAGTGTGCCAAGATGGTTTTGATCAATCATCTAAAAAAAGAGGAGAGCCCGAATGAATGATAAAGTGATAGCGCTAGATATAGCAAAAGAAATTTTTCACGCAGTGATTTTAAGCAAACACGGCAAAGAACTGAAAAGAAAAAAGCTAAAGAGAAACGAGCTGGTTAGCTTTATAGCAAAGCAGGATATAAGTGTTATCACAATGGAAGCTTGCGGTGCTTCGAATCATTGGGGGCGTACGTTTGAGAGTTTAGGCTATGAAGTTAGTTTGTTGCCGCCCCAGCATGTAAAAGCTTATGCGCGAGGTCAAAAAAATGATTACAACGATGCGGTGGCGATAGGTGAAGCTTATTTGCATGGACGCATAAGGCCAGTTCAAATCAAAACAGTTGAACAGCAGACAGAGCAAGCGTTTCACCGTATGCGAAGCCAGTTAGTTCAGCGGCGCGGTGATTTGGTTAGGCAGTTGAGAGGGCTACTGTCCGATCAAGGCTTTATCTTGCGCAAAGGAGTGAATCAAGCAAGAGCAGGCATAGTGGCACTTTTAGGAGATGAAGCTAGCGGACTAAACCCGTTTTTCAGGCAGATATTACAAAAACAGTATGAACACTTAAAGTTTCTGGAGAAAGAGCTGGACTGGTACAACAAGACACTGGATGCAAAAGCAAAAAATGATGAGCAAACGAAGCGTCTACTGACAATTCCAGGTTTTGGGCCGGTGGTTGCATCCGTCTTTAAAGTTTGGATAGGTAGCGGTAAGCAATTTGATAAAGGCAAGTATGCATCAGCAGCTTTAGGTATTGTACCGAGGCAGCATAGTTCAGGCGGTAAAGATGTCTTACTGGGCATCACTAAGCGAGGAGATTGTTACCTGAGGTCGCTTGTTATTCATGGTGCAAGGGCAGTTGTTAAAGCTGCGGAAAAGAAGAATGATAGGCTCAGTCGATGGATCAATGAGTTGGTCGAAAGACGAGGCAAGAATAAAGCCACTGTAGCCTTGGCTAATAAGCTAGTCAGAATAGCCTGGGCAATGACAGTGAGAAATGAAACGTACGATGCAGCTGCGGCAAATGTAGTGCTAGCTGCGAGATCGTAATAGTTAATAATGTGGGTGTGTAGGTGCTACAAGCTCTGCACGTAAACAAAAACTTTAGTTGATGTAACGAGTCCTAAGCGGTTGCGAAGGCAAAAGTGAATGATGACAAAATAGGTAATACCTGCACATAGAAACCTGTCTAATCCAAGGGTACTTGATACCGATAGGGCGATTAGGGTTATGTGCGCGGATGCTCATCAAGGTCAGGCATGCTGAAAAGATTACATGTCATTAAAAGACCGGATATACGGCAGCAACCTTTTCTTTGTTTGAATTGACTTTACCTTGCAAAACGAGGAGAGACCATATATGGATAAGCGCAGCGCGATCCACCTGTCATTAAGTTTTTTTGGTGGAAGACGCTACGCTTTTCCACCCTACGGCTACCAGACAAAGCTTTTGACACGATGTACTACCTGTGATACGTGCGTTATATTTTATTGTTAGGTTTCAGCTTTAAACAATATGTTTTGTAAGTCGAAAATTTCAACGTTATGAAGCAAGTCATTAGGCTCTATACGCTCTAATACTCTTTCAATATATTCAACTTCATCTTTTGGCTGATTTGTATAGACTCCTAGTTGATCATAAAGCGGGCGGTGTATTTTATCTAGTCTTTTTAGGCAATAATTATCAATTTCTTCGTTCCCCTTTTTTATAATTTCGTCTGGTATGCTAGCTTCAATTAAAGCTAAACTTTCAAGGAATTTTTTGTATCTATTTGATTTTTCCTTACCGGGTCGTGAGAGAAGATCATAAATTTTATAAATAATTTCATTAAAGCTTTTAAGTGCATCACTACTGGTAAAGCTAGAATTTGAGAGATTGGATATGGACATCATAAATATAAAGAGAAAAATCTTCATTTCAGATAAGGCTAAGTGTTAATTCTAAGAAAAAATAGAAATTTTAAATTGCTTATGTAAGTTTGGAATTTTACGTTTAATACTCGCTATTATTTGTGGTCGCAGTTTATACACCAAAGTAAAGAGTAGCATTTAATTCAATAGTTCCAAAATATAACAAGTGCGTTCACGTGATCGTCGCCTCACCCCTCCACGAGACGCAAGCGTTATACACCTTGACATCTAGATTTGAACAAGTCAAACCAAGGGAAGTCAATCACTCCAATAGGCATATTGAGGTGCTTAATTAATTAACTTTACATATCCTAATAATTTTCTATAGCCACTTAACAAGTGGCCTGAATCGATACTTATAAATTAAATATTATCTGATTATTTATTTATAAACGTATGAACTCTTATTTTATACACCTGTCTTATAATGCAAATTTTAACAGGTGACCTTTTATGAGATTATCAACCATACTTATAACGCTTGCATTAACACCTTTTATTCATAGCACACCTCAAGAAAAGTGCCCTTTTTGTGGAGGTACAAATTTTAATTCTCAAATTCATTACTGCAGTGATTGTGACGCATACTATTAAGCCTTTCATTAGACAAAAAAGTTAATCTTGTTTTATTCGTTTCAAATTAATTTATCCTGCTGATCTGTTTTAGATAAATTGAGTATTAGTAAGCTTGGACATTGGTATGGACCTTACAATATAAGTAAGGTTAAATGTTTTATGCTTCGACAGATACTGGATAAAAAGTATGTCCACTATAACGTGAACTCTTATTTTATACACTTGTCTTATGATTCAAATTTTATCAGGTAACCTTTTATGAGATTATCAATCATACTTATAACTCTTACACTAACGCCTTTTGTTCATAGCACGCCTCAAGAAAAGTGCCTTTTTTGTGGAGGTACAAATGTTAATTCTCAAATTTCTTACTGCAATGATTGTGAGATATACTATTAAGCCTTTCGTTAGGCTAAAAAGTTAATCTTCTTTTATTCGTTTCAAATCAATTTATCCTGCTGACCTGTTTTAGATAAATTGAGTATTAGTAAGCTTGGACATTGGCATTGACCTTAGAATATAAGTAAGGTTAAATATTTTATGTTTCGACAGATTGGATAAAAAGTATGGCCACATAACAAGCGATTAATGGGGCTATTGAATCATGCAAGGGTGTCCTCGGGATCGTAGCTGCACTCCTCCCCGTGACACGTGCATCAAGCGGTGCAAAGACAACCTCAGCCCCCCGGATAGCGTTACGTTTACCCGATTTTGAAAAGTGTTCGATATCCACACTGATATCACAAGTACCTACCCCTAATACCACAGAACTTTCATACTCAGTCAATCGATATCTGTACGACTCGCCTTTTATAAGGTTCACTCAATGGAAGTAACATAAGTCTTTACATTCATCATTTTAAGAAATAATGGCTTGATTCTGGTTATCAAACGCCGGTATATGCACTACAGCCTTTTGATTACCCGAGTGAAGGACAACAGCATAAAGGCCATTACCATCAGACCTTAACGCCAAGACTCTCGGCGTATTGACAAAAAGGTTAATGACTTTTAAAGACTTTCCGCCGACTGCCTCATGCGTTTGATTTTGCTCATACACCCATATAGCAGCACGCCCCACGCCCCATTCGTAAAGCTTAGATCGCCTTCGCCTTGAATACCCTTTAACGATGAATGGTTTAAATGCTGACCTCTATGCGCAGTGGTGATAAAAAAGTGACGCAGGATAATGCGCTTCATTTTCGCTTCCTGCGTAATGGATTCCAGAGTCACTTGACCTAACCCATCACGCAAAATGCAGGCTTCAAGGGCATCTAAGATTTCATCAACACGCTGCGCTTTTAAACGAGGCCTTATCGAGTGTGTTCCTTACAAATTCACCGCATCAATCATCCAGGCAGGGTCAAACTGATGCGCACCCACTTCTGCCTCTTCATAAGCATAAGGCGCTTTATCGTCCGTTCTGTCAATCGGCAGATTAATAAAATCAAACCGATTTTTATCAGCCAGTTGACTTAAGCTCACGTTTTGCAGCGACTTGAAAATACTTTCTACACGGCCGGGTGAGGTTTTATCCCACGTCTGCAACATAGCTTTCACATTTTGGCGCTGTAAATTTTCCTGAGAGCCGCAGAGATTACAAGGGATAATCGGGTATTGCTGGTGCTCTGCTAAGGCGATCAAATCTTTTTCACGGCAGTAAGCAAGTGGCCTTATCACGACATTGCGCTTATCATCTGAACGCAATTTAGGTGGCATGGCCTTAAGCTTGGCACCAAAGAACATATTCAAAAACAAAGTTTCAACCACATCATCCATGTGATGCCCTAAGGCAATTTTGGTTGCGCCAATTTTTTCTGCATAGCCGTATAGGGTTCCTCGTCTAAGCCTTGAGCAAAGGCCGCAGGTCGTTTTACCCTCAGGCACTTTCTCTTTCACGATGGAATAGGTGTCTTTATTAAGAATCACATAAGGCACGCCAATGGATTCTAGATAATTGGGAAGAACTTCTTCTGGAAAACCGGGTTGCTTTTGATCGAGATTCACAGCAATTAACTCGAACTTGACCGGCGCTGTTTTTTGCAAATTCAGCAGGATATCCAGCATAGCATAAGAATCCTTGCCACCTGACAAGCACACCATGACTTTGTCGCCATCTTCAATCATGCCGTAATCAACAATGGCGTTACCAACATTGCGTCTTAAACGCTTTTGCAACTTGTTTTTTTCAAGGCGCTTTTTTCGCTCGAGTGCGTCTTGCGTGCTCACACTTATTACCTAAACCAAAAGCCAGCAAGTATACCACAGCCCAAAAAACCTATTGAATACTTTTTAAACGGGCTAAGCAAAGGCATAATAAATAGAAAAACAAACACGTATGTCAGCCGCCACTCAAGACCTTGCCGTTAGCTACTTTTTGCCTGCATCCCTTGGCCTCATGACCTTTGCCATGGGTTTAGGGTTAAACATTCATGATTTCAAAATCCTGTACGGCAAACCTAAAGCCACGATTGTTGGCGTACTAGGTCAACTGCTAGTACTACCTATACTGGCCTTTGGACTAGCACTACTTTTTCAACTGTCCGCACCTTTTGCTATTGGCCTAGTCCTGCTTGCTGCATGCCCCGGCGGCGCTCACTCTAATCTCATGACAAATCTCGCGAAAGGCGATGTAGCCCTATCCGTAGCACTCACGGCACTAAGTGGCCTAGCCTGCGTCATTACGATACCCGCTTATGTTTATCTAGCAACAAGCTGGTTTACCAGCGAGTCGACGCTGATAGCACTCTCTTTTAAAGACACTTTTCTTCAGTTGCTATCTATTGTCATCATCCCTTTATTGTTAGGCATGCTGCTTAGACATGGGTTAAAAGAAAAAACCCATCTACTAGAAAAGATCATCAAAGGATTTGCCGTATTCTTATTGGCGCTTATCATCATCGGTGCTGCGGCTAATAGCTTTGAAAAAGTCATTAGCTATGCGAAAGACATTGGACTTGCCGTCATCTTTCTCAACATCATTGCCATGGGGCTAGGTGCGCTCCTTGCCAAATGGGCGAGCTTACCAGGCAAACAAGTTGCCACGTTAACAATGGAAGTAGGCGTACAAAATACCACCTTAGCCTTTGCCCTTGCCATGAGCGTACTCGATAGCCTTGAGACAGCCATTCCTGCGATGGTTTATGCGCTTTGGGTCTATATTGCAGCACTCATTGTCATCATCATTAGCCGAAAGTTGTTGGGCACTGAAGCACCATAATCTTTCACGCCTTTCAGAAAAGCCCCTTTTTCATCCAGCCTGAGCTGACAAACCCAACATACTTAGGCTGAGCGGCTTTCTGTTTATGCGCCGATTCGTATCACACACATTTAAACGCACCAATAAAGCACAATGCGACTTTTTTTTGAAATTCCCGTGTTGAGGCCGTAAAATGTCGCCACTTTTAAGCCTCCTCTCAAAGGACATAAACCCATGAAACAACCTGTTCGCGTAACCGTTACAGGTGCTGCCGGTCAAATCGGCTATGCACTCCTATTCAGAATTGCCTCTGGCGCCATGCTGGGTAATGACCAGCCTGTTATTCTTCAGTTACTCGATATCACCCCTGCTATGGACGCACTCAAAGGTGTGGCGATGGAATTGGATGATTGTGCTTTTCCACTTCTTAATGACGTGATCTGCACTGACGATCCAATGATTGGCTTCAAAGACACTGATTATGCGTTATTAGTAGGTGCTCGTCCTCGTGGTCCTGGCATGGAGCGCAAAGACTTACTAGAAGCCAACGCTGCGATCTTCTCTGCTCAAGGCAAAGCAATCAACGAAGTAGCAAGCCGTGACATTAAAGTCTTAGTGGTAGGCAACCCTGCTAACACCAACGCATTAATCACTCAACGCAATGCGCCAAGTATCCCTGCAAGAAACTTTACTGCGATGATGCGTCTTGACCACAACCGTGCGATGACACAGATTGCTGACAAAACAGGCAAAACGGTCAATGACGTGAAGCACATGACAATCTGGGGTAACCATTCCGCTACCCAATATCCTGATCTATTTAATGCAAAAGTTGACGGCAAAACTGCTGTTGAGCTTGTTGACATGAGTTGGTACGAAGAAGACTTCATTCCAACTGTTCAACAACGTGGTGCTGCCATTATTAAAGCGCGTGGTGCATCATCAGCTGCTTCTGCCGCTAACGCTGCTATCGATCATGTACGCAGCTGGGCGCTAGGTACTGAAGGCGATGATTGGGTTTCTATGGGCGTATACTCTGACGGCTCATACGGCATCGAAGAGGGTCTGATCTATTCATTCCCTTGTCGCTGTAAAGATGGCGAATGGGAAATTGTCCAAGGCGTTGACGTATCAGAGTTCAGCCAAGCTAAAATGAAAGCCACTGAAACTGAACTAAAAGAAGAGCGTGATGCTGTAGCGCACCTCCTACCTTAGCCTAGGAGCCCGTCCGGGAATTGTGCTTGAATAAAAGGTTTCAAGCATTGAGTCAGAATTTTTATGAAGATTCTGGCCGGTTATTGGAAGCTTAGGTCCAACTGTCTGTACCCGGACAAACGCCTAACGCACCACAACTGATAAGTAGCAGGCCTGCCTGCTACTTGTCGTCTTCGAGCTTGGCGTTTCAAGGACGCTACTCATTTACAGCTTCTACCAAGCGATAAAATCTCCTTTGCGAAAGGTGCTCTCATAGATAGCATCAGGGCCGAAAAGCACATAAAACTTATCACTATCACAGGTGAATAACCATTCGAAGAATAGGCCATTAACGCCATATTCAGGGCAGGTAGGCCTGCGCCAACAATACCAACCCCAATATTAAAACAGACACCCAGCGCACTGGATCGGCAGCTTTTTGGAAACAGTTCAACTAAACAAGCGGGCATACTTCCCCACATTAACCCATTCACAACACTTGCACAAAGAAACCCAATCCAATGATAACTCACAGGCAGTTCCTGGTAGGTATAAAACGCTAAACAAGCTAGAAAAGGACTGGCTAACAGCGCCACATTGACCATTAATTGTCGAGAAAAAATGTCAGACAAGTATCCTGTAAAAATACCAATGAAGCTGCTAAAAATAAGACTCAATGACAACCACAGGGATGTGTACTGATTATCAATGGATAGCATCGTTAAATAACTGGGTAAAAACGTGAATAATAGAAAGGCTGAACCTGTCGCAGAGCCTACAAGGAAAACACCCTGCACCATTTCACCAAGATGTTGTTTGAAATTGAATGGCGTGTGGTGGGTATTTTTTGAGGCAAGCTGATTGATCTGAACTTTATTGCTGATTAAAAGCCTTAACAA
This sequence comes from Pseudomonadales bacterium, assembly GCA_965225765.1. Lineage (GTDB taxonomy): Bacteria > Pseudomonadota > Gammaproteobacteria > Pseudomonadales > DT-91 > CAKMZU01. The sequence goes on from CBDDBO010000002.1 coordinate 1,431,410, forward strand.
AAAAATCAAAAGACCTAACATCCCGCCAATCAAAAAAGGATATCGCCATACATTTTCACAGCTATCAAACGCTGGCAGTTTAACAATATATCGGACCAAATAACCCATTACACAACCGAGATTAGTGCCAACAAATATAAACGCACAGGCGGCACCTCGATTAGACTTCATGCGCTCTGATAAAAAACACAAAGCATTAGGGATTTCTCCGCCTACCGTAAACCCCTGAAGCAGTCGAAATGACACAAGGCAAAAGACCGCCCAATGTCCAGCAGTAGCATAATCAGGTGACAAACCAATACCAAGTGTGGCCATTGCCATCAATAGCATTGAGAGCTTAAAAGCTAGCGGCACGCTGACTTTATCACCCAGCCAACCAAACGCCACTCCGCCTAAAGGCCGAATAAAGAAAGCCACGCCGTAGGCAATAAAAGTCAGCACTAAGCCATTATCTGTTGTTAAGTAAGGAAAGAATGCCTGTGATATTTCAACAGCAAACAATCCAAAAATCATGAAATCAAAATACTCTAACACGCTACCCAAGCAGGAAACCGTGACAGGGAATATAGAATTTTTTGAATTAATCAAGCGAACCACCCAATTAATAAACATATTTCGCATAATACATAAAATAGGATCACTTTAGACACGTACTTTGAAATAAACCTGCAAATTTCATTGGATACTGAAGCCAGTGCGTCAAACGCCTCTTACCAAGCAGCATATCGCCGACATTACTGACCAATTTTAGCCAAATAACAACGCACAGATGTAATATCGTGCTAAAGATTAACTTGGGTTAAGAAGTAGAGGGTTGCGGTCGATTTGGCTTAAACATTTATACCCAAAAGGGCGACCCTTTCATCGTTGCGCGTTATATTGTCAGCGAGATTCCCTCTATTGAAGCTTTGAACCTGCCTAACAAACTTGAGGATATTGCCCTAGTACCTCAATGCACAGCGATTGTCGGGTTCAGTGGCAGAGTAAAATGCTCATAGCAAGGCAGCTGATCGAAAACAATAGTTATTCTATAGTGAGATCAAGCAACACAGCTATGGGCATTTTAAATGCCACCCAAAGGGCAGCTACAGGTTTTCCCGTGACTTTGTTGCAAGTATTTGAAAGACGCATGTATTACTGCATACTTGCGCCTTGCCACAGAAAAACCTGTAGCTGCTGAACGGGACAATCGCTGTGCATTGAGGTACTAGTATATAACTACAGATTATTTGAGGGTATTCGACAAAAAAACAGCTAATAATTCCCAATAAATTTGATGGCCACCACGTAGTTAGGCTTTACTCTCCAGTCGCAAGTTAATAGCATGATGGCTTTTATTTGTCAGGACTAACACATGAACTTCAGTGCACTGCTTAAATTTGTTGTTGAAAATCAAGGCACTGACTTATTTATTAATGTAGGCGCGCCGCCCATGCTGAAAGCCATGGGCAAGATGAAGCCGATGGGTCAAACGCCCCTTACCAAGCAGCACATCGCCGACATCATTGATCAAATTTTAACCGAAGAACAACGCACAGAATTTGATAACACCTTAGAGATTGATCTAGGGTATAGCGTGGAGGGCTGCGGACGATTTCGCTTAAACATTTATACTCAAAAGGGCGACCCTGCCATCGTTGCGCGTTATATTGTCAGCGAGATTCCTTCTATTGAAGCTTTGAACCTGCCTAACAAACTTGAAGATATTGCCCTAGTCAAACGAGGCCTCATTCTAGTCTCTGGCGCAACAGGCACAGGTAAATCAACCACACTAGCTTCGATGATTAACTACCGTAACCAGCAAATGGCAGGGCATATTTTAACGATCGAAGACCCTATTGAATTTTTGCACAGCCATAATAAATCCCTAATAAGCCAACGTGAGATTGGCATTGATACCAAAAGCTATGAGGCAGCCCTTATCAATGCCATGCGGGAATCACCCGATGCAATCTTGATTGGTGAGTGTCGTGATCCATCTACCATGAAATACGCCATCACTTTTGCTGAAACGGGTCACTTATGTCTGACCACCTTACATGCTAACAATGCAAGTCAAGTACTGGATCGTGTGGTGAACTTCTTCCCTGATGGCTTACATAAGCAAATACGTAATGACTTAGCTGAGCATTTAACCGCTGTCGTCTGTCAGCGTTTACCTGTCGGCTTTGACGGCAAGCCCGTCCCCGCTGTTGAAATTTTGATGTGTACACCTTATATACGCTCACTCATCCGCGAAGGTCAGATCGAAAAAATCTCAGAAGCCATGCTGCAAGATACCGATGATGGCTCACAAACCTTTGACCAAGCACTTTATGGGCTTTATATTGCCAAAAAAATCAGCAAAGAAGAGGCGCTTAAGCACGCAGACTCTGCTGACAACTTAAACTTAATGATTCGATTTGGCGATTAAGGAAACCCCATGATCTGGGTGGATGCAGATGCCTGCCCGCAGGCAATCAAACAAATTTTGGTTAAAGCGGCGCAAAAACGGAAAGTCACTATCACCTTTGTCGCCAACCATTATATCGCTTTGCCCAAATCGCCTTTCTTGCAATTCAGGCAGGTCGAACAAGGCTTTGATGTTGCTGACCATGTCATTGCGACCTCCATCCAACCAGACGATTTGTTGATATCGCAAGATATTCCGCTAGCCGATGAAGCCATCACCAAAGGTGCCCAGGTGATTAATACCAAAGGCGATACGATTGATAAAGAAAGCATTAAGCAGCGTTTAAATATCCGTGATTTTAACGAAACCCTGCGATTTTCTGGTATCCAGACCAAAGGCCCTGCGCCTTTTAGTGATAAAGACAAACAACGATTTGCAAACGCGTTTGATCAGTATTGCCAGAAAGTATGCAAGAAACCTCAACTTTGATAACACAATATTCACCAAAGGATTAACCACTGGAATCAAACCCTATAACAATAGAGCATTTACTGCTTTCCAGAATTCAAGGATCCATAATTTTCTTTCTTTGAAAAATCAGAGCCCAAAAAACTTTGACTATCCCTTCGCGCTTTAGGGTTCCCAAGTTCACTATCACCTTTTTTTCTGTTGCATTTCCTATAAGTCGTTTTAACAGCCTTGGGCGCACTACCGCAAATTACTCCTCCACTAACAAGAGCTGTAAATATAAAATATGGATTTGAAGTCAAAAGGGATGCAACTGTTGCTGAACCAACCGCGCCAAAGCCTCCAGTAAAAACACTTAAAATACCTATAGAGGTTGACTCATCAGGCATATTTTTTTGTTTTGCTGCATCAGCAAAAATAAAGAAATTTAAAAAAAAGAAAACTACTACAAAAAAAACTCTGACAAGCTTCATATTAACTAATCATAAATTTGAAGCTTGTCAGACCATTGTCATAATTAATGGTTCATTCTCAAAGGTCAAAAGCTCAATTGCCAGCCTGCTGTCAACACTTGCTCAGTGCCTAATTGAGGCCCATCCAAGTCTTGATACACAGGCACTTGATAGTCTAACGCCAAGCGATTACCTTTAGGCAGAAGTGTATTAACGCCAACACCAACTAATAAGCGCTGGCCGCCACGCAAATCAGGATCTGCCGTGGGCGTCATGATCATGGCAATATCTTTATCCCTGCCAGATATATTGCCTGTGATTTTATAGTCAAGGCTTAAAGCTAGGCTGAGTTTTTCATAAACTGGCTTAGCAAACCAGGCATTCAGCTGGTATTGATTGCCAAGGCGATACCCTTGATCATTGCTTCCTGTTCGCACTGTCGTCATAAACTGAGCACCCACAGAATAGTCTACCCACTGCTGGTTGTAGGTTGCGCCTACTAACAGATCCCAGGTACCTGACCCTAATTGCATAGGATAAGGCGCCTGCCCCATATGGTTCTTCTCATCAACTGCACCTGTTGGCGCACTTAAAGATAGATTTAAATGAAGCTTACTAGTGTCGTTATGCCACAAACTAACTAAACTGCCAAACTTTAGATCACCTAAACCTTTCGTTGAACTCGTCGGCTCTTTACCCATTCGATTCTTCATCGTCATATCATTGTCAATATAAGGCACCATCAACATCCACGTGAAGGTATCGCTAGATGCATACATACCACCAAACATATGCATCAACATGGTCATTTCTTTCGGTGCCATCATATACCTATCGGATGCGGCAAGTGCCTCATCAACATCAACCTTAGAAGAGCCGTTATAATTCTGATCCATAGTCATGTACATAGCCCGATAAGACAGCATCCACTCGCCTTTGCTGTGTACATGATCACCCATAACATGGATAGGTGCGTGCCCATCAACCCTTTTCCCAGAAAATCCATCAGCTAAAGCAGACAATCCAGTGAGTAAGCCTGCTAAAATCATCAAACCGCGAAACATTGCTTTTCCCTTTTAGTACAACCTATTTTTAGTTATAAAGTGTGTCACTGTGCAAATACATTATGTCCAATCGATAGTCGAGTGGTATCAGTTTTTGTAGGGTGGGTCAGTGAAACGTCATCCGCCATTAATTCACCGATTCGGCGGGAGACGCTGCGCTGTCCCGCCCTACTGTTCTGTTACCTGACAAATGCAGTGAATCGAAGTACCAGTATAAAAAACTTAAAGGTATTTAGGGATGCGACAAATTGTCGCACTTATCTTTATTGGTTAGATAGTTATTCAATCAGAAGATAAAATAAGCGTGACCAGCCCCCCTTTAAATTGTCATCCAATGCCCTAATAATTAGAGCTAACCAAGCGATTTTAAGGAGGCATGACATTGCGCTTTTTCACGTTGTTATTTATCACCCTATCACTTTGCTGGCTGCCGGTAGCTAAGGCTAATTTACCGGTGAAAGAACTAGGCGGCACAATGATTCCAACCCTTGCGCCCATTATCAAGCAATCTGAAAGTGCCGTTGTGAACATAGCAACGTCCACACAACAGCAGATGAATCACCCCTTATTCAGCAATCCTTTTTTTAGGGAATTTTATAACATTCCCAAAAACTATCAACTGCCATCACAGAAGGCTCAAAGTGCAGGTTCAGGGGTCATTATCAATGGCAAAGAGGGTATTTTAATTACCAATCATCATGTCATTGATGGGGCAGATAAAATTGAAATCATTTTGAGTAACGGTGATTTATTTGAGGCCAAACATTTAGGGTCAGATCCTGAAGTCGATATTGCCGTTCTTAAGGTAGACCGCAAAAAACTCCCCAGTATCACCTTAGGCGATTCTGACAAAATGGAAGTCGGTGATTTTGTGGTAGCAATAGGCAACCCTTTTGGTCTAAATCAAACGGTGACAACAGGCATTGTAAGCGCGTTAGGCCGCAGTGGACTAGGAATTGAAGGCTATGAAGATTTTATTCAAACTGATGCCTCCATCAATCCAGGCAATTCAGGTGGTGCCCTAATCAACCTAAAAGGGGAATTAATTGGCATTAACACAGCTATCATTGCCCCAGCCAAAGGTAACGTAGGGATTGGCTTTGCCATTCCTATCAATATGGCGATGAACAGCGTTAACCAAATCATTAAGCACGGTGAAGTTAAAAGAGGCCAGCTCGGTATTATCATTCAAGATGTCACGGATGAACTTGCCAAAGCCTTTAGCTTACCCAACCAACACGGCGTACTCGTCGCCAAGGTACAAAAAGACTCCACTGCTGACAAAGCCGGTATTACATCAGGCGATGTTATCATTGCTGTCGATGGTCAAAAGGTGAGCACCGCTGCCCAACTACGCAATAAGATTGGTGCAAAACGTATAGATGATAAAGTCAAACTGTCGCTCTATCGAAATGGCAAGAAAAAAGAGTTATCCGTTAAAGTTGGAGGTAAATACGGCTTTAGCGATCAGTTTGATTTGAACACAGGTATCAGTAAAAAGCTAAACGGCTTAAGCTTTAAAGAGAGTAATGCTGCAGGGGGGCTAGAAATTACGCAAATTGCAGTTAATTCAGATGCTGCACAGTCTGGCCTGCATCAAGGTGATATCATCCTGAGCGCTAACCAACAGCCTGTGAACTCAGTACAGGACTTACAAAAAGCCTTAACACTGAACAAACACAAGCTGCTGTTACAGATACAGCGTGGCAGAGGTGTGTTTTATCTGGTTATCCAATAGACGTTTCAGTCCGTATTACCCATACGGACTTTCTCTGCTTGATATTGCTCTCTTAGCCAACTCATCAGACAGCTTAATACCATGCCGTAAATGGGTAAAAACACGGCTATACTCATCAGTAATTTTATTGCACCATCAAAAAGTGCAATATCCCACCAATTGGCAGCCATAAAAGCATCCTGGCTTTGATAGAAGGCAACACTAAAAAACAACAGCGTATCAAAGGTATTCCCCAAAAGGGTCGACGCTGCCGGTGCAACCCACCATTGCTTTAACTGCCTTAGTCGGCTAAACACCAACACATCCAACACTTGCCCTACAACAAAAGCTGTGAAGCTAGCCAAGGCAATGCGCCCAAAGAAGTTTTCGTAAACTAATAAAGCACTTGCCCCCTGAAATTGTCCTGAAGAAAATAAAACAGACATGATATAGGACAATAAAAGTGCAGGCAGCATCACTGTCAAAATAACCCTACGAGCAAACCTTCCCCCGTAGAGCCTAACTGTTAAATCCGTCACCAAAAAACTAAAAGGCAACATAAAGGTGCCCCATGTCGTGTGTAAACCTAAAAACATAAAAGGAAACTGAACGAGATAGTTACTCGATGCCAGAATAACTAAATGAGCGCATGCTAATAATCTAAGCACCTTAGGACATTTAATTAGGACAGGCTGAAAAGAAGAACTAGAAACCATCGTTTGCACTACAGTTGATACGCCTTAACATTGATCGAAATACAGACATGGTTAGCAGCACCTTCAGCAAAAATCAGTATAATGATGAATTTTTTCATGAAGATGCAGATTCAACCCTTTATTTCGTCCTCTTTAGCAGAAACCGCTGAAAACCTACAAGAAAAATTTCAAACGTGGGGCTATCTATATCTTGAAGGCGCCTTGCAGGCTTCGCTTTGCCAGCACCTCTTAGACAACATCCTGGTTCAATTAGCTCCTCATGTCGCTTGGTCTTCAGAAAAAGGTCATCCAATCTTGAAATCAGAGCCCTTTTTTGAAACCGACCCACTCTTTGATGAGCTATACCCTAAGATACAATCACTAGAATCTTTCCATGGTTTTTTCCATCAACCAGAGCTCACCAAGCTTATGCAACTGACAGCAGGTGGAGAACCTTTTGTCTACCCTATGAAAATGGCTCGTATTTCAACAGCGCGCAAGATTGGCTATGAAACGCCCCCTCATCAAGATGCACATTCCCATCAAGCACCAGAAAGCATGTGTGGCATGTGGGTAGCGCTGCACAATGTCAAAGAAGACATGGGACGCCTAATGGTACTACCCAAGTCACATAAAAAAGGCGTTAGACCTGTACACCAAGCACAAGGTGTGGGTGGTGTACAATGTGAAATTTACGAAGATGAAACCGTCTGGCATTGTAATAACGTCAAACAAGGCGATGTCATTATTTTTCACGCTTGCTGCGTGCATAAAGCCCAGCCTAATACGTCAGACGTTGCCGTTCGCATCAGCACCGACACACGCTTCTGTGATTATGGTGCGCCACTTTTTAGCAGTAACCTTTACCCTCACCATGGCTGGCGCATTCCCAACATGGACTGGGCATCCCTTTATGAAGGCTGGCAAGATAAATCACTTACTTACTATTGGGAAAATTACCCTGCGATTCATGGCCCCTCTGAAAAGGAGTGGACTAATTTTTATTCATCTATAACACCTTAGGCACTTAATCTTCCTTGAAGCTCACTTTTCACTTTGTTGACAATGCCTGGATCAGACACAAATTTTAAGCACGAGTTTGATTCTGATGGATTCTTACCACGCATTGCCTTTTGAACAGCTTTTTTGAATTGGCCTTTTTTATCTACATCTAGATTAGCCGCGGACCAGAGCGCCTTATAAATTAGCTGTTGGTTTGTAATTTTTGAGTTTTTAGCATGCCTCTTTTTGTTTACGATCATACTAACCGACCGAGCTAAAACTCGCTTTGGATCTGACTTAAACAATTGCCAGCCTAACTTGGATTTATTTCTTGGAAATGAGCCTAACCTAGACAGCTTTTTTATTGGAAACGCTTCTCGTTTTCTTGGTAGTCCATTTTGACCAAAAATGGCATAGGCTGCTTTATGAGCACCATGGGGCTTTGGTTTTTCTTGATGCTTAACTGCTATGTCGTCTTTTTTAACTGCATACAATTTCTTCGCAGGTAAGTGAATATCAGGCTGTCCGATCTCATCTCGTAAGTTAATTTTGGATATAGCAGACTCAGGAAACACAAAAAGCTTTTTAATCTTAGGTGACTCTTTGATTTCTAATGACGAATCACGATATAGCTTATCTGTTAAAAAACCCAATACCCACCTTGATTTATTATCTAGCTCAACAAGAGAAAACTTTAAGGTTTGCTGCGCAGCCAAGGTGGAGATAGGTAGTAAAAAAGCTAAAAAGAGTAACTTGATAGAGTGCCACATAATATTCTGCTGTAAAGCTATGTATGTAACCTAAATACTCAAAAAGTTTTATTTTTTTATTTTTTTATTTTTTTTGTCTTTTTTTCTGCTTCGCCTGATAAGCCTTAGACTGCTTATTCATTCGCCCTTCAAACGGATTTTCTGTAGTTTTAAACACAAATTGAATAGGTGTCCCCCAGAGCTTGAGCTCCCGCCTAAAAGTTTTTTCCAAGTACCGTTTGTAATGATCAGGGAGTTTTTCCGTTTGATTACCATGGATAACAATAATCGGCGGGTTCTGGCCACCAGCATGCGCATAGCGCAGCTTAATGCGCCTGCCAGAGACCATAGGTGGCTGATGTTGCTCTGTGGCCACCTGCAAAATATCGTTGAGTTTTTGGGTGGATAGCTTGGTTTTTGCCGACTGAAAGGCTGTATTAATGGATTTATACAAATTACCTACACCAGAGCCATGTAGCGCAGAAATAAAATGAATCTCCGCATAATCGATAAAATTCAAGCGGCGATCAAGTTCGCTCTTGATGCGGTTTCTTTGATCGGGGTTTAAACCATCCCATTTATTAATCGCAATCACTAAGCCTCGTCCTGACTTCATGCAAAGACCTAGCAAATGCAAGTCTTGATCCACCAAGTCTTCCTGTGCATCAACCACGAGCACCACGACATTGGCATCTTCAATCGCCTGAAGGGTTTTAACAATAGAGAACTTCTCAATCACCCCTTTAACATTCTTTTTACGGCGCACACCTGCCGTATCAATCAGAGTGTATTCTTTCCCTTCGCGCTCATAATCAATATATATACTGTCGCGCGTAGTGCCTGGCATATCAAAAACCACGACGCGGTCTTCGCCTAGCATCCTGTTTACCAAGGTAGATTTACCCACATTAGGGCGGCCGACAATTGCCATACGCACGCTTTCAGGGTTGTAAGGCGCTTCCGTCACTTGCGGCAATTGTGACACAACAGAATCCATTAGGTGCTTAACACCCCTGCCATGGCTTGCCGTAATAGGGAATAATTGCTCCTGACCAATCTGGTAAAAATCAGCTAAAGCCGTATCGATATTCACCCCATCGGTTTTATTGACGACTAATAAAAAGTCTTTTTGTCTTTGGCGCAGCTGTTTCACTATCCAGGCATCATCAGGCATAAGCCCTGCACGGCCATCCACCATCAACAAGACTAAGTCAGATTCTTCAATCGCTTGCAAGGATTGACCCGCCATGACTTCATCTATATTGGCTTCTTCTCCGTCAGACAAGCCTCCTGTATCAATGAGCATAAAGGTATGCTCTTCGTGTGTGGCTTTGCCGTATTTGCGATCACGCGTCAGGCCTGCAAAATCCGCAACAATGGCATCACGGCGGCCTGTCAATCGATTAAACAACGTGGATTTACCCACATTCGGGCGGCCGATCAGGGCTATAGTGGGTAATATCATGAGGGTGTTGCTCTATTTTTCTTTGATACTGAAGGCAAATAACTGACCGTTATTCGCTAACAAATAAAGCCTGTCTTCATCGCTAAGACTGGCCACCCTAATCCCTGGAAATGGTTTCATTAACCGCTGAGTCTGAATAGTTTTGTCGTGCCCTGGCACAGGCCTTTTAGGCAAGGTCAACGAACGTCTACCAACAACTTCACCCGTGCTGCTATTAAGTACATGCAACACACCAAAACTATCCGTTACCGCTAACAGATTATTAGATACTGTCATACTCGTAGGCTTACGGCGTAATAACGCATTCTGTTGCCAGATTTGTGTACCTGACTGCTGATCAAGTGCAACCAGCTTGCCTGATGCATCACTCACATATAGCCTGCCATCAGAAGCCGTTAAATTAACATAGCCAGAGGCGTCCTTTTCCCACTGTTTTTGTCCGCTTTGAAGGTGAAACGCCGCCACTTTGCCTTGGTAACTCACCGCAAACATTTTATCGTTCACGATTAAAGGCGCAGCATCCACATCCACTAAACGCTCAATTTCAGTATCACCTTTTGGGACTGCAACGCGGTCTTGCCAGCGTAACTGCCCTGTTGCCAAATCAAAAATGCCCAAGGTACCGTTAGCAAAGCCAATGGCTGTGTAAGGTGAAAAGATGGCTGCCTGGCTAGTACCTCTAAGCGTCAGTGAAGGCATATTCGAATCATGCCGCCAGCGCTTTTCGCCCGTATCTGGCGACAAATTGTAGACAGCACCATCATTGGTTTGCACAACTAAATGATTACCTTCTATAACAGGCGAGCTAATCACTTCAGAGCTTAATTGTTGTGACCAAACTTGCTCACCTGTGTCTTTATTTAACGCAACCAGTTCGCCCTTTAAGTTACCAATATAAAGGTGACTATCATCCACGGCGACTGCTGAGGTGAGTACTTCTTTAAGGGGCTTGTCTAGAAGTCGCTTGCCTGTCGTTTTATCCCACTTAACGATATGCCCCTCTTTGGATGCGCCATATAAGGCTTTTTCATCTAAGGCGAGCTGAAAGCGGTTATAATATCGGTCAAGCTCTCCAATATTGTCGCCAAATAAATACGATAACTCGCTCTTCTCTTTAAACGATTTAAGAGACGCAGGTTTTAACTGATCATCTGGTTTTGAATCGTTGCTGCTACAACCTGCTAAACAAAGCAAGAGCAGTAAGGGCACTATAAGTAACGGCATGTTGGTTGCACTATCTTAGTATTGTTAGGTGGATAGCCATCGAACTATCCACCAAGGGTAGGCAGAACCTGAATGGTGGAAAACGCTGCGCTTTTCCACCCTATCTAATAAAAGTTAAGCTTCAGGTTTTAGCGTAATAGTCGACTCAGGGTCTTCTTTTAACTGATTGATTTTGATATCTAAAATGGTTCCAGGTCTTTCGTTATGGGAGGCTTCTTTGGCTTTCTCATAAGCCGCCAAGGCTTCTTCAGATTTACCTTGAATCGCTAAGATATCCCCTTTGGTTTCGGCATATTCTGAAGGAAAAAAAGCAGTGCCTTTATCAATCAATGCGAGCGCTTCATCAACTTGATCATTTGAAGCTTTGACTCGGGCTAAACGTAAACGCGCAAGTTCATCGATTTCAGGCTTGTTTTTTCGCGCCAAAATCCATTCAAGCGTCTGCTGGGCTTTTTCATAATCACCGTCCTGAACATCAACGCTAGCACGCATAAAAGCCGAAAAACTTGCGTAAATCGAGTCTTCAAAATCCGTTGAAATATAGCCATAAATCTCATCAAACATTTGACGCTTTTCTTCATTATCCAGCCCTTGGTCCATCACACGGATCAGCTGGGTATAGAGAATGCTGGCTTTTTCTAAATCCGCCTGCTTTTTATCTTGATGATAATGATAACCAAAAAACGCAGCGCTAATCACAACGACAGCAATTAAGGTTTTCAAACCATCTTTTTTAAACCAATTCTTAATGGCTGCAATTTGTTCGTCTTCAGTGCTGTAAGTATCCATAAATCATTCCTTTACTCAAAAAATAATTGTCGAACGGTGTCAGAAAGTTCCGACAAAGGGACTGTCTTTTGTTCAGCGTCATCCCTTAATGGTTTAAGGTTAACGGTTTCTGACTCAAGCTCATTGGAGCCTATAACCAGTGCATAAGTTGCACCGCTTTTATCGGCTTTTTTCAACTGGCTTTTAAAACTGCCGCTAGAGCAATCTGTCATCAATCTAAGATTAGGAAATTGCTCACGTAATTGATTAAGCCAACCAAAGGCTGTGACATAGCCTTCAGGCTCACAGACCACCGCTGCATAAATATCAGTTTGTTGACGCTCCTTCAAAAACGCGCCTGTCTCAAGGAGTAATAACGCAAGCCTCTCCATGCCTAAAGCAAATCCAAAAGCCGGCACAGGCTTGCCGCCTAGTTGCTCAACAAGACCATCATAACGACCGCCACCACAAACAGTACCTTGGGCACCTAGGGCATCGGTAATCCATTCAAACACGGTATCGTTGTAGTAATCCAAGCCCCTGACCAGTCTAGGGTTTACTGTATAAGGAATTTCAGCTTTATCAAGCATGGCTTTAAGAAAGCTAAAATGCTTAAGCGATGCTTCGCTTAAATAATCGTGCAGATTAGGCGCATTATCTAAAAGCGCTTGAGTAGCATCAGCTTTACTATCCAAGATACGCAAAGGGTTAGTATCGAGTCGCCTTTGGCTATCTTCGTCTAATTGATCTTTATGCGCTGAAAGGTACGCCACCAAATCAGCTTTATAGCGGTTTCTGTCCGCTAGCGAACCAATCGTATTTAATTCAAGCCTCACATGAGCATCTACGCCCAAAGACCGCCAAAGCTTGTGACTTAGCAAGATGAGTTCTGCGTCAACTTGTGCGCCTGCCATATTAAAGGTTTCCACACCCACTTGATGAAACTGACGCTGACGCCCTTTTTGCGGACGCTCATAACGAAACATCGGGCCTTGATACCACAACCTTTGTACTTGACTGTTATCCAGCATGGCGTGCTGCATGGCCGCACGCACACAAGAAGCCGTGCCCTCTGGCCTTAGTGTCAGCGATTCGTCATTGCGATCAGCGAAGGTATACATTTCCTTCTCAACAATATCGGTGACCTCACCTATAGAGCGCTTGAATAAGTCGGTATATTCCACAATCGGCAGGCGAATTTCCTGATAACCAAAGCTTGACAATACATGATTGATCTTCGCTTCAATATGCTGCCACAACGGGGTATCCTGCGGCAGTAAATCTACCATACCTTTGATATTTTTAAGACCCTTGGCCATAAAGGTTTAGACTACTCTTCTCGGGTTATACTTTTGAAATTAGCTTAGCTTCTTCATCTTTGTGCGCTTTGATTTTTTCTCGCACTAAGGTTTCAAGCTCATCAACAATTTCTTCTGCTTTTAGCTTATGATGGGGCTTACCATCGATATACACCAAATTATTGGGCGTACCACCAGTCAAACCAATGTCTACAGTTTTTGCTTCGCCTGGGCCGTTGACGATACAGCCAATAATCGACACATCAATGCTGTCGTTGATGTCCTCTAAACGTTGCTCCAACGCATTCACCGTTTTAATGACATCAAAATTTTGTCTAGAGCAACTCGGGCAGGCAATAATATTCACACCACGATTGCGGATATTCAAAGACTTTAATATATCAAAACCGACTTTAACTTCTTCAACAGGATCTGCGGCTAACGATACCCGCAAGGTATCACCAATGCCCTGCATTAATAAGTGGCCTAAGCCGATGCTTGACTTAACCGCTCCTGCCCTGAAGCCCCCGGCTTCTGTAATACCAAGGTGAAGCGGTTGGTCAATAAGCGTTGACAGCTTTTCATAAGCTTCAATCGCCAAAAAGATGTTCGAGGCTTTAACACTGACTTTAAAGTCGTCAAAGTTAAAACGCCTCAAAATCTCTACATGGCGCATCGCTGACTCGACTAAAGCCTCGCCATTCGGCTCACCGTATTTTTTCTGAATGTCTTTTTCTAAAGAGCCTGCATTCACACCAATACGAATCGGGATGCTGTTTTGTTTGGCTGCATCAATGACTGCTTTAATACGCGCTTCTTTCCCGATATTACCTGGATTAATACGAAGGCAATCCACACCGTAATCGGCCGCTTTTAACGCCAGTTTATAGTCATAATGAATATCAGCCACCAAAGGCACAGTGACTTGTTTGCGAATGTCTTTAAAGGCTTCTGCAGCCTCGTCAGTCGGCACAGATACACGAACAATATCAGCACCTGCACTAGCAATGGACTCAATTTGAGCGACAGTTGCATCAATATCTGTGGTTTCAGTATTGGTCATCGACTGCACACTGATGGGTGCATCACCGCCAACAGGCACATTACCTACCCAGATTTTCCGAGTTGGGCGCCTTTCAATCGTTGTCTCTGACTTCATATAGTTTTAGATGGTAAAAAGATCGGGCGATTATAGCCTAATACGTTACCTAGCGGCTAGTGCATCATGTCAAACCAGTAGTCGAGCAGGTTAACTTTTCGAGGGCGGTTAAGCTGCGCATAACCCGCCGAGTAATGCGTCTATCGGCAGATTACTTTTGGCTAATATGCCCTACCAATAAATAATAAAGTGGCAAAAAGCTACTCATCAGCGCTTGGAAAATCGGCTTCTTCGTCATCAAGCCAGTCATCTTCGTCTTCAAAATCATCAGTACCAAAATCATCCTCTACTTTACCATCGACCGCTTCATACTGAGATTGCTGTAAATAGAGATTACGAATAAATAAATAAGGGTCACCTATGATAAGCCCTTCGACATCAAGCAACTCTGCCCGCTTATCAATCATCCTAAACGCAAACAAGGCATTCCGATCAGCTACGTTATTCACAAAAATTGGATCGAAATAGATATCAACAATTGCACCCGCCCCACTTCTTACGGTATAGACGCCAAAAAATGGCACCACAATATAAGGCCCTTCTGGTACCCCCCACACAGCTAATGTCTGACCGAAATCTTCTTTGTCCTGCTTAATGCCGAGATCACTGGCCACATCAAACATGCCAAAAAAACCCAAGGTTGCATTAATCCCTATGCGTAATACCGTCTTGCCTGCTTTTTTAAATTTACCCTGCAACACTGAGTTAGCAGTTGTCGGCACATCAGAAACATTACTAAAGACTGTATTAAATCGCGAGCGAACAAAAGGCGGCGTAATATTACTGTAGCCTGACGCAACAGGCTTTAGCATATATTTATCAAGGGTACGATTAAATTCAAAGACAGCACGATTCACTTTCTCAAATGGATCTGGGTTTTTTTCAGGTTCAGCCCAAAGGTGCTGAGCCCAAGCCATAAGGAGCACAACGAAAAACCAGCGCGTTGACGAGTTGCTGTTCATGAGATTAAAGGACATCCTTAATTTTCTGACAGTGGTCTGCCAAGGTCTCTGCCTCAGCAAAGGATAGACCATCTAGAGAAAAATCCGCCATTGAATTAGCCGGTATCAAATGAATATGTGCATGAGGAACTTCAAAGCCTGCAATCATAAAACCGACACGGTCAGCACCGAAGCTCTGCTTAATCGCTTTGGCAATGTTGCGCGATACAATCATTAAGTGAGCTGATAAAGCTTCCGGCAAATCATCCCAATGATCAATTTCTTCTCGTGGAATCACCAGCACATGACCGGGTTTGACTGGCTGAATAGTCATAATCGCTACGCATAAATCATCTTGATAAACAAAGTGTCCAAGAAGTTCGCCATTGATAATTTGGGTAAAAATACTCGCCACGATAGCCTGCCTTTTTTTCCGTAAAAGAAGCCACTCATTATAAACTGCGCGCTAAAAATCGCTAGGAGCCTGTCCGAGAATTGCGTTCGAGGATAAATTTCAAAGAAGTGAGATAAATGCTTTGGGAAATTCCTGCGAATAGCCAGCCTATTTAAAGGCAGATCTAAATAAACAGGGGCGAACAAGTTAGCCGCTTATCTGGCATTTACCCGACCACTCAATCTAGTACCCCAATGCACAGCGATTGTCCCGTTCAGCAGCTACAGGTTTTCCCGTGACTTTGTTGCAAGTATTTGAAAGACGCATGTATTACTGCATACTTGCGCCTTGCCACAGAAAAACCTGTAGCTGCTGAACGGGACAATCGCTGTGCATTGAGGTACTAGACAAAGCCACATCACCGTTTATTGATTAAGTAGAGTGGTCGGGTTTAGGCCAAACAGTCAGTTCTCGGACAGGCTCCTAGTATTCAGCACTAACGTCTAACAACGCAGCTCGACCACTCGGTAACAGTTTAATGGTAGCCAATGCACCTGTTTGCAATTGCCTCTCTAGTGCAAGCGCCTTTTCTTTCGGTGCAAAAAATGCCTCGATACCATAAACAATACGGTAAGGTGCATGCGCATTTTGTAAACGGCCACAAATAAAAAGGCCCGTTTCAGGCCTTTTTATTGATGCCTGAGCGAAAGTATAAGCACCAGAATCTGTTGGCTTTAAAGACACATAGATGTTATCTCCTTGCCTTAGTTTATTGGTAAAATGAAGCTGATGCGCCTGCAATTGTGAGATATCGTAATTCAAGATGGCATAATTGCCTCGAAATAAGGACCTTGGATCAACAGGCAATGCCTTCAGCTGAATCGTTTGCCCAAACCAGATGGGCCAATGAGACTTAACCACCATCCCAACCAACACAAGCACTTGCAACATTGTAGCAAGAGCCAATAAGCCAACAATCGTTCTCTTTGTCATTGGGCACCTCCTTCAATGGATTGCCGCCAAAATCTCCCTGCCATTAATAATACAGCTGCCAATACAAAAAAGAGCACTGCGCCGCCGATATAATGGCCAATTAAATCGATATAACGCATTAACGCTGTGACTAAAATTGTCATCACGCCCAAGAAAAAATAATGGGAAAGACTCTCCGACACCCCTTTTATAATGAGGTAAATACCCGCAACGATCAGGACTATATTCGTGACTACTTGCAAATATACAGCGGGCAAGCTGCTGCCTAACCTAACCACTGCCACCATTAACAACAGGCTAACAACCACCGGTAAAATGAGCTTACTCAACGTATTCGCTCTGGCAGCCACACCTAAAGCCAACATTAAAAGCGAAAGGACTATCAACCACATACCCTCAAGATGAAGCCAGTCAGCACTCAGCAACTCTCGCCAAGGCTCATAGAAGCTAAAAATCAACAGCCCAATCAAGAAAAAGCGCAATACCCACAACGACAGCATCACGCCATAATCGATAACAAAAGGCTTATGTGATTGCATTAACCACTTGCTCGCAGCATAAGCTAAGACAAAGAGTGCAACGCTTGAAAATAAATGCTCTGGCACAACATCAAATTGCCCTGTGGAATCGAGCCACAGTGCTGATAGTGATACTTCAGTCCAAAAGCCAATACTGCCTAAGGTAACTAAAAAAAGAAGCGCATGTTGCTTTGCAGCAGCTAACACATAACAGCCTGCTGCAATAAATAGAGGAAACAACACTGGGTAGCGGTTCATGCTCACTTCTAGAAAAAACCAAATAAGTGCAAGCAATAGGCTAAAAAGGGTTAACCAGCCATCTTTCAGCAATACACCAAATGGCAGTGTACCCAATGCCCACCAAAAAACACCATCAGGCATGTGTTCACCCAAATGGTAAATTTGTGCAATCAGGATAATCGATGCGCCATACAAAAGACCGCCCAAGAAGAACAAGTCTTTAGCCTTACTCAGCTCCCCTAGAAAAAAGCGTCGAATGGCATAAAGCTGAATACCTAAGGTTAAGACAACCAACCCAGACATTCGAGCAAAACGCGGCATTTCATCCCAATTGGCGCCAATCAACAGGATAAGTGCGATTCCAATAAAAAGATAACCTAAAGCAACCAGAACCTTGTAGCCTATCGATCGAGACTTATTAGATGCCAAGTCAATATCATACAATTCACCAATGGATTGACCTTGCTCGTTAGAAATAAGGTCTTTCTCAACCCATCCTTTAATTTCTTTAGCGAGTTCCTGCTTAAATAACCTAATCAATCGCATGCCATTGCTCTTTGTAAACTGACGTTTAGACACAGAATAGTCAGACTGCCAATAAGGAAACTAAAAACTCATTTAAGTATCTACCTATTTAACGCTATTTACTGCTTATGAAGTTGAGAATTGATGACGAACATGCCTTTTTTCATACTAAACCTTTTGATCCTTTTATCATTCAACATGACCTTTCTCAATAAAACTTATTCAGATGATGAAAGGCTCTATAATTTATTAAATCTTCAAACACTATCGAAAGCAGACGCTAAGGGGATACAAAATTACTGGGGTCCAAAACAAATCAATAAAAGGAAAATCCCTGAGGAGCTTGATGCAAAGGTTAAAGAGACATTCAACTTAATAAAGATTGGCTCAGCAGCTAGCGATACTGCCATAACATTCCAACAACTTACAGAAATGGTATTTAAAGAACCTCATCAAAAGTGGGGCGTGGAGATCGAGATTGCCATGCTAGCAGCTCTTACAAAAGGATTTTACAATCTTGTAGAAGGGGAACCTATTGAAGCTGATTGTAAAAAGATGATACAAAACGAAGCGGTAACTTTCTACAATACGAACATCAAAATACCACTAGCGGCCAAGGCTGCCAGCTGTAGCCCGCTTAATCCTTGGATTTAATACGTTTATGTTTCATGGCTTTGATTGAGGCTTTTCAGTAAGATCATTCGACATACTTTCGAGCCAAGACACGTTACTTTCTTTATTCTCTGTAGCTTCAACAGGAAGTGACGGTGCTCCTTGCAGAGAAGATTGACTCAAATCAGCCATTATCGTTTGATTAGAAATAGCCCCCACTAAAACAAACACCATCACTGCACAGGCCACACCAAAAACGTATCTTATTTTCTTTATGTTGATAGCTGGTTGATAATTTGGCCTTGTGCATGTCAGGCCCATAACAATCCAATTCAGGTTCGCCGCCAGACGCATAATGCGACTCAACCAACACTGTAGCACCTACCCCTAAATAACCTCATCAATCGCTTGTCATTGCGTTTTGCAAACTGACGTTTAGACACAGGATAGGCAGACTGCAAATAAGGAAACTAAAAACTAATCTAAGCATCTAACCGTTCAACGTTATCTACTGCTTATGGAATCAAAAATTGAAGACCAACACCAGCATGCCTTTTTTCATGCTAAACCTTTTTATCCTCTTAGCATTCAACATGACCTTTCTCAACAAAACGTATTCAGATGATGAAAGCCTCTATACTTTATTAAAGCTTCAAACACTATTGAAAGCAGACGCTAAGGGCGTACAACATTACTGGGGTGCAAGACAAATGAATGAAATGAAAATACCTGATAACCTTGCTAAATCAGCTCGAAGAGCGGTCAATGAAACAGAGATTGGCTCAACACGTATCATTACTGCCACAAAATTCCAATGCCTTTCAAAAAATACATTTAACTTAATCCATCCAGAATGGTGGGTAGAGATGAAGGTTGCTATGCTAGCAGCAATAACAAAAGGGTTTTACAATCTTGCAAAGGGGGAATCTATGGAGGCCGATTGTAACCAGATGATACAAAACGAAGCTGTCAGATTCTACAATTTAAACATCAAAAAACAACTCGAAGACAAGGCTGCCAACTGTAACTCGAAGGATGATTGGCATTAATACTTTTATGCTTCATGGCTTTGATTGAGGCTTTTCAGCAAAATCATTCGGCATAAATCCGGCTAAAGACACGTTACTTTCTTTATTCTCTGTAGTCTCAACAGGAAGTGAAGGTGTCGCCTGCCGAGAAGATTGACTCAAATCAGCCATTATCGTTTGGGTAGAAATAGCCCCCACTAAAACAAACACCATCACTGCACAGGCCACACCATAAAGTGTCTTATTTTCTTTATGTTGATAGCTGGTTGATAATTTGGCCTTGTGCATGTCAGGCCCATAACAATCCAATTCAGGTTCGCCGCAAGACGCATAATGCGACTCAACCAACACTGTAGCACCTACCCCTAAATAACCTCATCAATCGCTTGTCATTGCGTTTTGCAAACTGACGTTTAGACACAGGATAGGCAGACTGCAAATAAGGAAACTAAAAACTAATCTAAGCATCTAACCGTTCAACGTTATCTACTGCTTATGGAATCAAAAATTGAAGACCAACACCGGCATGCCTTTTTTCACACTAAACCTTTTTATCCTCTTAGCATTCAACATGACCTTTCTCAACAAAACGTATTCAGATGATGAAAGCCTCTATACTTTATTAAAGCTTCAAACACTATTGAAAGCAGACGCTAAGGGCGTACAACATTACTGGGGTGCAAGACAAATGAATGAAATGAAAATACCTGATAACCTTGCTAAATCAGCTCGAAGAGCGGTCAATGAAACAGAGATTGGCTCAACACGTATCATTACTGCCACAAAATTCCAATGCCTTTCAAAAAATACATTTAACTTAATCCATCCAGAATGGTGGGTAGAGATGAAGGTTGCTATGCTAGCAGCAATAACAAAAGGGTTTTACAATCTTGCAAAGGGGGAATCTATGGAGGCCGATTGTAACCAGATGATACAAAACGAAGCTGTCAGATTCTACAATTTAAACATCAAAAAACAACTCGAAGACAAGGCTGCCAACTGTAACTCGAAGGATGATTGGCATTAATACTTTTATGCTTCATGGCTTTGATTGAGGCTTTTCAGCAAAATCATTCGGCATAAATCCGGCTAAAGACACGTTACTTTCTTTATTCTCTGTAGTCTCAACAGGAAGTGAAGGTGTCGCCTGCCGAGAAGATTGACTCAAATCAGCCATTATCGTTTGGGTAGAAATAGCCCCCACTAAAACAAACACCATCACTGCACAGGCCACACCATAAAGTGTCTTATTTTCTTTATGTTGATAGCTGGTTGATAATTTGGCCTTGTGCATGTCAGGCTCCTGATAATCCAATTCAGGTTCGCCGCAAGACGCATAATGCGACTCAACCAACACTGTAGCATCCACCCCTAAATAACCACAATAACGCTTAATATTCCCCACAAAATAGGGCCCTTTAGGGAAGTAATTCGCATCACCAGCTTCAAGACGTTCAATCGCACATTTCGTCAATGACAAGGCATTCGCTACCTGCTCAAGACTTAGCTTGCGGTCCTCTCTTGCCTGTGTAAGCAAGTGAAATACATTGGTTGATGGTTCCTGGCTCACCCTTACCTCCCCTATTTGATTCGAATTTGATGGATATATTCAAGGTACTGCTCAGATCTTGGGTATAGGTTTTTAAGCGCCATTGCAAAGCTGGCCTCATCATTTTTATCTTCGAACACAATGGATAACTTAATCCCTAGCAATAAAGCTTCTGCACTCGAAGGCTTGGCTCTTTGACGGTACTTATCAAAATAAACCTGTGACTTAGCATAGTTTTCATTCTCAAAGTGAATGCCCGCCAGCTCAATTAATGCCCCCGACAAATTAGCATTTAATTTAAGCGCACGTTCATAAAAGTACTCAACTTCATCCTTTTTATTTAGTTTTTGTGCACAGTAACCCAATTGCTGAAACGCTTTAGCTCTGGCGGGGTAATAGATGTCAGACGTGACAATCTGTAGTTGTTTATAGGCGGTTTTGATATCCTTCTGACGAATCAGAAAAGATGCATAGTTAGCACGGCCTCGTGTATAGTCGCCATCAAGTGACACCATCTTTTTAAAATGATTATTAGCTAATTTAACCTCGCCTACTTGCTCAAAGGCCAACGCTAGAATTTCATAAACACGAGGGGCATCCGGCTTTATATCCAGCGCTTTTTTAAGCTGAACAATGGCCATTTCAACTTCACCCTTTTGTAATAGATTAATGCCAATCTTTACACGGGTTTCGAGTTCCTTTTCCTTGGAGATATTTTTTTCAAAAGGCTTTTGCTCTGTGGTCACACAAGCCGTTAACCAAAGTGTAAAAAGCAAAAGAAAGGGAAGTCGAAGGGATTGCAAGTGAGCCTCTACCATTTTTATTATTATTGATACGAGGCAAGTTTTAAGCCAAAAGCCAACCTAAAAAGTGAGATAGATCAACCTTTAGCGACATTAGTTAGCTTTACCTAAAGTCGATAAAATTACGCCTCAGTTAGTCGGACTGTACAATGTTTATACGCGCAGCTTCAACGGCCTTTTGTTTAAAACGAGCACTCCGGCGCGTTTTATCCTGCACTTGCCCGACAAGCTGCCCACAAGCAGCGTCAATGTCATCGCCACGGGTTGTGCGCACAGTGACAATAAAGTCGTTGTTCATGAGGATTGTTTGAAAACGGCGAACCGCATTCATAGAAGGCTTTTCATAACCGGATTGGGGAAACGGATTGAACGGAATTAAATTAATTTTGCAGGGAAAGTCTTTTAAAAGGTTAGCTAACTGCTTAGCTAATTCAGGCGAATCATTCACACCTTTAATAAGCGTGTACTCAATCGTTGTGACGCGATGCGTATCAGGTAAGTCTGCCATATATTGACGGCAAGTATCTAAGAGAAGCGCTATGGGATATTTTTTGTTGATAGGCACTAACTCATTTCGAAGCGCATCATTAGGTGCATGAAGTGAGATAGCCAGCGACACATCAGTGACACTGCTTAACTTTGCAAGTGCAGGCACAACCCCTGAAGTACTTAAAGTAACGCGCCTTTTCGAAATGCCATAGCCGTAGTCATCTCGCATGATATTCATGGCATCGACAACATTGTCGAAATTAAGGAGTGGCTCGCCCATTCCCATCATCACGACGTTGGTCACGCGACGCTTAGCACCCGACTTTAAGGTATCGAAGGATTTAGCGGCTAGCCACACTTGCCCTATAATTTCAGCTGCTGTCAAATCACGCATAAAGCCTTGTTTGCCAGTTGAGCAGAAACTGCAATCAAGCGAGCAGCCTACCTGCGAAGATACACAGAGCGTACCACGATCACCATCAGGGATAAAAACAGTCTCGACACTATTACCACTAGTCACTTCCATCACCCATTTGCGCGTACCGTCTTTTGAATCTTTTTGGGTGACCACCTTAGGTGCACGTACCTCAACAATATCAGCTAGCTTTACTTTTAGGTGCTTACTGATATTTGTCATGTCATCCAAGCTTTCAGCGCCTAAATGATGAATCCATTTCATGACCTGCTGTGCACGAAAACGCTTTTCGCCCAACACGGCAAAAAAGGCTTCCATTTTAGGCATAGTTAACCCTAACAAATTCACCTTACCGGTGGCCTTGTCTAGAAAGGGCTTGATGTCATTGAGTTGGTCTGGCGATAACATGAAAAAATTCGTAGGGTGGGTTAGCGAAGCGTAACCCACCAATAGGCAGTTAAATGGTGGGTTACGCTTCGCTAACCCACCCTACAGATTTGTTGATTTAGGCAAGTTCCATTTCAGCGAAGAAATAGTCGATTTCACGGGCAGCTGAGGCTTCAGAATCTGAACCATGTACAGCATTTTTACCCACAGACTCCGCATAAAGCTTACGTAAAGTACCTTCGGCTGCTTCTGCTGGGTTGGTCGCCCCCATCAATTCACGGTTCTTAGCGATTGCGCCTTCACCTTCTAATACTTGAACCACCACAGGACCTGAGGTCATGAATTCAACTAGCTCACCATAAAATGGGCGCTCAGCATGCTCTTTATAAAAACCACCTGCTGTTTTCTCATCCATTTGGATCATTTTAGCAGCAACAATTTTTAAACCGTTCTTTTCAAAATGCGCAATAATGTCACCAATGTGGTTTTTCTCAACAGCATCTGGCTTAATAATGGATAAAGTACGTTCTACTGACATGTGTCATCTCCAAAAAATCTAACAGTTTTACTAAAAATAGCCGACAATGAACCGTCAGCATAAAAAATCTTGATAGTGTGATTTACATTTACACTGTAGGGCGGATAAACGACCTGTCATCCACTATTTAACCCACACAAATGGGTGGAAGACGCTGCGCTTTTCCACCCTAGAAAAAAAGTCTTTCTATTACCGCTCTTCTATCCAAGCGGCCTGAATGGCCTCAAGTATCTTCTCACCACAACGCTCAGGGTCATCACTAAACCCCTCAATCGCCATGACCCAATTTCGTAAATCAACAAAGTTAACCGTCAAAGGGTCAATATCCGGGTACTGATCACTTAGCTCAATGGCAATATCGTAGACATCGGTCCATTTCATAGGGCTACTTCCTCTCAGAAACCATGTTGATGGTATATTTAGGAATTTCGACGACAAGATCTTCGTCCGCCACAATTGCCTGACAACTTAAGCGCGAATCAGGCTCAACACCCCAGGCTTTATCGAGATAATCCTCTTCAAGCTCATCAGCCTCTTCTAGGCTATCAAACCCCTCACGCACAATCACGTGACAAGTTGTACAAGCACAGGACATCTCACAAGCATGCTCTATTTCGACATCATTGGCTAGCAAGGTTTCACAAATACTTTTCCCCTGCTCGGCTTCGATCACGGCGCCTTCTGGGCATAATTCTTCATGAGGCAGTACAATGATTTTGGTCATGAGTTGTTCTCCTCATCAGTAAATTCATCCAACGAATGACCTGCTAACGCCTGTTTAATAGCAGCATCCATTCGTCTTGCGGCAAAGTCTTCACTTACATGAGACACCGCGTCTATCTTGGCCTTAATCGCATCAGTATCAGTACCTTGAATCAAGGCCTGAAGCGCCTGCATCTCTTGGTCTATACCTTGCCTTTCTTCGCTCGACAACAAGGTGTCACCATCGACTTTAATGGCTTCTTCCAATGCGTGTAAAAGACGCTCGCCATCCACTTGCTGCTCTTTTAACATGCGTGCATCTCTATCAATACCTGCATTTTCAAAAGAGGCTTTCAGCATATCCGCAATTTCGTCATCGGTAAGCCCGTAGGAAGGCTTGACTTGAATAGCACTTTCGACACCAGTGCCCAGCTCTTTGGCGGAAACGGATAATAAACCGTCAGCATCAACTTGAAAAGTCACACGTATATGCGCAGCGCCCGCGGCCATCGCAGGAATACCTTTCAATTCAAACCTGGCAAGGGATCGGCAGTCATCAACCAGATCACGCTCGCCTTGGAGCACATGTATCGACATAGCCGTTTGGCCGTCTTTACTGGTGGTAAATTCCTGTGCTCTTGCAACAGGAATTGTCGTATTGCGATCAATGACTTTTTCAACCAAACCGCCCATGGTTTCTAGTCCAAGCGATAAAGGAATAACATCTAAGAGCAGCATATCGGTGCCCGATTTATTGCCCACTAAAATATCCGCTTGGATGGCTGCACCTTGCGCGACGACAGTATCTGGGTTAATGCTTGTCAATACATCCTGCCCAAAAAATTCACTGACGGCCGTCCGGACAGCCTTTAGCCTTGTAGAACCACCCACCATAACAACCGCATTGATAACGTCTTTCGTTAAGCCACTATCGTGGAGCGCACCTTTACAAGCTTTCAGCGAACGTTCGATTAAAGGTGCGGCGATTTGCGCAAGTTGCTCAGCAGTAAAGTTCACAGGGTTGTTTAAAGCAGAAGCCGTTATATTAACCACATCCGTTTCTGCCAAAGCTTCTTTTGCTTGCTTAGCAGCTAATAAAATCTCAACAAAAGCAGAAGGAGATAAATGCCCAAGTTTCGCTTCATTGATTAACCAATCAGCAATGGCATGATCCACATCATCACCACCTAAAGAGGAGTCGCCGCCGGTTGCCAACACTTCGAAGACGCCTTTGGTCATTTTCAACAAGGTGATATCAAAAGTACCGCCACCTAAATCGTAAACAGCGATAGTCGCATCATCTTTTTGATCTAGCCCATAAGCAATAGCTGCGGCTGTCGGCTCATTTAGCAACCTAAGCACACGAAGGTCTGCCAACGTAGCGGCATCTTTTGTGGCTTGTCTTTGTGCATCATCAAAATAGGCAGGTACAGTAATCACGACGCCTTCGATACCTTCATCAAAGCGGCTTTGGGCGCGCTCGGCAACTGCTTTTAAAATATCGGCAGAGACTTCTACGGCTGTTTTAGGTCCGGCCTTGGTAATTAATGTAGGAACAGCTTTCTCGCTTTCTTCAAACTGAAAAGTCGTTTTTGGGTTATCAGCTAGAAAGCCTGCTTTTGATCGCCCCATTAAACGCTTGATAGACGCTAGCGTATTATGTGGATCTGAAGATTCGAACGCGTGAGCAGCTTGGCCTACTAAGGTCTCCTCTAAACCATAATGCACAACAGAGGGTAAAAGTTCATGGCCTTGCTCGTCTTTTAAAACGGTCACAAGGCTGTTGACCATAGTGGCCGCTAAGGTATGGGTCGTCCCTAAATCGATACCCAATCCAATTTTACGCTGGTGCGGTGCAGGCGCCTGCCCCGGCTCAGAAATCTGTAGTAATGCCATGGATTATTGTTCCAAGTCAGCAAGTTTTTGCTTTAGCTCGGTTTGATATTTGTCGACGAATTGTAACTTATCCACCGCCTGCTGGGCACTGGTTAAATCTTCTTCGTCGTAGGCTTTAGAAAAGGCAGCTTCGTAATCGGCTTGCGTGGCTTTTGATTTTTCCAGCAATTGCGCAAGCCCTTTGGCTGAATGCGCGGACGCTAATTTCTCACGTAGCGCCATTTGCTCAAATAAAAAATCAGGATCAGACTTGAGCGTATGCTCTTTTTGTTCAGCCCCCTTAAGCGATAACAAATACTGCGCACGCCGCACAGAGTGGCTTAATGTTTGAAAAGCTTCATTAATGGTTGCCGCATACTGCATAGCAATACGCTGTTCAGAAGGCGTACTGTGCGCAAAGTTATCGGGGTGAAACTTCTTTTGCAGCGCCTTGAAATTAGCTTCAAGACGAACAGTATCCAAGGCAAACTGTTTAGGCAGGCCAAGTAAAGAGAAGTGGTCGTTGCTGACAGCCATCTTTAAACAGTAAAGCTCTCACCACAACCACACTCGCCCTTTGTGTTGGGGTTGATAAAGCGAAAACCTTCGTTCAATCCTTCTTTAACGAAGTCCATCTGCGTACCATCGATATACACAAGGCTTTTAGGGTCGACGAACACCTTAACACCAAACTCCTCAAACACTTCGTCAGTGTCTTCAGGCTCATCAACGTATTCAATTACATAAGCCATACCGCTGCAGCCTGTGGTTTTGACCCCCAACCGAATCCCTAAGCCTTTGCCTCTTTTCTCTAAAAAAATCGACACATGCTCAGCGGCTTTTTCCGTAATGGTGATAGCCAAAACGCTTACCCTTTTTGTTTTTCTTTTAGATCGTCAATTGCTGCTTTAATAGCATCTTCAGCCAATACTGAGCAGTGAATTTTAACAGGCGGCAACGCCAATTCTTCTGCAATTTCAGTGTTCTTGATCTGCTGCGCTTCGTCTAGCGTTTTACCTTTAACCCACTCGGTTAAAAGCGAGCTGGAGGCAATCGCCGAGCCGCAGCCATAGGTTTTAAACTTAGCGTCTTCAATAACACCTTGCTTATCGACTTTGATTTGAAGACGCATGACGTCTCCACAAGCAGGTGCACCCACCATACCGGTACCGACTTGCTCATCTTCGGTATCCATGGTGCCAACATTTCTTGGGTTGTCGTAATGATCGAGCACTTTATCGCTGTATGCCATTGCTGTTACCTCTTTACTTACTAGCTGCTGTTCTTATCAGTGTGCTGTCCATTGGACAGAATTTAAATCGATGCCTTGCTTGTACATATCCCACAAAGGCGACAATTCTCTTAGCTTTTCAACGGCTGCTTTAATTTCTTTTAGCGCGTGATCCACATCTTCTTCCGTTGTAAATCGGCCAAAGCTGAAACGCAGTGAACTATGTGCAAGTTCATCATTAAGGCCTAATGCGCGTAATACATAAGAAGGCTCAAGACTTGCTGACGTACAGGCAGAGCCTGACGAAACCGCCAAGTCTTTTAAGGACATCATCAGCGACTCACCTTCAACATAGTTAAAGCTGATATTCAAAATAAACGGCGAACGCTCGGTTAATGAACCATTTAAATGCGCTTCTTCAATGTCTTTAAGGCCGTCATACATTCTATCCCAGAGCTTCTTCGCATGGTCGCGATCTTTCTGCATGTCTTCTTTAGCCACACGGGCTGCTTCACCTAACCCTACAATTTGGTGCGTTGCCAAAGTACCTGAACGCATGCCACGCTCATGACCGCCACCGTGCATCTGCGCCTCAATCCTAACACGTGGCTTACGTCTTACATATAAAGCACCGATACCTTTAGGACCATAGATTTTATGACCCGAAAATGACAACAAATCAACTTTCATCGCTTCCATGTCGATTTCAATCTTACCGAAGCTTTGAGCAGCATCAACATGCAGTAGTACTTTATGCTCACGAGTTACTTCACCGATAGCTGCAATATCAGTCACTACACCAATCTCGTTATTCACATGCATCAAAGAAACCAAAATCGTATCTTCACGAAGCGCGCTTTTGACAAGCTCAGGTGAAATAATGCCATCAGCATCCGGCTCAAGATAGGTGAGTTCGAACCCTTCACGCTCAAGCTGACGACAGGTATCTAACACGGCTTTATGTTCAATTTTAGAGGTAATAATGTGTTTACCTTTTTTACCATAAAAGCCTGCAACACCTTTAATTGCAAGGTTATCAGATTCTGTTGCACCTGATGTCCAAACAATCTCACGTGGGTCAGCATTAATAAGTTCAGCCACATTTTGACGTGCATTTTCAACCGCCTCTTCAGCTTTCCAGCCAAACATGTGTGAACGCGAAGCAGGGTTACCGAAGTTGCCTTCATTGGTTAAACATTCGGTCATTTTTTCAGCAACACGTGGATCAACGGGGGTTGTTGCAGAATAATCGAAATAAATGGGAAGCTTCATACTCACTACCTTTCTTCTATTTGACGTTTAGCATGGCTAAGGCTTCAGCCTGCCTGTCGTTATTCTTGTGCGCATCCTTGTGTGTGTGCTGGCGGCTCATCAAGGTCTCTAAACTAACACTACCCAGAAAGCGGTTAATTTCTTCATTGAGTTCAGACCAAAGGTGGTGAGTAATACAAACCACACCATCATGACAATTGCCTTTTCCTTGGCACTGAGTCGCATCGACTTTTTCATCGACAGCATCGATAATATCGACCACAGCAATATCTTTCGCTGCCAGACAAAGCTCATAGCCACCACCAGGACCTCGGACGCTCTTAACCAGTGCGCACTTTTTAAGCTTTGAAAAAAGCTGCTCCAGATACGATTGGGATATTGATTGTCTTGCCGCTATGTCGGCCAAACTGACTGGCCCCTGATTTCTATGAAGGGCAAGATCCAGCATGGCTGTCACCGCATAACGACCTTTGGTTGTCAGCCGCATTGCCTATCCTTTAAAATTTGGGGGCATTATATAAACCCGAGTAATTTTGTCAAGAATATAACCTAGCTTTTCACTCAAGTATATTTTTTAATCAAATTTTGACGACCACTCCCGATTAATCAAGCTGATCTGATGACAAATTAGCCACACTAACGAAAAGGTAACCCTATGACACTCAATGACCTCAAAGCGCAATTAGCCGAGAAGCCAGACACTATCCAATTTAGCGACGTGATGACCTTGATTGAAAGCCTTTACAAATACACACCCACAGCTTTTCAAAATGGCACAACCAGCAACACAGCTGAGCAAAATCAAGGTTCTTGCAAAATTTTGGCATTCGCCCAACGTAACAACTTTTCACAGGAAGAGACACTTGCCCTCTTTGGTCAATATTATTTTGATGACGTACTAAAACACCCTAATGCTGATAACCACGGCAACATTCGCGCTTTTATGGCATCAGGCTGGGCAGGGGTAAGCTTTGACGGAACACCTTTAACGGAAAAATAACGTTTAAAAAAGAAAATACTCTTTTATGCCGTTTAATACACTGGTCACCGCAACGGAGGCCAGTATAATCCCCATCACACGACTCACAATGCTCGCACCATTGTGGCCAATTATGCGATAGATAAAGCTCGCCAAGAGCATAAAAACAAAAACAATAAGCAGCACCAACATAATCAACATCGTCGTCTGTAACTGCTCAAGAAAATCAAATTTACTGTTATTCGTCATCAAGACTGCCGCCAACATTGCGCCAGGACTTGCAATAGAAGGTACAGCCAATGGAAAGATTGCGGTCGCACTGCCGTCAGAGGCCATTTTCATTTCTTCTTCAGGTTTAGGCTCACCAAAAATCATGGACATTGCAAAGAGAAATAACACAATCCCACCTGCAACCTGAAAGGCTGAAATAGGCACATTAACAGCAGTGAGTACAAGCTCGCCTGCTACGACAAAGAAAAGCAGCACCATCATAGCTACAAAAGTAGCTTTTAAGGCAATCTTTCGTTTGGTTTTTTCACCGTAGTGACTGGTAACAGCAATAAAGACAGGAATGGTACCGATAGGGTCAATAACAGCAAAAAAGAAGACAAAGGTGGCTAACGTATCGTTCATCCAAGGCACCCAACCTTTCAAATTAATTAAACGTCATCCTGTTGTTGTAGGCTTAGGTTTGGCTGCGTTTATCAATCAATAAACTGGACGATCAATGACGAAACAAAACTCAATTAAGCAACTTAATTCGCTTTAACTTGTTAAGTATCATAAAGATTTTTGTTTATCTGTGAAAGCCCTGATTGAAAAAAGATACGATCATTCTCATTTACATTTTCAATTGACAGCTCTGACAGATCCCCATAATCTCAAGCTGCTGATTAATCATTTTAAATCCAGTAGACTCCACATTGGCTTTAAGACTCTCCATCAGTGCCCTATCGATAGCTGTTTCCGATACACTGTCACATCGACTGCAAATTAAAAATTGCAATACCTGATGCTCATGCTGACAGGTAATATGCGAACAGGCAACGTATTTATTAGTAGAGCTTAGTTTATGGACAAAGTTTTCCTGCGTTAGAAAATCAAGAATACGATAAACCGACATCACAGGAATCTTTTCTCCAACATCCTCAGCATATTGATCAGCTAACTCATAGGCTGACACCGGCCGCCCTATCGCCAGCAGGCACTGCATAACTGCCTGCCGCTTTTGAGTAAAGCTGACCCCCCTAGCCGACAATGTTTCTCGCATTGTATTGAGTAAATTATTCTGCTTGACGGTCAAAGTTCTACTCCGAACATAAGATGGTAACTTTTACCATCCATTAACGCATTATGGTATGTAAACAGGTGGATCATAGGCAATCTACTGTTCATCTGCAAACCCAATGACATCAGAGCCCTTTCACACCAGCCCATTGACAGCCAAAAAAAATGTTATATCATATCATTTTAAAAACAAGCCCCGATAAATAAAGTATCTATGAAAATCAAACCGTTTATCCTGCTGTCTTCATTGACAGCTGGCGTCAGCATGCATGGATTTGCAGAATCTAATCAACCAGAGATCGAAGAAACGCTTGTTACGCATGAGGTCAACCAAGAAGAGCAAGACGCCTTAACACTGCCACCAACAAGTATCAAGCCGGCCAGCGCCACCAACCTGGGCGAACTGTTAGATGATACACCATTTTTGGCTAATTCATCTTACGGACAAGGTGCAGGCCGCCCTATTCTAAAAGGCTTACACGGCTATCATGTGGGCATATTTAGCAATGGATTAGCGCTACAAGATATCTCAGCAGCCTCCCCTGATCATGCAACCATGTTACTTCCCACAAGTACTAGTACACTAAACGTTATTGAAGGGCCTGAAACACTTGCTTATGGCGAAGGCTTTATAGGCGGTGTAATTAACAATAACTTCGGGCGTATTCATAACAAGCAACTCGACAACATCCAGGGACAAATCAAGACGTCAGCAAGCACCAACGACAACGGCAAAAGCGTACAAGCAAACATCGATTTGCCTGCTGGTAATTGGGTACTTCATGCCGACGGCCAATTTATCCAAACCGATGATTACAAGAGTTCGTTAGGTACTGTTGCAAATTCTGATACTGAAACTGCCGCTGGCAACATTGCACTGTCCTATATCGATGAAGAACGTGGCTATTTTGGCGTCAGTGTTGATCACATGAAACTCGATTACGCCGTACCCAATGATGAAGGGCATGATGCTCGTATCGAACCTGAAAGCACAACGATTCAAGTAGAAGGCGCTTACAACTTTAATAGCTTGTTTTTTAAGCGCCTACGCGCTGCCGCAGCCTATACCGATTACCAGCATAAAGAGTTAGACGATGGCCTGGCTGAAGGCTTTTTCTCGAAAGAAGCTTACCAGCTTAAAACAGCCCTAGAACATAGTTTCTCAGAGAATACTCAAGGCCAAGTTGGACTGGATATTAGACAAACCCAAACTGCTTTATGTCATAGCCATGATGGTTGCGACAAGATTACTACCTACAATGAGCCTTGGGATGGCACACAAGGCGATCACCTCGAAGAAGAAGATGGCCTACTTATTAACCACGAAACTCCCATGCCAGAAGTAACTGAACAAAACGTTTCAGTCTTCACCACTCAAGCCTACTCCATAAACAACTGGACATTTACCGGCGGTTTACGCGCAAGCCTTGTCACGCTTAGCCCTGATGAAAAAACCATTGATCTCGATGCGAGGCGTGAAGCAAGTTATTACACTGATAAAGACTTCTCAACATTAAATGCTAGTTTACAAGCGGATTGGGCATTTCTACCCAATCAAACGCTAACAGCGGGGCTAAGCTATGTTGAGCGCGCTCCTTCTGCTGAAGCATTATTCTACAATGGTGAGCACCATGCGACCTTTTCTTATCAAGTCGACAATCCAGACCTTAAAAAGGAAAAAGGCCAGGGCATTGACTTAAAATGGCGCTTTGATACACCACGCCTATCAACTGAAGTGGCAGCGTTTTACTATCACTATGATTCGTTTATCTATAACAAGTACCTTGAGCACGACGAAGATCATGAAAAAGAACACCACGATGAAGAAGATCACATGACCGAAGCTGAAGAAGCGCATCATGACGAAGAAGGTCATCACCATGAGGTGGTTTACAAACACGTTCAAACAGGTGCAAACCTAGCGGGTATTTCACTCTCGGCCAAGTGGTCACCTTTTGCATCCATTGAACCACTAGCGTTTCAAGGATTCGCCGACTATATTCTCGCAGAAACCGACTCAGACCATGATAACTCCCTACCAAGAACGCCGCCTGCAAGCTTGGCGCTAGCCACCCTTTGGGAAACTGACCACTTGTTCTTTCAGGCTGACATGCGTCATCATTTCGAACAAGAAAATGTTGCAGAGAATGAATCTATCACAAAAGGCTACACCACCTTTAACCTTCAAGCTGACTACAAACATGACTTCGGCAAATACGAAGGGATTATCGGTTTACGCGCAGCTAACTTAACGAATAAGCTGGGCAAAAACCACGTATCTTATCTTAAAGACTATGCACCTATCCAAGGCCGTAAAATCTCGCTCGATCTTGGTTTGAAGTTTTAATCTTTGAAGCAGGCTTACACCTGCGAATGTTTGTCGGGTGGTGTTAGCGCAGCGTAAGCCACCATAAAGTTGACTGTTTTTTGGTGGGTTACGTTTCTCTAACCCACCCCACGCAAAGTACACCTATCCCACAATCGGTTAGGTTAACGAAAATTCTTGTGTGGTTAGTTCTTCTCGTACATCCTGATCATGAGTAATCAAAATTAAGCTTTGATCAAGCTGACCCAGCACCTCGAGCAATTTAGCTTTTGCTTTAGCATCCAACCCAGTTGTCGGCTCATCCAACAGAAGCACTTTAGGCTCCATTGCGAGCACACAAGCCAAACTCACCAACCGCTTTTGACCACCTGAAAGCTCATGTGTGATCCTTGATTCAAAGCCCTGTAAGCCAAGGCTTATCAGAACCTCTCTAGCCTTTTGCGAAGCCCTAGACTTGGAAAAACCAAGATTTAACGGCCCAAAGGCGACATCTTCTATAACAGTTGGGGAAAAGAGCATGTCATCAGCATCTTGGAATAGCAGCCCTGCCTGTTTACGCACCTCAACGAAATCCTTTTCGGCTTCACAGTGCTGTCCGAAAGCCTTGATTGAACCAGACACTGGCATAAGAAGACCGACCAACAAATGCAGAAAGGTCGTTTTACCGATACCGTTATCACCCACAAGCGCAACTTTTTCATTGGCATTCAAGCTAAAATTGATACCTTCAAAAAGTAAGGGTTTCCCTGGATACCCAAAGCTCAGATCCTTTAAATCAAAATAGGCTGTCATGCAAAAAGCCCTACTTGATCAACCCACAAGGCCACTGCCATCACTAACAAACTCAAAAGTAGCATGAGTGTATCTCTGAAGTGCCACTTTAACGCATCCAACAAATAGAGCCTGTTAACGAACCCTCGGCAACGCATCGCTTGATGTATGCGCTCTGAACGCAATAAACTTCTAATCAAGAGCATACCCACCAAATAGCCTAAGGTGTTGAAGCTGTGAATGTTAAAACCTACGCTAAACCCTCTGAGCTTCATGGCTTTACGCATGCTAACGTATTGCTCGTGGATAACATCCAAATACCTGAGCGTAAAGGCCAGCAAAAAAACCAGCTTACTGGGTAATTTAAACGCTTTCGCACCGTGACAAATCTCCGTAATCGTCATGCCTCCTGCAAAGCACTGCAAAAATAACAGCGTGGCATTGGCTTTTAGAATGATCAGTAAAGCGAGATGCAAGCCAGACTCACTTGCGATGAGGTTAAAACCCGCCACATTCAAGGCAAACCACTGATCCTCTATGCTCACCGGATTCACAGAAAAGGGTAAGGTCACAAATACCACCAATAAGAAGCCGTCCATAATAAAGAGCCTTTTAATCAAGGCTTTGAGCGTCAAGGTACTGACTAGACAGCCGGCAAAAGCAACGAGGTTAACCAACATCAATACGTTTATCTGCGTGAGCACAGTGACAAAACAGGCAGATAACAGTACCAACAACAACCTTAGACGAGGATCAAAGTGCTTTGGCTTAGCACTTGCCTCAACGCTTGCAATAGACTCAACGAGCATAGTTTCCCTGTCTAGATCGATACCAGGCGAAGCAGCCAAAGAGCCCTAAAATAAACCCTAAGCCACCCACAATGTCCATCAGTCGCCTTTTTTCAGATAAGGCTTGTATATCTTTTCGAAGCGGCACAATATGCTTAACTAAGGCTTTTTCCAACTGAGCAGCATCCATCTGTAATAACGGTTCAGAACCTTCTAAAGGTTCGCTATCAGCCAAACCAAAATCAGCTAACGTCACCTCAATTTGAGCAACGTGCCCTGCCCCCATATCAGCATAAAAAGAGAGAGGTTTAGGCGTATCGACTGAATAGCTAAAGAGTCCATCTGCCCCTGTTTGAATAGTCGTTATTTTTTCATGTTTAAATAAAACATCAATGTCAGTGCCGACAGGTGCAGTATCGCCATTGGAAAAGCCAACCTGCCCTTCAACCGTTAAGCCAGACACATAATAGAAAGTAACCACTTTATGGGCATACGTGACCGTCCCCAATAACAGCAGAAATACGAGCATTATTCTCATGCTGTCTGCACCTTTACTTGCTGGTTTGAAGGCAAAGTATGCATAAAAAAGTCAGGCTTCACTTTGATTAACAAGTGCACAGCCGACCCCGTAAGCAGGCCTTCCACTAAGATTAAAGGCACATGTGAAATTAGCGAGAGTTTAGCCCCTTCAACAAACGCTTCACCTGATAGTGCTAACGATAAAGCTACCATTGTTGCAGAAAGACCAATAGCCAAACCGCCTGCCAACGCACCTAAACCAAAGCTGTATTTGACAGCATCAGGTTTTAAAAACGTTCTTAATAGGTAAAAAACCATCACAGCAGGTAATGCTACATTTAAGGTATTAATCCCTAACACCAAGACACCGCCAAAACCAAAAAACAACGCCTGTAAAAATAGCGCAATACACAAAGCAGGAAAGACGCTCCAACCAAGTGCCAACCCCATCAATCCATTGCCGATAAAGTGCACACTGGTCACACCGAATGGAATATGAATTAGGGATGCAACAAAAAACACCGCACTCAACAAAGCAGTTTGGGGCAATTTATCGGTAGGTAGCTGCTTTAACCCCAAGGCAACACCGCCTAGGGTTAACACACCACCTGTGGCTAATACTTCAGGACTTAAGACACCATCCACGATATGCATGGATTAGTCCCCTAACGATTTCGTTTGAATCCAAAGCACCGCCTCTTGACTTAAAGGCTTACCTTTATAGCTCATCTGACTCGATGGATCAGTGCCCATAATCCCCCAGATGCCTGGCTTTGGAAGACCTACCGTAAACACACCCTGACTATCAGCCTTTAGCGTTAATGTGGAAAAATGCTCAGATGGATAAGCATAAGTAGGCGTTTTAGCAAAAGCCATGGCTTGTAAATCTGGCTTATAATTGATCAATTCCACTTCTATCTCTGCATGAGGGACTGGCTTTCCCTCTGCAAGCACCTGCCCTGTAAATGAACCTGGGGCATAAACCATGTAAGGTAATTGAAAGGGCACAATTTCTATAGGTAAGCCTAAGGGGTCCCCCCAGCCTGTAGGCATACCTGCAAGGTTAATCACTGTTTTGGCAAACTGCTTAATGTAACCTTCCTGGGTATCATCAAAATACGGTGATTGAATAAAGACGTAGGTGTAATCGCCCATCATGCGATGCATCACATCCGCCTTAAATGCAGCTGCTGTATTCTCATTACTCGTAAACTTTATGGATGTTAAAGTATTCAGTAAATCTTCTTTCCCCTTAGGGGTAATGCGATAAAAGGCTTCGGGTTTATCAATCGCCATCATGGCACCATTCGAGCCGGGATGGGTAAAAGGCATCACAAGCGTTAAAGGCCCACCTTTATCCAACAGCAAATCTGGCGTATAAAGTAATTGGAAATGTGCAAATACCGAGCAGGAGATAATACTCAGCGTTAGCATACAAGCTTTAAAAAAGGGATAAATCATAATCGCCTCATTCTATTAGGATGAAGGCTATGACAGGATTGAAACGATGAGACAGGCAGACAAAACAACCGACAGCTCACGTTTGCGCCACCCACCGTAGCGAAAAACATGTTTACTTAAGGCTGGTATGCGGACTTATCGCCATCTTGGAAGGATGTGAACTACCGTTGCGGGGGCAGTGTTTGCTTTGATACCTATTTAAAGGCATCGCACAAACTTCCCATTCAAGGCCTCGCGGCCACCTAAAGCATCGGCATTATGGCAAAATTTAGCCATCAATCATAGACTAAAGGCCGATCTTTATTCGACTAGCCAAAGCTCGAGGATTATTCATCCTATGGTACATATTACAAACTTCACCATTCCTCTTTTGTAAAATCGCTTTTTGTTTATCCACAAAGTGTTGTAACTTTTTCAGAAACGGCTCCCCCTCCACTCAGTAACGAATTAGATTGTTTCAACAATACGTTTCGGCATTTGAGCTTTTTTGTTATCTCCTTTTGCACGCTAGCCTTTTCTTTCTGCTAGGTTCTGTTGACATAATGTTGTTTATGCTGCTGTCGTCCGTTTTTTCAGTCTAACAAGAAGAATTGAGTGAATAATAGCAGTCTATATGAATGAAATTCGACACAGTTAGATGGAAAAACGGGCACAGCCCGAAGGGTTACGTCTAAATGCCCATCAAACTGTGTTAAATCCTGCTTATTTAGTTCACTAAACTACACAGGATTTGCCGTGTTTGATGAACATTTAGCCTATAACAGCATGAAAAAACACTTTCAACAGCGCTTAACATTGTTCATATTATGATAAGTGCCAGTGTAGTTTGGATCAAAAGGCGTGACTGCCTAATAAGTTTATCGGATAAGGCTGAACCTTTCATTCAAGGTATCAATGACCTCTTGCCTAGGGTTATCACTTAACACCAAAGGCCGACCGATAATCTTTTCTGCAATATGCCTGTATGTATCTGACACATTCATCATCATCTGCAGAGGCAAGACATTATCTCGCGCCAAGGCTTCGCGCTCAGGCATACGGTTTTTATTTAATAGAATATCAAAGTCTTCAAAATGATTTAAAAGGGCCTGCCTAAAACCTTCTTTAGAATTTTCAACGATTTTACCTTGCCTATAGGCTTCACCATCCCAAATTCTTGAACTATCGGGCGTCCCCACTTCGTCCATGTAAATTAATTTATCGTTACCTTTAGCATCTTTGACATAACCAAATTCAAATTTAGTATCGACAAACTGTTGATCCAAGGCGGCTAGCGCATTAGAAATCACCCCAAAGCCTTCTTTTAATAACCGCTCATACTGATCAATATCATTGACCGATTTGAATTTAAAAGCTGCAAAATTATCGACGATATTTTGTCGCGTGATATTCACATCATCAGCTTCAGGCACGCCTTTGATACCTTTTAAGATGCCTTTGGTTGAAGGTGTAATCAGTAAATCGTCTAACTTCTGGTCTTTCTGCAAACCATCAGGCACTACCAAACCACAAAACTGCCGCTCTCCCTTCTCATAGGCTCGCCACATAGCGCCTGTAATATATTGACGTGCAATAGCCTCAATCATGACAGGTTGCGCTTTTTGTACAATCCAGACAAAAGGATGAGGAATATCCAGTATATGGTTATCCGCCAATCCTTTTTCTTTAAATACATGAAACCAATGATTAGAAATGGCATTGAGTGCAGCACCTTTTCCGGACACACCTCGAATACCGCCTTCAAATTGCCAGATACAATCAAAAGCCGATAGCCTGTCACTAATCACCATAACAGCAAGCGGCGTATCAGGGGCTACATCATATCCTTGTTCACGAATTAACCGACTACTTGTCGAGTGATCCAACCAGTAAACAGAGCGTACTTTACCACTGTGCACAGGCAAGTCAGTTTTGATCGGCAGATCATCATTCACAGCGAGAACGCTTTGAGCTAGAGACATGGGATTTCCCAAAAAGGAGTAGATTCCAATAAAAAACCCTGCGCATAATACAGCAAACTGAAAAAAGAGGGAATCCAATGAGCCAGTCTATCTACGATTTCGCCGTCAAAACCATGAAGGGCGAAGACGCCTCACTCAAAGACTTCGAAGGCAAAGTACTACTCATCGTTAACACTGCCAGCAAGTGCGGCCTAACGCCGCAATTCAAGGCATTAGAAACCATGTACGAAAAATACAAAGATCAAGGCTTTGTGATTTTAGGTTTCCCCTGCAATCAGTTTGCAGGCCAGGATCCTGGCTCTGACTCAGAAATTCTCGATTTTTGCCAAACTAACTACGGCGTTTCTTTCCCCATGTACAGTAAAATCGATGTAAACGGTGATAATACTGATCCACTCTTTGCCTACTTAAAAGAAGAAGCTCCGGGCCTACTAGGCTCCAAAGGCATCAAATGGAATTTCACCAAATTTCTTGTCAACAAAGAAGGCAAAGTCGTGAAACGCTTTGCCCCTAAAGACGACCCAGAGTCTGCAATTAAAGATATCGAAGCCTTGCTATAAACGAAGGCATCATCATTAAGGGCATCTATTACATCACAATAGATGCCCTCCCCTACAGATAGGTCTACTTTCTGCTACGTTTGATTAAATCATAAGCACTTTGAATTGCCTGAGACTTTTCGGTGGCCATTTTAATGACACTATCCGGCACTCCTTTTGATATGAGCTTATCCGGATGATTTTCACTCATTAATTTTCTATAGGCTTTTTTTAGGTCTTTATCCGACACATCTGATGTAACACCTAACGCCTTATAAGCATTATCTAATTGCGAGGCAGGCGTATCATGAAAACTGCCTGCATTTTGATTGAAGTGCTGCTGCGATTTTAGGGCGTTTAAAATCTGCTGAAAAATAAAAGAAGGTATGCCGACACCTGAGGCAATATGGATAAGCTTCTTCTCAACCGCAGGGTCAATCTTACCCTCAACCATGGCTAAACTAATCACTGTTTCGAGGAGCACTCGCTTTAACTGCGTTTTCCCACGGCTGACGGCGACAAATTCTTTTAATAACTCATCATAAGTTGCACCTTCAGCTGCGCCATTCTTAAACCAGCCAATGGCCTTTTCACGACCGAGGTGGTCTAGCCCAAATTCTTTAATAATACGTTCAGTATGTGCTATTTCATTTTCGCTGATCCTACCGTCAGCTTTTGCCACATCGCCTAAAGCTGTAAAAAGCACCCGCATGAAAATCGCTTTCATTTCATCTGGATTCACCTGACGCAGGTTATCGATCAACAAGCCATTGGCTGAGCGATCGAATAACAAACCCGCCACAAAACCAAACAACGCGCCTAGAAAGCCACCCACCATAAAACCAAGCAGGGTGCCAATCAATCTTCCCCAAATAAACATCGTTAGTGACCTCTATTGATAAACAAACCACATCTTCCGTGAGACCATCTTTTAGGTTCTGTTGACATAATGTTTTTCATACTGTTACCGGCTAAATGTCCATCAAACTGTGTCGAATTTCATTCATATAGACTGCTATTATTCATTCAATCCTCCTTGCTAGACTGAAAAAACGGGCGACAGTAGCATAAACAACATTATGTCAACAGAACCTAGTACTTTGATTCACTGCATTTGTCAGGTAAAAAATATCGTAGGGTGGCTAAGCTGCGCGTAACCCACCATCAGAAACCGGACAATCGCTGTGCATTGAGGTACTAGGAGCCTGTCCGAGAATTGCGTTCGAGGATAAATTTCAAAGAAGTGAGCTAAATTCTTTGGGAAATTCCTGCGAATAGTCAGCTTATTTAAAGGCAGACCTAAATAAACAGGGGCGAAGAATTTAGCCGCTTATCTGGAATTTAGGCCGAACAGTCAGTTCTCGGACAGGCTCCTAGTAAGGCGTTTCACTGACATGCACCTTATCAGTATCCAACACAGATTTAATAAACGGCACAGTCAATTTTCTGCCTGCTTGCAGTGATGCTGCATCCAACTGATCGATCGCCTCCATCAACGCACGCAGTTCACGACCATAATGTTGAATGATATAAGTTGCACACTGCTCGTTCAACAACATACCGCGGCGCAACGCCTGCAATCGAATCAGTTCCAGCTTGTCATCATCTGACAAGCGCTTCATTTGTACACTTAAGCAGGCCGCTAATCTGGACTTCAAATCAGCCAACGTAAATTCAGAAAAATGCACAGGCGTCTTAAGGCTAAAATACAAAGGCAAGTCTTTCTCTTTGCGCTCATTATATAGTTTGAATAACATGGTTTGCCAAGCATGATCAAGGGCTATCACGTCAATATCATCTAGGCAGAGCAGCCAAACATCACGAATCTTCTCAAAAAGCGTTTCAGGATCAAAACCATACAGATCGCCGAAGGGTAAATACAAGCTGGACTGTTGCTTTTCATGGGCAAACTGACAGCAGGCCTTGAGCAAATGCGATTTACCTGTTGCCTCCCCACCTGTGAACACAATGAATTCAGATTGCTTAAACGTGATATTGTGCTTAAGGGTTTCTATCCAGAGTTGCATCCCTTCGGTTAGAAAGAAATTATCGAAGGTCGCCCTCTCATCCTGATTGAGACTAAGCACCAGCTGTTCACCTGACATGCGACGCTCTACTCCTTATAAACCCTTCCAGCTATAATAGTGCATGTAGGCATCGCTCTGCTGCAATTCTTTCTCAAACTTCTGCGACCTTTCCAGCGCGTGAACAAACTTTTCCCAGGTGGTATTTAAGGACACAGCCAGATTAACTCGCTCGCCTTCAATAGCTGTCACGAATACTGAATTAACCTCAGTTAATGACTCTAAAAAAGCGATCACTTGCAGGCTTTCTCCATGAGTTCTCACATTGTCAACTGACAACATATATTCATTATGTTGGGATTTCAGGTCAATCACTTGCGCTGGACTCCAATGCGTTACAAGTTTCTGATAAAAACTATCCAACGCAGCATCCAGTGAACCGCCAACTTCACGAGAACTTTTTAAATCATCTTGAGTCAATAAGGTCCAATTCAGCTCGACGGTATTAAATGCCAAAGGATTGACCTGTAGAACCATCACACCATCAGGTAAACTGTCACTAAATGCCGATATTAACTTCGTTTGATCAACATAAGCCAGGGCTTGTAAGCTGACACGTTTCAATTCCGCTGCATCCGGCAGGCTAAATTGCAAACCATAAGTCGCACCAATCTGCTGAACCTTTTCGATAAAAGCTTCTTGATGGTTTAATAGCACCCAATTACCCCCCGTTTGAGTAATCGCAAACAATAAGGGTGCCGGCCTACTCGCAGGCCAATAGGACAATCTTGCCAACTGTAAAAGCCCTAATACATATTTCTCAGAGAAGGTAACGCGAAGACGCAGCCCTTCATTCGGCTCAGTTGCCCTTTCATAATGAAACTGAGCTACCCAGCGATGAGCCTGTCTAATGTCGGTTGCAAGGGCTGATATGCTGTCAATTTCTTCTGATGTCTTACCAGAGCTTTTGGCTAAGACTTCAACCAATGCATGAGATGCAGCTTTATTATAATCGGAGGCACTTTCAGATTGCACAGGGATTAACGCAGTGTACAAGTCGACAGAAACGGGAATTCTCGCTTCTGTAAAAAGAGGCATAACCAAGAGCAACAATAGGGAGCAGACTCCCTTTTTTACGCTGAACAACAAAATACGACTCCATTTTATCTATCAAAGGCGAGTCAGAGGCACTTATTAGCTGGCAACTTGACTAGCTTCCAGCTATTTTAAGTCCTCTTCTAGCAAGATTCATCCAATATTGCTAAAATTCGTGCGTTTTTTCAGGCCTTGATGATTATGAGCGATCAATCTTTAACCTATCGTGATGCTGGTGTCGATATCGATGCAGGCAATACTCTTGTCGAACGCATTAAACCTCACGTAAAAAAGACACTAAGACCTGAAGTCCTCACTGATTTGGGCGGTTTTGGTGCGCTTTGTGAGCTGCCAACCCGCTATAAAGAGCCCGTACTAGTCTCTGGCACTGATGGCGTTGGCACAAAACTTCGCCTTGCTATTGATGCAGGCATTCATGACACTGTTGGCATTGACCTTGTAGCTATGTGTGTCAACGATCTATTGGTTCAGGGTGCAGAGCCTTTATTTTTCCTCGATTACTTTGCCACAGGCCGCTTAGATGTAGATACCGCGACTGATGTCATTAAAGGTATCGCCAAAGGTTGTGAGTTGGCTGGCTGCGCACTGATTGGTGGTGAAACCGCTGAAATGCCGGGCATGTATGATCAGGACGATTATGACTTGGCAGGCTTTTGCGTAGGTGTTGCTGAAAAACGTGACGTCATTGATGGCTCAACGGTTAAGCCTGGACAAATCTTGATTGGCTTAGCTTCCAGCGGCCCGCACTCAAATGGATTCTCTTTGATTCGCAGAGTTATTGAAACCAAGCAAGTTGACCTGCAAAGCAAGCTTTCAGACAAACCATTGATTGAGCAATTACTCGCACCAACCAAAATTTACATCAAGCCTGTGCTTGAACTGATGAAGAAAATCAAACTCCATGCGATCTCACATATTACCGGTGGCGGATTATTAGAAAACTTACCAAGAGTCATGCCTAGCAACACCCAAGCGGTAATCCCCAAAGACAAGCTTAACATGCCAGAGATCTTCTCTTGGCTTCAAGCACAGGGCAACATAGCAGACCAAGAGATGTATCGTACCTTCAACTGCGGTATTGGCCTTGTTATCTGCATTGACGAAAACGATGTCGACCAAGCCTTACAGCACCTAAATGACCAAGGTGAAACCGCTTTTGTCATTGGTTCTATTGAAGCCTCTGACAAGCAAGCACCTGACGTGGTTATTGCTTAACATAGGCTCTATTGACAGTGTTTTATTTATGCTGCTGTCGCCAGTTTTTTCATTCTGACAAGAAGAATTGAATGAATAATAGCAGTCTATATGAGTGAAATTCGACACAGTCAGATGGAAAAACGGGCACAGCCCGAAGGGTTACGGCTAAATGTCCATCAATCTGTGTTAAATACAGCTTATTGAGCCAACTAAACCTCGCTGAATTTGCCTTGATTGATGAACATTTAGCCAGTAACAGCATGAAAAAAACACTATTAACAGAGCCTAAGACCATGACGGCACCTACTAAACCTAAATTGGTCGTATTGATTTCTGGCAGTGGAAGCAACCTGCAAAGCTTCATTGACCAAACTCAGTCTAGCCAGCTAGAAGCAAACATTGTTTGCGTTATTTCGAATAAAGCCTCTGCTAAAGGTCTCATGCGGGCAAAAGGTGCCGGCATTGCCACACAAGTTGTTGACCACAAAGCTTTTGAATCCAGAGAGCACTTCGACCAAGCGTTAGTTGACGCAATATCGCCTTACCAGCCCGACTTAGTTATTTTGGCAGGTTTTATGCGCATTTTAACCCCTGTATTTGTTAATGCATTTATAGGCAAGCTGCTTAACATTCACCCTTCTCTTTTACCTAAATATCCTGGCCTCAATACGCATCAACGCGCCATTGATGCTAACGACGAAGTCGCTGGCGCCACTATTCATTTTGTCACCGAAGAGCTCGACGGTGGGCCACCAGTAATGCAGGCAAAGGTCGACATACAACCTAATGATACAGCAGAAACGC
Source organism: Pseudomonadales bacterium (assembly GCA_965225765.1). Classification (GTDB taxonomy): domain Bacteria; phylum Pseudomonadota; class Gammaproteobacteria; order Pseudomonadales; family DT-91; genus CAKMZU01. The sequence goes on from CBDDBO010000002.1 coordinate 1,476,147, forward strand.
TCGCTAAAAGGGTACTCGGCGAAGAGCATAAGCTCTACCCCTTAGCAGCAAAACTTATTCTGGAAAATAGAATAACGTTAGAAGGCGAAAAAGTTTTTTTCGAGGGAGAAAAAGTAGGCGGTTCTGGGCTAAATATTAAAGATATAGCTTCTGACTAATCAAAAGTGGCAAAGGTGAGCGGCACTCAAGTAGGCCAATTCAGAGGTTGTGGCGTGTATATTTTTTTGTAGGGTGGGTTAGTGAAGCGTAACCCACCGAGAAACCTTAGCTTTATGGTGGGTTACGCGTAGCTTAGCCATCCTACGGAATTTTACACCGGATAAATGCAGTGAAATAGAGTACTGGCCGACTACCAAGTTAACTGATATACTCGTCTTGAGCCATTAAATATTCGGTAGGTTACTCTGCTTTTTCAAGCAGAAAATCTTCAACTGCACGATACTCTTCTTCCGTATGCTTCAGCACCTCAAGCGCCTGTGACATTTCGTTATTACGCCCCATTTGCTCAAGTTTTTTACAAAGCTCTGTCAGGTTACCTGCCGACAAATTAAGCGCACTGCCTTTAAAGCTATGCGCAGCAACACGCAAAGCATCAGGGTCCCCCGCCTGAATCGCGTTTTTAATCGATAATAGTCGAAGTTTAGAATCACCAATAAAGGTATCAATCAGCAACTTAAAATCATCACCCATGATTTCACGAAGTTCACTGAGGGCTGCCTCATCAATGGTTTGTGTTTCAGTCATCGGCATCTCCATTGCTCAGCATGAAACCTATTGTCTTAAACATAACAGTAATCGTTATTTTTTATTGCGTCAAATTGCCAAAAACCTACCGAAACACCACCTATTACCAGTCAAAGGTCGCTTTAGCTTTATTTCCCGAACCATAATAACGAAGGTCAGCAGCCAAGGTACGCGCAAGCTTGATACCCCTACCACTATATAGGGTTTCATTAAACTGTAAAGTATTTATTTTTTCGTAATCAAACCCTTCACCTGAATCTTCAACCGTCACAGATAAACGACCTGATAAATCTGATCCACTATAATGGACGGTTATGGTGATCTCACCTTCGTGCAGTGTTCTTAGTCGCTCTTCCCTTTCAGCATAATAAATAGAAAATCCATTCGGAGAAGATTTAATACCTGAATCCAATTTCAACAAACCATGATCCAGAGCATTATTAAATAGCTCAGAAATAATCAAAAAAACATCCGCAGAAAAACTACGGACGCCTGGCGCATTAAGCAACAACTGTTGCATTAAGGGTAAGGGGTCTGCATCTTTTAAAGAATCATGATCCAGCACCAACGAAAAGGACCAATCAATGGCTGGGCAAACTGTATTTTCAGGTGATTTTGTATCATAGGCATCAAAATCAGCTTTGGATATCATTTTGATTTCTACAATAGACAGATCATCCGATAAAGACTGAGCACCCACAAATTGACTGATAGCCTGAGTAATATCGGAAAATAGCAAACTGGGCTCCACACAGTCGGTAAAAACTTGCTCAAGCCGTCTTTCACCGAATTGCTCTTTTTGCTTGTTTTCTGCTTCAACGACACCATCTGACCAAATAAAAAGTCTATCATCCAAATCAAGTGTCACTGCCTCTGTGCTAGTTTTGAACTGATGAGTCTCCAAAATCCCCATGGGTAGATGTTTTGACTTTACTCGTAGAACAGCCTTGGTTTTTGCTTTATAAATAAAAATATCAGGCAAACCCCCTACCCAAAATTCTACCGATTGCTTGCCAAAATTAACATCAACAATACAAGCACAACAAAAAATACCTAAAGGGAGAATTTCTTTTAATTTAGCATTCAGCTCCGTCGCTATATCTTTTATAGAAAAGCCTTTAGCAACCATTGAATAGAAAGCTTGAGAAAAAGGGATAGCGCCGACAGCCGCTGACAAGCCATGACCAGTAAAATCACCCAAAATAACACACAGATTGCCATTTGGCCGCCTAGCTGCAAGCAGTACATCACCATTAAAAATAGCTAACGGCGAAAGTATATATTGTATATTATCAGCCTGAAGACAGCCTTCATGGGCAATTTTGTCAAACGTCAGTTTGGCCACTTCCTGCTCGCGAATCAGCCGGTTGTTATTCTCTGCAATTTGATCTCGTTGTGCCTGTAAGGTGACATGCATTTTTAACATGCGAGTGAAGGCGTTTATTTTTGCCTTCAGAATAACACTGTTATAAGGCTTCGTTAGAAAGTCATCACCTCCAGCATCTAGGCAGGCAGCTAACGATTGTGTTTCGTTTAAAGACGTTAAGAAGATGATAGGTACAAAATGATCTTGACTTTGCGACTTAATAAACTTAGCGGTTTCAAAGCCATCTAAATTGGGCATCAACGCATCAAGTAAGATGATATCAGGGGAATGCCTTTTAAACAGGTCAATGGCAACTCGGCCATCTTCAGCAAGTAATGTTCGATGGCCTTGCTTTTTAATGATGGCATCTAAGAGTAGGCGGTCGGAATTGCTATCATCTGCAATCAGAATCGTTAATGCTCTATCCAACATAAAACAGCCTCAACAGCTAACGACCTTTAGTGGATATCAAAAAGCTGTTCAAAATTCGAGATAGTCAGAATTTTTTTCACATCCTGATTGCAGTTGATAATCTGTATAGAAGAGTGATCGCCCCCAGCAAAGTCACGCAGTAGCAGCAACATCCCAAGTGCAGAGCTATCTAGATAAGTCGTGTCTTGCATATCAATCACATACGCTTCAGGTTTGTTTGATAATGATTCATAGGCATCTCGAAAAGCTTGGTGAGCACTAAAATCAAATCGTCCATCAACTGATAAAACCAGCTCATCACCCCTTTCATTTAAGACTGCAGACACTGACATAAAGGCCCTCCAAAAAATCAGCCATTATATTTTCTTTGTAGATCGCCAATCAACAGCACAACACTACTGATCTATATCTCTCAATGCGTAAATTACCCAGAGAACAGGCAAACCAATCAGCGAGCCAATCAAAAAGAACTGTGAATACCCAATCGCATCCACAATCGACCCGCTGTAGCCTGCAAGAATCTTAGGAAACAACGTCATGATTGAACTGAAAATAGCATACTGAGAGGCAGTGAAAGATAAATTGACTAAACTTGATAAGTAGGCAACAAAAGCAGCACTTGCCAAGCCACCGGCTAAATTATCTGCTGAAATCACGATATAAAAAAGCGGAACGTTATGCCCCGCTTCCGCCATTAACATAAAGAGCAAGTTAGTAAGCACTGTGAGCAGCGCGCCGAGTGCCAGCGTCTTAATCACGCCGTAGCGAATAGCGACCATTCCACCGAGAAACCCACCTAACAAGGTCATGATAAGCCCGAAGACCTTCACGACTTTTGCAATTTCAGACTTGGTAAAGCCAAGGTCTTGATAAAAAATATTAGCGATCGCGCCTAAAACAAGGTCTGAGACACGATAAAACGCAATTAAAAGCAGTATTAATCCCACTTGCTTAGCCGTAAAGCGCTTAAAAAAATCCATGACGGGAAGCAGATAGGCTTCTTTTACCAGTGATTCATTGACAATTCTGCAACTAACAAACAGCCTAAAAAGCCCAATAATAAAGAGAACAGCGCAGATTAATTGGAGTGCGCCTGTCACTACGTCTGCAAAAACAGCATTATGTAACACAGGCATTAGTGCTTCTTCAGCTGCCTGTTTGATGCCGCCTGTCAATCGATAAAAACCTATAAAACAAAGGACTGCAACCACGAAAAACAAAAAGAAAGACAGATAACCTGTCTGCCCCGACAATTCCATACCCTCAGATTCTCGACTCAACACAGGTTCTCGTACCAACAAAGTAGTAGTCAAACCAATCAACATCGTACAAGCCATAAGCCAATACGTTAGTTGCCAAGCAGAATAGCTATACTGATCAGCATTAGAGCCAAAGCAATCTGCTATATATAAAGCACCGGCGCCCGATATCAACATCCCCACTCTGTAGCCTGCAATGTACATAGAAGACAATAAGGCCTGAAAGTCTTTATCAGCGCTTTCAATACGAAATGCATCCACCACAATGTCTTGAGTTGCAGAGGAAAAACCTAATCCTGTGGCAGCTGCTGCCATCAAAATCAATGCGGACCCTCCTACAGAAGGGTCAATACAGCCCATTGCGACAATGGCGACTGCCACCATCACTTGAGAAAAAAGTAACCAGCCGCGCCTTTGCCCGAGTAACCGCGTCAAAAAAGGCAGAGGGAAATGACTAACAATCGGTGCCCAAATAAACTTGAACGAGTAAGCAAGCGCTGCCCAACTGAAGAAGGTCACTGTACCTCGCTCGATCCCAGCTTCACGCAGCCATAGAGATAACGATGAAAAAATAAGCAGCAAAGGTATGCCTGCTGAAATTCCCAGAAAAAACAGGGCAAGCGCTTGCGGTTTAAAAAAACTCTGAGCGCTTTCAATCCAAGAATGCAGTTGTTGCTTGACCATAGCCAGTCCAAGAAGGTATCAATAAATAGGGGTATTGAGTTTCAGAAAGGTTCCTTTACCATCATCATTTTAATTTAGGCTCGGAACACATTGTCACCCTGCCCAGCAATCGATAAAATCAACGATTATAGCGCAACTTTTTGAGCTAAGATGCAAGATTCACTTCATATTTTAGGTGCTGGAAGCTTAGGACTAGTCTACGCCTACCACCTAAAACAAGCGGGTAAATCAGTTTCATTGATTGTTAAACCGCATAAGGCGAAAAACAGTGTAGTCGACATTCACTATCGCCATAAAGACTTTGAAGCCTCAACCAACATCAATAGTTGTGATGCAAAAAGTTTAACGAGCATCGACACGCTCTTTATACTGACCAAGTCTTATGACACAAAATCTGCGTTAGACGAGGTTAGTCATGCAATACATGCTGGAACGACCATCCTGCTTTGCCAAAATGGCATGGGAAACCAGTCTTTATTAACCAACCTTTATCCACAAAATGCTATTTATCAAGCAGTAAGCTTTGAAGGGGCAAAAAGAATTAGCTCATTTTCTGTCGATCACACAGGCAAAAACAAAACAGTTATAGGCGCACTCTCTAAAAAGAAAGCACCTCATTTACAACAAATGCTCAGTTGTGCTCTCAACATTGAGTACACTGACAACATCAATCCAATCATCTGGGAAAAATTGGCTGTGAACTGCTGTATTAATCCCTTAACTGTCATATTTGATTGTCTAAATGGCGAATTACTTAATTTTCCGAAGGCCTTAACGCTCATTCGAGATATCACAACAGAATGCACAAAGATAGCTCAAGCTTATAACGTAAGGTTTTCCGATAGATTCCTCTATGATTTATGCATCGACATGATTAAAGCCACTGCAAACAATAGTTCTTCCATGAGAGAAGATGTTAGGCTACAAAAAAGAACTGAAATCGACTACATCACAGGCTTTATCATCCAAGCAGGGAAAGATAAGCGGATTGCAACCCCTGCAAATGACTTTACCCTAAACGCTTTTAACAAAGCAATAGAGATAAAACCCACGCTCCTCTAAACTAAAAACAGCATGTCTTAAGAAGCAAGCTCCCCAGATGCTCTTCAGCTAGCTAATCAAAGTAACTGACAAACAGGAACAAAAGCAATCCAGCTCAATCTAACACTTACTATTAGACGGACCATACTAACTAATGAACATTAGCTTTTTTACTGCCTTTTTAATTCTATTGCTGTCTTTTCCGCTACTTGCAGATTCCCCGCCTGACAAATCACTCTTAACTGTTAGCCAAGATGCCCAAATAAAAGCCAAGCCAGACTATGTCAATTTCACCATAGTGGTTGAAAAAACTAAGTCAAATAAAGCCAAGGCTAAAGAGGCCGTTGATCAAGTCACGGCAAAGGTACTGAAAACACTTGAAGAACAAGGTATCGATAAACAGCATTTCGAAGCCTCAGAGATCAGTTCAAGCCCCAAATACAATTGGATAAAAAAAGAGCGCACCTACGAAGGAGAGCTCGTCAGGCGCACGATTAAAATAAAACTCTACGACACGAAAAAATATACCGACTTAGTCAGTGCTGTCTCCAACTTGGAAATAACCAGTTATTATCAACAGGGTTTTGGATACGATGACTTGAATGCGTTAAGAAATAAGGCGCTAGTTAAAGCCATCGAAATGGCAAAACAGAAAGCGCAGCTCATTGCCCAAAATTTCGATGTCCGAATAATCAAACCTTATTCAATTAACGAAGAATCTTCTCGAGGGCCTCAGCCACTTAGATTTATGGCAGATAATGCAAGAAGCAAGTCTTCTGAAAACGCGCCACTCGAGATTAAAGAACAAGAAATTTCTGCCTTAATTACTGTGACTTTTATCGTTGAATAGGTGGGTCTGACTAGTCAGATCCCCCCTACGAAAGCATGCGAATCAGGGAAGACTTGTTTAATCTCGGGTTTTCCCCCACCTGTAAAACCTTTTGAAGCAGTTCGGCCTACCAGGCTTTTCTGGTTTAAACGTTTTGGGCTTATAGCTTCGTAGCATCAACCGTTTCAAAGTATTCAATTCGTGAGCTAACCAAATGGAGCCATGGGGGTTTTCTTTACGAATCTCTTCCCCCAAAGTACCGAGATGAAGTTTATATTTACCCATTTCTTGCTCAACATTTTGTAAAGATTCATCAATACCTTGCGCTTGACTTGTCCATGTAGAAATATATTCATCTAAATGACTCGCCTTCAATTGTCGCCTTTTAAGAAGCTTTAGTTTTTCTTTACGATCGTTTTTACGTTTTGTTAACAACTTCTCTCGAGCTTCATAGGCTTCATTTTTATCACCGTAATCATCATGATAGCGGTCAAAATTCTCTAACAAATCCTTTTCTATCAGGTCAATATCTTGCTGCATTCGTGTTGATTCAGCTGAATCTATTTGCTGTTTAGCTGCGCCCAATTGCTTCTCATTTTCAGCTTTTCTAATGGCCTCCTGTAATTTACGCTTGCTTACTTTTAAAGCGTTGAATTCATTTTCTACGTCATCGGCTTGAAGTTTGATAAATACCAGCTCTTTCAGCTTTTCTTCAAATGCTAACTCTAAATTAGCAGAAATAGCTGATGCTTCTTCCTTGTGTAAATCTTTAATCGCTTCCCTTCTATTATTTCGGTCAAGTTCAGGCGGATTTATTGAAACAGGTTGTTTGATGAGTGTATTTTTAGGTAAAGAAACGCTTTCAAAAGGCTCTTCATCAACGACTTTATTTGGTTTAGATGCCTCTTTCTCAATTTTATTCTGGTTACTAGCTTTATTAATGATAGGCGTTGGCTCTATTTCTGGTTGAGTTATAGGCAACATATCTTGAGGCGTTTCAATTTCTAGTTGCAGCTCTCGTTCTGGTGTCAGTAAACTCGATTCTAGCTGGCCGTTTTCTATATTCACTTGATCAATCAAACGATCCAATGCATCTTGTTCACGCTTTATTGGCGGATCAACGGGCTCAGTCTGCACGCTGAGGTCATTCGACGTTAAAGGCTCTGTATTTTGTGGGTGCTCCATTGCTACTTTTTGCAAATCTGTAACAGATTGTTCTGCACTATTTAGTGCTGTCACATTTGAAGCATCTACAGGCGTTGGCTGATTAATGTTATTAACTGGCGTAGCCCCTTTCTCTTCATGCTTTAAATAAGCGTAATATCCCAGACCTGCCGCTGATACCAAACTCATAGACAAAGCTGATGCAAAAAGGATTTTTAGAGATAAGTTCTGCTTCTCAGATGCAGCCGTTGATAAGCTGGGCACCATTAATAAGCAAAAAAACACGATAACTATTTTTTTCACAGGCTTACTAACACAAACACGTCACATTCAAGGTTTATGACAGTAAACTAAGACAAAAATCGAATTAAATAGTCGTAAGCCAATTCGAACGTTGAAGCGGGCAGAATAAAAAGGGAGAACGCTTGCGGGTTATATGAAAGGAAACCCGCATTCACGCTAGTACCTCAATGCACAGCGATTGTCGGGTAGTAAATTTTTGTAGGGTTGATAAGCGCTAGCGTCATCGACCATAAAGCTTAATGATTCTTGGCGGGAGACGCTACGCTGTCCCGCCCTACGTCTACCGGACAAATGCAGTGAAATAGAGTACTAACGCGATTACATCATTGTCATATTTATTGAAAGCCTTCAGGGTTTTTTGATTGCCATCGCCAACTATCGGTCACCATATCTTCTAGGTTGCGCTCAGCCTGCCAACCTAAAAAGTCTTTGGCAAAATGTGGATCAGCAAAGCAGCTGGCGACATCCCCTGGTCTTCTAGGTGAAATCTGATAAGCCACCTTCTGCCCTGTCACTGCCTCAAACGCTGCTACCATATCTAATACAGAATACCCTTGCCCTGTCCCCAAATTCACAGAAACGCAGCCATTAACATCTAATAACTTTTCAAGCGCTTTGAGGTGTCCTCTAGCTAAATCAACGACATGGATGTAATCTCTAACACCCGTCCCATCTTTGGTTGGATAATCATTCCCGAAGACACTCAACGCCTCGCGTTTGCCAATAGCCACTTGCGTAATATAAGGCATCAGGTTATTAGGTATCCCTTGAGGGTCTTCGCCGATCAACCCACTGACATGCGCACCAACGGGATTAAAGTAACGCAATAGGATCAAAGACCAAGACGGATCGCTTTGCGCCAATTCCCTTAACATGTTCTCTATGACAAGTTTGGTTTGACCATAAGGGTTGGTCGCAGACAACGGGGCAGATTCTACAATAGGCACCACTTCAGGATTACCATAAACAGTAGCAGAGGAGCTGAATACCAATTGTTTTACACCAAATCGCGCCATCACTTGTAACAGCACTAAGGTTCCCTGAACATTATTTTGGTAATAGGTTAAAGGCTCAGCAACTGATTCACCCACAGCCTTCAATCCTGCAAAATGAACAACGGCATCAATGGATTCTTTTTCAAATACCTTAATGAGTGTAGCTTCATCAAGAATATCGACCTGATAAAAACGTACATTTTTATCAGTGATGGCCTCCACACGCTTTAAAGATTCTTGATGACTGTTAGAAAGGTTATCCACTACCACCACTGAATGACCCGCATTAAGTAGCTCAACACAAGTATGAGAGCCTATAAATCCAGCGCCGCCTGTGACTAAAATAGCCATAAAGATTCCTTTTTAGTGCAAATTAACCGACAATTATTCTACAACACGCCATGAAACGCTATAATCAACAGCCCTTTTATGCCTTTATCTAGATTCGATCCAGCTCGTTACTTTGACCTTCTCTCAGAAAAAGAAAGCCTGATTAGAGAAAGGTTTGCAGCCTTTACATCCCTTACCCCCGATATCTTTGCCTCTAAAGATAAACATTTTCGGTATCGCGCAGAATTCAGATTCTGGCATGACGGTGAAGATGGCCATTATGTGCTTTTTTCTAAAGGTGACAACCAGAACCCTATCAGAATTGAGCAATTCCCTATCGGCAGCGAACTCATCAATGAGGCGATGACAACCGTTAAAACTGCATTGCTATCATCGTCTGCACTAAAAGAACGGCTGTTTCAGGTAGAGTTTTTAACCAGTACTAAAGGCGAATGCTTGGTCACACTTATCTACCATAAGCGCCTAGATGAACAGTGGGAGCTAGCAGCCCGAGCACTCGCCGATGAAACCGGCTTCAAGGTAATAGGTAGAAGCCGTAAACAGAAACTGATTCTAGACGAAGAACACATTCTAGAAACGCTGAGGGTTGATGGGAAAACCTGGCATTATCAACAACGAGAGAACAGCTTTACTCAGCCAAATCCTTATATTAATGAAGCGATGCTGAATTGGGTGACCAGCCAACTTGAACGCACCGATTCAGATTTTCTAGAGCTTTACTGCGGCAATGGCAACTTCACACTTCCCATTTCAACTTATTTCAACAGAGTCATAGCCACTGAAATATCGAAGTCGTCCATAGCTTCTGCCAAAACCAATTGCACATTAAATCAGGCCACAAACATTCAATTCTTAAGGCTATCGAGTGAGGAGTTTACCGAAGCATACTCTGGTAAGAGAGCCTTCAGGCGCTTAAATGAAGCACAGGTTGATCTGACTGACTTTAATTTTTCTACCGTACTCGTCGATCCACCGCGAGCAGGGTTAGACATTGGCACATTAAACTTAATCAGTCAGTTTGATCGGATCATCTACATATCATGCAATCCTGACACACTGATCGATAATCTACGCCAATTAAATGACAACTACACCATCGAAAGATGGGCAATTTTCGATCAATTCCCTTACACAAATCACCTTGAAACAGGCGTTATGCTGTCCAAAAAAGCCTCATAAAAGTGCATGGAGCTTTTCTTCTTATCCAACTTCCGTTTTCCACAGTTTCTGTGGATAACTTTCTGGATAACCTAATAAATTACTGTTAAACGCCCCAAAAACAGGGGTTGTAAGATAATGTTCATTTTTTAACCTAACAATTAAAAATTATTATTTTTCAATAAGTTACAATTAATCAACCTTCAAATTGAAATTTTTTTAGATTTTTATATTTGACAAATTTCAACGAGTAAGCGTTTCTTATTTTTGTGCATAAATTGCTTAGATAACGAACTGTCAACACTGAAAAACAAATTTTTTATGCCTAGATCAAGTTTTTTTCTTTAAAAAAGTCTTCACAAGTTCTAAAAAAACCTGTAGCAAAAAAATAATCCACATTGACGGCAAATGCACGATAGGCGACTCAAGAAAAACCCAGGGCAGGGTCCTAGTACTAGCCAAGAACCCCAACTCCACATAAAATGCACATTTTTGTATTCAACGCGCATGTTTTCAGATCGACTGTTAAATCAACTTCCTAGCTCCATCGGCGATAAAACCTACTGGTGCTCTTTATTTGGGAGTGCCCAGGCGGCTGCTATTGCTAGTCTTGTTGAGCAGCAGCCGGGCTTTTATATTGTTGTCACTGAAAACACACAACGTGCCCTTTCTTTTGAGACAGCGCTGCGCTTCTATAAGCCTGATGTTGAGCTCTTGCATTTTCCTGACTGGGAAACGCTGCCTTACGATCAGTTTTCGCCGCACCAAGATATTATTTCTGAGCGAATAGACACCCTCTACAAACTGACACAAGCCAAACAAGGGGTATTAACCGTACCCATCAATACCCTGCTGCAACGCATCTCCCCCAAAGCCTTTGTCGATCAACATCACTTTTCGCTTAAAGTTGGCGACACACTAGAACCTGAGGCCTTTAAAACCAAGCTGCAAAATGGTAACTACCAACGAGTCAATACGGTTTACGAACATGGCGAATTTGCCATACGAGGCGGGTTAATTGATATTTTTCCTATGGGTGCTAAATCCCCCTACAGAATTGAACTCTTTGATGATGAAATAGAAACCATCAAGGTGTTCGATACCGAAACGCAGCGCAGCAGCGATAAAGTCAAGCGTATTGATATGTTGCCTGCCAAGGAATTTCCATTAGATGAAAAGGGTATTAACACCTTTAAAGATAATTGGTGTGACCATTTTGATGTGCTGCTCAAAGACACCCTGCTCTATGATGACATTCATCAAGGTATTGGTTTTTCAGGTGTCGAATATTACTTGCCCTTGTTTTTTGATCAAACCGCTTCGCTTTTAGATTACCTACCGGACAGCACCCTTCTCATCACCTTAGACGGTATTGAAAGTACACTCAGGCAGTATTGGCAGGATATAGACCATCGTTATGAACAATACGGCATCGATAAACAGCGTCCTCTGCTCCCCCCCGGCCAGCTATTTTTTAGAGAAGAAGCGCTTTTCCGTCAGTTTAAGCAATTCAAGCGGCTAATTTTATCGGACAAAACCATCAGTGATAACGGCAAAGGGTTTATTGCCTTTGATACTAAGCCTTTTGATGAGTTATCCATTGATCACATAAGTCCAGACCCTTATGTCTTACTCAAACAGTTTTTAGGCTCTGCAAATAAGCCCTTGCTGTTTTGTGCAGAAACCTTAGGCCGCAAAGAAGCCTTAAGAGATTTATTTCAGTCACTTGAGATTAACTACCAAGACATTGAAAACATAGAAGACTTTTTACATGAGCATCCAGCTATAGGGTTAACGGTTGCCCCGATTGACCAAGGGCTCAATCTGGATAATTTGGCAATCATTGCCGAGAATCAACTCTTTGGTAGCCGTGTGCAACAAAGAAGGCGCCGCAAAAAAATTGAGGATGCCAGCGATGCTGTTATAAAGAGCCTGACCGAGCTTAAGTTAGGGTCAGCCGTTGTCCATTTAGATCATGGTATTGGTCGCTACTTAGGCCTCAAAGTCATCGAAGTCGAAGGCGTCAAGAATGAATTTCTTCACCTTCAATACGCGAACGAAGCATCCCTTTATGTCCCGGTTGCCTCCTTGCACTTAATCAGCCGTTACACAGGCGCTGAAAGTGCTGATCAAGTCAGCCTGCACAAACTCGGCACCGATACCTGGAACAAAGCGAAGAAAAAAGCCTCAGAAAAAGCTAACGATGTTGCCGCACAGCTGTTAGACATCTATGCAAGACGCGCAGCGAGAAAAGGCTTTGCGCATTCGACTTATACAGAAGACTACAGGCGCTTCTGCGACGAGTTTCCTTTTGAAGAAACCGATGACCAGCTCATGGCCATCAGCCGCGTCTTAGAGGACATGGCGAAAGATACGCCCATGGACCGACTGGTTTGCGGTGATGTCGGCTTCGGCAAGACGGAAGTCGCTATGCGCGCGGCCTTTACTGCGGTACACAGTCAAAAACAGGTTGCGGTCTTAGTGCCCACTACCCTTTTGGCTCAGCAACATTATGAATCTTTTGTCGACCGCTTTGCTAAGCACGCCATTAGTATTGAGGTATTAAGCCGCTTTAAAACCGCTAAAGACCAGCAAGCTGTTATCGATAAACTCAGTCAGGGTAAAATCGATATACTTATTGGCACCCATAAGATCTTACAAGGCGATATTCAATTCGATAGGCTAGGGCTTGTCATCATCGATGAAGAGCACCGCTTTGGTGTTAAGCAAAAAGAGGTCTTAAAAAACCTCCGCTCAGAAGTGGATGTGTTAGCCATGACCGCCACACCGATTCCTCGTACACTCAATCTGTCTATGGCAGGCATCCGTGATATTTCTATTATTGCCACACCCCCTGCTAAAAGACTTTCCATCAAAACGTTTGTGCATCAACGCGAAGATCGCATCATCAAAGAAGCCGTCTTGCGTGAGCTGCTTCGTGGCGGACAGGTCTACTTCCTTTATAACGAAGTCAAAACTATCGAACAGCGCGCTCGGGAACTCGCTGAATTAATCCCCGAGGCGCGTATTGGTATCGGCCATGGGCAGATGCGCGAGCGTGAGCTGGAAAGCGTGATGTCAGACTTTTATCACAAACGTTTCAACCTATTGCTCTGTACCACTATTATAGAAACAGGTATTGATGTCCCTTCAGCGAATACCATTATTATTGAACGGGCTGATAAGTTTGGCCTAGCGCAGCTTCATCAGCTTAGAGGCCGTGTTGGGCGCTCGCACCATCAGGCCTATGCCTACCTATTAACGCCTAAAGATAAAAAACTCACCAAAGATGCTGAAAAACGCTTAGAAGCGATAACAGAAGCGCAAGATCTCGGTGCAGGTTTTATGTTGGCAACACACGATTTGGAAATACGCGGTGCAGGTGAGCTTTTAGGCGATGGACAAAGTGGGCATATTCAAACCGTCGGCTACACCCTTTACATGGACATGCTAGATAAAGCTGTAAAATCCATTCAACGAGGCGAAACACCCAATATTAATGCGCCACTGAATCAAGGCACTGAAGTTGACTTGGGGCTGTCGGCCATTATTCCCGAGGACTATTTACCCGATATTCACTTACGCCTCATTATGTATAAGAAGATTGCCAACTGTCAGAATACGGACGACATCAAAGCCTTAAAAATTGAGATGATCGATCGTTTTGGTTTACTACCTGACCCTTTAGATAATCTTTTTGCGGTCACAGGCATCAAACTTGAAGCAGAAAAGCTCGGTATTACCAAAGTGGTAGCAGGTGCTCAGCAAGGCCGAATGGACTTTGCACAGGATACACCGATAGACCCTATGAAACTGGTTAGCCTGATTCAAAAAGCCCCTAAAGTTTACGCATTAGATGGGCCTGCGCGCTTGAAATTTTCTCATAAATTTGAAGACAGTCAGGCAAGAGTTAAAGGGGTTCATGCTATATTAGCTTCACTTCAATAAAACAACGCGTGTCTGTCAAACTATGCCAATCCCATCTGTTCAGGGCACCCTATCTGCCCTGTCTCTACTCGTTTTCACAGGTCTCTTTTCAACCAATAGCTTAAGCGAGTCGAAAGACACTTTTTATCAGGTTGAACTGATTGTGTTTAAGCACACAGTCACACAACGTTTAGAAGAAGTCTTTATTCCATCAGATGATGAGCTTACCTTTCCAGAACCCGTTGTTCTATTACCCAAATTAGCCTCTAGCGAAAAAGAGCCCGTTACAGAGCCTGAGTTAACTGAGAGCTTTGAAAATAAATTAAGTCGACGGCCTTTTTCGCACTTGGCATCTGCGTTAACTCGGCTAAAAAGGTCTTCACGGTATCAAGTACTGTTTGCTAAATCCTGGGTTCAACCTATCAACTACAAAGAAAACCACCCTTATGTGTTAGTCACAGGGGGAAAAACCGTATCAGGTTTGCCTGAATTAAATGGTGCAGTCAAATTATCGGTTGGCCGATACTTACACTTGCAGGCAAAACTGTGGTTAATTGATTTTGCACCAGGCATTATAGATATTGTCAAAGTCGATGATATACTCCTAGAACCTGAAAGCATCGACTGGCTATGGCCTATACCGCCTAAGCCACCTTTTGATGAAGATCCAACAGACACAACCAGCCCGTTACTGGCTGACTTTACCATTCCCACAGAATTTGCAAACGATACGCCATTTGGCTTTGAAGCGCCTCAGCAAGCTTATACTAGGGATATCAGCCGCATTAGCCTGATTGACAACAGCACTCGGCTAAAGAGCCGTGACACCCATTATGTCGATCATCCGCTGTTCGGCTTAATTATCAAGATCACACCCATGCCGACAGCCATACAAGCTGAGCAATAAGTGTCAGGCATAAAAAAGGCCTGATAGCTCAGGCCAAAGAAGGAAACACAATCTAGAAAACTCAACCTAGAAAACGTGTGCCAGCCAACATCCTTGTTCGCAGTGTACAGTCCCTTGTACATGGCACACACCTAAGATAGCTTTTTTAAGCCTCTTTGAAAGGCCAGTTTGAGGAATAAATTGTGTGAGATATCTTACATTTAACAGAATAGCTATGCCGCCCTCTCACCTATTCGTGCGGCTTGTGCAGTTTACTGTATTCACCACCTCGTTCGAGCAATGCTTGGTGAGTGCCTTGCTCGACGATACTGCCACCCTTCACGACCAAAATTTTATCTGCACGCTCAATGGTCGATAGCCTATGAGCGATAACCAGTGTGGTTCTGCTCATCAACACATCTTCCGTTAATGCACTTTGAATAAGTCTTTCTGACTCATTATCGAGCGCAGAAGTGGCCTCATCCATAATTAAAATCGGTGCATTTTTTAAGATCGCTCTGGCAATGGCAATACGTTGACGTTGCCCTCCACTAAGCAGCACACCATTATCGCCTATTTGCGTTTCGTAGCCCTTAGGCAGATTGGAAATAAACTCATGCGCATTAGCCAGCTTGGCAGCCTTCTCAATGGCTTCAAAAGACCAATCGCGCATCATGCCATAAGCAATATTCTTAGTGACTGTATCATTAATGAGTACGACATGCTGACTCACTAACGCGATATGACTACGCAAATTAGCCAACGTATAATCGTTGATAGGTGTACCATCCAAGGTAATCTGACCATTGGATGCTTCATAAAAACGAGGAATCAAGCCTGCAAGGGTTGTTTTTCCACCACCTGAGGCGCCAACCAAGGCAACCATTTCACCAGGCTTCATCTCAAAACTGATATTTTTTAAGCTAGGACTCTCTGCACCAGGATATTGAAAGCTGACGTCATTGAAGCAAATATGGCCATCGACTTGCTGTTTTTCGATAGTGCCTTCATCAGGCTCGGTGGCCTCATCCATTTGATCAAAGATATCTTCAGCAGCAGCTAAGGCTTTTTGAATAGTCGACAGCACTGCGGTCACTTGTCTAAATGGCTTAGCAATAGCACCCGCTGCGACCAAATAGGCCACAAAGGAGCCGGGTGATAACGAGCTGACCGAGTGTGAATTAAGGCCAAACCAGACCAAAATAGCGATCGCTACGGTTAACAGCACTTGTACCGTAGGCGACAGTGCTGCATCTGCCAGTGACTCTTTCAGTTTTTGTTTAAAGGTATAACGTGTCGCTTCTTGAAAGCGCTCATTTTCTGCACCTTGAGCGCCGTATACTCGCATATCCTGAGAGCTATTCACAGCTTCTGTCACAACCTGCGTTATATCACCCATCGAATTCTGCAATCGTCGACTAATCATTCTAAAACGTTTACTTACGACACTTACAATCAAGCCGATCAAAGGAATCACAATCAAGAACGTCAAGGTTAATTTGTAGTTGACATAAACAAGGTAAGAGAACAGGCAAATAACCGTGAGGCCATCTCTGAACAAGGTCGTTAACGCATTGGTGACAGCACCTGTCACTTGCTCAACATTATAAGTAATACGGCTTACAAGCTTTCCGTTATTTTTACTGTTGATATAAACCATCGGCAACTGCGTCAAGTGTTCAAATAAGTCATTCCGCAGCCTTAGCACCACAGAACTGCCTACATAACGCATAAAAAAGTTACCCGTAAACGCGCCAAAACCTCGACACATGGCAATAACCACCATCAAAACAGGGATCAGAAGCTTCGCCATTGACAAAGGGTCTGCAATGCCTAAGGTATTGGTCAAGAAACCGGCAACAATACCGCCTTTCTCGATTTTACTGATAGCAGCGTGCTCGCCCCCTAGAGAGTCAATCAGGTATTGAAGGATATCAACGGCCAACACATCCATAGCCGCATAAAAAATAAAGCCGACAAAGCTAAGGGCAAAAGCCCATTTGACTGGTGATAGATAAGACAACAGGCGCTTATACAACGCCCAATCTTCTTGGAACTTGGATGTCTTTTTAACGTTTTTGGGCATACATGCTTAAAAAGCTACCTATCAGCTTTTTATAAAGTGAGAAAAGCGAAATGGTAAACGATTTCAAGCAAAGCGAACACCTTTAAGAGTAAAAATAGACAGGTAGAGAAGCTCAAAAGCGCTTCTTTTTATGACTCGTTAGCGATAGTCGTAATAGACAGATTAGTAAACCCTAGTTGACCTGCTGCATCCATAACACGAACGACCGCTTTGTGGGCTGCATTTTCATCTGCCGTGATAATCATTGGACGAGAGGAGTCACCACCTGCAAGTTGTGAAAAAGCGTTTTTCAACGTGCTTAATTCGTTATTCAACAATTTCTTGCCGTTAACACTGTAATCCCCAGCTTGCGTAATGATGATTTCAATCGCTTCGGTTTTTTGTAGTTGAACCTGCCCTTCAGCTTTTGGTAAATCAACCGCTAACTCCAACTTATCAGTGAAGGTGGTGGATACCATAAAGAAGATCAGTAGCAAGAACACCACATCAATCAGTGGCGTGATGTTAACGTCTACTTCTTTGGTTTGGAGCCGTTTAAACTGCATGTCAAACCTTCACATCTACTTGCCGATCAGAATGCAATGCATCTACAAGCTTAATGCTATGCTGTTCAAGCTGTACCACAATACCGTCGATTTTTCGCTGAAAGTAGCGATAAAGAATCAGTGAAGGGATCGCGACAGCAAGGCCTGCAGCAGTGGTGATCAAGGCTTCAGAAATACCACCTGCCAACACCTGTGCATCACCTGTGCCTTTGATCATAATCTCAGAAAAGACTTTGATCATCCCAATCGTCGTTCCCAGCAACCCAAGCAAAGGCGTAATCGATGCAATCGTGCCTAAAGGATTCAAATAACGTTCAAGGTCGTGAATGACATGACTGGCTGCCTCTTGAATACTTTCTTTCATCTGCTCTCGCGATTGTGAATTAGACAAACCAGAAGCCATGATATACCCCAGAGGCGATGAATTTTTCAGCCGTTTCATTTTGTCATTGTCAAACTCGTCTTTTTTGAGCCACATCCAAACCTCAGCAATAAGATTCGGCGGTGCTATTTTAGAAGGACTTAAACTCCAGAAGCGCTCAAAACCAATCGCCATCGCAACAAAACAACATATCAAAATAGGCAGCATTAACCAGCCACCTGCGACTACAAATTCGTACACTTGCATCCCCTGTAAAAACTCTGCGCGCCATCATAACGACTCAACTAAGCTGAAACAAGCAAGGCAAGAAACTGTTGATGAAAACTTGAAACAGGCTACTTTTCTTCAGGCTTAGTTCATGTTTTTACTGCAAAAGCGCCACCCTCAGGGTGAGGCATTAAGTTGGATCTATTGAGTTGATAATCTTTCATGATGTTAAAACATCTGCTGTGCTGTAAGTAGCTCAAAGTATATTCATGCAATACATCAATAAAAAACCTAAAAGCCCAGAAAAGATTAAGTTTTGATGTTAGACATTGAATTTTATCTAAATCTTGCATTCTAAATGTGGAATCCATTTTTAAGGTTATTTCCTATGCGCTTCATTCGAGTATTTCTTTTAGCTAGCATTTTTTCATTCACACTTCACAAACCTAACGTTCACGCCATAGCTTTATTAGATGTCGGTATTATTGGAACCGCAGCAGCAGGCTTCGGCATTGCTTATCTATGCCTTATAAAAGGTACTTCTCACCCTTTTGAAGTATTCCTTAAAAATAGAAGGGAGCGAGAAGCTAATATAATTCAAGAACAGCATAATCAACTTATTAAAGAAGGTAATTTCATACAAGGTAAAGCACTCAACACAGGTACCAACAATCAAATGCTAATGGATCAGCTTAAAGCTCAACAATCGTCCTTTTTGCTGGACTTAGCAAAGCAAACTAAACCAGCGCCTGCCGAAACTTCGCCTCTAGAGAAAAAAGTAGCTGTATTTCAGCTCATCTTTCCCAAAACACCCATAACGACTAATAGTCCCTCTGCTTCACATGAAGTTGAGCCTATCACTCAACCTCAAACTACCGTAGCTGCTGCGGCAGCGGCTTAAAGAAGCAACTAGCTTTGAATAATTCCTCATGAATTATCCAAAGCTAGGGTGCTCGCCAAAAGTAACTAGGCGAGTGCCTTAAGGTAACAAGCTCTACACGTCCATGCTTATCTATCATCGCACGAATAGCGCCAAATTTTGCCGTACTGACTACCTCACTGCCTATTGACTTATATCTCTGCACTACTTTGTGATGAGGGTGACCATATCTATTTTGATAGCCATTAGACACAATTGCCCACTTTGGCCTCAACCTATTAACAAATGGCCAACTAGACGACGTTTTACTGCCATGATGAGGCACTAATAATAAATCAATAGTTGAAAGGTCATGATGACGAATTAACTCATGCTCTATTTGTGCTTCCACATCGCCAGCTAGCAGAAGGCTCCGACCTTGATATCGAACCAGCAACACACAGGACTGGTTATTTTCACTTAAGGCTTCATCTGATGAAGGATGGATAATGGAAAAATGCGCATCACCCCAAGCCCAATCTTCATGATCTCTGCAGTTAATCGTTCTGTCGTCAATAGTTTTAGCACTAATCAAATCATCAACTTTATAAGCCTTCATCACATCTGCTAAACCGCCAATGTGATCATTATCGCCATGACTAATAATGATCTTATCGATATTATCTATACCTGCATGTCTTAAGAAGGGAATGATCACACGCTGCCCCATACTGCCTGAAGGCCAGCTTCTCCCCGTGTCGTAAAGCAGCACCTTATCATCTAAGCGAATGACAAGCGCTGTACCCTGACCAACATCCAGAACATCCATCGTTAACCTAGAAACGGGGTGTTGATCTGACCTAGCCGTCATCAATAATAGAGCCAACAAGCCACATGCAGGAAAAGCTGTTCCCTTTATAAAACGCTGACAAAGCACAATAACGCTGACACTCCATATACATATCCAACTAATAGAGACACCTTGATAATGCACCAAGGACCAAGGCCATAATGCTATACAGTGATCAACCACAGAAAGTAACGCGTCAATGAGCCAACCCAAACCCTCCCATAACCAAGCAGTAGGCACACCTAGCAACCAAACACCCAAACACAGAAGTATCCCTGGGACGATGACTGTAGAAACAACTGGAATCATCCAAATATTTAGAAAAGGCCCTATAAGCGAGACTTGCTGGAACAACAAAAGGCTTAACGGCAACAGACCCAATGCTAATACCCACTGTATTTGGACATAAGCTAATAGATTCTGAAGTGATCTTTTCTTTAGGATGGGCTTATCCACAATCAATAAAATGAAAAAAACCGCATAGAAAGACAATAGAAACCCACCATTAAGCGGTGCTAATGGTGAAATCGTAAGGGTTAAAGCCAAGGTTAGGAAGTAACGTTGCCAAAGTGTCAACATCCAGGGCGTTCGAGACAACAGCATAAAACTTGTGACCGCTATCCAGGCTCTTTGCGTTGAATAGCCAAAGCCTGCAAAACCTGCATAAAAAAAGGTTACACCAATCGCGATTAATGCAGCTGCACCTCGCCAATCACCAGATAAGAACAGCCCTCCACCTATGCGCCGCAGGAGCAATATCAGCCAAAAAACCATACTGGCTACCACACCCATATGCAAACCTGATATCACAAACAGGTGGCTTAACCCAGTATCCGCTAAAAATGTTCTGTCAGCTTGCGTAAAGCCTGTCCGTTCTCCAATGGTTAATGCTAGTAACCACTTGGCTTGCGAAATCGGCAACAGGTCTTCTAGATAGGTTTTAAACGATTGCCTGACCTGATCAATACAAAATGCTTTGTCTGCCTGTACATGATCAATTGACTGAATGGTTCCTACCGCATCAATATGTTGCTCAAACAAGTAGCGCTCATAATCAAAGCCTGCATAGTTCACAAGCCCTCTCGGCCTTTTCAGTAACACCTTAACTTGTAACTTATCGCAAGGCTGAATGGATTTAAGTTCAGGCTTCTTTTTAGAAAAATACTCCCGAAGCAGAACTTTTTTGAGAGGCAGGGACTCTAAGGCGTCTGTTTTTTCAGGTAATACCTTGGCGGTAAATGAGCGGCCGTAGCTAGTCTCCTTAATCAGGCTGGCAACAGACACATTGAAAGTAATTACAGCGTGTTCTTTATCAGCGGGAAGCATAGAAGCCTTTTGCGTAACAACAGCGACATAACACAAACCATATCCTGAAAGGAAGCCAAGGATGACTTGTGCTATCTTTTTCATTAACTGTTTTTGCGCTGCTTGATATATAATCAGCACCGCCAAAACGAGTGGTACTGTGGTAAGCCAAGGGGGTTCAGGTATAAAGCCTGTGCCTGATACCCAGAAAAATGACAAACAATAGCCAATAAGTACCGGCATAGCATCCTTGCCCACTGTTGATGAGTCGTCCTGAGACCTTATCTTTTAAAAGATTTTAGGGGGAATCAAGCATCCGGGGCATGTGATAGTGTGATGCACCTCTGAGGCTAGCCATAAAGAGTAAAAAGAGTTTAGTTAGATGGCAAAACGTTTATTACAACGCCACATGCCAACCAGGGCCAAGTTACAGCAAAGCCGTTCATTCCGTTTTCTTGATCGTTGGCTCCATAAAGCAGATATCTGGCATTTCAACAGACGCTATGCCTGTCGCGGCATTCTTATCGGAATGTTTTTTGCTTTTATTCCTTTGCCTACCCAAATGATTATGGCCTGCGTGGGCTGTATTTTTGCTAGGGGTAATCTGCCTATTTCCATCGCTTGTGTATGGTTAACCAATCCGCTGACCATGGGGCCCGTCTTTTACGGCTGTTATCGCCTTGGCGCCTTCTTAATGAATGAAAAAATAGCTGCAGCTAGTGAAATCCAATCAGACTGGCTAGCGAATAATTTTCATACCATCGTCGAGCCTTTGTTTTTAGGCAGTTTAATTTGTGCGGTGTTTTTCTCCGCTATAAGCTACACATTGGTCGATATCCTATGGCGGTGGCACACCGTAAAAAAGTGGCATAATCGTGCGACTAAGCGCAATAAATAGCTTATCAAATAGCCCAATAGAAGCGCTTAGCGCAGCACAATGGAAACTCTGTTAGCAATACCTATAGCCTTCTTGTAGGGTGGGTTAGCGCAGCGTAACCCACCAAAAAACATTCAGCATTATGGTGGGTTACGCTGCGCTAACACCACCCTACCGCTCACGCAGCTTACGCATTAGGCTGAAAGAACATTATTCGTAACGAAGAATTTTAGCCGGTAAGGTCCTTGAAGCCTGTATTGCAGGCACAATGCTAGCTAAAAGGCTCAACGAAAAAGCAGTTAAAGCAATCACTGTAACTTGCTGCCAATCAACTTGCGACGGCAGGTAATCGATAGGGTATATATCGGTGTTTAAAAACTTCACGCCTGTTAACCATTCAATACCTTGAACCAGAGAAGATATAGCAGTACTTAAGCCCAGCCCTATCAAAGTACCCAAGGTTATACCGAGTACACCAATCGCACTACCCTGCACCATAAAAATACCTAAGATCGACCATCGCGAGCAGCCCAAGGCTCTTAAAATAGCAATGTCTGAAGCTTTATCATTGACGGTCAAGATAAGTGTTGAAACGAGGTTAAACGCAGCAACAGCAACGATGATGAACACCAGAAAAATCACCATCTTTCTCGACATTTGCACCGCCTGATACAAATTTCCCTGACTCGTCGTCCAGTCATTGGTCTGGTAAAGACCAAGCTCAAACCGTAAATCGTTGGCTGTCTCGAACGCTTTAAAAATATCAGTTAAATATAATCTAAGTCCATTCGCCATGAGGGGCTCTGGAAAACCTTGCAACTGAGCTAGCGTTTCCAAACTTGTCAGGGCAATTCTTTGGTCAAGCTGCGTGCCTGTTTCTACAAGCTGAATAATCTCAAGCATGGTTGGCTGCGCCATCCCTGCTTGCTGACCGGCTCCCATAAACATCAACGTATCACCTGCATGGACACCTAACTGCTGTGCAAGGCGTTTGCCTACTATAATCTGATTGTCTGACGTAAAGCCTTTGAAGCCTTGACTATTCAACAAGGTCGATAAAGCTGGATGAGGCTCTTCATCAAGATCAAAGGAATATAAAAAAACAGGCTTGAGCTTTTCATGATAAACCAACATACCCGAGGCAAAACTAAAAGGCACAGCCTTCTTCACATTAGCGTGCGCATTAGCCGTTTGAATCAGCTCATCAACGTCTGAGATTCCGCTATCGTCGGTTAAGGTGACATGAGGCACAATGCCAATGATATGGGTCTTAAGCGCATGATCAAATCCATTCATGACCGAGGTTACAAGAATTAACAAGCTAACCGCCAACACCATGCCCGCAATAGACACACGAGAAATAAAGGCAACCAAATGGCTTTGTTTACGGCTTAGGCTGTAGCGTAAGCCAATAAAAAACGGCAAAGCGCTCACAGATCAGCCTCAGTCAATAATCCATCATGCAGCTGAAAGGCTCTTTTTTGCTGCTTTGCAATCTGCTTGTCGTGCGTCACAATCACAAAGCAGGTTTTTAAACGCTCGCTAAGCGTATGGATTAATGTTTGAACCGATTGAGCTGTGGTTTCATCAAGGTTACCAGTCGGCTCATCCATTAGTACCAGCGCAGGCTCTGTAACCAGCGCACGCGCAATGGCCACGCGCTGTCTTTCGCCACCTGACAACTCATAAGGCCTATGTAAAAAGCGTTTAGTTAAACCAACCTCTGACAAGGTATCTCTTGCTTGTTTAACCGCTTGAACTTTCTTCATTCCGCGGATCAACAATGGCATGGCGACATTTTCTTCTGCCGAAAACTCTCCCAACAGATGATGAAATTGATAGACAAAGCCTAAATGTTGATTACGTAAAGCAGATAACGCTTTGTCGTTAAGCCCTGTTAATCGCTTACCTTGAATGTCGACAAAGCCTGCATCAGGCGTATCTAACCCACCAAGAATATTTAGGAATGTCGATTTACCCGCACCTGAGGCACCGACAATCGCTATCGACTCCCCTTCAAAAAAGCGACAAGAGATACCCTGAAGTACCTGAACATCAACGTCGCCTTGATGATAACTTTTGGTTACCTCATGACAAACAAGTACAGCGTTTGTAGTCAAAATAGCCTCATTATTATTAAGCCAGTGTCCTGTGATTATAAGGTGATCATTGATAATGCAACGCTTCTACGGGCTGTATTTGCGTCGCCCGATACGCAGGATACAGCACAAACATTAACGCCATCACCAAGGTTAAGACAACCACATAGAGCACATCATTCAATTGTAAATCACTGGGTAATCCCGAAATATAAAACACGCTCGGATCAAAAATATAGAAACCAAAGGTTGTCTCAAGAAAACTGATCAGGTCACCTAAATAAAAAGCGAGTAACATCCCCAGCCCACCGCCAATAATGACACTCATTAAAGCCAAGCTCACGCCCTGTACCATAAAGATGCCTAACACCTGCTTTCTGGAGATCCCCATCATACGCAGTACAGCAATTTCATTGCGCTTAGACGCCACCATCATGGTCATCATGGAGATTAAGTTAAACGCAGCCACAGCGATCACCATGGTCAATAATAGCGTGACCATAACCTTTTCCATTTTGATCGCGCTAAACAGCTGCTGCCTGGTTTCTGTCCAGGGTACGATAAGCCACGACGTGGCAGCTGGTGTCTTTCTGAAACTATCTGTAAAAGCACCAACAGCAAAGGCATCATCAAGCGCAAATCTAAAGCCGTCGATTTGATTTTGCGATTTATAGCCCAAAAGCACCTGAGCATCTGTTAGCTTAATGAAGGCGTCGGTAGCATCGACATCGGCACCTACCTCAAACACTCCCACAAGGGTAAATTGACGCGAGCGTGGCGTTGGTCCCATTAAGGTATGAAGAATTCGAGTCACTTTAACCGTGACGTTATCACCCACAGTGACCCCTAGCTGAGCAGCTAAGCCGCTACCTAGCACTATCCCAAATCGGCTGTTATCTAATGCCGTAAACTTTCCTGCAATCATATGCTGATCAATACCTGAAAGCCTAGATTCTATCGAAGGTTCTATGCCTTTTAGCTCAGCTGCAATTAAGCTGCCCCCGACCTGCAACATCGCATCCTGTTGTACGAGAGGCGCTAATCTAACAGGCTTAGGCAATTGATCTTGAAGTGCTGACAAGGCTTGAGGCCAGTTTGAAACAGGCGCTTTATCTACCTTTTCAAAGACACCGTGCGGCATCACTGCTAACAATCGTTGTTTGATTTCAAGCTGAAACCCATTCATGACCGACAGCACGATGATTAGTGCGGCAATACCCAAAATCATGCCTAATAAAGACACCCAAGATAAAACGGATAAAAACCGTTGTTTGTTTTTCGCGCCATGATAGCGAAGCCCAATCCATAGAGGTAGATGCATGATGGTCATCAAAGCAACAATAAAGAGATATAGCTTATGGAACTAATAAGCGAAGGTAAAGCCGAATAGCTAAACTTTTGGGAGGTTACTTTGCGATACGTTTGTTTTTTAGTTATTACCAGTTTTTCTTGGTCGTTGATCGCTGGAAACGAGAATAAGGGTGCCTACAAGAGTGGATCATACACAATTGCTCTAAAAAGAAACTTAGATTTCAGGCACGGTACAAATCCTTACATGGTGGCCTATCCAAAGGGTAATCAATCAGTTAGAGATGCAAAAGACCAGACTAGCGATTGCAATAATCATAAATACGCGCTCGGCAATGAGCATTATACTCGTAATCCGAACAGGTACTTCCCCAAAGAACAACGCAAGAAAAGCAAGAAAGGATCTTTAAACCAACAGCCTCTTGCTCCTAGAGGGAAGAATAGTCAAGATTCAAATAAGCATGAGAGCAATAATACAGATAATGAAACTACCCCTTCAAATGATAAAGGGCTCAACCTAGACGCTGCAACTGTAATAGCTCAAATGACGAAACAACAATTACGTGAATACAAAAAGAGACAAAAGCTAAAAAGGAGAACGGACCAGGATAAAAAAAACGGCGAGCAAATGTGGCCTCAAGGTTGATTATTTAGCTTTATAAAACGTTGCTTCAACCATTTTTTGCTCGGTGGTTTCCTCGCATGTATTTGGATCACCACCACAAATCTCGCAGTTTTCATTACCCATGAGTGTTGCTACACCGCCACAAGAGCCCTTCAAGGCCTTATTCTTGATCACAAGACCTAAGGCCATCATGCAAAAAAACAGTACAAATACGCCAAAGGCAATCAACTAACAAAACCTTTTTCAACCCCTAACTATCAGCGACTTTATCCACCACAGTGCCCCTAGCTGAGCAGCTCAGCCGCTACCTATCACTATCCCAAATCGGCTATGATCTAACGCCGTAAACCTTCCTGCAATCACATGCTGATCAATACCTGAAAGCCTAGATTCTATCTAAGGCTCTATGTCTTTTAGCTCAGCTGTAATTAAGTTGCCCCCAACCTGCAACATCGCATCCTGTTGCAGGAGAAGCGCTAACCTAACATGCTTAGGCAATTGATCTTGAAGCACTGACAAGGCTTGAGGCCAGCTTGAAACAGGCGCTTTATCTACCTTTTAAAAATACCGTTCAGCACCACTTATAACAATCGTTACTTGCTTTCAAGCTGAGACCCATTCACGACCGACAGCACTATGATTAGTGCAGCAACACCCAAAATCATACCTAACAAAAACACTTAGAATAAAAGCCGTTGTTTGTTTTTCGCGCCATGATAGCGAAGTCCAATCCATGAGGGTAAAGTATTGATGGATATAGTTATTCCATTCCTAAACAGCTTTCAATTCTACCACTTTCATTTTTTTTAAAAAAAAACCAAATAAATAAAAAAACCAAGTGTCTAATGTAACTCCTTTGCTTTGTTGGCCACACGATGCGACTTCAAATAGCTTTATATGTGATTATTTTTGTTTCTTACTCAGGCATAAACCTTTATGCTATGCCGCCCCAAAAAAAAACTGAAGGTAAACATCAAAAATCTACTTTCATGAAAAAAATAAGAAAGAGATTTTCGAAAAAGCAATCTGCTCACCAAGAAAAAGAAAGGGAACAAAGAGAAAGCATCAAACAACCGTTAAGCCAAACTACAGCACCTTCAATTCCTAGCAGCATTCCTGAGCCTACTGATGACGATAACGCTTTGAATCAGATACTAAAAAAGGCTTCCAATGACAAATTGATATTCAATTCTCCCCCATTAAAAAGAAGAGAGAACCAACAAGCTCAACAGTTCACAACATTTAGCAATACTGCTCCGCAATTACTGAAAATAAACGCCTCACTAAATAGCGGCGTCATCTCTGATACTTCAAATCAACGAACGGCCTCCACTTCTGACATACCTGATCAACCGCTTAATGAAACAAGTGAAGGGCAAACCTCCCTAGACGAATTTATTGCATTACTTGTATCCAAAACAAAACAGGCAACAGGTAAGAGTCAAGCTAAACCCAAATCTTTCAATAGTCTACCTAATATTCCAGAAAATGACCGTTGGTGTAGTGACAATATAGATGGCAATAACAAAAGTAATCTTACTGCAACGCAATGGTCACCAAAACAAATACATAAAGCAGCCAGCACCTCAAATTTACCGCAATCGTTTAAAAAACGTTACGACGAGTTTAGTCGAGATGTAAAAGAAAATCCTCGGGCAGCTCTTAGCACTTCAATCATTGATTTCAAACAAGCATTCTAGGCTTTGTCGCTAGATTCCAAAAAATAACGCTAACGATGGTCTCTAGCCTCCTTCATAACACATAGCCTGTAAAGCTTCTAATTTCATATCCCAAAATCATTATAGCGTTAACGATCTGTTACCTCCTGATGCGCTATCTATAACTCAGTAATAATTTACAATATCAAAAGAAGCATTAATTAGAAAAAACCAAACTAATCCGTAAAAAAGCAGTCTGTATGAAAGTAATCACAAACATACCTTGCTTTTTATGCTGTTAAAATTTACTTCTCTCTCAGTAGTTTTTCTGTCTATCACATGTTATTCAACGCAGCCAAATTCAAAGGCTCCAACCCCATCTAAAAACCCTCATGGCTTGAGCCAAACAGTAGACGCAGTAGCTGCAAACTTTACTCAAGTAGTGCTTACCTGTTCGACCCTGCTTTCTTCTGTAGGGCAGAATGAAGCTAGCCACCCCCAAATTTCCCGCAAACCAACGACAAATAAAGGCACTCAAAAACCGAATCGCGGGCACGATAACAACAGGCAGCTCCCTGCAACCAGTAGCAACAATAAAAGTGGCGAGGGCTCTAACAAGGCAAACAGGCATAAAAAAGGGCGAGGTAAGCCCCTATATACACGTAACAAGGGCGGTAAAACTGAGTTAGATACAGCGCTTAAAGCGGGCTTAGTGCAATATTTTCTAGAAGAAAAGCAACAGGATTCAGAAGAAGATCAATAATTATTTCACTTCTTTAAAGAGGTCTTTATTGATCTCTTTGGTATCTGCTGTTTCCTCACATTTATTTGGGTCACCACCACAGATCTCACAGTTCTCATTACCCATAAGCTTTGCCACACCGCCACAAGAGCCTTTCAAAGGCTTATTCTTGATAACAAGGCCTAAGGCCATCATCCCAAAAAACAGTGCAAATACGCCAAAGGCAATTAAATAAATCATATTTTTTCTTAGAGCATCAAATCGGTCGCTGGATATGATAGTTTGTAACTATAAATTCCCACCTTATCAGGCGTGACAGTTAAGGCCGCCCGAGGTTTCTCGTCAATCCTTGGAGGCGGATATCTATAACAATCAATTATGTTCAAATAGAGTACTAGTACCTCAATGCACAGCGATTGTCCCGTTCAGCAGCTACAGGTTTTTCTGTGGCAAGGCGCAAGTATGCAGCAATACATGCGTCTTTCAAATACTTGCAACAAAGTCACGGGAAAACCTGTAGCTGCCCTTTGGGTGGCATTTAAAATGCCCATAGCTGTGTTGCTTGATCTCACTATAGAATAACTATTATTTTCGATCAGCTGCCTTGCTATGAGCATTTTACTTTGCCACTGAACCCGACAATCGCTGTGCATTGGGGTACTAGTACCCCAATGCACAGCGATTGTCGGGTTTCTGATGGTGGGTTACGCTGCGCTAACCCACCCTACGGTATCTTTACCGGACAAATGCAGTGAATCGATGTACTAGTACATCATGTCAAACCGATTGTCGGGTGGTATCAGTTTTTATAGGGGGATAAGCGCAGCGCGATCCACCAGTCATTAAGTTTTTTGGTGGAAGACGCTACGCTTTTCCACCCTACGGTCACCAGACAAACCTTTTGACACGGTGTACTAGCACCTCAATGCACAGCGATTGTCGGGTTAGATATCCCTAAACTATAGATTCCCGCGAAGGCGGGAATCCACACCGGAAAAATGCAGCGAACGACGTACTAGTGTTTCGGAAAATACCGTTGCATGGTCCCGGTATGCTTCAATGCAAACCCGTCATTACCTCGATAAATCATGTAAACGGGTAATTCTTCTTTTTCTGCCAAGGCAAAGCCTTTATCAACCCCTAGCACTAAAAGCGCAGTAGCCCAAGCGTCAGCAGCTGCTGAAGTTTCCTGCATCACAGTGACTGAACTTAATCGATGCTCAACAGGATAACCTGTTTTCGGGTTAATCGTATGGGAATAACGCACACCCTTGTAATCAAAATAATTACGGTAGTCACCAGAGGTTGCCATACCCGCATCTTGCATTTCTAAGCGTGAAATTTGCGATTGCAGCGACTTAGGTGC
Organism: Pseudomonadales bacterium; assembly: GCA_965225765.1. Classification (GTDB taxonomy): domain Bacteria; phylum Pseudomonadota; class Gammaproteobacteria; order Pseudomonadales; family DT-91; genus CAKMZU01. The sequence continues at coordinate 1,506,195 of CBDDBO010000002.1, forward strand.
AGTGACAGCGACGCGCCAGGGACCACCACGAGGACTGACACCCTGTGTCACAATTTCGCCACCCACTTCCACTAAAAAGTTATTGATGTTGTTATCACGCAACAGTTGGGCCACCTGATCGGCACCATAGCCTTTCGCGATGCCAGAATAATCAATGCGCACATCAGCCGTTTTAGAGAGCTTATAGTCAGCCAATACAACTTTATCAAAACCTGTATTCGTTAATGCAGCTTTAATGGCTTCATCAGAAGGTGGTGTCTTTTCTTCTGAGTTGGCAGTTTTAGAACCTGCCCCAAAGCCCCAAAGATCGACTAAGGTTGCCACAGTAGGGTCAAAGGCCCCTTCCGATTCAGTATAAACCTGCTTAGCGAGTTCAGTCACTTTGGCAAAGTCTTTGGAAATCTCCATGGTTTCGCCAACAGCAAGCTTATTGAATAACGATATTTCTGAATCCGCAATATAAGTCGACATGCTTTGATTGATGTCATCTAAGCGAGCGTCGATCTTACTTTTCAATTCATCTATTTTTACCTGCTGAGGGACTTTTGCAGAAACAGTGTAAGTCGTCCCCATCGTTTCACCATTTAAGGAATGAAACTTGGGCTTACCACAGCCTGATAACAAAAAAAATGAGCCTACTAGTAGGCTCATGGTGATCAATTGAATGTACTTTTTCATGCTTACCTTCTAGGCTGGATTAACCTCCGAAGTCATCCAGCATAATGTTTTCATCTTCAACGCCAAGGTCTTTGAGCATGCCAATAACAGATTGGTTCATTATCGGTGGCCCACACATATAGAACTCACAATCTTCTGGCGCTTCATGGCCTTTTAAGTATTGCTCATAGACCACATTATGGATGAAGCCGGTTAAGCCTGTCCAATTATCTTCTGGTAATGGGTCAGACAGGGCTGCGTGCCATTCAAAATTAGGGAATTCCGCCGCTAGTGCGTCGTATTCATCCGCATAGAACATTTCACGAAGTGAACGTGCACCGTACCAGAAGGTGATCTTACGATCGCTGCCAATGCGCTTAAGCTGATCAAAGATATGCGAACGCATAGGTGCCATACCAGCACCACCACCGATGAAGACCATTTCGTTCTTGGTCTCTTTCGCGAAGAATTCACCGTAAGGGCCTGATACTTTAACTTTATCGCCAGGTTTTAAGTTAAACACCCACGATGACATGATGCCCGGTGGAATACCCTGCGAACCTGGAGGAGGCGATGCAATACGAATGTTGAACTTGATAATACCCTTCTCTTCTGGGTAGTTCGCCATCGAGTAGGCACGAACTGTGGTTTCTTCTACCTTCGAGACGTTATCGAATACCTTAAAGCGATCCCAGTCTTCACGATACTCTTCAGGAATGTCGAAGTCTTTATAATCAACCGTATGCGGAGGACATTCAAGCTGTACATAACCACCTGCTCGGAAGTCAACCGACTCACCTTCAGGGATTTTCAGCACTAGCTCTTTGATGAAAGTCGCGACGTTATCGTTAGAGATAACCTCAGTTTCCCACTGCTTAACACCGAAGAACTCAGGATCAACGTCGATTTGCATATCTTGCTTCACAGCCACCTGACAGGCCAGGCGATAATCGTCTTTGATTTCACCCTTGGTGAAGTGACCTTCTTCAGTCGGTAAAATCGAGCCCCCGCCCTCACGAACCTGACACTTACACTGTGCACAGGTACCGCCACCGCCGCACGCAGAAGATAAAAAGATGCCTTCTTCTGCGAGGGTTTGTAAAAGCTTACCGCCTGCTGGCACACTGATGGAGCGCTCAGGATCACCGTTTACTTCAATAGTAACATTACCGGTCGACACCAGCTGCGAACGCGCCGCTAAAATAATAAGAACAAGAGCCATGACCACGATCAGGAACATGGCCACCGCAATAGTGATAGTTGTAATATCCATGATAATTCCCCGTTAGATCGACATACCGCCAAATGACATAAAGCCAAGTGACATAAGCCCTACAGTGACGAACGTAATACCTAAGCCTTCAAGACCTTTAGGTACATCGCTGTATTTCAGTTTTTCACGCACACCTGCTAGTGCAACAATGGCAAGTGCCCAACCGAAACCCGAACCGAAGCCATACACCACGGATTCACCGAAGTTATAGTCACGCTCTACCATCAGAAGCGAACCACCTAAAATCGCACAGTTAACCGTGATTAACGGCAAGAATACACCCAGTGCGTTATAGAGTGAGGGGACAAATTTATCGAGGAACATCTCAAGGATTTGCACCAAGGCAGCAATAACTCCGATATAACTCAAAAAGCCCAAAAAGCTTAAGTCAATCGATGCGTACTCAGGGCTAATCCACGTGAGCGCACCTTCTTTTAAGAGGTAGTTATAAAGCAGGTTGTTGACAGGTACAGTAATTGACTGCACCACGATAACCGCAATACCAAGTCCTATTGCTGTATCGATTTTTTTCGAAACCGCAATAAAAGTACACATGCCCAAGAAAAAGGCGAGTGCCATGTTTTCAATAAACACCGCACGAATAAATAGAGCGATATATTGTTCCATTAGTGAGCCTCCAAATGCTTAGACTGTGGAGCCATTTTAAATTCAGGGGCTTCTTGCTGTTCCTTCTTGAATGAACGAAGCAACCAGATAAACCCACCGATAATGAAGAAGGAGCTAGGAGGTAGTAACAACAGACCGTTCGCCTGATACCAGCCGCCGTTTTCAACTGTGGTAAGCACAGGAATACCAAACAAAGTGCCTGAGCCGAATAATTCACGAATGATCGCCACAAAGATTAACACAGCACTGTAGCCAAGGCCGTTACCAATACCATCGAAGAAGCTGCGCACAGGTGGATTACTCATCGCATAGGCTTCAGCACGCCCCATCACGATACAGTTGGTGATAATCAAACCAACAAATACCGATAGCGACTTACTCACATCATAGGCATAGGCTTGCAATATCTGATCAACAATAATGACCAATGATGCAATGACTGTCATCTGCGCGATGATACGGATGCTGCTAGGAATAAAATTACGGATTAAGGAAATAAAGAAGTTCGAGAATGCCGTTACAACCGTTAATGCCACACACATAACAAGCGCAGTGTTAAGACTGGTCGTTACAGCTAATGCCGAACAAATACCTAGTACTTGCAAAGCAATAGGGTTTTGACCAAAAATCGGTTCAACAATGACGTCTTTGACTTTATCTTGACTCATGATTAGGCCTCCCCTGCTTTAAAGTTCGTTAAAAATGGTTTAAAGCCTTTATCGCCCAACCAGAAGCTCACGAGATTATCGACACCTTTAGTGGTCAAGGTTGCACCACTTAACCCGTCAATTTGGTTAGGTTGTGTCGCTTTACCCTTGGCTACGCTAATAGTTTTACCGCCTGTATAGACAAGCTTGCCGGGCCATTGACTTTTCCATTTAGGGTTATCCACTTCGCCGCCCAAACCTGGCGTTTCAGCATGCGCGTAGAAACCTAAACCTGCAATGGTGTTCAAATCAGACTCAAGCGCCACGAAACCAAACAGCATACTCCACAGGCCATAACCATTGATGGGGAGTACCGCGAGCTTCACTTGGCCGCCTTCTTTCATTAGGTACACTTTCGCATACTTAGGCAGGCGACCAATACCAGCTGGGTCATTGCCTTTTAACGATTCAGACATCGCAGGGTCTTTAGCCGCAGCGTATTGATCATAAGAATCAACGTCAATGTTAAGCGCTTTTAGCTCATCATCCGTCAGGAATTTGCCTGAAGCTAAGTCAACGACTTTGGCCTCAAACTTAGAAAAGGTGTTATTCACATCATCAGCTGACATGTTGTCTTCATAAAGACCTGCTGCCATCAAGATATTTTTGTTTCGATCCAGTAATTTGTTCGCTTGCTGCTCAGGTTTAAGCGCAACCGCAACAAACGACACTAATACGGAACAGACTAAACAAATAATAAAGGCAACGAAAATCGTGCGTAGGGATTCATTCTTAAGCATCGCGCGCTACCCTCCTCTTAATGTTTGCCTTGGCCACTAAGCTATCGATAAATGGCGCAAACAAGTTGGAAAAAAGAATGGCTAACATGATGCCTTCAGGGAAAGCGGGGTTTGCTACGCGAATCAGTACACACATAAAGCCGATTAAAATACCAAAGGCCCATTTGCCGTTGTTGGTCATAGACGCAGACACAGGATCAGTCGCCATAAAAACGATACCAAAAGCTAAACCGCCGACAACAAAGTGCCAATAAAAAGGCATGTTGAACATATGATTAGTATCTGAACCAATCCAATTGAACAAGCTAGAGGTTAATATGACACCCACACAGCAAGCTGCCATGATGCGCCATGAGGCAATACGCGTCCAAAGGAGTACAGCAGCACCGGCTAAAATCATCATGGTAGAGGTTTCACCAATACAGCCTTGAATGTGGCCCATAAAGGCATCCATCCAGGTGATTTGATCACCCCAAGGATGCGTTAATTGCTCAATAGGCACTTGGGTAGATTGACCTAAAATCGTCGCACCTGAAAAGCCATCAACTGCGGTCCAGACTTTGTCGCCTGAAATTTGCGCAGGATAAGCAAAGTAAAGGAATGCGCGGCCCGTTAAGGCTGGGTTTAAGAAGTTCTTACCAGTACCCCCGAAGACTTCTTTACCGACAACTACACCAAAGCTAATACCCATGGCCGCTTGCCATAAAGGTAGATCCGGTGGGCAGATAAGGGCAAAGAGTACAGAGGTAACAAAGAACCCTTCGTTAACTTCGTGACCACGAACGCAGGCAAATAATACTTCCCAGAAGCCACCCACAATGAACACTGTTAGGTAGATAGGTAAGAAATAAACCGCACCGTACCAAAAATTATGCCACCAGTTGGTCACATCATAACCGCCTAATAGCTCAATTAAAGGGCCGTGCCAGTCAGTCACACCGGACAAGCCCATAGCTGCAATCGCAGTATTAGCTTGAAAACCAATGTTATACATACCGTAGAACATCGCAGGAAAAGTACACATCCACACGGTGATCATAATACGCTTCAGGTCAACACCGTCACGGACGAATGACCCTGTTTTTGCTACGGTTTTTGGTTGATAAAAAGCCGTATCAATGGCTTCATATAAGGCATAGAGTTTTTCGTGCTTACCACCTTTGGCAAAGTGGGGCTCGATCTTGTCTAGGAAATTGCGCAGTGACATGACTAGCCCTCCTTCTCAATGATAGTTAAGTTATCCCGAAGGATATCGCCGTATTCGTATTTACCTGGGCATACGTAGGTACAAAGGGCTAGATCTTCTTCATCCAGCTCCAGAGCTCCTAACGCAATCGCAGTATCGCGATCACCTACAATCAGGGCGCGCAATAATTGCGTCGGCAGTATATCCAGCGGCATGATTCTTTCGTAGTTACCGACCGGCACCATGGAGCGTGCTGAGCCATTGGTATTGGTATTGAACGCGAATTTCTTGCCCTTCATAAACTGCGACAAATAAATACCCATCACAGAAAAACGATTAGCGCCCGGTGATAACCAGCCCATAAACGGACGGTCATTGCCTTCAGCTAATGCGCTCACTTGTAAGTGATAACGGCCTAAGTAAGCTAAAGGGCCATCAGCGCTTCGACCCGACAGTACAGAACCACTTAAAATACGGCTCTCGCCAGCGTCCAATTTTCCTGCTGTTAGCTCTAATAAATCAGCACCGATTTGTGTGCGTACAAGTGTTGGCTGATCAACGACAGGGCCTGCTAACGCAACAACACGCTCATTATTTAATTTACCAGTGGTAAACAAGCGACCAATTGCCATCACGTCCTGATAATTCACTGTCCATACGGTGCGTTTTTCACTCGCAGGCAATAAATTATGAACATGCGTACCTGATAAACCAGCAGGATGTGGGCCTGCAAAAGATTCTGATTGAATGTTCGACGCATTACCTTTGGGTAAGGTTGCATCAGGAGCATGGCAAAGAAATACTTTATCACTCAGAAGGCTGAGTACATCACAGCCTGCCACAAAGCTTTCAGAATCTTCGTTAATAATCACAGTTGGATCAGCCGCCAATGGATTGGTATCCATCGCATTGATAAAAAGCGCATCAGGTACTGAATCAATTGCAGGGACTTTTGAGAAAGGACGTGTACGAAGGGTTGTCCAAAGGCCTGATTTAACCAGGTTCTCCACCACTTGCTCACGGGCAAGGCCTGAAAGTTCACCTTTGTCAAACTGTGCAAAGGTTTCCTCTTCAGTGCCGTCTATATCAATCACCAATGATTGAAACACACGTTTTGCACCACGGTTTATTTCACGAACAGATCCTGCAGCAGGGGCTGTATAAATTACACCAGGTGTCTTTTTATCTTCAAAGAGCGCCTGCCCTTTTTTCACTTTATCGCCAGCTTTGACCAACATCGTTGGTTTCATGCCGACATAATCAAAGCCGATCAATGCCACAGCGCGAGGCGGTTTAGCGTCAACAATCGTTGACCCCGGCGCACCCTGTATTGGCAAATCAAGACCTCGTTTGATCTTTATCATAAGCCCTACCAGAAGTTTAAATTTAAAGTTGTTTGTTTTTGCAAAACCCCCAAAAAGGCTTTTGCAAAAACAAACAAAAGCCCCGCCTAACACAACCTGTTAGCGAGGCTTTTTCAAATCATCCCTGGGGTTTAGTCTTTCGGATAAACTGCGTATTTAACACCTGCAAGCTGCTCAAGAAGTCTATGAACTTGGCAAGAATAACCGAATTCGTTATCGTACCAAAGGTAAACGACCGCACTTTTGCCATTTACAATGGTAGCCAAAGAATCAAAAATACAGGCACTACGCGAACCCACAAAATCAGTCGATACTGATTCGTTAGAATTCGAAAACCCAATCTGTTTGCGCAGATCAGAATGCAAAGCAATATTTCGCATGTATTCGTTTAATTCGTCTTTCGTGGTTTCCGTCTCAAGGGTTAAATTCATGATCGCCATGGACACATTCGGCGTTGGCACACGAATCGCATTACCCGTAAGCTTGCCCGCAAACTCAGGTAATACTTTAGAGACAGCCTTGGCAGCACCTGTTTCAGTAATAACCATATTCATGGCAGCAGCACGACCACGTCGGTCTGAGGCATGATAGTTATCAATCAGGTTTTGATCATTGGTATATGCATGAACGGTTTCTACGTGACCTTGAACGATACCAAACTTATCACCAATCGCTTTTAAAGGCGGTGAAATCGCATTGGTCGTACAAGAGGCAGCGGTAATAATGGTATCCGAGCTATCCAAAATATTGTTATTAATACCAAAGACGATATTTTTCAGATCCCCTTTACCAGGGGCAGTCAAGAGAACCTTCTTGGCACCTTTCGCCTTTAAATGACGGCTAAGGCCAGCTTCATCACGCCATACACCCGTGTTATCAATAATCACCGCATTTTTGATACCGTATTGGGTGTAATCGACTTCTTCAGGACTACCTGAATAAATCACTTTGACTTCGTTGCCGTTTAGAACAAGCGATTGGCCGTCTTCATCGACTCGAATGGTGCCAGGGAAGCGGCCGTGAACAGAATCTCGGCGTAGAAGGTTTGCACGTTTTTCAAGATCATGCTTTGCTTTACCAGGGCGAACGACAATAGCACGAAGACGTAAGTTTTCACCGCCACCGGTTTTCTCAATTAAAAGGCGTGCCATCAAACGACCAATGCGACCAAAACCATAAAGCACAACATCAACGGGCTCTTGGCGCTCAGGCTGCTTACCAATCAATTCAGCGACTTGAGACTTGACGTAATCTTCAAGACTTACCCCGTCAGCCTTCACATCTTCCTCAAAATGAACAGCCAAACGGCCTACATCGATATGAGCTGGCCCAAGGTCTAATTCAGACAGTATCTTCAACACAGGCGACGTTTCAAATTCAGACAACTCATTTTGCTCAACCTGACGAACCGTGCGATGTGCCTGCATAATCTTGAGAACTGATTGATTATGCAGTGACTGGCCATATAGGTAAGTCTTTACATTCTTCTCACGATACAAACCACCTACAAGCGGAATCATGCCTTCTGCTAGGGCTTCACGCTCTTTCCAATCGGTGAAGTAATTGTCAGGACGGCCACGTGTTTTATCTGTCACTGTTGTCTACCTTTATGAAGTGTTCCCAAGCGCTTGCTAGGTGCTTTCTTATTCTTAGCCCAGAATTTTGGGCCGTTATTATCCTGCTTAATGGAACCAAGTGCAAGGCTTTAGATTCAGATGAATATGATATCTCTAGGCAAAACCAATACTCCTATGCACCCTACAAAACACCTGCGAATAAATCTGATAACTATACTTAGCTTTTGTAGCTTAACCATTACTGCAAATACAAACGCTAATAAATTGACACCTAAAGAGAAGTTAAATTTTCTGATTACTACAACACTACCCCAACATGTAGAGCATCAAAAAAAACTTCAAATCCAAGCCAACTACTATACGCTTACACCATCTGAGCGCTCAACACTCAATAAGATCAGCAACAAAAAAGCCAAGCGTATACTTAAAAAAATTGAAAAAGTTGAACCAAACCTTGCCATAAACGTCGACACAAACGAAAAGCTTGTTGCGTTTTCTGAGGCCCTTAAAAAGGTCAAAAACAAAACAGCATTTTTAAAAAAGAATGCCCTACCTAAAATAACCTTCCGCAGGACAAAAACTCAGCGCTCTTATGTTACAGAGGAGACAACGATTCGAAAAATCCACAAGCCCATACTGGGAGAAGTGAGAAAAATAATTGAATCTACAGACGCCAAATCACTGTCAAATAAGCTGCTTTTAATTGCAGTTCTTGACCAAAAAGAAGGACAAGAACTGAATATTGGATTGACCAAGGAAGATCAAACGTTTCTTGATGAGGCAATAACTAACCAAGTCAGGAAAATTAAAATCAATGAAGTCATCAATACACTAAACTCGCAACTTAAAGGAAAAACGCTGTGCGGTTTAAAGCGTATTGAACGCAGGAGAGTCCTCAGCGTGGAATATTTTCCAAAAGAACCAGAGGCTATCGCTCTCATACCCATAACTAACAATAAAACCACGCTTTAAATTAGCAATGAAATACAGCATGCGTATCAAGCAAAGCTCGCCCTACGCTGACGTTATCGGCTGACACTGAAACATCTTCATCACCAAAGGAGAGCCCAAAAATAAGTATTAAGTTAGAGGGAACACCTAATTCACCTTGAATTAGCGACCTATTAAAACTTGCAGCTGCCTGCCGGGTAACTATTTTAGTAAGTCAACAGCATGAAAAAAATTATGTCACCACAGCCTAACGCACTCGGAAACAATCACTTAACTAAGCAGTCAAAAGCAGTTAAGGAAATAACAACTAAAACGACGATTTATGCAACGATTAGATAGCATTGATTTCATGCGTGGAGTCGCGGTTGTGTTCATGACACTTGATCACACCCGCATGTTCACTTATAGCATGCCTATTGGCAACCCCATCCAAGAGAATCTTGGACTAGCAGTTTTCTTTACTCGGTGGATCACACATTTATCAGCACCCACCTTTGTCTTTCTGGCAGGCCTTTCAATCTACTTACAAGTTCACACCAGCAATAACGTAAAAAACGTATCGTCCCCCATGCTAAAGCGGGGCCTTTTTTTGGTGGTATTAGAATTTAGTTTAATCTCTTGGTATTGGAATTTAGGGGTGTATCACACTTACTACCTACTGGATGCTCAAGTCATTTGGGCGATAGGGTGCGGCATGATCTATCTAGCTGTGATGACTAAGATACCTATCAACGCATTATTCTGGTTATCGTTAGCTATCGTCGCCGGACATAATCTATTTGATCAAATGCACTCATCTAGTTTTATTTGGTCTATTTTTATGGAACCCAGCGCACATAACATTACCCCAAACATTACACTGACTGTTTCTTATCCGCTGCTAGCTTGGCTTGGGGTCATAGGGCTGGGTTACACCGCTGGAAAGTATTTCTTCGATAACTTAAACCCTATCACCCTCAATAAAAAACGGATTTTCCTACTAACACTTTTTCTATTATCAGCTGGGCTATTACTTCGGCTATACACTAGCTATGGTGATTCCTTTCCTTGGCAAGTACATAAACAGATAGCCCTAACAGCCATAGATTTTTTAAATGTCGATAAGTATCCGCCATCACTAGACTATCTATTATTTACCTTGCCTTTAGGCTTTTTACTACTTGTGGGAGTTTTGCACTGGCCTTACCTTACAAAGTCTTGGATAGGTAATGCGTTTGTTATCTTCGGACGTGCGCCACTGTTTTTTTACTGCACACATTTTGCCGTGATTTTAATGCTAAACAGACTCATAAGTTTTATGCTCACCCACCAGTGGACTCGCTTTCAAACACAAAATCTCTTAATCATATGGTGCATGGCGGTCACTGTGATCGCCCTGCTTTATTATCCTTGCAAAGGATTTTACGCTTTTAAAAAAGCTCACCGACAACGTTTCCCTTTACTGACTTACCTGTAAAACCTATAAAGTTAGCCGTGAAAAGTTGTATGCATATCAAGCGAAGCTCGACCTACTCTAGCGTTATTGGCTGACACTGAAACATCTTCATAACCAAAGGAGAGTCCAAACATAAGTTTTAAGTTAGCGGGTACACCCAATTCACTTCGAATGAGCGACGCATTAAAACTCAGGGCTGTTTGCGGGCAGCTATCTAACCCATGTGCTTTGATTGCTAGCATAAGCGTTTGGGCATACATACCTAAATCACAGGCTTCACGCATACCAAACGCTTCAGGAAGAAACAAAAACGCTACATGAGGCGCATCGAAAAACGTAAAATTACGCATAAAGGATTCAGCTCGACCTGCTTTGTCTTCTCGTGCAATACCCATCGCGCCAAACAATTGCTTTGCTGCATCGTATTGACGCTCTTTATAAACGCCCTCATAAGTACCTGAATACGGAAAATCCATATCATACTCACCCCTAGCTAGGGCTTCAGGCAATTTTGTTCGCAGTACTTCTAGTGGCTCGCCGCTCACTACATGCACACGCCAAGGCTGAGTGTTACAGTTAGAAGGCGCAAAGCTTGCTTCTTCAAAAATCGCTTTAAGGGTTTGCTCGGAAGCCTGTTTAGGCAAAAAGCCACGGACCGAACGCCTAGATTTGACTATTTCTGCAAAAATTTCTGATTTATCCATCACTACAACAACGCTAAGTAGGGTGAAAAAGCGCAGCGTGTTCCACCTTTCTATGTAATGTTGGTGGAAGGCGCTGCGCTTTTCCACCCTACAATAACTAAGGAATTACCCCTGCCGTTTTGAGCTGTTCAAATTCAGCTGCCTCAACCCCAATACCCTCAAGTACTTTTGCTGTATCGCTACCTGTAGGGACTGGGGCACCCTGAATCTCCCCCTGAGTTCTCGAAAAACGTGGTGCAGGTGCGGACTGCATGATGCCATCCACTTCAACAAAGGTTTCTCGGGACTGGTTATGCGGGTATTGAACCGCCTCATCCATATTTAAAATAGGTGCAAAGCAAGCGTCAACCCCTTCAAAGATATCGCACCACTCATCACGTGTTTTTTCTTTAAAGCGTTTTGCCAACACTGGACGTAAGGCTTCCCAGCTGGCTTTATCGAATTGCTTAGGGTAAGAAATTTCTCCTACATCAATTCCCATCTTTTCAACGAGCTTTTCATAGAAATGGACTTCTAGTGCACCAACTGACACCCATTTGCCATCTCCACACTCATAGGTATCGTAATAATGAGGGCCGCCATCAAATAAATTATTCTGACGTTTAAGCTCCCACATCCCCATCGCGCGATAGCCTTGCATCATCGTCATAAGTGATGCAACGCCGTCGGTAATCGCCGCATCAATCACCTGCCCTTTACCCGACCTCTGCGCCTCAAATAACGCTGCAAGCACGCCCATCACAAGATAAGCGCCGCCACCACCAAAGTCACCCACAAGGTTCAAAGGAGGTACAGGCCCGCCTTCTTTTCGGCCAATCGCATCTAACGCACCTGTAATGGCGACATAGTTGATATCATGCCCTGCCACTTGTGATAATGGACCATCCTGCCCCCACCCCGTCATGCGCCCATAGACAAGCTTTGAATTTTTCTGAGCGCAAACTTCATAAGAAAGCCCAAGCTTTTCCATCACACCAGGACGAAAGCCTTCGATCAAAATATCAGCGGTTTCGATAAGTTTAAGGGCTAATTCAAGACCCTTTTCAGACTTAAGATTTAATGCAATGGACTTTCTACCACGTTGTGTGGTTTCAAATTTATTCGCATTTTCACTGCTACTGCGCTCAAGCCTGATGACTTCTGCGCCCATATCAGACAAGATCATGCCGGCAAAAGGCAAAGGCCCAATACCGGCCATTTCGATGACGCGAATCCCTTGTAATGGCCCCATCTGATTACTCTCTTATTTTTGTAGGGCGGGACAGCGCAGCGTCTCCCGCCAAAAAAGCTTAATTCTAGGCGGGAGACGCTGCGCTGTCCCGCCCTACAAAAAAGTCGAATTAGCCGACTTTGATGGCTTCAGCTTCGATTTTATCCTGCCAGATTTTAGGCCCTGTGATATGTACCGACTCACCTTGACTATCAACAGCAACCGTCACAGGCATATCCACGACATCAAATTCGTAGATCGCTTCCATCCCTAATTCATCAAAGGCTACCACTTTTGCATCTTTTATCGCCTTAGACACAAGGTAAGCTGCGCCGCCCACTGCCATCAAATAAACCGATTCATGTTTTTTAATCGCTTCAAGCGCAGCAGGGCCTCGCTCAGCCTTACCAATCATGCCGAGAAGGCCTGTTTGATCAAGAATTTGGTCAGTGAATTTATCCATGCGCGTTGCAGTGGTAGGGCCCGCAGGGCCAACAACTTCATCACGCACAGGGTCAACTGGCCCAACGTAATAAATAAAGCGACCTGTAAGATCAACAGGAAGCGACTCACCTTTATTTAAAATGTCGACCATTTTCTTATGCGCAGCATCACGACCCGTTAGAATTTTACCGTTAAGCAGTAGCACATCGCCCGGTTTCCAGGTTTTGACCATTTCAGGTGTAATGTCTTCCATTTGAACACGCGTGACACCTTCAGCAGCCGATTGCGTGACCTCAGGCCAATCATCAAGAGAAGGGACTGGCAAATTAGCAGGGCCAGAGCCATCTAAAGTAAAATGCGTATGACGCGTTGCTGCACAGTTAGGAATAATCGCAATCGCTTTATTCGCCGCATGAGTCGCAAAATCTTTGACCTTAATATCCAACACAGTCGTCAAGCCGCCTAAGCCTTGGGCACCAATACCCAACTGATTGACCTTTTCAAACAATTCAAGCCTTAGCTCTTCAGCGCGATTTTCAGCGCCTTTCTCTTTCAAATCATGAATATCAATAGGATCTAACAAGGCTTCTTTGGCAAGTAACATAGCTTTTTCAGCCGTACCACCAATACCTATACCGAGCATACCTGGTGGACACCAGCCTGCACCCATTTGAGGCACCATCTTTAACACCCAATCGACAACAGAATCAGAAGGATTCAACATAGCAAACTTACTTTTTGCTTCAGAACCGCCACCTTTAGCTGCCACATGCACTTCAACTTTATTTCCCGGCACAAGCTTCATGTGCACCACACCGGGGGTGTTATCTTTCGTGTTACGGCGAGCGCCGTCTGGGTCTTCAAGGATCGATGCACGAAGCACATTATCAGGATGCATATAAGCACGGCGGATACCTTCGTTTACCATATCTTCGACGCCCATCGTCGCATCTTCAAACTGTACATCCATGCCAACTTCTAAAAAAGTCGTCACAATACCTGTGTCCTGACAAATAGGACGCTTGCCTTCTGCACACATGCGAGAGTTAATCAAAATCTGCGCCATGGCATCTTTTGCGGCAGGGTTTAGCTCCCGCTGATAGGCTTCATTTAAGCCATCAATAAAATCTTTAGGGTGATAGTACGAAATATACTGCAAAGCATCGGCGACGCTTTCGATAAGGTCAGCCTGTTTAATCACTGTCATGGGGTACCTTTTTGTTATCATAAAGTGGGTCTAGCGGCAGGTTGTAACTGCAAAACCCGTTTCTCTAATTTATCGAGCTTTTGATTCACTTGTTTTCTAAAGCCAAGATTGGATTCTACCCAACCTGTATTGTCTTCAACTTGCTTTTTAAGTTGATCAAGGGCTTTTTTTTGTTTATCAATAGATCTATTTGTTGAAGCAAGCGCTGACTTTTGTTGGCCTAGCTGTTGCCCCAGCAAATCAATCTCCTCAAGCCTCGCTTGAAGCGCAGTCAGATCGGTTTTCAAATTATTAATCTGACCTAGCTGTTTTGAATCTTCTTTTTGAATTTTCGCCAATGCCTTAGATTGATCTGCCAAATCTTTCTGATTCCTGCGCCAAGCGGATGCCCAAAGTTTATCCATTTGTGCCCAAAGTTCATCAGTACGTTGTTTGAGTTCCTTTAAATGCACTTGCAGTGAAATGCTGGATTGGCTCATGGTCTCATCCGTTGATGATAAACGTTGCTCAAGTTCAGTAATGCGGCTCACAGCGGCTTGCATGGTTTTCGATTGTTCACGAAGTTGTCCCTGCAATAGATTATTCCAGTATGACAAACCAACCAAAAGCAGAATCAGAACAGCTACAGCAGCCCACAAAGCGGATTGACTGCTCTTTTGTGCAGGAGGCGCAGGCGAATGCTTTGGAGGAGCGGACTTTACTTGTTTTTTTGCTTCAGCCTTCATCGAAGGCAAGCTGTTCATTTCCAGAGGAGGATCTCGATCAACCATGCAATATGCTGTTTATTCACACAAAGAGGCTGGATTATAACCGAGAGCGAGCTGAATTTCTAAAAATAGACAATGACCTGTTTGCCGTACTTCAAACATCAGGAAAAACTAGTACCCCAATGCACAGCGATTGTCCCGTTCAGCAGCTACAGGTTTTTCTGTGGCAAGGCGCAAGTATGCAGTAATACTCGCGTCTTTCAAATACTTGCAACAAAGTCACGGGAAAACCTGTAGCTGCCCTTTGGGTGGCATTTAAAATGCCCATAGCTGTGTTGCTTGATCTCACTATAGAATAACTATTATTTTCGATCAGCTGCCTTGCTATGAGCATTTTACTCTGCCACTGAATCCGACAATCGCTGTGCATTGGGGTACTAGGTCGTTTTGTACACTGGGGCTTCATGCATTTTAATCGGCAAATAGAAACAGCCGTCATCTTTCATCCACTGCCACATAATGGGACTGACGGGCTGCTCCATCCACTTTTCATATTCTTTACTGATGAAAGATTTTACCCAGCTAAAGTCAATCAGCTCATAGGTAAGTAATAGATTGATTTGCCCTTCCAGGTGAAGACGTGCTGATAAACTAACAGGCTCACCTGCTGACAACGCAGAATAAACGGCTTCTACTTCACTCGTGATAAACCCAATAGCCGATTCTTTATTAAGTAACATGCCTGCCCTCTTTTGAATAACAGGTGGATACATTTATGACAGACTTCATTAATGCCTATCACTGCCTTGGCAAAAAATAGTAGATTAGTGCGCTATAAAGTCTTTAAAACCTGCCATGCCTGCCACTTTTTTTCAAAAGAAATACCGGCATTTGCAGGGCTTGTTGAGGGTAAGCTTAGCAGTTTTTTACCTTTTAGATAGGTTTCTTTGGCATCAGCAGTCGCAACCTTGGTACTAAACGCTTTGACTGATGCCTGCCCATTAAACGCAAGTCGTTGAATGCTAGGAAAGGTCGTGAATAACCGTTTGAAATCATTCACTTCGGCAGACTGTTTCACAATATTTGAATCTAAACTGCCTGCTCGTTCGCAGCGGCTATAGACATCCCAAAGACCAACCCCTTGACCCAACAAAGCCTCTAATCGCTCTTGATAAGGCGCCCGATGATCCACGCCAAACAGCCTATCCATAAAAGGCCAAAATAAGTTTCTTGGGTGGGCATAGTAACGACTGGCTTCTAGTGATTTAACGCCTGGCATGCTACCTAAAATCACTAGCTGGGTTCTCGAATCAACAACCCAGTCGAAGCTTTTAATAGAACGAGTACTCTGATTCACTGCATTTGTCCGGTGTAAAATTTCGTAGGGTGGGTTAGCGCAGCGTAACCCACCCTACAAAAAAATAGATACCCAACAATTGCCGCACATTTAAATATTAGGCAGTTTCAATGCCTTCTTTCACCAAACGTCTTAATACTTTACCCACATTGGTTTTTGGCAGCTCATCTCTGAAGACCACTTTTTTAGGCACTTTATAGCCTGTCAGATTTTCGCGGCAATACTGAATGACCGCTTGCTCCGTCAGGTTTTTATCTTTTGATACCACATAAAGATGAACCACTTCGCCACAGGCTGGATCTTTCTCACCTATCGCAGCAGCTTCAATGATATCAGGGTGAGAGGTCGCAACATCTTCCACTTCATTAGGAAAGACATTAAAGCCCGACACGATGATCACATCTTTCTTACGGTCAACAATTTTCAGATAGCCTTCTTCTGTTAAGGTGGCAATATCACCCGTTTCAAGCCAACCATCTTTAAGCACTTGTGCAGTAGCTTCGTCATTTTGCCAATAGCCCTGCATGACCTGAGGCCCTTTCACACAGAGCTCACCGCTATCACCCGCCTCAACCGTTTCGCCTTCATCATCACGAATATCAATCAACGTATTAGGCAACACAACCCCGACTGACCCTAAGCAATTACCTTTACCCGTATTCACCGCCACAACAGGCGATGTTTCAGTCAAGCCATAGCCTTCATACACATCGCAGCCTGTCACTGACGTCCACTTTTTAGCCACATCAGAGGTCAAGGCCATGCCACCTGAAAGCGTCATCTGCAAGCTTGAAAAGTCGACTGTCGAGAAATCTTTATGGTTTAGCAAGCCTGCAAAAAGGGTATTCAAACCACAGAAACCATCCATCTTGTTTTTCTTCATTTCTTTTAACAGTGAAGGCAAATCACGAGGATTAGGAATCAGAATCGTATGCGCGCCAGTATTCAAACAAATTAACCCGACAATAAAGGCAAAGATGTGATAAAGCGGTAAAGGCTGAACCACTATAGCACCATTGTCTGGCATCCCATAAGAATGGAAAAACGGCGAGCTTTGCAGGGCATTCGCCAGCAGGTTTGCATGCGAAAGCATAGCGCCTTTAGACGCGCCAGTGGTGCCACCTGTGTACTGCAAAACCGCCAAATCAGCTAAAGCGTTCTCCGATGTTTTCAACGACAGGCCCTTGCCTTGCTTGATCACCTGCTTAAAGCTCACAGCTTGCGGCAATGAAAACTCAGGCACCATTTTCTTTATATACTTGACCGCAAAGTTCAATACAGTAGATTTCACAGGCGAATGCAAATCAGCAAGCTCGGTCAAGATAACCGTTTCAATCCCTGTTTCAGCAATAATCGATGAGGCTTTATCCGCTACATTCGCCAAAATCACCAAGGCTTTCGCCCCTGAGTCATTAAACTGATGTTTTAGCTCTCTTTCGGTATAAAGGGGATTGGTATTCACCACCACAAGACCCGCTTTAAAGGCCCCTAATACCGCAACAGGCTGCTGCAAAATATTCGGTAATTGAATCGCTATCTTATCGCCTGTTTCGAGGGACGTATTATGCTGAAGATAAGCAGCAAAGGCATCACTTAAGTCGTCTAACTCGTTATAAGTGATTGTATGCCCGAGACAGCTATAGGCAGGTTGATCCCTGTAACGGTCAATACCACTTTTATAAAAGCTAACTAGGTTAGGATATTGTTCACAGTCAATGGTCTCAGGTACATCGAGCTTTTGCCTGAGCGTTTGAATTAATGAGAAATCCATAATACGTTTCCAATGGGGTTAAAAACACCTGTCTCCAAGCGTTGAGCTATATACTGTACGCAAAGCGCGAACGTGCAATTAAGCGATTTTAGAATATGCTTATAACAAAGACATCTTAACTCATCACTCTTAGACCCTGACTCAAACGTGCATGGCATTACTAGACATCATCATTGTTGGCAATAATATCAATGCCTTTTCAATCGCCGTCGATGCCGCATCGAGAGGCTTTAGCGTCACTTTACTTGATGCCAAGAATGCAGGTGAGCCATCGCCCATTCAATTTCCCTTAACAGGATCAGGTGCATTTCACTCCATGCAGTTTAGTGTCAAAAAACTTTTGGCAAACTTACCTGAAGTCAAACTATTTCACAAGCGAGCACCAAGCCTTTGTCACTGGTTGCCTATTCAACATCTAAGGCAGCCGCCTGTCACCTCCTTAGAAGATCAGTTATCGCAAAAACTCTACGCTCATCACTTAAAAAAAATGGGGGCAGCTAAACAGCCTTATTTATCTAACACTAAAAAAATAGCTCAGGCCGAGTGCTTTGTGAACAGCATGCGGCTATTACCTTCAATAAAACAATTAGCGCAAAATCAAGGCGCAACGATAATAAGCAATAGTCAGATTCAATCTATCAAAAAAAAGGGCGAGATTTGGTCACTAACGTATAAAAGTGAGCATCAGACTTCTAGTACCTTAACCGCCAGAGCCATGATTAATGCCACAGGTGCTCATGTCACTAAGCTGTCTGCCGAATGGTTCGAACAAGAAAGCCGCTGTGAAGTCCTCCATACCCACCACTTATTTTTAGCCTACACCACCGATAGGCCTTGGCATGCCATCTCATATTGTCATGCTTCAGCACTTGGACCTTTTATTTTATATCCCGCCACCCCAACCAATATGCTGATCGCTTTTAATCAGAATATGAACGATTTTCCAGAGACCGGCCGCTTGATAGATACACTGACAAGCTTAAATCTTCCTATCCCATCGCAGAGCAACCCTTTAGTTAAATCCATTATACCGGGCTTCGAACTGAACCCTTATGATCTGCACAATTGCGACTACCTAATTGAGTTACTTTGTCATGAAGGTGTTAGGCCGCTTGTCAACATTATCGGCACAGATACCATACAAGCTCGCCTGCTCGCCCAGCAGGCTGTAAACAGTTTGACCGACTACCTCCCACCAAGGCCGAAAAGCGCCACACAAGCGCTAAAGCTC
Organism: Pseudomonadales bacterium; assembly: GCA_965225765.1. Lineage (GTDB taxonomy): Bacteria > Pseudomonadota > Gammaproteobacteria > Pseudomonadales > DT-91 > CAKMZU01. The sequence continues at coordinate 1,525,343 of CBDDBO010000002.1, forward strand.
ATTTAAGAGAACCTCTGAAAATAGGTTGATTCTGTGATAATCTTAAAACTCAAAAAATGAGAACTTAGTTATGCTCCTGTCAGGTTTTTTCGATCTTTAAGATATATTCAAAAAGTTAGATGAAAAAGATCCCTCATAAAGCTGACGCAACTAATCGATTGGGAAATGTTCCGCAGCACCCTAGAAAAGGTTCGCGAGAAAAAGAAAAAAAGCAATGCAGAGATAAAGCCCTATAACGTTTTTTTGATGTTTAAAGTACTTATTTTTCAACACCTGTACAACATATCAGATGATGAAACAGACTATCAGGTTAGAGATAGGCTTTCCTTCAGCCGACCCCCGGGCTTAAGCCTGAGCAGTCTGTTCCAGACGCTAAAACAATTTAGTTGTTAGATTTTTTAATTTATGCTGTACACTGTATCTACATTTTGTACTTTATGAGCACGCTCATTTACTGCTTTTGAAATTAAACGCTTTACTTCCTCCGAATAGAGACTTCTTGCTTCTCTATCTTCAGTAACTCTTTGAGCATTTCCAGATTCCTCAAATTCTGATTCTTTTACTTTTCTTGCATCATGTTGATCGAAGTGAAAACCAATTTTAATTTGTTTTACAGTATAATCTTTATCCCCCGACAGAACATCAAATCTTTCTGAATCTACTAATCCTGAATCACCAGGTACATTTTTTAACAAAATGTTTATCAAGTTATTTTTTAAAATTTTAACTGCCACTGGCACTCCATCCACTGAGTAGCAAGCACTAGATAGACAGAAAGGTAGAAGAATAGAAAAAAATACGGTAAAGATTTTTAATTTTTTCATTTAATAAATACTCTTTAAGAATTGTTGATAATATTAATGACTCATATTGGCAATCAATGAACTTTCACCAATTAATCTGAATAATATATACGAAAATAGTTCATTTAATTTTACATGCCATAAACCATTCACACCTAAAAATTTGAAAAGTTCTTGTCAGGATTTTATACAGATAAATTTCACATCAATGCCGCCCACAGGATAAAAATAAAAAAAATTTAAAAACCAACAAGATTTTATGATATTTTCACCAAAAAATAGAATGACATTGAAATTTAAGCCTTTGTCACATAATACTACGATTCAAAACCAGTTCTTAAGGGAACCTATAAAAATAGGCTGATTCTGTTATAATCTTCGAACTCATAAAATGAGAAATTAGTTATGCTACTGTCAGGTTTTTTTCGATCTTGAAGATAAATTCAAACAGTTAGATGAAAAAGATCCCCTCATAAAGCTGACGCAACTATTCTCGCGTCATTGGCTCTGCTCGTATAACCGTTAAAGTTGGCATGATGAATCTGACGTATAACACCAGGCGATTTACCTTTCTTTTAAGGTGAGACGTCCCTGCTTGAGGGATAAATCCTTCAAGACAGGCCTAAAAGGGCAAAGAAATTTGCAAAAGGGTAAATTTTTTCATTTTTATAGCGCGAGTCATCGTCATTTATTTTAATTTGATAAGATTATCTGACTTAAATATTATGGTTATGTTAGAGTTTTCAGGACGTGTTTGAAAGACCAAAAGCACCATTACATTATCACGCCACCTGAATCTCAAAATAGCGATATCATGGAAGGAGCGCTTGAAAAACTTACATTTGAAGATTTCAAGCAGGCACATGATGATCATTGGAAAATCGAACAATATCATCGGGCAAAAAAACCGCGTTTTTTTAAAAAGGGATCGGCTCACCCTAATTTGTACTTTTTCTGTGAGTTTGCTTTCCGTGGCGTCTTATTTTGTAGTCAACGATTCCCTTCGTTCATATACCCCCTCAGAAATCTGACAAATTATGTAAGCGGCTAGTTTTTAGAGGCTTTTTAGATGGAGACTAACTAGCACCCCAATGCACAGCGATTGTCCGTTTTCTGATGGTGGGTGACGCTGCGCTCACGCCACCCTACGGTATTTTTTACCTGACAAATGCAGTGAATCGAAGTACTAGCCGGTATTTCGAAGCCCCGCTGCAATGCCAGCAATAGTCACCATTAATGCGCTATGTAAATTTTCATCTTGCGAGATTCTCAGCCTTTGTAAAAGCTCTACCTGCAACAGATTTAATGGATCAAGATAAGGCTGTCGTAGCGCAAAAGAATGTCGACTGTCTCTAGCATCTTCCATAAAGTCTTCACCGCCACTCAAGGATAAAATTACCTTGGCATCATGGCGATATTTATCCCTTAGCACTCTTCCTTTCGCCTGTAACTTAGGCTCCACCAAACTGCGATCATAATAAGCCGAAACGGCCATATCAGCTTTAGTGAACACCATTTCAACCAAGGAAATACGGGTAGAGAAAAAAGGCCAATCATTATACATACTTAACAAAGCAGCTTCTTTCCCTTCCGCAAGCACAGCACTAATGGCCTCACCGAAACCAAGCCAAGCAGGTAGCATTAAACGGTTTTGACTCCAGGAAAATATCCAGGGAATGGCTCGTAAATTTTCGATGCCCCCTGATTGCTTGCGTCTAGCGGGTCTCGACCCTACAGGCAGTACGGACAACTCTCGAATAGGCGTTGCCTGCTGAAAATAATCGATAAAGGCGCTGTCTTGCCGAACCACTTGCCGATAAGTTTCACAGGAATCACTGGCTAATTGATCAGCTAATTTACGCCACTGTTCACCAGGATAAGGCGGTGCTTCAAGGCCTGCTTGCAGCATTGCAGAGGCATAGCGCTCAAACGTTTTATGGGCAATCGAAGGTAGCCCCAGTTTATTTCTGATCATTTCACCTTGAACAGTGACTCGTAATCCACCTTCTAGCGAACCTGGAGGCTGAGACAATAAAGCAGCATGAGCAGGGTCACCACCTCGACCAACTGTTCCGCCTCTGCCATGAAAAAGCGTTAGTTTAATGCCTTGCTCTTCACATAAAGCAATCAGCGCTTCCTGTGCCTGATACTGCGCCCAGCCTGCGGCAAAGAATCCTGCGTCTTTTGATGAGTCTGAGTACCCAATCATCACCATCTGTTCTTTCTTCTGCCGCTCCCCTCTTAGTTCAAATAATTTTTTCATCACACCAGGGGCATGATTCAAGTCGTCTAAGGTTTCGAACAAAGGTACGATAGGAGGCTGGCGTCTACAGCCTGCCTCTTTTAGTAATAATTCAACCGCTAAAATATCGGATGGGGCTTTGGCCATTGAAATCACATAAGCACCAAAAGCATCTAGAGGCTGGCTAGCGATAACTCTACAGGTTTCAATGACTTCTCGCGCTTCCGCCGACAAGGCTGTTTCAGTAGACAAAAGTGGCCTTTTATTGGATAGCTCTTCAATCAAAAAGGCTTCTTTTTGACTCTCAGGCCAACTGAGGTAGTCATCCATACCAAGGTATTGGGTAATTTCACTCAAACAAGCTGCATGCCGGCTACTTTCTTGCCTCACATCTAATTTAAGTAAATGCACACCAAAACAATGAACTCGCCTAATCGTATCAGTCAGCAAACCATTCGCAATGACCGATAAATGACTATCTTTCAGGGCGTGATAACAGCGCATTAAAGGTTCAAGCAATTGGTCAACCGTTCGTAAAGGCGAGGTGTGCACAACGGGCTCACCTTTAAGCAACCTGTCAGAAAATTCAAAGGTATCCCTTAACAAACTTCTTAGCGCACGTAGAACTTGTCGATAGGGTTCATAGTCGGTGCCTGCATACTCGCAAAAACTCGCTGTAGAACTCGACATGGACAGCTCGGTAATGAGTGCATCAATATCCTTTAAATAAAGCTCAGCTAGCTTCCATTGATGAATGGCAATCACCTGCGCAGTCACTTCAGCTGTCACATTAGGATTACCATCTCTATCGCCTCCCATCCACGACACAAAACGCACAGGGACTGCATCCAGCGGCAAAGCAGATAACTCATAAAACTGCATGGTGGCATCCAGTTCCCGACAAAACTCAGGCACAGCGGCCCACAATGCCGTTTCAACCACAGCCATACAACCAATGGTTTCATCAATGGGTGTCGGTTTTTGTTGTCTAAATGTATCGGTTTCCCAGATTTCAGTAATCAGTCTTTTCAACGTTTGTTTGACCTGCACTGTACACCTTTTAGTGGCGCTGCAACGATCCAAATCCTCCAGTGCTTGCTCAATAGCTGCATATTTAGCAATAAGCGTCCGCCTGATAATTTCTGTAGGGTGAGCTGTTAACACCAGCTCAATCGATAGACTTTTAACGGCCTCTTCGAGCTGCGACTTATCATCTGACGTCTTTAAAACTTGCTGAAAGAGTTTATCTAACGACGTAGCACGATAATTTTGCGCATCACAAAAAGTGGCGATGGTATAATGATCATCTGCAATATTAACCAGATTTAAAAACTGATTAAACGCTTTGGTAATAGGTAGAAGTTCATCATCTGTCAAACCTGTCAAGCTTTCAACTAGCTTAAAAAAGCTTGGCTCTTTTTGCTCCCTGGCCTCTTTAGCTGCAAACCGTATAGCCTCAACTTTTTGATAGATCAGATCAGATTCACTCGCACGAACAACCTGGCCCAGTAATTGCCCTAGTAAATCAACATTTTTAGCAAGAATGGTTTCGTGAGTCATAGGATGCCCAGCCTCTGCGGTATCAACAACCGTTAATCGCACGTCAATTCTCTAGAGCTTAAGTCTGAATGCTCGCTTTCTGAAGCATGTCTGAAATAAGAAAAAGCATTCAACCTCATTCCCGCAAAGCTAGGAAGCCTTAACTTACGAGAATTTTTAACAGGCGATCACTCATAAATTGATGTACTACCTAACGGATAAATAAAGAGGAGCAATTGCTCCTCCATTATTCTTTGACAAGAAAGCCACCAAAGGTTGCGCCGAGATAGCTTTTGAAACAATCAGCGAGGCATCACAATTTGCTGTAGGGGTGTGGTAGATTGATTTGCAACAAGCTCCGGCATTTCAAGCTCAGCACTTTGTAGCGTCGATGCAGTTTGAACCAGCAATTGATGAGTTTGATTCATAGATGGCTGTTTAGCTTCAACGACTTTAGGTGCTTCAAGCGCAGATTCCAGCTCAACAGCAGCGCTTTTGGCTGATTGATTCAGCTGTGACTTTTCCCGATAAGAGTCTAAAATATCGACACCGTCTCTCTGCTTAAGGGTTTCCACAGAAGAGGGTAAGTTTCGGTCTATACCTTCCACATTATCCAACGAGTTGACATCATAGTAGGCCAACCTAAAACGCCTAAAGTAAATAGATGTGTAATAGTCTTTTACATGCACAATTAATGCTTTTTCAGTCGCTTTTGTGAATTCTTCTGGCGTCGTATCATAAGAAGAGAGTGCAGAATAATCCGCCATAAAAATCATCTGTAAATCGTCCCCTACCCGCTGAAAAATTGCCTCTTCAATATCATAAGGCACCATGATTTTCTTGCTGCGCTGCCGCTGTAATGAACCTTCTAAATCAGCAGGCACCATAAAGGTTTTTAATCCCCGAGCACCTGGCATAAAAAACACGTGGTCGATGCCGCCACCAGGATCAATAACATCATCACCTATACTAGAAACAATGAGATCATTGCCTTCTTCTCCCTTAAGTAAATCCATTCCCGCTGAATCAACAAGAATATCACTACCATTTCCACCTAAGAGAATGTCACCTTTGTTGTTAGGGTCAAAGAAATTTGCGCCTTCAGCATCTTCCCCTGCAGACCTTGCCTGTAGTAAGTCATCACCATCTAAACCAAATAACGTCGTCCTTGACTGAGAGCTACCAATAAGCTTTTTCACATAACCATCTTCATCAGGTTTATGATCCGAAACATCCGTACCTTGAATAATACCTGGCGCTAGATAAGGCTCATTTTCACTGTTAATTAAAATCTCGTAGGTAACATCATTAATGTCATTCAAAAACAAATGCTGGTACTGCTTACTGACGAAAAATTTCTCGACAATGATATCTTTCTGTTTCAGATCTCTAACACTCTGATCGCGAATAACCAGGTCATCTTTATCTTTCACTAAAAGAATGTCAGCTTGATAAAGGTTCACACGAAGAATATCTGAGGCTATTTGATCACCCTGGGACAGATCAAAATTATTAATGCGGGTTACGCCTGCAAGCTCAGGTTTATCAAGCGCAGTAACCACATAGTAGTCCTCTCCGCCTCGCCCAACCATGTAGTCATTGCCTTTACCCGCTGTAAAAATATCATGCTCTAATGTGCCATGAATTTCATCATGAAAATCACTGGCCTTAGCTTTTAAGGTAGCATATCCCGGAACACGAATATCTCGTATGACGCGCTCTACCTTAGACAAGTCTTCATTCATTTCTAACACTTGAATCTTCTGGTAGTGCACATCCTGAATGACGCGAATACGCCCCATATTTTTGGCGAAATCCGCAGCATACGTAATGTCTTTACTCGCATCATACGTTAAGTTGAAATTGTAATAAAAATTCTTAGACCGCCCTTTTTCGCCATCTAACTTGAAGGTAAAACCATCACGCGTAATAAAGCTTAAGTGATTGACCGCATCAGCATCAGCTAATAGTCCTTCGAGAATCATGTAAGTCATGATAGGTTTACCGCTACTGTCTACCTCACCATGATCAATATAAAAAACGAGATCATCAGGCTCTTCAGAAGGCCCAAGTGCTGCAATCTGCTCTAAATCTACCGACATCATCACGGAGTTATTGCCTTCGCCATCCTTGATCGTAACCATCGATGAATTATCAGTGGTCTTGACAATATAACGATCATCACCCTCCCCACCGTATGCATTCGTATTGTTGTGAAGAATTAACAAATCATCGCCTTCGCCACCTTCAAGCACATCAGGCTTTTCTAGAAAAATTGAACCTAGGCCATCTAATACATTGAAGCCTTTGTCCCCTTTAATTAAATCGCCTGTGTAAGCATGGCCCGTTGCATGCTCGATATTCATAAGCTTGGCAATTTCTTTATCAGCTCCTTTATGCTTGACGTAACCCTTCGTCTGATGAAGGTCAATTTCAAATCCCGTGACTTTATCGGCCTTCACATCGTCAGGATTAATAAAAGGAACATTGGCAGTAAAGTAATCGTGCTGATTTTTGTTTGCATTGTGAGGTGTTAAAGAATCTATAGGCTCAAAAACAGGCGGTTGACGAAAAAACGCATTCTCTATAGCTTCAATACCACCATCCAAAATCGACACAGTCTCAGGGTTTTTCATGGTGTTAAGAATAAATTTATCATCTACCTCGCCACCTTTAAAAACTTTAGACCCCTCGCCTATATAAAAGTGGTTAGATCTGTCTCGCACACCTTTCGCTTCATCATTACCGTCGCCTAACTCTATGGCAATAATACCGTCTTCGCCATTAATCGCATCAGGCCCTAGAATATGGCGATAAATTTGACCATTGCTGTAATGAACATACACAGCATTATCATGATCTCGACCAATATAGTCTGCTGTTTTAGTCTTGATATTAAAATACAACCAGTCTTTGTCTTCGTTACCTGGCTCAGTGCTGAGCGTGGTGACTCTTTGAGGATAAGTAAACCAGTCAGCCTCTGACTTCATGACAGAAAAAGTCCCATCACCTTTTGATACTAATGCATTAAAAGACCCATCTTCTTTAATAAATAAAATATCGTCGTAATTATCATTTGTAATGTCGACAACCTTATTAAGGTAGGCGCCCTCACGAAGCGTGCTAAGATCTTCCCCCGTGTAGCCGCCCTCAATAGCCGTTGCCCCCAGACTAGTGCCTGTTGTCATCACCAGTTTGCCTTGGGTCAATCCCGCTAAATCTTGACAGCCATCGCCATTAAAATCCCCTGCCAACAAAGTGCTTGTACTCCAGTCTATCCCTTTAAATTGATCAAATCGTGATTGATCTGATAAGCTGAAAGCTGGCGTAAAACTATTTAACTCAGAGGTGCTTAATGCCAAGGTAAAATCGGATCCAGCAGACCCTACAATGTCATCACGCCTATCACAGTTAAAGTCCCCGATGATTCGTGGCTCACTCTCAAGACTGTTAAAACCCGTAGCACGAGTAAAATAGGATTTGGCTATTTTACCTGGCTCGGTACTGGATAAAAATGCTCCACTTTCAGCATTTGGAAGAGGAAACTTCATCACATTCAAACCACCAAACCCTAGGTGATGATTAGCCTGGTCAGCAGGGTAAGAGGTGAGGCGTCTGTTAATGAGCACCTCAACATGATGATCTTGAAAGCCTATAATGTCATCGTAACCATCACCATTAAAATCACCGACTAATCGAGGGTGTTTACTCTGATTTTCGTAATATCCTCGGTAAGTAGAAAAGCCTCTAAAAAGCTGCTCCCATTGGATAAAGAAACCACCGTTATTGAAATTTATATGGACACCACGATCCATAAAGCGCACGATATCCGATTGTTCATCACCATTGAAATCACCCATCAACGTAGGAAATCTGTGCCCATTACCCGTTTGAGAATAAGGGTTAGTCTTTGAGGGCGCAGTCACTGTAGCATTATAAGGCGCCGCTGTTACTGAGCGCCAACCTTCAAATTTTAAGGCATACAATCCTTTATTCCCATCGACACTATAAGCCATCTTTCCAATAGGAAAGTCAGGCTGATAATCCCTTACATTTTTCTTATTAGCGTTTCTCACCAGGGTTTCAAAATTGAACGCATTTAAATCTACCGTGGTATGCCTAGCTACCCCACTTTTAGCTTTATAGGTTTCATATCCCCCATCCAAACCACGCTTATAAGTACTTGCGACCTCTAATTCCAAGCCATCAATGGTAAAGACCACTCTATAAAGCTTCTCTGAACCATAGGCTAAACTTTCTATTAGGCGCGTAAAGAAGTTTTCTCTATAATCTAAATACATCTGAGCATATTGCTCTTTCGTGATAACCCGCTGGTACTCATTTTCAATATCGGCTGTCGCAAAGTTATCCTGAATAGGAATGATGCTCATAAAAAAAGATCTAACACCCAGATGAAGCTTCTGCGATGCGGACATATTGATCTTTTCTTCATACCGCTTAACGGTGGTAATTGCACCATAAAGGCCTGACACCATCATCATCACGAGCGCGACTGCTAACCCTATAGGCCCAACCATAGCCATTGCACTGGATATCCCCGCAGCCACACCTGATGCAATACCGGTTGCCAAGGTTGCAGCAGTTGCCACTGAGGCAACAACAGATGTCACAACAAAACCAACAATAACTGTTGCCATGACTAATGACATCACAAAACCCAGCACTGACATAACTAAACCAAAGATAATACCTTCCTGCATTCTTTTATCGTTAGTGAAGCTAAGCATTTTTGCTGACACATAAATACTGTAGGCATCAACTGCAATACCAAAAAAAGCCCCCCAAACAAAAAAAGCTTTGGAGATAACATCAGAAACAGAAGATAAAAAGCGAACCGTCATCATTTTAGTCGATGACATAAAGTACCTAACCGAATCAATTGTCCAAGTAATAGGCATGTCTATCAGCTCAATTAACTGAGCCATTTGTAATTGCAAATCAAGCTTTTCTTCTGCAGTGAGTGGCCCTGTCAGCTCGTAATAATGCTTAGTTTGAATAAAACCAAACACTTGAATAACACTCATGGAATTAGACATTTCCTGGCCTAATCGGCCAATGGCATCACGACCAATAGTCTTCAACCAACTGCCTGCACTGGAAAAGTTTTGCTGACCCGCTCTCATCCATTTGGCAAAAAGTGGCACTAAGCCTTTCTCTTCACTTGCTGACGTAGATGACTCAATAGTGTCTGTTTGACTGACAGCGTCTAACGCAACTTCATTTAACACGGAGGCTTTTTGATGTATCGACTGGTAAAGCGATGAATAAATAAAATCAGACTTGGCAATCTCACTATTCGGATAACCGTTAATGAAGTGAGATAGCTGACTAAAAAAGCTTTGTAGCTGTGCTGAAAGTTCCCTGTAAAGCGACTGATCAGAAAAATCATCAGATGAGAAATAGAGCGAGGTTAACGCCTGATAAAAAGAGGGGAAATCTTTAAGCAGTAGTTTTGCCGCATCAAGCTGAGCTTCATCTTTACTCAACTCATGCTGAATAGATAGGAGATGCCCAGTTAATAAAGCTATCTCTTTGTTGGTCCATTTAACATAAGCAGCTCCATCAGACTGCAAGAGCCCCAAATCAAAGAGATTATTTGTCCTAGCCTGTTGCACAGCTGCATCGCTAACTATCTCGTTTGGTAAAACAGGGTTTGGTCGGCCTTTTTGGAGCTGCCATAGAAAAAGTGCACTCAACTCTGGAGAAGCTTGCAGCGAGACTTCTGTAAAAAAGTCATCTGACTGCTGCTTCTCAATAAGGCTTTCTGCTGACACACCGAGTGACTTTGAAAGGAATAACCAATATCGATTATCAATAATCTCCGAAGCATCTACCCCTTGGGCATCAACAACAAGATGCAAGTTACTGATAGCTGAATCATGTTGACTTAACTGATTAACAGCCTGTCCGAGCTGAGACGCTCTCTCCTCTAATGATCCTGACAGATAAATATAGACACTAGAAAACTCATGGTTCAGCTCATTCAGCTGTTCTATGGGCTGCCAGTTGAGTGATAATCCTTCAAGCGTTTGAAAATCAGACCAGTCAACCGGCTGTTGACTATCCATGACCGCATAAGATGACGCTTGCAGAACGATAGATGAACGCACGTTTCCTGATTGACTCTTTGACATAGCCCTGTCTCAATACTCAGCAATACAAAAAGTCTAGGAGGTGATTGAGATTTATGCCATTTGAATAAGGCCATTAAAGGCAAGTCAGAACGGGTTCTATTTATTATGAAAACAAAGTTGGTAAAATCGGCTATCCTGATGCTCGAAAACTCGTATTTGTGAAAGACAAGCATAAGGCACTTCATAACGCATAAGCGAATGCCCATTTCCGCCTAAACAGCAATCTAATATCATTCGAATAACGCCACCATGGGTGACTACCAGTAGTCGACTACCAGCGAAAGCTGTCAACAAATTATTAAGTCCTGCATTTACTCGCTGAGCAAACTGCGAAAAGGGCTCTCCTTTCGGCGGTGTATGTTTGATAGGGTCTTCCCAAAAGCGCTGAAAATGCATTTCATCCATGGCTTTTACTTCACTAAAGGTTTTTCCTTCCCAGAGGCCAAAATTTATCTCTTTAAAGGCTTCCTCTATCTCAACGGTTTGCCTTTGCCTAGAGGCGAGCTGTTCAGCAAAGGTACGGCACCTAGAAAGTGGAGAGGAGATTATATAATCCCATCCAAGTGTAGCTTGTTTTAGTTTCTCAAACGATTTTTCCATCTGCTCGAAGCCTTGAGCAGATAATTCGACATCAATGCTCCCCCTGAAGATCTCACCACCTTCAGGTTTTCCATGGCGCAATAAATCAAGGGTTGTGACTTGGTATTCAGGCACACTCATAAGCAATAAACATTAAGAAACCAGCTTTTCACTGACTTTTGCATCACTGAAGCTTGCCATTTCTGCCTGTAGTTTACAAGCTTGCTGCATGAGCGGTACAACAAGTGCAGCACCCGATCCCTCACCTAAACGCATCTTTAAATCCACCATAGGCTCAAGTTCTAATGCCGCTAGTATATGTTTATGACCAGGTTCTTGGGAGCAATGCGAGGCCATTAACCAAGGCCTGATACTAGGATTCATTTCAACAGCCACAAGCGCTGCGGTAGAACTAATAAACCCATCTAACAACACAGGGATGCCACGATGCGCACAGGCTATATAGGCACCTGCCAAAGCAGCAATTTCAAATCCGCCCACTGCCGCTAATAAGGCTAATGGGTCTTTAGTTTGGTGTAAATCTAAAGCTTGCTCAATTACTTTAATTTTATGCTCGACACCTTGAGGGCCTAACCCAGTACCTGGGCCTGCTATTTCTTTAACAGGACAATCCAACAACCGAGAAGCCAACGCAGCTGCGGATGTAGTATTACCAATACCCATTTCCCCGCCAATGAACAACTGACAATTGTTAAAAGATGCCCAGTCAGCAGCCTGCTTGCCATGAAACATAGCCTGCCGACATTGCTCTTGGGTCATTGCCTGGGTTTTAGAAAAATTCCGTGTCCCATTCGCTACTCGCACATCAATAACACCTTCAATTTCAGGTATTTCCGAGACAGTTCCTAGATTGAAAACCATTAATCTGGCATCAAGGCTTTTTGCAAGCACGGCAATAGCTGCCCCGCCACCTGCAAAGTTTTTAATCATTTCGGAGGTTACTGACTGAGGGAAAGAGGAGACCTTTTCTTCAGTAATGCCGTGATCGGCAGCCATAATCACAATATCAATATTGCGGATGACAGGCGCAAGTGATTGCTGATAAGCCGACATCCGCGTTGCACAACGCTCAACATCGCCAAGAGAAATAGGCGGTTTTGTGAGTCTTAATTGATAGTCCTTGGCTTTTTGCTCATAAAAAGCATCATACTTTTTCGCTTCTTTCAAAAACCACGGCACAACTTTCACCCTCACTTACTTCATTATTTTAATTGTACTGGACAACCAGCAAATACAATCTTTACCGAGTCAGCCATAGCAGCCACAGCTTGATGCAATCTACCTGCCTCATCAACAAACTGGCGATTCAACTGTCCGAGCGGCACGATACCATATCCAACTTCGTTCGACACTAAAATGATATCGCAGGCTAATTCAGGCAATAAGGCTAGCAAGGCAGCTCGCTGCTTGTGCCATAGTTGACTATCTTCGTTTAATAAACAATTGGTCAACCATAAAGTCAAGCAATCTACCAGAATACAACGACCGGGGGCTGCTATGGATTTTATCGCTTGGGCCAAATACAAAGGCTCTTCGATTGTTTGCCAGTTAAGACCCTGTCCTGCTCTATCATGCTGGTGCCTATCGATACGCGCCTGCATTTCTTCATCACCTGAGGTTGCTGTTGCCAAGTAAAAGGGCGCTTTATTCAAACGGGCAATCTGCTCTTCAGCCAAACTGCTCTTCCCCGACCTAGCGCCACCTAGAATAAGCTCAATCAATGCAAGCCCCAAAAATGGAGTATGTTAGCATTTTTTGCTTGGTGATTGAATGGCGTTTATTTGGCTAGGGGTCTGCCCGATAATTGCGCTCAAGGATAAATGTCAAAAGAAGCGGGATAAATGCTTTGGGAGATGCCTGCGAATAACCTGCCTATTTAAAGGCAGATCTAAATAAACAGCGGCGAAGAATTTAGCCGCTTATCTGACATTTAAGCCCAACAATCAGGTCTAGGGTAGACTCCTAGATTACCTGAATACCTGGCCACTGAATTCAAACAACCAATAAACCAACCAGCAACAGTAAACACAAGGTCCGCTTTAAAAGCCGTTGCAGGCCATAGGCATCCTTAACTGCCTCTTCACTCTCCGAACCTTCTAAATTGCTATCGACCATTTGAATGGGTAGTGCTGCATAAGCGCCACCCAAAAGAAAATCAGTGGGAGACACACTAAACTGCAAAATATCATCACACCAATATAGCCAAACCTCACTGACTTTCCCTGACACCATAAAGCACAAAACGGCAAGGCGACTCACAGGCCACTCCATCCAAAAACCCGCACTGACTAACCATGATGGCTGTTGCTCAGACTGAGATAATACGTTCTCGATTAGTCGATAAAGTAGGGCCGCAACAGGATCAACAAAAAGAAACCACATGAGCACAACCAGCCATCTTTTTAGCATCATCGTCAAAAACAGCTGATTGCCCTTCATGCGCAACTGTCCAAGTGAAGCACTTTCCAGAGAACGGCTTTTAAGAGGTGCCGAGAAAAAACGAGCAGAAAACTGAGCGAATAAGGCTCTGATTTCTGCGATATTGCCTTTTTGCCAGTGCTCTATATAAGGGTAAATGCTTAAGCGTTCGTCTTTTTTCCCTAATGCATAGATAAAAATAATAAGTTCAATCGGTATGACAAGTAGGCTCCCGACTAGACTGTCAGCACACCTCAACAGTAAAAAAGCCAGAAAACAAGGAACGCCAATCCAGATAAGGCACCTCAAGAAAGCTTGCAAGGGTAATTTAGCAACAAAACCACCCCAGACCGAGAAAAGATGATCAGATTGGAGCGCGTCAACGCAACGAGTACACTGCAAAAGACCAATAGCCAATACCACTGCAATCACAGTCACATCAAACGCCTTTGAACCCTGCCATTAGGCTATTAGAGAGGCAAAAAGCTAAAAAGTCTCAGAAAGCACTAACCTTTTAATGATGACTTAAACCCTGACCAATCGAAGGCAGAACCTGGGTCTGTCTTTCGGCCTGGCGCTATATCACAGTGACCTACGATACGATCTTTGGTAATCAACGGGTAATCGTTCATTAATTGCCTCGTTAAAACACCTAACGCGCAATACTGCATAAGCGTATAAGACTCATCATCAGTCCCTTCCATTTCAATCCCTAAACTATAATCATTGCAGCCTTCACGACCTTTAAAGTTTGACACACCTGCATGCCAGGCTGATTGATCTGTAGCCACATATTGGGTAACGATACCGAGACGGTTAATAAAAAAATGGGCAGAGACTTTAAGGCCTAACAAGGTATCAAAGGTCTGGTGTGCACCCGTATCAATACACCCCATAAATAGATGATCGACAAAGGGCGTGAGAAATTCACCAGCAGGCAGTGAAATATTGTGAATGACCAGCAAAGACACTTCAGCTTGAGGCCGTGAGCTGAAATGCGGTGAAAACCTCTGTTTAAGACCTTGGTATCGCCCTGATTGAAGCTTCATACATACTCTTTGTAAGGTGGGTTAGCGCAGCGTAACCCACCATTAACTTAACAAGCTCGGCTAGCTACGACTGAACCACTCATAGATTAACAGCTTACCCTTGCCGAAGCCCGTCGATGACAGCTTCCAGCGCTTGATCAAATCGATCGACTGGCTCACCTAAGGTAATACATCCATCCTCTAGCTGCGACATAAATTCATCATAAGGGATTTCAACCAGCTTCTTTCCTGCAATATTAGTCACCACAAACACTCTCGACGCTTGCTGAAAAGCTGCTAACTGGCCCAGTGTTGACTTGCCACTCAAAGGTAATCGAACTTCTCGCCCAACAAGGCTGGCGCCATGTTGATTCTCTCGCTCAAGCTTTTGCGATTTTGCCAGATCAATAGCATCCAATATTAAGGTATCAGGTACGGCTAATAATACTTGCTTATGTAAGAGTTCCAAGGTTTGCAACAGGAAAAGCCTTTTAGACTTAACAACAGATGCAGCAACCAATGCCATCGTGAATTGCGGTAAAAATGAGGAAATTTGCCTGAGATACACTTGCCGGCTTTCAAAGCACTCAGGCTTTTGTAATGTCGATAGTAACGCGTCGAACAATACCTGCTTTAATTCGAAAACGTTCTCACTCAAAGTCCCCGCTTCTATTTCGCTAGCGAATAGCGCTATATGAACTTGCTCAACAAATATTTCAGCCCCTTCGACTAGAGAGTATTGCTTCATTAACTTGTAAATAAATGCTTGGTGATCAGCCATGAGCGCGTGTGCCTTTAAAGGTAAACTGCCGTTTTGACAAGTGTAAAATAAAACCAAAAAGAAAGCTGCTTAACCCGCTTGCTTTGTGACTCATTCAACCTCTGATAAACTGCGTTTTTTTTTCAAAGCAAAACACCCTATGGATGATCTATTAACCAGCGCCATTCAAGAAAATGTCACCCTAGCCCTTAAAGAAGACATTGGCACAGGCGATATTACGGCACAAATTATTGATAGCGAGCAACATGCCAAGGCGCGTATCATCACAAGAGATGACATGATCATGGCTGGCAAACCCTGGTGTGAAGCGGTATTTAATCAACTAGACCCGAGCATTAAGATTGATTGGGCAGTGGATGAAGGTCAATCGGTCTCAGCCAACAGCACACTCTTTACCCTTGAAGGTAATGCAAGAAGCCTATTGACCGGTGAACGAGCTGCTTTGAATTTTCTTCAAACCTTATCAGCTGTTGCTACCAAGACAGCCGCTTATCAAGCGATGATCGCGCATACTGAGGCAAAGATTCTGGATACCCGCAAAACACTCCCAGGCCTTCGGCAAGCACTTAAATACGCGGTGACCTGCGGCGGCGGCAAGAATCATCGCTTAGGTCTTTTTGATGCATTTTTAATCAAGGAAAATCATATTCAGGCAGCAGGCTCCATTAAACAGGCCATTGAAAAAGCCCGAACCATCGCAGCAAATAAACCTTGCGAAATCGAGGTGGAAGATTTAAACGAATATAAAGAAGCGCTCGCAGCTAATGCAGACATCATCATGCTCGATAACTTTTCAAATGACGACAAAAGAAAGGCAGTAGCCATCAGAAACGCCGATTACCCTCACATCAAATTGGAAGCATCGGGCGGCATTGATCAGGAAACCTTAGTCGCTGTTGCAGAGACAGGCGTGGATTACATATCGATCGGCAGTTTAACGAAGGATATTAAAGCAATTGATCTATCGATGAGGTTGATATAATTATGGTGGGTGACGCTTCGCTAACGCCACTCTACGGAAAGGTCAACAATTTTATTTGTAGGGTGGATAAGCGCAGCGCGATCCACCAAACTTAAAAAAGCAACCAGTTTGTTACTGTTAGGTAAGCAGGATACATAAAGCTCAACCAGCCAGCGACAGCAATAAAAGGCCCAAACGCCATCGGCTTTTGCGAATCACGCCCTAGCGCTATAATCATGGCGACACCCCAAATGGCTCCCACTACAGAGGACAAAAGGATAATATTGGTTAGTATCTGCCAGCCAAACCAAGCACCAAAGACAGCCAAGAGTTTAAAATCACCATAGCCCATCCCCTCTTTACCTGTGACCAATTTAAACAGCCAATAAACACCCCATAAAGACAAATAGCCAAAGGCAGCACCAAAGACTGCACTTTGCAAGTCAACAAAGGTTGATTGGGTATTTAACAAAAGCCCCAGCCACAATAATGGCAAGGTCAAGCTATCTGGCAATAGCTGATGATCCACATCAATCATAGTTAAGGCAATCAACCCAAAACTCAGCACTAACAGGCTGATCATTTGAAACAGATTATCACTTTGCAACATCACCAGAAGCGCAATAATAGCAGTCGCTAATTCAACCAAAGGATAACGCCAGCTTATTTTAGTTTTGCAACTTCCGCATTTAGCTCTCAACAATAAGAAGCTTAAGACTGGGATATTCTGCCAAGCCTTAATGGGGGCATTGCAATGTCCGCAGCGAGAAGCAGGAAACGCCAAATTAAAACGATCACCCGCCTCTTCTTCATAATCACCCTCAGACAATACCCATTTAGCTTCTTCTTTAGCAGCGCTGTCCATCATCACTGGCAGCCGGTAGATGACAACATTTAGGAAGCTGCCGATCATAAGACTGACAAGCGTGCCCACTGCAAGAATAAAAAGCCATTGCTCTTGAGGCAAAGATGAAAAAGGTTGAAACAAAAATTCCATTAGAAAGCATCGCCCATCATAAAGATTGGTAGGTACATCGCTATCATTAAGCCACCGATAACAACACCCAAAAAGGCCATGATCAGAGGTTCCATCATTGAGGTCAAGCCATCCACTGCATCATCGACTTCCTGCTCATAGATTTCAGCTAATTTGTTCAACATGGTTTCAAGGTCACCAGCCTCTTCACCAATGGCAATCATCTGAATCATCATCACTGGAAACCTATCGGCAGCACGTAGCGAGTTATTGAGTGGAATACCGGTCGTTACTTCGTCGCGTATTTTTGCGATAGCTCTAGCATAGACAGCATTATTAACCGCACCTTTGACAGAATCCAATGCATCTACCAATGGAACACCCGCAGCAAAGGTAGTGCCCAGTGTCCTTGAGAATCTTGCATATACTGACGTATGCGTGATGTGGCCAATGATAGGCATTTTAAGTACAAAAGCATCAACTTTGTCACTATAAGCAGGCTGCGTTTTCACTGAATGTAGATGACCAACCACTGCACCGACGATAGCAACAAGCACAAAGAATCCATAAGCTTGCACCCAGTTCGATATATCAATGACAAATCGCGTAAACATCGGCAGGTCAGACCCAAAGCCTTGAAACAGTTCTTCAAAGGTAGGTATAACCTTCACAAGCAAAATACCCGTCACAACAAAAGCAACTGCGAGTACCGTCAAAGGGTATTTGACCGCCTTTTTCACTTTTGATTTTAACGCTTCAGTTTTTTCTTTATAGGTTGCAATACGATCAAGCATGGTTTCCAAAGCACCAGCCTGCTCACCCGCTTCTATCAAATTGCAAAATAGTGAATCAAAATAGACAGGGTGCTCTCTTAGCGCATTGGCTAAAGTACCGCCGCCTGCCACATCAATTTTAATTTTATCTACTAAACTCTTAAGGGCTGGTTTCTCGGCACCTTCTGAAATAATATCCAAGGCTTGAATCAAAGGCACACCAGCCCTCATCATAGTAGACATCTGCCTTGATAGAATAGCGATATCTTTTGCATCGACTTTTTTACCTGCCGAAAACAAGGAGTCCTGTTTTTTTGATACCTTCTTAGGCATTATGCCTTTTTTCTTTAACTGGACTCGCGCAATCGCAGCGCTTTGACTTTGCAGCTCCCCGCCAACCTTGTCACCTTTGGCATCGACACCACGCCACACATAGGTGTGCATTTTCATTGCTTTTTGCGCTTTTGCCATGGTTAATCCTTGGTTACTCGGTTAATTTCTTCAAGACTTGTCACACCGCTTAGTGCTTTTAAGAGGCCTGATTTTCTTAAGTCGTTAAAGCCTTCTACTGCTGCTTGGTCTGCAATTTCTAGGGAATTAGCCCCTTCCATAATAAGCCGCTGTATAGCCGGTGTTATTTTAACAACTTCATACACCCCGACCCGGCCTTTATAGCCTCGGGTACACTTGCTGCACCCGACAGGCTTCATGAGTTGATTATTTTCTAATTGATCTTCAGTAAAACCTTCTTCTAGCAAAGCTTTTTGAGGATAATCCGCAGGTTCTTTACAACTACTGCATAACCGGCGGGCAAGACGCTGGGCAATAATCAAGCTAACGGAGGTGGCGAGGTTAAACGCAGGCACACCCATATTCAGCATACGGGTAATGGTTTCTGGCGCACTGTTAGTATGCAGTGTCGACATCACCATGTGACCAGTTTGCGCAGCTTTAATGGCAATACTGCCTGTTTCTAAGTCACGAATTTCACCGACCATGATCACATCGGGGTCTTGACGCAGGAAGGATTTGAGCGATTCAGCAAAAGTTAACCCGACTTTATTATTGACATTAACCTGGTTAATCCCTTCAAGATTAATCTCAACAGGGTCTTCTGCTGTCGAGATATTGCGCTCTGGCTTATTTAAAATGTTAAGCCCAGTATAAAGCGAAACGGTTTTACCAGAGCCCGTTGGCCCTGTCACTAAAATCATGCCTTGCGGCTGCTCTAGGGCTTCCAAATAAAGCTGCTTTTGCTCATCCTCATAGCCTAACGCATCTATGCCCATTTTTGCGGCACTGGCATCCAAGATACGCAAAACAATTTTCTCTCCCCAAAGCGTAGGCAAGGTATTCACACGAAAATCAATGGATTTATTTTTGGATATTTTTAATTTGATGCGACCGTCCTGAGGAATTCGACGCTCTGAAATATCCATGGACGAGAGTACTTTTAAACGAGCGGCCATTCTGCCGCTTAATTTGGGTGGCGGCTTAACCACTTCTTGAAGAATACCGTCCGTTCTAAAACGCACCCGATAGGATTTTTCGTAAGGCTCAAAGTGAATATCGGATGCGCCCATTTTTATCGCATCTAAGAGCACTTTATTGACGAATTTAACCACAGGGGCTTCATCAATATCTGCGCCTTGCGCTTCTTGCTTAGACTCTTCATCGCCTGATTCAATATCAAGGTCATCTAACCCATCGTCATCAAGGTCATCAAACGCTGCACCTGCTGCATCCTCTTCTTCAACAAAATGGGTAATTTTAGCGTGTAGATCTAACGCATTGACGACAACTGCATCGGTATTTAGTCCCGTATTAAACTTAAATTCATCAAGCGCTCGTAAATCCGTAGGGTCTGCCATGGCTACAAAAAGCCTGCTGCCTCGAGTAAAGAGCGGCAACGCATGGTGCTGTTTAATCAAATCCAGAGATAAGCTCTCTCGCTCAATTAAACTGTCGTCGAATGCGTTTAAATCAAAACAGGGGCTACCAAAATCAGCTGCTGCTAATGCCGCTGCTTTATTGGCATCTAAACCGGCTTGTTGGCAGAGCACCACAAGTAAAGGCAACTGGTCGCGTTTAGAGGCGCCCAAAGCATCATCTAATTGATCCTGAGTGATCAATGATTCTGATAACAGCCTGCGGCTTAATCCAGATAGCGCCATCAGCAACCTCTTATGCTTATAGTTATTGAAAGGTTAAAGAATGAGGAAGTATAGAAAAAAGCAAAAACGAACGGTATAGAGAGAACTCAATTTTGACGGGCATCTCACAGAGTCTTGCTCAGTAGGGTGGTGTTAGCGAAGCGTAACCCACCAAATTAATCTAAGGTGGGTTACGCTTCGCTAACACCACCCTACAAAGTTCTCGTACCGCCCCGTTGCCATCACACAAATAAAACACCTATAACTGACAAAAAGTGTCAGTTACTACCCCGTTAGGGTATGACAATTAGCGTCACTGACATTTTTTGAAAACCTATTCAGCATAATGAGACCCTCGTATTATCTACTCTTTGCGGAAATTTGTCACAATTGGCACCCCACTTGCTGGTAGTGAGTCGGGATAACAACAACTAAAAATTCATCAACTCACCTCTAGGGGACAATTATGAAAAAACAACAAATGCAAAAAGGTTTTACCTTAATTGAATTAATGATCGTGGTTGCGATCATTGGTATTTTGGCTTCGGTAGCTATTCCTCAGTACCGTGACTACACCATCCGTACTGACGCTTCTACTAGTGCGCTTAATGCGGTTCGTCCAGTTCAGCTAGCTATTAGCGAACTAACGGTATTAAATCAAGAATTACCCACTAGAGCAGCTGTTGCAGAATATGTTTCTTTGGACGGAGCAGCAGCCTTAGGAGATGTTGCAAGTGTAGGCTGGGATGGCACAAAAGTAACCATTACATTTGAAGGTGCTGCACCTACGGCCAGTGAACTAAGAAATAAAACAATTGAATTAACTGCTACCCCGAATTCAAATGGAGCCGTAGATTGGAGCGTCAGTGGCGGAACTCTTGAAGTTAAATACAGACCTAAATTCTAATATCAGCTAAATGCTAAATATAGAGGCGCTATCTATATAGCGCCTTTTTTTTCACTGCTTAAAGGGAGTTATAACAATGAACAAGCACTCCAAAGGATTTACCCTCATTGAACTAATGATCGTCATTGCGATTATTGGCATCCTCGCAGCAGCAGCTATCCCTCAATATCAAATCTATACAATCAGAGCCGATGTAAGCAACACACTACATTCAGCAAGAAGCGTTCAAATAGCAATCAGTGAATACACTGCTCGGTTCGGCTCTCTACCCAATACTCCCACTGAACTCTACAACTACACTGGCATTTCATTAAACCCAACCAGCCATACTTCAGGACTTGTTGACAATATTACTATTCTTAACAACGGTGTTTATGAAGTTCAATTTACAGCCAATGCGCCATCAGCCATTAGATCCAAAACTTACCAAATGGAAGCAACACTCACTTCGTCAGGCATTGCCTACTACACAGCCAAGGCAGCCGGAACCAACCCTATTGATCCCAAATACCTTCCTAAAACAGGCCATTAAAGCTTGAACTTTATCCTTGCAAATTAACAAGAAAAACTAATAAGATCGCTTTTTTCATTTCTAATAAGAAAAAGCATGCTACAAGCAAACATGGAAAGAGTTTCTTTTAAAGAGAATAAATCATCAACGTTGTTAGCTATTCTAGCTTCACTCGTTATCTACTTGGCTATCTATTTACTTGGCTTTAATCAAATTAATTTACCGACGAGAGGAAATTTAATTTTAGATCAGTACCTACTAAATCTGCATTTGATTACTGATGTTTTGACTTTCTTAAGTTCAAACATATTAATTCTATCAGTACTTATATTCGTTTCGATATATTCCTCCGGCACAATAAAGTCTTTAATTTATAGCAAATTTGGAAAGCGTATCAGCCTACTTACCCTTAGCATCCCCATATCTCTACTTATCTGCTTAGTGATACTTAATTATTGCTTTACACATTTCCCAAACTTACAAATTTCAATTGAACTGGGAAGTTATGATCCAAGCAATAAATACCGACTTCTTACAGACTTTAATTTATACGGATTAACTTTCCTCTTTCTGATGGTAGGTCTTTCTTATATTTTTCTGATTAAGCAAAAGAATTCGAAAGACATAGGCATGTTTACTTTGTATTTGCTTTGCATTGGAATATTACTAACCCCAGCTTTTGAAACTAAAAACAAGGTAGAGATTTCTTCATCTTCAACACTACAAAAAAATGATAAGCCCAACATCATATTAATTGGACTAGATTCAATTTCTTACCTTCAAGCCAAAGATTATGGTAAAGAGATAATGCCAAATTTACATAAATTTCTACAAGGTAGCCAAGTATATAGCAATGCTTACAGCCCGATAGCTAGAACTTTTCCTGCATGGAATTCTATTTTAAGTGGTACGTATCCAAACAAACATAATGCAAGGTTTAACCTTACAAACTTTAAAGATATTGACAAATCTAACATGCTTCAAAACATCCTGAAGAAGCAAGGCTACAGGACGATTTATGCACAGGATGAAAGGCGGTTTAACAACATTGATGAAGATTATGGTTTTGATCTAACGGTTGGTCCCAGAATAGGTGCATCAGATTTCATTATACCTATCTTTGCTAACAATCCATTCATTGCCTATTTTGCCAGCTCTGTAACAGGAGAATACCTTTTCCCTTCTATCTCTATCAATAGGGTTTCTGCTATAACATATCAACCAAATTTATTTACGCAAAGATTACTTTCATCAATAGCAAATATAAAAGACGAAGACGCTCCTTTGCTTCTTACGACTCACCTCTGTACAGCTCATTATCCTTATACTTGGGCAGAATTTGATCCATTACAAACAATTCAAGACGAAGAAAAACTGCATCAGCTTTCAGCTAAGCGGCTAGATGAGCAATTTGGCGACCTAATCAATGGGCTGGACAGTTTAGGAGTTCTCGAAAACGCTTTAGTTGTAGTTCTATCTGACCATGGAGAAGCCGTTGGTAATTCTACTCCCCTATGGGTAAATACGCCTTATGAAGACCTCCCAGAAAAGGCTAAAGCATTAACAGGTTTCAAGAGAGGACATGGCAACAGTCTTGTTAGTAAACACCAAAATTCAGTAATTATTGCTTTACAAGATAAAAATAATGAAAGCTTCACACGTAAAGTAATCAATAAACCCGTGTCACTTGTTGATATTACTCCAAGTATCCTAAGCTATTTAGGACTCCCTTATGAAACAACAAAATATAGTGGAATAGATCTACTCAATAATGAGCAAACCAAGCAAAGAAATCTGTTTATGGAGACAGGTTTACTATTTAAGCTGCCGAAACCCAATGAAACAATTGATGAAATGAGTGAAGAATTAAATCACCATTTTAATAATTATAAAATTGATAAAAGCGGACGTCTATTTATAAACAACCACTTTTATGTAAAAGCAATGAAAGATAAACGGTATGGATTACTAAACGGAAAATGGCTTCTTATCAAAGGCAGAAGCCTAGTAGACAGCTCTTCTCAAAATTTGTTGATCGATAGAACTACAGGAAACTGGCAATTAAATGCCAGTGCTAAAGATGTTAAAGCACTGACAGGGTCTGACCTATTGCGAGATTTAGATGAATATATATCGCATCAATAATAACTAAACTTAGCCTGCACCATAAAATGGTCAGACAACTCCACATCCCCATAATTATATAACTTTGTATTAAGCGATCGCTGATACATACGATTTTCATCTAACGCTCTTAAAGGCGTGATCTGCGAAACAGCTTTGGTTGGCATCTTATAGCCTTTTACAGGTAAGACCATGTCATACAACCCATACTCTGTCACACTGGGGTCAATCATTAAGTTAAGGCTTGAGTCATAACTAAACTTAGGATTTTTCTCGATGTTTTCAGTGACATTGGCAGCATCTAAATGTAATGCCTTCTTCAAATAGCCAAATTGCTCTTTGTTATAGAAGCTTGTGTTCGTATCACCCAAAAATAACAAAGGTTCATGGGTTGGAATGGCTAAATCATGGTTATCAATAATCTTCTCTTTAATTAGCCTGAACTCTTCTTGTCTAACATCTAAGGATTTTTGATCATCCTGAGCCTGAGTGTGAGTTGCGATTAAATGATAATTATGACCATGTTTATTGATATTGAAATATAACGCGCCTTTATTAGACTGACTGTCGGCATCAACAAGAGACTGATAATCTTGATAGTTAACAAAGTACTTTTTAGTTACTTCGTACTTACTTAAGACTAACAATCCACTATTAAGCGGTTTTAAATGGGTGTTTTCTGGTACTGGATCGACGCTATAAGGGTAAACAGAATGGAACATGTTCTTAAGGACATCTCGGCTAGCATGATCCCAAGCTTCCTCAAATACGATAACATCTGCATGACGTAAGGCATCAATTTTACTTAAATGATGCACGCGCGAGTCCATTTTATTCAGGTCTAGCGCAATACCAATATAATTTGGAAAGGCTTGAATGTTATAGGTTACAACAGTTAATTCATCATCGCTCTTCGAGGAAAGGACAACGGGCTTTTTATCAATAGCAAAGTAAATACTATCTATCCCTTGGTCTGTCACATGATCAGCCTGGGCATTCACATAAAAAGTATAAGTCTCCCCCTTGCCATTGGTGTAATCATATCTACCAATTTCATTAGGCAAGACTTTATGTTTGTGATTATCATCATTCAATAAATTGACTTCTTTTCCATCAATGTAAAGGTTAATTTCAGTAATATGGGAGCCTATCCAATCGCCTTCAAAAGTTATATCAAAGTAATTATTTCTAACATTTTTGTCATCGCCAGGCATTGAAAAGTAAGTATGAAGCGTAAAATGATGATTCCGAGTAATGCCCTCATCATAGTTAATTTTATGTGATTCGACGCGCTTGAAAGCAGGAAGCCTACCACTGTTCATAGCAATACAGGCAGAGGAAGACAGCTTCCCGTCACACGTATTCATGATCGTCATATCGTCTTGAGTGTTATTCATCATGTACAAGTAATATTCAGAAAAAGCTAGATGGGAAAGCAATAGTGTAAATAAAACCAACATTAATTTGTTAATATTCATGACACACCTTTCGTTAGTTGCACACCCTCTTTGACACTAACGTTTTTAATAAGTGCTAAAAATTAAATTAAACCGCCTTACTGTTCAGCTAATTTAAATGACCTATCTATTGTTTAGGTATTGTTAGTTATCACCTTCTTGCTCAACATCCTCAGGCTTACCGATCTTCTTGGCACCTCCTTTTAGGGTACTGCTTCTAGAAAGCGGTATTCTAAAAGCGGGTAAATTAGCTTGTTTATCGCCAGCAAAGTAATTTTTTGTTGGAAAGGTAGGCTGACCAATATCTTGCTTTGTCAGTTTACTGCCCACATTGTTAAAGGTTTTGGATACCTTAGGTGTTAGTTGATAGCCCATAAGCTTTATAGCGTACTTTTCACCTTTATTTTTTTTAGTTGATTGAGTGCCTGTCGTGCTCAGCTTTTCGGGCGAAACACGAGAAAAAAAAAGCCAAGGTTGACATGATATTCTTTAAAGGCTTTGCATAGAAGTTTGGGTGAAACATAATCACTATTAGAACGAAAATAGCCCTAATGCAATATCCTCTGTTAGCCGACAAAAATACTTGTATACTTGGCCATTTGTACATAGCAGGTTTATCTAATAGTGTATCCGGTCATTCGATTATTCAAAACGCTGCTTTACTCACGTACTCGATCAAAAATCACAATAAAAAGTACGAGTGAGATCGACATACTATGCTGGCCTTGGGACATTGATATGTTTCTAGAAATGAATAACGGTAGGGTCTTTACACTGTTTGACCTTGGTCGATTTGATCTAGCTGTACGAACAGGCTTGATAAAGACACTCAAAGCGAATAAATGGGGGCTGGTCGTTGCAGGCAGTACTGTCCAGTATCGAAAGCGCATTCGCTGCTTTAACAAAATAACCATTCGATCAAAACTAGTAGGAATAGATGAAAAATGGATTTATGTAGGCCAGACAATGTCGATAAAAGGGGAAGTCGCTAACTCAGCTATTCTAAGGACGGCTGTAACAAGTAGCGGGAAATTAGTTGCAACAAACGAAGTACTTAAGTCAATGAATCTAAATCAAGCAGATGCTACAGAGCACTCAGCTTGGTTAGATCAATGGATTTCAGTTGAATCTAATAGAGATTTTCCAGATATGTAGATGTGCAAAAGAGGTAGTTAATCTCGCACCAATAACGAGCAAACTATTAACATTGCACCAAAACAACACACAACTCACTCACACTTAAGTAAAACTAGTTTCTACTTCTTAAGACAGTAAAGTCCATGCAGATTGAATCTAACAATGGCTTGTTAATTGCACTATATAGTATGTGTGATCTAAGTTTACGTATTTAAGGGGGGTTACTATGACTGACAAGAGCTGGATGCTGAGTGCAGGCGCCATTCAAAAAGCAAGAGAGTGTATTCAATTAATTCAGGCAGAACTAGGAATTAAACTGAAGCTCTCTCACCCAGATTTTTTATCGATGATTCAGGATTATGTCGAACTGACCGATTCAGCAGAACTTTCTGAGGCTTATAAAGGCTTAGCAGCGTTTGCAGGCATCGAGGTACAGAGCAGAACAAAAACCACTGTCATACCCATCAATCCAGACAAGGTCCTGCCTCAAAATAACCCACCTCAGCCTGCTCAATCAGAAGAAATGGTGACCTACAAAGGCAAACACTACCCAAAATACCGTGAAGGACTAACGTTTAAAGGCCTATACAGAGGACAAGCAAGATATGCTTAAGCAGTAAACTTAATAGAAATCTAGTCGCCTTAATAACACTAACAGACAGACACATTTATATAGCCACTGAAGCTTGTGGCTCACACATCTTGTACTCAACTTATCAATAAGCGCAGATTTAAAGCAGGCAAGCTTTCCTAGCGTTTATTGCTTGTACTCTCTAGTAAAAGATTGATGAATAACTGTAGGGTAGCAATTAGCCAAACGTCCACTGCCGATAGTTTGAATAGGCTGGTGTTAGCAAAGCATAACCCCAGCCTGCTAAAGGTTGAATAAAAAAAGCAAGCATATCCACACCCACCGAAGCCCCGCTTTGCTTCTTTATGCCTACAACGGAAAGAGGGTTAAACTATTTACTTCAAGTTAACTGTTTAATTCATTGGTGGGTTACGCGCAGCTTAGCCACCCTACAAAACTAGATAATCAGGCATAAAAAAAACCAGCCTAGTGTTAAGCTTGGCTAGACCCGCTCTCACATGGGGAAACCCTACACCCAATGAAGAACCGTTTCACTACTGAGCGCTGCGGCGGGAAAAAGCGTATGGAATCAGGTGGTTTCTATATTTCAACAAACTATTCAATGAGTGGTGGGTTACGCGCAGCTTAGCCACCCTACAAAACTAGATAACCAGGCACAAAAAAACCCAGCCTAGTTTTAGGCTGGGTTTTAGAATAAAGCTTGGCTAGACCCGCTCTCACATGGGGAAACCCTACACCCAATGAAGAACTGTTTCACTACTGAGCGCTGCGGCGGGAAAAAGCGTATGGAATCAGGTGGTTTCTATATTTCAACAAACTATTCAATGAGTGGTGGGTTACGCGCAGCTTAGCCACCCTACAAAACTAGATAACCAGGCACAAAAAAACCCAGCCTAGTGTTAGGCTGGGTTTTAGAATAAAAGCTTGGCGATGACCTACTCTCACATGGGGAAACCCCACACTACCATCGGCGAAGACCCGTTTCACTGCTGAGTTCGGTATGGAATCAGGTGGTTCCAAGTCTCTATGGTCGCCAAGCAAACTGTGCGTTAGGCGGTTGGCCTAACGTTAAAAAGGTAGAAACGGTTTAGCTAGTTTGAATTTGCATACATTGCAGTATGAACTCGTTTTGTTTGTTCTTTTGAACGTTTACACAACGATTGTTTAGTCTCATAAAGGTTTTAAGTTTATGGTCAAGCCTCACGAGCAATTAGTATTGGTTAGCTCAATGCCTCACAGCACTTACACACCCAACCTATCAACGTCGTAGTCTTCAACGGCTCTTTAGGGGGCTTACAGCCCCAGGGAGATCTAATCTTGGAAGAGGCTTCCCGCTTAGATGCTTTCAGCGGTTATCCTGTCCGAACGTAGCTACCGGGCAATGCATCTGGCGATACAACCCGAACACCAGAGGTTCGTCCACTCCGGTCCTCTCGTACTAGGAGCAGCTTTCCTCAAATCTCCAACGCCCACGGCAGATAGGGACCGAACTGTCTCACGACGTTCTAAACCCAGCTCGCGTACCACTTTAAATGGCGAACAGCCATACCCTTGGGACCGGCTTCAGCCCCAGGATGTGATGAGCCGACATCGAGGTGCCAAACTCCGCCGTCGATGTGAACTCTTGGGCGGAATCAGCCTGTTATCCCCGGAGTACCTTTTATCCGTTGAGCGATGGCCCTTCCATACAGAACCACCGGATCACTAAGACCTACTTTCGTACCTGCTCGACTTGTCAGTCTCGCAGTCAAGCGCGCTTATGCCTTTACACTAACCTGACGATGTCCGACCGTCATTAGCGCACCTTCGTGCTCCTCCGTTACACTTTGGGAGGAGACCGCCCCAGTCAAACTACCCACCACACAATGTCCGCGATCCCGATAAGGGACCTGCGTTAGAACTCCAACATAACCAGGCTGGTATTTCAAAGGTGGCTCCACCTGAACTGGCGTCCAGGTTTCAAAGCCTCCCAGCTATTCTACACAAGTTATGTCAAAGTCCACTGTGAAGCTATAGTAAAGGTTCACGGGGTCTTTCCGTCTAGCCGCGGGTACACTGCATCTTAACAGCGATTTCAATTTCACTGAGTCTCGGGTGGAGACAGTGTGGCCATCATTACGCCATTCGTGCAGGTCGGAACTTACCCGACAAGGAATTTCGCTACCTTAGGACCGTTATAGTTACGGCCGCCGTTTACCGGGGCTTCGATCAAGAGCTTTGCCTAAGCTAACCCCATCAATTAACCTTCCGGCACCGGGCAGGCGTCACACCCTATACGTCCACTTTCGTGTTTGCAGAGTGCTATGTTTTTAATAAACAGTTGCAGCCACCTGGTCACTTCGACCGGCCCAAGCTTAGGGAGCAAGTCCCATCACCCGAACCGGCGTACCTTCTCCCGAAGTTACGGTACCATTTTGCCTAGTTCCTTCACCCGAGTTCTCTCAAGCGCCTTGGTATTCTCTACCCGACCACCTGTGTCGGTTTGGAGTACGGTTCCTATTTATCTGAAGCTTAGAGGCTTTTCTTGGAAGCAGGGTATCAACCACTTCACATCCACTAGGGATGCTTCGTCATCAGTTCTCAGCTTTAGCAACCCGGATTTACCTAAGTCACCAGCCTACAACCTTAAACGCGGACAACCAACGCCGCGCTGGCCTAACCTTCTCCGTCCCCCCATCGCAATAAATAGAAGTACTGGAATATTAACCAGTTTCCCATCGACTACGCATTTCTGCCTCGCCTTAGGGGCCGACTAACCCTGCGCCGATTAGCGTTGCGCAGGAAACCTTGGTCTTTCGGCGGGGATGTTTTTCACACCCCTTATCGTTACTCATGTCAGCATTCGCACTTCTGATACCTCCAGCAAACTTCTCAGTTCACCTTCATCAGCTTACAGAACGCTCCTCTACCATGCCTCAGAGAGGCATCCGTAGCTTCGGTGTATAGTTTAGCCCCGTTACATCTTCCGCGCGGGCCGACTCGACTAGTGAGCTATTACGCTTTCTTTAAAGGGTGGCTGCTTCTAAGCCAACCTCCTAGCTGTCTAAGCCTTCCCACATCGTTTCCCACTTAACTATACTTTGGGACCTTAGCTGACGGTCTGGGTTGTTTCCCTTTCCACGACGGACGTTAGCACCCGCCGTGTGTCTCCCGCAATTGTACTCCTCGGTATTCGGAGTTTGCATGGGGTTGGTAAGCCGGGATGGCCCCCTAGCCCAAACAGTGCTCTACCCCCGAGGGTAATATGCGAGGCTCTACCTAAATAGATTTCGAGGAGAACCAGCTATCTCCGGGCTTGATTAGCCTTTCACTCCGAGCCACAGGTCATCCCCGCATTTTTCAACATACGTGGGTTCGGTCCTCCAGTTGATGTTACTCAACCTTCAACCTGCCCATGGCTAGATCGCCCGGTTTCGGGTCTATTCCCAGCAACTAAACGCCCTATTAAGACTCGGTTTCCCTACGCCTCCCCTAAACGGTTAAGCTTGCTACTGAAAATAAGTCGCTGACCCATTATACAAAAGGTGCGCAGTCACCCCTCACCTACAATTTTCTGTATGGTTTGAACTTTATTCTCACCCAGAAAACTCTAGGTGAGGGGCTCCCACTGCTTGTACGCATACGGTTTCAGGTTCTATTTCACTCCCCTCACAGGGGTTCTTTTCGCCTTTCCCTCACGGTACTGGTTCACTATCGGTCAGTTGGTAGTATTTAGCCTTAGAGGATGGTCCCCCTATCTTCAGACAACATATCACGTGTGCCGTCCTACTTAATACGTCTTCGATTGATTTCGTGTACGGGGCTATCACCCACTATGGCCAGCCTTCCCAGACTGTTCCACTATCGCACGAAGCTCGGCTGGTCCCCTTTCGCTCGCCGCTACTGAGGGAATCTCAATTGATTTCTTTTCCTCCAGGTACTTAGATGTTTCAGTTCCCTGGGTTCGCCTCCATGACCCTATATATTCAGGTCAGGATACCCAGCTTACACTGGGTGGGTTTCCCCATTCAGAGATCTCTGGATCAAAGGTTAGTTGCCACCTCCCCAGAGCTTATCGCAGGCTCTAACGTCTTTCATCGCCTCCAACTGCCAAGGCATCCACCGTATGCGCTTAGTCACTTGACCATAAACGTAAAACGTCTATGTGACTGACGAATAACTAACGACTTGCAAGTTATTCGTTTTCGCCGTTGTGTGTCGCGTTAGAACGGTTTAGATTCTAACGACGCTTGAGTTCACACTTTGATTAAGATGCAATGTATGCAATTTTAATTTGGATGAATAATTCATTAACCTTAATGATTAATGTTATTCAATTCAGCTTTTTCGTTTCTATCTTTTTAAAGAACATTCTGGTTGTTAAAACCAGATCAAAATACACAGTTAATGCTATTGCATCCTGTGTGCTTTGATATGGCTTCATTGCAAGATTAAGTGTCAGTAAATGGTGGAGCTAAGCAGGATCGAACTGCTGACCTCCTGCGTGCAAGGCAGGCGCTCTCCCAGCTGAGCTATAGCCCCATAAACCTTTGCCAGCAGAATTTTGGCTTAGGCAAGGCATTTTGATGTGACGTTAAGTTTACTTAACGAGCATCGAAATAACGCAGCATAAGGCAAAATTGGTAGGCCTGGGCAGACTTGAACTGCCGACCTCACCCTTATCAGGGGTGCGCTCTAACCAGCTGAGCTACAGGCCTATAACGCTTCCACAGTCGCCTCAGCGATCTAACAGAAGACAACCTGCGACTCTTTGACTTATCTTGGTTACCAATGATCAAGTAATACGTGTGGACACCTTGTCGCATCATGAGCGTCGTTTAAGGAGGTGATCCAGCCCCAGGTTCCCCTAGGGCTACCTTGTTACGACTTCACCCCAGTCATGAATCACTCCGTGGTGACCGTCTTCCCGAAGGTTAGACTAGCCACTTCTGGAGCAACCCACTCCCATGGTGTGACGGGCGGTGTGTACAAGGCCCGGGAACGTATTCACCGTGACATTCTGATTCACGATTACTAGCGATTCCGACTTCATGGAGTCGAGTTGCAGACTCCAATCCGGACTACGAGAGGTTTTATGGGATTAGCTCCACCTCGCGGCTTAGCAACCCTTTGTACCCCCCATTGTAGCACGTGTGTAGCCCAAGTCGTAAGGGCCATGATGACTTGACGTCGTCCCCACCTTCCTCCGGTTTGTCACCGGCAGTCTCCTTAGAGTTCTCAGCTTAACCTGCTAGCAACTAAGGACAAGGGTTGCGCTCGTTACGGGACTTAACCCAACATTTCACAACACGAGCTGACGACAGCCATGCAGCACCTGTCACTGCGCTCCCGAAGGCACCAATCTATCTCTAGAAAGTTCGCAGGATGTCAAGACTTGGTAAGGTTCTTCGCGTTGCATCGAATTAAACCACATGCTCCACCGCTTGTGCGGGCCCCCGTCAATTCATTTGAGTTTTAACCTTGCGGCCGTACTCCCCAGGCGGTCTACTTATCGCGTTAGCTGCACCACTAAGAAAACAAGTCTCCCAACGGCTAGTAGACATCGTTTACGGCGTGGACTACCAGGGTATCTAATCCTGTTTGCTCCCCACGCTTTCGCACCTCAGCGTCAGTATCGATCCAGGTGGCCGCCTTCGCCACTGGTATTCCTTCTTATATCTACGCATTTCACCGCTACACAAGAAATTCTACCACCCTCTATCGTACTCTAGATGCCCAGTATCGGATGCAGTTCCTAGGTTGAGCCCAGGGCTTTCACATCCGACTTAAACATCCGCCTACGCGCGCTTTACGCCCAGTAATTCCGATTAACGCTTGCACCCTCCGTATTACCGCGGCTGCTGGCACGGAGTTAGCCGGTGCTTCTTCTGTGGGTAACGTCAGGGCTAGCAGTTATTAACTACTAACTTTTCCTCCCCACTGAAAGTGCTTTACAACCCTAGAGCCTTCTTCACACACGCGGCATGGCTGCATCAGGCTTGCGCCCATTGTGCAATATTCCCCACTGCTGCCTCCCGTAGGAGTCTGGGCCGTGTCTCAGTCCCAGTGTGGCTGATCATCCTCTCAGACCAGCTAAAGATCGTCGCCTTGGTGAGCTATTACCTCACCAACTAGCTAATCTTACGCAGGCTCATCTAATAGCACGAGGTCCGAAGATCCCCCGCTTTCCCCCGTAGGGCGTATGCGGTATTAGCCTGCGTTTCCACAGGTTGTCCCCCACTACTAGGTAGATTCCTACGCGTTACTCACCCGTCCGCCGCTCTACTCAGCCCGAAGACCTTTCGCGCTCGACTTGCATGTGTTAGGCCTGCCGCCAGCGTTCAATCTGAGCCATGATCAAACTCTTCAGTTTAAATCAAAGATTTTTAAGAGCCTTCGCTCTAATTTTTTTGATTACCAAAGTAATCATGCTCGTGAATACTAGTTAATTAACCTAAAAAACGAATTTTAGAGTTGACACTTGATTCCGAGCTTATAACTACTCATGAATACAACAAGTGCCCACACGTATTACTTGATCTTCTTTTTACATAACCACAACATGCTTGATGTTGTTTTTGCCCCTCAACCTGACCCTGCTTGGCTTAGAGCCTTCAGCGTGTCTTGTTGAAAGAGGATGCGTATTCTACGCTTCCGATTCCTTATGTCAACACTTAATTTTAACTAATTTTTTAACTAAGTCATTAAGTGTAACAGGGCTAAAAGGCCCGCAGATTAAGCGCTTCAGGAAGCTGCTCTCTCCGAAAGAGATGCGCATTATAGAGATCCGTTTGACCTTTGCAAGTACTTTTTGAAAACTTATTCAAATTAACCTCATCCATCTTTATTTAAGACATCAAAGTACAGCCTGTAATGCTTACACGTATATGGTCTCTCCTCGTTTTGCAAGGTAAAGTCAATTCAAACAAAGAAAAGGTTGCTGCCGTATATCCGGTCTTTTAATGGCATGTAAGCTTTTCAGCATGCCTGACCTTGATGAGCATCCGCGCACATAACCCTAATCGCCCTATCGGTATCAAGTACCCTTGCGTAAGACAGGTTTCTATGTGCAGGTATTACCTATTTTGTCATCATTCACTTTTGCCTTCGCAACCGCTTAGGACTCGTTACACTTACTAAAGTTTTTGTTTACGTGCAGAGCTTGTAGCACCTACACACCCACATTATTAACTATTACGATCTCGCAGCTAGCACTAAATTTGCCGCAGCTGCATCGTACGTTTCATTTCTCACTGTCATTGCCCAGGCTATTCTGACTAGCTTATTAGCCAAGGCTACAGTGGCTTTATTCTTGCCTCGTCTTTCGACCAACTCATTGATCCATCGACTGAGCCTATCATTCTTCTTTTTCGCAGCTTTAACAACTGCCCTTGCACCATGAATAACAAGCGACCTCAGGTAACAATCTCCTCGTTTAGTGATACCTAGCAAGACATCTTTACCGCCTGAACTATGCTGCCTCGGTACAATACCTAAAG
The DNA here is from genome assembly GCA_965225765.1 of Pseudomonadales bacterium. GTDB lineage: Bacteria > Pseudomonadota > Gammaproteobacteria > Pseudomonadales > DT-91 > CAKMZU01. The sequence goes on from CBDDBO010000002.1 coordinate 1,559,978, forward strand.
CTGCTGATGCATACTTGCCTTTATCAAATTGCTTACCGCTACCTATCCAAACTTTAAAGACAGATGCAACCACCGGCCCAAAACCTGGAATTGTCAGTAGACGCTTCGTTTGCTCATCATTTTTTGCTTTTGCATCCAGTGTCTTATTGTACCAGTCGAGCTCTTCTTCCAGGGACTTTAAGCGTTCATACTGCCGTTGTAACATCTGCCTGAATAACGGATTGAGACCATTAGCTTCATCTTCTAAAAGCTGCACTATACCTGCTCTTGCTTGATTTACACCTTTACGCATGACAAAGCCTTGATCGGATAGTAGCCCTCTTAACTGCCTAACCAAATCACCACGCTGCTGTACTAACTGGCTTCGCATGCGATGAAACGCCTGCTCTGTCTGCTGCTCAACTGTTTTGATTTGGACTGGCCTTATGCGCCCATGCAAATAAGCTTCCCCTATAGCCAACGCATCGTTGTAATCATTCTTCTGCCCTCGCGCATAAGCTTTTACATGCTGGGGCGGCAACAAACTAACTTCATAGCCTAGACTCTCAAACGTACGCCCCCAATAATTCGATGCACCACAAGCCTCCATTGTGACAAAACTTATATCCTGCTTTGCAATAAAACTAACCAACTCATTTCTCTTGAGCTTTTTCCTTTTTACCTCTTTCCCTTGTCTATCTAGGATCACTGCGTGAAAAATTTCTTTTGCTATATCTAGCGCTATCACTTTATCATTCATTCGGGCTCTCCTTCTTTCTTAGATGATACATCAAAACCATCTTGGCACACTTAGATGCCGTATGGGAGAGGAGAGACCATTTCATCACCATACAAGATCAACAAACAACAAATCTTTCCCCCACCCTATAATTAAACGCTACTGCCGAAGCTAAATAAAAGATCTAGCCGCCATGTTTATCACAAATAGCTATATATAACCTATTGATTCGACAGCGACACTGGATAAGCAAAATGTAAATGCATACAATACGCACTCGAAAGTTGGTTCAAGGCTGCCTATTCATGCCCCACCGCGACAAAACCATCACACTACCACTTGATATAAGCCTAGCGCCTCGAGTGATCTTCTTTTTTGGTATGTCTGGTGCTGGCAAATCTTATGTAGGCGACATTATCGGCGCTTTTAATAAGGACTGCTATGTCTACCACGCTGACGAAGACATAACAGATGCAATGGAAGAAGCCTTAAAATCAAAACGCCCATTCACCGACCAAATGCGAGATGAGTTCTTCACCATCATTGCCACCAAAATAAGAAACCTCATCAAACAATACGATCAAGTCGTCATCACCCAAGGCGCCTACAAGCAAAAACACCGAGACTATATTGCAAGAGAAGTCCCCGGCATTGAAATGATCTGGGTTGACGCTTCTCAAGACATCATTCACGAGCGCCTCAAACAAAGGCTAGAAGGTATATCTATAGAAAGTGCCGATGCGTTAGTTAAAGATTTTGAAGAACCCCCTCTACTTTCGAAGGCTATCAGCAATACCAAAGACGGTAACTTTATTATTGAGCAACTCAACTACTATTATTCCGATCACAAAAGCTATCTACGCAGCGCAAGCTAACACCTTTATAAATTCTTTTGATTATCCCACTCATTCGCTCTACACTGTAGCGACTTAAAGCTAAGATGCACAGGGATTACACATGCGGCGAGTGATATTCAATCAAAAGGGCGGCGTTGGAAAATCAAGTATCAGCTGCAACCTCGCAGCAGTTAGCGCATCCATTGGTTATAAAACTCTCCTAGTTGACCTAGACATCCAAGGTAACTCAAGCTACTACTTAGGCTATGATACTCACACTGAAGAAAGACGCCAGAAACCAGATCACTCAGTAGCCGAGCTATTCAAACAATCCTCCGGCGGCTTCTTTACCTCCAAAAAGCCCCTTGAACATTTCATTCACGAGACACCTTTTGAGCATTTACACCTAATGCCGTCTAACCCTGCATTAGAAACGATGGAAAAAGAGCTTGAAAGCAAATACAAGATTTTCAAACTAAGAGATGCGTTAGAAGAGCTAGAAGAAGCATACGATCGCATCTATATAGACACACCGCCGAACTTTAATTTCTATAGTAAATCAGCCTTGATTGCGGCTCAATCCGTTGTCATTCCCTTTGACTGCGATACCTTTTCAAAAGCAGCATTATACAACCTACTGAACAACCTTGTTGAACTACAAGATGACCACAATCCGCAACTGCGCATTGATGGCATTGTCGTCAACCAGTTTAATGGACAGGCGAAATTGCCAACAGAACTCATTAATGAGCTTCAGGTAGAAGAGCTGCCTATTTTAGAAAAATTTCTATCTTCTTCTATAAAGATGAAAGAATCTCACCGGGCACAGAAACCTTTACCCTATTTCGCTCCAAGCCATAAGTTGACTGAGCAGTTCCGCGAGCTTTTCGATGTAATAGAAGAAACGACCGAGAAAGCGCTTGTTTGATTAATAAACAGCTTGCAACTTCATTAAATTCTCCTCAGCTTGCATATACGCTAATCCGTGATTGACGTATAATCCCGCCCTCTTTTCTTTTGCTGCGTTTGCAACATGACCGCAATTCCAAACATCTTTGATTATCGTAAGTACTGGGCTGAGTGTTTATTACCCGCACCTGAACTCCCCATGTCACGCGAGGAAATGGATCAATTAGGCTGGGACAGCTGCGACATCATTATTGTATGTGGCGATGCCTACGTTGACCATCCAAGCTTTGGCATGGCTGTTATTGGTCGTGCACTAGAAGCACAGGGCTTTCGCGTGGGTATTATTGCCCAGCCAGACTGGAAGAGCCCTGATGATTTCATGAAACTCGGCAAACCCAATCTCTTCTTCGGTGTCTCCGCTGGCAATATGGACTCGATGATCAACCACTATACGGCAGATCTCAAGCTAAGACATGATGATGCCTACACACCGGATGGCACGTTCGGCAAGAGACCCGATCGGGCGGTATTAGTTTATTCACAACGCTGTCGTGAAGCCTATAAAGATACACCGATCATTGTCGGCGGTATTGAAGCAAGCCTCAGACGCCTGGCGCATTATGACTACTGGAGCGATAAAGTGAGACGCAGCGCCTTAGTCGATGCCAAAGCAGACTTGCTCGTTTATGGCAACGCAGAGCGCGCAATTATCGAAATAGCCCACCGATTAGCTAGAGGCGATGAATGCAAAGATATCACAGACATTAGGGGTACAGCCTTTGTGAGGTCAGTCATTCCTGAAGACTGGCAAGGGATTGACTCAACCCAACTTGATACACCTAAGCATATTGACCCCATTATCAGTCCTTACACTGACACAAGTAGCAGTGAAGTCTGCGAAACCAATAAAAAGGCCGAACCAGAACCTGCACCTATCAAAATTGTAGGCACTGAGCATAGTCTCAACCACAAGGACAAAACCTATATTCGCTTGCCTGCGTTTCAACACGTCAAAAAAGACAAAGTGCTCTATGCGCACGCATCAAGGGTTTTTCATCTAGAAACGAACCCAGGCAATGCGCGCGTACTCGTACAAAAGCAAGACAACAAAGATGTTTGGATCAACCCACCACCTATCCCATTAGCAACCGAAGAAATGGACTGGGTGTTTGAATTACCTTTTACACGCAGACCACATAAAAGCTACGGCGAAGCGAAAATACCTGCCTTCGACATGATCAAACACTCGGTCAACATCATGCGCGGCTGCTTTGGCGGCTGCTCGTTTTGTTCTATCACAGAACATGAGGGGCGTATTATTCAAAACCGCTCAGAAGCGTCCATTCTTCGAGAAGTCGAAAAAATTAAAAATACTTCAGACACCTTCACAGGCCACATTTCAGACTTAGGCGGTCCTACCGCCAACATGTGGCAAATGGCCTGCAAGGATAAAAAGATTGAAGAAAGTTGCAGGCGCCTTTCTTGTGTTCACCCTAACATCTGTAAAAACTTAATTACTGATCAAAAGCCTTTAGTTGAACTCTACCGAAAAGCACGCGCTATTGATGGGGTAAAACGTGTATTTATTGCATCAGGCCTTCGGTATGACTTAGCCGTGCGCACACCTGAATACGTCGAGGAACTCGTGACCCATCATGTTGGTGGTTATTTAAAAATAGCGCCTGAGCATACTGAAGATGCCCCTTTATCAAAAATGATGAAGCCGGGTATGGGCACTTACGATGCATTCAAGAAAATGTTTGAGAAATATTCCAAGGCAGCAGGTAAAGAGCAGTATTTAATCCCGTATTTTATAGCCGCTCACCCAGGTACATCGAATGAGGATATGATGAACTTGGCCTTATGGTTAAAGCGCAATGGCTTTAGGGCAGACCAGGTCCAAACCTTTTACCCCTCCCCTATGGCCAATGCCACGACCATGTATCACACGGAAATGAATCCGCTGATGAAAATTGGCCGTGAGCGAGTCAAAACACCTAGAGGCCACAAAGCGCGTAGATTGCAAAAAGCCTTTTTGCGTTATCACGCACCTGAAAACTGGGATATGCTGCGTGAGGCATTAAAAGATATGGGAAGAGAAGATTTAATAGGCAATAAAAAACATCACTTGATTCCTTTAGCGAAACCAGAACGCGGCAAGCCTGCTAGACGAGGGAAGCGATTTTTAACCCAACACACAGGGCTGCCAGCAAAATCAAAGCCGTTTAAGAAAAGAAGCAATAAATTCTGAACTAACCACTCAAGTTTTTACTCTACAAAGCGATTCAACAACACTGAAGGCTTTGTATGAAACAGCTTCTTTTAACCCCCTTGTTCTTGCTTTTCTTTTCTCATTTACCTAACCCGTGTGTCGGAGAAACACTTCTGGCTGCACTAGTAAGAAATGGCATAATCAGTTTTTATTTAGCAACAGACGATAGTAGACTCGAACAGATCAAGAGCCGCTTAAAAAGCGAACAACAAGCGCTACGCTTTATCAACTTCAATCCAGATCAAATTCACACAATTACAACTACTAATAATGGTGATGATCACCCTAACCTGAGGCATCAGCTGTCAACTGCTCTAGATCACACCATAAGCGATGGGTTCTATAACGCAGACTTCTTTGACGGTAAAAGCCAAGTAAGAAAAGCGATAGAAAACAACACGGTTACAAAAGGTGAACAGAAGTATAACCGACTTAAAGACAGCCCCGATGAAGCTGATGTCACAGCAGTAATGGCTGGTCGCTCGGGCGATGATAACTTAAACAACAGGCAAATGGATGCCATCGAAAATATAAGATTCAACGCTACAGCCATAAGCCTAAATGGAGAGAAGGCGCCTGAGGTAAGCCAATACAATAATGTAACTTTCCGCGAGATAAGGCAGCAAGCAAAAGAAGGCGTAACTGCACAAGAAAGAAAAACTGCACCAGTCAAAGGCGGTGGAGTCAGTGGCAATGTTAGGGGCTTTTCTGCCAGCTAAATTGTATGACCCTTATTGTCTGTTAGATAAAGCCCCTGACAGAAAATAAAACGGTTAAGCAGCTACTCTGGCACTTGATCTAACAACTCTTTTAATTCTCCGTTTTCATACATTTCAGTGATAATATCACAACCGCCTACTAGTTCACCTTGAACCCATAACTGGGGGAAAGTAGGCCAATTAGCATATTTTGGTAATTCGGCACGAATTTCAGGGTTTTGTAGAATATCGACATAAGCAAAACGCTTACCGCACGCCATAAGTGCTTGGCTGGCACGCTGAGAAAAACCACACTGCGGCTGGTTAGGCGAGCCTTTCATGTACAGTAAAATGGCATTCGCGCTGATCTGTTCTTTAATTGTTGTTAATGTATCCATAGGACAACCCTCTAAACTGAGCGCGCATTCTACCTGAAACCCTTAAATTTGCGAAGGTCACAAGCCTCGTTTTGTATTGATTTAAAAAAACCTTTGTCATAGGATTATCCATTGGGTTGCTTAGCAACCCTTTTTTGTTGCTTTTTTACATGGATATACCGATGACCGACAGCATCATGAACACCTACGCACGATACAACCTTAGGTTTATCAAAGGAGAAGGCGCATGGCTTTATGATGAATCTGGACGTCGCTACTTAGACGGTATTAGTGGTATTGGTGTGAATGCCTTAGGTCATGCTCACCCCACCGTTACCAAGGCGATACAAGAACAAGCCCAGCTGTTACTTCACACCTCGAATTTATATGAGATTCCTTTACAAGAGACTGTTGCCAACAAGCTCACAGAAGCCACAGGCATGTCACGCTGTTTTTTCTCCAACTCAGGCGCTGAGGCCAATGAAGCTGCCATCAAGATTGCAAGACTGCACGGTGCCAAACAAGGCATAGCAAGACCAACCGTTATTACGTTTACTGGCGCATTTCATGGTAGAACACTAGCCACATTAACTGCCACCGGCAATGACAAAGTCAAACAAGGCTTTGCTCCCTTTGTTGAGGGGTTTATACAAGTGCCCTTTAACGATCTACAAGCAGTAAATGAGCTTTCAGATAACCCTAACGTAGTAGCTGTGCTGACTGAAACCATTCAAGGCGAAGGTGGGATCAATAAAGCAGATCCTAAATTTTTACAGGATCTAAGAGAACTATGTACTAAGAACAACTGGCTAATGATGCTGGATGAAGTCCAAACAGGTAACGGCAGAACAGGCAAATACTTCAGCTACCAGCACTTTGACTGGCTACCTGATGTCGTCTCCACCGCGAAAGGACTAGGTAATGGCTTGCCTATCGGCGCCTGCCTTGCAAGAGGCCAAGCAGCCGATCTTATGCAACCAGGTCATCACGGTTCAACCTATGGTGGCAACCCACTTGCCTGCGCCGCAGCCAATGCTGTCATTACCGAATTGACCGAAAATGGTGTGATTGAGCATGTTGAAAAACTAGGCAAGTTCATGCTGAATCAATTCCATCATCATTTAGATAACCACCCCCTAGTTAACGACATTGATGGTTTAGGTCTCATGCTAGGCATTAAGTTGACGGAGCCCTGTGCTGATCTTGTGACCAAAGCGCAAGAAAAAGGCCTATTAATGAATGTCACGCAAGGTAGTGTCATTCGTTTACTGCCACCATTGATCATCACACAAGAAGAAGCCAGCATCATTATAAAGACTGTTGTTGAACTGATTGACACACTGAAGGAATCTTAGGATGCGTACCCGACACTTCCTAACACTAAACGATCTAAGTAAAGACGAACTCAACCAGATCATCCTACGCGGCATTGAGATGAAGCGTGATTTAAAAACCATACGACAAGAAGCACCTTTTAAAAATGTCGTCATGGGGATGCTATTTGAGAAATCTTCAACCCGTACACGTGTTTCCTTTGAAGCTGGAATGGCTCAGCTGGGGGGGCATGCTTTATTTTTATCACCTAACGACATTCAACTCGGTAGGGGCGAGCCTATAGAAGATACTGCAATTGTCTTGTCATCCATGCTAGACATTATCATGGTGAGAACCTTCGGCCATGACCGCCTTGAAAAACTCGCAGAAAACTCCAGCGTACCTGTCATCAATGCGCTAACCGACAGTTTTCACCCTTGCCAGCTCCTTGCTGATTTACAAACCTACCAAGAATGCCGAGGGAGCATTAAAGGTAAAAAAGTAGCTTGGATCGGAGATGGCAATAACATGTGTCATTCCTATATGAACGCCGCTTCTTTAGCCGATTTTAATCTGGTGATCGCCTGCCCTGAAGGCTACGAGCCTGATGCTGAACTTCTGGCACAGCATAGCAACTGTGTGACCCTAGTCCGAAGTGCGCAAGAAGCAGCTGACCAAGCTGACTTGATTACTACTGATGTCTGGGCCTCTATGGGACAAGAAGAAGAGCAAAAGCAACGCGAAAAAGCCTTTGCCGATTATCAGGTAAACGAACGTCTAATGGCACTAGCGAATGATGATGCACTCTTTATGCACTGCCTGCCTGCACACCGAGGTGAAGAAATCAGTCAATCGATGCTCGAGCACGACCAATCGGTTGTTTGGCAACAGGCCGAGAACCGCTTGCATGCCCAAAAGGCCCTGATTGAGTTTCTTCTTCAATAGCTCTCCTAAAAGTAGGCGAATGTCTATTCGCCAGTCTATTGATAGCAAGGGCAACTTTTTCAGATTCTCTTAAGCACTTTTCACGAAAGCCTAGGAATCTTTTTTTGCTAGATAGTTTACCTGTGTATAGGTTACTGATAACGACAGGTCGTGACTCAGGGATTTCTCTCCTTGAAAATCCGCTTTGGTTATTAAAATACCTCTCTTGCTTTTTTGCCTTATACGTTATACTAGTTTTATTTTCGTAATACTCTATGAGTTCAGAGTGAGCATGTTTCACTTTTTTTGGATAATTTATAAACTCTGAACATTTCATCACGGTCACTTCGCCAATTTTTCCTCTTTTATCTAGAGGTAATGCCTTCCACTTTATATATGTGCCTTCTAAATCAATAACATAAGTTTTAATGGAACACGTTTTGAACATGTCAAACTTGTGCCATTTATAAGTATTCACATAAAGCTTTTCCAGATTAATAGTCTTTTTTTTTAGCCTACAAGTGAATGAACTTTCTTTTACCCTGCCTGAGGATAGCCATTGCGGGCCTGTTCCCTTGTTTATTTCAGCCATTTCAATAGCCTCTGTTGGTACCTCGGTAGTTTGATTTTTTGTAGTTCCTGGCAACCATTTTTGACAATTTTTCCTACCCGCCATACCTTGAGAAACACCAGTGCCTGCAAACACTAAAACCGTCAGCAAACCGCCATGCAATATCTTTTGTAATCTATTCAAATCTACGTAACTTAAGGGTTAGTCTTTCAACCTCCCTCTCCAGATAGGTTTTTTCTTCCAGCAACTCCATGATGAGTGCAATAGCATCCCAAGACAGATTCAAGTCATGATGCAAACGACACGCCTTCTTTATCGCTAATACCTGCGTCTCTGTAAATGACCAACCCGTTGTTCGCCCCCCTTCAGGCTCAACAATGCCTTCCTCAACGATCAGCAGCATCTGTTCTCTTGTTACTGTTACCACACGGCACACTTCTTCGAGTGTAATGGCCCTCACTTCAATGCTCATGATGATGCCCTCCTCGGCGTCTCAAGCCTCTCCTTTACTGTTGCAGCTAACTCAGTCCAAAGCCTTTTTTGCTCAGCGGTTAATGCCTTCGGCATAACGACATCAATAAGAACATAAAGGTTTCCTCTGGCTGTACGGGTCGGCAGCCCTTTTTCTTTTAACCGCAACTTTTTACCAGAGGGCGTATTTTCAGGCAGGGTAAGCTCAACATCGCCATCAAGCGTTTCAATGTTAATCTTACCGCCAAGGGCTGCTTCAAACGGGTAAACGGGCACAACCATTTCAAGATCATGCCCTTTTACATCAATATTCGGATGAGGCGCAAATCGAATGGTTAAATAAAGATCGCCTCGCTCTGAAGCGCCTTCAAGCTCGCCTCCTTGGCCTTTTAATCGGATACGATCACCATCAGCAACCCCTTTAGGTAATCGTACTTGTATGGTTTTTGGATGCTGGCTGACACGCCCATCCTGGCTTCGATAAGGCATATTTAAGGTAAATTGTTTTGGTGACTCACGGAAAACATCTTCCAAGAAAAGCGGTAGCTCTGCCTCAATATCCTGCCCTTTACTTGGCCTGTGGTAGCTTTCTCCTTTAGAAAAAAACTGCTCAAAAAAATCAGAGAAGTCGTGTTCAGCACCGCCACCTGACTCGTAGTGATAGCGAAAGCCCCCCTGATCTGCATGCCCTTGTCCAAAACCTTGATGACTGCCTGCTGCGCCGTATTTGCGCAGATGATCGTACTCAGCGCGCTTTTCTTTATTTCCTAACACCTCATAGGCTTCAGCCACTTCTTTAAACTTCTCTTCAGCATCTGCTTCTGAGTTAATATCAGGGTGGTATTTTCGGGCAAGTTTTCTATATGCTGCTTTGATGGCCTTCTTATCTGCCGATTCATCAACACCTAGCACTTGATAATAGTCTTTCAAGGTGATCAGCCTGTCGAATAGTTGACAGGCATTTTATACGAACTTTATTCGCATAAGGTAGCGTTATTTTTATTACTAATTTATATATCCAATCCCCTATTTAGCAGGTGAAGATATTAAAGAAGATGAATCATAAAAAAAAACAACATTTTTTTGTATCGAGTTGTCCAGCGCCTGAGAAACGCGCTTGTCTTATGATAAGTGACTTAGCTCCCAACTCCCTGTGTATAAATAGGCAAAATTGCACACTTTATCCACAAGGTATTCTCAACCATCAGGGGTTGAAAATTTTCTCAAACCGCATTATCTTGTAGATTATAAGTTCAGCACCACAACATATAGTATGCCAGGCTGTAATTAGCCGCTAAATACAAAACGTGTGGTGCCGCAGTATCCAAGCTTGATGCTGTCAAGGCGAATACCAAATTTTTATGCAGTTTTCATAACACTTCGCCCTTTATCGCATCAAGCAATCAGCAAAATAAACCGCATATTCAATAGAGACAAAACTATGCAAAGCTCAACGGCTACCTCCAAGGAATCAGGAGCCCCGACACCAGCCGGTGCCCCTGAAACAAACGTCACAGCCCCTGGCCAAATTCGTGTCATTAAACGAAATGGTATTGTTGTCGGCTATACAGACGACAAAATCAGTGTGGCTATCACTAAAGCTTTCTTAGCCGTTGAAGGTGAAAATGCGCAAGAATCTTCTCGTATTCGTGAGACCGTTGGACAATTAACTGAACAAGTCACTGCGACCTTCAAGCGTCGCATGCCTTCAGGCGGCACTATTCATATTGAAGATATTCAAGATCAAGTTGAACTTGCACTCATGCGTAGCGGTGAGCACAAAGTTGCTCAAGCTTATGTGTTGTATCGTGCAGATCAAACACGCAAGCGCGCAGAGCACGATAACAAAGTATCCCCAGACGATGCGCACCCTGATATCTTAGTCGTACTTGAAGATGGCGCTAAGCAGCCACTCGACATGAGCCGTTTCCGTAAAGTTGTTGAGGAAGCATGCTCTAACCTTGAAGATGTTGACGCTGAACAAATCATTCAAGATGCCTTGAAAAACCTATACAGCGGCGTATCCATCAGTGATCTAAATACTTCACTCGTCATTACTGCTCGCACCCTGATTGAAAAAGAACCTAACTACACCTACGCCACTGCGCGTTTGTTATTGGACAGCCTGCGCCGTGAAGCCCTTCAGTTCTTAGATGTAGCTGACAGCGCTACACAAGCAGACATGAAAGACTTGTATGCCAAAGCGCTACCTGCCTATATCGAAAAAGGCATAGAACTTGAACTCCTCTCACCTGAGCTTAAAAAGTTTGACCTGAAGAAACTCGGTAAAGCGTTAAATCATGAAGCTGACTATCAGTTTACTTATTTAGGCCTGCAAACCCTTTACGACCGTTATTTCATCCATTCGAATGAAACACGCTTTGAATTACCACAAATCTTTTTTATGCGTGTGGCCATGGGTCTTGCTGTACAGGAGAAAGATCACAACGCACGTGCTGTTGAGTTCTACAAGCTCTTAAGCTCATTCGATTACATGAGCTCAACCCCTACCCTCTTTAACTCAGGCACCTTACGTCCTCAGTTATCCTCTTGCTACTTGTCCACTGTGCCTGATGACTTATTTGGGATTTATGGCGCGATTCAAGACAACGCGATGCTCTCTAAATGGGCGGGCGGCCTAGGTAATGACTGGACACCTGTGCGCGCATTAGGCGCAAGCATCAAAGGTACTAACGGCAAATCTCAGGGCGTTGTGCCTTTTCTTAAAGTCGTGAATGACACAGCCGTTGCGGTTAACCAAGGCGGCAAGCGTAAAGGGGCTGTGTGTGCTTATCTTGAATCTTGGCACTTAGACATCGAAGAATTCTTAGAACTGCGTAAAAATACAGGTGACGACAGACGCCGAACGCATGACATGAACAGCGCGAACTGGATTCCTGATCTATTTATGCAGCGTGTGTTTGAAGACAAAGACTGGACGCTTTTCTCGCCTAACGATACACCAGACTTGCATGATCTATACGGCCAAGCGTTCAAGAAAGCGTATGAGGCTTATGAAGCGAAAACCGAAACCGGTGAATTAAAGCTCTTTAAGCGTGTTTCAGCTAAAGAGTTGTGGCGTAAAATGCTCGGCATGCTGTTCGAGACAGGCCACCCTTGGATCACCTTTAAAGATCCTTGCAACATCCGTTCACCTCAGCAACACGTAGGTGTCGTTCACTCATCTAACCTCTGTACTGAAATCACGCTAAACACGAGTGCAGATGAAGTCGCTGTGTGTAACTTAGGCTCAGTTAACCTGACCCAGCATATTACCAACGGCAAGCTGGATAAGAAAAAACTCCAGAAAACCGTCAAAACCGCGATTCGCATGTTGGATAACGTGATTGATATTAACTACTACGCCATTGACCAAGCGCAGAATTCAAACGCTCTTCACCGTCCTATAGGTATGGGCTTGATGGGTTTCCAGGATGCACTTTATAAACTAGGTATTGCCTACGGCACCCAAGAGGCGGTTGATTTTGCAGACGAATCCATGGAAGCCATCTCTTATTATGCGATTGATACATCAAGCGATCTTGCCAAAGAGCGCGGTACTTACCAAACCTATAAAGGCTCTTTATGGTCGCAAGGTGTTCTGCCGATCGACTCAATTGACAAGCTTGTAAAAGAACGCGGCGAAGACTTTATCGAAGTCGATCAAAGCACCAAACTTGACTGGCAACCTATTCGTGACAAGATTGCTAAGCAGGGTATGCGTAACTCTAACGTGATGGCAATAGCCCCTACAGCTACCATTGCTAATATCACAGGTGTCTCTCAATCGATTGAGCCGACTTACCAGAACCTATATGTCAAATCGAACCTCTCTGGCGAATTCACCATCGTAAACCCCTACCTAGTTGCTGACCTTAAAGCACAAGGGCTTTGGGACAATGTCATGATCCATGACCTGAAGTACTACGAAGGTAGTTTGCAGAAAATCGATCGTATTCCAGATGAATTAAAACAGCGCTATGCAACCGCCTTTGAAGTCGAACCGCGCTGGTTAGTCGATGCTGCATCAAGACGTCAAAAGTGGATTGACCAAGCACAATCGTTAAACCTTTACATCAATGAAGCTAACGGCAAGAAGCTAGACATCACTTATCGTATGGCTTGGTATCGCGGTTTAAAAACGACCTATTATCTCCGTGCGTTATCTGCAACAACCACAGAGAAATCAACGGTTAATACAGGCGCATTAAATGCAGTGAGTGCACAAGCTACCCCTCAGGCTGAGCCTCAGGCAGCCCCTGTCCCTCAAGCGTGTTCATTAGATGACCCTGATTGCGAAGCTTGTCAATAGGAACCGTAGGGTGGAAAAGCGCAGCGTCTTCCACCACTAGCAACATACCATTGGTGGATGACACTACGTTTATCCACCCTATAAAAGAGGAAAAAGCATTATGCTAAGTTGGGATGATTACGAAGAAACTGCACCAAAAAAAGCACCAATCCCGCAGGCTGCAGAGCCTGAGCAAGCAGCCCCTGCAACAGAAGAAGCTATTAAGCCAGCTGCCCCTACCCCTTCAACGCCTGCCTCAACCAATGAAGCCATGGCGAAAGCTGAAAGCTCGTTAGAAACGCTCGACATTTCAGCTGGTATTGAAGAACTGGAAATGGGGGCCAAGCGCGTCCAAGTTGACCAAAAAGCAATGATCAACTGCCGTGCAGACTTAAATCAACTTGTCCCATTTAAATACGACTGGGCTTGGCAGAAATACCTTGACGGTTGTGCCAACCACTGGATGCCACAAGAAATCAACATGACAGCAGATGTTGCCTTATGGAAGAGTCAAGATGGCTTAACTGAAGACGAGCGCCGCCTAGTCATGCGTAGCTTGGGTTATTTCTCAACAGCTGATTCACTCGTTGCGAATAACCTCGTATTAGCTTTGTATAGGCTGATTACTAATCCAGAATGCCGCCAATACATTTTAAGACAAGCCTTTGAAGAAGCGATTCATACGCATGCTTATCAATATTGCGTTGAATCGTTATCGATGGATGAAGGCGAAGTCTTTAACATGTACCGTGAAATTCCTTCAGTTGCTAAAAAAGCCGCTTGGAGCTTAAAGTATACCAAAGAGTTGTCCGATCCTACTTTCACCACAGGCACACCTGAAACCGATCAAACCTTGCTTAAAAACCTGATTGCGTTTTATGTCGTCACCGAAGGGATTTTCTTCTACTGCGGCTTCAGTCAGATTTTATCAATGGGGCGCCGTAACAAAATGACAGGCGTGGCTGAACAATTTCAATACATCCTTCGCGATGAATCCATGCACTTAAATTTTGGTATTGATGTCATCAACCAAATCAAGCTAGAAAATCCACACCTTTGGACGCCTGAATTCCAGGAAGACGTGAAACAAATGATCCTAGAAGGTACAGCGCTTGAGATTCAATTTGCGAAAGAAAGCATGCCTCGTGGCATTTTGGGTATGAACGCTAGCATTATGGAAGAGTATTTACAGTTCATCGCCAACAGACGCTTAACGCAAATTGGCTTAGCTGAGCAGTTTCCTAATGCCGGCAACCCCTTCCCATGGATGAGTGAAATCATGGATTTACGCAAAGAGAAAAACTTCTTTGAAACCCGCGTTATCGAATATCAAACAGGCGGTGCGTTAAACTGGTAATCCTCTTCTAAGCATCTTCAAGCTAGCCTTGATCCAAGGCTAGCAGATGTTCGCTATAGGCTATACTCAATAGACCATTATTGACTTAGTCGCGTCATGAAAGCTTCTCAGACTCTTTTTATTCTCTTTGTTTATGTCACCCTAATGGGCTGCTCTCCAACAGAAAAAGGCTCCAAAAAAACACAAGTTGATATCAGTTTCAATACCAACAACTGGTATTTTGAGCAGCATGAACTCACGATTAAAGGTGTTTATCTTATCGATCAAGCAGGCACCTCTTTGCCTTTGCTTGACGAGCCTCATACGCTTAATTTTAATAACAAGCGCATAGCACATAAGCCCATCCTCAAAGAGATAGCTGCTGGACAGTACTCAGGCCTTATCATCAAACTCGACACACAAAATGCCACAGTCATTCAGGAGCAACTGGGACCAGATAAAACCTTAATAAAAAAAACGTTCACGCTCGAATCCCTCGAGGGTATCAACAACGAACTTGGTGTACACATCAGTACACCAATCCTTATTGAAGAAAATACTATTAACCACCTAGAAATCTTTTATGATGCAAGTCAATCTATTGGTCTTAAAACCACAGACCCCAACGAAGATACCCTAGTGTTTTCGCCTATGTTCAGCGTAAATAAGCTAAACACCACAAAAGACAATCAACAGACCCTTGAAGCATCTAACGAACCTGAAGAGCTCAGTCGAATAAAAGCTATAGATGGTGATGTCATTTCAATAGAGCATGAAGGCGTGGTTAAACGATTAAACCTAGAAGATATTGATCTGGTAGCCAACTCTCAGAAAACCATTGCGTTTACAAAAAGCCACCTACATATAGGGCAATATGTCATTTATCATGCCTCAAAATCTGAACTAGAACTACTCCCTTCCTTTATTACCGCAGAAATTCCTAAACTACCGAAAGGCGTCAGCCATTATAATTTTGAAATTACCACATTGAACTCACTACCTGCTCACGAGCTGCTCGGTAACGGTTGGCTAGAAATAGACTTTACTTTATTGGAAGACCTGAAATTTTTAGACTTAACCCATGCGTATATCGCCTTTGAAGGCTTTCTGGACATTGCACATCAACGGTTTCACCCTGTCGAATATACCCTAATCCCATTGGATAATGTCAATGTCGTGATTAACTTTCCCGCTGGCGAAAAACAGTTTGGTTTTGAAGCATCTTCTAATGGGCAATATCAATTGATTATGGCAGGTGAAAGCTTAGCAAAGACTAATGCGATCATGAGTATTAATGATATTAACACGCCTGTTGATACGCACATTCGATCCATTGTGTTTACTCAGTCTAGCCTTAATCGTCTGAAATATGATGTTCAAGAAATCATCAACCTACAGACCTTTAAAACGTCAAATCTACTGGCTCAATTAAACGACAGGTTTAATAAAGGCTACTCAGTATCGTCCTTATATCTCACAGGCCGATTTGATTATAAAACACAAACATTAACAACAAAGTCGTCTACCATTACACTTCAGCTTGCCGCTACAAATTCAGGGGATAAAATTCTCCCGGTTAATATCACTGCTGACGAAATAAAAAATAGTGTCATTATCGCCTCATCCGTATTAGTTGGAGGTATGCTAACCGTTTCCCTTGTCGCCATTGTATTTACCAACAAAGCTGACGGCACACGGAAAAAATTAAACACGCTCTTAGATAAAGTAGACATGGACAAAATCAACGACTTTATTGACACCGCCAAAGAGACTACTAAGAAAGCGGGCGATGCAATCACAAACTTAGAGAAAGTTGGTTTTTTTCAATGGGCTCGAAAAGGGCATAAAAAACCAAAATAGAAACTGAACAGACGCGCATTAGGCTCTGTTGACAGTGTTTTTTTCATGCTGTTACTGTCTAAATACTCCATCAAGCAAGGCGAATCCAGTGAAGTTTAGTGAGCTAAATAAGCTGGATTTAAGACAGCTTGGTGGATATTTAGTCAGCCCTGACAAAGGCCTTATATTTTTTAAGGCCAAGTATTATCGAAAGCATAAACTTAAAGCCAGCCAATCTGCTGGCTGCTTTTTGATCAGGTAACCAGATAAAAACAAGCACAAAAAAAGCGTTGATCCACTTTTTTAAGTTCCAGGCACAAGCAGCCATCAACAAGTTAAGCTGATCGCCGATAAAGCCCTTAAGGAAGTTCCTGCACAATCTGAAGTCTTGCTTCAAATGACCGATAACGGGCTCAATGGATGAGCGTTTTTTACAAAGCGTTCGTTTACGTGCTCGTTGTTTATCATTATCTCGCTTAAGAGGCTTGCCTGGTAAAATAACTTCCTGCTTCACTTTAGGAGCTATGATGATATCTGGTGTATGAGCTGAAAAGATACGATGTTAATCTGTTAGTCGATCCTGCAAGATCAACAACCAACAGGAGAAACACCGTATGGCTCAAAATGATAAAGTTGTAGAGTTAAATAATCCAGTAAAAGATCCATTGACCGAGTTATTAAAAGAAGGCGCACGCGAGTTGCTAACAAAGGCAGTGCAAGCTGAATTATCAGCCTTCTTAGATGACTACTCATCACTTGAAGTAGATGGTAAGCAAGCCGTCGTTAGAAATGGCTATCTGCCTAAGCGCATGATACAAACAGGTTTAGGTGAGCTTGAAATCAAAGTGCCGAAGACGCGCGACAGATCAGGCAATGGCCATCACTTTACCAGCGCTTTGCTCCCACCGTACCTTAAGCGCACGAAGACAATGGAAGAGTTTATACCCTGGCTGTATTTGAAAGGTATCTCCACAGGTGACATGCAGCCTGCACTAGAAGCGCTGTTAGGCGATGGAACAAAAGGGCTTTCGCCGAGTGTTGTTTCAAACCTTAAACAGCAATGGGAGACTGACTATGGGCTTTGGCGTAAGCGTGACTTAAGCGGCAGGCGCTACGTTTATGTTTGGGTTGACGGTATTTACTGCAATGTTCGAATGGACGACAAGTTGTGTCTCTTGGTTGTCATTGGCTCAGATGAAACTGGCCGTAAAGAGGTATTAGCCGTTGTTGATGGCTATAGAGAATCTGAAGCTAGCTGGCTAGAAGTGATTGAACAGCTTGAATATCAAGGCTTTCAAGGACAGCCTAAGCTGGTGATTGCCGATGGCGCTTTAGGTTTTTGGAAGGCTGCGGCCAAGCGCTGGCCAGAGAGCGCTCAACAACGTTGCTGGGTGCATAAGACAGCCAATGTACTCAATAAAGTGCCAAAAGCTATTCAACCTAAAATGAAAGAAGCGCTACATGATATATGGCAAGCAGACACACGAGACGCTGCCTATAAAGCATTTGATAGCACTATTAACCGCTTTGAGGCCAAGTATCCAGCAACTATGCAATGCCTTGCGAAAGATAAAGACAGCATGCTCGCTTTTTATGATTTTCCAGCTATGCACTGGCAACATATTAGAACGACAAACCCTATTGAATCTGTTTTTGCTACTGTCAGGCTCAGAACCAATAAAACGAAAAACTGTGGTAGTCGACAAACAACGCTAGCAATGGCGTATAAATTATTAACAACTACTCAGAAAAAGTGGCAACGCTTAAGGGGCTATAAGCTGCTTGCAAATGTTATTGATGGAGTGAAATTCGAGGACGGTAACCCAGTAGAAAATGATCAACAACAGGAAGTCGTATCTGCGGCCATACACCAGATTTGACTATAGCTCCACTTTAGATTTGGAACCTTGATAGCCTTTATCAACAACAGCAGTTTTGATGGATGTCTCTCTTACAGATTCTGCTTCATCTAACGCAGTTTGTAATGTTTCAGAATCATGCGTGAACGTATCATGTGCAGCGACGCCAACAATGACATGATCGCGTGTCGATACGATAGAAGCCTTGCTCCCGTATTCGTATTTTTTATGCGCCTTACCTTTAGCAACACAGTAGACTTGAGGCTCATGAAGGCTGTAAATTTTGTTCTTGTCCTTAGACTGTTGAGCAAGTACCTTGCGATACATGGCAAAATCGTTTGCTAGCTGCGCAACCGCACCCTCTGGGAGTTTTCGCTCAAGCTCTCTC
Source organism: Pseudomonadales bacterium (assembly GCA_965225765.1). Lineage (GTDB taxonomy): Bacteria > Pseudomonadota > Gammaproteobacteria > Pseudomonadales > DT-91 > CAKMZU01. The sequence continues at coordinate 1,578,781 of CBDDBO010000002.1, forward strand.
ATCAGAATGTCAGCAATAGTACGCAGACGCTTCAAGGCTTTTTTAGCCTTCTTGCGTTTCTTTACATGTCCAAAGAAGCGCGAGTCAATACGAAGCTGTTTTACCTCTTTGACAAAAGTTCGCCGCTGTTTGACACCAAAGCCTTTTGCTAGCTTATTCACTCGATTAATGATTTTGATGGCGAGCTTTGTATCGGTCGGATAGGTGATAGCTTTTTCCTGTACCGTCGTATCAACAAAAACCGTATCATCTTCAGCTGCCTCTCCATGCAGCTTAACTGACATCGCAAAAATCTGTTTAACGCCGCTCTCGCCAATTCTTTGCCTGAATTTTACAAGGTCTGTTGGATGGCAAGGCAGGCAAGATTGAAAACTGGTTTCACCGCAGAAAAATTGAAAGTATGGGTTCATTTTCCACTGAGAAACCACATTCTCGTCACTCAAATTGAAGAGCTGCTTGAGCATTAATAAGCCGCTCATCAATCGAATGGGTTTGGCTGGGCGACCTTCTTCGCTGTAATAAACGGCAAGACCTTTTTCTAAATCTGGCCAAGGCAATGCGTTCGATAAGGCTATGAGCGGGTCATTGAGATCTAATGAATCGAATAGATCAAAAAAGCTGCTTTGATTGTTCGAAGACGGGCTTGGAGTCAGCATCCAAAACTCATTTCGACCAGTAATTTAAGGCTTTTAGAGTCTTTCTGGTCGAAATTGTTCGTTTCAAGCCAGCCCTAAGCCTCTTTAAATGAAGCTTTCTACTGTTTATCAGGGCTGACTATTTAGACGCAACCATAGACTTACTATCTATTGGAAATACATTGATACTAAGAGGCTATGCCTTTGCTTTTGGCGGTAAAGGAAGTGCGGTAGTTTCAATACACTACAAAGGCTTTAAAGCATCCGCCATTGTGACCATTGATGAATGTGAGGACGACTAGTACGTCGTGTCAAACCGATTGTCGGGTGGCATCAGTTTTTGTAGGGTGGATAAGCGCAGCGCGATCCACCAGTCATTAAGTTTTTTTGGTGGAAGACGCTACGCTTTTCCACCCTACGGTCACCAGACAAACCTTTTGACACGGTGTACTAGTACCCCATACAAAAGCAGTGAATCGAATGGTTAAGCTTCTACAACTTCATAACTATGTGTAACATTCACACCTGCTGATTGCATCATAATAGACGCAGAACAATACTTTTCAGCTGAAAGACTAACTGCTCGCTCAACCTGTTTTGCCTTTAAGCTTGTGCCAGTCACCACAAAATGCAGGTTAATATCCGTAAACACTGAAGGCACTGCATCAGCTCGTTTAGCCTCAACAGTTACCACACAGTTAGTCACAGCTTGTCTTGATTTTTGCAAAATTTGAATGACATCGAAGGAGGAACATCCACCCATACCGACCAACAATAGCTCCATGGGTCTAAAGCCTAGGTCTTTTCCACCTTTGCTTTCAGGGCCATCCATCATCACCTCATGACTAGCTTCATTTACACCTTTAAAGGCAACATCGCCCTGCCAATCCACACTTACTTTCATTACTCACCTACTAACAATTCAACTTAGACGCACGAACTTTAAGAAAATAAAACTGTCAAATAAATCACAGTTTTAGTACATTAATATGATAAAGGGCCTAAAAAGTCACATTATACAACGTTAGTCTTTGTCGTAATAGACAGAATGAGCAGACCGAGTTCCATCGCCTTCTAACCGACTGATTCTGGGGAATAAGCTGTGTTAAACAGACAACTAAACAACCACATAGAAAACGTAGATACGTTTCTTTCTCATTGCAGTATCAAAAAGTTTCCTGCAAAAAATACAATTCTTTGTGCTGGCGATGACAGCGATTCGCTTTACTACATCATCGACGGATCTGTAACCGTTTTGCTTGAAGACGAAGAAGGCAAGGAAATGATCATTGCCTACCTGAACAAAGGCGATTTTTTTGGTGAAATGGGCCTATTTGATGCCGACTACTCTCGTTCTGCCTGGATCAAAACCAAAACAGCCTGCGAAATTGCCGAGATCAGCTATGAAAAATTCATGGCGCTTTCTCAAACAGAACCTAAATTCTTGTTTGAATTATCACGTCAAATGGCCAAACGTTTAAAAGATACCACGCAAAAAGTTGGCGACCTTGCCTTTTTAGATGTCACCGGCCGCGTTGCCCGTACCTTACTCGATCTTTGCAAGCAGCCTGATGCCATGACTCACCCAGACGGCATGCAAATTAAAATTACCCGCCAAGAGATTGGCCGCATTGTTGGCTGTTCACGTGAAATGGCAGGCCGCGTATTAAAAACCCTAGAAGAACAAGGCCTCGTAGAAGTCAGCGGAAAAACCATGGTGGTTTATGGTACTCGATAATGGGATATCAGGAGTCTTACTCAACAAGTAAGACTCTACCTTTAGTCATTTAACACACTATGACCCATTGCTTTACGAAAGCTATCCGACCTTAAACCTTTCTGCGCCTTCTTTAGACAAGACTTCATCGGTCGTTCTCCAGTAACTTTCTTCTTGGGTACGGTAGCCTCAACTAGCGCAATACTCATCTTAAAAAAATCGCTTAATGCAGGGTAAGCACGTGTAGTCAAAAATAGATGCTTAGCTTGAATCCAATCTTCTTTGTACCCTCTTCCTAACTTTCCTTCAAAACTCGACTTTGTGCCCGTCATGCTCAAAAATTGTTTATTGTAATCTCTCTGACAGGATGAAAGTTGTTCCTTATTCTCTCCAAAATCACTTTCACGCTTTAATTGACCGATTTTTTTTCTCGTTTGAGAAATTAAATTAAAGACATTTATCAAAGACTCAGCATCTTTTTTTAGTGACGCATTCAAATTTTGGTAAGCGTACTCTAACTCTTGAGATGATTGATTAGCAAAAAGCCAATTAAGATAAGAAAGTTTCTCTTTCTCTTCTTTAGGTAGTGTTGGAGCATAAGTTGGAAATGAGGAAAAAATAACAGATTCCTTCAAACCGGCTAACGTTTTAAGCGTTTGTCTCAACGCCTCCACATTATCTGTAACTGGGATCGCCTCAACATTAAAAAATGAAAAACCTAAAAATATACAAAGCAGCCTGCTGGATTTTAGCAAAAGAAGAAAATAGTGACGCATAAGCGTAGTCAATGCTTTAACTGGATCATCCTGCCGCATAAACGCCTTCCCAGCCAAGAAAGCATTAACTTGGTGATCGCGCATCAGTGCCACATCTGCTTGTGTATGAATTTGACTATTTGTCATAATTGAAAGGCTCGGTGAAATAGCTTTTTAGTGATAATGTTGTCTCTAACGAGGTATCAAAGGTATGTAAATGACGACTATTGATACCCACCAAGGGTAACTTCAGCTCAAGTACCAAGGCTAAGGGTACAAAACAAGGCTTCTTTTGAGGCCTTTTAGCCTTACCAATCTTTTACTTTTTGTAGAAATTCTTCCATTGACCCCGACAACTGATTGTTTATTCGCTCCTGATCCTCATAATTTTGCTGAGTTACAGCTTCCTCAATACATTCCCCGCATTGAGCATGAAAGTCTGTTATTTTTTTAAGCACACCGTCAACAAGAAATCGTTGTTTTGATCGATTCCAATCCACCCTAGCATTAACTCTGCCATCCCAAGTGAGTGCAGCATCCACCCCCACTTGATTTTTAAACTGCGTTTTGTAATGCGCGTCCAATGCAGATGAGCCTCTAGCTCTCGATAGTAGTTTTGTTGTTTCCTTACCCCTGACTGCGTCATAACTGCTTGAGGATGTAGAAATTAATTGATGAGCTTGATGAAGGCCGTTTAAATCATCTTTACAACTGGTCAATAATTGATCCAGCTGTTTTCTTGCACCAGAGGAAGAGCTTTGATCGACCTTACGAACCACCTCCAAAAAATCTTCTAACTTAGAGAAGGCAGTGCCATAAGTATTTTTAATGCCTTTAAGTGTCACTTCACACTTATTCAGCCCTTCTTCCGATGAAACTCTTTTTAAGGTTGTTGGAGAATAGCCCTGATCATGATAAATACCAAATTTACCAATAATCGTTTGAATCTTTTTTTCTTTCCCTGAAAAACAACTGCAGCTAACAAAAAGTATAATAAGTAAATAACCGCGCAACCTAATAGCCTCAAAGCAATCTAAAAAAGAATTTGAGCCCACTAAGGCAAGTAAGTTTCCCGCTTAGCTGTTAAATAAACTAATTAAGGCTTTACCTGGATCATCTTGCTGCATAAACGCCTCCCCAACCAAGAAAGCATTAACTTGATTATCACGCATCAGCGCCACATCAGCTTGCGTGTGAATTCCGCTTTCTGTCACAATTAAAACGCTAGGCGAAATGGCTTTTTTTAGTGACAATGTTGTCTCTAACGAAGTATCAAAGGTATGTAAATTACGATTATTGATACCTACCAGGGGTAAGTTCAGTTCAAGCGCCAAGGTTAATTCTTGCTGATCATGGACTTCAACAAGCACATCCATACCCAAAGCTGTAGCCAAATCATAGAGTGCTTTTAATTTTGCTGGCTGATGAATAAAGCAAGCAACAATCAATAGCACGCAATCTGCGCCTAACGCCTTGGACTCAACAATTTGATAGGGCTCGATTAAGAAATCTTTGCGAATAACCGGTAATGAAACCGCAGCACGTGCCGCTTGCATATAGTCTTCATGACCTTGAAAGAAGTCTCTATCCGTCAAAACGGACATACAGGCTGCCCCTGCCTGTTCATAGCTTTTTGCAATGGCTACAGGATCAAAATTTTCACGAATAACGCCTTTTGAAGGCGACGCTTTTTTCACTTCAGCAATAACTGCTGACTTACCTTCATTAACCTTGTCACGTAACGCTTTCACAAAGCCTCTTGCAGGAGACTGCTCAGCAGCTTGCTTTTCTAGGGCTTCATAAGAGACTTTCGCTTCACGTTCAGCGATCTCTTCGTATTTACGCTCAATAATCTTTTTGAGCACATCAGGCGTATTGGACATAACGACTAAGCCTTAACAAAACGGGTAAATTCAACAAAGTCTTTCATTTTTTCAACAGCCAACCCTGAGACCATAATATCCTGTGCCATTTCAACACCTTGAGCAAAGGTTAGTGTGATATCAGCTGCATAAATCGCAGCACCTGCATTCAATGCGATCATATCCGATGCAGGGTTCCCCTCGCCTTTTAACGCTTTCTTTATAAGCTTTAGACTTTCTTCAGCGCTATCGACACGCAGTGAATCTAAAGGCGCACGATGTAAATTAAATTGCTCAGGGGACACCGAGTATTGAATGATTTCACCTGCTTTAAGCTCAACAACCTTCGTTTCATCTGCGATAGACAATTCATCTAAACCGTCATTGGATGACACGACAAGTGCATGCTCTGAACCTAATTCTCGAAGCACTTCGGCAAAGGGTAAGCACAGCGCCTCATCATACACACCAATAACTTGGTGATGACTTCCAGCAGGGTTTGTTAAAGGGCCTAACTGATTGAATATAGTACGCACTGATAAGGACTTACGCGGCCCAATCGCATGTTTCATAGATTTATGGTGATTAACCGCAAACATGAACCCTAAGCCTGTCTTATCAATGCACTTTGCAATTTGCTTGGGGCTTAACGCTAAATTAATACCCGCAGCCTCAAGTACATCGGCCATGCCTGATGAACTTGTGATGGAACGATTGCCGTGTTTTGCCACTTTAGCACCTGCAGCAGAGGCCACAAAACAACTGGCAGTCGACACATTGAAGATTTTTGCTCCATCACCACCTGTGCCGACAATATCTAAGGTAGGGAAGTCAACCTCAACCTTGGTTGATAGCTCTCGCATCACTTTGGCAGCTTCTCTGATTTCAAGCGTGGTCTCGCCTTTAATTCGCAAAGCGACCAAAAAGCCACCAATCTGAGCATCATCTGCCTGTCCTGACATAATTTCTTGAAAAGCACCGCGCATCAGGCTTTCAGATAAGTCGTTGCCTTCAATCAATTCGTGGGTTGCCGTTTTTATATCCATGAATTGCTCTCCATTCATTACTTAGCGCTCAATGCGCATATCGATAAAATTCTGTAACAAGGCATGACCATGCTCAGTCAAAAAAGCCTCTGGATGAAATTGCACACCGACTAACGGATAATCTCTGTGTTGAAGCCCCATGACTTCAGGTGAATCATCGCATGTTGTCCAAGCCGTTACCATGACGAAATCAGGTAAACTCTCAGGATCAACGGCAAGCGAGTGATAGCGCGTTGCCTGAAAATCTTGAGGTAACCCTGCAAACAAACCGGTTCCTTTATGCGATATCGATGAGGTTTTACCATGCACTAGCCGATTGGCACGAACAACCTCTCCACCAAAGCTCTCGGCAATCGATTGATGCCCAAGGCAAACCCCCAAAATAGGTTTGTCTTTGTAGAAGTGTTTAATCACTTCAATGGAAATACCTGCGTCGGCTGGTGTTCCTGGACCTGGCGATATGACTATGCGATCAGGGTTCATTGCCTCAATGACGGCAATGCTCAATGAATCATTGCGATAAACCCGCACCTCTTCACCCAACGCTTCAAAATAATGCACAAGGTTAAAGGTAAAGGAATCAAAGTTATCAATCACTAAGAGCATGAGTCGAGCAAGGGTAACAATTGAGAGAAACGATCAACATGCCAATCAGGGCTGATATCTTCTACCGACAATCCTTGCCTATACCCATAGGTGAGTAAACAGTTCGCCATCTGACAGGCCTTTGCTGCCGCAATGTCATTAAGGGAGTCACCGATCATTATCGCCTGATCCAGCTTGCCGCCCAGTTCATCTAGCGCATAAAGTAAAGGTGCCGGCGACGGTTTCTTTTCTGCTAACGTATCACCTGACACCACCACATCAAAATATTGCAACAAGCCTAAGTCTGCCAAAATGCCAGGGGTAAAACGTGCAGGTTTGTTGGTCACCACGCCCATAGCAAAACCACGCGCATGAAGTATCTGCAGACAGTCTTCTACCCCTGCAAAACAAGTGGAAAATTGATGATTGGTAGCAGCATAAGCCTCTAAAAACAGATCATGCGCTGTTAACTGATCGCAGGTCTTCTCAACATTGGAAAAGGCTAATGCTCGTTCAACCAACACCAAACTGCCATTCCCTACCCAGGTAGCGACTTGCTCCAAGGCAACAAGCGGTAAGCCCAGCTGAGTCAACATACCGTTTACAGCAGCATGTAAATCTGGAACGCTATCAATCAGCGTCCCATCAAGGTCAAAAAGCGCGGTAGTAAATCTTGGCATTAGGCTTTAGCAAGTTCTGCACGCATTGCATCAATCACTGCCTTGTAATCGGTTTGGTTAAAAATGGCTGAGCCCGCCACAAAGGTATCTGCACCTGCCGCCGCTATCTCACGAATGTTGTCCACTTTAACACCGCCGTCAATTTCCAGACGACAATCAAGCTGATTGTCATCAATCAACGCTCGGGCTTCTTTGAGCTTTTGTAAGGTATTGGGAATAAACGATTGACCGCCAAACCCTGGATTCACCGACATCAACAAAATCATATCCAGCTTATCGAGTACGTATTTAGCAGCATCCAGTGAGGTAGCAGGATTGAAGACCAGACCCGCTTTACAACCTGCATCTTTAATCAGCTGAAGGGAACGATCGACATGCGTGGATGCCTCTGGGTGAAACGTAATATAGGTAGCACCGGCATCCGCAAACTGCTTAATCAGGTCATCCACAGGGCTTACCATCAGATGTACATCAATGGGAGCGGTAATACCATAATCGCGCAATGCTTTGCAGACCATTGGCCCAAAGGTCAAATTAGGCACATAATGATTGTCCATCACATCAAAATGAACCACATCAGCACCTGCTGCCAGCACCTTTTCGACGTCTTCACCGAGACGCGCTAAATCAGCAGAAAGAATAGAAGGGGCAATCAGATAATCCACATCGGAACCTGCAAGACGTCAAAAAACACGCATTATATCAGCAACGCAAGCCTTTACGGAATGCTCTTTAGATATTGATTGAACTAATGAGGTTTATAAAGGCTCATAAAGCTGTACATTCTATAACATGTCCTTTACTGAATAAAATTTTCTATGCAATTAGGTTCTGTTGGTGGGTTACGCTGCGCTAACGCCACCCTACGGTATTTTCACCTGATGCGGTGAATCGAAGTGATGTAGTGGAAAAACTGCAAGCATTGGAAGGCGATCACTCAGAATGCACCGGATCCGTCTGTAAAGCGTCGATCGAAAAAATATCAAAAATATCTTAGCTTCAACACAACCACCAGGGAAAAAGCCAACGACATTGTGCAGTTCTCAGTTAAGCACACGCCTCTATTGCGCAATCAAAGCTTCAATCTTGCCTGACAGCTTTTTAGGTTTGGTGACAGGCGCAAAGCGATCAATCACCCGCCCTTCTTTGTCAACCAAAAATTTAGTGAAGTTCCAGTGAATACGTTCAACACCAAAGAGCCCTGGCTGATTGCGCTTTAAAAATTGAAACAAAGGCGATGCTTCATCGCCATTGACTTTTATTTTTCGAAACATAGGAAAGGTCACGCCGTAATTGACTCGGCAAAAGGAGGCTATCTCTTCATTTGAACCAGGGTCTTGATTACCAAATTGATTCGTTGGAAATCCAAGCACAACAAAATCTTGGTCCTTATACTGTTTATAAAGTGCTTCCAAGCCTTCTAATTGAGAAGTAAATCCGCATTTACTAGCCGTATTCACAATGAGCAACACCTTGTTTTTGAAATCACTCATGGGTACTGTTTTGCCATTCATAGCAATAACATCAAATCCATAGATTGACTCTATGGGTTTCTCTTTTGCAATTGAATGTATCGAAAAGGTGGCAAGAAATATCAAGGCAAAAGTCAATTTCATAAGATGAGGCACTGATAGGCAAACATAATACAGCTTAAATAAATCGCGACTATTATTACATAGCAATGACCAGAAAGTTTTTTCTTGCAGGGTGGATTAGTGAAACGTAACCCACCAAGAAACTTTCAACCTCATGGTAGGTAACGCTGCGCTAGGAGCCTGCAAACATGCGCAGATTATTGGTGGCGACGATTACCACCTTAAAAAGCGCGTTAGATTTTAATCCAAGTCGCCTTCAATTCACTGTATTTATCAAAGGCATGCATGGACTTATCACGGCCATTACCACTTTGTTTAAAGCCACCAAAAGGCGCTGTCATATCACCACCATCATACTGATTTACCCAGACAGACCCTGCATTTAGCCTTTTAGCCATGCGATGAGCTCGGCTCAAATTGGCCGTCCAGACACCAGCTGCCAAACCGTAAATGCTGTTATTGGCTATTGCTAACGCCTCTTCTTCTGATGTAAAGCGAATGACGCTAACAACAGGTCCAAACACTTCTTCCTGCGCAATGCTGTCATTATCCTTCACATCAGCAAACAAGGCAGGCTCTACATAAAAACCTTTACTGTCAACGGTTTTTTCTTCACCGCCAACTTCGAGCGTGGCACCCTCTTCTTTGGCTAGCCGAATATAGTGCATCACACGATCAAGCTGACCTTTATCTACGATAGCACCGACGGTAGTATTCGGATCAAGCGGATGGCCTGGTTGCCATTTGGCAAAGGCTGCTTTCACCTTTTCAATAAAACGATCGGCTATACTGTCTTCAACCAGCAAACGAGAGCCTGCCGTGCACACCTCACCCTGGTTATAACAAATAGCCGAGGCAGCAGCCTCTGCAGCTTCATCCAGGTCAGGTGCATCGGCAAAAATGATATTAGGTGATTTACCACCCGCCTCAGCATAAACCCGTTTCATATTGGATTGACCTGCCGCAACAAAAAGCGCCTTAGCAGTTTGGGTAGACCCTGTAAAGGCCAAGACATCAACATCTTGATGTTCCGCTAAAGCCTTACCGACCGCATGACCAAAACCTGGCAACACCTGAAATACACCATCAGGAATACCTGCCTCTTTAACAAGAGAGGCCAATTTGATGGCTGTTAAAGGTGATTTTTCAGAGGGTTTTAAAATGACCGAATTGCCCATCGCAAGTGCTGGCGCATACTTCCATGACGCCATAATCATGGGGAAATTCCAAGGGACAATAGCAGCAACGACACCCACAGGCTCATGCGTCACTAGGCCTAATTCATCAACACCTGTAGGCGCTACTTCATCAAAGCGTTTATCAATAGCTTCTGCTGTCCAACGAATAGCTCTAAGGGTCGCCGGAATATCAACAGCTAACGAATCGCCTATTGGTTTACCCATATCCAAGGTTTCTAACAGTGCAAAGGTTTCAAGCTCTGCTTCAATAAGATCAGCAAGCTTCAATAGCACAGCTTTCCTTTCTTTTGGTGCTTGATCTCGCCACACACCCGACTCAAAACTTGACCGCGCAAGCTCAACAGCTTTATCTGCATCCGCTTTATCGCAAGCCGCTATTTGCGCCAAGACTTTCTCATCGATTGGACTGACACAGTCGAAAGTCTCTCCACTTTGAGCTTGTTGATAGCTACCCCCAACAAAGGCTCTGCCCTCAATACTCAGTTGATCTGCACGTTGTTGCCAGTCATTGCGTGTATTAGCCATATCAATCCACTTCATTATTTTTTAGGCGGATAAGCCTAGGAGGCCGTCCGAGAACTGACATTTCAGCCTAAGCTTCCAATAATCGGCCAGAATCCTCATAAAATTTCTTTAAATAGGCCGACTATTCGCAGAAATTTTCTAAAAATTCTGACTCAATTCTTGAAACCTTATGCTCAAACGCAATTCTCAGACACCCTCCTAGTACCTCAATGCACAGCGATTGTCCCGTTCAGCAGCTACAGGTTTTTCTGTGGCAAGGCGCAAGTATGCAGTAATACATGCGTCTTTCAAATACTTGCAACAAAGTCACGGGAAAACCTGTAGCTACCCTTTGGGTGGCATTTAAATTGCCCATAGCTGTGTTGCTTGATCTCACTATAGAATAACTATTATTTTCGATCAGCTGCCTTGCTATGAGCATTTTACTTTGCCACTGAACCCGACAATCGCTGTGCATTGGGGTACTAGTACATCCACCGCTTACTTTTTTGATTATCTAAGGTGGATGACATGATGCCTCTCCACCCTGTAAATGGTTATTCAGATTTTGCTTCAAACTCATCAAGCCTGAGCTTGGCTGTGCCATCATTCTGTAATACCCAGAGTTCTTTAGTGATTTCACCTTCTGCTTGATTCATCGTCCAGTGTGAGGTCAAAATAGCTGAGGTTTCATCAACCGCTTCGATACGGGGTTCAATATAATGAACATCTTTATACCCGTGCTCAATTAGATTCTGCCAGAAACCTTCAATTTGTTCGTGCCCTTCAAAGTGGCCGAAGGGCTCTGCATTCATGACAGCGCCTTTTTCGTAAGCCTCAGCACAACCTTTTGCATTACCTTGATTAAAGGCTGCCTGCCATTTCTCGCTGGCTTGCTTAACAGCTTCAATCAAACTGTCTGTATTAGATGAAGATTTCATGTTAACACCTCTTTAAATCATCAAATGGTTACTAATTTAAGCGCCAAATAAGGCGTCACAAACAACACCACTAACAGTAATTTATAGTAGGTCAGGAATTTCGCATAGATGAGCAGCACATCCGATTCCAGTAGGTGAAACGAATACGCATGCATCGCAATAAACGCTCGTCGAAAAAACACCAGTGCTAATGTAAAAGCAGTCAAAAACAACAGATTAATCACGACCAGCCAGCCGAAAAACGCAGTTAATTGAGTTAAATTATCCACACACTCGTCCCCTGATGCTCTTATTTGCAAACATAACCCATTCTGACCTAGTCGTTCAATATTTAATACTTGATGTTTATTATTTTTTACATACACTGCCCTCAGAGTGTAAACAATAATAAACGTCTCATTACTCATGAAACGAGCACAAGGCACGGGAGCAAAGCGATGGCTCAACAACCTAATAAAGCGTTTTGGATGCCCTTCACCGCGAACAGGCAATTCCGACAAACCCCAAGAATGCTGGTCTCAGCAAAAGATATGTACTACCAAGCCGAAGACGGGCGTGACATTCTAGATGCTACTGCTGGCCTTTGGTGTGTCAATGCAGGCCATGGACGCGAAGAAATCTCTCAGGCTGTCCATGAGCAAATCGATAAACTGGACTACGCCCCTACGTTTCAAATGGGTCATCCGAAAGCATTTGAGTTCGCTGACAGGCTAATCAAACATAGCCCTGAAGGCTTAGACCATGTGTTTTTTACTAATTCAGGCTCAGAAGCCGTTGAAAGTGCGCTGAAGATAGCATTAGGCTATCAAAAAGTGCGAGACAAACCCAACAAAGCACGACTGATTGGCCGTGAAAAAGGCTATCACGGCACTAACTTTGGTGGTATTTCCGTGGGCGGCCTTGTAAACAACAGGCGCGACTTTGGCAATCTGTTATCGCAAACAGATCATATGCCTCACGCTTGGGCACCTGGTAGTGAATTTTCAAAAGGGCAACCTGAAAATGGCGCGTACCATGCAGAAGCGCTCAACAATATTATCCAATTACATGGTGACGAAACCATTGCAGCTGTGATTGTTGAGCCTGTTGTGGGATCAGGCGGTGTCTGGATTCCCCCTGTCGGCTACTTAAAAAGGCTTCGTGAGATTACCCACGAACATGACATCTTACTCATCTTTGATGAAGTCATTACAGGCTTTGGTCGCGTGGGCGATGCGTTTGCCGCCACACGTTTCAACGTAAAACCTGACATAATGACAACCGCCAAAGGGCTGACCAATGGTACACAGGCAATGGGTGCTGTATTTATAGATGAGAAAATCTATGAAGCCTACATGCAACACCCTGAGGAGCAAATTGAACTGTTTCATGGCTATACCTATTCGGGTCACCCTGTTGCGTCTGCGGCAGGCATCGCATCCTTAGATATTTACGAGCGCGATCATCTTTTTCAAAAGGCTTACACCCTTGAAAACACCTTTGCCGACAAATTACACACACTAAGAGAGTTCGATATTGTCAAAGATATTCGAAATATAGGGCTAGTTGGTGCGATTGAATTAAAAACCTCCGACAAAATAGGCCAAAGAGGTTATGAAGCCTTCACTCATTGCTTTAACAAAGGCAACACACTCGTTCGGGTCACGGGCGACACCATTGCCATGTCGCCCCCTTTAATTGTTGAGCCCCATCATATTGACCAATTGATAGAGGCGCTTAAAGGCGCATTGCAATCTATCAGCTAATCGAGGACCTTATGCAAAGCTTTACCCATTATATTGACGGACAGGAAACCCCTACCAGTTCACGATCGGCAGCCGTTTACAATCCTGCAACAGGTGAACACACTGCAGATGTCAGTCTAGCCTCAAGGCCAGAGGTTGAAAAAGCTATTGCCTCGGCAAAAAAAGCCTTTCCCGCTTGGTCTGCCACTACCCCTTTGAACCGTTCACGCATTCTCTTTCGCTTCAAGATGATACTGGACGAGCGAAAAGACGAACTTGCCGCAGCCATCACTAAAGAGCATGGCAAGGTCTATGAAGATGCGCTTGGTGAAATTACACGGGGTATGGAAGTTGTAGAGTTTGCCTGCGGCATCCCACAATTATTAAAAGGTGACTATACAGAACAGGTAGGTCGCGGCATTGATAGCTGGTCTGTAAGCCAGCCTTTAGGCGTTTGTGCGGGTATTACGCCTTTTAACTTCCCAGCTATGGTACCTATGTGGATGTGGCCAGTGGCGATTGCTTGCGGTAATACCTTTGTGCTTAAACCTTCAGAAAAAGACCCTTCTGCGCCTTTGCTTGTGGCTCATTGGCTTAAAGAAGCAGGCTTGCCTGACGGTGTCCTTAATGTGGTCAATGGCGATAAAGAAGCTGTAGACGCATTACTTGATCATCCGGATATTCAGGCAGTGAGTTTCGTTGGCTCAACCCCAATAGCTGAATATATCTATCATACAGCTGCCAAGCACAACAAACGTGTTCAGGCGTTAGGCGGCGCTAAAAACCATCTAGTCGTTATGCCGGATGCTGATCTCGACAATGCCGTCAATGCATTAATGGGTGCAGCTTATGGTAGCGCGGGTGAACGCTGCATGGCTATTTCAGTAGCCGTCGCTGTCGGCCACATTGCTGACGAGTTAGTTAACCGCCTTAAGGATAAAGTCGCGTCGCTTAAAATTGGCAACGGTGTCGCCAAAGGGCTGGACATGGGGCCTCTGGTAACCAAGGACCACCTCAGTAAAGTTAAAGGCTACATTGATATTGGCGAGCAAGAAGGGGCTACCGTCGTCGTTGATGGCAGAACCTTCCAAGCTGATAACAATGGTTATTTTCTAGGGGGCACCTTGTTTGACCATGTCAAAGAAGACATGCGCATTTATAAAGAAGAAATATTTGGGCCTGTGCTCTGCGTCATTCGAGTAGAGGACTATGCGCATGCTGTAGAACTTATCAATAAGCATGAATACGGCAACGGCACCTCCATCTACACGCAAAGTGGTGCCATTGGACGTAACTTTGCCCATGATATTCAAGTGGGTATGGTGGGCATAAACGTGCCTATCCCTGTGCCTATGGCTTTCCACTCATTTGGTGGCTGGAAGCGCTCATTATTCGGCAGCAACCATGTTCACGGCGAAGAAGGAGTGAAGTTTTACACCAAGCGAAAAGCTGTGACAGCAAGGTGGCCAGAAGGTAACCTTGGCCCTGAATTTACCATGCCGACTATGAAGTAAATCGCTCTACTTGTAGGGCGGGGCAGCTAAACGTCTCCCGCCTTTATGTGCTTATTCATTGATGGCGGGAGACGCTTAACTGCGCCGCCCTACGAGAAAATCCATTCTCAATGAAGAAGGAATACAACATGCGACCAGAAGAGCATACTACAAGCTACTACGCATCAAGCCGCAATGATACTACCCTGCGTTCACCTCTTAGCGACAATATCGATGTTGATGTTTGTATTATTGGCGCAGGCTTTACTGGGCTTTCCAGTGCACTTCAACTTGTAGAATCTGGCTATTCAGTTGCTGTCTTGGAAGCCTCAAAAATTGGCTTTGGTGCCAGCGGCCGTAATGGCGGCCAGCTTATTAACAGCTACAGCCGTGACATTGATGTCATTGAAAAACGTTATGGATCAGACGTTGGTAAAGCCTTAGGCGACATGGCTTTTGAAGGCGGCAATATTATTCGAGAGCGAATTGAAAAATATGCCATTGACTGTGATTACAGGCCAGGTGGTATTTTTGCAGCCATTACGGAAAAACAGCTAAAAGAGCTGGAAGAAAAACAAGCGCTCTGGCAACGCTACGCGCACGACAAGACGATTATACTCGATCAATCACAAATTCAAGCTGAGATCCAAACGGATACCTATGTTGGCGGTATGTTAGATAATGGCTGCGGTCACTTTCATCCACTTAACTTTGTATTGGGCGAAGCAGCGGCCATTGAATCTCAAGGTGGACAAATCTTCGAACAGTCGCCTGCTATTTCGATTAATCGAGGCGAGGTATGCATCGTCCGCACGCCGCAAGGTCAAGTCAACGCAAAATACCTTATCATTGCAGGCAATGCCTACCTTGGCAGCTTAGTGCCTGAGTTAGCCGCCAAATCCATGCCCTGTGGCACGCAAGTTGTGACGACTGAGCCATTAGGTGAAGAAACCGCCAAAGCACTCATCCCCAACAATTACTGTGTGGAAGACTGCAATTTTAAACTGGATTATTACAGACTCACAGGTGACAATCGCTTACTGTTTGGGGGCGGCACAACCTACGGGGGCGGCGACCCAACATCCATTGAAAAATTCTTGCGCCCTCACCTAGAAAAAACCTTTCCCCACTTAAAAGGTGTCAAACTCGATTACATTTGGGGAGGAGACTTTCTACTCACACTAAGTCGCCTTCCGCAATTCGGTCGCCTTGAGGATAATATCTACTACGCCCAAGGCTATAGTGGACATGGCGTAACCTCTAGCAACTTAGCGGGAAAGCTCATCGCTGAAGCCATGAAAGGCGACAGCTCACGATTCGATAGCTTCGCTGAACTGCCTCACTATCCTTTCCCTGGCGGTAGACTGTTCAGAGTTCCCTATACTGCGCTCGGTGCTTTCTATTATGGGCTTAGGGATAGGCTCGGTATCTAAAAAGGGCTTAAGAAACATTTCCTTCTAGCTCACTTGAATGGAATGCGCTCCCCCAATCCATTCACATAGTGAGTTGGTATTTTTCTTGAGATAAGCTTATAGATACCATCGACATAAACATTTGCACCAAGACCACAATAAGTTGAAGCGTCAATCGATGTTATCTTTGCCACATCATTGCTCATAGTAATCTCCCACTTACAGCCTTTATCTTCCCATGCATAATCATTATTTTGGAAGACTGCCCGGTTACCCTCAAAGGTTAATTCGCCAACGAGCTGCCCTGAGTTATAGGATGGTGCCCCTCTATTCACTGAAAGGCTAAATTGGTAATCTTTACCAGACTTAGGGTGCAATAAAAGCTCTCTATAAGCATCTAAAGCTTTCCCTCGCTCATCGACATAAGTGCCAGCAAATTCATAAGCGTTCAGGCAGCTTGAGAAAACAAAAAAACTAAAAACCGTACTTTTTGAAAAAAAAGACTTAAACATAAAAATAAAACCTCAAGTAGCGAGTAAGATATATTTTTAATTTAGAAGTTTCTTATATAAAAACATTCAACCAAATAAACGCTGTACATTGAATTAACCACCTCCTAAAGAGCTTTAGGATAGGTATGCACATCCAATTGAGGAAAAGGAATCACGATATTTTCTTCATCAAACCTAAGCTTAACTGTTCGATTTAAATCCCAATACACCTCCCAATAATCTTCTGAGCGCACCCAGGATTTCACCGCAATATCCACAGATGAGTCATTTAAGCAGTCCACTTTAATCATGGGGTCTGGTAACGGCAATATTTTGCTATGGCTTTCAATAATATCCCGCAGAACCGCTTCAGCCTTCACCAAATCCTCCTGATAATGAATACTAAAAATCATGTCCACTCGCCGTTCTTTTTCAGCGGTTAGATTATCAATTTTATCTTCCCAAATTTTCGTATTCGGAATAATCAAGCGCTGATTATCAAAGGTGTTAATCGTGGTCGATACGAGCGTCATGGTCGTGACGACCCCTGTGACATCCACAGCTGTAATCAAATCGCCAATATCAAAAGGACGATAAATAATAATCAAGATACCCGAGGCAATATTGGACAGCGTTTCTTTTAGGGCAAATCCGATAACCACCCCCGCCACACCTAAACCTGCCAATACGGGCCCAAGGTTAATCCCCATCTGCGACAGCGCGACAAGAAAGCCAATCACGATGATAAATTTACCTACCATGCCTAGGATAAAATCTTTCTTTAATCGACTGAGTTGCATGCGGTTATTATTTAAGGTTTTGCCTATGAGCTTTTTAACAGCATAAGACAGTGCCACTGAACCTAGAATGATTAAGACAAACACCAATACTTTCGTTATGATCTCAACGGCATGCGTTAAAAAGAAGGTTTTGATACTTGCGAGCCACTTTTTTATTAAACTACCTAACACCTTTTTGTCGAATACATCGGGGGTGACTTCCCCTGACACATAAAAAAGCGCTTCTTTATATTTGGTCGCATCTACGCCATGCCGATCCAAAATATCAATTACGGTCGACAAACTGTTTTCTGTCAGCTTCAATCGCTGACGCAACAATTTGCCCATATCTATCGTTGAGGGTTGTTCAGGGGATTTGACTTTACTAATCGAATAAAAGTCATCCACTGATTGCTTACTGTATTCAAGATAGCCAATAATTAATTCGGCACGATCTTTCATCGTTTCGATAAAGTCAGCCTGTTGTTTATCAGCACCTGCTTGCTGTAATGCTTTAAGCCAGCTTAGGGTTTGATCTTCAATCACAATAAATACATCATTCTGATTTTCCGTTTTCACCATGGTTAATAAAGGCATAGGGTCTTTTGTCGTATTCCCTGCCTCAAACTCCATCTGAGAAAATTTTTTATCAAAATACGCAGACATAGCCTGCACTTGTTTTAGTTGCTTATTTAGAGATGATACCAAGAAATCAAGATGTGCCTCTTTCTCTTTCATCAGATCAGAGAATAGTGGCTGAACAGACTGCGTCATGGAGCCAATACGGTACTCAGTCACCGCTTGATGGCTCCCCTGCCGACGGGTCAAACTGGGAATCAGCACTGACAGCGTGCCCTGCGTTTTCCTTATTTGCGCTTCTTCTCTTGAACCTTCAGCAATACAAATCTGTGCAATAACTAAGAAAAACAGACCAAGCAACCACGCCCTTAACGATGTCATAATGTAGCCCAAATGAGTCAGTTAAAGCGATTTAACGAAAACAAGCACTGCTACTGTTTTGACCTACATTTTTAATAAACATTAAATTTTCAATGTGGCTGATCCTAAATAACCACCATGATAGTGGTACATCGTATCAAAAGGTTTGTCTGGTAACCGTATAACCCACCATAAGATTTAATGTTTCTTGGTGGGTTACGTTTCACTAACCCACCCTACAAAAAAATAGATACCCGACAATCAGTTTTTATAGGAGGATAAGCGCAGCGCGACCCACCAGTCATTAAGTTTTTTTGGTGGAAGACGCTACGCTTTTCCACCCTCCGGTCACCAGACAAACCTTTTGACACGATGTACTACTACATCGTGTCAAACCGATAGTCGAGTAAACGACTTTTAGACTTAGTAGTCGAGCACCCATAAATGACCTCAAAATAAATCTTTTAACCGATGCCAGAGCATGCCACTAGCCAAAAGGGGTGAGCGAAGCAGTCGACCGCCAGGAAACGTCATATGATTGATCGCCTCTAACACTTTCAGCCTGTCATCTTGCCCATCGATAGCTTCAGCAATCAAGCGCCCTGCCATATGTGTGCTATTCAGGCCATGCCCTGAATAGGCCTGCGCATAATACACAGAAGGGCTTAGTCGGCCGATTTGTGGCATACGATTAGCACCAATACCAATCAAGCCGCCCCAGGCATAGTCGACTTTCACCTCTTTTAGATAAGGGAATACATTCAACATATGGGGCTGAAGTGCTGCGACAATCGATTTCGGATCTCGCCCTGAATAAGTGCAGAGGCCTCCAAAAAGTAACCTATTGTCTGCACTCAATCGATAATAATCTAAAGCAATGCGTTGATCGCAAACCGCCATATCCGAAGGCAAGACACGTTTGGCCAGATCTTCTGGCAAAGGCTCTGTGGCTAACACATAACTTCCGGCAGGCAAGACTTTGCCTTCAAGCGTATTATTGAGTCCTTGCCCATAAGCATTGGTACAGTGCACAACCCTTTCCGCTTGTATTTCACCTTCGGCCGTTTTAATGCGGTGTGGATTACCATAGATAACATCAAGCACAGGCGATTGCTCAAAGATTTTCACACCAAGCGCTTGCGCTGCTTTTGCTTCTCCAATCACTAAGTTTAATGGATGAAGGTGCCCGCTGCCCATATCAACCAGGCCCCCGCAATAGCTTTCTGACCCTACGACTTGAGCGGGCAAATCGTCTTTGGCCACTAGCCTCACTTCAAAGCCATAATTTCTTGCATCCAATGCGGCTTTTTCTTCAATTAACCCATCCAGGTCTTTTGCTCTGTTAGCTAAATCGCAATAGCCCATTTTCAAGTCGCAATCAATACCATATTTGCCTACACGGGCTCGTACAATATCGACAGCCTCAAAGCCCATATCGTCTAATAGGCGCACGCCATCTTTTCCTACACGGTTTTCAAAGCGATCAAGGTCGTGCGACAGCGCTCTAATAAGCTGCCCCCCATTACGTCCAGATGCACCCCAACCAACATAATAGGCTTCCAGCAGGGCGACTGATATGCCTCGCTCTGCTAACTCAATGGCTGTATTGATACCACTAAATCCACCACCAATAATGGCAACATCTACCTTAACAGTTTCTTGCAAAACCTTTGAATTTAACGGCACTTGCTTTGTCGCATTATAGTAGGAGTCTGGATAGTCTCTGGAGTGAGTTCTTGGGTTTAACATAGCAGCTACCCTTGTTAAATATTTTAAACGCAAGTTGATTATGAAAGAATGTGCGGCAATGAACAGCTTCTTATAAAAGACCGTTTAATAAACTTGACTAATATCACCAATTAAACAACATTACCCCCTAGTTTTGTAAATTTTATTGAACATTATTTAGTCATAAATGCCAGAACTGGCCGAAAACTTGCCCGTAAAACAACAAGGCTATTTCCATTAAAGTGCAAAAGAGTGATTGCATTTATGTCAGATATTTTTAACAGACCAATCCAGTTAAAGATTAGCCAACTCTGCAAAACCTTTGATAGAGTCAAGGCTGTTGATCATGTTGACCTTGACATTCATCAAGGAGAAATCTTTGCCTTACTAGGTGCCTCAGGCTGCGGCAAATCTACTTTACTCAGGATGTTAGGTGGCTTTGAGACTCCTACATCAGGCTCCATCATGTTAAAAGGCAAGCCGATGGAAGCCATACCTCCGTACAAGCGTCCAGTGAATATGATGTTTCAGTCCTATGCTCTCTTTCCGCACATGACAGTTGCTCAAAATATAGCGTTTGGTTTAAAGCAAGACGGTCTTTCTAAAGCCAAGATAAAAGAAAAAACCGATCAAGTACTAAGCTTGGTTCGCATGCAGGACTTTGCAAAGCGTAAGCCACATCAACTATCAGGCGGCCAGCAACAGCGAGTCGCTTTAGCAAGAAGTTTAGCAAAAGAACCTGAATTACTTCTGCTCGACGAACCTATGGGGGCACTCGATAAAAAACTTCGTAACGAGATGCAGCTGGAAATTGTCGATATTATTGAAACAGTCGGTGTAACCTGCCTCATGGTCACTCACGATCAAGAAGAGGCCATGACGATGGCTGATCGCATCGGCATTATGGATAAAGGCGTTTTAAGGCAGGTAGGTAAGCCTACTGATATCTACGAACAACCCAATAGCCGAATGACAGCTGAATTCATTGGCAGCGTGAATATCTTCGATGGCAAACTGTCTGTTGATGAGCCCGACAGGCTCGAAATTGAATCGCCCGACCTAGAGCAACCTATAAAAGTCGCTCATGGCATCACAGGAATTTTAGGCATGCCGCTTAGCTATGCCATTAGACCTGAGAAAATGACTATCAGCAAGCAAGCACCCGAAACGAGCATTAACCAAATGCGCGGTATAATAGAAGATATTGCCTACCTGGGTAGCCACTATGTCTACTATGTAAGGCTACCATCAGGCAAACGCATTTCAGTTTCTAGCACTAACAAAGAGCGCCAATTATCAGGCCATGATGACACCAAACAATTAACATGGAAGGATAATGTCTTCATCTCTTTTGATTCATGCAGCGGGGTGGTACTTACAGCATGAAATCAACAACACTGAAACACCTAAAGCAGCATCTGTATAAGTCGACCATCATTGGCATACCCTACATTTGGTTGCTTCTATTCTTCCTTATTCCTTTCCTAATCGTATTAAAAATTAGCTTTTCAGAAAGTGCCCTCAGCATTCCACCCTTCTCCCCTTTAACCAGCTATGAAGATAATTTTCTGAATATTAAGCTGAATCTATTCAATTACATTGATTTATACGAATACGATTTATATTTAAAAGGCTATTTAAGCTCCCTAAAAATTGCTTTTATCGCCACCTTATTAACCTTACTCATCGGCTACCCTATGGCCTATGCCATCGCTAATCTTCCGGAACGCACAAGAAACATATTCTTACTGTTAGTCATATTACCCTCTTGGACATCGTTTCTTATTCGCATCTACGCGTGGATTGGCTTATTAAAGTCCAACGGGTTGATCAACCATGCACTACTATCCATAGGACTTATCAGTGAGCCACTAGAGATCCTGCATACCAATACCGCTGTTTACATCGGTATTGTTTATGCTTACCTCCCTTTTATGGTGCTTCCCATTTATACAAACTTGGTCAAGCATGACAAAAGCTTACTGGAGGCAGGGGCAGATTTAGGGGCTTCACCTCTTAAACAGTTCATCAAGATTACTTTGCCTCTTTCTTTAGGCGGCATTTTAGCAGGCTGCATGCTGGTCTTTATTCCTGCTGTGGGCGAGTTTGTTATCCCTGAATTACTTGGCGGCCCAGACACACTGATGATTGGTAAACTCCTTTGGAATGAATTCTTTTCATCCAGAAATTGGCCTGGTGCATCAGCTGTTGCCATTGTCATGCTTATTTTCCTGATTGTGCCTATTACGCTGTTCCAACGCTATCAAGCGCGCGAGCTGGAGGAAAAACATGAACAATAACGCATCCATTAGCTGGCTCAGCAAAACCTGGTTAATTATAGGCTTTGGGTTTCTTTACCTGCCCATGCTCATCTTGATGGTGTACTCCTTCAATGGGTCAAAACTTGTGACAGTTTGGGGCGGCTTCTCAACGAAGTGGTATGGCCAGCTCTTCAAAAATGAGCAAATGCTTGATGCTGTTTTAATGAGCCTTAAAATTGCTGCAGCCAGTGCCACTATGGCGGTTGTTCTCGGCACAATGGCTGCCATATTGCTTGTTCGCTATCGGAAATTTAAAGGTAAAACCCTATTTACAGGCATGATCACAGCGCCACTGGTTATGCCTGAGGTCATCACAGGTTTATCGTTACTCTTGCTGTTCGTCAGCATGGCGCAACTCATAGGGTGGCCTGCCGAGCGTGGCGCTCTGACCATTTGGATTGCACACTCAACCTTTAATATGGCTTATGTTGCCGTGGTAGTGAGTTCTCGCTTAAAGGAAATGGACGAGAGCCTCGAAGAAGCTGGTATGGATTTAGGCGCGAATAAACTAAAAGTCTTTTTCTTAGTCACTCTGCCTATCATCGCACCTGCCTTATTCTCGGGTTGGTTATTAGCCTTCACACTTTCACTCGATGACCTGGTAATTGCAAGCTTCGTATCAGGCCCAGGTGCTACTACCTTGCCCATGCTAGTGTTCTCTAGTGTAAGAATGGGGATCACCCCTGAAATCAATGCGTTGGCCACGCTTCTGATTCTTTCCATCTCATTTATCACGTTACTTGGCTGGTTTTATGCCAGGTACATGGAAAAGAAACGCTTTGCTGAATCTAACAACTAAAACCAAGAGGTACACCATTATGCCCATGATTAAACCTTTAATAAAAGTAGCGGCGCTTGTAAGCTCTGCACTCGCTTTTAGTGTCAGCGCTGAGCAGACTGTCAATGTCTATAACTGGTCTGACTATATTGCAGAAGACACACTGGCCAACTTTAAAAAGAAAACTGGCATTGACACTCAATACGATGTATTTGACAGCAATGAAGTGTTAGAAGCTAAATTACTTTCCGGCAAAACAGGCTACGATGTCGTCGTACCCTCTGCCTCTTTCTTAGCAAGACAAATCAAAGCGGGGGTATTCCAGCCACTCGATTTGAACAAAATTCCTAATGCCAAAGGCCTGGATCAAAATTTGATGAACAAACTAACCGCTATGGATCCAGGTAATAAATATGGCATTCCTTATCTATGGGGAACCACAGGTATTGGCATCAACGTCAAAGAAGTGCAGAAACGCTTAGGAAAAGATGTCAAGTTAGACAGCTGGGATATTATTTTCAAGCCTGAAAACGCTGCCAAGCTCGAAGAGTGCGGCATTACATTACTCGATGCTTGGGATGAAATGACACCAACCGTCTTAAACTATTTAGGTGAAGACCCAGTCTCTCAAGACAGAAAACTGCTCGAGAAAAAGGTAAAACCGCTTCTCGCCAGTATCCACCCTTATGTTCGTTACTATCACTCCTCTAAGTACATTAATGACTTAGCTAACGGTGACGTTTGTATTAGTGTAGGTTGGTCAGGTGATGTGATGCAGGCGCAAGCTCGTGCTGAAGAAGCAAAGAATGGCGTTGAAATTGCCTATATCATCCCTAAAGAAGGCGCAGGCCTTTGGTTTGACATGATGGCCATCCCTAAAGATGCCAAAAACCTAGACAATGCTTACGCCTTTATCAACTATGTATTAGATCCAAAAGTGATGGGCGATATCGTGAATTACGTTTGGTATCCAAGTGCTATTCCCGCGTCTAAAAAATTCACTGATAAAGAAATTATTAACAATCAGTCCATTTACCCATCGCCTGACGTGGCTAAAAAACTCTTCCCCTTCCCTGTTTACAACAAACAGTTTGACCGTGTGGGCTCAAGAATGTGGACATCTATTAAGTCAGCTAAAACCGCGAATAAAAAGTAGTTTCTTAAGGTGGGTTGCGAAACTCAACCCACCTTTCTACTTAGCCATCTGCTGTAAAATATAGAGTGTATACGCAGCACTACTCAAAACAGCCTGTCTATGGCATTGCCTCATAAACCTGTTATAAGCCGCTTCAGAAATCCCTAACCCTTCATCTCCAAAAAACACCGTCTCTTCTTCTATTATCCTATACCTATCAAAATAAGGGTGGTCAGTCTTTTCAAAAAAATCCATCCAGTAGGTAAATAAGCTGTCTTTACGGTCGCTTAGCCCATCAATTGGGGCTAATAAACCTTGCTTTGCACCCTCTGAATTCAGCTCTATCATGAACATGGCAGGCCGCAGTCGGCCGTTCTGAGCAAGTTGCTTATAGAGTTGCAGCACCATCGTTTCAGCTTCCCTGTCTTCCTCTGGATGATAGCTAACTGACCAGCTATCCATTGGGTCTAAAACGATAGGGCCAGGCATATCACCAATATTGTCATAACTCATCCCTAAGGACAGGCCATGGAAGACAGGTAATGCATGAGTAGGTATCGTCATATCTTGTATCATGTGATGGGCAATACCCATTTTCTGTAACGCTAGTTTTCTATGCTTTAACTTCCCTTGTAAGAACGGAATATCAACCTGAGACTCCATAAAAGGCCTAATCGACCGATTTACATGATCAGCGGAACATAAATGTGATGCTACACCCGTTATCATACCCATAAATGCAGCGGTGTGTGTGACGGCTAGCTCCAACCAAGTCGACGGCTGATAACCCTGGCAAGCTTCTTTATCTTTATTATAAAAATGGTAATTCATGGGTCGGCTGAACGCTTCGACTACCCCAGTATCTTGCTTTTTATTCCACTCAATCACGAGAGTTTGTTCTGAATCTGATAAAGCGCGCAAAGACAAAAAAGGTAAGGCTTGAGAGGCAATCATTTGGTTGCAAAGAGCTAACGCACGTTTAGATAATTGCTCGTGAATGCTCGGAAAATATCCATAGTTAAATGGACAAGCGATTGAAATAAAAACAGTAATAAGCGTTGAAAAAAACCAAACCATAAAAAAGCCTCTCTCAAAACGAGAAAAGCAGTTAGATGATTAGCGTATTAGAATGTTCAAAAACGCTAGCGCAGTTTTTCAAGTAACAGATAATACCACATGCCAAGAGTTAGAAACTGTTGGCCTAGCCAATCCGCTCCCGGCACTTTGATGGATTTGCAAGCCGCAAACGTATCAAATTGCCTCAATTCGCCATCTAATGCATTCGCCATAATTTCACTGACAATATGACTAAGCGCAATGCCGTGGCCAGAATAACCCTGTGCATAAAAAATATTATTGGATAGCCTGCCTAACTGAGGAATACGATTAATGGTAATGCCCATTTGGCCGCTCCAGGCATAATCGATTTTTACGCCCTTCAAATCCGGAAACGTTTGCTCAATACCAGGCCGTAATTCCTGCTCAATATTTCGAGAAGGTTTGCCGTTGTAATGCGCGCCTCCTCCAAAGAGCAAGCGCTTATCTTTAGTAAGTCTGTAATAATCCAGCACAAATCGGCAATCATAAACAGCCAGGTCTTTAGGATTAATTTTGTCAGCCAAATCCCCCAATGGCTCTGTTGTGACAATACCCCCGGCTGCTGGGAAGAGTAACCCTCCAAGCTTTTTGCGCTCTAGCTTGTGATAGGCATTGCCTGCGAGTAGAACTTGATTAGCTTTTACTCGTCCTTGTGCTGTCACAACAACTGGCTGAGCACCTCGTTCAATATGCGTGACAGGACTATGCTCAAAGAATTGTACGCCAAGCTTTGCAGCGGCTTGTGCTTCACCCAAGCAAAGCTTTAACGGATGCAAATGCATATTTCGCTGATTGTAAAGCGCAGCAATATAAAGCGGAGAGGCTAAAAATTCAGGCATTTGTTCGCTTGAAATTAACGATACCTGATCACCCATACCACGTCGTTCTGCCTCTTCAAGGCTTTGATACAGTTCAGGTAAATGACTTTTTTTCATGGCGGCATGTAGATGCCCGACTTTTAAATCACAGTCGATGCCATATTTTTCAACACGCGATTGAATAATATCGTGCCCACGAAAGCGAAGATGCCAAATAAAATCATCAACCTCTTTCCCTAACGTCTTCTCCATGGCTTTTCGCATCGCCTCGCCACCTGACAAACTACCTGTCACTTGGCCGCCATTGCGCCCTGTAGCGCCAAAGCCTATCTTCTCGGCTTCAATCACAGCAACACAATAGCCTTTTTCAGCTAGGTTTAATGCAGTATTAACACCTGTAAAGCCACCGCCAACAATAGCAATATCCACATCAACCTCAGACTGGAGAATGGGGTAGTCGGTGTCACAATCAATGGATGACGTATAGTAAGCAGGAGGTCTATTATTCATATTTATCCTTCTACCTGACCGAGAGGGCAACTTGTCTGGTATGGAGTCCCGCGAAGACGGGAATCCAAAAACAGAGATACTCAACAGAATAATCGGTTTTTGTAGGGTGGCTAAGCTGCGCATAACCCACCATCAGACACCCGACAATCGCAGTGAATCAGAGTACCTAATACATCATGTCAAACCGATTGTCGGGTAACTTTGAATGTTTGTAGGGTGGATAAGCGACAGCGCCATCCACCAGTCATTAAGTTTTTTTGGTGGAAGACGCTACGCTTTTCCACCCTACGGTTACCAGACAAACCTTTTGACACGATGTACTAAGCAGTTATTAACTCACGATCTGACTTGCTGGCACATAATTATAACTGAGTGCTCTAGCTACAGGCTCATTGGTAATTTGTCCTTTATGAACATTTAGTCCTTGCAAGAAGCCTGTATCACTCACCAGTGCATCTAGTCCTTGGTTAGCCAATGCGATTGCATAAGGCAAGGTAGCCTGAGTAAGTGCAAAGGTAGACGTTCTTGCTACACCACCAGGCATGTTGGCAACACAATAATGTACAACATCGTCGACAATGTAAGTCGGATCTTCATGGGTGGTAGGCATAGAAGTTTCAAAACAGCCGCCTTGGTCAATAGCCACATCCACTAAGACTGAGCCTTTCTTCATTAAACTCAGCTGTCTCTTAGACACAAGCTTAGGTGCTGCAGCACCGGGCACTAACACCGCACCTACAACTAAATCAGATTGGCGCAGACATTGCTCGATGGCATCTTGTGTACTGTAAAGCGTCGTAATAGCTGGGCCATACACTTCGTCAATATGCTTAAGCCTTTGTAAGCTTCTATCTAACAGTGTAACCCTTGCACCTAATCCCATCGCCATTCGAGCAGCGTTCAAACCAACCACACCGCCACCTATGACAAGCACTTCAGCAGGGGCTACGCCAGGCACGCCACCTAGTAGCATGCCTCGTCCAGCCTGTGACTTCTCAAGACAATGAGCACCTGCCTGAATAGACATACGGCCTGCTACCTCACTCATCGGCGCTAATAAGGGTAATCCACCGTGGCTATCAGTAATCGTTTCATAGGCGACAGCGGTCGCACCTGACTCAACAAGCAGCTTTGTTTGTTCTGGATCTGGCGCAAGATGCAGATAAGTGAAGAGAATTTGTCCTTCTGATAGCATCTTACATTCGTTTGGCTGAGGCTCTTTAACCTTAATGATCATTTCTGACTCAGCAAACACGGCTTCAGCAGTATCTAACAGTGAAGCGCCTGCTGTCAGGTAATCTTCATTACTAAACCCAACGCCTGCACCCGCTTGCGTTTCAACAAAAACCCTATGACCATGATTGACCAATTCTTTAACACCTGAAGGTGTGAGACCCACGCGGTATTCATGATTTTTAATCTCTTTAGGTACGCCGATAATCATGGCAACGCTCCTACCGTACATATACTTAACATCTGTAAACTATAAAGAAAAAGCCACAGTGTTTTTCACTGAACTTTAGTTATTTAATAACTTAAAAAATCGATTCCACTAGAAAAACATGACATTTCAATGAATTCGACTAAATAGGAATCAATAGACTCTCTTTTACCTGCTCCATCACCACATAGGAAGTGGATTCCTGCACGCCTGGCAGTTGCAACAAGGTTTCTCCTAAAAAGATTCTGTATGCACCCATATTAGCCACACGCGCTTTAATCAGGTAATCAAAATTACCTGATACCAAGTTACATTCTTGCACTTCCTCCAGCTGTATAACGGCCTCGGTAAAGCGTTTAAAAATGTCATCACTCGTCCTTGACAATCTGATTTGCACAAATACCAAGAGTTCCCTACCTAAGTATTTGGGGTTAACCCTGGTTTCAAAACCTTGAATCACGCCTATCGATTCGAGTCTTTTAATACGCTCAAAACAAGGCGAGCTTGATAAACCAACCTCTCGCGACAAAGCCGCAATTGAAATACGTCCATCTTGTTGCAGTACGCGCAAAATGCGTTTATCGATGTTGTCTAATTCCATAGTCCAATGGGCAATTCATACTATTTTACGTAGGGTGGGCTAGTGAAACATAACCCACCAAGAAACATTCAATTTAATGGTGGATTACGCTGCGCAAACCCACCCTACTGATACATTTACACCTTGGGTACTTGCTGCGTAATGCAATGGATATTGCCGCCACCTAACAGAATTTCTCTACCAGGCACACCCGTTACTTGATGCTCAGGAAACACACGTTGCAAGATACTGCTAGCTGCAGCATCAGTTTTAGGATCTAACAAAGGAAAAACAACCTGGCCATTCGTGATTAAAAAATTCGCATAGCTTGCAGCAAGCCTGACACCTGCCTTCCGCGTTTCATGAGCAGTTTTTGGAAAGGATTTAGCTTCCTCTGCCGTCATAAATAAAGGCCCCGGCATGGGTAATTGAATAACCTCAATGTGCCTCCCTTTTGCATCAACCGTTTGGGCTAACTGCTCAAGCGCTTTTTGTGAGCGTTTAAATTGCGGATCGGATTTATCCTCAGGTACTGTTAATAACACCCTGCCTGGCTCAACCACATGCAGCAGGTTATCAATATGGCCATTGGTATCCTCATCAGCAAAAAGCCCATCATCTAACCAGATGATTTTTTCAGCGCCAAGGTAATCTATGAGATAGCCTTCAATCTCAGTTTCTGAAAGGTCAGGATTACGATTTGGATTTAACAAACATTCTCTAGTGGTATAAATAGTGCCTTCGCCGTCAACATGAATCGAGCCACCTTCTAGTATTAAAGGTGCTCGAAACACTTTAGCATCATAAAACGTTGCAACTTTTGACGCCACGGCATCATCTTTTGACCAATCAGGGTACAATCCGCCAAATACGCCTCCCCAAGCATTAAACGGCCAGTCTACAGCTGCTCGTTGCCCGCCTTTAACAAGGAAGCTTGGACCAATATCACGCATCCATGAATCATTACTAGCCATAGAGAGACATTTCACTTGATTAAGCCCGTCAAATAACGCTTCAGCTTGAGATAAAGAGGCTGGGTTAACTGCCATATAAACAGGGGTTGTTTGACTAATCGCTTTAGCCACATCATAAAAGGCAAGCTGAGCAGGTTTTCCATTAGATCGCCAGGTATCTACATTATCAGGGAAAACCATCCATATTGCTTCATGACGTGCATGCTCTCCCGGCATGAAGAACCCTTGCACCTTAGGTGTGCTCATAGATCTAACAGCCTTCCATAATGGCTTGGTCTCCTGTCGCGATAAATACCCCAACTGTCTCTTGCTAATTGAGCAGCCTCAAGATCAAGCGTCTGCACTAACACAGTTTCATCCGTTCTATTAGCTTCGGCAATCTTGTGGCCTGTATGATCTGCTACAAACGAACTGCCAAAGAACGTAATTTCATTGCTATTTGCTATCGCTTTTTCAGTGCCGACTCGATTAGCAGCCACCACAGGCACTTGGTTTGCCGCAGCATGACCTTGCATGACTTGCTGCCAGTGGCCTTTGCAATCGAGTTCAGGCTGTTTAGGCTCTGACCCAATGGCAGTAGGAAACAACATCACTTCTGCCCCTTTCAACGCTAGACTTCTTGCTGTTTCTGGAAACCACTGATCCCAACAAATAGCTGCACCAACTCGACAATAGCGCGTTTCAAACACCATAAAACCTGTATTTCCCGGCGCAAAATAATACTTTTCAAGGTAGCCGTCCGTATCAGGAATATGGGTTTTACGATAAGTACCTAGATGCTCTCCGTCAGCATCAATCATCGCTAAACTGTTATAGCGTAAGTTGTCATCGCGTTCATAAAAGCTGTAAGGCAGCACGATA
Source organism: Pseudomonadales bacterium (assembly GCA_965225765.1). GTDB lineage: Bacteria > Pseudomonadota > Gammaproteobacteria > Pseudomonadales > DT-91 > CAKMZU01. Next base: position 1,609,382 of record CBDDBO010000002.1, read on the forward strand.
TTGAGTTCGTCAGCCAATTGCTGAAGCTTCACAAAGTGATGGCTTGCCGATAATGAACGTGCCAACTGCAAGTGCTTTAAATCAATTTCTATACAAAAATAAGGCGTCTCATAAAGTTCTTGAAGCAGGACTATTTGCGCCCCCTGCCCGGCAGCTTCTCGAATAAAATGCTCAATTTTTTTTAAATTCGCATCGATATCCCAACTGCACGTCATTTGAATCGCTGCAACGTTAACACTTCTCATTACTTTCTCCGACTATTTTCAGCATCTTGGGATGAGCACATCATGATAAAAAGTTTGCCAGGCAGGGCAGATGAGCAAAGCCAACCCCTCATTGAATAACCGATTTTGCGGTAGACGCTGCGCTAATCTGCCCTACGATCAAGCCGATTGTCGGGTGCTATCAGTTTTTGTAGGTGGATAAGTGCAGCGCGATCCACCATTCATTAAGTTTTTTTGGTGGAAGACGCTACGCTTTTCCACCCTACGGTTACCAGACAACCCTTTTGACACGATGTACTAGTACCTCAATGCACAGCGATTGTCGGGTTTCTGATGGTGGGTTACGCTGCGCTAACCCACCCTACGGTATCTTTACCGGACAAATGCAGTGAATCGATGTACTAGTACCTTAATGCACAGTGATTGTCCGGTTTCTGATGGTGGGTTACGTGCAGCTTAGCCACCCTACGATATTTTTTACCTGACAAATGCAGTGAATCAAAGTACTAGAAGCCTGTCCGCGAATTGCGTTTGAGCATAAGGTTTCAGGAATCAAGTCAGAGTTTTTAGAAATTTCTGCGAATAGTCAGCCTATTTAAAGAAATTTTATGAGAATTCTGGCCGATTTTAAGCAGCGTAGACTGAACAGTCAGTTCTCGAACAGGCGCCTAGCATTTAGAACAATCAGGCCTTCTTTCTTCCTCTTCACCTTTTGTAAGTGCATTTAACCAATTCGCAATTTTGTTTGATTCTGAGAAACCTCTTCATCAATCTTACCTATTTCAGGGTTTGGCACACTCATCAGAAATTTTGTACTACTCAAATTAACTATACCTTTCGCCCCTACACTAGAAATAGACGCCTTCACTGAATTAACGTTCTCGATGTTTGGTTGCTTTACGTTAAACGCCTTTGCCTGATCAGGGGGATTGTTAAACAGATTGCTATTTTCAAACACGCTTAAGGCATTGGTTATGTGAAGTAGTCTATTTTTCATTTTCAGTCGAAGCATCTCTACTGTGTTATGGGGCACCTTCGACGAAGACTCTTCCCCATCTTGCGTCTCATAAGAGGTTAGTTTAATTGCAAATTGCTCACGACTAATGCTTTCAAAAGTTTCAGATTTATTCATTGACTGGCAAGCCCCCGCCTGCGAGAGCACGCCATAGCCTTGGAAAAACACTAAAGGCAGTAAAAAACAACTACGCTTAAACACACAATTTTGCAAAACCAACATCCCACCTAGTCTTTACACACTCGACAATAAAAACTCACGTTCCCACGAACTGATGACACGTTTAAAGCCTTCGTATTCAGCCCAACGAGTACCAATAAAGCCATCGACAAATTCGCTACCAAAAATATTTTTTACATCCTGCGCTTCACTCATTAATGCAAGCGCAGCTTCTAGATTGTTTGGCATATCCACCAATCCATTGCCTGTGCAGCGACCTTGTATAGGCTTGCGCGGTGTCAAACTCTGCTCCATCCCTAAATAACCGCAAGCCAAATTGCCTGCCAACGCTAAATAAGGGTTAGTGTCGGCGCCTGGCAACCTGTTTTCTATACGCCTATTTTGCGCACTGGCATTAGGTACACGTAAACCTACCGTGCGGTTTTCTTCACCCCACTCGATATTGGTTGGCGAATTGCCGTCTTCACCAACCAAGAACCGCCTGTAACTATTCACATTAGGGGCAAAGATTGGCATCATTTGCGGCAAGAATGTTTGCATCCCACCAAGATACTGATAGAAATATTCAGAAGGCGTTCCATCCTCATTCGAAAAAATATTTTTTCCTGTCTTTTTATCAATAATCGACTGATGAATATGCATCGAGCTGCCTGGTTCAGCCTGGATGGGCTTCGCCATAAAGGTGGCGTCTATTTGATGCTTAATAGCAGCTTCCCTCACTGCTCGTTTAAATACAAACACTTGATCGGCTAACGATAATGCATCACCGTGCCTGAAATTAAACTCCAACTGAGCAGGCCCTTCTTCATGAATAACCGTATCGATATCAAGGTTCATTGACTCACAATAATCATAAATATCTTCAATGATAGGGTCGAATTCATTGGCGGCATGCACGCTAAATGATTGCCTGCCACTTTCTTGTCGACCTGAGCGGCCTATAGGCGGCTCTAACGGCAAGTCAGGGTCTGTACAGCGTTTGGTTAAATAGAATTCAACTTCAGGGGCAACGATTGGCTGCCAGCCTTTTGCTTCATAAAGGCCAAGCACTTTTTTTAACATCGCTCTAGGAGATAACGGAAATTCATTACTCATCACATCAAAGCAATCATGAATAATCTGCGCAGAAGGCTCTTGCGCCCAAGGCACACTAAAAATAGCTGATTCATCGGGCTTCAATATCATATCGATATCAGCAGGGTCCAACAGCTCGTAATACAGGTCATCATCAGGGTAATCGCCGGTTGCCGTTTGCAGCATGACACTTTCAGGCAACCGAATCCCTTTTTCTTGTATAAATTTTTCAGTTGGCATGATCTTGCCACGCGCAATGCCCGTTTGGTCTGGCGTTATACACTCAACTTCAGTGATTTTATGTTCTTTCAGCCACGCAATGATGTTATCCATAATAAACCTTGTATAAAAATAAGTTATTGCAGTGCCTTGCCTTGCTTTAAAGCGTACGCCAAACAGGCCTTACCAAAAGCTGCGTAGAGTTGCTGTTGTTTAGGATTTTCCTGTACCTGCCATTCAGGATGCCATTGAACTAAAAGGCCAAAATCCAAGGCATCGACACTAAAGGCTTCTACTAAGCCATCCGGAGCAAAAGCTTCAGCAGTCAGCCCCGAACCTAACTGATCAACTCCCTGTGAATGCAGCGAGTTAACCTGAAGCCGCTTTTCGTTCAGGATATTAGCTAACATTCCTCCTGAGCTTATTTCTACAGGATGAACATCAGCATACTGCTGATTTAAGCCAGCTTTCTTGTCTTCCCTATGATCATCTAACCCTTCTACTTCATAAACACTTTGATGCAAGGTCCCTCCCATAGCTACATTGACATCCTGAAAACCCCGACAAGATCCAAAAAGCGGCATATTTCTTTCAATGGCACCTTGTATTAAGGCAAAACTGAGTACATCGCGTTTTTCATCATAGTTATAGGGCTTTTCGATTTTTTCCTGCCCATAGTGCTTCGGATCGACCATGGAATAAGCACCTGTGAGGAACAAGCCATCCAGCTGATCAAGATAGCTGGACGGATCAATTAATTCGCTTAAGGCGGGGATCAATAAGGGAACAACATCAGCGGCAAGCGGGAGCGCCCTAACATACTTATCACCGACAATATGACAGACGTGTAAGTCAACTTGCTGCACATCGGCAATCACGCCAACTAAAGGTTTGTTATGGTGTATCAGTTTTCTTTGTGCCATGTCTTCTTCTCCTTTATTCCTCAAACCATCGAGAAACAACTGAAACAGGTTCGGCACGCGCAGACTGCAAGCCTGACGTGTGTTTTATTTTTTGCACAGAAGTCTAGCCCCTTTTTTCTGCAATGACCAGAGCCATACTGGTAAAAAGCATCAGTAGCTTTAACAACAAGGGATATCAACAAAACAAAACACGCTCACTCTTTTTATCAATCTCGCTTTATGTTAAATATACTTTACAACCAATAAAGACACAGAGGTTTCAGCCCAATGACTCTGGAACATCACCAATGCTTTGTTGACGGCAAGTGGGTAGATAGCGCAGACAAAGCGACTTACCCCGTTCACAATCCGGCGACGAGCCAACTCATCCAACAAGTGAGTGACTCAGGCATACCTGAGGTGTTAGCTGCCATCGATGCAGCTGAATCTGCTTTTAATAGCTTTTCAACGCTTTTGGCCTCTGAGCGCTCAGCGCTACTGATGAAATGGCACGACCTTATTCTGGAGAATAAAGAAGGATTGGCCAATCTTGCAACCCAAGAATCCGGCAAACCCATTAAAGAAATGCGAGGCGAACTCGATTACAGCGCGTCTTTCATACGATTCTACGCAGCTGAAGCGGAACGCGTTTATGGGGATATTATCCCTACACCTTTTACCCAGAAGCAACTGATGGTGCAAAAAAAACCTATCGGCGTGTGCGCAGTCATTACCCCCTGGAATTTCCCTTTTGCCATGATTGCCCGTAAAGCTGCGCCTGCACTAGCCGCTGGCTGCACAATTATTATTAAACCCGCAGAAAGCACACCGCTTTCAGCATTAGCCTTGGCGGCATTAGCAAAAGAAGCAGGCTTCCCAGATGGCGTTATCAATGTGTTACCCGCAAGCCATGGCCAAACAGTAGGCCAAGCGCTATGCGAAAATGACCGTGTTAGAAAGCTATCCTTCACAGGTTCTACACCTGTCGGCAAAAAACTTTACGCTCAATCAGCGAATACCCTTAAGCGATTGTCATTGGAACTCGGTGGCAACGCACCTTTTATCGTCTTTGATGATGCAGATATCGATAAAGCCGTTACAGGTGCCATTCAATCCAGATACCGCAATGCAGGACAAACCTGTGTTTGCGCTAACCGCTTCTACATACACTCAGCTATTTATGACCAATTTGCTGAAAAAATCACCCAATCTGTTAAAGCGCTGAAGGTTGGCAACGGCCTAGAAGAAACGACCGACATCGGGCCTTTAATTAACGAAGCTGCCATTGAAAAAGTCGGCCAACTGGTCAACAGTGCACTTGAGCAGGGTGCTGTCTGCCTGACAGGCGGTAAACGATTGAATCAACAACTCCCCTTCTTCAACCCGACTGTACTAAGTCAAGTCACCCAAGACATGACCATCACCCAAACAGAGATTTTCGGCCCCGTTGTCACCCTGATTCCCTTTGAAACAGAAAGCGAGGTCATTCAACTGGCAAACGGAACAGAGTACGGCTTAGCCGCTTATCTTTTCACCCAACAAGTAGGTCGACCTTTTCGTATGGCGCAGGAGTTGGCCTTTGGCATGCTAGGCGTTAACACAGGCATGATATCTACAGCCAATGCGCCTTTTGGCGGCGTTAAAGCCTCAGGATTGGGCAGAGAAGGTAGCTATCAAGGCATAGAAGAATACCTAGACACACAATATGTGTGCCTGGATATAGCCGAATAACACGAGGATGCTCCATGACTACTACTGCCGATTCGATACATACGTTTTTAAACCAGTATCCCAATCTAAAAACTATGGAGCTACTCGTGCCCGACCTCAATGGCCTGTTGCGGGGCAAACGTGTCGAACGCGATTTAATTGAAAAAGTTTTTACTAAGGGGTTTTATTTGCCAGCCTCCGTCATGGGACTAGCTGCACATGGTGCAACCGTCGAGGAAGCTGGCCTAGGTGCTCAGCAAGGAGACAAAGACAACCTATGTAAACCCGTACTGGACACGCTAAGCATTATGCCTTGGAAAGAGGGTGAGACACATGCCCAAGTGCTTTGCGACATGCTTGATGATAACGGCGAACCTTTTGAGCTTAGCTCACGTCAAGTCTTACAAAAAGCCATTAAGCAATTTGAAACCTTAGGTTATTCGGTGGGCATTGCTCTTGAATTAGAGTTCTACTTGATTGACCATGAGCGAGATGCGTTAGGTAATTTACAACCACCTAAATCACCCTTAACAGGCAAGCGATTTCAAACCACACAAGTCTACGCTGTTGACGACCTTGATCAATTTGGCGACTTTGTTGAAACGGTAGTCACTACAGCAAGACAGCAAAACATTCCAGCAGATACCGTGATTGCAGAGTATGCGCCAGGTCAATTCGAAGTGAATCTGGACTACGGCGAGGACATTCTGAAAGCTTGCGATCAAGCGATTTTACTTAAGCGAGTGATTCATCATATTGCCAAGCAGCAAGGTTTTCAGGCCACCTTTATGGCAAAGCCCTACATAGAAGAATCAGGCAATGGCTTGCACATTCATCTAAGTCTCTATGACAAAGCAGGTAACAATAGTTTTCGGCAGCCTGGTACGCCTATAGAAGAACAACCTTTGCTAAACCAAGCCATTAGCGGCCTGCTTGAGAACATGGATAACACCATGGGACTTTATACCCCCTACTGCAACAGCTTTAGACGCTTTGCCATCGACAGCTATGCACCGACAAGTAAGTGCTGGGGTGTTGATAATCGGACTGTCGCGCTTAGAATTCCAAGAGGCAGTGAATCTGCTACACGTATTGAACATCGCCTGCCAGGCGCTGATGCAAACCCCTATCTTGCAACGGCCGCCCTATTATTTGGTGTCTATCAAGGTTTAACCCAATCTTACCCAACACATACAGCCATTGAGGGCAATGCTTACGAACAGGACATTGCTCAGGTTCCAGACAATCAACGGGATGCTTTGCGATTACTGGAGAATAACCAAGCCCTAGCTGAATTTTTAGGCAAAGACTTTTTAGACCTTTACCTTGTCACCAAATGGGCAGATGTACATAGCTTTGAAAAGCAGGTGACACCCAAAGAGTATGATTGGCTATTGCCTTATATTTAAGGGCATATAGCATCCACATAAGGCAGGTAGTTAATCATCCAACATTAAAGCCGCTTGATAAATACCGATGGTAATAGGGACTCATACATAAACATTAACAGGATCTCTGTAGCATAACTGATAGCCTCTCTGCGTAAAGTAAGCAAAAATTACAGCTTCATTGCAGCATCTACTCAGTATTTTGTTACTATTTATCTACCTATCGTCATTTGCATCCAAATGAGCCAATGGCACTTGATAACTGAACGTTAAGAAGTAGATAGCGTAGGCTGATCAATCAGCCCCTAACAAAACTGATAATAACAATAAGGTTTTTAAATGGATGTAGGAAACAGGCTACGCGAGGTGCGCATTCACGCTGGACTTTCTCAGCGAGAACTCGCCAAAAAAGCAGGCGTAACCAACTCTGCCATCTCCATGATCGAAAAAAATAGCGTAAGTCCAAGCGTTAGCTCTCTAAAAAAAGTACTGGCAGGCATTCCGCTATCCCTCATGGAATTTTTTGATGATGCAGACAAAGCAGCTTTGATTCCACCTGTCGTTTACAGGCAAGACGATCTACTCACCCAATCAGCAGAAGGCATTACCTCTCATCTTATTGGACAATATACAAATAATCGGCAAATGTCTTTCATGAAAGAAGTCATGGAACCTGGTAGTACCACAGGTGAAGAAGCATACGCGCATGAAGGAGAAGAGACGGGTATCGTCATTGAGGGGGCAATGGAGCTGACAGTAGACAATGAAACCTATGTCATAAAAAAAGGCGAAGGTTACTATTTTGACTCTAATCGCAAGCATAGCTTTTCAAATCCATTTGATGAGCCCTGCGTGCTGATTTCCTGCACTGCGCCAGCTAACTTCTGAAAACGACAGCGTTCTCAGAACGTCAATCGTGCTTATCACTTCGCTACAGAGGCTGGCACTCCAGTTGGAACATACCCTGTAGGATGCCCACTAAAGCCATTAGCATAAGGCTGTGGTGGGATAGCAGTAGCTTGAGGTGGATTACCTGCAACCTGATGTAATACCATGGGCACAGGTGGAACGGGTCTATTGTATCGAATGCTCTCATAAAGCCCTCGCAAATATTTCATTTTTTCATCTATCTTAATTTTATGACTGACTAAAACTGTAGCTACCGTAAGCACTCCGGCAGTTGAGAGTGAGCCTAAAACAATTGCAGCAATAGTACCTGCTCCCATCCCAGACACTATTGTAACTGTAGCAGGATCAAAGGCTGAAGCTTTCTGATGAACCCCAAAGGCGAGCACCATGGTTAAGCATATGATTTTTTTCATTCTAGAGTCTCTTGTTATCTAAGCCTCGTTTGAATACAAAAAATAAAATATGTTCAATCAAAATCATTAAATATCATTAACGCGCTTCTACCCAGCCTTAACCATTTGAAAAGGCAGCATTTCAACTGATAGATATGAGTCGATATAGAGACCGTATATTTATGATCTAACAAACAAAATCAGCGGCGTATATTTCAATTTATGCCTGATAATTTTAATGAATAATAGCGCACTTACCCACCAAGAAGACTTCATCAACGGTCGATTTGAAACGATCAGATCTGAAGTTCTTGAAGCCTCTGCGGCGTGCCTATATCAGCCCACAAGCCCTTAAAATATTCACCAGACAGCCTTACCTGTCGAATAGCGTTATCCATTAAAGGTTTCATTGGCCCATAGTCTTCATTGAACTCATCAAAAAAAGCTGGCGACAAAAGCGCTATACCCGTATAGGTATACCCTGTTGTTTTTTTGGTTGTGATCAGCCCATGACTATCAAGCGAGAAATCACCCTGTGGATTATGCTCAGGATTATCTGTTAGCACCAAATGACCTACGTTATTACCTAACTCTCGATTCACTAACGGGGTAAAATCAAAGTCAGTTGCAATATCGCTGTTAACAATAATGAAGGGGTCTTCACCCAAAAGCGGCAAGGCTTTTTTTATACCCCCCGCCGTTTCCAAAGGTTCAGATTCTGCCGAGTAAGCAATAGACGCACCAAAGCGCTCGCCCGAGCCGCAAAAGTCGACAATCTGCCCCCCCAAATAAGCGTGGTTAATCACTATATTTGTTACGCCGGCCTGCACTAACGCCTCGATACGCCACTGAATCAAAGGTTTACCATGCAACGCTAGCAAAGGCTTAGGGGTTGCTTTAGTTAAGGGCAACATGCGCTTACCAAAACCTGCCGCCAATATCATGGCTTTCATAACGACTTGTCCAGTTTGTTTATCGCGACAGGTTTTACACGCTCATGCCAAAAGTCATGAAACCCATCAAACACCTCGGTCGAAGAAATAACAGATTCAATCAGGTTAAAGAGCCTAGGCAAGTAAGCAAGATATTCATGCCGCTGCTCTTGAAGAGAAAGCCTTACAAAAATACCCAAGACTTTTAAATGTCGCTGTAAGCCCATCCAATGAAAATCTGTTAAAAATTCATGCTCAGTGTAACTCGCAGGTAAACTTGCTTTTTTGGCAACTGCCTGATAAAAATCAGTTGCCTTTTGCAGAATCAGTGCATCGCCTATATCAAGGTAACAATCCTTCAACAGTGACACACAATCATAAGTCAAAGGCCCCCGAACAGCATCCTGATAATCAATGACATACAGTTTCTGCTGTTTGATCATCACATTTCTTGAATGAAAGTCTCGATGCACAAACACCTGTGGCTGATTTAGTGCCCTACCAATTAATTGTTCATTAAGCTCATCAATCAAACATGCCTCTTCTTCCGACAACTGAAGAGATAACCAATCGGATAGAAAAATGTCTTTAAACAGCCCCACTTCACGTCTTAACAATGCATCATCATAATCGGGCACATGCGAAGCCTTAGTCACATCGATATCAATAAAATCCAAGGCTACGCTAAGCGCCTGATCTAGGGCCTCATGAGCGCTGTCGCCCTGAAGTACAGTAATTAGCGGCTGATCTCCCAAATCTTCAACCAGGAAATAACCGTCTGAAAGAGAGGCTTCATAAATGGAAGGTACACGGACACCTTGATGAGCCAGCAGACTATTAACCGTCAACAGTTCCGTATTTTTTTGCGACGTAGGGGGAGAAAATACCGCTAATTGAGCAGGCACTGAAGGCAAAATACGAAAATAAAGCCTAGGACTTGCATCGCCTGTTAACGGCTGCAACTGTACTGACGGTGAATTTGTCTTCTCGACAACCCAGTCCCTCAGCGCTTCAAATTGTCGTGGATTCATCTGCCTAAACATGCTACTTTACGGCCTTTTATCTCGCTGGTATTTCGTTACCATTTACATGATAGCTGCTATCTTGTTAGTTATACTGTTTCAATGCTCAATTCAGTTTGCCATGCGCCAAGGTCTCCGCTTTGTTTTTACGCTGCTAAGCTTATTTAGTTTATCGAGTGCGTTATTCGCCGAAGTATCTCCACTTTGTCCGAAACCCATACTTAACGATAATCAACTGAAGCTATCCACTGATCCCAGTATCTTGCATGAATCCATGCAAAAAGCCAACCAAGAGGCCAACGCGCTAGATTGGGTTCGAGACCCTGAGTCGGCTTCAGCCTGTCATGGCTACTATCAGGAACCCGGCAACCCTTTTAGTGAAAAAGACAAACCTTTGAGAGCCTCTAATACGTATTTAAGCGCAGAGACTGTCACATCAGAAGAAGACCAAACCCTGCATTTAAAGGGTAACGTCGAAGCCTATCGCGGCTCTTCACGTATTAGCTGCGACAACATGACCTATAACCAAACGACAGGAACGGGCATCCTTGATGGCCATATCAATATCCGCGAACAAGGGTTTTTAATCAAGGCAGCTGATGGCCAATTAACCGATCACTTCCAAACGCTAAGGCTCAATCACACGCAATTTTTGATGCATGGCAGAGGCGTTCGCGGCGAAGCTGAAACCCTAAACATGACCACCATGAACAATCAGGAAAAAATGTCGTTAGTTCGTGCACTCGTTTCAAGCTGTCCCCCTGGCGAAAATAACTGGACGCTTAACGCTAAAGAAATTGATCTGAATAACCAAACAGGCTGGGGCAGTGCCTATCATGCAGTACTCCGCATTGAGGATGTGCCTGTTTTTTACTTTCCTTATTTAAACTTTCCCATCAACAACGAACGCAAGACAGGCTTTTTATTTCCTAGTCTTTCTATTTCGTCAGACAACCTGGACTATGCTCAGCCCTATTACATTAATATCGCACCGCAATTTGATATGACCTACACACCAAGGCTTCAAACCGATCATGCCTTGGGCCATAGTCTTGAAGCTCGCTATAAAACGCGCTGGGGAGATTGGCAGGTCAATGGACAATATGTTCCAGACGATAAAAACATAGGCGACAATGACAATACCACTATAAAAAATCGAACAGGCGAGCGTTGGGCGTACAGCATAAAAGAGCGAGGTCAAATTAATCCCTACTGGCGCACTCACTTAAACTACCAAAACGTGAGTGATAACGACTACTTTCAGGACTGGGGTACACAAGGGCTCGATATTGCCAAAACGCTGAATATTAGACGCGAAGCCTTTGTTGGGTTTTACGGGTTTAACTGGCAAGTCGATACACAAGTCATTGATTACCAGACGCTAGAGGTTAATCCTGATCCAAGGTCACTCTACAGGCAATTGCCTCGCATGGACTTTCGGTATTTAAAGATTGCTAATCCCTTTACACTGACGCCTACGTTTTACAGTCAATACGTTAATTTTCAACACGAACACAACAAAGTAGAAGCCCAACGCTTTTATATCGAGCCAGGTCTACGCTATCAGGCAAGCTCAGTATTTGGCAAATTCACAGGACACATTGAGTGGAAACATTTAAACATGCTACTCAATGAGAATCATGACTTAGGTGTCAATGACATTACCCAAAGCCCCTACGAGACTGATGGCAGTCAATCCCTCAATATCCCTAGCGCTACGTTAGACGGGCAGCTGACTTTTGAAAAAACAGGCAACCGATTCGTTCAAACACTCACACCCAGACTGTTTTATTATTACGCAAAATATGAAGACCAGGACAAGCTTCCAAGTTTTGATACCAGTCAATATACCTTTAGTTACGCACAACTCTTCCGAGGCGAGCGGTTTAACAGTGTCGATCGCATCGGCGATGCCAACCAACTGACCTACGCCCTATCAACAGAACTCTTTGATCAACACTCAGGTCGTCCTTTTATGGATGCAGGCATTGGTCAGATTTTTTATGCAAAAGACCGACAAGTTGCCCTAGACCCTATCTTTCGTAAACAAACCCCTATAACTGATTCCATGAGTGCTGGCGAAAAGCGCTACTGGAAAGCACGTAACGCACAGGTCAATCGCTATTTCTTTAACGAGCGTTCAGATGTGGCAGCGCAAATGAACCTCTACCCAACTGAGCATCAACGTATTGCCTTAGATACGCTCTACGACACTTATACAGGCGAGTTTCAAGAAGGCGGAGCCAGCTATCAGTTCAGGTTAGCTAATTGGCAACTATTCAATGTAGGCTACCGCTATGTCCGCAATGTGCCTTATCGCTATGCATTACCCGATGGCAACTATCGTTACCTGGCAGATGACATCCAAGAGGTTGATTTCTCGTCTATTTGGCCTTTTACAACAAGATGGTCAGGTATTCTTCGTTATCAATACGACTTTAATCGAGCAGAGGTTTCAGATCAGATTTTAGGTGTCGCTTATGAAAACTGCTGCTTAACTATCATGACGGCCTTCCAAAGAGAGCGCAAAACACTGGATGTGTATGAATGGGCAAGTCTCGACTTTAACGCAAGGTATCGTAACCACTTTATGCTTGAATTTACATTAAAAGGTCTAGGCACACTCAACAGCACCATTTCCAAACTGTTGAATGAAAAATTCCCTGGTTTCGAGAAGCATAACGCCTATTAAACAGGGCTATGCAAACCACAAATACGGTATTACAAGCCATAAATCCTGATTCCCCGCTTTCTTACAACTCAGAAAGCTTCTGGTCATTTAAAAACTTTTTTAACGCATATATATCCAATACTCGATTAAATGGGATTGGACTTAATGACAATATGACAAAAATAATTCAGGCAATAGCCTTAGTATTTGCTCTTCATACAGGCAATATAACCTTGGCAGGTTTACCTGACCTTAATGCTGTGATTGCTGATGTTAATCAATACCGGGAGCATCATATTGCGATGAATCGCTCGCCCTTGAACTTACTCGTGTATTCACACATATTCGGCAAAGAGGCCTACTTTAAAAAAGTACTAAAAGAAGCACCGACAAGCCATCTTACAGATAAAGCGCGTGGGCGTGCCAATTTAGCAGCCATCGGACTTATGCCACTTGATATCATCATGTTCCCTATAAACCTCATTGGATTTGCAGGCGGCTTTCTCCACAATCATATTATTGGTACAGACTACAAACACAATTCCTTTACAGAAACCAGAGACATCTTGCTTGCCATCAAAAAAGGCAAGCTTGGCCATGTTCAGTTTCAACGATTGAAAGACAGGCTCACTAAAAAGCTAGAACGCGAGGTCAGTAATGAAGAAGTGGCAGCCTCTGTCTTAATCAACATTTCAGAGAAAGAACTCACCGACATTGATAAAGAAAAAAATGAAGTCTTTTACAAGGAGTTTGGCTACTATAGGCCAGAAGGCATGCGTCAGTTTTCTGTGCCGCATGGTATGTCAGCCATGGTAGACGCTTGCGTTAAGGTATTAAGTTTACTTCAGAGAAAATAATTATAGGCATACGCCTCTAAAAAGGAAGGCGTATAGGTATTCGACGCGGCTTGTATTGCTTTCTTTAAAGACGTCCATTTATTAGGAAACATACGCCGCAAGCGTCAGCCGCTTTACATGATTGACTATGGTAATTGAAGCCGCACAGGCTCCTAGTACCCCAATGCACAGCGATTGTCCCGTTCAGCAGCTACAGGTTTTTCTGTGGCAAGGCGCAAGTATGCAGTAATACATGCGTCTTTCAAATACTTGCAACAAAGTCACGGGAAAACCTGTAGCTGCCCTTTGGGTGGCATTTAAAATGCCCATAGCTGTGTTGCTTGATCTCACTATAGAATAACTATTATTTTCGATCAGCTGCCTTGCTATGAGCATTTTACTCTGCCACTGAACCCGACAATCGCTGTGCATTGGGGTACTAGTATCGATATATTAGCCTAAGACAAAGAATGCGCCTTTACGTTCCAAAGTGAATATGCCACCATGCAACCCCACGGATTCGCTCAAATTAAAGCCTTTAAACCGCTTATTTTATGAAAAATTGCCTGACGTTTATTTTACTCTCATGCCTGCCGTTTTTAACTTTAGCCAAAGACGCAGCCACCGATACAAAACCTACTCAAAAGGTTCAGAAAGCTCCCTATATAGGCATTGATAAAGTCATTGCAATTGTTGATGACAGCATCATCACGCTCACTGACATTGAAGCTGCCAAAAAACGCTTAAGTAAAAATATAGCCGCACAAGGTAAAGCCGTCCCGGGCAACGAAAGGCTGACAAAAATGGCCGTCAACAGCTTGATTCTGGAAAATATTCAACTGCAAATGGCCCAGCGTGCCGGTGTCAGTATCACCGAAGACTACTTGTTAGATGCCATTTCTCAGCTGGCAAGGCGTGAAGGATTAACCCTTGAAGCCTTTGTTGAAAAGCTCAAAGACGAGGGTGAAAGCTATGAGGAGCTTCGTGAACAGATCAAGAATGAGCTGTCCATCCAGCAAGTACAGCAATCTTATTTACGAAACCGTATCAACATCAATGAGCAGGCTATTCAAGATTATTTGAACTCGGCAGAAGGTAAGGCACGCATTCAATCTAAATATGTCATTAGTCATATTTTTATTCGCTCACAAGACCCTAAGGCTGCCGAGGTGCTCAAAAAGGTCGCAGCTGATATAAAAGCCCACAAAAAGCGCTACAGCGATTTCAACACCCCTAAAACCATTGACGGGTTTGAGGTCGAAAACGGTGATTTAGGTGAGCGTACACAAGCTGAATTACCTACCTTGTTTGCCGATATCATCCCCACCATGCAGCCTGGTGATTTATCGGAACCTGTTCAATCAGGGGCTGGCTGGCATATTGTCCAGTTAGAGAAATTATCAGGTGCTGCCAAAATCATTCACCAAATCAATGCACGCCACATACTGATCAAATTGTCTGAAGTCCGCAATGACAAACAAGCTAAACAGCTGATTGATGACCTTTATAAGCGCCTGAAAAATGGCGAAGATTTCTCCCTGCTGGCCAAGGAATACTCAGAAGATACAGGCTCTGCTTTACAAGGCGGTGAGCTGGACTGGGCAGAACCGTCCAAATACGTAGGCGCTTTCAAAGACACCTTGCTCAAGTTAAAAAACCAAGAGACATCTAAGCCCTTTAAAACAGAGTTTGGCTGGCATATTGTGCAAAAACTCGGTGAGCGTGATCATAACGTCACTGAAGAGCTGCGTAAAAATCAGGCATTCCAGACACTTTATCAGCGTAAAGCCGCTGAAGAAATTGACAGCTGGCTCAATCAGATTCGCAATGAAGCCTTTATCGACTTTAAAGACCCAAGCTTTGACCCTGACTTCACCCCTCAGCCGGATAAAAACAAACCATGAGCAAGCGCCTTCTGGTCACAACTGGCGAACCTGCGGGCATCGGGCCAGATCTCATCATTGACTTGGCCACCAAACCACAATCGTTGATTTTGGTTGCTCTGGGCTGCCCTAAATTGCTAACCCAAAGAGCAGCTCAGCTAGGTGTTGATATTGAGCTTTCCATCATAAATGAAGCCGATCTTGAACACCTTAGCCCTGCACCTATAGGCACGTTATATGTGCTACCTATCCAAACAATGGAGCCTGTTGAAGCAGGCCATTTGAATCCGGCCAATGGTGCTTACGTCATCATACAACTTAATACAGCCGTTAGACTTTGCCTATCAGGTATCATGGATGGCGTCGTCACTTTACCCGTACAAAAATCAACCATTAATGACAGCGGCATCCCTTTTACGGGCCATACTGAGTTTTTAGCTGAAAGAACTGCCACTGAACAAGTGGTAATGATGTTAGCAACGAGTCAACTTCGTGTAGCGTTAGTAACCACACACTTATCATTAAAAGACGTACCCGAAGCCATTACCCCAGCACGTTTTGAAAACGTGTGCCGCATCCTTCACCATGATCTTAACAAGCGATTTGGGATCAAGGCACCTCGTGTTTTAGTGGCTGGCCTTAATCCTCATGCAGGGGAATCCGGCCATCTAGGGCGAGAAGAGATAGAGACACTGATCCCTATTATCGAGCAGCTTAATAAAGAAGGCTTGAACTTTATCGGCCCCTTACCTGCCGATACATTATTTACACCTAAATACTTAGACAATGCCGACTGCTGTCTGGCCATGTATCATGACCAAGGGTTGCCTGTGCTAAAGTATCAAGGTTTTGGTGAAGCCGCTAACATTACCTTAGGCTTGCCATTTATTCGTACCTCTGTTGATCACGGTACAGCGTTAGATTTAGCAGGCACAGGTAAAGCAAATTCAGGTAGCCTGAAAACTGCCATTGATGTGGCATTGTCCATGCACAGTTGATCCCGTAGGGTGGATAAGCGCAGCGCCATCCACCAGATTTTGTAAGTTTTGGTGGATGGCGCTGCGCTTATCCACCCTACTAGCTACCCAGTACACATAAGTTAATGACTGACAAACAACACCGTGCACGTAAACGCTTTGGGCAAAACTTTTTAACCAACCAGCATATTATTAATAAGCTGGTAACCTTAATTGCTCCAAAGCCCGAGGATCACATGGTCGAAATTGGCCCAGGCCAAGGTGCGCTCACAGCGCCCTTACTGAGTCACCTTAACCACTTAACGGCCATAGAAATTGATCGTGACTTACAGGCCTTGCTTGAAACCAAGTTTCACGATCAATCCTTGAACATCATTAAAGAAGATGCGTTAAAAGTCGACATCGGCCGGTTGGTGGAAGGCGATGCACTGCGAATTGTTGGCAACTTGCCTTATAACATCTCAACCCCTCTCATTTTTCATTTGCTAAACGATAGAGAGCGGATCAAAGACATGCACTTTATGCTGCAGCTAGAAGTCGTTGAACGCCTAGCAGCTGCACCTGGCTCTAAAACTTACGGCAAGCTCAGTGTGATTTGTCAGTATTTCTGTCAGGTGGAGCAATGTTTTGTTGTGCCACCTAACTCATTTTCGCCACCACCTAAGGTCATGTCGGCAATCGTCAAGCTGTCACCAAGACCTTTTCCGATTCAAGCAGAGGATGACGATTTATTTATTAAGCTTGTAAAGTTAAGCTTCGCGCAGAGACGTAAGACATTGAAAAACAACCTTAAAAACTGGCTAACGGCTCAGCAGATTGCCTTAATTACCGATGATTTAACAAAACGCCCCGAGACATTGAGCGTAGAGAACTATGTTAAACTGAGTAATACGATAAGAAAAATAATAAACAAAAACAGGTAGTGCAGTCTCACCCAAACGCTTTACAAAAAAAGCTTGGACGAAGACAATAAGTCAATGGCACAGCGCCAGCAGCATTACCGGCAACACAGGCAACCCATGTCAGCACCCAACATTAAAATTGAAGTTGAAACGTTGTTCCATGAACAGCAATCGCAGCAACATAGCGCTCGCTTTGTTTTTAGTTATAACATCAAAATTACCAATGAAGGCGAGGAACCCGTGATGCTGGTTTCACGCTATTGGCACATCACAGACGGCCATGAAAAAGTACAGGAAGTCAATGGCCAAGGTGTCATTGGTCAACAGCCCAAGATCACCTCAGGCGAATCGTTTGAATATTCTTCAGGTATTATTCTGCAAACGCCTACAGGCGTCATGCAGGGCCACTATGATTTTGTGACGGACCATGGTCAAGTCATCGAAGCACCTATCCCTGCCTTTGCATTAGCCACACCGGAGCACTTGCACTAATGGCAGTCTATGCCGTTGGAGATTTACAAGGCTGTTTAACACCTTTAAAAACCCTATTACACGAAGTTCACTTTGACCCTAAAAAAGATGAGCTTTGGTGCGCGGGTGATGTCATCAATCGCGGCCCTGAGTCGCTGGAAACCTTACGCTTTTTACATAGCCTAGGTGATGCCTGCAAAATGGTGTTAGGTAACCATGACATGCACTTATTAGCCGTTGCACTCGGCAATGCTCGCTTTAAAAAAGGCGATACCTTAAAACCTATATTAGATGCAGATGATGCCGACACCTTGATTGCCTGGTTACGAACCAAGCCCTTGATGTATCAAGCGCATGGATTTGCCATGGTTCATGCAGGTATTCCAGCTTTTTGGTCTTTAACGAAAGCACAGAAGCTGGCAGATGAAGTAAGCAAAGCGTTGCAAGCTGAACCGCCGACTTTTTTAGCAGTCATGTACGGCAATGAGCCTAACCCTTGGCACGATGAGTTAGAAGGCCATGACCGGTTACGCTGCATCACGAATTACCTGACCCGTATGCGGTACTGCTATGAAGACGGCACACTGGACTTCAGCAATAAGCTACACCCACTGGACAATACTCAAAACACCCTGCCCTGGTTCGATTACCGAGCCAAAACCTACCCTGATGATAAAATCCTGTTTGGTCACTGGGCATCACTCAATGGTCAATGCGAGTGGCCAAATTTGCATGCCCTGGATACAGGCTGTGTCTGGGGAGGCTGTTTAACGATGATCAGACTCTCTGACGAAGCCGTATTTCGTTATCATTGCTAATTGAGACTATCAACAGACGCTCCAAGAAGAGAGTTGACGATTAAATTAGTACCTGCAACGCATTCATTTGTTGAATATAATTTTACTGTACTCAACCTTTAACCAGCTAATTATGAAAATCTATTTGGTGGGCGGCGCCGTCCGAGATCAAGCCCTTGGTCTTGATGTTTACGATAAAGATTGGGTCGTTGTTGGCGCTACACCTGAGGCGCTTATACAGCAAGGTTACCATCAAGTTGGCAAAGATTTCCCGGTGTTTCTTCACCCAAAGACCAAAGAAGAGTATGCACTTGCTCGTCAAGAGCGTAAATCTGGCACAGGCTATACGGGCTTTATCTGCGACTTCTCACCGAATGTCACCTTGGAAGATGATTTAATTCGTAGAGATTTGACAATCAACGCCATGGCAGAAGACGAACAAGGCCATATTATTGACCCTTATGGCGGCATGCGAGACTTGCACAACAAGGTGCTAAGACATGTGTCACCTGCCTTTGCCGAAGACCCCTTACGCGTCCTTAGAGTTTGCCGATTTGCAGCCAAACTTCATCATGTAGGTTTTTCTGTTGCGCCTGGCACACTTGAACTCATGCAGCAGATATCGAAAAACAGTGAACTGAAAACTATTAGTACTGAGCGCGTTTGGCGAGAAACGGAAAAAGCCCTAGCATCTGACAGCCCATCTATTTATTTTGAGTTACTAAAAGAAAGTGGAGCCCTTGAAGTGCTATTCCCTGAGCTATATGCACTAGTAGGCGTACCTCAAACGGAAAAATGGCACCCTGAAATTGACACCTTTGTGCACACCATGATGAGCCTAAAAATAGCAACAAAGCTAACCGGTTCTATCCCTGTTCGCGTAGCGACTTTATTACATGACTTAGGGAAAGGCATCACTGACCAAGCACTATTACCCAAACATCATGCGCATGAAGTAAAAGGCAAGCCTTTAGTGACAGCGCTTTGCAAACGTTTAACGATACCCAAAGAAATAATGGCACTCGCTGAACAGGTCTGCGAATTTCACCTGCACAGCCACAAGGCGTTTGAGCTAACACCTAAAACCCTTTTAAACGTACTCAACAAATTGAATGCCTTTAAGAGGCCTGAACGCCTTGATCAGTTTTTACAAGCCTGTGAAGCGGATGCCAGAGGCAGACTTGGTTTTGAAAACAGAGCCTACCCTCAGGCAGAGTACGTAAAAGCCGCGCTTCACGCTGCAAGCCAAGTAGGCTACCACTCGATTGATCAAGCTAAATTCCAGGGCAAGGCGATCAGTGATGAGATTCATCGATTACGGGTCGAGGCCATCAAAACTGTCCAAAAGCCAACACTAACAGATTAATTCAAACTGAACTCAATACTCATAGTATGAACAAAATGTAAGTTTTTAATGTAAGCAAATACCACTGAAAGCTGTCATATTGGTAACTGGGTGAATATAGCGTTTTTAGGGCGGGACAGCACAGCGTCTCCCGCCAAGGATCATTCAACTTTATGGTGGATCGCGCTAACGCTTATCCACCATAAGATTTAATGTTTCTTGGTGGGTTACGTTTCACTAACCCACCCTACAAAAAAATAGATACCAGACAAATGCTGTAAGAGCTCACTACCGGCCAAGCAATTGACACCTCCTCTTCAGTCAATCATCAAGCCATCAAATAGAGACGATTAATCTTGAACGTAACCACAACCTCAAAACTAGTTTGGCTGGTTTCATTGCTAGCCTGCAGTCTGGATCTGTATGCTTCAAATCAATCGATTAGCAACTCCTATTTTTGTAATCCCTATCAACTACCTAATTCAATTCAAAATGTAGCCATCTTGATGCTGACAGGACAACACTTGAATCGAATTGCATTAGTGAGGGAAAAACATTCAGGAAAGTGGATGCTACCTGGAGGAAGCATTGAGAAAAATGATGCATCCCCTTTTCAGGCAGCCAAACGGGAATTCTTAGAAGAAACTGGCAGTAAACTGCCTAATATAGCGCCAGTTCTAGCCTTTGTTTATCATGGTCATACCGTGATATATCTGGTTCCTACCAGGCAAAAAATTGCAACAGCCGTTCCCTTCAATAAAGAAACGGATGCCATTTACTTCCCTCAGGTGAAAAACTTACAGAATGGCGTATTTTCTAATAAAATAGGGCCGCTAAAATATTATGCTAAAAACTCGCTTAATGAGATGTTTTTTGTCGCTACAGAACATGTAAACAACACGTCTTATCAAAGCCGACCAAGCAAACAGACGTAAAGCAGATAGACTATCTAACAAGGCGTATCAGTCGAAACACCCCTTCTTTTAGGTGAAATTCAATAACCGCATTTCTCCAGGATAAGGCTTTAAATAATAGCAGTGTGCGATGTAGTCATTGGGGTATTTTCGAAAGAAATGATTGATCAAGGTCAGTGGCACAATGCGCGGCACCTCGCCTTTACGATAACTGTCAAATAGCTCTAATAGCTCCGCCTTTTCATCTTTGGTTAGCTTATCCGAGACAAAGCCTAAAAGATGCTGTAATACATTAATATGATTACCCTTGGTAGCCCTAATACGCAGACTGGCCATCAGCGCTTCAATGTAAGCCTTAGCCACTTCATTCACCGTGTCTTTGTTGACACCGGACACCAGACGCCCCAAGGTACGATAGCTTTTTTGATCGTGGCTTAGTAGCGTAAATTTATGCTTAGTGTGAAAATCGATAAGCTTATGAGGCGTGAGGCCTGTCGCTTCCAGCGCTTTCCATCTCGCATAGACATAGACCCGCTCAATAAAATTCTCACGGAGTATAGGATCACCTAAACGGCCTTCTTCCTCTACAGGCAACTGCGGAAAGGCTTTCAAGATTTGCTGCGTATAAAGCCCTATGCCTTCCTTCATCGGCATCTGATTTTTACCTTTGCCATGAAAGACTTTAACTCGCTCCATACCGCAACTGGGTGAATCTTTTTTTACGATATAACCACTTAAATGCTGAACCCAATCAAATTGATCTCGTGCAATTTGCTGTAACGCATCCGTTACGTCTTTTTCTGGGTTTTTAACCCCTACACAACGAAACTCATCGGGCGACTTCGTGGCGATTAAACGAATAGGTTCACGAGGGATGCCCAGGCCAATGGAGACCTCAGGGCAGAACAAATGATAATCAAAGAATTTACCTAAGGTATCGGTGATATAGCTATGCTTTTTATGACCTGAATCAAAGCGCACACGTTCACCAGCGAGACAGCTGCTTAAACCAACTTTAGGCCTAATGGCATCAACAGGCGTATTATCCAACAATCGGTGATTTTCTGACGCCACAGTCTAACCCTCTGTAGGGTGGCGTTAGCGCAGCGTAACCCACCAAGAAACATTAAATTTTGTAGGGGGTTACGCTGGGCTAACCCACTCTAAGATTATCGGGTGGTAGATTTGTAGTGCAGGCAAGTAAAACGTCACCCGCCATTAGTAAACAGATTCGGCGGGAGACGCTGCGCTGTCCCGCCCTACAGCTACCAGAATTACCATGCTAATACTGCAATTTTAGCAAAGGATTCAGCAGTTTTGAAAAGAAGCCTGTCAATTGAATAGGGCCATCCAGTAGCGTCAGGCAAATACAAGGCTGCTCCTTTGAGGCAATCGGCGTGTGTTTATCATCGCCCTTTCTCACAATATAATCGCCTTCCATATATCGCCCATCTTCATCCGAAAAACTGCCCTGAAGCACCACCGTCACCTCATTACCGCTGTGGGTATGATGGGGCATTTTGCCACCTGCTGCGACTTTGACCAAGGCCACTTTTCTTCCTTCACTGCTTTTTGTCAGCTCACAAACTGACAAGGTTTTCGTGACGGCTCTCCAAGCTAATTGATCTAAATCATCAGGCACCCATTTTCTAAGAGCGTGTGGCACAGACGATGACTTCCTAGCAAGCGCTTCAGAAGGCTCAGGCGCTACCCGCTTAATCCGCTCAAGCACCTTAGATTTAATAGAACCGTCGACAGACGCTTCCGATAAGCCTTGCCAGTTAACATCCGCCAGCGCCATCAATTTTCTATAGTGAGCCTGACACTGTGGGCAATGCTCTAAATGCACACTCAGGCACAAGGCTTCATCGATCGGTAAATTACCTGAACTGTAGTGCAACAGGGCCAAATCGCCGGGGTGATGACTGATTACTTGTGTACTCATGAGAGAGAACTCCTTAAACTTAAGCCGAGTTTCCCCAATGCTAATCTGATCCGTGACTTGACTGTTCCTAAAGGTAGCTGTAGTTCATCTGATACCTGTTGGTGTGTTTTTCCTTCCATATAAATCTTGGCAATGACCTGCGTTTGTTCTTCTGAAAGCGTTTCTATCGCCTCAAAGAGTTTTTTATTGGCTTGCTTTTGCTGCGCTGCCTGAAAAAGATCCTGAGTCTCATCAATGGTCTGTGCATAAACAATCTCTGCATCAATGTCACTCTGGTGTTTTTGATGTTTACGAAAATGATCGATTCGGGCATTACGCGCCAAGGTATAAATCCAGGTACTTGGCGATGCTTTGACTGCCTGATAATAGTGTGCTTTTTGCCAGATTTTGAGCATAACCTCTTGAACCAGCTCATCGGCCAGACTGCTTGAACCGGGTTGAGCTGCCAATATAAACGCTTTTATTTTGGGTGCGTATCGATCAAAAAGCTTAGAAAAGGCAGACTCACACTGAGTCTCGGCAATGGCTTTGAGCCAGGCCTTTTCCTGTTCAATTGCCTGATTATTTTGACAAACTGCTGGATGCGTCATAACGTCAATAAAGTTAATTTTTAGGATGTACGCGCTTTATCTTGGATTGGATCAGAATAAATTGAACCAAACTGACCATCAACACGTAATCATGACTATCAGCGATGGAGAGTATAACGATGGTATCGGATAAAGCCCCCGACTACTTATTTGAAAAATTCAAACACTTCTACAAGGATTTAAAGCAATCTGGCCCTGTTAAACTCCATAACCTATACGATGACAAGGTAATTTTCAAAGATCCACTACACGAACTACAGGGTTTAGATCAGTTAGCGGCTTATTTTGAGGCCTCATCGTCTAATCTCACCCACTGCCAGTTTGAGTTTTTAGATGAACTCATCACTGACAATTGTGCCTACATTAAATGGCACATGCACTTTCACCACCCTAAAATCAGTAAAGACACCTTAACGGTTCGCGGCATGACTCACCTAATCTACGCTGACAAAATTACTTACCATGAGGACATCTACGACTTAGGTAGCATGGTGTATGAGCACCTACCTGTGGTTGGCAAGCTTGTTAGACTCGTTAAACGCAAACTCATGAGCAATACGGTACCTCAATGAGCAAACCCATCTATTGGATCACAGGTGCTAGCAGCGGTATAGGCCTTGCACTCGTTCAGCATTACGTAAAAACTGAACCTCAAGCTGTCATCGTGGCCTCATCGAGAAGCCAAGACAAACTCGAAGAAGCCTTTTCGACCTATCAAAATGTCTTTATTTTACCGGTTGATATCACAACTGAAACAGCAGTCGATCATGCAGCGGCTATCATTGAGCAGCAGTTTGGTTATATCTCGCACCTCTTTTTAAATGCAGGCAACTGTGAATACATTGACGAGTTACCCTTGGATACTGCACTTATCAAACGAATCATCGATGTAAATCTGACAGGGTCGATTCATTGCATTAATAGCAGTTTACGGCTATTAGAAAAAAGCCCTAGTCGTGCGCAAATTATTGGCATTGGCTCTCAGGTCATCTTTGCACCTTTTGCACGCGCAGAAGCTTATGGCGCATCGAAAGCTGCGTTTGATTATTTACTTCAAAGTCTTCGCATAGATCTACTTGCCAAACAGATTGATGTAACACTTATCTACCCCGGCTTTATCAAAACCCCTCTAACGGACAAAAACGATTTCCCTATGCCTTTTTTATTATCAAGTGACAAAGCTGCAAGACAGATCGCCTATGCAACTAAAAAACGTAAAAGGCAGTACAGTTTTCCTAAGCGACTAAGAACACTACTATTTTTAAGCCGCTTGTTACCCAAACACTGGGATAATCTCATGGAGCATAACTCATAACATGAAAATCGCTATTATCGGCTCGGGCATTTCGGGCTTAAGTGCCGCGTATTTATTGCACCAGCAGCATGAGATCAAGGTCTTTGAAAAAGCGCCTGTCATCGGGGGGCACACCGCCACGAAAAACATCGAAGTTGACGGCAAGCAATATGCGATTGACACAGGGTTTATTGTCTATAACGACTGGACTTACCCTAATTTTATCCGTCTAATGAAAGAGTTGGGTGTTGAAAATCAACCAACAGAAATGGGCTTTAGTGTTACCGCTAATCAGGGTGCTTATGAGTATTCAGGTACTAACCTCAATACGTTATTTTGCCAGCGTAAAAACCTCTTTAATCGATCCCATCTTCGTATGATCAAAGATATTTTACGTTTTAATAAAGAGGCGATTAGTGATTTAGAGCAAGGCAAATTGTCTGAAACATTAACACTTGGCGACTACCTGAAAGCACATCACTACAGCCAAAGCTTTATTGATTATTATTTAGTACCCATGGGCTGTGCAATCTGGTCAGCATCCACTGCTAATATGCTGGAATTTCCACTACTATTCTTTGTCAGATTCTTTAAAAATCATGGCTTATTAAGTGTGAATAACAGACCGCAGTGGCGTGTATTAAAAGGCGGCTCACGTAGCTATTTGCCTAAAATCACGCAAGGCTTTCATCAGTTGATTCAAACCAATGCGCAGATAGCTTGTGTTAAACGTGCATTGGACTCCGCCACACTGGTTTTTCAAGATAATACACAAGAAACCTTTGATCAGATCATTTTTGCCTGTCACAGCGATGAGGCACTTGCCTTATTAGAAACCCCAACCGCAGCTGAACAAGATATTCTCGGTGCAATTGCTTATAAGGACAATGATGTCGTCCTGCATACCGACCAAAGGCTTTTACCCAAACATAAAAGTGCTTGGTCTAGCTGGAATTACCTGTTAGACAGTACTCAGCAGCAATCAGCCACCCTCACCTACAACATGAACATTTTGCAGGGCATCAAGAGTGAGCATGAGTTTTGTGTTACCCTCAATGCCACAGATAAAATCGATGAAGACAAAGTGTTGGGTAAATACAACTATGCGCACCCTGTCTTTACCTTAGACGCTATAGCGGCGCAAACTAAACGCGATGCTGTAAGCGGCCAAAATCGTACCTGGTTCTGTGGGGCTTATTGGCGTAATGGTTTTCATGAAGATGGCTGTTTATCAGGCATACAAGTAGCTAGATCGTTAGGGGCTGACTGGTGACAGGCTTTAGCATTTACCAAGGCTCGCTTAGGCATAGACGCTTTTTTCCCAAGGCTCATGCTTTTACGTACAAGGTTACTTATTGGCTTATCGACCTCGATCATACCGATGCGCTACAATCTGCAATCAAACCTTCACCTTTTTCGTTTCGTCAACTTGATTACCTCGATGGTAACTCTTACGACCTCAAAACCAAGACTGTCGATGAAATACAAGCCAAGTACCCTGAGTGCTCAATCGATCAAGTGAAATTACTGACGCAAATTCGCTGTTTTGGCTATATCATTAACCCTATCAGTGTCTTTTATGCTTTCAATCAAGGTAAACTTCAAGCATTAATCCTTGAGGTAACCAATACGCCTTGGGGCGAACGTATTCGCTACGTATTAAAAACAAACCCAAACGAGCAGCACCAACGTATTAGCTTTAACAAAGCCATGCATGTTTCACCTTTTAACCCGATGAATTTTACCTACGTTTGGCAAAGCACAGAGCCACTTAATAAATTGGCCATTCACCTTAGCTGCCTACAGGAAGACAATAAACAATTAGATGCTACGCTAAAGTTAGCTAAAAGCCGTAATAAAGGTGGCCTGCTCATGACATGGAAAATTGCTTTCCTGATTTATGTTGAAGCGCTAAAGCTTTTAGTAGTTAAACGTATTCCCTTTTACTCTCACCCCTAAAAGGATTTGACATGACCACACTCAGTGCCCCTTATGCGCATTTGTTAGACAAACTCAAAGCCAGTCCTTTTGATCAACTTGCCTACAAAAAGGTCATTAATCACTTCAGTCAGATTCAGGAAGGCAGGCTGATTATCAAAACCCCTGATAATACCGTTGCACTCGGGCAGGAAGCCAAAGACACCGAGCTTGTCACCACCATTACCGTCCGCAACATGGCGATGTTCAGACAAATCATCATAGGAGGCATGGTAGCAGCCGCTGAAATGTATATGGCCGGCGCCTGGGTTTGTAATGACCTGCTCGCCTTGACTCGCCTCATGTGCCGTAATATTGATGTGCTTAATGGCATGGATCAGAAGCGTAGCCTACCCAAAAAACTGGCAGCTAAAGTCATTCATCTGATTAATCAAAATACCTTGAAAGGCAGTGCAAAGAATATCTCTGCCCACTATGATTTAAGTAATACGTTCTTTAAGACTTTTCTTGACCCTTCGATGATGTACAGTTCGGCCATCTTTGAAAGCCCTGAACAAGGGCTACACGATGCCTCTTTGAATAAACTTAACACCATTTGCGAAAAGCTAAAGCTCTCAAAAGATGATCATTTACTCGAAATAGGCACAGGCTGGGGTGGCATGGCCGTTTATGCCGCTAAACATTATGGCTGCAAAGTCACCACAACCACCATTTCAGAAAAACAATACAGCTATACAAAAGCGTTAGTAACTAAAGAAAAACTAGACCATAAAATCACGGTTATTAAAAAAGATTACCGAGAGCTTGAAGGCCAATACGACAAACTGGTATCGATCGAAATGATTGAAGCTGTTGGCCACCGCTTTTATGAGAGTTATTTCAGAACCTGTTCATCGCTTTTAAAGCCTCACGGATTAGCACTCATTCAAGCCATCACCATCTCTGATGGCCGTTATGATGCAGCTAAAAATGAGATCGATTTTATTCAACGCTATATATTCCCTGGCGGCTGCTTGCCGAGTGTCTCCGTCATAGCAGGTGCCGTTGCCAATTTTACCGATTTACAAATTAGCCATTTACAGGACATTACCGACTCTTACGCCAAGACTTTGTATCACTGGCGACAGGCGTTTTATGCAGCTAAGGCTGACATACTTGCAGAAGACTTCGATGAGATGTTTTACCGCATGTGGGAATATTATCTGTGTTATTGCGAAGGAGGATTTGAGGAGCATGTCATTCAAACCTCGCAGATTTTGATGCATAAGCCTAAAGCGCATTTGATGGAACGATAGCCCTATATATTACTCCTGGTAGGGTGGGTTAGCGAAGCGTAACCCACCAAGAACACTCAACCTTTTGGTGGGTTACGCTTCGCTAACCCACCCTACGTAGCAATGAGAACAAAAAACTATCAAACTTTCATCACCGCCCTTTTATTTCAAGCCAATTGGTTTGTTTGTGTATTTGTGGACGGCAACATTGCTTTGGCTAGTACCTTTTTATTGCTCTCTATTTTTTGCATTATTTGCAAGCCGAGCAAACCACACTTAATGATTATGCTCGTATTTTCTGGCATAGGCTTTTTGTTTGATAGCATATTAAGCTGGCAAGGACTTATCCATTTTAATCAACCTTTAATCCTAGCCGACATGACATTCGCCCCCCTTTGGCTACTACTCTTATGGGTGAGTTTTTCAACCTGCTTACACCCATGCTTAACGCTTTTGTTAAAACAAAAACCTTTATTATTAGGCCTGATCGCTTTGGGCATACCCTTAAATTATTGGCTTGGTGCAACACTTACTAAAACACAATTCTCCGCACCTTTATGGCTTCCCCTGGGGTTAATCACCCTCTACTGGCTGCTAACATTACCCTTAACGCTCGGTCTGGTTGCAAAAAAGGTCCGCACAAATGATTAACCAATGGTTCATACTCGGTTGTGTCGTTTTTTGCGGCAGCCTCAATGCGGCACCTTTTCTTGTAGGGGACGTTTACCATCAAAAAACAGGCAAATACCTTTACACAGAGCGATACAGCAAAACAGGTGCTACTTGGCAGGTCAGTTATCAGCAAGCGGACCTACCACCCTTTGCCAGCAAGC
This sequence comes from Pseudomonadales bacterium, assembly GCA_965225765.1. Taxonomy (GTDB): domain Bacteria; phylum Pseudomonadota; class Gammaproteobacteria; order Pseudomonadales; family DT-91; genus CAKMZU01. The sequence goes on from CBDDBO010000002.1 coordinate 1,638,019, forward strand.
AGCTCGACTTTTCATCAAGCCCTTATCAGCCTGATGTGATATTTAACAGCCGCTATTGCGGAGAGTCCTACCGCATAAAACAAGACAAGCGACTCAACGTCCATTATGAAAATCGCTGTGATAAAACGAAAAAAAACCAATCACTCCGCATTAAAGAACCGTTTGTTATTGACGCAGGCTTTAGTGATTATTTAGCGCAATATCCAACGACTAAACAAAAAGCCGTTACCTTTTATTACCCTCTTCCGACACAGGCGAGGTGGATTAAAATGAAAGCAACTCATCTTCCCTGCCAAAAAGCACGCAAAGCCATTAGAGGATTACAAAGTCATCAACTGACGGCTAATCGATGTATAAAACTAACACCCAATAATTTTTTTATTGCTCAATTGTTTCCCCCGATTTATTTGGGCTATGAAGATCAATCCCTGCGTTTTTTTGCAGGCAGATCCAACATGAGTAATAAAAAAGGGCAGTACGATGATATTGCCATTCATTACCACACAACAGGCAAGCCAAAATGAAATGGACTGAAGACACGCTTAATACGCTCGACAAACAATTTCGAACCAACCTAATCAATAGTCTATCGGGCTATAAATCAGTCAATTTAATTGGCACGCAAAATTCGGCAGGAAAAACCAACCTAGCCCTCTTTTCCTCTGTGGTACATTTAGGTGCTGATCCTGCGCTGATTGGTATAATTTCAAGGCCTGACTCAGTGCCAAGGCACACCTTGGACAATATAAAAGCAACCGGTTTTTATACGATCAACCATGCGACAGAGTCTATGCTAGACCAAGCACATCAAACCTCAGCCAGATATGAACAGTCAGAATTTGAGGCAACAGGCCTAACACCCGAATGTGAGGCTGAGTTCTCCGCTCCATTTGTCAAGGAAAGCCCTGTAAAACTAGGGGTTGAATTAAAAGAAATTATCCCTATCAGGCACAACGGTACCTACTTGATCGTAGGCAAGATCGTCACCATTCAACTGCCAAGCGAGGCACTGTTTACTTCAGGCAATGTAGATTTAAACCAATTAAAGACACTTTGCGTATCAGGATTGGATACTTATCACTTACCTCAAAAAGTTAAGCAATTAGGTTATGCCAAGCCCGATAAAAAGCCAGAATCAATCGAAGAGACCCCTTATGATTAAATGGTGTGTACTTACTATGCTTAGCCTACTCATGAGCTGCAGCCATCAAGGTATCAATAGCTATAAACACAACAAGCCTGCCCTCAACATCAAAAGATTTTTTAATGGCGCTCTTAAAGCACATGGCGTAGTTAAAAATCGTCAAGGTGATGTTATTCGCTACTTTAGCGCTGACATCAAGGCTAGCTGGAAAGGCAACACAGGTACGTTAGATGAAACCTTCCTGTTTAATGACGGTGAACAACAAAAGCGAATATGGACACTTAAAGAGAATACAGAAGGCACTGTCATAGCCACAGCCAATGATGTGGTTGGCGAACATCCTATGTCTATCGCAGGGAATGCACTCTTTATGCAATATATTCTGCGCATTGACTATAAAGGGAAACCTTTAGATCTTAGCGTTGATGATCGTATGTTTTTAGTCACCGACACACGCATCATCAATGAATCTATTTTGTCAAAATGGGGGTTTAGAGTAGGCAGTGTTCAGCTGGTTATTGAGAAACAAACGTCCCCTTAATTCGTCTTATGGCTGGTTCGAAACACACCTCTCACGTCCTCAACCAGCAAATAATTCACAGGCACCAGGATCAAGGTAATAAAGGTCGCAAATAAAATACCAAAACCTAACGACACTGCCATAGGGATTAAAAACTGCGCTTGCGTGGACTTTTCAAAGAGCAGAGGCATTAACCCAATAAAAGTTGTGAGTGAGGTTAACAACACAGGCCTGAATCGTAAGGTTCCAGCTGTTAAGACAGCTTCCATTAAATCACCGCAGGCTTTGCGTTTTTTATTGATGTAGTCCACCAAGACAAGGGAATCATTTACCACCACCCCTACAAGTGCCATCAACCCCATCATACTCATAATGGTTAAGTCCATCCCCATTATCCAGTGTCCAATGACAGCCCCAATAAAGCCAAAAGGAATCACGGACATGACAATAATCGGTTGAATGTATGATTGAAAGGGGATGGCAAGCAGGCAATAAATAATAAAAAACACGATGATAAGGCCCACTTGTAAACTACCAAAGGATTCTGATTGTTCTTCAGCCTCGCCTGCCAAATCATAAGCCACAGCAGGGTAATGCACGAGCAAATCATCCAGGTAGGTTTTTAGCTCTGCATTGACACGTGTCATATTCACCGCTTCTTTATCGATATCAGCTGTCACGTTCACGGTTCTGAACCGATCATACCGATAAATCGCTGAAGGGCTCTTTGTTGTGGTAAGTTTGGCGACATGCGATAAAGGAACTTTCTCCCCTGTTGGCGTTTCAATCAGCAAATCATTGAGCTGATTCATTGACATGCGTTCTTCTTTTGGCAGCATCACCATTACGCGAACATCCTGACGCCCTCGCTGTATACGTTGCACATCAGCACCAAAGAAAGCATTGCGCACTTGTCTTGTGATATAACTGTTGCTCATGCCCATCGCATGGCCTTGCGCATTGATATCAATTTGCACTTCCTGCTTGCCACTCGATAGACTGTCAGCAATATCAAAAATCCCAGGAAAGGTCGCAAGTTTTAATTTGATTTTGTCAGCGACTGTTTGCAGCACCTCTAAATCAACACCAGACAATTCTACGTTAATCGGGTCACTACCCCGGCCTATTTCGGCGCGATAGGTGACACTTTCAGCACCGGGTATATCGCCTACCAAGGCACGCCATTCTTTCACTAATTGTTTGGTTGTAACGCCTGTGTCATTTTTATCAGCAGGCAGTATTTCAAATCGCACTCGACCTATTTGTCCTGAGGTCACGGTCAAAATATGCTGGATCAGGCTATTGCCTTTCTCATCCTGATATTTTTCCTTAAGCGCTAGTGCTGCATCCTGCATAATCTCCACAGCATGATCCACCACGATAAAAGACGTACCAGCAGGCATGGTCACTTCTGCTTTAGCGGTTTCGCTTTGCACTTTAGGCATAAAGACAAAGCGCATCCAACCACTCATCACCAACGCTAAAATCACAATAAACACCCCCATAAAAAGTGCGACGGTTAGGCCTCGATGATTCACCGCCACATTTAAAACGGGTTTATAGTAGCGAATAATGGCATCTTCAAACCCATCAGCAAAACGTTGTTGAAGTTCATTAATTGTTGACGGTTTCCCGCCTTCGCTACGAAGTTTCAACTGGCTTAAGTGCGCAGGCAGTACAAACTTGGATTCTATCAATGAGAATAAAAGCACAGGAATGACAATGGCGGGTATTTGCAAAAAGAGCACACCGCGTGCGCCTTCAATAAAAGCCAAGGGTAAAAAAGCCGCGACCGTCGTTAACACGCCAAAGGTTACAGGCAAAGCTACCTCGTTAGCGCCATCAATGGCAGCCTGTTTACCTGTCGATGCCGTTTGCGTATGCCTATAAATATTCTCCCCCGTCACAATGGCATCATCGACCACAATCCCTAACACCAATATAAAGCCGAACAAACTTAATATATTGATGGAAATACCTAGAAGCGGCATAACAATAAACGCCCCTAAAAAGCTAACGGGTATGCCAATAAACACCCAAAACGCTATAGAAGGTCTTAGAAAAAGTGCCAGAAGCAAAAAGACCAACAAGCCACCTTGTAGCGCATTATTAATGAGGGTGTTCAAGCGGCTTTTCACCACCACTGAATCATCGTCCCAATAGCTTAAGGAGAAGCCTTGGGGCAATAAGGGCTGTTGTTTATCGATGTAGGTTTTGACTGCATTCGCGACTTCAATAGCGCTCTGGTTACCGACGCGATAGACTTCAAGAAGGGCAGCTTGTTGGCCATTAAAACGCGCGTTTATCGGCTCTTCTTCAAACCCATCATCAATGGTGGCGATATCCCTTAAATGTAAAAACGTCCCATCGGCCTGCGTTTTAATCAGTACATCACCAAAAGCTGCTTTATCATACGCCTGGCCTTTGCTGCGAACTAAAATATCGCCGCCTTGCGTTTTAATGTTACCTGCTGACATATCCAGCGAGCTTAAATTGATCGCATCACTGATGTTAGCCAGTGTCAGATCATATTTCTCCAGCATACTGCTCGGCACATGAATATTAATCTGATAGTTACGCACCGCACCCAATTCAACCTGTGTCACACCTTTTAACGCCAGTAAATCATCACGTACTTTTTCAGCAAACTGGCGGAGTTCTTTTTCACTGTAGTCACTGGCAATGGTTACTGTAATCACGTCTTTTTGATTTTTCATCAACGCAATCACGGGTTTTTCTGCATCCGCAGGTAAGGTGTTAATAGCATCTACACGGCTTTTAATATCCGCCAATAAGTCTCTAGGGTTGGCACTGCTTTCCACTTCAATAGTGACTTTAGCCTGCCCTTCAGACGATACACTGATGATGTGCTTGATGCCCTCTAAATCCTGCACCGCCTCTTCAATTTTAATGGCTACGCCTTTTTCAACATCTTCAGGTGTTGCTCCACGTAAACTCACATCCACCGTGATGCGATCCATGTCAAAGCTCGGAAAAACTTCCAAAGGTATATTCGTATTTAAAGAGACAAGACCGCCCAATAAAATACTGATCATCAGCAAATTGGCAGCGACTTTATTTTCTACAAACCAAGCAATCAAAGAGATACTCCCTAAGACATGTTGGCGGGAGACGTTTCACTGTCCCGCCTTACACTCATTGTTTAATGTGAGCTGGCGTACCCGATAACACATCACCCAAAGGGGTTGTAACCAGTTTATCGCCCGCTTTTAGCCCTTGTGTCACCACCGTTTTTTTATCATTTTGCCAGGTGATCTTGATGGGCGTACGAATCAACTTGCCCTTCTTTAACAGATAGATATAGCTGTTCTGATAGATAGCCTCATTAGGAATTTCAAAGGCATTGTGGATGACTTTACCTTGAATAACTGCGGTCACATACTGACCAATTTTAAGTGTCAACGCGCCTTCAGCATTCACCCCGTAAGGATCATCAATTTGGGCCACCACAAAAAGTTGTTGCGCATTGGCATCTAGCGCACTTTCTGCACGCACCACCGCGCCCTGCCAGCTTTGCCTGTCTACTAAGTCAGAATAAAAGGTCACTTTAGGCAAAGCACGCTTATCTTGATTGGGCTTTCGCCTGGCGTCTTCTATCGCTAAAAAGGGCAGATCTTTGTTCTTGATGGGCAGGCGCACTTCAACGTAATCCGTTGCATAAATGGTTGCAAGCGAGGTACTGGGGGTCACCACTTGTCCCACATCAACAGACTTGCTCAGTACACGGCCATCAAAAGGCGCTTTTATGCTGGCGCGCTCCAACGCTAATTTAGCTTTCTCAAGCCCTGCTTCTGCCGATAGCACATTCGCCATAGCAGCTTGCAGTTGAGGTTTTCTAAGCACGAGATCAGGTGCTGCCTCTTTATTACCCAACCGAGCCCAATCAAACGCCGCCTGCTTAACACGCGCCTCTTCCTCACTTAAACGCTGCTTAGCTTGCAACAAACTTGATTCAGCAATTTTAACTTCAGCGGCTAAATCGCGTGTATCCAACTGAACGAGGGTATCCCCCTTTTTGAAAAAGCCGCCTTCTCGAAAAGACGGACTAATACGTTTAATCTGGCCCGTTACTTGAGGAAATAAAACACTTTGGGTACGGGGTTTAACAGTCCCAAAGCTGTCTATCTCAACTTGTACCTGCGTTTTTGTTAAGGGCATCACTTCAACCGTCAATGCTTTAGGCTGTGCAACTTGCTTTGTCGTGTCCGGTGGATGTTTAAGGATCAACCAAGCCGTCAGAATAAAGACAAAGAAAACAACGATTGGTAAAATTTTTTTCTTCAACATACCTTTGCATGTCACGGTAGGGTGGAAAAGCGCAGCGTCTTCCACCAGTCATAGTTCAAGGTGGAAGACGCTGCGCTTTTCCACCCTACAAAGATCATTCTACAAAACAATCGCTAGTCTAACACCCAACCTGTTTCAGGTTGGTACTGTCCGCCTAAGGCTACGTATAAATCCAGTGCATTTTGCACCCATAAACTTTCCGCTTGAATGACTGCCTGCTGCGTATCGAATGCACGTCTTTGTGACTCAAGTACTAAGGAATACTCCACAATACCCGTCATATACTGCTCAAACGAAATAGACTCGGCCGATAACGCATTGGATTTAGCTTTTTTAAGGGCATCTAACCTGATCTTTAATTGCTTTTGCTGACTTAATCTGGCTTCTGTTTGTTGGAAGGCTGTTTGCACGCTGTCGATATAAGTTGCCTCACTTGCTTTCAGCTCAAAACGCGCTGCTTGTTCTTCTGCTTTCAGTCTAAAGCCCATAAAGAGCGGTGCCGTCATATTACCAATTAATGAAGCCACCAAAGGGCCCGCTGATAACCAGTGACTAAAGTCATCGGAGGTATAGCCGCCACTGCCTGTTAACACAAACTGAGGGAAGCGTGCTTTATGCGCAATCGCCACACCCGCATCTTTAGCCATCACCGTTAACCAAGCAGACTCAAGATCTAAACGTTTGGTTAGCTGTTCAGAGGGGGTATTGATACTAACGAATTGATTGGGTGTCGGAAAGGAAGATTCCGCAACTGTTTTACCTGAGGGGTATTGCCCTAGAAGCTTTTCAAGTGCCTGACTCTTCTCTAGCACAGTTTGCTTCTGAACAGCTATTCTCGCGTCTTCGGTATGCACATCATTACGCGCCAAATATACATCCAGCGATTCACTCAAACCCAGCCTATAAGCGCCTTCAATACGATCGAGGTTTTTACGTAAATTGACGACGCGTCGTTGATACAACGCCAATAGCTGCTCGGCTTCTACCAGCATGATCCAGGCTTTTTGAACATTGGCCGCAAGCAAAGTGGACTGATAATAATAGTCGGCTCGAAGACTTGCATAGCGCAATTGTGCCTGCTGTTTTTGCTTACTCAACTTTTGCCAAACGTCCAGTTCATAGCGGCCTTGCAACATCAAATCAAATTGCGAGCGATGGGCTGCATCATCCAAGGCTTTGCTACGATAACGACCTGCACCTGCATCTAACGACAATGATGGATATTGTGCACTGCCTGCCACCACCACAGACTGCTCTGATTGCTGAAGGCCTGCCCGTTTACTCATTAAGGACGCATTTTGGCTAAGCGCACTATTGGTAAGCTGATTCAAACGCTCGGATACTTGTTTAAAAGGCAGGTGTCGATCAAGCTGCTGTGTTTCAGCAGTTTTTTCCATGTTTACAAAGGCTTCAGGTAAAGCCCTAGGCTGCTGCTGAATATGAATAGCCGATGGTGAAGAGCAAGCAGCTAGCAAAAGCCCCTGAACAATCCCTAGTGCAATGGTGTTATTAAATCGTTTTCGCATGGGGCTTGTTATAAGTGAATTTACTCAAAAGGTCTATGTTTTTTACTCAGTAGACAGTTTAACGTAAAACGCTTGATCATACAGATAAGTCATAACAATGAATTGCCTAGGAGCCTTGTTCTCTTAAGCCCCCTCTACTCATTGCTTATGCTTGCAGTGACTGTTTTTAATTTTCTTCCAAATGATATACCAACCAAAGAGGAAGAAGCGCCGCTTAATCACTCGACAAAAAGTATATGTAAAGCATTGGATAAGGGCTTTACATCAACCTTAGAGACCTTAAAAAAGTTTATCGAAAAACGCCAAGCGTGAAGATAAACAACATGCTGGAATAGCGACACATAGACAGCTAGAAAATCATTAACACGTACCTAGCTTTGAAGGCTGGAGGTTATAAAAAATCAAAACCATGATGGGCATATTTTTGGTCAACACACCAAAAGGATGCAACCAATAAACAGGGGCAATAAGCGTTAGCAATATCGTATAGCTAACAATCACAGCAGCTTGAACCCAAGCTGCCCATGTCGCTTTAACAGCACTCAACACCCAAACCCCAAGTGCAATATCTAATAAGCTTGCGCTGTAAATGATAAACGAACTCAGTGAACTATCACCCAACAACTCATAGCCAAGGGTTGGATCATAAATAGACACACAACCAGACATTATCCAGAGAAAGCTTAAGCTTAATCGACAATAGAATGAGAAGTTCGTTTGCTGAGCCATAATAAATAATAGTTAAGCTTCCGGAAGCCTTCGCACTTGTAGGTTACGCTACGCTAACAGAATCCTAGGAAAACTGATTGTCGAGTTAGTGAAACCTAACCCGCCATTGATTATCCGATTCGGCGGGAGACGCTGCGCTGTCCCGCCCTACTGTTATCAGATTATCGGTTCTAGCCAATCGTCTGCGCTTTAATTTCAAGCCCTAAACTCTCAGCAAAAGGATAAAACTCCTCCAGCGTAAAGAGGCTCAAGCAGGCACCCGCTCCATAATTAGGCTCTTGAAATAACAGTTGATTCACTAAAATAAGCGCTGGCAGTGTTGGAATTTCCGGTCCTTTATTATCTCTAGCTACTACTTGCCACCTAACAATTTTATCATTGCCCTGGTGATTCTTACCGATGATAATCACTTCCATGACCCCCACATCAGTACCAAACACTTGTAGCAGTCGGCTAATCCATGTCATAGGCTTGTGATACCGACTTAAATCAGAAATGCAACGAATCCTAGCTAAAAAGGCCAAACAATATAGCGACAGATGCAACACGGTTAATTCGAGCCCCGCCTGAAAACGTACGCGTTCAATGACTTTAAACTTGTCAGGAAACAGCTTTACATCAGGCACATTCACATTAGCTAGCCAACGTCTACCTATGCCTCGCCCAAAATTTTTCAGCCTTACATTCATCCAACCAAAAGACGCGCCCCATTCACCCTTATTGAAGGCTTCAAATGGCTTACCTGCCCCTTTTAAAATGGCCTCAATAGTTGCTGCACCGCGCTCACTCTTATTGCCTGGTGCAATGGAAATATCAATAGCATCAATGCGCCTAAACTCATCGGCATAGTGACTCACCACAGCAGAAGAAAGTCCAGGAACCGAGCTTGCACCTGATACAACGGATACACGTGCTCGTTTAGCCTGATAACTTAACTGGCTGATACTTGCAACAAAATCACTATCATCCGCCAAATCAATGTAATGAGCCCCCACCTCAATACAACAGGTCGCAACATCATAAGCCTGATGTTGAAAAGGCCCTGATGTATGTATCACCAAATAGGGTGAAATAAGTCGTAAATGCCGATTTAAATTGGGGTTGGTTATATCTAGCTCGATGGCTTCTAGCTTTGCCTTCGCAGTCATCGATAACGCCCTGATTAGCTGCGCGGCTTTAGCAGGTGTTCGACCTGCTATCAACAAGGTAACGTCAGGTTGTTCGGCAAGTTGACTGACTATACGTTTTCCGAAGTTTCCATACCCACCTAATATTAAGATGGATTTCATGATAATTTTCTTTGTAATTTATTATTATTTTCAATAAACAGCTAGACTAACTTCTCCTTGAAGAAGCTAGCGGGTCTTTTTAAATCTTGCTATAGCTTTGAATTGGTTGAGTCCAGGATCACTATCTCCTTCAATATAAGTAATGATCGCATTCACTCGCTCTTGACTCATTTTCTTTTTATAGAATTTATCATAGATACTACGAACAACTGCCTCTTTATTACCGTCTTCAGCACTATCAATTTTTAAGAAATCATCACGGCTCAGGTAATATTTTTTCCTGTTCACTTCCTCTTCCTCTAATAACTCGTTGATTGCAGTTTTCTTCTGCTGATCGGTCAACGCTTCATCGTTTTGAATATCACGAATTGCTTGACTACTGGCAGTACCTTTAACTTTATATGTACCTAAGTCAAAGTTATAACCAAGATCAAAAGCCGCCATTAATCGCTTATAGGGGTTCGGGATCACATTTCTAAATTTAAACAGTAAACCACCAAGCAGAAGCGCACCTGCCCCCATACCTGAAGTGATGGCTATATTTTCACGCATGGTATGCGTCCAGGCTTCTTTATAAGCATCTAGTCGCGTCCCTTCTTTAATCCATCTTATGTTGATATAGCTAGGCTTTACATTACAATGGCCGCCTGCTCCCGCTTTCAATTCAACCCCTTCCCTAGGCTCTACCTGCATAGTGATGGAATGGATTAATAATTTCTTATCATCAACATCTGTTAATCGGGCAACCCAAGCGTCCATATCACTATGTGAGTAAACCAAATCTGCTTCAGAATAATCCCCACTGTAATCTTTTACGTTGATCCAATCATTCAGCAAGCGATGTTTTTCAGCCGCTGACCATTCCTCTTTATTTTGCATGAGTTCTAAAACGACCGTTGCATAACCTGATTGAAACTCAGAACCCTTTGCCGGTAAATTAGTATCGATACTGCTGCACGTTATTTCATTGTTACTTCGATCAGTCAAGGTAATGGGCTTAGAAAATACAAAGCTAGACGTAAGATCAACTTTAGCTGTTGCTTCTTTGTTTTGAATCAATTCCTGTATATTGGATACATTTCGCTGGCTTCTATGGTATAGCGTAGGGTGCACGTCATCATTCGATTCAAACCAGGAATCACCATCATATTTAAATTGATATTCATAAATTCTGGTAGCCTCTTGGCTTACCTGAACGAGCTGATTGGCAACTAACACCGTTTCGTTACCACTAAGCTTTAAGTAACCCTCTGCATGATAAAGTCGGCCTGCTTCCCACTTGACAGTGTTCCAAGGCTTAATCAACGCAAATATAACCTGCTCTGACGTAATACCATTATTAGATAATAACGTCACTTGGCGTGAATTTTCCGATGAGGCTGAAATGTTTTCCTCGGTGACTGTTAGGAAAAACACGTCTTCTTTATCATCAATACCATTAAGTTTTTTCTCTTCTTGTACCTCAGTGTCAACGGGTAGTACTTTTTCATCTTCTGGGCCGAAAAGAGGGCCTGATAACGTACCTTCTGAAGAGGTCAACTGATCAAATTCGGCTTTTGTGAGTTTCAAATAAATAGAAGAATACAGTTCGTAAGCACGCTGACTATTAGCCAAGGACTCAGTCGGTAATTTAAAGGTGGTTCTGGGACCTTGAAATTGTTGTGTTGTTGAAAGCACTCGTCCTATTATGGTCAAGTGATGCTCATCTTTTGCAACCACTATCCCTTTGATAACGCGCTCTTCAGCTTCGTACAGAGAGAGGTTTGCCGCTTCAAATGTTTGAGCATTTTTACTTGGCTGGGTACTCATCGTCACAAAGCTGTTAGCCGTCTGAGCACTGGTTAAGTCAGCAATCTCAACTTCTTTTCCGTTCAGCGCAAACCTATCAAGATCAGCTTTATTGATAGACATGCGTTTATTGCGCCCATCAAACATAGACACTATCGAAAATGTCTGATCAGATAGTGATGTTAAAGCACCTGCAACCGTCATTGATACTGGCTCTGACACACCCGCCGCCTGCACAAGCGGTTTAAATTCAACCAACCAGTCTTCATTACTGCCGTTGACAGGTGCCATAATTTCTGTCGATGCATTTAGATTCCAGTCGACGTTTAAATGGGCATGACCACCTGCTGGCACACTCAAATCTTTGCCATAAAACGGCATATTGATCATAAAATTGCGGGCATCAACGCCTAACCGTTTACCGGTTTGGGAGATTAAATGGGTAAGCACCACTTGATCGCTGACACTGGTATCCAAATAGGCAACTTTATCTGCCTGCGTAAACTCAAGATTAATGATGATACGTTGATAGTTGCCTGAAGGGACATTTTCAAGTGTCGTAATATAGTGGGGCTTTCCACCTAGGCTGGCTAGGTTGATGGAGAACCCTTCACTCAGATCAACGGTTTGGCCGCTTTCATGTGCAAGGCGTATAGACTCCACTCGTACAGGAAAGTCAAGGAAGTTAATACTGTCACTCGAAATAGACAGGGTAATATGACCAGGACCAGTCTTGTCGTCTTGCTTTGCTTCTTTAGAACAACCTACCAAGAAGGAAAACGAAACACATAAAATTGCTATTATTTTTTTCATTATGCGGCCGAATTTAATTTTTATATAAAAATATAGCATAAGAAATTATTTTTATATCTCAAAGGAAACAAATAAAATGTCTTTTTCTTTAAGGGCAACAAAAATGACCAAGACCGCCATGATCACTGGGGCATCAAGAGGTATAGGTAGCTGCCTAGCCGATCTACTCGCTCAAAAGGGCTACGATCTAATGTTAATCGCCAAACAACCAGAAGGATTAGAAAGAAAAAAACAACAATTAAGCAACCAGTATCCAGATATCAATATAAAAACCTATCCTTTAGATTTTAACGACGCCAAGCAAGTTGAGCATTTCTGTCATCAGACACTATTAGACTTACCTGCACCCACTATCTATGTTGGCAATGCAGGTATATTAAAGCCAAAAACCGTCGAAATACCTCCTGAGGATACAAGGGAGCTTTATCAAGTCAATGTCATGTCAACCATGACGCTTACAAACGCCGTTGCCAGACAAATGAAAAAACAACAAACTGGTTATATCTTTTTGCTTGCTTCCAACGCGGCCTATATCCACTTGGAGAGTGTAGGCACCTATTCCAGTACGAAAGCAGCCATCCTTCATTATGCCGAGACCTTAGCAGACACTCTCCAGCATGACGGCATTAAAGTGACGGCGCTCTGCCCTGCTGTCACCAATACAGATATGGTGGCAAGTGCACTAACCACACCTACCGATCAAGTGATTCAACCGAGTGATCTAGCAAAAACCGTGGATTGGCTATTATCCCTTTCAGCAGGCGCATCAGTGTCCAGCGTTCGCATTCGATGCGTGCCGGTGGATATTAATCGTAGCCTTAATAAGCCTTAATAAGTTTATTGAAGACATAGTGTGCAGCTATCAAATCGTTTATCGCACAACAATAGACTCGATTAGGCTTCCAATTTAGGCCAGATCAATCGCCTGAGTGAAGAGGCTACTTTGCTGGCGGCAGTGCAAGTAGCTGAGAAGCCTTTTATGCAGGTTTAAAGAAAATATAGCCTCTTCTATTTTCAGCATTGGCCCTAGAACCTACAGCATTTAGAAGAGGATGATGCTTACCTAAGGCATGCAAAGTAAAGCGATGATGCACGCCCTGTCCTTCTTTCTTTTTAAGATATTCAGCAATGGCTAGCGAGCGCCTATAAGATAGACCGTCGTTATAGGCCGCGCTACCTGTCAAATCGGTATGACCTGAAATAATCACGTCCCCTTCGATTTGGCCTATACGCTCACTAAAGGCGTTGAGTTTTTCCATTTCACGTTCTGTTAGGTTAGATTTATCAAAACCAAAATGCACGGTTAAATCAGGCTGGCCTAACTCCGAATGAATGACAAACTTTTCAATATCAATCGGTGCGTATTTCTGTCTGTTTTCATCGCTCACATAAGTTGCCGTTTCACAACTAACCAACCAGACACAACCCAACAGCCAACACAATCGCTTCATTAGAACGTACCTAACATATTAATAAAGAAGCCATGCGCTTCGTAATCGTCCTTATGCACCAGGTCATCATGGAAATCAGAGAAGTTATAGCCAATACCCAGCTTTAAATTCCGTCCAATCTGTTTGTTGAGCGACACCAGTGCGCCTTGATGCACATCATCCGTATTTCTGTCTGCCTTCCAGTGATATTCACCTAAGACCTCCCAGTTATTCATCACAGCATACGCAGCGTTGACGGCTAATAAATAAATATCATTTTGTATCGGTAAGCTATTGGACAGATTGCCATCAAAGTCAGCACGATAGAATGTTTGCTGTGTTTTCTTCCACGCAGCTTTTGCGCCTAAGTCAATGTGTTCATTTAAGTCATAAATGGTTTCGGCTTCAAAAATATGGGCTTTTTCATTTTTAGGGTCAGGGGTGCGCTCGCGTCTATCGATATCACGTAAATACGTATAGCGCCCGAGCGTATTCCAGCGATCGTTATACACAGGCCTGTAGGCTAAGCCTGCACTGCCTTCAATGAACCGTTGTAATAAGGTTTCCTGCGTTTTGTTTTTAGACTGTGTGTAATTAAATTTACCGTAGAACGTATACGCTAAGGTTAACTGCTGAATATAACGATTGATCGTCACGTACTGCTCAATTTCATCTGGGTTTTTATCGTAGCGCGCTTCAAATTTATTGGTGAAATACAATCTATCGTTATCAAACACCCAATACACTGAACCTGCGGTCCGCTTCGTTCGCGCTTCGTCATCTTTATCTATAAAACCCTGCTGGAAAGACACACCACTCTGCAAGATATTATTGACCTTATAATTGAAGCCAAACGAATCTACGCGGCCTTTACCGTTATTTTCCGCAACAAACTGATTTTCCTGAAAAGCACTTAGATTATCTGTTAGCTTACCTTTCTGACCAAACACCAGATTGTTTTTATCTTCAAAATCATTATTGAGCCATGTGACATAGGTATTATGCGTATTGGTCCGGTCATAGCCTAAGGTTAACTGCGAGGTCTCACCACGATCGCCTGAGGTATAATCACCTGCTAAACTCAAGTTGCGCAGTAAACGTGTCTGCCAACCAACAGTAACACTGTCATTCTCGCGATAATTATCCGAACTATTAACGGTCTTTTGGCCTTTTAAATAAATATTGTTGGCTTGGTCATAAATATAATCCAAACGCAGGCCTGCTAAATCAGCATCACTGGATAACTGCTGCGCATCCAACTCTTTGATTTTTTCACCTGCCACAGCCACTTTAACATGATGGGTAATGAGCCATCCCAACTCGACCTCGGTTTCTTCTGTCTGGGTCACCTGCTTGCCTGTCGGCTTTTTCTCATCCGTATCTTTGTAGCGTGTAACAAACTGTACACGATCAGCAAACTGCAAGCGCAATTGCCCGCCGTAATTTTTTTGCTCTAGGTCATCAAACTGGCTAGCATAGCTAAAACCTGCATCCTTCTCCTTATACCAAAGACCTAAGTCATTACCGACTACACCTAACACACTAGGCATGAGGTCATATAAATTGATAACAGAATTTACCAGCACCATATTACCGTCGCGTTTATCCGCTATTGTATCGGCCTGATTGAAGGTTAACCCGCCATCGGTTGAGACAAAGTTACGATCAACCTGTGTGCCTTCACTGATTGCATATTCAGCTTTAATAAAAGAGCCTTCTGTAAAGCGCAGCGTAATATCGCCGCCTGTTAACTCATAGTTTTGTGCATGCTTATCTTCTTTTACATAGGTTGCACCTAAGCCTAGATGTTTAGTAATAAACCCTTTGGCTCTTGCGCCGTAAGTCATGTTATCGAGCTTTTCACCTGTGCGTGCCACATATTCATAATCAACAGCTAAATAGTTATAAACTTCGCCACCTAAGTTGTTATTGATTAAAGGTTGATTATTAAGAAGGGCACGGCTGGCTAAGGGTTGATTTAAAATAATGCGACCTTGATAAGGGTCAATGTCATAGTCAGCGCCTTGCTTCAGCGTGATCTGCGAAACGATTTGATGGGTTTGTACATCAATTTGACGTAAGTACACCTTGTCAGAGCCTGGAACGACTTCACCATTCCTTAGAAAATACACACTGGTGCCTGTGCCCATCAGTTCATCATGGGCGTAAGCCGTATCGGCCTCTGCCGTAAAACCGGTTAAAGCAAAGACATCATCGCCCCATTCAGTCGTTGACCGGGTTCTAAAATCACCTCTAAAGCCATACAAACTGCGGTTATAGCTGGCGGTTTCGGTGCCCGTGAAGCCTGTATTGTAGTTACCCCAGATCATCATCGACTTGTCGTATTCAGCCGCTAAAAAGACCTTGCCTTTGGTAAATACCTCGTTATAAATATTCGAATTGTCACCATAGCTGCCGTAGTAAAGCTCAGGGTCATCGTCCTCTAAAATATCAAATACCGAACGCTCTCGGGATTCAAAGGGATGCTTGAACATGTTTTTGATTTCATCTTCCCACGTATCCACATGTGCCGTTAGTCGCCATTTATCCCCTAATTTAGCCTCACCAAAATACGCAATGCGGCCTTGGTTATAGATATCGCCTTGGTACTGAAAATTGTTATCGAGTACGGCCTCTGTACCACCAACAAAATTCTTACCGATATACAAATCAATTAAGCCCGTTTGCGCAAAGTAATTGTCTGGAATACGCGCATAAAGCGTGAAATTTTCTGTGGATTTATCCTTATACGTAATCGTCACGGGAAAATCATAGGCACCTGTTGGCAGGTACTTTTCACCGTATAATTTGCCACGGTTGATCACGTACTCGTCATCACCCACTTTGACTTTTTGGACATCAAAGAGACCTGAACCGATAAATTTAGCCATGCCTGCCGATGTGGGTATGTTGTGACGCATCAAGGTTGCTTTACCAAATGTGATGCCTTCTTTATTCGCTAACCGTTCCATTTTAGCTTCGCGCGTGCCCTGATAAAATTCAGTCACACCTGTGGATGATACATCGATATTGCCGTCTTTATCTTTGACGGTTAAGCGAAAGAGCAATTGATCACCAGGCCTTGGCTGCCAGTTTGAGCCGTCTTCAGGCACGCCATCCCAACTCAAAGACACATTACTGCCAAGCTTCTCGCCTGTAATCACTTTCAAAGGCTGGCTATAGTAACGATCACCTCGCCTGAAGATTTCTAATCTAAACTGTTCAACATAATAGGCATAATTTGTTCGTATATTGAAACTGATCGGTGATTTTAATTGATTGCCTATCACCTCAATGGCATCTGTGACTGTGACGTCCAATACAGGCGCGAAACGTGTGATATCTCGACTCACCCAAATGGCACCTTGATCTTTGAGATAGATGCGAGAGTTATCGGCCTGCCTGTCTTTATCAACAGGCTCCCCTGTGGATACGCTCGACACCAATTCGCCCAAAGGTTCTTGCGCAACACTTGCAAGCACGCTCAGGCTCGCTAGAAGGACACTCAGTAATCTAAACAATCGCAAATGCACTACATCGTTCCTGTCAGGTTATTCATCATCCGAGAAATCACCTGCATCCATGCATGTTTACTGGCACATAGAAGGTTTTACTGCTTTTGAACACTAAAATTGAATTTATTGAGCTTATAAGGCGTTACCCGTTTGACTTTCGGGTTTTCACTCATCACCTGCATGCCGGTTGGCAATGAATCTGTATCGAGCTTAATGGCAACATTCTTACCTTTACTATCTAACACATAGCGATCAGGAATGTGAAAACGGCCGTAACTGTCGGTTTCAACTTTAAAGCCCTCAGGCGTTATTAATCTTACCCCTGGAATGCCGTCATCGTTTAGACCTGTATTTTCGATAATAATTTCCCAGAGGTAACCATCAGCTTGCTTGTAGAGATTTCTTGTTAGATTAAGCTGCTCACTGCTTCGGCCCGCTGCTAGATCGCCTGTAGATTTTGATGCTAATTTACCACTCGGAGATAACGTTAGTGACGAGCCTATTGCCGAGCTCACCACTACATCAAATGGCTCTTGAGAGTTTGACTTAAATGATAGCCTCGCTTTGGTTGGTCTATTATTTGGATAAACCGACTGCCCGGCTAATTCAGGGATATTGAGCGCGCTTGACTGCCAATCAGGTCGATGCGTGCGAATACGCCTTGGCACCCCCCCTACTTCAAAGCTGACTGTTTTAGGGTCAACGCCTTGCGCCCCCGAGCAATCAATAGAAATGTTTCGTGCCGTTGCATCAGATTGGTAGCCGTTACCACTGTGATCTTCAAACACCTTCCCGATGATAGCTGTGGTATCAAACAATTTATCGCCGACAACTGCGACTAACGCAGTCGCTTCATTCGAAAGCCTTTCACCTGAATCATCTGCCGCATACGCTACGTTTTTGTATTGATCAAAGCTAATGCCCAGGCTTGCTTTTAGCACATAGCGAATTGTAAGGGATTGGCCCGGCTGCAAATCGAGCGTCTTAAAGTGAAGCGTTTGCGGTGTTTCAGTCGGGATAATCGCTACAGAACGACTACCCCTAGGATTACTTACTTTTGAGCTGCCTTCAATATAACGGAAACCTGCGGGATACCGATCAGTTACTTCAAAGCCTAAGAAAGCCGTTTCATTGGGATTACTGACGGTTAACACATACTCGACCGCACCATTAGGTTGAATCTGGGGATTGAGCGCAGTTTTGCTGACAATCAAGTTGCCTTCATTTTGACCAGCTTTGAGAACAGGCGTAGTCACATCACTTTTGCTTAATGTACTGCCTTTATCATCCTCTACCCTAAAGATATTCGTGACGTCTTCATCAATGCCTGAATTCAACACGGCTTCAACTTTAACAGTGACGGTATTGAAGTTATTCGCTAAAAAATTCCAAGGCATATGCAGGTCGGTATTTTCGATCACACCACCAGGGGTTTTTATCGTGCTGTCTTCCACTGTGTACTTCCAGCTCTTAAAGACAGGCTGCCCTTTAGATGTAACAATTTTTGATAAATCATCTTTTAGTATAATATTGTGCATATTGCCTGCCCCGGTATTAGAGGCTGTCATCGTGTAATGACGTCATCTTCTTGCCCATAAGCTGTTTGATCCGCCACTTTAGTCGTCACTATGGAGCCGTTAACAGGATCTACAGGGGCTGCTCTTAATAAGCTGGCATCTGGATAGTCACTGGCAGCCTTGCCCCTTTCGCCACCTTTCACATAGCTATAGTGGTAGTAAGCATCGACATTGATAGGACTTGCCATCTCAATATTAACGTTTGGCGTGATAGCGTATTCCACATAACCACCGCTGGCGCCTAAATCAACAGCCGTGTTGATATCAAGCCCATTTTGGAATTCACCTGCTGAGCTGATTGGCCCACCATCAGTTTCAGCAGTGATTGTAAATAATCCAAAAGATGGTCTAGGCCTTTCACGTGTGTTTTTCGTAGGGCCTGGATCGTATTGATAACCTACTGATTCTAAAAACTTCGCTTCAACTTCAACCCCTGTCACTGGGAAATCACTGTTGTTATAAAGCCTTAACTTATAATTCAGCGTTTGCCCTGGAACATATTGGCTTTCAGAGACGTTGAATTCGGCTTTAATATCAGGGGGGGCTCTCGGTACAGGGCCGACAGGAATCGGTTCACCCCCCATAGTTGCAGCATTTTGAATGGGGCCTACTGCATCGGTATTCACTATACCTTTCGCCTTAAAGAACACCTTAGCGCCTGGCAATAAGGTGACTTCAAACGTACTGTCGTTAAGTTTGTTGACGACACTGCCAGCAGGCACAGGTGGCACTACATCAATAGCAGTCGACCCTGCTTGAAAAGCGGGGCCTTTTGTGCCATCACTCAAGACCACCTGGATAGCAGACAGGTCATCCACTACTTGCTGTTTGACCAGCACGTTTTTGGAATTGTTTTCAATACTGATCGTAAAGCTCAGTTCATGATCAGGTTTATAATGGGGCATATCGGCGATTTTAGTCGCGATATAAGACGTTGGCCCTGGCTTAATGACATCATTATCTTCCTGTGGGTCGCCTCCATCTACTGTC
This sequence comes from Pseudomonadales bacterium, assembly GCA_965225765.1. Taxonomy (GTDB): domain Bacteria; phylum Pseudomonadota; class Gammaproteobacteria; order Pseudomonadales; family DT-91; genus CAKMZU01. The sequence goes on from CBDDBO010000002.1 coordinate 1,657,648, forward strand.
GCCTTCGCACTGTTCCTGATATCACTAATGGCGTCAATAATCACAGTACCTGTCAGTGTGAATATAGCTTGCGTGTTAGGAAATAAGTCCGCGTTGACGTGTAAATCTTGGTCTGTGATGGTGGTAAATGATTGACCTGTCGACAAATCAGTAACGGCATTACGCTTGTCGGTTTGCAAGCTGAATGTCCACGTTGAGAAAGCCGGTTTTTGTGAACCGCCAATGACATCTACCAGCAGGTTCGATACCACATCTTCAATCTTTACATCATTCGCAATGGCGGTAGAGGTGTTTTTCACCACTACCTGATAACTCACAGGCTCTCCTACCTGATAAGTAGGCGTAAGGGCTTTTTTCTCAATGGTTACCGAGCCCTGTACAGGATCCACAATGACATTGTTAGATTCACCACCTCCGCCGCCTCCGCCACTTCCGCCGTTAAAGGTCGCCATATTAGGGATTTGGCCCACCAGATTAGCTTGTGTCTGAGCCGTTAGATGCAAACTGAGCTTTTCACCGGGCCCTATCATTGCTGTTGCAGTGAGTTTATTATTCACCACACTTAAAATGGCTGGATGACTCAACCCCTCTTGCGTTACCTGCAAGGTATTCGGCACAAAAGCAGAACCTGTGCCACCGCCAACCACCTCAGCCGTAATCGCCCCTAAGTCATCTTCAATCACTTGATTTAACAACCAGCCTTCGCCCGTATTCTCTGCCTGCACCTGATAAGACACCGGTTGCCCTGCAACAAAGGTAGGCTTATCGGCAGTTTTTGATAACGCCATAACCCCCGGCAACGCCTGATAAAGTGCATCAGCATCACCCTCAGCACCTGTTTGCTTTTCTTGATAGTGCGAATGGTTTTTCAAATCCCCAACCGCATCAGGTACCACTTTCCCCTCAAGGTGGATAGTAATGGTATCACCGGGTGCAATCACATAATCTGCGCGATAACCTGTCGCGTCATTAATTTCAGTACCTGCAATCACTGAACTGTTTGCAGACCCTGGTGTGGATGTCGCCAGATCCCACGCTAAAATAGCCGCAATGGTTGTGCCTGTGAGCGAGGTCGCGGTGACATTGGCCAATAAATCTTCAAAATAGGTATCAGTTGAAAACCCTTTACCCGTATTGGTCAATACGATATCAAAGCCAACCGTTTCACCTGGCTTGTATTCAGCAGGGGTCTTGGTGGGTGTTTTTTTGCCTTCGACAATAGGGATAGGCGGCTTAATCGGATCAACCGGCACAGGCTTGTCGTTAACGCTGGCCACATTGACAATATCGCCTGTTGCGTCATCTCGCACCACACCAGAAATCGTAAATACAGCGCTAGTGTATTGCGCAGTGGCAGCTGCCGGATCTAGATTGGCCGCCAAGGTCACGTCTGTATTAAGGTCATGATTACTCGTTAAAATAGGTTCTTTTACTTTACTGTTAGCCGTATCGCCCTCAATTACATAGCTAGCTTGAATGTTAGAAAAAGCGGCTTTTTCAGTACCATCCGCCGTCATCACCATTATTTGCGACATATTGTCAATGACTGTCGTAGTGCCTATCACATTCGAGCGGTTGGTCACTTTTAGCGTATAAGTGATGGTGTCGCCTGGCGCATAATTGGTCGTATTAGCTGATTTTTCAGCAGTAAACGTTGCAGGTGCAGGTTGCCATACAGCCGTGGCATCAGGACAATCAGTTACGCTAAAGCGGTTAACAATTTCACCTATGACATCAGCATTAACATGGGTTGTCACTAAAAAGCTCAAGGTATCACCGGGCGCGATCGTCGCCACGGCATTCAAGGGCACATTACCCGAAAAGTCACCCTCTATTTTGGATTTATTACCCGCCTGTCCTTCAGGTACATTAACGTTCCAATTTTCTATTTCAATAAAATAATCCGGTTTAAAGGCCACCTGCCCATCAGTAGATTTGATCGTATCAAGCGCATCTTTTAACTGGATATTTTTAGCAAAGCCTTTACCTGTATTGGTTACTTCTAATCGAAATTGCAGTTCACCATTATTTTCATAGGTTGCTTTATTACCTGTAGCGCTTGAAACAGCTGTTTTTTTAGACGTTAGCGCACCTGGTGCAGGATCAAGCTCAGGTGATTCAGCAAAGTTATACCCCGCCTCCAGCTTGTTTTTGGGTAAGGTACCTAATGCATCATCACGAATCTTTGCCCTCACCGTTGCGGTAATAATCTCTTTCGGGCCTATATCCAAAAAAGCTTCAATATCCTGATTATCTTTCACCTCAGGCACATAGGTATGGGTTTGACCGCCGTCTTCTTTTCCAATGCTGATTGAAATTGACCAAGTGTCAAATGCAGCAACCTTTTGACCATCCAATACCTCGACCTGAAGCATCGACAACTTGTCGAGAATATGCAAATCACCTGCCCAGCCCCCCTCAAAGTTGTGCAGCTTCAATTCATAAACAACGGTATCGCCCGGCGCATAAATAGGGTTACTTCGGTCAAAAGGCTGCCCTCCTACCTCAATAATCGATTTCACCAGCTTCATGGTGCCTTCTTTTTGTTGCAGAGGTCTGGCTATGGACTGCCCACCAATACTCACAACACTCACCACATCACCGATAGTTGCGTATTTAAATTTTGCAGAAATAATAATCGAAATGACGTCCCCAGCAGCTATTGTCGTGGGCACATTAATATCAGCATTCAAACCACCTGAAAAGCCGCCTAAGCTACTCACTGAATCAGTTGGCAGATCAACTTTCACTTGCCAACTTTCAAACGGGTTCTCCACGGGATTATCAGGATAACTGGCCTCATTTTTGGCGAGCTTCGCCTTGAGATCGGACAAAATATCAACTAAGGTTCCATCGGTAAAAGTACCCCCGCCTTTATTTTCTAATCTAATCTCATAATAAACGGTTTGTCCCGGCTCATATCGATCAATGGATTCCGACAAAGCTTCATCAGCAAAGGCGGTATGCGTTACCTGCAGATCATAGTCTTTCATGCTAACAGGATCAGAGCTCACACGAAGACCGTCTGCATCGGCAATGTTAACCAATCGCCCAATAGCATCCGACCTGATATCAGCTGTAATGACATACTCAACAAAACCATCTACAGCAAGATGGATTAACGTATCTATATCTTTATTATCTGAAACAGTACCTGCATAACTGCCTGATGATGCTGTGGCTGCAATCGTCCACTTATCAAACACTGAGGTTATCGAGCCGCCAACCACTTCAGTTGACATGAGACTTAACCTGTCAGTAACAGGGATATTACTGACAAACTCACCTGAAACGTTATCAACCCTCAACGTAAAGATTATTTTACCGCCAGGCTCATAAAGATTACCTTCTAAGGCATTTCCACTTTTACCAACAAGCCCCGACACCCCTTTGCTAATTTTTACTCTTTCGTTTGTTCTGTCGTTGGGAAACTTTTCTATATGACGTTTAGCTGCATTTACGCCTTGGGTATTGCACAAACAATAAAGAAAAATCCATGCAAAAAAAATGGAAGTAATCTTCACAAGAGATTGATTGAAAACTGACACTGCTTTCATAAATCACAAAGCCTGCCAACTGAGTACGCACCAAATTATACACGCTTGGTTCGTTATTTGAATCTTACCTACTATGTCATGTATGTTTTAGTTATTTAAAAGACGAAGATGCAGTTGTGGATCTTACGCACGAAGTAGCAGTGGCGACATTTACCTAACGAGTTTGGTCGACGGAATAGTGTTTTTTGCGCCTTAGTCGATAAAGTATTCGACAGGATAATCGACTAAGGCGTTATTGCTGCTTAAAGCTGTCAGCCATAATCATCTTAGCGAACACTAAAGTTTACCTTATTCAGTTTGTTTGGCATCACTCGAATCGCTTTAGGGTTCTCGCTAATCACTTTCATGCCTGCTGGCAACGAGTCTTCATCCACTTTAATAACCAGGTTTCTACCTTTTGCATCCAATACCCAGCGATCAGGCAAATGGAAACGGCCATGCTCGTCGGTCTCTAGCTTGAAGCCCTCAGCGGTAATCAGCTTAACACCTGGAATACCTTTATCGGACACCCCTAAGTTTTCAACCACGATTTCATGTAAATAAGCATCCGTCTGTTTATACACATTTCGGGTTAACTGAAGGTGTTCACTGCCTAGCCCTCGTTTCAAGTTACCTGAAACTGAACGTTTGGCTTGACCGTCCTTAGCCAAATAAAGTGCTGTACCTGATGCTGAGGTTACTTCGATCACATAAGGCTCAGCCTGTGTTGCCTTAAAACGTAAGACAGCTTTGGATACTGCACCCTTGGCGTCTTTAGGTGCCAGATCGCCAAGTTTCACCCCCTTAACCACAGGCACACTGCTATTCTCTCGAAGTGATACAGTGCCCTTTGTGCTGATAAGCTGGGTTGAGCCACGCACATACTGATTAACGGGGACTTGTGCTTTCAACTTAACGCCCTTAGAGACGGCATCCGATTGATAGCCATTGCCGTTATTATCCACAAACACCTTGCCGATAATAGAAGCCGTATCAAACAGTTTGTCGCCCAAGATAGCAACCAAGGCGCTGCTTTCATTCGATAGAGAACGGCCGTCTTCACCAACCGCTTCAGCGGTATTTTTATAGGTGCCGTAAGGCGTTGCCAAGGTCGATTTCAACAGATAACGCAGCTTGCATGTTTGCCTGGCTGCCAAGGTAATGGGGGTAAAGGTCAGCACATGACTCACCTGCATCTCCATCGGTTGCCAGCCAGTAGTTTGATAGCTTATTTTGGCGCTACCCTCAACATACCTAAAGCCTGTGGGGTATTTATCAACAAGGGTGAAATTCTCAAATACTGAATCATGAGGATTACTGATCACCACCTCGTATTCCACTATGTCACCTGCTTTAATCTGCGGCTGCAACGCTTGTTTATTGATGACAAGTGTGCCTTGGTTTAAAGGTTTTCGATCAATAGAGATGGTCACTTCTGCCTGATCCAGTGGACTTCTTTCAATAGAAAAGGCCATCAGCTTGTTGGTCACGGCCTCCTGCACATCATCACAAAGCTGTGCTCTTACCTCGATAAGCAGGCTGTTACGCTGTTCACTTTCATAGTTCCAAATAAAGTTGAGATCCTGATCAGCGGGCGGCTGCTCAGCATCCGGCAAGCGAGTTTTCACGTCATTAACTTTTTCAAAAGCTTCAAATGTCCAGTGGGTAAATACCTGCGTGCCTTTAGCCGTTTTAATGCTCGACAACGCATCCACGAGACTGATCTGCGCCATATTAGCCTCACTGGGATTGGTTGCCGTCAGGGTGTAAATGACTTCTCCATCGTTTTGTCCGTAAGCTGGCTTGTCCGCCTTTTTCATGACTTTTATTTCACCAGGTGGAGGCGGCAGATTTCGGACGCTAAGCAATTCTGCATTAGGGCTTTTATCGGGGTCAACGTGCTTGCCGCCTTTGGGGGTATACTCAAAGAGGTAATTCACCTTGACGGAAATCGGCGTCACCATATTGATATCCACCAGTGGTTTGATGGTGTACTCCACGAAGCCGCCCGCCGAAATACTGAGCAGCGTGTAAATGTCGTTGTTGTCACTAAAGCTACCCGGGTCGGAATCAGGGCCACCGTCAGTTTCAGCAGTGACCGTACCCTGATCAAACGCAGGGCCAATTCCACCTGTGATATAGGCACCTTTGGATTCAATAAACGCTGTATGGAGGCCCACATCATAAGCGGGGAAATTGCTGGCATTCGTCAACTTAAGATGATATTCCAAGGGCTGGCCTGGCACATAATATTTTTGCACCACGGTAAACTCACCTTTGATGTCAGGCGCTTCTCTCGGCACTTTGTTGCTATCAAAGTTGCCTGTATCAAAGGTTGCGCTGTTCATTATTTTACCTATTGCATTCGCAACAACTTTACCTTTGGCCGTAAACGTCACCACATCACCGGGTGGAATGGTTAACGAATAACCTATGTCTGATTCTTGGGTAACGATACTGGTAGGCGGCACTGATAAAGGCGTTAGGCTCGTTGACCCTGCCTCGAACGCAGGCCCTTCTGTGCCATCCGCTAAAAGTACTGTCACGTTGCGCATGTCATCAATCAAAGATTTTTGATAAATAATATTTTGAGAGGTGTTTTCAATCGTTAAGGTAAAACTTAAGTCCTCAGTCGGCCGATAGGTTGCCCTATCAGACGCCTTAGCTGTGCTGGTATCGGCTGCTGCTGGATGAATCACCGCTGAGGCTTGGTCTGTATACCCTTCGTAGGTTTCAGATACCTGATTCACGATATCGCCCACCGCTTTATCCATGACGGTGCCTGTCAGACGAAAGATCACCTCTGAGTTACCCAGCATATCGACCGTTACATTCAAGTCTTGATCAGTCGTCGGCAAAAAGGCTTTACCTGTCGTGTTATCAATAGCCTCTGCACTACCTGTGACACTTAAGATTTCAAACGTCCAAGTGGTAAAAGGGGGTTGATTAGACCCATCCATCGTCAACACCTGTAGTGTTGATACTTCATCGATAAGGACTGCATCATGCAAAGGTCCTGCGCCTATGTTTTTCAGCGAAATATCAAAGATCGCTTGGCTACCTAAGGTATACGGCTCTGACACTGCAACTTTAGACAAGAGTCGCTCGCCTTTCTTCGGTACGACTGACGCATCAGCGGTTTGGCTACCCGAAGTTGCCTGATTCACAATCTCTGCTATTGCGCCTGAATCAACCGTCGCTGTTAACGTAAAGGTGAGCACCTGCCCGGGTGCTAAATCAGCACTGGCCTCTAACTTATTGCCTGTAATCGTTACAGACACATAAGCAGGATCACCGTCGTGGCTTACCTTCAGTGTATTAGCCACAAAAGCAGGTATCAGTTTGCCACCTAAGGTTTCCACCTCTATAGCCCCTATGTCATCAATAAGCGGCGTTTGCTGTGACCAACCTTCACCCGTATTGGTCAAGACAACATTAAAGCTTATCTCTTCACCGGGGGTATAAACTGTGACAGGCGCATTTTTCGATAACGTCACATTAGCAAGGGCAGGTTTATAGGTCGCTGAGTCCTGACCTGAGGTACTTGAAATAGGTTCTGACCACTGGCTTATATTCGTAATATCACCTAAGGCTGTATCAATGACCGTTCCTTCAATATGGATACTCACCGTATCGCCAGGCGCTATCACAAAGTCGTTATAGTAGCCTGTTTTATCGTTTAGCTCTTTGCCTGCAACAGCAAAACTTGCAGAAGATGAATAGCTAACCGTTGGCATCTGCCATTGGTCAATCGCTTGCTGTTTTGTACCGCTGCCTGCCACGTCTGTCATAAGATTTGCCAACAGGTCTTCATAGTGCGTATCAGGTGAATAACCTTTACCCGTATTCGTCAGCGTGACATCAAAGCCTATTATGCCACCCGGCTTATAAATCGCAGGATCAACACTGGCTTTTTTCTCAATGCTGATTTGCGCCCCCAAAGGTGTGATGGGTTTCGGCAACGGAATGTTCTCGCCGCCCACATCAGCAATATTATCAATATCACCAATTGCATCATCACGAACGACGGCTTTCACCGTAAAGGTCACAGAACTATAGGTTGGATCACCCTCGGGAGTGGCATTGCCTGCTAAGGTAATGGTTGAATGTAAATTATTATCAACCATGATTGGCTCAGTCACCGAACTATTTCCAGTGTCTCCTTCTATCACATAACTAGCCGTCACAGCCGTAAAGGCAGGCTGATAAGAACCGTCAGCAACCTTTATCTGTATCAGTGAAAAAGGGTCATCAATAAAAGTCGTCCCTATCGCATCCGATTGATTGGTGACTGTCAGGGTAAAGGTGAGAGTGTCACCTGGTGCATAAGTGTATTGATCAGCCGTTTTTTGGCTGACCCAAACCGTATCCAGTGGGTACAATGCTACAGAAATGTGCCTACCGTCTATTTCCGCCAAGTTGGTAAACGAGCCTGTGACATCTGGATTAATATGCGCTGTGATTAAAAAGCTATAGGCTTCACCGGGTGCAATATTCGCGGTTGCATCAATATCGACTTCGCCTTTATAAGCCCCTGAAATGAATGAATGAACAGGTGTTGGGTATTCAGCAGAATCCTCTATGGCTACCGTAAAATCTTTATAGACAGCCTCTCCACCGCTTGAAATTTTACTACTAAAGGTATCTTTAATAGGAATGCTTTTTAAGAAACCAGCGCCATTATTGGCTACCACCACTCTAAACTGTACTTCACCATTATTCGCATAGTAATGAATATCCCCAGCCGTACTCATAATGACATGTTTGCTGTAATCTAAAGTGCCTCCCAAAGGCTCTAACGGCTCTACGGTATCTCTATCATCACCTGCTTTGACTTGATTTCCTAGAATCTCACCCATCGCATTGGGCTTTATATGAGCCCCTATCGTAAAACTGACGGTCTCATGCGGTGCAATATCTAGCTCCACATCAATGTCGGTGTTAGGCGCTATCTTAGGCACATAAGTCACACCTTCAGAGCCACTTAGTGTTGTGGCCTTGCCCGTTACTGTCCAATCTGACAGCGCCTGCCCTATCGTACCGTCACTTAAGGTCGTCGTTACAGCGCTGATGCTATCCGTGATCTTAAAATCATTCAGCCAGTTACCTGAGGTATTCTCAACCTTGATCACATACACCACATAATCGCCCGGTTTATAGTAAGGGTATGAAGGGTTGAAGCGATTTCCATCAATGGAGTATATGGATTTATCTAAGGTACTGGTTGCGGTTTTTGGCACCAAGGTTTTATCTACACTGGTTTTATGCGATTTGACCGTATTGGTAATGGGCCCTAACACATCAGGGGCAATTTCTGCACGCACCATAAAGGTAATTTTATCGCCCGGCGCTATAGCTATATCGGTGTCAATATCCTTGCCTATACCGCCTGTGTACCCATTTGTGTTAGTCACTCGGCCTGCCGCGTGATTCTCAGTGACAGCCCATCTAGCAAAGGGCCTACCCATAGGCTTAGTGCCTGCGGTTGAACTGGTTTCGGCAATCTCGACCTGTATTTGAGAGAGCATATCGTTCACATGCTTATCGTAATAGGTACCTAACCCTTCATTGGCCAATACTATTTCATAGTAGAACGTTTCGCCCGGCTCATAAGTGCCTTTGGTTTGACTTTTACCGCTATCATCAAAGGCTTCTTTCGTCAGCACCAAGTTAGCCTGCGCCATTTTAGTGGGGCCTACGGTCGGGTTATGATGGCCTACCGTGCAACTATTGATCAACTTGCCTACAGCTTCTTCCATGATTTTTGCGGTAATCACATACTCGATGAAACCCTTTACCCCTATATCAACTACCGTATCAATATTTGTATTGTCTGCAACCGTACCGGGGTCAGTTACCCCTCCCGTATCAACATGGGTCACAATCGACCAGCTTTCAAAGGCTTTGCCTTTTGAGTGATCAAACCACCGCGTTTTAATCGATGAAAGCTCATCTTTCACTGGCACATCGACAATGTTAGCACCCGTTTTCCACTCAATTTTCAGGCTGTATTGAATGTAGCCACCTGGTGTGTATTGATCCCCATTTAAAGGATTCATGCTGTTATCAAAGAGCCCTAAAATCGACTTAGTCACTTTATAAGTTGAGACTTCAGGGTCTGTCGTCACACTTGTTGTATCCCCATTGACTGAGCTGGTATTGGTGATATCACCTGCGGCTTGCGGATTAACCGTCGCCGCCACTTTCCAAGTGATACTGCCACCAATAGGAATATCAGCCTTAGCATCCATGTCACGATCAGGTGTTAAGGTGCCCACATCATACAAGGTTTCATAGGCAGGTTTTGCGCCTGTTTTCGGGTTTTCTTTAATCGATGCTGTTACCCCTGTGATCGTCCAATCAGTAAAGGCTCTAACTTGTATATGATCGACATTTTCTGTTCGAATATCCGACAATAAATCTCTTACCATTACATCCTGAAGATGCACTTTACCCGTATTATTCACCGTAATTTCGTAGGTTAACGGACTTCCTGGTACATAGTTAGTCTCTGACGTCGTTTTGCTATAGGTGTATTCAGGGAGGAATGGATTCGTCACCAAGCCCTGGTTATTGATAACGCCTATCGCATCGTCACGTACCACCCCTTTGATGGTATAGATCACGACATCCCCACCACCTATATCAATCACTACATCTAAATCTTTATTGTCCTGGACCACCCCATCAACGGTGCCATCGGTTGTGCCGCCACCGTGACTATCCTTTTTCTCTACACTCACGGTCCAAGCATCATTAAAAGGATGCTTCATGCTGCCATCAAGGGTCTCTACCTGCATCTTGCTGATAGCATCTTTAATGGCGACATTATTGTAATAGCCCGTATTAGACGTAGCTGTAATGGTATAAGTAATCTCATCACCTGGCTTATAGTCTTTAGGGGTTACCTGTCTACTTACCACACCACCCGGATCAGCTCTTAAGGTTTCATAGAAAGCTCGCCCGATATCCCCCGGCCCTTTATCGGTCACAAGACGCTGTACCAGCACTTCATTACGGATTTTATTGGAGACCACATTATCTTTGACTTCGGCCTCAATCGTTATCGTGCTTTCTTCATGGCTTTTTATGGTTAAGTTTTTAATCAGAATGTTATCCGTGATCCACTTTGTCCAAGTGCCATCATTAATTTTGTAGCGCCAACGATTAAAAGGCGTTCCGTCGATATCATCATGCGTACCGTTTTTATCATTCGCAAGTTTTACGCTTATGTCAGCTAAATCATCGTGTAACACTAGGTTGTCAACATCATCATCTGAATCATTTCTAACGCCCACGGTATAGGTAAAGACCTGACCAGGTTTAAAGTGAATGCTGTCGCCATCTTTAGACACACTGAAACTGATTTGTGAATCGTCCTTGGTGATATCAGCAGAGGCCTCAAAATCTCGCCCTGTTTGATCATCATGAATGTAAACCGTATTGGTGATTTTATCGATACCTGAAATATCATCGATAACAATGCCTCGCACCTGAATTTCAATACGGCTATGGGGGGCAATATCAACTCGCGTATCAATGTCTTTATTATCGACCAATGGCGTAACAACGCGTGAACCTAAGCCAAAGGCATTCGTAGAATACGTCCAGCTTTTAAACAAGCCGAGGCCTGAAATGCTATCGTTAACAGACAAACTGTTCGCATAACCCTCACCTTCGTTCCAGATGATGATCAAATAAGTCACTGACTCACCTGCATGATAATCAGGCTTGTTCACTTCTTTTTTTACACGTACATCAGGTACTTTTGGATCAGTGGTGGCGACATTATCTTGAACACCGTGATCCGTTGTGATGGACACACTGTTTTTAACTTGGCCCCAAACAATGTAGTCTTGTGTTCGCTTCGGAATTTTACAGGTCACGCGATAAACCACCGATCCACCTGCAGGTAGGGAAGCCTTGGCATGCAAACCCGCCGTGGCATAATCAGGGTTTAACCCCGCATCAGCATTTTCGCCTTTTACTTGCGTTTGAATCTCGATGCTTTCGAAGGCCGGCACCCTTGTCCCATTAGGGTGTAACAGCTCTGCCTGAACGTTTTGAAAATCATCATCCACCGCAATGTCTTTAGCAAATCCACCAATAGGGTCACTGACTACTCGAATAGTGTAAACAAGTGAGTTATCCCCTTCAGAATACTGTTTTTTATCGACTGTTTTATGTAGGCTTAGCACATAAGGAAGAGGATCAGACGAAACAGTTGAGGTCGCATGATCACCTACTTTCACTTCATTGGTTACCTTCACCGTTAAATCATTGCGCGTGGTTGCGACAACCGTATAGGTAATAGTATCGCCTGGAAAAATATTGACATGCGTATCGATATTTCGATTATCAGCCAGTGTGCCGTCAATATCAGGGTTACTGAAGGTAGAGGGTGCGCCTTTACTATCGGTCACATCTGCACGAACGGTCCAGGCCGTAAAAGCGGTGAGCGATCCCGACGTAACGCCTGCAATATCGTCATAGACCTTAAGATTGGTTAAAGGGCCTTTACCCGTATTCTTGACGGTAATGGAGTATGTTAACTGAGTACCAGGCACGAAATGCTGCTTATCAACCAGCTTTAACACCTCTGCCTTGCCATCTGGTGTGTCTAGCCCACCTCCTGATTCATCAACGTTATCATCAGGACAAGGGCCCGCATCAAGAATCGTCCCGATAGCTAACGGGTTGACTTTGGCTTCTAGAATATAGTCTATTTTTCCTGATGCTGAAAAATCAGCTGTGATAGCAATGTCACCCGTTTTTTCAGTGCCGTATTCAAATAATCCAGGGTCAGAGCCTTCACCTGCCACACTGTCAACACTCAGTTTCCATGCAGTAAAGGGAGGGCCTTGCGTGCCATCACTGAAATCAACTAACTGACAGCTTTCTATTTGGTCTTTAATGGTAAAATTATCAGCATATTTTGATGTATTCGTATTGGTCGCTGATAGTTTATATCGAACCCAGTCATTAGGCAGATATTCAGTACTTAACGGTGTTTTAGTAATTTTAATCTGATCAGTCAACGCATTCGCTGCAAGATCAATTGATTTAGTTATTTTGTTAGATCCAGATTCGGAAGCTACATTAACCTCAGTAGCAATCTTAGAAATGGCTTCAGTCTTTGTTGTGGCTTTGATCTGGTAGGTAATTTTTTCGCCTGGCGCTATGGTGACAACATCGGCCAAATTACTATCGGTGAGCGTTTTACCCTTACCCAATTGCGAGAGACTATTATCTCCAACAGACTGAACCTTAACCGTCCAAGTCGTAAAGGGATGGCCTACTACATCCCTGTGATCATAGGCGGTCGTATCGCCATTATTTGCCAAGTCAATAGCCAAGGTTTGTAATACATTGGACACCTCGTACTCATGTGCAAAACCGCCCCCTGTATTACTCACCTCGAAGTTATAGGTCAAAAGCTGTCCTGGCCTATAATTTTTATTAGGTTTAACACTGTAGAGCAACTCTACATTTTCAGCATGAGGGTGTAGAGAAAGTTCGTTTGTCTTGACGGTTTTACCATAGATTTTCGCCTCAGCGCTGTTGTCTATCACTGCATCGATTTTATCAGCCGCTATAGCGGTAATGTCATATTGCACCCAGCCGCCTACAACAATATTCACCTTAGTTGCCTGTAAGTCAGGCCCTGTAGGCGAAAAATCCCCTGCACTCGACCAAGCCGAATCAGTTGTCGCAACAATGGATTGCACACGACTGAAAGCAGGTACTGTATTCCCAAAGATGTCCGTTGTCTGAATAGCGCTGATGGCATCTGTGACCCTGCCGTAAATGACAGGAATTAGTCCATTATTAACAAGCCGCACGGAAAAGACAACCGGCTGCCCTGGCGAGTAAGCGGTCACATCAGCAGACTTACTTGCACTCACTGACAAAATACCCGAAGGCACCGTTAACCCCGAGGTCGGCACACCTTCCACCATCGCCTGAAAGTTAATGGGCGAACGGATACCTACATTGACCTTGGCGTTAATGGTATAGACAAGCTTGGCACCTGGCTGAAGCCAGGCATCTGTTATATTCAAATCTGCATGAGGGTCATAATCTCCAGCAGAGGACTTAACGTCCAATAGCCTTTTGCCAACCTGCGTACTAATACTCAACGCAGTAAAAACATGCTGCTCTTTCCCTTCATAATCTAGCGCTTTCATCGTCAACCAATCCGTTTTGATCGATGATAGCTGATGCCCTTCACTGCCGGTATTTTCAATCGTCAGTGTGATAGGTAAAAATTCGCCGGGCGAATAGTATAAAGCCTTCGTATTCAAACTTGATTGAATCGATAAAGCGCTAAACGCTATGGCAGAAGCACACCAAAGAATAAAGAAATAGATCGTTCTTATCAGACTTATTCTCATTTTACAAAGAAACGCACCATTGACGGAAACCAATTTTGATCTTAATTAATACGCTTAGTTCAGGTTAATTTACGTCATCATTTGCATGTTACAGGTTGAACTATGATAGATGCTTAGTAAGACTGGCCTGATGTAATCAGGCCATGACAACATTAGAACAAAGCATTAAAAAAAAGAAGTCGTTGAAGCGAAAGTTGTTAGGCGATATGTGGATTTAAAAAAGGTCAGAGACTCCGACCTGCTCTTGGCGTAAGAAACCCTTTAAGAAACTTTGCTTACATACAGCTGTCTTATGTCATCCATTCATTAAGGTGTGGCTTATGAGATCAATAAAGTTTTTTGTTTTATGGCCTTTGTTAGCAATCACTGCATCAAGTTATAGTTCGGGACCATTCACAAAATTAGTGGATGCTTTCAACGGGCTTATTTATAGCGAGTATAAGGACCGTACTAATTATGTTTTGCAGTACGATGGCATAGAAGGTCTATGGCATGGGGTTTACAACTGTACCCAAGGTGATACTAACCTTATTCTTCAAGTTGGCGCAGAACGTCATGGCTATTCAACAGCCGTTTTTATGTTCTTTCCCACAGACTATAACCCCGATGTAAAATCTGGCTCATTTAAAATGAAGACAAAACAGCATAGAAGTGGTGCCATAACCTTTAACCCTGTTGATTGGATCATTAAGCCTTATGGGTATGAGATGGTGAGCTTAACTGTCCATGAAACTACTTCACGGTACCATGAAATCATCAAAATGCACGGCACTGTTGATATGCCTGGTTGTACTGAATTTTCATTGAATAGACTGTGAGCGTTATTGAAGACAAGATGAACTCAAAAAATAGTGGTTGATGATACTAGTACCCCAATGCACAGCGATTGTCCCGTTCAGCAGCTACAGGTTTTTCTGTGGCAAGGCGCAAGTATGCAGTAATACTCGCGTCTTTCAAATACTTGCAACAAAGTCACGGGAAAACCTGTAGCTGCCCTTTGGGTGGCATTTAAAATGCCCATAGCTGTGTTGCTTGATCTCACTATAGAATAACTATTATTTTCGATCAGCTGCCTTGCTATGAGCATTTTACTCTGCCACTGAACCCGACAATCGCTGTGCATTGGGGTACTAGTACCCCAATGCACAGCGATTGTCCCGTTCAGCAGCTACAGGTTTTTCTGTGGCAAGGCGCAAGTATGCAGTAATACTCGCGTCTTTCAAATACTTGCAACAAAGTCACGGGAAACCTGTAGCTGCCCTTTGGGTGGCATTTAAAATGCCCATAGCTGTGTTGCTTGATCTCACTATAGAATAACTATTATTTTCGATCAGCTGCCTTGCTATGAGCATTTTACTCTGCCACTGAACCCGACAATCGCTGTGCATTGGGGTACTAGTACCTCGTGTCAAAAGGTTTGTCGCATCATCTTAGGGCATATTAGCCTAGCGTAATCTGCCGATAGACTTAATTCTCGGCGGGAGACGCTGCGCTGTCCCGCCCTACTGTTACCCAACAATCGGTTTGACATGATGCATAGAAGGCTGTCAGTAAATAACCTGCCTACGTCAACCCTTTCGGCGACTGGTCAGCGTGCGTATAAGTGATCGAGAATAAACACACTAACGATGTGGCTCCCTGCATGACCATCATAAATCATCCCTGACTATAGTAGGTTGAGTAAAGACTCATTTACTCATTATTAGGTGTTTTATTTTTTAGCATTTCTAGTAAAGCCAATAGATACGATACTGTATTATCACCATCATTACTAATCGAATAACGAACCTTTTTTGCTACTTCTTGAATAGCCTTTGAAGGGTTATCAAATAATGGTCCATCGAGTGCAAGCAACGCATCTCTGCTTGTGTCAGCTACTTCATCTTCTGCTGCTAAAATCCTTCGCACCAGTGCGTGTTGTTCATGGGTAGCTAGCTCTAGCAAGTCTGAAACTTTATGCTTTAACCTTAAGATTTTGTATCCACAATCAGCATGTTCTTTAAAATACTTTATTTGTCGCCTTAGCTGCCGCTCCTGCCGCTTCTTCATCACCTGCATTGCTTGATCACCTCTTTGCTGATCTTCCTGGGTGGCAGGATTGACAGCATAGGCTTGTGCAACTACTAACATGCCGACAATGGACAACAATGATTTAACCATGATTTATTACACTATAGAATCTAACAAATAAGCATAGACGTATACTTTATTAAATAGTTCAAGCCTGCGTTGCTGATCTTGACTCCACCCCCAGCATTTTTAAACCGCCCAGCACTAACGAAAGCTTGTGAGCACCTGCGCCAAATGTCACGAGAATGATTGCCCACATTAAAATATTGGTGGCATCATAAGCTGCATCAGTATCATGCTTTAGATGAATAACGATGATGATAAAACGCATTCGCGGTTTATCTGTAGCTTTCTGGCTGAAAGTTTATGGTACCTAATCTGGTCTGGGCGGGTGATGTGACGTATCTTAAAACTGGTCAGGGTTGGCTGTATCTGGCTATTGTTATGAGTCTCTATTTGTGGGTAGACTGCAAGCGCAGCGCGTTAGTTAGTCAGCCCTGACAAAGGCCTTATATTTTTTAAGACCAAGTATTATCAAAAGCATAAACTTAAAGCCAGCCAATCTGCTGGCTGCTTTTTGATCAGGTAACCAGATAAAAACAAGCACAAAAAAAGCGTTGATCCACTTTTTTAAGTTCCAGGCACAAGCAGCCATCAACAAGTTAAGCTGATCGCCGATAAAGCCCTTAAGGAAGTTCCTGCACAATCTGAAGTCTTGCTTCAAATGACCGATAACGGGCTCAATGGATGAGCGTTTTTTACAAAGCGTTCGTTTACGTGCTCGTTGTTTATCATTATCTCGCTTAAGAGGCTTGCCTGGTAAAATAACTTCCTGCTTCACTTTAGATTTGGAACCTTGATAGCCTTTATCAACAACAGCAGTTTTGATGGATGTCTCTCTCACAGATTCTGCTTCATCTAACGCAGTTTGTAATGTTTAATAATCATGCGTGAACGTATCATGTGCAGCGACGCCAACAATGACATGATCGCGTGTCGATACGATAGAAGCCTTGCTCCCGTATTCGTATTTTTTATGCGCCTTACCTTTAGCAACACAGTAGACTTGAGGCTCATGAAGGCTGTAAATTTTGTTCTTGTCCTTAGACTGTTGAGCAAGTACCTTGCGATACATGGCAAAATCGTTTGCTAGCTGTGCAACCGCACCCTCTGGGAGTTTTCGCTCAAGCTCTCTCATCAGAATGTCAGCAATAGTACGCAGACGCTTCAAGGCTTTTTTAGCCTTCTTGCGTTTCTTTACATGTCCAAAGAAGCGCGAGTCAATACGAAGCTGTTTTACCTCTTTGACAAAAGTTCGCCGCTGTTTGACACCAAAGCCTTTTGCTAGCTTATTCACTCGATTAATGATTTTGATGGCGAGCTTTGTATCGGTCGGATAGGTGATAGCTTTTTCCTGTACCGTCGTATCAACAAAAACCGTATCATCTTCAGCTGCCTCTCCATGCAGCTTAACTGACATCGCAAAAATCTGTTTAACGCCGCTCTCGCCAATTCTTTGCCTGAATTTTACAAGGTCTGTTGGATGGCAAGGCAGGCAAGATTGAAAACTGGTTTCACCGCAGAAAAATTGAAAGTATGGGTTCATTTTCCACTGAGAAACCACATTCTCGTCACTCAAATTGAAGAGCTGCTTGAGCATTAATAAGCCGCTCATCAATCGAATGGGTTTGGCTGGGCGACCTTCTTCGCTGTAATAAACGGCAAGACCTTTTTCTAAATCTGGCCAAGGCAATGCGTTCGATAAGGCTATGAGCGGGTCATTGAGATCTAATGAATCGAATAGATCAAAAAAGCTGCTTTGATTGTTCGAAGACGGGCTTGGAGTCAGCATCCAAAACTCATTTCGACCAGTAATTTAAGGCTTTTAGAGTCTTTCTGGTCAAAATTGTTCGTTTCAAGCCAGCCCTAAGCCTCTTTAAATGAAGCTTTCTACTGTTTATCAGGGCTGACTAACTAGAGCGGCGACGCATGAATACTGAAGCTGCCTGAATAGCGCCCAGACCTTACTCCTAAGCTATTCGACAGAAATATAGGTAGCGCTATTTGACGAGTACCAGGAGGTAAATTGATCATCAGAGGAGACTCTACAAGATTATGCAAAGAATTTTCTACCGTATACAAATAAACGTCAGGCCCATCCTCTGCTGAATAATTCCACCGAATAACAAGCTGATTTTGGATGTTAGAATCTACTATAACTAATAATTGCCGTGTTGATAAATGAACCCCTTCTAGAGTGATTGCCGAGATAACATCCTGAAGTTGAGTTTGAAGCTTAATCTCAGGCTCAACAATTAGATTCAGCCATTGCGTTTGGCCAGCCATCTCAAGCGGTATCTTATATTCTCCAACAGGTAAACGGGACTCAGGCACAACCTCTAACTCAACCTGGCTCACACCAGAGCGATAACCCGATAATGAGACCGCAGGCTGACCTACAACGGGTTGACTATAAAACAGCGAGTTCGGCGCAAACCCAATGGATTGAAGCAATGAAGAGGAGGATAAATAGGCATACCAAGGCTTGCTTGCATTAATACGTAAAGAAAAGGGTTCTGACCGATAAGCCCCATCATTTATTTTATAGAATGAAATCTGTTCAGATGGTGTCAGATAATCAAACAGGGGGACAGATCGTAACTGAATAACATGCTGATAGCTTAACCCACCCGCTTGAATAAGCACTTTGATTTCACCTGTTTGCCCTGCTTCCATTCCCATCGAGCTGATCGACAGAATCAATTCGTCACAATAATTCAAATAGCCAGATGTACTTTGTATCTCATTCAACTTGAACACTAAAGGCAGTTTTTCAGGGTTAATGATATTGAACTGGCAACCATTAGCTGCAAAGGGGGGTATTAGAAACACCTGCTGCTGATCATAAAGCTCGACATCATAGGCTTCTATAAAGGTATTTTGCTGCATGCTAAAATGGATGTGTAATTCTGGCGCATCCTCATCTAACGATAATTTTAATGTCTTGCCTTGCAACTGACCAACATGATTCGGCAAGGTTAACCATAACCGTTGCTCTTCATAATAGGTTGTGTTGGTGACGATAAAACCTTGAGCGTCTAACTCAATAGGCACCCCCCCTTCATTTGCAATATGAATAGGGGGGAATTGTTTAAGGGTCTCTGGATTAACGAATAACTTAGTTGGGCGAAGTAGCCGGTTGTAAGGAAGAGCTATATGCAAATAATCCTCCCCCACAAAGTCATTTAAAAAAACAGTGCGCTCTGGAATGAGCCAGATATCATCGGCTTTGACTGAGATGATGAACAAACTCAACAGCACTAGGTTATAAGACAAACAACGAACGAATGTGTGAAGCTCGACCATATAAACGGACAGTGTATCGACTACTCAAATAATGCTTCCATATCGGGATCAGAGGACGATTCGATTTCAGACATGTCAGCATCCATGTCTCTTAATAAATTCATTAAAATACTTATTTGTTTTTCAAGTCGCGCTATTTTTCGGTCATTGGTTTCAGATAAGCCTTTTGCAGCTTTTGACATCTCAACCATCTCATTCATGCTGGATGCCTGGTCGTTTAACCCTTGTACAATGGCTTGATTCATGCCATCCATACGACCAATCAAAACCGCTAAATCCCTGTTATATTTTTGTTTTAATTCTTCATTTAAAACACGCATACTCACAAGCATAGGGTCTTCAACTTTTTTTTGATTCCAAGAACAGGCCACCAAAAAACTGCTGCCAATAATCAAAGTGCATTGCATTATGTGATGCATCATAGTTCATCCTTGCTGTATGACGACAATACCGTGGGCTTAATGAAAATCATCAAGTTACGTGTTCGTTCCTTTGTTTCATTGGTTCCCATGCCAATGCCAGGGATCCCTTTTTGATGATCTGATTGAGCAGAATCTAACAATCCGCCTATAGCCAATATCTGTTCATTACCTACATTAATCGTCGTACTGATTTCTCTTTGCGTGACGACAGGCAGTTTATTCCCATCACTTTGATAAGCCCCTGAAAGGGTGAGCGTGCCGACACCTGCGTGATGAATAGTCAAATGTACATCACCTGTTCGCGTCAAGACAGGCGTTATTTCAAGCTTCACGCCCGTCTTAAAATCTTTTGTAATCACTTGCGGATAATTCTTTGAACCTGACAACACAGGCACAATTTGTTGCGTATTAATATGAATCCTCGCCTGCTTACCTGATGCTGTAATCACCTTTGGTGTCGCAAGAATAGTAGCATGCCCTCTCTCGGCTAATGCCTTAATTGATTGGGTTAAAAATTTAATGGGTGCCTTCAAAGGCTCGATAGCTGAAAGACTAGGAATCAACTCCGCTTTCGGTTGATTATGGCCTGAAAATTGAAATCCCTGCGTACTTCCCACGACGCCTAACTGCATACCATTGGCCTTCATGCTCCATTGTAATCCTGACCACCAGTCAATGCCTAACTGCTGACTCTGCCTCTGCTCTACATCAGCCACAATAGCTTCTAACGCTAACATTGGCGGCTTTTTATCAATGGCATTCAATATTTTTGTTAATCGTTTAATCTGTCTCGGTGTACCTGACAGCAGTATTTCTGTCGATTCACCATTATGATGAAGCAGGTTAATGTACTGCTCAGGCACTAGTCCTGTTAACTCTGAGGCACTTAAATAAGAGGGTGTGTAAACACTATGAGAAAGATAATTTTTATAGTTATTTTCTTCAGGCGTGACAAAACTCACTACACCCTTTTCAAGTCGCCAAACGGCATCCAAAGGCTCTGCAATCCTATCTAAAGCTAAGGTTAAGGGGACATTTGATTTGGCAAGACTCAATACCTGAGAGAGATAATCATCCTGATAAACAAAACTTAAGCCTGTTTGTTTGGAGAGATCTTTTAAAATCTCTGCTGTAGATTTATCGCGATAAAATAAATCGACTATATAGCCATCGCTTTCTAACCACTGATGCGTTAATTTAGCCTCTACCTTATCTAACACCTGCTTTTTAACTCTTGCTGCCGTTTGATAAACTAACGAACGCGAGAGCTCATCTTCATTTGTTAGATTAAAACCAAAATCCCCTTCAAAAAGGCCTGCTCCCTTATAGGTTAACAGCCTGCTTAAACCTCTTTTTAAGGGATAGTGCTTAGGTAAGCAAAGTACACCCTCTTTTTTTGCAATTAAATCTCGTCCTAAGACTTGGTGGTTAACGTGGTAAATAGATTCCGGCTGAGGCAAAGCCAGTGGAATATCCTCCTGGTATTTCACTGGCTTTTCTATGCTTAACTCATTACAAAGTGCATTCTGTTTATCTATTTTTTTAGGAATATCTTGCCCTTCTACACAAATAGACAGCACAAAAAAACCTAGCAGACCGGTAAGTCTGCTTGAGATCAGATTATTCTGAAGGATAGATGAACTGATAGTCTGTTTTGCCATCAGCGTTGCTCACTTTTAGGTAGTGTTTTTCAAGAGGAAGCATTTCATTTCCCTGTTGCACTTTCAGTGTCATCTCATAATGACCAGCTTCTAGCTCTTCAAGTAAAAAGTAAGCCGAAGAACTTTCACCCGGTAATAACGACGATTTAGAACGTAATGTCTTAAACTCTAGCAGTTTATTCGTATCAGTATGAATAAGATCCAAATGGGTTTGTAATTTCTCTAAGTAGTGGTTGGTGGTATTTTTAAATCGAGCAAACAGTTGCGCATGCCCATTTTCATCGATGTTGATATTAGGTTCACCTTGAAGCTTAAAGGCTGGTGCGGGTGCAGTTGATGCCTGTAAAGCCAGATTAATCGCCACAGGAAACTTTTCCTTATGCTTCTTAGCACTTAAAATCAGCTTTCCGAACAGGTCTTCTTTTTGTGGTTTAATCCTTAATGTTACCTTTTTACTGGCATAGGGTTTTAAGCTAAAACGTTTAGGTTTTATACTCACTTTTTTGGAATGTGCTTTTTCAGGCATGGCTAAGAAAAAAGGTCTTACCAACATATTGCTGCCTGATAAATTCTGGACGGTAATGTCTGTCTCCATAGGCTTAGCTTCATCAGATCTCGACAACAATACCTGAGAAGGCACTACTTTTAAGGGTGTTAACAGCTTGTCATCATCTCTATTCAAAATACTTTTGGCGACTTGCTTTTCATCCTCAGATGTCACGATGAAAGGCTTAGTTTTCGCAAGAGCAATACTTTCTGGACGATTCTTAATGTTCGTATTCACTTGAAGTTGCATTTTATATTTATTGGCAGGAATGTAGTCATTAAACACACATTGAACACGCGTCTTTTCATTAGCAAAGGTTTCCACACGATGAATGGGCTCCATAAAGAGCAATGTGCCTGATGACGACAAAAGTTCACAACGTCCTGTATTTTCCACAGAAAAATTAGCTTTATTGGTAATCACTGCCTGCACTTTCAATAAAGAGCCTGCAGCGTGATCAAACTGTGCATTAAGCTGGCCTAGCATGACCTTCTTTTGAATACCGGGCATCGATTTATTCGCATTCAGTAAACGAACCGTCACTGGAATTGCAATTTTAGAGATAGCATACATAGTAGCCGAGCTGCTCATCCCTTGGTCTTTTTGATTCTTTTTCATCAAGGCGATGGTTTTTTCCATATTTTGGGTAATAAATATTGTCCCTCTATAATCACCATTCTTTTTTGCTTTTATTTGTATTTTTGCATTAATTATTCTCTCTTCCTTTGGCTTTATTTCTATTTTTTTATCCGAAAGTAAAATCCAGGAAGCCAGTGAATTTCTTTCGTCAGGCTTAATAGAGTAGTCCCATTCTTCATTAATATTTTTTACTGAACCGGACACAGATATGTCCAGATATTCCGTCTTATCCAATGAGGTATTCACTATTCTTATTGGCACCTCAAGGAACTCTTTCTTGCCGTCAGCTCTGGCGTTTATATAGGCTGGCGTCACCTCAAGCCCAGAAAACGCCAAATCAGAAAAGAAAAGTAAAAATACAAGTATTTTTTTCATTTTTATTATTTATTTTAATTATTCAATAAACACTTTTTAATTATAGTTCCTTTTTTTTAAATTATAATTTTTTTTGAACCGACAGGTTTGGTTTTTTTTAATTACGGAGTCGATGTTATGAACAACAATAAACCACTATCAATCATCAGTCTTAGTTTACTCGTATCTGCAACTGCTTTCGCAGCAAACGATGAAGTAAGCAATACCATTGATGTACCTCAGACGCTTCAAGTCAGCACCCCTTCTGATCCTTCTACAGGTGATGCAACCTCGGGTAGTGCAATGATTTCTACTACTTGGACGGTAACCTCAAACAACGCGTTTGCGATTACGTTTACAGGCTCTTCTTTTGATGAAGCTGGCTCAGCGCTAAGCTACCCACAATTTATTAAAGAAGATGTAGATGCCTCTGGTGCAGGCAAAGGGACTTATGATGTTCTTAGTACCGCTTTTGGTGTTGAGATCTCAGGTCACGACAGTGTGGCTATCGGTTCAACCTGGGGCGGTGGTAATACACCTACCGGTACGCCTAGTAACTTAGTTTTAGGTCTTGATACTGCAGGTGGTCCTGATGCCGCAATCGGCTCTATCATGACTGACGATAATTCAAGTACTGCAACGGTTACTTTGCATGCTAAAGGTGATAAAGATAATTTTGACCAGTCTGGTAATTACTCTATGGCTGTCACTATTACCACTACCGCTGAAGAGCAGTAATGCTCAAAGTCGCCTCAATCGAGGCGGCTCTTTCCTACTACAATAACTATCCATTCAAGATTATTCACTCACTGACAGCCTCACAATCAAGTCAGCTAAAAGAGCCAACCAAAGCAATATAGAAGCATAAAAACACAGCGTAAACCCTATCGCTCGATGAGCAGCACCTTTACTGTACCCTGCAAAAAATAATAAGCGCCCTACTGCAAATAAAACGGAGCATAATAAAACACTCGACAACCATTTAGCGGGCATTAACATACACCACATAACATAAACACTCAGCGCGATTATCCATTGCTCAAGCGTATTCTGTAACAGAGACTGAAGTAGCTTGGCCTTTTCAGACCCTTCAGTTAAGCCGCTCCCATCAATATCTTCAGCATGGAAAAATCGATACTTTGCAAGCCTACCTACAGAAATGATCAAGGTTAAGGTTGGCAAGATAGCGGCAAAACTAAGCACATGCAGCCTTGTCAACAAGGTGCCGCTTCGATGGATTTCAAAAGGGTCAAGATAAATGCCCATCACGATTGTCACTAGCGCAATAACAAACCCTATTAGCATGCCTTTTAGCACGCCCTTTTGCTTGATAGATAAGCTCATTGCCTTTACACGCTAAAGTTTACTTTATTGAGTTTATTGGGAGTAATCCTAATCACCTTTGGGTTCTCGCTAACAACCTTCATTTGGTCCGGCAAAGAATCCGTATCCACTTTAATCACGAAATTTTTGCCTTTACTGTCTAACACCCACCGGTCCGGCACATGGAAACGGCCATGCTCGTCTGTTTCGATTTTAAAGCCTTCAGCTGTGATTAATCTAACGCCCGGGATACCGTCGTCGTATCGCCCAACATTTGTCAGCGTTAGTTCATGCCTAAAACCCTCTTTGACCTTCACTATTTTTCTTTCGAGTGTTAATTGCTCAGCGCTTAGCCCCTTAGCTAAATTCCCTGAGTTTATCTGTTCAATCTTACCCGAAGGGGCTAATGATATAGACGAACCTGTAGTAGAGGAAACCATCACAGGATAGGGCGTAGCCTTAGATGATATAAAACTCACCTTAGCTGACATTGGCTTGGAATGCGGCCGAAGTGATACCCCCCAAAGATCAGGCATACTCAGCCCTTTATTAAATAGAGAGGCCTGGTTTATAACCGAAACGGTTTTATCGTGGTAACTCAATTGGAGGCTATTAGGTACATAATCGCCTTGCGGAATCTTAACTTGCAAACGAATACCTTTAGCCGTTGCATCACTTTGATACCCATTGCCGTTATGGTCTTCGAATACTTTACCAATGATACTGCCGGTATCAAAGAGCTTGTCACCTGTGACTGATACTAACGCATTGGATTGGTTTGATAGTGAATTACCTTCATCACTTTGCGCAAAGGCAGTATTCTTATAACTGCCTGGCCTGATACCAATGCCTGGCTTTAATACATAACGAATATCACATTGCTGGAAGGGATCAAGATTGACTGGGTAAAACGTTAGCACGTTTGTCACCGACGGTTCGAGCGGCTGAAAAACTTCATCATTTGCACACTTTATTTTCCCTGTGCCTTCAATGTACCTAAAACCTGCTGGGTAATGATCAATGATACTCACGTCTTCAAAGTAGGAGTCATGCGGATTATTGACATTAATCTCGTACTCTACCGCACCGCCAGGCTGTATCTGAGGGGTTAAAGCAGACTTAGTCACCACCAAGTCACCTTCTCCAATTGATTGATGACTAACATGAATACTGGCATTACCTTGTACGGCCCCGCCTGTATCTTGGGGTTTAATTGCTTTAAAAACATTCATCACCTCTTCATCGATATTACCTTGAAACAGAGCATTGATACTGATTCGTAATATATTTCGGCTATTGTTTTCAAAGTTCCAATCCATATCGAGGTTTTGATTGGGTGCAAGCGGTACCGGTATTGTTTCTCCCGTTATTTTGGTTTCCACTGCATTAAACGTCCATGATCGAAAAACAGGGCGGCCCTCTTTTGACGTGATAGCTGAAAGGTTATCAAAGAGATGAATACTAGCTAAGTTGCCCTTACCAGGATTCACTGCGGTGAGCGTATAGGTCACCCCTTTGTTATCAGCATGAAGCTCAGCCTCTTTCGTCACTGCCATTTGACTAATCACAGGCTTGACAGGCTCTGCCACAAGGTTCTCTGATAATTTAGGTGCCTCTGAAGGAAATGCACTTGCCCCATAGCTAGCCCCTACCACGATCTTTGAAAGCATATTGATATTCACAGTGGGCACAATGGTATATTTCACCGTGCCACCCGGCGAGTATTTTAAATGCATCGGTTCGCCATCAGCAGCGAAACTGTCAACAACGGTTTTATTGATGATGGCGTTATTGACCTCTGGGTTAATAATGACGCTCGTAGAATTATCGTCAAACACCATTTCATTGGTAATGGAGCCTATTGCTGACCCAACCACATTCGCGTGAATTAAGACTTCGATTTCACCGCCTATAGGGATCGATACCTTGGTATTGATGTCTTGGTTGTTTTCATAGGTCCCTACTTTGTAGTAGGCCTCATAGGCAGGTTTTGCACCTGTGCTTAAATCAACGAGTATGGGCAGGCCTGCTGCCTTAATCGTCCAGCTGGTGAAGGCATTGACCAGTGCGCCGTTAGTATCCTCCACTTTGACAGTAGATAAGACATCAACAAAAGACAGATCGACCAAGTGCTTCAACCCCAGATTCTTGAGATTAATTTTATATGTCAAAGGCGATCCAGGTAGGTAGTTTTTCTCAATCGTCGTTTTGGTGTCGCGATATTGTTTATCGTAGGGAAACACAGTGTCATCTCGATAATCAATCTCCCCTGAAGCATCATCTACCACGATGCCTTTAATGGTATAAATGACATTATCACCGCCATCGACATCAATAATGACATCCAAATCCTCGTTGTCATCTACAATGCCTGTATCTGGCGTGCGTCCGTCTGTGGTGCCACCACTGTGCGTGTCGTTATTTTGTACCGTTACTGTCCACTTACCATCAAACGGATTGACCAAGCCTTTATCAATAGTCTCAACCTGTAGTGCACTCACCGCTTCTTTAATGGTGACGTTATTAAAATAGCCCGTCACAGAAGAGGCGGTGACTGTAATGGTAACCTCATCGCCCGGCTTATAATAACGCGGTTTAATTTCTCGAACGACAAGGCCACCTGAGTCTGCACGCAAATTATCGACGCTGGCATGACCCACATTTTTCACCACTTTAGCGCCATCAGGTAGACTGATTTCCTGTTCAACATCCACCACATTGGTGATTTTTCTTGAGACGACATTATCTTTCACCTGACATTCAATGACGAGCGTGAGTGAGCTTTTGGCCAGCATATTAAAGTCACTGACGACAATATTTTCCGTTCCCCACGGCGCCCAAGCCCCCCATTAATCTGCCAGCGCCACTTCTCAAAAGGATGACCTTCAACATCGTAATGCGTCCCCCCGTGTCATTGGCAAGCCATGCAGAAATGGCTTTCATCCTATCGGTAAGGGTAAGATGCTTAACCTCTACATTCTGTTCGTTCGTCACGGTGATGGTATAAGTGAAGGTTTTACCTGGGGTAAAATACACGCCGCTACCAAACTTGGTCACACCAAAGCTTTTTTTATTAGGATTAACATCCAAGTCTGCTGAAGAAGCACCCTCACGATCGGTAATAGGATCATGGGTATTCACCGTATTGGTCGCCTTTTCAATAAGGCCTAAATCACTGATCACTACTCCTGTCACATAAAAGGTAATGCTCGAATGCGGTGCAATATCGACTTTGGTGTTGATATTTTCGTTATCCTTCACACCATCAATGACACGACTGCCAACCCCGGGCGCATCAAACGTTATCGTCCATGTAGTAAAGATACCTAAGCCTGAAATGTTATCGGTTACCAGTGTATCGTTTGCATACCCATTACCTGCGTTTTCAATCACGATGGTATAGGTGACGGTTTCGCCCGGCGTTAGATTGAGGACATCGACGGATTTTTTGGGCCGAATATCCGGCACCTTAACGCCCGTATAAGCGTAATTCGACTCAGTGCCATCAGGGGTGGTAACAGTAACCGTATTAGTAAACTTACCCCACACAATATGATCCTGTGACACAGGGTTAAGGGTTGCGACTATGGTGTAAGTGACCTTACCGCCTGCTGCAATATTCGCTTTGGCGTGCAGGCCTGCCGTTGCGTAATCTGGGTTGATGCCCGCTACAGTACCCACGCCTTCTTCAACGGCAGTAATCACCCATGATGAAAACACAGGTGCCATTACGCCCTTAGGGTGCAGCAATTCAGCCTGAATATTCTGAATATCATCATCGACGGGTACATCCCGCGCAAAGCCTGCATCCGCATGATTCGACACGACAATGGTATAGGTAATGGTGCCGTCATCGGCGATATAGTGTTCTTTATCGACGGTTTTATAGACCTCCAAATCAGACTTTTTAGGGTGAGTGGTAATCGACGAACTCGCCCCTTCGCCTACCTCAACCGTATTAGTGATATCGGTTGTCAAATCCGTACTTAGTCAGCCCTGATAAACAGTAGAAAGCTTCATTTAAAGAGGCTTAGGGCTGGCTTGAAACGAACAATTTCGACCAGAAAGACTCTAAAAGCCTTAAATTACTGGTCGAAATGAGTTTTGGATGCTGACTACAAGCCCGTCTTCGAACAATCAAAGCAGCTTTTTTGATCTATTCGATTCATTAGATCTCAATGACCCGCTCATAGCCTTATCGAACGCATTGCCTTGGCCAGATTTAGAAAAAGGTCTTGCCGTTTATTACAGCGAAGAAGGTCGCCCAGCCAAACCCATTCGATTGATGAGCGGCTTATTAATGCTCAAGCAGCTCTTCAATTTGAGTGACGAGAATGTGGTTTCTCAGTGGAAAATGAACCCATACTTTCAATTTTTCTGCGGTGAAACCAGTTTTCAATCTTGCCTGCCTTGCCATCCAACAGACCTTGTAAAATTCAGGCAAAGAATTGGCGAGAGCGGCGTTAAACAGATTTTTGCGATGTCAGTTAAGCTGCATGGAGAGGCAGCTGAAGATGATACGGTTTTTGTTGATACGACGGCACAGGAAAAAGCTATCACCTATCCGACCGATACAAAGCTCGCCATCAAAATCATTAATCGAGTGAATAAGCTAGCAAAAGGCTTTGGTGTCAAACAGCGGCGAACTTTTGTCAAAGAGGTAAAACAGCTTCGTATTGACTCGCGCTTCTTTGGACATGTAAAGAAACGCAAGAAGGCTAAAAAAGCCTTGAAGCGTCTGCGTACTATTGCTGACATTCTGATGAGAGAGCTTGAGCGAAAACTCCCAGAGGGTGCGGTTGCACAGCTAGCAAACGATTTTGCCATGTATCGCAAGGTACTTGCTCAACAGTCTAAGGACAAGAACAAAATTTACAGCCTTCATGAGCCTCAAGTCTACTGTGTTGCTAAAGGTAAGGCGCATAAAAAATACGAATACGGGAGCAAGGCTTCTATCGTATCGACACGCGATCATGTCATTGTTGGCGTCGCTGCACATGATACGTTCACGCATGATTCTGAAACATTACAAACTGCGTTAGATGAAGCAGAATCTGTGAGAGAGACATCCATCAAAACTGCTGTTGTTGATAAAGGCTATCAAGGTTCCAAATCTAAAGTGAAGCAGGAAGTTATTTTACCAGGCAAGCCTCTTAAGCGAGATAATGATAAACAACGAGCACGTAAACGAACGCTTTGTAAAAAACGCTCATCCATTGAGCCCGTTATCGGTCATTTGAAGCAAGACTTCAGATTGTGCAGGAACTTCCTTAAGGGCTTTATCGGCGATCAGCTTAACTTGTTGATGGCTGCTTGTGCCTGGAACTTAAAAAAGTGGATCAACGCTTTTTTTGTGCTTGTTTTTATCTGGTTACCTGATCAAAAAGCAGCCAGCAGATTGGCTGGCTTTAAGTTTATGCTTTCGATAATACTTGGCCTTAAAAAATATAAGGCCTTTGTCAGGGCTGACTACTTAAGGTCGCCACAATGGTATAAATAATGCTGTCGCCTGGGTAAATATTCACATGGGTATTGATAGGTTGATTAGGGGGCAATAGTGCCATCGATATCTGGGTTACTGTTGGTGGACAGGTTACCGTCTTTATCGACAGCTTTGGCCTCTATAGTCCAAGTGGTAAACGCAGACTTAACGAGATTAAACACATCCAGCGCCTTAACAGACGGCAAATCATCCACCACTGGGATATTCGTTAAAGGCCCACGACCTGTGTTTTTTATAGTGATCGTAAAGGTAACGTCTTCACCTGCTGTGTAATAAAACTTATCGACCTCTTTTAGCACCTCAAGCTTACCGTCAGGTGTATCTAAACCCGCCCCGTCTTCAATGACATTGTTATCAGGACAGCCTTCGCCGTTATCTAAAATCTTGCCGATCGCAGTAGGTTTCACTAAGGCATCTAAGCTGTAGACCACCTTACCTTTAGGGGCGATATCCAAGGTATTTTGGATATCGCCTGTTTGTTCAGACCCATAACCCGGCGGCCAATTGCCCGGGTCTGAGCCATCGCCCTCAACGGATTTCACCTTAAAAATATATTTCTCAAAGGGGCTAGCCGATGAGCCATCATTCATCTCGACGTTCAGGCAACTTTCAATTTCATCGACGATAGTGAAATTATCGGCAAATAGATTACCGCTCGGATTTTCGACAATAATTTCATAACTGACCCAATCGCCCGGCACATAATCATTGCTGATGGCTTTTTTCGTCACCTTAGGCGTCGTCATATTATCGAAGGGCTTCACCGTTGCGGGTGCATCCTCAGAAAATGAGCCATCCTCTGCACGCACGCTAAAGGTAAGCGCTATATCGCCAATCGCCACCGCCGAGCTGGTTCCTCTCACTCGATAAATAACCTGCTCATCTGGCGCTATTACCACCGTATCGGCTAAATCCTTATCGGTCAGCGTGGTGCCCTTTCCGAGGGCTGAGCTACTGTTATCTCCCAGAGATTCAACCGTGATCGTCCAAGTGGTAAAAGCCGGTTGGTTGGGCACATCAGCTTCATCATAAACGGCAGGATCGTTACTATTTGCCTAGAGCGTTAAGACAGAGGAAACCAACGCATTAACTTCAAGCGAGGGTGTCACCACACCACCCTTGTTAGCCACCGACATCGTATAGTCTAAAGTCTGCCCAGGCCTGTAGTTTGATCTGGGATTAACGGTATTGGTCACCTCAATATCAGCAACAGCAGCGAAGCTAACAAGAAAAGCCGAAACGAATAAGAAGTAATAAAACCAAACCCACTGCTTTAATGGAGACATTTAGCCCTTCATCTATTAACGAGTCGACAAGCAATAGACTCAGCTAAAAAGTCAAAGTTCTATTCTGGCGAAAGGCTAAATTAGCTAACAGTTAAATTGTTAGTGTTAGATTCAACATAATCCTTAAGGGCTTTTGTTTCGGCTTCCAATCCTGTAACAAGCTTTCTGTAATATAGCCACTTTGCCATAAACGCTAAAGGCCCAGTCACCCTAAGCGTTACTGTAAACAGCGTATTACCATTTTCCTCAGCAATACGTCTGTGCCTCTCACCGTAAGCAAAAAGGGTAAACCAGCCTGTATCACACCATACAAAACGGCTATTGGGCTCACGAATTAACACTTTGTGCTTAACTTTCATGGTTTTTTTGCCCAACTTGACAGTCACAGTAGTTAATTCAGACACACCTGCGTTGTTATCACAATCAGTCACCCAAGGATTCCAATGATGATAATGATCGAGCTGGCTGACAGTTTGATACACACTGGATGCTGAAGCATTAATGATCACTTTTTTTATTATTTCAAACATCAGCAAACACCCTTTGAAATGAATGGCCTGACAGTATATACAAGCCATCAAAAAAATAGTATTGGGCTCTTTTACGGGCGTTTCAACAGACGTGGACTCTACAGAAGGTTGTTTATCGTTAACGATTGATTAAGAACATCCTGCTAACAGAGTGACGAGTACTGGCTCAACAACAGGCTGACTAATACATCATGTCAAAAGGTTTGTCTGGTAACCGTAGGGTGGAAAAGCGTAGCGTCTTCCACCCTACAAAAACTGATACCACCCGACAATCGATTTGACATGATGTACTAGTACCTCAATGCACAGCGATTGTCCCGTTCAGCAGCTACAGGTTTTTCTGTGGCAAGGCGCAAGTATGCAGTAATACATGCGTCTTTCAAATACTTGCAACAAAGTCACGGGAAAACCTGTAGCTGCCCTTTGGGTGGCATTTAAAATGCCCATAGCTGTGTTGCTTGATCTCACTATAGAATAACTATTATTTTCGATCAGCTGCCTTGCTATGAGCATTTTACTCTGCCACTGAACCCGACAATCGCTGTGCATTGGGGTACCAGCACTAAAAAAGTGAGGGTCAATGGTGAGTTCATAAGCATCCATGCTAGCAAGTAGTATGCTAAACGCTGAGAACATCAAAATACTTAAAAGACGTAGCATTAAACATAGAGAAGAGGTTTTATTTATTTTTTTTCTTTAACACTTCTTCTAAAAGTTTAGCCATGTGTTTTTTATCGTTAATAGCTAAAATAGACTCTAACGCTGCATTATTCCTTTTACATTCCCCGCATTTAAAGGGAATATCAGAAAACAATGCCAGATTGTCTAACATCATTTTCTTAAGCTTTACCTGTAAGCTCATATTCCTATTAGCTGTTATTGTCGCACTATCGCCTTCATTATCGTGAGTATTTTTATCAGCATTTTTTCGAAGAGAAAGGACTTGCTTTTGCAGGTCAAGATTAGCTCTCTCCGTTTCTTTTGACTTTTTATTAGCCTCATCCGCTAGCTTTTGCTGAACCTGCGCTTTAAACACTTGATTGACCATTGACGTTTCAGCTGCCCTAGGAACAAATACTGGCGCATCAACATATAATCTACTCACCCTCACCCTAGGTGTCGGAGGGGAGCAATGCAACAGCTCACTCCCGCCCAAAGTAAATACAAGCCAAACATTGATAACAAGCTGCTTACTACTCATCTCACTACTCATCCATTGCCATTAAAGCTGCATTGCCGCCTGATGCTGTAGTATCAATACTGATCGTTTTCTCCAGTACCAGTGCATCAGCTAAACGCGACGAACGTGCATTAATCATGGGCAATATGGCACCATCCCTCGCAGCTAGGAGGGCTGTAATCGTCTGAGACACGCGACACTCAGATGAGACGATCACACCTTCAAGCTGTTTATGCGTCAAGATAGCCACCAAGTCATCTCCTTTTGCTAGCTGAATCAACGATAAACCAGTTTCTTTATTAAAAGCCTCAAACAGCGTTTTAGCTTCATCATAAACAACATCCGAGACAATGGTGATACAGGTATTACCCAAGGTAACCGCTGTTAGTAATGATGTTATCCAATCGACAAAGGACGTTTCAATATTGGCGTAATTTAATATGCACCCTCGCCCTGAGTGATGCAGGCTATTGGACTCACCCGTTGGCCCCGGAAGAATAACAGGTTTGCTGAAGGTCTTCTTAAGTTGCAATAATTGATGATTTAGCTGACCTAATGTCTTATCGACATCAAAATGCTGTTGCATCGCCATGCTACTGGTTGCAATCAGACTCGCTAGATGTCTAACCGCTACTACACGCGCTTCAATCGGTGTATGTTTCCATTCATCGAGTACTGCCTCTGATCGAGTAAAGAGCGCATCAATGTCTGAGATGGGTTGTGCCTCATGATCCAATTTATGTTGATCAGGCAAACGTTCAGTGGACGCCACATCGCTGACTAATCGCCCCAGGTAATGTGGACCACCCGCTTTTGGACCTGTACCAGACAAACCATGCCCACCAAAAGGTTGTACACCGACGACTGCGCCAATCATATTACGGTTAATATAAATGTTACCCGCATTAGATGCCTCGGCTAATGCACTGGCTCTTTCATCGATACGGGTATGGATACCCATGGTCAAACCAAACCCTGTGCTGTTGATATCGTCTATGACTTTATCAATGTCACTTGCTTTAAAACGAACAAGATGCACAATAGGCCCAAAGACCTCTTCTTTAAGCGTATCGATACTGTCAATTTCATAGAGCCTTGGTGCAAAAAAGTAGTGGCTATCTGACGTGGGTGTTACCTCACATTCATACAAGAGCTTGGCTTTTCCCTCTAGATAATTCACATGACTGCTTAAATTATCGAAGGCTTTTTGATCGATCACAGGGCCAATATCCGTGGATAACCATTTAGGATCGGCAACCTTTAACTCTTTCATCGCACCTGTAATAAGCTCAATCAAATGGTCAGCGACGTCTTCTTGAACAAACAACACGCGTAGTGCAGAACAGCGCTGCCCGGCACTTTGGAACCCAGAGCCTATCACATCATCAACGACTTGCTCTAACAAGGCAGTAGAATCAACGATCATGCAATTCTGACCACCTGTTTCAGCGATGAGCGGTACTTGCGCTTCCGGCCTTTTTGCCAGCGTTCGCGCAATACGAAGACCTGTGTTCGTTGAACCTGTGAACATCACAGCCTGAACAGCCTGGTGAGGCACCACCACATCACCCACCTCTTGACCACTGGCTAACAGTAGCTGTACAACATCATCCGGCATGCCTGCCTGCTTTAACAAATCGAGCGTAAAACGTGCTATCAATGCGGTTTGTTCGGCAGGTTTTGCCAAAACCGTATTACCCATCACGATAGCAGCAGCCACTTGACCTAAATAAATCGCTAAAGGGAAATTCCACGGACTAATACAAAGCACCACGCCTCGTGCTGGCTGTCCAGCGTAAGAGCCGTGACAGGCTTGATGCGCGTAATAACGACAAAAATCAACGGCTTCTCTGACTTCATCAATGGCATCTTGCAACACTTTGCCTGCTTCTTTTATACAAAGCATCATCAATTCATCACGATGTGTTTCAAGTAAATCAGCGAGCTTGATGAGGACTTCGGCACGCGCTTCAGGTGTTTTAGCTGACCAATCCATAAAAGCTTGCTGAGCCTTATCGACTGCTTGTTCCATCTCACTTGACTGCATCAATTCATAACTTCCGATGACTTCAGTCAAGTCAGCCGGATTTTTAACAAGATGCCCTGCTGCTGCTTGGGCTGAATCCAGCCACTTAGCTTCATGCGTTGTCAGGGAACGCGTCAATCGATCGAGCTCAAACAAATCTGAGGTATCCAGCCCCTGAGAGTTTTGCCTCTCGTCGCCAAATAAGTCAGCAGGTTTTGCAATCAACCTGTGCGTTTTATCATCCATTGCCTTCAGTATATCGACAGGATCTGCTAAAAGCGTCTCTAATGGCTTTTCTTCATCTAAAATCGCATTAACAAAGGAAGAATTCGCGCCATTTTCAAGCAGACGTCTAACCAAATAAGCGAGCAAGTCCTCATGAATACCCACAGGTGCATACACACGACAAGGCAGTTTGGTGTCTTGACAGACTTTGGCAAACAAGGATTCACCCATGCCATGTAAGCGCTGGAACTCAAATCCGTCTTTCTTCTCGCCTGCCATATTTAGAATAGACGCAACCGTTAAGGCATTATGGGTCGCAAACTGAGGATAAAAATAATCACGTGCAGCCAATAATTTTTTGGCACAGGCCAGATAGCTTGCATCGGTCGATTGCTTACGGGTAAACACGGGGAAATCTTTTAGGCCACCTTGTTGAGCCAATTTAATCTCAGTATCCCAATAAGCACCTTTAACCAAACGCACCATCATGCGTTTATTCGCTTTTTGGGTGAGCGCCAACAACCAATCCAGCACGAAGGTTGCCCTTCTCTGATAAGCTTGAACTGCAAGACCAAAACCATCCCAAGACCCTAACTCAGGGTCGAGGAAAACAGCTTCAATAATGTCCAGCGAAATATCTAATCGATCTGCCTCTTCTGCATCAACGGTAAAACCAATATCATAGTCTTTAGCGACCAACGCAAGCGCTTTGAGTTTAGGCACCAATTCCTTCATGACCCTGTCACGCTGATGCAATTCATAACGCGGATGCAAGGCCGATAATTTTACCGAAATACCATGACTCGCCTCTGACCCTAACCCCTTTGCATCTTTTCCAATGGCATGAATCGCATTTAAATAGCTTTGATAATAGGCCTCCGCATCACCCATGGTGCGAGCAGCCTCACCCAACATATCGAAAGAGAATCGGTAATCTCGATGCGCTTTTTCATGGGACCGTGACAATGCTTCATCTATCGTTTTACCCGTTACAAACTGCCTGCCCATAATACGCATAGCTACATTGACAGAACGCCTGATCACAGGCTCACCCAGTCTGCCTACCGCCTTTTTTAACAGCGTCATTTGATCTTGCTGTTTGGCATGGCGATAGCTCACCACTTTACCTGTCAGCAGTAACCCCCAGGAAGATGCATTCACAAAAAGCGAATCACTGTTACCCAAATGGCCGCCCCAATTGCCTTTTAATAATTTATCCTTAATCAATTGGTCTTGAGTACTGCGGTCAGGGATGCGCAATAATGCTTCAGCCATGCACATCAATACCACACCCTCATCAGAAGACAGCGAAAACTCATGTAAAAGCGCATCGATACCGCCCTGGCCTTTGCTGTCAAGGCGGATGTAGTCGACTAACGCTTTGGCCTCTCGCCAAATTTTGAATTTATCGGTCGAACTAAAATCCAAAGTAGAGAGCAAGCTATCAACCACTGCATTTTCATCACATCGATAATGCTTAACAATGGCTGTTCTGTGGGCGTCTTGAGAGAGAAAATCCTTAGTGGTTAACATCGCTGCGTCCTACCTTTTTTACGGAAATTACACTTACATCAATCGGTAAGTGATTTTATTAAAAAGCCTCTTCATTCGAGGCTACGAAAAACTGTTTATTACCCGGGAGGGAAAAGGGCTTGTTCTAAGAATCTAGAAATAAAATATAGTTCCCTATTTCACAGTTGCCATCTCACAATAAACAGGCGTGTTTTTGACTACCCAAGTCCGCAGATAAATGAAATTAGCATGATACGTTTCCTGCTACCCATCTAGTGGAAAGCCTGCACATGCCAACAGAGCCTAAGCATTAATGACAAATCAGTTAATGAATTTGAAAAGCAAACACAATTGGGAGAGAATAGACCGTTTTTGTGGCAGTGAAGGGTTATTATGTTTCTTTCCCCATTTTACAGTGAACGTGGTGCCGTGCTGCAAATCACGCCTGATCAAGCCAGCCAGTTCGCCAAAACCGTTGCTAAAGATTTCAACCCTATCCACGATCCAGATGCTAAGCGCTTTTGCGTACCTGGCGACCTGCTCTTTGCCTTAACCCTGGTTACCCGTGGTCTTTATCAGAACATGCACTTCCATTTTCAAGGCATGGTGGGAAAAGAAGCCCATCTTGAATTTGACGCTATTGAAGAAGGTCTCCTGAAGTTATCTGACGGGCAAGATAAAACCTACCTTGAAGTCAACTACCAAGGCGAAAAAGAAACCAATCTTGCTAAAATTGAAGCCTTTGTTCGAAGCTATGTAGCCTTTTCAGGTCATAATTTCATCGACATTCTAGAACCTTTAATGCGGGAACACGGTGTCATGGTTAACCCAGCCCGCCCACTTATTATCTATGAAAGCATGTCATTTGAGCTGGATACTCACACCTTCGATGAAGCCATCCCCACACTTGAGCAATCACTGTTGAGTATTGAAGGAAAACGCGGCGATGCAGACCTGTTTTTTCATATAAAAGACGGTGACAAGATTATTGGACGCGGAAAAAAGCGACTTATTTTAAGTGGCTTACGCTCACTTGAAGAAGAAGGCATGAAATCACTGACACAAACCTATAATGACAGTAAAGATCGCTATACCCAAGCGATCGCTTAACCTTAGCCACTAACGCTTAGGTGCCCAGAAGGACACCTAAATGCCTATT
Organism: Pseudomonadales bacterium; assembly: GCA_965225765.1. GTDB lineage: Bacteria > Pseudomonadota > Gammaproteobacteria > Pseudomonadales > DT-91 > CAKMZU01. Next base: position 1,695,381 of record CBDDBO010000002.1, read on the forward strand.
ACTTACCGGCCTCAATTGTTGCTAGCGAAATATCATGCTCTCCATCAGCATTTTGCTCTTGACTCGTGCTTCTTGAGCGACTTCTAGCACGATTTATTTCACCCTTTACACTTGGCGAATTCTCGCGGACCGCCTGATCTCTGCCTCTCGACTTTCCGCCATTCGCCCCATAAAGCCCTTTTAGCTTATTAACTACAGGCTTACCAAATGTATCATATAAACCATAAAGACCAACGCCAGCCTGAAATGGATCTGGGCAGGCTGAGTAAGGTGTCACCGCTTGTAAAGGAGCGAAAGCAGCATTAGTTTTCATATCATATTTTTTATTACAATAAAGTCTTGGATCTGCACCAACAATTTCTGCGCCTTCATGTGCAGCGCCTGCCCAAAGACTCCATTTCAATAAATTAAGTCCCTTATCAGCAATCACCTGCGCTGGCCTTGCCAACATTTGAACCCCTTTTTTGGTCGTTGGGTGACAATTAGCAGCTTTAACAACCCCGTAGGTTGCTGCAGCTACGCCAATAGGGATAGCGGAACCCAGAGCCGCCGAACCAATAACTGAGGCGACAGTGGCGCCTGCTGCTCCAGTTCCCGCCACCTCATCAATGGTATTAAGACCTGTACCTACAACAAAACCTAGTTCAGCTCCTTCTCGTGCTGCGGAAGGCAAGGTAAATTTCAGCGCATTTTTTAAGGATTGACGCCTTTTAACCTCCTGCTTACTTGTTGAAGCGCTCTTAGTTGTCGATAGGGGATCTTTAGACTTAGTCCCACTTAATTTTTTTTGTAATTTATGAATCTGGTAACCTCCGTATCCCTTGAGCAATGCCTCACCCCCTCGCTTGGCCTGCTTCATTTGCTGCGGGGTTCCTGCAGCATTCTTTAAGCCTGTATAAACCGCAGCTGCAGTGGCGGCCGCACCAGCTGTATAAGCAGCAGCATTCGCCCCACCAATAACGACTTTATTCCAAATAGGTTGGTCTTGCATCGCCGTTGAAGACATAACCCCTTGCTCAGTAGCCTCTTTCAAGCCAACAGCAAAAGGTGTTGCTTCCAAATTAAAGCCGCTGTGCGAGAGCGATGAAAGACATAAAATGTAAAAAGCACAAGCCAGTCCGAACCTGGAGCTAGGCATGAATAAACCACAAACCATAAAAGAAAAACCCTTAATTAAAAATACATTTAGCAGATAATCTCTCTGCCAAAGCATATTGATAACTAGAAGCATTCTCGGTTTAATTTTTTTTGATTTTTTTCTACTTTCTCCATCAATTAACAAAATCAATTCACTGATGTGGTAATTCAGATAGTAAGTGGTGATTATGAAGGGCTGATCGCTTATCTGGATACAGTCTAAAACTAGCGGGAGTAATAAAAATCACCTCCCCCTGCTCAAACTCAATTAAGCCTGAACGATAACCGACAACTTCCGGTTTTTTCTTCCAAACACTGCCAGGAACATCAGCAGATGACACGAGACCTGAACCAAGAGGGTCCTCTAACAGCGCTTCATTTTTATAAAGTGCTAACGCATTATGGCTCACGGCCAGTACTTTATCCCCTTTTAAAATAATCAGTGTGACTTCTTCACCTTGGATAACACCTGACTTCACCTCTTGTATCAATTCAGCATCCTGCGCAATGGACATACACTCACACTCCCATATTGGCTAATAGCTCTACGACTTTCTCAGTTACTCGTGTTGCTAGAGGGTGATCGGTCGCAAGCTCTGCTTCTAACGTGAGCAAGGCCTCTTTCACATCCACCGCCATATGCTCTTCAATCTCCTGATCATGCACTTCCATATGCGCCTCTAATTGGTCGACTAAGTCTAACAGAGTTTCGTCCTTTTCCTCCGATGCATTTGCTGTTTCTTTTAAAGCTTTAATAAGGTCTTCAATTTGATCTGCCATTGCCAAACTACCTCAGGTTTTATTGCCAAGGATGTAAAATTCAATATAATTCAACCATTAGATGACTTAGATCGTAAAAAGGTGAAGTCGTGCAAGAAGACATGGTAAAAAAATTAGTTCGGATCAAAACACTTTTAATGGGCGCAATGTTCATCTTAGTCATGGCTGAGTTCTGCTTTTTGCTTTACCTAGTCTTCGACTTCATATGGGCAGCCATTGGGGCAGTTATTGTGCTTCTCATCCGCATTGGCTTTTATCTCTTTCAAGACAATAATGGTTGGCAACAGAAATTGCTCTTGGCGCTTGCCGTGATTGGCGTGCTTGGCCCTATCTTCTATTACATCTACAAGGTCATTTTTGTGGATTCTTCTTCATTTTGGCTCATGCTGTTTTTAACGGTGAGTTTTTTGCTACCTGTCGCCATCATGTATTACATTGATCGAACCCTAACAAAACTAATCAGCACACCAGCCCCAACAGTGACTGATGTATAGAGTTTGACCTAAGCCCTAGTCGGTCTCGCTAAATTCAGGCATAATTTGTGCTTCAACCTCTGTAGTACAACCCATAAGAATAAGAGACCTCAGTGGATTTCCTGATCATCGTAACACTGGTTACCTTAAGCCTGCTTTTGACGCTGACGTACCTCTTTTTTTATAAGTCACTGCCGAAGGTTTCCAGCCCAAATAAACAACGGCAGCAAAACATTGCGCTTTTTAGACAACAAGAAACATTTTTACTGTCAGAAAGAGCTGCTAACAGGCTAAGCCAGGCAGACTTTGACAAGCTTTCAACGGATAATGCCCGAAGCTTACTTGAGAGCAGCCATCAGCAAGCCCAAACAAGCATTAAACCAACAGGTGTATGGGGTGCCTTATTGCTACTTTTGCCTTTAGCAGCTTTACCGCTTTATGGGCATCTAGGCGCTCAACAGGACCTTGCCATCAAACAAGGGTTGGTAGACTTGCAATCTGTCGCTAATAAAGACGCATTTAGAACATCAGTTGCAACCCTACATAGCCAAATTGAAGAACGCTTAAGTGACAAACCTGATCATATCGATTACAGGCTTCTGGCTGCAAGATTTGCGATGGCGCAAGCTGACTACCCTTTAGCTGTCTCTCATTTCACAGTCATTGCAGAGCTGCTACCTGAAAATGCTGAATCACTGGCGGTGCTAGCACAAGCAAAATTTTTGGAAAACAACCAGCAGATCACCAAAGCAATCAAAGCATTACTCCATCAGTCGCTAGGCCTAGACCCTCACCAAGCCACTGCTCTCAATCTGTTAGGGCTTGACGCTTTTCAAAACGAACAGTACGACGCCGTAGTCGCCTACTGGCAACCCTTACTTGACCAGTTACCCGAGAACAGCCCGCAAAGACCCTTAGTTGAACAAGGACTTCATAAAGCTAAACAAGCTTTGTCCATGACAGAAGCTGAGATTCCACACTTATTAGTCACAGTATCCTTAAGTGAAACCATTTCAGATTTTCCGGACGATACAACTGTATTTATTTATGCAAAGGCAGTAAAGGGATCCAAAGCCCCGCTGGCTGCCAAAAGGCTTCGCGTTGCAGACTTACCTGTTACTGTCCGACTTGACGATAATGCAGCGATGATGCCAGCTTTGAAAATGACGATGTTTGAAGACATTCAAGTCGGTGCACATTTATCTGCCACAGGCAGTCCTATTGTGAGTAAAAATGAACCTAGGGCGAGTGATACGCTTGAAAACTGGAAAGACAATAAGGCAATCAACTTACTTATCACGAACTAAACACTTAGACGCTATTGACAGTGTTTTATTATCTGGCATTTAGGCCGAACTGTCAGTTCTCGGACAGGCTCCTAGTTTGACCATCTACTTTTTTCAAAATACCGCGCATCATAGCAAGCTCCATCTCGTCCATTCGTACACGGGTAAAAAGCCTTCTTAGGCGAGTCATCGTCTGCCTTGGCACCTCAGGGTCTAAAAAATCGATATCGATCAAGACTTGTTCGAGATGTTGATAGAAATGCTCCATCGCCTCAGTTGATGCAAGCTTAACATCCCAATCTCGTTTATCTTCCTGAGTTACTTTCTCCGAGGGGAGTTCATCGCCAAAGGCTGCCATACGAAGTTCGTAAGTCACCACTTGAACAGCTTGAGCGACATTTAATGAGCTGTATTCATCCCCTGTAGGGATGTTCAAATGAATATGGCATTTTTGCAATTCATCATTCGTTAAGCCTCTGTCTTCTCGCCCAAACAAGATGGCAATATCCTGCTCTCCTTGTTCTTCTTTAGCACGAGTCGCAACCTCTCTAGGGTTCATCAAAGGCCATGGAATTTTTCTTTCTCGCGCACTTGTGCCAATCACAAGCCCAGCATCACCAATGGCTTCCTCAACAGTGTCTACTACAACAGCATTATCCAGCACATCCAAAGCATGGCCTGCACGCCATAAGGCCTCTTCATCAGGGTATTTTTTAGGTGCAACGAGATACAACCTACCCAGCCCCATATTTTTCATCGCACGTGCTGTTGCACCTATGTTTCCTGGATGAGTGGTATTTACCAAGATAATACGGATTCGTTCCAGCACCTTTTGTCCTTACAAATAAAGTTAAGCAACTACAGGCCGGGCAGTGTAATAAAAAATAGTTAAAGGCTAAAGCTAAACTTTTTCTGGCAGCCCCCATCATAAAGACAGCTCAATTAAAAATGAAGCCTGACTGCCGTGGGTAATAGATGGCTACGCTTTTCGTTATCCTTAGCATCTGCCTATTTGCATAAGCATCTTTGTCTGTCTTGAGCAAACAGAGCGCTATACCGGTGAACTTTTGCCCTACTTTCGCCCTAATAGCAGCAAAAAAAACAATGGCTTTTGCCGTCAGTTTATAGAAACAGCCTCTCAAACAGCCAAAACACTAACTTACCCTGATACGGGACATACGCTTACTCATTTAACTCAGGACGCTGAAACTTTGGATGAAAAAACATTAAATCAACCAACAAACCTCAGAAAAGAGGCAAAAATAGTCGTCAATCAGCAAGACAAAACAGGTCCATTAGCGACACTACTTTTTCTTTCAACCAAAGCTATTAACATGAATAAACCTCTTCATCTAATCAAGAGGGTTCAGTAAATATGCACTTGGCCTGCGTTAGACTCACTTATATAGCTATATTGCTACTGATACCTGTTTATACAGAAGCGATGTTTACTAACAAAGGGTATAAACGAGTCCCTGAAGTAAAAAGTGATAGCGACATAAAGAATTTAAAAGATGTGCAAAGCAGTTTAGTCACCTTGATCAAACAAAGCTGCCATTTTACAAGCAAACACACTGCATGTTTTTTAGTCATCAATGAGGCTTTCACTGGTTTCAAAGGGAATCAAAGAAGACTCAAAGAAACGCTACAGCCCTTTATCTCAGCTGAAATAGCTACATTACTCTCTGAGCACAACGATCAAACGACAAAGCCCATGTTTGACATTAATCATTTGAGGGCCGCCTGTAATCAAATGAAGCAAAGTAGAACGAAAGGGGCTGCGAAATAATTTCCTAAAGTTTAATCGTACTTTACAGCAGTTTTTTATATAATGCGCGGTTCTTTATTTCTTTTACTTCAGGTTACCTTATGCAACCAATGGTCAATATGGCGCTTCGCGCTGCTCGTAAAGCAGGCCTTATTATTGAAAGAGCCCTAGAAAACCTGGATCAACTACCCATCAGCCAAAAAAATCCACATGATTTTGTCACTGAAATCGATAAGGCATCTGAAGCTGAAATTATCGGCATTTTACAGAAAGCCTACCCTGACCATGCCTTTATCTCTGAAGAAGTAGGCCAGCTAGGCGATACAGAATCCGCTGAATATACCTGGGTAATCGACCCCTTAGATGGCACCACTAATTTCGTTCGCGGCATTCCTCATTTCGCTGTTTCTATCGCCTGTATGAAGGACGGCAAAGTTGAACATGCTGTTATCTATGACCCCATCAAGCGAGAAGAATATACCGCCTCTCGAGGTGCAGGCGCACAACTTAACGGGCGTAGGATCCGGATCAAAAGCAACTTTGATAAAGAACAAGCACTCTATGGCACTGGCATTCCTTTTGGCAATGCCAGTGAAAAACGCATGGATGATTTTTGCGCCATTCAAAAGCAACTTGCGCTAGGCAGCGCTGGCGTAAGGCGAGCAGGCGCAGCCGCACTTGATCTTGCTTATGTCGCAGCTGGTCGATTTGATGCATTTTGGGAAGCTAACTTAAAGCCTTGGGATATCGCCGCAGGCTCGTTGTTGGTCTTAGAAGCTGGCGGCCTTATCTCAGACTACGAAGGTGGCAATGACTACTTAAAATCAGGCAATATAGTTTGTGGCTCACCTAAAGGCTTCAAGCATTGTTTACAGACAGTCAAGCCTATTGTTTCAGCATAAAAACCGACACAGCAGCTTATGTCATTGGTGGGTTACGCGACGCTAGCCCACTTAACGATCAACCTCGCTGAGGGTTCACACCATGAAACTTTATGATGTACATAACGAGTATCGCTTAGGTCATCTTACTGAAGCAGAGTTAACTGACACACCCTACCCACTGATTGAAAAATGGCTCAACGATGTCGGCGATAAAGAAGCCGCCAATATCATGTCACTCGCCACTTGTGGTAAAGACCTTCACCCCTTGCAACGTATTGTACTTCTCAAAGAGATCACAGAGACAAACCTGGTTTTCTTCACTAACTACAACAGCCGCAAGGGTCAGCAGATTGCCGAAAACCCTCAGGTTAGTTTGTTGTTCTCTTGGCCGCATTTACAAAGACAAATACAGATTACAGGCATTGCAGAAAAAACCAGCAGGCAAGACAGCGAAGATTATTTTCATTCAAGACCAAGGGAAAGTCAGCTTGCCGCTGTTGCAAGCCAACAAAGTCAGCCGATTCCATCAAGGGAGTCTCTAGAAGAGGACTTTAATAGATTACATGACAACTACCCTAATGAAGTACCTTGTCCAGAGCACTGGGGCGGTTTTCGTGTTGAGTACCAAACGGTAGAATTCTGGCAAGGTGGCGCCTACCGCTTACATGATAGGTTTTTGTATACCAAAGAAACGACACATTGGCAGATAGAGCGCTTAGCGCCCTAACCATCAACAATCAGAAGGCTGTTTGAAAGCTCACCTTTCACTCAGGCTTCACCCCTTTTACCATGGCATCGCATGACAAAGCATCGAAGCTGTGCAGCGCCTTGGGAATTTTATCTTTCGACATGCCTCTAAAAAGCGCCTTATCTAAAAGCCCCATCGCAGTGTGAGCAATGCAAGCGTGAGATAAAGAAGTGCAGCAAATAAAAACTATTATTATGCCTACGTTTTTGACGCAGGACTGTCAGCAGTGGAGGATAACTGTACGTGAGTATTCACGCACAGCTACTGATTTTACTCGTTAAGGCAGTCCGTCGAACTCTTCGCCTTCTTTTTCAACGACAGGGACTATCAAGTCTTCTTTAGAGACCTTCATCAAATACAACAGTGCACTTGCCACATAAATAGACGAGTAAGTACCAAAGCCTACACCAACCAACAAGGCCAGTGAGAAGCCGTGTAGCATTTCGCCACCTGCAAAGAACAACACAACCAAGACCACCATAGTGGTGAATGATGTCATTAAGGTACGGCTAAGTGTTTGGGTTAACGAGGTATTAATAACTTCAAGCGCTTCTGCTTTACGCATTGTACGGAAGTTATCACGGATACGGTCAAACACAACAATGGTATCATTCAAGGAATAACCGATAACCGCCAAGAGTGCTGCCAGCACCGTTAAGTCAAACTCCAGCTGAAACAGCGAAAAGAAACCCAAGGTAATAATGACATCATGCGTCAACGCCATAACAGAACCCAATGAGAACTTAAACTGGAACCTGAAAGCGATATAAATCAACACGCAGATAAGCGCTAGCAACATTGCCAAGGCACCACTTTCTTTAAGTTCTTGCCCTACTTGCGGGCCGACAAACTCAACTCTCATGAGCTTCACATCCATATCTGTAGCTTCTTGCAGGACAACCAAGACCTTTTGGCCCAGCTTGGCATCGTCACTTTGAATACGAATAATCACATCCGTATCTTCACCAAAGTGCTGTACCACAGCGCCTGGGTAACCTGCCCCTTCTAGCGTTTGCCTTATTTCAGGTAAGTTGGCTGTATGCTCATAGTCCAGCTCAATCAGTGTACCGCCTGTAAAATCTAGGCCAAAGTTCAACCCTTTGACAATTAAAGAACCCAGCGACACGATAATCAAGATGGCTGAAAATGCTAAGCAGGCCTTACGCAGGCCCATAAAATTAATTACTTTTCTCTCTGTCATGATTAAATCGCCAATTTTTTCACGTTACGTCTGCCATAGACGAGTTCAACCAAGGTTCTTGTGCCTACAATCGCTGTAAACATAGAGGTCAGGATACCTATTCCTAAGGTCACCGCAAAGCCTTTAATTGGGCCACTGCCTAGCGCATAAAGTATCAATGCGACTAACAAAGTGGTTAAGTTAGAATCTAAAATGGTAATAAAAGCTCGGTCATAGCCGGCTGAGATAGCGCGGTTTGGCGCAAGACCATTACGCATTTCCTCTTTGATCCTTTCAAAGATCAGTACGTTAGCGTCGACTGCCATCCCCAGCGTCAGTACGATACCCGCAATGCCTGGCAAGGTAAGTGTGGACGAAATAATCGACATCACACTCACTAGCACCACTAAATTCATCAGCAGTGCCAAGTTAGCAAAAAGACCGAAAACCTTATAGTAGGCGAGCATAAAGACAAGCACAGCAAGCATGGCGAAAATAATAGCATTTATACCCTTAGCAATGTTTTGCTCACCAGAAGATGGCCCGATGGTCCGCTCTTGGACAAAATCAACAGGGGCTGCTAGTGATCCAGCTCTTAATAGGAGCGCAAGCTCGCGAGCCTCATACGGGCTATTCAAGCCTGTAATACGGAACTGCACACCCAGCGCTGATTGAATCGTCGCTAAACTGATAATCTTCTTGTCATAGTAAGGCACGCGAACAACGATTTGCTCGCCATTTTCATCAAGGCGTGTTTCACTGCGCGTTTTACGCTCAATGAATAAAACCCCTAGGTTACGGCCAATATTGTTTTTGGTCGCATTGTGCATTTGACGGCCGCCCTGGCTATCAAGCGTGATATTAACTTGCGGACGAGAATTCTCATCAAAACTTGTGTTGGCATTGGTGACCTGATCACCTGTGATCACATAAGCGCGGTCAAGGGCTGCTGATTTTTTATAGCCATCAGGGTTTCTAAACTGGAACGTCTCACTGGCTGAGTCACCGCGTGCTTCAAGGCGGAACTCAAGGTTAGCCGTCTTACCGATGATACGTTTCGCAACAGCTGAATCCTGTACACCAGGTAATTCAACCACAATACGATTAGCCCCTTGTCTTTGGACTAAAGGCTCTGATACACCTAACTCATCAACACGGTTCCTTAACGCAACCAAGTTTTGGCTGACCGCATCGCTTGCAATGCGTTTGGCATACGCTTCGCCAAAATGCCAGCTGGCTACATACTTGCCATCGTCTTCACTTAATTGTTGGACTAATTCAGGGACAACATTTTTCAAGGCTTTTAATGCCTGCTTACGATCTTCAGCAGATGCAAAAGTTGCCGTAATATGCTTATCTTCAAGGTTGATCATTGCACGAATACGCGCTTCACGAAGCGTCTTTTGAATCTCCATGCGATAACCTTCCAGACGCTTGTTGATAGAAAACTCAGTATCTACCTCAAGCAAGAAGTGCACACCACCACTTAGATCCAGACCTAATTTCATAGGGTCTGCTCCAAGCTTATGCAGCCACTGAGGCGTCGTATCAGCCAAATTCAATGCCACAATAAAGCCTACTGGCAACGATTGTTCCACAACTTTCTTTGCCGTTAGCTGCTCATTTGACTCCTCAAGACGAATCAATAGTGTACGAGGATTGGAGTCATCCACAGCCTTCACTTTGATATTGGCAGCATCCAATGCTTGAATCACTTTATTTTTAATGTCGGCGTCCACGATCTGGCCACCTGACTCACCAGAAATTTGTAAAGCAGGATCAGGCCTAAACAGGTTAGGCGTGGCATAAATGGCACCTATTACCAATACAAAGAGTACGGTAAAGCGCTTCCAAAGCGGGTATCTATTCATTACTAACTCAACATCTCCATACTAAGAGTCTCAGCCTACACTGCTCTGAGTGACTCACTAAAATACAATTACTTACTGACTCATTTCTAACGGAAAGTTCCCTAAAGTTTACTCGCTAGCTTGTCCATTTGCGGGCATTTCTAAACAGCCGCATCCAGGGTCCAAATTCATCCCACTCATCAGGCGCATAAGAATTGGCTATTGTTCTAAACACACGTTCTGGGTGCGGCATCATAATCGTCGACCTACCATCGGTCGAACATACCGCTGTTACACCCTCTTCTGAACCGTTAGGGTTCAGTGGGTAGTGTTCCGTTGGCAGATGATCACCGCCTACATATTGCATCACTGCTTGATCAGCACTCACAGAGCCTAATACACGACCTTCACCATGTGCAACCGCAACAGGAATCACAGAATCTGCCATGTCCGCCATCAATATAGAAGAGCTTTGATTAATTTTCACCTGAGCAACTCGCGCTTCGAACTGTTCAGATTGATTTCGAACAAAGCGTGGCCAATGCTCGGCACCTGGAATTAAGTCTTTGAGTAATGACATCATCTGACACCCATTACAGACACCTAACGAAAATGTATCAGACCTTTCAAAAAACGCGCCAAACTCGGTTTTCATATACTCATTAAATAAAATGGTTTTTGCCCAGCCTTCACCTGCGCCTAACACATCGCCATAAGAGAAGCCGCCACAAGCGACTAGGCCTTTCATGTCTTCAAGCCTTACGCGGCCTGACAAAATATCCGTCATATGCACATCAATGGCAGAAAATCCCGCCATATGAAATGCAGCCCCCATTTCTGTTTGACCATTTACCCCTTGTTCGCGAAGGATGGCTACTTTTGGCTTCTCACCTTTATTAATAAAAGGCGCTGCCGGGTTTTCACTCAAGTCAAAACTAACGACAGGCTGAATGCCTTTTTCAGCTGAATCAATGAGCGCAAATTCTTGCTCAGCACACTTAGGATTATCCCTTAGTTTTTGAATTTCATAGCTGGTTCTTGCCCAGAGTTTCTGATAATGAGCACGGCTTCCAGTGATGACTTTCTTGCCGCCTGCTGAAACGGTGATTTGCTCATCGGTCGTGGCCTCGCCAAGCGAGGCCAGCATGTTAGCCACACCATAAGTATCAAATACTTGTTTGACGGCCTCTACTTTGCCTACCGCAACCTGGCATACCGCACCAAGCTCTTCGTTAAAGAGCTGCGCAAACGCATCACCCTCTGGCAAGCTAACATTGAGACCGCAACGCCCTGCGAACGTCATTTCTAACAAGGTAGTGATTAATCCGCCATCGCTGCGGTCATGATAGGCGACGAACAAGCCTTGCTGAATACAAGCTTGAATGGCCTGAAATGCAGCCTTGAAACGCGCCGAACTGTCTAAATTGGGCGCTTGGTGCCCCACAGCTTCATAGGTTTGCAGTGCACAGGAGCCGCCTAAACGTGCTTGGCCTTCAGCCACATCAATGAACAATAAGCGACTCTCAACCTCAGGCTTAATCTGTGGCGTGAGAACTTTACGAACGTCAGTCACAGGCGAAAACGCAGAGATAATTAACGAAACAGGCGCTGTGACCGATTTATCGACGCCATCTTCTTGCCAAGTAGTGCGCATTGACATCGAATCTTTGCCTACAGGAATCGCAATGCCTAAGTCTGGGCATAAGTCCATACCCACTGCTTCGACTGCATCGAATAGTGCTTGATCTTCATTACCGTGCCCCGCTGCAGCCATCCAGTTAGCTGATAGTTTGATATCATTCATTTGCTCAATGGGCGCAGCTGCAATATTTAAAAGGGCCTCACCGACGGCCATTCTGGCGGAGGCTTTCGCATCAATCAGCGCTAATGGCGTGCGCTCACCCATTGCCATGGCTTCGCCTGTGTAGACATCAAACGCTGTTGAAGTCACTGCCACATCAGCCACAGGTACTTGCCAAGGGCCAACCATCTGATCACGGGCGACAAGCCCTGTAATCGAGCGATCGCCAATGGTGATCAAAAACTGTTTACTGGCGACAGTGGGCAGCGATAACACTCGGGTTAAGGCTTCATTCACATCAACTGATGAGGTATCAAAGGCTGCTTGCTCAAGCGTTTGACGAGTAAACGAGCGTGTCATTTTAGGTGGCTTACCGAACAGCACATCCATCGGCAAATCGACAGGCTCATTACTGAAGTGACTGTCCGTCACTTTCAAATGTTGTTCTTCGGTGGCTTCACCTACCAACGCATAAGGGCAGCGTTCACGCTCACATAAGGCTTCAAAAGTGGCCAAGTCAGCTTTCTTAATCGCCATCACATAACGCTCCTGCGATTCATTACACCAAATCGCTAAAGGCGACATACCCGGCTCGTCGTTAGGCACTTGTCTTAACTCAAAGGTGCCACCTGTACCGCCGTCTTTGACAAGCTCCGGTAATGCATTCGATAAACCGCCCGCGCCCACATCATGAATAAAGGCAATAGGGTTTTCAGTGCCCATCGCCCAACAGCGATCGATCACTTCCTGGCAGCGACGCTCCATCTCAGGGTTTTGACGTTGCACCGAGGCAAAATCCAAGGTTTCATCGGATTGGCCTGATGCCATCGAAGACGCCGCACCGCCACCCAAACCAATCAACATGGCAGGGCCACCTAAGACCACCAGTTGCGTGCCTGCTTCAAAGGGTTTTTTCTCAACGTGTTCTTCCTTGATGTTACCCATACCGCCCGCAATCATAATAGGCTTATGGTAACCACGGACTTCTTGGCCGTTTACAGAGGCTGCGACATTTTCATACGTACGAAAATAACCGCACAGATTCGGTCTACCAAATTCGTTATTAAATGCAGCACCGCCAATAGGCCCTTCAACCATAATATCAAGAGGAGAAACGATACGGCCGGGCTTACCATAATCACCTTCCCAAGGCTGTTCAAAACCTGGGATGTTCAAGTTCGAAACACTAAAACCTGTTAAGCCTGCTTTAGGTTTGGAGCCACGACCAACCGCGCCTTCATCACGAATCTCACCGCCAGAGCCCGTACCAGCCCCTGCAAAAGGCGAAATGGCTGTTGGGTGATTATGGGTTTCAACCTTCATCAACAAATGAATCGATTCGGGCGAAAAGTCATACTTGCCTGTAGAAGGCTTAGGATAAAAACGCCCGCCTAAACTGCCCTTCACCACCGATGCATTATCAGAATAAGCCGACAGGACATTTTGAGGATGGCTTTCGTGTGTGTTTTTAATCATCTTAAAGAGTGAGCGATCTTGTGCTTCTCCGTCGATGATCCAGTCTGCATTAAAGATTTTATGGCGGCAATGCTCTGAGTTTGCCTGTGCAAACATCATGAGTTCAACATCTGTTGGATCGCGTTTTAGCGCTGTAAATTGCGCTAATAAATAATCGATTTCATCTTCAGCGAGCGCCAAGCCTAATTGAGTATTAGCGAGCTCAAGCGCTGCACGGCCTTCTTTAATAACAGGAAAGGTTGCCAATGCTTCTGGCGTCTCGTGATGGAATAAGCCCTCTGCTTCAGAAAAATCACTGAGCACCGACTCAATCATACGATCATGGAGCAAAGGCAACACATCAGCCGCCGCTATAGGCTGATCAGCTTGAATGTAATAAGCCTGCGCCCTCTCTACACGAAGCACCTGTTCAAGCCCGCAATTGTGTGCAATATCAGTCGCCTTTGAAGACCAAGGTGAAATGGTGCCAAGCCTTGGTACGACAATGAAACGCTGCCCGCAAGGCTCAGGTTGCTCTGGTGCCAGTTGAGCACCTTCAGCCAACAGTCGTCTTAACGTAGAAAGCGCAGCGTCATCAAGGGATGACGTAACATCAACAAAAAAATAAAAGCAAGTCTCTACAGAAACGGAATGACCGAGCTTTGCGGCTAGATTTTCCTTGAGTTTTTGCAGCCTAAAGGTAGAAAGTGCCGACGTGCCTTGGATGATTAACATAAATAGACGATGCAGGGATATTCAAAAACGCGCATTCTACTACTTCTAGGTTCTGTTTGACATTTGTTTTTTCATGCTGTTACTGCTTAAATTTTCTTCAAACAAGGTAAAACAAGCACCTTTTAGTTAACTAAATAAGCTTGATTTAACACAGCTTGAGGTAAATTTAAGCGTAACCCCTTGCAGGCTGTCGCCATTGCCTTTTTGGCGTAAACCTGATCAGACACTGATAGTTGGAACCGATTTAAATCAAAACAAGCAAAGGGCAATGGCGGCAGCAGCATAAACAAACGAGTATTAACAGAACCCCTCCGAAAAGCCCAACTATCAACGCAAATGAAAGGATTAAATCTCTTTCCTTAGCGTCATTTTTCATTAATTGGGTAAAAAGTAGTCTGACTCTAAAAAAATAGATTATACTGAAGTCATTTTTAAGATCAGAAAGTAGCAAAGTACCTTTTATTTTCATGCAGGTTTTTACGAACAATATAGTGTCAAACAGCATCAAAAAGCTCTGCTTTTTACTGTTTTTCATGCTGCTTGCCTGCAAACTTAGCCCGCCTGAAATCAATGAAAACCAAGCTCAAGACGACCTTGCACAAACGGATAACAGCCCCTCGCTCACTGTTGGCCTTCTGAATCACACCACAACAGACAATGAAGGTCTTAGCAGCCTGATCAGTTTCCAGCAGGATTTACTTGAACATTTTGCAGAGGTAAAAGGCTACCGTCTAATCATAACCACCTACGCTAGCGAACTGGCTTTGTTTGCGGCCATTGAACAACAGCGTATTCAGATGGCTTTATTTGACACACCTGTTCGAAAAGACTGGATCAAAGGGCCGGATATTCTTTCCAGTAAAACACAGCTCATCTATAAGCGAGGCAATAAGCGCCCTCAATCTTTTGAAGACTTAAGCAATGAGCAATTGGTCGTTCAAGACAATCACCGCTTTAGGGAACAAGCCACTTTCTTAACGTCACACTACCCTGATATCAAGGTTACTTTTTCAAACAAAAGCCAAGAAGCACTACTTAAAGAGGTTAACGAAGGCCGCATTGATCACACCTTAATTGAGTCTTCAACTTTCCTGAGACTTCGCTCTCGCTATCATCGCACAAAAGTAGCCTACGATGCCTTTTACCCTGAAAGCCTGAATTGGATTTTTACTGAAGATACACCTGACCAGCTATTACTTGAAGTCGATACTTTTTTTGCAGCCATAAAAGAGAACGGCAGTTTCACCCACATCAAAGACAAACACTTTGGCCATGTCAATGCCGACAAACCCTTAAGCTCCTTAACCTTCTTCAACCGAGTTGATCAAAGGCTGCCGCAGTTTCAAGATTTAATTGAACAGATCGCCACCAAATATGGACTCGACTGGCGATTGATTGCCGCCATTTCGTATCAGGAATCTCACTGGAACCCTCGCGCGAAAAGCCCTACAGGTGTCAGAGGGATGATGATGCTCACCCTACCGACTGCAAAAGAGCTCGGCATCAAAAATCGCCTCGACCCAGCTGCAAGCCTCGAAGGGGGGGCTCAATACCTAGTAAGCTTGTTAAATCGCCTACCCGAAACCATTAAAGAGCCTGACCGTACCTGGTTTGCTTTAGCCGCTTATAATGTGGGCCTCGGGCACCTTTACGATGCTCAGGAAATTACAGCGTTTCATGGCGCAAACCCAAATAGATGGGTTGATGTAAAAAAATACCTTCCACTACTTGAAAAAGAAGACTGGTATCAATACACCAAACACGGCAAAGCGAGAGGCAGAGAGCCTGTCAAATACGTCCAGTACATTAGACATTTTAAAGATCTCTTAGAGTGGCAATTTCCGCTTACTCAAGGAGAGCGAGCGCTGCTAGCCAAGAAAGACGAACAAAAGAAATCGCAGGACGAAGCGTTACTTGAATCCCAGCTAGAAGATAACAGCTAGCTCCACTGCACTGGAAAAATACTGCCTAAGCGCCATCCATTCCTCAGAAATAATGGGCAACAGTGACACTAACAAAATCACCGCCATACTGACATTGAATACACGAAGCTTTACAGGCTCATTCAACCAACGCCTCAAATAATAGCCTCCGCCCAGCCAAATAAACGTATTGACCATCCCAAAAACTAGATAGATCATACAAGCGAAGCACAAATCGTGAAACAAATTAGCAGGGCTAACAAAGCTTGCAACCAGCGCCACTACAATGACCCACCCTTTTACATTTAACCACTGAAAAATCAGTGATTGCCAAAGTGTAAACGGCTGAGCTTTACCTTCCTTGGCTGATACGGATGCTGCACTGGCAATTTTCCAGGCTAGCCAACTTAAATAAAGAATACCGCCAACTTGAAGCGAGTGTCTTAGGAACTCACTCCTCATCATCAGGTCACCAAGACAATAACCCACCATAAAAATCATCAGTGGAAAGCCAAAAACAATACCTAAATAATGGGGTATGGATGCTCTGACACCAAAATTTAAACCTGACGTCATAATCATCAGGTTATTAGGACCAGGTGTTGCCAAAGTTACTAGTGTAAAAAGAATCAACGAAGCAAAATATTCCATCTCTCACCTCACTAAGAATAAGCAAGGGTTAGACAGGGCATTTCAAATAAGTTTCTGATCAGCCAAATAATTTTTTAAAAATATTCTCTGTCTGTAAGCTAGTACTTCGATTCACTGCATTTGTCCGGTAAAGATACCGTAGGGTGGGTTAGCGCAGCGTAACCCACCATCAGAAACCCGACAATCGCTGTGCATTGAGGTACTAGTACCCCAATGCACAGCGATTGTCCCGTTCAGCAGCTACAGGTTTTTCTGTGGCAAGGCGCAAGTATGCAGTAATACATGCGTCTTTCAAATACTTGCAACAAAGTCACGGGAAAACCTGTAGCTGCCCTTTGGGTGGCATTTAAAATGCCCATAGCTGTGTTGCTTGATCTCACTATAGAATAACTATTATTTTCGATCAGCTGCCTTGCTATGAGCATTTTACTTTGCCACTGAACCCGACAATCGCTGTGCATTGGGGTACTAGTACATCGCGTCAAAAGGTTTGTCTGGTAACCG
Organism: Pseudomonadales bacterium; assembly: GCA_965225765.1. Classification (GTDB taxonomy): domain Bacteria; phylum Pseudomonadota; class Gammaproteobacteria; order Pseudomonadales; family DT-91; genus CAKMZU01. Next base: position 1,712,555 of record CBDDBO010000002.1, read on the forward strand.
TAGGGTGGAAAAGCGTAGCGTCTTCCACCAAAAAAACTTAATGACTAGTGGATGGCGCTGCGCTTATCCCCCTACATAAACTGATACCACCCGACAATCAGTTTGACACGATGTACTAACGCCATATATGGTCTCTCCTCGTTTTGCAAGGTAAAGTCAATTCAAACAAAGAAAAGGTTGCTGCCGTATATCCGGTCTTTTAATGGCATGTAAGCTTTTCAGCATGCCTGACCTTGATGAGCATCCGCGCACATAACCCTAATCGCCCTATCGGTATCAAGTACCCTTGCGTAAGACAGGTTTCTATGTGCAGGTATTACCTATTTTGTCATCATTCACTTTTGCCTTCGCAACCGCTTAGGACTCGTTACACTTACTAAAGTTTTTGTTTACGTGCAGAGCTTGTAGCACCTACACACCCACATTATTAACTATTACGATCTCGCAGCTAGCACTAAATTTGCCGCAGCTGCATCGTACGTTTCATTTCTCACTGTCATTGCCCAGGCTATTCTGACTAGCTTATTAGCCAAGGCTACAGTGGCTTTATTCTTGCCTCGTCTTTCGACCAACTCATTGATCCATCGACTGAGCCTATCATTCTTCTTTTTCGCAGCTTTAACAACTGCCCTTGCACCATGAATAACAAGCGACCTCAGGTAACAATCTCCTCGTTTAGTGATACCTAGCAAGACATCTTTACCGCCTGAACTATGCTGCCTCGGTACAATACCTAAAGCTGCTGATGCATACTTGCCTTTATCAAATTGCTTACCGCTACCTATCCAAACTTTAAAGACAGATGCAACCACCGGCCCAAAACCTGGAATTGTCAGTAGACGCTTCGTTTGCTCATCATTTTTTGCTTTTGCATCCAGTGTCTTATTGTACCAGTCGAGCTCTTCTTCCAGGGACTTTAAGCGTTCATACTGCCGTTGTAACATCTGCCTGAATAACGGATTGAGACCATTAGCTTCATCTTCTAAAAGCTGCACTATACCTGCTCTTGCTTGATTTACACCTTTACGCATGACAAAGCCTTGATCGGATAGTAGCCCTCTTAACTGCCTAACCAAATCACCACGCTGCTGTACTAACTGGCTTCGCATGCGATGAAACGCCTGCTCTGTCTGCTGCTCAACTGTTTTGATTTGGACTGGCCTTATGCGCCCATGCAAATAAGCTTCCCCTATAGCCAACGCATCGTTGTAATCATTCTTCTGCCCTCGCGCATAAGCTTTTACATGCTGGGGCGGCAACAAACTAACTTCATAGCCTAGACTCTCAAACGTACGCCCCCAATAATTCGATGCACCACAAGCCTCCATTGTGACAAAACTTATATCCTGCTTTGCAATAAAACTAACCAACTCATTTCTCTTGAGCTTTTTCCTTTTTACCTCTTTCCCTTGTCTATCTAGGATCACTGCGTGAAAAATTTCTTTTGCTATATCTAGCGCTATCACTTTATCATTCATTCGGGCTCTCCTTCTTTCTTAGATGATACATCAAAACCATCTTGGCACACTTAGATGCCGTATGGGAGAGGAGAGACCATTTCATCACCCTACAAAACCGATTGCCGCATGATCGTAGGGCATATTAGCGCAGCGTAATCTGCCGATAGACTTAATTCTCGGCGGGAGACGCTGCGCTGTCCCGCCCTACTTCTACCAGACACGACATTAACTTACACGCAGCAAAGACACAGGATTTGACTGCGTTACCTTTAACGTCGAAAGGAGCCCTGCCAATGCCATCATCAAGGAAGCGGTTAAGGGAATAGCAACCCACAACCAAGGGTGCATAGCAGGTGCAAGATCCAATACCTTCCACTGTAAAACATAAAGCACTAACTCACCAAAAAGACAGCCTGTAAGCCCTGCCACCAACCCTAATGTCACAAACTCCAAGATCAAGCTAAGACTAATCAGTCGAAACCGACCACCTATCGCCCTGATCAGCGCACTCTCTTTAATACGCTCATCTAAACTCGCCTGAAGGGTGGCACTGAGCACGAACAAGCAGGTGATCAGTACAAATATAACAATCAAGAACAGCACGATGGACACTTGATCAACGATATTTCGAATTTGAGCAATCACAGCATCGACATCGAAGAGCACCAAGGTTGGCACTTCTTTTAGTAATTCACCCAATCTATTTCGATCAGCTTCAGGGATAAAACTACTTGTCATATAAGTGGCATAAAAATCATCTAAAGCGCCCGGTTCAAACAACATATAAAAGTTAGGGTGCATGTTATCCCAGTCTACTTCCCTAAGGCTTGTGACAACTGTCGTCAGGGTTTCACCATCAATAGAAAAACCTAACTGGTCGCCCAAGGCGATATCTAGCTTCTTAGCCAGCTTAGATTCAACCGAGACAGCGGGCAATGTAACCCCTTCAATTTTTGCACCAAACCACTTCCCTGAGACAAGCTTATTGTCTTTAGGTAAGGTATCAGTCCACGATAGATTCAGTTCTCTGTTAATACCTGCATCATTTTGTGCCTCTTTACTCACGGCCTCATTAACTTTTTGCCCATTAATATTAGTCAAGCGTCCTCGAACCATAGGGTATAATGGCAGTGGTTTATCACCTACGTCATGCGAAAGCTTGGCTAGCCAATCAAGAACAATCGCTTTCTCATCAGGCTGAATGTTAATCATAAATACATTGGGGGTATTAGCTGGCAACTGATTACGCCAGTTTTGCAAAAGTCCTTGCTGAGCCCCTACCAACACAAACACCAGCAAAAAAGAGCAAGCAAACACACTGACTACCAGTGCATTAACGGATAAATGCCTACGAAAATTATTCATCACTAGAAGTGTTAGCGGTGATCCTGAGACTTTTTTCCCAGTGATGGATTTAAACACCCAATAAAAAGGCGCAAATAAACTGAGTAAACCAACGAGTAAGCCGCTTAACAAAAACAAGCTGACTGCCCATTGCCCATTGACTAAAAACAACACCAACAGCAATAACCCTAGAGCGACCAGCCCTTGCTTTTTGGTGGGCGTCAATGTAGATGAGGAAAGCTGCCTGAAGATCCCTATAGGTGAGAAATGTCTAACCTGAAGCACAGGCAATGCAGCAAAGCCCAAATAACAGAGGGTGACCAGCACAAAGGGTAATACCCACACAACCGCCTCGGACTGCTCAGGAATCAAAGACAAGTGACTGGCAACCTGTAATGTCAGAAGCGCTTGAAGCCCGAAGCCCAGCAAGCCGCCTATTAACAATGTAAGTAACAGTACAATCAATAAGAGAACACCAAAAATACCAGCCAAATCAGCTTTGGTTAATCCCAGTGTTTTGAGCACAGCGACTTGCTTTAACTGACGTTTGCTGAAACGCAAACTGGTCACACCCAGCGCAAAGCAGGCCAATAATAAAATAATGCTCACCGCTAGCTGAAGAAAGGTTTCGGCTTTTGCAAGTGCTCTGGCAACACCAGGTTGCGCTTTATCCAAGGCTTCAAACTGCACATGCTCGTCCAATAGAGGCGTCAAGTACGATTCAAATTGGTTTAAAGCCTCTCTTGAACCGCTAAAAAGGTATCGGTACGTAATTCGGCTGCCAACTTGAACAACGCCTGTTTTTTCAACATCTTCTATTCGCATCAGCACTTTAGGCGCAAAGCTAAAAGCAGCACTACCCGCATCAGGTTCCCCAACTAACACTCGACTTGCCAGCAACTTAGCATTGCCTAATTCGGCTTCAATACCTGTGTCAGCCTTTGCCGAATAATAAAGTCTTGCACCTAGCCATAATTCACCTATTTGCGGACCACCTGCTGACAGCTCTGTATCTGCCGTAAGCGTTTTCTTAGATGACACTTGCCCCAATAACGGATAAGCCTCACTAACCGCCTTGACACTCACTAAGGTTGGCTCATCATCAATATAAATCATTGAGCGAAACCGCAGGACTTCAGCCACCTTCAGATTAAGACGCTTGGCCTTATCAAGCCAACCTGCTTCGATTGGGCTGGGCGAAACTAACACTTTATCTGCTGCCATAAATTCTCTCGACTGCCCTTGCAGCATTAACTGCACGCGATCAATGAAAATCGTTAAGCCAAGCATCATCATAAGCGAAAGGATGAGCGTTAAAAACAGCAGCGTTAAATCGCCCTGCTTAAATGAAACTTTAAAAAATCGAAGCGCAAACTTACTATAAAAAGCGAATTTCATGCGCGGTAAACCTCAACCAATTCGCCACCTGCAAGATTAAACTGTCTACCACAGCATTCTGCTAACCGTTCTTCATGGGTGACTAATACCAAGGTCGTCATGCACTTATCATTAAGTGAAAACAGTAAATCGATAATACGCGCACCTGTCTGCTGATCTAAGTTACCTGTCGGTTCATCGGCAAATAAAATATCAGGCTCGACGCAAAACGCTCTTGCTAAGGCAACTCGCTGTTGTTCACCGCCCGATAACTGATGCGGATAATGTGAGATACGATGATCGAGTCCAACCGAGGCTAAAAATTCTAAAGCTTTATCGCTTGCATCATCATCTCCTCTAAGTTCAAGCGGCAAAGCCACATTCTCCTGTGCGGTGAGCCCTTGAAGCAAATGAAAGGATTGAAACACAAAGCCAACATGCTCAGCCCGAAATCGAGCCCGCTGGTCTTCATTCAGCTGAGTAATATCTTGATTCATCAAACTAATAGAACCGGCGGTCGGCACATCAAGCCCAGCTAACAGTGATAAAAGCGTGGTTTTTCCTGAACCCGAGCTACCGGTAATCGCAACACTCTCAGAAGGGTTAATAACAAAAGATAAATCCTTAAAAACGGTTAAGGCTTCTTCACCACTGATTAATTGATGTGTGAGCTGATTGACTGAGATCATCTGTTACGCCCTTTTATTTTTTCAATTCCAGTATAAGCTAGAGAACGCTTATTAACTATGTTACACCCTACCATGAAGCTAACGACACTTACGCTCACGCTGTTACTTTTTTTTCCCATCCTGTCACAGGGAAAAGACATAACTCACTCAACCAAAACAATTTTAGTGTTTGGCGATAGTTTGAGTGCAGGTTATGGATTAAAAGGCGGGGATGCATGGCCATCAATACTTCAATCAACCCTCCACCTTAAGGGTTATAAACACTACAGCATCCAAAATCTGAGTGTAAGTGGTGAAACAACTAAAGGCGGAGCCCGTCGATTTACCAACGTATTAGCCCGTACAAACCCTCAAATTGTCATTCTAGCGTTAGGCGCAAATGATGGTCTTCGTGGACAGTCTATCAAAGCTATGTCGGATAATTTAAATACCATGATCAGTCAGGCCCAAAGCGCAGGCTGCCAAGTGATTTTAGCAGGCATGAAGATTCCGCCTAACTATGGCAAGCGTTATACTCTAGCCTTCGAGAAAGCCTTCTCTGACGTAGCTCACCAAACAAAATCTACCTTTATCCCCTTTCTACTCGAAGGCGTTGCTGACAAAAATCACCTGTTTCAAAAAGATCGATTACACCCAACTCAAGAAGCGCAATCAATCATTGCGAATCACATCTATCAATCCTTAAAACCCTTATTGCACTCTCAAGACTAACGTGGCAATCTAGGTTCTTTAATAACTGATCAAAATAACAACAAGAACAGGACGCCCCCCCATGAGCATTAGCTACCAATTTACCCACAACGCTGATGAAGTCTTTGAGCAAATCACAGACCCTGACTTCATTGTTGACCGTTCACTTGCACTTGGTGAAGTCAGCGCTGAAGCTGAAGTTGAAGACTTTGGCAATAAAGTCGTTATTACCATGACCCGTGAGGTTGTGCGTGACCTACCTAAATTCTTAGCGAAGTTATTCGATCCAAAACAAGTATTGCATGTGAAAGAGACGTGGCAGCAAGTTGGCGAGCAATATGTCGGCAGTGCTGAATTTACCGTAGAAGGCCAGCCTGTAACAGTGAAATCGTCCAGCACCTTGAAGCCTACTGACAATGGTTGCGTTTACACAGTAAAGCATACCGCTAAAGCTAAAATTCCACTGGTAGGCGGTAAAGTGGAAAAGTTTATTATCGGCAATTGCGAAGAAGGCTCAGAAAAAGAGCTCGCTTATACCGACGAACAGTTGAAAGCAACTGCATCGGCCTAGGCTATTTTATATTCAAGGACTGAACTATTGGCGGGAGACGCTTCGCTGTCCCGCCCTACTGCAAGCAGTTACCTGATTGACATGAAGCATTAGGTAATCCTTTGCCACCCATTATGAAGTTACTGTCTTTCATTTTCTTGTTTCTTTTTGCAGCTACTGCAAAGACTTCTCCTGTACTCGACATAAACACGCTAGAAGATAAAGGCAATATCAAGCTCGTCGATTTTTATGCTGTTGATTTACAACATGCCGACAAAAGCATTCAAGAACTACTCGAAACACCTGAGGCTTTTACCGAAAACATTCCAAAGAAGCACATACCTAATTTTAGCGGCCCCATGTGGCTTAAACTGACGCTAACCAATTCCTACGACACAGGCAAACGTGTTTTATGGGTAGGAAACTATCCGAAGGTTCGTCAAATAGACTGGTATGCCGTTAAAGATGGCAAGATTATTCAGTCCTATCAAGTAGGCGAAAAATTCCCCTTTTATGAGCGCCCCATTCCTGTCCACTTGTTTACTTTACCCTTAGAAATAGGTTCGGGGGAATCTCTTGAGCTTTACATCAAGCCCCATGTTCTAGGCTTCAACATTGCGCATAACTCAACCTTAGAGAGCCAGCAGTACTTTTTCTACGAACGAGCAAACTATGAATTACTGCACTTCTTTTATTTCGGTATTCTCTTCGTGATGGCAATTTATAGTCTGCTGATTTTTTTAATGCTGAAGGAGCGCAGCTATTTATACTACTGTGGTTTTGTTCTGTCATCGCTCGTTTTCTACTTATGTAATTCTGGCTATGCCTTTCAGTACTTTTGGCCTAATCAGCCCTTTCTAAACCAGAGAATTATCTATATCTCAATGACGCTGCTTTTTTGCTTTGCAGCCTGGTTCACTATTGCGTTTTTAGCGTTACCGAAACGACTACCTAAAATCAGCTTAGCGCTTAGGTTGCTCACGACTGCCTGCTTAGTTTTTTTAGTGTATTTTCTACCCCAACCTTTTGATCCTTGTTATAAGAACGTTCGTTTACTTTCAGTCTTTTCTCTACCCATTTATTCACTGTGCTTTGTGGCAGGCATTTGGAGTTATCTTAAGTTTAAAGATATTAACGCCCGAAACTATACAGCGGCATGGAGTCTTTTGATGTTATTTAGCATTATTGTACTCGTTAATGAAGTTATTACTAAATTTGCCAGCTTCGACATGCTACTTTTGCTGCAGGTTGTTCACGGTATTGAGATCATATTACTCTCTATTGCATTGGCTACTGCCATCTCCAATCTAAAAAACAAAGAACATTTCGCCAAGGCAAAAGCTGAAACCCATGCACGGTTTCTTGCAAAAATGAGCCATGAAATCAGAACGCCAATGAATGGTATTCTAGGCATGGCTGATGTACTCAAAAACCAACTGGATGATGACCAAAATAAACACTATGCCAGCGTTATTCATCGTAACGCCACATCACTCGGCAAGATTATCAATGATATTTTGGACTTCTCTTCAATTGAGGCAGGCAAGCTCAAAATCAAACAGGAGCGATTTGACCTTTCTACACTCGCGCAAAATGCGGTAGCGCTATTTGAATTAGAAGCTGAATCCAAACAGTTACACCTTCAATTAGTCCTTGATAGAGACCTTCCTCAAACAGTCATTGGCGACTACCAGCGAATTCATCAAATTCTGATTAACCTTTTAAGCAACGCAGTCAAATACACGTCCCGAGGCCTAGTGTGCCTTGAGATCACCTATCAACAACCTTTTATTCGCTTTCATATTAAAGATACAGGCATGGGTATTGCGCCCGAAGACACACCTAAACTGTTTTTGCCTTTTGAGCAAGTTGGGAACAATAAGCTAAGCGCCGAATACAGCACAGGATTAGGCCTGACTATTTGCCAAGATTTAACCCGCGCCATGAATGGAAAGCTTGACGTTATTTCGGAGCTAGGTAAAGGGTCCGTATTTACGCTTTCTTTACCGCTGCCTACTGCTGAGCCCATACAAACCCCCATCATAGAACCCGATAGTGACAAAGGGCTTGAAGGGCTTTCAATCCTTGTTTTTGAAGACAATCTAACGAACAATCTCGTCATAAGCTCGATGCTCTCTCAACTCAGTACGAATTTTCATGTTGCCGAAAATGGACTGGAAGGGCTAGCCTATTTTAAGAAACAGCCAAATCAAATAGACCTCATTTTGATGGATTGTGAAATGCCGGTGATGGATGGCTATGATGCCACTGAAGCCATTAGGGCACATGAAAAAGCACTGTCTCTAAGCAAGACGCCTATCATTGCCCTCACCGCAAACATTTGGCCTGATCAAAAAGCCAAATGCCTAAAGTCAGGCATGGATGATCTACTGTTTAAACCTATTACGCTCGACAAACTACAGACTGTGCTTGTTAAAAATAAAACCCCAATCATTAAACAGACTAAAACTCGAGACCTTGATCTGGAACCTGCCTAACGAGTACCTTATGTCACAGTGACTGTCGGGTAGAAAAATTTTTGTAGGGTGGCTAAGCTGCGCGTAACCCACCATCAGAAAACGGACAATCGCTGTGCATTAAGGTACTAGTACCTCAATGCACAGCGATTGTCCCGTTCAGCAGCTACAGGTTTTTCTGTGGCAAGGCGCAAGTATGCAGTAATACATGCGTCTTTCAAATACTTGCAACAAAGTCACGGGAAAACCTGTAGCTACCCTTTGGGTGGCATTTAAAATGCCCATAGCTGTGTTGCTTGATCTCACTATAGAATAACTATTATTTTCGATCAGCTGCCTTGCTATGAGCATTTTACTCTGCCACTGAACCCGACAATCGCTGTGCATTGGGGTACTAGTACATCGTATCAAAAGGTTTGTCTGGTAACCGTAGGATGGAAAAGCGTAGCGTCTTCCACCAAAAAAACTTAATGACTGGTGGATCGCGCTGCGCTTAGCCACCCTACAGAAGCATATTATCTGCTTTTTCTAGACATATTCAGTATGGTTTGCTTCACCTCAGCTAGCGCACAAAGCTCACCGTCTGCATTGGTAAAGCTCACCACTACATCAAAGAATTTATCCGCTTTCGTCACAACTTCTGCTTTAATCAGCACTTTACCCGCACGAATGGGTTTTTTATATTCCACACTCAGCTTATGGGTTGCAAAAAGGTCTTCGTCAGCAATAGACGTCAACATAGCAGTACCTGCGGCATAGTCAGCCAAGGCTGAAATATAGCCACCGAACACCATGCCGCCACCTTGATAAATTTCATCCGTTGCCTGCCATTCAATCAGAATGTACTGATCCTGCCAGTGAGAAATATCAGGCAATTGTAAGAAGGTAATATGGGGTGGTTTTAAATGCTCAATAGCATGCCCTGATACCGCCACATCCAGCGCCTGCATCCATTTCGTTTTTGCGGGGGTAATATCCATATAATGACACTCTATTTAAAGTGGATTCACGTTGACATTTGATAAAATACTGGGGACCGCAATGGGTTTACCCTTGCAATCAAAAAACGGCGTGGGCTTATGTTCCCCCTGAAATCTAGCCAATATTAATCGCCAAACCATCGATGGCAAAAATCTAAATGGAAACCCCGGGAAAGTTTCTGGATCAATGGGTGGCTTTGACAATGCATATTTTGTTTGTATACGCATGAGCGGCTTACCGAAGACTTCATCAATCACATGATCAGATGCAAAAATCGAGTGTATCACCCCAATAAACGGCACACCTGAAGACATGGTATTCGCCACAGGGGTATGGCAACAGGCCGTATACCACCTATAAACCCCTCGAGCCGTCAAACGAACACACTTAATGTGCTCAATCCCTTCATGGATTTGTACTTGAGCAGGCGTCATTTGTACAATTTGCGTGCCACCCCACGTATCTAACACATCTGCTTTTTTTAGGAAATGCGCAAAAGCCTGACAATCATCACAGCAACAAACAAGATGACGATCAAGCTTGGGTCTGACGTTGACAATCTCTCCAGATACTCTGCCACACTCGCACTGCAACTTGACCATAGGGTTTGCCCTAATGAATTAAACGCTGAAAAAAATATAATGGCACGTTTTGAAAAGGGAATAAAGCCATCAACATAAAACTTTTCTCACCTGCACAAGCCTAACCAATAAGCTAAGTGTCATAACTAGGATAATCATGGAAACCACGAGTATTATCAGTTTTGTTATTATTGGCGCTATCGCAGGCTGGCTGGCAGGGCTTATTACTAAAGGTGCAGGCTTCGGTCTCTTGGGTAATATAGTCATTGGTATAGTGGGCGCTTTCGTAGGCGGCTTTGTCTTCAGCTTACTAGGCTTAGGCAGCTATGGACTTATTGGCTCACTCATTACAGCTACCTTAGGTGCCGTGATTTTGCTATTTATCATTAGTCTTTTTAAAAAATAACGAATGTTAATTTTTGGTAGACCAGCACGCTAACTCAGACCCCTTACTTGATGTGGATTCAAGCCTTCGCGGGAATGACAACTTGAGAGGCTTCAGGTTTCCCCGTCATTAACGCGAAGGCGGGAATCCATCAATTCGGGATACTTAACCCGACAATTGTTTTTATATAATGTAGTAGGCTGGTAATATGAGGCTAAAGAACAATAGGGATCTTTATGTTCAAGCCTTATGCTTTATTTGCCGGTTTATTGTTATCTATTGGCTGTTTTTTTGTTTTACAGCATCAAGGCTTCTCACTTAGTTTATGTCTGACTGCTAGTGTCTCCACTATTTGTGTTATTTGGTGGTTGTTTGAACCTGTCCCTATCCCTATCACCTCGCTTATTCCTTTAGCTGTCTTCCAACTATTTGGTGTATTAACCCCTCATGAAATTGGCTCAGCTTATGGCTCACCGTTAGTACTTTTACTGCTATCAGGCTTTATTTTATCAAAAGCGATGGAAAGCAGCGGTGCGCACAAACGATTGGCAGTTTTTATGATCACCCTGTTTGGTCAGCATTCATCTAGGGGATTATTACTTGGGTTCATGGTCTCAACGGCATTTTTAAGCATGTGGATCAGCAACACAGCCACGACCCTTATGATGTTACCTGTTGCGCTTGCTGTGTTGTCAGGCAAGGAAGACCCACTACTAACCACCCCATTACTTCTTGGTATTGCGTGGTCAGCTAGTATTGGAGGACTCGGCACACCTGTGGGCACACCAGCTAACCTCGTCTTTATGCAAGTCTATAACGACCTTGATGGTCACACGATAAGCTTCAGTGAATGGATGCACTTTGGTATTCCTACGGTGATTGCCATGATTACCCTCGCCTGGATTTGGCTGGCAAAACCGCTTCGTTATGCTCAAGGGTTTAACCTGCCCTCTATAGGCAAATGGCAGCCGGAAGAAAAGCGCGTGTTGACTGTCTTCTTACTCACTGCTTTGTTGTGGATTACACGCACCGAACCTTTTGGTGGCTGGAAAAGCTGGTTATCACTGCCTGCAAATGATGCATCCGTTGCGATGTTGGCCGTGATAGCGCTCTTTTGCATCCCTAAGCGATCTGGCAGTAAAAAAGCCTTGCTAGACTGGGAAACCGCACAGCAAATACCTTGGGGGGTTTTATTGCTGTTTGGTGGAGGAATTTGCCTGGCAAAAGCCTTCACTGCATCAGGATTAAGCACTGAGCTCGCTCACTTACTGGAAGGCCTAACGGTTCTACCTATTCTTTTCACGGCCGCCTGCATTGCTCTGTTTGTCACGTTTTTAACGGAAGCCACCAGCAATACCGCCACAACAGTGCTACTCATGCCTGTTTTAGCTGCCACTGCATTAAATGCAGGGATTAAACCCGAACTGCTCATGGTACCAGCAGTGCTGAGTGCTAGTTGTGCCTTTATGATGCCTGTAGCGACTGCCCCCAACTCCATCGTGATAGGCAGCGGCTTATTAAAAACAGGCAGCATGGCCAAGAAAGGCTTTGTGCTTAATCTTTTAGGAACTGTCGTGATCACAGCAATTGTTAGCGGTATTGTTATTTAAAACGGCTAGAAGTCTCTACGAACGTTGCGCTCAAGCATAAAACTGTCTAAATCACCCCTATTTCCATGGCATGGCGTTCATTCTTAAACCGCGCCATGGCTGTCGTCATTTTTTTAAAACCTGCTCGTTGATAAAAATAAGAATGGTCAGGTGAGGTATATAATAAAATTTTTTCGTGATGCTCTGCTTCTGCTATTAATCGCCTCACAATCTCAGAGCCAATCCCTTTTTTCCTGTAGCTTGGCAGTACAGCTAAATCACAAAGGTAAGCAAGATCAACACCGTCTGCCACCATACGTCCAGCAGCCACCAGGACATGCTCATCCCAAGCTGTCCAGACATAACGGCTCCCTGCAAAACTACAAGCTATGTCAGACAAGGTTTTAGCACGCCCTAAGGGCACTTGCTCATAAAGGGTAAACAAAGGCTTAGTAAACGCTTCACTAAACCCTTGTTGATAACAAATGGTCATTAATGGGCTGACTTTTGCGCCACCACTGTCGGAAACATACGCTGACTATCTTCGATGATATCGATTTGATCAAATCCAGCGGCTTTGAGCATATTGATGGTTTTTTCGGCCGTTCTGAATGCATTCCATTTGGACTGTATAATATCTGTCAAGTAGGCTTTTTGCTTTTTGATGGCCTCTATATCCGTTATTTCCCACGTACATTGATCGGTCTCTGCAGGCGACGGCGTGGTAAAACTCGTGATTAATCGACCACCGGCTTTAAGGCTGTCATAAAACTTATCATACAAGGCAATCACCTGATCATCGTCTTGCTCATAAACGGTTAACCCATTACTGAGCAGCAGATCGAATTTGTTACTGTGATGCATTTGCCAAGCATCTTCTGTTTCAAACTGACACTCTGCTGCAATACCTTCAGCTGATGCCTTAGCTAATTGAATGGCCTCTGCATCTAAATCAATACCCGTCAACTGAATACCTTCAATATCAGCATAATCGAGGGTCAGTAAATCATCCATGACGCCACAAGGCACGGATGCAAGATGCATATGTGGCATCAAATATTTTTTAACTTGCTCTTGGAAAATGCCAAAGCGCTCTTGCGTGGCCCGAGCTAATGGTGCTTTTTCGAGCATCCATGTTTCTGCAGGGGTTTGCTTTCGCCCATCACCTTTATTTATGACATAACTTGTCCAAAAAGCATTCAAACCCTGTGTTTCTAACAAAAACTGGCCTAATTCAAATTCAGTGAGCTCATGCAGCATTTTTATCGTTTCATCGACCGAGAATGCGAGGTCTTTCGACTGACGAATTCTGTCTTCAATAAGTGCTATATCGATCTGTTTTTTATCCGCGCTGTGTGATATTTGACCGTGAGGTTTAGCCTGTACTGACATTGGTTCTCCACATAATTGATTATTGGTAGTAAATTTTTTGGTGCTTGAAACTGGCGGGTAAAGACTGCTACCCTAATCAGACGTTAGACTACAAAATAACCAAAACGCTCAGAAAAGATAAAAATTAGAGGCACAAAAAAACCAGCTTGCGCTGGCTTTCAGAATGATAAGATGCGTTAGCAACTGCCGCCTTTTGTGGTTTTCCAGCACCATTCGGTAGCGCCTATGCTACCACTTGCGTCGGCATCCCAACCTTTTCGGCCTGTATGGTGTAGTTCAAAGTATCCATCGCCATTCATCGGTTGAGTACCATTAGGTGTTGCTCTCACAGCGTAGCTAAATTGGGTCGCAACAAAAGTCAAATCATAAAACTGCGTGCCGCCGTCCGTAGGTGCCGAATCAGCAAACACAGATGCAATAGGCGCTGTATGGGTTGTCACATCAGCTGTGCTGCCATTCGCCAAACGATAATCCTGGCTTTCAAGGCGAAGTTTTTCCATTGCCATGGCAAAGCTTTCAAGCGCTTCCTGTGCTTTCGCACGATGCGCTTTGCGGGTGTATTCAACATACGAAGGGTACGCCACCCCTGCTAAAATACCGATGATCGCTACGACAATCATCAGTTCAATTAATGAAAAACCTTGGTGTTTTTTAGTCATTATTCGTTACCTTTTTATAATTCGAGTTCGTACCACGTAATAATGCCGCGTGCTTCTTCGTCTGCAACGGACACTTTCGTTGATGTACCGCCACCTTTTTCGTTATCAGAGAACACAAACTCATCGCCCGTTAACGCATCTTTACCGATCATAGTTAAGCTTGTACTTAAGTGATCAAGCCTCTGCCCTACAATCACTCCATCTGGCAATGAACGAACTGCACGGTAATCCTTAGAGGCTACACCTGTCATCACATCCATACGATTCAAAATTGTTGAACCGCTCGCACCGCATTGCTGAGCATCCGGAATGGTGGTGGCAAACATGATTTCATTGGTTTTCTTAAGCAATAAGGGGGAGAAAGTGACCCGCTCGCCTGGTACATCAAAGTCAACGTACCAGCCATATTCATCTGTGATATGCCATTGGGTATTTTTGAATTCACCGTCCGCAAGCTTATCTGAATCGGCGATTGTACGCGTCAACTCACCTGTGTCGGTAACAGTCGTGGTAAATTCACGTTTATCCAAATCCGTTGGCGTAAGTGGGTAATCAGTTGCCGCGACTTTATAGTTATCCCAGACCGCATAAAACGCACGCTTGGTTGTGTCAGATACGTCTTCATTGGTTAAAAACTGCCCCGTACCAAAGGTCACCATAATATTGGGGCCGCAGCTAAGGCCTCTACGTGCAGCCTCTGTATAGCCATTCGCATCAGTGGTCACAGAATCAGGTATCTCTACCCACGACTCATCCCAGTTTGCATAAGGTGTGACCGCTTTATTACCAAACTCCGCGCCTGTCACCTCAATGGTTGGTTTAAAAGAACTAGGGTTTTGGTTTAAATTCAATAACGACTTCATATAGCCATCACAACGCATGATAATCGGCCCTGCCCAAGCTAAGCGAGGCGGAGCAGTAATTGGCTGAGGCACCCCGTTAACCTTAGGCACTGAAAACAGTGGCGTTGTACCAAAATCAGCCTGCCAGTGGTCGGTGTTTGTTGAAATAAGATTAATGGCCCACATATTGCCGTATAAATCACCGCCATAAAGCCTGTCGATCGAGCCATAGCCTGTAAAGAAATGGTCAACATAATATTCTTCAGGCTTGCCGCCAGTTGTGCCTTCTCGGGTATGACAGGATTCAGCAATAATATGATGTAAGCCAGGTTTTGAATCTGAACAACGTTCAGGGTCTTGATACACATCAGCGGCTACCACAGTTGACATACCGTTTTTACCATAGCCGTCTTCGGTGTTATCTAGCTCAACAGGTGTCTGAATAAACTTATAGTTCGTTGGGTCTTCGATATCGATTAAAAACACGCCAGCTTGGCCTGAAGTACTATCATATCCATTACCCATCACTATGCGCCAAGTACCATCACGCATAGGGCCAACATAAGGCTCTGCATAGGTATACCCTAATTCTGGGTGGGTAAACTCAAAGAGTACAATGGCAGCTGCATCAGATTCACTCACGGTTCCATTATGAATATCGGTGATATCTAAAACTGAGATGCCCTTACCGCCTGCGCCCACACCCATCACCAAAATCGTGCGCCATTGGTTATTGATATAGACATCTTCTTTAATCCAAGCCGTTGCATCATTATAAAACCGATGCTGATAATTAGGGTCGGTTAAATAGTGCAGACCTTTACGGTGCTCGCTTGATGCAATGTAGCTTGGCATATAAGCGAAAATTTCTTCTACTTTGCCACTTCCACTGGCATCTGTCGTATCTAAAAACGCATGCAGCATGCCGTCATTTGCGTTCACATAGACCACATCGTTAGCTCTTGCAGGCGATGCATAACCTGACCCACTCACACCTGTAAACTGATCAACACTGTAATTCCACCAGCTCACTAAGTTGGCATCCGGCCCACCGTCTGTATAGTAGTTTTGGCCTGCGGCAATTTTACCCACATAAGACGGGGCACTGTGCACAATATCGCCCAAAATGCTGGTGCGCGCTCTGAATCCAATCGCACTACTGGATGCGCCTACTTCATTGCTTTGATCACCGCGCAAGTAGTTTAACCGCGCTTGACCGTTAGTATCCGCGATACCATTGGGCCCTATCGCTAAGTCCTGTTTGATAGAAGCAGGTAAAGTGCCCCATTGCAAAGGTACGCCACCTGTGTCTGAATCTTTATCATAAGTCACAATAACTCTTTGAGTGTGTGACTTAAACGTCCCCGCATCATCAGTCGCCCACTCAGCATCTTTATCGTCCAATCGAAGCTCACCCACAATGCGCTCGATCGGGAATTTCATTAAATCACCCGTCCAGTCCGAGGCGTTAAAGCGGGAGGTATATAAGAAGTCTTGCTGGCCGCCTGCGAAATTCAGGCCGATGCCTGAGGCTGATGCTTCTGAACTGCCAATATGATTGAGTATCTCTGTGAAAACGCTCGTTAATTGAGCACCATTTTCTGCAAAATAATACTTACCCGCACCAAGCCTAGCAGCTCGCTGCATTAGTACTTCATCAATATCATCCGTATCACCGAAGCCAACCATATAGGAGCGAACATTATTTTTATAACGGCGAAGTAGGCCATCATTCACAACGATATTATCATCAGCGGTTTGCTCTACCCGCTGCTCGAGAAGCTGATATACAGAACCCGAAGAACCATCTGCTAACGTCACAGGTGTATTAATTAATTCTGAACAGTCTGTCGTATCCATCGTCAGACCAAGCTCTTCATTTAACTCTTCAATCAATGTTAAATCGCATAGATCAGGCCTTAAATCCATATCCCAAAGTGCACCTGCCACATCATCAAGTGCATTACTTGACGATGTATCTTCATATTCATTAAGGGTATCAGTAATGGTCTCATCTCTCGTTGGCTGACCATCAGATAAAGTGATAGCAAAATTTCTTTGACACCAGCCTCTTATAGCCATATTAGCATTTTTTTCCGCTTCATTTGCTCCACCAGAATCATAAGTAGGATATTGAAGTCTATTAAGTTTGCGTAATATCCCGTTTCCGAAAAGGCTCGCTGGCAATAGATCATATTCTGGGTCTGACTTCGGCGTAGGCTCAAAGACATAAGAAGGATCGTCAGAATCCAATGTCATGACAAGATCAGTTGAAGGGGTTCTTATTGGCTTAGCTGGTGTGTTATATGAATAATAATAACCAATACCGCTTAAACTCTCTGATAGAGGGGTGCTTGATGTAGCCGCCATATTATCTAAAGTTTGATGAAATTGATTTTTCTTTTGAACATAATCCGCTCTTTCTGAGTCAAGCAACTCTAAGGTTTCTAGTATTTGTCCACCTTCATTATTTTGAGAATAAAACCGCATTATTCCTAGATAGACACCATCTATAGAATCAACCAGGTTTTTTGCAGAAAGCTGGGCCTCATAATGCTTTGTTGATCGGCAAGTTCTCTCTTGACGTTCTGCCACTGGAATGGTTGAACATCCTTTATACACTCTATCACCATAGAAATATTCTGCATTTGAACCACGAGTTGATACTCTTGCAGTTTCACCAATGTAATATGTACTTCTATCAGACCAATCTATTCCATTATTTGAACAGCTATCATTAAGACAGAAATCACTTTGCCTCTCACATTCTATAGTAGGCATACAACTTACATAAACTGAATCTTTCATAGAACCTGATGAGTCAAATAGCAGCATCAAATTAGGTGGCAGCTGCCCTTGTATGCCTAAGGGCATATGCGAAATGTCGCCAGGGGCTGCTTTTACGTTTGGTATGGAGAAAAAACTTAGGCAGGTTAATAGGGCTACTGTGATATGGCTGATTTTATTCCTCCATGGATTCCCGCCTTCGCAGGAATCACGGGAGTGACTTAACTTCCTTCTTAACCTACTCGTCATTCCCGCGAAGGCGGGAATACAAAAAGCCCGATAAACGCTAAGAACAAACATGAATGCCAGATGTAATAATACTTGTTTAATCATGCGCCTGTTCCTCCATTATTTTTTAACACTTGCAATGAGCGGCGATAAAAAACTTCGACCACGCGCATAGCAGATACATCCTGCCCGGTTCCCATTGCGACAATTTTAAACAGCACATTTTCAACCGTGTAATTTTCATCAGCACCACCTGTTGGATCGTTCTCAGGGATATCACGATCACCTAATTGCGGCGAGCGCTTTGACCATCTGCCCGCATCGTTGAACCCACCCGTTCCATTACCATCAGCATCAGTGATGGGGCCAAGGTAAACCACAAAGTAACGAGCCGTTTGGGCAGGCGCATTACTTAAGCCTGCGTCTTCAAGTGTTTGAATTTGCGTAATAGCAGCATCAGCCCAGACGTCAGGGTCCGTAACATCAAGTGCTACATCGTCAACCTCAAAAAAGTTCGCCCCTAAGACTTGGTCATCTTTGGTAATGCTTTCAATTCTGGCTATTGCTCGATTCACCCCTGATTCAGCGGCTGCTAATGCTAGCTGCGCATCATTACTGGTCGAGGTCATCTGTACCTGCATAATCGACAGGTTTGATGACGACAATCCATAAAGGGTTAAAATAATCAGCAGCATCAGCGAGACAATCAATGCTGCGCCCTGCTCTTTTTTTCTTATCATCATGACTTAACTCCTCACCTTGCCTGACACCGTAAAGATGCGACGCAATTTTCCATCATCGGCATAAGCGGCACCTGCTGTTTTACCAAAGTCAGGCCCTGTAAACTGGCTGGCATTTTTGGTGGTATCACTGCGCAACACCAACGTAACGTCCACGTTACCGGCTTGAACCACCTGATTAGCTGTACCTAACCGGGAATAAGAGCTTGTTGTCCCGTCGCTTGTTTGGTAGGCAACCTGCAAGTCATCCACACCCGCAATAAACTCTTCTGCGGCATCATTATTCACTTTCCTAAAAAGTGACAGTTTTGTATCACCCGTACCACTACTGGCACTTTGTGAAACAAAATAACTCACAGCCTCTAACTTGTAGATGGAGACGCCCATCTTAGCGGCACCGTCAGAATTTAAGTAATTTCCAAAAATTTCATTATCGACCGTTAGCGTTTGACCCCCACCTGCAACACCGGCCGCTGCTTCAACCTGAAACATTTCGCTCACAACGCCGCCATAGCAGGTTTTCACAACTATATAATCGCCATTACTAAAGTAATCGCCTGTTACCGTAAATTCTGTTGATCCCACCTCGGCAGCTGTTACTTGGCTAGCAACGCCTCTTGCGCGTGACAATGTTAATACATCTGTGCCCACCTCAACTTTGGTACTGTCACCTGAGGTATGAAATTTAACCGCATCTTTAATACTTTGAGCGCTACTGTTATTAACCAGACTAAAACCTTCAAAAAACTGCAAGTCAAAGTCAGGGTGAGTGGTCGAATTCATATAATTTTCTTCGTTCACATACCCCTGGTTAGTGACATGGCAACCTAATGCATTCGATAACTGAATATCTTTAACTAAAAGACTTCTGGCAATTCGCGCACTTTCTTGAATATGGCTATCGGACACCAGCATTTGGTAGGACTTAAAATTGCTGATAAATATATTGTAAGCGCCACCGAGCATGACTATGCTAAGAAACATTGCAATCATTAACTCAATGAGTGTAAAGCCCTGCTGCTTCATTACTTGACCCCCCTTAACACGACACGCAGTGTTTGCGAATTAGTGACATTGGCATCTGTCTTTAAGAGAAAATCTCCCTGCTCAACCCAACTTAAAGAAATGTTGTAGGCAAACACACCAACTGCTGTGGTCGATGTATTAAGTGCCCCTAATTCATCTACACCTGATTCAAAGGTCACCTGGTTGTAACTCGTTATCTCTTCTTGTGTGATGGTAAGATTGGGGCTCGCAAAGTTATCGTATATAGCATTTTTTATACGATTCAAGGCAGCTTTTGCGCTGTCTTCTGGGGTACAATTTAGCTCGCAACCGCCTTCAGTTTTGCTTGCTATTACACCTGAGGTAATAAATTGTGCGCCCTCTTGCTGATTCGTACGTAACGCCTCTGCAAGTTGTTCTAAGTGCACATTGGCAAGCGTAGCACTTTGGGCCATACCCATATTTTTAAGGCTAATCAGCTGAAGGCTAGCCAAGCCTAAAAGCCCTACCGCCAATATAAAAATTGAAATAGCAACTTCAATTAATGCGACACCCTGTTGTTTTTTCATAGTCATTCCTTAAAACGGCTTAGCTGTCTTGATTCATCATGCCTGATGCTAACAGGTTAATTTTTTTATCAGGAATGCTCGTATTAGCAGGGTAAGCAGAGACGGTGATTTTATGTGCGCCGTTCAGCACTGTACCGTTCCGATTAAAACGCACACGAGCCATGTCATTTCCGTTAAGTGATACTTTCACGCCTGCTTTCATGCTGTCACGATGCCGGAGCACTTCCGTATCCTGCGCAGTATTATCTGCATTTTCATCCACCCAAACTTGATAGCCATTTTTCCAGTTCACAGACCCATCAAGCGTTGAAACAATCACGCTTTCGCCCTGCATTCTCGCTTGCTCGCTGGCAAATTTAACATCTGCTTGAAAATCGATGCTGTAAGAGCGAAGGTTAGAGCGGGTTAAAAAGTCGCTAAAGGAAGGAATGGCAACACCAAACAAAATTGCCAGAATGGCAATGGTGATCATTAGCTCAACCAGGGTGAACCCTGATTGAGCCTGTTTTTTTATTCTTCTATCGTGAGGCATAGCCATAAGCTCCTTTATAGCCCCAGTTATTATTCTTGTAGTCGGGGAATTCGGGTTATTTTTCTTATGGGTGCATTATTGCCTGCTGAAGGCACTATGCCAATGCCTTATCGATAAGCGGTGTGATTTCTGTGATAAGTGGCAACTCGAAGAAAGGAAGTAGCTGAGTACTTCCCTATTTTAGCTTTAAAAATAACGTTAAGCAGGAAAATAACGTGAAATAGTATCAGCAATACAAGCAGGCTTTTCAGCGCCTTCAATCTCTACTGTCACTCGTACCACTGATTGAATCCCACCTTTCATTTCTTCAACTTGCACGACTTCACCTCTACCACGAATGCGGCTTCCAACGGTTACAGGTGATGGAAAACGCACACGATCAAGACCAACATTTACTCCCATCGAAATGCCCTGCACATCAATCAGTTCAGGCAAAAAGTAATTCACCAAAGACAAGGTTAAATAACCATGCGCAATACAGGCACCGAAAGGGCCATCTTTAGCTTTTTCAGGATCAACGTGAATCCATTGATGATCACCTGTCGCATCAGCAAAACCATTAATGCGGTCCTGCTCTATGGTCAACCAGTCGGTTGTACCTAAATCTTTGCCGATGTTATCTAACAGTTCATGTGGGGTTTTAAAAATTGTTGTCATACCAGTACTCTATTTCAAAAGGTTTGCCTTGCAGGGTGGGTTAGTGAAACGTAACCCACCATGAAACACCTAGATAGCTGGTGGGTTACGCTGCGCTAACACCACCCTACGTCATTCGTTTACTGAACAATCGGTTTGACGCGATGCACTACAACACCCTAGCAAAAGGGATGTTTAATAAACGAAAATTGCGGAATAAGCGGCAGTATTGTCCATAAACCAAAGACAATAAACAAGCCACCAATGATGAGCCTAAGTGGCTTTTTTTGCAGAAACGAACGAATACTAACGCTAAAACTATGGAGTAACAAAAAACCTGGCAGTGTTCCCAAACCAAATGCCAACATCACAACTGAGGTTTCAACCCCTTGGGTAGACGCTGCAGCCCATAAAAGCGTTGAATAAATAAGCCCACAGGGCAAAAAGCCCCACAAAAAGCCTAACCCTATCGCATGGTAAGCTTTTTCCATTTTCATCGTGCGCTTTACGGCAGGTTGCAAGAAACGCCAAAAGAAGCCGAGGCGTTTTTCCAGGGCTTTTAATAAACTGCCGCGACCTGCAATATATAAACCTATTACTATCAATAGCACCCCAGAGCCATGCCTTAGCCAGCGGCTTAAGGTGTGGTATTCCGTTGCAAATTGATAGATCACAGCGCCAATTACCAAGCCTAAAAAACCGTAACACGCTATACGACCAGCATGAAACAGCAGGGTTTTAATCACAACCTGTTTCTCTTGCTGAAAAGTTAAGGCTTGCGAAATACCGCCACACATAAACAGGCAATGCGCTGTCGAGAAAAGCCCTAAAGTAAAAGCGGCAATTAAAAGTGAAAACGTCACTCGTCATCCTCAAGGATACGTGTGGCCTCTCGCTCTAAATCGTCAAACTGCTTGCTGTTAACCGCCCACACCAAAATGGATGCAGCCACAGCAACAAACACCATGGCGATGGGGATTAAAATATAAAGACTATCCATCTATTATTAACATTTTGGGTGGTGGATGACGCTGCACTTATCCACACTACTATTTTAAACGTCGTGCATTCAATACCACGACAATTGAACTCAATGACATGCCTAAGGCTGCAAAAAGCGGTGTAATAAACCCTGCCATCGCCAAGGGAATGGCCAGCGCATTATACGCTAAAGCCCAAACAATATTCTGCCGATAGGTTCGCTTATAGGCCTTTTCCCCCGCAAGTAAACTCAAGAGGCCTGAGAGTTTACCGTGATTAAGCACAACCCCTACTCGACTTTTTGTCCAGTCTTGGGCATTGTCGAGTGTAACTGACACATGACTGCCAGCAAGACCTATACTGTCATTGAGACCGTCCCCTAACATTAAGACTTGTTTGCCTTTGTTGACCGCAGCTTGAACCGCTGCCAGTTTATCTTCAGGGGTTAATGACGATTGGTAAGGAAGGGATAACGTATCAGCCACTGTCTTCACATGAACGGAACCATCGCCACTGAGTATTTCTACCTCAATACCTTTTGCTGTTAACTGATTGATAACGGCCAAGCTGTCTTCACGAATAGCATCCGTTAAGCCAATCCAAGCTAAAAACTGACCTTCTTTGCATAAACCAATCCATTGAAAAGGTTCATAAGGTTGAATAGGCACATCACTAAGCGTACCGCAAAATGCTGCACTACCTAAATAATAGCGTTGATGGTTAACGATGCCGGATACGCCTTTAGACGGAAACACCTTAATATCTTCTGCTGAACTAGCAGCAATTTCAGAAAAAGCCGAGGCAATGGGGTGACCTGTCGATTTCTCTAAGGAGGAAGCAAGTATCAAAAGCTGCTCATCAGAAAAATCACTGTGATTTTCGATTTTTTGTACGCTTAACTGTCCTTCTGTCAACGTGCCAGTCTTATCAACAAACACCGTATCAATACTCGCTGCCTGCTCAAGTACAGAAGGTGTACGAATGATCACGCCTAATTTTCTTAACTTTGCCTGCATCACAGCCTTTGCTGTAGGTGATGCTAACGATAACGCACAGGGACAACTGATAACCAAGACACTTAACCCAACCCAAAAGGCTCTATCAGGCTCAATAAACAGCCAAACAACGTAAGTTGCAAAAGCGAGTAAAGCTATAAGGCCTGTAAACAGTGCTGCCCAATAATCGCTTTGCGTCTGCTCAGATGATTGCGTTGATTCAGTTAGCTGTTCGAGTCTATCAAGGGAACTTTGACCAGCATTAGTTAATACCTGGGCTGTCAGCACACCAGTATAATTTTCAGAACCTGCCAGCAGTTTATCCCCTACAACTTTTGACACAGGCGTTGATTCACCTGTCAACATGGCTTCATTGACGGTTGAAGAACCGGCTAAGACCAAACCATCCACAGGAATCACCTCTCCTGGACTAATGACTAGTTGATCCCCTACTTGGACAGATTCCAGCAAGACAGTCTCTTGGTTCACAAGCCTTATAAAACGTGGCAGTAACGGTTTACTGAAACGAAGAGAGGCTCTGGATGTGAATTCAATAAATCGTGCAAGCAAGATAAAAAAGCACAGCATAGCAATTGAATCAAAATACACATCGCCCACACTTTGGCAAATACTCACTAACGAGCCACCATAAAGACCCACAATGGCCAAGGCGATATTCACATCCATATTGACTTGTTTTTGCTGTAATGCCTTACATGCAGAAACAAAGAACGGCAGAGCACTGACATAAAGCAAAGGCAATGAAAATAACAAACCAAAGACATGCAGAAGTTGCCTATGATGTGCAGAAATGCCTAAGTAATCCCCTGCATAAACACCTGCTGCCAACATACCTAATTGCATCATCAGCAAAGCGGTGATGCCTAACCGCTTAATCTGTTTTTTCTTTTCAACCGAATGCGCTTGCTGAATATGATCGTCTTGATACGGGTGAGGCTTATAACCAATACGAGCCACCTGTGTCATCAGCTCACTGACAGGCGATGCTTTGTCTTGCTTAACGGTTAGCAAGCCCTGCTGATAGTTAACGCTTGCATCTGTGATAGCCTCTTGCTTTAGAAGATGCTGTTCAATAAGCCAGGCGCAAGCGGTGCAATGCAACCCTTCTATATAAAGCTTAATCGTATTCAGGTTATCTTCAACAGAAACAAAACCTTCTTGTAATAAAGACTCATCCCAGACCCTATAATCCTGCTGTGCTTCATCTGGTCGTAAGGTCTCTCCATCACGCTTGGCATAGTATTGATCAAAGCCGCCTAAAAGAATGGTTTCAGCAATCGCCTGACAGGCAGGGCAGCAAAACGTAAGAGACCGCCCTTCATGCACTAGGGTGTAGCTATCCTCAAAGCCTTTAGGCAAAGCCTGGTCACAGTGAAAGCAGGCTAACGTCATAGAATAGGCGCTAGATCAAGTGAATCAACAGGCGCATTAAATTGACGTTTAATACGCCATGAACTTTCACCTTGATGAATTAAATCCAAATACCACTTTCCTGACGCTAAATTTGGCTTTTTCGCCACAAACAGATTATTTCCTGCGGCTTGTAAAGGCAGACTCACATCAAGATCGCTATCAAAAGCATGAGAGAATTGAAGCGTTAATTGTTCAACTTTTAAAGGGTTCTCACTTGTCAGTTGCAACAGTAACCTTTCACCGTCTACCCTAAGACTGGCTGCCACCCCTAAGGTTTTTGCAGCTGCCAAATCATCAATTAAACGATTAATCTTTAAGCCATTTTTATAGTATTGACTGCTAACTACCGAATCACCTTTGGTAAAAGCACGATGCAACATAAAGCTCGATAAGATGACGGTAACGAAGAGTGGCATTAGCATGAACCAAGGCCAAAAGTGTTGATACCAGGGTTTGATAGGTTGTACTTGAGTGTCTGACATGGTTCATACTGTAGGGTGGGTTAGCGCAGCGTAACCCACCATGTTTTATATGGGTTGGTGGGTTACGCTGCGCTAACCCACCCTACGATAGTTTAATTACTTGCGAAGTGTTAGATATAAGTAACGAGCATCCAGTTGATCAAGTGACAGGTCATCGCTCATCACTTCAAAGGCTAAATCATAGCTGCCTACTGACTTGGGCATACTCATCACGATTACCTCTTGCTCTAAAGATTCACCCGCTGAAAGCGTTAAGGGCTTATTTTTCAATAAGCGAAAACCCTCAGTTTTCAGCACGAGCTGAGCGTCTATATCACGATCACTTTTATTGGTGATTTTAAAGCGATACGTATTACTCACTTCACCTTTACTGTTAAAGCGATGCATTCGATCGCGCTCTCTTACCAAGGAACTTTCGATATCGCCTCGGTTTGATAAGTTGTACCCCAACAAGCCAACCATAATAACGAGGATTAAGCTGTATGCCACGGTCTTAGGTCGCAAGATAGACGACGCCTTGCCGTTCAGTTTGTTCAGCGTGTTAAAACTGATGAGATTGTTCTCACGGCCTATGGTGGTCATCACATGATCACAGGCATCGATACACAGGCCGCAATTGATACAGTCAATCTGCAAACCATCACGAATATCAATGCCAGTCGGGCAAACCTGTACGCAAAGCGAACAATCGATACAGCCACCGCCTTTGTTAGATTTTAGCGATCCACGTGGCTCACCGTTATCCACGTTATAGGCTACAATCAGCGTATCTTCATCGTACATGACGCTTTGAAATTTCGCGTATGGACACATGTGAATACAGACCTGCTCGCGTAGCAACCCTGCATCAACATAGGTTAACCAGGTAAAAAGTGCTAACCAAAATACAGCTACTAACGAAACATTCAAGGTTGCGAGGTCAACGGCTAATTCACGAATAGGATAAAAGAACCCAACAAAGCTAAAAGCTGTTATAAACGCAATGAGCAACCACACAAGATGCGTTGCTATTTTTGGTAATGTAAACGTTTTCTGTGCTTGTTTTTTACGCTGAAGGCTTGAGCCCTGGAGCTTTTCTTCAACAAAGACAAAAAGTGCTGTCCAAATCGTTTGAGGGCATGCAAACCCGCACCATAATCGTCCTGCGACAGTCGTAAATAAAAAGAGTGCAAATGCAGCAATGATGAAAAAGCAGGCCAAATAAAACACATCCTGCGGCATGAACAGCCAATCAAAGAAATGCAGTTGTCTTTTATCAAGGTTGAAAAATACAGCGGGATGATTACCCCAATTAAACCAGGGTAAAAGAAATAAAGCGCCATAAATCAAAGCGCCCGTCAGGCGTCTTCGGTTTTTGGCTTTGCCTTTCACTGATTTCGGGAAGATGGCTTTTCGTTTTTGGTACAGCGAATAGCTATCTTTTTTTTCATGCTGCATTTTATTATTATTTTTAGGTTTGATTTAAGCGCCTGCCCAAGCACTGACTGTTCGGCTTAAATTCCAGATAATCGGGATAAATTCTTCGCCAGTTTTCTTTAAAATAGGCAGGATTTTAGCAGGAATTTCCCACTACATTTATTAATGCTCTACGAATTTCTTAGCTAGCTCAAGGCATTTAGTTGCAGTAGCCATTGCGCTGATGACCACATCACCATCTTTATAAGTCATTTTTCTTTGTAATCCAGCACTAGCCTCAGCTTGTTGAGCTTCCTGTCTGAGCTGGCTCCTCCACGAGTCTTTAGACATACCAAACCAAAAAGAAGAAGGTTTACTCTCAGCGTTTGAATAGTCATATATATCATCAAGGTCATCGCCCAACCATGACAATGTAAGTTTGGCTTCTTGACAGCCTTCTTTAGTAAAACCTAGATCGCTAGCACTCTTATTAACGTTGTAAATGAGTTTGTGATGGCCTTCTTCGTTGTAGTAGAGATCAGAGTTTTTAGGATCTATTTCCTCTGACATTAGTCTAAAGCTATCTCTTCTAGCTTCAAATGCTTTTGTTGCCTGTTTCAGTTTCTCTTGTTGAGTCCCAACTCTAAAAGACAGAGCAGAGGATGGCCTTGTTGTTCTAGGAATCCCTTTTGGGCTTACCTTTACATCGCCGTTAAGTAGGTAATTAGCACTGTGTATGACCGCCTCAACGTCTGCAGAGAACTCATCAGCAAAGGGGTTTTGCTGACCGGCCCCTACTACATCGGATACTACTACATTGTTTACAAGCACACCGCTTAGACACAATAAAACTATTTTCTTCATTTTCTGCCTCCTTATAAAAACTTAGCCGTTAGGCTAAAATATACGAATAAAGTTCAGCTAAACGAATCTCCATTCATTAATGTTGAGGTTCTGTACTGAATTCCAAGGCTTTCAGCAAGGCATAGATTGCCGTTAATCTAGACGACAAAATAAATGCTGTTAATAACTGTCACCACTTCAAAGGCTAAATCATAGCTGCCTACTGACTTGGGCATACTCATCACGATTACCTCTTGCTCTAAAGATTCACCCGCTGAAAGCGTTAAGGGCTTATTTTTCAATAAGCGAAAACCCTCAGTTTTCAGCACGAGCTGAGCATCTATATCGCGATCACTTTTATTGGTGATTTTAAAGCGATACGTATTACTCACCTCACGCAGTTGTCTTTTATCAAGGTTGAAAAATACAGCGGGATGATCACCCCAATTAAACCAGGGTAAAAGAAATAAAGCGCCATAAATCAAAGCGCCCGTCAGGCGTCTTCGGTTTTTGGCTTTGCCTTTCACTGATTTCGGAAAGATGGCTTTTCGTTTTTGGTTCAATGAATAGCCATCTTTTTTTTCATGCTGCATTTTATTATTATTTTTAGGTTTGATCTAAGCGCCTGCTCAAGCACTGACTGTTCGGCTTAAATTCCAGATAAGCGGGATAAATTCTTCGCCAGTTTCCTTTAAATAGGCAAGATTTTCGCAGGAATTTCCCACTGCATTTATTAACGGTCTACGAATTTCTTAGCTAGCTCAAGGCATTTAGTTGCAGTAGCCATTGCGCTGATGATCTCATCACCATCTTTATAAGTCATTTTTCTTTGTAACCTAGCACTAGCGGCAGCTTGTAGAGCCTCACTTTTGGACTGGCTCGTCGACGAAGCTCTAGACATACCAAGCCAAGAAGCAGAAGAAGAAGGTTTACTCTCACCGTTTGAATAGTCATATATATCATCAAGGTCATCGCCCAACCATGACAATGTAAGTTTGGCTTCTTGGCAGCCTTCTTTAGTAAGGCCTAAATCGCTAGCACTCTTATTAACGTTGTAAATGAGTTGGTGATGGCCATCTTGGTAGTAGTATGTATTTGAGTTTTTAGGATCTATTACCGTTGACACTCGTTTAAAGCTATTTCTTCTGGCTTCAAATTTTTTTGCTTCCCGTCGCAGTCTAACTTGTTCAGCATGAGCTTTATGAGACAGAGCAGAGGATGGCCTTGTTGGGATAAGTAACCCTATTGAGTCTTTCTTTTCATCACCGTTAAGTAGGTAGCTAGCCTTGTGTATGACCGCCTCAAAGTCTAAAGAGAACTCTCCATCAAAGGGGTTTTTATGACCGGCCCCTACTACATCGGATACTACTACATTGTTTACAAGCACACCGCTTAGACACAATAAAACTAGTTTATTCATTTGCTGCCTCTTTATAAAAACTTGGTCATTAGGCCAAAATATACGAATAAAGTTCAGCTAAAGGCATCTCCATTCATTGACTTTGAGGTTCTGTGCTGAATTTCAAGGCTTTCAGCAAGGCATAGATTGCCGTCAATCTAGTGATTCACTAAACGACAAGATAAATGCTGTTAATAAATGAATACGCTCTTCAGACAATAAGTCTTTGTGCGCAGGCATTTGTCCATTACGGCCTTTATCAATGGTTAATTTAATATCAGCAAGCGAGCCGCCATATAACCACACATCATCTGTTAAATTAGGCGCACCTAACAGCTGAGAACCTGTGCCGTCTTTGCCGTGGCAACTAGAGCATAACTGCTGAAACTTATCATACATAGGCGCTTCTTGCTGAGCAGCCATGCCGCCCTCTTCCGTGTTTAAGCTTTTTACAAAGCGCGCCATTTCACCTAAGTCATTACCGAGTTGTGCACCCCAAGCCATCATCATACCGCTGCGGCCATCCGTAATGGTCTTTTTGATATCAGCTTCTGTACCGCCGTATAACCAATCACCATCGGTAAGGTTCGGAAACGCATAACTGCCGCGCGCATCATCACCGTGACACACTGCACAGTTACTCTTAAAGAGGCGCTCACCCATTTTGACGGCTTTAAAATCTTTGGCCAGTTCATCAGCCGGAATGGACATATAGTCTTTTACATGCGCCTGAAATTGCGTTTCTTTTTCGACAACTTGCTCTTCATGCTGGCCGGCTGACGTCCAGTTCAAGTAGCCCTTGTAGGAGCCAAGGCCTGGGTAAAGAAACAAATAGCCTAAAGCAACAACAACAGTCACCAAGAAGAAATAGAACCACCAGGCAGGAAGCGGGTTATCGTACTCCTCAATGCCATCATAGGCATGGCCTGTCACTTCGTTTTGTGCACGATCAGTTTTACGGTTAGCAAAAAGCAGCCAAACAAAACCTACAATCGACCCTAACGTCAGGACGATGATCCAGATACTCCAAAAACTACTCATGCTCATCAAACTCCTTAAAAGGGATTTCAGCGGCAGCGTCATAACCTTTGCTGCCACGCATGATCATCAGCACACAAAGGCCAACGAAGGTTAAAAACAATAAAAAGGTTAATACCGCTCTAAAGGCATTTAAATCAAGACTAAGAATATCCATGTTGCCTCCTAGCGATTATGGCTAATGACATTGCCTAGCTTTTGCAGATACGCCACTAGCGCATCAACTTCGAGTTGACCGTCTGTCTCAGCTTTTGCGTTAGCGATCTGCTCTTGGGTGTAAGGCACACCCACGCTCAACAAGGCTGCCATCTTTTTACCTGTTAAGTCACCATCAATTTTTTGCTCCCATAGCCATGGGTAAGACGGCATGACAGAGCCTGGTACTACGGCGCGAGGATCATATAAATGCAGCTTATGCCAATCGTCCGAGTAACGACCACCCACACGGGCTAAATCAGGCCCTGTACGCTTAGACCCCCACAAAAACGGATGCTCATACACAAATTCACCTGCAACAGAGTAGTGACCATAACGCTCCGTTTCGGCACGAAGTGGGCGAATCATTTGCGTATGACACACATGACAGCCTTCGCGAATATAGATATCACGCCCTTCAAGCTCCATCGCTGTATAAGGCTTTAACCCTTCAACAGGCTCAGTCGTTTCTTTTTGAAAGAACAACGGCACGATCTCAACCAAGGCACCCACACTGATAACCAAGGTAATGAAGATCATCATTAAACCGATATTTTTTTCGATGGTTTCATGCTTCATTATGCGGTCTCCAACTTAGTTGCAGGGGCAGACACCGTTCTGCCTTTCGGGCTGTAAATGGTTAACAGCATGTTAATGGCCATCAACACCATGCCAGATAAGAACAGCATGCCGCCTAAGGCTCTAAACACATAACCTAAGT
Source organism: Pseudomonadales bacterium (assembly GCA_965225765.1). Lineage (GTDB taxonomy): Bacteria > Pseudomonadota > Gammaproteobacteria > Pseudomonadales > DT-91 > CAKMZU01. The sequence goes on from CBDDBO010000002.1 coordinate 1,743,551, forward strand.
GACTGGCACGTACAGATTCGATGAAGCTATAGGTTAAGGTGCCATCTGCATTATAAGCACTCCACATCGCCCCTTGCTGGAAGATACCGTTGCCCCACATAGCCACGATATAAATCAACGTGCCTGAAGTCGCTAGCCAGAAATGCACATTGATTAAACGGGTGCTGTACATGGCTTCCTTATTAAAGAGGATCGGTAACATGTGATATACCGCACCAATCGAAATCATCGCAACCCAACCTAAGGCGCCTGAGTGCACGTGACCAATGGTCCAGTCTGTATTATGGGATAGCGCATTAACCGTCTTGATCGCCATTAATGGGCCTTCGAAGGTCGACATGCCGTAGAACGATAACGATAACACTAGGAACTTAAGCACAGGATCAGAGCGAAGTTTGTCCCAAGCACCGCTTAAGGTCATCATGCCGTTGATCATGCCACCCCAAGAAGGCGCAAGTAGAATGATTGACATGATCATGCCTAACGACTGTGTCCAGTCAGGCAGTGCAGAGTAGTGAAGATGATGAGGGCCTGCCCAAATATAAATTGCGATTAAGGCCCAAAAGTGAACAATCGACAAACGATAAGAATAAACAGGGCGACCTGCTTGCTTAGGCACAAAGTAATACATGATACCCAAGAAACCTGCGGTTAAGAAAAAGCCTACCGCGTTATGCCCGTACCACCATTGAATCATGGCATCGACAGTCCCCGCATACATGGAGTAAGACTTACCAAAAGTCACAGGCACAGCCATTGAATTCACGATATGCAGTACCGCAACCGTAATAACAAAGGCACCAAAGAACCAGTTAGCGACATAAATATGACTGGTTTGACGCTTAGTGATGGTACCAAAAAACAACACCCCGTAAGCAATCCAAACAATAGTCAGCAGAATATCAATCGGCCACTCAAGCTCTGCGTATTCTTTCGCTGACGTCATCCCCAAAGGCAAGGTAATCACAGCCAACACCATGACAAGCTGCCAACCCCAGAATACAAACTTTGCTAATCCATCTGAGATTAATCTCGCATAACTCGTACGCTGAACGACATAAAGTGAAGTGGCCATTAAGGCACAGCCGCCAAAGGCAAAAATCACCAAATTGGTGTGTAAAGGTCGAAGCCTACCAAAACTAAACCAAGGCGTATCAAAATTAAGATCAGGCCACGCCAGTTGCGAGGCAATAATAACGCCTACCAGCATACCAATAACGCCCCAAATAACGGTCATTACAGCAAATTGACGAACCACTTGATAATTGTAGGCAGGATGCTCGTGCACGGATGGACACTCCTAAATTGCGGACCGGCAATTCTCCATTTTGGGCGTCAAGTATCATTGATATAGATCAATTTTTTAATCAGATTCCACCGTTACTTGGAACTCCATTAGCGCGCTTCGCTCAAACTCCTCATATTAAGTCACCCTTTAGAAAACGCGTGAAATTTCTCATCTCCTTGTCATTATTTTTTATTATTTTCTGTATACCCTTAACACTTCATTCAACAAACAATTCACCATCACCATCACCATCACCACCACCATCAACAAAGGGCACTATTCTTTCACCAACAACTAGCCCTACATCATCCCCTAAAGGCTTTAGAAGCCCAGTTTTAACGCACACGAAGAGAACAACTCATCATTACCCATCTTTTAGAGTTGGCAAACAACCTTTCAAGCCTATAGAAAAAGCAAATGATCAAACGCAAGACCTTTTCAACGAACTGATTGAGACTATACAAGACACCCCTATACTACTTACTCAAAAGGGTGAAAGAATTTACCCGATCAGCGATGTTGAACAACGCTTATACGAGAAAATCATAATCAAATTGAAAGCGCAATATGGAGATCGATTTTCTCGCATGCAAGTCAATAAAGAAAACATAGGAAACTTCGAGAGCGTTCAATTTAAGGCTTTCGCAAACAAACCGGAATACCCCAATACCGTTTGCTTATTAAGCTACCTAATCTCAAAGCAAGTTAACCCCGACTAAAGTTGGGTGTCAGGCAGTTCATATCATGTACTCCAATCATCATAAAAGTCCTGAGCTAAGTGAATGCTTATTGAAATCTACTGTGAATGACAACCTTATAAATAATGAAGCTTAGACTACTACATCGTATCAAACCGATTGTTGGGTGGTATCAGTTTTTGTAGGGTGGCTAAGCGCAGCGCGATCCAGCAGCCATTAAGTTTTTTTGGTGGAAGGCGCTAGCGCTTTTCCACCCTACGGTTACCAGACAAACCTTTTGACATGATGTACTACCTAAGCACTACTCTTTATCGCCTCATGAAAGACAGCTTGAAACGACTGACTAAAAAGGGTTTTCAATAGTCGATCATAATTACACCTCTCATGCTCTTGCTCTAAAACAACGCCACGTTCTGACATTAACATGCCTAAAGCTTGGAACGGTAGTCGCACCTCATTACAAGACAAAATATCATGACTAAACCCGGCACAAGGCAATAACGCCCATCTTTTAGTACAATAGCGACGATTCATGTATTGCAAGCGGCCTGTTTTAATAAAAGGGACTTCTTGTTTGGCGCCATCTATGACGGTTTGAACCCAAGGCACTTGCGCTGAAAATGCATTAAATTCTTCTTCTGCAAGCAATTTATTCATAGGATATTGATGATTATTCAATGACACCCCCACACTTGACATGTTTTTTGAAAGGGATTTAAACCAAAAAAGTCCCCCATCAAAATGGTGAAATTCAATGCGTGAAAGCTTACTTACCCGAGACTTTGAACGTCTCATTGAATCTTTTCTATAAAATGGAATATGACTAAACTGCGAAAAAATACAACGGGTATTTAACGGGAAGCCGTCTGAGGGCGTGAGTCTTAACCCTAGGTGATTGGCAAGAAATGACGCTCGCCCAGTTGCATCAATGACAAAACGCCCTTGGTAAGCCTGCTCTCCACCTTGAGTGAAGACAAGGCCATAGTCATCGGTAAATTCGACATTATTCACCCATGCCTGCTGTTTGACCTGTGCCCCTTTCTTTAAGGCAAGCGCCATAAGCTTTCCTTTTAACAGACACTCACTGATCGGCGTAAAGCGTATTTTTACTTTTTTGTCTAGCTGTTCAGACTGATAGGCTAATGGCTGTTCGAGGCTATGAAAAACATGGGTATGAGAAGCTTTAAAGGGGAATTTAGCTTTAGCGAGCTTGGATGAAGTCCACTTTGATAACTCACCTAATCCAATAGACTCAGAAAATTGAATAAGTGCTTCAAGTGTGTCAGGACATAAGAGTGCAAGGGGTTCGGGGCGTTTTAACGCATCCTTTTCCAGTAGCAACACGTTATAGCCTCGGTGAGCCATAACCGTCGTCGCCAACACACCCGAGATCCCTGCACCAAGAATAATGATATCGTACTGCTGACTCATCATCTTAGCACCCCAAGCACATCTAGACCGTCATTCCAACATATTGCTCAACATTGCCCTGCCAGACTAGCTAACTTGGGCAAGGTGTAACAATGTGTGCAGGATAATGAAATACGACACCGAGGACTACCTGTCCTAAAGGACAGTTGTTATTTCCATTCAATAGTTTTTTCTTCTAATGCTCTAAATCGCTTAAGAAGAATTAGTGGTTAAGTAGATTCGTTAGCTGCTTAAATTCTCGATAGCTCTTGTTCACATCTAAATAAAACGCTGCAATCTTACAACCGTCCGGCATGATTTCTGGCTCACAAAGCGCCGTCACGTTCAATCCTTTACGCGTTAAATATTTATACATCGTCCAGTGAGTTACAAACACACAACCTTTTATACCACTACGTTTGTGCTGATATACAAGCCCTGCAAGTAGAAGATCAAAAACGGACAAATCATTATCGATCATCATGCTCCTAAAACCTTGCTGAATACAAAGCCTAGATATTTCAGTAATCCCCGGCACTTTTAAACTTTCGGTATAAGCACGGAATCTGCCGTCATAACACTCCGTGGCCATCCAATCAAAAACAGCATCCGTCACTCTAAATGTGGCAACGATATCACCTTCAGGAGAACGTACAGCAGAAACGTTAGAAAACGCATCGAAGACATCCACTTCAATACCCATATTTTTGTACCCTTCAGCCCAGTCATACTCATCAACATACACAGCCTTTCGCAACTGGAATGCATTATATTTATCCCTGCCATGACAATTTACTTGATAAAGAAAGCCTTCTTGAGAAAACAAGCTATCCGGCGCTTCAAACGAGACTTCTTTTTGGGGAATAGATAAAGCTGCTATGGGGGCAGTGATAGGGAACTTGGAATCATAGTACATCGTAGACTCTCCTTGAAATAAAGTGTTGAGGTCATAGTACAGAGTCCTTTTTTTTACATAAGCTGTCTTAAATTACAGGTTTAAACAATAGAAAAATTTGAGAAAGTAGTATTGATTTAACCCACCTACGCTACTAATCAATCCAATACATTAACGAGAGGAAATACCCATTTATATAGAAAAAACAGAGCACATAGACTTTATGCCTCAGGAATTAACACTTCATCCATTCAATATCAAGATGAAAACCTGCCCTCACATAGCTTCATCGTTATTGTGTGGCAAGCGCTTGAATAACACTCACTTCGATGATTTCTTTGCAGCACTTAAAGAGGCGCATATCCAATTAAAAAAACCTATGGCAATAGAAGTGTTAAACATTCAAGCAGAACTGATTACTGTGAGACGGATGTATTATGAAGAGAGTCGGACGGGCATCAGTGCACTGCCCAACCAATACATGGAAGCTGCGTTAAAATTTTACCAGTCAAGCCGTCCTTTTCACCTAGTCGTAGAAAAAAATGATTATTTCTGGTTTCGTGAAAGGCTGAACAACTAAGACTCTGTTGCACTGCATTTGCCTGGTATGGATTCGCGCGAAGGCGGGGAATCCATAATTTAAAGATAGCTAACCCTACAATCGCTGTGAACAAGCACACTAAAGCGGCATCATCCCCAGGCTCAAACAACGAGCGACTGCTTGTGATTTGTTAGTCACATCGAGCTTTTGACAGATATTCTTCATATGGAATTTAATGGTTCGCTCTGATATCCCCATAATAATACCCGTCTCCCAATAGCTTTTCCCCTCGGCTACCCATTTAATCACTTCGGACTCTTTTGCTGTCAATAAGTGACGGCGCCAAATTGACGGCCTTGCTAACACTTCCGTTAAGTGAGGCAAAACTTGCTCTAGGATAAGGGATTGCGGTATCGATAGTGCTTTAGACTTTATACCAACGGATGCGATATTCGAGGTTGACGTAATAGAATGTTTCAAGTTGCCATAACTCATACCATCTGCCAAATCAAAATCTTGCGTTTGATTAACAAACGCCTTGCTTTTTTCACAGCTGACTTGTTGATAAGCATCACTCCACAGCACAGCTTTCGGTGCATTAAACGTGAAGGGAATAACAGGGTCAACTGCAATCAAATTATGATCATCGTAATGGTCTTTCCAGCTTTCCAATCCAAAATAATGTGATTCTGCTGTATCAAATCTATCTTTAATGTGCCCTACTATCAGAAAATCAATACCTAACTTAGCAGCTAAATAGCGGTAGAAACCTGCTAAATCATCTCTGGTTCTCATCATCAAGCATTGGTTGATGAGGTCTATGGTTAAAGCAAAGTCAGTCTTGGAAAGCATTTACAGGGTATGGGTTTATTCTTATTTTTTGTATTCGTGGCCTAACGGCTCACTATTTGCCGTGTTCCCTGTATACACTTCAAAGGCGAATAGTTCAGTACTGCTTTTTACACGATAGCAACTTTTCCTGTCAAGTTTGATACATACTGTCAAACTATAAGATGACGTAGCACGCTGATTTCACGCTGCATTTCAGCAGAAACAGATAAGTCATTTTAGTCAGTGAACAAAGGCGGTGACACTAACCCCCAAAAAAGTACACTCATCACGACTAACGTTATAAAAGCCACAATACCGACTGCCACAATAGCACTAGAAAACATAAACCCTCTTTCTGTATCGATATGCATTACCTCAGGGAGACGGCTATAAAGAATGGATAGCGACCACACCATGCCAATAATCAAGAGAAACAGATCTAACCAAAAAATGGGGTATAGCCCAGATAGTCCCAAAAAGAAAAAGGGTGTTGAAATAAAGCTTGTGAATTGAACGGCCCTGATAGGTGATATAACCGCCGAATAGGTTCTCGCCATCCAACACATCGAAAAACCTACCACAACCATTAAGCTGATCATGGATAGGTACATGATTGTTGATAACGTTAACGCGCTAACCGGCACTAACTTAACGAGGTTACTCCCGCCAACTTGCCAACCAACATAACTTGTCCCCACATACCATGATGCCGCAGGCAATAAAGGCATCAGTAAGAGATATGAGCATACTGAAGAAAATTCAACGCGGCCGATGACCAGCGCCTGCCAAGGAGATCTCGCGTTATTAAGCACGGCGATTGGGTTCATCATACAAGGTCCCTTTGTTACTATCCCTACCCTTTAAACTAGCAAGATTTGATCGTAAGGCAGCTCAAAAAAACCAATGAATTGATACAAACGTGATCTGGAAAACATTATTTTATCGATGTTATGCCTTACCCGAACTTCACGCTGAGTTGATGAAACAGGGGGTTAAACGAGGTGCATAAGAAAACTCACCTCAATCATGACGCACTATCCCCAAACCATTAAGCAACTATTTCAATATCAGCATGGGACTCATCAATTTCTAATAAAGTCCTACTTGCTTTTTGAGCAATAGAAAGAGGGTTTCTTATTCGTGATCTGGTATCATAGCCTTTTGTTTTGCCTTAATTTTATAAGGATTGTTTGATGCCCGTTTATCGTTCAAAAACCTCTACCGCAGGTAGAAATATGGCTGGCGCGCGTGCGTTGTGGCGTGCAACCGGAATGAAAGACGAAGATTTTCATAAACCGATCATTGCGATTGCCAACTCCTTTACACAATTTGTACCTGGACATGTCCACTTAAAAGATCTAGGTCAATTGGTTGCACGTGAAATAGAAAAAGCGGGAGGCGTCGCTAAAGAATTTAACACAATTGCGGTAGATGACGGCATTGCCATGGGACATGATGGCATGCTCTATAGCCTGCCCTCTCGAGACATCATTGCCGACTCAGTTGAATACATGGTGAATGCACATTGTGCCGATGCCATCGTGTGTATTTCAAACTGTGACAAAATTACACCAGGGATGTTGAATGCTGCGCTTCGCTTGAACATTCCGGTTATTTTTGTATCGGGTGGTCCGATGGAAGCAGGTAAAACCAAATTATCTGAGCATAAACTCGATCTAGTTGATGCGATGGTTATCGCTGCTGATAGTTCTGTTTCTGACGAAGAAGTTGCTGAAATTGAACGCTCAGCCTGTCCAACCTGCGGCTCCTGCTCTGGCATGTTCACTGCCAATTCAATGAACTGCTTAACTGAAGCCTTAGGCTTAAGTTTACCCGGCAATGGTTCAATGCTTGCTACCCATGCTGACCGTGAGCAACTCTTTTTACAAGCAGGCCGCACAATCGTTGATATCACCAAACGCTACTACGAACAAGACGAAGAGAGCCTTCTTCCTCGAAATATTGCCAACTTCAATGCGTTTGAAAATGCCATGATGTTGGATATTGCCATGGGCGGCTCAACCAATACCATTCTTCACCTGCTAGCTGCCGCACAAGAAGCTGGAAACGGCTTCACCATGAAAGATATAGATCGCTTGTCACGCAAAGTCCCTCAGCTATGTAAAGTTGCACCTAACACGCCAAAATATCACATGGAAGATGTGCATAGAGCTGGCGGTGTATTTGCCATTTTGGCTGAGCTGAATCGAGCAGGTTTACTTCACAGTGAAATACCAACTGTACACAGTAAAACCCTACAGCAAGGTTTGGATAAATGGGACATCTTAGTCACCCAAGACGAGACTGTGAAGACTTTCTACAAAGCAGGCCCTGCTGGCATACCCACTCAACAAGCCTTTAGCCAGGATACACGCTGGTCATCACTGGATGCCGATCGCGAGAATGGCTGTATTCGCTCTATTGAAAATGCATTCTCACTTGAAGGCGGCTTAGCTGTATTGTTCGGTAATATTGCTGAAGACGGCTGTGTGGTGAAAACCTCAGGCGTGGATGATAGCATTTTAGTCTTTGAGGGCAGCGCTTATATTTGCGAAAGCCAAGACCAAGCCGTCGAAGATATCCTTGCAGACAAAGTTAAAGAAGGCGATGTGGTTATCATTCGTTACGAAGGACCAAAAGGTGGGCCAGGCATGCAAGAAATGCTTTACCCAACGTCTTACCTTAAATCTAAAGGGTTAGGCAAAGCTTGTGCCCTGTTAACTGATGGTCGTTTCTCTGGCGGCACGTCCGGCTTATCGATTGGTCACGTGTCACCAGAAGCTGCTAGCGGCGGCGCTATTGCGCTCGTTGAGCACGGCGACAAAATCCATATAGACATCCCTAATCGCAGTATCAACCTCGTCATCTCTGATGAGGCCTTAGCTGAGCGCAGGCAAGCGATGGAGTCTCTAGGTAAAAAAGCCTGGAAACCTAAAGCTGAGAGACCTAGAAAAGTTTCAGCATCACTGAAAGCTTATGCCAAGCTGGTCACCAGTGCCGACACTGGGGCCGTGCGTAATCTAGACCTGCTGGATTAATCTCAGCCCACACCCTGTACGAAGAGGGAGGCTCATTCAGCCCCGCCCTCTTCAGATTATCAACAGGTCTCACAAAGGCAACAAATTAACTGACCGTGAATAAAACTCAAGGCAGTTAACTTACAAGATTTTCTTTAACAAGTTTCCATCATACAAAACAAGCCCTGCCACAATACAACCACTACCTATGAGTAATGTCTGCGTAATAATCTCATCCAGCAGCCAACCGCCTAACCAAAGCGCAAGCACTGGCGTAATCAACGGTATCAATGAAATGAGCCCAACGCTTAATTTATCTAAGATAAAAAAGTAAGCCATAAACCCTAACAATGACCCTATGGCGCCTAAATAAAAGACTGCATAAAGGCTTTGACTATCTACGTCCTTAGGCAAACTACCATCAAATAAAAACCAAGCAAAAATTAATACAGGCAGTGCAACGGCCAATGCACCGAAGGTTTGTTCAAGAGGCTTAGCGGGGTATTTTGACGAGTAAAGTTTGGTTAATACTTGTGACAAAGAAAAAAATACATTCGAGATCAGCATGAGGATCATACCTTGTAACGTTTCCTGCCCTAGCTCTAAATTATCTGAAAAAATCAACACAAGCCCACAAAAAGCTAATACCAGTGCAATCAATTTATTCCAGCAAAAAAAAGCTTCATTCAAGATAAACCTAGCAAGAATACCACTAATTATTGGCGTTAGAGAAAACAGTACGGCGACCATGCCCGAACTTAAATACTTACTCGCCTCATAAATCATCAACATATTGACAACTGGCATAGCAGCGACAAGATACAAAGGCCAGTGCCTCGGATTAAAAGCGGACTCTTTTTGCCAAGCCGCAATAAGGATAGCACCAAGCACAAATCCAATAAGCATACGCGATACTACAGATTCATAAATGCTCAGATCTGCAATACTAACCTTAATCGCAAGAGGCGTTGTCGACCAAATGAGGAGAACAAGTAAGTAGTCAGCCCTGATAAACAGTAGAAAGCTTCATTTAAAGAGGCTTAGGGCTGGCTTGAAACGAACAATTTCGACCAGAAAGACTCTAAAAGCCTTAAATTACTGGTCGAAATGAGTTTTGGATGCTGACTACAAGCCCGTCTTCGAACAATCAAAGCAGCTTTTTTGATCTATTCGATTCATTAGATCTCAATGACGCGCTCATAGCCTTATCGAACGCATTGCCTTGGCCAGATTTAGAAAAAGGTCTTGCCGTTTATTACAGCGAAGAAGGTCGCCCAGCCAAACCCATTCGATTGATGAGCGGCTTATTAATGCTCAAGCAGCTCTTCAATTTGAGTGACGAGAATGTGGTTTCTCAGTGGAAAATGAACCCATACTTTCAATTTTTCTGCGGTGAAACCAGTTTTCAATCTTGCCTGCCTTGCCATCCAACAGACCTTGTAAAATTCAGGCAAAGAATTGGCGAGAGCGGCGTTAAACAGATTTTTGCGATGTCAGTTAAGCTGCATGGAGAGGCAGCTGAAGATGATACGGTTTTTGTTGATACGACGGTACAGGAAAAAGCTATCACCTATCCGACCGATACAAAGCTCGCCATCAAAATCATTAATCGAGTGAATAAGCTAGCAAAAGGCTTTGGTGTCAAACAGCGGCGAACTTTTGTCAAAGAGGTAAAACAGCTTCGTATTGACTCGCGCTTCTTTGGACATGTAAAGAAACGCAAGAAGGCTAAAAAAGCCTTGAAGCGTCTGCGTACTATTGCTGACATTCTGATGAGAGAGCTTGAGCGAAAACTCCCAGAGGGTGCGGTTGCACAGCTAGCAAACGATTTTGCCATGTATCGCAAGGTACTTGCTCAACAGTCTAAGGACAAGAACAAAATTTACAGCCTTCATGAGCCTCAAGTCTACTGTGTTGCTAAAGGTAAGGCGCATAAAAAATACGAATACGGGAGCAAGGCTTCTATCGTATCGACACGCGATCATGTCATTGTTGGCGTCGCTGCACATGATACGTTCACGCATGATTCTGAAACATTACAAACTGCGTTAGATGAAGCAGAATCTGTAAGAGAGACATCCATCAAAACTGCTGTTGTTGATAAAGGCTATCAAGGTTCCAAATCTAAAGTGAAGCAGGAAGTTATTTTACCAGGCAAGCCTCTTAAGCGAGATAATGATAAACAACGAGCACGTAAACGAACGCTTTGTAAAAAACGCTCATCCATTGAGCCCGTTATCGGTCATTTGAAGCAAGACTTCAGATTGTGCAGGAACTTCCTTAAGGGCTTTATCGGCGATCAGCTTAACTTGTTGATGGCTGCTTGTGCCTGGAACTTAAAAAAGTGGATCAACGCTTTTTTTGTGCTTGTTTTTATCTGGTTACCTGATCAAAAAGCAGCCAGCAGATTGGCTGGCTTTAAGTTTATGCTTTCGATAATACTTGGCCTTAAAAAATATAAGGCCTTTGTCAGGGCTGACTAAGTAGTTGGTAGCAACAGGCATAGCTCTATCCTTGTGAACCTTGCCTGCAAAAAAAACCGCAGACAAGGTTATATATAGTACTAAAAAGTGTGTATTCTGAATATCAAAGGCAATTAAATTGCCTTTTTTATTGCGTTATTGTTTTTAAAGGATACAGTATAAACAATGTATTTTATGTAACAAAATAAACATGGCATCTGTTAAAGTTAAAGCCACAGTCGTAGAAGACAACACTGGCATCAGAAGTCAAATTCCAATTCTCCTAACAGATCAAGGTGAGCTGAGATCAGTTACTGAATATCTATTAAAAATGGAAGCTGACGGATTAAGTCAATCTCTAATGAATGGCTTCCTAAGAGCAGTTTCTTTATTTTTAGATTATATGGATGCCAATAAAGGATTATTTAAACATCCTAAAGACCTTTTTCAAACATTTGTAAAACGGTTATATACTGGCACTATTGGAGAAGATGGTCTGGACCCAAGCGGACTATATTGGGTGCCAACCTCAACGTTGAATGCAAATAAACACCTACAGAGGCTCACTGCATTTACAGATTGGCTATCATTAAAACAAGGTACCGAACCGTTAAATCCTCTCCGAGAAGCAACTCCGCACGAGCAACGTTTAAATTATGCTGCATGGTTCAGAAAAAGCCAAAACGATTTTCTTGGTCACATAGAAGACAAATCTCTCAATACTACTGTTCGTAAAGCAAGGACTATAAAAGGAAGAGTACCACTTACAAAAACTCAAGATGATGCCATCGCTTTCCCAGATAAATACTGGGAAAGCTTTTTTAAAGAAGGCATAGGGGCAGCCAAAGACTCAAGAGTATCTTTACGTGACAAATTAATTCTACTATTAATGCATGGTGGGGGACTGAGAGAAAGCGAAGCTTTAACACTGTGGGTTACTGATGTGTTTGAAGATCCTTATGATCATGAAATTGCCATCGTAAGAATTTTCAATGAAGTTGACGGAAAATCACCTGATGGTTGGAAAAGTCGTAACGGAATCCAAAGCAGAGAAGCCTTCCTCAAAGAAAAATATGGCCGAATCCCTCGAATAAGAATGAAAGGAACCTCTCGTATCGGATGGAAAGGTCGGGTACAGGATCATCGCGATGGATACATTCAAGTTCAGTGGTTTCCCGTGGATTATGGCAGAGTGTTTATGTCACTCTGGAAAAACTACCAAAAGTATAGAGCGAGTATTGAGTGCCATCACCCTTATGCTTTCATCTCATTTCACCATAGCAGTTTAGGCAATCCATATACACTAAATGCTTTCCATAAAAGTTACGAAACTGGATTAAAGCGCATAGGGCTTTTACCAAATAAAGCTGAAGGATTGGGTCCGCATGGTCATAGGCATAGCTATGGAAGGCGCCTAGAGCGTGCAGGACTAAGCCCATTAATTATTAAGCGATGTATGCATCATAAATCTTTAGAATCTCAAATTCCTTACACTGGGAAAGGGCAAAAAGAGATTTCAGATGAACTTAATCGCGCAACTCTCCAATTAGAAAACCCTGAGTCCAAGGTCAAGCCTATTGATTGGCAATCAATCACTGAGTACGGCTTTGACGACATTGATCCCCAAGGCTATTTCTCCGGTAAAAACCCAAAATTGAGGCATAAGTAACAGTGGAATTTAAAGATATTTCGGCCTTGGAGTCAAAAGCAAGAGTACAGTCGGGAGAGAAAAAGAATGATGGTAGAACTAACGACCTAGAATTCAAATGGCTTACTAAAAAGCTAGGTGAAGGCTGGCTAGGCTGGCAAGCACTTGCAGCTGATTGGATGAGTAAACAAACTAAATCAATCCAACCAAAACTAAACGCATTAGCTAATTTTTTTGAAAGTTATCTGGATACATGCGCACCTTACGCATGGGATTATCACCATTTTTTTAGAGGTTATAAGGGTCACCGCTGTTCAAATGAAGAATTTGAGTCAGTTTTAAAGGGGAGGATGAATGAGAAAAGTGTAGCTCAAGTTATTAATTATACCTGCGACTTTATTGATTTCATTATACAAGAAAATTTTACTACAGAAGACGAAGATAACAGTTTTTACCACATCGTTTCAAACCCTCTAAGCAAAATAAAATCTAAACACTCACTCAATGAGACTGTCCGAAACCCTTTACCTTATCGTTACATAAAAGACCTACGCCAAATTCTTTGCCCGTTACCTGAAAAAGAGGAGTTGGCTTGCCTTCAAAAAGGCCATATACCTGACACACCCTTGCTTCCTAACTATCATTATCGACATTTTAAACACTGGGTATGGGCTCAGCAACAAACTGGGCAGGGTAACCAAGGAGGCGATTGGTTTGAGGTTTTACCTGAAACACTTGATAAATCTGACCCAGACTGCGTTTGGCGAACTAAAGAAATAACTCGAAAAGGTAAACAAACAACCATTTATCAACTTTGGTCACCTGCCAGTGCCATGATTATATTTATAAAACTTCACCTGCCACTTCGAACTTATCAAGTGCGCATGTTAGACAGCGGTGAAGCTGATACTTGGCGTTATGAGCAAGGTAAGTGGCAAATCAACAACAGGCATCCATTTGCACTAGGGAGTGAAAAGCGCCCATTTGGTAAAGGGGTATTTCGTCGCATACATGACACAATGACTGGTATATACTCTACTGGCCTATATATAAATACCAATAAAACAGCTGATCAAAACAAAGACGAATTAGATCGCGGGTACATTGTACCTTGGCAGCATGAAGAAGTATTGTACTGGCTAGAAAAATTGCGTAATTGGCAAGAGAAATACAACCCTATTGAACAACCAACAGATTGCACAACTTTGCAAACTAAACACACTGGAGAAAAAAAATCACAAGCTCAATTGAGTAATATGGGAGAGATTGCATTCCTATTTCGCAATGCTTCTGGTAAAGAAGTTGATCGTTCCATGCCTATTACCGACAATAAAGTCAATAAACTTTGGTATAATTTATTGTTCTCATTGGAACAGCAGCTCGCTGATAGAGGCATCGTATTAGATAATGGCGAGCGATTAAAACTGGTTCAGGACTATCCAGAAAGCACATCTGAAAAGAGCGGAGTTGCAACCCTTTTTCCATTGCATAGTTTGCGGGTATCATTAATTACCGCTTATACAATGGATACTCAATTACCACTCCCGGTAATATCTAAGTTACTCGCGGGACACTCTCGCCTTCTAATGACTATCTATTATAACAAAATCACTCCATCCGTTATGGCTGAAAAAATGGGTGAAGCTGAAGAAGAGCTGAACGATCAATCAGAGCAATCTATTAAAAACTTTCTAAAAGATGCCTCTATGGAGCAAATTCAATGTAAGATGGCGTTTCTCCAAGAAGACAGTATCCAGAACGCACTAGTTAATCGTAATCCAATTGGCTGGGAGAATCGTGCTACAGGCGTATGCTTAGTCGGAGGTAATACTGTCAGGTCCGATGAGCTAAGTACACTTGGAGGATGCTGGAATGGTGGAAAACTAATAAAAACCGCTAAGTCCCCACAAAATCGAGTATATGAAAGTGTGCCGCACGGCCCAGAAAATTGCTCTCGTTGTAGATGGTTTATTACCGACGCAAGGTATCTACCAGCACTTAATGCAGAATTCAATCAGGTAGGCTATAAAGCACATTTAGCAGCCAACCTATCCAGAGAAATTGAAGGCGAATTGGAAGCTCTTAGAGACGAACAATTCTATTGTGAAGAACAGGGCGTGCCATTTATCAAGCACGATAAACTGCAGGCTCTCGAAAGACGTTATGAAAAACAACAAGTTGAAGCTGACGAATATACAAAAGACTGGATAGCCTGTTTCGAATTGATAATTAGAATTATCCAGATAGAAGACGGTCGTGAAGATGTTGACACACAAGATAAACTAATAGCGGTTGGGTCAGAACAAGATGTCAGTTATGCCCTGAAGTTTATAGAAACAGATTCCGAGTTACTTCATTTATCGTTACTTTGTGAAGATGCAGAGTTCTATCCAGATTTAGAAGATAACCTCATTAAATCGCCTGTTGTAGAGAAACGATCAAGATACCTTAGCCGAGTATTAATGAAACAAGGATATGAGCCTATTTTTATGGAAATGGATGAAAAACAGCAGCTCATTGCTGGTAATGCCATGCTACGCCATATGGCGAAAATAGCTGATCCTAATGACAAAATGGAGGGATACCGTAAAGTAGCAAATTACATCGAAGCTGGCGAATACCTCAAAGATAAAAAACTACTAGATGGTGGTTTAGCAGCACTGAAAAATGAATCCATGTCATTTTCTTCTATTATTTCAACGACCCTATTAAAGGATAGCAATGCTTGATATTGATATTATTCTTGATGATATAAAAGATGGGAAAGCCCCAAAAATAAAAAGAAGTCTAGATAAATTGAATGATATTTTAACTCGCTATGCCGAGTCAGGTCAGAGAGATTTCTCTATAACACAAATGGGGCGCGTATCAGCTGCCGAAGGCGGACCAGGATATGAGTCGCTACGCGCCACTAGAAACAAGCATTATCGTGATTTAATTGAAGCTTGGGCACAAAAATGCAATACAAATACAAAGAAGCCTTTAAGTTCTAGCTCGCGGTCGAAGTCTATCCCTCTAGATAACCAATTACTAGAAAGGATTCCCGACCCGGCGGTTCGTGCATTATTTGGACAAATTATCGCAGAACGAAACCGTTTTCGTAACGAAGTAAATTTATTAAAGCAACACGCTAATATTACTATTGATAAACGCCCTATAAGACAATTTGATTCCAAATTAGAACCATCTATTGAGGTGTTACCCTCTTTATCTGGTGTTCTTTCAGAGCCTGAGAAAAAAGCATTGTCCTATGCAATAACTGATGAATGCATGGAAAAAAATGGCTGGCAATTCACTAAAGCCGGCCAAATCAAAGATATAGAGTATGGCGTTGAAGTTCTTCCACGAGGATTTATAACGGGCCTACGCAAGATAATAGATGAGGTTGAAGGGTGATGGCTAATGGACGGCAAAAAGCAAAGCTGAACCTGAATGCTTTTCAATCATGGCTAGCCACACAATCAGAAGATGATTTTAAAAATATAACATTCAAAGGTAAGTTAAATCGCGGGGAAATAGCTAAAGCTGTTGGCTGCGGTAAATCAGCATTGAGCCAAAACCCAGCTTTAAGATCATCGCTTAAAGCACTTGAAGATGACCTTCGAAGTAAAGGTATCCTCCCTCCTCTTTCCGATGAGGGTAAAAAGGCACAGGCTGATCCTAAAAAATACGATAACGCGGCTAATAGAAGGTTGTTAGATTCCAAAAGAGTCGCAACACTTGAAGCTGAAAATATCGAGTTAAAGGCTAAGGTCAAAGCGCTGGAGGGAAGGCTAGCCCGATTTGGCGAACTCTCTGAAGTCTTGTCCGAAATGGGCTTTATGCCCCGATGATGCAGGCATTAATGCAAGATCAAATACGGATAACTAGCATCCCGCATGCATCTACGAGTCTCGTGATTTTTACAGGCATCCCTCTAAAGCCTGATTCATACCGAGTTAATTCTGGCAAGTACTACGTTACGATCAAAGCAAAACCTGATGCTCTGCCTGCACAGCCCTCTATCGGTCAACACTGGCTAGTAAAAGGGTTACGTTCAATTGCTGATGTCTGCCATGGCGACTACCTGATGCAGCAACACATTTATGAAAACCCTGAAAATATCGAATGCCAGTTACCAGAAACAGGTGAACAGTTAATTCAGTTCATTGCTAAAGAAAAAGACTTTAAAGGTATTGGTGAAAGCAAAGCGAGAGCACTTTGGGAGATGCTAGGACGAGACTTTCATGCAACGCTTCAAAACGATACCACCGAGAATAGAGAGCGCCTTAAAAAGCTTTTGAGCAATGAGTCTATCGACGCCCTCTTCTCTGGTTACGCCAAATATAAAAACCTAGCCTACTGTAATTGGATGTCTGAGCATAAAATTCCGGCTAGTGTTCAGAAGCGATTACTCAAACATCACGGTAACCAATCGATTGAGGCAATTAAATCTAACCCTTATCTGTTGGTAGGATTTGGTATGTCCTTTGATGACATTGACCACATTGCAATGGATAAAGGCCTTGGTTTAATGATTGAGCCATTAGATCATCGTAGGTTGAGCAGTGCGCTAGAGTTAGCTATTCGCAAAGAGATTGAGAAGGGTCATACCTACACATCAGAGCCACAACTTCGGCCTCAATTAATGAAACTGCTTAAAAATAAAGTGCTTGTATCTAAGGCATTTGAGGCAGGCTTTGACAAAGCGCAATATATCTTAAACCGAACAACAGCAACCTATCACCCAACAGCACAATTACTGATGGAATCTGTGGTAGCAAAACGGCTCCTTTCTCTGCATCAACAAAAAGACCTGTTTGATGACAGAGCAACAAATGCCTTCTTAGCAGCGCTGAAAGAACTACCATACAGTCTGACCGATAAACAACGGGAGGCGGTGACAGCAGCGTTAGATAATGCGGTTGCCTGTATTACGGGTGGTGCAGGTACTGGCAAAACAACCGTCCTTAGAACGGCGCTGAATGCCTTTAAAATGATGGGCTATTCCATCCATGCTGTTGCCTTATCTGGTCGTGCTGCAATGCGCCTACATGAATCTGCAGGGCTTAAAACCATGACTATTGCAGCACTGTTGAGACAAGATCCTATCGAACCTGATTTAATTGAGCCTGATCATCTATTGGTTATTGATGAGGCGAGTATGATCGATTTACCAACCATGTATCGACTAGTCACGCATTTAGATCCGTCAGTAAGAATCATTTTTACAGGTGACCCCGATCAGCTTCCACCAATTGGTTGCGGCAAAGTATTATCAGACATTGTTGAATCAAAAACTATTGCAAACACCATGCTGGATATTGTTAAACGCCAAGAAGGTTCAAGTGGCATCCCTGAATATTCCAAGTTGATTAACGCAGGCATTGTGCCAGAGCAACTTAGTACTGGCGCAATTACTTTCCATGAAGCCCATAAAGATCAAATACCGGCTAAATGTAAGGACTTGTTTCGAGAATCTCCCTCAAACAGCCGTATCATGGGAGCAACCAAACGTATGGTTGCCGACATCAACCAAAGAGTACAACAAAGCGTAAACCCTGATGGGCAACGCATTGAGTTCGACTTGTATGGTGAAGCCTTCTTCCTTGATCTGCGGCTAAACGACATCGTGCTCTTTACCCAAAACCACTACGATAAAGGCGTTCAAAATGGCTCCTTGGGTAGATTAATATGTGTAAATGCAACAGAAGGTGAAGAAAAGGTATTTGGCAAGGTTGAACTGGATACAGGCGACACAGTTGATCTAACTCAATCGCTTCTCGACAGCATGGAGTTAGGCTACTGCATCACGTTACACAAAGCCCAAGGCTCCCAATTTCCACGAGTTATCATAGCCCTGCAAAAAGGCAGAATCGTTGACAGAGCTTGGCTATATACCGCCATCACTCGTGCCGAAACAGAAGTGCATATTGTCGGAAGTAGTGATGATTTGAAAGCGATAACCCAAGCGCCTAGCCATAGCCACAAGCGGCAAAGTTATCTGAAGGAATTATTAGCCGAGTAGGTTTGAGCTTGAAAATGGGATTTGAGGAGGTTGGCATTGCTGCACAAGATCCCCCTCTCATCACCGGTCGCGCCAACGGCACCTCTGCCTGTACGCACCAGCGATTATAGATGATCATCATCGGTCTTCAAATACCTGCGGGTGAATCGAGCGCAGCGAGAGAGGGCCGGCGAGGCCTTAAAAAAAGCTTAATTTATTGAACTGGATTTTCACAGCCTCTCAGCTTGCAGTCTATTATCAATAGGTCCGCCAAGGTAGTAATAGACAATGAACTGGGTGTTACTCAGTTGTATTCCACGATTTAATTAATACATGTCCTCGATAAGCTAATGGAGAAAAGCCTATTACTAACTCATGCATAAAAATGATTCACACTTGACCCTCTGTTCCTCTAATAGATAAGCAAAGCAGCATTCAAACTCAATTGTTTCTCCCTTATAGGCTTTTATTTAAAGGTTATAGAAATAGATACTTACCTCTGATACCATCCGCGCAGCAAAATTATTACAATAATAAATAGATGGACCTTAGCTATGCTTGCCGCTCGCTACTTTTATGAAAGCAGTATTTCAAGACTGATTAGTCATTTTCTTTTTTCTCAGTTTATTATTTTTTTTAGCCACCTTACATTATCAGATGAAACTACCTTTAAAGACGCTCTAAATTATAACGCTTTATTATTTGGAAATTATGAGGCGCAATCTTCGGATGTAGAAGGTCGTCTGGCTGTAGCTGGTAACATTTCGTTAAATCACTACAGTATTGGTGATAAGCTCCCTGTTCAATCAGGTGATGTGTTGATTTCAGGCGCTGATATTGTTTTCCCTTCTGGTCGAGTCTATAACGGCAACATTCGTGCGGCAGGTAGTGTTGAAGCTGTAGGTGATCCTGTTAGGTCTGGGCTGGAGAGTTATGCTTCGTTAGAGGGCAATGCTCATTTGAATATTGACTTTAACGTGTTGAAGGCAGACCTTTTAAGGGCATCTACTAGCTTGTCGCAACTACCAGCCAATACCTCTTATGAATACAAATGGGGAGGCCTCTATTTAACAGGAGATTGTCAAAGCCCTCATCAAATATTTCATTTGCCAGGTGAACAAGTAATGAATGCTCATACGTTCTCTGTCAAATGTATTCCAGCCAAAGCGACCGTTATTGTCAATATTGATGGTGAACACACAGGGCTAACCAATATGAGCCTGGAGAGTCTTCACGCTCATCGAGAAAGAACGGTATTTAATTTTTATCAAGCTAAACAGTTGACGTTTCATGGCATTGGTGTCGAGGGCATGGTACTCGCGTCTGAGGCTGATTTAATTAACCCTCAAGGGGTGATCTATGGGACTCTAATTGCTAATAATTGGCAGGGTATGATGCAGCTCAATCACCATCGATTTAATGGGGATATATTGAGTTTATTGCCCTCAGAAAACCTACCACCCCAAGTGGAGGTTATTGATAATCAGCAAACAGATAAAGGCAGTTATTTCAGTTTACAGGTTGTAGCCTCTGATCAAGATAATGATAGATTGACTTATAGCATAGACTCGACACTTTCCAGTCTTAGTATTCATCCTGATACAGGCCTCCTTTCAGCAAATCTTGATTATTTATCTGCCGGGCTTTATGACGTTACCATCAAAGTCTCTGATGGCCAGTCAGATGTCTATGAGTCATTTGTATTAGCTGTCAATAATGTGAATCGTCAGCCTGAGATTATTTCTAACCCTGTCACTCAAGCAGTCATCAATGAAGATTATACCTACCAACTTGCATTCACTGACCTTGATTTTGATGATATTCATTATTTTGAGTTAATCAATGGCCCTCAGGGATTAACCCTAGGCCTTCTCACAGGAGAAATAAACTGGCTACCAAACGCTGGCCATATAGGTGAGCATGAACTCAGTGTTCGCGTGGTAGATAATCATGGAGCGGAAGGCCTACAGAGCTTTACGCTGATTATTTCTGAAAATAACAATAGACCGCCTAAGATTATCTCAAAGCCTACTATATCCACTGTTGCATTCGAACCTTATCAATATCAAGTAACAGCTATTGATGCAGATAACGACACTATTGCCTATGAATTAATAGATGGTCCTGATGGCATGGAAATCAGCTTGATGTCAGGTTTACTGACCTGGACACCTGTGACTGAGCATGTGGATGAAACATTTCAGATACGCGTTAAAGCTATTGATAGCCGAGGCGCTTATTCTATACAGAGTTATCGCTTAACAGTTATTCAACATGCCAATCATCCACCTGTTATACATTCTGAGCCACCTGCTCAAGTGTATGAGGGCGAGCTTTATACCTATGCTGTTATTGCTTCTGATGAAGATGCAGATACGTTGCTTTATAGTTTGGAGAATAAGCCTGAAGGCATGTTTATTCATCCTGCTACAGGCTTAATTAGTTTTGTGCCAGCACCTTCGTTAGTTGGAGAGCACGCTGTTAGCGTCTGGGTTGATGATGGTAGAGGGGGCGTAACCACTCAACAATATCAACTTCGTGTCCTAAGTCTTCAGGATAGAGAAGGCCCGAAGTTTGTGTCGGCTCCACCGCTATCAGTTGATGAAGGGGCGATTTATTCCTATATTCCAGCTGTGGAGGCATCTTCTCATCAGTTATTAGGTTTCAGTCATCAAACGGCACTGCCCACTTCAATATTTACACCTCTATCAGGCGCATTGAGCTGGCCTCACCAACCTAGTCAAAAGTTACCAGTGAATCAGCAATCTCTGGATTATTGTGATGATGGAGTGGTTGACCTGCCTGATTACATTATCTCCCACCTCGCTTACGATTCAGATGGACAGCAATTGTTTGCCTCTATCAAAAATAGAGGTTTCACGTTGCAACATGCTCCCTTGGAGGTTGCTTTTTATATAGACCAGCAGGAAATTAAGGTTGAACAGCTCTCATCATTGGCGTCACGTCAAGAAATGATTTTGTCTCTGAATAATGTGGTGTTAAAAGGGGATGAAACAGTTGCAGTTGCTATAAACCCAACACAATCAGTACCTGAATGTATATACGCTAACAATGAAGCTCAAGCTTATGCTGTGAAGTTAGTGGTCAGCAATCAGTATGAGCAATCTGATACACAAAGCTATTTGATCAATATCAATGATGTCAATGAAGCCCCTGCGATTATTAATACACCACTCGTCACCAAGACATATGCAGGCGAAACATATAACCATCAAATAATGGCTATCGACAAGGATCTAGGTGATCAACTTAGCTACAGCCTAAAGGAGAAAGTTGAAGGCCTTCAAATCAATGAAAGAATTGGGGCTATTGATTGGATACCCACAGAAAACCAGATAGGTAGCCATGCAATTACTCTGCAGGTTGAAGACTTATCTGGCGCCATGGTGAGTCAGACTATGACACTAGAGGTATTGCCTGCGCCTAATTTGCCGCCTTATTTTACTTCCACTCCAGTTAAATTCGCTCAGGAAAATGCCAAATACAGCTATCGGGCCATTGCGGTTGATCCAGAAGCCCGTGACTTAATCTACAGCTTGGTAAAAGCACCAAGAGACGCGAGCATTCAAGCCTCATCAGGCACCATTGGATGGATGCCTCAACTTGACTATCAATTGCCCATCGCAGCAGATGCTCCTGTCTGTCAGCACTCCATTGATTTAGCCATACAATCTGTCGATTACGACCAAGCAGCCAACCAAGTTAAGGTTAAGTTGGCTAATCAGGGGCGTTTGGATTTATCAACCGCTGTCGATGTGGCCATTTTTTATGGTGAAGATACCTTCTTAGAAACGCCTTTAAACCAAGTGACATTGGATGCATTGGCATCAGGAGAGAACACGACTGTCAGTTTGCCTTTAGCAAAAGAAGCATTAACAGATGATGTGCGTGTGGTACTGAATAAAGATCAAGCATTTAATGAATGCAATACTGGAAATAACGAGCAGCTCAGTGCAAGCTTTGTCATAAAAGTAGAAGACGATGAAGGTCAGTCTGCTCTGCAATATTACTTGGTCAATGTTGAGCAGCTAAATAAACCACCTGCCTTTACCAATAGTGCCAGCCTGCATGAAATTCAATCAGGGTCATTATTCAGTCTTGATCTTACGGCTCAAGACTTAAACCGAGGCGATTATATACGTTATAGCCTTCTGTCAGCGCCCGAAGGCGTTCAGCTGAATGAAGAGACTGGGCAGTTAACGTGGACGGCGCCTGAAGATGAAGGTCAAACCATCATTGAAGTAGAGGCCATAGACATTAAAGGGGGAAGCTCTACCATAGCGATACCTGTTTCTGTCTATAGTAATCGTCCACCAATCATTACGAGCGAACCTATTTCTGAATTGATTTTTACCGGCGCAGCAGGCAATGGAGACATTATTGATTTAAGCACTTGGGAACCCATTATAGACTTTGGCAGCGGCACACAAGAAGATGCCTTATGGATTGTTAGTGATGATGGTACGTCAGTCAGGCAGGTATTCAACGCAAAATCTTCTGCTTTTATCAGTGACTTTTCAATTTCAAATGCGCAAATTAAAGGCCGTTTTAAGGTTAATACCAGCTTTGATGATGACTTTATAGGCTTTGTTTTCGGCTACCAGAATAACCAGCAATATTATTTATTTTCATGGAAGCAAGGCACTCAAGAAAATGCTACTCGAGGTATAAAGGTTGTTAAATTTGACTTGGAAGAAGGACGGACTCCAAGCCTTTGGGTAGACAACCCATCAAATGGTACTGTGTTATACCGAAATACGGATTTTGGTTGGAATGATTTTATTTGGTACGACTTTGTCTTAACTTTCCATTCAGGTGAATTTACAATCTCGCTTTATCAGGAAGAGGTTTTGTTAGATACATTCACACTTCAAGATGATACCTTCAGTGAAGGTAATTTTGGCTTTTATAATTATTCTCAAGATGAAGTTTTTTATCAAGGCTTTGAATCCGAAAGACTGGCAAGCCGCAGCTATCAGTATCCTGTTATAGCCACTGATCCTGATAACGACAGCCTGACTTACTCGTTGGTTGAAGCCCCTGACGGCATGGTCATTGATGCAGCCACAGGCGTCATCAGTTGGCCGACCACCACGGCCAATCTAGCGGTTCATTCAGTTATGGTATCTGTAACAGACCCTTCAGGGCTTACGGATCAACAACACTATAATCTGAGTATTCTCGATAAACAGCCCGCTATCGATACAGCGCCCGTCACTAAAGCTTATGCCGAGCGGCTATATGCTTATGATGTTGGTGCAATTGATCCTGACGATAGCCTGGTGACCTATGCGTTAACCGAAGCACCTGAAGGTATGCTAATTGATCCTGCGACAGGACTCATTACCTGGATGCCTTCAATGATTCATCTAGGCCATCATACTATTTCGGTCACTGCGACTAACCTAGGTGGTTATAGCTTTGAGCAGAGTTTTGAATTGGAAGTGGTAGAACTGCCTGTCACGACAGCACCTGAATTTACCTCAACACCTATCACGACAATGTCTCTAGGTGAGCAATTCAGATATTCGCCTCAAGTGTTTGATGCTGATGGTGATCAGGTATCTGTTTCCTTGGTGAGCGTGCCCCGCGGGATGGTAACTCTGGTACCCAAAAGGGAAGAACAGCAATCAGGTGAAAATACTAATGCATTTGATATTTATTGGTGGCCTGAAGCAGATGAGCTCGGTGAGCATGAGATCATCATTGAAGCTAATGACGGAAAGTTTGGTGTAACACAGCAGGTATTCACACTTGAAGTCTTACCCGTTAATGAAAGTCCCGTCATCACCAGTGAAGCGCCAGAAGCTGAGGCTGGTACAGCCTATCATTATCAAGTAATGGCGACTGACTCAGAAGGCGACAGTTTAAGTTATAGCTTAAATGAATCGCCTAAGAACATGACAATATCCGAGGGCGGGCTTCTTCACTGGCCTGCTGATCAAGTATTACCGGGCAACTATGAGGTGATTGTACAGGTTGCAGATGATCGATCAGGCATAGCACTACAGCGCTTTTCATTGCAAGTTGCGGCACCTGACACGCCGCCTGCTGTGATACAGATTACTTCAACGCCTATTACTGCGATTATCTTGCCTTTAAGTTATCGATATGAGGTAGAGGCCACACTCTCCGACGGTAACGAGTTGACCTATCGATTACTAGAAGCACCTGAGGGTATGGCCCTTAATCTGACAACAGGCGTACTCGATTGGCAGCCCGTCACAGCAGGTTATTACCCTGTCGTGATTGAGGTACAAGGCAGTCAAGTCAGCGCTCAACAGACGTTCACACTTGCTGTGACTAAACCTTTGAATGCAGCCCCTGAAATCATCAGTCAGCCTGACCCACTCGCTTATGTGGGTGCATCTTTTAGCTATCAGGTTGAACTAAACCAATCAGACGATTATCAATTTAATCTGGCTACTGCCCCTTCAGGCGCTTCAATAACAGATACTGGGCTTGTGACTTGGTCTCCTGAAGTAACCGATGCGGGTGATCACCTATTTGTGCTGGAGGCTCTGTCAGAACAATACCGAGTGTCACAAAGCTTTGTTTTGTCTATTCGCGAAAATCAAGCGCCGCAGCTTGTCTACATGCCACCTGTTACCGCAATAATTGGTGAACACTATCAGCATGAAATCGCAATCTATGATGAAACCCCAGACAGGGTAATAACACGTCTAACGGCTAGCCCTGAAGGCATGATGCTTAAAGATCAGCAGATTCATTGGACACCTTCGGTTTCGCAGGCAGGGATTCACCCGCTAACCATTGAGCTGGAAGATGCACAAGGTCTGGTATCCACTAAAAGTTTTGATATAGCCGCGCGCGAGCCATTATCTCAGGGGGAGATCACCCTGTTGGCTGAGGACTTGGACTATTATGCGGTCGCAGGCTATCTCTACCGTTATCAAATAAAGGTGGCCGAAGGCGATTCAGGGCTTTATGAATACGGCTTTAGCCGTCATCCAGCAGGCATGACCCTCTCAAGCGACGGTATGATTGAATGGGCACCCACGCTTGAGCAGGCTGGTGAACATGAGATTGAATTTTATGTACAAAACGCTGAAAACCGTGCAACCATCAGTTATACCTTATCAGTTGATGCATACCCTCGCCCTTTAACCTTAGCTGTCTTTTTTGAGCCGCAATTTATTTTGCCGGGTGAACAAGGCACGATGACCGTGCAGGCATTAGGCGGCATTGGTGATTCAGCCCTGAGTGTGCTGATTGATGGTCAGCCAGTTACACTAAATAAAGATCACACAGCCCCATTCACAGCAACAGAGATTGGCCGCCATGATGTCACAGTAACCTTCTCACGTGGTGACGACAGCCTGACGGTTACTGACTTCTTTACTGTCATTGATGATACGGATCAAGATAGCCCTGAGGTGAATTTCATAGGGCCTGTCAGTGGTCAGGTTATCACAGCACCTGTTGATATTAGTTTTAACGTGAATGATCCTAATTTGGTGCATTATGATGTTGCGCTTTATTCCAGCAGGCAGGCTCAACCGACTATTTTGCTTGAGGGGCAAACGTCTAATGGCGAAGCGCAAACGGTCACTGTTGACCCAACACTTTTACTGAACGGTCAATATAAGCTGCAACTGACAGCATTGGATACTAACGGTCAATCCTCAGCAACAGCGGCCTCGTTGATTGTAGAAGGCAACATGAAAGTGGGCCATTTCAGTTTCAGTGAAGAAGATGTCAATCTACCCTTAATGGGAATGCCTTTGACGGTTACGCGCACCTATGATTCGAGACGCCGCCATGAGCAGTTGGATATGGGACAAGGCTGGAGTATTGATTATCAGGATATTATTGTTGAAGAAAACAATGAGCCCAGCTGGAACTGGCGCATGTATCAGCAAGCGGGTATATACAGGATAGGAATAGAACAAGTTCGATTAACTGGCACCTGTGTCTCCTCTAATGGCAATAACACCGTCACCATTACTTTACCCAATGGGGATGTCGAAAAGTTTAAAGTACGCGCCAAAAACGCCCAAACCGATGCGCAGGATATTTATAACCCTGATTGTTATTTATCTGCCAGCCGCTATGTTGAGCTTGAATTTGAAGCGCTGGGCGATACCTCCTCAACCCTGAAAACCTTGCATAATAACCAGTTATTTGTGCTTGACCCGAACGGTGGGCCATTGGTTGCTGACATTGTTGATTCTGAACCCGCACGTATTGATGATTATGTATTGACGACGCGTTCAGGTTATATATATGAATTAAATCAATATGAGGGTATTCGCAAGATCACTGATCCTTATGGTAACACCCTGACATACAGTCAAGATGGCCTTATCCACAGCGCTGGCGAGAGCGTATTGTTTGAACGCAATGCTCGAGGATTGATCGAGGCCGTGACCTTGCCAACAGGTGAGCAAACCGTTTATACCTATGACAGCCAAGCTAACCTGATAGCCGTCACGGATGCCGCAGGTGCTACCACTCACTATCGTTACAACGATGACCACCACTTAACCGAGATGATCGACCCCCTCGGCCGTGGCATCGCTAAAAATCTCTATAACGATGAAGGCCGTTTGGTCGCACAAGTTGATGCTGAGGGTAACCGCACAGACTTTGATCATGATATTGAAGGAAGGCAGCAGGTCTCAACCGACCGCTTAGGCCGCACCACGATTCACAGCTATGACGAGCGTGGCAATGTGCTGGCGATGGTCGATGCATTGGGTGAAGTCACAACCTACACCTATGATGCAGACGATAACCAAACCAGCAAAACCAATCCCTTAGGCGACACCGAAACAGCCACTTACAACGCTAAAGGCGATGAGCTGACCACCACAAATGCACTGGGCCATACGACAGCCTTTACCTATAACGATAAGGGGCAGACCCTGAGCGTCACCGACGCAAAAGGTCAGGTGCATACACAGGTCTATTCTGAACAAGGCGGCCTGCTCAGCATTAAAGACCCTTTAGGCAACGAAGCACGCAATACCTATGATCTGAATGGCCAAGTCAGCAGCACCACCAATGCGTTAGGCCATACCACGCACTTTAGCTATAACGGCAAAGGTCATAAAACCCGTGAAGAAGACCCCCTCGGCCATAAAGTAACGTCTCGATATGATAAAAAAGGCAATGTGATTGAAGAAAGCTGGACACGGGATCATCTAGGCACTGAACAATCAGAAAGCACTCAATACGCTTACGATGCAGAAGACCGTTTAACTCGTACGACCGATGCCTTGGGCCATGTGACACGCAGCGACTACGATGCACTGGGTAATGAAATTGCCACCATTGATGCCCTAGGCAGGCGGACAGAACATACCTATGACAGCTATAGACGCTTGATTCGAACCGATTTTGCTGACGGCACCTTTATCACGAAAACCTACGATGCCGAAGGCAATCTGTTGACCGACACTGATCAGGCAGGTCGTACCACAACCTATAGCTATGACAAGCTAAACCGCCTGGTGCAGACACTATACCCTAACGGACAACGTGCAACCATGGTGTACGATGCCGCAGGCCGTTTAGTAGAAGAAACCAGTGCCTCAGGCATCACGACAGGCTATCAGTATGACGCCGCAGGCAGACGCATTCAGCACACCGATGCCTTAGGCCATAGCACGCATTATAGCTATGACGCCAATGGCAATCTGTTATCGATCACTGACCCAGAAGGTGTGATCACAAACTACAGCTACAATGCATTAGATCAACGCACCAGCGTGCGTTATCACAACGATACAACAGAGCAAACGCAGTTTGATGCACTCTCGCGTAGAACCCAGCAGCATGACCAGCAAGGCATTGCCACTGCCTTTGATTATGATGCGGTGGGACGCTTGATCACTGTCACCGATGCGCTTGGTGGTAAAACTCACTACAGCTACGATAAAACGGGCAATAAGCTAAGCCAAACCGATGCATTAGGCCGCACGACCGCATGGGCCTATGATGCGTTAGGCCGTGTTATCAGCAGAACCTTACCCCTGGGACAGCGTGAATCCTTCACTTACGATGCTGTTGGCAACAAACTGACGCATACTGACTTTAACGGCGATACCACCTATTACCGTTATCACCCCTTAACTGATTATCTGATACAAATAGACTATGCCGACGGTGCCAGTGAAGAGTTTACGCATGATGCCATAGGCAATGTCCTCACAGCCACACAGGATGATGGTCAAGGGCTTGTGCGTATCACCCGCTACGCATACGACTTACAGGACAGGCTAGTAAAAGAAACCCAACCCACAGGTGTCACGCTTAACTATCGCTATGATGCAAACGGCAACCGCAGTGCTGTCACTGTACAGACAGGTTTACTCACGCGTACAACCAGTTACCGCTACGATACCTTGAATCGCTTAGCGAGCATGACCGATTATCAGGGGCAGGTAACGGATTACACCTACGATAAAGCCGGTAACTTGATACAGGTGCAGTACCCCAATGGCAACCGTGCAACCTATCAGTATGATGCCGTGCATCAACTAATTGAAGTTCGACATACCGATGCGAATGAGCAATTGCTCGAACACTTTGTCTATCAACTCGATGACACAGGCAGACGCACGCAGCTCAGCACAGTGGATGGCACTATCACCGAGTACCGCTATGACGAGCTTTATCGCCTGCTTGATGAAACCATCACCAGCGCAGATAGCAGTACCTACAGTAGCAGCTTTACCTATGACGAGGTCAGCAATCGCATCGAGCAGCGTGTTAATGGGCAAACAACCGCCTATCGTTATGATGATAACGACAGGCTAACGGCGACAACAGGTGCCATTAACCAAGCCTTCACGTATGACGAAAGCGGCAATACCCTCACTGCCACCACAGACGATGAGGTTCGCACCTATGGCTATAATGCCAAGCACAAGCTCACGACGGTAGAAACAACTACAGACAGCCTCAGCTACCAGTATTCCATCGAAGGTATCCGCAACCAAAAGACAGAAAACAGTCTTACGACCACCTTTGTCGTGGATCACAACCGCGACTATGCGCAGGTGCTGCTTGAGCAAACAGATCAACATATCAAACACTTTATCTATGGTTTAGACTTAGTCAGCCAAAGCACTGAAGGTGAAGACGCTACAGGTAACAACTTCAGGTTCTACCTTTATGATGGGCTAGGCAGCACCCGAGCCTTAACCGATGCCACAGGCACTATCACCGACCGCTATGATTACAGCGCCTACGGGGAGTTGATTCACCACTCAGGTACGACAGATAATCACTATCTATACGCAGGCGAACAGCTGGATCAAACCTTAGGCCAGTACTACCTAAGAGCGCGCTATTATGATCACGCCCAAGGCCGTTTTACGCAGATGGACAGCTATCAGGGACGCATGCATGAGCCTGTGACCTTGCACAAATATCTCTATGCCAATGCTGATCCTATTCGCTTTGTGGATCCGAGTGGGTATTTTGGGATTGGGGCTGTTTTGCGTACTATGGCTTCATTGATGAAGTATGGTGCTAATGCAGCAGCAAGAGCTTCCGGTGGCGCTAATTCATATCTAAAATTCGTTAGTAAAGGTGGAAAAGCTGTTCGTGTAAGACTTACTTATATGAAGCAGGTAAGAGCTGGGCGTAAAATGATTGATGATTTTTATAAGCAAAAAAGGAAAATGTCTCCAAGCCAAAGAGCTAAAGCCGAGGAGGCTTTTGCACGAAAGGTTCACCAAATGAGAAGGAACTATGCAGAGCAAATGAAAAAAGAGACGCCGGAACCATTTAGAGAGTGGGTACTAAAATTGAACAAGGGAAGAAGGTCTGGTGACCCTCTAGGTCCAAGTTATGAATATATGAGAAATGTTCAGGGTAAATCGCCAAGTGAGATTATTCATAGTGCATTTAAGCCAATGCCATTTTGGAGAGTTGCTTTTAAGCTTGTTGGTATTGGTGTGAGAGGAGGATGAGTGAAGCTAGTTTCTGATGAATCAGTAAATAATTTTTTTAATTCAGGAAATAATCCTCATGACTTAATTCCTCTAGAAACAATAGAGCCCAATAGCGTAAAAGGTGTACTTGAAATTATAAACAGCCAAACAATTGCAGTTGTGAGGTTCCAATCTGCCTTACATCTCGTAATAGATAAGCAATTGTATGAATTTCATTCAATACAAACTGAATATAGTCTGTCAAGGAATTATGAAACTCTAAAGATTTATTCAAATAGTATTTTGCAAAAAAAAATTGTTAGGCCTTTAAAGCTAAAGCTCACGGCCATGAGTTTACTTGTAGATTGGTGGTATGGGGAGCATGAATCAAATGACATAAACAACAGTATTTTAAAATATATATCCGAGCTCTCAAGATCGAAAGATAGGCAGGCGCGAGTTTTCACAGGAGTTTAAGAAGGTAGGAAATCCTTGGTACTTATTGCTAAAGCAAGCGCCACTTAATCTGGTTTGACTTGCTCAATATTTAATCGTACGGACAAAGAATTCAGTATGATGCCGTGCATCAACTAAGTGGGTATTTTGGGGTTGGGGCTATTCTGCGTGTGCAGGCCTCTTTAATGCGTTACGGTACGTCTATAGCACCTAGAGCTTATTCTCGTAATGTTTCTCATGCTATTGGCGCTGCTTTAAAACAGTCGGGCAAAGCGACAATGAAAGCAGCTATAAGAACCTTAAGACACTGCATAAAAAAGAAAAAATGCGACTTGCCTATTAACGTATTGATTGTAGGCACTACACATAATGAAATGCGTGATCATATTAGCGATGCTCAAACTGGACGTACCATCGTTCTTACTTATGATAAGAATAAATCCAATAAAGGCAGAAGCTGGTATCGAGGTCAAAAAGGTTGTGAGCCGAAACTAAAGCAAGTAGGTCAGCAGTGTGATGAATATCCTTTCTTTAAAACTGAAGAGGGTGGGCCTGAGAACAGGTATCTGGTTTCCCTTCGATGGGTTTCTGGTTGGCAAAATATGTCAGTAGGTGGGCATTTTGGTTTTCTTGCTCGCACGATGAAAAAGCCTAAAGCACATAAAGACTTTGCAGTTATAACTTCAAATGATTTACCTACTGCTGCTATACCTGCCGGATTAAAAGGAAATAAATAGTTATGAAGCCTGAAAACTATAGTAAAGCAATTTACTGCGGTAAAAGTAGACGAAAACTTCAAACTATTGCGTTAAGCCTAGGAGGAATATCAAAATTAGATGATTATATATATAGCTTTGAAGTCACTATTGATGGGCCCAATATTTCAGAAAGTCGCAAGTTGCAGGCAAGTTCGGAGTTTGATTGCCTGACAATGGGAACGGCATTTTTTAGGCAGTCATTAAGACTTTATTTAATCAATGAACCGAAAATTAAATTCTATGAAAAAGTGCATGAAGACGAGTTCTTAAATCTAAGTTTAGATGAAATTTTTGGAACAATGGATTGTATTCCTGAAGATCTACATATTGCCTATGAGTGGGCAAAGAATAATGGTTACGAGTCAATATGATGATAGTAGGGGATAAGTTTATGCAGCTAAGTTCTCACGACTCAATAAATAATTTCTTCAAATTTGGAAATAACCCTTATGACTTAATTCCTCTAGAAACAATAGAGCCCAATAGTGCAAAAGGTGTACTTGAAATTATAAACAGTCAAACAATTGCAGTTGTGAGGATCCAATCTGCCTTACATCTCGTAATAGATAAGCAATTGTATGAATTTCATTCAATACAAACTGAATATAATCAGTCAAGGAATCATGAAACTCTAAAGATTTATTCAAATAGTATTTTGCAAAAAAAAATTGTTAGGCCTTTAAAGCTAAAGCTCACGGCCATGAGTTACTTGTAGATTGGTGGGATTGCAGAGTGATACTCACCGTTATAGTGCTCATGATTACCCAATACCATGACAGTGAAGGTCCCTTTCGTTTGCCTGAAAACCCAATCGAAGTACGCAGGTTTTGATGAGCCGACATCACCAGCTAAAACAATCACATCGGCATCAGTTTCAGGTATCTGAAAGTCATAAATGTTGCGATCAAATTCAAGGTGAAGGTCGCTGAGGTATTGTATCTTCATAAGTCGACAGACTGTCCGTATTCAATGCGCATTTGATTTTAGGAAGGTGCCGCTATTGGCAGTTTTTTTGGTATGAACCAACTGCGGAAATCGGTCGCATATCATAAGGGGAGTAAAAGGGCCGTCTTTAAACAGGTGGAAGAATTCAGGTTCTACTGTTAGCTCATGTCCTTCGCCTTGCAAGCAGTAGATTGAATTCCTCGTTACAACTAGACCTTCAGACAGATCTATGCGCCTAATTAGGCTTGAGTGAATCCAACTGCCAGTATCAAATCTACCTTTGTGATCGATGAGAACTTGTCCAAAAAGTATTTTTAGATCGTGCGGAGGTTTTATATCAAACGCCTCTTCTTCATGGTTAATAATAGTGGCTACCGCCCAATTCATTACGATACCAGAAATAAAACTCTGGCTTTTAAGATCCCGCATGATGACTGCTTATTTCCTCGTCGTCGTATAAGTTAATGAGTTGTTCTATAAAGTGCTCTTTGCGAAGCTCAAAAGCTTGTAGGAGCGCTTCTGGGTTTTCTGGGGTAGGTTCAGGAAGATTGGGTGGCAAAGTTGAGCCTAGTTCCGAACCTTCTTCATTTTGCGTGGAGGAGCTCTCTTCAAAACTACCTTCTACTGAAAACGTTAATGACTCAGGAAGATTTTCCGAAGGTTTCCCAATCGTTTCTGGAAGGTTTTGGTCTGAGTCATTGTCGTTCAGCTTCATACTTTCAAAGTTGACTTCTGCTTGAGGAACGTCAACTTGTAAGCGTTTCGCAAACTGGCTTAAATTGGGCTCAGCCAGCATATAGAGAAAGGCTTCTTGATTAGGCGCATTGGTAATACGAAGAATGCGCCCTAGTATCTGTCTAAAATAAACCTCAGTACGAATATGGCTAAGGTGACAGCAAACCTGCAAGCGCGGAATATCAGTGCCTTCAGATACCATGCCTACACTGACAATCCAGCGCGTTTTATTGTGACGGAATCGCTCTATAGTCTGCGGAGATTTTGGGTGAAGGTAACTGACGATTTCAGCTGATTGATGAAAGCCTTCTTTAAGTAATTGGGTTAATAAAAGCGCATGCTCAACAGAGCTTGCGACTACTAACCCAGCTGCATCTGGCGATTCACGGCGAATATCATTGAGTTTATCAATCGATTTTTTCAGCATGAACTGCTGAACGGTTTCATCCATTAAGAAGTCAGCATACTGAAGATGCGAATCCTTCAATGCCTCTGGAATACTGGTAAACCGCTGATATTTAGAACGACTTACTTCCACATTAATATTATCGTTATCTACCAAAACAATTGTGGGCTCCCGGCAAACGCCATCGTGAACAGCATCGGCTAGTCCGTAGGTATAGTCACATTGAATGTTATTGCATTGGTCATAAATTGCCGTCGTGATCGGCAACTTGTCAGATCGCCAAGGCGTGCCGGACAAACACAACACAAAAGCGGCTTCTTCAACCATGCGATGCAAAATCTGGCT
Source organism: Pseudomonadales bacterium (assembly GCA_965225765.1). GTDB lineage: Bacteria > Pseudomonadota > Gammaproteobacteria > Pseudomonadales > DT-91 > CAKMZU01. The sequence continues at coordinate 1,777,899 of CBDDBO010000002.1, forward strand.
ACCCCATGCGTTATTGCGGGTAAAGGCTGTGCCTGCACAGTGATGGATTTCATCAAAGATAATCATAACTCTTAATTCACTTAAGCAATTCCAGAACTCTTTGGATTGAAACAGCATGCCCTGATAGGTGTGGACACTGCCTATTGATGGAAGGGAACCATCAAAGGCTTTTTGCAAATGCGCTTGGAAGGTGTTTCGTATACCGAATTGGATTTCATTGGTTGGGCAAAAGCACAGCACCGCATCTATGGCACCTAGCTCAATCAATCGCTTGGCTGCCTCTGCTGCCATAAAGGTTTTACCTGACGCAGTTGCAGCTAAGCAGAAGAAGTGTTTACCTCCACGCTCCTTTTTATCAACGATTTGTTCGACACAGTCTGCCTGCCATGGCCTTAAAGGTTTTGTCATGATTACTGTCCGTAGCTTTGTATGATCTTGTTGATCGCATTGATTTTACCCAAATACCGAGTGGAGTTTTCTCTGCACTGCTGGTACTGGTCTTGAATATGAATAGCCATTTCGGGAAACTGGCTAAGCATTTTTTGATACTCTTCAGACTCACCTAGGCTCGAAATAAACTTAATCTGATATTCGACCAGCCTTTCTTTTAACTCAGAAACACTAGGCAGGCGGAAGGTTGACACAGGGGAGCCCACAATAGGTGCATCAGGGCTCTTAGGTGAGATGATGGCACTATTGAAGAGAGGCGTTTTTTTATAGCGTATCTCTCTTGAGTAGCTGGTGCCTTCTTTTAGAAGTAACTGCTTATCTTCAAGGGCAAAAAGTTGCCGATAGAGAAATTGCCTATCCTTAGATGCACTCGCCGAAGAAAAGCCTAGCTGATGAAACTTCCTGCAGAGTTCATTCACGGTGAAATCATCCAGCTGACAATTCACCAAGAGGGCGTAAATTTTATTGTTGAGTTTAAATTCCTGCTCCATTAAAAACCTTCACAAAACATTCCAAAAAGTTTCGTAATCCATGAAGGCTTGCTTATATAGGGAGGCACTTTTGCTAGAAAGTCTTCCTGAAAACCTTCGCGGTTACTTGCGAAGCACTCTGCAAAAGCTTAGGATTCCTAAGTATACAGAAAATGCCAAACCTTGGACAATCGAAGTCGAATTTAATTCACCAATGATGATTCAGTGCCCACAAGCAACCCATTTCCCATTCGACTTAAAGAAGCCAGAAAGCGTGCAAGCATCAGCCAGAAAGAGCTGGGCATTGCGCTGGGCATGGATGCAAGCTCTGCGAGCAGCCGCATGAATCATTACGAAAAAGGCAGACACATGCCTGACATCCAGACCATTCGCCAAATGGCTGATGAGCTGGGTGTGCCCATGGCGTATTTCTTCTGCGATTCAGATGAGTTTGCTGAGATTGTTCGGTTGATTAACCAAATGAATGATGATCAAGTTAGGCAGCTACTAACAAGCCTTAAGACAGAATAAAACCTTAAACCTGAGTACACACATAAATACACACTATGTATTTTATTTGAAGAGGTGAAGGGTTAGTTATATTTGGCTTTCACTCACTCACTTCAAAAATTACATAGTTTTTACTGTATACTCATACTTGCTGCGGTTTTTTTTAAATTGACCCAGCCTTAACAATGCACAACCGCGCGCACCACCCAGAGAGGGAGTGCGTGGCGAATTACCATTGCTAAGGCGATAATAGTCATGAATTCGAACGTTATATTTACTAAGTAGTCAGCCCTGACAAAGGCCTTATATTTTTTAAGGCCAAGTATTATCGAAAGCATAAACTTAAAGCCAGCCAATCTGCTGGCTGCTTTTTGATCAGGTAACCAGATAAAAACAAGCACAAAAAAAGCGTTGATCCACTTTTTTAAGTTCCAGGCACAAGCAGCCATCAACAAGTTAAGCTGATCGCCGATAAAGCCCTTAAGGAAGTTCCTGCACAATCTGAAGTCTTGCTTCAAATGACCGATAACGGGCTCAATGGATGAGCGTTTTTTACAAAGCGTTCGTTTACGTGCTCGTTGTTTATCATTATCTCGCTTAAGAGGCTTGCCTGGTAAAATAACTTCCTGCTTCACTTTAGATTTGGAACCTTGATAGCCTTTATCAACAACAGCAGTTTTGATGGATGTCTCTCTTACAGATTCTGCTTCATCTAACGCAGTTTGTAATGTTTCAGAATCATGCGTGAACGTATCATGTGCAGCGACGCCAACAATGACATGATCGCGTGTCGATACGATAGAAGCCTTGCTCCCGTATTCGTATTTTTTATGCGCCTTACCTTTAGCAACACAGTAGACTTGAGGCTCATGAAGGCTGTAAATTTTGTTCTTGTCCTTAGACTGTTGAGCAAGTACCTTGCGATACATGGAAAAATCGTTTGCTAGCTGTGCAACCGCACCCTCTGGGAGTTTTCGCTCAAGCTCTCTCATCAGAATGTCAGCAATAGTACGCAGACGCTTCAAGGCTTTTTTAGCCTTCTTGCGTTTCTTTACATGTCCAAAGAAGCGCGAGTCAATACGAAGCTGTTTTACCTCTTTGACAAAAGTTCGCCGCTGTTTGACACCAAAGCCTTTTGCTAGCTTATTCACTCGATTAATGATTTTGATGGCGAGCTTTGTATCGGTCGGATAGGTGATAGCTTTTTCCTGTACCGTCGTATCAACAAAAACCGTATCATCTTCAGCTGCCTCTCCATGCAGCTTAACTGACATCGCAAAAATCTGTTTAACGCCGCTCTCGCCAATTCTTTGCCTGAATTTTACAAGGTCTGTTGGATGGCAAGGCAGGCAAGATTGAAAACTGGTTTCACCGCAGAAAAATTGAAAGTATGGGTTCATTTTCCACTGAGAAACCACATTCTCGTCACTCAAATTGAAGAGCTGCTTGAGCATTAATAAGCCGCTCATCAATCGAATAGGTTTGGCTGGGCGACCTTCTTCGCTGTAATAAACGGCAAGACCTTTTTCTAAATCTGGCCAAGGCAATGCGTTCGATAAGGCTATGAGCGGGTCATTGAGATCTAATGAATCGAATAGATCAAAAAAGCTGCTTTGATTGTTCGAAGACGGGCTTGTAGTCAGCATCCAAAACTCATTTCGACCAGTAATTTAAGGCTTTTAGAGTCTTTCTGGTCGAAATTGTTCGTTTCAAGCCAGCCCTAAGCCTCTTTAAATGAAGCTTTCTACTGTTTATCAGGGCTGACTAAGTAGTTATTCGATCATAACAAGCTTTTTACTAAATGCAAAAAATTTTTATTATTTGGCTAGATTTTTTCTTACCTAAATAAAATAGTTTGTCAGAAAACCATCATTTAAATGTGGAAAACTGATATCAAGATATAGATAGTTAATCGCACACCATAAATAAAGCATTTTAACGATAGATAGGTATAGACTCTATTCCGCCACTTTCTTGCCTACTTGCTGGAACTAACACCGCTTGACTGAATTTCACTAAATCCTGCTTAGTTGCTTTGTCTTTACATCGACCTTTAATAAAGCCGGACTTCTCAAAAAAATAACTATCTGTTTCGATAAAGCCACTGCGACAAAACCCAGTGAGATTCAATTGTTTATCTAACAGATTTTTAGCCTGCTGATAAATAGGCATCTTAGCTTTATTTCTCGATAAAGAAGGGTCGCCTCTGTAATCATATTCTTCAGTGCGCGCACTACCGCCAACCCCTGTCTCTACCATTTCCTTTTTATAGGCTTTTATTTTACTTTCCTTATCAGCAAGCGTGAACGTAAACGCTTTAGTACCACTTGGATAAATAACAGGTTCAAAATGGCTTTGCTTCGCTAACCGGCTGGATGATGCACAGCCTGCAATGACAGTAACAACTAAAGAAAGCGTGATCAGATTTTTCATAGACACCTTGCTTATATTTCCAACCAACCGCCCTGCTGGAGGATTTGCAGGAGGACGTTTCACTGACCCGCCCCACAAAACTTTTCCTACCGGACAATCGCTGCGCATTGAGGTATTAATACATCGTGTCAAAAGCTTTGTCTGGTAGCCGTAGGGTGGAAAAGCGCAGCGTCTTCCACCAAAAAAACTTAATGACTGGTGGATCGCGCTGCGCTTATCCACCCTACAAAAACTGATGCCACCCGACAATCGGTTTGACACGACGTATTAATACTTCATTTCACAGCGATTGTCGGATTTCTGATGGCGGGTTACGTAGCGCTAAGATCACTCTACAGCATTCTTACCCCAGACAAACGCTGTGCATTAACTGCGAGCAAGAAAATAGCTAGCAACCCAACAGGGCACAGCAATCAAGCTAAATTATGGAGGAAGAAAGCAAGCTTTACTACCCACCTAACGTACAGGCTTGAAAGTAGGTGATCGCTTAAGTTTTTTAAATTTATCTAACACATGCAGCATGTAATCCCTGATACGAGGGTGCCCTGCTTCTTTGGCAAAGATTGTCTGCCCTTTGATTTCATTCACTATCCCCTCGACTTTTACTTCAGTTAACGCTTCAGGCTTTATTTGCTTTTTCTCAATTTGTTCGACAATCTTAGTAGCCGCCACCACAGCAACAGGTCCACAACTGCAACCATCAGCCTGTATATCAGCTGCAACTCTTCTTGCCTCAGTTCTCAAATTAAGCTGCTTACCTAAGGTCTCATTATCTGGAAGTAATTCAACGACCTGTTGAGTCACGCTCTTCGTTGAATTTTTAGACAGACCACTTCCGGGCTCAACAATAATGGGAATAATTTTTTTCTGATTCGCCACAATTTGCTTAACAAAAATAACGGCATTAAAGTGAGCGCCTGGCAATGCAGGCAAAATGGCATACTGTTTATTAGAAGCCAAGAAATCGTTTACAAACTTAGCCCGTGTTTGCATCAATTCAGCTTCCATTTGAGCCGTCACTGCTACATTCACCTGCTTTGCATAATTATCCATTTTAATAATGGCATTATCTGCATGCGAGATATCAACCACACCATTGGATGCTACCGTTGTTTTCATGAAGAGCTTGCCGCTATTCGCTTTATTGTATTGATCAAGAAAATTCAGTGCCGTTTGCATATCGATCATCTCTTTATTGTTGATTAATAATCCAATCGGTTGATCATTAAGGGCTATCTCTCCCGCAATTGTGCTAAAGGCATCGGGATAGGCTTTTCGATACCAAGAATCAAGATTAACTTGCCTATCAAAATCAAGTTGAACTTGATCATCCACATGTGAATAGAAAAGATCGTTTAGATTACCATCAAGCACTGTCTCCCTGACTTCTCTATAAAGCAAGCCGCTTTTGGTGGACACTTCCTCTGTATAGAGTTTATTTTGATACTTATATATAGAGCCCAACGCAGTAGATTGTTTATGAACAATCATTCCAGGGGGTCTGCTTGTCATCTCAAAGCCGTGGTTTATCCTCTTTTGTTTTGTGCTGGGCTTGGTGGACTTAGGCACTTCTGCCTCTATTGTTGTTGGCTTAATTTTTGATTTAGCCTGCTGCGAGGCTATATAACTTTCCACTTCTTTTACTGTCAAATAATGCTCTTTAGTTGGCAAATAACCGAGTGATCTATCTTTCAGCAAGATGGGCTTCACACGCTGATAAATCAATTGACCTTTATTATTATAGAGTTCTTGATAAAAATGCTGTTTAAACTGAACGACACGCTGATCCGTCGATGAAGTCAATATAGTTTCTATCCCTATCGGTCTTTTATCAAATACGTTATCTGAAGGAACATGATCTAATGCCGCCTGATCAGGTGGATAAAACGTGCTAACTATCTGACGCAGGGGGTTATCTAATGAGGTCAAATAGTCATGATTTCCTTCTGAAAAAAGCTCACCTTCAGCTGTAGACACATAGTGAAGGTAAACATAATATCGCTTTTTATCTGCGGTATAGCGCTCCACATAAAAATCTTGATCTTTAAAGCGCACAATCTGCTCTCCATTGACCATTTTATGAGGCGTCATTTCTTTAGGCCTGTCAGTAAATTGAGCTGCGCTTTTTCTTTTTATTGTTGCTGTAACAGGTGCTTTGCTGGCATCAATGGTTCGTTTAGCCGAATTCGACAAATCATTGGCTGAGATCACTGTCCCTTTAACGTTTTTCTTCTTTTTTATATCAGTGGAGTAAAGTGGCTTGAGGTTATCATTGACGATAGCTAGTTCTTCATCCGTCCAAGATTTCAAGGGCTTCCGCCCCCTGCTCTCTCTAAAGAATAAGTACAAACCGCCTGCTGCTAATACGGTGCCGACAGCTAAAGTTGAACCTAGAATCGCGATAGTTTGATTCGTACTATTGCTTTCTTTAGCGTTATTTTTTTTAACATCTTTTGCCGAGTTAATCTCTTCTTCTAGACTGCCCGTTTCTATAACATCCAAGATTGAAGAGCCATAGATAACCATATCAATGGTGTCTGCCAACAAAATACTGTCTTTTAGCTGACCCTTTGCATGAATTTCATTGATATGATGGGCATCAAGCAGTAATCGTTTTAAACTCTCTTCCGCCTCCTTGAAACTGCTAAAACTCTCTACTCGATTGGCCTCTGTTATACGGTCATTATAAAGTCGTATATTGGCTTGACTAACATCCACATAATCAACTTGCTCCTCTAATTGAACAAGGCTACCTGCAATAGTTAGCTCTATTTTGGCATCTTCATAACGCTTAGGTTGTAATGCAATTAAATGACCATGCAAGAGGCTTTCGATAGGTGAGTCTGTTAAAGAAGAAGGTAATACTAAACTGAATGCCACAGCATCAGACGCTATCGCCTCTACCGAGTTAGCCCTAAACGTAGAACCTAAGGCCACACCACTTAACGACAGCAGTTGGCCTGTTGAATAACTCAAATAATCTTGGTAGTCCAGTGCCAACAATATGGATGCTGGTTGTAAAAAATTATTATACGATAAGGGCTTTATCATCATGGGTGACATCGATACAACCTGAGCGATCAACCTGCTTTGTAGCAGCGTAAGATGTCCTTGATTTTCATCCATCGAGCCTGTGATTGCTTGGCCACTCAATAGATCATCAAGTTCCAAACTTAATCCAGTACCGTCCTCATCGTAAAAATACACATCTGAATGAAGTTTTATCTCTTCTTCTTGAGATTCAGCGGTTACTAACTTACCATCAATGAAAACACCTTCATATGAACCCCTTAAGTGGCCAGAATACACGCTTATAGCTGAGCGCTTAGAGAAAAATCGGATAGAGGTCAAGTTGTCTGCTTTCTCGACAACCCAAGCTAACAGATCATCATTCACTAACGCATTCTCTAAGATATCCTCTCTCTGTAATCGTTGTCCATCCAGTGATAATTCATCGATAACATTCCATGAATAATGAAGTCGACCGCCTTCAAGTTCTGTCATCAACGTAATACCCTGATCATTCATGTTATCCAGCATGGCTACAAAGGCCAGATTTTTTTCAGTCAACGCATCAATTAAAAAATAGGGTTTAAAAAGTGCAGCAAGTGATTCTTCACGATACAGAGGCTGTATGGATTTATCCCCATCAAAATGGATCACCAGCGATTGATCAGCACCTAAAGAATCCAAGTCATGTGGAAGCTTGATAACGACAGGAAACGTATTTACTTCATAAGGCACCCATCTATTTAAACTGTCTAGTAGCTCAATTGGTCCTCTCAACTTCTCTTCAGCAAATTGAAAGGCACCCTCATGAATTGTCACATCAAAACTAAGCGATTGATAATCCTCAAGAGGTATTTTATTGCTAAAAAGTGGTTGCAGCTTAGGCATACCTGTCGACCAGAAAAATTTTTGCGGTGGCTGATCCAAATAAATCCACTCGCCTTGCGCATTCTCTAGCGATAAATTGCTGATCGTAAATGATGCCTGGCTTAATTTAGCCGTTTGAAAGGACACGCTAAGACTAAGCCTATGATCTGAAGAAAGGTCACGAGGGTTATTGCAACTGCATAAAAAACAAGAAAGTAGCAATAAGCTATATCTGATCATCACACCTTCATCCTGAAGTTAAAAGTCGCTTAAGTATAGCTGGGTTTACTAATAGGGGGATTTCTAAAGGCTATTACACGGCTGACTATTCGCAGAAATTTTATGAGAATTCTGGTCAATTATCTGGAATTTAGACCTAACGTGAGTTCTCGGACAGGCTTCCAGTACATCATGTCAAACCGATTGTTGGGTAATAGTAGGGCGGGACTGCGCAGCGTCTCCCGCCGAGAATTAAGTCTATCGGCAGATTACGCTACGCTAATCTGCCCTACTGTTACCGGACAAATGCAGTAAAATAGACTATTAGATTGATAAAATAAGGCGGAGGGCTTTGGAAAATAAAAGGTAAGTAAGGTGGGTAAGTGAACCCCACCTAGATAGGAAAAGAGCTAGTAATTATTACTCAGAAGAACCTTCGTTGTCAGCAGCTTCTGTGCTGTCAACTTCGGGCTTGGGTAACAACTCTTTACGCGTTAGCTTAATACGCCCGCGGTTATCCAACTCAAGAACTTTAACGTCAATGACTTGGCCTTCTGATAAGTAATCAGAGACACTTTCAACACGCTCATGAGCAATTTGTGAGATATGCAACAAGCCTTCTTTACCCGGCAAGACACGAACAAACGCACCAAAATCAACGATGCGTACTACTTCACCCTGATAAACCGTACCTACTTCAACCTCAGCAACAATCGCTTCGATTTCAGTGATGGCTTTTTCCATGGACTTAGCATCGGAGGCAAACACACGTATAGTACCGTCATCATCAATGTCGATTTGCGCGCCAGTAGATTCGGTTAGCTGACGGATTGTCGCACCACCTTTACCAATCAAGTCACGGATTTTATCTGCCTCAATTTTGAAGGTTTCAGTACGAGGAGCTGTATCTGAAGTGACATCTTTAGGCTTTTCAAGCACACGATTCATGTCAGCTAGAATGCTCAAACGCGCTTGTTGGGCTTGCTCTAACGCCTTCTCCATGATTTCAGCGGTGATGCCTTCAATCTTGATATCCATCTGAAGCGCAGTCACACCTTCTTGCGTACCGGCTACTTTAAAGTCCATATCACCTAAGTGATCTTCATCGCCTAGGATATCCGTTAATACAGCAAAAGCATTGCCTTCTTTAACAAGCCCCATCGCAATACCAGCAACAGGTGCTTTAAGCGGCACACCAGCATCCATCAAGGCTAATGAGCCTACACAGACTGATGCCATTGAACTTGAGCCGTTAGATTCAGTGATTTCACTTACGACACGAATGGTATAAGGGAACTCTTCAACAGTCGGCAGCATGGCAGCCAAGCCGCGACGCGCCAAACGGCCATGACCAATTTCACGACGACCTACGCCACCCATACGGCCACATTCACCTACTGAATAGGGAGGGAAATTGTAGTGCAACATGAAGTTGTCAGTGACTTCACCATGCAGCATATCGACACGTTGGCCATCACGTGTAGAACCCAAGGTTACAGCACCGATTGCCTGAGTTTCACCACGTGTGAAAAGGGCCGAACCATGTACGTTATCCAAAATGCTACTTTCTACAGCAATATCACGAACAGTTTTGCTGTCACGGCCATCAATACGCGGCTCACCATTTAAAATACGCTGACGTACGATTGCTTTTTCTAGCTTGCTAAAGGCACCTAGTACTTCTTGCTCGTCGACTTCTGATTCTTCAGTCACGAACTGTGCAACTGCTTTATCTTTGAGCTCACCTAAGGCATCGTAACGCGCCATTTTTTCAGTAATACGATACGCTTCGCCGATTTTGCCTGCATAGCCTTGCTCTAACGATTGCTTAAGTGCAGCGTTATCTTCTGGTGCTTGCCACTCCCAAGTAGGCTTGGCAGCTTCTTCAGCAAATTCTGCAATTAAGTTAATGATATCTTGATAGGCTTGATGAGCATAAAGCACCGCACCTAACATTTGGTCTTCAGTTAATTCGTCAGCTTCAGATTCAACCATCAAGACCGCATCTTTAGTACCAGCTACGACCATATCCAAGCGTGATTCTGCTGTTTCTTTAATCGTTGGGTTTAATAAATAGCCATCTTTGTTCGAGAAGCCCACACGAGCAGCGCCTACAGGACCACTAAAAGGCACACCTGAGACAGCTAATGCGGCAGAGGTTGCAATCATCGCTAAAATATCAGGATCGTCTTCGCTATTGGCAGACATCACCGTCAATACAACCTGTACTTCGTTCTTGAAGCCTTTAGGGAATAGAGGACGGATAGGACGATCGATTAATCGTGAGGTAAGGGTTTCTTTTTCTGAAGGACGACCTTCACGCTTACCATAACCGCCAGGGATTTTTCCGCTAGCATAGGTACGCTCTTGATAATGCACTGAAAGGGGAAAGAAATCCTGGCCTTCTTTGGCAGTTTTGCTAGCAACAACGGTCGCCAACACTTTTGTGTCATTCATGGATGCAAGCACAGCGCCTGTTGCTTGTCTTGCAATACGGCCTGTTTCTAAGGTTACGGTGTGCTTGCCGTAATTGATCTTTTTAATAACAGTATTCACTTATTCTCTCCATTAGCGGCAAAGTACAATCACCTGTTTCTGACGCAAATCGGCCCTTAAAGGGCCGACTCGAGTAATTGATTGCATCTGCTTCGATTAGCGACGCAAGCCTAGACGCTTAATCAACTCTAAATAACGATCTGAGTTTTTACGCTTTAAGTAATCTAGTAGCTTACGACGTTGGTTAACCATACGAATCAGACCACGACGAGAATGATGATCTTTCTTATGATCTGAAAAATGGTTTTGTAATTTATTGATATTGTGGGTCAACAAAGCAACCTGTACTTCAGGTGAACCAGTATCGCCTTCACCTTGCTGATAGTCTTTTACGATTGCGTCTTTTTCTTGTGCACTTAGTGCCATGGTACTTTCCTCTAATATGCAATTAGGTTAACGGCCTGCCCGAGCATATTTCCAGACAGGTCGACAATGTAGGTCTTTGATTACGGCTTAACGACTAGCCGTTTTGGGTGAACTTTGCCATCATCGCGCATTTCGCCCACGCCTAAGAATTCGCCGCCAGCTTCGCTTATTCGCACTAACCCGCTTAAAGGTGAATTAGGCACGAAGATAGCTTGACCCAGTCGCACATAATACCCTTCTCCTGACTGAACTTCCACCATTGGAAGGTGATTGATGGCTTTTTCTGGTGGAATAAGCAAATCATCCAAGGCTACTAGGCCTTGATCTGCTTTTATATCCTCAAGGCGTTCAAAGCTAAGTGTTTGATCTAAATGGAATTCACTGACAGCGAGTCGTGTTAATACCGTTAAATGACCCAAAGTACCTAAAGATTTAGCAATATCTTCCGCCAGCACTCTGATATAAGTCCCCTTCGAGCACGTAACCTCTATTTCAATGAATTGCTCAGCTGCACTCATACCACAAAGCTCTATCTGTGAAATGGTAATGTGCCTAGGCTCACGCTCAATTACCTCACCCTGCCTTGCAAGTTTATAGAGGGGTTGCCCATCTTTCTTGAGCGCGCTATACATAGGCGGTATTTGCTTGCTTTCACCTAGAAAGCTCTCAAGTATTTTTACAATATCGGGGGCTATTAAATCAGGCACAGATTGCGACTCGATTACTTCACCTTCAGCATCTGCTGTGTCGGTTTTCTGACCTAGCTGAATGCGTGCAAAATAGGTTTTGTCGGCATTTAATAGATATTGAGAAAATTTGGTCGCCTCACCAAAGCACAAAGGCAAAACACCTGTTGCCATGGGATCAAGACTGCCTGTGTGCCCCGCTTTATTGGCATCAAGTAGCCATTTACATTGCTGCAAGGCTTTGTTCGAGGTTACACCCTGAGCTTTATTGAGCAAAAGAATACCACTGATTGGTCGACCTTTTTTACGGCGTCGGCCCATATAAATGACTCATTTAGAACGTAGGGTGGGCTGCGCAGCGTAACCCACCAAGAAACTTTAATTTATGGCGGGTTACGCTTCGCTAACACCGCCCTACAGCCTGAGGACTATAAGCTATTCACGCAGTAACTTATCAATACGATTCGCATTGAGTAAGCTACCATCAAAATAAAAGCGAAGTGAAGGCGTCGTACGCATGGTTGAGCGCTTAGCTAACTGTGACCTTAAAAAACCAGAGGCATTATTTAGCACCTTGATAGGCTCTTGAGAGGCTTCTTTCGACTCGCAATTTAGAATCGTCAAGTACACTTTTGCATGCCCTAGATCACGACTAACTTCAACGTCAGTAATACTGACCATCGACACACGTGGATCACGCATTTCTTGCTGAATAAGCACTGCAAGCTCTTTACGCAAAAAGTCTGCAACGCGTTCAGGGCGACCAAATTCTCTTGCCATATTTAAAGTGACCTTGCCACTTCTTTGACATCAAAGACTTCGATCTTATCGCCAGCTTTTACGTCTTGGTAGTTCTTCACACCGATACCACATTCCATGCCGTTACGCACTTCCTGCACATCGTCTTTAAAGCGGCGAAGTGATTCAAGCTCACCTTCATAAATCACCACATCATCACGCAGCACACGGATAGGCTTGTTACGGTACACAATACCTTCGATAACCATGGAACCTGCAATAAGACCAAATTTCGGAGATTTGAAGACATCACGCACTTCAGCCACACCCACGATCTCTTCACGCATTTCAGGTGACAACATGCCAGATAGCGCTTTGGTCACATCATCAATCAGGTCATAAATAACGCTGTAATAACGATACTCAACCCCTTCGCGCTCCATCAAGGTTTTTGCTGAATTGTCTGCACGCACGTTAAAACCAAACACCACGGCGTTTGAGGTAAGCGCCAAGTTAGCATCGGTTTCGGTGATACCACCGACACCGGAGCTCACGACATTCACCTGTACTTCATCATTACCGACATCACCTAGCGCTTGTAGTAATGCTTCCAATGAACCACGCACATCAGTCTTCAATACCACATTAAGCGTTTGCTTGCTCGCTGACTCCATGTTGCTAAACATGTTTTCAAGCTTAGAGGCTTGTTGTCTGGCAAGACGTGTCTCACGGGTACGCTGGTTACGCATCTCAGCGACTTCACGTGCTTTACGCTCAGATTCAACAACGAAGAATTCATCACCTGCATCAGGTGTAGAATCAAGCCCCACAATCTCAACAGGAATAGAAGGCCCTGCTTCTTTGGTAGGCTTACCGACTTCATCAATCATGGCACGAACACGACCGAAGGATTCACCGGCAAGGACAATATCGCCTGACTTAAGTGTACCTGCTTGCACAAGCACAGTTGTCACGACACCACGGCCTTTATCAAGACGTGATTCAATGACCACACCACGACCTGGAATATCAGCAGCCGCTTCAAGTTCAAGTAGCTCAGATTGTAAAAGAATGGCATCTAACAATTCATCAATGCCCTCACCTGTATGCGCAGATACATGAATAAACTGGGTATCACCGCCCCAATCTTCAGGAATGACTTCTTTAGCGGCTAATTCATTCTTCACACGCTCAGGGTCAGCGGCTTCTTTATCGATTTTGTTAACAGCTACAACAAGTGGCACGCCAGCAGCTTTCGCATGTTGAATCGCTTCTTCTGTTTGCGGCATGACACCATCGTCAGCGGCAACCACCAGGATAACAACGTCGGTTGATTTCGCACCACGTGCACGCATCGCTGTAAAGGCAGCGTGACCTGGGGTGTCTAGGAATGTCACCATGCCTTTGTCGGTTTCAACATGGTAAGCACCGATATGCTGGGTAATACCGCCGGCTTCACCGCCTGCTACACGTGTCTTACGGATATAATCCAGCAGCGAGGTTTTACCGTGGTCAACATGACCCATCACAGTCACAACAGGCGCTCTTGGCTCAAGCGTACCTTCCACAACCTGAAGATCATCAAGTAGCTTATCTTCGACTTCGGTTTCAGAGACAAACTTCACTTTATGACCAAGCTCTTCGATCACCAATGTGGCAGTGTCTTGATCGATCACTTGGTTGACGGTAGCCATCACCCCCATTTTAAGCAGGGTTTTGATGACTTCACCCGCCTTCATCTTCATTTTGCTGGCAAGATCACCGACTTGAATCGCATCAGACACTTCGACTTCGAAGACTTGCTTTTCAGTGGGCATCTCAAATGCTTGACGATCAACGTTGGCTTTGATTTTCGGTCTACGGCGGCCGCGTGAACCCATTTCATGGAATTCACCATCAGCTGTCAACTGTGACTGTAAGTTCTGGCTACGGCCCTTACCACGGGAACCGCGAGAATCTTTACCACCGCCGCGTCTTGGCTTTTTATCATCATTCGCTGGCGTGACATTTGAGGTATCAGCACGCATACGGCGAATTTTTGTGCCTGTTTTCTTCTTATCAGCAGTTTCAGCCTCTTGCGCTTTCGCAAGTTTTTCAGCTTCAATCTTTTTGGCTAACTCAATTTCACGCTGCTTTGATAATTCTTCTTGACGGCGCTTTTCAGCTTCACGTTCTTTCTGACGAATAGCCCGCTCTTGTGCCTCAGTCTCTTCCTGCTCACGGCGCTTAGCCGCTGCGAGCTGACGTTTTACTTCAAAGTCATTAGGGTTGTGCTTAGCTTTTTCTTCAAGGGCTGACTTTTCTGTACGAATCGCCATTAATTCCTGACGAATACGCTCTTCCGCTTCACGCGCAGCAGCTTCTCTTGCTGCGCGCTCAGCTGCTTCTCTTGCAGCTTGCTCTGCTTTTTTACGCTCTTCAGCTTCTTGTTTAGCTTTTTCTTTCGCTGCTTTTTCAGCTTCTTCGGCAGCTTTCGCCGCTGCTGCTTTTTCAGCTTCAAGAGCCGCTATACGCGCAGCTTCTTCGCGCGCTTTTTTCGCTTCTAATGCCGCTGCTTCTTTCGCTAATTGCTCAGGTGTTTTTTCTACTGCGGGTGCTTCAACGGCTTCTTCAACTGGCTCTGTTACCACTGTGCTTACAGGCTCTTCAGCCACTTCAGAACTTGTGACGGCAGGGGCTTCTGCTTCAATTGGTTTAACAATGGTACGTTTTTTACGTACTTCAACGTTAACCGTTTTGCGGCCCTGACCAGAACCTGCCTTGAGCGTGCTAATCTTTTTACGCTTTAAGGTTATTTTTTTAGGGGCTTCTTTTTGTTCTTCACCTTGAGAATCTCTTAAAAAAGCCAGCAATGTCTGCTTATCACTATCAGACACCACTTCTGTTTCTGATGAATGTGAGAGTCCTGCTTCTTTCATTTGCATCAACAAACGGTCGGCAGGAATGCCCACTGTAATGGCTAACTGACTAACTGTAACTTCTGCCATTTCGACTATCTCTCCTCTACAACCGCCTGAGTGATGGACTTATTAGGGGGTATTAACGTTATTGATCTTCAAACCAAGGGGCTCGAGCTGTCATAATGAGCTCCGCCGCCTTTTCTTCATCAACCCCTTCGAACGCTAACAAGTCGTCCACGGCTTGCTCTGCGAGATCTTCCATTGTAACGATTCCTTTACTTGCAAGAGCATTCGCTAATGAATCATTCATGCCATCCATAGTGAGCAAATCTTCTGCGGGGGCTTTTTGCTCTAACCCTTCTTCCTTAGCAATTGCTTTCGTCAGAAGCGCATCCTTCGCCCTGGCGCTGAGCTCCTCAGCAATCTCTTCATCAAACCCTTCGATGGCGGCCATTTCCTCCAGAGGAATGTAAGCGACTTCATCTAGTGTCGTGAAACCTTCTTCAACCAGTACTTCAGCAACATCTTCATCGACATCCAAAGCTTCAATAAAGACAGATAGCACATCGCTAACTTCAGACTGTTGTTTCTCTTGCCACTCAGCCACACCCATAACATTAATACGCCAACCTGTCAGATCTGACGCCAAACGAACATTTTGACCACTACGACCAATAGCTTGAGCCAAATCTCCTTCAGGTACAGCCACATCCATGGAACCTGAATCTTCATCAATAACAATGGATTCAACTTCAGCTGGCGACATAGCATTTATAACAAGCTGTGCAGGATTGTCATCCCAAAGAATGATATCTACACGTTCGTTATTAAGTTCACCTGATACCGCTTGCACACGTGCACCACGCATACCGACACAGGCACCCACAGGATCAATACGGCCATCGTTGGTTTTAACCGCTAATTTTGCTCGAGAGCCGGGATCACGCGCCGCCGCTTTAATCTCAATAACCTCTTCAGAGATTTCAGGGACTTCAATCTTAAAAAGTTCAATGAGCATTTCGGGGCAGGTACGGCTCAGCATCAACTGAGGGCCACGATTTTCTTCAGGTATGTCATGCAAAATCGCACGAACACGGTCGCCCATACGAAAAATTTCACGGGCTATGACATCACTCTTCGGCAAAATAGCTTCAGCATTGTTGCCCAGATCAATGATAATATTGTCGCGCGTTACCTTTTTAACAGTACCATTAACAAGCTCGCCAACACGGTCGCGGTATTGGTCAATAATTTGTGCGCGCTCTGCTTCACGTACTTTTTGTACAATAACTTGCTTAGCTGTTTGGGCGGCGATACGACCAAAGCCTACGTTTTCGATTTGCTCTTCATAGACATCGCCGACTTGTAACTTCTCATCAATTTCAGCGGCTTCTTCTGTGGTAAATTGTGTACCTAAAATAGCCAACTCATCATCGGAGACAACCGTCCAGCGCCTGAAAGTCTCATAGCTGCCGTTTGTACGATCAATGATCACATAAACATCAGATTCTTCTTCGAAACGCTTTTTAGTCGCCGTCGCCAACGCCTGTTCAATGGCCTCAAAAATGATGTCCTCATCGACACCTTTCTCATTGGAGACCGCTTCAGCAACTAATAAAATTTCTTTACTCATCGACTGCCTCTACTATGCATTAATCCCTAAAGACGAGGTTGGCTTTATGAATGGTTTCAAATGGCAGAAGATATTCTTCATCGTCTACCCTGATCACCACATCAACACCTTCAATGGCCACTAACTGGCCTTTAAACTTTTTTCGCCCTTCAAAGGCAAGATTTAAGCGCACATTCAACGTGGTGCCTATATAAGGAGCATATTGCTCCAGTGTAAACAAGGGCCTTTCCATGCCAGGGGACGACACTTCCAACACATATTCCCCTGCAACAGGCTCTTCGACATCTAGCACACCGCTGATTTGATGGCTAACTTTCGCGCAATCATCAACAGTGACACCGTCTTTATGATCGATATAGACACGCAGCATTGAGCGCTTGCCTTGTGGCAAAAGCTCTACACCCCACAATTCAAGCGCCATCGCTTCAACTGTAGGCCGTAATAAAGCAGTGATATCGGCTGCGCTCGCCATTAACCTAATACCCTAAAAACAAAAAAAGGGCATAAAAGCCCATAGAAAGAAAGGCGGCAAAGATGACGTAAACCCAACAACCGCCTTAATTTGCTGGGGATTATAGGGAGTTGAATCTCAATAAGCAACCTTTAGATCCTACTAAATCCTTTAATAACTCTTAACCAAAAAACAAAAGGACTAATGAACGCTTACAATCTCTTAGCTACTAACAAGCCCTGAATAATCAGCAGCGACACTCAAAGGGTTTACCATCCATACTAACCGCACACAAATTAAAGACAGCCACCTTCACTTTGCCATTTCTAGCAATCACCACTCAGAATGGCTTATCTGCAACCCACAACACCCTACCCCCAATAGAGCCAACTGCAAGCAGGATAAGCCTGGGGGAGATGAATGCACAATTGAGCTGCGCTGTCCCTTTTGCTGCTTTTCTTCACCTTTATCTAGAATTGTGAATCGTGAAATCAGAAAGCAATTATTTGGCAGCTCTCCTTTTTGGCCTGCAGCTGTCCTTCACTTACAACAAGCCTATACCACGAAAACCAATAAAAACCCTTTATTTTAAGGGGTTTCATTAAACTTAACATTCAATAACGATAAGACTTAGAGGCGCTCTTTCAGTTTCCTGATAGGAAATTGGAAGGAGAGCTAAGGGTGAGAGTGCCCCCTTGGTCAATGAGTCTGACACAGGTTCCGAATCGTCAGTTTCGCCAATAGTCACCTCCTCAAAATCCGTATAGGAATCTGTGGGCGCTATCTACCCACAAGCGTTAACAAAGCACCAGTCCAGCTGGGATGAGCATGAGGCGACATCTATGCTCACACATAGGGGAAATCATCAATGAGCTGACTAGCCTCTAGCGTATTCAACCCAATACGGAAGCAATCAATGGCCTGAGAGATGGACAGGTTCAGATAGCTCGCTTTGTACTGAGCCTCTTTCTTGCTACCTGTCACCAAAGAAACTTGAATCTCTCCACGGTTTAGAAGTGTCTTAACCTCTTCAGGGAGAGCTTTACGGAAGTAATAACCAGATTTTTTAAGTAATAAGTTAGCCACTAGATACCCTTAAGTTGTACCTAGCGTTGTATCCAAAATTGTACCAAGGATATGCTAAATGACAAAAACCTTCAAAATCAATAACTTGGTGCCGAAGGCGGGACTTGAACCCGCACGAGCATAGCTCACCACCCCCTCAAGATGGCGTGTCTACCAATTCCACCACTTCGGCTAGAGAGTAACTAACGGAGCCGTTAGTTAACTGTTGGAACATCCTGATTTGATTCAGCAGATGCAGCTGGCACATCTGCTTGAGGGACATCATTTTGTTCGTTCTGCTTAGCGCCTACTTCACCTTCTTTGACAGGTAAAGCAAAAGAGTCTTCGACGGCACGTTGATTAATTTGCACATCAAATAGCGCTTCACTTTTCTGGTGCGCAAAATACGCTAAAGACAAACTGGTTGCAAGAAAAATCGTCACTAAAATGGCCGTCCATTTAGTCAAGAGATTACCGCCACCTTGCGCACCAAAGACACTTTGTGATGACCCTCCTCCAAAAGAAGCACCCATTTCAGCACCTTTACCTTGCTGAAGCAAAATAAACACAATGATCACAACAGCAACGACGACATGAGCAACAATGATAATTTGTTCTAACATATAAACTCCTAGGCTTGAGCGATCAAGCTAAAACTTTCGGCATCTAAGCTGGCACCACCTACAAGCGCACCATCTATATCTGCCATCGAAAAAAGTTGAGCAGCATTTTCAGGCTTCACACTGCCACCATAAAGTAGTTGTACCGTATCGGCTGCCACAGCATCAAATGAGGCCAACACCTGCCTGATATGCGCATGCATGGCTTGAGCAATATCAGGCGTTGCGGTTTTGCCTGTACCGATAGCCCAAACAGGTTCATAAGCGACCACCAATGACTTAACCGCATCAACCCCAATCAAGTCAATCACACCCGATAACTGAGAGGCTACTACAGACTCCGCATTACCGGCTTCGCGGCTAGCCAATGTCTCGCCTACGCACAGTATAGGCATCATTTTTGCCTGCTGTATAAATTCTATTTTCTTGGCAAGTGTCGCATTCGATTCATCAAAGCGTTCACGCCGCTCAGAATGTCCTACAATCACATAGGCGCAATCAAGGCCTGCCAACATAGATGCAGACACCTCACCAGTAAAGGCACCTTTTTCAGCATCACCAGAAGAGACATCTTGAGCACCCAAAGCTATCGGCGTACCAACCAAACTAGCTTGAACCTGACTTAAAAAGGGGTAAGGTGGACAAACAGCTAAATCAACATCCATAGATTCAGGTAACAGGGTAATAAGCTTTGAAAGCAAAGGCTGTGCAAAAGCGGCATCACCATGCATTTTCCAATTACCTACTACTAACTTTTTCCGCATTACCTGCTCTGCCCTTCCAAAAGGGCGACAATCTTACAGAATGCCTCCTTAGCTTTCAACCCAAAGTAGCGTCTCTTATGAAGCTGCGACATGCTTGACTACATCTGACAGCGCATCAACAAAATGGTTAACTTTCGCTTTATCTTTCGCTTCTACCATGACACGTACTAGAGGCTCAGTGCCTGAAGGACGCAGCAACACTCGCCCTTCATCGGCTAATTCAACTTCCGCTGAAGCAACAGCTTCTTTGATTCGGTCATCATTGATCACTGAGGCCTGATCTGTTACACGAACATTTTTCATTTGTTGAGGAAATAAAGTCAATGAAGCCAAGACCTCTGTTAAGGATAGTTCCAGCTGCTTTAAAGCGCTTAACACCTTCAGCGCTGAAACAATACCATCACCGGTTGTCGATACGTCATTACAAATAATATGACCTGATGACTCACCACCTAATTGCCAGCCGCGCTCTATCATAGCTTCTTTAACATAGCGATCACCAACCTTTGCCCGAACAAAGTCAAAGCCCTTCGACTTAAGCGCCATCTCGACGCCCATATTCGTCATCAAGGTACCTACAACCCCTTTGCTCGAGGGCTCTTCAGGGTCCATCGCTGCTGCGATCACATAAATGAGCTGGTCTCCATCGATCACATTAGCGTCTTTATCCACAAAGACAACCCTATCCCCATCACCATCAAAAGCAATGCCTAAATCCGCCTGAACAGCTTTTACACGTTGCTGGAGTTGCTTTGGTGACGTTGAACCGACGTCCTGGTTGATATTTAAACCATTGGGCGACACCCCCAAGGTTTCGACTGTTGCATCTAACTCTTTGAATACTTTTTCTGCCACGTAATAGGTTGCACCATTCGCACAATCCAAGACTATTTTCTTGCCAGCCAAACTAAAACCTTGCCCAACTGTACTTTTACAATATTCAATGTAGCGACCCGCAGCATCATCAATACGGGTTACTTTGCCAATGCTCTCACTGGATACCGTTTCAATGGGCAGCTTCAATGCAGCCTCAATGGCAAATTCTGCTTCATCAGAAAGCTTAGTGCCGGTCTCATTAAAAAACTTAATACCGTTATCAAAGTAAGGATTATGTGATGCACTGATGACGACGCCGATTTTTGCACGGAGTGTTCGCGTTAAATAAGCAATAGCTGGCGTGGGCATTGGCCCTAACAACTTCACTCTGGCACCCGCTGCCACCAAACCCGCTTGCATAGCGGATTCAAACATATAACCTGAAATACGCGTATCTTTCCCAATAACAACAATGTTTTTTTCACCAGGAAACTGCTGATTCAGATAATGCCCAATTGCCCACCCTAAGTGCAGAACAAAATCCGGTGTAATGGGATATTCTCCTACCTTACCGCGAATGCCGTCCGTACCAAAATACGCTTTTTTAGTTGTCATGTTTATATCTCAATATCTGATGCAAAGGCCTCAACCATCCTGATCGCATCAACTGTCTCTTTTACATCGTGAGTGCGTATAATACGTGCCCCCTGCTGATGCGCAAGTACCGCCAAGGCTAATCCACCGGCTAAGCGCTCATGAGGTGCTCTACCGCCCAATACAGTTGAAATAGTCTTCTTTCTAGATAGTCCGACTAAGATTGGACACCCTAAGGAACACAACGACTTCAAATCGGCCATTAGCGCAATATTTTCAGGGACTTTTTTTCCAAAGCCGAAACCTGGATCAAGCATGATCTGATCTTTAGTGATACCTGCCTTAAGGCAGAGCGCAACTTGCTGCTCGAAAAATTCGACCATTGCTCGCATAGGGTGAGCCGCCACTTGCCCTTGATGGAGATTATGGCCACCTCCAACACTATGCATCAAAACAACTGGCACGCTGCACTGCGCTGCGATTTCTCGTGCGCCCATTTCAGTCAATGCCTTCACATCATTAATTAACCGAGCGCCAGATTTGACCGCCTCTCTCATCACTTCAGGCTTATAAGTATCGATAGAGAGCAAGGTATCAAAGCGACTATTGATACTTTCCAGGACAGGCAACACACGATCCAATTCTTCCTGCAAACTCACAGGTTCAAAACCAGGCCTTGTTGACTCCCCCCCTACATCAATAAAGCTAGCGCCGCCGTCGATCATGGATTCAACTTCTGCAAACACATTATCCAAATGCGGCTTTCCACCTTGAAAAAATCGGCCACCGTCTGACATAGAATCTGGTGTTACATTCAGAATGCCCATGATGTGAGCACGATCAAAAGCTAAGGTTATATCACCGAACTTCATGGGAAACACCTAAAAAAGAGGGCGTAACAAAAAGAAAAAGCCGCGCTAGCGGCCTTTATAGAATCACGAATTAACAGCCTTTTTCGAAAGGAGCACTCACTATCCCTCCCTACAATAGCAAAGCAATTAAAAGCTAGGTGCTAGACAAATCAGGATCGCTGACCCCGCCCTCTTCTGGTGGTTCCGGCGTCTCTTCGGCTTTGGCAACTTGAGTTTCAGAGCCAGATGAATCATCACTGCTATCATTCCACCCTTTTGGCGGTCTTACATCACGGCGATTCATCAAATCATCAACCTGGTCTTTATCAATTGTTTCATATTCCATCAATGCATCTTTCATGGCATGTAGAACATCAACATTCTCTTCCAGGATATTCTGTGCTTTTGAATAACACTCACTGATAATGCGACGCATCTCCTGATCAATCTGCTCACTGGTCGCGTTAGAGAACTCATCTTTACCCATTTCGTTCTCTGCATACATAAGAGGACCTAATTTATCCGACAACCCCCAGCGCGTCACCATTGCACGTACCATTTTCGTGGCGTGCTCAATATCACTCATAGCGCCGGTAGTCACGCCATCAACACCTAGTGTCATCTCTTCAGCGATACGGCCGCCATATAGTGAGCAAATACGGCCCTCAAGATAACGTTTAGACTCGCTGATTTTATCTTCTTCGGGCAAATACATGGTCACACCCAATGCACGACCACGGGGAATAATGGTAACTTTGTGTATAGGGTCATGCTCTGGCATCAACCAGCCCACAATCGCATGCCCTGATTCGTGATAAGCAGTATTTATCTTTTCCTTTTCAGACATCACCATGGATTTACGCTCTGCACCCATCATGATTTTGTCGCGCGCCTTTTCAAACTCCTGCATGGAGACAGTTCTAAGACCGCCGCGCGCTGCAAAAAGTGCCGCCTCATTAACAAGGTTAGCTAATTCAGCGCCTGAAAAGCCTGGTGTACCACGAGCTAAGACAGTCGCTTTCACATCATCAGCCAAAGGCACTTTGCGCATGTGGACTTTCAAAATCTGTTCACGACCACGAATATCCGGCAAGCCAACAGTAATCTGTCTATCGAAACGGCCTGGTCTTAAGAGGGCAGTATCTAACACGTCTGCACGGTTAGTTGCCGCAATAACAATGACGCCATCGTTATCTTCAAAGCCATCCATCTCAACGAGCAATTGGTTCAGGGTTTGTTCACGCTCATCATGACCTCCCCCCATGCCGCTACCACGATGACGACCTACTGCATCAATCTCATCGATAAAAATAATACAAGGTGATTGTTTTTTCGCTTGATCAAACATATCACGCACACGCGATGCACCAACACCGACGAACATTTCAACGAAATCTGAGCCTGAAATCGAAAAGAAAGGCACTTTAGCTTCACCGGCTACAGCCTTAGCTAAAAGGGTTTTACCTGTACCTGGCGGGCCAACTAATAATACCCCACGAGGAATCTGGCCGCCTAACCTCTGATATTTCCCAGGGTCACGCAGAAAATCGACCATCTCTTGTACATCTTCTTTGGCCTCATCACAGCCCGCCACATCAGAAAAAGTCGTTTTAATTTGATCTTCAGCTAACAGACGTGCCTTGGATTTACCAAAGGCCATAGGGCCGCCTTTACCGCCACCGGCACCACCTTGCATCTGGCGCATAAAGAACATAAAGACAGCGATAATAATAAGGATAGGGAAACTGGCGACGAGCAGCTGCATCCAAATGCTTTGGCGCTCAGGCTCAACCCCTTCAACGGTGACATGATGTTCTAACAAGTCATTAATCAACTGAGGGTCTTGAATACGCGGCCGAACCACTTCAAAGCGCGCACCACCTGACATTTCGCCTAGTATCTTAGTATCGTTGATACGTACGCTCTTCACATGGTCTTTTTGGACTGCCTCAATGAATTGACTATAAGTCAATGCATTTTGATTCTTGGATGGGGATATGCTGGTAAAGATTGAGACTAAAATAGCCGCAATCACTAACCATAACAGAAGGTTTTTCACCATATCGTTCAAAATTTAGCCCTCAAGCTACTTTATCAGTGTTTGACTTCACTATAGCCAAACTGCTCATCTTCTTTCGATATTCTGTGAATACTATAGTTTAAATCACAGAAATGCCATCAACGCGGTCAGCCTTTGTAGCCTTTTGCTAACAGAAAGACTTCTCTTGATCTTGGTCTTGATGAAGGCGGCTTTCTTGTCAGCACAGTAGTAAAGCTGGTTCTGCAATCTGCTAACAGTTGATCAAATCCTTCACCTTGAAAAACCTTCGCTAAAAAAACACCATTTTTTTTTAGCACTTGCCGAGCCAGGTCTAACGCTAACTCAACCAAATACATCGCTTTGGGCTGATCAATCGCATTCATACCACTCATATTGGGGGCCATATCTGAAATTACAAGATCAAACGGTTGATTATTTACAGAGGTGAGAATTTCTTCCAAAACTGCCTCTTCAGTGAAGTCACCTTGAATAAAGGTCACATCAGGTAAGGCATCCATCGGTAAAATGTCTGAAGCGATAATGGTTGCTTTGCCACCCAGCTCGCGACTCAATACCTGAGACCAGCCTCCCGGTGCCGCCCCTAAGTCAATGACACGAAGCCCCGGCTTTAAGAGCTTATCTTTCTCATTAATATCCAAGAGTTTAAAAGCTGCGCGAGAGCGAAAACCATGTGCTTTTGACTGCTTAACATAGTAATCGTCAAAATGCTCATCTAACCAGCCTTGGCTACTTTTTGATCGTGCCATAAAAAATTAAAAACTCACAAGAAAACACTTTTCTCGATTAATTGATATATAATCGCGCTTT
Organism: Pseudomonadales bacterium; assembly: GCA_965225765.1. GTDB lineage: Bacteria > Pseudomonadota > Gammaproteobacteria > Pseudomonadales > DT-91 > CAKMZU01. The sequence goes on from CBDDBO010000002.1 coordinate 1,802,766, forward strand.
TTTTTGGTGAACCCTATGCAACTCGACCAAGCTAAAATCAAACAATTTCGCACTATTGGCCATAAACTCACCCCTGTTGTCTTGATTGGCGAAAATGGGGTTACCGAAGGGCTTATCGGCGAATTAACGCGAGCTTTGGCCGATCACGAGCTCATCAAAATTAAAATCGCCAGTAGTGACCGTGAGGTGCGTAAAACACTGCTTCAAGAAGCCGAATCAGCCCTCTCATTTATGGTCATTCAGCAAGTAGGTAAAGTTGCCCTCATTTATAAGCCTGCTAAAGAGCCAAACCAAAAGCTTTCAAACCTTCATCGAATGATTTGATCACATCAAATGGTGGATGGCGCAAAGCTTATCCACCCTAGGCCTTAGGCAAAGCCTAAGACATCACGCATATCATAAGCGCCCGCAGGCTTACCAGCAAGCCAGGCCGCAGCTCTCACAGCGCCCCCTGCAAATGCCATGCGTGAACTCGCTTTATGCGTAATCTCTACACGCTCACCTTCTGTAGCAAAAGTCACCGTATGATCACCAACAATATCACCTGCGCGCATCACTGAAAAGCCAATAGTGCCAGATTCTCTTGGCCCTGTTTGCCCTTCTCGGCTATAGACTGCACAGTCATCTAGACTTTTGCCTAAAGCGCCCGCAACCGCCTCACCCATACTTAATGCAGTGCCCGATGGCGCATCGACTTTATGCTTATGGTGAGCCTCAAACACTTCAATGTCGACCGAATCACCTAGCACTTTTGCCGCCTGCTCCAAGAGCTGAAAGCAAAGGTTAACACCCACACTAAAGTTGGAAGCCATACAAACTGGCAACTGCGTTTTTAGTGTTTCAAGCTCAACTTTTTCAGCTTCATTAAAACCTGTCGTACCAATAACAATGGCTTTGCCAGCTTTTTTACAGGCCTTCATATTGTGTAAGGTTGCCTGAGGTGCTGTGAAATCAATCAGCACATCAAATTGATCAGCAATTTCTGCCACATCACTCACCACAGCAATGCCGTTTTTACCAATACCGGCTAGTTCACCTGCATCAGCTCCAATCAGAGAGCTGTCAGGCCTTTCAATAGCAGCCGTCAGCTGAACGCCTTCTGCTTGGGTGACTGCATCAATTAAGGTTTTACCCATGCGCCCACTGGCACCAGTTACTGCAATATTGATCATCGCGAGTCCTTAAAGCGTCATGCCATCAAAGAAAGATTTCACCCCATCAAACCAGCTTTTACGCTTGGGGCTATGTTTAAAAGGCGAATCGCCTTTATCAAAGGTTTCTTGGAGTTCTTGCAGCAGCTCTTTTTGATGTTTGGTCAAATTTACTGGTGTTTCAACCACAACACGGCAAAGTAGATCACCCACAGTACCACCGCGAACAGGCTTAATACCTTTGCCACGTAAGCGGAACATTTTGCCCGTTTGCGTTTCTGCAGGAATCTTCAACATAATTTTGCCGTCAAGTGTTGGCACTTCAAGCTCACCACCTAACGCCGCATCGGCAAACGAGATCGGCACATCGCAATATAAATGCTTACCATCTCGTTCAAAGAGATCATGCTCTTTGACATGAATCTCAACATAAAGATCACCGTTACCTCCCCCATCTAAACTGGCTTCGCCTTCACCTGACAGGCGAATACGATCGCCCGTATCAACACCAGCAGGCACTTTAACATTCAGGGTTTTACGATCACGAACTACACCTTTACCTCGGCAGGAAGTACAAGGGCTTTCAATGGTTTTACCTTTGCCTTGACAGTGCGGACAGGTTTGCTGAACAGCAAAGAACCCTTGCTGCATGCGCACCTGCCCCGACCCATGGCAAGTACTACAAGTGTTGACTTTACTGCCCGGGGCTGCACCTGAACCATTACAAGGATCGCAGGAAGCTAAGGTAGGAATATCGATCTTTTTCTCGCAGCCTTTAACTGCTTCTTCAAGATCGAGCTGCAAATTATATTGTAAGTCGTTGCCCGGCTGAGGCCCACGTGAACGACCGCCCCCCCCAAAGATATCACCAAAAATGTCACCGAAAGCATCGCCAAAGCCGCCAGCGCCGCCTCCGAATCCGCCGCCACCAAAACCACCTTGTCCGTTGACACCCTCATGACCAAAGCGATCATAAGCAGCGCGCTTATCCCCATCTGATAACACCTCATAAGCTTCGTTAGCTTCTTTGAAGTGTGCTTCGGCATCTGCATCGCCAGGATTTCTATCAGGGTGATACTTCATGGCTACACGGCGGTAGGCTTTTTTTAGATCTTTCTCTGAAACGTTGCGCTCAACGCCTAGGATTTCGTAATAATCACGCTTTGACATGGGCATTCTGTACTATCAATTTCCGTTGCGATTCTCTCACAAAAGAGACAACAAAGCCCGAACCGCTTAACGGTTCAGGCTTTTCCTAACAGCGAAGTTAAAGGGAGTTATTTATCTTTGTCTTTGACTTCTTCAAATTCAGCATCTACCACATCATCAGCTTTGTCAGTGCCTGATGGCTGCTCACCACCTGCTGCGCCTTCTGCTTGTGCGGCTTGCTCTTGATACATACGTTGCACGAGACCTGAAGAGGCTTCAGTCAACTTAGTGGTGGCAGCTTCAATCGCTTCTTTGTCGTCGCCTTTGAGTGCTTCCTCTACTTCTGCGATAGCTGCCTCGATAGCAGACTTCTCTTCTTCTGTTGCTTTATCACCCGCTTCTTCAAGCGTCTTCTTCACTGAATGAACCATACCATCGGCTGTATTACGCGCCTGAATCATTTCTTCAAATTTTGCATCTGCGTCTGCGTTAGCTTCTGCATCTGCGACCATTTGATCAATCTCGTCATCCGACAGGCCAGAGGAGGCTTTAATCACAATAGATTGCTGCTTGCCCGTGGCTTTATCTTGCGCTGAAACATTCAAGATACCGTTAGCATCAATATCGAAAGTGACTTCAATTTGCGGCATACCGCGTGGCGCAGGTGGAATGTCTGCTAAGTCAAAGCGGCCTAACGATTTATTTTGGCTTGCTTGCTTACGCTCACCTTGAACCACGTGAATGGTTACCGCCGCTTGGTTATCTTCAGCCGTTGAGAAGGTTTGGGACTTTTTCGATGGAATGGTTGTATTTTTCTCGATAAGTGGTGTGGCAACGCCGCCCATGGTTTCGATACCTAGGGTTAATGGCGTCACGTCAAGTAACAGTACATCTGTCACATCACCCGCCAATACGGCGCCTTGAAGCGCTGCACCCATAGCAACGGCTTCATCAGGGTTGACATCTTTCCGTGGCTCTTTACCAAAGAAATCCGTGACTTTTTGCTGAACTAAAGGCATACGGGTTTGACCGCCCACCAATAGCACTTCATCAATCTCTGACGTTGAAAGGTCGGCATCGTTTAAAGCAATTTTCATAGGCTCTAATGAACGCACAACCAGCTCTTCAACTAATGATTCAAGCTTAGCGCGAGTAAGCTTCACAACCAAATGCTTAGGGCCTGTGGCATCAGCGGTAATATAAGGAAGATTAACTTCTGTTTGCTGGCTCGAAGAAAGCTCAATTTTAGCTTTTTCAGCCGCTTCTTTTAGACGCTGCATGGCTAGAGGATCACCTTTAAGGTCGATGCCTTGGTCTTTCTTGAATTCTTCTGCCAAGTAATCAATTAAACGCAGGTCAAAATCTTCACCACCTAAAAAGGTATCACCATTGGTCGCCAATACTTCAAACTGGTGTTCACCGTCCACTTCAGCAATTTCAATGATAGAAATATCAAAGGTACCGCCACCTAGGTCATAAACCGCAATCGTACGATCACCTTTGGATTTATCTAAGCCGTAAGATAACGCTGCGGCTGTTGGCTCATTGATAATACGCTTAACATCAAGGCCTGCAATTTTACCGGCATCTTTAGTCGCCTGACGCTGCGAGTCATTGAAGTAAGCCGGCACTGTTACAACCGCTTCGGTAACAGACTCTCCTAAGTAATCTTCAGCAGTCTTTTTCATTTTTTTCAAGACTTCAGCCGACACTTGCGGCGGCGCCATGGCATTGCCACGTGCTTCTACCCATGCATCACCGTTGTCAGCTGCAACGATTGAATAAGGCACCATTTTAATATCTTTCTGTACCACATCATCTTGGAAGCGACGACCAATCAAACGCTTAACAGCAAATAAGGTGTTTTCAGGGTTAGTAACCGCTTGACGCTTAGCAGATTGACCCACCAACACTTCGCCTTCTTCGGTGTAACCGATGATGGATGGGGTTGTGCGATCGCCTTCAGCGTTCTCGATAACCTTTACACTATCACCGTCCATTACTGATACGCACGAGTTAGTCGTACCTAAATCTATACCTATTATTTTACCCATTTCATTCTCCTCATACTCCGAAGGGCTCGCCCTTTGGCATCAAATTTTGTTTGTTACCCATTAACTGAGGGCAGTAAAAAAAATTTCAAGTGTTTGTAATAAAAATTTATTCAGCGGCTTTTGAGACCACAACCATTGCAGGACGTACCAACCTACCATTTAATGTGTAACCTTTTTGCATCACATCCATAACAGTATTAGGCTCCATCTCAGGGTTTGGCACCATGGTCATAGCTTGGTGAAAGTTTGCATCAAAGGGCTCACCTAATGGATCAATAGGTTCCACTTGAAACTTAGCCATCACATCTAGAAAACCTTTCAAAGTTAACTCAATACCTTCTTTAACCGCATTCACATCGCCAGAAGCATCTTTGGCACGCTCAAGATTATCGATAACAGGCAGCAGTTCACCAACAAATTTTTCTAAGGCAAATTTACGGGCGTTCTCGACATCTCGCTGCACACGTTTGCGGACATTTTGAGTCTCGGCACGCTCACGTAAAATTTGCTCTTCAAGTGCAGCTACTTTTTCAAGTGCATCAGTCAACTCACTATCTCCTTGTGAACACTCAACCTCTCCGTCCGTCTCTACAGAGGGCTCTTCTGTGACGTTTTCCGGCTGTTCAGTGGAATCCACTGCTTCATTGTCTAGCTCAGATTGTTCTTCGTTATTTGCTTCGGTGCTCATCGTCACGCCTCCTACCATTCACTGATACCTAACGTGGGGCCATCTCATTTTTTTTCAAGGTAATCAGAACAAAAACAAAACTGGTTTTTTATACAGTAAAACTTGCATACTGGATATATTTACATAGAATACAAATAAAAGAGATGCGTTAAAGAGGTTCAGGATGTTACTTCGATTGGCTATTTCCAATTTTATGATCGCCCAGCAGTTAACCATTAATTTTGAAAAAGGCATGACAGCCATTACAGGTGAAACGGGCGCTGGAAAGTCCTTAACACTTGATGCATTAAGTTTGCTTTTAGGTGCTCGAAGCGATAGTCAAATGGTTCGTCATGGAGCTATCAAGGCCAATCTAGTGGCAGAATTTTCGCTCGATAATTTACCCCTTGTCAGCAAGTGGCTTGATGAAAATAACTACGCAACCGCTGACCACGAATGCATCATTCAGCGAGCCATCAATAAAGATGGTCGCTCGCGCGCGACCATCAACGGCATACCAACTAACCTTCAAAAACTCAAAGAATTAGGTGCACTACTTATTGATATGCATAGCCAGCATGCACATCACAAACTACTGGACAAACCCCATCATGAAACCCTAATTGATAGCTTTGGTGGTTTATTACCTGACACAAATAAGGTCAACAAAGCCTATAGACAGTGGCAACAAAGTGAACAAGCCTACAATGGACTGAAAGCTAAACTTAATGACGCTGACAACCGTAAAGAATATTTGGCTTTTCAATTAGCTGAGTTCGAAGCTTTGTGTATTCAAGAAGGCGAATACCCACAACTGGAACATCAACATAAACAACTTGCAAATGCCGAAGCTTTTCAGCAGGGTTGCCTTGAAGCGCTTAATATATGTAGGGATAGCGACGTTAATATTCTCCAACAACTCAAACAGGCTCATCAGGCCCTACTACCTTTTACTGAACTTTCTGACACGCTCCAGAATACTCTTCAACTCATTGAGTCAGCCCAAATAAACATTGAAGAAGCGATGACGGACTTAACGAGTCTAAACCATGAATCTGCAGCTGCACCTGAGCAGTTAGTGTCTATTGAGCACCGCTTAAGCCAGTTTCATGACCTAGCCCGAAAACATAGAACAGAACCTAGTGAGTTAATAGCGCTTCAGCTAAATTTAGAAGCTGAGCTTGAACAACTTTCGCAAGGTGACAGTGACCTCAACACCCTTGAAAGCCAATCCAAAAAATACCTAGCAGCTTATCTAGAAGAAGCTTCTCTCTTGTCACAAAAGAGAACCTTTGCTGCTAAAAAGCTGGAAAATAAAATCAAAAAACAGCTTGCTCTATTAGGCATGCAGAATTGTCAATTTAATGTTGGCTTAACTCAAGACAAACACAAACCAACTAGTACGGGTATTGATCAAGTTGAATTTCTAGTGGCAACCAACCCAGGACAAATACCAGCACCTTTAGCACGTATTGCCTCTGGCGGAGAGCTATCGCGTATTAGTTTAGCTATTCAAGTAAGCATTGCAGAGAAAAGTGCTACACCTATTTTAGTATTTGACGAAGTTGATGTCGGTATTGGTGGCGCAACTGCTGAAGTTGTTGGAAAATTAATGAGGTCGTTAGGCGAACATACTCAAATCATTAGTATCACACATCAACCTCAAGTCGCCAGCCAAGCCAACCAACACTTAAAAGCCTGTAAAAACCAAACAAAAAACTCAACCGATACTGCAATGACAACACTAGACGACCAGGGAAAGATTACAGAAATAGCTAGAATGCTAGGCGGCGTTGAGATCACCGAGAGAACCATAGAGCACGCAAAAGAAATGCTGGATATTGCCTCTTAGTTATATGAACTAACTATCCAAAAACTCATTTCGAGAAAGCATTAACTCCCTTCATGCAGGTTGACTGCAACAAAATGGACTAGCCGCCCAACAGATCTAACAGATCTAACAGAATATATTTTTTAACATAGTAATAATTTTAAAGAACTTTCACACCCATCATAGAGTCTCAGAGCTAGATGATAAAAGCCCACTCGATCACTATCATTGCCTGCTTACTTTCAGTCATTGTTATGAGCTTATTGGCCGTCGATGACTTTTGTAGTCATAATTCAATTGAGGAAAAGAGCATGAGCAATATATTTTCAGAGATACCTGACACTCTACCAGAAGAAATATTTACAACTTTGCTAGAGGACAAGTTTATCCGTATTGAGCGCATTGTTTCCAAAGGGCAAACCACTACTGATAGAGAATGGTATGACCAGAAACAAAATGAATGGATCATACTGCTTGAAGGTGCAGCCATCCTGAGTTTTCCTCATGATGAAGACTTACCCCTTTCTAAAGGGGACTTTTATAATATCCCTGCTCACACAAAACACCGTGTAAAATGGACAGACCCTAGCCGTGAGACGATTTGGCTGGCTATTTTTTATTAGAGACTGCCTCTTATCAGTCTTGAAAGATTTACTCTAGAGCACCTCTAATAATTGCTTTCGGCTTCTGTTTTATTCATATAGCTGTTTCTAGCAGTATTCTACTCATCAAATAAAAGCAAGATGAACATACATCACACAAAACCCTTATGGCACTAATTTCTCTGGCTAACAGCTGTGTTCTGGGTTTTGCAGAGGTATCGAACACTAACAGCAACCTACGCCTTGCTGAAAGCCTTGAAAGTCAGCGCAGACACTCAACATCAATTACTAGTACCTCAATTCACAGCGATTGTCCCGTTCAGCAGCTACAGGTTTTTCTGTGGCAAGGCGCAAGTATGCAGTAATACATGCGTCTTTCAAATACTTGCAACAAAGTCACGGGAAAACCTGTAGCTGCCCTTTGGGTGGCATCAGTTTTTATAGGGTGGCTAAGCTGCGCGTAACCCACCAAGTACTTCGACTTCTAGCAGATTACACTAGGCTAATCTGGCTTAAGATCATGCGACAAACCTTTTGACACGGTGTATTAGATAGTTATCTTGCCAGCCAGAAAACAAAATTTGCGGTAATAAAGGAATCTTTTCAAGGTGAATACGCAAGCGCCTTCACCCTGGGCTTGAAGACTAGAAGCGATTATTTTTAAGTGTTTTCAATTTTCTTGACGTATAAAACCAAAGAATGATCGACTAGCTCATAGCCATGCCTTGCGGCGATTTCTTTTTGTAGACGTTCTATTTCTTCATCATGAAATTCAATGACTTCACCGGTTTCGCTACAGACCATATGATCATGATGCTCTTCTTTCGCTAATTCAAAAACACTGTGGCCGCCTTCGAAATTATGCCTCTCTACCAAGCCTGCTGTTTCAAACTGGGTCAACACGCGATAAACCGTGGCAAGACCTACTTCTTCGCCTGCATCGAGTAAGGTTTTATAGACATCTTCTGCACTCATGTGTGCTGATTTTTTATCTGCACTTTCAAGAATTTGCAGGATTTTAATTCGAGGCAAAGTCACTTTTAACCCTGCCTTACGCAGCTCCTGATTGCCTGAAGACATACTCGAACCTTTCGCATGATTAACTAAGAGCTGGTATGATAACATCCCTTATCAATGTATTTAAAACACAATCAACCTCCCAATGATTAAATTTGGTCAAGCTCACTCCTTCGCAGCCCTCACAATCATCATTAGCGCTTGTTTTTTGAGCGGCTGTAGCACAAGCCATTTCCCTTGGGTCTATCGTATTGATGTAGACCAGGGAAATATCGTGGACAAGAAGAAGCTTGATCAAGTTGAGTTAGGCATGAGCATGCGGCAGGTACGCTACCTTTTAGGCTCACCTTTGATAAAAGATACCTTTCACCCACTTCGTTGGGATTATGTTTACAGCTTTGAAACAGGCAAAGGGGTTATAACGCGCAAACGATTGACGCTAACCTTTAACAAGAACCAACAGTTAGCGCACATCGACCAAAAAGATACTAAGACGCTCAAAAGGCACTTTTATTAATCGTGCCTTTGCTTTAATGACGAGTAAAGACTGCTAAAGTAGGGGTTCAACGTTTACGAATACTGCCTCATTCGCAGCATCAATCTCCTCAACAAATAGGACGAAGAGACCATGCTCAACTGTGTCCAACAATAGGCTGTTCCCACTATCCATCCAATACAACTCATCATTCACTGCCATATCAGTGCTCAGTAAAGTAATAGACACTTCCTTTGATTCATTTACATTAATCGTCAGGTGTGGGTAGTGGCTATCTTTTGGCGTCGCAACATACTCACCTGCCTCAGCCAAATTGATAACGGAGTGCCCATCAGGCAGGCCATGTAATAACCAATCAGATGCAACATCCGTGAGCATTAAACTATTACCATCATCATCCGCTTTCAATAGATCTGTCATACTCATGGCAATATCTTGTGGGCAGTGGTTCGTTTCTAGTCGTTCGCCTAGCTGCCCACAAGGAAAATCATCCGACAAGCTATAAATTTCATTAGCATTGAACACAGTAGGCGCCAGCAACAACGTTTCTTCATCCAATAACACTGGCGATATTCCTTCGGCTAGCTGAATACCTGCCAAGCCTTCCGCATCATCAACAGCAAAAGGTAGCAACGAAAACAACGCTTGCCCTTCAATGCAGCTGTCCATCACGTCCATACCCTGATCAGTCAAACAAAGCTGTTGGCCGGCCATCAACTTCTGCCCCATAGGCATTTCAGGTTCTAAGAATACATCATTGACGCCCATCACCGTCACGTCTTTGATGACTATTTGGCTAATAGCATTCTCGCCGAGTTCATCATCCTCCAAATAAGCAGCCAAATGAATATTACACACTTGCTCGCCAGGTATATCTTCTCTCATCAAGTGGAAACTAGGGATTTCAGGGTTTCCATCTGTGTCATAAGCGTCCAAATCAAAAACAAATTCCATAGGCGGCAACCAAAAATCCAAGCTCTGCTCACTTGATTGGCACAACATGACGAGCTGATACCGATCGGCCGCGTCAACGGATTCAGCGCTTAAGACTACATCACCCATTAAGTCCAGCGTATCCATCGATTGTAATGCGGCACTTTCACCCTCGCCATGAGCAACCTGGATCGTGCTGATCGTGTCGGGCCAGTGCACCTCACTTGGAACGTTAATGGATAGCGACTCATGCAATGGAGGCCAAGACTCGCAAATAAAGCTCCCACACATCAGTGGATTACCTTCGTAATCTACAGGCTGTCCAAAATGCACATTGACGTCAATGAACGTTTCAGACTCTGCAAGTGCAGCAAGTGTTTCTGTCGTCGGCACCACATGAAGCAACATACTCTCACCTGCTACCGTCACATCTTTAATCATAGGGTGCTGGCTTTCGCAGGTCATGTCTGTAAATAGCCCCTCCCCTGACATAGCAGGTGGCTGACAAGTAGCGGCAACGATCCAATCATCGCCTAACAAAGGCGAGTTCAATTTAACTTCAGCGATATCGCCTGGATATAATATGAGTCCTATATCTAATTGAGCTTGAGTAACCCCGGCCTGCTCTGAAAATGCCCAACGCCACATAACCGTTTCTTCTTCATCTTCTTCTATGTCATAACGCCCGGCAACAAAAGGATCATGGTCATTTTCATCAAACAGGCTAGGCACACCATCATGATCACTATCAACGACAAAACCTTGAGGTTCTGCATGGAAGTTACCTACAAATAATTTGGGTAGCCCAAGCCCCTCACACTCATCACCACAGATAATATCTCTATCATCAACGATATCTTGAGGAAGCTCTAGGTCATGCAAAAAGCGCATATCAGCCCATTCAATCATCAAACGATGCGCTTCTTGATCAGCATCCACCACATAGCCAAGGAAAATTGGGCTTTCTCCTTCATCGACGGATTCATCAAGCATTACAACGATATCGCCTGCCATGACGGCCAACTCTGAACTTGGTGAGCCTATAAGATAAGCTTGATTACCCTTATCAAACGTCAGTTTTTGTAAGGAAATACCTTCACGTTGCACTTCTAGCTTCAAGTCTTCAAACACAGCTTGTTCCGATTCAATCCATTGAAATAAATCATTCTTTGATTGGATCAACCCGTCAAAGCTTTGCCCTGACAGACGAAGCATTGCACCATCAGTCGCATCTTTTAAAGCCCCTACATGGCTAAGATTGTCATCAAGAATGGCTTCGACGGTCGATACTACGCCCAAGTCTTCAATTGTTGAAGGTGACTCTAAAATGAGCCAATCGCCAAAATCGAGAAATTCAACAAAGAGATATTGAGAGAAAAAAGACTGGCCGAAAAAGAACTCATCGCCTTTCTCAAAAATGGGTTCGGGAATAATCACTTCGCCATAATCATCGAGTTTGACAAAATGAAAATCTAAAAAGACCTCTTCTTCCTCTAATTCAAATACCTCCAGATGGGCTAACTCAATCACCCAAAAAGCGCCCTCCGCATCTCGCATAAGGTAAAGCCTTTCATAATCAAACTGTTCAAGGTCTTCATCAAAAACGATAGCATCTTGCATCAAGCTTGAATCTACACGAACCTCATCCATTAAACGTGCTAGATTTGCACCCAAGAGCTGGTTCAATCCGTATAATGGCTCGTTGTCGCCCTCGATCAGTGATACCTCCCAACCTGCATCTGTTAATTCTCCATAAAGCGGCGCAAATAATGAACCGTTATCATCGAAGGAAGACAGCACAAGCCGGTCACCCTCTTCGATGAAAACCATATCAATAAGGCCCAGGCCATCTTCTTGGTCAGCCTCTGTTACATAGATAGGACTATGAGTAGATAAAAAGCTAGATAAGTCTATGCCTTCCAAATAGGTTTCTTCGCCTTCATCGTCGTAAGCCATTTGATCAAGGCCAATACCCAGCACAGGTAGTGGCTGGTAAGGCTCATGCTCACCTATAAGGAGTGGATAATTTTCATCACATAACACAATTTCATCCACATAACCGTCCAGCCATAAATAAAGTTCAGGAAGGAACAAATCGGTTTCTGCACCCGTAAATGACCATTGATATTCAACGCCATATCGCTTCTCGCTCTCAGCCATTACATAAGAAGGAATACCCGACAGCGTATACTTCACCTGACGATTGCCAGTGCCTGGCACAGGCTTAATGTCTAACTGAATGCCGTCAATAAATTTACCTTTACGTTCAATGCCTGTAACAATGTCATAGTCAAGAGCAGTAAGCTCGACACCTAACGCATGCTCACCCACCAAAGGTTTGTTATCACCTACTCGTTCAAGTACACAACTTGCAGAGACTGTTTCAATGAGCTCATACTCTTCTTCGAATACATCCTGTATATCAGGCTCAACATATTCTGGTGACGAGGGCAGCGCCATAACACCCATCATCAAGATATCCTGTGCCAAATGGTAATAGCTACTCTCAGGAATGTTAGACATATTCATTAAGGCAGCGATCACCATTGCGGCAGTCACATCTTCTTTGGGGGTTAAAAATTTCAGATTGTTAAAATTAGGAACAAAGCGCTCTGCTTCTTTTTGTGCTTGTTTTCCTTTCACTTTAAAAGGTTTAATGAAGCCATCTTTTTCTTTGATGCTAAATTGCACTTGCGTTAAATAATCAATAAAGAAGACCGCCGCTGAAAGGCTAATTTTTGTTTCACCTTTAAGCTGCGTACCAAATAACTCACGTGGCATGGCGGTGGTTAGTCCTCTAACCAGTCGATCACGCGCCTTCATGAACCCTTGTGATGGCGCGTTTACTGAGCCACCTACCACTAAGGCTTTCATTTCTTCTTTTGAGCGTGGGTAGGCTAATGCAAGCGCATCAAACAAAGAATCAGTGTTATCCAGCTCATAAGCCATATCAATGTTTGACGTCAGGGCATCAGCAATAAAAGGCGCATAAAAAGCCTCTCGCTCAGTTAACTGTTTGGCCGTGTCTTTGGCGGATTTACCTAAACGAAAACTAATAGCTCTCAAAATTTCTGCTGGCGATACTTTGTTATCACGCCCTGCAAGTTTTGCCATTTTTCCTGAAAAAACAGGTAAACCTTCATCGGTTAACTGAACAGGGTCTACCATCCATTCAAAATGTTCAGCAATCACGGACGCAAGACCTTTTAAGGTGATCTTATTGCCTTTATGTTCATGTAAACTGCTGACAACAGATAGCGGGATTAAGTTGATATTTTGCAGTGTATAGTCCAACTCATGCAGTAAAGCCACTTTGGTCATCAGCTCATGGTCCTCATCTGTACCATTGCCTGACCCTAAGCGATCGTAAGCTTCATCAACGCTTTGTTGAATGCCTTCCGCCGTATCACCACCCAAGAGATCTTTCACCAAGCTCTCTAACGGTGCGGCATAATACGTTTTATTACCGGCTTCAACCTCATTGAAATCTGCTGTATAGGCACTTTCAGCATCAAGCTCACCGAGGCCTACCTTGAAGAGGCGAATGTTCCTATCATCTTCACTAAAATGCCCACCGGGTAAATAGGATTCCAGGACATAGGGTGAGTACGGGATATTGACAGCCACAACACCTGCACTACCTTCTGCGTTTCTATCGAGGATGACCGAAAAGCCCATCGACAAGAAGAAATCATTCAGGGCTGCTTTTGATGCCGCTTTCGTTTTAACTTTGCTTTCTTCTTTTAGAGCTAAGATTGCTTGTTGATCCGCTTCATCAACACCAAAATATTCCGCAACCGTTGCATCATCTCCTTCATCAATCAAGGCTTCGACTTTGCCGGTTGCATGCGCTTTCATTTTTTCTTTAAGCTGCGAGATAACCCCTTGTTCTGCACTATCTAAAGAGGCCACAAGTTTTGCGACCTTCTTTAAACTTTTCTTGGCATGAATATTTTTTTCTTTAAGCTTACTAATCGCGGCTTTCTTTTCATCACCTTTGGCTTTGACTGCGTCTTTTAATTCTTCCCGCTCTGCTTCTGAAAGCTCAACCACCATTTCATCTGCTTGCTCTTTAATGATCTCCTTTGGGCTTTTACCAACAGGAATAGGCAGGCGACTTTCGGCGGCCTCTCTAACCGCTCTGCGAATGTCTTTAGCAATATCTTTAATAACGTTTTTAGACAGCTCTTCAACTTTCTCATCCGTCACGCCCAGCTCACGTAATGCCCCCATGGTTTCACGAATTTGCTCCATAATGGCCTTGACGACACGGTGAGCAATGGGATTAACCTGAACAGGCTTAGGCTCACCCGTTGTTTCATCGATTTCACTAGGATCTGCTAATGACTGTATAGCTACAACTTGCTCATCACCATTTTCATCTTGAGTAACAATTAAAGCTCTAACTTGAATTTCACCTAATGCTCTAAAGGCTGTCATGGCAGCTTCATCAGAGGCTTCATCGCTAATGTAGTTCTTTGCTTTGAGATAATCACGAACATCGTCAGCTGTGACTTTGTATTCACCAGTTTCATCTGTTGTGACCGTTGCAATAGGGTCTTCATAATCAATATCATCGAGACGATAAAGCCCAACCAAAGCTTCCTTGGGCTCCATATCATCATGGCTTAGGCTATATTCTTCGTCAGTGGCAGGGCCTTGAAGCGTGCTATCGTTTTCAGTTTGCACAGACTCAATAAAGGAGGCTTCTTCAGGGCGAATAGCTGATGAAGCCTCTTCAGGAAAGAACGCAATTTGACCCTGAAGCGCTACAGGGCTCGATGTATTATCAGGTGTCTCTGGGTCAGGTTCTTTTCCATCGTCAGGATTCTTTGCATCATCGTCATTTGGGTTTTCAGTATCTGTTTTTTTTGTCTCATCATCCTGCTGCTGCTGCGCCTGATGATGTGAGTATTTTTTCTTGTCAGTACAGGCTGTGATGGAAAGGCCAACAAATAGCGCCAATAAAAAAATTAAAAAACGAAACATTTTCTGTTGCATAGCGTCCCTGCTAATGAATAAATTTTTTCGTTTTTTAAGTGTGGATGATTTTTTTTAAATGTGAAATGAAAAAGTTAATCGATAAATTAGGGTGGCTAGTCGGCCTTTTCTTTCGACGCCTTAGCCTTTTCAGCCCTAGCCTTTCTGGTTGCTTTTGGATCTGAGATTAACGGCCTATAAATCTCGATTCGCTCGCCTTCTTGAAGCACATGTGTTTTCGGTTTTATGGCTTTTCCAAAAACACCCATCTTCGCTTCATCAAGCTTTATTTCAGGAAATTGCTTGGTAATACCCGATTGCTCAGCGGCATCAACAGCCAGCGTCCCTTCAGGCACATCCAACGCAATAATTTGCTGTTTCTCAGGCAGTGCATAAGCCACCTCGACCCTGATTGTTTTTGCATTATCCATAGAGTTCTCTCGCTCTTTTAACCATACAATCCACCATTTTATGGCTAACGCCATCAAACAGTTTTCTCGTTGCCACAGAAGCTAATCGACTCGACAACGAAAAGTCCAAATCCAGTATTACTTTACAGGCGTCTTCTTGGAGGTGCTGAAAAAACCAGCGCCCTTTTAATTGATCGAACGGACCTTCTTTTAATGACAACTCAATCGATTTGGGTTCGTCTAAATGATTGACTGTCGTGAATTGCATCTTAATGCCATGCTTTTGCAAAAATAAGGTGGCAATCATTTCTGAGGCGGTATGCGAAATCACGGTCGATGCAACACACCCATCAAGATACTCAGGGTAAGCTGTCACATCATTCACCAAAGCGAACATTTTCTTATCGCTATAGGGTAAGATTGCGCTTCGATTAATATGTGTCATAGTTTGCCTGCCGTTTTCAGGGCGATATTGTCTTGAAATTAAGCCAATAATTCAACAATCATACACATAGTAGTGCTTTGACTATATAATCCACCTTATCATCTTGATGACAGTCAACCATGGCAAAGAAAAAACCCAAAGTCCCTGACAACGTCATTGTTCGCAACAAAAAGGCGAGCCATGACTTCTTTTTTGAAGAAACCTTTGAAGTAGGCGTCGTGCTAGCTGGCTGGGAAGTAAAAGCCCTGCGCGCTAAAAAAGTACAGCTAGTTGATAGCTACGTCCTCCTTAAAGACGGTGAAGCCTGGCTATTAGGTTCACTCATTAACCCTTTGCCCACAGCCTCTACCCATTTTGTCACAGACCCTCAACGAACCCGTAAGCTGCTTTTACACAAAAAAGAGATTGCTAAGCTACAAGGAGCGGTTGCGCAAAAGGGCTACACCTGTGTCTGTACACAGCTTTACTGGAAAAAGCACCTCATCAAGGCCACCATTGCCTTGGCAAAAGGCAAAGCACTTCATGACAAGCGTGCGGCATCTAAAGAACGCGATTGGAATAGAGAAAAACAACGCATCCTTCATAAAACTCAATAACGTTAACAGCTGCTCTGTAGATAAAGGAATAACTCATGAAGCACATTTTTCACTTAGGCACACTCGTTGTTAGCACGATGTTCCTCGTCAACTGTGGCGACGATGCCATAGCATCAGAGCGCTCACTAGCAGGGAAAGGCGAACAACTCCATCAAGGACTAACGATCAGCCCAAAGAAGTGGATTTTGATCGCTATCATGTATTACTAGTTGATATGGGAGTCAAGCATAATGGCGGCTTCTCTGTCAGCATTAACGAGGAAGCCAGCACCATTAAGGATGATATCGTCTCAGTGCAGGTTTCATTCAATCATACTGCCAGCCATTGCCCAGTAACTCAGGCAATAACAAACCCTTACATTTTTTATAAAGTCCCTGTTGGTAAAGAAGTCTTGGTACATGAGACTGTCAACATTCAAGACTGCGACAAATAAACGGCTGCACGCTTGCTCGATAATAAGCGTACGTCTTAGCTGGTTTTTACTGATGCATCTAACTGGCATTAATCACTGGTGTTATCCACAATTAAGTGCTGTAAATCATAGCCTTTCGCTTTAGCCATCGCTTTAAACTGCTCAAGAATATCATCGGGCACCACAGGCTTTCTAGCTAATAGCCATAAATAATCTTTGTTATAGCTTGTGACAAAGGCATATTGATAATCATCATCGATAAAAAAGACGATATAACTCGAATAGAATGGCCGAAAGAAAGACACTTTTAAATAGCCTTCACTTTCTGACTTTACAAAGTACGCGCGTCCTGTAGCACTGCTCCACCGAGCCTCTTCTCGATCATACCCTCGATTCAGCACATCTATGCCACCATCTTTTCGCTCAGTATAAAGGGCATTCACTTTTGTTAGCCCTCTTTCAAACCGGTGATCTAAACGCGCGATTTCAAACCATTGGCCAAGGTAGCGTGTTTTATCAAATGGCCTTACAGGGGTAACCCCCTCAGGCACGCCCAAACAGCCACTCAATAAAAGCGCTATGCAAATAGACGTAATAGTCAGTGTGATATGCTTCATACCCTTTCCTCTCTTCTCGAAGGTTTAGACAAGCCTGTAGACATTATGTCTTGGAACAATTCATTTGCTTAAATATGACATAAATACGTTTATTTAGAATGACTGGCTTGACCCTTAGCCCAATTGACAAGATAATTACGGCCTATGGGGTCGATTTGGATTCGACGCCGGTATCAAAGTTCTTGGTGCATGTCGTGATGTCAGCCAATCACGTTAATCCAAAGCTGAATTTGTTATAGTTGCAAACGACCATAACTTCGAGGGCGCTGCTCTAGCAGCATAAACCCTCCCCTAGCGGCAATTAAAGTCCGCTACGGTCTTTACTAAGGTGCCAGTACCGCGGTAACGACTGTTAATCAGAACTGGATCGCAGCGACATATGTTTAGGGTGTCGTAGTTAAACCTTAACTAAACTCGCAATTTACGTCCTGCCCATCGGGCTGTAATGCGCTAAATTAATCGATGGAACTAAGCATGTAGAGCTATTAATGGCGAACTGGCGGACGCGGGTTCAATTCCCGCCGACTCCACCATCTAAAACCCTTTAAAATCAAACACTTACAAGAATTTAAAAACAAACAATACCCACAAATTGACCACATTTTTTAGGCCGTGGACAGTTTAGTGAGCGGATTTAATTCTATAGACTCTTTCAAGTGATCAGGGGCCAAGTGAGCGTAGCGCATTGTCATATTCAATGTTGAATGGTCGAGTATTCGTTGCAGGGTTAAAATATTACCGCCGTTGATCATAAACCAACTTGCAAACGTATGACGTAAAACGTGGGCAGCTTGCCCTGCTGGCAAGTCGTCTTTTATCCCGCTTTTAACCAATGCCCGTCTAAACGAACTAATTGTAGAGCCGTTAAATTCACCGTGAACCTTAAAGTGGGCGTGAATCTCATTAAATAGGTTTTCATCTATTGGAATTGACCGGCTTTTTTTGTTTTTCGTATCAACAAAGGTTACTTTGTTCTCTCTTACATTCCTTTTTTTGAGCGACTCAGCTTCACCCCAGCGGGCACCCGTTGCCAAACATATTTTAGTTATGATCAGAACATGAGGGTTTTTATTAAAATTCTCGATTGTTTCTAAGAGGTGTTTTATTTCTGCCATTGATAAATAAGACAGTTCACGCTCAGGGATTTTGATTGCGTCTACATTTAACAGCGGGCTTTGATAATCAATAATTTTTGATTTATGCAAATGGTTATAAACCGAATCTACATACCCACGAATATTGTTAATCGTTTTATCGGCTATCCCTTCTTTTTTTCTGCTAGTGGTGTAGGCGTAAAAATCAGACGGGGTTATGTTTTTAGCAATAGGGCCACCGAGAAAAGCAGCAAAATTTTTGCAAGCCCTAGCCCGGCGTTCACCGTCGCTTAAATGTATGCCCCGACTATCGAACCACAAATCAACCAATTCAGTAAACAGGCGTTTATCATCTTGGCTTTTAGGAATCCACGGCTTATTGTCAGCGGCCAACGCGGCGCAATGCTGAATAAATTGGTTAGCCTCGCCTTTAGAAGTGAATTTTTTTCTTAGTCTTGGCCCACCACGACCAGTGGGCCTTATATCAACATGCCAAAACCCGTCGGGTTTCTTTTTTGGCGTAGCCATTACTTAACCTCATAGAGTAAGGTTTTTAAAATGCTCGTTTTCAATCTTGATAGATGAATCGATAGTTAACAGCTTTTTAGTTTTAAGGTTGAATAATTGTGCCGTAAATAAAACCTTAGCATTTTGTGCTTGGCCATCGACACTTGAAAAAACCACAGACGCCCTAGTTGGGTGATTAGAAGATTCTATATAGGAAAGGCCGCCAATCTCACAAGATACTGACAAGTCCTTATTACTCTTTTGGCTTGTACTTTGTGAAGCCCCTTGAGCAATAGAACCTCTAATTATTGTGATATCGCAAAACTCAGAGTCAGATTGACCGGCATAGATAGATACAGCCGGTTTATCATTTAGGGTAAAGCTTGAATCAGAAACTAAAATAACAGGTAAGTTACCCGTAACCTCAACGATTGAATTAGATTTTTCTTTTTGCTTAGCTTGCTTTGTTTCTTTATCAGAACCACCACAGGCAGTTAACAGCCAAACGGCTAACAGTGTAGTTATTGTTATTTTCATTATTACGTCTCTTATTAATCTACTAACCACTCAGGCTTAAAATTTTTATCAGCTATACCAGCCTCGACTCGGCTTGGTAGGGTTCTTAATATGTTTTTAGCTTTGTTTAGCTTGCTTGCTTCTAGTGGTTCGCCAAAAAACACAAACGAAGCCGCCTCAGGTATATTTGCATAAATACCCTGCATGTCATCTTCATTCATTTTTGTATTAAGGTTTTCGACGTTATGGGACCTGTAATAGTCTATGCCTATAATCTCGGCAAACTCGGTTCCCTTTAAGCCTAACGAATAGCGCAATATTTGCAGTCTTGTACCCGGCCTCATTTAGTTAAACGCCCCCCGCATTTAATATATAAATAAGAGTTTAGATAATTAATATAGCTACTATATTTGCCTCAGCAGGATTTATCTATAAGTTATTTATCTATTCCAATACTACATATTCTATTAATTTATATAATAAGTATTTGACTAAATATAATAGTGTATTTAATATTCTAATTATTCGATTATTGAGAAACAGGGAATAACTACAACATGAGTACAGAAACAAGCACCACACCTAGTAACCCCTTTCAGTTTATCCCCCCCGAAATGACCGTAGAAGCCTATGCAGATATGCAGAACCTAACGAAAGCCGTGGTTCAAAACCAGATTTTAAGGGGCCATTTACCGAGCATTAAACGTGGTCGTTACCGCATGGTTAACACTGCCAAGCTTTTTTGGGACAACGTAAACAAGGTAGCTTAAATGAAAGTAGCACAGAGAAAAGAGAGAGAGGGGGCTATCCAGTTTGCCGACCGATACGCACCCCAAAAGCAGCAAGTCAACCAGAACTTACTAAGCCCTAATATAACGATTGATTGCCAACAAGGCAAGGTTTCAACTTGTGGTGGCTTTGAAGTATCACCCGCAAGCTTAACCGTAGATGCTCAACCAAAAGCCATCTATCTTGAGGTTAACACCGACAGCCAGCCGTTAAATTTTGCGTTAGATATTCAACAGGCTAATGCGTTATTTCATGCACTAGAAACAGCAATCAACAAGCACCAAACACTTAAAACCAAGCTTGAAGCACAACTGGCCGCATTAAGGGGGCAGTATGAGCATTGAAGCAATCAAAGCAGCGTTTAACGCACCGTTAAAAACAAGTAGCCAACGGCTTGTATTGCTTGCGTTTGCAGAGCATACCAACAAGGCGAACGAAGCCTATCCGGCTATAAAAACGCTTGTAAGGCTAACGTGTTTAAACCGTAAAACCGTGATTAAAACCATAGCGGATTTAATCGAATTGGGGCACCTAACCGACACCAAAAGAACCAAGGGCCAAGGGGTTAAGGTTTATCAAGTTGGCGTACCAAAAACGGCACCAGTACCAGAACCGGCACCCGTCCCAAATTTACCCACAACCCGTCCCAATATTGGCGACAACCAGTCCCAAATTTACCAGTTACCAGTACCAAAAACGGGACACAGAACCAATAAGGAACCTTTAGGAACCAATAAGGAACCATTTAATAAAGGGAAATCTCAGCAAAAAATCAGTTTTGAACACTTACCACTAGGCGTTAATGAGACCGACGCTCAGGCGTTTATTGATCACCGCAAGGCCCTAAAAGCCCCCCTAACTCAACACGCTTTTAACCTATCGATGAAGCAAGCCGCCCAAGCAGCCCGCATTGGCCTAAGCCCGGAGCAAGCGATTAACGAAACCATCCTAGCAGGTTGGAAAGGGATTAACCTCGATTGGTTACAAAAACGCGCCGGTAGTACCGACACCAACTGGCACGATAACCTAGGGATGTGAACAGATGAAAACACTTAACACCCTAGTCAATCAGCACGATTTTAACCAGCCTCAGGTGGCCAATGAGCAACCACAGCGCCGCGCCATTACCGCCAACGACGCAAAGATAATGGATGAGTTATTCATTGAATTAATGTCGATTTTCCCAGCATGGAAACAAGCATTAACCACACCCCAGCAAGTCGCCCACGCCAAAAAAACGTGGACCAAAGCCATGATTGAAAACGGCATAACTGACAAGCGCAGAATGGCTATTGGCCTACGAGTAGCCCGTCAAAGCAATTCGCCTTTTTTACCGAGCGCAGGCCAGTTTGTTGAGTGGTGCCTACCGAAAGCCGACGATTACGGCTTGCCAGATGAGCGCACAGCCTATCTTGAAGCTTGCCAAAACTCGCACAATGTAACGACTTCCAAGTGGTCGCACCCCGCGATCTTTTATGCCGGCAAACAAACCGGCTTTTTTCTTCTCAAAACGGCCAAAGAGGATAAGTCTTGGCCGATGTTTAAGCGCAACTATGCCGATGCCGTTAAACAGGTGAAAGCGGGCCAAGTGTTTGAAACGCCCGAGCGGTTACCCCCACCACCGCCCGCAGAACCAGCCAAACCCGAAACCATAACCACAACCCTAACCCGACTAAAAACCCTTTTTGCTTAGCCGACAAGCAATCAACCAGAGGACAATAAGATGGAACCCAACAGAACCACAATGGATTTTATAGCCAGCGAACCCCAAGCTGCCGCCGGTGTTAATGTTATCAAGATTAAAAAAGCATGTTCTTATTGCGGGGGTAAGCGTGGCATACCTATGCTTAAGCGCATAGAGTCACCCAGCAACCCAGCGGCCCGACTTAAAACCGATGCAATAGCCAACCCGTGTGGCCATCTTGAAACCGAAGCGTTAAGCATGGTACTAGCCAGCGCCGACAAACTTTACAGGCTTTATAGCTTACTGGATAAGCAAGGCGTGAAACATTGCTTTAAGCCTCAGGACGGGCTATCAGACTTTGACCGCCGGGTAGCCATTCGACGCGATCAGCTTTTAACGTGGTTTCGTGAGAATGATAAATTCACCGCCTACCCCGCTAGTTTTTTCAAGGTCCGGGGCCTTGTTTATAGTCAGCAAGTCACCTACCACAAAACTAACCGCAATGATTTAAACATGCACGATAGGGCTATACAGATGGCCGGTGCCTATCTGACCCTAGCCTCAGAACGCCAACCACAAGCCGTTAACGCATAAAAGGAATAATAAAAAATGAACGGATTTAAACGCCACCCATTCGCCATTGTGTCAGCCCCAAAGCGTCGCACCGCACCACAAACAGCCGATAAACGCTCAGCAGAGATTGCCAAAAAGATAGCCGAATTTAAAGCCAAAGGCGGCAAGATTCAAAAAATCAAAAGCCTAGATAACATCAAGCCAAGGGCTACCGGCTTTGATTCACCGCTTGCCATGTATGGCTGTTGTGCAGATTAAAAGGGGATAACACAATGGGAACACTAGCAATAGAAAAAGTAATGCAAGCACAAGCCAACCAACGCCCCCGGTGAATCAGCTTATCAATTAGCATCAATGGCCCTTGAGCATGGTAGCAGTTCTGCCAAATCAGCAGCGGAGCTACTGTTAGCTTTGCAACTGGGCAAACCCTTTGAAATGCAACATTTATTAAACTTTGATACCCGCAACCGAGCACATGCTGATGTGCTTATGCAGCACTACGCCCCGTTTAATATTAACGTGGCCCGTTGGCTAAACGATGCCGGTTATGATGGCACGTCGATCATTGAACAACTCAGGGAGAAATGGGCCAATTAAGGCCCGTTTGAGGAGGTAGCGTGGCAGACGGTAACAATTGCAAATGTTTTGCATACAGTGAAAGCGAGTGCGATTGCAGCGTAGATTGGACCGATGACCGCGTTTATCAATTACAAACAGGACTGGATGAGGCCCAACAGTTAATTAACAGTGTAAGAAAGGTGTTAGCAAGCACGACACCGGAACACGGCGTTAATAATGCCTTAAGGTTATTAAACAAATATTCACTTAGGCAAGAGAGAAGTATTGATAATATCTGAGCTAGACACTAAGTATATGATTTGTGTATTTAATAAATTTTATGCATTAAAAAACCGTTTTTGAGCGGTTTTTTAACAGGGTATAAAGAATCAAGCCGCTTGTTTTACTTCTGCTGAAGCCCTGCATTTTTCACCCATTTCAATGAATGCCTTTTGGAGTTTTTCGCAGGATTCTTGAATAAGATAGGATATTTCTTCTGTGCTTAAATTTTTATAATCTTCCATATCATCCACCTTGCCCATTTAAACTGGTTCCAATAAGTCTAGACCAACTTTACACAGAGACTCAAGAGTTTCAACATTCTCTTGCATCTCTTTGAAGTTAAGCTCATTTAAATCTACCACCATCTTCTTCATGATGTAAACAGCTTTTGCAGTTGCTTGGCTTAACTCGGGCGATATTGTAGCCCTTTCATTCAATACATCAAGTAAATTAGATACTTTTTCACACTCATTGGCAATTTCAGTGATGCTCATCTCCATTAAAAACATCTCACCCAACGAATAAAAAGGCATCAAGTGATCAAGGTAAACCTTTCCAGTTGTTAATATGGCTTTGTGAGCTTCTTTAACAAGGTTCTTTTTATGTTCGTCCAAAATTATTCCTTATAATTATTATTGGAGACCGTGAATAATACATTATTGCAATACACTAAAGAAGACCTTATCTAAGAGTGAAAATGAATCTACTTCCTAATAGAGACATAATTCAGCACTTCAAAAATTTATGCTAAGCCTTTAGCAAATCCAAATAAATGGCAAAAATCGAACACTATTGAAGCTTACGACAAAGCGGCCCTTTATGTGAGTAGCCACCTTTAAACAAGGAAACCAAGATTAATTTGCTAAAAACTGTACTTAAGGACAGGTTGAGCTAACATGACACCTCAATTAAAATACTGTATATAAAAACATGATAAAAAAGAGTTAGCCAATCCAGTATCCCCAACACCGCAAGAAAGATCGAGACACAAGTCACATGATTTTAGTAATTAATAATTAACAGAGTACTTACTCTAATAATATTTATTTTCAGAATATTTATGCCGATATAGTATGCAATAAATTTATTACACCCTTTAAGGGTGTTTTAGACATTTCTTGTTTTGTGGGTAGTGGGGACAACAACCTAAGTGCTTGTTTTATAGTATGTTATAAATTTATTGCACAAAGCTAATAATTTATAAAAACCTAACTATAGGACTCAATCCTATAGCTATAAAAATTTTACAAAACTTATATAGAAACTTCTCAAAAACACTAGACACACCTGCCAAAAGTCTCTAGGCTATATTACTCAATAACGACAAGATGTAGGGGAGCTATGAAGAAAAGCGCAGCAGCAATAAAGTTAGAAGAAAAGGACGATTTAATAGGCAACCTTGCAGGCATCATTATTCGTTATATGCTGACAGGTCAAGTATCATTGAGCGAAGAAGAAACGTGCACCATAGGCCAAGCGATTAAAATTAGAGAAATCAACCAGCACGAAGCCGCCAACAGCTAACCATTTAACCACTCAACATAGACGCTAACCGCGTTTTATCCTCAGCACTCAAACCACCCACCAAACCGGCCAAATCTAAACAGGGACGTTTATTGATTGGTGGCGACATCGTTTTATTATGACTAATATCGATCAATTCCCGATGCTGACACTCAATGTCTTGGCAAAGCGTGTAAGCCTGTTTAAATTTTTTGTCTAGTTTTCTTACATTCGTAACGATGGCTTTATGGCCGCATTCTGAGCAATTCCAACGCATGATAAATCCCCTTGTGGCTAACTAAATTATAGGCCCGCCCCCCAAGCATCCAAAGCCCTTTTAACAATAGATACTCTTTATAAATCATTGATTTAACATATTTTCAATAGGCGCGAATTGCACCACATTACGGCCCAACATATCGTTAATTTCTAAGAACCAGTTTTGCAGCGGCAACACCTCATTTTCATAATAAACCCGGCTTATTTTCTCGATGTCACCAAAGCCGCCGGTGTTTTCAGGCATAACCGCAGCAAGGGCCGGTGGCACTCGATGAGCCGATATAATATCGTTACGGCTAATGTCTTTTATTCTCTGAAATTCATCCTTAGTTGATATGTCACCAACGGGAATCAATTTCACCCCGTCGGGGTCACCGCCCGGTATGTTTAAGTAGATTGAGCGAAAATTCCCGACACCTTTGCTGTTTTTAATCGCATCTTTTAGCGCCGCTTCGTCGTCGGCACTCATGTTTGCATCGTTGGTATAGAAGATAAACCCGGCATGGTTACCGTTGGCAAAATAACGCCGCCTAAACAGGGTGGCCGATTCATTAAGTAACAAGGCTTGCAGGGCCGGGTACCAATCAGGGATACCATACAGGCTTTGTTCTAGGTCATAGTCTTTTAACTGGATAACGTCACCGGCGGCAAAGTCTACCGTTTTATTGTACGACTCCACCCAGCAATAACGCTCGTTATCATCGATTAACCGGCGCATATTAATAGCGGGTAAGTGAGCAATACGCACCATGCCCCCCAGGCGATTTTTAATCACCCGTGGGTAACAGTGACCAAACACCAAGCAATCAAAGGCCAACTTTTTAAAGGTGTTCAGGCTTATTAGTTCGTTGGGTATAAAATGCTTAGTTAGCATATTACGCTTAAACGTTAAGGCGGTGCCGTGGTGCGCGTTTACATGCCGAAGTTTTGCCAAGGCTTTTTGGCTTACCGGGGGCGTGTAGAAGCGATCCCCGTTTGATCTAAACACCCCTAAATAATCGCTTTTTGCATTGAGTACAGGTTCAGGGGCACCAATTTCTACGTTAAACATATCATTAACCTAATGTTGAATAGTGAGACTAGACCGGCGGCGTTTACCGGCTAGAGGTTCGTTGGCTAGGGCATTCATAATGGCGAAGGCATAGTCGGCGTGGCCGGTTTTAGCGTTCCTGTCAGCCTCATAAAAAATGCGATCATTACGGGAAACTTGTTTAATTTGTAAGAACGCTTGGGCCAAGTCTTTGTCATCGATGGACCATTCAAGGCGTTTTAGCTCAATCACACTTTGAGCCTTAAGCACAAGGGCCGCTTTTTTCTCGTGGGTGTAATAGATACCGTCAACCCGGGGAAAGATTTTCGCTATTTCATCATGCACCCCTTGCCCGGCCCCGGTTCTATCTACCCCCATATACTCCACCCGGTATTTATCAAACAGGGGTTTTATTTGAGCCGCTTGTGCAGGGTAAGAACCAGACACCTGTAACTTTTCAATGACACGAAACGAGGCCCCGGCGTTTTGAGGCGGTGCCACCACCACCACGGTTGATTGGTCCCCAAAGCGGGCGGGGTCGTAGCCAATCCACACAGGATGGTTACCCAAAGGCATAGCCGCGCTTGGGTTATAGTCCCGCCATAGTAAGCTTGTATCAACACCGCAGGCGATTAAATCCAGCATGTTAAACAGGCTTTGTGATTGGTCCATAAATTCACACAAAAACAAATTGCGCCATTCAAGGTCGCTATATTCTGTTATGAGTTCGTCTAGGTTAAAGAGCGTACAGCCGGAGGCGTGAGCGTCGTTAATGGTCACGATATTACGCCAAATATTATCCGGCCCTAGGTGCCCGGTTTTTAAGGTTTCGTGGGTAAGGTCAAATTCTAGGGCTTTGTCTTTTTTGCGCTTGCTGTTTTGCTTGAATAAATCACCCGACCACAAGGCATAGGCCCCGTGTTCTTTTACGCTAGGCGTAGAGAGATAGGTGCGCCGCCATTTTGCTTGGCTTGCTATGGGCTTGGCTACTTTGTTCAGCTTTTCAAAATCAGGAATCCAGAACACCTCGTCAACGTACAGGTTACCGCTATAACCTTGAGAGGTGCTTGCATTGGTCGAGATAAATTGCAGCTTGGCCCCATTGCTTAAAATAATTTCTTCACCGCCTTTTAATTCGACGTCGAAGTGTTCCCGCGCAATGGCGCAAATATACGCTTTAAAAATAAAGGCTTGTTTCTTACTGGCAGATAAAAAGACTTGGTTAGCCCCGGTTAACACCGCATCTTCAAACGCTTCATAAGAGCAATAAAACGTGCCCCCCACTTGGCGCGATTTAAGTACAAAGCGTGTTCGGCGGTGTTTGTTTTTATGCCAGTTGAGTTGATACCCAAAAAACAGCTTATTTCTAAGGGTGGTTAGTGCCTCCTCAGTAATGCCGCTAATATCATTTTTAACTTTCTTGGGTTTCTTTTTGCCAGATGAATCACCGCCCCCAGATGATGAGCCACCACTCGAGGCCGCTTTTTGCTTAGTTAACTTCACTTTGGCAAAGCGTTCTAGTATGCCGGTTAGGGTGTTTAATTCTTTTAATTGGTCCGGGGTTTTGTTCTCTAACCCCATAAGCAGATTAAAGCGGGCCGCCGTGGCTTGCTCAGGCGTTAAGACTTCTTTTAATTCACCCCAGCCGTTTTTCTCAGCCCAATAATACACAATGCGCGTGTTATTTAGCCCGAGTTTATCCTTGATGTCTTTAGCACTATGGCCCCTTACCCATAACGATTGGGCCGCTAAAATTTGTTCGTTACTGTATCGCATCCCCCCAATATAAAGGCATGATTAAAAAATAAACGCCGAAAAAAATACACAAAAAGACAGAAAATAAAAACCTGTAATTCTACGTTAACCCATCGATTGAACGCTTATTTTTTGGCCGCTATGTTGGGTTTTTAGTTTATGAATTGAGCGTTATTAATTTTATGTTGCTAACAAATTGGGTACGCATTGGCATGTCGGGTAAGACCACCGACGGACGAACCATTAAGCCCGAGTGGCTAGAACAAGCCGCAAAAAATTACAACACCGATTTATATACCGCCAATATTAACTACGAGCATAAAACCTATTATGGCAATTTTGGGCAAGTTCAAGCCCTTAAAACGGAGGTCGAAAACGGTAAAACGTGCCTATATGCAAAACTTCACCCAGACGCCGAATTAGTAGAGCTTAACCGACAAGGTAACAAGCTATTTACTTCAATGGAAATCACCCGCAAGTTTGCCGACACTGGCGAAGCTTACCTAACAGGGTTAGCAGTAACCGACACCCCGGCAAGCCTTGGCACCCAAAAGCTAGAGTTCACCCAAGAAAACGAGCCGATGGTCTTTGTCAGTGAGGCACTAGAGTTCGACTTTAAAGCAGTAGAAGACGCCGCCGAACCAGAAAACGAATTATCGTTATTCACCCGTTTAGGGGCCAAGCTTGGCTTTAAGATCACAGGCAACGAAGCAGAAAAAGACACAGAACTAACCGAAGCCGTTAACGATGCAGCCCAAGCCGTGGAGCTATTTAACGAGCTTAAAACGCTACTCACAGAACAAGCCAACCAAGCAGAACAGGCAAACGAAGCCGAACCGATAGACCTTAGCCACTTTGTCACCGTCGAAAGCAACCAACAGTTAGCCGACGACTTAGCCGCACTTAAAGCCGATTACGCCGACACACAAGCGGCCCTTGCTGATGTCACCGAAAAACTCACAGCCGCCTTGGCCGAAGTGCCAAGCCCTAACCCCTTACACACTAACAGCAACTCAGACAGCCGCCGGTGCCTGTAAACTTTAAAGGATAAGCCCAACCATGCGACACAATACCCGCGCCCTATATAACGCAATGCTTTTAAACATGGCCGAAACATACGGTGTTGAAACCGTGGCCGAAGTTTACAACGTTGAGCCAACCATCGAGCAAGAACTTACCGATAAAATCGTCGCCTCAGACGAATTTTTAAGCCGTATTAATGTTTTGTTTGTTGATGACATTAAGGGCCAAAAGGTTTTAGGTTCTGCCAATGTCGTGAAGGGCAAGCGCACCGACACCAGCGCAGGCGACAGACAGCCATCTAACCTGTTAAGCCTTGGTTCAATGAACTACGAGCTATCAGAAACCGAGTTTGACGTAGCACTGCCTTGGGCCACTATCGACGCTTGGTCGAAGTTTGAAGACTTCCAAGACAAATACGGTGAGTGGGTGCGTAAATCAATCGCATTAAGCCGCATCCAAACAGGCTTTTATGGCACAGAGATTGCCAGCGTGACCTCAACCGTTGATAAAACAATGGGCGAAGACACCAACAAAGGCTGGTTTCAATTACTTCGAGAGTACAACGCAGGCAGCCAATTTATCACCGACACCGAAATTAAAATCGGTTCAGCAGAGGGTAACACGTACCCCAACATTGATAGCGCCGTTCACGATCTATTGCAGGCAATCAGCCCTGAGCACCGTAGCCCAATGCTTGAAGTGTTCGTAGGTGAAGACTTGGTGGCCGATGAAAAAGCGCGTTTATACGCGGCCCACGGTAACACACCAACCGAAAAAGAACGCGGCATTATCGAAGCATCGGTAACCACTTTTGCAGGCTTACCACGCGGTAAAACACCGGCTTACTTCCCGGGTAAAGGTATTTTAATCACTGACCCAATGAACCTAAGCATTTACATTCAATCCGGTTCTATTCGCCGTTATCAAATGGATAACCCCAAGCGTAAGCAGGTAGAAGACTACAACAGCGCCAACGAGGGCTATGTCATTGAAGACGAAAACGCCGCAGCGGCCCTAGATTTTAGCGTCGTGAAAACACACAACGGCACCGATTGGGTTTAACCACTAAGGCCCCCGCCTTGGGGGTTAACTGAATAGGTCACCATGCGATCATTAGCAAAACGACATAAAGCACAAGCCTTGGCAAAAGTGGCAAGCATGGAAGCCCGCGCCGCCGCGCAAGCGCAAATTGAGAACCCGGCCCCTAGTGTCGGTTTTTCAGGTTATGCGTTTGAAGTGGTGAACGCCCAATTTGAACGCCACCTAGAGCAATTAAAAGCCTTGGTGGATGTTAAAGACAAAGAAGCCTTCAAGGCTAAAGTGCTACCCGATTACCTAGCCTACCTTGAGAGCTATAAAAAAAGCGGTGAGCATTACAGCAACCCGGTATTAAGCCGTGTTATTTTTTGGTTGCTTGATACCAACGACTTACACAACGCATTTAATTATGCAGCCTTAGCGATTCAACAACAGCAATTAGCGCCTAAGGGTTTTAAGCGTGATTTAACCACGGCCATAGTGGAGACCATCCACGATTGGGCCGAACGCCAATACAAATCCGGGTTAAGTGCCGAACCTTACCTAACCGACACCGCCAACCTATGCCTAACCGACACGTGGTTAGTGAGCGAGATTATTGTCTTAACCAAGCTTTATAAGCTTAAAGCCTTAGTAGCCGAAAAGGCCCAAGACGATAAAACCGCCTTAGCGTTTTACGAGCATTGCGTACGCGTCAACCCTGAAAAGCACGGCGTTAAAACCAAGCTTAACGCCTGTAAAGCGAGGTTAGCGCATGTTGGATAAGTTCCCCCCCCTAAAGCGAGCCAACCGACACCCTAGCCTTTTAAGTGCTTTTGGTTGTTCGGTTCGGCCCGCTTTACCTATTGAAAACACAAGGGGGCATTAATGGAAGCGTTCACTATTGGCAACGCCACCATATACCAAGGCGATTGTTTGCAGGTATTACGCACCCTACAAAATAACAGCATTGACGCGGTGATTACTGACCCACCCTATGCCAGCGCCGGGGCCAACAGTTTAACCAAGGCGGGCAAGTGCAAAGATAAGTACCAGAACACAGGTATAACGAAAGAATACCCCGAGTTTTTAGGCGAAAATCGCGACCAGCGCAGTTTTGGTTATTGGTCCACGTTATGGGCCACACAGTGCTACCAGTTATGCAAAGAGAGCGCCCCGTTTTTAGCCTTTACCGATTGGCGACAATTACCCGGTACCACCGATTACATGCAAGCCGCAGGCTTTAGTTATAACGGCATTGTGTCGTGGGATAAAACCGAATCAACCCGCCCGATTAAGGGCCGGTTTCGTAACCAGTGCGAGTTCGTCACCTATGGGTTTAAAGGCAAGTGCAACAGCAAAGCCAACCCGGTTTATTTAGCCGGTAGCATTCGTGAGCGTGTGAACCCTAACGAAAAATACCACATGACCGGCAAGCCAGTGCCCGTGATGGCCCACTTGGTTAAAGTGGCCCCACCCGGCGCAGTAGTGCTCGACCCTTTCATGGGTTCAGGTAGTACAGGCATTGCCGCGATTGAATCAGGCCGCCGTTTTATTGGCATTGAGGCCACAAAGGATTATTACGACATAGCCAAAGCGCGATTAATCGAAGCACACCGCGCCATGCAGGAGGCCGCCGCATGAGCTATGGCCGCACCTCAACCAGTGTGCTAGTTAAAACGCTAGACCTAGGCCCCTTTTGGCCCACCCTAGAATTAGCCGCTTTTCAGCGGGATTATAAATTCCCGAGCGATTACGCCACCGATACCGTAATAACCACCACGGCCCGCGCCGCAAGTGAAGTAATCAGCGAGCTAAAAGTCACTAAAGCCGATTGGCAAGCCGCAGGCTATGACACCTTGGCCGATGTACCACAAGAAAGCCTGTTAGATATGCCCGAATTAGTGGGCGTGTTTACCCACGCGGTGTTTAGCCTAGCCAAAGCCAAGCTATACGCACAGCTTGAAAGCATGACTCGTAAGGCCACAAGCGAAAGCCTAAGCAATGAGGCCGAAAAAAACCAAGCCTATTGGATAACCGAAAGCCGCAAAGCGGTTAAACGCTTGCAGGGTAAACCCACATTAACAGCGGAGTTAATGTAATGCCCGGTGCCAAGATGGAACAACTAGCCGCCTACCTTGAAGAAAAGCCGTTTTTTGATCAATGCCGCTTTGAGTTTTTCATGGGTGACGCAACCGTTATGCCGGCAGGTATAAGCAAGGGCCACGACCAGTGGATTATAAACCGCACCGAATACCCCGCGTTTTTTTATTTTGAGCGAATCACCAACGAAACAGCCGAATTAATCCCGGTATGGGTAACCACTTGGTTAAACGATCACGACCTACAACACCGCAGCGGATTAGCCTACCCGACCGTCACCGCCGAAACCTTGGCAGAACGCGACGCCGAATTGGTGAACCTTGAATTAACGGTAGAGTTTAGAGAAGACATCAAAATAGGCCCCGACGAAAACGGCCCCATTGATTACAACGGCAAAAAATACAAAGTAATAAGCCACTTTGATAACGATACCGCCGAAAGCATAGGCAAGGTTAACGGAGGGTTACATGATTAAACCCACCTTTAGCGCCGACATTAGCAGTGTGTTAACGCTGCAAAACCAAATTAAGCTATTAACCCTTGAAGCCACCCAACGCAAAAAGCTTTTGCGCTTGGCCGCGTTTGCAGTCAGAAAAGCCAGCCGCCAAAACATTAAGCAGCAAAAAGATTACCTAGGCCGAAGCTTTGAAGCCCGCCGCAAGGGCCGTAAAAAAATGTTCAAAGGCTTAAGCCGTTATATGGCAGCTTATAGCACTAACGACCAAGGCGTGGTGACGTGGAAAAACCCACTAATGGCAAGCATAGCCCGCGCCCACCAAGAGGGCATAGACACCCAAGTCAAAGCCAGCGCCTTAACTAAAAAGCAAGGTAAGAAAAAGGCGACCGATGCCGCAACCATAGAGCAGGCCCGCCAACTGAAAAAAGCCGGGTTCAAGGTTCGAGAAAACGGCAAGCGTAAAGTCCCGACGATCAAGTGGATTCTTGAAAACCTAAGCCTAGCCCAAGCCGGGTTTATCTTGCGTTTATTAAGAGGGGCCGCGCCTCAGCAATGGACCATCCCCCTACCCGAGCGGGCCTTTTTGGGGATTGATGAAAAAGAACTCAACCACCTCATACAAAAACTGTTTGATGTTGTCACCCAAGGAATAGAAAAGCCATGACCATTGGACAAGTCAACATTATGTATCAGATGAGCTGCAACGCACAGGTAACAATCAACATGGGCACAGAAACCGTTCAAGACTACCGCATCGTAGACAACGAAGCCAAGCGGTTAGCGTTAAGCACTAACGAGCGCAAAATTGGCTTGCTCGTTTTTGAGGTTGAGAGCGGCGATTATTTTATTTTATCGGGCGGCACGTCTAATGATCATTGGGCCATTGCACCGCTTTTAAATGTAAAGCCTTGGGTGATTAGTCGCACGAGTCAGGCGTTATTGCTTGATCAACACCATGTAGACGATGGCTTACCACCGGTTTTAAACGGCAATACGTCTACTGTTACGGCACCGGTTGATAACTTCACCATTGCCGCAACCAAGGCAGAATTTAGCGTCTCAGAAGAGTGGCAAGCCGTGTATTTTACACCGTCTAACTTATCAGCTAACGGCGGGTTTTATCTTTATTTCTCACACAAAAACATGAACCGAGATGACGGTGCCGCCGGGTTCGGTTTTACCTTTTACCATGATGGCGAAACTAGCTTTAAAGCGGGGTTTCACGATGTTGTCGGAACCTTTGATAATCCGGGATTTTTAGAAGAAGACATAGAGCTAGATATTTTACAAGATCAGCTTTTAGCCGTAGCAGTCAAAGAGCTAAACGGTTCAGCACAAATAGCCCTTTTTGGTGGTAAAGATGCTACAGCAGCAAGTGCCCCACTATTATCACTTGATACAGGCGTTAGCTTTGCAGGGCTAGACGCGGTGTCGGTTTATATGTCAGCCGGTACCAGTATCGTGCAACATAGCGAACCGGCCACCCTGTTTGATGGTATTGGGCTTATCAGTAACGAAGCCGAAGACACAAGCATCTATCCCGACAATCGAGCGGGTAAAACGTTTAGAGTTGAAAACGCTTCACCTAATGGCAGCCCGTCTGCTTTTGGCCTGTTATT
Organism: Pseudomonadales bacterium; assembly: GCA_965225765.1. Classification (GTDB taxonomy): domain Bacteria; phylum Pseudomonadota; class Gammaproteobacteria; order Pseudomonadales; family DT-91; genus CAKMZU01. The sequence continues at coordinate 1,836,915 of CBDDBO010000002.1, forward strand.
CAATGCTGCGCTTGTATCTTTCGACCTAAACGAAAATCCAGTTATTCAACCGGTACAAGTGCGCGAAGAAGATATAACCCAGCATGTAATGGTTGATAGTTTTGCAACAAAATCAGAGCTAACCCCTTTAGCTACAAAAGCCGAACTCACACCATTAGCAACAAAGTCAGAACTAACGGATTTTGCGACAAAATCAGAGTTAACCCCATTAGCTACAAAAGCCGAACTCACACCATTAGCAACAAAGTCGGAGCTTGCAGCTTTAGCCACTAAAGATGAGCTTGCAACAGCAACCAGCACAAGCGCCAAAGAAGTTAGCGGTGGCTACCAACTTGTCGCGGGCGATGTGGTTTACGTCGTCTTAGATGATGGAGACGAGAGCCTTTTAGACCCAATCGACCCACAGGTAGGTGATACCGTGACGGTAATTTATCAACGTGACTCTTTTGGTTCTAAAGATCAATTAAATGTACTTGGCATACAGCTACACCAATATCAATCAGCCGTGTTTATGTATTACTGGGGTGGTTGGAAAGTTATAGGCGGTACGGTTTTATCGGGCCTTGCAACAGGCACATTAGCAAACCCACCAAGCAACCTTAAACCCGGTGAACGTTGGCTAGACACCACGGATTCAGCAGCACAGCCCATAGTTCGTGTTAGCACAGTAATTACAACTTAAAGGCAAAAATTATGGCACAAGGCAAGGCAACAGTAAGCAACCAAAACTTAGCGCAAGGCGATATTGCAGGCGTAGAAAAAAACCTGTTATTTATCGGTGAAGCCGAACTCAATAAAAACAAAGTGGTTTCAATTAACATGCAAACCGACTTAGCGTTAATGTTCGGTGATGCCCCCTTATTAAAAACCCAAATTGAAGCGGCCCGCGCTAATGGCGGCCAAAAGTGGCAAGCTAGAGTATTAGTGTTAGATAAAGAAACCGTTAACGATGAACTATCAAGCGCCGATATCGCAAACCTACCGACACTAGCCCCAAGCTTTGCCAGTGCCCAAGTTGAGGGCTTGGTGATTGCTTCAATGCCAGCCGAAGGGGAATTAAAAAACCTTGTTGAAACCATGCAAGCGATTACCCAAACGCTTATTAATAAATACGCTCAGCCAATGTTTTGTATTGTGCCCGCAACGCCATACACCGAACAAACATGGGCCGACTTTGTGTCAACCATTGATGCCGCGTTAAAAGACGTGGTAGCTAACCGCGTCGTGGTGACCCCTGTTACCCATAGCGGTAACAATAACGCCGGCATTTTAGCGGGACGTTTATGCCGCCATGATGTATCCATAGCCGATAAGCCAATGCGTGTGTTAACCGGTGCTTTGTCAGGCTTGGGCGACCCGGTGGCACTATCAGAAGGCCACACCCTATCGAGTGCCGATCTCGAAACCCTAGACGGTAAGCGAATGAGTGTGCCACAAGATTACATAGGCTACCCGGGCATGTATTGGGGCGATGCCAACACGCTAGACGCGCCCGGCAATGATTTTACGTTATTGGAACATACCCGTATTGCAGACTTTGCCGCACGTCGCATTCGCATTAAAGCAATCCCTATGATTGGTGACCGCGCCATTAACAGCACACCGGCGAGCATGACCTACACCAAAAACGAGTTTATGACAGTGCTTAACAAGATGGCCCGCGCCTTTGTCATTAACGGCAAACAAGTGCCGGGGCTTATCAAACCCACCACCGACGAAAGCATTAACTTAGTGTGGAAAGATCGTAAAACGATGGACGTTTATTTCAAGCTAACGCCGTTTGAATCACCGGTAGAGATTAACGGCCATATTGCGCTTGATCTAAGCGACCCACAAACAGGAGAGGCATAATGTCAGTTATTTCAGGCCAAGATATAGAAGTATTCGTAGGCCCTGTTAACGTGATCTTTGAAAAGGTCACCTTAACCATTGAAGACTCATCAAAAGCGGTACACTCCAAAGGGTTACCCAATGGCTTTGTGCGTGGTAAGTTAAGCGCATCCGGTGAAGTTGAGGTAGACACGCACAACCTTATGTTATTAAACGAGGCCGCAAGGGCCAAAGGTTCGTGGCATGGCCTAGGCACTTGGCCGCTAATTTTTACCGCCGTGGGTAGTGACACCCTGTTAAACGTGATTGCAGATGAATGCCTGTTTAAAGTCAGCAAGCTAATTGATGCAGCCAGCGAAGGCGGCGAAAAGCTAACGCACACCCTACCCTTTGAGGTAACCGGTTCTGATTTTGTACGCATTAACGGCGTACCGATTCAAGACACTGGCAAGTTTTTAGGTTTATTCTAATGAACTTGGTTGAGTGCTTAACCTTTAAGCGTATCAAAGCGGCGATTGAGGCCAAAGGTTACCCGTTTTACACCCAAGGGGATTATAACGTTAACCTCATTGGCATACGTTCGATTGACCAGCGCGCAGGCACCTTTGACGATGCGTTTTGTGTCTTGTATTACCGAAACGGCCAACCAGTGCTAGAGGTTTACCGGGCTACAACCGACCCGGGGCTTTATTATCTTGAGCACCCAATGCACCAAAAAGGCTGCGCTATTATGGCCGCAGGCCACTATAAAGGCTTGTGGAAGTTAGGCGTTCACCGTGGCACTTATCGGGCATTAATCCAAAAAAGCCCGGTAAGCTTTTACCGTGATAATGACCGCGACGGGCTATTGGAACAAACCGGCGAAAAGTACACCGCCCGCATTGGCTTAAATTGCCACCGCGCCCACAGTAAATTTATGCCGACCGAGGTTGAAAAGTGGAGTGCAGGCTGCCAAGTGATAGCAGACCCTAAATGTTTTGCCGATTTATTGCACTTGTGCGAACAAAGCGCCAAACGTTTTGGCAACAGCTTTAGTTATACCCTACTCAATGAAGGCGACTTGCTATGACACCGGCACAGGTGAACGCTTGGCGCATTATCCCACGCTTGGCCGTGGTGATTTTTTTATATTTATTGATCGAGTGTAACTGGTGGTTTTTTGCCTTGGCAGAACCTAACACCGCGCAAAGCGTAGGCTTTAGTGCCGTATGGGGAGCCGCCGCCGCTTTTTTTAAATTCTATATGGAAACGGGGAATAAAAATTAATGTTGTGGCTAGTTAAAAGAGTATGGTCGAACCCTTGGTTTTTAATGCTTGTGTTAGCGGTTTTTGTGTTTGCTTTTGGCTACAGCCAAGGCGTTCAAGACACCAAACAACAGCATAAAGAAGAAATAAACCAAGCCTTACTCAAGGCCCAAGCCGAAACCCAACACTTACAACGTGAGCTAATCGCGTTAGATAACCAGTTTAAAAAAGAACAAGGCCGCAAAAAAGCAGCGGCAAAGCCAATTATTCAAGAGGTGGTGCGTTATGTTGAAGTTAAGAACAAAGATTCTCCTTGTTTTATTGATGCTAACGGGGTTCGGTTGCTCGACAAACTCTGCCAACAGACAGGCCATTGCGATAACCACCCAAACCTGTAAACCGATCAAAACCCCGGGGGCATACCAACACAAAGGCGAATTATGGGCCGCGCACCTTATGAGCCAATACAGCGAATGCAGCGACCTAAACGATAAACACATAAACAGAATTGAAAGGCTAACAAAGGCCCCGAAATGATTGTAGACCGTTCAAGTTTTATGACTTACCTATTAAGCGTTTTTACCATGCTAACAGGCTTTAGTGTGGGCGAATGGGTAGCCCTTGGCGGGTTCTGTTTAGGTGTTTGTACGTTTTTAGTTAACTGGCACTACAAGCACCAAGCCTACCTAATCAACAAGCAACAATTAGAACTTAACAAAGATAAAGACAAGGCCACACCATGAGCAAGCAAACTATTGAAATGACCGTAGCAGGCACAGATTACACCTTTCATGTAACCCGTGACGCATACAACCGCTTTATTAACTCAGCCAAAGACAAACCCGCTCAGGCAATGCACAACTTTTTAACCTTAACGGTTGAGCAAGACCAGCAAGAGCAACTATCAAAATTGCTACAAAACACCCCGGGGGCCGACATGCAAATCGGCGGGGCCTTGTTTGAAGAATACGTGCCCGACTTGGCGGTGGTAGTAAAAAAGCGCAAAAAATAGCCGCAACCATTGAGGCCAACGGCTACGAACACTTAAAAGCCCTAGTAGCAAAACACCTACCGGGGCAAGAGCACACCACCGACAACATGGGGACCGCCCTTTTTTTAGAGAACCAATATTGGTTAAAAATGCAAACCGCCGTAACCAACGGCATAGCGAAAGCGTTTAACGGTAAGTAATTCAATGAAACGACTAGAAAAATTAATGTTTACCATTGGGCTAATTGATAAAACAAAAGGCCCGGCTAGTCGTGTTATGGCAACTATTGATAAGGTTAACCAACGCACCCAACAAGGCATAAGGCAAAGCGCCATAGGGGCCGCCGGATTAGTCGGGGCGGGTTATGCCTTACAGTCGGCGTTATCGCCGGCTATTGAAATGGACCGCGCCTTGGGTGAGGTGAACAGCCTAGACATTAGCGAAAAAGCCCTAAAAAACCTTAAAAATACCGCGCTAGATTTTAGCGTGGCATACGGTGAAAGCGCCGCCGATTTTGTCAAAGCCTCTTATGATATACAGTCGGCCATAGCCGGTTTAAAAGGTGACGAACTAGCCAAGTTCACAGAATCAAGCGCCATACTAGCCAAGGCTACCAAATCAGACACCGGGACCATAACAAACTACATGGGCACCATGTACGGCATATTTAAAAATGATGCCGAGAAAATGGGTAACGCGAATTGGGTACAAGTGGTTGCAGGCCAAACAGCCACCGCCGTTCAAATGTTTAAAACCACCGGGCAAGAAATGGCCGCCGCTTTTGGTAGCGTCGGGGCCGAAGCCACCGCCCACGGCGTAAAAATGAGTGAGCAAATGGCAATCCTTGGCACCTTGCAGGCCACCATGTCAGGTAGTGAAGCCGGCACCAAATATAAAGCCTTTTTAGGCGGGTTAGGTAAAGCCCAAAAAGCCCTAGGGCTAGAGTTTACCGACTCAACAGGCCGCATGTTATCGATGCCGGTTATTCTGCAAAAAATCAAAGATAAGTACGGCAATATCGACACCGTGGCAAAGTCCGATGTATTCCAAAAAGCGTTCGGGCGTAAAGAGGCCGTAGGGCTAATTAAATTATTAATGCAAGACATGGACGGGTTATCCGGTTCAATGCGTAAGCTTGGCAAGACTACCGGCATGGACAAAGCCGTAGAGATGGCCCAAAAGCAAGTAGACCCGTGGCAAAAAGCCGGGGCCGCTATTAAAGGCGTGAGCATTGCGTTTGGTTCTATCCTGTTACCCGTGTTAACCCCTGTTTTAGATGCGATCACCGCAGGCAATCAAAAGGTGATTGAGTGGACGCGAATGTTCCCCAACTTGGCAAAAGTCGTGGGGCTTGTCACCTTGGCCGTTTTTGGCCTAGTGGGGGCAATGGCCGCCCTTGCCGTGATTGGTGGCATAGCTACATTAATTGGGGCCGCGTTTACGCTTATTGCGTCCCCCATCTTTTTAATTATTGCCGCCGTAGTCGTGGGCGTAGGGTTAATTGGTTATGCGATTTATGCACTCATTACGCATTGGGATGCGATCAAAGCCAAGACGGGCGAATGGGCCGCAAAAATCATAGCGCCCTTTAAAAAAATTCCCGCTTATTTTGTTGAGCTAAAAAATTGGTTTAAAAGCTTAGATTTATTTGCCTTTTTAGATTTTGGCGTACTCGACAAAGTAGCCAGTGTGTTAGGTTTTGCCGATAAAGAAAAAGCCCAAATTAAACAAAGCCTACCCACCCTAGAAGAACAAGTAACAGCCGACATAAACGCAGGCGGCATAAGCCAACAGCTAACCAATAGCGTTAGTAACAGCCGAAACATTGGCGATGTAATCATACACACCACCCAAAAACCCGACGGGCATTTTATCCACGATGAATTGGAGGCACTGGCAACATGAGCAACGCCACCGATGTTGTAGACCTCTTAATCATTGATGGCGATTTAGTGCTAGGTGACAACCAAGAGCCTAAAACACTAACCGCCCTCGATGCCGTGGGGCAAGACTTAAAACACAAACTAATAGAAAGTAATTATTTATTTTTGCTCATTGGTGAGCGCAACATTGATGACCGCAAAATTATTTATAAAAAAATAAAAAGCCTTATTGAAGATGACAGCCGCATAAAAGCCGGCACCGTCACCGTAAAAGAAACCACGCTAGGCCAACTCAGCATTAACGCCTTGGGCATTAACGGCAAAGAGGTAACCATACAATGACCAATCCATTACAAGCCAGCCAAGCCCACGCCGCCGATTTTGAACAAGTGCTAACAGGTGCAGGCATACCCACAACCGAAGCCGGTATAAAAGCAGAATTTAAAACCCTTGCTGACGGATCCGACCTTGGCATAAACAACAACGAAAACATTAGCCCCTTTTGGCGAATAGTCACCGCGTTAATGATTACCCCGGCGCATTGGTTAATGCGTTTTGTCATTGAGCACATATTACCCAACAGCTTTTTAAAAACCGCAGGCACCACCACGCTAGATATTTTGGCATGGGGCGTAGGCTTAACTCGTTTTGAAGCCACCAAGGCCCAAGGTTACCTAACCTTTTACCGGGCTAATAGTGCAGGTAGTGTCACCATTCCCGCAGGCACCCAAATCAACACCCGAGACATTAACGGGCGAGTTTACTCAGTCACAACCCTAACCGATGGCAATTTAACCGACGGTGAATACAGCAAAGCCGTTTTGTGTGAGGCCACAGAAACCGGTACCGCCCACAACCTAGGGGCCAACTATTACACCATACCAGCCCAACCCATAGCGGGCATTGATAGCGTCACCAATACCGCCGATTGGTTAACCAAGCAAGGCAAAGACATAGAAGCCGATAACGACCTAAGAGAACGCGCCCGCAACCAGTTTAACAGCGTTAACCAGTGGCACACCGACAGTGTTTATAAATCCATTGTGTCAGCCTTTACCGAGCTAAACACTAACCAGATTTATCTACGCACCCAAGCCCCAAGAGGCCCCGGCACCGCCGACATTTTAATATTATTTAAAATTGGTGAGCCAAGCGGCGATTATTGCCAAGCGATTGAAGACCACATAAACAGCAACAAGCAACACGGACTAGGTGATGACATAGAAGTTAAGACCATGCCCGCGTTAATGATTGATTTAGTCGTTAACGTGCAATTCATTAGCACCGTGAGCGATAACGAAAAAGCCAACTTATTAAGCAATGTTGAGCAATTCATACGCGCCGCTTTTCGTGAGAACACCACCTATAGCCCCACAGTAACAGAACCTTATAAACCTTTTGCCTTTAGCCGCTTGGGCATGGAGTTGCACCAACAGTTTAACGAAATCGAATCCATACGTTTTGACCGTGAAACCATTGAACAAAACCTAAACATAGGCCGATTAAATAGCCTAACGGTAACCAATAATGATTAAGCCAACTTTACCAACATGGGCCAACAAGGGCCAATTAGCCAAGCTTAACGACTTGGCGTTTACTTGGTTTAGCTTGGTGAAAACATGGCTAAACGTTGCCTTTTTGCGCTTGGATGAACTCACGTGCCCGGTGTTTATTCTTGATTTATTAGCCTTTGAACGAGGCATAACCCGATACGCCAACGAACCCCTAGACCTTTACCGCAAGCGGGTTAAATACGCCTTTATCAATGCCAAAGAAGCCGGCACCGAAACCGGATTAAAAAACATTTTTAGCCGCTTGGGCTTGGGTGAAATCACCATACACCAGCGCACCGCGCTTTATGATTGGGATGTAGTCGTGGTTGAGATGAGCGCCGAACAGCTCAGCACTAACGAGCAACTATTACTAACCCTATTAAACCAATACGGGCGAACGTGCAGGCGTTACACACTAGAAACTCTTTCAACCCTAACCGTTAACGTTGGGGCCGGTTCTTATGCAATCCAATTTAACACGGGCGTTTGCCCGCAAATAACAGTTTAAGGGGGCCAAGGTGCCAAAGATCGTAACCAGCGGGTTAAACTACATTCAAGCCCAAGTAGCAGGCAGCCAAGCCGTTGAAATTACCCAAGCCGTGGTGGCCTATATTGACGGGCTAGACCACACAGCCGTTATACCGGATAACTCCACCCTACCGGCCCAAGTGCTTGAAACCGTCGATTTAATCAAAGGCGCAATAAGCCCCCACAGTATCGCCTACAGTGCCGTTTTGAGTGACACCTTGGGCGATTATGCTTATAACTGGATTGGGCTTTTATCCGATACAGGCGAACTAATAGCGGTTGAAACCTACCCCACCCAAGAAAAATACAAAACCCAAGCGGGCCGCGTGGGTAACACCCTAGCCAATAACATTATTTTACAGTTTGATAACGCCCAAAGCCTTACCAGTATTACAGTGCCCGCGCAGTCGTGGCAGTTTGACTATACGACCGAATTAAACAGGATTGAGACAAAAGCCGGCCATGCTTTTGAATACCAACGAGAGGTGATTGATAAAATTTTTGGAAGTTATTTCGTAGGTGAAGGCTTTCAGGTTGAAAACGTTAATGATGAATTAAAAATTAAGTTCGGTAGTGCTTTGATAAAGGGAATTTATGTAAAAGCAGCTAACGATAATTGGTCAAGTACATTATCTGAAGACGTATGGCTTGAAGTGTGGCAATCATACGGCGTTAACGGTTTAGAATCCAACTATCAGATACATTCACAAGATACCATCCCAAACTCATTTATTGATAATGATGGCTTTAAGCATTACTTCCAAAAATTAGCAGACATTGGTGAAGACTTAACCATTCTTGATGATAGCCGGAAGTTTATGATTATGGGGGAATACCATGAACCCCTTGAAAGTTGGCTGAGCAGACTTGAAACTCGCATCCGTAATAATGATAGCACAGCATCATTAACCTACGATCTTGCCCAAAGAATAGGTACAGACTTGTCAACTTTGGAAGACAGGGTAGCCAAAGAAGACTATGTATCAATTCTTGATACTGGCACATATACAAGCGGAACTTATACCATTAAAGACGACCGTGATTGGTTTTCATTTAAACGTATTGTGATGTACAGCAGCCATGACGAAGAATCAACCCATAAAATAAGCTCCTCAGAAATAACCCGGGAACTCATTGTCGACAACTTGGGTACCGGATGGAAACTACATGCGGCTACCGTCGATCAGTGGGTAGAGATAACCGCGGACACATTAACCACCTTTACGATTAGCCGTTCCGGTAATAACACAATTCGTCAAATAATCGGCTATTTGACATGACCATTTTAACGTTAACACTTGAACCGGATTACCAAACAGGTAACCCAGTGCAAACGGTTTTAAATCTCTTAGCCGAAAAGTGCCTAGACACCAACGACGCAACAAGGCCAAGCGGGCCGCTTGATGCTTATTTAATAGTGATTGCCGACCGATCATTAGCAGGGTTAAGCCAAGCGGTTAAAACCATAAATCAACAGGCCAAATTACCCGGCTTACTGGATATTGGCACCCGCCTAAAACTAGCCATAAACCAAGACGATTATAAACGCTTTATTAAAGTGGCCCCGATGCCGCTTTTTTATCAGCATGGGGGTTTAATCGAAGCGGTTGAGCGGTTTAATTTTGCCAAGCATGAAACCGAAGCCCCAACACGCGCCGCAAGAAGCCAAAGCCTAGCCGATAAACTGGCAAGCCTAGGTACCAAGAAAGCCGACCATGAAAGCAACTTAAAAGCCGTATCAGTACCAACGGGCCTACCCCTTGAAGTCGTGGACTTTTCTAGTGTCACCCTTGAGGCATTAGCCAGCCAATTACAGCAAACAAGCCTAAGCGATAAACCCCACGCCTTGGGCCTTTTGTTTATCAGTGAGCCGGGCGGGCTTGAACCACTAAAAGAGGTGATAGCATGAAGCTAGACGACTACAAAGTGCCCGACACCGAATTAAACGTCGTGTGTAATATGCCGATAGAAGCCGCCGACATAAGCGGCGAAAACAGCAACACCGCAACCAGCTTTAAAGGCATAAAGGCAAAAATTTTAAACGTAAAGTTTCAATTAGCCGCTAACCAATTAGTTGAACTATACGAATTTATGCGCGTGGCCGAAACCCTAGACGACAACAGCCAAGACCTAAAACCCTATACCGTAATCGATGACATAGCCGACGCTATGAACATAAACCAAGTGACCTTTTACGAAAACGTAAAGGTTTCTAAGGTGCCAGGATTCGAAGCCTTTAAAATCAGCTTTAAACTAAAGGAACATATCAGCGCCGCCGAAAAGAACGCCGCCAAACAGCAAACAACGACAACACCAAGCAACCAAACCAGCACCAACAGCCAGCCAGTAACCGCCGCCGGCAATACTCAGCCAACACCCGATCCAGTGGCCCGGCAATTAACAGGCTTTGAAAAAATATTAAAACGCATTGAAGACACCCTAGAAGAACACCTAGAAGATGACGAAAGCTAATGATTCTACACAAGGTTTTAGCCATAGCCGGTACCGAATACCCGCTAATAAGTGACGACATAACGCTAGATATTAAAAGGCCGGGTAAGGCTATTTTTACCGTTAACGCCGACAAACCATTAAAAGGCTTGGTTAGCTATGAAATAGGTTACAACCCCAACAAACTAAAGCAATGGTTTTTTGGTTTTGTCGAAAGTAGTACCACCCTAGACAACAAGCAGCAACGCATCATAGCCCGAGAGCTAACTGCAGTTTTACAATACCCGTTATTTTTAAATTTACGCCATGTCACCATTGCCGACGTATTAGCCAAGATCACCGAAAAAACAGAAATTAATTTTACATTGGGCAAAGGTGATTACTCAGAACAAACCACCCCGTTTTTTTACTCAATGGGTAACGGCTACCATTGCCTAGATAGCATAGGCCCCGCATTTAATATCCCGCGCTTTATATGGCAACAAGAGGCAAACGCTACCGTTTATGTTGGCAGTTGGGCCGACTCACACTGGGCTAAAAAGCCGGTGCCGTTAGACAACGAATGGTTAACCAATTTTGCAGCAAGCCAACGGGCCGACGTGCCAGTAATGCCGCCAATAAGACCCGGCGTTCAACTTAGGGGCCTTGGCTATGTTAACGAGGTAAGGCTAAAGGGTGAAACAATGGCAATAGCGTGGGATAAGCGATTATGAAAAAAGCCCTTAAACAGATTATACAAACTTTATACCCAGAATTTGTGGGTAACTATCACTTACCTATTAAAGCCCAAATAGTCGCCATTGCCGATGCACCAACAGCACCCGCATTGTGTGACCAGTACCGGCCCCATTATGCCGTTGATGTCTTACCGCTATTACCCACGGGCAAGCCCAATAAAAAACTTGGTATATTCGAGGGGTTAGAGTTGCCTTTGATGGGGGTTAACTACGCCCTACCCCAAATAGGCCAATTTGTTGAGTTGGCTTTTTTTAATGGGTTACCGACTCAGCCCTTTATTAGATCAATACGCCCCGAGGGGTTATTGGTGCCAGATCATAGCCCCGGCGAAACAATCACAAGCCACAGCCTAGAATCATTTAATAAAATCGACACCTCAGGCAATCACCAACGATTTACCCAAGGCGAAATAAACGACGAAGCCTTGCGAATAATCAGCAAAGCTTTAGATTACGTTGGCGACTATAAACGCCGTAACGTCAACGTAACAGGTGACGACTCAGAAACCGTTAAGGGTTCAAAGCTTATTGAGGCGTTGGGCCTTATTGATATTTTAGCCGGTGATAACTTAAACATAGGCACTTTAAAAGCCTTAGCGATTCAAGCCAAAAAAGCAGGCATTAGCATAGAACAAGCTTTATCTATTGAGGCAAAGCAAGCCGATATTAAAGCCGGTAAAATTACCATAGGCGATGGGACCAACGAACTACTAGCCTTGGTTAAAGACTTGAGCGTCCAAGTTAACACCTTAATAACAGACCTAACCGCATTACAAGTGGCATACAATACACACACCAACCCCAAAAGCGGAAGCGAACCACCGCCCACCCAAGTAACCCCAACAGCCGCTAACGTTGCAACAATGCAAACAGGTTTAGACAGCATAATGAGCTAATGGCGTTTTTCGCAAAGCTTCACCCCTTAAAGCCCGCATTTAACAAACCCACCCAACACCCTAAATAAATATAAAACCAGCCTACAAGCCCCAGTATTGGGGCACTCTAGGGCTATGTTTTCAGGTCAAAAAAGGGCCTCCAATTCACTCCTCCTCCCGCCTCAGGAGTTTTGGCGTTTTTTTTATAGCGAAAAATAAAAGTTCAGACAGACTACTAACAACGGGGCTTGTTATGTTTGCTTTTTTCGCAAATTGAAAAGGTTTAAAGCGTTGAAAAGCCATATATTTAAACAACTAAGTTAATATTTATATTGGGACAAAGCGTCCACAAATTGACCCAAAACGTGAGAATTAAAGAGACTCAATGAGAATCTAGGAAATTGAACAGAAGCTATAACCCCTTGTTTTTAAAGGTTTTGAGAAACAATGATTATTAACGGCAGAATAACTAAGCGGGTTCAATTCCCGCCGACTCCACCATTTACCCTATCACAGACCTTCCAAAACCCTCCAAAAACATCCCTGAAAGCCACTAAATACGGTACATTTAGCATAATTCATGATCCATTTGTAACTTTCGCAATCCAGAATATGATGTAACATTTGATGTAACACTTAACATTTACGAAGGATCTGGTGTTACATCAAATGGCCAAGAGCATACGTCCCCTGACGCATACGGAAATACTGAACGCAAAACCCCGTGAGAAAGAATACAACCTCTCCGATGGACTGGGGCTGTATCTACGTATCAAAACCAACGGCACAAAATTGTGGCTGTTCAATTATGCGCGTCCCGTGACGAAAAAACGCGCTAACTTGAGCTTCGGTGTTCACCCCGATGTTACATTGGCGCTCGCAAGACAAATGCGTCAAGAAGCTAGAACACTCTTAGCTCAGGGTATTGATCCGCAGCAATATAAAAAAGATCAAGCGCGACTGGTTTTAGAGGCTAGAGAAAACACCTTGGAAGCTGTTGCCGCAAGATGGTTAAAAGTTAAGCGATCCAAAGTAAAAGAAGACACCGCCAATGATATTTGGCGCTCTTTAGAACTGCACGTTTTCCCCGAACTAGGTGATAAACCTGTGTTTGAGCTTAAAGCACCAATGGTGATTAAAGTACTCGACCCACTTGCAGCCAAAGGCACACTCGAAACCGTCAGACGTCTAACTCAGCGTATTAATGAGGTTATGCGCTTTGCCACCAACACAGGTGTAATTGAACATAACCCACTTGCAGGCATTAGCGATGCGTTCGAAGTGCCCAAGAAACAACACTTGCCAACCATAGAGCCAAAAGCTCTGCCCAAACTCATGCAGGATATACAAAATGCCAGTATTAGGCGTATGACTCGCCTGCTCATTGAATGGCAGCTGAATACCATGACAAGGCCAAGTGAAGCGGCGGCTGCTAGGTGGGAAGAAATTGATGTAGATAAAGCCCTTTGGAAAATCCCTAAAGAACGCATGAAAGCAGATAGAGATCATATTATTCCGCTTAGCCAGGCCATGCTGGATCTTCTGGCCGAGCTAAAACCTATCAGCGGCCACAGAGAACACATCTTTCCCTCTCAGACCGAACCGCGCAAACACATGCATGCATCTAGCGCTAATATGGCCATTAAGCGCATGGGGTATCACGGCGAACTTGTCGCTCACGGTTTGCGCTCTTTAGCGAGCACCACACTCAACGAACAAGGCTTTCATCCTGATGTCATTGAAGCGGCTTTGTCACACAAAGACAGCAACGAAGTTCGTGATGCCTACAATCGCGCCAAGTATATCGAACGCAGACGCTCATTAATGGAAAGCTGGAGTCAGCAGATACTCGCTGCCAAGCAGGGGCGTGAGTTCTCTGTGGACCCTGAGCTGCTGCATTTTGTGAATAAAACGAGCTAGCTCCAATAGCTTTACCTCCAATAAACTCAGGGGATTAACGCCAAATTTGGTACATAATATTTAACCAGCACTGAATATGAATAGATTTAATATGAGCTGAAACTCGCAAAAGGAAGCGTAGAAGGTTCTCCGTGCAATAAAGGGCGTAGCCACCTGACAACAGCGTCAAAGCATCATTGAATTAATTTTCTCTTTTGTTGATTTTGAGTTTATCATTAAGGCTCAAGTAGGCGATAAAAATGAACAAAAAAATCGAAAAATACGGCGTCAAAGTCGTTGATAGAAAACCTATCAAAGCAACCAAAAAGCTTGATCTTTCAGGTGAAGAAGGTGAGCAGATTATTAAGTCGGAAACCAAATTGGTACTAAAACGCCAAGCCAACACCTTCAAAAAATTGGCCGACATGTAAATGCCTGACTTAATCATCTTTTCATTTGAGCGTGTAGTGCAAATCAACACTGAAATCTTAAGCACTCAGCCCGGCATGAAAGGCAGCAACCAAGTTTGAGACGCCTACAATCGCGCCAAATATATCGAACGCAGACGCTCATTAATGAAAAGTTGGAGTTAGCAAATACTCGCTGCTAAGCAAGGGCGTGAGTTTTCTGTTGCCCCTGAACAGCTGCATTTTGTCAATAAAACGAGCTAGCTCACATCACCTAAGGTTGTGATAGCTTTAATTCTATCTCGAACCGTCTGCACAGCGTGCTCCTTCATGCTATCTGGCATAAAACTACCCATAATTAACGCCTCAATTAAAGGCAATTTACGCTCAGTCAATTCAAAAAACGTAAGCACAGGCTTTGAAGGCAGGCCTAGCTTATCAGCAAGTTCAATAAAATCCGAACCGGTATAATAACCGTAGTGCTCGTAAGCCTTGGTGAAGTAATCATCCGCAAATAGATCTATTGCTAAAAATTCCGTCGATTGATAATTAGGAAAAGACTGCACAAACAGCACATCATAGTTTGGCGTCAGCTTGTCATAGTGCAATCCTCTATTGCCCTCTAATCGCTCCACACTGATATTCTTTAAATGGAAGTCATCATTCCCTATCAAATAGGCATAAATGACTCTTTTCAGAAAATCCAATAGAACAGCTTTCTTGCCCCCTGTCACCCTATCAAGCATTAGCCCCACTTCTTCATAGCTTCTTTCATATTTGTCACCCGGTTTCAGCCCAAGTAACTGCGCCATATCTTCCTGGTGACTCGGCATTGATGCCTCATGACGATCATAACGCTTGGTGATATAAGCTTTTTCACCCTGCTCAAAACACACTAACCCGCAGAGAGCCGTCTCGATGCCGAGTAATTGACTGATGAGCATAGCGGCATGCTCATTCTCAGAGGCAAATGGGAACTCGTCAGGGCTTGGCTTCAGGATGTATTGACCACCCTTTGTCACTATCTTAAATCTATTGTTTTCATCAATGGCTAAAGACGCTTTCTTTTGCACGCCAGAAATAGACATGCCTTTAACCCGCACAACGCTCTCCTGCTTAAATTCAGACACACTAAAAGGCAGCACAGGATTGACCTTTAGTGAACCAAACAGGTTTACAAACGCTTTGTCACGATAGTGGAGGTATTTATCGCTTTTGGTCAGTGGCTTTAAGCTAATCAAGCATCTATTTGTCATTGTATTTTATCCGCAGGTAAGATTCGGACAGCCCCCACTAAGTCTTCACCATTATTAAGCAGCAAACCAAAACTGTCGCTCTTACTGACTTTCTGTGTTGTCGATTGCATGTCTCGCAGCCAGCCCTCCGATGTTAAATTGTCAAAAAAAGGCATTAACTCTTTCGAGTAAAAAGGCTCTAGCTGAAGCGGAAAATGAAAGCTTAAGGGCGTGCCCTCTTTCAAATAGGCTTCATCATACTGAAACACAAAGCCATCTTGAGTTTCTGATAAAACCCCAGCTTTTTTGTCCTGAAAATATACATGGGCTATCCGATCCACAATCTCAACCCCAATGTACCTAGCGCTTTTTTTAGGTTACCCAATTGAATATTCTGGGCCTGATTGTTTTCGATTTTTGATAAGGTGCCCGCGGATACGTCGGCTAACTCAGATAGCTGCTGTAGGGTTATTTGTTGCTTTTTTCGAGTATCCATTAAAACTTGGTCCAGCTCATCAATCGACCTGAGCGCTTTAATATCCGATAGCCTATCCAGTTCTTTTGATAAGGTCTCAAATTCTTCGTTGAGCTGTTTGATGATCGAATGGTAGTCACTCATAAACGCACCAAGATGAATATTTTCTCACTATTTCAGTATTTCCTTAGTATATGATAGATTTTAAGCATTTTCATACATTAAAATGAAGATTTATTGATTATTTAAAGAACTTAATCATTTCAATGAAGTAGAGTAAACTTTCTGCCCTGCCCTATTAGATGCGCAGGGCAAGCTCTTTTTGTTTCAGAATTTTATCTCAATTCAAGACTTTGATTGCTTATTAAAATGCAGGGATAACACTGCAAGCTATAAAACGATGAGAGATCGGTATATCGAATGATAATTTATGAGGATAAATGACACGTCCATATCACTCTAACCAACTGATTTACATGAACAAAGCAATTTGACTTACCGCACAAACTTGTTTGGTTTAGATCAGCAAAGCAACCTACTTTGTCGTTAGAGATTAACACTTTACTCTTAATCTCCAACAGTAAACGCCACATGTCCGTCTTCACTAAAAAGTATTTATGTTGTTGATGAGTTTACAGCATCAACTATTGTCATAAATCAAATCACACATGACTAATGTCAATGTGTATCTTCAAATGGTGCTAACAACTTGTCTCTTAAGGGCAACATTGAACAAATCTACTGAGAACGAGTCGTATTGTTTCATTGATGCCTGCACATAACTGACGAAATGCACAAAGCTTTTTTATTTTTCTTACTCATTTGTACATTACTATCTTCACCATCTAAAGCCACTAAAATAAAAGAGCTGACTCTTAACTTAATGAAATTCCCTCAGGAGGTTATATCAAGGTTTCCTGAAAGCTCTCAATAGAAACTATCTGAAGAGTGCGCTGGTACAGACATAATGTTAAGGCTGCGGAATCCTCCTTCAGATATCACAATAGGTAGTTGCCTAGTCCAAGTTGCTGCAGAAACTAATGTGGACGCCAACGACATTACTATCATTGGCGGAGAAAAAATAATAAGGCCAGAGTTATATGAAACGAAAATCACCGACATGAAGGGCATAACATTTGCATCCTCAAGCAAATCACCAGCATTAATTGGAACGCTAACCTTTTTATTCGAATCTCCAAAATTAAAGCTTGGTCGTAAGTTATTAGCCCAACATTCACAGCAGTAAGTTATTACTCTTCATAGCGAGTAATAACATTATTTAATCACTCGAACCAATCGAGCGAGTTGGCGTAAGTTTTCACCGGCAGGAATTGTCTCATAGTCGGGGTTATTTGCTTTCAGCCAATAATCGTGCTCACCGCGTTTTTCGATAACACGCAACAAATATTGATTATCTCCTGTCTCATCTTGCCGTTCAATCACCAAGGTTTTACCCGTTATGGAGCCAGCGCTATTAGGTGTAATCCATTCAAGTAATAATAAATCTCCATCCAAGATAGGGTTTTTACCGCCATTCATGGAGTTACCTGAAGCACGTGCTAAAAAGTGCTTTTCAGGATTTACGTTATATGCATCAACCGCCATGAGTTCTGCATCGTCATCCCTGCCTGTTTTGAAATGTCCGCATGCGATTTTTATGTTGGGGTAATAAGGCAACTTGATAAGATTGTCATCTGTAGACTTTTCAGGCTCTGAATCATCAGGCAAACGTGCAACGTATTGCGCTAAACGGTAGTCAATAATTTCTTGAAGATACTCATCCATCAATACTTTATCGTTTTCTTTAACAGTAATGCTCGAAATGAAATGCCCGCCTTCCACGGAAAACCACTCAGAACCTGCTAATGCATTAACAGGGTTATTACGCCAATAAGTTAGCCATGAGCGATCCGTTGGCTTTGCATCTTTCACGGTTTTCGCCAAGTCATTCGCTTTTATGCGAGGATAACGATCAAGCAATTGCCTGCTTTTTTCGGCCAATGCCTCAAGAGTTGGAGCTGAAACAAATCCATCAAGTGCAATAAAAGCTTCGAGTAAAATCGCTTTAAAACTTTTGGTCATGCTGGTGTGCTGCATGGCTTTTAAAAAGCTTTTGTGCTGATTCATAAAAGCAGTAGCTGCTTCTGATTCCGCTTGGCTTTCAATCACCATCTCAAACCAACTGCCATGTTTTCGTTTAACGGCATCTAGGCTAAACCCTGCCTGATAAAATTCCGTCAAGGTTGGCCTTCGACCGAAGTGATCCATCAGCGCATGAAAATGATCGAGCGGTGTATTTTTGTAAGTTGCTCGTAACAGCTTGATTAAATCAATCACTTTAGGATCAAGCTCAATATGGCAACCTTTACCTATTCTCGGTACTTGTTGCTCTCTTTTTCCATCTCTATCACCTGGTTTTATAGGGTTGCCAATACCCAGCGCATCCGCTTTGATAAGAAAGCTTTTATGATTACCGATAAAATCGACAACGACTAAGTGCGACTTACCTTCACAGGTTCTAAGGCCGCGGCCCAACTGCTGTAAAAAAATAATCGTCGATTCAGTTGGCCTTAGCATTAATACGGTATCAATCGAGGGTAAATCGGTGCCTTCGTTGAAAATATCCACACAAAAAATGACATGAATATCACCACGCTTTAATTGTTTTAACGCCTCTTTACGCTGCACACTGGATTGGCTATGCACCGCTAAGCCTTTAAAACCTTGCGTATTAAATTCTTTATTAAAAGCCTCTGCCATGTAGTCAGCATGACGGGTTGATGCACAAAAGGCGAGTGTGCGCGTTTGCTGATGTTGCTTCCAATGACTAAACACATGCTGAGCACGCCTTGTGGTAGCTAACTCGGCATCTAATGCTTTAGGGTCAAACTTACCGTTGCGCCAAGGAATATGTGCATAATCAACGGTTTCATCCAAAATGCCATAGTAATGAAAAGGGACGAGTATGTTTGAATCAATGCCATCGACCAAATGCTTTTCATACACCAAGTTATTTGCACATAAGCTTAAAATGTCTGCCTGATCTGGCCTATCGGGTGTAGCTGTAATACCGAGCAAAAACTTGGGCTCAAAGTAATGGATAATCTTTTTATAGGTGTTACTGCTCGCATGATGAAATTCGTCGACCACAATATAATCGAAGTGACCAGGTTCAAATCGTGTTAAGTGGTGCTCACGGCTTAGTGTCTGGACAGAGGCAAAAATCATCGATTTATCAGCTTGCTTAGCTGAGCCATGATAAAACCCTGCACTTTTTTCTGGCCATAGTTTAGCGTAGGTCTCAAAGGCTTGATTGAGTATCTCCTCTCGATGCGCCACAAACAAAATACTTGCCGCCTGCATTTGCTTGGCATCAAAGGCCGATAGCCAGGTTTTCCCCATGCCGGTTGCCAACACCACTAAGCCTGATGAATACCCCTTGTTTCGTGTATCTTTAAGCGCAGCTAATGCCTCGGCTTGAATCAAGTTCGGCATATAAGGATCAGCTGTTTCGCTCTCTTTCTTTAAAAATTGATGAAAGTTAGCTGGCTGTTGCTGCTCATATCGCTTTATCCACGCATCTGTTAAAGGGACTGCTGATGTATGGTAAAAGAGATCATCAAAGGATTTTACAATATGGGCAAACTCTTCTTGGGCATCAGCGTTTGATTCAATATCGACATCAAAGCGTAAACACCATTCATAAGCATCGGTTAGCGCAGCTTTGCTGATGTTGTTTGACCCAACAAAAGCAGAGCCTGTTTTTTGTTCGCTATTACCGCTTAGAAAAATATAGGACTTTAAGTGAAAGCTCTTGTTGATTTGCCCCGTTTCAAAGACTTTGATTTCGCAATTATCTGACTGTAACGAAAGCAAGTTTTTAAGGGCTTTCGGTTCTGTTATTTGCAGATAATCCGATGTCAGGATGCGACAGGTAGCAGGCTCTGCTTCATCATCACCTAATCTAGCTTTAAGGGCTGGTAATAATAACTGCAAACCTGAGTGGCGAATAAAGGAGACGGCGATATTAATCTCTGTGGCTTGCTTAATAGCTGGAATGAGCTGATCAAGCAATCGATCGTCATCATCAGTATTTAGTAACTTATTATTATTTGTTAAGAGATGCATGATCAGCAGCCTATTTGATTAACAGAGCATTGAACCAGCGTTCATCTTCCCTACCTTTACGTCGATCATCCGTGATCCAAGTTGATTTTATGTTGAGGCTGGTATTTTTGATCACTTCATTCAAACGAGCTTCATTCATATCCGTAAATGACCGCTCTCCTCTTTTTTTCTCAGCGTCACCATATTTGAACGAACAATAAAAAACACCGCTAGCTTTAAGCCAATTCGCCATATGATCGAATGTTTTAGGTAAGTCATCGAAAGATACATGCAACAAAGAGGCACAAGCCCAAATAGCATCTTGCGACTTCTCGGGAATTTCCATGGATAAAAATGATTCAGCTAATACGTTAAGCCCTGTTAGCTCGCAGGCTTTCTGAGCTAACGCCTTTGATTGATCAAAGGCAATCACATTAAACCCTTCTGATATCAAGAATTTGCTATCACGACCGCTACCACAGCCTGCATCAACCACAGACGCCTTTGCAGGTAGCTTTTTTAAAAATGCATCATAAAGCGGCTTCATATCCACAGATACGGTATTGTTATAAAACTCATCTGCATTAGTGTCGTAATAACCCATAGTGTCCCTGTCTGTTAAAACGTCTGAAACCTAGCTATTCGTGCTGAACTGCTACATTTATTGAGTAACAAGGTTACTAAAATAGCGCTGATCAGTAAAACCCATGACATTATTTGCCGAGCCTGACTTTTACATAGACCTAGATCCGATAGAGCCAAATCGCATTAAACCCGCCACTGGCATGGAGAACAGTATTTCAATCAAGAAAGCTGACTTACCGTCAGTCGATGGATTACTACTGGTTTTCGCGATTGATCCAGATGAAATGGCAGAAGCTTTAGTTACGCATGAAGGCATGATATGGGCTTATGGTCACATGCCAGTGAAAGATGGCGACCGTTTAACGATCACCATTCATGAAGCATCGCTTCTTCTGGATATCGACAAGCCCCCTATACCAATCAATATCACTATTGGTGGGACAGTGAAGTTACAACATCGATAATATAGCAATTGCCTCACCAAATAAGTGCTAGAAACTATCAAACACAATTAGCGCTTGTTTAGCTTAACCAAACTGCTGATTTATTCCTGGCAATGTTTGCATTACCTTTTGTGACTCAAAGCCAAGAGCAATACCATAAGAACTTATGGTTTGGCCTTTTCTATCGCAGAAGTATGATTTATATGGGTCACCGCCTTTTCTCAGCATTTGACGGACTAAATCTGCTTCATCTAATTCAACGGCCAACATAAAAGGGGTATAACCCTTAATTGGCATCTCATGCTCAGCATTAGGGTCAGCACCATGATCAATCAACATTTTGGCGATTTCACGCATACTATCTATTGATATGCTCTCCATGACCCTCTCCATGCAAATATCTCTTATTATATTTCCTATCTTTCGTCTATCTGGGTCATTCTTATGGCTATTTAAAAAAGCACTTTGCTGCTCTAGTGTTGAACCGGCCAGCCATCCAACATCCCGCTTAAGCGTTGCTAATCGCTCTGGCGTTTGCTCCATACGATCACTCTCTAGCCAATAGCTTGTTGGGTTTTTAACCATACCGATTAATTTGATACAGGCATTAAGCGGCGTTGTATTATCACTATGCCCTCGCCCATTAACATCTGCGCCCATGGCTAAGATTTTAAGTACAATATCTTTTTTGCCAGTCTTTACTGCTGTTAATAAAGGCAAAAGTCGTTTCTTGGTAGTGCATTTATTCACAGTCTCTTTTTTATGCGGTTGCCTGGAAATGAGATCAAAAAAACGCCTATCTAATGACCTAAAGCAATCAAATGCTGCTAGATTCATAATTTCTAAAGCTATTGTCAGTGCAGATTCTCCAGACTCTGACAGCTTATCTACATCAGCGCCTTCTTCAATGAGCCTCTTAACAACATCAAATTTTTCATAGAGGGTAAACCATACGAGTTGAGGCATTCTTTTATTCCATGACCCCACCTTTATCACTCTATCTGGATTTCTATAATCTGGTTTAATTGCATCCATTTCATCAAAAGTCATGCACAAAGGCCCTGCTTTTGCTTTGCTGCTTAATTCGATGGGAGAATCAAAGAACGCCTCTTCCGGAAACATTTGATTAAAGTGCGAGCGTAATAACTCAATCTCCCAATCCTCAATGATATTTGGCGTACTGTATTTATCTTTAGCATCAAAAACCAAAGACAAATCGTAACCGAAGGTTATCGCTGCGTTTTTAAGCTTTTTTAGGTGATTTTTGTCAGGTTTAGATTGTGCTGAAGCGACAATTAGTGCTTCAAAAATAAGTTCTTGTTGGCCTTTACCTGCACTATACAAACAACCATCAAACGCCGATTTATAGAAATCACATGCAGAATCCAAATCGCTTGAATACAAAAACCACCGAGCCTGATGCCAGTCAACCCAATACCCTGTTAGCTCAAATGCATTTATTTCATGCAAAAATACTCTGAGCTCCTCAAGCAGTTTGCCATAGGTTTCTTTTTGATCAAACGCTCTAGTTCCAGTTGGCTTAAGCCCTTGCTGAACATACGCAAGATGACCCTCTACTGGTTTCATTTTTACGTATAACTCTTGTTGCAATTTATAAACATCTTCTTCAAAGGAAGTATCTGATTTCACACTCCAAATAATCTCTCTGATCGACTCTATTAGCATCCCCCCAAAGTGATGCTGTGAAGCATAATCAATGGCTCTGGTAAGCATTAATAAACTTTTCGCTTGTGACCATTCGTCAACAGATAACTGATCCCCATTGAAATCATTGATAGATAACAATGAAGGAAGCTTGTTACCTTGACGCCATGAATGAATTTTGTCCTTCTCATCTTTATCTAATACTTTGATAAACTGATGCCACCCATTAGAGTTTTCATCCAACCAAGAAAGCACAACAGATACTGCGCTTGTATCACTTGCAACTAACGAGCTCACAGCTGGCCCACCAATATGACCTAGTAGATATTGCATGGGGTTTTGTGCAATAAATGGAAACAGTTCTCGCATAAGTAATGGCATCATCTGCTTGCGAGTTAGCCCATCGGCTGAACATAGCCCCACACAAGCCAAATAATCCTCAACTACAAATTTTGCAGCTGCCGATAAAAAGCTAGCCATGTGTTCATCTATATATTTCCCAGCGTTAGCATCTATATTCTCTTCAATTAGCCTGTCAATAAGGCGAGCATCGGCATATTTATCTTGTGCAGCTTCATCAAGTTTCTTACTGGAAAACTTAATATCAAATGCCAAGAAAATTTGCCTTAACACTTCACCAAATGTCGGATACGGGGATAATTTATTCATCTTAACTATCAAAAACCTTTCGCCTCAATCATGGCGACACTTTGCTTAAAATTTTTGTAGGCACGGCTATCACTCGGCGTACTGGGTACTGCCATTCTAAATCCCGCAGGCGAAATAATAACACCATGCTTTTTACCTGAGCGGTAGCCCCACCCTTCTTTAAGTAATTTGAAAACTATTTTATGGATATTTTTATTCTTACTGTACCGTTTCATTTTGTTATCTCTTAATCAGTCGTCGTCACACCAACAACTCACATGAATATCCTGGCCGCAATCACCACAGATATTGTCTTGGCAGCCACAATCTCCATCGCCGTAGTTGATTTCTCGATCAGAGCCATCGTTTTCTTCCCATAGACTGGTCGTACAGTAACAATGCTGGCATTGCTGATGATAACGCGTCATAAGTTCACCTCGTTTTTAATCTGACAACTTGGCTTGGAGTAAGATCTCAAAGCCAAGCAAGATTCAAAATTCGACTATTCAGCTCGATTCAGATTGTTTAGCATTACCGCGACCTTTACCCGATGGCTTGCCAGTCGTGCTAGGCCAGTTACCGCCAGGATCCGGATGCGTGGAGGGGCGTTTAGTTGATTTACTGGGTGATTTAGATTTAGCCATGATATTTTCCTCAATGTAGCTGCTCGTTATTGAGCAGAACTCAAGGATATCTAAAAAGAGAATTACTTCAGCTGGCTTGATGGCGGAAAAAAGTTAAATTTTACAACTCAGGTAATATCAACAGGGATGACAGATAGCGTTAATGAGCTGTTAGCACGTATTTCTAAACTCACTGCCTCAGCAAAATGCACCTGTTTGGGATAATACAAGGCTAACTCAGTGACACCGTAACAACTGGCATAGGTCTGCATCTGGTATAGATCTTGTTGGGAAATGCCGAGCTTTTTATCTTTAGCATCCAGTAACTTCCATTTGGCATCGGCAATCATCACCACACGGCGCTTTGCATCTAGCAGTGCTATATCAGGCCGCATTTGAAATACATTTGTTTGAATATCATCTCTAAACGCCAAGTATTGCTTTGGGCCTTGCTCTTTTAACTTTAGCTTTTGGCGTCTAATTTCAGGTTTAAGCGTGCTCACTACCCAGTTTTCGAAAAGCTTATTCATATCAAATAAGAGCGAAAAGCCTTGATGATTGCCTGCCACCACATCAGGCGATAACCCTTCAATAAACCACCTGCATTGTTCAATAATGCCGCGATAACGCTCGTTACTTCGATTAAATTGCAGCCTATCAATGATTTGTAGCGTTATACGTTTATCTGTAGCCCCCTCAAAGCGCATCAGAAGCTCATTCACCGAGCGTTTTACCTGCTGTGAATACGCCTTGGGTAATAGTAATCGTAGGGTAGATTTGATGATTTGATTGATCAGGGTGTCTTCACTCAGTTCATCGTATCGACAAAATAAACGCTCCTTATGGAAAGCATTAAATTTGAATTGCTGGTCAACCAGTAAGCGCCCTTTTAGCACTTTGAGGTTTTCTTCATGCGCAATATATTCGCGTGGTTTACCTTGCCGAATAGTCTCTACCACTTGGTCATGAAAATCCTGAATAAACACATCTAATAAATAGTGCTTACCCTTTTGGATATTTGCATTTGTACCTTTATTGAGCGTCAGCCTTTTTGCTTTTTTAAGCATATTGATCAGCGCTTGGCGGCTGCTTGCAGGCGTGATTTCTTTACCGTAGGTTTTGGGTAATATTTCAAGCGTTAGATTGCCTAATTGAATAACACCGCAATATTGAGAAAACTTGATACCCTTTCGCTGCCAGGAAAACGCCTGTTTAGGCAGTGAACGCTCAAGTTTTTCCAACTGCTTGGCGTGCACTTCAGATAACGCCTGCTCGCCCAACTGCCGACTTGTCTTTATTGGCAATACATCATGTTCAAGACAACTGAGAATCTCAGGCATCACTCAGACTCAGCCACTTGAGCAATCGCACGAATATGCTCAGGTGTCAGATCGGCAAATGCAATCACCTCATACTCTTCGATATCATCAAAATCATCGGATGAAAAACCCAAACTATCAGCCGTTAGTGTCGTTTTCGAAATTAGATTGAGCGGATTATCACCACCAAGCACTAATTGAATACGAGACCAATCCTCATAGAAGTATTCCTGCAACAAGGGGATGACCTGATCAAGCAATACTCGCTTTAGATCATCCACATGAACAATAGCAGTAAAATAAGCATGGCCTAACACCACATCGCGATTGAGTAAAAATCGAATGCGCTGATTAATGACTTCAAACAGTTGCCTCACATTGATCACGCTACCTGCACCATCTTCGATATAGCCATCGCCACGCGAACCTTTGATTAACGTACTGTCGGGTAACATTTCACGAAAGCGAAACCGTCTTCTAAGCGCGGTATCGAGTAACGCAATGGATCGGTCAGCTGTATTCATCGTGCCATAAATATCCAGATTGGCTGGTACGCCAAAATGCTGGCCTGAATAGGGCAAAGTAACACACACCTGATTTTCGCAGTTAAGGCGTTTATCGGGCTCAATCAGGGTAATCAACTCACCAAAAATTTTGGCGATATTGCCTCGATTGATTTCATCGATAAACATCGCATAGCGATTTTCGGGGTCGTTTTCAGCACGTTGGCAAATACGCTTAAATACCCCAGGCTCCACCCGATAAATCATCTCGCCGTTGTCTTCATCTTGCACAGGGCGAATGCCTTCAACAAAATCTTCGTAACTGTAGGCTTGATGAAAAGTCACAAACTCGTAGCGATGCACCGATTCATTGGCTTGCTGGCCATTATTGAGTTTTTCAAGAAGCTGAAGTGTATCACTGCATTCGTCTTCATATTCTGGCATTAAGAACCATTGACTATGATCACCTTTATCAAAAATCGTAGGCTGATTACGATTCTTCATTTTAACGGTCAACGAATCGGGGTTGGAGTGTAATTGAAGAATACCCCACAATGTCTGCGCAAGATTATTCACCCTGCCTACCGCTTTAAGTTTGGCTTGCACAAAAGGATGTTCGGTAAGCTGAGGCACTTTGGCTTTGCCGCCTAAATCTACCAGTGCCATTAACACCACCTCAAACCACCTCACCTCGCGTAATGATTCTGCTAACCACTGCTCTTTAGAGATAGATTGCTTCTCGCTCGTATAAGCCTTTTTGATCGCTGACAGCTTATAGGTTTTACCTGTACCGGGTGGGCCGTAATAAATTTCATTGGTTGCTAATGTCATTGGCTTAACCTGTGATTGCTCATACGTCGGGTGATTTAATCTTTTCCATAACTGCTCAACAAATAATGCACTGCGAGGCTTTAATTCAATACCCGCCTTTTGCGGATACCAATGTTGGTTATCAATCGTGCAGTCTTTCAAATTAGATTCTTTAATGTATGGCTCTTTGTATATGTCTGCAATGCTTTCAAACTTAATGTCGACATATCGGTCTGAATCTCCAGAATCAGAGGAATAAGGCTCACCCATGATTCTGCCTTTTGCAAAAATACCTTTCGGCCTCTGGCTTGTTCTAACCACCCAAGCAATATCCCCTTCTTTTGGTAACTGATTAGAACAAGACCAAGCAATAACTGCCTCTTCAGCATTTGCTATTTTCTGCCGATAACTATCTAAATCAATATCTGTTGAGTCTGGGTTATAAGAAAACAACCAATGTTTCACTGCCATACTGGCCTCTTATTCTTCTTAACTTTTTTCTAATGCTAAAGGTACAGGCGAATAGATTTTTAATACATGCTTGGCTCTTGATGCCGCCACAAAATAATCTTGTTCGGTAAAGACTGAATCCGCTTTAGGATTACTGTCCAGCACCAAGAGCACCACATCCGCCTCTAAGCCTTTAAAGCTTCGGATGGTCGTCATCAAGAGTGAATGATCTTTTCGCCAGCTGTCAATATCATCATTAACGGGGATTCGGTTGAGTTTATTAAAACCACTTAAACAAGTTCTACTTTGGCGCTGAGGCGCAAGAATGGCTATTTGCGACAGATCAAGCCCTTGGTTTTGGATCAGCTCTTTTAGGTGCGATTCGATCAATTGCGCCAGCATTTTGGGTGTTTTATTGACAAAAAACTCAACCTTTTCACCCTGAGGGGCTGTTGGATGTGTTGCAATGGCTTCACCTAAAATCTCAGAACAGGTTTTGGTAATACGGCAGGTGTTACGGCAATTGGTGGGCAAGTTGCCGCCAAATTGCATATCAGGAATGGCCTCTTTAGGCTGAAACAGCGTTTGCCTTGGGTCATAAAATACAAACAGATTACCCTGACTGCCCTTGCGATTTAATTCATCTAAAACAATCCACCATTCAGGCAAAAAATCCTGCGCTTCATCAACAATCAGTGCATCAAAACGAAAATGCTGATTGCCAATGAGAGCTTGAGATAATAAATCAGCGGCATGCGCGCCCCAAAAATCTGCATGCGAACTTGGGTCGAATGGGATATTGGCCTGTTTGCACAAATACGCCAACACACCATGAAAATGAAACACCTGAATTTGCTCGGCATATTCACGCGGAATCGATGTTTTTAACCAGTTTGCTAAGGCTTTGTTATAGCACAGTAACAGTGTGCTTTGCCCTTGCTCTGCGAAGTATTTCGCTTGCTCTAATGCCAAGAGTGTTTTGCCAGAACCTGCCACGCCTTTGATATGCACGCGGGTATTTTCACGGCAAAACTCTAATACGCGAAATTGCTCTTCTGTTAGCCGCAATAATTGCTCTTCTTGGTCTTCGATCTGGCGGCTCATTTTAGCGACAAGCTTAAAGGCTGGCATAATGGCTTGTTTGATTTTTTCTTTGGTGGGTTTATCGATCGGGCTAGCACTGCCGCGCTGCCATTTCTTAAGGCAATTTTCGATACCCTCTTTAAAACTGGTCGAGGTTAAAAAGTGTTGCAGGTGTAAAATGATATTCGGGTCAGAACCCGGTGCCACACCGCCTTTATAGACCAAATCAGGGAAACACACCGCAAAGCCATAGGTAAAAGGCAATCCGCCAGGAAAGCTTTTTTTAGCCAACTGGCTCTTAATGGCATGCATATTTTTCGATGCCTGCTCAAAAGGGTCTTTGATTTGGTTGGTGTAGCCCCTACGGTTGGTCGAAAACCACTGAAACTGCTCTTCATCAAAACGAATCTTACCGCCTTTGACTTCCAACACCAGCATCCCCTTCTCTGGCCAGATAATCAGAAAATCCGCCTCACCTTGCTGCAAGCCCTGCCTTCTAGGGTTGTAGTTGTCGCGCTCCAATCGCAACCAAGGATAACTATGATAAACCACACAATCGTTTGGCAATTGTTCAACTAATGCCTTAGCGACATCACGCTCAGACTTAACCTGAATATCATCCAGATTGACGGGGGGTATCAGTGTTGCCATGTGATTCCTTCCTTACCACTTAAACTTTCTTAAATTGGAATCCTTGAGAAGATTGTATCTGTACATCCACATCTAAGGTTAATTCGAGTAGAACTTTTTCTTCTTCATTAGCTTTTGAATGAGTGATTTCTATGTAAGAGTCGTCTGTTAGCTTATATAAATCAATACTCTTCAAGCAGTCCTTTTCAATGAGAAAAGCTTTTTCTTCTTTACCTGCAAATACGCGATGCGTTTCTATTAAGCCGAAATCACCTAAATAACTATTTTGCATACCTTCTCTATAGGAATAATTTAATTCACCTTTAGCTTCTTGTAAGCCATCATCCCAACGAAAAGATTCGATAAATTTAGCTAAGCGCCAGCCTCCGACTAATAAAATTTTACTATTCCCCTCAAGCAAACTAGGCAATGTCTTAAGCCATTCTATCTCATTGTTAATGGTGGTCTCTGTCCATTCAATACTTTCTAAAAGCGTCTTACTCGCATAGCTACTAAGCAGGTTCTCAACCGTTTCTTTCCATATGTTGTCAATACCGTAAACATTCGTTTTTGGAAGCCCTTTTATTACTAACGACTTATCCCAATTGATACGATAATTAATAATATTTTGGCTTCTCATCTCAGAGATTGGTGGAGTTTTTATTTCAAATAGGCTTTTTGGACAAGGAGTCGTTTCATTATTCTTAATGCCATGAGCACCAAATTGCTCATAAGTTTTAAGGATAATGTCATCGACTGATGCATTCTCAATAATTGTATTCTTATTATCTTTTAGTCGAACCAATACAGTGCTGACTAGATTAATAAAATTTTCTTTTTGCTGATTTATTTGCTTAACAGACAAATCATGCTCAAAAAGATCCAAATATTTGTCTGTTTCAGCAGAAAAAGTCTTAAGCCGATCAAGCTTACGAATCATATTTTCTTTATCATTGATATCAAATGCATCTGAAGTCAACAGGTCATAAAGATGTGAATGAATATCTGGTGTTTTATTGAGTGTAATCGCCCAAGCCTGATAAAAAGGTACTAAGCCATCTAAGTCAGTCGGCAGAATGCCGACAGATGATCGCCCTTTTATTCCTTTACCTAAGTCTTCACGCTGAAATTTCGTCAATAAAGCGGTCAATCTTCCATTGTAAGGGTGGTTATATTGCCAAGGGCAGTTTTGCCTAATAAAAACAGTCAACAAATCGGCTTGTGAATAAACACCACAATCATTTTGGTAGCCACCCTTATCTTTTAACCTTGAGCCATCAAGGAGCGCAAGCAGGGTCACCATAAAAGATGGGTCAACATTCTTTTCAACGATGATTGAGCAGCAATAGGCTACTACTATGAGCTATAGTCAAATCTGGTGTATGGCCGCAGATACGACTTCCTGTTGTTGATCATTTTCTACTGGGTTACCGTCCTCGAATTTCACTCCATCAATAACATCTGCAAGCAGCTTATAGCCCCTTAAGCGTTGCCACTTTTTCTGAGCAGTTGTTAATAATTTATACGCCATTGCTAGCGTTGTTTGTCGACTACCACAGTTTTTCGTTTTATTGGTTCTGAGCCTGACAGTAGCAAAAACAGATTCAATAGGGTTTGTCGTTCTAATATGTTGCCAGTGCATAGCTGGAAAATCATAAAAAGCGAGCATGCTGTCTTTATCTTTCGCAAGGCATTGCATAGCTGCTGGATACTTGGCCTCAAAGCGGTTAATAGTGCTATCAAATGCTTTATAGGCAGCGTCTCGTGTGTCTGCTTGCCATATATCATGTAGCGCTTCTTTCATTTTAGGTTGAATAGCTTTTGGCACTTTATTGAGTACATTGGCTGTCTTATGCACCCAGCAACGTTGTTGAGCGCTCTCTGGCCAGCGCTTGGCCGCAGCCTTCCAAAAACCTAAAGCGCCATCGGCAATCACCAGCTTAGGCTGTCCTTGAAAGCCTTGATATTCAAGCTGTTCAATCACTTCTAGCCAGCTAGCTTCAGATTCTCTATAGCCATCAACAACGGCTAATACCTCTTTACGGCCAGTTTCATCTGAGCCAATGACAACCAAGAGACACAACTTGTCGTCCATTCGAACATTGCAGTAAATACCGTCAACCCAAACATAAACGTAGCGCCTGCCGCTTAAGTCACGCTTACGCCAAAGCCCATAGTCAGTCTCCCATTGCTGTTTAAGGTTTGAAACAACACTCGGCGAAAGCCCTTTTGTTCCATCGCCTAACAGCGCTTCTAGTGCAGGCTGCATGTCACCTGTGGAGATACCTTTCAAATACAGCCAGGGTATAAACTCTTCCATTGTCTTCGTGCGCTTAAGGTACGGTGGGAGCAAAGCGCTGGTAAAGTGATGGCCATTGCCTGATCTGTCGCGCGTCTTCGGCACTTTGATTTCAAGCTCACCTAAACCTGTTTGTATCATGCGCTTAGGCAGATAGCCATTTCTAACGACGGCTTGCTTACCATCTACTTCAAGTGATGAGTAGTCATCTAAGAAGGCTGATAATTCAGCTTGCACTGCCTTTGTTAGCAACTCGCGTGCGCCTTCTTTTAATAACTCGGTCAATGGATCTTTTACTGGATTATTTAACTCTACAACTTTATCATTTTGAGCCATACGGTGTTTCTCCTGTTGGTTGTTGATCTTGCAGGATCGACTAACAGATTAACATCGTATCTTTTCAGCTCATACACCAGATATCATCATAGCTCTACTACTATCACCCTATAATCAAACCAAGCATGCAAAAAAGCAGTTGATAACAGATAGCCCTCATCACCTTGTCGATGAAAACTATTAATATTATCTTGAAGTACTTTAGACTCTCTTAAACAATCTTTATCAATAAAAAATTCGACATTAACTAACTCTAATCCATAGGTAGAGCCTACGCCGTCATTCATTTGGTCAAACCAATAGACAAAACTATCTGCTAGCCATTCAGAAGCTATCAAATCCCGTCTTTTAAAAGCATTAACAAACATATTCGCTATGACATGTAAATGTAAGCTTTTAAAATCGATAGTTTGCTTAGTAGATTCGACTGCATATGCCTTAAAAGAAAAACGCCATTCTTCCCATTGACCTATAAATCCTTTAACTGCATTTTCGTAGTAATTTGAATCGTTTGGAAGTTTATCTTTATAACTCAATAATTGGTTGAATTGGCCTTCTTGAAGGTATATCAAGGCCTTAAATAGCTGAAAAGCTACAGCATTGACATCATAACCAATGACCGCCCGTGAAAACTCAAATAGCTTTTCGGCGTAATATCCATCGTTTTCAAGCTGACTTAAGGCTACGGTCATCAATTCGTTTGACTCAGTATGTACATGCTGAGTGTAATTTAAATCGAACCAACCAGAAGAAGATAAAAACCAGTTATCCTGATAGCCTTTATCATTAATAAAGGCACAACTTTCCTGTAACAGACTGATTTGAGTGCATAATTCACTAAACTGCTCATCAAACTGAAGTCTATTATTTTTTCCAATAGCTTCAGCAACGTCTGAGAACATGACAGACATAATTTTTTCAAGATTAAAATATGCGCTTCTATCTACAGTAAAAAATACTTTTTTCATTAACCATGAAGCAATTGAAGTTGGTTTTTCTGACAGCCGAAAAAGCCAAATTTTATTTGTTATTTTGGAAACTGCTTCAGGGTTAAAAATTACTGTAGTAGGTCTTCTTGAAAAACCAGCATAGAGCCAGAATGCGATCTTCAATATAACTGTGTTGACTGATAAAACTTCAAACTGCTTTGATCTGCTCAACATTAAGTAATATGGCTGTGACTTTTGACCAATACTATAACTTATAAAGGAAATGTTTTTAGGCCATAGAAAACTGTTGGAAGAATAAGTTTTGCCGTAATAGCCTGATCGAAGATCACCCTTGACTTTGTCAACGATAGCTTGATTGATACCCATTTTTAGAACGATAGTCTGTCTTGAAATAGGATGAAAAAATCGATAGGTAGCAACTAATATCCAACCAGCCCCAATAATATTTTGTATAAAGTAGATAAAATAGGCAAAGGTCGAAACAATTTGCACACGCACACTAAACCAGTGAGATATCTGCATATCAATCAATAAAATAATGATCAAAGTAAAGCTGTTTAAGCAGGTATAGCGAAAAGCTGAATAACTTGTAAACATAGAAAGAAACAGCCCTTGAGACGCTCTATGCCTATAAATGCCACTAATCAATGTGATTATCAAAGGAGACAGAAAAATAAATAACGTAAGCTGATTGTTAAGCAACAGCTCTTTATATTTTATTATATCCTTCAAGCCACCAAGTGAACTTGGTAAAAGCCTTTGAAAGCTTGGGTAAGCGTAATTCAAGGCAATTATTGCCAAAAACAAAAGACTGCAATTTAAAATTGTTCTTTTTACCCAATGACCTTCAGCCCACAAAAAATAACGCTCATAGAAAGACCATCGATTTTCTTTAAAAACCGAGTTTTTGTAGAAAGTAGACTTAATATCGCCTTGAACTTGCCTATGTATTTTATCAAAAAACTTAAACATAGCGTACATCGCCCAACAAAATCTGCTTTAAACTTATAATTGAGCCAGTATAGCTAATACCTCATCAAAATAATTAGCATAGTTTTCTTTGAATATTGATGACTTCTTCAACCTAACAAATGATTCAGTGATGACTTTAAATTCTGTGGCATTAAGCCCTATAAGTTTTACAACCAACGCATCAATTCTTGCACGACCACTTCCATAGGATGAATCACCAACTTCATTTAAGCTCAAAGCCAGAGAAGACACCTGCAACATATTTTTATTATTGCTATCATAGATTGGAATTTTTAACCTCTGAAGAATATAACCTTTTACATGCTTATCAATATGTGGCCTAACCAAATAGTCAAACACTATTGAATTAAAGAATCCAAGATAAAAGCCCATTTCATCTTCAGAGTAGTCTTCTTTAGGTAATACTATTGGGATGTCATAGGTAGAAACGTATCCATAAGGAAGCAAACACGCAATTAATGTTCTTGAATCATCTGATCTAGCAATATCTCTAAATACAAGCCTTTTCTTTTCTTCATCTCCGTATAAAGATGTGAAAAAGCCTTTACTTTCGACCTTATCTTTTACATTTACATCAGATATGTAGCCAATTGGCTCACCGTAAAATGGATTAAACTGGTGAATACCATCATTCTTTAAAACAACCCAGTCATTATTGTTTTCTTTCATCTCTTTAATCACAGGCTTATCTGAACTAGCATGGAATTCAGCCGTAACTCTGTAATCTAACAAGTCATACGAATTCAATTGTTTTAAAATTTTCTGATAAACAGCCGTAGCTTCTGGTGAAGACAGCAATGTAATTGTTAGATCTGAATTGAGTATTTCTTTATAACTTCCCGTAAAAAACTCAGGCTCATTTGAACCACCATGCTCACGTATGGTTGAATAACTGAAATCATTCAATTTCCTTGGAGAATAAACCAGCAATGAAAATATATAACTTGCATGAACAGAACTAAAATATCTTTTTCCAGTATTTTGAAAAATATTAAGACTCTCAACTGAACCAGTGTTAAGTAAATATTTTCTCAAAGGCATTGGTTTTTCTTCGATAAAAACTCCGACAGGAATAACTAAAGCTACTTTACCTTTATTTGAAATAAGCTTAGTTGACAGCGCTAAGAATAATTTATATAGATCCTTTTTACCTTTAGCTTTTTCAAACATTCCAAAGCCAAACCACTTTTTTATTCTTTCACTTTCAGCTTCTGTTAATTTATCACCTTCTTCTCTCTTGACCACATCCCAAGGAGGGTTACCAATAACGAGATCAAACCCTCCTTCAGTAAAGACTTGAGGAAAAGCATGCTTCCAATGAAAAACATTGAATGTTTCAGCTACTTCAGAGGTGTACAGCAAAACCTCATCAGGAATTTTTTCATCCATTAAATACAAGTCAAGATGAGCATTTGTAGGCACTAAATTTTTGTTTTCTTCACTTTTCTCAGAGAAGAATGCAGCCATATACATATCTTCTAGAAGCCTTGTCTGCTTGTAGTCGCTTGACGCTCTATATTCAAGCCACTTTTTTCTTTTAATCTTTAAATCACACAGGCTATCCTCTGGCAAGGATTCAATTTCGTCTACCAAGTGAAATTTGGTTTGCCTACTGCTTATTTGTAATCTCTTTTCAAAATGCTTATTTTGCTTGTTTAGCTCCTTGCATATTTCTGAATCATCGCCAGTCTTAACGCTAAAAGCTTTACTCGGTATCCCGTTTTCTGTTAGCTCATCATCATAAACCCCTAGCAAGGAATTGCCCTGCTGAATATGTGCATCTAAAAAACTTAGCGGTTTACCCGGCTCGATGGACTCTAACCACAAGCCTGTTTTACATAATTCCACCGCCATGGGGTTTAAATCCACGCCAAAAATACAATGGCGCACCACTTCGCGCAAGGCTTTACGGTAATCGTCGTAATCATCACCAGTGGTTTGACCTGTGCCTGCATTTAAATCGGCTAGGGTTTTGGCTAAGCGTCTCGCCGCTGCCAATAAAAAATGGCCTGAGCCACAGGCTGGGTCGCACACGTTGATCGACAAGAGTGCAGATTTAGGGTCAGCTGGGTTTGCGGCTAAGCGCTCTTCCAACACAGGTTCTAATGCGGATTTAATCAGCTCCTGCACCAGTGAATCGGGTGTGTAGTAAGAGCCTGTGAGTTTACGGCTGTGGCCACCTGCTTTAGCCTCTTCTGGATCATCGCCCATAAAACTAAAGGCCCAACCGCCCTGCTCGGCTGTTTGCGAAATTTGCGGCACTAATTCGAGCAGCGATTCATAGACCGAACCGAATTCTTCGGTATCCATATCGCGGTAATTAATGCGCTGTAAAATATTTTTATTTTTAAAATAGGCAAGTTTAGCGACGGCCTTTAATAAAAAGCGATTGGCTAATTGCCCCGCTTCTAAGTCTTGGCATTGATCAGCAGCAAACAAACCACCTAAGGCGGGTTGCGCTAATAATACTTGCCCTTCGGCAAAGCCTTTAAAGTTAATGCAAAGCATTTGCCAGCTGTCGCTGTATTTATCGTAGTGGCGTAATAATCGGGCTTTTTCGCGCAGGAGGCTCACCGAATACCCTTCAAGATAACGCGCGCGTCCTAATTGACGCGCTTCGTCTTCCGTATCTTTTGGGTAAAGCGCGACATCGCGATCTTCCGCTGTGAGCAAAAACAATAATCGATACACCAGTGTTAACACTTGTTGAAAATAGGCTTCAACCGTTAGCTCGCCGCGGGTTAATTGTTCGCGTAATGCCTTATTCTCCGGATGCTGCACAAAGCCTGTACCCAGTTGCCTGAGCGCCTCGGCGACACCATAACGCAAGCTGCCTAAAACCCGCTCGCCGTCACTTTGGCCTTTTTCGCGCCATTGCTCCAGCCAACATAAATCCACGCGATCATCCTGCGACGCCAAACGGCTTGAGTGCAACAGCAACCAGAGGGTGGCGAAATCGGTGTAGTTATCTTCATCAAACAATCGACCAAGATCCACCTCGATAAAGGCAGGGCGCGTCATGGCGGGGTTATCGCGCACAATACGCAAAAACTGGCCGTTACAGACGATCGCCCAGAGGCACTTCGTTTCTGCATTGAGGTATTCTTGCGCTAAACCTGTGGGCGAGCGTTTGCTGCCTTCTTGCCCAAAAGCTTCATGGCTTTTATCTAGTGGGTAGCCTGCATCACACAAGACAAAGGGCACTGTGCCATCGAATGCCGTATGGGTCATGGGGAATTCGCGCTCACCTAACAGAATCGGCTCGATTGCAGTTAAGCGGTAATCGAGAATTTTCTCGAATAATGGCCAAAGCCACTCGGTTACCGTCATGGCGGTTTGATCGATATCTTTTCGCTCGCATTGTTTGCGGTATTCCTGCCAACGGGTATGAGCTATGCGCCAGTAACGGGCGATTTCATCGTTAAACTTTAGGCCCTTTTCTATGCCGTAGTCTGCCGAAGCCTGCCCTTCTAGGCTGTATTGCCGTAAATCCTGTAATACTTTTACACTGACCAAACCGCCTTCGATACGAATGGACTCAAAGGGCTGATTATTATTGTTTGCCATAATGACCTCTTTTCATCCAATTACAGTAATGCCGCATCGGGCATCAGTACAAATACACCTAACACATCCAAGGGCAATTGAGGCTTAACGGTAAAGGTTGTTCGTTGCGTTTTGGTGGCTTTTTGCCGTTTACGTGCCTTGGCTGCATCCCTTACTCTTGTGTGATCTTCTTTTACGTCTTTGGCGCGCTCTTTGGCCAGGGTGTTTAATTCATCCTGCTTGGCTTGCACTTGCTCGATGGCTTTTTGCACCTCGCGCTGCTTGGCCTCTAGCGGCATATCTTTACTGACTTTTACGCCCATTAAGGTATTCAGCTCATCGTGATCAATTAATTCGATAGCGCCTGATCCTTCGATCTTAACCGCCAGTGCCTCTTCTGCCAGCATCTCGTGGGTGTGCTTTTCATCATCGATGGTTTTAGTAATTTCGAGCCTATTACGCAAGCGCAGTAAAATGATTTGAGTTTTCTTTTTTATGATTGGGTCTTTGGTTTTGACGACACTTGAGCGTGCAATCATGCGCGGGTTTTCGCCTTCCAAGGCCGATTCCAATAAAAAATCGGCCAGATGATTCACCAATGCATGGGTTCGGTTAATGGCTTCGCCTGGGGCTTTAGCATTGGCATCAAAGACAATTTGTTTGAGTGCCAATAAGCCTGATTGATCTAACCGCTCTTTTAGGGTGACTGGCAAGTGTTCTAAGGCCAGTGTAAAGTTGCCTGCTTTTTCTTTTTTAAGTGGTGCATCTAAATTGGCAAGTGCCTTGGTGACAAAACGTTCGACATCTTGGCTTGAGCCAAGTGCACTGACTGTTTTCTCCCATTCTGGCAACACTTGATCGGGTTTTAAGCTTTCTTGTGCAAATATCGCACGGTTCTTTTTGGCGGTTTCGGTGGCTGATTGCCATTTCGCTTCTAGCGCTTCGAGCTCTTCTTCTGCATTCAAATTAAGCGACATTTGTGCAGATTGTTGCGAATCCTGAAACAGCGTCTGCTTCAAAATCGCCATCATGTAGCGTTCTTCGTTCTCAGGCGCTGGGACGTTGACCCCTAACGCCTTTTTGATACTGTCGGCTTTTTTGATGACTACATTCATCACTGCGCCATCAATGGGGTTATCTTCACCGTATAGCATTAGGGTTTTAACGGTTTTGGATTGCTGACCAAAACGATCCACCCGCCCTTCTCGTTGCTCGTGCTGGCTTGGGTTCCAGTTCAAATCATAATGCACAACAGCATTGAATTGATGTTGTAGATTAATCCCCTCAGATAAACAGTCAGTCGCCACTAAAATCAGGGGTAACGACGATGATTTTAGCTCCTCAATTTTTTCTTTACGCTCATTCGGGCTTAACTGACCTGTGACACAGGTTATCTCGCATTTATTGGGCTTAAATTCAGTTACTTTGGCAAGCTCTTCGGCTAAATATTCTGCCGTTGCGATATAGCGGCAAAAAATGACCGGGTTATAACCCTCTTTCACCAGTTCTTTTAGGTGTTTTTTGAGTAGTTTAAATTTTGGGTCTTTGCCTGCTTTTAAGGTTTGGGCTTTTGCAATCAAGGCTTTAATTTGCGTGGCATCTTGACTGGTTGCCAAGGCTGGTTCAGCATCCATTGGCAGGCTATTATCCTCATCGCCATCGTAAACCGCATTGATGCCATCACCCATTAAAAAAGCGTTAATTTCTTCTTCGGTTGGCTCAATGCCCTCTTCGGCAGTAAGAGCATTGACGAGCCGATTATTGAGTGCGCTAACCGCCGCCCCTGGCGATGAAGATATACAGCGTAATAAACCTAAGGCCGCCCACCATTTAAGCCTCTCTTTAAAAGTACCTGACTCTTCACTTTCTACCAATTCTTTGGCGTAACGCATGATGTCATTAAAGAGTGTTTGCCAATCGCCTGTTAGCTTATAAGTCACTTCTGTGGTGAGTTTTTCGGGGAAGGTATCGGTTTGCCACTCCTCGATATTAGCGCGTTTACGCTGAATAAGGTGATTGTTAAGTTTTGCTCTTAATGGGTGCTTGGTATCTTCAACCCCCTGTAATTGCTTGAACTCTTCATCGAGCAGTGAGAGCAAATTGTAGTAAGCCTCGTCTTTACCGCTGTGAGGCGTTGCCGTTAATAACAGCATGTGGCGATCGCTATCTTGCGATAATTCTTTAAGCACCTCAAAACGCAATTGCCTGCCCTGCCCACTGTGCGAACAGGTATGGGCTTCATCAACCACCACAAATTCAGGGCATTGCTCCACAAAAGCATCACGGCGATTTTTGTTTTTAATAAAATCGAGCGATACCACCGTAAACGGGTATTCGGTAAAGATAGAGCTGCCTGCAGGCAGGCCACGCTCTAACCGTTCTGCTGTGGCTGTACGAACAATCTCTGCATGAATATGAAAGCAATGATTAAGCTCTTGCTGCCACTGCTCGCACAGATGAGGTGGACACAGTACAGTAAACTGTTTGATCTCGCCTCTATCAAGCACCTCTCGTGCAATAAGGCCTGCCTCGATGGTTTTACCAATCCCGACATCATCGGCAATTAATAAGCGAATGGTGTCTTGCTTGAGTGCCATCATAAGTGGCACTAACTGATAGGCCCTTGGCTCAACCGCAATATTACCAAAGCTGCGAAAAGGGCCAGCGCCTGCACGCAAACTCATCATTAAGGCATCGCGCAATAATACGCCTGCGGATTGCAGCCCGATTTTTTTAGGGTTAGGCGCTGGAAATGTTGCATGGGTAATGGGCGCAGGTTCTAAATCTGGCAAGATGAGGGTTGGCGCTTCTTCACCGCCACCGAGTGGCCTTAAAAACAATGCATCCTTCTTGCTTTCGGGTAACACCACCCATTCCCTGCCACGCGCGTTGACTATGGCTCCAGGGTTAAACGCTTTCACTGAACTCATGCCGTGGGTGCTCCAAAAATATCTGGGTAGGTTTTTATTATGTCAGGCCAAGTGGATTGATCTTTACTAAAGCGAATCACAATCAAGCCTGCATCTTCGAGCTGCTGCGTAATGGCTTCATCAATTTTTTGCTGCTTTGGTTTTTCGTGATGCGGCCCATCAATATAAATCACGGCCTGATGCTCTTTGTAGGTGAAATCTGGCCGTGTTTGAAATTGCTCTATGGTCAC
Organism: Pseudomonadales bacterium; assembly: GCA_965225765.1. GTDB lineage: Bacteria > Pseudomonadota > Gammaproteobacteria > Pseudomonadales > DT-91 > CAKMZU01. The sequence goes on from CBDDBO010000002.1 coordinate 1,877,174, forward strand.
TTGTGCATCACTGGGTAAATGATGACCGTGCTTTTCTAAATAATTAAGAAAAGCTTTTTCTAATGATGAATCTGACAGGTTGCCTAATTCTTCAGCCTGCTCTTTTTGCGTGCGTCCTTCGGATGAAGATTGCACAGTAGATTCACGCAGTTTAATCAACAATCGCTGAAATTCTGGGTTGGTGCGATCAATCAATTCATGATCGATTTGATTGTAATAACTTAACAAGCAGCGGTAACAGGCCGCTGAGCAGTCTTCGTTGTTATTATGAAGGGCTTTATCGTCATCAATCGTAAAATGACACAGACTAATGGCTCGCTCTACCACGCGTTTAAAGGCGGTTTTATCATTCACTAAGCGAGTGAGTACGCCTGCACCGCCCTCTGCCGATTCATAATACAAAATGCCCTGCCTGTTCTCTCGGGTGGGCAATGGCTCTGCGATCAGCTCTGACTCTTCTATTTGAAACTCTTCTTCTATGCCGCGTTTCAACGCAAATTGCAGCGTGGTGAGTGTGTCATCTTCTAAGTGGGTTGCAGGCCTTAAGATTAAAATATTGCGTCTGTCTTCGGCATAAGGCGTGACTCGCTCAATATAACTGTCATCGGCTTTATCAATCTGATCGTTTACCTCTTTTGAGGCTTGCTCATCGTTAGTCCACGCCCCTGAGGTTGCATTAATATTAAACCCGAAAATGGCTTTATCCTTACGGCGACGCCAGCCTAAATTAATGCGCCAAACGGTTGCTGCTGGGGCATATTGCAGTGTTAATAAGCTGTTATCTTGCTTATCTTTGATTTCGGCATTAAATACGCGCATCGCCCCATCTTGCTTAGCAAACTGATAGGTGGTTTGCATGTCATAGCCTTGCCGTTGGCGCTCTTCTTCCTCGCAGGTTATGCGCGTCACTTTGCGTGTATTGACGTTATCAATTCGATACAGGGTTTTGATGGATTGCCCTTCTTCCAAAAGTGTGCCGCAAGCAACACACAGCTCCTGATCAAGCTGTTCCCTAAAATGACCATAACCACAAGCCGGGCACAATCTTGCTTCATCTTTTGGTAAGCCTTGATCTGTCGAGTCATCTTGGTTGCGTGCATTCATCATGACTTTTTCGACGCGATATTGTGCGCCCTCATGATAAATCAAACTCATTGGGCCAAACTCTGAAATAGCCAAAAACCTTGCTCTTGAAACAAAACTATCTGAACCTGACTTTTCTCTGCGCCCGCCGATATATGCCATCAACGGCAACCTTGGAAAATTGTAGCCTGGCAAAAATCCTTGGCTTGCCAAATATCGGTAAGTACCAAAATCGGATTGATGGGATGATTCCGATTTAAGTAATTCAATCTGACGAATGGCTTCTTGATAGCGTCTGTTTGCCGTTTTCTTTTCTCGATCTGAATGCGCATGACTAACATTCACTAAGTGCGCTTTGTCCCGCTGCTCACAAGCTGACAGATAAAGATCACGCCAACGCTGAAAAGAGGCATTAAACTCTTGGTAACTACTGTTTACTTTTCGCTCTAACCAAAGCCTTGCGCCTTCTTTGACTGGTACAGCATCGGATAACCAAATCCCTTTAGCGTCTTCTAGTTCCTGCTCAAGCATACCAAGCAGTACCTCGCCTCGCTTGAGTGTTTTTGCAATTACCTTTGGGGTATCCATCTCTTCTTTATAATCATTGGATACTGGCAGCTTATCTTTCTCCATATCAAGCAGTTCATTAACACCAGAGGGTAATTTTTTACGGGTTTCATTTAGCCAAATAGCATGGAGGTGACTAGAGACTAGATCTTCATTGGCTAAATCCAAGGTGGGAGGGCTAACATGACCATGTACCATTCGCGCAGGGTCTGAAAAAAAGTATTGATCATGCGAACTAAAGGCAGAACAGTAAGTTAATACCAACGCAGGTTGACCTGAACGCCCTGCACGCCCTGATCGCTGCGCATAATTGGCAGGTGTCGGCGGCACATTGCGCATATACACGGTGTTAAGTAATTTGATATCAACACCTAACTCCATGGTAGGCGAACAAAATAAGGTTTTAAGCTTGGCTTCTTTAAACTCGTTTTCGCGCTCTTCTCGAATATCTGATGGGACTTGTGCGGTATGCTCCCGTGCTTTTAATTCAAAAAGGGAGTGATCACCTTTTAGTAAATCCGCCACCGATTGATAAAGGGAGGTAAAATAGGCATTATCTGTATGGTATTTATCTGCAAGCGCTTTGTCATCTTTGCCAGTACCTGACTTCCATTGAAGGCACTCGCCAACTATTTGATAACCTTCGACTTGCTTAGTGACATTTTCTTTTCTGACGATGTCATAGGATTCTAGTGCCTGCATCAAACTGCTAATCAAGTTTACATAAACATCATCACCCATTTTTTCAGGGAATAAATAGCGGTCACTACCCCATATATCTTCGCTTTTGAGTAGCCGTGCTAATTGTGAGCGACTTGATCCTGAAACTAGCTGCAAATCTTTTTTGACGTTTTTAGGCTTCGGTTCCGTTAAGAAATACTGCGAATGCTCAAGTTTATCTTCTAAAATCCAAGGATCTTTTAAAAAGCTGCCACTTTGAAGCCTAAATGATTCCTGTTTTTCGGCATCTAAATATTCACTTTTAATACACAAACCGCGTCGCATCGTATCTAACACGACTTTTAATGCGCTGTATCGATGCTCAGGTTTCGCTTGAGCTAACTCATAACTAGGCAAACCCCGCCATTGAGATTCGTTTTTGGCTAGTTCTTTTAATCCATCATAATCAACGGCTAGCAACCCTAACTGTTCAAGATTGGGGTTATTAAAGCGCCAGCCTTTTCGTAGATCACGATAAAGGCTGTAAGCGATAACCTTGCGAATGGCTTCTATGGCTTTTTTTCTACCGGGGCCTTGTGCAGTAGGGTTATCCATAAACTCTTCTGGCTTGTTATCAAAAGCCAGTGCGTTATAAACAGATTGGGACAGGTTACTATCAGTCAAAAAACCTTCTTCTGACTGCTTAACCGCCGACAAAAGTGCTGAGCGCAAAATAAGCACTTGAACAAAGTCGTTGTAGTGCCCTGCTTGCAACGAAGCGTCTTGCCGATTGTCAGTAAACCCCAAGAGTTTCTTGGCATCATCTTCAAGATCCGTTTCACGCTCTAACATATACCTAAGCGCTGATATCGCAAGTACCGTCGTTGCGGACGAGCGACCCTCCCCCGTCAAGGAGGTTAATCTGTTTCCATCTCGGCCTCTAGCCTGATAACTGACACCACAATGCAAACAAAAGCGAAAATTTCCTGGCAAGAACCAACCATGCACGTTTTTATGGCTGACTTTACCTTGTGAGCAGACACCCATAGAACGTGGTTTATAGGCCTTATAATTCCGCTTTAATTGATAGTCCCCTTTTTTAAACTCAATCCAATTTTCTGGGTAGCTTTTTGGATCTTCATCATTCCACTTTTTGTCTTTATCAAACATAAAAAAGCCAAAGTGATCTGTATCTTCATTATCCGTCTCACTAATATCTCTTGGCTCTAATGTTAATTCGCCATCGTTTTTTTCATGCCAGACAGGATAGTAGTCTTGCCCGCATTGGCGGCAGAAGTGCACACTGAATAATTTTTCTTGTTTTTCTAGGCTTTTTGGATTGTAGATTTGACCACTTAAATCAAAAACGCGTTTATTCTCAGGAGATAAGGTAGAGTAGATATTATCGGCTGCCGAGATAAACTGATGCACCCTAAACGCAAATAGCGGCTTACCTTTTTCATCTCTGGTGTTATAAGCTGTGAGCAAAAATTGCTGTAAGTAGGCTTTACATATTCCCTGATCTACGCCTGTCTGTTCCGTCAACAATTTCGCTGCACTCATCAAGCTTTGCGGCTTGGCTCGAATATAGTTACCTTCTTCTTTGTTTAGCCCTAAGGTCAACTCAACCCAGATTGATAATGGGTGCTCTCTGAGTGCTTTAAAATCTAATTCGCCAGGCTTTGGTGCTGGCTTCTTTAAACATTTAGTTAATAACTTGTTGGATTGGGCAACCTCTCCTTCCGTCTGCCGCTGCAACAACTCAGTAATAATATTGTCAGGGTTAACATCTGCGCCAAAGAGTTTTGATGCGACATCTGCTACCGCTTTCTTTTTGGCAAATTGTGAGCCTTCGCTTGCCATGGTTGCTGAGGTTCCCACACAGAGTACATCTGGGTTTAAAAATTCTCTTACGCGCCTAACCAATAGCGCAACATCTGCCCCTTGACGACCTCTGTAGGTATGCAGCTCATCCAACACAAGAAAATCAAGCCCTTTAGCTGAAGCAATAACTTTTCTGTCAATTACATCTTGTCTTGTCATCAACAGCTCAAGCATCATGAAGTTAGTCAAGATGATATCGGGGGGATTTTTAGCCATGGCACGACGCTGAGTGTCACTTTCCTGACCGGTATAACGACCAAAGGTCACAGGCTTACTCTCACCAAACGAACCTAAAAACTTCTCTAACTCATCCGCTTGAGAATTAACCAAGGCATTCATTGGATAAATAATGATCGCCTTAATGGAGGCTTTAGGGGAAGATTGTTTCGCTTTTAGAATGGAATCGACAATGGGAAGAATATAAGATAGTGACTTACCCGAACCTGTACCTGTCGTTAAAACATAGCTTTGCTTAGTTTGAGCGACTTTAATCGCTTTCTCTTGATGGTGATAAAGCTTGGCGGGAACACCTAATTTACCACCTTCTAGGTTTTTGTCGAATCGAAAGATATCTGCACAGCTGGAGTGCAACTCACCCTGCCTGACTAGATCTTCAACATCATAACTCTGAACAAAGGATGGGTTTAACTGTATGAGTGGATCAGGCCAAAATTTTCCATCAGCGTATTGTGAGCCAACAAACTGCTTTATATCCTCTGCCTTTATTTTGGTAAAACTGGTAGTGAATTTGCTGTAGTCTGCAATCACAGAATTACGATAATCAAAAACGTCCACCTAACCTTCCTAGTACTTTATCAACAACACTCCATTGATACACGTTTCTAATTATAAAGACAAATAAAATGACGGCCTATTTTGCTCCTAGCGCCTGAACGAAAGCGATTACTCTCTAATTAATGGTAGATATACTTCGAGGGCATTTTGTACAATTCTGCTAACAGTTGCATTATCACTTTTTAATTTTTTATTTTTAAAAGCAATATCTTGAAGCTCATCGATCATTTCGACATCTAAACTAATTGACGTGGCTTTCATTTTTTTTGTTCTATTATCATTCATATTGCTAACGTTAATCTTTAACTTTTTTAAGTTAAGCTCAAGCTCGCTGTACAGCTTTAATTTAGATTATTAGTTAATAATAGCCTCTAGACTGATCAAAAAACAGGCACCCCCTCACATCCTGTAACGAAGAAAATAAAACTTAACAAAACAAGAAGCTCCTACATCTCAAACGTAGTAGTGCCATCACCTTGAACACAATTACCACAACTACGGTAATTAATTTTACTAAAACAGCTAGTCGAGTTAACAGAGGAAACGGCGCTACTTTCAATCTAACATTGATAATCGTGAAGTAACTTAAGCTCTCACTGGCTCACAATGAACTAACGAACAAAGTCGCTCTAGCCTACGCTATTCATTTAGCTGCCCTATTTCTTGATAAACCTCGGCCAAAAGCCTTATCGCTTCTTCTACCTTCTGATTACAGCCTGCTTTCATTACCGCTGGGTGATCGAGTACAAATTCGTCCAAATTGCACTGCGCGATAAGTAGTCAGCCCTGACAAAGGCCTTATATTTTTTAAGGCCAAGTATTATCGAAAGCATAAACTTAAAGCCAGCCAATCTGCTGGCTGCTTTTTGATCAGGTAACCAGATAAAAACAAGCACAAAAAAAGCGTTGATCCACTTTTTTAAGTTCCAGGCACAAGCAGCCATCAACAAGTTAAGCTGATCGCCGATAAAGCCCTTAAGGAAGTTCCTGCACAATCTGAAGTCTTGCTTCAAATGACCGATAACGGGCTCAATGGATGAGCGTTTTTTACAAAGCGTTCGTTTACGTGCTCGTTGTTTATCATTATCTCGCTTAAGAGGCTTGCCTGGTAAAATAACTTCCTGCTTCACTTTAGATTTGGAACCTTGATAGCCTTTATCAACAACAGCAGTTTTGATGGATGTCTCTCTCACAGATTCTGCTTCATCTAACGCAGTTTGTAATGTTTCAGAATCATGCGTGAACGTATCATGTGCAGCGACGCCAACAATGACATGATCGCGTGTCGATACGATAGAAGCCTTGCTCCCGTATTCGTATTTTTTATGCGCCTTACCTTTAGCAACACAGTAGACTTGAGGCTCATGAAGGCTGTAAATTTTGTTCTTGTCCTTAGACTGTTGAGCAAGTACCTTGCGATACATGGCAAAATCGTTTGCTAGCTGTGCAACCGCACCCTCTGGGAGTTTTCGCTCAAGCTCTCTCATCAGAATGTCAGCAATAGTACGCAGACGCTTCAAGGCTTTTTTAGCCTTCTTGCGTTTCTTTACATGTCCAAAGAAGCGCGAGTCAATACGAAGCTGTTTTACCTCTTTGACAAAAGTTCGCCGCTGTTTGACACCAAAGCCTTTTGCTAGCTTATTCACTCGATTAATGATTTTGATGGCGAGCTTTGTATCGGTCGGATAGGTGATAGCTTTTTCCTGTACCCTCGTATCAACAAAAACCGTATCATCTTCAGCTGCCTCTCCATGCAGCTTAACTGACATCGCAAAAATCTGTTTAACGCCGCTCTCGCCAATTCTTTGCCTGAATTTTACAAGGTCTGTTGGATGGCAAGGCAGGCAAGATTGAAAACTGGTTTCACCGCAGAAAAATTGAAAGTATGGGTTCATTTTCCACTGAGAAACCACATTCCCGTCACTCAAATTGAAGAGCTGCTTGAGCATTAATAAGCCGCTCATCAATCGAATGGGTTTGGCTGGGCGACCTTCTTCGCTGTAATAAACGGCAAGACCTTTTTCTAAATCTGGCCAAGGCAATGCGTTCGATAAGGCTATGAGCGGGTCATTGAGATCTAATGAATCGAATAGATCAAAAAAGCTTCTTTGATTGTTCGAAGACGGGCTTGTAGTCAGCATCCAAAACTCATTTCGACCAGTAATTTAAGGCTTTTAGAGTCTTTCTGGTCGAAATTGTTCGTTTCAAGCCAGCCCTAAGCCTCTTTAAATGAAGCTTTCTACTGTTTATCAGGGCTGACTAAGTACTCGATCAAGGCCTTCGATGATATGGCCTTCGTTAAAGGATTGTTCTTCAGACATCAGTTTTCCTTATAACCTCCTGACTTTTTACAAATCAAAAATCTCGATATCCTTTTTATAAATCAAATGAAACACTGGCACTTCGGTATACTCAGCCCTTTTGATACCTAGCTCTAGCTGCATTAAACGACGCTCATTCATCCCAAATCTTGCACCATAGAAATATCTACTCTGCCTTGCTGCTAATCTTGGATGAACGATATGCCTAATTTTTACTGGTTTATCATTAGGCCAGTTTTTTCTGAAAATCTCGCGTCTTCTAGCACTAATAGATAGGGGAAGCTTCACTATTTAAGTCTCTTGTCTGATTAATGTTTTAGGCACAACTCACTTATCAGCCATCACCATTCACTGAGATTAAACCTGTAAAGATCGGTAACGCCCAGTCAGCATGCTGGTATCTATATCGCAGCGACATATTCTTAGGTAACACCACGTTATAAGATAAGGTAGCCAGCGCCCGCAATGCATCTTGGCGTAAAAAGTGATCATATGCTCGATAAACATCTACGCGTTCAATGAATGCCGGATACGCTTCTTCTGTTAGATTGACGCCGGGTAAAGCATTCCATTCTTTTACAATATTTTCAGCCTTATGTTCGATCACCATAAACAACTGACAGTCGTCTTCTAACTGACTGACTGAATATTCAATTAAGGTTGAAGCATCCGTAAATGAATAAGGTGTTGGTGGTAAGTAATTATGAATCTGCAAGCTAAACTCTTTACAGGCTAAATCTGACGTTTCTGCTATTCCCATTGTAAAGGTGGGTTTTATTGACTTAAAAAATAGTCCTACCGTAAAGCAAACTATTGCAACTAGAAGAATTCTAAATGGATAAACGATTTTATTGTTATACATCACTTGGGCCCTATACCAGCCAACCCGACAAGTGATCAAATAATAATCAAGCCAATTACAATATGCAAACTTTATTTACAGGTAATTTAACTTGCATCAAATAAAAGTTCATGCACTTTCGCTTTGTCTAATTCACTCACAACAAGCGGATAAGCAATGGCATCTTGCTCTAAATAATCTTCAACAGGCACCTGATAACGCTGCAACGTATAATGCACAAGCGCCTTTTGCGTCGTTAGTTTTAGCTTCCCTCTTGTCATTGCATAATCTTTTTTAATAAGTTTCTGCTGAGACTCACTAAGATTAGGATTAGGCACTAAATGAAAACTGATCGTTTGCTGCCATTTATCGTCAGATTGATCGCTTACAAAAGCGTCGCCCTTCACCGCTTCCACTTGAGACATTCTCGATAGATTAAAGTCTCGATAGGACTGCCGCTCATGGCAATAGGCTCTAACATGCCACCTAAATCCACTATAGATTAAACGGTGCGGTGATAGTTGCCGCTTAATACCCTCAGGGTTGGTCATCGACATATAAATTAAACTCACCACCTGCTGCTTTCTTGCAGCTTCTAACAACACCCGAACCGTTTTAGCTTGAATAGCTCTATCAGGATAACTCACCGCTGTAATGAGCGGATGGTCAACAACTTTGCCGGGCTGGCTCTGACTAATTAGGCCTATCAGCATATCCATGTATTCATTGATATGCCCTTGTGATAACACAGGTTTAAAATCAGGCTCAGGCTTATACGCTTTCAAGTCTTTATCATATACAAGTGCATCAGGGTTATAGTTATCACAATATCGCTTAATGTCCTTTGAGGCCTGTTGCCGCGATATACCAAACAAACCGATAAGTCTTGGTGTATTGAGTCGCCCCTCCCAAAAAGCAATCAATTCAATGGCCCGATACCTGAGCAATACTTCGTATTTTTCTGCTTCTTGAGTCAGAGCTGGCACTGAGAAACCCTTTGAAACTAGCTATTTACCGTAATAGTTCCATATTATCCATATCGGCTCTTTTCCACAATAGTAACCAATGCCACCTGCTATTCCTTTACTTCAAGGTTTATCGAAAAGGCTTTTATCTTTAGAATCAAATACTGATAAATTCAGTCTAAAAACACCCCCTCATGGCCCACAACAAGACCATACTCATCATCGAAGATGAATCCGCGATTGCAGATAACATTGCCATTGCATTAAAAGCCGAAGGGTATTTGGCTCTGCATGAAACCTTGGCGCATAAAGGTATCGAAGCACTCCAAACACAATCGGTTGATTTAGTGATACTTGATGTGGGTTTGCCTGATATGAGCGGGTTTGAGGCCTGTAAAGCCATTCGGCAATTTTCGCAAGTGCCTATTATCTTTTTAACAGCGCGTTCATCCGAAATAGACCGTGTGGTAGGGCTTGAAATTGGCGCAGATGATTATGTCACTAAACCCTTTAGCCCAAGAGAATTAGTCGCCCGAGTAAAACTTCGCCTACGGACATTTGATGCACCTGCCGCAGTGCAAAGTCAATCGGATTCGCCCTTCTCGCTCGATGAAACCAGCAAAACGATTCAATACCACGGCAAGCGATTAGACCTAACCGCCTTTGAGTTTGGTATTCTCAGAGCGCTTATCAACCACCCTAACCGCGTCTATTCACGTGAGCAGTTAATGGCGAGCGTCAGAGACATGCCTGAAGTTTCGCAAGCGCGCAGCGTCGACAATCACATTAAATCGTTGCGCGCTAAACTCAGCGCCATTACCCCTGAAGAACAACCCATCAAAACGCACCGCAGCATGGGGTATAGTCTCTCACTATGAAGCTTTACACCCAAATTATTATCGTATTTTGTGTGCTTGTGAGTGGTGTAATCTACTTTTTGCTCAATACCGCCATTGATGAATTGAAACCTGCGATGCGCCAATCGAGCGAAGAACTGTTGGTCGATACTGCCAACTTACTTGCTGAAATGATTCAAGCCGATATGTCTACGCAAGACATCAATACCCTTGAATTTTCCACTACAGTCAACGCCTTTTTAAACCGTGAATTGAATGCAAAAATTTACGCCATCGACAAAACGCAAAGCCAGCTGCGTATTTACCTTACCGACAAAAATGGCACGCTGATTTATCACTCCTCGCCGTTATTTCAAGAAGACCTTGGAAAAGACTACTCTCAATGGAACGATGTGTATTTAACGCTCCTTGGCAAATACGGCGCAAGAAGCTCAGATGATATTGAAGGTGATAAAACCACCTCCTTTATGTATGTCGCTGCACCCATTTATCAACATAAAAAAATCATTGGCGTGGTCAGCGTTGGCAAGCCACGAACGGATCTCTTACCCTTTATTGATGCTACGATCAATAAACTCTATGAATACAGTATCATCATTAGTTTTATCACGGTATTACTCGGCATTCTATTTGCGTTTGCACTCACCCACTCAGTCAGAAAATTAACGCGCTACGTTAGACAGATTAAAGAAGACAAACCCGCCACGCAGCCAAAGTTGATCGATAGCGACATGCAACGGCTGGGTAACGCTATTACTGACATGAAGCAAGCACTTGATGGCAAGGCTTATGTTGAGCAATACACGCAAAGCCTCACGCATGAATTGAAAAGTCCCATTGCTGCCATAACAGGCGCTAGCGAGTTACTTTCTCAGCAATTGTCCACGGAAGACTTTTCACGCTTAAAAGCTAATCTCACGAATGAATCAGCGCGATTAAACCAGCTCGTTAGCCGACTGCTTGAGCTAACACAGGTTGAACGCTTAACTGTAATTGAGTCACCTGCCACTTTTTCCATTGATGAATTAATCGAAGAACTGAGACAAAGCAAAAGACTCTTATTAGAAAAGCATCACCTGCACCTGATAACGCCAGTTCCATCGGGAATAGCATTATCTGGCGATCGGTTATTGGTTTTTCAAAGCCTTGATAATTTGCTGCAGAATGCGATCGAGTTTTCGAATGATAACTCAACCATAGATATTCACGTCAATAAGAGCCAAGGCAGAATTACGGTAAGTGTCTTAGATGAAGGAACGGGTATCCCAGACTATGCCATCGATAAAATTACTGAACGCTTTTATTCTTTACCACGACCTACTAAGGCCAAAAGCACTGGACTAGGGTTAAATTTTGTGCAAAAAATCATGCAATTGCATCAGGGTAAACTCACCATTTGCAATCGCCAACCTAAAGGTGTCATTGCCTCATTGATTTTCCCCACAAAATAAACCATTAAAAAACACAAAAGAAATACGAAAAAAACACATAAGCTACACAAAGCGCAGACACAGATTCGATAGATTACTGCCAAACCAATAAGGAATCTATCACCATGAACAACCCCCTATTCTTAAAGCTTGCCGTCATTGCAGGCATTGCGCTTTTATTAAATATTCCCCTATGGATGATTGAGGGGAAATCCTCTGAACGAAGCGTCTTTAAGGAAGCTGCCTTTCGTGGCATTGCCAAGAGCTGGACAGGCAATCAAACCCTTATTGGCCCATTTTTACGCGTGCCCTTCACCGTTCAATCGACAGAAAGCGCATGGGATGAAAACCTAAAAGCCTATCAGGATAAAATCACCACAGAAAGAAAGACGCTATGGCTCACCATGGATAAACTATCGGTGAATACCGCGATAGAAAACGACATGCGTTACAAAGGTATTTATCAAACGCCTGTGTATCATTCAACTATTCGCTACGAAGCAGAGATCGGCAACATACTTAATGCCATTAACCAGTATGACAATGTCGCAGAGATTCATTCCCCTACACTTTCTATGCTGGTGAAAGATCCTAGAGGCATAAGCAATATCCCTGAACTCAGCATAAGCAATGCTTCATTCACCTTTGAGCCTGGCAGCAAGCTAGCTTTTGACCCTAAAGGGTTACATGTAACGCTTGATAAGCAGTGGATAGGCAACCCCACGCCGATTCATTTCACATTGGATGTGCGCGGCATGAATCAGCTCAACTTTGTCCCCGTAGCCAAGGCTGCCGAGGTAAAAATAGTATCAGATTGGCCGCATCCTTCTTTCATTGGCGATTTTTCACCGCTGGAACGCACCATCGATGAAAACGGTTATAGCGCTTTATGGAAAATGTCTTCATTTGCCACCAATATTGACCAAAAAGTTAAGCAATGCTCCGAAGGGCAGTGCGAGGAACTTATTAATGAATCTTTTGGGGTGAGTCATATCGAGCCTGTGGATGTGTACTCACAAACCGAGCGAGCGATTAAATACGCGTTTTTGTTTATCCTACTGAGCTTTATGGGGTTTTTCCTTTTTGAGGTGATTAAAGGTTTAAGCATCCATGCTGTGCAATATGGATTAGTGGGCATTGCTATTGCGCTATTTTACTTGCTGCTATTAGCTTTATCTGAGCATCTGCCGTTTATTGCAGCCTACTGCATTGCGACTGCCGCTTGCGTTGGGTTACTGCATTTTTACCTCTCCGCCATTCTTAAAAACTGGCTGCATACCTGCCTATTCAGTGCCTTATTTACTCTGTTATACGGGTTACTTTATGTGATCATCCAAACGCAAGACTTTGCCTTATTGATGGGCGCGACCTTAACCTTTGGCGTGCTAAGCGCATTAATGGTTCTCACAAGGCACATCGACTGGTTCGAAGTGAGTGATCAGCTAGCTAAACTAAAGCCCGAAAAGCCCGAAAAGCCTATTCAAGAAAACTCTGATGAATCAATAAACCCATGGACTAAATAATGACGCAGTAAGCTGTAGATAACGCTTCTGCTCTTCCACAAAGCCACATGATGATTAATGATCAACTAGCGAATATAACTGCGTTTTATTATCTCGCTAATCACGGATGATCTTAGGTATTATTTTGATGACATTCCCCCCGACAAACTCGGTGGGGCACTATCTATTTCCTACATATAACTGTGGAAAGCTGACATATCATCTTACTAACGATAAATAGCACGATAAGAGGATGATTAAAGTAAAAAATAGAAAGGCATAAAGCAGAACTTGATAAATATCACCTGCAAAGTGAAAACCTTGCAGGTGATAATGCTCTTTGTTAATAAAGAGCGCGATCGGCATATGAATAATATGCGTCATGCACATATTTAGATAACGATGTTCATCAATGGTTCAAGATGTTAGCTATTTAAATAACGCCCTGAATCCTATACAGTAGCGAGTCGATAACTAAAAAGGGTGCATGAATGGATACATCAACGAATGAAGGGATAACCAGCTTTCAATATGCCGGTTTCTGGCGACGATTTTGGGCAACCCTGCTGGATTCATTGCTATTAATCGCCATTAGTTTCCCCATTCTTTACAGCATTTATGGGGCTGATTATTTTTTATCTGAAAGCACCTATCACGGCCCTGCCGATATTATCATCACCTATGTTTTCCCGCTGATTGCGACCGTTTTGTTCTGGCGCTACAAATCGGCCACACCGGGTAAAATGGCACTGAAGTTACATGTCGTCGATGCTGATACAGGTAACAGGCTCTCCAATACACAAGCAATCGTTCGTTACTTTGCTTATATTATTTCGGCGTTGCCTTTGGGGCTGGGATTTTTTTGGATTGCATGGGATAAAAAGAAACAGGGCTGGCATGATAAGCTAGCCCGAACGGTTGTCGTTAGACCTTGATGAGAAGAAGCTCAGCCTTCTCTTACAAAACGATTGAATGGTGGATTGCGCCGCGCACATCCACTCTACTCTAGACTAATAACGCATCATTTGGCTTGCTATCCACTTTTCAAATTCCTTAATAGGAAAAAGCCTCCTCGATCCTATTTTTTTTGAAGGTGGAAGACTCTCCCCCTTACTCAATTTGTTGCGAATCGTGCCTTCTTTAAGATATAGAAGCTTGGCGATTTGTCTTACTGTGTAATACTCATTTTTCATACACTTGTCCTTAAGCTGATGATTGAAAATAGCGTGATTAGTTTCCTCCACACACCACCTCTAATCTAGTGAGATTGGGCTGCAACCGGCTAAGGGTTAAACACCCTTACAGGGCTACCAATACTCGACCGAAAATAAATGACGTACTCAGAAAACGATAAGGCCATTAACTTGTAGCAATCTGCTACCGTTTAATTTGAACCTCACGTAGCAATTTGCTACAATCAAACCAGCAACTGAGGATCAATTCATGGCAAAATCACGCTCACCGGTAAGACTTGATGAAGATCTCATGGCTGATGCGGCGATCAGCGGCAAACTTCATAGCCGATCTGCTGCTGAAACCATTGAATATTGGGCCTCTATCGGTCAAAAAGTCTCAAAAATACTCGACCCAGAAACCTTATTAGATATTCAAGCAGGCGCTGTATCGCTTGAAATCAAAAAACAAACCGTCACGCATGTTGATCCTGATGACTTATTTTCAGGCATTGAAGCATCACGTGAAGCGGGAACCTTAACCGCCCCCCCTCATCAAAAACCCATCTATCAAGCAAGCAAAACGCATCCAGGCAAGCTTGAACAACTCATGCCAAATGGCGACATCAACATTGGGCAATTCAAAAATGGCAAATTTACTCAAGTCAAAACGTAACAGCGCATGACACATTCCCCTCAACTTTGGCTGCTCGTCGGCGGTAATGGCGCTGGCAAAAGCACCTTTTACGAGCAGTTCCTAAAGCCAAAAGGCATACCCTTTGTCAATGCTGATGTCATTGCAAAGACGTATTTTGGCGAACAGGCAGAAACGCGTTGCAGAGAAGCAGCCCAGATTGCCGAGCATTTGAGATTCAGGCTTGTTGAAGAAAAACAGTCATTTTGCTTCGAAACCGTCTTTTCACACCCTAGCAAAATAGACTTTGTCGCTCATGCTAAAGCCTCGGGTTATCAAATCATTGTGGTGTTTATTCGGCTTGAACAACACCCATTGCATTACGCACGTGTAGCACAACGCGTTAGCTTAGGTGGTCATTCTGTACCTGAAGACAAAATCAGCCCTCGAATTGAACGACTTGAAGACAATGTCGTGTCACTCATCGAATACGGATTAGCGCATCACATCAAAATCCTAGATAACTCGTCTGCCTCTGACCCTTTTAAACCCATACTCACGATCAAAGGTCAGCAATTGACAGAGCATCAACCCGCCACTCCGATTTGGCCTGCGCGTTTTATTCAAGCGGCGACAGATTACTAACGGTTTGTCTGCTTTGCATTCAGCCACGAGTGAACCTCAGCGTAACTGAACAATCGTTTACCTCCCATTAATTTTGACTTTGGAAAATCGTCTCCCTTAGACAGTTTATTTCTCAAGGTTCCTTCAGTGAGCCTTAAGATATGCGCAACTTCTTTCACGGTATAATAGTGTGTATCGTGAATAATTTTCATGACCTACTCTCATCAATAAACATAGTGAAATTTATAGGCCTGTGTCAGAAAAAATTATCCCTTCGAATTGCCCATTTAGGGCAAACCTTTTCAATTACGCTTAGTTTTTAAAAGCTGCCGGATGTCTAGGAGGCTGTCCAAGAACTGACTGTTCGGCCTAAGCTTCCAATAATCGGCCAGACTTCTCATAAAATTTCTTTAAATAGGCCGGCTATTCGCAGAAATTTTCTAAAAATTCTGACTCAATTCTTGAAACCTTATGCTCGAACGCAATTCTCGGACACCCTCCTAGAGGCGAAAATCTTTATTGAGGCTCTCCCAATGCACTTTTAGCAAAGCTTTATGGGCATCATTCATGGGTAAATGTTCAAGCTCAGTTCGCCATAGTGCTCTTGCTTTGTCCATTACATCCTCAACGTGAGGCTTAATTGCACGCCAAGGAACACCTACCTTTTTTGAAAGAAATTCAAAATGCTCTTTTTTGATCTCATACCACGCTTTTGTTTTCGCAAGGTTTAATGCCAAGTGTTCTTCTTCATGCATATACACACTAGTCGTCACTATGTCATAGGCAGGCGATAATCGAGGCGTGAGTTTATCAGGGTAGTAAAGGCTCCAATTCTTCAAATGTGCATCACCATTTGCAAGAAGAATGTTAATCAGTAATCGCCTTACATACTGTTGCACATCAGACAACCCGTTATACGAATACTCATAAATAATCTTACCAATGGCTTCTGCATTGGCACCTGTGTACTTTTCATGCGGATATTTAAGTAACACTTGAGCAAAGTCTTCCATATGCACACGCGTTTGGTCATCTCGATCAAACCGCTTAATAGCAAACGCTTTTGTCTCCTTAGGAAGATTAATAGCCGGTAAGTTATCCAGCTGAGACATGTCCACCAATTGAATATCAGGAATATTTACACCAGCCATAGCGGCCAAACGCATCGCTGTGTATTCATTAAGCGGAACATCTGGGTGAGTGGTCGATGGGGTTTTGACAATCCAATCACCTAAGGTGCCACGTTGATTAAATGTAAATCGATCACCTAGCTCACGCATCGAAAACTTCATTTGCACACCAGCTAAAGAAAACTTTTCTTCAGTTTGGACGCGCTCCTGATTCACAATATCAACATCGCCCATCGCGTCAATGATTGTAGCTGGCACTTCGTTGATTGCTACAGGCTCAACAATTAGAGCACCTGGCAAATTAAGACCCACAGCTGATAATAGATCAAATTCATTATCAATGTGTGTTTTTAACGATTGAGCAACCAGCGCTCGTAACGCTCCTTCTGGCAGCAGATTAGACAACAATGGATGTAGCCTTTGTTTGGTTACCCAAGGTTTTGCTAATAGCCTTGATGATGCTTGAAAGCCAGGCATTGTCACTAAACTAAGCGCTGGACGCTGTTGGTTTTCACTAAAAGACGTTGCAAAATGCATGATATTGCGGCCATTGGTTAATCCTGCCAAATAGCCCACGACTGCGCCATGTAATGTGAGTTTAAAGATCTGGCCTTGCGACTTACTCAACATCTTCGTCCTCTATCAAACCCACCCATGGGTTTTCAAAATACTCATCATCCTCATCTTGACTTTCATTTTTCGCATTTTGCAGCAATGAACGCACCGCCTCTATCTTATCTTTAGGTACAAGGATTAGTTCACTCTCCAACCCTTCTGCCACTAAGGCCAATGTATCTAATCTCGGATTACCTTTTGACTCTAGCCGCTGGTACTGCTGCCGTGACATGCCCATTTTCAGCAGCATGTCTTGCTGCTTCAAGCCAAGTTGTAACCGCCTTTGTTTAATTTGCTTAAGTAGCGCACGCATAGATGAAACTTATATATTGCTTTTTAATTCATAAGAAACATATTAGCTTCTTTTAAAGATAAAGCAACTTATTAGATACTAATGAGAAAAAAGCAGCTTATAAGTTGCCTTACGGTGAGATTTATCAGGCAATGTAGGCGGTGGAAAAGTCTCATTGGCTAAACTCTCACTCAATTTAATGCGCAGAAAAGTGCTGCATTTATACACTTTTATGCGCATAAAAGTGTCAATTTGATCATATTTAAAACAGTCATGCGGCGATTAGCCCCCTTATTCACCTTAAATTTTGCGGTGATTAACCATATAGTTTTATGAAACGTTTTCGTTAACTCAGTGCTCAAGTACCTGCGGACGTAGAATGGAAATGAGAAGCACTACTTACCTAGGAAAATGCAATGATGAATACTTTTGTCTAACGTTTTATTACTAAAGCAGTGCTTTATTTTCGTTTTTACGCAGGCACAGAGTTTTCTTTATTGCAGTAATGGTTGATTGACTAACACCAAGGCTCTTCGCTATTCCATCAAACTGACTAACAGCATCCAGTACCTCTCTTACAACAGGCTTAGCTTCTTGCCAACTTGAAAAGCCTGCCCCGGTGGCAAGCTTTTCCATGGTTTTTAATGGCGGCTTACTTCCATACCCGCCGAAAGCTGTTGCATGTTGGTTAAATGGATGAGGACTGAAGGTTGCATCATAAAATGGCGCAACAGACCACTGCCCGTCATCACGCTGTAAAAAGGACCAATTCTTAGTGTGGTCATCTTGATTAGCAGCAAACAGATTAAAAACAGCCCGCCGAAATTGCAGTCGGCCCACCGCTGGCGACTTACACAGCTGACGGCTCGCTTTAATCAGCTCGACATAATCTAAGCTTGGCGTTCGAAAATCTGCATCAAGCAATCCGCAAGCACTATGCATGTGAAGCCGTCCAGACACTTCACCCATCACATGATCAAAACGTTTTACGGCTAACCAAGCCTCGGCACCGCTACTTTCTGGCGCTGGTAATAAACGCCAAATAGGTGGCTGACAGCCTGCCAATTCTGCCATAGCTAAATAAGCAGCCTCACATAAACCCTCTTCATGACCTAGCGCTAAATTTTTTGATGTGAACTTAACAAGCCAAGCCTCATCACCTGGCTTCTCATACGTCCGACAAACACTAAAATCATCAGGCGGTACAAAAATTAACGCTTTGGGGCGAGCACCACCAGAGCTGCCACCTGCTACTAGTGCTTCCAGCACTTGTTTCATGTTGCCATCCAGTTCGTCAGTGATCGCTTGATCAAAAAGTTGTTGTGCTTCAAGCCCCAACGTCTCCAAATCAAATTCATGTTGAGATTGATTGGCAAAGGGTGATTCAGGCTCAAACTGTAACGCCCCCATTCCCTTCTTCCCGACAAAAGCCAAGCGATCCATCTGCGTTACCTCCGCAGGCAAAATACCCTGTTGGCGATACAGCCTATCTTGAAGCAACAAACCCCATCCATCTGGCAAGTGGTCTGCAAAAAGGCCGTGAAGCCCTTTATGAGGCTCAAGAGATGCTTTTTGTAGCTTGAAACTTTCTTCTAAAGAGAAAGGTGATAGATTACCGAATGTACTCAGATAATCTTCACCGTATTGAAAGAATACCCCAGAGCGATTTTGCGCCAGTGTGCCTACTTTGACTGATTGACCTGTGGAGAGTATCCGCGTAACACCTAGCTGTTGAATAGGTTTAAATGCCACCTTTCAGCACCTCTTCGATTGTTTTTGGTTCACCTTGAGCATTCGAGTGATTAGCCACTTGCGTCAACGCATAGATGCGCTGTAATTCATCTAACGACTGCCACAGCAACAACAATTGCCTGAATGAAATTTGACCGGTTAGCTCAAATTTTTTGATGGTCGGCGCTGGTACATTACTACGCACTGAAAGCGCTTGTCTCGATAGACCTTCTGCTTCTCGTAGTTGTCGCAGATAGGCAGCAAAGGCCGTTTGAACGTCAGTCTCATCAAGGAGTTGAAGCTTAGCCATTATAAGTCCATGGATATTATAATGTCTAATATTAGCCCATTTACCTTCAATATAGATACTATTATATCCATAACTTCATAAAAGTGGCGTCATATACAAAGATGACAAACTCGAAACAGCCGAAAGCAGTAAAGCTCTACCTTAAGACAAAACAATGCCCAAACTTACTAAGCCGTTTCAGCTTATGAGATGTTAATAAACACTTAACACTGTCACTGACCCCATCTTCACCAAAATGATTGCGTAAAAACTCAGAGCGCCTTTTTATGCTGTTCAACGTAATAGAAGACTGCAAGGTAGAATCAAAGCCGTGAACTGTGCCGTGAGTGTCATGCAAGTAGACGTCAACACCTGCAGCCTTTAACTTATTGGCAAACGCCACGCCTTCATCGTGCAGAGGATCAACCTCAGCCGTTTCTATATAAGCTGGCGCTAACCCTTTAACGCTGTTGAGCAACATAGGCACAGCATGAGACGATGAATTAGCATCATAGGCCCGCCACATTTGCGCTGAGGCTTTTCCGCTCCAACAAGGTGAGTCGTGAAATGCTTTCGTTGACTCAGTGCTTAAGCTGTTGTCAGTAACAGGGTATATAAGCAGTTGGCAGGCTACTGCACCTTCACCAAATTGCTCAAAAGCCATTTGCGCAACGGATGCGGAAATAGCACCGCCTGCGCTATCGCCGGCTACCGCTATTTTATCTGCATTGAACTGATCTTGCTTCCGCATCCACTCAAGCACAGAAAAGCACTGCAGCAATATATCTGACGCCTTATGTTCAGGCGACAAGCCATAATCGACAAAGACCGCATCGCAATTTGCTCCTTGCATATACTCAAACAATAACGCTTTATGAAAGCCGAATGCAGGCATGACAAACCCGCCACCATGATAAAAAATGATGACAGATCTCTGGCCTGCAATCTGAGTGTTTGTAAAGTGTGTGATGCTAACCGGTTGATGGCTACCTGCAACGGTATGCTTTTGGACTGACACCCAACGAGGCGCTCTTGTACATATAAAATTTAGCCTTGCGTAAATACGAAGAAATCCGACTAGCCAGCGCTTTTCAAAATCTGGCGCAGGGAATTTCAGCATCGGATGGAAGTCTGGGTGCACCCGCGCTTTTAATGGCTCGCTCATTTGTTGTTGGCCTTCTTAAGCAAGGCCGCGCACTATAACAAAGCAAGTCGTTAGCTCCAACTCAACTTAAGCTATTTTGAAAAGGCTTACAGGCGAGCGAGTGAACCTAAAAAGCCTTTCAAAGGTAACATGAGAGTGTCATCGCCTAATGGAATGACTGACTCCCCTCCATAAATAACAAATTTCTTAGCCGCACCAACCTCTTCACACGTTCTATTAAAAACGGCTTTATTGAGTTTTGGTGCAGTGCCATGCTTAATTTCTACCGCCCATAATTCAGATGATGGCAACTTGATCAGCAGATCAATTTCCGCACCTGCTGCGGTACGATAAAAATAGGTTTCCGATCGTCTAGGGATCATGCTATGAATATTTTCAATCACAAAGCCTTCAAAACTTTTGCCTAACACTGGGTTCGATAACAATGCCTGATGACTTTCAATACCAAGAAGTCTATGCTGAATACCCGTATCACGAATATAATAACGTGGCTTTTTGACTAAGCGTTTTTTGACATTGGCATGATAAGGATTCAGCCGCCGCACCAACAAAAGATCACATAATATATCGATATACCAACTTACCGTTTTATTATCCACCTCAAGATTAGCAGCGATTTTACTGGCATTAATGACCTCTCCCTGTAAATGCGCAAGCATTGTCCAAAGCCTGCGAAGACGAGCGGACGGGATAGAAAACCCCATTTGAGGAATATCGCGCTCAAGGTAAGTTCTTATCAAATCTTCAAGCCAATCCATCGCTGATTCATCAGTTGCCGCTAAATAGCTTTCTGGAAAACCGCCTCTTACTAACAATGTGCGTTGGGTGTCCTCGCTAGCACCTACTTCAATGCAGTTAAACCCACTCATATCCAGATAACGAATGCGACCTGCCAAGCTTTCAGATGATTGACGCATTAAGTCCATCGATGCTGAGCCAAGAAAAAGAAACTGGCCGGTTCTTCTACCCTGCTCTCGATTGGTATCGATCACGCCACGCAAAACTGTAAATAAATCTGGCATGCGCTGGATTTCATCAAGAATAATCAATTTGTCTGCATGCATTTCGAAAAAGCTTTTAGGATCACTGAGCTTTAATAAATCGCTTGGTGATTCTAAATCTAGATACAGAGTATCCATTGTTTGGCTCAGTGACTTTGCCAGAGTCGTTTTACCTACCTGCCTAGCCCCAAGCAACGCAACTGCAGGCATTTCAGAGAGATGTTTTAAAAGCAATGGCGTAATGGTTCTTTCAATCATACCTTGCATTTTAGGAGTCAAACTCCAAAAAAACAAGGTTTTTCATTAAAATACCCTGCAAAATTGGAGTTGAACCCCCAAAATGCAAGGTTTCATAAGATATTAGAAATACGGCTACTTGTCTTCACCTGAGAGCAGGCCAGCTTATTTGGCACGATTAACAAAATCGCGCCACTCTTTATCTAAATCGCGCCAAATTCATGCCATCAACATTCAAGATACTGACAAGCATTGAGCCTCGCAGTCAGGCATAACCATCTCTGAATTGATGGAAAAGCACCCGGGTGCTTCCAGACGCACAACCGAAAGAGATATTGCTCAACTCATTAAAGAGGGTAAAGTGGTAGCTCGCGGTGAAGGGCGAACTAAACGCTACCTCCCAAAAGTATCAACTACACTGGATATATTAATAGAAGGTCAGCAACACCTACCTATCAAGCAAGTCTTAGCCGAACCTGACCCATTGCGCTTAGCCTGGAGGACCTTAATTAAACACACCATTCATCAAGTTGTCACCCATCCCGACCTTGACCCGCTGATCACCATAACCGAAACGGTTACTCAAGAAGTCCCTGAGGCGGATTGTGATAATGTACAAGCCTTAATTATTGAAGAGCTTCGTCGCACTCATGAAGGTGTATTAGCTCGTTATGGCTTAAAGCCTTCAGAGCTTAAATACTGGAAAAGGATTAACGGTTAAAAATTTCAACATAAATTTTTTAACTCATAAATGCTAATATTTGAAAAAAATGATAAAAAACTATACTTATTAACGCACTAACAAAACCCTATAAAAAAAGCCTAAAAAACGCGTAACATAGCCCTTAACATCACACATTTTCGAACCGTTATTTTAAGATTTAAATTAAAACCTTTAAAAAAGTGTTTGATTCCCGCCAACTTCACCACTTTCTTTCACAAAAACCCTCTCTGACCACACCAAACACCCTAACATCTGCGTATGCTTTGAGGTTCCTGCGTATTCTTGCGGTCTTCGTACTCAGCAAACTCGGGGGTCAATTGAGTAAAATTTAAGCTTTTCTTTTATCCCTAACCACCAGCGTTTTATTATCGATCATATCCACTTCAAGCAGATCAATAGCACGCAGTAAATCACCCAACCGCTTGTACCCATAGTTTCTTGAGTCGAAAGACGTTTGATTACTGATATTAGAACCAACTACACTCAAATTAGCCCAACCATCTTCATTTTGAGACGCTTCAATAGCATTGCGAATCAGGTTCATCAGTTTAGTATCGCACTTTAATTCTTGCCCTGTGCGCTTTGTGATAGGTGTTTGGCTACCTTTACTCTCTTCTTCTGGCTCATCTAAAAACAAAAAAGTTGAGCAGGCATTGGTAAAAGGTGCAGGTGTTTTGCGCTCACCAAACCCAAAGACTTTTTTACCTTCAGCAATCAAACGAACGGCCAGTGGTGCGAAATCACAATCAGATGACACAATGCAAAAGGCATCCACTTGCTTGGTATAAAGTATATCCATGGCATCAATGGCGATAGCCATATCTGTAGCATTTTTACCTTTGACAAGATCATATTGCTGAATAGGTTGAATGGCATGCTCATGCAGTAGCTCTTTCCACCCTTTTAGGCGGCTACTTTCCCAATTTCCATACGCTTTACGAATATTCAGCGAGCCGAATTTTGCAAGCTCCGACAATATCACTTTAAGCTTTTTGGCAGGTGCATTATCTGCATCGATAAAAAGGGCAATGCTGTGATTAGTGTTTTCCATAACGGCTACTTCGATGCTTTATTGATGCCCGATTTTGTCGAAGAGCTTGGGTAGGTAAGTATCAGCACCTTCATCCATAAACAGGATATGCTTTTCTTCAAGGTCGGACTGCGTCAGATCTGCTTCAAGGTTGAGCATGTCGCTCATGCGCGTATCTGACAATATAAAAGCATTGAGTGTTAGTTTCGGGTCGCTCGGCTTTGCTTGCTTGGCTAAATTGGCTTCAATGGTTTTTATTTCTTTATACAGGCCAAATTTAGGGTCACTCAGGTTTATCTGACGAATACCCTTAGGATCAATAAACGTTAGCCATTGCTCCCCTGTTTTATCGTTAACTAACCACAATAAAAAGTCAGGGTAAAAGTTACCTGCGGTGGAAAAGCCAATACCTTTAGATTTAACGGAGGAGTTTCTAAGCAAATACAAGCTGCAATCACCAAAAACTTTTTTTGCTTTATCGGTATTTTCAGACAACGCTTTTAAATCTTTAACAAAGTTAATTTCACTTTGCGCATCAAAGGCAAGTGGTGTCATTTTAAGCGGGACGTTTTGCTTATCAACAACCGACAGCAGCGGATAAAACAAATGATTATCAAAGCAGATCGCAACCATACTTGAGGCGCTCCATTCGCTTGCCTCACCAATATTTTGCGCAGCGACGAGCTTTTGTAGCTCCAATATTTTGCTTTCGTAGGCTCGCCCTGTATCGGTTGCCTCAATCTCAAATTTATATTCATTCAGCATCGAACCATGGTCTTCATGCATGGTGATCACTTCAAAAAACTGGCCTTCGTAGCTGGTTTTGAGTGATTGATAAAAACGCTCGGTATAGTCGATCAATAACTGTATCAATATATCTTCTAAGCGCTTAATGTCTTTGATGCCATTCGGTGTAAATTCAGGCTCTGGCATATAAAGGGTGTACCAATCCGATTTTGATTTGCAGAACTTTATGAGCTTTTGCTTATCAAGCCGCAAGTTGCTCCAACTGTGCTGTAATTTAAAGGCCTGTAGCGCAAGATAAATCCGCTCAAAATCAAACAGATTAAATAAGGCTTTATCTAACTTGCCTTCGTAGCGTATCTCCTTGCTGGATTTTTTTGCTTGCTCAACAGTGCCTAAGGCTTCAAGCCGTGGGTACAGGTCGAGTGTGACATGCGGTGCTTTAATCTTATCTTCAAAGTCTTTAGGCACTTCATAGAGCCACGGGTAATGGGTACGTTTAAAGCCCTTTTTTTGGTTATCCTTATAACCATCTTTGAGTGCCAGTGCTTTAAGTGGCTTATTCTCGGGTAAGTTATGCTGAATTTTAAAATCCAGCGTGATAATTTCATCAGAGGGAGTAATGCCTTCTTCTTTTAAATAGTCTTTAAACATCGCCATATAGCTGGCTTTAACACCAAAGACATTGAGTGTTTCGAGCTTATCGAGATGCTTATCCTTAGGGCGATCAACGGTACGTTTTAGTGATAACTCTTTACCTTTAAGGCGAACACCGCGCCCAAAGAGCTGAATAATCTGCGAGCCTTCGTTTTTACCTAAATTTAACAAGCCCATGGTCGATACACGCCAACTACTCCAACCTTCGGTAAATTTGCGCGAACCTATTAATACATTGATGTGGCTGTTTTTGTGGTTGATGGTATTAAACAAGCCTTTTTGAAAGTCATCGTTTTCAGTATCAAAACTTTCATCATCCGATAGCTGGTTGATAAACTTGGTATCATCACCAATGTTAATCACCCCAAACGGGTCAGATGTGCCGACGCGCAAGGCAATTTCACCTTTGGCATTTTTGAGGTTAACCACCTTTAGCCGCTGCTTAGCGGTGGCGTTAAAGAGCTGTTTGAGAATATCGTCATAGAGCTGATCGATTTTGCTGCTAAAGGGCATTAAGGGCACAAACCGCCCCTGAAAGACATGATGGCCTTTGGTATCGAGCAACTGCGCCTTGTCGTTCACCAGCTCTTTAAGCCATGTTTTGATTTGAGCAGGCTGATTTAAAAAATACGCTAAGTAATGGATCACCTGCCCAACGTCCGATACCGTCACCTGATCTTCAGCATTCAGCTTGCCACTGGATACCACCGAATGCCCCACAAACACCCACAAAGGTTTAGCGATGTTGTATTCTTCAAGATCGTTGTGATGCTTTTTCCACAGATACATTTGCTGATAAAAGCTTAATAAACAGGCAGTAAAATATTTTTGCGCGTTATCGTCGGTTTCATACAGCTTGCCATCCATATTCAAAATCAGTGATTCTTTGCCGTAGCCATCCTCATAAAAAAACTTATACGAATAATCGAACAAAATACACTTGGCGTATATTTCGCGGATAGCGTTTTGGCGGCAAGTGGCTTTCTCTTCATCGCTTAGGGTAAATTCGGCTTTTTCATCATCGGTAAGCTGCTTCCATGACGTTTTATTGTCGGAGGCTTTGTGTTTTTTCTTGCGAATATCTTCTTCTAAGGTATTAACGGTTTTACCCTTGGCGACAGCCTGCCCAAAAGTGGCGGAATATTCAAAGGCAAAGCCATCGTTAATCAGTGCTTCTCGGCGTTTCATCCATGCGCCATCGGCTTTGCCTGTGCCTCTATGAGCCTCATCGATTAATATCAGGTTATTTTTACCAAAGCGTTCAATAGGGACTGTCTTTTCCCCTTTTTTGTCGCCCAGTTTATTAATATCAATAACAGCAACACTACCCTCAGGAATACCTTGGCCAGTATCTTTAAACAAGTGACTAAAATGAAAGCCCGACTCATGCAGTTCATCTAAATGCTGTTTTGATAACCCTTCGTTTGGTGTGACCAAAATAACACTCAACTTCTCTCCATTGTTAGTTCTGCCTCCGGAGTATTCTAAATACTGCTTGATATTGACATGCATGAGCAAGGTTTTGCCGCTGCCTGTGGCATTCCAGAACGCAAGTTTGTTTAAATCTTCGTTAACAAAGGGTTGAAAGGTATCGCTGTCTGCTTCTTTATGGTACTGATCTAAGGTGTTATCGAGGCCATTTTGCATGGCTTGTTTTTTATGGAAGTAATAATCCAAATAGACTTCGGTAAAGAGCAACGTCAGGTACTGGAAGTATTTAAGGGTGAGTGCTTTGTTTTCTTTCTTGTTGCGCTCTTCCGTAATGGCTTGCCAGTGACGGATAATGTTTAAATCGTAGCGTCTTAAATCTGATTCGGGGATGTGCTGGTTTTGGATTAACTGGCGCGTAAGTTCATGAAAAAAGTGCGTCTGCCCATCTTCTGCGATGCCTTCGTGCCGCAAGTCATTTAAACGGGCTTTGAGTTGATGGAAGTTATCCACTTCAAACAGCCCCAACAACCAACGATTAAGCACCAAATCTTTATGAAAGCTGCGTTTTCTGTTGCCGGCTTTTTTCGTCGTTTTTGATGCCGCTGTGCTTTTGGCAGATGCTTTTTTTGGGGCGGCTTTGGCCTTTTTCTTAGGTGTGGCGGCTGCCATTAGACGGCCTCCACATCAAACATTAAGGATAAAAATTCAGGTTCGATCTGACGCAATTTCATGCGGGATTTTTCGTTACCCTCTTTTTTATCTTTTTCATAGAGTGCAGGTACATTATGATCGCCATTAATATAAATCACATCATAAGGGTTATTATCAGGGGTTAAGTCAAAGCGGCTGAGCTTTTTGAGTAGATCATCATAATCAATTTGTTCGCAATCGCGCCAAAACACCAATGTTTGTTCACCCGTGGGCAAAGTGCCTTCTACCCGTACATAACCTTCTTTCAAGTTGTAATCGTACTGATCAACGGTTAAGCCAATCAGGTAATTAAAGGTTTCGACTAAATCTATATGTTGCTCTTCAAATGCCCCCGCAGAATCCACTGCGATCTTCATTTTGTAATCAAAAGGCTTTTTAAAATCATCGGTCGAAAGCAGCGAGCCGCGGCTTTCCATATCCAGCATGTAGTTAATCTGATAGTCGTCTTTGAGTTGTTTATTGGTATCAAACAAGTCTGTGTTGAGCTGGGTGAGTTCAAGGTTGTTGAGGGCATCTTCGTAGCTTTCAAGTTTAAGCACTTTAAAACAGTGAGAAATGCCTGTTTCGGGTGAGGCGGGTTTGCCTTTTTTCCAATCTTGAGAATAAATATTCTTTTGGATTCTAGGTTGAATAATTCCTTCTAAGTATTCACCTTGCTCTATTAAAATGTACTTTCTATTACTTGACTCTATTCTATTTTCAGCAATGACTGCACTTGCAGTTGTACCTGAACCTGCAAAGTAATCCAAAACTATCGAGTTGTTGCTCGACCCTATTTTTATAGCCTTTCTAATTAGCTCTACAGGCTTTGGAAAACCAAAGTTTGTGAATCCCATATCTCCCAGTACAACTGTACCTTGCTCACTAATAACTGAGCTTTCTGACCAAATTGTTTTAGCTTTAGTAGTGTTCTTTCTGGCCTTTTCATAAATATTCCAACCACCATCTTTCTTTTGCTTTGCAACTAACACCATGGTGCTGCCATCAACAATGGCATTTAATGTCTTTTCTTTTCCCCACCTCCAGCATGAATCTTTTCCTTCACTATTTTTTGGATAAACGGGTATGTTATCGCCTTCTTCTAGGCTAATACTTGCATAACCATCTTTGTCCAAAGAATTAGAGTTCACAAAAATTGGGTAATACAAATTAGGTCTATTGTGTTTACCAAATTTGGGGTTCCTATTTCTCAACTCCCAGAGTTCATACGTACCATTTTGATCTGATAGAGCATTTTTTACTGCGTCTTTAGGCAATTCATTAAAACCTGAATGCTCGCCAATAGCATACGCCATAAGATATTCGTGAGTTTTAGCTATTCTTTGATATGTTTGCCCACGTTTATTTGACTGAATGATAATCTGAGATTCAAATTTATCTTCGCCAAAAGTACCATCAAGCAATCTTTTTAGATTATTTACTTCAATGTCATTAATACTTGAAAATAGAATCCCTTTACTCGATAAATAATCTGAACTGGTTGCTAATCTGTTTTCTATCAACGAGTTCCAACTCGAATGCTTATAATTGTCTTTATATGAAAAGCCGTCGCCTTCAGTATTATAAGGTGGATCAATATAAACCAAATCAACTTTATCTCTATACCTACTCTTTAATAAATTAAGTGCTTGAAAGTTGTCTGAATTAATAATTGTTCCATTCAACTCATTTGATCTATCAGCTACACAATTGCTTAACACTTCTTTGAAGCCATTTGAAAATAAAGAGCTATCAACCATCATAAACGGCTGTTCTTTTAAACCCTCAACCGTCCCATCTTTTTTATTATCCCAAACGCCCAAGTCCCGCCACTGCTGCCATTGTTTTTTGTTGTTGGCAATCTCTGGATAGAGTTCTTCAGGTACGCGATCAAGTGTTATGCAGTAATGACTCGACACCACAAACTTTTTCTTGAGCCACAGCTTTTTCTGAAAGTCTTCGATTTGGGCTAAAAAATTAATCAACTCTTGCGCGATGCTTCTTAAGCATTGGATCATGCGTAAATTGCGCTCTATATCGGCAAAGGCCTCGGCATCTTGCACATCATCTAAATGCATGACTTCGTTTTTGATATAAAAATCCAGCTCACCACGTAAGAACTTGCCTAAGTCTTTATGGATAAAATAATCGCTGGTGTTTTTGGCCGTGTAGTGAGTGAGTTCTTTTTCTAACAGAGTGCGGGTGGGGTTTTTATCCGTTGGCATGCGATTG
The DNA here is from genome assembly GCA_965225765.1 of Pseudomonadales bacterium. Classification (GTDB taxonomy): domain Bacteria; phylum Pseudomonadota; class Gammaproteobacteria; order Pseudomonadales; family DT-91; genus CAKMZU01. The sequence continues at coordinate 1,906,477 of CBDDBO010000002.1, forward strand.
AGTAAATCCAACCAGCGGGCGGTGACAATTTTGTCTTTTTCTATCGCTTTAATCGCTTGTTCAGTCAGTTTTGCTTGCTTGTTGCCTTTGGGTAGCGCTTTGTATTCAAAGTGAATGATTAGCTCTGACTCACCGCTGGCGTTTTCGATCTCCTCAATAGGCGTAATAGTCTCTTCGTATTCTTCGCCTTCATCATCGGTTTTGGTGATTGTTTGCGCCTTGGCTAAAAACACAAAACAGCGGTCGTTGTCGTTATCTTTGCGGTTATCCTTGGCAGTATCAGCACTAATGAGCTTAAAAAACACGCTGCGGCCATCGGCTAATTTAAAACGGTAGTTAGAAAAATTTTCGCCGCTTTTGATGTAATACTGGTCTTTATTCGCCCAGTGCAGCATGACTTCTTCACCTGCGTAGGGGATGGCGTAAGTATCGCCTTTGTAACGCCGCTGGCTGATAAAATCGCCTTCGTCATAATAACGGGAGAAGAAGGTTAGCAGGTGCGAATACACACTGTTCTCATCGTCTGCACCGTCGCCTTTCGCAGCCTTGGCCGCTTTAAAGGTTTCTTTAACTTTAGCTTGCAGGCGATGCTCTAAAAATTCGTTTATCTCATCGCTGCGCTGGTTCAGGATGCGGTACACACCAAAATCAAGCTCTGGGCGATCTATCTGAAATATTTCTTTAAGCTTGGTCACAAGCTCTTTGTATTTAGTCATGCGGTTATCCTGTTATTCTTATCGCTGTTGCCTGAAGGCTGCTTTTACTTTTTTACTGCTACACAACGCTACTGCTAAACAACCTGCCACTTCAGGGTAAAGAGCGATTCAATCTGTGTTTTTTGCTGCATGCGTTCTTCGAGTTGATGAATAAGCTCATCGCGTCGATCAATAATCTCATCTTCAAGGTCAAATATGGCGCGGCGTTGGCGGCGTTTTTTCTCCTCCAATGCCTTGAGTTCGCGTTGGTGTTCGGCCTGCTCTTCTAGGCTTTGGCTTTTACGCGCATCGCGTTTAATCTGACTAATTTTGGCGCGGGTATCTTTTAGGCCTTCTTCTAGCGCTAACTGCTTATCGTCTGCCCATTTATCGAGCTTTTCGCGTTCCTTATTAAAAAATACCTGATTGGATTCCATAGCGGTGCTTAGCGTTGCTTCTACGTGCCGCTCAGTGTTATTGGCCAAAGCATCAGGCGGCGTGCTAACGGCTGAGGGTATGCTCTCACCTGGCAAATAAAACAGCTTTTGCAACACCTCGCCATCAATAGGCGTGCCATCTTCCGTTAACCCTGTAAAAATCAAAAACTGATCAGTTTGCAAGGCATCTATACTGACCAGTGTTAGATTGAGCCAACCTGATTGGCCTTTAAGATTCTCCGCCACTGCAATTTTGCCATCATACGCATCGTAATCAAAGCACACGCCCCCTATTGGAGTGGTTAGGGCTTTGGCGTTATTGATAACATGCTCACCTAAAGCCGTAGATAACCGATAGCCATGGCTGTGCGTGCTTATCTCGCGGCTTTGACCTTGGTTTTTAATCAGTTCATATCGGCCTTGCGGTACAGGTGGGGTCACATTCTGCCATTCGGGGCGTTCATTGAGCGTAAAGGCATGATTGGTTTGATCAATCTGGGCTAAGTCTTTTAATTGATGGCAAGTGGTTTGCCAAAACCATTGGCTGACCTTATCTAATCGCTGCTCTGCCTGATCAAGCTTAAGCTTTAATACCTGTTTAATATCCTCATCAAAATTTTCGTGGAGAATATCTTCGGTTTCTTTCATGCGCTGGTTTATGTCATCTTCCAGGCTTTGTTGCAGTGCATTAAAAGCTTGTTCTATCTCTTCAGGGGTGCGGCAGGTGTCATAGATATGCTCGATGGTTTTCTCAAAATCAATGCCTGATTCAATACTGCCTAACACGCTATCCGATGCGCCAAACACACCGTCAAAGAGGCGGAATTTTTCGCCCAACAATTCCAACACGCGGCGGTCGGCTTCGTTTCGTTCGTTTAAAAAGTTTACCACCACCACATCATGCTTTTGCCCATAACGGTGGCAGCGGCCAATGCGTTGTTCGACTCGTTGCGGGTTCCAAGGTAGGTCATAGTTAATCAACAGCGAACAAAATTGCAGGTTCACCCCCTCTGCGGCGGCTTCTGTTGCAATCATAATGCGGGCTGTGGTTTTAAAATATTCGATTAATGCAGTGCGCTTATCAACCTGTGCTGAGCCTGTGATTTTATCTGAGCCTTCGTTATCTACTTTCCACTGCTGATAGATTTTGGTTTGTTGCGGGTCGTTATTCGTGCCACTAAAACACACAACTTCGCTTTCATCAAAATCCGTGGTTAAGTGGGCATACAGGTATTCTTGCGTGCGTGTGGATTCGGTGAATATAATGGCCTTAGGCGCTGCACCGTTTTCTTCTAACCGCATAAAGCCTTGATCTAATGCCTCGTTCAACGCATGGAGCTTTTTATCCGCCACAATGCCTTTGGCGCGTGCGATAAAGTCTTCTATCTCGGTTATTTCGTTATCGAGCTTTTCTAGGTTTACAGGCTCTGGGTGGGTATCTTCGGCCTGTAAACGGGCGAGTTCTTCTTGGTAATCGCTATTGATGTCTTCGTTCTCGATAATGGTTTCAAGCATATCGATTTGTTGTTTATTGCTTTTTAATTGCGTTAAACGGTTATGAATAGTTTGCAGGGTATTAAGTACGGCATAGGTACTCGAGGCTAATAGCTTGCGTAAAATAAGCCCTGTTAAGTGCCGCTGTGCTTTAGGCAGTGCATAGCTGTGCTCGCGCTTTAAAAAAGCCGATACCGCCTCATAAAATTCGTGCTCGTTATCTTCTGGATTAAAACGAACGGTAATGGCATGGCGCTTGGTATAACGAACGTATTCGAGTACGTCTTTGCGCAGTGTACGGCGCACAAAAGAGGCTAAGCGCTTTTTTAGCTCAGTATCATCACTACCCGATACCATAAACTGCTTACGGAAGGCTTTATCATCGCCAAAGATATGCTCATCAATTAAGGTCGATAAACCATATAGCTCCATCAGTGAGTTTTGTAATGGCGTGGCGGTAAGTAACAGCTTTTTGCGCCCTGCTAATGATCGCCGTAATGACTGGCCGATTTTATTGCTTTTTTGGTGAGCGTTTTTGAGCTTATGGGCTTCGTCAATAGCAACCAGATGCCAATGCTCGGCTAGCAGTTTATCCTCAATACCTGCGGCGTAGTGATACGACATAATCACCACTTTTTGTTGCGCTAAGGGATTTTCAATCCCTTGCTTTTGAAAGTCTTTGAAAGTTTTGGCATCTAATATCACCGATGGCAGATTAAATTTTTCCTGTAATTCCTGCATCCATTGGCGTCTAAGTGCGGCGGGGCAAATAATCAATAAATGACGTTTGCGCTCTGCCCAGTATTGGCAAAGTACCAGCCCCGCCTCAATAGTTTTACCTAGCCCAACTTCATCGGCTAATACAACACCCTTGCTTAGCGGATTAGTAATCGCAAATAACGCTGCCTCTATTTGATGCGGGTTTAAATCAACGCTTGCATCAAATAGTGATTGCGAAAGCCTGTCAACGCCTTGATTCGCGTGCTGAATGCTGAGTTCGTGGGCATAGTATTTTGCATGGTAATCCGTGATCATGACGTTGTAATACAGCTAATTGTTGTGCAATAAATCCTAACAGCTAAGCTACGCAAAATATACACCGTTCAAAGTGCCTGCAACTGACTACTAGCCTGAATAATTCCTGATGAATTATTCAGGCTAGATGTTCGTGTTGAACTGCTATAGTTATTGATTAACAGGATTACTAAAATAGCGCTAATCAGTAAAACCCATGACATTATTCACAGAGCCTGACTTTTATATAGACCTAGACCTTATAGCCCGAAAGCGCATTCAACCCGCCATGGGCATGGAAAACCGTATTTCAATAAAAAAAGCTGGCTTACCGCCTGTCGATGGCTTGCTGCTAGTTGTCGCGATTGATCCGGATGAAAGAACAGAGCCTTTAGTTGCGCTAGAAGGCACGATATGGGCTTACGGCCATATGCCGGTGAAAAAGGGCGATCGATTAACGATTACCATTCATGAAGCATCATTGCTGCTTGAGGCCTATAAACCGCCTATTCCGATTAATATCACCATTTTGGGTACAGTTAAACGCAATCATAGGTAATCAAGCAAAAAATTTTTCACCCCCGCACAATACCCATACCATCATACTTTTGGTTGTAGTTTAAGCTTGTTGAATTATCCCAAAAGTCAATCTGCCTAAATATTCACAACGCTTCTTCCCACCTGAAGAAACCAGCTATCTACTGCAAAAGAAGTATAAGAAAAGAACGTTAGCCATTTTTCATCATTTTTGGAGGAAAATGGCACGAGGTTTTCTTATGTGAAAAGTCACCGGTTATTTTTCACCTATAACTGTGGAAAGCTGACATATCATCCAACTAACGATAAATAGCAAGCAAAGAGGATGATTGAAGTAAAAAAGAGAAAGTGATAAAGCAGAATTAGATAAATATCACCTGCGAAGTAAAAACCTTGCAGGTGATAATGCTCTTTGTTAATAAAGAGCGCGATCGGCATATGGATAATATGCCTCATGCATTGATATAGATAACGCTTTCACTAAATGGTTCCATTAATCGCTGAAATAGCCCAAAAAAGATGCACATGTGCTTAAGTGATAAACCTCAGATAAACTACAAACTAGCCTGATGAATAATAATAAGAAGAAAAAGACGCAACCACTCACCGAGCTCCAAAGCTAAGGTGGCAATAGCAGCACTTAAGAGTGACAAAACTATTGCTGAATTATCGCAACAATTTGATCGCCATGCCTACCAAGTTAGAGAGTGGACGAAGCAATTGCTTGAAGCGTCGCATAACGTTGTGGATTTGTGGACAAAATTACTACACAATTACGCTACGCTTTGACCACAGATCCACAGTACAACCATAATAAATGAGACATAAATGCCACTGAGACTTCACTTATAAATTAAGATCTTCCGTACTGCTTTATGAGTCCACTATATTTTTTAAATTTAACAATGGAATTAAAATACCCGAATTTGAACGATAAATACACTCTTATAAAAGAATAAGATAACTCACTTTTTGCAGGGAGAAGTATGGCAACAACCCCTTGGACACACATGTTATTTTTATGAACGTTTGAATATATTCGTAGTCCAATTAGCCATCTGACAATCCAGAGAATCCAGAGAATCCAGAGAATCCAGAGAATCCAGAGAATCCAGAGAATCCAGAGAATCCAGAGAATCCAGAGAATCCAGAGAATCCAGAGAATCCAGAGAATCTTATGAAATATTTAATTACTTTTTCTTTACTTTTTTCATTATACAATAGCAATGCTCAAGATGATATTGAATGTAAACCTAGTACCTACATAAACATAAGTAAAAACTCTACACTGCCAACTGAATACACGAAATTTATTCAGTCTGATAAGACTCTAGATGAATTTAAAGTTAGCTTGAATAATAATAAAATAGAACTTAAAAAAAATGAAAATAATCAATTAATAGAACACAATGGCGATATTTTCCTACAGGAATCAAAAGACAGATTTATTAGGGTACAATGCAACCATATAAAAGAAAATGCTGGTCAATTTATTTCACATAGTAAAAAACAATTTGAGCATAATTATTTGGTTATTTCCAATAGTTATAATTCAAACAAGTTGACGGTTGGACCATTGATATTAAAATTTTATAAAGCTGATCCAGATAGGGATACAATTTTCGGGCCTAATAAAAGCCAGAGAAATATAAAAACCAATTTGTTAACTGCACTCAAATATCTTCCATCTTCAGTTTTGAGAGAGTTTTTATCACAGACAAAATAAAATAACATACGTGTCAAAGGGGGAAGCACAACGACAACCCCGTGGGCACGTTTGCTATCCAACTATTACCGAAAGCTTCACTGAATTTAGCATCTAAATATAAGTTTTATTGCCTAATGCGCACACCTATAAGTAGGAAGCTTTACTGTATCTACCTTATCATATTAGGCTTAAGTAAAGCCCATGCCGGCAATGATAAAAAAGAGCCTACTGATATTGGTAGAAAGCTTTTCATCAGACCTTTATCCGACCTCCACTGTGAACACAATGCGTTCCGATATAAGTATCAAGGTGAACACGTTATCGTGCTTGCTGGCGACATAAACAAAGGCACAAAAGGAATAGAATGGGCAAAAAAGCTTGATATTAAATCTCACGATTTAGATGATGTGCATATCTGCTACGTTGCTGGAAATCACGAATATTTTGGCTCCAATATAGATAAAACAGACAAATTGCTAAAGGGGAAAAGTACTAAAAATGTACATTATCTCAATAATAGCGATATCAAAATAAATGGTGTAAATTTTCTAGGCACAACGCTTTGGACTGACATGGAGGGTATGCAGGATAAAGATGAATCAATCAAGGCATCATTAGAAACAGTAGCTGATTACAAGAATATTTATCAATCGTCAGGGGGTCAATTTATAAACCCCAGGAATACAATTTACTTACATAATAAAAGTGTTAAATGGCTAGACAAGCGACTAAACGAACTGAAAGGAGAGCCAAATGTCATTATAACTCATCACGCTCCCTCAAAAAGATCAGTTGCTGCCAAGTATAGTACTCAGTCTATTTCTGCTGCATTTTTCTCTAAGCTTGACCACCTTATTACGAAGTATCAGCCACGCTTATGGATACACGGCCATACCCATAATAAATCAGATTATAAGATTGGAAAAACGCGGGTCATCTGTAACCCTAGAGGATACGCAGACGAACTAGAAGAAAGTGGTTTCAATTCAGAAAAAGTAATATTTCTTAATTATACATTGCCAGCTAATTCCACCCAAAGAGCCGTCAAATGTTAGTCAGATTAATGCGTTAATCACCACATATTGGTTTCTTTAAAAACAGTGACGCATAAACGCTGCTAGAAAATAAGCAATAAGCCAAAGATAATAGGTTTACTTTTTTAACTTTCTACAAATGAATAGTCAATAGTAGTGACCTCAACGTTTATTTTCATAATGCTTGCGACCTAGGTAGGAGCTCAGAGAATACCCCATAGATACGTTTGTTATATTGTTTTAACTAAATACCCAGCCGATTTTTTTATCTTAGCAATCATATTTTTCTTTTTTATATAACAATAATCTTTATCCTTTTTTATCGCTTTAATATGGATAGGTAATATTCGACTATTAATTTCTCTAATGATTTCTTCTTTTTCTAATTTGCACAAGTACTCTAATTCTAAAGTTTTACATTTTTCAGATAGATCAACAACTATATCTGTAATTTTATTACCTAGAGTAAATAATGAGTAAAAAGTGATAAAGAACTCTTTTAAATTCCTCTCCTCAAGAGCTGAATATGAATAAATTGAAGATAAAGTTAATGTTATACCTAAAAAAATATTTTTAAACATGGTATGTATTTAACCTATTTTAAATAAAATTAATTTATTTCATATGTAATACTCGTAACTATATGATTAACAATTAAGTCAATCTTTTCAACTCAACAACTTTATAAGATCTAGAGCTATAGTCAAATCTGGTGTATGGCCGCAGATACGACTTCCTGTTGTTGATCATTTTCTACTGGGTTACCGTCCTCGAATTTCACTCCATCAATAACATCTGCAAGCAGCTTATAGCCCCTTAAGCGTTGCCACTTTTTCTGAGCAGTTGTTAATAATTTATACGCCATTGCTAGCGTTGTTTGTCGACTACCACAGTTTTTCGTTTTATTGGTTCTGAGCCTGACAGTAGCAAAAACAGATTCAATAGGGTTTGTCGTTCTAATATGTTGCCAGTGCATAGCTGGAAAATCATAAAAAGCGAGCATGCTGTCTTTATCTTTCGCAAGGCATTGCATAGCTGCTGGATACTTGGCCTCAAAGCGGTTAATAGTGCTATCAAATGCTTTATAGGCAGCGTCTCGTGTGTCTGCTTGCCATATATCATGTAGCGCTTCTTTCATTTTAGGTTGAATAGCTTTTGGCACTTTATTGAGTACATTGGCTGTCTTATGCACCCAGCAACGTTGTTGAGCGCTCTCTGGCCAGCGCTTGGCCGCAGCCTTCCAAAAACCTAAAGCGCCATCGGCAATCACCAGCTTAGGCTGTCCTTGAAAGCCTTGATATTCAAGCTGTTCAATCACTTCTAGCCAGCTAGCTTCAGATTCTCTATAGCCATCAACAACGGCTAATACCTCTTTACGGCCAGTTTCATCTGAGCCAATGACAACCAAGAGACACAACTTGTCGTCCATTCGAACATTGCAGTAAATACCGTCAACCCAAACATAAACGTAGCGCCTGCCGCTTAAGTCACGCTTACGCCAAAGCCCATAGTCAGTCTCCCATTGCTGTTTAAGGTTTGAAACAACACTCGGCGAAAGCCCTTTTGTTCCATCGCCTAACAGCGCTTCTAGTGCAGGCTGCATGTCACCTGTGGAGATACCTTTCAAATACAGCCAGGGTATAAACTCTTCCATTGTCTTCGTGCGCTTAAGGTACGGTGGGAGCAAAGCGCTGGTAAAGTGATGGCCATTGCCTGATCTGTCGCGCGTCTTCGGCACTTTGATTTCAAGCTCACCTAAACCTGTTTGTATCATGCGCTTAGGCAGATAGCCATTTCTAACGACGGCTTGCTTACCATCTACTTCAAGTGATGAGTAGTCATCTAAGAAGGCTGATAATTCAGCTTGCACTGCCTTTGTTAGCAACTCGCGTGCGCCTTCTTTTAATAACTCGGTCAATGGATCTTTTACTGGATTATTTAACTCTACAACTTTATCATTTTGAGCCATACGGTGTTTCTCCTGTTGGTTGTTGATCTTGCAGGATCGACTAACAGATTAACATCGTATCTTTTCAGCTCATACACCAGATATCATCATAGCTCTAAGATCTATATCTTCATTAAAGTTCAATTTAAATGTAGTTATGAAGCTCAAACACTTAAATTCAAACATAACCACCCAGCACAACCAGCTTTAAAAAAACAAAACTCGGGTAACTTATCATTAAATAACAAAGTTACATTCAAATAATAAACGTACTTTCACGAAGGGAAAATATAGCGCACATTTTACAGGTAGAAGCATAGTGACGACCCCTTGGACACGCTTGTCAGGGTACATTATCAAAACCTTACCATCTCGATAATCATCAACATAGTTATTAACTATTTAATGGCTTGATTTAAATGCTCTCATTTTCTTATCGCTGAATGCAGATCGAATATTAGCTAAAACTAATGAGATTATCAAATTTCCTGCTTCACCTATTACTTCTGAATATCGTTCATCACCATATCCACTATTTAAGCTATCCATGCTGCTAACACTTGTTAGACTGATACTTGAACTACTAATAGAAGTACTCCTTTCTAAGTTGGAATCATTACATTCAACAGCACAAACTGTGAAAGAAAATATGGCAACAATTACTATATTAAGTATTTTCATAAGAGTTTGATTTCACTTGAGGTTAAATTAGGTAATCATGCATCATATAGCTGCTCGAAATACATAGTTTATAGGTTTCGATATACCAAAGAAATCACCACCACCGGTTTACATGCATTATTCCCATCTCTTCCCCGCACAATTCGCAATCAACATTCAATCAATCCGTATTATTTTTTAAACATGTTAAAATATGCTTGCAAAACTTTAAACCCCACTTTTTAAACCTAAGTTTATAGAAAAGAAAAAAGCGCATAAAAGCTTCTAACAGTTTTTATTATCAAAGAATCCGATTTAATATGTGCAACTATTAACTATGAGCTATAGTCAAATCTGGTGTATGGCCGCAGATACGACTTCCTGTTGTTGATCATTTTCTACTGGGTTACCGTCCTCGAATTTCACTCCATCAATAACATCTGCAAGCAGCTTATAGCCCCTTAAGCGTTGCCACTTTTTCTGAGCAGTTGTTAATAATTTATACGCCATTGCTAGCGTTGTTTGTCGACTACCACAGTTTTTCGTTTTATTGGTTCTGAGCCTGACAGTAGCAAAAACAGATTCAATAGGGTTTGTCGTTCTAATATGTTGCCAGTGCATAGCTGGAAAATCATAAAAAGCGAGCATGCTGTCTTTATCTTTCGCAAGGCATTGCATAGCTGCTGGATACTTGGCCTCAAAGCGGTTAATAGTGCTATCAAATGCTTTATAGGCAGCGTCTCGTGTGTCTGCTTGCCATATATCATGTAGCGCTTCTTTCATTTTAGGTTGAATAGCTTTTGGCACTTTATTGAGTACATTGGCTGTCTTATGCACCCAGCAACGTTGTTGAGCGCTCTCTGGCCAGCGCTTGGCCGCAGCCTTCCAAAAACCTAAAGCGCCATCGGCAATCACCAGCTTAGGCTGTCCTTGAAAGCCTTGATATTCAAGCTGTTCAATCACTTCTAGCCAGCTAGCTTCAGATTCTCTATAGCCATCAACAACGGCTAATACCTCTTTACGGCCAGTTTCATCTGAGCCAATGACAACCAAGAGACACAACTTGTCGTCCATTCGAACATTGCAGTAAATACCGTCAACCCAAACATAAACGTAGCGCCTGCCGCTTAAGTCACGCTTACGCCAAAGCCCATAGTCAGTCTCCCATTGCTGTTTAAGGTTTGAAACAACACTCGGCGAAAGCCCTTTTGTTCCATCGCCTAACAGCGCTTCTAGTGCAGGCTGCATGTCACCTGTGGAGATACCTTTCAAATACAGCCAGGGTATAAACTCTTCCATTGTCTTCGTGCGCTTAAGGTACGGTGGGAGCAAAGCGCTGGTAAAGTGATGGCCATTGCCTGATCTGTCGCGCGTCTTCGGCACTTTGATTTCAAGCTCACCTAAACCTGTTTGTATCATGCGCTTAGGCAGATAGCCATTTCTAACGACGGCTTGCTTACCATCTACTTCAAGTGATGAGTAGTCATCTAAGAAGGCTGATAATTCAGCTTGCACTGCCTTTGTTAGCAACTCGCGTGCGCCTTCTTTTAATAACTCGGTCAATGGATCTTTTACTGGATTATTTAACTCTACAACTTTATCATTTTGAGCCATACGGTGTTTCTCCTGTTGGTTGTTGATCTTGCAGGATCGACTAACAGATTAACATCGTATCTTTTCAGCTCATACACCAGATATCATCATAGCTCATTAACTATTGCATCACGGCCACCTAGGAGCCTGTCCGAGAATTGCGTTCGAGGATAAATTTCAAAGAAGTGAGATAAATTTTTTGGGAAATTCCTGCGAATAGTCAGCCTATTTAAAGGAATTTGGCGAAGAATTTAGCCGCTTATCTGGAATTTAGGCCGAACAGTCAGTTCTCGGACAGGCTCCTAGCACTTTTTGATCAATAACAGGGTATTTTTGAACACGACTAATATTTTTGTCGGTAGCAGAGCACTGAGCTATTTGTTAGATAGCGTCCTTAACCTTGCCAGAGAATCTCAGTACATATTGAAAACGCCGCATTCTTCGTGGTTTAGAAGGTTTTTTGTTCAACTATTAAAGTGATCAAAAAGCACTAGGTGACAGTGAAAAGCCTATTAAATAAATAGTATTTTTATTGAACCATCGCATAAGCAACTAATTCTAATAATATATTTTCTCTAAAAAAATATTCATCTTATGTATAATTATATTAAGTTTTTTATTCTTGTACTAACCTTATCAAATTCATTACCCTGTCAAAGCAGGATCAGCTTCTTTGACAACACAACCCCCAGCATTCAAAACATAGAATTAAATCAATCGATACGAACAACACTGAATGAACTTCAGCATAAATACTCAAAACAAAAAAACATTGTAGAGGCTTTAGATGATGCAAAATTTGTGCTTGAAAATTATGACTTAACTGTAGATAAGTATTTCCAACTCATACAAAACCAATTAAAAAACTATACAAGACACGAGAAGAATAAACACACCATAGAAAATGCCATAAAAAATGAATTTCTATTCACATTAAAGAAGCAGCTTCAGTCGAATGTACTCAAGTTTAAAAATTCTGATGCCCCTTTAACCCCAACCAGCATTATAAGACTGGAATCATCGGAACCGGAATTTAAAGAAAAACCTTGGTATGTGGCAAGCTTTGTTTACTCTGATGAGTCTTCTGGCACCACAGGCGGGTTAACTATGCCTCACCTAGCAATATTCAGACTACCTGAATTTATTGATACTAAAGAGGCAGACTTTCCTCCAGACTATTTTTTAAAAACTAGACTACTTTCTAAAATAGACAAACCTTTTCTTTTTCGTCCTCATTCCGCCTGTTTTATGAGTGAAATTTTCAACCACGATAGATGTGATTGCGCTCAACAATTAAAAAAAGCTATGCAACGAATTGAAGAAAATGAATTTGGGTTGATCTTTTATCTTCAACAGGAAGCAAGAGGCGCTGGACTCACCGACAAAATGCTATTCTATACGCATCAATCAGGAAGAAACACTGAAGGAGAATGGTTAGGGCTTGGCGTATACGATGCCAATCAAGCCATGACAGAGTTTGGCTTTGATCCCGATAAGCGTAAATATCAATTTGCCATCAGAATGCTCAAAGGGCTAGGCATCACTAACGATATGTCAATTTCTATGCTAAGTCATAATCCGTTGAAAGCTCAACCTTTTATTAAAAGTGGTTACAACGTAAAACATGTTTATGAAAGTGTATCGCTCCACTCAATAGAAGCCTTGTGTGAAACTATCAAATTAAAAATTATTGACCAAGGCCATTTTATTGCATTCGATCAAATGGAAATATTACTGACCGAACAAATTAGCAAACTCAAGCTTGGGGAAAGAATCGATCAGCGACTTTATAACACCCTGATCGATTTGAAATATTATCTGCTAAACAATCCGAATCCAGCGCACATCTGCCCTGAACTACTATCACTAATGCGAGAGATAGATAGCTTACTGATCATACATTCATAGTTTTCCTTCAAAGGAATAAAGTGCAGTATCGACGCCTTTTGCAGGCCAGTTCACCTGGTCTATTTGATGTTTACGTATCGCATCCAAAACAAGAGTATTAAAAAAACTCTCATATTCAAACAATGAATACGGGAATGGTAAATCAGCCTTAACATCAAAGGCTTTATGCTTTTTAGGGTTCAAAGTTAGGTCAAAGCGTGAAAAAAGAGCTTCATTTATGCGCTCACCTTTTAACCTGAAAAAGTTGGCGCTCACCTCATAGTTTTGCTGAAGGGGACCGTGCGAATAATCTAACAGATCCCAAACACCTGGAATGGGTATAAATAACCCTTCCATTAGTTTAAAACGTAAATTATCCATCAACGCTGCTTCGCCATTACACACAATAAAATGATTAGCATCGTAAATCCAGTTGTCATCTAGAGCTGCCATCACTTGTTGTGCTCTTTTTCTTGATTGCGCCATCTTAGCGACTATCGTCTCGATACTTATATCAAATATTTTAGGCCTAACCCCTTTCAAGGCTGCAAAACTTTCAGCGACTTTATTCATCATCACAAACCCAGTAACTGGCCCTGTTAACCGTATTAATGTTTCATATTCATTCTCACCTGTGAATTGTATGATCTGCCCCCGGTTATTCAGCACACGTTTTAATAAATCATATTTCTGGTGCTCATTTCTCTCAACAGCGCCTTCCAATGTAGCTGCTGTTATCAAAATAACTTCGCCCCACGCTTCCTGACGCTCTAAAGTAACCCTCACATTAGGCGAAAGCCCTTGTGAAATTACAATAAGCACTTCCTCTTTATAAGATGTCTCAGACTCATTCAAAAATGACCCTACTGGTTTAAAATACGCAGGAATAGATAAATGATCTCTTAACAAACTCACAAGATATTTTGCGTGTGTTGCTGATGTACCAATACCTGTGACTGCAACCTGCTTAAACTCACTAAGCTTCAGATTGAGTGTAGGTGTAGGTATATTGCTACATCTCCTTAGTGAATCAGCAAGATTGAGATCCCTTTGCAAAAGGCTTTGATAGCCTTGTTGATATGACTGAGCATTGACAGTATTTAGTAAAAAAACTACAACACAGCAATGAACTGCCTTAAAAAACATGTTCATGGATAATAAACTACCTAAAAGAATAGGTTAGATATACGCAATAAATATAGGTTTCATTTCAAACAAAATGAGCGTGATCATGTTGAATCATTCATTCCATTAACTGGCTAGGCGCCTGGCCTAAATAATTTCTCAGGAGTTATTCAGGCTAGCAACCCTGCCCAAGGATTCTCAGCCTGCTCACCACCCTCGCTAGCGTTTTCACTTTTCGCGTTCACATTATCGCAACCTAGTACCCCAATGCACAGCGATTGTCGGGTTCAGTGGCAGAGTAAAATGCTCATAGCAAGGCAGCTGATTGAAAATAATAGTTATTCTATAGTGAGATCAAGCAACACAGCTATGGGCATTTTAAATGCCACCCAAAGGGCAGCTACAGGTTTTCCCGTGACTTTGTTGCAAGCATTTGAAAGACGCATGTATTACTGCATACTTGCGCCTTGCCACAGAAAAACCTGTAGCTGCTGAACGGGACAATCGCTGTGCATTGAGGTACTAGATGACTGAATTAACAACACAAACGTATGTAATTGTTTATGATTGACCCTATTGCCCATTAACCTCAGAGAGTGCTTGTCGCAATGGAGTTACACAACACACTAAAAAGCCTATTCGGCTTTGATACCTTTAGAGAAGGTCAAGAAGCCACGATCAATCAGCTGCTCGAAGGCCACTCAACCTTGTCTGTATTCCCCACAGGCTCTGGAAAGTCACTCTGCTATCAACTGACCGCCACTCTACTACCCCATCTGACATTGGTGGTTTCTCCGCTCTTAGCCTTGATGGCCGATCAGCTTGAGTTTCTAAACACAAAAGGTATCCCCGCTGCACGTATTGACTCCACCCAAAGCCCAGATGAGGCGCAGGCCGTTAGAACAGCCATCAGGCAAGGTGAAATTAAAATTTTAATGGTATCGGTCGAGCGCTTTAAGAACGAAACCTTTCGTGGGTTTATTTCATCCATCCCCATCTCCATGCTAGTCGTCGATGAGGCGCATTGTATTTCTGAATGGGGCCATAATTTCAGACCAGATTATTTAAAACTGCCGCATTATCAACAGGCCTTTAAAATACCGTTAGTGCTATTACTAACAGCCACTGCGACCAAACGCGTCAAACTGGACATGGCGAAAAAATTTCAAATAGCAACAGAGCACATCCAACAAACTGGCTTTTACCGAGATAATCTTCATCTAAGCGTCAAGCCTACCTACGAAAAAGACAAACTGCCGAGCCTTTTACACGCTATCCAGCAGCAAACGGGCAGCGGCATTGTATACGTAACGCTGCAACAAACGGCCGAAGATGTTGCGAGCACCCTTCAACAACAAAACGTTAATGCCGTGGCTTACCATGCAGGCTTAAAAGATGCACTGCGCACACAGATCCAACAGGATTTTATGCTATCCAAGATTCAGGTAGTGGTCGCAACCATTGCCTTCGGCATGGGCATTGATAAATCCGATATCCGTTTTGTGATCCATTATGATCTGCCTAAATCCATAGAGAATTACAGTCAGGAAATTGGCCGTGCAGGACGCGATGGCCAATCATCAAGCTGTATTTTATTAGCGAATTTAAGCGGGCTAACCACCTTAGAAAATTTCATTTATGGCGATACTCCCGAAGAAACTTCAATTGAACTTCTGATCGACACCCTTAAAAATGACACCCAGCACGAGCGTTTCGAGTTACAAGTAACGGCATTAAGCTACGCCTGCAATATCCGCCAACTGCCTTTAAAGACCTTGTTTGTTCAGCTTGAATTACAAGGCGTATTAACCCCCCTCTATAGCTACTATGCCGACGTTAAATTGCGCTTCTTAGCCGACAAAGAGGCTATCCTTGCACGCTTTAAAGGTGAACGCCAAGCCTTTATTCGTGCGCTTTTTGACCATACCCAGATGAAAAAAACCTGGGGGGTACCGGATATTGATGCCATGCTCACAAACTATGGCGGTGATAGAAACCGCATTATCAAAGCCCTTGATTACCTTCACGAAAAACAACTCATTGAACTGCAAACACGAATGACGACCGAGGTGTACTCTGTCAATTCAGCCCTTTTGCACGACCCCACACTTGCTACGCAGCTGCATAATTATTTCGCGCAAAAGGAACTCAGTGAAGTTAAACGCATTCATGCAATGGTGCGCTTTTTTGAACTTGATAAATGCCTTAATCGACATCTAGCCCTGTATTTTGATGATCAAGATGCACCTGATGCTTGCGGGCACTGCTCAGTCTGTTTAGGACAGGCGGCTACATTCAGCCGCCAAGATGTCACAACAATGCCAGAAGAAAGTGTGCTAATCCCCATACTCTCAGCGTTTAAAGCAGCTTTGAAAGACAAACTGCCAGTGCCGCTCACCACAGGTGTCTATTGCCGATTTTTAGCAGGCATCATGATGCCGGCTTTTGGCAGAAAAGGCGTGAAACAAATGGAAGGCTTTGGGCTTTGCGAAAAGCAGCCCTACAGTGAGATTTATCAGGCGGTGCAGACGATTGAAGGTGGTATTGACTAACCACAATCTCAGCTTTATGAGCACCTCAACCTATGCACGAATGGCCAAATGCTCTAAGGATACAGCCTTGCGTGACATATCGAGACTGACAAACCTTGGTTTACTTGTGAAGCCCCCGGCAGCGGAAGAGACACAAATTATGCACCGAGCCCTCCTTAACCCAATTGATTACGTAAAAACTCACAACGCTTTTTAATGCTGTTGAGCGTAATGGATGACTGCAAGGTAGAATCAAAGCCATGCACTGTACCTTGAGTTTCATGCAAGTAGGCCTCAACACCTGCGGCCTTCAGCTTCTCGGTAAACGCCGCGCCTTCATCGTGCAATGGGTCTATTTCAGCCGTCTCAATATAGGCTGGCGCCAACCCTTTTGCGCTATTAAGCAACATAGGCACCGCATGAGGCGATGAATCAGCGTCATAAGCCTGCCACATTTGCTTGGATGATTGACCGCTCCAGCAAGGCGTGTCGTGATACGCTTTCGTTGAGTCAGTGCTTAAGCTGTTGTCAGTAACAGGATATATAAGTAGCTGGCAGGCTAGTGCAGCTTCACCAAATTGCTCAAAAGCCATTTGCGCAACGGATGCTGCAATGGCACCTCCTGCACTATCACCTGCTACCGCTATTTTATTCGTGTTGAATGGCGCTTGATGTCGTGCCCACTCAAATACACCAAAACACTGCGATAACATGTCACAAGCTTTGTATTCAGGCGACAGGTCATAATCGACAAAAATCGCATCGCAGTTTGCACCCTTCATGTATTCAAACAGTAACGCTTTATGAAAGCCAAATGCAGGCATAACAAACCCGCCACCATGATAAAAAATAATGACAGGTCTTAGGCCTGTAACCTGAGTGTTTTTAAAGTGCGTAATGCTAACCGTTCGATGACTGCCCGTAACAGTATACTTTTTTGCTAACGTCCAACGAGGCACGCTTGTAAGCGCAAAATTTAGCCTTGCGTAAACACGAAGAAATGCCACTAGCCAGGGCTTTTCAAAATCTGGCGCAGGGAATTTCAGCATAGAATGGAAGTCAGGGTGTACGCGCGATGTTAATGACTCGCTCATTTATTGTTGACCTTCTTAAGCAAGGCCACGCACTATAACAAAGCGAATCGTTAGCTCCAACTCAACTTGGGCTATTTTGTAAAGACTTACCGATTAGACAGCGAGTCTAAAAAGTCTCTCAAAGGTAGCATGAGGGCACCACAACCTAACGGAATAGCCGAACCGCATAAATAACAAACTTTTTAGCCACACCAGCAAAAGATCGCATAATAGAGCTGCCCTTAACTATAAGCTATCCAATGCACCAATGTATTGGCTGGCTTGTTTGTTAAGCGCAAGCCTGTCTTTTTCATCCATGGCTTCCAAAGTTTTATACGCAAAGGCCAAGCGTGGGTTATTACGGTATCGTGTTTTATGACGATCTAAAAAAGCCCAATAAAAACTATTATAAGGGCATGCCTTATCGCCAACTTTAATCTTTGGATTATAGTCACAAGATTGGCAGTAATCGCTCATTTTATTAATGTAATTGGCACTACATATATAGGGTTTACTGGCAATTAAACCACCATCTGCGGATAACGCCATCCCCCTTGTATTGGGTAATTCGACCCACTCGATTGCATCGGCATAAACACCCAAATACCACTCATCCACATCATCAGGGTTAATACCTGCTAATAGGCTAAATGTTCCTGTTAGCATTAAACGCTGAATATGATGCGAATAGGCATGCGTTAAACTGTGATTAATCGCTTGATGCAAGCAATGCATTTTTGTATCGCCCGTCCAATACCATGCGGGCAAAGGTCGCTTGGCATTTAGCGCATTTTTAGTTTTATAGTCAGGCATATTAATCCAATACATGGCGCGAATATACTCTCGCCAGCCTAAAATCTGTCTTACAAATCCCTCAACCTGGGCTAGATCAATCGCGCCCTTAGACGCTTCATATGCCTTGATTGCCGCATTAATAACCTCCATTGGCAAGAGCATTTTGATATTCAGTGCAAAGCTTAACCGTGAATGATAAAGACTCCATCCGTATTCACTTTGATCAGTCATGGCATCTTGAAAGGTGCCAAAATGTATTAATTGTTTTTTGCAGAAATACTGCAATAGCTTTACAGCATCCTGTCGACTAACAGGCCATGTATGTTTATTTTCAGCAGCACCTATCGATGGAATCTTGTGTTTTTTTATTCTGGCAAGTTCCTTCTTAGCATCTGACTCAAAGACTAACGGCTGTGGAATTTGATCAAGCATTTTTTTATTGAGGGGTTTACGATTACTGGCATCAAAATTCCACTGTCCACCTAAAGGCTTATCGGGCGCTTGCGGCTCCATTAAAATAGCAAAGCGTTTACGCATATAACGATAAAAATTTTCCATGCGAATAGATTTATTTGGAGAAAAACGCTGCCTAATGACTTTTTCTTCCAGCAAAAAGTGTTCTGTCGAAAAACTTTTTATTTCGATATCCGTTTGTTTTGATAAAGTCTTAAGAGACTGCCGCAATCGATATTCATCCGGCCATTGATATTCAATAGCTGTTGCATTAATTTGTTTTGCAAACACCAACAAAAATTCAGGCAAGGTAGCGGGGTACGCTTGCATATCATCTAAGTCAAGATAGCGAACTTGATGACCTGCCTCTTTGAGCACCTTTGCAAACGCCTGCATGGCCTTAAAAAAGGCACAGATTTTTTGGATATGATGGGTGCAGTAGGTCAATTCTTCTGTCATTTCCGCCAAAAGATAGGTGGTATCAGCATCTTTTTCCTTAAACCAAGAATGGGATAAGTTAAGCTGATCGCCCATAATTAAACGTAGTCTTTTCACTTAAAAGCCTTTTACATTAACCCTTCATTGGTTACGCTTATAAAACTAAAAATATGTCTTTTTTGACAGAATAATCCAATAAATTACTACTCTCGTATAGATGTATTTTAGGAAATCTAATGATTACGATATTTTACGATGGGCACTGCAACCTTTGCGACAAAGAGATTCGCTACTACCAAGGTATAGCAGATCCTAATAAAATTCATTGGGTTGATATTCAAGATAACAAACAACTCTCCGAGTACCCCATAGACTTTGACGAGGCCATGCGATTGTTTACCTGCCTTGATACCGAAGGGAACAAACATGAAGGGGTCGATGCCTTTATTTGTCTGTGGCATGCGCTCCCCTACTGGCATTATGTAGCAAGCGTCGTTGCCTTACCAGGCTGCTATCAGTTAACTAAATTGGTGTATGCACGCTTTGCCAAATGGCGCTATGATCGTGCGATGCATTGCTCTCTTAAATAAACGCTCTCTGTCTTTATGCTGCTTAATCTATCCGCCGCTATTGTTGACCTTGAAACAACTGGCACCAACCGACGCTACAGCCGAATTATCGAATCGGGCATTATTTTTTGGGAACCTGACAATACCCTAGAATACGTGCAAAAGCTCTATAACCCAGAGCAATCTATCCCGCCATTTATTGAATCTTTAACCGGTATCAGCCAACACATGGTGGAAGATAAACCTAACTTTGCTTATGGTGTTGAAGCGTTATTCAATCAGCTTAAAGATCGGTTATTTATCGCGCATAATGTGAGGTTTGACTATGGGTTTCTAAAGGCCGCTTTTCTTGCTTGTGGATACGATTTTAGGCCAAAAATGCTCTGTACGGTTCGGCTTGCCAAACTACTCTACCCTGAATGGCCGAATTATAAATTAGCGACGATTTGCCAACAGATTGGCTTCATACACACGCAAGCGCACCGAGCATTAGCCGATGCTAAGGCAACCAAAGCCTTTATTGACTATGCCATTCAGGACAAAGGGCTAGATACTGTCAACTCAGCAGCCAAAACACTGATCAAAACACCTACAATCCCAACACAGCTAGCACAGGACAAAATCCAGACTATACCCAACACCTTTGGGGTTTATTACTTTTTCAATGCGGATGGACAACTATTGTATATTGGCAAAAGCAATCACTTACGCGAACGCATCATGAGCCATCTAAACAATGATGTTCGCAGTGACCGGGCGATGCGAATGGTGAGTCAAATCGCAGATATTGAGGTGGAAGTGACCGCTGGTGAACTCTCGGCTTTGTTACAAGAAAATCAACAAATCAAATTACAACTTCCTGTCTTTAACAGAAAACAACGCCGACTCAAAACTTTATGGTGCCTACAAATACAGATCGACAAACAAGGTTATAAACAATTGATTGCCACCAAGTGCAATGCAGATACACTGATGCCAAATGCCAATACTTTTGGATTTTACACCACGAAAAAACAAACCCTCAACGCATTGGATTCTATTATTAAGGCGCATCATTTATGCCGAAAAATTAATGGCGACGAAACAGGTGCTGAAGGCTCTCCCTGCTTTGGGCGACAATTAAAAAACTGTCGCGGTGCCTGTGAAGGGGCAGAATCTCAAGCAACCTATAACTTACATGTTGATTTGGCCACCTACGAAAAACTTTTGAAGCCTTGGCCTTTTGAAGGCCCTATCGCCTTAATAGAAAACAACTTAGCCCACGACATTTGTCAGGTCATTTATCTGGATAATTGGGCCTGGTTAACCACAGAAACATTGCCACTCAATACCGACACCCCTGAATTATTGACAGCCAATGCCCTCGCCTCGTACCCTCGTCAGTTTGATAAAGACATGTATGCTGTGATTAAACGCGCTATTAAAAATCCTGCTAATCGTAAAGAGATATTACGCTAATGGCCCGCACCTTATACTGCCTAACGAATGACTTAAGACTCGATGACAACCCAGCATTTCATAACGCCTTGCATGACGATGCATTATTTTTAGTGTATTGCCTAGACCCCCGCTTACTTCAACCTGCATCGTATCAATTGCCTGCCATGAGTGAAAAGCGGCTAGCTTTTTTACATCAAACCCTTACCGACCTAGAAAACTCCCTCAGCGACTATGATCAACATATTAAGATAACGCTTGCACCAATGCATGAAAGTATCCCTGTACTTTGTGACAAGCTATCCATTGACCGAGTAATACTCTCAACACCGATAGGCTTTAACGAGCAACAACAGCTTGAGCAACTTCGCGTCACCTGCGATAAAATTCAGGTTGATGCTATAGACACCTATACATTGTTTGACCGCTCTCTACTCAATCAATTAAACCAACCACTTGACAGAGGTTATACGCCATTTAAACAATGTGCGCTGACCAATATAAACAGTACAAACCTGCCGCTTCCGCGACCGAAGGCGTTACCCAAAGGGTTTCAAAAACAAACATGGCCAATGCTACTCACGCAAGCAATAATGGATTTAAGGGTTAGCGGTGGAGAAACTGCAGCTCAGTCACATATAGCCCAGTATTTTGCTAGCGATTGCCCACAGACCTATAAGACCACGCGTAATCAGCTAGCTGGATTTAGCGCATCATCGAAGTGCTCTTTTTGGTTATCCACTGGCGCGCTGTCTGTCAAACGATTGCTCAAACACATTGTTGACTACCAACAACATACAGACGATAACAGCTCTACCGACTGGCTCATACTCGAACTATTATGGCGAGAATACTTCCAATGGTTAAGCGTTGATTTAGGTAAAAAACTGTTTCAGTTTCAGGGCATAGCAAAAACAAAACCTCTCACAGGCTTTTATCCAGAGCGCTTTAAAAAATGGTGCGAAGGTACGACACCCTACCCACTTGTCAATGCGTGCATGCAAGAATTACAGCAGACAGGCTATTTGTCTAATCGAGGCAGGCAAATAGCAGCCAGCTGCCTAGTCAATGAGCTGGCAGTTGACTGGCGCTATGGCGCCGCATGGTTTCAGTACCAGTTATTAGATTATGATGTCGGGTCAAATTGGGGCAACTGGCAATACATTGCCGGTGTGGGTGTAGATCCAAGAGGTGGCAGACACTTTAACCTTGATAAGCAAACCCAACAGTTTGATCCTGATGGAACCTACCAAGCAACCTGGCTGACAAAAAACACCGCATCATCGCCTGTATTGGATTCAAGAGACATCGTTGATTGGCCTATTGACTCAACAGCTCACGACAAACACTAGCCAACATAAAAAAGGCCATCATCCTATGACAGCCTTTTTAGTCTAATCTGATAAACTAGCGAATCTCGACAAAAGGCAAGTTCTCTCCCATCTCAGGTGCTGGATCACCGTCACCGATATCCTCACCTTCATATTCTGGATAACCCGCCTCACCATATTCGTTATATCCAAAGCATTTAACGGTCGAATCAACGAATGCTACACAGGTTTGATAACCTGCCGAGGCAATATCGGCAATGATTTTATCGGTGCCTAAATCAACAGGTGCTATCGAATCAGGTGTATTGTCTGGCGTATCGCCTGCATTTTCTTCTGTATCAGCACCACGATAATCACCTTCACCAAAGCACTTCAGCTCATTATTATCAAACAGTACGCAGGTGTTATAGTAACCAATGGAAACATCTTTAATAGCCGCCGAGCTTCCAAAATAGACGGGGTTTAAGGCATTGCCCATTTCTGTAAAGTCAGAACCAAATTGCCCGTATTGCAAATACGCCTGGTGAGAATATAAACGAGCAGTTAAGAAGGCCACTCTATCTTCAGTATCGCAGACGGTTCTCTCAAGAAGACTTTCATCGCCATCATCAAATAGACTATTGGTGTTATTATCAATATAAAGCCGCCCGTATATGCCACCATTGTTCGGTGCTAGTGAACATAACTGCTGACCAAGTTCCGTGTTATCGAGCTCAACAATTTCTTTTTTTCTGTTAGCCTTATTGCCATTATCATAGGCAGTTTCGCGAACATAAAAGCCATCGCCACGACTTTCATCATCGCCTAGACCGAGTTGGCCATCACTGTTTTCCCCCCAGCAATAGAGCTCATTATTTTGAGTGGTCACACAGGCATGACCATAAGCCATATAGATAGCAGTCGCTTGAACAGTTAAGGGTAAATCGACAAAAAGCAGGTTATCACCCATTTCATCAGGGTCATCGCCAATAGCATAGTGTGGGTTATCATTTGCATTTAAGGAGGAATGCCCGACACCATGTAAGCCATCTTTATTTTCGCCCCAGCATTTCACACGGCCATCTTCAAGCACTGCACAAACGGTATCTTCTGCCGTTGCAATATCAATCACCTTATAAGGAGCTGCTGTTTGAGGATTAGTGCCTAAATCGATGGCTACTAAATTATCCCCCATCTCGTCATCATCACCGCCTAAGTTATCGCTATGTTCCTGACCTAACTGCCCTTCATTGTTATCGCCCCAGCACTTCACCGCGCCATTATCAAGCAGTGCACAAATGAAATCTTCCACCGATGACAGCTTGGTGGCGTATCGGTCTGTCCCAAGATCCACTACAGGTAATTGATTGCCGAGATCTTCTACATCTTCAATAGTGTTAACAGCAGAATTCGCATTACCCAATTCATCACCACTTCCCCAACAGCGCGTGGTTTGATCACTTAAAATCGCGCAGGCGAAGCTGTAACCCACCGCAAATTCAACCACACTGAGTCCATCAGGCAGCAAGGTGGGCTTTAGCTCTTCACCCATGTCGGTGATCTGAAGCTTGCCGTCACGCGTGCGATCCTCACCAAGATGAATATTATAACCACCATGCACACAGTTATCGGCATCAGGCGCAATCTCTTCAACAGCAGACTTAATCTCGTAAGTGCGGCTAGGTCTACCGCCACACATCGTATCCGTACTAACGGGCTGATTTAACGCATCCGTTATAGCGACTGTAAATTCATACTTTGGAAAACCGCAGCTGCCCTGTGCATCAGTTCCTTCAACAGTAAACACCCACTCATCAGATGGCGCTGTCTTGCAGAACGTTTTGGTATATTCGATTTCACCGAAGGAATCACCCACTTCTTCCGTATGGCCATTGCCATGCGCACCATCGTTATAGCCAAAGCAACGAAGGTCAGCGTATTGCTCTGACCAAATACAGGTATCGTAGTAGGCAGCTTCTATTTGAACCTTAGGTAAAGGTTCTTCTTGCTCGTCACCACCATCTAGAATGATGCCGTCATCAGGATTGACGACGTCTTCAGGGTTAACGATTTCTTCAGCGTTAGTCCCTTCTTGAGGCTTACCACCTCCGCTGTCCGAATTACAGGCTGTTAGTAGCAAGAGCCCCATCAAAGCAGTGGAAAGCCATAATTTACAGGCCATAGCAATCTCCATCAGAAGTTTTTTATTATTATTGTCATGACAGATACCTGCCGTTAGCGCATCTTAACGTTTTACAGGCTCAAAAGCATGGGCATTTATCACAGGCTTATTGTGGCTTGTATTGACAAACCTATTAGTGACTCGAGGGCGTGCTAGGTTCTGTGGGTAGTTAGAGAATAACTAATTTACAAAGCACAATCTATTCAGGTTCAACCAATATCGTCAAAGTATCCCGGTAGGCTCCAGCTGGTTTTCCAACC
The DNA here is from genome assembly GCA_965225765.1 of Pseudomonadales bacterium. GTDB lineage: Bacteria > Pseudomonadota > Gammaproteobacteria > Pseudomonadales > DT-91 > CAKMZU01. Next base: position 1,931,657 of record CBDDBO010000002.1, read on the forward strand.
GTGTCTTGATTACGAACAACCACTCTAATTCTCGTATTCATTGCACCACCGCAATCTCTTGTGCGCGATCCGACATAGCCCGCAGCTGGCTGACCATGGGTAACATTTTCCCAGCTACCACTACCAATAGGCCGATAACCGACACGATAGTTAATAAACTCGCCATTTAAACCATTTAGCCGAAATTCGTTATTGCCTGCCCCATTCAGGCTAGTCGTTGTAATCTGCACGGTGCCGCTATGGTTCAGGTAAATACAAAAGTCATCGCGGCCGACTATCCTCTCACCCAAATCACCAAACATGACGATATCATCAAGGCCATTAACTTGAACCAACTCTGGAAGCGTGACTTGAAAGCCTTGAAAACCCGTAGACAGAAGATCCCAACCAAACTGTTTAGCATTGACCTCAAAAGTATTTCCGTAAGTGCCTGCTTCTGCTGTTTCTAAGGTGGTGTCCGAGACCGTCACCTGAACGCGAACAGTTGCATCAAGATCAGTGCAAGCCGCAGCACCATCCACCAAGCCTGTTTGACTCCCATCCGTCATCACAAAGCTTTGGTTACTGTTTTGGTGTGTCCAGGTCACGCTGACAGGAAGTGTAGAGCCACTCACCGAGTGCGCTAATAAAAAATCCCCCCCTCCATCACTTGGCCCCTGCATTTCTGTCAGATGCTGTACAGTACCACCAAAAAAAGTAGAAATAACACAATAGTCATCAAAGCCCGTCAAATTGCTGGTCACACCATCCCAGTTGTTTAAAGTAATGTCATCAAGGTTTTGTATTTCAATCACGGCGTGAAGCGGAGTAGCCGCCACCAAACACAGCATAAGGGCTATAATTTTTTTTATTATCGACATAGTAAGGTTCCCAATCGGGCAATCTGATTGTCTACTTGATAGTCAGGCAGCCTCACCTTACAGCTTCCACCTTTGGATCGTACGGTTAAGTCTTTGGTAAGGTCTCGCATCTCAGCTTGAAAAAAGCCGTATTCGTCGGTAGCGGCTATGCCAACCATTCCCTCAATCGATGCGTTTTGGATAGATTGACCGTTTGCATCAACCAATCGACCAAAGGCAACTAAGACTTTCTCGGCACGATAGGTTAAGCGGGTAACATTACCTGGGTAAAGCGTGATGGTTTCTTTACGCTGTGAGTAATCTAATAAATCAGTCCCTGTATCTTGAATACTCACTTCATATTGTTCAAACGGCCTTAAGTTCACTAGGGTTGCGCTGCCACTCTTTGCTTTTGCGACAATATTATTATCAGCTAACACATCAAAGTTTGCCCCTTTATGTGCTGATTCAATATCAATCACGACAGCAGACTCATTTAGCTCAGCCCCACCCAACAAGACGCCATGTTTATCGCCAATGATAGCCGTACTCAAACCCGCGCTAAACCCTAGTGTACCGCCCGTATCTTTCGTGTGAGACTGATCAAGGGTAGCGGTTAAACGCCCGTGTCTTGAGGCCCAATTAGACGATACATCCCCCTGATGGCGCTGGCCTGTCGACTGAATATTAGCAGTGATATCAAGCTCACTTTCAAACAGGTCTCGATCATTCCAGCTCACCGTACCTTGCGTATTATGCGCATGCTTCCCTGCCTCAAACTGCTGCCTGCTACTGGTTAGCCTGTAGCGTGTGCGAGGCTCTCTAAAATCCAGCGAAAACCTTAAAAGCCCTTGCCATTCATTATCCTGCTTACTAATCTCAACGGAAGTCAGTAAATCGGTTTTATCATTAAAACGAAACCGAGGCAAAATAGCGCTAGCTGTTCGGGTGACAGTGGAACCAAAGGCACTGTCATTGTAACGGCTTTCAACACTTAATCGGCCTGAATAAAAGGGGTGACTTACACGAAAGCTAAACTGCTCTTGACTGCCATTACCTAATAAATAGAGTTGTGCCTGCTCGTCATCTCGCTCTTCGTCCGCCAACTTAATACTTCGATAATTAAAGTTTACGAAAAGATTTTGCCACCTAGAATTCACGTTTGCATAAAGCCCCATGTCTTGATACTGATTAACACCAATACTCGTATCGATATCGAAATACTCATGCAAATAATACGCACCGGCCTCGACTAAACTGTCATACTTAGTCAGTGCAACGCTGCCATCTAATGAAAAACCATCGGCTATTTGCGAGGCATAACCGCCTCTCAATAAATGATCGTCTCTTGTTTCGAACAACTCCCTGCCAGCGCTTCTTTGCGCCATCATGCGACCGGCTTCAATAAAAAACAGATCCTGATCCCTTGGAGGAATGCGACCGCTTTTCTTATAAAACCGCTGCTCCTCACGAATAAGCCTTGCACCTTCATAAATCTTGAGCGTGATCATATAAGCACCGCTGCCAAGATTCTCGGTATTGAGTGACTGATTGCCAGCATCATAGAGGTCAGAGCTCACCAAGCGGTCATCTTTATAAATCTCAACGCGGCTTCTATTGGTCAAGAACACACTGATCAAGCTACCCTCTGAAACATCATGATCAAAACGTGTATCAAGGGTAGAGGCAAAGCGTGCGCCAGTAATTTGTAAATTAGGTAAAAACACGGAGTGTTGATTATCGGTTTCAAGCAACCCTGCCTGGTACGAAAAGCCGGCCTCATCATGCTCGAAGGCTACTACATCAATCTTAAAATCATTCGCTTTCGACAGGTTACTGCGCAGTCGAAGACGCGATGCATTCAGCCCCACTATCGTATTACCGTTTACGCTGTAATTATCTTCACTACCTTCAGGCTTAGAATAGCTCGCCGACAACCCATGAATGACGGACAAACCACTACTTGAAACGGGTAAAAACTTAGGCTTATCAGGTATGATCACGGCAAGCTCATTAGGTGAAATAAAAACATCAAGCCGAAAGGTTGCATCATCAAAAATAACTGCAATCACCTCTGGGGTTAGGCGACCGCAGTCTTCATCAAATTGGTTACGGCAGATTTCACTGGCATTGCTGTTCAATTCCTGACTTAAATAGGCAGCCAATTTCTCTGGGTTCATCACGCCAGGGATAAGCTTAACAATGGCCTTCGGTGTCAACAGCTTGACGGTACCTGGGCTGTAGGTCGCCATGGTAGAGGCAATAAAGCGTCCGCCATAAAACACATCGACCTGTGTCGTTTGGGGCTCCATCAAATACTCAAAACCCGGCGGTATGTTGGCGATACGCGAATCTATTTCAGGTACAGGGGTTTCTTGCTGGGAAGCTTCAACAATATCTGGCTCAGCAGAAGGTGCAGGCAACGCTTTAGATGCTGCTGAAAAAACTGGTTGTGATAAACAAGTAACCAGTGCCAAAAGACATAAAAAGACAAGCTTAAGCACACCTGCTGCAAAGGAAAAGCAGAAAAGGTTTTGCACGCTATTCTAACTGATTATGGGTGTTGCAACCTAAGAAAAAAGGCAAAAAGCCGATAAACGATCGGCTTTTATTATGCGTACTAGTCAGGCGTTACCAATAGGGTTAAGGTGTCGGAATAGCTTCCCGCTGCACTGCTTTCAATGTCAGACGTCTGCACAGTAGCTGTTAGGGTTGCGTTGGTACCACTACTGCAATCAAAGCTGGCAGCATCTGCGGCAAAATCACTGGAGGTTATAGCAGCACTCGTTAACAAAACATCACCTGTTGAGCCATCATCTAATTCCAGCGAGTAAGGAATTTCATCAGTCAAGGTAGCATGCCCCATTGCAAAAGCGCCACCTGACCCTTCAGTTGAGGTTGCTGTTATTTCATAAGTCGGCGTATCATCGTTACTGTAAACGCAAAATGCTTCAGTAGCGGTTATCTCTGTCGACAAAGGATCAGGCGTCACATTCCCAAAATCTAAATCATCCAATGCTGTAATCTGAATGACTTTATCCAGTACCAGCAATACATCAATATCACCCGTAGACGTTGCGCCTAAAGACCCTTGAGTAACGGCCGACACATTCGAGGCACCAATGCCTATAGAAGCTACAAGTGCGGCTTGGAGTAGGTTTCTTTTATTCATTTGAATCCCCTATTGAGACAGCTTGCCTGACATCCTTGCCAGTGTGGGTGTCCCTGTTTAACTGTTGAATTGATTGCCTTTAACATTTACATCTAAAAAACGCAGGTAAGTCTTACTGAAAGAAAGAGAAACCCTTTTTAGTTACTCTCAAGCTAATTAAGCTATGCTGATATAACAACACTGAATTTTATTTTCTGTGACTTATGACACGACTCGCTTAGGTTTTTTATAACGTTTCCTCATAGATCACAGAAAGCTTAAACACCCATAACGCGCTGTAGAGACGCTTTACGATTCGATTTAACACCCATCGCTGCTCTGCGTTTAACTCACCGTCAACAACAGAGTTTAAACCATGGCGACCTACTCGGGTTCTTATCTTTTACGGCTTTTACGGCGCAGACTTACACAGCTACTCGTTTCTTTCGCGCTATTGATAGCCTCTACGCTTATTGGGGCAAACGCTGACTCAAGAACCATAAGGGTCGGCTTAACCATTCTGCAGAGTGTGCAGGCGGTTCAAACCCCATCAACTGATTCGGATAGCGCGAGCTTGAAGGGCCCTGAAGCTGAACTGGATAGCCTATATGCCACTGAAATTTGCTTTAAACAAGGACGACTCTTCGCTTATGAGCTTTTAATGGGCAAAGCGCCCTTTCAGCGAGCTATTTATTCACAGGAAGCCGATGAGAAAAGCTGTATTCAGCCTTTTTCACAGATCACAAAAACAGCACTTTCCTTGGCATTAACTAACTCAAAACGTCAAATAACATTGACAATATCCCCTCTTTAGCCAAGATAGCAGACAGAATAATTAAACTTCCTATAGCCTGTTATGCGCCTTCAACCTCTTCTCAGTTCAGTCTTTTTACTGGCTGCATGCCTTTTACCCATTAAAAGTCATGCCATGTACATTGATAAAGCAGTGGTTAACTTTTTACCGGGAAAGCCTGCAAGACAAGACATTAAAGTTATCAATAACGAAAATGACAATCTCTTCGTGAAAATTGATGTTTTAGAGGTGATTAACCCGGGCCAACCTAACGAGCAACGCAATTTAGTGCGCAACCCCGACAAAGTTGACCTGCTCGTGACACCAAGCAGAATGGTTATTCCCCCTAACAGCACTAAATTACTGAGGCTCATCAATTTAGCCACTGACACAAAAGAAGAGAAAGTTTACCGCATCAACATCACCCCAATTGCTGCCCCTAATGCTGAAAAAGCCGAAGGCACCAAGGTCGACATCATCATTGCCTATCAGGCACTAGTGCTTATTTCTCCTGAAAATCCAACCTATGAGGTTGATGCAAAACGAGAGGGTAAGATGCTGTCGGTAACCAACACAGGCAATTCCTATGTCGTTGTCAAAGGCGGCGAGCAGTGCCCAACCATTAAAAACGAAGAAGAATGCTTTGCCATACCACCCAAGCGCGTCTACTCGGGCGTGACCTACAGGGTCGAATTGCCTTTTGGTGAACCTGTAACACTAAGCGTACAAGGTGTTGACGGGTTAGAAAAAACGCTAACGATTTGAACATTGCTATAGCATGTTAGTAGGCTTACATACTCATCCTGTCTTGTGCCACCCTATTCATATAGGTTGACACATCAGGATGTTGATTGTGATGCAGGTATCTGTATTTATGGGCATATATGAGTCAAAAACCTCCAGCTTAAAACACCTCTCACAATCAATCTTCGCTCGATCTATAGGTATTTTGACGCTCAAGATCAGGGACATGTTGAGCAAGCTCAAAACCGTATTGATGGACTGTTGGAAATACAAAGCTTCGCGGTAACTTTTCAACATTGTCACCAACACTTGCCACCAAGTCTCACCAAGCAAAAGTGTACATTTCAGTTACGAGTGCTGCTGATTTGTAAAATCCGTTAGCAACGTGACAACTATACAAATACACATGCTCATGAGGGTTAATTCTCTATCGACAATTTGCTACATAGACGGTTCAAAGTCAGTCGTTGACATTGAACTTTTTTGTTAGCTAACAATCGGAGTTCATGTACCGTCTGTTGAGCCAGCTAAAATTGGCTAGCTGTCTGCGCGTATAAGAAGTATTGGGTAGGTTAGATAAAGCATTAATCTATTTCTGAATAAGGATATTTAGTCATAAAACACTTTTGAAACTCTAGATTTTTGCTTTTCTGCCTTTGAAGGCCATCCATCATCTCGCCTCTTATTCTTAGGAGGAAACTCCTAGGGTTAATGAAAAATTTTTTTAAAAGGTTATTTCAAATGAAAGTAAATTATGCAAACTCTATTTTTACACAGGCTCTCTGTTTACTTTTTATTGCTATTACACTAGCTGCCCATATTAATTCTCACGGCTGTGGTAGTGAAGGAGGTATTGTTCAAGATAGAGTTATTCTGGAGCAGTGCAGGAGGTGTTACAATCTAAAATATTGGGTTACAAAGGAGAGCTGGGTTCCAGACGATTTGGTATGTGGTTCATGTGAACGAATATGTTGTGATTGTGGGGTTGAACTGGGTTACAAGGCTTCTATGGAGGCATATAGCGATCAGATTGATCGAGCAAAGGAAAAAGGTAATATATATACGTTAGTCAAAGGCGTTTACACACTACTCAAATTATAAATTTAAAAAGGACAATGATAAAACCGTTATATAATAAAACGTAGTTCGGGCATAGAACCTTTAATCGAGAGTCTAAATGTTTGCTTTTAGGTTGTCCTCAATGAGCAACCTAAAAGCGTGCTCGGTACGCAACTGTTGATATGATGAAGTCAAGTAAGCGCTTTTGGTAAGCTTGCCATGGGCGAAGCACGTTACTTTATCCAGCCTACAAAAAAGTTAAAAAAGTCCAGCTAGACAACTGAATTGAGCCAGCGTTGATCGAGTAAAAAGTGGGGGCTAGCCTTCAGCACCCTTTATCTTTACACTTCTGCCAATGGGAAACGAAGGTTTTATACTCACACAACACAGCTTTAATGATGGCGATAACGCCATAATCCATCTATGGCTATCGACAGCTAATGGTCCCGTTAGACTAATCATAGATAGCGAGCACCCGTTATTTTTTATTCATTCTACTGATAACGATTTAGCATCTAAAAGCCTTCATTCACTCCTTGATCACATTGAAATTAAGCCTTTATCACTCAAGACCTTTGATCAACAACCTGTCTGCGCTGTGTATATCGACAACCTAAAACACTGCCGAAAAGCTCAAAGCTTACTGCGCCAATCAGGCATTGTATGCTTTGAAAACGACATTCAACTAAGCCATCGTTTATTAATGGAACGTTTCATCTATGGCAGCTTAGTCTTTACAGGCAGTAGCAGAGAACTGCAAGGCTATATTGAATACCGTCAAGCTAAAGTTAAACCTTCCTCCTATAAACCTCAGCTACGAACACTTTCACTTGATATCGAATGCGCTCAAGATGGTCAGCTTTATTCAATTGGGTTTTATTCACGCGATGTTTCTCCATACGTTCAATGCGTGATCATGATTGGTGAGCCTGAAACAGGCACAGATTACATTCGATGGGTTAATAATGAACAACAGTTACTTTATGGACTGATTGATACGATTAAAGCAGTTGATCCTGACATTATCATCGGCTGGAATGTCATCAATTTTGATTTTAAATTACTGATTGAAAGAGCAAAAAGGCACGCCATTAGCCTAGGACTAGGGCGCGATAACTCAGCTGCCACATGGCGTACCAGCCGAATCGATAGCCAACAGGGATTTGTATCTATTGCAGGTCGTGTGGTCATTGATGGTGTTCATGCCTTGCGCAGCGCAACGTATCATTTTCCAAGTTTTAGTCTCGAGCACGTGGCGCAAACGCTCCTTGGACGCGGAAAAAAAACAAAAGATACTGATCACAGGCTTGAAGCTATTGAGCATGATTTTAAGCATAACAAACAAAAACTGGCTGCCTACAATCTAGAAGACTGCGTATTAGTCACAGATATTTTTGAGCACACAAAAGTACTGGATTTTTTAATATTGCGCAGTCAGCTGACAGGGCTTAGCCTTGACAAACAAGGCGGCTCGGTCGAATCTTTTACTAATTTATACTTACCTTTACTGCACCGCGCAGGTTACATAGCACCCAACTTACCTAAGGATGGCGGCTTGGCAAGCCCTGGCGGCTATGTTATGGATTCAGAGCCTGGACTTTACAAAAATGTCTTAGTGCTGGACTTTAAAAGCCTATATCCCTCAATTATTCGTACCTTCAAAATTGACCCTATGGGTCTCATTGAAGGCCTACTCGATTCTGATGAATCCAAATGTATCGAAGGCTTCCTTGGGGCAAGATTCTCACGTGAGAAACATTTTTTGCCGGATATTATCGCTAGACTTTGGCTGCAGAGAGACCAAGCAAAAAGAAATAACGATGCCCAGCAATCTCAAGCGATCAAAATTCTGATGAATAGTTTTTACGGCGTACTTGGTTCCGGAGGCTGCCGTTTTCATGATCCGCGCTTATCAAGCTCCATTACCTTACGCGGTCAAACTATCATGCAGCAATCCGCTAAGTGGATTGAAGCCCTAGACTATAAAGTTATTTATGGCGATACCGACTCTTTATTTGTCTTACTGAATGAGGATCTTTCAGCAATAGACTGTCAACATATTGGCAAGCAACTGCAAAAAGCTATCAACACAAAATGGCAACATAAAATTAAAGAAGACTTAGATCTTGAGTGTCATTTAGAGCTGGAATTCGAAACGCATTTTTCACGTTTCTTAATGCCGACTATTCGCGGGTCTGATATCGGCAGTAAAAAACGCTATGCTGGCATCAAAACCTACAACGATAAAGGCACCATAAAAAACGATTTACTTTTCGTAGGGCTTGAAAACGTTCGGACTGATTGGACACCGCTTGCTCAAGCCTTTCAACTAACACTTTATACCTGTATTTTTAATGATGAAGACCCTTCCGAGCTCATCATAAAAGTCGTTCAAGACACCTACCAAGGGCTCAATGACGACAAGCTGGTTTATCGAAAACGTTTACGTAGAAAGTTAGCACACTATGTAAAAACCGTACCGCCGCAAGTACGGGCTGCACGGCTAGCTGATGACATGAATAAGGCTCAAGGTAAACCACTCAAATACCAGCACAAAGGCTGGATCAGCTATGTCATCACTACCCAAGGGCCTGAAGCAGTAGAGCAGCAGATACATCCATTTGATTATGAACATTATATCGAAAAACAGATTCGCCCAATCTGTGATGCAATCCTGCCGTTTATCGGGCTTAGCTTTGATGAAATATTAACGACTCAGCTCAAGCTTTTTTGAGGCATAAAAAAACCAGGCATCGCCTGGTAAAAAGTTCCTTTTTCGATCTTGGACCTTCCCTGGTCGTGCTGAATCCTTTCAGCGTTGTTAAGTCATGGCAATCTTCCAAGAGAGACTAGAAGAAAGCTAAAGCATTCCTTGCTTTGACTTAACTGTCTTTCATTATACTGCGCTGATTGCTCAACACTATGGCAAGAGTCGGGCCTATTTGTAAGTTATCTCTTACTTTTATTGCGAAATTGGCCATTTAACACCTGCCTACTCATTCAAGTGACCCGCAATAACAACCAGTGCTTTTTCTGTATCCATCATGTCCCTCCTTAAACGAGTCAACATCCTGTATATAAAAACTTTTTACACCATAAAGCCAAGATCAGACGCTAAAAAATTAAGTAGCTTAGGACAAATCTCACGTAAGGTGGTATAGCTGACTACTGACTAATAAGGGCGGCTTGTATTGGCGGCGCTCACATACTCAAGGTTTTGGATGATTAAATGACCTCTAACTGTTCCAAGGTTTCAATTAGCTCGGGTAACTGAAGAGGCTTCTTTAATACGGCATCCATGCCACTGTCGTAGCACTTAGATAGGTTGTTTTCTAAAACATGCGCCGTCAGTGCAATGATAGGTACAGGTGAATTAGCTGACTGTTGAGCTTCTAAACTGCGTATTTCACCAGTCGTTTGGTAGCCGTTTTTAACGGGCATTTCCAAATCCATGAGTACAGCAGAATAGCCATCGAGATCGTGCTGAAAAAGATCAAGTGCCTGACCGCCATCCTCTGCTAATACCATATCCAGGCCTGCTTTCGATAACATGGCGCGAACCACCTGCTGATTGACTTGATTGTCTTCAGCAACCAATACAGGTTTTGTTGTATCTGTTACTTGCTTTACCCTGACACTTTTTGCGTCAGTGTTTTGACTTTCTTCAATTGTCAACAAGGAAGACTCAACGTCACTGTAGTTTTCTAACAGCAAGCTAAAATTAGCGGTAAACCAAAATTCCGCACCTTCATTTTCATTGGAGTGTATCCCTATCTCGCCTTCCATCATGCCCACTAGCTGCTTCGAAATAGCTAGACCTAGCCCCGTACCGCCATAACTTCGCGTGGTTGATCTATGTGCTTGAGTAAATGCCTGAAAGAGTTCTCGCTGCTTCTGATAGCTGATCCCAATGCCAGTATCTTTGACCTTGAATAACAACTGAGCTTCATCTTGATTCTTATGGTTAAAACTAATGGCTAAGGCTACAAATCCACGATCTGTAAATTTAAAGGCATTACTGAGTAAATTATTCACAACTTGTTGTAACCGAATGGGGTCACCCATCAACATCGTTGGGCAATCGTCTGCAATCGACACCTTAAAATCTAGTTGTTTTTCTTCTGCCACTGGCAGAAAGAGCGCATGGGTATCATTGATGATGGATTGCAAATCAAAAGACCTACGCTCTAAATGCATTTTCCCTGCTTCAATTTTAGAGAAATCCAAAATATCATTAATAACAGCGAGTAAGGTTTTGCCTGAATTTAAGATCACCTGTGTGTATCGATGCTGCTCTTCATTCAATGGCGTTTTTTCTAACATTTGCGCCATGCCTAACACGCCATTCATAGGTGTTCTGACTTCATGACTCATTGTGGCTAGAAATTCAGACTTATCTCGACTGGCAGTCCTGGCTATAGCAATGTTCTTTTCAAGCTCTGCTGCATGAGCTTTTTCAGCACTCACTTTTTTTGCCATGGCCAAACAAATAATAGCCGCCTGAAGAATAATACCCGAGCCAATACCATGACGAATCAGTGCGTTGTAGGGCATGATGCCTTCAGCACCCAGCGCAGAATACAGACAGGTAATAAAGAACATGACTTTTGCAATAATAAACAGGCCTGCATTTGCTGATCCTTGAAAATATTTCAGTACGGAAGTACCTAATAATAAGACAAACATAAAGAGGGTATAGCCAATCAAGGGCACCATCAGTGCTTCAAAACGCCCGAAAAGATCATACCCCCAGATAAAGGCAGAAAAACCCAGCCCAAACAACCAATAGAGCCTATTTACAAGTGGGTTACAGAGATGAATGCCGAAAAACGTATTCACCATAAGAAGGTTACTGATACTGTTTGCAGCTAGGAGCGCAACCAACAAAAATTTATGCCATTCTGGTTTATCGGGAAAGACGTATTGGAAAAAACCACTGACGGAAATAATCACCAGCGTTGTTAATATCAAATAACTGATGAAGCTAAACGACTCCCTTCGAGCAATCGCCAATGGCATAAAAATGGCCATAAACAGACACAAACCAATACCCATACCAATAAATAACAGATTAATAATGGTTGAGGATGAAACTTGTGTAGCAAAAGCTAGCTCTGTGCTGAGCGTAGGCGCTATCAAAGGGATATGCGAGGACTTCAAGCGAAAATAAATGACCTGCAGGCTTTTGGGCTCAAGCTCGATGGGTATAGCAATAAATCGATAATCAATAGACCTATCGTAAACGGGAAAATTTAAGCCTGCCTTCTGGCTGACTAGCTGCCCATTCTTTTTATAATAAACCTCCAGCTCATCGATTAATAATTCATCAAAATTAAGCACCCACGACTGTCTGTCAGACGCTTCATTATTAACGATTAATCGATACCAGATGACTTCACGAATCGTAGGAATACTTTGAGTTGCAACAGGTTGAAAGGTAATGACTTGAGGGTTGTCATAAAGTTGCTCAACCTGAATATGCGCATCACTATCAACTGCATAGTCCAGATAAGGGGTAAGTGAAATGACTTCTCGGGCAGCATCAGCCTTGAGCGTTAGTAGTCTCTGCACTTGAGCACTAGCTGAGAGTGAGGCAAGCGTGAAAAAGAGTGTCACCAAAAAACACAGGCGGTGAGTAATAACGGGCATAATCCTGTGTCTGGCCGCTTGAAAAGCTAATTCTACGATGTCGGCCTATTCTTTTTCAGCCATAGTAACACGAATTATAAAAAGACAGCCAATGCTATGCTTAGCTCACCATCAATATCATGGATATCATATCTAACACAAAATCTAAATGCGTTTACATGTCACGGCTGTAGGTTGTAGATTTTTAAATCTGACTCACAAGTTATCAGCTGATAAACAATGATAAAAAACCTGTGAATCAACTCCTTCAATTGACGTTCAAAAAGCCCAAAATCCAATTTTTTTATCGGTTTAATGAACCATGAACATATACGTTACTTTTTTCGCAGCCACCTTAGTTGTCACGCTTACCGCTTGTGGAGGCGGTAGCGGCAGCTCGAACGCGTCATCGAGCCCAACAGACTCTCAGAACCTTATTGATAACACACAACAACCACCTGAAATATCACCCCCTTTTCCTAACGATATACCTGTAACTTTTGCTCCTGAAATTCCCGTAGAGCCTGAGCAATCTAAGGATCTCTTTGACAATGCAGCCGAGCTTAGGTTATGGATGGATAGTGATTTTTACGAAGAGGAAAATAGACTGCAATTAAGCCTGTTTTTTTATGATGGTACTCCAAGTGAAAGGGTTAACCTGAAATCAAACCAACAATTGATTTTACAAACACCTGAAGGCAATCGCCGACTAATTGAAAGCGGGTCTGTCAATTACACAGAGTACAAAATCGACGTTGACATGCTAAGCACAAGCCTGCCGATTAACGTATTCTTAATTGACAGTGAAGGTCAATCACTCGCGTTATACCAAATGAATACATTGCCAGAAGTCGTGCCCAAAGCTATTCAAATAGCGAATGAAACTATCAATGTACAGTTTTATGATGAAGCCTTTGAAGATAATTATTTTACTTATCAACTCTTATTCTCTGCTCGATGCAGAAATGCCGGACTTTTCTTCCCACCTAACTCTTATGCGGGGTCAAAGCTCTACGATTTAAGCTATGTCGATATTTTTGGCGCCGACACAGTCAACTTTTTAAAGACAAGAGATAACTGTACGTTTTCAATGACAGCCGTCTACCGAATCTACCCCTTATATAACCAACATCCCGGCCAGACCTTGTTGTGGTCAACCCAAGAGAGCTTATACGGGCATATGGCTTCTTCCGTTCGGATTAAGCGCACCCAGCCCTTATAATAAGGGCTGCGAGATGAGATTATTCCTTCATCGTAAGGCTAATATCAAGCTCGTCCCCCACTCGGTCTGACAGAGCACTAAATGCCAGCAAATCTGGCGCAAAGGAAAATGTTAGTAAATCAAATTCCTTTTGATTCCCAGGATGAGGGGTTCCATCAGCAAAGGTCGCATCGACATTGCGATAGTATTCATCATAACGTTTCATTTCTGAATCATTATAATAGGCTGTATTTAACTACTCTCCTCGCTCAACTAGCTGCGGTTCAGCAGGCATATCAGAAGGATTTAAGCTGTACCTGTCGCTTCATCAACTTGCGCTTTTATATAAACAAAAGCCCCTGCATCAGACTTGGCTTTAAAGCCTATTATTTGCGCTTTAACCAGCTGATCATTGATCGTTTGATCCACGCCAACCCCAGACGCATTATAGTAATCATAGACCTGCTCAGTAATATCAAAGCATATCGGCTGGTAATTATCAGCCGCCTGCATTGCAGTGGTTGAGTTATGATTGGCTTCATTAACTGTAAAACCCAGACGTTCTAACATAGATGATAAGGTAGCAACATCATTCAGGTTATGGGAGATTTTTAGCCCGGTAGCGGTGACTTTATCTTCTTAATATTCTTGCGATCGGCTATACCTATATTCAAAGGCTGTAAAAGTGCTTCATAGTACATCCGTTTATTATTATCAAACGGATGCAGTGTACCTGAAGCCTTTAGAAGGGGCACCTAAGCACGTTGATGATCAAACAGCTCCTGGACTCATGATGCTTGCCGATTCTTTTCCTGCCATTTGCTCTAAATCTTTGTCAATAAAGAACAGTGCTTTACCGTCTTCGCCCACTAACCGAATTTTATCGACAATCGATTTGAACAGTTTTTCTTCTTCGTGCTGCTCAGACACATACCATTGTAAGAAATTGAAGGTTGAATAATCTTGATTGGTAAAGGCAGCATGGGCCAACGCATTGATCTTAGACGTCACCAATTTCTCATGCTCGTAAGTGTGTTCGAACAAGGACAAAAGCGATTTGAACTCTGATTGAGGTGCCTCAACGGCTCCGATCAATGGCATAGCGCCTGTTTCAGCCACGTAAGTAAACAAGCGGTGCATATGCTCCATTTCTTCATCGGCATGCACACGCATAAATTTTGCCGCACCGTCAAAACCATTATCTTCACACCAGGCACTCATTTGCAGATACAAATTAGATGAAAAGAATTCAAGATTAATCTGCTTATTTAATTCATGGACCATGTCTTGCGATAGCATTGCTTAATACCTTATATGTATTGGATTAATACGTTAGGCTTAAGAGTTTACAGGGAGTTCCCACATAAACCTAGTACCTCAATGCACAGCGATTGTCCCGTTCAGCAGCTACAGGTTTTTCTGTGGCAAGGCGCAAGTATGCAGTAATACATGCGTCTTTCAAATACTTGCAACAAAGTCACGGGAAAACCTGTAGCTGCCCTTTGGGTGGCAGTTAAAATGCCCATAGCTGTGTTGCTTGATCTCACTATAGAATAACTATTATTTTCGATCAGCTGCCTTGCTATGAGCATTTTACTCTGCCACTGAACCCGACAATCGCTGTGCATTGGGGTACTAGCACACTGATTCACTGCATTTATAAGGTAAAAAATACCCTAGGGTGGCTAAGCTGCGCCTAACCCACCATCAGAAACTGGTCAATCGCTGTGAAATAAAGTACTACGCTTGCGAGCTAATTCAGCACAGCCATTACTGTCAGTAACTTCGTCAAGCGCTGCCGTTCTACTCTCACTCGACGAGAGCGCAAAGCCCCCTCTGTAGGCACCCTTTCAGGAAAATAAAACCGCCACTTTTTTTATTGAACATTTTTGTAACAAAATACCCCCCTCTGCAACTAAGGACTGTGCACACAACAACACTAACGTTCACTATCAACGGAATAACTATGATTAAGCCATTATTTACCGCCACTTCATTGTTGACGCTTTCTGCACTTTCACAATCTGCAGAGCTTGAAATCACGTTAACCAATGCCACACAAGGTATTCACTTCACCCCCGTATTACTGGCCGCTCATCCAGAGAAAAATCAAGTCTTTTCATTAGGCAGTGCTGCGTCCGATGAACTGAAAGCCATTGCCGAAGGTGGTGACATTTCTGGTGCTACCACAAGTTTACTGAACTCATCAGCCAATGTCTCAGACGGTGGCGATGATAGCGCACCTGGTGCAAGCAATGGCCCTGTAGCACCTGGCGATAGCTTTACCGTCACACTGATGACAGATGAAGCAAACGGTTACCTTTCATTAGCCAGCATGCTGTTACCTACCAATGATGGATTTGTTGGCCTTAATAGTTGGAAAATTCCTTCTGAAGCTGGCACGTACACCCTTTATTTAACCGCTTACGATGCAGGCACCGAAAAAAATGATGAGCTGGCAAGCTCCATCCCTAACGCACCTTTTGTCACAACCTTTGGCACCGTGACGATTGATGAAGTCGAAACGGTTAACACCTCAGGCGGTACAGGCGTAACTGAATCTGGCACTGAAGACAGCGTTGTGCTGATTCACCGGGGTAACTTAGGTGACACAAACCCTGAAGGCGGCATTAGTGACATCGATGCGACTAAACACCGTTGGTTAAACCCGATTGCTCGCCTTGATATCACCGTGAAGTAAGGAGGCTACGATGAAACTAAGACAAACATTTTCGATCAGCTGCCTTGGCGCAGCCGTATTACTTGCAGGTTGTGATAACAATGACAATAAGTCGTCCAATAATCTCGAGGGAATTTCTGAAGATACTGTGAGTGCAACCTATGAAATAACCCTCACTAATTTGACACACAATCAACCGTTATCACCTCCACTTGTCGCCTTGCACGATAAAAGCTATCAAGCGTTTAAAGAAGGCGAGCGTGCAAGCACCGGCATTGAAGTCATGGCAGAAGTGGGCAGCACAGGACAATTGACCTCTGACCTTTCTCGTCATGATGGCTACGCTTCGTATCAAAATGGTAGTGGCGTGCTGTTTTCTGGCAAATCCGCCACCTACGAAATCATGACTGAAACTGACCTAGAGCTTGAGCTAACCGTACTCACCATGCTGGAGAATACCAACGATGGTTTTACAGGCATTGGGAACTACTCGATTGCCTCGTTAGCAGAAGGCGAGTCCATGACCATCACAGGCCCTGTCTGGGATGCGGGCACTGAAGCCAATACCGAAACAGCCGATACGGTCCCCGGCCCTGCAACAGGCGGCGGCGGTGCAGCGGGTTATAAAGCCGAGCGAGATGATCTAGTCGACAAAGTGACCTTTCATCCGGGGGTTATCTCGAGAGAAGGCGGTCTGGAAACGTCTGCACTCAATGAATCACATCGTTTTGATAACCCAGCGATACAGATTCAAATCACACGAAAAGTGACCACAGCCGACGTTAACTAACGTCTTAGTGGGTTAGGCTACGCTAACCCACCTACAACCACTCGCTAGCAGATAACACTTGTTCTCGCTCATATAGGCTCATACAATCGAGTCACTAACAAGGAGTTCGAGTGTTGAAAACCAAGCTTCAAGCATTAACAGAAGAACAAATCGTAAAAGGTATTCTAGGGCAAGAAGATAGAGCCTTTGATGCACTGGTTCGTCAGTTTCATACCCCCATGAAACAGTTTGCCATGACCATGCTAGACGAGTTCACAGCGGAGGAGATCACGCAAGATGCACTCATCACAGCCGTACAAAAAATGGCATCCTTTGAAGGCAGGGCTTCATTAAAGACGTGGCTGCTGTCTATTACTGGCAACTTAGCAAGAACCAAGCTTCGTAAAGCCAAAAGAGAAGTATCGCTTGAAGGGCTAAGCCAAAATAACGCTTTTTTAGAAGAGGCATTTAAAGAAAATGAGCACTGGGGAACCACCCCTTTCACCTGGCAAGATAATTCACCGGAAGCCTTAATGAGTTTTGATGAATTCAAAAAATGCCTTGACAACACTATGAACAAGCTGCCTGATATACAGAAAAGCGTCGTCGTGCTAAAAGATTACTTAGGCATGAGCAGTCAAGAAGTGTGTGAAATCCTAGCCATCAGCGACGCCAACATTCGAGTGCTCACACATAGAAGCAGGCAAAAAATTTACAGCATGATTGATCACTTTGAACAAACGGGAGAATGTTAATGTTACATTGCAAAGACCTCGTTCAGAAGCACGCCAGTGATTATATTGACGACAACCTGCCTTTCAGAAAAAAACTGAGCATCAAACTCCATTTACTCATCTGTGTGCACTGCAGGCGTTTTATCAAACAATTTTCATTAGCTGCTAAAATACTGTGTAAAAACAACGCTCATACTACATTATCTGAAGATAAAATTGCCGACTTAGCGTCAAAGCTAAAAAATTCGGACAAACACAAACGCTAGCTGCATTTGACCGATGTAAAATTCCGTAGGGTGGATAAGCGCAGCGCCATCCACCAGTCATTAAGTTTTTTTCATACCGTTGATTTGCTCACTATTCATCAAGCAAAATCAATCTATTCAGGCATCTTTACGATTGTTTAATTCATCTCATTGCCCTCTATCTGAATAATAAAGTTATGATCTGAACTTTCTAATCAACGAAGGCATCAAATTAAAAAATCCCTATTAACCAATATCACATGCCTTCCACAACTCAAGATGAGAAACGCGTTTTACTCATTTGCAGCCTGACAGAATTTGGGGAACGCTATGCCTATTATTTTTTACAATCTCTTCTAATTCTATTTCTTGTCGTTCATTTTTCACTGCCAGAGAAACAAAGTGCATCCCTTGTCGGTACGGTTCTGGCAATGGTGTACATCTCAGCAATTGTCGGTGGCATTATTGCTGACCATTGGCTAGGGCATTATTACGCAGCTTTTTGTGGTGCGTTGTTGATGCTAACAGGTTCCAGCTGTATCGCGCTCACCTCTAGCCTGCTTGGACTGTCGGTAGGTCTTGCTTTTATCGCTATGAGTACAGGGTTAATCAAAGTCAATATGTCGTCCTTGATTGGCCACTTCTATGATAAGGCAGGTTTACCAGAAAGCCGCCGCGATTTCGGCTTTAGTTTATTTTATGTAGGCATCAATTTAGGCTCGTTCTTTTCTTTACTGATTGCCTCTTTTCTAGCTGACCGCTTTGGCTATAACACGGCTTTTCTATCCAGCGTTTGTGTGAATGGTTTTATGCTTTGCGTCTTAATCTCAGGCTTATTTTTAATTAAAGATTTCAGCCGTGAAGTGCAGTTAACCAAGCTGAACTGCATGAAGTCATTCATTACCATGATGCTCTACATGGGCGTCGTGCTGGCTGTATTGCAGTTTCCTTTGCTAGCAGATTTTTCAACACTTGCTGCAGCCCTCCTTTGCTTAGGGATATTAGTATCAGCAGCTAAAGGGCATCACACGAAAGGGCCAATTTTTGCTGCTGCCATGTTTCTAATGCTCTCCATTATTTATTGGTCACTGTATTTTCAACAGTTCATTTCGATAGAGCTGTTCGTGAAAAAAGGTGTTAATCATGAGCTTTTAGGTTTCACGCTTAGTACTACGCAATTTCTGGCATTTAACAGCATTGCCATCCTTACCTTAGGCTATGTGTTTGGGAAACTTTGGATGTGGCTGGATCATAAAGGCTGGTATTTGCATGATATCGACAAGTTTTTATTAGCATTCTTGTTAATAGCTGCCAATTTTTTCTTTTTTTATCTCACTATCGTTTCTACTGAAGAAGGCCAGCAAGTCAATGCACTCTGGGCGGCGCTCTTTTTCTTTTTACTTGCACCCAGTGAGCTTTGCCTCTCCGCTATTGGTTTGTCGGCTATTACAAAAATCGCTCCTGAAGGCAAAGTTGCCCTGTTTATGAGTATGTGGTTAGTCACGCTTGGCATTGGAGGCAAACTAGCGGGCATTTTGTCTACTTATTTACCTATGGGTAACACCTTAGCAGAGCATAAGTCAGTGATGACTAATGGCCTGTTGATCTTCATTGCTATCGCTTTAGTCACAGTCTGCGTGGCATTCATAATGAGAGTACCGATGAAACGATGGACAGTTTAGGGCATATAGTTATTGGCAAGCAGCTTCAACCGCCTCTACCGTTTTAGGAATCATTTCACTCAGATTCTCAAGCCCGTCTTTTGTCACCCTTACGTTATCCTCTATTCGTATTCCACCAAACCTCATAAAGGCTTCTAGCTTCTCATAACAAATAAACTCTTTAAGTTTTTTCTCACGTCTCCATTTTTCAATCAACATAGGAATGAAATATATCCCAGGCTCGACGGTGATCAACATATTCTCTCGAAGTGACTTACCTAATCTGAGCGCACTTAAACCAAATTGCTTAGCACGAGTGGTCGATGCTTCATAACCCACAGCATCTTCCCCTAACCCTTCCATATCATGCACATCAAGTCCCAGCAAGTGACCTAATCCATGTGGAAAGAAAAGTCCATAAGCCCCTTCCGCCAAAGCGTCATCCACATCGCCTTTGATTAATCCCATGGCTTGCAGGCCTTCAAGACCAGCCCTAGCAGCTTTCAGGTGGCAAGACTGATAAGTCACACCCGATTTAATGGCTTTACATGCAGTATCCTGCATCGATAAGACTGTTTCATAGACCTGCTTCTGCTGAAGGGTAAATTGTCCACTAACGGGAAAGGTACGCGTAATATCTGTGGCATAACCATTCCTTGCGTGCACGCCTGTATCGTTCAACACAAGCTGCCCATCAGCCATCACGTTTTCATAAGAATTGTTATGTAAAATCTGCCCATCAACCGAAAAAATAGGCTGGTACGAAAAGCGCGTTTGGCTAGACACCGCTAAATTGATCATTTCAGCGAGTACTTCCTCTTCTCTACGCCCTGCTTTTGTGGCCTTCATGGCCAAACCATGCATAGCAGCTGTCGTCTCCATGGTAGTTTTCACGAGCGTAATTTCTTCAGCTGTTTTCACTTCTCTTTGCTTGACTATGGCTTGAATCAAACTGGATGATGGCTTCAAACTCAAGGGGTCGATACCTAGTAATTGGGCGAGTGTTAATTGTGTATCGCCGAGGTACGTAGGTAAATAATGTATAGTAGGCGTCGATTTCTGCAGTTTTTCTTGTAGTGCGCTAAAACTTAGTACTTGATTAATGCCTGCTTGCTTTGCAATCTCTGACAAAGGTGGCTGTTGCCCCATGAATACTGCCTCCATGGTGCTTTGCTCAGCGCCAACCAGCCATTCTCCGCCTGAATCAACATCCATCAGGCAAACTAAATTGGGCACTTCAAGTCCTACATAATACAAAAAATTTCTGTCCTGAATCATGGGGTATGCATTGTCTTTATAGGTCATCCCCACAGGGCTATTCCCCACAAGCAGCACAAGCCCAGTCCCTATTTCCTCTCTTAACGCTTTTCTTCGAGTTTCATAAACAGATGCGTCAAACATAATGTTTCCTAGTCATGATTGATAAGTTTACTATAGAGCACCCACCTTTAGGCACTGCCTTCACTTATTGGTTCGGCCTAACGTTAACGCTGTACTGGACGGCCTGGTAATAGTTGCCTATAGTTGTTCGCCTTTGCCTCATTAAAACTATAATACACATGCAGCTACCGCTCACAACCAAGCTGAAGATCGCAGGTTATGTCATCAAGACTATCATCACTAAACCTACCTTCAACCGCTACAACCCAGATGATTTAGAAACGCTGTATGAAGAGAATCATCCACTATTGCTCGAGATGCTCAATAAAGAACAAGTGTTTTTTGCACCGAAACTAGCCAGTTGGGTTATTTCATTAGACCGCGAAGAAACCTTCGCCATGGCGAAAGACGATCGCTTTTCGGTTTCCTTTAAGGATTGGCGCTTTGCCCCCAAGCCTAAGCCTGACAACCTAAAAACTGCATTAGATAAGCTGTTAGATGGTTTAATCATGTCAATGAATACCGCCGACCACAGACGACTAAGGCGGTTGGTTCAGCCTGCTTTTTTACCAAGAAACATCTATAAAATGCAGGATGTCATTGACAAGGTCATTGCAGAGGCCGTTGAAAAAACACAAGCTCAATCAGGCACCTTTAACCTCATCGATATCACACAAGATATTCCTTTAAATATTATCGCTGGAATTGTCGGCGTCGAACCTGCCTATCATAAAGAATTTAAAGGGTTAGGGGATAGCATTCTTGCCACCTACAACCCTGCTCACCCATCTGACCCGGCCTTAGCTGAAGCAGGTATTAAGCTAACGCGCGCATTAATCGAGGATAGAAGACAAAACCCTACTGATGATTTTATCAGTGTGCTCGTACAAACGGCTGACGAAGATGGCGATAAGCTTAGTGTTGATGAAGTCATGGCGTTTGTCGCTTCTATATTAACGGCAGGTCCTGATACTACTCAGCATTATTTAAACCAGACGATTCGCACTCTGCTCCTAAATCCAGAGACTTATCAAACAGTCAGGCAACAGCCAGAGCTGATTCCCCAAGCCATTACCGAGTGCCAACGCATCAACTACTTTGCTCATTCAGGAGGTATTCGCTTTGCCAAAGAAGACATTGAAATAAAAGGCCAGCTCATTAGAAAAGGGGAGATGATCAAATTCAACGTGAACACAGCTAACTATGATGCCAAGGTATTCCAAGATCCTCTAAAACTTGACATTTACAGGCCTAACTTAAAAGAAACCTGGCTGTTTGGTGCAGGGTCACATTTTTGTGTGGGTGCGTCGCTTGCCAGCGCTATTGGTCTCACCTTTATTCGTGAAATGCTCAAGCATTTCCCGAACATGCAACTTCAAGGTAAATGCACTTACGAGCAAGACTTTATTAATCGAAAAATTAACTACCTCCCTGTGAGCATCTAACCTACACCTTAATGGCACGTCTTATTGATGACTTCGATTATCACGTTCCCTTACTACTTCAGTTAGCGATGGGGTTAACTTTCCTGCAGAGACAGAAGCCTCATCCACCTTTTTTATGTCAACAGAATCTAAGTTTCAGCAATTTTCAATGAGCTAGCATTCATACTTTGACAAGTGTTGTTGCGCCGCTTTCTGTTGATAGCTTATAGTCTTCTCTTTATTGGCTTAATAATAACTATGTCACCTGCCACACGCTTTTTCATCTTAGCAACGAGTCTGCTTCTTAATGCCTGCGGAGGTGGAACTAGCGGGAGCCAATCGACCCAACGATCGCCCAATGCATTAGGCGGCCCTGCACCTGATCCCACAGTTACCGTTAGCTTAATGACAGAACCTGGCAGCTATGTAGATACAGATACCAACGAGCAGCATTTATTTTCTCGATCAAATAACAGTTTTAATGAGGCACAACAACTCACCGCCCCCAGCAAAACCTTAGGCTTTCTCAATCAGCAGTCATCAACGAGTGCCTTTGATACCTTTAATAATCAACAAGACCCTGTTGATGTCTTTAGCGTAAGCTTGGAACAAGATGATCAAGTTATTCTCAGAGCCTTTAATGCAGGCAACGAGGTAGACCTTGATCTCTTCTTATTTGATGAAACTGGCGAGTTAATAAAAAGTTCAACGACCCGCCAGCCCCTCGAAATGGTGCAAATCGATAATAAAGGTCGCTATTTTATTCTGGTAGAAGCCAGGGACACAGGCACAGTCTATACCAGCAAGTACGAATTGATACTAGCACCTAAAGTGTCTCTTGCATTTGCGCCAACCACGAACCAGCGCGCTAATTTTACCTTAGATTCAGCCTTGGTAAGCCAATCACAATTATTACCCCCCTTTAAAGCGCCTAAGCAACAGGTCAATCTCGAGGTACTCAATACGGAAGCAACGACTTATGCTCAGCTTGCAGGCGATGTGAAAGGCTTTTTAGGCTCACTTTACCGATTAAACAAAAAAGGCTTTTTGCAATATCAAACGCTAAAAGCAATACAGACATTATCGCAACGTGATGAGAACAAAAGGGCTGAACCGAACTTTCATACAAAATTGCAAAGCACACCTAACGATCCTTTTTATGCTTACCAGTGGTACATAGATGCCATCAACTTTCCTGAAGCTTTAGTGACAGCTAAAACCGTATCAAAGAACGACAACCTCATCATTGCCGTAATTGATAGCGGTATTTATTTAGCCCATGAAGAGCTAGAAGGCAGGCTACTGCCAGGCTACGATTTTATTCAAGACCCTGCCTTAGCCTGCGATGGGGATGGCTTGGACAACGACCCTAATGACCCAGGGGATAACCAATTTTTGGGGGCAGGGTCTTATCATGGCACCCATGTAGCAGGCATCATTGCCGCCAATACCAACAACAACATCGGTATTGCAGGCCTTAATGAACAAATCGCTATCATGCCCCTACGCGTTGTAGGTTGTGGCGATGGTAATCAGTACGATCTGATTCAAGCACTACGTTACGCGGCAAGCTTATCCAATGATAGTGGCACACTGCCTGATAAGCCTGCTGATATTATCAATATTAGTTTGGGGACTGATGGCTTTTCAGCCAGCCTTCAACAGCTGATCAATGATATTTCAGCACAAGGCATTATTATCGTAGCAGCAGCAGGCAACGATGAATCTAACAGCCCTTCTTATCCCGCCGCTTACCAAAACGTGATTGCTGTCAGCGCAACGGGCAGCACAGGAAAACCAGCCCCCTACACTAATTACGGCAACTATGTTGACATTGCAGCACCCGGTGGCGACTTCTCTCTTGATAATAATGAAGACGGTGTGCTAGATGGCATTTTAAGTTTATCTTCGGACGTCTTAGATGGCAGGTTACAAAGCACTTACAGACAGTATCAAGGCACGTCTATGGCAACGCCTATTGTGTCAAGCACCTTAGCGTTAATGAAAAGTATCACCCCCAACTTATCTGTTGCGAAGGTGCAACAGTACTTAGCATCAGGCAATATGACGAAGTTGCAACGCGTTCACTCTGAATTCACAGGCTTTGGCATTCTTGATGCGAATAAAGCAGTCAACCGTGCCATCAACAGCCCAGAGAGCGAAACAGCCTGGCTAAGCTTAAGTGATTACAGGCTTTATCTTAATCGCTATGACACTATCGCAACATTTGACGTACGTTCAACAGGTCAACCTAGCGCTGCCAGTATTACGAATATCTGGGTCGACGCCCCTTGGCTATCGGTAACGCCATTAGAGACGACAGGCGAAGGTATTGGCACTTACCAAGTACAAGTAGATACCCTGGGGCTGACTAATACTACCTACGAAGCAGAAGTTGAATTACAAACATCGACAGGCAACAGGCTTCGCTTGCTTGTTATAGCCAACCTCAAAGAAAATAGCAACATCACCTATCATGCAGGTCTTTTATGGTTATTAATTGTCGATCCTGACGACCTTGATGTACTCAGTTCTGTACCTGTATTGCCTTCACAGCAAGGCTATCTTGTTGATTTAGGCGCATTGGCACTACAAGGTGAGTATTTGCTAGTGGCAGGCTCCGACATAGATGGAAACGGTCTCTTCTGCGAACCTGGTGAGCTTTGCGGTGCTTACCCTGACTTTGCAACCCCTGAGCCTATTCTATTTGATGGCAGTCAACAACATATCAGGATAACCCTACATTCACATAGTGAAGCGCTCTCAACATCTAAAACGAGTGACACACATCAAACGACATTTCACCGCCCAAGCGCTCAAGGGCTTCACTCGTTAGATGACTAGGAGTAAGGCTTTGCTTACTCTCAAGGCGTAACGGTAATCGAAAAAGCAGGCAGGCTGACTCGATTCGTTTGATCCATTACACTAATCACAATGCCCGCATACTCGCCAGCATCTTCTTGTATGGGTGATCCAATCAATTGCCCCGTTGAGCTATCAAAAGTTGCCCATTCTGGTTTATGTTGAATATCAAAGCGAAGTTCATCCTCTTCAGGGTCATTAAAAACAGGCTTAAAATCATAAGACTCACCTACCTTAACCGTTCCCGCAGGCTGACCCGAAATACTAGGCGAAAGGTTTGGACTTACCGTTAAGTTCGTATAAGGCGTAGATACCGTATGGTACTGATCAGACACTTTCACGGACAGTCCGCTATAATAGCCTATCTCTGTCGGTATACCTGAAACTCTTCCTGTAAAGGCGTTAATAGACATCCAGTCAGGAAAGTTGCTACCTTCGAAGGTTAAAGTATCCAGGTCTAGATCAGAGACTTCAGGTTCAAATTCATAGAGTACACCCACGCGTGCGCTGGCAGGTAACACACCACTAATAACGGGTGGATTATTCGGCTTCACTTGAATAGAAAATGCTGAAAACCAAGCAGTCTGCTGACCAGCATTAACGCTAATATTAATATCTTGAAATGAGCCAGATTGGCTAGCCTTACCCGATAGTAAACCCGTCTCCGCATTCAGACTTAGCCAACTTGGTAGACCTGAAGCTTTAAAGAAAAGCGCTTCATTTCCTGTATAAGTCACATCAACTTGAAAACTATAATCATCTCCTTGATTGATAACTGATGGTGCAAAACCATCTAGCGCTAACACAGGCTGTACTGTCACACTAAAAGGGGATAGCTGCGTTTCTTTTTCTGTATCTGTGACAAAAATGACGATATTTGAATAAGTACCTGATTGCTTAGGTTGGCCAGACAACTTACCTGTAGTGGTATCAAACGTTGCCCAGTTTGGTAGATTGTTTATCTGAAAGATTAACGGTTGTTTACCTGTATAAGTCACCTGGGGTTCAAAGTTAAACATATCGCCTTCTACTAGCGTCAAATTGGGCGCTCCCGATAGTGCCAATGCTATTTCAGGTTCAGGATCTGGTTTTATCTTACTGTCTGGTTTCTTTTCTTCTGTAGTCCCTTTATCGGAAGATGCCTCAGCAGTATTCTGGCTAGTCCCTGACTCATCAGACGTTTGGTCTTCGTCACTAAGCGCTAGTGCTTTAGGTTCATTTTCCTTAATATCAACGCCCTGATTTAAACGAGGCGTTATAGGCGGGTTTTGACGAGGCTCTTCGCTTTCAGATTGCTTCTCAGGCGCAGTATCCACTTCAGATACAACGGCTTGACTGGATTCATTTTTCTCTTCGTTACCAACAAAAACACTTTCAAAACTACAACCAGAAAGCACAGCAACAACTAACACAAGATACAAATTCATGGGTACAACCACTTCATACTAATTATTTTTATTCGATTTTTAGTATTAATGGTTTTTGAAAGAATTGAGTGATTTAACCGCTTAGTAATAATTACTGTGTTTTTATATAACCAAAAAAATTACTTATACGGCTGATTTGATTATAATTTTTAAAACTTGAAAAAGTTTAATGTTAACAAGTTGCAATAATTAGATAGCGGCTATATAAAAATAACCGGTAATAAACTCAATGAAAGATTTCGTAGCAATTAAAAATCTTTTTATACGATCTACAAACAGCTTAAATAATCAGTAACATCAAGCAGCCGATTTGCAAAGCCCCATTCATTATCGTACCACCCCATCACTTTTACCCATCGATCTTTAACCATGGTTTGCTTCGCATCAAAATGACAAGAAACAGGGGTATGATTAAAATCAACAGACACCAAAGGCAAATCCGAGTAAGCGAGCACACCTTTCAGTTGGTTCTGGGATGCCTCTAGCAACACCCTGTTAACCTCTTCAACAGAAGGTTGTCGTTTAGCTAGAAAGTGAAAATCTACCAATGATACATTCGCAGTCGGCACTCTTACCGCCATCCCATCAATTTTTCCATCAAGCTCAGGCAGCACTTTACCCACCGCAGCGGCAGCACCGGTTTTGGTTGGAATCATGGATAATCCGCAAGCCCTTGCTCGGTACAAATCATAATGCACGCTGTCATGATTCACTTGATCATTCGTATAAGCATGCACGGTTGTCATCATGCCTTGCTCAATACCCAAAGCATCATTTAGCACCTTTGCCATAGGCGCCAAACAGTTCGTTGTACAAGATGCGTTAGAAACGATACGATCTTCTGGGGTAAGCGCCTGATGATTAACGCCGTAGACCACCATTGCATCTGGATCTTTAGAAGGCGCTGACAATAACACTTTTTTAGCGCCTTGAGACAAATGTAAACTGGCTTTGTCACGATCCAAAAAACGGCCTGTACACTCAAGCACAACATCAATACCCAAGCTACTCCAAGGTAGTTGCACAGGCTCTGACAGTTGAAGCAATTGAACGTTATCTTTACCGTCAATAGATAAAATATCCCCATCAAGTGTTACATCATGTGGGAATCTGCCATGCACTGAGTCGAATTGGGTCAGATGGTGATTAATTTCAGGTGACCCTAAATCATTAATAGCAACGATTTCAAAGCGGTCTTTATCTTCACGTTCATAGAGGGCTCGAAGAACGTTTTTACCAATTCGACCATAGCCATTAATCGCAATTCGAGTCGCCATAAACACTCCAGTTAATCAAAAGATTCTTTGACGACAAACCCATCGATTAGTTTTCAGTAAATATAACTAATTGAACAAACGTCAGTTTAATCAACGTGCTGTTTCAAATACTACGTTGCCAGATGCCCCCCACATTCATTCTGACCGCCACTCCTTCCCCCCCTTTAATACAGATGTAAGGAGAAGATAGTAATAACGTTTATATCAAACCATCCAAAAAAGGATAACGATCATTGAACAATGAAACCGTTTTAAACTTGAATCAAGCACCTTTATACTGGGATAGAAAGTTCTTAGCAGTTTCCATTTAAGAATTTTTTATAGCCTATTTTTTTTAATCGAAAAATCTCTCTACGACGTAGAATAACGATTATCGCTACAGGAAAAACTATGCACCACATGCACTGGCTTTCATCATCCAAAACAATCTGTATTCTTGGTGCCTCAGGCGCACTGGGTAATGCATTTACTCATAAGTTACTGCTAAAAGCACCGCTAGCACAGATCTATACGTTCAGCCGCCATGCTTTAGATCAGTCCGCAACCCAAAACCAAAGGCTAACCCATACAACGCTTGATTATTTCGATGAACCCACACTCGCAAGTACAACCGCCCAGTTATTTGATTCATCTCCCATTGACATGATTATTTGTACGAATGGAATCTTGCATACTGAAACCTTTCAACCTGAAAAGTCTATTAGTCAGTTAACCCCTGATACCTTTATGAACGTACTAAAGGTCAACACACTACTTCCGCTAATAGCAGCCAAACACTTCTTACCCTATCTACAACCTAAAAAGCGGGCAGTATTTGCCGCATTATCAGCAAGAGTAGGCAGTATCAGTGATAATGAATTGGGGGGTTGGTATAGTTACAGAGCTTCAAAGGCAGCGCTGAATATGAGCATTAAAACACTTGCATTAGAAGCTAGACGAAAATATAAACATGCTATTATTCTCGGACTACACCCCGGGACTGTCGATAGTGCGTTATCTAAGCCTTTTCAAAAGTCACTAGCGCCCCATCAACTGTTTACGCCTGAAGCGTCTGCCACAAAACTACTCAGCGTAATTGAGCAGGCCACACCCGAGCAGTCTGGCCAATGCCTAGACTATAAAGGCATTCAAATACAACCTTGAGGATACTATCGTGACCGTTCCCTTGACAGTTGTTTGGTTCAGGCAGGATCTAAGGCTTGACGATAACCCTGCTTTACAAGCTGCAATCGCCCGTGGCAACCCCATTGTCCCTATGTATATTCTTGACACCCAACATGCCGGGCATTGCTCACTTGGAAGCGCCTCAAAAGTCTGGCTTCACTATAGCCTAGACGCACTCAACAAGTCCTTAAATAACCACCTGACCCTATTGCAAGGCGACCCTATTAAGTTGCTTGATGAGCTCGTTAATCAGCATGCTATTGACGCTGTTTATTGGAATCGTTGTTATAGCCCTTGGGAAATCGAGCGCGATAAAAAGATTAAGCGCCTATTGGCTAATCGAAAAATTACAGTCAAAAGTTTTGGGGCCAATCTGCTTTTTGAACCTATGACAGTACTTAAAGATGACGGAACGCCCTACAAAGTCTTCACGCCTTTTTATAAAAATGGCTGCCTGAAACGTTCGGCTCCACCACGGCCGGCCGTTAAAACAACACAATCACTGACATTAGAGCAACTGCCCACTTCCACCTTAAAGGATCTTGATTTGCTGCCTATCAAACCTTGGCATAAGCCCTTGATGGACCATTGGCAACCAGGAGAAAAAGGTGCATCAAAACAGTTAAAACACTTTTTGAAGCAGGGTCTTCATCACTATAAAACAGGCCGAGATTTTCCCGCAGAACAAGCAGTATCAAAATTATCACCTCATTTACATTTTGGTGAAATTTCACCTTTCAGACTCTGGCATATCATTCAGCAAGAGGGCGTAAAACAACAAATTGAAGATCAAAGCGAACATTTTTTAAGAGAGCTTATATGGCGTGAGTTCTCTTACTATTTATTATTTCATTTTCCTGACTTACCCACTAAAAATTTTCAAAGCAAGTTTGATCACTTTCCCTGGAAAAAAAACAAAAGCCTTCTGCAAGCTTGGCAACAAGGCAAGACTGGCTACCCAATCATTGATGCAGGCATGCGCGAACTATGGCAAACAGGCAGCATGCACAATCGAGTACGAATGATTGTTGCTTCTTTTTTAGTAAAAAACTGTCTTATTCACTGGCGAGAAGGTGCGGCTTGGTTTTGGGATACACTGGTCGATGCTGACCTTGCCAATAATAGCGCTAGCTGGCAATGGGTAGCGGGATCCGGTGCAGATGCTGCGCCTTACTTTCGTATTTTCAATCCCGTTACCCAAAGCCAAAAATTTGATCCAGAGGGTCGTTACATTAAACAATTTGTACCCGAACTTAGCAGGCTTCCTGCCAAATACATTCATGCACCTTTTGACGCGCCAGACCTTATCATTAAAGACAGCAATATAGTGCTAGGAGAAGATTACCCAAAGCCAACCATTGACTTAAAAACAAGCAGGCAGGTCTCTCTTGATGCTTATAGCAGCATAAAAAACACGACCTAGGTCTTGCAATAATCTAACATTTTATATATTTTTTGTTTCTAGTTAAGTCTGGAGACAGCCTTATGAAAAGCATCAACACACGCGAACTTCATCACA
This sequence comes from Pseudomonadales bacterium, assembly GCA_965225765.1. Taxonomy (GTDB): domain Bacteria; phylum Pseudomonadota; class Gammaproteobacteria; order Pseudomonadales; family DT-91; genus CAKMZU01. Next base: position 1,962,214 of record CBDDBO010000002.1, read on the forward strand.
TAAAGTTCTATGAACGCATTGAAGTAAGAGGGGCTGAAGGCTGTGCCTACACCCTTCTTGTGGTCGACCAAGGCGAGCCTTGTCAACTAGTGGATAAACATGGCCTGCTGAAACGGTTTAATTCCATCAAAGAAATCAGTGAATTGCTTGCAGGCACTGACTACCAAGAAGCTGTCCTAATACACGATACTGCTTATGATGAAATGATTGGCCACCCCGTTGAACAAGCTAACATCCATGAAATAGCCATTAGACTTCACTAAATCAGGCTGAATACTATGGAACACGCGCTAGACATCAAACTTGCCATGCGAGTTTTTAACAAAATTCAAACGCATGGCATTAAAACACATGATGGCCACATGTATGAGGGTTTTGAAGCCATTTCGTCCTACGATGGCTACACAATTTCCCTAAAAAACAACGAAGTCGACTTATTTATTTACTTTCATAGTAATTACAACATTCACTATGAAACTATGAATGATGTTGAGAAATTTATGCATCAATTAGAACAAATTGATCACGATCTGCCGGAAAGCTATAAAATAAAGCCTTCCACGCATTAATTGGCTACTTTTTAAAATAGCCTGCATCAACCATCTGCTGGAAAAACGCATTCATTGATTCTGCCAAAGGCCTATAGGTTAGCCCTAGCTCTTTTATACCTTTGCTGTTATCCGCTTTAAATGGTTTATTCACATTCCTTGAAATAATCTTTCGGGTCACGCTCTTATCCATTAAAGGCCCAAGCAACCAAACGATCCATTTAGGCAGTGACTTTTTCGGAATAGGGAAATCATTGCCGTATTTAGGCAAAAGAAGCTGCGCTAATTCGAGCATATTGGTGTTGTAGCCTGACACGATATAACGCCCTTTAGCCGTCGGTGTAAACGCAGCTTTCACATGAGCTGCTGCTACATCTCTCACATCCACTGCACCAAGCCCCATTTTGGGTATACCTGATTTTAACGTGCCATCCCCCATTTGCTTGACGATATCAAAGCTTTCTGAGGTAGCATAAGGGTTAATACCCGGGCCAATCACCAACGAAGGGTTAATAGTAACAAGATCCCAACGGTCTTGAGCGTCTGCCATTGACCACGCTTTTTTCTCAGCAAGTACTTTCGAAAAAAAGTATGGGCTATGATCCAGCGAGGCTCCTGTATTCCAGTGCGCCTCAGTAAAACAACCCTGTTCTGTTTTTTCAAGGTCGGTATTATCGCAAAAAATAGCTGCCACACTGCTGGTCAATACCACTCGCTGTACAGATTCAGTTCGGTTTACGGCATCAAGGACATTTTGCGTGCCTAACAGTGCTGGATCTACTAGATCCAATTGAGGGTCAGATGGGTGCAGTGTAAAAGGCGATGCAGTATGAAACACAACGCTGCAGCCTTCCATTGCTTCATCATAAGAGCCTTCTTTTAACAAATCAGATTCAAAATAAACAATCGAGCCTGGCAGCTTTTCTGCTAACATATTCAGATATTTCAGCTTCTCAGTATTTTGACTGTCTCGAACGGCTGCGTGAACGGTTAAACCTTTTTCCAACAATAATTCAATCACACTGCCAGCAACATAACCTGTTGCTCCGGTTACCATCATAGGCTTTGATGAATCCACAGCTTGCATGAATAGCTCCTCTTATTTGTATCGGAATCTATCCTTCGCAATTGAATAGAAAAATCAATAACTTTAAGGCAAAAAAACTAACAGAAGAGCAAAGTGCTCTTCTGTTTTTAGCATTTAATGGCTATTAATGGATATTTTTTTGCTGATTTCGCTGGCTTCGCGTTTAGGCAGCATGATATCCAAGATACCATTTTGAAAATTGGCTTGGAGTTTCTCCACATCAACATTCGGAGGCAATTCCCAGGAGCGATTAATAGCCATGTGGGAAAACTCGACCCGATGGTAATTTTTATCGTCCTCTTTTGCTTCAGATTTTGCTTCACCTTTTACTGTTAAAACATGACCGTCTAAAGAAACATCAAGATCGTTTTCGGCCATACCAGGCACCTGTAACTCAATATGAAAGCTTTGCTTGTCTTCATAGACATTACAGCGCGGAACGGTCTGAGAACGGCTACCCGCAAAAAAGTCATCGAACAGGTGATCCATACTTTTCCTTAAATCCATCAAGGGTTCGAAGTTCAAAAACTCTTGGCGCTGAGCTAAAGGATGGTCTTTACGCATGATCTATCTCCACTCGTTTTACAGATTTTTACTTCAAAACTCGTATAGCAGGCCTACAGTCTAACCAGACTACTTAGGCGAATCAAGTATATTTAATTAAATTGACCTCTAATGATAGAAGCCAGATTTCGCATCAACGCATTTCGCGTATAGTTCGATCGATTGACCAAGACTATTCGTCTTTTAGGTGAGCGATCTGTAAGGGGAATATAGCGAAGATTTAGATCCTTTCGCCCTCTAATAGCAAGCTCCGGCATCACGGTTATGCCCATATTAGCACTCACCATGTACCTTAGCGCTTCAAGGCTTGACCCTCTAAAGCGCTGATTCTCTTCAGCACCTGCGGCAAAGCAGTAGCCAATCGTCTGCTCCCGAAGGCAATGTCCGTCTTCAAGGGCTAACACCTCTTCGCCCTTTAAATCGTCAAAAGTCACTTGATGTTTCGTTGCAAGCGGGTGACGACTTGGCACTGCAAGCGTCAACTGCTCTTCAAATAAATCATAACAATCTAGCTGAGCCATACTTTCCATATAGGGTAAGATCAAAGCATCCAGTTTACCTTGATGGAGTTTTTCTAACAGCCTCTGAGTTTTATCCTCATGTAAATATAACGATACCTTAGGTAACTGCTCTATTAAAGGCTGCATAATATGCGGCAGCAGATAGGGTGCTAGCGTGGGTATCAAACCAAGATGCAAATCACCACTTAAAGGATCTAACAGTGCTTTTGCGTCTTGCTCAAATTTACCAGCTTGACGAACAATGTCTCTTGCCCGATCGATTAACACCTTACCCGAAGGCGTTAAGAGCACACCTTTAGAATGACGCTCAATAAGCGTGAGGCCTAGTTGCGCTTCCAGTTTTTTTATCTGACCACTGAGGGTCGGCTGACTGACATGGCAGGCATTAGCAGCCTGACCAAAGTGCCTATAGTCATCCAGGGCAATCAAGTACTGTAAATCTTTGAGTTTGATCATTGTGAAGAATGTAAAGTCATACTGAGCTTATCCACCCTACCTTTCCTCTTCAAGCCTTTGAACTAAGCCGCTAAAGAGGTTTCATCTTGCTGCATTCGAATCAAATAATCAAAAGCACTTAAGCCTGCTGTAGCACCCTGCCCCATCGCTATGATTATTTGCTTATAAGCACTATCGGTTACATCGCCTGCCGCAAATAACCCCGGCACGGACGTTTCTGCCTTATGATCCACCACAATTTCACCTCGCGCATTTAGCTCAACAACACCTTTCAGCCATTGTGCATTAGGAACCAACCCAATTTGCACAAAAATCCCATCAAGTGCTAATTCATGTTCTTCGCTAGTACCTCAATGCACAGCGATTGTCCCGTTCAGCAGCTACAGGTTTTTCTGTGGCAAGGCGCAAGTATGCAGTAATACATGCGTCTTTCAAATACTTGCAACAAAGTCACGGGAAAACCTGTAGCTGCCCTTTGGGTGGCATTTAAAATGCCCATAGCTGTGTTGCTTGATCTCACTATAGAATAACTATTATTTTCGATCAGCTGCCTTGCTATGAGCATTTTACTCTGCCACTGAACCCGACAATCGCTGTGCATTGGGGTACTAGATGCTCTATCTATATACTTTAGCCCTACTACCTTATTGCCATCGCCTAGCACTTCCGTTGTCTGCACCTGTGTTTTAATGTTGACGTTAGCTAAACTATTGGTTTTCGCTTGAAGCACAGCGTCGGCTCTTAAGGTATCCGCAAACTCCAGTACCGTCACGTCACTAGCTAGCCCTGCCAAGTCAATGGCTGCCTCTAGACCTGAATTCCCGCCGCCTATAACCGCGACTTTTTTCCCCTTAAATAACGGCCCGTCACAATGAAAACAAAACGCTACACCCTTGCCTTTATACTCGTCCTCACCGGGCACGCCCATTTCGCGCCAACTTGCCCCCTGTCGAGACAATAACCGACTTAGCGCTAAGCTTTTGATTATTGGCTTAAGTCACGACAAACGGCTGGCCAGGCTCTATTGCACTGATTCGTTGCTTTATAACAGGTACATCGTAATCCTTCACATGACTCTCCAAGCTTCTCGCAAGCTCAGCACCTTCTGTACGATTGACCGAAATAAAATTCTCAATCGATACAGTCTCCTGCACTTGGCCACCAAAGCGTTCAGCGATTACAGCCGTTTTAAGACCTTTTCTTGCAGTATAAATAGATGCGGCTGCACCTGCTGGTCCGCCGCCAACGACTAACACATCTAGCGCTTCTTGAACTAACGTATGAAGCTGATCACCATTTGGATCAACACCTAGTACCTCAATGCACAGCGATTGTCCCATTCAGCAGCTACAGGTTTTTCTGTGGCAAGGCGCAAGTATGCAGTAATACATGCGTCTTTCAAATACTTGCAACAAAGTCACGGGAAAACCTGTAGCTGCCCTTTGGGTGACATTTAAAATGCCCATAGCTGTGTTGCTTGATCTCACTATAGAATAACTATTATTTTCGATCAGCTGCCTTGCTATGAGCATTTTACTTTGCCACTGAACCCGACAATCGCTGTGCATTGGGGTACTAGTTTTAGCAAAAACTCGGTCATCTCAATACGACCACTACTCACTCTATCTTCACCCTGAAAGACAGCAGGCACCGCCAACACGTGTTTACTTTCTGCCTCTTCAGTAAAATGTGTACCATCGACCATTGTGTGGGTGATATTAGCATTCAAAAAGGCGATTTTATTAATCATTTGCACAACATCAGTACAGTTTTAACAACTTAAGGAAACAAAGGTCTCTAACGCCAATGGTGTTTGCAGACGATCAATGGCTACACGCGTCCCATCACTTAAGGTTATAGGGTGACCGCCGGCATAAAGCAGCGCCAACGCAAAGGATGTAAACTCATGCCCAAGCGGCAAACCGGCAAAAGCGACAGGCTCTCGCCCACTTTCCACTCTAAAGGCAAGTCTTGGCTTACCTTGTGTTAGCAGCGCTTCAGAAATAGTGATAAAACGAGAAAGCTCTGACACCTCGTAGGCAAACGTTTTTAGCTGCCCGCTTAACCTAGAATCATCCTGATAGAGCACAAGCTCAACAGCTTGCGTTAACGTATCTAAGTGCGTGGTTAATTGGGTTTTTATTGCTTGATCTAACATGGTTCATTTCCTTAAGAAAGGGCAAGCTTAAAGCTTGCCGACTAGGTCTAATGATGGTGCTAAGGTATCTTCGCCTTCCTGCCATTTCGCAGGGCAGACCTCACCAGGATTGGCTGCAATGTATTGCGCCGCTTTGATTTTTCTCAGCAGCTCTTTTGCATCCCGGCCGATACCGCCTGCTGTCATTTCTACCACTTGGATCGTGCCTTCTGGATCAATGACAAAGGTTGCACGCTCAGCGAGCCCCTCCTCCTCAACCATCACGCCAAAATTTCGGGTGATTTGGCCAGTAGGGTCGCCTACCATCGGATATTGAATGTTATTGATTGTATCCGAGCTATCATGCCAAGCTTTATGGGTAAAATGTGTATCAGTCGAAACCGAATAGACCTCAACACCTCTCGCTTGTAGCTCCTCATACTGATCGGCTAAGTCACCTAGCTCAGTCGGGCAAACAAAGGTAAAGTCAGCAGGATAGAAAAACATTACTGCCCATCGGCCTGAGAGATCGCGCTCCGTAATATCAATAAATTGGCCTTGCTGATAAGCTTTTGCGGCAAAAGGTTTAATCTGGGTATTGATGAGCGATTGTGTCATGTGATGTCCTCATTAGTATTGGCGTTCATCCTATGAAGACTTGAGATTTTTTAGAAATCGTTTCTTTCTTTGACGTTGATAGGTAAAGCCTATTAACCGAACGTAAACCAAAAAAACAACGCTATCTGCTCTACAGTCAAAGGGCCTTATTTTGCTTAGCTATACAAATCTACTGTATACAGCTGGATAACGTCATAATGGCCAGCTTCCGCCCATCCCAAATGACTCATTCAATGGTTAGCTGTTTTGGGGTAAAGTTACCGAGAAAGATACTGATGAATATCGTCTAAAGGCCTAATCAGCGACAAGTAAACATCAATTTGACTGTCCTGCCAGACATCTAACCGGATGCCAAAACAGCCTGATTCATCCAGATAATAGCTGTACTTAAGAGGCTGACCTTTCGATGGCAACCCTTTACCTCGGCAATCTTTATCAAAGTACATGGCGGGAATATCTTTTGCCTGATTAAGGTATCGATGTTTCATCCAGCCTTCAAACACATGGGTATCTAGGCCATATAACCATTCATGAGCGTCGTTCTCAGCAGCAGCAGCCTTGACAGCATCCAATCCCAACACACGCTCAACTGCCTTTTTTGAGAGCGGCATATTGATGACTACGTTATCTTCCGCATCACCTATAGCAAGGTAAAGCTCTGGAACCTGATCCCCTTCTAATACCCACTCTGGGCTAAGCCCATATTCACTAACATAAGTGCCTATCGATTTGACTTTAAAAACTTTATCTCTTATTTGTACAGGCAGGCCAAAGCTATCGCTGAATCTAAGTCCATCACGAACGCGCAATGAAGAAACATGCTCTGGCGCCTTAGCTTCTTGAAAAAGCGAGCAAAGTTTAGACATCCATGTCTGAAAGCGACTCATGAACCGATGGTCTCTTGAAACGTAACATCTTCAAGTTTAGTCAAACAATCAAACTAAGCTACCTTCCGAAGACAATCCTACATCAAACCAAACTTTACTTGATGTACGTTTAAAGGATTGAGAAGATGACCATCTGACCTATCAATCAATGGAATGCCCACTCATGGCTGATACTCACTCACGCAGCTTAGTGATACTGAACCTCGCAGGTCTTGTTGTGATTTTGGCAGGGATGAAAGCTGCCGCACCGCTTATTGTCCCTTTCCTGCTAGCCGTTTTTATCACCGTTATATCGGCCCCATTAATGATTTGGCTGCAGAAGTTTAAAATCCCTGCGGGCCTATCTGTGATGATTGTCGTTGGACTCTTTGTTTTCCTCACTCTGGTTGTCGCTAACCTTGTTGGCGATAGCATCGTACAATTTTCACAAAACATGCCTATCTATAGTGAAAAGCTCGACGCACTTCAGGTTAGCCTGCTAAGCAAATTACAGGGTTATGGTTTTGCCATTGACATTAACAGCGTCAAAAGCGTTCTAGACCCAGGCAAAGCCATGGGCATGATTGGCTCTGTCTTTTCTAGCCTTAGCAGTATGCTTACCAATACGTTTTTGATCTTGTTCTTTGTCGTCTTTATTTTACTAGAAGCCTCAGGCTTACCCGCAAAAGCCAAAGCCGCTTTTGGTGAAAAAACAACCTCAGTCAAGAAATTCCAACAATTCAGCCAATCGGTGAAAAAATACCTCATCATCAAAACACTGGTCAGCCTTGGCACAGGTTTTTTTGCCTGGTTATCGCTGTATTTAATTGGCGTCGATTACCCCGTTCTCTGGGGACTTGTAGCCTTTTTATTGAACTTTGTACCCAATATTGGCTCTATATTGGCTGCCATTCCGCCTTTTTTATTAGCTATCGTACAACTCGGCATGGGTGCTGCTTTCGCTGTAGCTGTCAGTTACCTGGTCATCAATATGGTCTTCGGTAACCTGATCGAACCCAAAATTATGGGCAGAACATTAAATATGTCCACCTTCGTCGTGTTTATGTCTTTAGTCTTTTGGGGATGGCTGCTCGGCCCCATTGGCATGCTGTTATCTATCCCATTAACCATGGTCTTTAAAATTGCCATGGAAAACAGCAAAGACTACCATTGGGTTGCTGTCTTAATTGATCGATAAGAGGACATGATGAAAACACTGGCCATTACTTTCTTTTGCTTGGTTATCAGCGCGTTTGGATTCTCAGAAAAAAAGGCAGTAGATAAACACCGTCCTTTTTCCTTTGAGGGTATCGAGTACGTTGAAAACGGTAAAGGTATCCGTGAGAAGTGGTTTATTGAGCTCTATGAAACCACCTTGTATTTAGAAACAGCATCGATCAACCCCGAGAGTATCATTAACAATGATCAGCCTATGCTGATGTCTTTGCGTATTCTTTCCGATCGTATAACCCATGAGAAGATGGTGAAAGCCATTAACGAAGGCTTTCACCATACAAAAGGTTACAATGCCCCACCCTTGAAGCAGCAAATAGAAGCCTTGAGCAAGGCATTGAGTAGCAAACTCCATAAAGGCGATACGATCGTGTTTGCTTACACAAAGGACAAAGGGCTTAGAGTTTATAAAAATGAAAAGCGCCTACTCACGGTAGCAGGCCTTCCTTTCAAGCAGGCTTTATTTCGCATTTGGCTAGGCCCAAAACCTGCCGATAAAAAACTTAAGCAAAAACTGCTTGGCCTTTAATTTGCAATAAGTTTGCAATAAGGTGATGGGCTTTCGACCTATCCCCTTACCCAGCTCCCTTTACCCAGCCACCTACAAAAACTTACTGATTAGTCGCACGATAAATAAACGCAGGTGGCAAATTAAACAAGGTAAAGTCTAACTCGACCTGTTTAAAATATTGTTTTATCAGCCCTCGGTCATTCAACGAATATTGGAATTGAATATAACTACCGGACTGTCTTAATAATCGTCTGGACACACTTAATATTCGGTGTTTCACAGCAGGCGGAATGACTGCTAGCGGCAAGCCACTCACAATAACATCTACATTCATTACACCTTCTTTCGCCAACACACTTTTGGCTTTTTCAGCGCCTGTGAAAAAAACCATTACTCGTTCATCTGAGGCATATTTTTCAGCAAGACTCTGATAAAAAGATTCATTCACCTCAAAGAGATACAACTTCGCATCTTCTGCCATTGAAGCAACTAATCCATCCGTGAACACACCGGTTCCAGGGCCAAATTCAACCAACGTTTTTGCTGTCTTAAAGTCAATGGATGAGAGCATTTTGCGCGTTAGGTACTGCGAGCTGGGTGCAATAGCGCCCACCATACTTTTTTCCTTGAAGAACTCGGTCAAAAAACTGGCTTCACTAGCGTGAATCGCTAACAGGAAAAAAAGGGGTAGGCAGACTCTTAATAGTCGGGTCATGATGATTACTCTTCTGATAGATAGTAAAGATTGACCAGTAATAAGGCGAGCCGTTCAAAACATAAAGATAATGTAACTTATGCTAAGACTATACCCGATAGCATTCGACCCGTTTGCTTATCTCGCCTATATGAAAAAAATAGTGATTCGTCTCGATAAGTGCAGCCGCCATGGCGAGTAATCTTTTGAACCTCCTGCGCTTTTAATAGCTGCTCAGCAAGCCCAGCCAAGTCCGCATAGTATTTACCGTTAGTCGCTGTCCTAAAGCGGAGGTTTGCAGCCTTACCTAAAAGCACTTGAAAGGCTGACAGAACATCTTGCCCCACTTCAAAAGCAGACTGTGAAATACAAGGGCCTAACCAGGCTGAATATTCAGATGGTTCAATAGCTAATTTCCTGATAGCCGCTTCTGCTTCAATAGCCCTCATCGTCTGCTGAATAATGCCACCTGCTAAACTGCGCCAACCTGCATGAATAGCAGCCACAAACTGCCCTTGGGTATCGGTGAGCAAAATGGGTAAGCAATCCGCTGTCATGACAGAACAGACCTGATGCTTTTCAAAGGTAAACACTGCATCAGCTTCTGGCCGCTCATCCTGTACAAAAGGTTGCTGCACTACCTCAATGCCATGCACCTGTTTAATGGAGGGCCATTCATAAGCTGAAGGGTATTGATTAACTAACGCTTGTCTGTTTGCAGTTACAGCCGCTGGTTTATCACCTACATCAAAGGACAGATTAAATGCTGAAAAAGGCCCTTGACTACCCCCCCCTTGCCGAGTGGTCACAAAGGCTTCAACGCGTTGGGGGTCACCTATATCAACCCGTTCAATCATGCTCTGCGTCATCTCTTAATTTGTCCATCAAGGATGTCATATCGTCAGGTAAGTCAATTTCCCACTCGCAATAATCGCCCGTCTCTGGATGAATCAATCCTAGTCGAAAGGCATGTAGTGCTTGCCTTGGAAACTGCTGCAAGGCGTTAATCAACGCTTTAGAGGCGCCTTTAGGTAATTTGGTGCGGCCGCCGTAAAGCTTGTCACCAATTAAAGGATAACGACAATGCGCCATGTGAACACGTATTTGATGGGTTCGACCTGTTTCTAATTCACAGCGAATTAAACTGTGCTCACGAAATCGCTCAACCACTCGATAATGGGTGATGGCATCTCTACCGCCGGTTTCCAGTACAGCCTGTTTCTTTCGGTTCGTCGGATGTCGCCCCATCAACGTCTCGACGGTGCTACCAGCTGTCATACGACCTTGAACCAACGCATAGTAATGACGCGATACGGTTCTTTCTTGGAGCTGAGCCACCAAATCCGCATGAGCAGGTAAGGTTTTTGCGACAACCATCAAGCCTGTCGTGTCTTTATCTAGGCGATGCACAATACCTGCCCGCGGTATGGTTTCAAGCTTTGGGTTTCTGTGCAAAAGCCCGTTTAGCAAAGTATTAGATGCATTGCCTGCCGCAGGATGAACAACAAGCCCTGCGGGTTTATTAACGACAAGAATACTGTCGTCTTCATACACGACATCCAAGTCGATAGGCTGTGCAATATTTTCAGCAACAACCGGTTCAATCTCGACATCAAGGCAAATGATTTGCCCAACATAGACTTTGTCTTTAGATTTGGCAGGCTTTCCATCTAACACAATGCCGCCCTGCTTAATCCAGCTTTGCAACTTGGAGCGCGAGTAATCACTGAAAAGCGATGCCACAGCTTGATCAAAGCGCTTGCCATCCAAACCCTCAGGGACTTCTTCCTCAAAAAAAATGTGTTCTCGTTCGGACATAGAGCATCTTGATCATTTAGTTTGCGCGCAGTTTATGATTAAATGCTTGCATTTCCAAACATTTAAACCCGCATTTTATGAAAGTCTTGCCCCTTCTTTTTCTGGCGATTGTCTTTTCTCTCTTTACTGGTTGCGCCACCAATAAACAAAACCAGCTAGAATACATGGGCGAAGATCAACTTTACCAGAAGGCAAGACGCTATGTTTCTGAAGGTCGCTTCAGCAATGCCATTGAAGCTTACCAAACGCTAGAAAACCGCTTCCCCTTCGGTGAGTATGCTGAAAAAGCGCAATTAGAAATTATTTTAGCGCACTATAAAGCTGCCGAATATGAGCAGGCCATTGTCTCCGCAGATAGGTTTATTCGCCTTCACCCTAAACACCCTGAAGCTGATTATGCGTATTACTACCGAGGTCTTGCTGCCTTTGATGCAAACCGCTCGCTCTTTGATCGTTTCTTCAACTTAGATATGAGCCAGCGTGACCCTGGCGCTGCACGCGAAGCTTTCAACAATTTTGCAGAATTAGTTACCCAATACCCTGACAGCCGTTTTGCTGGCGATGCACGCTCTCGCATGGTGTATTTACGTAACATTCTAGCCAGACATGAAGTTCACATTGCTGATTACTACCTAAGACGAGGCGCTTATACCGCAGCAGTGAATCGTGGCAGCTATGTACTTGAACACTTTCAGCGCTCAACCTCAGTACCTGATGCACTGGCGATTATGATTCAAGGCTATCAAATGATGGGCATGAACAGACTGGCTAATGATACTTTACGCGTATTAAGAGAAAATCATCCTGACCATTTTGCCCTCACCAAAGAAGGCAAGTTCAACCCTAAGTATACCCTCGAAGCCTCGGAGATTCGCTCTGCGAAAAATGAAGCTGGCGATAAAACACAATAAGGGCATATATGGACGCTCCTAAACAGCTTGAATAGTACCCCAATGCACAGCGATTGTCCCGTTCAGCAGCTACAGGTTTTTCTGTGGCAAGGCGCAAGTATGCAGTAATACATGCGTCTTTCAAATACTTGCAACAAAGTCACGGGAAAACCTGTAGCTGCCCTTTGGGTGGCATTTAAAATGCCCATAGCTGTGTTGCTTGATCTCACTATAGAATAACTATTATTTTCGATCAGCTGCCTTGCTATGAGCATTTTACTTTGCCACTGAACCCGACAATCGCTGTGCATTGAGGTACTAGAGTCAAACCTTTTATCTTTGGTTAGTCCAACACCCCAAGTTATTGACCTATCTTCCAACCGTTAGTTATCGGATACCGACGGTCTCGCCCAAAGTCACGCTCAGAAATACGTACACCGATAGCGGCTTGTCGTCTTTTGTATTCATTTAAATCAACAAGGCGGCAAACTCTAAAAACCATGTCTCTCTCATAGCCTTCAGCGACAATAGCCTCAGCACTTTTGTCTTCTTCGATATATAGGTGCAAAATAGCATCTAAAACATCATAAGGTGGCAAGCTATCTTCATCCACTTGATCAGGTGCAAGCTCTGCTGAGGGCGGTCTATCAATCACACGCTGGGGAATCACATCCATTTTTCCAGCCGATCTCGCTTTATCATTCAAATAACTCGACAGCGCATAAACTTTGGTTTTAGGTAGATTTTTAATGGGGTTAAAGCCGCCACACATATCACCATAAAGCGTACAATAACCCACAGAGACTTCTGATTTATTGCCTGTGGTTAAGAGCAAATAGCCTTTTTTATTACTCAGCGCCATCAAGAGCACTGCTCGGCATCTCGCTTGAAGATTCTGTTCGGTGACATCCGTATCTGCACCGTCAAACTGCCTTGCTAACGTATTCATAAACGCATCATACATGGGCTCGATAGCAAGCACATCATAGTCAACACCTAAGGTTTCTGCTTGAACGCTTGCATCATCCTGACTCATTTGCGAGGTATATCTGAAGGGCATCATCACCGCTAAAACATTTTGAGCGCCTAAAGCATCCGCTGCTATCGCCAATGTAAGCGCGGAATCAATACCACCCGATAAACCCAAAATGACACCTTTAAATCCATTTTTGGCCACATAGTCTTTTAGCCCTAACTTTAACGCTTGGTAGATGCTCTCCATCTCTGATAAGGACACAGCCTGCTCACCTTGTTGCAAAGTGAAACCGCCATCAGACAAGTCAACCATGACCTTTGAAAGCGACTCTTCAAAAAAAGGCGCTTGCACACAAATCTGCTGCTCAGCATCAAGCGCCATAGAACCACCATCAAAGACCAACTCATCCTGACCGCCCACCGCATTGGTATAAATGATGGGCACTCGGCAACCTTCAATATGTGATTTAAGCAATGCCGCCCGCTCAGTGGGCTTCCCTTGATGGTAAGGCGAGGCATTCAAATTAATGAGACAATCAATGCCTAAGGCGCAAACATCTTTCACAAGCGCTTCGTGCCAAATATCTTCACAAATAGTTAACCCAAAACGCCTACCTTTAAAGCGAAAAGTACATGACTCGCTCCCCGGAATAAAATATCGATGCTCGTCAAAAACTTGAATATTAGGCAAGCGTTGCTTGTGATACTCTGCGATAAACTCACCTTTATGTAGCACCAATGCTGCATTAAAGCGCTGCCCCCCTCTTAACAGCGGCGCCCCAAAAACCATACAGCAGTCATACGTTAAACTAACGGCTTTAAGAGTCGATAAGGCTGCTGCAATTCGTAATTCAAGACTATCTCTTAGCAACAAATCTTCTGGCGGATACCCTGTCAGAGTTAACTCTGGAAAAATGATTAGATCTGGCTTTGCCTCAGGTGTGATCCTATCCAAAACCTCTATGATTTTATGAGTATTACCCTCGATATCCCCCACGAGCGTATCGATTTGCGCCATAATAATGGTAAACTTTTGCATCAATCTGAGTCTTGATTCTGAGTAAAACGCAGAAGCTACCAACAACCTGCTACAAACACAAGACAGGTTAGGTAACAAGCTTGCAGCCTACAGGGAAAATAACTATGAATAAACCTGGCAATCACGGCCTAAAACGCTTCTACTGGGCAGCTTATTACTCATCAAAGGGTATTAAAGCAGCCTGGAAGAACGAAGCCGCTTTCAGACAAGAAGCCGTCGCCATGATTGCCTTGATGCCCTTGGCATTGTGGCTGGGCGATACAGGGCTTGAAAAGGCTGTATTGATCGCCACTTGCTTGCTCGTGATCATCATTGAACTATTAAATTCAGCTATTGAGGCCGTTGTTGATCGTATCAGTGACGAAAAGCACCCCTTATCAGGCCAAGCTAAAGACATGGGCTCAGCTGCGGTACTCATCAGCCTTCTTATTGTGCTGGTAACATGGGGATTTGTCGCGGTTGATAAGTTTTCATAACCTTGAAGCCTTTTGGTTGACAAATAAGCACAAACAGGTAGAATTTCGGCCTCGAATTTTAACCCGTACTTGAAGAGGCATCATCGTGGCCAACTCTCCACAAGCAAAAAAACGTGCTCGTCAGGCTGAAAAGGCACGTATGAAAAACGCCAGCCAACGCTCTATGGTTCGCACCTACATTAAAAAAGTTGTAGCGGCTGCTAATGACAAAAACCTAGAGCAAGCACAGCAAAGCTTCAAAGAAGCAGTACCTGTGATTGATCGCATGGCCGACAAAGGCATCATTCACAAAAATAAAGCTGCTCGCTTAAAGAGCCGTTTAAATGCTCGCGTTAAGGCTTTAGTGTCTTAACCATACCCCCATCAAAAAAAGCAGCTTCAGCTGCTTTTTTTTACTCAGCCTAACGCCACTTTTCAACAACCAAGAACTTTCCCTTTCCAAAAAAGTCAAACCAGTAGCCACTATTCATTTCTACCCAAAAAAATAACACACAGCCTCACTCAATCTCTTAATATGAGTGCTTTTGTCATTGTGCAACCCCGTGTGCAGCACAAAACCAGCCAATAATGTTGTAGCTATCAAAACTGGCACAAGCATCGCTGAGCTAACAAGGTTTTTTACAAGCCTAGCGCAACAAAACAACTCAATTAACACCCCATCACAAGAAAGCTATAGCTCACCGAAAGAGAGCGAAAACCTAGATAACACCGAAAAAGAGACCAGGCTCTTACCTTCTCAGTGGTCAACTAATAGCTAGCGATGTATTAATTTAAAAACAGAAAATCAAGACAATGGTGGCAAGTAAAGCCAGTCTGCTCAGCAGTAATGCCACCGCTTAAATGGCGTCAATTAGCTGGCATACAAGAAAGTACCGACAGACTCACCTTCAAGTAAACGAGTGATAATTGACTCTACTTCTCCGGCAGCTATCACCGTATCAGCGCCAGTACTCGCCGCCTGTCCAGCAGCTTTCACCTTCGTCTGCATGCCGCCACGCCCCAGCTTGCCGCCACTGCCTGCCATGCTTAACCAGCGCTTATCAGTAGCACTACCCTCTTCTATCAGGGTAGCATCAGGATTATTTCTAGGATCGGCATCGTAAAGCCCTCGCTGATCCGTCAAAATAATCAAGGCATCCGCCTCTATAATATTAGTCACCAATGCAGCTAAATGATCATTATCACCAAACTTAAGCTCTTCGTTAGCCACAGAATCATTTTCATTAACAATAGGGATAGCCCCCCAATCGAGCAATGTTTGCAGGGTAGCTTTTGCATTACCGTACCGCCGCTCGTTGACCACATCATCGTGAACTAACAAAATTTGCCCTGTCAGCAAATCATATTTGGAAAATTCGTACTGATAGGCTTCTATCAAGCCTGTCTGCCCAATCGCTGCAGCAGCTTGCAGACCAGGTAAATCAGCAGGACGTTCCGACAGCGCTTTGCGCACCATACCTTCTGCCACGGCACCTGATGACACCAGCACAATACGGACACCCTGCTTATGCAAGCTTGCTATTTGCCCAACCCAATCGGCAATCTTCTCTTGATCGAGGCCTCGACCGCTATCTGTCAGCAGCGCACTGCCAATCTTAAGCACGAGCGTTTTTATATTTTTTAATCGATTGCGTTTCGAAGACATGCGCCCATTCACTCTATGTATTCAACATCAACGTCGTAATCGTCATCATCGAAGTCGTCATCATCCTCATCTAATTGACGCGATGCACGATAGGCCTCCAAGCTCTCTCGCCCTTCATCCTGCACTTGCTGACGATGCATTTTTTCTTGCTCTGCAAACTCAGGATCTTGGAGCTTCTCTTCATAAGTTTCAATAAAATCCATCACATCATAAACAAGTTCAGACGTGCCATCGCCTGTGATAGCTGAAATGGTATAGACTTTGTTTTCTTCGCCAAGCGCATCAATAACGCTTTGCTTAAGCGTTTCCAACTCCTCTTCTGGCACCATATCGATTTTGTTTAACACTAAAAATCTCGGCCTTTCAGCTAGCGCAGGACTGAAGAGCGCGAGCTCATTGACAATAGCCACAGCCTGCTCAGCAGGATTACCTTCATAAGGGGCGAGATCAACCATATGAATTAAAAGACGCGTACGCGATAAATGTTTTAAAAACCGAATACCTAAGCCTGCACCAATCGCAGCACCCTCGATAATGCCTGGAATGTCCGCCATGACAAAACTGCGATGGTTATCCAAACCCACAACGCCCAAGTTAGGCACCAAGGTCGTAAAGGGATAGTTAGCGACTTTTGGTCTTGCACCTGAGACTTTACGAATCAGCGATGACTTGCCTGCATTAGGAAAACCCAATAGTCCCACATCTGCTAAAACGTTCAATTCGAGTCTGACCTGCCTTTCCTCACCCGGCTCACCCGGTACAGTCTGACGCGGCGCACGGTTGGTACTAGACTTAAAGTGCGTATTTCCCAAACCACCCTTGCCTCCTTTGGCTATAACCAGCCTCTCGCCTTGCTGGGTCAGCTCACCAATGAGTTCACCTGTTTCATCATCAAAGGCCATCGTCCCCAAAGGTGCAGGAATCACGAGGTCATCTGCCCCTTTACCATAACAGTCTCGCCCCTTCCCAGGCTCACCACTCTTGGCTTTAAAGAGTCGCTGATAACGAAAATCAGAAAGCGTATTCAAACTTTCATCACCTACAAGCACAACACTGCCGCCCTTACCGCCATCACCGCCGTCAGGGCCACCTTTCGGGATATACTTTTCCCGTCGAAAGCTCATACAACCATTGCCACCTTTACCAGCAGAAATGGAAACGCGTGCTTCATCAACGAACTTCATGGATTTTACCTACGCAAAAAAAAAGCCCTGTGAGCAAGCTCAGAGGGCCGGATCTACTCGAACCAATTAGGCTGCTACAACCGACACATATTTACGGTTTTGCGGGCCTTTGGTTTCGAACTTTACTACACCTGTAACCGTTGCAAATAAAGTATGATCTTTACCAATGCCAACACCTGGGCCCGCATGGAAGCGCGTGCCACGTTGACGAACAAGGATGTTACCAGCTAATACTTCTTGACCACCGAAACGCTTAACACCAAGACGTTTGCTAATCGAATCGCGGCCGTTATTAGTACTACCACCTGCTTTTTTATGAGCCATTGTGTCTCTCCTGTGTTAAGTAAGCTTATGCACTGATACCAGTGATTTTCACTTCAGTGTACCACTGTCTGTGACCGGCACGCTTCATGTGATGCTTACGACGCTTGAACTTGATGATCTTCACTTTCTTGTGACGACCTTGGCTTACAACCTCGGCTGTCACTTTAGCACCTTCTACAACAGGGGCGCCAATTTTAACGTCTTCGCCTTCACCAACCATTAACACCTGATCAAAGGTGATGGTTTCTTCGGTGGCTGCTTCAATTTTTTCCAGTTTAAGGGTTTCACCCTCTTTTACACGGTGTTGTTTACCGCCAGCAACGATGACTGCGTACATGTGATGTTCTCCACTAATGGCCTGCTTGCAAACATGACTGGAAGGGTTAAATGGCAAGATCAGGCACCGGCATTCGGCCAGATTTTTCAAGGAGGCGAATCATACCCGAATACATCTACATTTACAAATACTTTATTCGACCAGCAACCTTTTACAAGCTGAGCCAACTGCGCTTATATTATGTCAACAGAACCTAAGCAAAGCCTGACATTATCAATCGAGCATTTATGCAATAACTTTGTACATAGCCACCCACAACTTAGAGGGCAGCCTTCAAGGAACCTGCCAAAGAATTTAGGTCGAGCATAAGCTTTCAAGAATTCAATCAGCCTACCTTCTTACAGATATTTTATGACAATTGCGGCCGGTTATCGAAAGCGCAGGCCGAGAAGTCAGTTTTGAGCGAGCTTCTTACAAGTCGAACCTTTGAGACTCTGAGGCATCTCACTCTATTATCCCTTGTATAAGTGAGGTCCACTCTATTTATGAAATATTTTATTGGCTTACTCTTACTATTTTCTATCTCTTTTGCGCGTCCATCCTTCCAATCGGAACTTGCAAACATCCTTCCAGACACTAAGAAAAATGTACTGGCGAATATTATAAAGGCACTTAAAACTGCAAATGCAACATGCCAATGTCCCTCCCTCGACAAGCCTTCTATTCGGGAAACCCTAAAAAAACATCTGGCAGCCTCGCCCACAAATCAGCAAGTCGATTTTACATATTATTTATGCTGGCGAGACGTAATAACGTCTTCACAGGCTAAGGCACGTCGCGACAAGACTAAGAGCAACTTAGATAATGCATCTACACCCAAAAAGCCTATCATCTACCTTTACCCCAAGGAGCCAACAAAGGTTTCATTATATGTTGATCTGCAAAATGGACAGGTCACCACGCTTTATCCGGCCTATCAAACTGACTCTGGCTGGCAAATTGACGCACTGCCAGGCGGCACACTTAGAGACACCTCAACAATGCGAACCTACTACGGCCTGTATTGGGAAGGCATTATGAATGAGTCGATATCTTTTGATACAGGGGTTGTCGTTCAAGGCAAAGAGACAAGGGCTTATCTAGAAAAAGCTTTGTATCAACTAGGGTTAAACGATTTCGAAGCCAATGAAATGATTATGTATTGGCTTCCCCGCTTGGAAAGTAATGCATTTAACTTGATCCACTTTGCAAGGGAAGCCTATGTTCAAGCAGCCCCCTTGATTATAGATCCAGTGCCTGACACCCAGATTAGACTATTAATGTTATACAAACCGCTAATAGCGCCTATTGAAATTACACCTCAAGTACTGCCTGATATACCACCCGCTCGCCAAGGGTTTACCTTGGTCGAATGGGGAGGAGCTGAGCTTAAAAACCTACCTGAAAGGCTGCTTATCGAGTAACCTGCTGGTAAATGGAAGCGAATTCAAGCACGTTAGCCTCTTTGAAACATCAGGCCTGCAAGCCAGCTTATTCCTTCCAACCCTACTCACGAGTAAGCCATTAATGGATTAACGCCTATTCTTGAGGAACTCTTGGTAGCCACTTCATCTTTATGGCTACCAAGAGAAAACTAGACCACACAACACCACAGAAAGAAACAATACGTTTCTAGCCGCATCAAGCTAAAAAACTCAACTGATCTAAATAGGTAAACATGGACATAACTCCATCACAATAACACCTTGACAGCTCTCAACCTGATCCCTAGCATGCGTTTTATTTTTCTCTTTGATCATTATGCTACAAGCGCGTGAATTAATCGCCACCGAGTTTGACAGGGTTAACGCGAGAATTGTTGAAAAACTACATTCACGCGTCGACCTTGTAGAGAACATCGGTCAGTACCTTATCGAAGCGGGCGGCAAACGCCTTCGCCCTGTACTTGCTCTGCTTGCTGGCAAAATCACCCAGTTCAATGCAGCCACGCATATTGATTTTGCTGTCGTCATTGAGTTTATTCATACCGCAACCTTATTACATGACGATGTCGTCGACTTATCCGAACTTCGTCGCGGCAGACAAACCGCTAGCAGCAAATTTGGCAATGCACCCAGCGTACTCGTCGGTGATTTCATCTATTCTCGCGCGTTTCAAATGCTGGTTGAGCTGAACAGCATGCCTGTAATGCAACTTTTATCTGACACTACCAACCAGATTGCCGAAGGTGAGGTACTACAGCTAGTCAAAGCAGGCGACCCTGATTGCTCATTTAAAGATTATCTTCGTGTTATCACAGATAAAACAGCCATTTTATTTGCTGCCGCCATGAAAGGTAGCGCATTACTGGCAGAGGCTGACAAACAAGAAACGGACGCGCTCTTTCACTATGGCCTCAGTTTAGGCATAGCCTTTCAACTGGCAGACGACGTATTGGATTATGAGGGCGATGCATCAGTCATTGGTAAAAACATTGGTGACGACTTATCAGAAGGCAAGCCAACTCTACCCTTAATCGAAGCCATGAAGAAAGGAACAAGTGAAGAGCGTGCACTCATCAGAGAGGCGATTGAAACTAAGTCAGCAGAGACTCTGGACGATATCGTTGCCATTGTACGCAACACTGGGGCTATTCATCACACTAAAACACTGGCCGAGCGCTATATTCAGCAAGCTATCGAATCACTTTCTCCCTTTCCTGAATCACCCTATAAACAAGCACTGACAGACATAGCCAATTTTGCACTGGCAAGGAAACTCTAGTGAAGGACGGCAAACTTAACAGGGACGACATTATTGCCAAAGTTGCTGACCTAATCGCAGAGGAAGGTCTGCAAAATCTAACAATGCGCAACATTGCCAATCATGTTGGCTGCTCAATTGGCACATTACCGCATTATTTCAAAGGCAAAGACGACATCGTGGCCGCCACATTAAACTGGTCTAACGAACGCATCTTTTCTAGGCTTGGCAATATGCCAATCAGCGACATGAGCGTGGACGTCCTACTCCCCCTTATAACAGCTGCCATGCCTATTGACGAACATGCTGACAGAGAATGGCGTGTTCGCCTGTGCCTGTGGGACTATGCTGTCACAAATAACGACATGCGTGAAACCGTCAACACCATCAACCAAACTGTTATTGACTTGATCGAAGGCCTCATCAAGGAGCTGCAAACAAAAGGTGAAATTGACGCCGACAAAGATGCAAGCTTGACTGCCTTGAGCCTTTATCAACTCTGCATGGGTGCAGGCTTCAATTCACTTCACTCAACGCTTAAAGAAAGGCGATCCAAACTATTAACGGTTACCCACTACATAGAAAGCCTGCGCACAAAGCAAAACTGAGAGTCATTCTCATTACCTTATAAATCAGCAGGTTGCAAGCGCATTCCTTGAAAATCTAACGCAGATCTAGTACATTCTCGCCTGCTTTATATAACGCCTTACTCAAGGAGCATGCCATGCCAAAAATTAACCGTTATGTCGATATCAGTGAAGTAGACCGTGAAGCTAAGCGTGACTACATTGACCGTCACTCAGCATTCGTTCACTGTGACGAATCTGCTAAAGCCGGTGAAGCCTTTGCTGTAACCGTTAAAGTAGGTGACGAATATCAGCATCCAGACGACATGGATCACTACATTTCAACCGTTGCGCTCTATAACAAAGATACCAAGCTTGCTGAAGCAACATTCTTTGCCGGTAGCCAGGGCGGTCAAGACAAAAAAGGCAACACGACTGTGACCTTTAATGTTGTACTTGATAAAGACGCTGAATTCGTGGCTCACGCTTTCTGCACCAAGCACGGCCTATGGGAAAGTGACCCGGTTAAAGTAAGCGTTGCAGCTTAACCGCAAGCTTATCGAAAAAAGCAGCCTTGGCTGCTTTTTTTATAGTCGCTTGAGTCAAACCGATAGTCAGGTATTGGTAGATTTTTTATAGGATAGGTTAATGACGCGTAATCCACCCCACAAGCTCGAGGCTTAGTGCAAGGCTTTAACCGCCGCTTCCGCCACTGTATGGTCATTTTCAACCGTACTACCTGACACACCGACTGCACCAATAATCTCGCCCTTCTCATCCTTAACTATTACACCGCCAGGAAAGCTGATTAACCCACTGTTGGAATGCTCAATATTATAAAGGGGGCCTCCTGGCTGAGATAATTTACCAATTTCCTCTGAATCCATATCAAAGTAACGCGCTGTCTTAGCTTTTTTTATCGCAATATCAACTGAACCTAGCCATGCATCGTCTTCTCGAACAAAGGCTTTAAGGTTTGCGCCCTCATCAACAACAGCAATATTCATTTTGGTGCCAATAGCCCTAGACTTTTCTAACGCAGCGCTAATCAAGTCATGGGCCTGCTCTCTACTCATACTCATTAGATTACCCTCAAGTTGATTGATTACATTTGTTAGACTACTTCATCGCTCACAGATTCCCCTCAAAACAGTGATTCAATTGCAGAACCTTGCTTTTGTTCTACTTTATAAGAAAACGAGAGAAACTGCATGCAACCCACTCCCTTGCTAATCTATTTGCTAACGCTATGGGTTACCCACTCGGTAGGCGCTGACAATCACTACAACCTATCTAAACCTGCAACAAAAGCACATCCCCACGCTAACTGCAAAACCCAAGTGATACTAAAAGGGGAAACGCAAACTCAAGAAGGCTCAGCACTCTGTCTAGATAACCCCTGTATATTAATCACAGGTGATACACAATATCCCCGTACACCCACTAGTGGGGATAACCCTTCTGAGGCTAAAGCACAGCTTCTCACTTATTTCAACGCAATCGATGACTTTGCAAAAGACAAGGGCGCACAATTCCTTGGCATGATCATTAATGGTGATATCACGGAATATGGTCACCCTGGCGAACGCTCTGTAATGGATGACTTTTTCAATAACGTTTCCTTCAACATTTGGTACGGGCTAGGCAATCACGATTATGGTTATGAAAAAGACTGCTGGATGGAACGCTGCAATACAGGCCCCTTACAAAACCTCGTTGACGATGTTATCTCGAAACATGACAACATCATTGCTTCAGACTATCTTATTAAGGACATCAATGAATTTCCAACTATTGTTCGCCATTTCAAAGGGAGCTTTGCTTACAGCTTCCGTCTTGCCGGTATCCGTTTTATCCAACTAAACAGCTCAGACCAATACAACTTTAAGATCCGGGATGTCTTTGATGCCTCCATAGCTAGAGACGTTAATCTTGATATCCAACCCTCTCTAGCATTCGCTAAAAAACAACTGGAAGCAGCCTACGAGGCTGGTGAGCCTAGTATTTTATTATCCCATTACAGTCACTTATCCAATTTTACTGTAGGTCATGCAGCCAGAAACCTTGCTTCAGCACATTTCTTTGGTCATTGGCATGGAGACCCTCGACATGTCATTGAGGCTTGTGGAAGTCTTACCTACGACCGATTCCTCTCAGGCACAGGCTTTGAAGGCTCAGGTACTTTGTTAGAAATAGACAAAACCAACAAGCAACTCAAGATCTATGCTTTTCACAACAATAATCTGGATCACTTTACCTTATTAACTACCACAGCGTTAAGGACAGCCAATGAAGAGTAACACGGCTTTCTGGCTTTTCATTTGGGCTCTCTTGTATGGCTGCTCAAACCAAGATGCAGATTCACCAGCAAAAAAAGCCCAACGCTTTCTGCTATTCAGCCAGTCCAGCCTGAATATCGTTAATGCGCCAATCACTATTCGAGAGATAGCCCTTATCGATAAGGGAAGTAATCAAGAATATACTATTTTGAATAATACCCAACTCAACCTCGCTACATTGCCGAAAGCACCTTTGTTATTCAGCACCTTGCCTGACTTCTCTGCTGAAGCATATGACGCTATTAAAATAAGCCTCGATTTTGATGAAGCCTCTAAACTTAGTTTTTACCATGCTAACTTTGACAATCTCATTCAAAGGCCACTTCATTATTTTGATGGCGCTGAGCTAGGTAAAGAGAAGACGGAGATTACTTTTACAATTCCAGTAAAATCGATAGGGAACGCATCAGAATACGCAGCCTTACACCTGCATTGGAACTTATCCAGCATGTTTGATATGCATGTAAGCTCGGACAATGTTATCGTCGAACTAAAGCCTGGATTGGCAGCAACCTGGGTAACTTCGGATACCAATATCACACTAGCTGGCAGTATTACATCCAAGCTGCCTAAGCGCCTGTCTCTCAACACACCAAAAAGTGAAGGCGTATCAATTCTAACAAATAACCTCCCTTCCCTTTCTGTTTCGCCTACTGACTTTCTACATGGGCAGGGTGTACTGAAATTTACTACAGGCTTCCCTCAGGTTTTACTCTTAGATGGGAAAAGCTATTCAAAGCACAGCGCCATTATTCAAGGGGCCGTTATTGAAGCTAATAATGATATGGTTCATTTATTAGCCAACCCTTATTCCAATTTTGACTACTACCTAACTTCTCGCAGACCGCTGTCTTTTCAAAATACCGATCAACCTACCCCCATGGTTAGGTCACAAGTCTTGTTTGACTTGACCCGGGAGACCCCTCTATTAAAAGGTAATCTTGAACAACAAGGCGAGCTTCACTATCTAGGCATTGAGGTCTTTACCGAGGAGAAAGAAGAAAACGATAACAGGTTAGTAGCAGAGCTATTCATTGTAGACGATCAAACGCTACCCACACCTATTCCGGTTAGCTTCGAAGGCGATATCGCGCTAGACAAGCTGGGCATGTACTATGCCTATGGAAAACTACTGAACCACTGTCATGATGAATCAACCCAATGCACGATTGAAATCCTAGCTATTGAGCAAGAGCACTCACAAACAAAGCAGCTACAGTGGACCCAATACTGGTGGGATTACACCTATATTAAAGAGCTGTATCAAAATGACGAGTATTACACTAAAGATGAGCAGGAACTTAACATTGCCTACATTGCAGATTCCAGTGTCATTACAAGCAGGGATCAACGTAAACTTATCTTTACAGGCCATATACCCGCCCTCATCAATGATGATGTCGACTGGAATCATTGTTGCCGCTCACTCACATTTAAGCAGCACCTGCTCGTAGAAGATAAGCCACTCTATTCTGTGGACCTGTTGAGCACTCCTTCCGAAACTAGTTCAGACATTCCAGACAGTGAAGTACTTTATTTTTATGATCAACAAACCTTTGCTGCTTGGTTATCATCCTTAGGCCGTGAAATACACTTAGAAACCTTGATTTTTTTTGGAGAGAACCTGTCTAACAAGGACTCCTGCGCCTTTGAAGTTGAAACCGTCCACTTACGTTTTTCTGATGACCCCGGCACTCGGCAAGGCTTTGAAAAACTCTTTGTCGGCAGTGACTTCACCATCACCAACAAAGGTCTATCAACGGCAGCTTTTGCTGCAGCTTGGGGAGCTATTGGTGCTGGAGCGTTGGCTGCTATGGGTGGGGTGGCATTATTAGTGAAGAAAATGCGCACTGATAAGTCAGACAGAATTGCAAAAGGGCTTAGTGCCGAACTGCCTTTACTCACTGAATTTAGCGACTTTAAGAAGGCGTCTGAGCAATTCAAAAAGGCAGAGCGGCTGCCTTCTAGTGTCAACCCAAACACTCAACCTAAAAACCGAGCATTAGAATGGTTTAAGAAGCCCCGTCGTTAAGTACACCAACATAAGGCAACTCCCTATAAAGCTGGGCATAGTCCAGGCCATACCCAATAACAAATAAATCCTCTACATCGAAGCCTGCGTAGTCAGGCTCAATACTAACTGTTCGCCTGCTGGGTTTATTCAGTAACGTACAGCTCTTAATAGATTTAGGTGACTTGGTTTTCAGCATGGAGATGATGCGATACATGGTATTACCACTATCCACAATATCGTCAACGATCAATACGTGCTTGCCGCGAACAGACTCCTGTAAGTCCTTAATAACACGAAGTTCACCTGAACTTTCCGTCTCATCACCGTAGCTACTCACAATCATATAATCCAAAATTAATGGGTGTTTAATCTGCCTGACAAGATCAGCAGAAAAAATGACAGCGCCTTTCATCAACGTAATGACAACTAAAGGTTCATCATCGCCTCGATAAGCCTCTGTAATGGCTTGCCCTAATTCTGACACGCGCTGCTGAATTTGGGTTTCACTAAATAAAACGTCTATTATTGGAGTAGTCATAGCATCACAATAAGTTGAAATGTATTTAAAATAATCGTTGATATGGCAACTAGAAAGTATAGCGGTATTTGGACATTAGCTGAGCTATTAGCTATTAAACAGTCTCTTGGCTTATCGATCAAAATAGGGGCAATATTTTACGCCTAATCCATCAGAATAGAAACCGTTTATTTTTTGAGCACCCCGTAAAACAACACTATCGAAATAACGCTTTTCAGTTAAAAAAAAGCGTTATATCTATTCTTTCACTTCCCTCTTTATTACTTAGGCTCTGCTGACGTAAGTTTTTTATCTATTACTGGCTAAATGTCTTCTTTACAGAAGAAAAGAAGGCTGATGAAGATAGCGAGATAACGTGCCTCTAGTACCTCAATGCACAGCGATTGTCCCGTTCAGCAGCTACAGGTTTTTCTGTGGCAAGGCGCAAGTATGCAGTAATACATGCGTCTTTCAAATACTTGCAACAAAGTCACGGGAAAACCTGTAGCTGCCCTTTGGGTGGCATTTAAAATGCCCATAGCTGTGTTGCTTGATCTCACTATAGAATAACTATTATTTTCGATCAGCTGCCTTGCTATGAGCATTTTACTCTGCCACTAAACCCGACAATCGCTGTGCATCGGGGTACTAGCCGCTATACCCCCAACGCTTTGGCCACCCCCTCCCCATAAGCTTTATCAGCTTTTGTACAGTTATCGATATGCCGTTTTTTAACATCGTCCGTAGTACCACTCATTGCTCTTCCAGTATTTTCAAAAAGAACTTGCTTTTGTTCATCTGACATCAACCGAAACAACAGACCAGGCTGAGTAAAATAATCGTCGTCTTCTCGATGATTATAATGATCAGCTAAATCACCTACCTCAAGAGGTGGTTCTTTAGCGCTGGGCTGTTCTTGCCATTCACCATAACTATTCGGCTCATAACCAAGAGTACTCCCTGCATTATCGTCAACCCTCATTAATCCGTCGCGATGATAGCTATGATAAGGACACTTGGGTTTATTAACTGGAATGAGCTTGTGGTTAACACCCAATCGATAACGCTGAGCGTCACCATAAGAAAACAAACGCCCTTGCAGCATTTTGTCAGGTGAAAAACCGATTCCGGGGACAACATCAGCTGGGTTAAAAGCTGACTGCTCAACTTCAGCATGATAATTTTCTGGATTCTTGTTAAGCTCGAGCACGCCAACTTCTTGTAGAGGAGCATCTTGCTTTAACCAGACTTTCGTTAAATCAAACGGGTTGTAGGGTAATGCTTTTGCTTGATCTTTGGACAATATCTGTACGCATAACTTCCATTTGGGAAAATCACCTTTCTCAATGCTCTCAAACAAATCACGCTGATGGCTTTCTCTGTCTTTACCCACCACTATTTCTGCTTGTTCATCAGTAAGGTTTTTTATACCTTGCTGACAGATAAAATGAAATTTAACCCAATAGCCTTCGTTAGCTGCATTAATGAAGCTAAAGGTATGACTGCCAAAGCCATGCATGTGTCGATAAGTAGCAGGATTTCCTCTATCACTCATCAGTATAGTTATTTGGTGTAACGCTTCAGGTAGCAGCGTCCAAAAATCCCAATTATTTTGGCTGCTACGCATATTCGTTTTTGGGTCTCGCTTTACCGCATGATTCAAGTCTGGAAACTTCAGTGGATCACGTAAAAAGAAGACCGGCGTATTGTTCCCCACCAAATCCCAGTTACCTTCCTCTGTGTAAAACTTAACAGCGAAGCCTCGTATATCTCGTTCAGCATCCGCGGCTCCCCGCTCACCTGCAACGGTTGAAAAGCGTAAAAAAACCTCTGTCTTTTTGCCCACCTCTGAAAAAAGCTTCGCTTTGGTATATTGGGTAATATCATGAGTAACAGTAAAGGTACCATAAGCAGCAGAACCCTTCGCATGCATACGCCGCTCAGGGATCACTTCTCGATCAAAATGCGCGAGCTTTTCTAAAAACCATACATCTTGCAACAACATTGGGCATCTAGGCCCTGCCGTTAGCACGTTTTGATTATCAGCTACTGGCGCGCCTGCCGCTGTTGTCAACTTTACATTATCAACCACAATGCCTCCAACCTAACTCTTTTGATTAGTTACATTGATAATGTGACAGATGACGAACAAGCTAAGTTCAAAGATCTGACATCAATTAAATAACGGTGTCTTACTGCTTAAGCTATGAACCACAGCATTTTAAAATTTTTTGCCACTTTCACATGGGTAACGTTCGTTAGATTGAAAGGAGCTGAAAAGCTCAGGTTTCCAGATAACGATTATCAACATCTTCTTCGTAGATATGCGTTAACACAGAGGGCTCATGACCCACTGATGCACGACGTAATGCTATGGCGCTTCTAGGAGTCGAAAAGCACAACTGAGATAGTCACCCTCCCCAACACTTATCGCTACAGGGCGGTTACGCACTTAACTCTGAACACAATAGGTATAAAGAAGATTGTAAAAGAGAAACGAACTATGTGATACATCATATCATATTGACATCTTGCCAAGCAGCATAACTGCTACTTTATAACGTAACGGTAAAGATTCAGTAGCGCCTGCATCCTAAGGAAGGAAGCAAACAGTCAATAACCACATTGACTTAGAGAAAGTGCAGTCTACAGGTGGTAGATGCAAATTAGGCAAGCAAATAACAAAACTGGCGAGAGGCTACTCTGCCTTAGAGGCGTTGACCCTCTCACGCATTTCTTTTCCTGGTTTGAAATGAGGTACAGACTTTGCCTCCAAGCTCACCGGTTCACCTGTTTTTGGATTACGACCAATTCGCGCTGCACGGTGATGAAGAGAAAAGCTGCCGAACCCACGTACCTCTATTCGACCACCTTCAGCTAACGCCTCTCCCATTTGATCTAAAATGGACTTAACAGCAAGCTCAATGTCTTTCACGGGGAGTTGTGGTTGTTGGTCTATTATTTGCTCGATCAATTCAGATTTTGTCATAGCCAACCCTTTCATAATGTTTTGTTTAACAAGAATTCAAAGAAAATCAAATACTAATCAACGACTTATAATATAGGCCATGATTAAATATCCGTCTAGAAAGGCACTTCACAGAAACGCACACAAAAAAAAAGCCACCCTAGGGCAGCTTATGTCTAGGAAGAGCACAAGTTACTTATCCATTTGCGCTTTGATCAAGTCACCAATGGTGGTGGGCGCATTCTCTGCCGCTTTATCTTTCAGCGCTTGAACCGCTTCTTTCTCATCAGCTAAAGCAACTGCTTTAACAGAAAGTGCAATAGTACGATTCTTACGATCAACGTTAACGATTTTCACTTCAATTTCATCGTCAACTTTGACTTGAGTGGTCGCATCTTCGATCTTATCGATGCTTAGCTCAGAAGCCTTCATGGTGCCTTCAACATCATCAGAAAGCTTCAAGGTGACGAGCTTAGGCTCTACAGCAGTCACTGTACCTTTAACCACTGAGCCCTTATCGAATTCACTTAAGTATTCATTAAATGGATCTGAGTCAAGCTGCTTGATACCTAAAGAAATACGCTCTCTCTCTGAGTCAACAGAAAGAATCACAGTCTCAATTTCATCACCTTTCTTGAAACGACGAACAGCTTCTTCGCCTGTCTCGTTCCAAGAAATATCAGAAAGATGGACAAGTCCATCAATGTTACCGTCAAGACCAATGAAGATACCAAAGTCAGTGATTGACTTGATGTTACCTTTCACTTTGTCGCCTTTCTGGAATTTCTGAGCAAACTCATCCCAAGGGTTAATCTGACATTGTTTGATACCTAGAGAAATACGACGACGCTCTTCGTCGATATCCAATACCATAACTTCAACTTCGTCGCCCAACTGAACAATCTTAGAAGGATGAACGTTTTTGTTAGTCCAATCCATTTCAGATACATGAACGAGACCTTCAACACCTTCTTCAAGCTCTGCAAAGCAGCCGTAATCAGTTAAGTTAGTCACGCGAGCCATTGCACGTGCACCTTCTGGGTAACGTGCTTTCACTGCAACCCAAGGATCTTCACCTAATTGCTTAAGACCTAGTGAAACACGGTTGCGCTCACGGTCAAATTTAAGGATACGTACATCGATTTCATCGCCAACATTCACGATTTCTGATGGGTGCTTGATACGTTTCCACGCCATATCAGTGATATGCAGAAGACCGTCAATACCACCAAGGTCAACGAATGCACCGTAATCGGTAAGGTTCTTAACGATACCTTTAACTGCCTGACCTTCTTCAAGGTTAGCCAGTAACTCTTCACGCTCAACGCTATTAGCAGCTTCAAGCACTGCACGTCGTGAAACAACCACATTGTTACGTTTCGCATCTAGCTTGATGACTTTAAAGTCTAGTGTTTTACCTTGTAAATGGTCTGTGTCACGAATAGGACGGACATCAACCAAAGAACCCGGCAAGAATGCACGGATATTGAATACGTCAACGGTGAAGCCACCTTTAACTTTTCCACTGATAGTACCCTGAATAACTTCTTCATCAAGGTGGGCTTTTTCAAGCTCAATCCAGGCCTCGGCACGTTTAGCTTTTTCACGTGATAATTTAGTTTCACCAAAGCCATCTTCAACCGTTTCAAGGGCTACCTGAACTTCGTCACCAACATTAACGGTCACATCACCGTTCTCGTCGATAAATTGGCTTTTTGGGATAACGCCTTCAGATTTAAGACCGGCGTGGACTGTTACCCAATCATCATCAACATCGATAACGATACCAGTAACAATGGCACCTGGATTCATCTCCAGATTCTGTAAACTTTCTTCAAATAATTCAGCAAAGCTTTCGCTCATTTAGGATTCCAATCGTTTTACGTCTTTTCGACGACAGCCATACTCCAGCTCAGTATGGGTTAAATTAAAGTTAGAAAAAGTAGGCTAAGGCTGGCTGGCCTGTCTTTTCCCAGTTTATATCGTGCTTTTATGGGGTTTGGCGCTTAAAGATAGCCCTAAACCCAGGTGCAGGGTATAAAATTGGCGCGACAATAACAAAAATTAACCAACTTAGCAATCATAGATTACCTAAAAACGAATCTAGGAGCCTGTCCGAGAATTGCGCTCGAGGATAAATTTCAAAGAAGTGAGCTAAATTCTTTGGGAAATCCCTGCGAATAGTCAGCCTATTTAAAGGAATTTGGCGAAGAATTTTGCCGCTTATCTGGAATTTAGGCCGAACAGTCAGTTCTCGGGCAGGCTCCTAGGAGCCTGTTTCGGACAGCATAACAGCCAGAACTTCATCAATTGACAGGGCCGATGAGTCTACTATGATAGCGCCTTCTGCTGGCTTTAAAGGCGCTACCGCACGATTCTTATCTTGATAGTCACGCTGTTCAATAGCATCAAGAATGCCTTGATAATTAGCTTCATGGCCAGCTTCTTGAAGCTGTTTAACACGCCTTTCAGCTCGTGCTTGCGAAGAAGCTGTTAAATAGAACTTGATACCTGCTTCAGGAAACACCACCGTCCCCATATCACGGCCATCAGCCACTAAACCCGTCTCGGTAGCAAAATTTCTCTGACACATTAACAGTGCAGCTCGCACGCCTGGGTACGCTGCCACTTTGGATGCAGCCATACCAACCGTTTCTTGCCTGATATCTCTACTCACATCTTTGCTATCAAGTAACGCCTTAGCCTTATTGCCTGTCACATCAAAGGAGATATTAAGCGCTTTAGCCGCATGACTCACGGCCTCTTCGTCACCCAAATCAATCGCTTTATTCAAACAATCAAGCGCGCATAGTCTGTAGATCGCACCTGAATCCAAGAGCTTCCACCCTAACGCTTTCGCTAACAATAAACTAAGCGTACCCTTTCCTGAGCCGCTAGGGCCATCAATGGTAATAATGCGGTTATTTTTCATCGGGCTTCCTGCTATCAAGCAACTGCTGGAAATAATCTCGGGAGGCTTTCGCTTGGCTAAAGGTGTTTAGGAGTTGCTCAGAATTGTCTTGTTCAATGGCAAGTCGAACGTCCTTGAGTGAGGCTTCAAAGTTATCCAGGTTCTCAAGAATCGCTGATTTATTGGCCAGCATAATGTCATGCCACATGTGCGGGTCGCTGGCAGCGATGCGAGTAAAATCTCTAAAACCGCCCGCTGCAAAACGAAACACATCGACATTGGTTTCAAGTGACTGCAAACAATCTACTAACGTATAAGCTAATAGGTGAGGTAAGTGACTCGTAGCCCCCAGCACTTTATCATGCTGATCAATAGGCATTTCAACCACCTCAGCCCCTAACGCTTTCCAAAGGCTAGCAACTAGGGCAAGCGCCTTTTGATCCGTGTTTTGGACTGGCGTCAAAATGACTTTATGTGCCTCATATAAATCAGGGTTTGAGGCCAAAATACCGCTCTTCTCAGAGCCTGCGATTGGGTGCCCCAACACAAACCAGGGCGGCACTTCACCCAATTCGTTGATTAACGCTTGTTCTACATCACCCTTCACACTGGCAGCATCGGTCACAACTGCCCCTGCCTTTTTATACGTATCGATTAGGGTTAAATAATGCTTAATAGCAAGGGTTGGCACCGATAAAAAAATCACATCGGCTTTCTCGATAGCGGCCTCTAAATCGACAACCGCCTCATCAATAACTCCAGCCTCAACACCCTGTTCAAGCAAGGCAAAATTTCGACTAAAGCCTGCCACATGAACAACTTGCTGACGTGTTTTAAGTCCCTTAGCAAAGGAACCACCAATCAGTCCTGTACCTATAATGAGTAAGTTATTAACCAGACAAGCCATTAGGATAACGCTTCAGGCAAGGCGCTTAAGAAACGTGCATTTTCGTCAAACAAGCCGATCGATACACGCAAATGAGAAGGCAAACCATAGACACCGACGGGGCGCACAATCACGCCTTGCTCCAGCAATTTTTGATAAACAGGCAAAGCATCTTGCCCTGTATCGAAGGTAACAAAATTGCCTTTAGAGGGAATATAAGGCACATCCAACGCCTCTAACGCGGTCGTGATTTGCGCATAGCCTTCAGCATTTATTTGCTTGGATTGTGCTAAATAAGCTTTATCTTCGAGGACTGCACAGGCAGCCACTTGCGCCAAAGTATTCACATTAAAAGGTGCCCTTGCAGCTTGTATCACACCAATTATCTCAGGCGATGCAACCGCATAGCCCACTCGAAGGCCTGCTAAGCCAAAGGCTTTCGAAAAGGTACGGGTAATAATGAGATTATCAAACTCATCTAACAGACTAAGCGTATTTTCATGCGGCTCAACGTCAATGTATTCAACATAGGCTTCATCCAGCACAACTAAGGTTTCTTCAGGCACCTGCGTTAAAAACGCTTTGATCTCATTAAACGGGATATAAGTGCCTGTCGGATTGTTAGGGTTAGCAATAAATACCACACGGGTATTAGGTTTAATGGCGCCTAGCATAGCCTCTAAATCATGACCATAATTTTTAGCTGGCACACAGATGGCATCGCTACCTTGCGACTGCACCATGAGAGGATAAACAATGAAGGCATGTTCAGCGTATACGGCCGATACGGTGTCATCTAAAAAGCAATGGCCGATCAAATCCAACACATCATTCGAGCCATTGCCAAACACAAGCTTGTTAGTGCTAACATGAAGATATTCCGCAACGGTCTGAATCAACTCATAATGACCGCCATCAGGATAACGAGTAAGGTCATCTAGCTGATCTTCTATGGCTTTTTTAGCTAAAGCGCTTAAGCCTAAAGGGTTTTCATTACTTGCAAGCTTAACGATGTCGGTAATACCCAACTCGCGTTCAAGCTCTTCAATAGGTTTACCGGGCTGATAAGGATTCAGCGTTCTGATACCTGATTTAGCTAAGGCACGAAAGTCACAAGCCATTTAAAGCACCGCTTTAGGATAAGAACCAAGGAGCTTAATTGAGATAGATTTGGTCGCCAAATCAGCCAATATCCGCTCAATAACAGGGTCTTGATGATGCCCTTCAAATTCGATAAAAAAAACATAAGCCCATTTTTCAGTACGAGAGGGGCGTGTATCAATACGTGTAAGCATCACTTGTTCACGTTCAAAAGCCTCCAACAAAACAAACAAGGCGCCTGGCTTGTTTTTGACCGAAACGATAATAGACGTTTTATCTTGACCACTTGGCTCAACCTGCTCCTGCCCAAGAATCAAAAAGCGTGTGGTATTTTGACGATAGTCCTGAATATTTTCATCAATAATGGACAGATCATAAAGCCCCGCCGCCGTAGTGCTGGCAATGGCTAAAATACTTGGATCTTCTGCGGCCATTTGGCATGCTTTCGCATTTGAGGCAACAGGTTCTCTAACTAAATCAGGAAAGCGCTTGTTCAAATACTCACGGCACTGAGCTAAGGCTTGCTGGTGCGCACAAATTTTGACGATTTTTTTATCATCACAGGTTTTATGGGCCAGTAACATATGCTGCACAGGCAATTCGACTTCCCCACAAATCGACACGGTCGACTTCATGAAGTTATCCAACGTTAAGGTCACCATGCCTTCTGTTGAATTTTCAACCGGCACAATGCCGTAAGCAACATCACCGACTTCAACACCTGCAAAGACCTGCTCAATGGAGTCTGTGGCAATGGCATCAACCGCATAACCAAAGTGCTTGATAGTCGCCGAATGAGTAAAAGTGCCCTGAGGGCCTAAATAAGCAACTTTGACAGGCTCTTCTAACGCCAAGCAAGCCGACATAATCTCGCGAAAGATATGCGCAACAGCGTTATCAGGCAATGGCCCTTGATTGCGGCCTTTGACTGCATTGAGCACCTGCGCTTCGCGCTCAGGACGATAGAATTTTATCGACTGACCTGTGGCTTGTTTTTCAGCGAGTTTGACTTCAGCGACTTGCTGAGCGCAACCTGCACGCTCATTGAGTAGTTTATGAATAGCCTTATCGATGCGATCGATATCCTGGCGTAAATCTGCCAGTGTTTTATCTGCCATGCGTTAACCGTTCGCTTGCGCAAATTGCTGCATATAGGCAATCAAATCATCAATCGCCTGTTCAGGCACCGCATTATAAATACTGGCACGCATACCCCCTACGCTTCGATGGCCTTTAAGGTTCAGCAAGCCTGATTCATCAGCACCAGCTAAAAACGCTTTATCTAAGTCTGCACTTTTTAGGGTGAAAGGAACATTCATGAGTGATCGTGAAGCTAGCTCAACAGGGTTTGCATAAAAACCACTGTTATCGATGTAATCGTAAAGCTTCTTGGCTTTGCGTTGATTCACTTCCGCGATTTTCTCAAGGCCGCCTTGCGCTTTTAGCCACTTGAAGACAAGCCCTGCCAAATAAACAGAATAAGTCGGCGGCGTGTTGTACATGCTGTCGTTTTCAGCCGCGACAGACCAATCTAGCATAGTCGGCGTGCTCGGGTGAGCATTACCTAATAAGCTTTTCTTGACGATGACCAAGGTTAAGCCGGCAGGGCCGATATTCTTTTGCGCACCCGCATAAATCATCCCAAATTTCGACACATCAATAGGTCTAGATAGAATCGTTGAAGACATATCCGCCACCACAGGCACGTCGACTTCAGGCACATCAAAAAATTCAACACCACCAATAGTTTCATTGGGGGTGTAATGGAAATAAGCCGCATCTCTATTAAGATTCCAGGCATCTTTTGGTGGAATGGTGGAGAAGTTGGTGTCTTCACTTGAAGCAACCAGATTAACGTCACAGTAGCGCTTGGCTTCTTTAATGGCTTTTTTTGACCATTGTCCTGTATTGATATAATCGGCTGTTTTCTTATCGCCAAGTAAGTTCAACGGAACCGCAGAGAATTGCGTAGAAGCCCCCCCTTGAAGGAAGAGCACCGCGTAGTCTTCAGAAATGTTCATTAGGTCACGCAAGTTACCTTCTGCCTCTTTGAAGATATCCACGATTTCTTTACTGCGATGACTCATTTCCATGACTGACAACCCTGCGCCATGCCAATCTAGCATTTCTTCGCTGGCTTGCTTTAACACAGCTTCTGGTAAAGCCGCAGGTCCTGCACAAAAATTATGAACTCTTGTCATGATACGTCTCTTATAAATACGTTGATTATTCTTCTGCGTCGCCTTCAGGCTCGCCGCCTTCTTCGCTTTCCTCTTCATCCGATTCAGCGATACGCGCCACGCTCACTAAAGATTCGCCATCAGCTACTTTGATGAGCCTGACGCCTTGCGTATTTCTACCTACGAGTGAAATCTCATCCGTACGAGTTCTCACTAAGGTGCCTTGATTAGAAATCAACATAATCTCATCACCTTCAAATACTTGAACCGCACCAATCAGCTCACCGTTACGCTCACTGCACTGCATACCAATAACGCCTTGACCTGCACGCCCTTTGGCTGGGAACTCTTCAATACCAGTACGCTTACCGAATCCGCGCTCGCTGACCGTTAACAACTTACCGTTTTCTTCAGGAATAATCATGGCGATGACGTTGTGCTCATCGTTCAGTTTAATACCACGCACGCCGCGAGAAATACGTCCCACGGTTCTAACGGCATTTTCATCGAAACGTGCCACTTTACCAGAGCTCGACACTAGCACAATGTCACTCTCACCTTGGGTAATGGCTGTTGCAACCAATACATCATTGTCATCTAATGCAATCGCAATCAAACCGGAAGAGCGCGGTTTTGCAAAATTAGACAGCTGGGTTTTCTTAATCACGCCACGCTGGGTCGCCATCAAAATGAACGCATCTTCGCTGAATGCTTTCACAGGTAAAATAGAGGTGATACGCTCATCAGCTTCCAGCGGTAATAAGTTAATGACAGGGCGACCACGCGCCTGCCGCGATGCCAACGGAATTTGGAAGACTTTTTGCCAGTAAACCTTACCTTTGTTGGTAAAACATAAAATAGTGTCATGCGTGCTGGCAATCAGCAAGTGCTCAACAAAATCTTCGTCTTTTACTGCTGTCGCTGACTTACCTTTGCCGCCACGGCGTTGCGCCTGATAGTCACTTAACGATTGCGTTTTAGCATAGCCGCCGTGAGAAATCGTCACGACACGGTCTTCTTCTGTGATTAAGTCTTCTACGGTTAAATCTTGCTGAGAAGACAAAATTTCGGTACGACGTTCGTCGTTAAAACCTGCTTTAATCGTTTCCAGCTCCTCACGAATAAGCGCCATCAGGACATCCGGATCACCCAAGATGTTTAAAAACTCAGCGATTTGCTCAAGCTTTTCCTGATATTCATTAATCAGCTTGTCGTGTTCAAGACCTGTCAATTTTTGCAAACGCATATCCAGTATTTGCTGCGCCTGCGCAGGCGACAAATAATATTTACCGTCTTTGAATCCGTACTGTTCAGGTAAGTCTTCTGGCTTACAGGCATCTTCGCCGGCTTTAGCCAACATGGAAATAACACCTGTCGTATCCCACCCTTTTGACAGTAGATTATCACGTGCTTCTTGTGTGGTTTGCGACGCTTTGATCAGCGCGATTACAGGATCGATATTGGCAATAGCTACAGCCAGACCTTCTAAGATATGGCCACGTTCACGGGCTTTTCTAAGCAAATAAACGGTACGGCGCGTCACCACTTCGCGGCGGTGCTTAATAAAAGCTTCGATAACTTGCTTAAGGTTTAAAAGCTTGGGCTGACCATCAACCAAGGCCACCATATTGATACCAAAGACGCCTTGCAGCTGGGTTTGGCTATAGAGGTTATTTAGCAGGACTTCTCCTGATTCACCGCGCTTAACATCAATCACAACACGAATGGTTTTTGCTGATTCATCGCGCAACTCTGAAATACCGTCAATCTTTTTGTCTTTAACAAGTTCGGCGATTTTTTCGATCAGCCGCGCTTTATTAAGCTGGTACGGCAGCTCAGTAATAATAATGGATTCGCGATTAGTCTTTGGATTAACTTCGACTTCAGCACGCGCCCGCATGTAAATACGACCTCGCCCTGTTTTATAAGCCTGCACAATACCCGCACGGCCATTGATGATAGCGGCTGTTGGAAAATCTGGCCCTGGCAAGTGCTCCATGAGTTCATCAATGCTAATGGCAGGGTTGTCCATCATGGCTAAAGTCGCATTAATGGTTTCACCCAAGTTATGAGGCGGGATATTGGTTGCCATACCTACAGCAATGCCCGAAGAACCATTGACTAAAAGATTAGGTACTTTGGTGGGCAATACCTCGGGGATTTTTTCCGTGCCGTCATAGTTATCAACATAGTCGACGGTTTCTTTATCAAGGTCAGCCAAAAGCTCATGCGCAAGCTTTTGCATGCGAATTTCAGTGTAACGCATAGCGGCCGGCGCATCGCCGTCGATGGAGCCAAAGTTACCTTGCCCATCGACCAACATATAACGCAGTGAAAAAGGCTGAGCCATACGGACAATGGTGTCATAAACAGCCGTATCACCATGCGGGTGATATTTACCGATAACGTCACCCACCACACGGGCTGATTTTTTATAGGCTTTATTCCAATCATTACCAAGCACATCCATGGCATAAAGGACACGCCTGTGAACAGGCTTCAAACCATCACGCACATCTGGTAAAGCCCTGCCTACGATGACGCTCATCGCATAATCGAGATAGGACTGCTTTAACTCATCCTCTATGTTAACGGCGCTAACGTTCTGCGAAAGATCACTCATGTGATGATTAAATCCTGATCGACTGGCACTGAATAAACGTAATCAGCAAGTCTATCACAAAACGCCAAAAGAGAACTAATTTTGAGATAATCCAGCCTACATTGGGAACAGAGGGAATAGATAGTTAAGCTTTCCAGGGCTTTTTCCCAGCTTGAGCGCTCTCTTTAGGCTTGGGCTCTGTTGACAGAGCCTACGTAAGGGGCAACCGTTCAATTAGCATGCTAACTAGAGATTTCAACTTCTTCTAGCTATTTATAGATCAAACTATGTTCTAACGAAGAAAACATTTCCACCTATGTGAAATTAAATCCGCGCCTCAGTGTCTGATTAAAAAGGACTATCTATCCTTATCAAATCACCTGCCACCCTCGGTAAAACTATTCATTTTCACTGTAATAGGAAAAGCCATGAGATGTAGCGCCTCCACTCACGTATTGTTAGCCAACTTGATCGTACTGATTCTTGCGTCTTACAGCGTATGGAGTGAGAGTTACAAAGGCAGCCAAGCCTACAACCATGAAAAGCTCTTTAAGGCTCAAGTCAACACAGCCACTGGTACCTTTAGTTTTTCCTACCCACTCATTGATGTGGCAGGTATCCGAGAGCCCTTAAAAATTCACTTAAATTATCACTTCAACGCAGTGGGCATGTTTGGGCTGCCTACAGGCTGGCGACTGGATTTAGACTACGTGGCCGACAAGACAGCTGAACTAGGCGGCAAACAATGGCTCATTGATCCACTTTGGAATGACGAAACAGGTTTTGCGTCGGGACTAAAATACTTTAATCAGCACGGCACCCGTTTTGAAGACATGGGGCAATCTAAACCCATCCCCAACCACAAATCACTCAGCTATCGATATAAATCTACCCATAAAGACGGCAGCACTCAGTACTTTTCCCAGCAAGGACTTTTAGTGCTGCGCATTGATCGCTTTAATAACGCTGTTCAATTTTTCTATGAAGAACCCATTGCTAAACTTGAGTCAGCACGTTTAAGCAAGATTGTCGATAATTATGGCAATGAATACCAGTTCAGTTATGAGCCGCATAACTTGGCAGTGCATTACCCCGATGGCCGAGAGCAACGCGTTTATTTTAATGGGACGGGGGTGACCAAAATCATCAACCCACTACAACAAGACTACCGCATTACCTATACCACATTAGCTGGGTTTAATTTAATCCGTACCCTTGAAACGCCCGAAGGGTTAATGACGAATCTCACCTACGATAGCATTCCCTACAAATCGTCCAACAGCACAAAGCAAATGCCTGTAGTGATTCAATTCAAACAATTCGACTTAGCCGACGGAAAAACTCACCACCATATCAATTATCAATATGCTAAAGGAAACAACTATACCGGCTACCCGAAATACGCTTTATCCGATCAGGGTGACAGTTTGATGGATAGTGATGATAAAGCCTACCGGTATTCCGTTGATGTCATACGCATCAACGACAAGCAGTTAAGTCATCAAGTCTATGAGTACAATTACCTACACCTTCCTATTGAAGTTCGCTCTTTATACAAAAGTAAGCCTTATACAAAAACCACCTACCACTACGACATTTCACCTTTTAAATACAGTCGGTCGACTAACTATGACAAGCCATTAACCGTCACTCACTGGGTGTGGAATAACGAAGCGTCCACCTACATTCAGAGCGACAAACTTGAAACAAAGTATGACCCCTATGGCAATAAGTGCTACACCGCTCATTCAGTCTATGAGCCAGAAGCAAAGACTTGGCACACACTCAAAACAACGTCATACACCTATTTCACTAAGCACTTCAGCTTATTGAAAGAAAAGCTTGAGCAGGACAACTTAACAGGACGTGCTATAGCCAAGCACTATGAGCTTTCAACATCAGGGACAACCCATAGCCAAGAAGTGCAACAATTCAAAGAAGACAAAGCTCAATCGCAGTGGACGCCATGGAAAAAGCTCGACTTTACTTATGACTCAGAGGGACGGAAAACCTCAACTACGACTAGCTGGCTAGCTACCGATAAACCCGGCGTACAAACCTTCTCGAAACATACCCAATATGAATTCAATAAAGGCACTAAAACATTGGATGTGATTAAGATTAGCGACTCAGGGAGAAAACATCATACTCAGATCGACACGCGTAATGGCTTGAAACTTAAAGACATCACACCTAAAGGTGATATAACGGCTTTCACCTATGATGCATTAAACCGACAAGTCACCCGAACCGATCCTGAAGGCAATGTCATCAGGACGCATTACGAAACATTTGCAAGTGATAAGCGCAATGCCGTGACGCATCAAAGTCCACTTGGCAATAAGCAACAATCCATTTTTGACGCCTCGAATCGACTCCTACATCAGCGTGACGAACATCATGGAAAATGGCGCAATTTACATAGCCAGTCGTATAATGGTTTTGGAAAAATTACGGTCAAAACCGACCGCTTTGGCTTTAAGACATCAACAACCTACGACGAACTGGAAAGACCAACGACCACTACCGATCACTTTACTAATATCCATACCTTTGACTATAACGATGCCAAATTAACAACGACAGTCTCCATTAATGGCAAAAAACGATCAGAAATAAAAACTATTCCCTGGGCTCGTCAAACCATCACATCATCATATCCTGTAACCAAAAATATTCTGGGTAAAGCAACGGATGCGACAGACTATATTGAAAAAACCGAGACGCATGACGCCTTTAAAAAGCTCATTCACCAATCCACAAACCTCGTCGATTTACACTCTCACCAAGCGCATAGCCCTGTTGATGTCAGTTTTCATTACGATGCAAGCCAGCATTGCACAACGTCTAAAGTGACCACTTTCGACCACCTAGAGACAGAAAAAAACTATGAATTTGATTTAACAGACCATTTATTTACTTGGCGTAAAACGCATAAGTCTCCGAACACGTCCAGCTCACATGAGGGTTATCGCTATCACTACGACAGCGACGGATTATTACGTCAAGTTGAGACACCTGAACTTAATGGATTACATCGTTTATCTACCCGACATAATTATGATGAAAACGGCCACGAGATCGAACGCATTCTTCAAGACGGCCATGTCATTACCTATCAATACAGCCAACGAGGCATGCTAACGGCTAGGTCTTGGTATAGAAACCAAAAACCCTATGAAGTCCAGCATCACTACGATGAAGATGGCCGCTTAATCGCTGTCTCAGACAGTAACAGTCAATGGATGCACTACCACTACGCATCAAACGGGGCCCTGCTTGAAATGCAATATCCCGATAATAGAACATTCAAGATAGAACGGGATGGTTACGACAGACCCATCAAGCAAACTGACGTCAGTGGATCAGAGCAGGCCTTTACGTACTGGGAGGATAACGGCTTATTGTCTACTATCACTGCGGCTGACAGTAAAATTTATTTTCGTTATGGGATGGATATGAACGGTATCAAAGGGCAGCTGCTGGAACGAGACACGGATTCTTCAAGCACTGGCCTTGTACACACACATTATACTTATAGTAATCAAGGTCAACTTAAAGGCGCCTTGAGCATAATAAACAAACTCAATTACTCACAATTCAATGTAACCTACCACTACAATGGGCTAGGTGAATTAACCACCTTAGCACAAGCGTTTGAGCAGCCTAATCAACAGACTCAAACATTGACTATAGACTATGCCTACGATGGACTTCGGCGTTTGACGGGTGAACATCATACTCAAAAAGGCAATAAAGATGAGAAAGACTGGCAAAAACATTACTACTATGACGGCAATGATAATTTAATTAAAGAAACGCAACTCAGTACAGGAGGTAAACCCCAACAAATAGCGTATAGCCACAATGCTATGGATCAGATTGTTAACGTACTGATAGATGGCCATCAAACACGGCCTGTCATTTATGATAACAACGGTCGATTAATGC
Source organism: Pseudomonadales bacterium (assembly GCA_965225765.1). Classification (GTDB taxonomy): domain Bacteria; phylum Pseudomonadota; class Gammaproteobacteria; order Pseudomonadales; family DT-91; genus CAKMZU01. Next base: position 2,004,854 of record CBDDBO010000002.1, read on the forward strand.
AAGATCATAATGGACAAACTTATGCCTATGATGTTGCAGGGTATTTATTGAGCACCTCTCATCAAAGCACTCATACTTATTATCGTTATCTACCTAACGGTGCATTAGGCCATACGTTCAAAGGCCAGTCTCACAAAGATTACTATCCCGATGAAAACAACCAAATGCAGACAATGTATGTCGACAATAGCTGGCAAAGTCTTGTACATCACAATCAGAACATCATTGGCGTAGCTTCCGATAACAGCTTAAGACAGCCCTTCACAGCCAATCAAAGTCTTGCTGCTTATTTGCACCTTGAGGGCTCAGGCGATACATCCTTTGAACAGCAACATTATGATGCCTATGGACAGGTGTTAGAAAACGATAAGACTCACCCCAATCACATACTCAGCACCTTGGGCTGGAATCAGGAATTAAATGATCCTGAGCTTGGGCTAACCTATTTACGTCACAGGTTTTATAGTACTGAATTAAGGCGCTTTATTACACGCGATAGCCTTGATGTTGACAATCGCTACGCCTATGCCCTCTCCGACCCTGTCAATCGCATCGACCCAACAGGCCATAGCCCAGTTTTAAATTACACCTTAGGTAGTGGTTTCACTGCTTTGGGTATTCTTGGTGCGGCACTGGCCGTACCGACAGGGGGTGCCTCTCTTACTGTGTCAGCAGCAGCTGGATTTGGTGCGGGTGTTGCTTCAGCGTTATCTGGCATATCACTGCTAGGCTCTCAAATGGCATTAGATGCAGGCAACAAAACCGCCGCAAAAGCGTTATCCGTATCCAGCATCGCACTCAGTGTGATTGCAATTGCAGCTATAGCGGTTTCTTTAGCACCTACCATCTCTAATGCATTTGAACAGGCAAGACGTTTTTTTGGCGCTTCAATTGGTGGAGGTGGGGTTGCTTTCACGCTCCCTTCCATCAACCATGGCAGTGAATTGAGATTATTATCCTCCAGTACTGAAGTTTCGAATACCATGGACGTCAATAAAGCTGTGGCTGAAACTGAAGCGATCGTGTCTGGCTATAGTATTGCCGCTACCGTCACCGAGAATACAGCAGACCTCACCACAGATATTTTTGCCGATCATGCTGTGGGTTCATTAACGGTAGAGTTAGGTGGCGGTCAAGTTACTAACTTCACGCCTATGGCCTCTAATTTCTTTGAAAATACCACATTAAATCAACATGCCTGGCTAGCCAGAATGCGCGGCTGGTTATTCAAGCTAATGGATCCAGAAGATGCAGCACACCTGATTGGCAGACTAGGCGAAAAGGCAGTCTTTTCCGAAGAAGAATTGCAAATTCTCGCAGGACCAGGAAGATTAGATTTGTTCAAGCGATTTGGCCTCCCGAGCGAAGAGGCACAAGAGGGGGTTTCCTATTTCAGGAGTCCCACAGCGAACTAGAAAGTCGAAAATTAATCTGGCGTACCCCAGCTCTTGTCACCAGGAGGCCTAAGTCTGACTTTTATTCATCCTCGAAAAGTTTTAAAGTACAGCCATTTACTCTGTTAATATTGGCAGCCTATGCAAAACACAACGCCTGAAGAAAGCGGGCAACCACAAAACGTAGACCCCAGTGAAATTGCAAAATTTCAAGAATTAGCTAATCGCTGGTGGGACAAATCTGGCGACATGAAGTCCCTGCATGACATTAACCCATTACGCGCCAACTATATTGACCAGCATGCAAAAATTGCTGGAAAAACGGTTATTGATATCGGCTGTGGTGCAGGCATTTTATCTGAAGGATTAGCGCATCGCGGTGCTACCGTCAAAGGTATCGACATGGGCGAGGAACTCATCAATGTCGCTCAACTTCATCTGCTAGAATCGGGCTTAAAGATTGATTATGAAGTGTCAACTGCTGAAAAACAGGTCAGTGAAGGCAAAGCGCGTTTTGATGTCGTTTGCTGTCTCGAAATGCTTGAACATGTGCCAGACCCAGCTTCGGTCGTTCAAGCCTGTGCTGACTTATGCAAACCAGGTGGCGATTTATTCTTTTCGACCATTAATCGCAACCCTAAATCTTATTTGTTTGCGATTTTAGGCGGTGAATATATTTTGAAACTGCTTCCAAAAGGTACTCACCAATACAATAAGCTTATCAAGCCTTCCGAGCTTAGTAGCTGGTGTAGAGCATCTGGTTTAAGTGTCAATCTTATGACAGGCCTTGAATATAACCCCTTCACTAAACACTATTACCTGTCAGACAATACACAGGTCAACTACATGATTCACGCAACGAAAATGGACTAACTGTGCCTGAATTAACCTCACCCTACCGAGGTGCTGTACTCTTTGATTTGGATGGCACCTTAATTGATACAGCCCCTGACTTTGCCGAAAGCATCAATGCGCTTCGCACAGAGAATGGGCTAGCACCATTAAGCATCGAAAAAATCAGACACTTTGTGTCAGGCGGCGCAGCAGCCATGATTGAAGTAGCCTTTGAGACTGTTCAAGATATTGCCAAATCCGATCAAATTAGCCAATTATTAACATTGTGTGACCAAAATCTTGGCACAAAAGCACAGGTCTTTGAGGGCATCCCTGACTTACTCTCCAAACTGGAAAGCCAGAACTTAGCCTGGGTGATTATCACCAATCGCAACCACCGTTTCACTGAACCGCTATTAAAAAAATTAGCACTGCTTCCTAGCGACAATATCTTTATTTGTCCAGAAGATGTCTCAGAGGCTAAGCCAAATCCAGAAGGTATTTTACTTGCCATGGAAAAGCTTGGCTTAGACAAGGAAAAATGTATTTACGTGGGCGATCACGCGCGTGATATTGAAGCGGCAAATCGTGCAGACATTTACTCGATTGCCTGTGGATATGGTTACTTGCTTGACGATGAGGATATTACTGCATGGGGCGCGTCCAAAATCATTAAAACTGTCAGCGATTTAGATGCTGCTATTTTTGACTATTTTATTCATGTTTAACTACCAAGCACCCAACAACCTTTTACAAGATAAAGTCATCCTGATCACTGGCGCAACGCGTGGAATCGGTAGAGCGGCTGCAACCTGCTTTGCCAGGCATGGTGCGACAGTCATACTTCTAGGGCGTCACACTAAATCACTCGAGAAGGTCTATGATGAAATGCTTGATCAAGGGTGGCCACAGCCTGTCATCGTAAGCCTTGATCTTGAAACCGCCACCTTTGATGATTATTTGAACCTGCAACAGCAAATAGGCGAAACCTTCGGCAGGCTAGACGGCCTACTCCACAACGCCAGTTTACTAGGCCGCCTTGCCCCCATTGAGAACACCCTCACTCAAGACTTTGATAAAGTCATGCAAGTAAACGTGAATGCAGCATTTAGATTGACTAAAGCGATGCTGCCTTTACTAGAAGAGTCTCAAAGCGCGTCAGTTGCATTTACCTCGTCCTCTGTTGGCAGAAAAGGGCGAGCCTATTGGGGTGCTTATGCAGTATCAAAATTTGCCACAGAAGGCTTGATGCAAGTACTAGCGGATGAAGTAGAAAATACGACTAATATTCGGGTTAATTCGATTAATCCAGGTGCTACCCAAACTGATATGCGTCAACAAGCCTACCCTGGTGAAGAGAAAGCAACCAATCCTACACCAGAGGCAATCATGCCACTCTATCTCTATCTGTTTGGTGATGAAAGCCGTGACATTCACGGTCAAGCGCTATCGGCTCAATTATCTGATGGCGGTATACTCAAAGACCAGATAGGCGACTGAATGACCTGCCCTTTATAAGCACCCTTCACTTGCAGCCAATAGGGTTCGCCATTACCTTTGACGCTCTCAGGCAGCGTGCATTGGCTTACGCCTTCAACAGAGGCCACAGATTGAGCATCACAAAGCGGCGCCATGGTCAGCAGGTCGCCACCCAACAACGCTTCACTTAGCTGAAAATCTTGTGGTGCTTGCCAACGCACCAAGCGCTTATCGCCAAAAACCACAGACAAGGGCTTTAAACCTAAGTTAAAAGGGAACACAGGCATCTGCTCATAGGGCTGACTCATTGCTGTGGTGACAACAGGTGCGGAAGCGTTCGCCCAATCATTGTTTTTCGGTGCCCAATAATCAGGCTGCACGAGAGAGGCTAATGATTTATTGGGCAAAACTTGAACGGCCTTACCACTCAATTGAGCAAGCTTGGCAGATGCAGGCACTGGATTGATAATGACATTATTCACCAACTGATTATCACCACACTGAGCAGCCTCACAAAACACGCTTTGATATTCGAACTGAACGTCTGCTATATCAAGATGCTCTGCCTGCGATAAATCCATGGCGACAGGATTGACCCAGCCCTGAATATTAAGCTGATCAGGGGTTACACCTTCTTCCAGATAAAGCCACAAGGTCTGGCTCTCTGGGTCATAGACATATTCACCTGACTGATCCATGGCAGACAAGGCTTCTAGCCTAAGACCTATCTTGCCTACGCCTGTCAACAGTCTATCGGATTCAACCGTCAATAGGCCTTGAGAGGCGTCATAGCCTGTTACAGCTGCCTGCAAAAAATCAGACGCCCCTTGCCTTATATAAACTGTTTCACGCTCAAGGTTATTCAGAGTAACCGATGCCAGACGGCTATCAGTAACGATCAGTGACAGACGATAGCCTTGAGCGATACCTTCGGAAGCTTCCAAAATCGCATCCGCCCAGGTATGATCATGCCAAAAATCCTGACCAACGTTCTCAGTAGAAGTGTCTATCGATGAGCTATTAAAAAGAGAAGCAGACTCGTAATCAGGCCAAGCGGCTGTTCGCAAAAGCTTTCCGTCAATTTGCAAACCAAAAAGCGGCTTATCAATCGTTATTTTAAAACAATTGGCATCGCAAGCGGCAAGCAACGCTTGATCAACTGGCTCCCAAGCAGCTTGTGTAAGCTCAGACAACGGGACTAAGCCTGACAGCACAGCCGCAAAAGGCGTCGCACTTTTAAGCGTTATCTTGTTTTCTGACGTGCCTTTTAATGTGCTTAAATCAAGAGCTTCAGCTAACGGATAGTGTCCCGACATCAGCAAGGTATCGCCTGCTTTCAACGCTGACACTGCTTCAGCTAAGGTCGCATACGTTTGCTGCCCTCCTGAAGCTTGGTCAACACGTAAGCCAGATATCGTTAAATCATAACGACTCTGTGCCGGGTAATAAGACACATCACCCCCTATATGGGCCGTAATTGTGACGTTACCAATATCATAAAACAATACCTTTCCGGTACTCGTGACTTCTGCAATATCGGTGTCGCTTGAGGTATAGTAAACGAGCCCTTCACCCTTCCCCCCACTCACTGCAAAGGTTACTTCACTATCACTGAACGGCCTCGACAGCTTAGTCTGAGTAAAGACAAAATCCGTTTGGTCTTTACGATCAGGCATGATTTTAAGTTCATAACTGGCTTCTGCGCTTTGATATAAATCAGTCTCAGAAATCATAGCTGTGATGGTGACTGTGCCTGAACGATGAAAAAATACCTGGCCTGCACCATAAACTGAAGCGATTTTAGGGTCCGATGAGCGATAGGTGATCTCACCTACGCCTGCTCCACCTTCAGCTGACTGAGTAAAGCTTTGCCTACTGAAAAATTGCTGGACATTCTTCGTTTCGAAATCAAACATATCCTGAGGCAATTTGGTGACAAAATTATCTTGAAGAAAGTTAATCAATTCCTGACTTAAATTGGCCAACGCAATGAACGCTGCAATCTCTTTTGCTGTAAACACGCTAGAGAGTGAACGATTTTGAAACATCGCATTTTCAATCAAGGTTAATCTATCATTTAACAAAATAATATCGACCTGTGAGGTCAAATCAGGTTGGGCAGTTGATTTCAGCATTTCCAAAATAGCCACATAAAGCGAATCAATAGGTTGATTAGCCTCTGGAAAAATTGGCACCACTGACAAAGGGTCGTTAATCAATAAAGATACACTGAGAAAAACACGCTCTAATTGAGTGGCAAAGGTAGATAGATCATTTTTGGCCTGCCTGTAGGCTAGCTCTGTTAATGGATTGACAATGATAGGCAACTCACTGCCTTCAACAAAATAAGCCGCACCATGCATCACAAATGGCGTAGCTGATTGCTTGGATACGCATCTTGCTACCAGCCAGAGCTCCTTCTTAGGTGCTGGCACAATAAAAGTACCATCGGCAGACTGCCGAGCGCTGACCAAGGGCTGTAATTGCCCATCAAATAACTGACAATCAGGCACATCCATAAAGCCTGGATATACGGAAATAGTGATATTTAATGTGTTTACTGGTGCTTTTTCTTTTTCTGCACAAGCGATCAACAGCAGTAGAACTATCCATCCATAGATTTTCATAATGAGCTTCGTAAATGATTGACCTATCTAAAAATCATAGCCTAAGTCAATCAACCTGTTGCGGATATTACGCCTCACAAAATCATGGATGCTCAATCCACTAGTTTAACAGTGGTGATGAGTTAAAATTGATGGTACGTCCATAACGTCTCTTTCTTGAAGCATATAGACCTTCATACAAAGATGTCCACAAGTAAGCCCCTAGCTCTAAGCCCTGCTCGATTTGATAGTCAATGGACTCATCCTGACCATAAAGCGCTTCCAAGACTTGAAAAGGCTCCAAGTGGCGTGCTTTTGGTCTTGGTGATTCGGTTTCAGCTGCATTCACCCACTTATTTTGGAGCAAAAGTTCAAGCGTAGTAGTTTTCGCCTCATGAAAAACCTGGTCAATCATAAAAAGCGCTGCTGCTGCTGCATAAAACTCACCCGTATGACAAAGCCCCGCAATAGCTGTAATAACCGCTTTAGATTCTGGCCACAGGGCTTTTTTATCCATACCTTTTTGTGTAAAGCCTAGCTGCTCAATGGTTTGATAAATGACATATTCTTTTGAAAATGCTTCATCTTCGCAGGACTCAATAAATGCTGAAAAGATACTTAAATAGCTCTCAGCTTCGGGGACTTTCCTGGCTAAATCAGGCAAATACTGAGCAAGTTCCCTTACGACAAAGAATAACTGAATCTGTGTTTCTAAAAAGTCATCTTTCTCAAAGGTATTGTCGTGCAGCGCTTTAAAATAAGCGTTGGTATCTAAAGAGCGTCTATTTTGTAGAACTGTAATGTAGCTTTTCATCCGTGTTACCTCATCAACGTAAGGGAAAATACGGAATGAATGGAGTGGCCGCATCTTCCTGATTAGCCGATATTTGGACGCTCAAAGCCTAAAAAGGTTAGATGACAACTTATTCACTATTATTCGAGAGTGATTACACACATTAGGCTCTGTTGACCTAAGTTTTTTTCATACCGTTGACTTGCTAACTATTCATCAAGCAAGGCAAATTCAGGAAGGTTTAGCGAACTAACTAAGCAACTGACCTATAGTGCAGTTAACTAGTCAGCCCTGACAAAGGCCTTATATTTTTTAAGGCCAAGTATTATCGAAAGCATAAACTTAAAGCCAGCCAATCTGCTGGCTGCTTTTTGATCAGGTAACCAGATAAAAACAAGCACAAAAAAAGCGTTGATCCACTTTTTTAAGTTCCAGGCACAAGCAGCCATCAACAAGTTAAGCTGATCGCCGATAAAGCCCTTAAGGAAGTTCCTGCACAATCTGAAGTCTTGCTTCAAATGACCGATAACGGGCTCAATGGATGAGCGTTTTTTACAAAGCGTTCGTTTACGTGCTCGTTGTTTATCATTATCTCGCTTAAGAGGCTTGCCTGGTAAAATAACTTCCTGCTTCACTTTAGATTTGGAACCTTGATAGCCTTTATCAACAACAGCAGTTTTGATGGATGTCTCTCTTACAGATTCTGCTTCATCTAACGCAGTTTGTAATGTTTCAGAATCATGCGTGAACGTATCATGTGCAGCGACGCCAACAATGACATGATCGCATGTCGATACGATAGAAGCCTTGCTCCCGTATTCGTATTTTTTATGCGCCTTACCTTTAGCAACACAGTAGACTTGAAGCTCATGAAGGCTGTAAATTTTGTTCTTGTCCTTAGACTGTTGAGCAAGTACCTTGCGATACATGGCAAAATCGTTTGCTAGCTGTGCAACCGCACCCTCTGGGAGTTTTCGCTCAAGCTCTCTCATCAGAATGTCAGCAATAGTACGCAGACGCTTCAAGGCTTTTTTAGCCTTCTTGCGTTTCTTTACATGTCCAAAGAAGCGCGAGTCAATACGAAGCTGTTTTACCTCTTTGACAAAAGTTCGCCGCTGTTTGACACCAAAGCCTTTTGCTAGCTTATTCACTCGATTAATGATTTTGATGGCGAGCTTTGTATCGGTCGGATAGGTGATAGCTTTTTCCTGTGCCGTCGTATCAACAAAAACCGTATCATCTTCAGCTGCCTCTCCATGCAGCTTAACTGACATCGCAAAAATCTGTTTAACGCCGCTCTCGCCAATTCTTTGCCTGAATTTTACAAGGTCTGTTGGATGGCAAGGCAGGCAAGATTGAAAACTGGTTTCACCGCAGAAAAATTGAAAGTATGGGTTCATTTTCCACTGAGAAACCACATTCTCGTCACTCAAATTGAAGAGCTGCTTGAGCATTAATAAGCCGCTCATCAATCGAATGGGTTTGGCTGGGCGACCTTCTTCGCTGTAATAAACGGCAAGACCTTTTTCTAAATCTGGCCAAGGCAATGCGTTCGATAAGGCTATGAGCGGGTCATTGAGATCTAATGAATCGAATAGATCAAAAAAGCTGCTTTGATTGTTCGAAGACGGGCTTGTAGTCAGCATCCAAAACTCATTTCGACCAGTAATTTAAGGCTTTTAGAGTCTTTCTGGTCGAAATTGTTCGTTTCAAGCCAGCCCTAAGCCTCTTTAAATGCAGCTTTCTACTGTTTATCAGGGCTGACTAACTATTAAAATTGAACTATTAGCCAGCACAAGGTTCTACAGAATAAGTTTTAAAATGCTGAATTTTTCCTTGTTTATTCATCGTTCATATATTGCTTGCTTACTCTTTAGCTTTCTATTAGTTACCACTAACCCTACAAATAGTACGCCCAAAATATATGTACAAAAGCTTTTGACTATACAGTGGACTATTTTTTTTGAATCAAACAATCACGCAGATATTATAAGAAAAGAAACATACAAAAATATCTCTAAGACAACAGGTATAAACGATATCTATGGCAAGTTACTCGTAAAATACCCCAACCTAAAAAACAGAAAAATCCTTTTTAGCGGCCCTTTAGAAGAGAAAAAACAAAATGTTAAAAAGCTTGCCATTTATATTCCAAGTGCCCATAAAAATAACACACCGCTTAAAAAGGTAGCAGGATATAGCAATGACGCTGATACCTTATACTTTGTTTGCAAGGTATCACCTACAACTACTTGTAATAGTCACTAAACACAGAGACAAACTTTTCAGCGTCAGAGGCAGGCAAAAAATTAACGCCGGCAGCAGCGGCCCGACCACCGCCTGTTTCAAACTGACTGCAAATCACATCGGCACCTTGTTTATTCACTAAAGGTGCACGCACGCTGACTAAATAGCCACCTTCTTTTTCAGTAAAAATGGCATGTGCCCGATCAAGATGTTGATTCGCTAGCTCGTTGCCAAACACGCCGCTAACCCTGCGTGCCCAAGGCGCATCGGGTAACACCAGCACAGCCGCATGAGGTTGATCAAACAGTTTCTTTGCCTGCTCAGCTTTTGCAAAGTCTTCATCGTAACCTTGGTCGAGCACATCAAAGGTCGTTTTCCCTTCTTTAAAAAAGACTAAAGGCGATGAAAAAGGTAATAGTTTTTTGAAAAGCTCATCGGGTGCAAAATACAAATCATCAAGAGATGCACCATAACCGTTGTAATTCAGTAAAATACCAACCCGCTCTAAAATGGTTAACTCGCCATCACTCAACCCTAAAGGCTTCGCCACAGCTCTGGCACTGTCTTTCAAGTTATCGCCAAAAGCCCCTGCTATTGCCCATTCAGCAAATGCACCTTTTAGGTAACCATTAATCAACAAGCTAGTGCATACATTGGCATCTAAGTTAATGAGGGCCGTTAATTGATCAGACGCTGGAATCTCACCTGCCTGATGATGATCGCAATAAAAAACTTCAGCACCTTGCGACAAAAGACGAGATAAATCAGCTGCATTCTTTTGCATCGACACATCTAACACAGTGACAATGTCGCCAGATTTTGCATCGACGCGCTTGAGTAAATTAATGTCTCGTTTAACCCCAGTTATCAACGTGCTCTCTTTTGGTTCTGCTAAACGCAGTTGTAGCAATGCGCAAAGGCCGTCGGCATCCCCATTAAAAACATCAACGTGCATGGTACATCCTTATAGGCTAAGTTTTTTGAAAATAAAGGTAGGGATATGTTGAATGATCAGCATGATAGGCAACCAGAACCAAGGTGCATAGAGCGTATTGCGCTTTTTCTCCAAGCCTTTTTTCATGAGCCTTGCGACTTTTTCAGGCGTTGCCCATAAAGGCCCGTCGGTATCTAAGTGCTCTGTCATTGGCGTTTTAACAAAGCCTGGCTTTACCGTCATCACGTGAACACCCACCTTTGCCATGCGTGCATTCATACCTTGTAAAAATGCAGTCACCGCAGCTTTTGAACTACCATACACATAATTACTTGGTCTGCCTCTGTCACCCGCTACAGAGCTGATAAAGACGACATTACCGCTGCGTTGGCTTTCCATTTGATTGGCGACTTGCGTTAACATGGCAAGGCTACTCAAGGTATTCACACGATACAAGTCCATCAACGCTGATGCATCTTTCTCAAAATCTGATTGCTCACCCAAAATACTGTGCGCCATGACAACCAGATCAAATCGGCCTAATTGTTCTAACGCTTTATCTATAATGTATTGATAACAGCTTTCATCAGCAAAATCAGCAGTCGCTGTGAATACCTCGGCAGCCCCCCGTGCCTGAAGGTCTTGCTGCGTCGCCTCAAGTTTTTCTTCATTTCGCCCAACGAGATATAAGGTATGCTCCGCTGAGGCATAGAGCCTTGAGAATGCCTGAGCAATAGCTGAGTTAGCACCTATAACGAGAATCTTCATGATCTACCTCATGCCCGTCACACGGGTCCAAAAATCTGAATGAATAGCGGGGTCTTTAAGTGATTGAACCTTCTCCCACTCAGGATAAGCTTCAACAAAATGCTCAGCACGCATATTGGCATCTTTCGCAGGGTAAATACGCCCACCTGCCTCATGCACAATGCTGTCCAGTTTATGTAAAAAATCGAGGGTTTTTTGTCCCTGGTAAGGAAAATCCATGGCAAGGGTAGCACCTTCGATCGGGAACGATAGTAAACCTCTGTTGGGTGTTGCGCCCATCATTTTAAGCACCACTAAAAACGAGCCTGTTTGCGCTTTAGCGATTTCGGTTAACAAGTCCCTGATAGCAGCCCTGGCATTGTCTTTGGGAATCACACATTGATGCTGTAAAAAGCCTTTTTTGCCGTACATTTTATTCCAATGCAAAATACCATCTAAGGGATAAAAGAAGGGTTGATAACCCTGCTGGCTGTTTTTCAGCTTTTGCGTTTGTCTTGCATAATAAAGCGCATTAAACGCTTTGACGGACAAGTTATTCACTAAAGAAATCGGTGGGCGTAAAGGAAAGGTTTTCTCTTTTGTATCATGCAAGGTCAAGTCATGATCGGCTGCATGACGACCACGAATAAAGTGCCCTCGTCCTAAGTGTTTACCTGTTGTGGTGCAATCCAGCCAAGCCACACGATATTCATCTTGAGGGAAGCTCTCCTCATTCAATCTGAAAAAATCTTCCAAGGTATCGTATTTGATTGACTGCACCAGCATATTTTGGCTTTGCACTGGCTTTAATCGAAAACGCACCCAAGTAACAAAGCCTGTTAACCCTAGTCCGCCAATGGTGGCATGAAAGTACTCGCTATTTTCATCTGGACTACAGATAAGCCTTTCACCTGTCGAGCGCAGTAACTCAAAAGCTTCAACAAAATGCCCAAAGCTACCTGCGCTTTCATGATTTTTACCATGCACATCATTAGCTAACGCGCCTGCCACCGTCACATATTGTGTACCTGGGGTTACAGGCAGAAACCACCCCCGAGGCAAACAGTAACGAATAACATCCATGAAACGCACGCCAGCTTCGCAAGTTAATACCCCGGCCTGTTCATCAAAGGCAATAAAATGATCCAGCTTTTCAGAGCTTAATAGAACGCCTGAGGTATTTAAACAACTGTCGCCATAACTTCTGCCCAGCCCATAAGGCAAGAAGTCAGTGTCTTCGATAATGGCCTTTCGAGAGGCAAGTACTTTACGTCGCTGAGGTCTTGCCGGATACCCTCCCCAAGAATTCATCGCCGATCCTTACACAGCAAAAACAAACACCATAAAAATAAGACCAGCACAAAGCAAGCTCACTTTGTCTTTGATCGCAAAGAAAATGGGATCATCGTCCATTTCGCCACGATGCGCCAATAACCAGGCGCGACTGATCCAATACAACAGAATCACACAGGCTAACCACAGCACACTGGCATGCTGATAAAGCGCGACAACTTGTGTGCTATTGATATAGAGCGCTAAAACTAACACAGCAATATAGCCAGCTGCGCCGCCCAAAGGTGCAATCATGGATGCATCATTAACATGATAACCACGACCAATTGTTTTCTGCTTATCGCTGCTCGTTAATTTAATCAGCTCAACATACCGCTTAATCAGTGCAAGACTTAAGAAGATAAACATCGAGAAGGCTAACAGCCAATAAGAGAAAGGCACGCCTATTAGTAATGTGCCAGCAATGATTCTCATCGTATAAAGAGCTGCTAACGTTATCGTATCAAGTAATAACACCTGCTTGAGCTTGAACGAATAAAGCACCGTAATAGCATAATAAACCACTAAGGCATAAAAGAAGTGTAAAGGTAAAACCAAGCAAATCAGTAGCGAAGTACCCAATAATATCGGAAACAGTAAAATACCTTTTTTGATGGTCATTGCGCCTGATGCAAAAGGCCTTTCACGTTTAGTCGGGTGCTGCCTGTCGCTGAATAAATCCAATAAATCATTGAGCACATAAACACTAGAGGCCGCTAATGAAAAAGATAAAAAGCCCATCACACAGAGTAATACTAAATCGACATGCAAGGCTTGATGAGAGGTCAACAAAGGCACTGCAATCAAACTGTTTTTTACCCATTGATGAATGCGGATAGTCTTTAAAAAGACGTTAAGTGTGAGCGGCTTGGTTTTAATCCATTCAGTTTCTAGAGATTGCGCTTTCGCTTTATTAAAAAGCCTCTCGTCTGGAGATACGACAATGGCTTTATGGGATTTCTGCCAGACCGCTAGATCAACTGTGTCATTGCCCACATAATCAAAGCCTCGTTCACCAAACTGATTCACCAGAAATTCAGCTTTATCTCTGCCTGTCAGGTTTTCACTACCCAGGCTACTGGCAAAAACACCATCAAAAATACCAAGATGATCAGCAACCTGCTGGGCCAATTCCGTCATGCTGCCTGTCACAAGATAGCATGACTGACCTTTAGCCTTAGCTGCTCTTACCACATCAATGACGCCTTGGTTATAAGGTAAAAGACTCGCATCCAGATCTATACGAGAAACAATTTCATGTTTAAATGCGACCTTGCCTTTTAGTAGCCAAAAAGGGAGATAAAATACATAAAAGATATTTTTTTTAATCAGCAACATCAGGCTTTCGTAAAGCAAATCTGTCCTGATCAAACTACCATCTAAATCGACAGCTAAAATGCGTGCCTTACTGTTCATGCATGTTCCTTAAGAACAGGTTTGAGGCCCGTCAATGACAACCTGCCCGTAAAAATAACCCCGAGTACGATAGCAAACCACAAAGTGGCCAGCCTACAAATAAAGGTAATGGCAACCGCTTCAGGCATACCAAAGCCTGACTTCACTAACAAAAATGTCATGGCAGCTTCTGCGCCCCCAACACCACCGGGCAAAAATGACAGGGCGCCTAACAGCATAGCAAAACCATAAATACCCATTGCCATCCAAAGCGTGACAAGCCCAGGGTTATAGTGCTCAGTTAACAAAAAGAGTCCTACCCCTTCAAGCCCCCAAGCCACAGCACCAATGAATACCCCCATCAGTAGGTAACGCCAAGTCAAAAAAGCTTTAGCCTGTTGGCGACTATCCTCCATAAACTGTCCAAGCTTTTGGAGTTTCTCTGGTAACTTTTTGACCCATGTCGTTTGAAGGATACGATCAAGCGGCAGCTGCAGCATAGCGATAGCAATGCCTATGGCCACAATTGCACCTATAATAGCCCAATACGAGTTCTCCACATTGAACACGCCTAACACCAACGAAGCCAATAATAATATAACGAGAAGATCCACTACCCGCTCAACAAGAAAAGCCCCCATTGCACGGTCGTTCTTCATACCGTAACGATTGAGATAAAAGCAACGCAGCATCTCCCCTGCTTTGCCTGGCGTCATCGCTAACGCGAACCCTGCTAAATAAATGATCAAATGCTGCATCGTTGACAATCCCTCGGGGATATCATGCCTTAAATAAAGTGCCCAACGCAGAAAACGCAATAGGTAATTACCTAATGACAGCAATAATATAGCTGTCCACAAAGGCCAACCTAAAGAAAATACGGCATCAAAAATTGCCTTGCTATCAGACACACCTATAACAATGCCATAAGCTGCAATGGCAATGATAACCGTCAGTAAGCTTGAGTGGATCAGCTTATTCAAGATAAGACCACAACATTATTGTTATTATTTTTTGGCATTATAAGCAGGTTTACCTTATGCAAACAAGGCGATACAGTTCTCGGACTTCTCATAACTCAGCTCATCACAGTGTTTTGTGCATTACCCTTAGTTTGACCTAAAGCCATTTTATCTGTTCTGAAAAAACACTTGCAAAACCCTTCAAATTAAATACTATACATTTATACAGTAATCGTAAGGATTTAGTTATGGCCCTTATACCCATGTGGAAATGTGATAGAGACGGCACCTTGTTTGACGATAAGAAAAAAGCAGAAGAGCACGACAAATTTTTAGAGTTAGCCGCCAACCTTAGCCACTTTATTGAAACCCAAGTCAAAGGCATCCCTGAAGACTGCATTGAAGACCTAGGCTTGCTTTTAGCCAAAGAGAAAGAGTTGGTTGTCAAAGCTATGAAGGGCAAGCCTGATGTCTTGCTGGAAGCTAAAACTGAAGAAGTGCCAGAGAATAACGTCACAGCCATCAATAGCTAACTTTTCAGCAGGCTTTTTTTTCAATGAATTCCCGCCTTCGCGGGAGTCCATGCCAGGTAAATGCAGTGCATCGAAGCACTAATTGATTCATCTATACAAATGACAAATTGCACTAAGCTATTCAGCCCTAAGCATGCATGATAAGTCTTATGACGATAGTGACAACCGTGATCCAGATCCCTTCTTCCGACACTATATTTCCTAAACTGTAACCTTTAATCTCTAGGAAATAGCCATGTTGTATCGTTTTATATTTATTTGCTTTCTAACACTCACGTTGAGCTTAAACGCTAAAGAGCTTCTAAAAACCACGACTGATTGGTCAGGCAATCCACTCCACTACCCCAAAGGCCAAGCAGAAATCACATCCATTTTGCTAACCTTAAAAAAAAATGAATGGTCACCTATGCACTGCCATCCAGTCCCCACTCTCGGTTATATCAAATCAGGCACTGTAGAAATTCACTCCTCTCTTGGAAAAAAACTCATATTGTCTGAAGGTCAATCGGCTGTGGAGGTGTTTAAAACACCTCATAAAGGAAAGGCTTTGACAAAAAAAGCAGAAATTGTTGTGTTCTATGCCAGCGCTGTAGGGGTTAAGAATACGCTTATAGGTCATGACATGGAAAAACATTGTTTGGTAAAGTAATGTTACGTTTTCGTCAGGCTTTACCAAACGAGTGGTTCATCTGTATGTGAATCTATCAAGGAAAGTAGTTACCTTTGGTATCAATCAATCCAAAACCAACAAGGCCAAATTGAACACATAACGGCAACACATTAGCGGACTAAAATGCAAGTGCGAGCGTTGCTAAATACTGAGCTCTCAAGGTAATGTTTTCTTGCCGTTCCTCAGGATGATTGAGTGGTCTTTGAGCAGGCAAAAAGTCCAAAAATTGCACAGAAAAGTAGGAAGCGCTTCATCATTATTCTTTTTATTGACGTCATCCTACATGCTTAGCAGCTAGTAATAGTGCTTAATATTACTATGCAGATAGCTGAAAGGCTTCATACATCCCTCTTTAATAGCCTAAGCCCCAAAGCAATAAGCCCAACCATAAAAAAAGCAAATACGATCCGTCCAAAAAACACAGGAAAAAAATCAGCCCCCATCATCACAACCAGCAAGGTATCTTCGATGAGGCTATGTAACGTATTTAATAAAAGTATAGCGACCAATACATCGTAGTATCTGACTGCACCTTTTTTAGCTTCAGCTATCAACAAACCACCGCCATACGTTAAACCCAAGGTAATACCAATCAAGGCAAAGTTAGCCGCTTCTTGCTTCATCCCCAAAAAACGAAGAAACGGCTTAAGCAGAAAGGCAATGAGTTTTTCCAAGCCAAATAATTTAATAAGCCGAAGTAAGGTCACCAAACAAAAAATAATACAATAAATTAGCCCTAAACTTTTCAATTGAACCACAAACCAACCTGCCCAACTTTTATCTTGCCCTTCAAAGTTAAAAATAGGTTGATAGATTTCCTGACCTGTTCCAGAAAGAAGATAAAACTGGCTCAACACAAAACCAAATAGCAAGCTAAAGCTCAACCTTTGCGTCAGACTCACCAACCATGGAACGCCCGCTTTTTTTGCGATAGCGCCTTCTAAAGGCAACGCATGAGCCACTAGCATCATGCCGCCGAGCACTGACATTTGTGCTACCGTAAAATCCGCTGACAGCGTTGCCATCACAACCAGACCTGCATAAATGTTGACAACCAAGGTAGTCGCCCAAACAATCGCCAATTCATCAGGGAGGTTGACCCAGCTCATCACAGGGCATAGCCACCCACTCAGCAGATCAATACCACCGTAAATATCCAGCAGTCGAATGACTATGAGCGCGGGGATCATGATCTTAAACAAGGTGAGCGATACTGATACGCTTTCTTTAATGAGTTGTGAAATAAATGGTAACAAAAGTGTTTTCAACCAGGAGACCCAAAGGTTTTTAGAAATACATTTACTAGTTTAGTTTACCTTTACAGTGAACTTTTAAAATAGCAGAGGACTAATTGAGAATTTAAGTACTTAGCATGAAATACTCTATCAGTTTATTTATCGCAATAGTCTTATCATCCAGTGCATACAGTAAAAATCCGTCCTCACCATGCTGCATTAACTATAAAAAGGTCGACATCGACAAAGCGGCCATTAATAGAACGCTCTATCAAGAATCAGCCACTTGGCTTATAGAAAAAAACATTCTCACGATAAACACAGAGAAAACAGAAAGAACAGAGACTGTAGTTAATAATTTAACGGAGTTACAACAACTATTCTCAAAGTCAACTCCGATAGATTATCAAAAGTACGCAACACAAAGCACCGACTTATCTATTTATCTAAAAAATAAAATTGATGAAGAATATGAGCTGAGCTTTAAAAAAGCTAATAAACTTTTGGAAAAAATCCTAATAAACATTCAAGCTTTATTTTCACGTCACAGCAACCAATGCAGGTACAGCAAGGACCACTCTCAGATACTGCCTTCGGCATCAATCGGTCAACGAACTTATTCCTTAAGGAGAACCAGATCCAAAGAACAAAGCCAACATAAAGTTAGTAACGGCTCCCTACCTTAAGGGCTTAGGCAGACTAAAGGTAATGTTTTCAACTGCACCGTCAAGCTCATTGGCGGCTTTACCTCCTAGGGCTTGCAGCTTATCAATGACAGCCTGTACTAGCACCTCAGGCGCAGACGCGCCTGCGGTAATCCCTATCTTACTGACGCTTTCAAACCAATCTGAATTGATTTCTTCAGCGTTGTCGATTAAATAAGCTTTAGCACCCATGCGCTCAGCAAGTTCACGCAAACGGTTGGAGTTTGAACTATTGACAGAGCCTACCACTAATACTAAATCGCATTGGCTGGCGAGTATTTTCACCGCATCTTGACGGTTTTGTGTGGCATAGCAGATATCATCTTTCTTAGGGCCTTTGATATCAGGAAACCTCGCACGCAGTGCATCAATGACTTTTGCCGTGTCATCCATAGACAAAGTTGTTTGCGTAACATAACTTAAATGCGAAGGGTCATTCACAGACAGTTCAGTGACCTGAACAACATCTTCAACCAAGTAGATAGCGCCGCCTTTTGAAGCATCATATTGTCCCATGGTGCCTTCCACTTCAGGGTGGCCTTTATGACCAATCAATATGCATTCACGCCCTTCTTCCGAAAACCGCACAACTTCCATATGGACTTTGGTGACAAGCGGGCAGGTCGCGTCAAATACTTTCAAATGCCGACGGTCTGCCTCAGCCTTCACCGCTTTCGACACGCCATGTGCACTAAAAATCACAATGGCATCATCAGGCACTTGATCAAGCTCATCAACAAACACTGCACCGCGATTTCGCAGGTCATCCACAACAAATTTGTTATGTACCACTTCATGGCGAACATAGATCGGTGCACCAAACACTTCAAGCGCACGATTAACAATATCAATCGCACGATCAACGCCCGCACAAAAGCCGCGAGGGTTCGCTAAGAGAAGCTCTGCGGCTGTACTTGCAATGATTGCATCACTGGACATCAAGGATTTCCACAGTAAACGTTATATCTCGACCTGCCAGAGGGTGATTGAAATCAACCACCACCTGCTTGTCATCGGCGCCTTGGATCACACCAGGTAATTCATTGCCTGCTTTATCTGCAAAGGACATGATCATGCCTTTGGTTAAGTCTGCGTCCCTTTCAAAGTTTGATCGCTTAAAGGTCTGAACGTTTTGTTGATTGTGCTCGCCAAAACCGTCTGATGCGGGTATCACAAACGATTCTTTTGTACCTGCAGGCAAACCAACCAGCACCGCTTCAAAACCAGCTAATAAAGAACCATCACCCATTTTGAAGATGGCTGGGTCTTTACCAAAATTGGAGTCCACCAAGTCGCCATTTTCAAGCGCCAATGAAAAAAACAGCGTTACCGTAGATTCAGGGGTTATTTCGTTCATACAACTTATTTATAGGGTGGGTTAGCGAAGCGTAACCCACCAAAGGGTAATGATAAGCGGTGGGTTACGCTTCGCTAACCCACCCTACAAAAATTATTAATCGCGCTTACTGACCAGCATATCCAATACTATTAAAATGGCACCAAAGCTAATCGCCATATCCGCCACATTAAAGGCTGGGAAATAATACACATCCCAATGAAAGTGAATAAAGTCCACCACATACCCTAAACGCACACGATCCACTAAATTGCCAATGGCGCCACCAATGATAAACAGCATGGCGTAACGAACAATCCATTCTTCTGGCTTCAGTCTTAACATCCAAATAAAGAAACCAATGCTTGCTATCGTCGATACGATCGCCAAAAACCAGCGCTGCCAGCCATTTTGATCCGCTAAAAAACTAAAGGCCATGCCCTTATTATGTAGAAGCGTCCAGTCCAGCACCGGCAAGACCTCGACAGGCCTTGCATATGTTAGTAGTGTGCTGGCCAAATGCTTGGTGCATAAATCCAGCGCAATCACAATAATGATGCCTAATACTAACCAGCCTACAGCTGGGTATTGCAGCTTATTTGGTTTCATGACGCTTCCTTATTCTTAGGCGAAGTGTCTCACTTCGCCTTCTCCATCCACATTTTCAATACAGCGACCGCAAAGCTCTGGGTGCTTTTCATTAGCACCTACATCCGCGCGATGATGCCAGCAACGGGTGCATTTTTCAGCATCTGATGCTTTTACTGCAACTTTAAGCCCCGCTATTTCGGTATCAACAGCATTCGACGCTTCATCCAAATGCGCAAGGGCCACTTTAGAGGTAATCAGCACAAAGCGCAGTTCATCGTCGAGCTTCGCCAATTCACCTAATAACCCTTCATCACAGAAAAGCGTGACTTCTGCACTTAAGCTGCCGCCCACTGTGCCTTCATTCCTCGCTTGCTCAATTGCTTTGTTAGTCGCTGTTTTCACTTGCACAAGCGTCTGCCAAAAGCCATCACCCATCTCACCATCATGATGAGCCGTTAGGCCCTCATAAAAAGTCGTCAGGAAAATAGAGTCTTCATCGGCACCTGGAATATTCTGCCAGATTTCCTCAGCGGTAAAGCTTAAAATAGGCGCAATCCAACCTGCTAACGCATTAATAATATGATAAAGAGCTGTTTGAGCACTACGCCTCGCTAAGCTATCGGCCTGAGTGGTGTACTGGCGGTCTTTAATGATATCAAGATAAAAGCCGCCTAATTCTAATACACAGAAATGGTGAACCTTTTGATAGACCTGATGAAAGCTGTATTGGTTATACGCTTGCTTAATGTCATCTTGAAGGTGATAAGCCACACCCACAATCCACTGATCTAATGCGAGCAATTCGTTTGCAGGCAATAAATCAGCTTTTGGATCAAAACCATTTAAATTAGATAACAAGAAGCGGGCAGTATTACGAATACGACGATAACTATCCGCGGTGCGCTTAAAGATCTCATCAGACACCGCCATATCATTACGATAATCAGACGCTGCCACCCACAACCTTAAGATATCAGCCCCCAAGTCATTCATGACGGTTTGTGGGGCAATGACATTACCGATCGATTTAGACATCTTGCGGCCTTTATCATCGGTGGTGAAGCCGTGGGTTAGGACTTGCCTATAAGGGGCTTTATCGTTAATGGCCATTGAAGTTAAGAGCGATGACTGAAACCAGCCACGGTGTTGATCACTGCCTTCAAGGTATAAGTCAGCCGCAGGCGCATCGCTTCCTCGCTGAAATTCATCGCGCTTAAGTACAGCTGCATGGGTGACGCCAGAATCAAACCACACATCCAAGGTGTCAGTGACTTTTTCATACTCTTCAGCCTGATCACCTAAAAGCTCTGCTAACTCAAGGTCAAACCAGGCATCTATGCCTTCTTGTTCGATTTTAGCCGTAATGGTTTCAAGGAGCTTAGGCATTTCAGGGTGAAGGCTTGCATCTTTCTTCGAGATCACTAACGCAATGGGTACACCCCAGGTTCGCTGGCGAGAAATACACCAGTCAGGACGCTCGCCCATCATACCGTCGATCCGCGCTTTACCCCAACCGGGTAACCACTCGACACCTTCAATCGCATTCATCGCCTCAGGTAAAAGGCCATTTTGATCCATGCTCACGAACCACTGCGGGGTAGCACGGAAAATAATAGGCGTTTTATGTCGCCAGCAATGCGGGTAGCTGTGCTCAAATTCAATATGTTTAACCAGCGCACCCTTCTCTTTTAATAATTCAACAATTTCAGGGTTCGCCTTAAAGACATGCTGCCCTGCAAAAATCGGTGTATCCTCAAGATACACGCCGTTATTGCCCACAGGGTTGTAGACGTCAATATCATAATGCTGACACACATTAAAATCGTCCACACCATGACCTGGCGCTGTATGTACGCAGCCTGTACCTGCATCCGTTGTGACATGCTCACCTAAAATGACTGGCACGTCTCTTTCATAAAAAGGATGCTGTAACGCAAGGTGCTCAAGCTTTTTACCCTGAACGGTGGCAAGTGACTGATAATCCTCTAGTCCTAAACGATCAATACACCTGTCTTTCAGCTCATCTGCGACAATCAAGATTTCTTCATCAGATTGCAGCAATGCATAGTCCAAATCAGGGTGAACCGAGACAGCTAAGCTTGCAGGCAGGGTCCAAGGGGTCGTTGTCCAAATCACAACAGCCGCTTTTTTATCAACGGTAACACCTGTTAGCTCTGACAAAGTTGCCAGGTCTTTGACTTGATAGCGCACATCAATAGCGGGCGACACTTTATCCTGATATTCAACTTCAGCTTCGGCCAGTGCAGAACCGCAATCCATACACCAGTGAACCGGCTTAAAACCTTTCTTTAAATGCCCGTTCTCAGCAATTTTGCCTAACGCCCTAACAATGTCAGCTTCAAATTCAAAATCCATGGTGCGATAAGGGTTATTCCAGTCACCCAAAACACCCAAACGCTCAAAATCTTTTTTCTGCCCCTCAATTTGACGCGCGGCATACTCACGGCACTTTTGCCTAAAGGTTTTGAAGTCTACTTTTTTACCCGCTTTGCCGACTTTTTTCTCAACATTAATCTCAATCGGCAAGCCATGGCAATCCCAACCAGGCACATAAGGCGCATCAAAACCTGCAAGGGTTTTCGACTTGATAATAAAGTCTTTAAGAATTTTATTCACCGCATGCCCAATATGGATGTTGCCATTTGCGTAGGGAGGGCCATCATGCAAAATAAACTTTGGCCTGCCTGCTGATACTTCACGAATACGCTGATAAAGGCCATCTTTCTGCCACTTTTTGAGCATCTGTGGCTCGCGCTGTGCAAGGCTCGCCTTCATGGGAAAGCCTGTTTTTGGCAAATTTAAGGTCGGTTTATAATCTGTTGTCATACTAGTTGAGCCCAAATCGCTGTTTGGCTTTAAGGATATCTTGATGGATAGCGGCTTTTAACGCATCCAGAGAGTCAAATTTCTTTTCTTCGCGAAGCTTTTCCAAAAACACTACATTCAAGTGCTTACCGTAAATATTTCTCGAAAAGTTGAGTAGATGTACTTCCAAAATGGCTTCAAGGCCATCATCAACCGTCGGCCTCGTTCCAACATTAGCGACTCCCTTAAGCGTTTCTCCATCAAGGTCGACCTTTACGGCATAAACGCCTGACATAGCCGCTTTGATCCGATGTAACATCAAATTAGCAGTCGGAGCGCCCAATTGACGGCCAAGCTGCTTACCATAGACCACTTTACCAGAAATAGAATACGGCCTGCCTAGTAGTTGCTCGGCCAGTTTAAAGTCTGCCTGTTCGAGTGTTTGTCTAATACGCGTACTACTTGCCCGCTCGCCCGATATATTCAATGTGTCAGTCGCTGCCACGTCAAATCCTAATGCTTTCCCCATGCGTTCTAAGAGAGAAAAATCGCCGCGTCGTTCATGTCCAAAGCGCAAATCATCGCCGACAATCATATATTTGATGGCCAACTGCTTACAGAATATGCCCGTAATAAAGTCTTCTGCACTGACTTCACTTAACGTTTTATCAAAATGAATGCGTAAAAGCCGATCGATACCTTGCGCTTCCATGGCCTTGGCCTTCTCGCGAAAACTCATGAGACGTGCTGGAGATTCTTTAGGGGCAAAGTATTCTCGAGGAAGAGGTTCTAAGGTAATCACAAGGCTTGGCAGCTTAAGGGCTTTTGCCTTGTCTTTTAATCTAGCCAGCACCGCTTGATGGCCTAAATGCACACCATCAAACGCACCAATGGTAGCCACGCAGCCCTTATGGCGTTCTCGAATATTATGTAGGCCGCGTATGAGTTCCATATCACTCTCTGATTTAAAAACAAGCAATTATAACGCGCCTCTAACTTTTAAACACCTACCAAAGGGAACCTTTTCGGTTATTTACAACTAATCAATCATGTACATTTCGTAAAGTACTCTATTCTATGAAACTAAGTGTAATCTTACTTTCACTTCTGCTATTTTCATCTCCGCACACTCTCAACGCAGCACCTGGGCAAAAACAAAACTATACCGATTTGTTACGAAAAGAATTAGCCATCATCGACCCCCTTCAACAAAATAAGGCAAGCGAGAACACAAGGAGGGTAAATCGTAAAGTTTCAAGTCCTGCCGCCCTTCCAGTAAGACCCACCTACGAAACATCTTCAATCACCAAGACTGTGCTGCCATTAATGATTCATTATGACATGAGCCGTGACGGCGTTCCTTCACGTCATTCAAACTCAAAGTGGCGAGGTTTAAAGCAGGCTATAAACACCTGTTCACATGCAGCAACTTTAGACCTTGAAGCAGAATACAAAGAAACAGAACAAACACGAAAAGCTACTATTATCTTTGAAAAACACGGAAATAAATTGAGGACGGTAGAGTTACTGAAACCGATAAATCAAGCCACTTCACTTAGCTTCAGCCTGATAATAACCTGCGTATCCCAACTACTTAAAACAGAAAGCAGCCTGGGAATGCTAAACAAAGCAGAGATTAACGCTGCCAATCTAAGCCGAGTTTCCACTTGCAAAATCAAAAACATAGAAGACTCAATACTGACACTAGTCAATAGCCCTGAATGAGTTTAATCGAGTTCCCAGTGCACAAGAGATCAGAACATAAGCTAAAAAACCCGCAGCAACAAGTAACAAAAGCGCCTGCAATCGACCTTGCCAACCCCATTGCACCCACAGGCTATCTTCTGGCTTGAACCATGCAATAGCTATCAGCATGACAGCTGTAGCAAGTAACGCACGAAGAACAGTCATACAAAAGGTTTTATTAAAGCGGAAAAAACCACGTTTAATCAGTAATAGCCATAAACAACCAGCATTAACATAAGCCGATGCAGCGGTTGCCAGAGCAAGGCCAACAAAGCCCACCCCATAGTAAAGATGCAGAGGCACTGCAAACGCGAAGTTGAAAACCATATTAGTAACCATGGCAATAATGCCAATCTTAACTGGCGTCTTCATATCTTTCTGAGAGTAAAAGCCTGATGCCAGCACTTTAATCAGCATCATCGGCAAAAGCCCCAAACAGTAAGCCATCAAGCTCAAACTCGACATATTGACATCTTCAGCACTTAGCTGGCCATATTGAAACAGCGTAATCAAAATAGGTTTAGCTAAAAACAACAAGGCTGCCCCTGCAGGCAAGGCAATAAAAAAAATCAAACTAACACCCCAGGTTAAAGTATTAGCAAAAGCCTCTTTAGATTGCGCAGCGTGTTTTCGCGATAAGCTGGGTAAAATCACGGTACTAATCGCAATGGCAAAGACGCCTAAAGGTAATTCCACTAATCGATCAGAATAATAGAGCCAAGAGATAGAGCCTGTGGGTAAGAACGATGCAATGACAGTGTCGAGTAGCAGATTAATTTGACTCACCGACACACCAAAGAGTGCAGGCACCATGAGTGTCATAATTTGTTTAACACCCTCATCTTTGAAATCGAGCTTCGGTGAAGGCAGCAGATTGATTTTCATTAAAAAAGGTAACTGGAAAGCAAACTGAGAAATGCCTGCCAGCAAGACCCCAAAAGCCAAGGCATAAACAGGGTCAACGACAAATTGCGCGCCATAGGTTGCAGCAATAATGAGCCACAAATTAAGCAGTACAGGTGTAAAAGCAGGCACAGCAAATCGCTGAAAACTATTTAAAACAGCGCCTGCAAAACCCGTTAAGGTAATAAAAAACAAATAAGGAAACGTCAGCCGCATTAAATCGACAGTAACCTGGAATTTGTCAGGATCGCCTGTAAAGCCAGGTGCAAATATCATAGCAACAACAGGGGCAAAGATGACCGCTAAGCTTGTTACAAAAAAAACAGTAACACCCAAACAAGCCGCCACTTTATCCACGAGCAGCTTCACATCTTCTTTTGATTTTAAGGTTCGATACTCAGACAACACTGGCACGAAGGCTTGCGAAAAAGCACCCTCTGCAAAGAGTCTACGCAAAAATTGCGGGACTTTGAACGCGATAAAAAATGCATCGGCGTTTGCAGTTGCACCGGCAAGCGTTGCAATTAAAATATCACGCACAAGGCCTAGCACGCGTGAAAGCATGGTCATTGCACTAAACGCTAGGCTTGAGCGCAACAACCCAGGGGCGGATATTTTTTCAGTTTGAGTCTGTTTACTCATAAGCATCAATTAAGGGGATAAACACAGCACCATCCAGCCATACACGTAAAGAATAGAAACAAATGGCGCTGGCACTATCCCACTAAAAATCAACACCAACGCTTATCGATGTCTTGTTTGTTTAAGAAGAACCACTGCAAAGCAATGATGGTCATGGCGTTATTGATATTGCCATCTGTCAGAAGTCTCTCGACTTCATTGATGGGCAGTACATGCAGTTTTATATCTTCATGCTCTTCTTTCAGCCCAAACACGCCGCCCGATACATTTGTAAGCTCAACGCGCCCTAGAAAGAGAGAGAATTTTTCAGTACTACCACCAGGCGAGACAAAGTACTCTAGCATGGGCTCAACCGTCTGGACGTCAAGGTTTGCCTCTTCTTTGGCTTCTCTGACAGCGACGGCTTGCTTGCTTTCACCGTCTTTATCAATCATGCCTGCGACAACTTCCAGCATCCAAGGTGAGTCATCACGGCCAAGCGCACCAATGCGAATCTGCTCGACTAAGGCAACTTGTTGCAACCTTGGATCATAAAGCAAAATACCCACAGCATCGTTTCGAATACATAATTCACGATCAAACACGTCACTCTTGCCGCCTTCAAACAAGGCATGCCTAAGCTTTAATTGTTTAATCGTAAAAAAGCCTTTATAACATTGTTGGTTATCGGTGATATCAACATCACCTACATCAAACGCTGGTATCTTTTTCATCACAATCCTTATCGATTAGACCTGTACCAATGAACAGGTTCTGCATAGTTATCAACAAGGTGCACGACATCTAAAATTAATGCAAACAACGCCATGCGCACCACAACACCATTATCAGCCTGCCTAAAGATCGCTAAATTGGGGTTTTGATCCAAATCTGGGTCTAACTCATTGGCGTCCTTCCTAGAGTCTCTGGGCAACGGATGCATAATCACTGTATGGGGCTGGCAATGCTTTGTATAAATCTGCTGATTAAGCCGAAAGCGACCACGATATAGGTCTGCTTCTTGCTGAGAGGCAAAACGTTCTTCTTGAATACGCGTTGAATAAACAATATCTGCGTCTTGGATATTGGACTCAAGTTCATCGCTGACCACTACTTTTACACCTGATTGGCGAAGCAGCTCAACAATGTCTTCTGGCATTTGCAGTGCAGTAGGTGAAATAAGCTTAACCTCAACCTGTTGATAGAGGGTCAATAGCTTACACAATGAGTGAACCGTACGGCCGTATCGCAAATCCCCAATCATGGCAATTTTCAAACCATCCAAGGTACGTCCTTTGTCTCTCAGCTCCGTCTGAATGGTATAAAGGTCAAGTAACGCTTGGGTGGGATGCTCATTAGAACCATCCCCGCCATTCACAACGGGTACTAGGCTTGCTTTTGCAAAGGCTTCGACAGAACCATTATCAGGGTGACGCATGGCAATCACATCACTGTAGGCACTCAGTACACGTGCGGTATCCTCTAGTGATTCACCTTTGGCAAGGGCTGAATTACTTAATCCTGTGGTTTCGCGTACCATGCCGCCTAATAAATTAAATGCAGCCCCAAAGCTAATCCGCGTGCGCGTACTGGGTTCAAAAAACATATTACCGAGAATGGCTCCGTCCAACACTCTTGTGCGTTTTTCTCGCCTTGCATAAGGCAGCATGCTATCCGCCACCTGAAAAATAGTGTCGATATCACCACGCTCAAACTGAGTGATGGAAAGAATATTGGCAGCAGTAAAGTTCAAGCGTAGCCCTCAACAGCAATACAAACGTTAAACTGGCATGTATTGTAGAGAGGTTAAGCAGTGCACTCAAGAAAATGGCACGTTGTTCATATCATAAGAGCCTCTAAGCACACTGATTTTTTGGCCTACCTCCGAATAAACGACAAAATTTTTCGTTAAATTGCTTTCAATAAACCGGCTATGCGCAGACACTCATCAATAGACTTACCTCCTCTCTAGTAATTTTTACTCGAATACCATGCCAAGACGTGCTCACTTACCATGTGAGCTTCAACCCTGCATAAAGCTCTCGACCTCTAAGTGGGCCAAAAATATAGGTTACATCCAATTGCCCTTCAGGGTTATACATTAAAGGGGTATCCTTTTTACGCGTTTGGGTTGCATCCAACAGGTTGTTCACACCCGCATAAATCACTGCATGACGTGAAAGCGATTTCTTTATTTTTGCATTCCACAACAAAAAATCAGGTGCACGCTTTGTTTTAATACTACTAGGGTCAACATCACCACTATCATTGACTCGGTTATAGCCCTGATAGTCATAGTCATCTAGATCAACGCCACCCAGCCAAACAAAGCGTGAGTAAAGCGACCAGCGATCAACTTGCCAATCAAGGTCAAAAGACGCGCGCTTTTCAACAGGTGCAATAGCAAAAGCCGACTTAAAGGCATCATTATAAAAAAACTGTTCGTAGGAGGCCGTTAAATGTAAGTTGTCGGCAACCTTCCAGCGCCCTTGTATATCAGCAGCAACCACAGTTGCCGTATCAGACAACTGCGTTAACACAGGCACACCCTCATCTGTTTCGTCCAGCATGCTTAGATTCTTGACCTCGGTATAAGCGATTGAGGGTAATAGTTGCCAATATTGACCCTCTATTGCTAAGGAATACAAAAGCGAATAGGATTTTTCGAGTGCATGCACATCAACTAAAAAGCCATGATCGCCATCTAATAGCCCATGATCTGTTTCAAAAAATGACAGAGGTGCCCGGTATCCCTTACCCGCTGAAAGCCTTGAGGTTAATGATTCAGCGTGTGACCATAACAGATCAACTCTAGGCGACAGAATGGTTTCATCGATCGCTTTGTTCTGAGGGTCGATAGCTGTAAAACCTGCGGTAATATGATCCGCTCGAAGGGCAAAGGATACCTCCAACCAATCAAGGTGGCTGATATGCGCTTGAACATATAATCCAAGATCATCATATTCAAAATTATCAGCCACATAATCAGCAGAGGCAGAACCTGCAGTGGAATAAGAATGAAGAAATTCGTGTTTTGCATCAAAGCCCAGCCTTAGGCTCATCTCATCCCCCCAACGCTTTTCGAGATAGGACGTCACAAACCCCATTTCATCATTAGCTAAATAATCAAAACCTTCGTAAAACGAATCCTGTGTATGCTTTGCATAACTCGAGCCAGCAAACCAGGCCCACTGCTCATTTGCAATGCCCTGGTAAGTGACTGAGAC
The DNA here is from genome assembly GCA_965225765.1 of Pseudomonadales bacterium. Lineage (GTDB taxonomy): Bacteria > Pseudomonadota > Gammaproteobacteria > Pseudomonadales > DT-91 > CAKMZU01. The sequence continues at coordinate 2,033,969 of CBDDBO010000002.1, forward strand.
TTCCTCACGCTTGGTGTTTATCCACTCACTGATTTCCCACGCATTACCTATAAATTGGTTACCTACATCACCCCCAACAAAGCGTTTTGATGTAGGTGTTTTATTGACAGGGTCAAATCTAGATAACATTTGACTCGAGCTATGCAGCTTACCATCTGCATAGCGGTCACCTATCACAGGCCCACCAAAAATATCACTGACCAAATTAGCATATCGAACTGTCAAGGTTGAATGGTCAGTCAGTTGGTGAGCAAACCTTGCAACCAATACTTGATTAGATACAGCAGGGGATTCACTAACGCCGTTATGATCCTCATCAAACTGCGATCGCTGATCAATTTGTGCGACAAGTGTTGCGCCTGTTGTCTTGTCAGCATTGACAGCACTGGTAAAACCTGCAAGTTGTTTAAAGCCTAGGGTTCCGCCTGACATATCAACGCTTAATTGATTGTTTTCAGGCATGAGTGATATCAAATTAACGGTACCCCCAATGGCTTCTGGCACTGACAGTGAACTGCCTGAACCGCGAGCAATTTCAATATGATCCAGCCCTTCTGTCGGCATTGCATCAATGGCGTAAAAGCTTGAAATCAGTGTCATACTTGGCATACCGTCAACTAAAACAGCACTGTGTTCACCTCTCAACCCATTTAGTTGTAATCGCTTAATCCCACACATGGAGCACTCATTTTTAACGCTCACCCCCGGTGAAAACTGAACAGCATCGGTCAAGTGAATAGCATGGTTATTCTCGATGCAACGAGCATCAATGATGTCAGTTTTTTGTATGCTGTCAGATAAAAAGGCATTGAATGTCGAAGCACTATCGCCGACAACCATAAGTTCTTCAATATCGTGCTTCAGAGTGGGCTGTGCTTTAGTAGCAACAGGCAACAACAAAGAAAACACTAATAAATTAAGGGAGGGCCACAACAAACTTTTCATAGAACTACTTTTTCAACAATAACGCTTGGGTGGTTGGAGAATCAAAAATGATAATAGTTCTCTTTAACAGTCTTGATGCCACGGAAAATAGATGAGAAAGGAGCTACCTTACTTGCGTTTAGGTTAGGCTATTTTGATGTAAGTTTTTTTATGCTGTTAACGTGCTCACTATTCATCAAGCAAGGCTTGCGTCTAATGCGCCTATAAGCCCTCACCACCTTTTACGCCGCGCAAAAGGTAACATGCTGTCTGCCACATTGTTGATGGTTTCAATGTCAGCACGTACAAACTGGATAATGACAAGAATATTGGCATGGGTGACGCTTAAGCGAAGCCCTCAAAGCCTGTCGACTGGTTAAGGCTGCACTGTAGAGGGCTGTACTCAACCAAATGGCGTTAACTTAAAGCGTCCACGGCTTACGCCCGCTATCAGCATAGTTCCCCTTCATCTTTCCAAGAGGTTCATAGTTCTCCACCACCGTGCATGTTGAATCACCCTTGCCACTTGAATCATAGCGTTTCCCTGCAGAGGCAACGTAAACACTGGCGACCAGAGCATACACCCCCTTTGCATACGACCATAGGTTCATGCTCGATGACCAGCCAGAACAAAATAGTAATGATATAAAAAATACCCACTTTAGGTTCATTAAGACGCCTCCAACTCTTTAGGGAGAGAGTTGGAGAAAAATCTTCGAATTAAGTTCTCCTATTAATTTTTCCGTTATTCACTAGCTGATATAGCCAGGGAAGAACAAAAAGCGTCAACAAGGTAGAGGTTACAATACCCCCTATCACCACAGTTGCTAGCGGGCGTTGCACTTCAGCACCTGCGCCTGTATTGATGGCCATCGGCAAAAAGCCAAGACTTGCAACCAAAGCAGTCATAAGCACGGGCCTTAAACGCTCAGCTGCCCCTTGAACAATAGCCTCATACAAAGGCATGGATTTTTCTTCGATTAAATTACGAATAAACGACAAAAGCACAACGCCGTTTAGAACAGCAATGCCTGACAAGGCGATAAAGCCTATTGCTGCTGAAATCGAAAACGGCATCCCTCGAAAAGACATCGCCAGCACACCACCTGTTAATGCCAAAGGCACACAGGTAAAGATAATCAGTGCATCTTTAATGCTATTAAAAGCTGTCACCAACATCCCAAAGATTAACAGCAACGTCAAAGGGATGATCCAAGAGAGCGTTGATGTTGCCGATTCAAGTTGTTCGAACGTTCCCCCAAATTCAAACCAATAGCCTGATGGTAACAAAAACTTTTGATGCAAAGCTGTTTGTGTCTCTTGAATAAAAGACCCTAAATCACGCCCCTCAATATTAGCTGTGACCACCACTGTTGACTGACGCATGGACTCAGCCTTCGCTTCATCAATAAGGCCTTGGTTAGGTGGAGTAAATTGCAAAGGCATGGACAGTTTGACAGCAAAACCTGCGTCGCCGGATTCTGCCAAATATTTTAATCCACCACCTAAGGTGATATCTGCACGCCCCTGACTAGTCGTCAACGCAGCATGCTGTATAGCTAATTGTTCAGAAGCCTTAGCAAGCAAACTGTCTGGGCTTTGCTCTAACCCCTTGAGCAGCGCTGACTCAGAAGGAACCTTGGGCAACAATAGTAACTGCTCACTCACCCCAAAAAAATCAGGCAATTGTTGCCACAATGCTGCTAGCTCATAGCGTCTTGTTGATGCTAGGTCTTTAATTTCTTCGAGCTGCGCTTTTGATTTAGCAAGATGAAGCGTCATTTTAGCCACATCGACATCAGTCACCGCGCCTTGATTTGCTCGATGATGAATGATTGAAAGCGCGTGCTGTTCTTGCTCAATACGGCGACTGACCAAGTCTTTAGTCGACGACAAGGCAATCAACTCATAGTATCTCGCGGCTGTTTCAGACAGTACATCCAGTCTTTCTATAAGAAAAGCTGCTTCATCCTTAGCATTTTGAGCTGAAGCGTTTTCTAGTCGTTTAATGCGCTTGCCACCTAATTCAAGCTGCCGACTTAACAACAAAGTGGTTTCACTTTTTGAAAAACTCTGCAACTCACCGGAACCCAAGATATTTTCGACTTCAATGCTCAATACAGGTGTTGGACTGATGTCAGCCTGTGTTTTACGCGCATTAAATTGTTGTTGATAAAAAGCATATTGCTTTAAGCGAATATGATGCGCTTCGCTGCGCTCAAGCGCTTCTTTTAGCGATAGACTTGTGTTTGACTACCCATAACATGAAAGGGGCAACAGTAGCACACAGACTAAACGCCAGTGATTTTTTCTAAACATAACCTCACCTCAAACCTGAAGTAGCCCTTCAGATTTCCTATAAAAATAACGAATAGAGCCAACGCCTTAGACAGAGCTAAATTGAAACGTTAGCCGTAAATTTTTAGAGGGGGTTAAACTATAGGGGGCCGGATAGGCGGAGACTCTGAAATAGACGAGAAATTTGGATAATAACTTAAAGGCTTCGAAGCGCTCGACTTAATTAAAGGGAGTTTATCTTTTGATAAAAGCTGAGAATAAAGCTGGGTATGACAATGAAATTCACACAACTCGAGGCTACCGCAATCGCTCTCAGAACGTTCATTGTGAGCATCAGCGTACGCCACATGTGGCTTATGCTGATCTTTTGTTGCATGATGATCATCCATACAAGCTAATACCTGATTCATTAATAAAATACAGATACTCAGAGCCGCAAAGGATTGTTTACTTATCCATAACATCAGAAAAGTCTAACAGAAGGCCTAGTGGCGACTCAACTACTTAAATGTTAGAGGAAGAACAAATACAGTCACCTGTCGACAAGGTGCAATGCGCTTTTTTGTTTTCTTTGCATGAATAGCGTGTCGTAGATGGGTTACGTTCAGCTTTTCTGGTGTCTTCTAAAAAAGCCTGGTCTTGCGCTACACCTCGAAGGGTATTATCAGGTAGGGCACATGCTATCTTATTCTCTTTACATTCTTCCGCATCAATAAAGGCGCCCATCAATGTACAGCTTATGAGCGATTGTAAAAAGAGTATGATTAAAAGTAAGCGCATCAACTGTTCCATTTTTTGGGAGCAGTATCTTACCTTGGTGATGCGACCTTAAACCTCATTCGTTTCACAGAATGATGAACTTGCTCTTTGCTCACCCTACAAACATGAGGTTTCTTTATTGACAAAGGCATTTGAAAATCCCATACTTTCAAAAATTTCTGAAAATTCAAAATATGCTAACAGAAAAAACTGAGAGTTTTGTGCTTCACTTCGGCGAGATGGCCAGCCAATGGGGATTTAATCGAACTGTCGGCCAAATTCTAGCCCTCCTCGTGATTCATCCTGACCCACTCAATGCTGATCAGATCGCCAGTACACTCAAAGTGAGCCGTGGCAACGTCAGCATGGGCGTCAAAGAGCTCCAGTCCTGGCGTTTAATACAACTCGCTCATCAACCTGGCGACCGTAAAGATTATTTTTCACCCAAAGGCAGCTTTTGGGACATGGCCCAAACCGTATTCGAAGAACGCCGCAAAAGAGAGGTGGACCCCACCTTGTCACTACTGCGCGGTCTTTTACTCAGCACATCAGAAAATGCCTTGGATGCCTATGCCAGCAAACAAGCCGAAGAACTCCATGACCTTCTTGAAATGCTGACGAACTGGGCCGACCAATTAAACAGCTTATCAGCCTCGCAGCTAAAAGCCCTGATGACGCTCGGCACTGGTGTCGGCAAATTATTTGAGTTGAAGGAGAAACTCATCAAATTAGTAGACGATAATAATGACAGACCTAGTACTTGATACCTTTTTACTTTCACGCATACAATTTGCGGCCAATATTTCTTTTCATATTTTATTTCCCACACTCAGCATTGCCTTAGCGTGGTTTCTGGTTTTCTTTAAAGTTCGCCATGACATGACCCAACATCCCGTCTGGATGCGCTGTTACCGTTTCTGGGTGAAGGTCTTTGCATTGACCTTTGCTTTGGGCGTCGTGAGTGGTATCACCATGTCCTTTCAATTCGGCACAAATTGGCCAGGGTTTATGGAAACCGTCGGCAATATTGCAGGGCCTTTACTCGGCTATGAAGTCCTTACTGCTTTTTTTATGGAAGCTACTTTCTTAGGCATCATGCTATTCGGCATTAAACGCGTAACGCCTTGGCTACACACCTTATCAACTCTATTAGTTGCTATTGGCACAACGCTATCATCCTTTTGGATTTTAGCCCTCAACTCATGGATGCAAACGCCTCAAGGGTTTGAAGTGATCGAAGGTGTAGCTTACCCAACCGATTGGTGGGCGATCATATTTAATCCGTCTTTTCCTTATCGTTTAATCCACATGTTACTTGCATCAGGCCTGTCAGCAAGTTTTTTTATAATGGGTTTATCCGCCTACAGGCTTTTAAAAGGCGATCAGAAACGTGCTCCATTAAAAACGCTAAAAATAGCCACTGTTGTGGTAGCTATACTTGCACCTTTGCAACTATTTGTGGGCGATATGCATGGACTGAACACCCTTAAACACCAACCTCAGAAGATAGCGGCTATGGAAGGTTTATGGCACACCGAAAAGGGCGCACCGCTTGTGCTCTTTGGTTTACCTAACGAGCAAACACAAACGAATGATTATGCGATTGAACTTCCCTATATGGCGAGCTTGATTTTGACCCATGAGCTTGAGGGCGAACTTAAAGGGTTATCGAGCTTTGAACACACACCGCCTGTCAAACCAGTCTTCTTTGCTTTCAGAATCATGGTAGGCCTTGGCTTTTTAATGATACTAACGGCATGGTTAAGTGCATACTTTATCCTGTTTAAAAAATCTCAGCCTACTTTGCTATTAAGGGCGCTAACCTGCATGACATTCTCTGGATGGGTAGCAACACTGGCGGGCTGGTACGTGACTGAAATTGGCCGCCAACCTTGGCTTGTCACAGGCGTATTAAAAGTTGAAGATGCCGTGACGAGCATTGCACCTACTCATGTTGGCTTTTCGCTTACCCTCTACCTTATCGTCTATGCAGTCTTATTAGTTGCCTATATTCATACACTCTTTCGCATGGCAAAAAAATCGGTGGCTGTAGACGAATTTGAAGTGACCGAATTGCCGGTTACAGGCCTTGAAGCAAAACCTGTGGAGGCTACAAAATGATAGCGCATTACTTAGCCGAAATTTATGTTGGACTCATGGGGTTAGCTATTTTAGTTTACGCCATTTTAGATGGCTATGACTTAGGTGTGGGTATATTACTGCCAATGAAAGCAACTGAAGAACGGGCTAGAGACATCTACATCGCCTCCATTGGCCCCTTTTGGGATGCTAACGAAACCTGGCTCGTATTAGCGATTGGCATCTTGCTGATTGCTTTCCCAAAAGCACATAGCCTTGTGCTTTATAATCTGTACCTACCTTGCTCAATAATGTTGTTTGGACTGATTTTGAGAGGGGTGGCCTTCGACTTTAGAGCCAAAGCTCATATCGATCATAAGCTTGCATGGGATAGAACGTTCAAAGCAGGGTCAATTATCACTGCCTGTGCTCAAGGCTACATGCTTGGCGACTATGTATTAGGTTTTCAAGATAGCGTTCAATCAGCAGCATTCGCTTGTTTAAGTGCTCTAGGTGTTGTGGCCGCTTATGGATATATAGGTAGTTGTTGGCTTATTTGGCGCACGGAGGGCATCCTTCAACAACAAGCAATTCTTAAGGCCAGGTGGTTCGGACGATTAACGCTTGTTGGTGTACTACTCGTTAGCTTTGTCAATCCAATCGTAAACCCCGGCGTCTTTGTAAAATGGTTTAGTTTTCCCTTTTCATTATTTGCTTTACTACTGCCTACTATTTGTATTGTCCTTTTCGTCGTGAACGATAGGCTATTTAAACTGATGCCTTTCACGAATGATGACAAACCTTGGCTGCCCTTCAGCTTGGTCATCGTTATTTTTATGTGTTGCTTTTTTGGAATAGCCTTTAGCTTTTTCCCTGATATTGTGCCTGGTGAACTCAACATTTATGAGGCCATGAGTGCCAAAGAATCGCTCTTATTTTTATTAGTAGGAACAGCTATCGTTGTACCCTGTATTATTGTCTACACACTCATGGCTTACTTTATATTCAGGGGCAAGGCATCTGATTTAACCTACCACTAAAAATGAAGCACAGCACGATACCGAAGCTCGCCTTTCTCCATTTTTTCAATCGCTTCATTCACTTGATCAAAGTGAAAAGATTCAACTGTCGGTTCAATCTGATGAAGCGCAGCAAACTCAAGCATTTTAGCAATGCTTGCTGGACTACCAACAGGTGATGAGGACACAGCTAATTGCTTGAATAACATAGGGGTTAAGTCAAACGATAAAGGCTCTGATGGCACGCCTAGAAAGTGTAAACGCCCTTTAGGCGCCAAGGTTGTAATAAAGGCATCCCAATTCATCGTAACATTGATGGTACACAAGATAAGGTCAAAACGGCCCGAAGCTTGTGCGACAGACTCAGCATCATTAGTGTTGAGTACATGATGAGCCCCCATATCTAACAAAGCTTGCGTCTTCTCTGGAGAATGTGAAAAAGCCGTTATCTCACAACCAAAGGCCTTGAGAAATTTAATCGCTAAATGCCCTAAACCGCCAACACCAATCACAGCTACCTTGCTTAGTGGCGAAATATCGAATTGTAACAGCGGATTAAAAACCGTTATGCCGCCACAGAACAATGGGCCAGCTGTAGCAGGATTCATACCCTGTGGAAGTTTTACAATACTTTGCGCTTGAGCAACCACCTTTTCAGCAAATCCACCATGTCTTTGAACTATTGTACCCTGAGCTTCGGCACAAAGGTTCTTATCGCCATCTTCACAATATTGACAATGGTTGCAATAACCACAGTGCCAGCCCAACCCTACGACATCACCTACTTCAAAGGTAGTGACAGCTTCGCCCTTTTCTACTACTTTACCGACTACTTCATGGCCTGGTACTAAGGGATATTGCGTCACGCCCCAATCATTGTTAATCATGCTTAAATCACTGTGGCACAAGCCACAATAATCGACGTCTATGCAGACTTCGTCTGGTTGAATAGCTGGCAACTCAAACTCAAAAGGCGTTAACTTTGCGCCCAAATCGGTAGCAGCATAAGCTTTAATCATAAAAACCTCTTAGCATCGTATGTAAAATGTTGAACGAAGAAAATTAGTTACTTATTTAGCCAACAAGTACTTGCCATTTAACTTAATATCCGTATGATAGCGACCAGATTTGAGGGCCGTTAGCTCAGTTGGTAGAGCAGTTGGCTTTTAACCAATTGGTCGCTGGTTCGAATCCAGCACGGCCCACCACCCTCAAGTATCTACTTCTCAATCTACTTTTCTCTTTATTTGAAAGCAACAAAATGTGACGGTTCCAAGCCATCTAGTAACGGCCCTTATGTAGAGTACAGATTTCGATTGCCGCACTCATAGGGTTCCGATAGAATTGCGCTCGTATTGCAGATCAATATTGATCTGATTCTTCTAATAATCATAAGAATGTTTGATTGAGCACTCAGCATCATCTGTTAAGCATTGAAAAGGTAAGTTAATGGCTATTCATCCCACTGCCATCATCGAAGAGGGTGCCGAAATTGGTGAAGGCACCACCATCGGTCCCTATTGTCATGTGGGTGCTCACGTAAGGCTTGGCAAAAATAACATCTTACATTCGCATGTCGTATTAGATGGCAGAACACTCGTCGGAGATAACAACGAATTCTTTTCATTCGCATGTATTGGTAAAAAAACTCAAGATCTGAAATACGGCGGCGGTTTACCTGGTGTTAACATTGGCTCGAACAACTCAATACGTGAATATGCGACCATTCACTGTGCAACCTACGATGATGAATACACCACAGTTGGAAACAACTGTTTAATTCAAGCCTATTGCCATGTTGCCCATGACTGCCAACTGGCTGACAATGTTATTCTAAGCAGTGGCGCCAAACTCTCCGGTCATTGCGAACTGGGTAAGCACGCCATTATTAGCGGCATGACAGGCGTTATTCAATTCGTTAAAGTGGGTGACTATGCCTTTGTAGGTGGGTATGCAAAACTGACTCACGACGTCCCTCATTATTGTATTGCGGACGGTATTCCTGCCAAAATCGTGATGATTAACAAAGTGGGTCTTGAACGAAATGGGTTTAGCAAAGCAGATATTAAGAAAATCTACCGCGCCTACAAAACTGCTTTTAATCCTGATGCCTCTATGGAAGAAAACAAGGCTAACCTAGCTGAACATGACAATGAATTCGCGAGGCATATGCTGGATTTCTTAAGTGAAAGTAAAAAAGGTGTTTTACTTAGGTAGATTTCTTGAAATTGTATAATTTCCTGCTTTAACTTTGCCTGATTGATAATGGTGTAAAGAGTATAACTCTTCCCGTTCATAGCTTGTCTTTTTGTTTGGCAGTTCCACCACATCATGTCAAACCGATTGTCGGGTGGCATCAGTTTTTGTAGGGTAGCTAAGCTGCGCGTAACCCACCAAGTACTTCGGCTTCTGGCAGATTACGCTAGGCTAATCTGCCCTACGAGCATGAGACAAACCTTTTGACGCGATGTACTAGTACCTCAATGCACAGCGATTGTCGGGTTCAGTGGCAGAGTAAAATGCTCATAGCAAGGCAGCTGATCGAAAATAATAGTTATTCTATAGTGAGATCAAGCAACACAGCTATGGGCATTTTAAATGCCACCCAAAGGGCAGCTACAGGTTTTCCCGTGACTTTGTTGCAAGTATTTGAAAGACGCATGTATTACTGCATACTTGCGCCTTGCCACAGAAAAACCTGTAGCTGCTGAACGGGACAATCGCTGTGCATTGAGGTACTAGTACATCGTGTCAAAAGGTTTGTCTGGTAACCGTAGGGTGGAAAAGCGTAGCGTCTTCCACCAAAAAAACTTAATGGCTGGTGGATCGCGCTGCGCTTATCCATATATGGTCTCTCCTCGTTTTGCAAGGTAAAGTCAATTCAAACAAAGAAAAGGTTGCTGCCGTATATCCGGTCTTTTAATGACATGTAATCTTTTCAGCATGCCTGACCTTGATGAGCATCCGCGCACATAACCCTAATCGCCCTATCGGTATCAAGTACCCTTGGATTAGACAGGTTTCTATGTGCAGGTATTACCTATTTTGTCATCATTCACTTTTGCCTTCGCAACCGCTTAGGACTCGTTACATCAACTAAAGTTTTTGTTTACGTGCAGAGCTTGTAGCACCTACACACCCACATTATTAACTATTACGATCTCGCAGCTAGCACTACATTTGCCGCAGCTGCATCGTACGTTTCATTTCTCACTGTCATTGCCCAGGCTATTCTGACTAGCTTATTAGCCAAGGCTACAGTGGCTTTATTCTTGCCTCGTCTTTCGACCAACTCATTGATCCATCGACTGAGCCTATCATTCTTCTTTTCCGCAGCTTTAACAACTGCCCTTGCACCATGAATAACAAGCGACCTCAGGTAACAATCTCCTCGCTTAGTGATGCCCAGTAAGACATCTTTACCGCCTGAACTATGCTGCCTCGGTACAATACCTAAAGCTGCTGATGCATACTTGCCTTTATCAAATTGCTTACCGCTACCTATCCAAACTTTAAAGACGGATGCAACCACCGGCCCAAAACCTGGAATTGTCAGTAGACGCTTCGTTTGCTCATCATTTTTTGCTTTTGCATCCAGTGTCTTGTTGTACCAGTCCAGCTCTTTCTCCAGAAACTTTAAGTGTTCATACTGTTTTTGTAATATCTGCCTGAAAAACGGGTTTAGTCCGCTAGCTTCATCTCCTAAAAGTGCCACTATGCCTGCTCTTGCTTGATTCACTCCTTTGCGCAAGATAAAGCCTTGATCGGACAGTAGCCCTCTCAACTGCCTAACCAAATCACCGCGCCGCTGAACTAACTGGCTTCGCATACGGTGAAACGCTTGCTCTGTCTGCTGTTCAACTGTTTTGATTTGAACTGGCCTTATGCGTCCATGCAAATAAGCTTCACCTATCGCCACCGCATCGTTGTAATCATTTTTTTGACCTCGCGCATAAGCTTTTACATGCTGGGGCGGCAACAAACTAACTTCATAGCCTAAACTCTCAAACGTACGCCCCCAATGATTCGAAGCACCGCAAGCTTCCATTGTGATAACACTTATATCCTGCTTTGCTATAAAGCTAACCAGCTCGTTTCTCTTTAGCTTTTTTCTTTTCAGTTCTTTGCCGTGTTTGCTTAAAATCACTGCGTGAAAAATTTCTTTTGCTATATCTAGCGCTATCACTTTATCATTCATTCGGGCTCTCCTCTTTTTTTAGATGATTGATCAAAACCATCTTGGCACACTTAGATGCCGTATGGGAGAGGAGAGACCATTTCATCACCCTACAAAAACTGATACCTCCCGACAATCGGTTTGACACGATGTACTAGACCCGCTCTCACATGGGGAAACCCTACACCCAATGAAGAACCGTTTCACTACTGAGCGCTGCGGCGAGAAAAAGCGTATGGAATCAGGTGGTTTCTATATTTCAACAAACTATTCAATGAATGGTGGGTTACGCGCAGCCTAGTACCCCAATGCACAGCGATTGTCCCGTTCAGCAGCTACAGGTTTTTCTGTGGCAAGGCGCAAGTATGCAGTAATACATGCGTCTTTCAAATACTTGCAACAAAGTCACGGGAAAACCTGTAGCTGCCCTTTGGGTGGCATTTAAAATGCCCATAGCTGTGTTGCTTGATCTCACTATAGAATAACTATTATTTTCGATCAGCTGCCTTGCTATGAGCATTTTACTCTGCCACTGAACCCGACAATCGCTGTGCATTGGGGTACTAGCCACCCTACAAAACTAGATAACCAGGCACAAAAAAACCCAGCCTAGTGTTAGGCTGGGTTTTAGAATAAAGCTTGGCTAGACCCGCTCTCACATGGGGAAACCCTACACCCAATGAAGAACTGTTTCACTACTGAGCGCTGCGGCGGGAAAAAGCGTATGGAATCAGGTGGTTTCTATATTTCAACAAACTATTCAATGAGTGGTGGGTTACGCGCAGCTTAGCCACCCTACAAAACTAGATAACCAGGCACAAAAAAACCCAGCCTAGTTTTAGGCTGGGTTTTAGAATAAAAGCTTGGCGATGACCTACTCTCACATGGGGAAACCCCACACTACCATCGGCGAAGACCCGTTTCACTGCTGAGTTCGGTATGGAATCAGGTGGTTCCAAGTCTCTATGGTCGCCAAGCAAACTGTGCGTTAGGCGGTTGGCCTAACGTTAAAAAGGTAGAAACGGTTTAGCTAGTTTGAATTTGCATACATTGCAGTATGAACTCGTTTTATTTGTTCTTTTGAACGTTTACACAACGATTGTTTAGTCTCATAAAGGTTTTAAGTTTATGGTCAAGCCTCACGAGCAATTAGTATTGGTTAGCTCAATGCCTCACAGCACTTACACACCCAACCTATCAACGTCGTAGTCTTCAACGGCTCTTTAGGGGGCTTACAGCCCCAGGGAGATCTAATCTTGGAAGAGGCTTCCCGCTTAGATGCTTTCAGCGGTTATCCTGTCCGAACGTAGCTACCGGGCAATGCATCTGGCGATACAACCCGAACACCAGAGGTTCGTCCACTCCGGTCCTCTCGTACTAGGAGCAGCTTTCCTCAAATCTCCAACGCCCACGGCAGATAGGGACCGAACTGTCTCACGACGTTCTAAACCCAGCTCGCGTACCACTTTAAATGGCGAACAGCCATACCCTTGGGACCGGCTTCAGCCCCAGGATGTGATGAGCCGACATCGAGGTGCCAAACTCCGCCGTCGATGTGAACTCTTGGGCGGAATCAGCCTGTTATCCCCGGAGTACCTTTTATCCGTTGAGCGATGGCCCTTCCATACAGAACCACCGGATCACTAAGACCTACTTTCGTACCTGCTCGACTTGTCAGTCTCGCAGTCAAGCGCGCTTATGCCTTTACACTAACCTGACGATGTCCGACCGTCATTAGCGCACCTTCGTGCTCCTCCGTTACACTTTGGGAGGAGACCGCCCCAGTCAAACTACCCACCACACAATGTCCGCGATCCCGATAAGGGACCTGCGTTAGAACTCCAACATAACCAGGCTGGTATTTCAAAGGTGGCTCCACCTGAACTGGCGTCCAGGTTTCAAAGCCTCCCAGCTATTCTACACAAGTTATGTCAAAGTCCACTGTGAAGCTATAGTAAAGGTTCACGGGGTCTTTCCGTCTAGCCGCGGGTACACTGCATCTTAACAGCGATTTCAATTTCACTGAGTCTCGGGTGGAGACAGTGTGGCCATCATTACGCCATTCGTGCAGGTCGGAACTTACCCGACAAGGAATTTCGCTACCTTAGGACCGTTATAGTTACGGCCGCCGTTTACCGGGGCTTCGATCAAGAGCTTTGCCTAAGCTAACCCCATCAATTAACCTTCCGGCACCGGGCAGGCGTCACACCCTATACGTCCACTTTCGTGTTTGCAGAGTGCTATGTTTTTAATAAACAGTTGCAGCCACCTGGTCA
>CBDDBO010000002.1:2052500-3201673 GCA_965225765.1 Pseudomonadales bacterium
TTGAGCTTGAACATGCCTTAGCAGGTGACGGCAAACCAGGGGAAGTTGAATTAGAACAAGCTTATGTTGAGCATGATTTAAACGATACCTTCTCTACTAAAGCAGGTGTCTTTCTTGTACCTGTTGGTATCTTAAACGAAACACACGAACCCCCAACGTTTTACGGTGTAGAGCGTAATCCTGTTGAAAAGAACATTATCCCTTCTACTTGGTGGGAAGGCGGTGCTTCTGTCACTTATAAGCCAATGGGCGGCTTAGCGATTGATGCTGCTATTACCAGCGGCCTTGAAATGCCTACAACTGGAAAAGATGCCTATCTCATCCGTAAAGGCCGTCAAAAAGTTGCTAATGCTTCAGGCGATGACCTAGCCTACACCCTTCGCGTAAAATACACAGCAGTGCCAGGTCTAGAGCTTGCCGCTACAGCCCAATATCAAACTGACGTTACTCAGAACCTTCGTGAAATCGTTACAGAAGATGACGCAGGAAATGTTATCGACGTACAAACATTTGAAAAAGCCCCTGCAACCCTTTTGCAAACCCATGCCATCTACAACATTGGCGGCTTTGGGCTACGAGCCTTATACGCTCAATGGAAAATTGACGGTGCTGAAGCAAAAGCCCTTGGCCGTGACGAACAATACGGTTTCTACCTTGAACCTTCTTACCGTATCAATGATCAGTTTGGCGTATTTGCACGCTACAACAAATACGACAACACTGCAGGCGACAATGAAGACAGTAAAGTTACTCAAATAAACGCAGGTGTGAACTACTGGCTGCACGAAAACGTTGTCTTTAAAGCGGATTACGAAATCCAAGGCGACACCGAAGACGCTGATGGCTTTAACTTAGGTGTTGGCTACCAATTTTAACTCTAAAGATAATAAATAGCAGGCGGATAGCTACATCCGCCTTTTGCATATGAAAGCACTACTACTCTTAACATTCCTGTTAGCACCTTTTGCAATCGGCAAAGGTACTTATCAAACCCCTGCAAACTTCATTAAAGAAGCACTAGGCGATCAGGCTGTCTTCAAAAAGACACTTTGGCTCGATGCTGAAAAAAAAGCCATCATCGAAACAATCGTTGCACACAAATTTTCTAAGCTTAGAGTTCGTTATTGGCAACATGAAGACGAAACCGCCTGGATACTCAACGAAATAGGCAAAGAGTCGCCTATTACCATTGGTATACATGTACGCAATCACGCTATTGTCAAAACCAAAGTGCTCATTTACCGAGAAAGCCGAGGCGATGAAGTGCGCCATGACTTTTTTACCAATCAGTTTACTGCTGCCACACTGAATGACGACTTATCCTTGGATAGAGATATCGACGGCATTACAGGGGCAACACTATCAGTCAGAGCACTCACGAAAATGTCACGCCTAGCCTTATGGCTAGACCAACAAGTGAATAAAAACACCTTGACAGCATCGGTAGCTCAAGCAAAATAAACGGTTTTACTCATTTGTAAATGCCTTCCATTACCACCAGACAAAAGCGAACGACTCTTAAGAAGACTTTTCGCACCCTGCATCGCTATTTCGGCATCTGTGCCGCATTATTTGTATTAGTACTCTCAGTGACAGGCATCCTTATCAACCATTCTGGTGAGTTAGGGCTAAATTCGCAGAAGATCACCTCCACTTGGTTACTGGATCAATACAATATCCCTCAACCTGAAACCATTAGCGAATACACACAAACACACCCCAGGCTTATATCAGCCGACGAACAGCTGTTTTTGGATAAACACCTTTTACTGATAGCGGATTCGCCGTTGATTGCAGCAGTAACACATAATGACATGGTCGTTGCCGCCACTGACCAGAAAGTCTACTTTCTCAGTTTTAAAGGTGAAGTTCTAGAAGAACAAGATAGGTTAGCAGGATTACCTACCCCAATACGGCGTCTGGGCATCGCAAAAAACCTTTGGATACTGGTGGGAGATACCCACTATAAACTTGACGGGACAGTGTTTGAATGGATAGCCTCAGAACCAAGCACATCCATTAGTTGGATTAACGCTAAACCAGTCACCGAGCAGCCCAACCCTTGGCAAGATTTATATCGAACTGAATTTCTAGATGCAGAACAAGTATTACTCGACGTTCACAGCGGCAGGCTTTTTGGCCTCTCGGGTGTATTATTCAACGACTTCATCGCAATAGTACTCTGCTTTTTAGCGTTTTCTGGCCTATACCTCTGGATAAAAACCCGTCACAGATGAGTGAAAATTGCCATCAGTAGCGGTACAGCGATACTCAACAAAAAACCATTCACCATAGCCACTGGCACTAGCTCAACACCGCCCTGCCTCTGAATCGCTGGCAACGTAAAATCTAATGTCGTTGCACCACCATAACCAATAGAAAAAGCCGGGTATTGTCGAATCATTAAAGGGATGAAAATAAACGCTATCATTTCCCTTAGTACTTCCAATAAAAAGCTCGTTGCCCCCATGACAGGCCCATAAGCACTGGTCATTAATATGCCGGACAGCGAATACCAACCGAACCCACTCGACATTGCAAGCCCTTCAAATAAAGGCACACCTAAGACAATAGAGGCTATGGCGCCACCCGCCATAGAAGCCACAACAACAATCAGCGCAATAAAAGAGCCTTGTTTGTTAATCAGTGCCTGCTGAAGTGTCATACCAGAGAGTTTGAGTTGAATACCCAAGATTAAAATGAGTATATAAAGAAACATTTCACTAAGAATAACCGATAAGCTATTCGGGAAGATATGAAAGCTACCAATAAATAGCCCTAGCAGCATTGAACCCAATACAACCAACGTTTCTTTATAAGCTACTTTTGGACGCCCATCGGCCTGACCACCTTCAGCATGGACAGATAGCCAACGGGACATTAATGCAAAAGCAAAAGCCGTCGCTAACAAAATACTAATAAAGAAAACACCCACCATCAACAAGAGCTCATCCATCAGATCAAACAGATGCTCGGTTGATGCGATTTGAATACCAATCAAACAAAGAATGCTATAGACCAAACTATCATTGATCTTGTTTAAAAAGCCAAACCATCTAGAAAAGTTAAAAGGTAAAAAATAGCCAATAAATAAGGCTGCAAAAATACCTAACATACCCCAATTCATAGATCCTCTCCTTTTACCTTACCGTAGGTCTGAATCACTTGTCTTACAACCCACCAATGAACCTTTAAAAGGAGCCACAATCAAAAGAGTTATAATGCTACATAGGACAGACCTAGCTATGACACGCATTTTCCAGATAGTTTCATTCCTAGCCACAAGTTGCTGCTTACTCTTTTGCAACACTATCACAGCTACTCAATCTGATAAGCCTCAAGATTTTCGCATTGAATTCTTTCAAGAAGCGAGGCCACAGAACGTTAAAGTTTTCTATCGAGGAAAGGAAATACAACACTTTAAGGCAAGCGGCGGAATTAACGGCACACCTAAAGGCACGTTTAAAATCTTAGATAAACTAAAAGGTCCCTTAAAGTTTCATCCTGAGAAAGGCCCTGATTTTTACTATCATCCTGATCTTATTTTTGCCGACACAGGCCGAGGGTTTCATGCCTGGCCAAGGCTTAAAGATGGGACATTACTGAATGTTGAACAATTAGGACAACCTGTAAGCCATGGCTGCGTTCGCGTAACAGAAAAAAATGCGAAATGGTTATTTGAACATATCCCTGTCGGCACCAAAGTAATTATTCATTAATAGGCAAAAAAAGCCCAATAATGGGCTTTTCTAAAGAGAAGGACCTGCTAGAAAGGCCCTTCGAAGGCTTTGGGCTCAGTCCATAAAGCTTTGTAGAGCTGATTGTTTTTTAGGTGGTACACTTGATCGCCTTGGATCAACCCCCTACATTCACCATAAGTGCCGTATTCTTTCTCAGCACTCTTTTGCTCTGTGATAAGCGCACCTGACAAGGATAATGCATTATCTTTTACTTCAAACATATAAAGCCCCGTATGCAACCAATCGTGCCATGCATGATCAGGGTTGTCGTGTTGAGTTTGATTAGCTAAGCCCTCATGCACCTGCACAGGAAACGCAAAGCGGTAAGCATCTTCTTGCTGAATACCCGTGAAGGCCAGATGATTATGTGAAATTGCCGTTGAAGAGCCCCGCTTACCAATCGCAATAGCCCCTACTTCTTTTGGTTGTGAAATATCCGCCACATCAAAGAGTGACACTTTTACGCCTAGGTCAATCGTATTGCCGTACTTATTAACCGCTGCCTCTTTACCAACGCCCAATAACTTATCGCTGCCAATGGGGTGCAGATAATTACTAAAGCCTGGAATTTCAAGTTCACCGGCAATACGCGGCTTAGCAGGGTCAGCCAAATCGATGACATACAGTGGGTCAATTCGGTCAAAGGTGACAATATAGGCGCGGTCTTGCATAAAGCGTACAGAATAAATACGCTCATTGGGCTTACCAATAGGGGCCGTTAAGGTCTCATTAGGCAGCATGGATTTAATCGCCCACTTTCCTTCAACCTCATCAATGACACTTAAACGATGGTCAGGGTTGCTCCATTCATTCTTGGTGGTTACTACACCTAAGCTACCATCTTTCAGCTCACCAAAACGAAAGCTAGCGTGCTCATACCCGACGACGCCGTCTACAAGCTGCGAGCCCTTATACGATAAATCGGAGAGCATAAATTTATGGATATGGGTATTACCGCCCTCCCAGTTCCAAGCAATGCCCACACGGCCTGTATCAGTAAACTGCATGTAGCTAGTGTTGTATAGGTACAAGGCATTTTGACTCATGTACATGCCCTGAGTGTCACCGCCTAAACAGGTACTTTGATACTCACCCGTATTAATATTGATCTTAGTGACCAACGTTAAGGTTGGTGAACCCCATTGTTTTTCAGGCATGACGGTTAACCAACATTGATCGGGGCTAATCAAGGGTTTCTTAGTCCCATTCACCGTGATTGAAGGTAAAAGCGCATCGACTGCAAGACCTTCAACGGCTTTTTTATTGACTTCAAAGTCTTCATTTTTATAGGGGTAATAACGGACTTGATCAATGTAGGGGCTGAATCGGCTTGCTACATAAAGCGAATCATCGACACGCCTTGAACGGAGTTTATGACCTTCAAGCTCTATGGTTAATCCCATCTTTGGCGCGTTTAAATCCGTCACATCCATGACGTTGATATTAACATTACCTTGCTGCCAGTGGCTGAAATTAGACCAGTCGCCTTCTGATTTTCGCTTATTGCCAATTAACACCAACTGTTTATCAGCCAAATACATTTCATCTGCACGTAGATCGCCTAGATCCGTTGTCGACAAGGTTTCTTTTGCGTTAGTGACAATGCGCAAGCTGGCATTTTTCTCTTCAAGCGGTTTACAGTCATAACAATAAGAAGGTTCTATAGCATCATTGGTTGCGGCTATTTCTTTCTCGTTAACTCCATCATTACTGCCTTCATGATCGTCAGAGGACGCCGAGGCATCACCCTCATGCACGCCTTCAATAGGTTCTTCTGAGTTAACCTCTACAACTTCATCGATCATAGGCTCAGGCATGACAGCTGGCTCGACCGTTGGATGGTAATAGCTTCGCGTTGAGCGTGTTAACACAAAAAAGTTTTCGCCGTCGTATTTCCAGATATCACCTTCATCAACGCCTTTTTCCTGGGTATTGGTGCCACTAAAGTCAGTGCTTGTACCGCCTGCATCGACATCCACTGAAGCGGTGGGTGCTGATTCATCAGCTGCTTTCGATTGTGCACCGGCTTCTGCCATCATAGGCGTAGCCACAGAATCAGCAGCGCCGTCTTCTGCTATTTCATAGCCTCGATAATGATGCTCTGATCGATGAAATAAATTTTGTGTCAAATAGGCTTTTAACGTGTCACCTGTGCTGTTACCAGCCAGTGCAACAGGCACGCTTTGATCATCTTCTGCAATAAACTTTTTAGATTCCTCTGAGGTCAACCGTGTTTCTGCTTGTATAAAAGGTTCTGTCGTAGAGAGCGCTTCTTTATCTGACTTGGAATCGTCATCTTCAGACATACAACCTAGCAGAAGCGTAGTGGCGGGCAGCGCAAGTAAGAGGCTGCGTAGAAAGGTCTTATCCATAAATCGTCCCTGTAATCATAGTCTTATAGCACAGTGACTAGAGTATAGAAAAAAGCACCCTAAAAAGGGTTACAAATTAATTAATCTTTCTGCTGCTTGAGACTCCATAGCGTATAAACAGGTCCTGAACAGGCGTATAAGAAGAAGACAAGCAGTAAAGCTACGGACGTATGAATAATAATGACAGCAAATAAAACGATGATTAAAAAAATCACGACAAAAGGAACACGCTCTTTAAAATTTACGCCTTTAAAACTGTAATAACGGATGTTGGAGACCATCATAAGCCCAGAGAGAACCGTAGCTACCCATAACGCGATAGGAATCCAGTCCGGCAACACCTCACCTTCGAAGTAATTACCAAAAACCCATACTGCTCCCGCCAAAATGGCTGCGGCAGAGGGGCTGGCAAGCCCTGTAAAATAATGCTTGTCTGCTGTTTCAACTTGCGTATTAAATCTTGCTAACCTAAGCGCTGCACAAGCCACATAAATGAATGCTGCCGCCCATCCCATTTTACCCAGTGACTGTAAGGACCAGATAAAGGCCACCATGGCAGGTGCCACACCAAAGGTCACCATATCAGACAGGCTATCGTATTCTGCGCCAAACTTGCTTTGGGTATTGGTCAATCTAGCTATTCGCCCATCTAAGGTATCCAGTAACATACCCAAAAAAATGGCAATGGCTGCATTCTCAAAACGGCCATTAATGGCTGATACGATGGCATAAAACCCTGCAAAAAGCGCAGCTGAGGTAAACAGGTTAGGTAAAATATAAATGCCCTTCTTTCTTACCTTTACGCCGTTCTCAGACACTTCCTCTTCAAACTCATCAATTGGCAGCATGTGATCCAACTGCTCAATATAAGAGGCTTCGGTAGATTTGTTAGAAGCGCTGTTTTTTTCCTGCTCTGTCATCATGTTTCCTTTGCTACACAAGCTGTCGCTGTTTGCCAGAAATGCTTCACAACAGGCAACTCAAGCTTTTCCTGCCTCGCACAGAGGCCTATATCTACAATAGGTAATTCAGGAGCCCCCTGAATAATACCAATTTTATCTTTTAATGGGCTGTTGTCTATAACCACCTGCGGCACTAAGCCGATACCACAGCCTAAGGCTACCATACTGATAATCGCTTCATGTCCTGTCACTTGTGCGTAAATTTGCCCTTGCGCTGAAGACTCGGCAGCCCAGGCATCAAAGTGATCTCTAACAGCACCTTTTTCAGCCACAATCATAGGTAAGACAAGTGGGTCTAGATAGGCTTGCTGGGCTAATTGTTGCTTAACCAACCTATTCACCTCACCTACTTTAGGCATAATAAATTTTAAAGGCGTAAAGCTAATTGATTGAAACAGTACCCCCGCAGGTAAGTGTGTTGGCTTAGCGCTCACAGCTACATCTTCAAGCCCGGCTTCAATCCGCTCAATGGCATCAGCCTGATCGCCAGTATGAAGTTTGATTTCCACATCAGGATAGTGAGAACGAAAAGTTTCAAAAAGGTTCGGTAGAATGGAATAACTCGCCGTCACTGAGGCAAAGATTTTTAACTCACCGGTCAATCCTTTTTGTTCAATCGTGATCGCTTGCTGCAAAAAAGCTAGTTCATTTAACGTTTGCTCTGCAAAAACATAAAGCGCTTCAGCTGCAGGTGTTAGCGTTAATTGACGGCCTTGACGTAAAAAAAGCTGACAACCTAAGGTCTCTTCGAGTCGCTGTATAGAGCGCGTGACAGCAGATGCTGTCATAAAAAAAGCAGTTGCTGTTTTCGCAAAATGCTTTTCCTCTGCAAGACGCTTAAAAAGCGCCAGCTGTTTCATATCAACATTGATCATTAGACAATAAATAGTTTAATTTATTTCAATTGTCGCAAGTATAAACATCCCTTAGAATCGCGACAAATACTGGCAGCATTATAAGTCTCTCTTTCCAGCCAGTCCTATTAATTTACTGAGGTAGGCTCATGGCCAATTATTTCAACACGTTACCCCTTCGCATTCAATTAGAAGAACTTGGCAAATGCCGCTTTATGGATCAAAGCGAGTTTACTGATGGCTGCAACTTTCTTAAAGGTAAGAAGATCGTGATCGTAGGCTGTGGTGCCCAAGGTTTAAACCAAGGCCTTAACATGCGTGACTCTGGCCTAGATGTGTCTTACGCCTTACGCGAAGCCGCCATCAAAGAAGAGCGCACGTCATATAAGAATGCAACAGGCAATGGCTTTACAGCTGATACTTATGAAAACCTTATTCCAGGTGCTGATGTCGTTTGTAACCTAACCCCTGACAAGCAACATTCAAGTGTCGTTGAAGCCGTTATGCCTTTAATGAAAGAAGGTGCTTGCCTTGCTTACTCTCACGGCTTTAACATCGTTGAAGAAGGCATGCAGATTCGTAAAGATTTAACCGTGGTCATGATGGCACCGAAATGCCCAGGCTCTGAAGTGCGAGCTGAATACGAGCGTGGCTTTGGCGTCCCAACCCTCATCGCGGTTCACCGTGAGAACGATCCTCAAGGTCATGGCTGGGATATCGCTAAAGCATTAGCCTCAGCAACAGGCGGCGACAAAGCAGGTGTTCTTGAATCATCATTCATTGCTGAAGTAAAGTCTGATTTAATGGGTGAGCAAACCATTCTTTGCGGCATGCTACAAACAGGCGCCATCCTAAGCTTCGACAAAATGGTTGCCGACGGCATTGAGCCTGGTTACGCCTCAAAGCTGATTCAATATGGCTGGGAAACTATCACTGAAGCGCTTAAGCATGGCGGCATCACCAACATGATGGATCGCCTATCGAACCCCGCAAAACTAAAAGCCTTTGAGCTATCAGAAGAATTAAAAGACATTCTTCGTCCACTTTTCCAAAAGCATCAAGATGACATTATGGACGGCACTTTTTCATCGACCATGATGACAGATTGGGCTAACGATGATGTCAATCTACTTAAATGGCGTGCTGCAACCGCTGAAACAGGCTTTGAGAAAGCAGAAAATACCAGCGCCGAAATTACAGAGCAAGCGTACTTCGACAACGGTATTTTACTGGTTGCCATGGTTCGCGCAGGTGTTGAGCTTGCTTTTGAAACCATGGTTGAAGCAGGCATCATTGAAGAGTCAGCCTATTACGAATCACTTCATGAAACACCACTTATCGCAAACACCATTGCGCGTAAGAAACTTTATGAAATGAACGTCGTTATTTCAGATACAGCTGAGTATGGCTGTTATTTATTTGACCAGGCTGCTCGCCCAATGCTTGAAGATTTTATGGCTAAAATCGGCACTGATGTAATCGGTAAAGGCCTAGCTGACACAGGTAATGGTGTTGATAACCAAGCGTTGATAAAGGTGAATGACGAAATTCGCAATCACCCTGTCGAATATATCGGTGAAGAGCTTCGTGGCCATATGACTGCCATGAAGAAAATTGTTTAACAGTGATTTTTGCCCTGATCCTGTCAGGGCAATTGTTTACTTCAGCAAGACTTGTTTCTTCTTCCAGTCACTCACAGGGTATTGCCTTGAACTAGCCCAACGAGTGTGATTCAGATTTACATGATCTTTGAACGAGGCAGACGAATAACCATTTTTTTCTATCACATCGGACACTTTGCCAAGCTCTAGGGGTGAAAGCTCCGTCACTGCATCAATCGTCTGAAAACCTGCATGCTCAGGTAACGCACAAGCTAAATAATCTCTAAGAGAAGTTTTCAGCTTACCCCACTGCCTCCACAATACACCATTATAAATTGCCCAAGGAATGGCTAAAGGGATAAATACAGAGACAACTGATGGTAAAATCACGTTATCCCTTTCTTTTTTATATCGCTGCTTAACTAACAAATAGGCAAAGGCTGCCTTAGACACATCACCATTCTTTACAGCATCAACCATAATATTATTGACATCTTTAATTTCATCAGTAAAAAATGACTTTTCTCTCTTCAAATTAAAGACCTGAGGATCTGCAACACCTCGATTTGCGGCAAATTTATTATATGGATTTTCTACAGCAACAGATTTAAGGACATCCAAAAGTTTGCCCGCAAACACATTAGAAGAAACTAGCAGCAAAAAAGGACCGACACAAATGATAAACTTGCGAATCAAAACTTTATATCTCTGAAGCATATACTTAACTCTGCATTTAATTAACCTGTTATTTGTGTATGCATATATCCTATAGTTCCTCGTTAGGAATAATTATATGACTTTATTTACCCCTTCCAATTTGACGCTTAATTCTCTATCCAATAAGATGCCTGCTTTACGATAATTCAATAAAGATTCGTTAACCATCATGCTATCTCGCCTGCTAATCCTTATGATTACCGTGTCGTCATTGAGTACAGCTACTTATTCTGGACCTGCAAACGTGCAGGCTTCAGCACCTCCAAAGCACAGAAGCATGATCACCCCTAGCACCGAACTGGATAACAAGGCTTTTGTAGGTGAAGCCGAGTACATTAAAGTGCTGCCTGGCCAGCTGACTTTTAAGGCGCGTATCGATACAGGCGCAAAAGACACATCGATTGGTGCCTATGACATCAAAGAATTTGAGCGGGATGGTAGACGGTGGGTAAAATTCTTTTTAAAAGATGAAGACGGCAACCCGCACGAGTTCAATCAAAAAATTGTAGGTCAGACCCTCATCAAGCAACACAGTGGAGAGCCTATCAGGCGACTTGAAGTACAAATGACCATTGTACTAGGTAATCATTCACAAACGATTACTGTCAACCTAGCCAACAGAGAGCAGTATCAATACCCTGTCCTGATCGGTCGCAATTACCTGACAGGTAACTTCATTATTGACCCATCAAAAAAATATTTTCAGGGCTTACCGAAAAAGTAACTGCAAGCTGAGGACAGTATGCTGAAAGACAAAGTCATTCTCTATTTGCTTGCACTTGCATTAACTTTCACTGGAATAGGGCTAACTTGGTATAAAATACAGTCATTGCATTTCCCCTTCTTTCCTAACGAGAAGGTCCCTGTCTGGACAATAGGCGCAACCATTAGCTTTGAAGCACAAGGCGAACCTGTTGAAGTACTGTTAACCATCCCTGAAAACAATCAAGAAATGACTATTCTGGATTCTTCCGAGTCTTCAGATGACTATGGTTTTACGCTATTCTCTCAAACTGGTACGGATTACGTTCGCTGGACTAAGCGAGAAGCGTTTGGAAAACAAACACTTTATTTCAGTATCAATGCCGTAGAAAACAAAGGCGAACAATCTCCCCAAGTAAGCCCTGAGTTACCTACACCGCCTACTCTGATTTTAACAGAGGAAGAACAACATATTGCCGATAAGCTATTGCAAAAAGCCTATGCCCTTTCTTCAGACAATGAAAGCTTTGCCAAGGAACTCATCAAAGAAGTGAATGCACCGGAGTTTAGTGCTGAGCTGCATCACTTAATGCAAAAAGATACCTCGCGTGCTGATATAGCCCGTCTCCTATTTAACCTGTTAGCAACCGCGCAAATTCCTAGTCGGTTATCCATGGGCCTTGAAATCCATAGCACGAAACGCTCACAGCCGCCTATTTATTTTGTTGAAGTGTTCGACGAAGGACAGTGGATTATTTTCAACCCTCTCACAGCTGAAGAAGGCTTACCTAAAGGGACGCTACTTTGGCGGCGCGGAGGCGCATCACTGATCGATGTCATCGGAGGAAAGAACTCCAACATTTCATTTTCTGTTGTTAAATCACCGCTATCAGCTAAACAGGTTGCCATTCGCTCAAGCGAACTCAACACGACCTCTGCGACATTGTTAGACTTTTCAATCTATACCCTACCAGCTGAAAGTCAAAATGCCTTTAAAACGATCCTCCTAGTGCCTATTGGTGCACTCGTCATAGTCTTCCTTCGTATTCTCGTCGGCATACGTACCTCTGGCACGTTTATGCCCATACTCATCGCATTGGCGTTTCTCCAAACCAGCTTGATTCCTGGATTATTAATGTTTTTAGCGATTGTATCGGTAGGCCTTCTTATACGGTTTTTGCTAACTAACTTGAACCTGCTGTTAGTCGCACGAATATCAGCGGTCGTCATTGTGGTTATTTTACTGATGGCACTCTTTAGTATTGTCAGCATTAAATTGGGGCTGAATCAAGTCATGACGATTACCTTCTTCCCTATGATCATTCTTGCTTGGACGATTGAGCGCATGTCCATTCTCTGGGAAGAAGAAGGCCCGAAAGAAGTCATTATACAAGGTGGGGGGAGCCTATTAATGGCATCGCTTGCCTACCTTTGTATGTCAAACCCATGGATGCAGCATTTATCGTTTAACTTCCCTGAATTGCTATTAGTCATCCTTGCCTTATTATTGTTAATGGGACAATACTCAGGCTATAGACTAACCGAACTAAGGCGGTTTACGCCTTTATTGGAAAAGTCTTAGGGAGCAGCCATGCTATTTGCACGACCCAAGCTACTCAAGGCAAAAGGCCTTTTGAGCATGAACGCTCGAAATGTTAAATACATTGGCAAATATAATCCAAGACACCTTTACCCTAATGTTGATAACAAACTAAAAACCAAAAAGCTCGCCCAAAAACATGGCATTGCCGTGCCTGAATTACTCGGATCAATCAGCCATCAATTTGAAGTCAAGCACCTAGAAAACATCCTGAGCAACTTAGATCACTTTGTGATTAAGCCTGCCAATGGCAGTACAGGAAAAGGCATCATTGTGATTACTCAAAAAAGAGGCGAACATTTTGTCCTTACTAATGGCTCTTCTATTGGGATTCACGATATCAAGAAACATGTATCTAACATACTGAGTGGGTTATACAGCCTTGGCGGTAAACCCGATACCGCCATGATCGAAGCGCTGGTTAACTTCAACCCTGTGTTTGATAAATACAGTTTCCAGGGCGTGCCTGACATTCGTGTCATTGTTTTTAAGGGCTATCCTGTGATGGCTATGCTACGTCTCTCTACCCGCCACTCAGGCGGAAAAGCCAATCTACATCAAGGTGCTGTTGGTGTCGGCATTAACTTGGCTACAGGTCAATCTATAAAGGCTGTTCACTTCAATAAAAACATTCAAGTACATCCCGATACGCACGAAGCTTTTGACAAACTGGCCATTCCTCACTGGGATGATCTTCTTGTTTTAGCCGCTTCTTGCTATGAAGTCACAAGACTTGGCTACATAGGCATTGATATTGTCCTAGATAAATTACTTGGCCCGCTGATATTAGAGCTAAATGCAAGGCCAGGACTTGCCATACAAATCGCTAATGGGCAAGGTCTGGCCCCTAGGCTTAAAACCATTGAATTACGCACAGCGATTGAAACACCAGAAAATCGGGCAGCCTTTTGCAAGCAAACTTTTGGTTAGCCTACAAAGCAGAAAGCTAGAAGCCTTTAATTCTCGGACAAACGAATCAACTGGCTATCTTCCAAACTTGCCTTAGCGCGAGGGTCAATCACTTTATTTTCCGGCTGCTCCCCTCCTCTCACCAACATATCAACACAAACACCCACCCCAGAAACCACAAGCGTTACTAGAGGAATGGTCAACAAGGTAACCAGTCGATTTTCATGGCGTTTAGTTTTTTGCTCACTGCCTTCTTGTTTAAACAACTTGGTTTGCAATCGTCCCTCACAAGACGCTTTAGTTGATAAAACTCGCTCTTCAGAGCCTTCAGCTAAATATACAAAGCCATAAGAAGAAACCGTAAAAAAAAATCCAAACAAAAGAATAAATACCTGCAACATAACGCCCTTACACTCAAGTTAACAATATCAACAACCTAAATAGGTATAGAGTTCAGTCTTATTGTTGTGATTCAAATGATTCGCCCAGTGCAAAATAGTATGGCTATCTAAATCATCGTTAACCCTTAGCACTGTCGTTTTCTCTTTGCTTTTCGTCTTCATTAATAAAGTTAACATGATAATCTTCAGGATAAAGGGGATTAAACCCAATCACAGAAACATGAGACGGATCTCTCAACAGGCCACACAATTGAAAACCTGCAAGCATTGCCGCAACGCATTACAAACTCACCTAAACCATAACGTTAGCCATATAACTAAAGTCATGCTTAAGTTTTAAAGATCTTATACAACTCATAGTATTTTTAAGAAATAGAAAAGCACAAAAAGTTCATCTATATCAACATTGAAAAACAATCAAAGACTAAAAAAATGTTGGCTCTTCTCCGCTTTGATGCCAGAAAGCGATGGCATGCATCAGGAATAAACTATACAGATTTTTAGAGAAGCTTTATTTTCAAAAAACTAAGATAAATAGGGAAAAAGTCATTTAATTAAAGGGTGTATCGATAGCCAAGCTGATTCAATGCTTTTCTATGTGCATGGTAGTCAGGACAAAATGCTTCGACCTGCGCCCAGAATTTCGGTGAATGGTCCATATGTAATAGATGGGACAATTCATGGCAAATGATGTAATGCATGATCTCCATGGGTGCCATGGATAAACCTGAATGAAACTGCACGACACCGTCTCTTGTGCAGTGCCCCCATTTACTTTTAGTAAAGCGATAACGTATCCTTTGCAACCTATCTTGTACATTCATATCAGATGCAATTTGATAGCACAAAGGCTCAATAAGGTTTCGTGTCTGCCTCGCCACCCAACGCTTTAACACTTGATGATGATTCTCTAGAGAGGCTGACACAGACAACTGGCCATCAATCAGGTGCACATTAGCAGTACCCTGTTTAAATTGAAGCGATACCCTTTCACCTAAGTGATACGAGAACCCACCTGGCTTGATGGCAGGCTTATCACTAAGCCTATGGTCAAATGCCGCCAGCTGTTTTGACACCCAAGATGACTTGGACTGCACCCAGCTATCTATTTCTTGATAAGACACATGGAAGGGTGCTTTGACCACAAGCTCACCTTCTTTTATTTGCATACTGAGTGTCTTACGCCTGCTACGCTTTAATTCAAACTTGATAGGTACTGTCAAAAGTTCACCCCACACTAAGTGGGCGCTATCTTACCTTATCAACTGGCTTTAACAACGCGCGACACCCCTCCTTGATTATAAACATTAACTCGGTCACCTATGTGAAAGATCATGTTTTTATCCACTTGCTGAACGATGGAAACGGTCTTACCGCCATCCAATCTCACAAGAATATTAACCCCATCCCGTTTAGAGACTGCGTCACCTGCTTTATTACCAAGGAATCCACCTAATAGTGCACCGCCAACAGCTGCAGCATCTGACCCTTTTCCTGCACCAACGGCTGAGCCTAAAATACCACCTAATGCCGCACCACCAACCGTACCAACAGCCTGTCCATCGCCATCAATGGTCACTGGCTGCAAGCTGGCAACAGTACCCGTCATAACCTGCTGCATGCGCCTCGCTTCACCTGAGCTGTAGGATGTACCATACGGGTTTTGCGAACACCCCCAGACTAGCCAAACTAACCCTAATACAATACAAAGCCTCATCATCATTATTCTCTTGTGTTAGCGTTCTAGTATTGGACTCAAACCAAAACCAATAATTCCTGCACAAAGGCTCGAAATTTAACGAAAGCTGTTGTATTTTACATTCAACTATTAGCCTGTGAATGAACGACTCATGCCTGCAAAAACCTCTTGCCTTATTGTGCTCGTACTCTCGATTGCTTTGCTTATTCCAGGCTTAACCTTGCCTATGATGACGCTTCAAGCAGAAATCAACGAACAGAGCCTGATCTCTCATGGTAAAACTGTTTTAGCGCAACAAGGACTCCCAGCACCGCTCGGACAAATCGCTATGGGCATGCTAGATAGCCTTAAAATGGAAGATCCGGTTAAACTGATTGATAAGACACAATCCATCTTAGGCACCAGCCATTCGCTCTTTGAACAAGGCTACCCTATTGTCGCCTTACTGATTATTACGTTCAGTACCGTATTTCCTTTGATCAAGCTGTTACTACTCGGCATCTATATATGCATAGGTCACACCTTCCTTTTAAGAATTAATCAAGCACTCAGCAAATGGTCTATGGCAGACGTCTTTGCGATTGGCGTTCTGATTAGCTTTTTAATGGCCACTGCCGCAGAAAAAGATAACGCATTGATTGTTTTCAAAACCCAGTTGCACGCAGGATTTTATTGTTTTATTGCTTATTGTCTATTCTCCGTAGCAGCAGGGTGGTGGCTCAATGTAACCCAATCTCAGCCCAATAAAAACAATACGCCATCTTCACTTTAGGGCATCTCTATTCATTGATGTTGAGTTTCTGCGCTGAATTTCAAGGCTTTCTGCAAGGCGTAGGTTGCCGTTAATGTTCGACATCTTTACCAAACCTACAACACAGTTCAAGCCGAAGAAAGATGTGAACTTTCCTTCCCGTCAGCCTTTTCTACTTGGCAAAAGTAAACTAACTTTTCATAGATGAGTCTGACTCTTTTTAAGAAAATATTTGGACGACACTAGCTTGTCTTTAACACAAAAAATTCTAATTTCACTGATCAGTGGAGTGGCACTAGGCTATTTTCTGGACTATCCCATTACAGGTGCTGAACTTATTGGCAAGTCATTTGTTATGCTCTTGCAGATGACAGCCATTCCCTACATCTGTGTCTCATTGATCTGCGGCATCGGCTTTCTCGAAAAAAACACCGCGATAAAACTTGTTCAGTATGGCGTTATTATCTATGTCATCTTAACGGCCATTATGCTGTATTTTATTTTCCTCTCTGATTTAGCCTTTCCTAATTGGCAATCTGCGAGCTTTTATTCACCCAACCCAAGGATACCGACCGAAGGCAATGATTTATTGTCTTTATTCATCCCTAGCAACCCGTTTAGCTCGCTGGCCAATACTCACGTACCGGCCATCGTACTTTTTTGCGTATTTTTGGGTATCGGCTTTATGTCCGTTGAATATCGAAACCAATCACTACTCTTTTTTAAAGATATTCAGCAATCTATTGTCAATGTTAACAATCTGATACTAAAACTTGCGCCACTGGGTGTTTTTTGTATTGCTCAACATGCGGCCGCAAGCCTCGACAAAGAGCATATCGACGGCCTACTCGTCTACATCGTCATCACAGGTTTTTTAGCATGCTTGTTATCTTTTGTCGTGCTCCCTGGCCTCGTTGCCATATTCACCCCCTTCACCTACAGACAAATTTTATCCGTATCTAAAGAAGCCATACTCACAGCCTTTGTGACAGGCCATATTCTCGTTGTCTTACCCATGATCGCTGAGAGGGCAAAAAGGCTTATAAATGAATACACAGGCGCAGACCAAACTGAGCACAATTTAGCCGAAGTCATTGCCCCCATTAGCTTTAGTATTCCCACAGGCAGTAAACTACTAAGCTTATCCTTTATTGTCTTTGCAGCCTGGTTTGACGGACAACCCCTTGCCAGTAGTGACTATGCATTAGTCTCTCTTTTAGGTGTGGCTTATATGTTTAATTCAAACTATGGTGCCATTCCTGACCTTTTACATGATTTCCATATCACATCGGGACTTTTTGATTTATTTGTCATTGGGGAAAATCTTATTGTTCGCCATTTAGGCGGTATCGTTGGCGCCATGTTCTGCGTAACATTAACGTTACTGACAACGGTAGCCTGCGCAGGTATTTGGCGCGTCAATCTCAAAAAAGCAGCCATTGTTCCTCTCGTAA
This sequence comes from Pseudomonadales bacterium, assembly GCA_965225765.1. GTDB lineage: Bacteria > Pseudomonadota > Gammaproteobacteria > Pseudomonadales > DT-91 > CAKMZU01. The sequence continues at coordinate 2,070,263 of CBDDBO010000002.1, forward strand.
CACTTGTCATTACCTCTACGCTGTTATTCACAATCAGTCGTGGATTTGAAGTCATTTCCCATCAGTATCAAGGCTATGCCAAGTTTATCGATCGAGGCCTTATGTATGCACCTGTAGACTTCAAAGTTGTCAAAGAACCGCCTGAAAAAATTCCCGTAGAACTGAATGCAGATACCTTTGAGCGTATTAAAGAAAGAGGATTTATCCGTTTTGGTTACTACCAAGACTCTCTTCCTCTTGCCTTCAATAACAAGCAAGCTCAACTTGTTGGATTAGATGTAGAATTGATTCACCTGTTAGCACGTGAAATGCGTGTAGGTATTGAGTTTGTGAAGGTAACACATGCTGAAACAGGGCTGTTATTGAAATCAGGCTATTTAGATCTTGCCTCAGGCATGCCCATGATTGCTGAGAATCTAGCCACTTTTGCGCTTTCCATTCCCTATACCTATGAACGAATGGCTTTTGTAGTCAAAAATGAAAAACGCCATGAATTTAAAGATTTAAATCAATTTCAGCATAAAGAAGGTATCACGATAGGCATTCCAGGTAGCCTGTTCTATCAAGAAGTTATCAACCAGAAATTCCCTAAAGCCAATATCGAAGTCTTAGCATCGCCTAGGCGCTTTTTCTCAGAGAAAAGCGAGAGTATTGATGCTATGGTTTTTGGTGCGGCTGGTGCCTCTGCATGGACACTGGTCTATCCTGATTATTCGGTCGTTACCCCCAAGCAAGAATTAACCAATATTCCTATTTCTTTTGCAATTCCCCCCAGAGACCCAGCCTTTGAACTTTATCTAAGAAATTGGATCACATTAAACCAGAACAATGGAAATATTCAGAAGATTTTTGAATATTGGATTGAGGGAAAAAGCTAACCTCAAATTTATGCTTACTTTATTCACTTCATACCACATGTTGGAATTACTCAAAAAGGCTGCATACAGCCTCATAGTTTGCCTGATTCTGACTAACGCTTGTAATGCAACTACGACAAAATACCTAAGTCGACTTGAAGAGCTGAAAGCCGAAGAAAATCTCCCACCACAAAAAAAACTTCACGAAATACTAAAAGCACATTTTTTATGGATGAAAGAAAGATCTGTAGTTTACAAATCTGCAAACAAAAAAAATGTAAGTTACATAGACTTTATTAACAGCTTAGATCAAGTCGAAAAGGAAATTTCAGAATTAGAGCAAGCATTATCAAAACCAGATGTAAACTGGGAAGCCACTGCACCTATCATAGAAAGATATAATCTTTTAGACGCTTCGATTGCTAAAACTAAAAACTTACTTCTAAAAATCTTCCCATTTAATTTTTATCCATCTACTAAAAAAAATCTACAAAATCCACATTCCTAGCTTGGCTCTCAGTAAATGAACTCAAAAACACTCGGTAGTATTGGCATACTCGCCGGTACAACCATAGGCGCAGGATTACTCGCCCTACCGCTTTCATCGGCCGGGTTAGGCTTTTTACCCACCGTCGCTCTATTAGTTATCAGTTATTTTTTAACGGCTTTATCTGCCTTAGTCATACTGGAGACCCTCACAACCATCCCTGAACATACTGACTTGCACTTTGACTCCATGTGTAGACTAACACTTGGAAAGTGGGGTGAAATGTGCTTTTTCCTGGCTTATATGACACTTATGTATTCAATCACCGCAGCCTATCTCAGCGGCGGCAGCAGCATTTTCTATTTTTTACTTGAAAAAGGAGGCATAGCCCCTCCATCATGGGCATGCAGTTTACTTTTCACTTGCTGTTTAGCTGCCATTGTCTGTGCAGGCCCAAGACCCACCGACATAGTCAATCGCTATATCATGGGTGCCAAAGGTATTGTATTTTTTGTTATCCTTTGGTTATTCATACCTCAAGTATCAACTGCCAATTTGTTGGACATGAAAGACAATGCACCTTTTGTGTTTGTTGCTATTCCTCTTATCTTTTTGATATTCGGCTACCAACTCGTTTTGCCGAGTTTATTTATTTACCTTGACCGGAATGTCATCGAAATGAAGAAAACCATCTTCATTGGCAGCTTCATTTCATTAGCCGTGTTTATTATTTGGCTCTTATTAAGCTTTGGCTCAATACCAAGATTTGGTACTGGCAGCTTCTTTGAGTTTTTAAGTCTTCATAGCGCCAGCGATATTGCACCCTTTTTCGATATGATTGGGCACACTCAATCCAGTGAGCGTGCAAAGCCTTTACTGAATATTTTTTCAAACTTGGCATTGATCACCTCGTTTTTAGGCATTACGCTTTCGTTAAAAGATTATATAAAAGACATTAAGTGGGTGCGAAAAGGCCCTAGCCCCGTCATGACTTCAAACTTGTTAACCTTTATTCCGCCTTTGCTCTTAGTGCTGTTTATTCCGGCACTTTTCCAATCCGCTTTAAATTATGCCTCAGGTATGCTCGTGATTGTTCTACTCTGGCTTCCCTGCGCGATGGCAAAGAAAGTGCGGAAAAAGGTTAAGAATGAAGAATGGGGTGAAGTCTATAGAGCGCCTTTTGGTGACGGATTACTTTGGTTATTAAGTGCATCTGGCTTGCTTATTTTTGTTTTAAGCATGGCAGCCACTTTTGAATTACTACCAACTTTTGGTTAGTTGATGTTAGCGCATGCTCATTTTTCGTCAGACATTAACTCTTCAGGCTTTGGCTTAGGCCCAAATGTAAACTGATACAATAAATCCAAAGAACTATCTTCAGAGCTTGAGACGGCTTCCAAAAAGAGCCGTTTCAGCAATTGATAACGCACAGTAAATTCGGTAATGGCTTTAAAGACACCGACGCCATATTTAACTTGCAAACCCTCTGCTATATAGCCGCTCACTGTTACTTGTGATTCATCGCCGCCACCTTCAGCATTTAAAGCCAGATCCTTAATACCTACTTTATTGCCTATGTCATTCATCATCTTATTACTGCGCGCTAACCCCATACCTATCAGCATAATCGTCATCGCCGAATTAGCATCGATATCCTCATCAATATCTTTTCCCGTTAGAATATAAGAAATAATATTTTGCTGAGGCATAGTAGGCACAGAGAAAAAATCTATTTTCGGCTTATCGGCAGGCCCTGTCACTTGAATACCTGCGATAATATCATCTTTCATTGACTTAGGATCACGTATGGCTTTTATGGATAAATACGGCTGATTAGCAGGACCGTTAAACAACAGGCGGCCTTCTTGAATGACCAGGCTTTGAGCAAAAGCTCGATAGGTTCCTTCTTTTACAAACAAATCACCAAAGAGCATAGGCTGATTATCTTTTAATTTGACCAGCAGATTGCCCGTCAAATGACCTTTCAGACCTAACGCATCTATTTTGACGTCTTTGCCTATATTGATCACCATATTGCTATTAATACTGTAGTTGGACTTTACAACACTCTCTGATGATTGATAATCAATGAGCACTTCATCACTTGAAACAGACACCGCGGTCGCTGGCAGTTTCTTGACTTGGATAAGCGCTTTAGGGATAGTGATATTACCCCCTAACTCACTGCCTTGTGCGTTTCCTTTTATTACCAAATGAGGTGAAAAATACGCATACTCCACAGGTTTTTGTTTCAGTAATAAATCATCGCCATCAACGGCAATTGAATACTGCCACTTTTGTGCGTCTTGCCAGCTAGCCTGCCCCTTTATCTCCAGAGGCTTATTGTTATTAAACAATTGGCCTGATAGTTCAGCTGACTTTTCATTAAACCTGAGCGTTAGTCCTCCCTGATCAACTTGAAAGGGTGCTTGATTACCTTTCGCCTTAATACCGGTTAAATCTAGACTACCGTTAAGCTGAGGGCTTTCTAGCGAGCCGCCTAACGATATCTGACTGGACAGCTGCCCCTCCAGTTGGCTATAACCCGGCACAAAAGGTTTTAGCTTTTCCAAACTTAAGCCTGACAAGTTGATATTACCTGAAAGTGCTTTGGGTTCAGTGTCTGTATGCAGCACCAGATTACTTTTGATTAAACCTCCATTGGTAAAGGCCATATCAATTTGGCTCTTCACTTGCGTGTCTTGGTTAGTTAAATCGACATTAATATGATGCCAGCCTACAGTAAATACATCCGCTCCCATCGGCTGACTATACCCGCCATGTGGCAAACGGATCTGGCCAGAAAGGTCAGATAATTGTTTATTTTCCCAAGCCAGCTTTACTTTTGCATTTAGTGCCGCATTTAATTCTTGATGGTCTACTAAAAAAGGTGCTAGCCAGTCGCCTAAAACAAGCTGCTGAACACCAATTGTGGCTTCTCCCGAATTACCCAATATAAGCGTATCTTCTGCACATACCTTCTCCGCACCGCCTACCCAACAATGTGGCTGAACGGTGAAGGTTTTATTGTCTACGAGTTTCATGCCTGCTTGTCTATCAAGCGCCAATCGGTTATCGCCAGAAGTGATTTTTCCTTTTGTGAGTTTTCCTTGCCAACTAGATGCACCCCAAGCACCTTGTAGGGCTAACTCAATACTTAACGGCTGCCCTTTTGCGTTCACATCTACCTGATGTTGTGTTGGAAGGCCTGTGATTGACGCCTTGAACTGATCAAACAATAAAGATCCAGCATTCACTGCTTGGGCCTTCAAAACAAAATATGAAAGTTTACTCGTATTCAAACTCAATCGCCCTGATGCCTTACCTTTTTTAACTGCCAATTGATCGGCCATTTTAAGTTGCTCAATCGTTAAATTAGTATCTAACCAGGGCGCTTTCTGCGTGCCTTTAAGCGCAAGTTTGCCTTGTACCTTACCTGACAGTTCAGGCAAGGTATGGCTTAACTGACTCAGGTTAACTTCTGCTGCCAAGTCCCACATAGAAGGTAACAGCGAGCCATTTAGTAACACCCTATTATCAGCATGAGAGAATTCGAGATGCTTAGCCTTCACATGAACGTTCTGCTTCTCATCAAGATCACCCTGTAACGCCCCCGTAACCTGCAACGGTTGTCCAAGTAATTTTCCGTGAAGGGTTGGCATTAAAGAGAAAGACCAAGGATGATATCCTTTCTCTTCAAAGGCTAATTGTATTGCTCCATCAATGTTACCTGGAAGTTGTGACCAATACCGCCCTGGATTAATATGCTCAACCACGACTTGTCCTTTCATCGATAAAGCGTCTTGCCAGCTTATATCTGCAGTTAATGTCAGACTTCCATCAAGGAGCGCTACATGCAAAGGCGCTACATGCAATTCAGATAAATTTCCCTTTGCTTGAAACTCGACAGCTGCATCAGGCAATTCCCGGCTGCTTAATGCAGCATGAAACATAACTTGATAATCATCCAAACTTCCTTTGATCGATAGCTGATTATCCGTTAACTGATAATCAGGCGTTCCTGCTAGTGGCCATACCAATTTATTACTCGTAAAGGTCAGATCAAAAGGGAAATGTGTTTGCATCACATCAAGCTCACCTTTGAGTGAGGCATCACAAATACCTGTTAATTGGCCTTTCACGCTAAGCGCATTCAATGATCCTTTCAACAGCAAGGCCATCTGTTGTGTCTTTTTAAGAGGTGTTTCATAGGCGCCTTTCAATGACACATTAACAGGATAGTTACCTTCTGTTCGTACAAAGCCAGATAACCTAGCGGTAAGCTGCGGCATAGATAACATTAAATCACTTAAGGTTATTTGGGAACGTATGGCCTCGCCTTCTAGCTTCAGCTCAGTCACTTCAGTTGTATTGCCACCTTGAATAAACGTCAGCTGCTTAATTGACACATGGTGAAACAAGGTATCAATAGGTAACACAATCTCAGGTAACTGAATCTGTACGGGCTTTTTCGCTGTCTTTGCAGCGAGTTGTTGTGACTGCTCATTATTCACTCTCTGGCTTGAATTAACGCTATCATTAACGGCTAATTGTTTAACAACCAGACCTTCAGCGTCAACAGGGAACAAGGTTAACAAGCTACCGGAAAAATCAGCACCGCCTGTAAACTGATTAACGGTTAGCGATAAACCGGGAAGCACCAAGGCTGTATCGATTAACTTAACATCATTGATTTGAACATGAACGGGTAAGTTAATGCGCCCTAGTGGCTCACGGGAAGGCTGACTTTTCTCAGAGGACGTTGCTCTTAGTTGGAACCCATCAACCTGTACGTAGGGCAATTCAATATCAGCTAAACCATGAATATTGAGCTCTGTAGCCAACTGTTTAACGGTGAAAGACACTACTTTATTTTGAAAAACAAGCTGATTAATGACCAGTCCATCAATAGGGTTACCGGCAACAGACTCAATAGATAATCCTTCAAGATGACTAGTTAGTCCATTCATCAACCAACCAAACCCTTTCGATGTTGATAACACACACCAAATACTTAACGCAATCATCAAGATCAGACTAAGCAATACAAGCAGAGCGCGACGGAGCCACTTCATAACTCAGGCCCCAACATCAAATGAATTTCAAAAGGCGTCCCCGGTCTGTCAACCCCCCAACCAACGTCCAAACGAATAGAACCGACAGGCGATGCCCACCTAACGCCAATGCCTGTACCGCGTTTTAAATCAAAGGTCTTATTCCAAGAAGAGCCGACATCATAAAAAGCGGCCCCCCAAAAATTTCCCACTAATCGATATTGATACTCTACAGACGTGGTAGCCATGTACTTACCACCTATTTGCTGATTTGTATCATCGTGAGGCGATACACTCTGATAGCGATAGCCTCTAATGGAATTATCGCCCCCTATAAAATAACGCAAGGCGGGCGGAATACTTTGAACCTCATCAGCAAAGGTGCCGCCTGCTTCCACTTTCATGATAGCTCGATGATTTTCTGCAAGCGTCCGTATCCAACCCTGCCTTGCTCTCAAGTCCCAAAGAGGTGCATCGGCGCCTAACGTTGGATTACTATACCCCAATGAAATAAAGCTTTTTTGGGCATTTTTTGGCACAGCACCTTTCGAGAAATACGCATGAGAATAACTAATCCCAACCATGCCCATATTAGCAACACCCGATTCATACGCCCCCTGCTTATAATCCTCATAAAGCCATCGGAAAAATAACGACTGATCCCAATCACCTAGCATCCAATGCCTTTCAATGCCGCCTAGCAGATCCGTACTTAAGGTGTCATGCGTATCAATATAACGAATACCGCCTGTAATCTGATAATAGTCATGGAGCACATCAAGCAGCGGCAATTTATAAGCAAATAATAAAGTGGGCTCATACTGAGATAGTTCAGATTGAATATTAATGCTATGGCCTGCTGAATTGATCCAAGGTTTACGCCATTTCAATTTAAGCCTTGGGCCTTTACTGGTCGTATAACCAATACCCGTTTCCATTTTATTTTTCACTTCAGGTACAACCAGCACTTTTACAGGGATAGTGAAGTCGTCCTTCTCATCAATACTCCCTCCAGCATAGACAGACGAAAACCAGCCTACATTGGATAATCGTTGATTTAATAGCCCTACCTGTTCAGCAAGATACGGTTCTCCCTCTTGATAAGGCACCATCGTGCGTAATTTTTTTAGATTTATCTGGCTGCCTGTGAAAAATGTCTTACCAAAGCGATACCGTTTACCACTGTTAAAATGAATCACAATGATGGCCTGATTGTGTTTTTCACTTACTTGTAATTCACTTTGAATCCATTCAGCATCAAAATAGCCCTGCTTTAACGCAAGGTCGCTTAGCGTTGATTTCAGTGATTCATAATTGCCGTGATTAAGTGGCTCGCCAACCCCTAAACCGCTAGCCGTAACAGCCTCTTTAAAGCTCTGATTCGAGCTAGCTTCCCCCTCTATAGTGATTTCAGACTTTACAATTTTAACTTGCACCCCTTCACGAACATTAATCGAAACCTGAGAACCATTGATGGACACATTAACCGTAGGATGATAAAAACCTAAAGCTTTCAACGCATCGAGGCTTAGCTCTTCGACTTGCCAGTTAGTTAAGGATGGGGTTTTAGCAAGCTGTGACAAATACAATCTAATGTTTTGTTGAACAGGCTCAGAGGCTCCCTGTATTTTGAACACATTGTCGCACCACAGCGAACCTGCGTAACAAACAACCAATAAAAATAGCAATCTGCTGTTCATCAATGGATCTTCTATTATTCTTTGACGAGGCTTCTTTGCAATCAATGAGCAAAGAAATGCCCACCCATAGTATGACTAACCAAGTTCATATTAGGTTCAGACAAAAAATTATTGAACCTGCCAATACTAATGCGAAAAACCTTATCTATAATTTATAGACAGTTTTCAGGCAGAGGTCGACAGGATGTTGATTACGTTGTTTCAAAGAGTAACTATCGCCACGGTGGCAGTCTTATTAATCGCGTGTGCTGGGGCACCCACCCCCCCGAATTGCAATGACAGCATGCATGCAAATCGTGTAAACCCTGATTGGATTGGTGAAGTAGCAGACTACTCCATACCGTTTGATAACGAACAAGAAATCAAACAACAAAAAATTGATACCATTAAGACGCTAAAAAAACGCTCTTCCCCACATAAAAAACAGAAAGCAGCAGAAAAATTGGTGCCGACGCCTGACAAAACCAACAATTCTATGACAATGCCGCCTGCGCCCAAACAACCAGAGACAAAGGCGACACAAACAAAAGCCAGGCCTGCCTGGCCACCAGCCACTCAAAAAAAAGCAGCCATGAACATTCCGAATGATGCTGAATTTAAGCCTTCATCAAACGCTTCAACGCCTAAACCGTCTGCCAATCCAACAGCATTACCTAGCTATCTTATTCCAGCAAAAGGGCCTGACGAATCCAGTAAGCAAACAACTTACGCACCGCCACCTGAAGAACTATTTGTTGACGGCATCGACACTGCTACCGTGACTATCAATTCAAAAGCAACAACCGCAGCTTATGAAGCACCTGTAAAGGTCACAGCAAGGCAAGTGCCAGCTGCCTCAGTTCAAACAGCTCACAAGCCTGTCAAAAAGAAAGCAGCGTTATTTGTCTTACATGTAGGCAGCTTTCAAAGCAAAACAAATGCCATGCAGCGAATAACAACACTTAAAAAACAGGGCTACCCTGTGTATTTACGTTCTGCGGACATAAAAGGTGTTACTTACCACCGCGTCTTTGTAGGCCCCAGTTTAAGCAAGTCAGACGCCGAGCGATTTAAGAAACAACTATCCGTCAAAATGACGGTTAAGCGCTACAATAGCAAGCATAAAATCGCTCAGTAAGATTATTCAGACATGCCCCCTGTTAATGTACAAAAATAGCAGGGGAGTATGCTTAGCATCCCCTTCCTGCTACCAAGGAATAGCTACCGGCTATTGAAACGTAATCTGATTAAGTAACTGCCTACGAATCTGCTTGGGCTCTTGACGTAAATCTAGCGTACATAGTTTTATCTCACTGCCTTTAATCATGACACTTTCATCCACCACATCATCAACAACAGGCCTAAATAATAAGCCTTTTGCTTTTTTGTTAATGGATGAGGTATTTCTTTGAGTGGTTAGCAGTGTAAATAGCGGGAATAATTCACCTTCATTAATCATGCCGGTTTCTTTAAAAAGCGACGAAAACGCTGCATCAATTAAATAGCTCTCGCCCCTTGCATGGTGATGTAGCGCGATATCACAAGCAATGTTTTCCAGTGGAATAAATGCCTGCTGATTCTTCGGCATAGCGCCCCAATCAAAGCTGGCTAAACTATCAACCACCCACCCTGAATGTTGCAGGGAGTAAGTATAAAAACCTTTGAGTGCTTCAATAAAAAGCTGTTTTACAAACTCTTCAGACTGATCAGGTTTTAATAAACTTTCGCTTCCGGCTTCCTCATTAAGCAGCGCAATATCATAAATTAAATGCGCAGCATCCAGCATGGCTTTATCGTCTCTGTCAGATCGACCAAGGCGTTCCTGTTTCAATTTCGATTTTTTAGGTGGCGGATCAACAACACCTAATTCTCGCATTTGCCTTGCGCAGGACTTTGCTCTAAAACCTATAGTAGCATCCTGAGTCACTTGACTTAGCTTTTCTAGCGCCCCTCTGATGTAGCAGTTTCGCGGAATATTGTTACTGAATAAGTTGTATTGGCAGATGATCTTTCCACGTATAATGAGCTGCTTGCGCTCAGATTCAATGAATTTAATTCGTCCTTTTACTCGGGTTAAGACATCTTTTCGCTCAATATACTGGCGCTTTAGCCCTACACGCAGCCTTTTTTCGACTTTCATTAATAAAATTTTGCCAATTAAGTCAAAATAGTCATCCGGTGCCTCATCAAGCTCTACTCTATCTTTTCCTACATGCTTTAAGAGTTCCGAGGCATAGAACATCAAAAACCAGATATTTTTGATAGGCACACCTGCTATCCGGCGTTCGCTCAAAGACTGATCATTCATCTTTTTCTAAGCCAAAAACCAGCCGCGCCAATTCTTCTTCTGCCTTGATTTTATCGTCAAACCAATATTCTTCGAGTAGCGGGCCTATCTCGGTTCGTGCAACTTGAACAAACCAAGAGATAGGATCTTCAATTTGCAGATAATCTGGAGGGGTTACATAACTGTGCCCGATACAAAAAGGCGAGCCTAATTCAGTATCATTGCGGATGGCATCATTCAATTGCTTCATACGTTTTTCAATCTCAGCAGAAGTTTCCCAATCGATACCGTTTTTATCCAGAACCCACTGCTGCCAAATTTCACCCAAAGTAGGCTCTAATTCTATAAAAGCAAAACGACGCCTCAACGCGATATCCATGGCAGCAAGTGATCTATCAGCAATATTCATTGAGCCTATAATGAATAAATTCTCGGGGATATAGAATTTCTCACCCGGTTCTTTTTTATAAGCTAACTCGATGGCATTTTCTTTTTTACGTTTATCAGCTTCTAGCAAGGTCATCATATCCCCAAAGACTGCTGTAGGATTACCGCGATTAATCTCATCAATAACGAGCACGATAGGCGTTGAGGGATTAGCAATCGCCAAATTACACATATCCAGAAATGGCCCATCCGCTAATGCAAACCGTCCTTCATTGTTAGGCCTAAAGCCTCGGATAAAGTCTTCATAGGAAATATTCGAGTGAAACTCGACTGTCCTCAAACAATCTGGATTTTTATAACCAATCAATGAATAGGCGAGTCTTTTCGTTAACCAAGATTTACCTGTACCTGGTGGCCCTTGTAGAATAAGATTCTTCTTTATTGTTAACCTGTCTAAATACATCTTCAAGGTATCTATAGGCAGAAAGCATCCATCTTCAATAATAGACTCTAGATTGTAGGTATTGCCGAACCCTAATGTTTTGATAGTTAAGTCTACAGGATCCTCTTCTTCAGCTGCCGTCTCTTTCTTGGAAGGTTTTTCCGATCGTTCGTTGTCCTCTCTAGGTTCACTCCCAGGCATTGTTCCAGCTTTTTCGACAAAAGGCTCAACCCAATAAATATCCATTTTATTGGGGTCGCCATTTTTTATTGCTTCAAGGGCAGCCAGTTCACCTAAATCTATATCGGCAGCCTTTGGGTTGGCAGAGGTTTCTTCACTCTGAAATAACCAGGCATGTTCTGTTAATTCAGGAAATGAGTGGACTGCACTTTCTTCATTTTTAAAGTAATGTTCTAGCTTATCCATTACCTGAAGGTAAACATCACCTTTACAGAGATTACCCTCAGGTGTCTTCGGAATTCGCATATCTAAAAAACCGTAGAGGTAGTATTGCGTTAAGCTATCTAAGCTTAAAAAATTCCATGGCTGAATCCAGAAAAGTCCAATCGTAATATTCCAACCAATATTTGCCCGTCCGATTAGCTTATCAAACGCAATAGTGAACAATTTCTTATCATCTTCAATAGCGTTCTCATGACACATTCGAAGTGCGCTATAATAGAGCTCCCATAACAGCTCAATATCATCTTCCTCACGCTCATCAATCCCCCCAAACACGCGGCAATTTTGATGATGAAAAATAGGAATGCCTTCAAACGATGCAGGCGCTCGTTCTTCAACGCCTAGCTTATCTGCTAACAAATTGGCAATCGCCTGACGCTCTTTATCAGGCATATCACGATTAAAAAGCCCCATTACAGTAAAAGGGCAGATGTCCATCAAAGGAAATAACGCCTCTTCTTCACTGCCTTCATAAAGTGAGGGCAATGAATGGAAGGTAGCTGTTATTTCATGTGCTATTTTGACCAGCTTTTCACGGTCTTTGCGATGATCAAATAATTTATAAGCAATAGCTTGATAAAACTCTGACCAGCGATATTGGTATTTTAAAAATTCTGTTGCATTTCTGAAATGCCATTTCTCTTCAAACGCAAAAGCGACCAGTGAGTTATTCATCCAGTCACCCACAGGCATTTTGAAAAGCTTTTCGTTCGGCGAGAGAATTTTAGAATGCCACTCACGTGCCTCTTCATAGAGTGGCACCCAGTCAACTTGCAACGATGTGCCGTTTCCAGGATTTTTAGTGACTACACCTGTGGCAAGAATAGTAATGGCAGAAACATCGTGATCCCTTGATTGAGCAGTTTTTAAGGCTATGTAATCCCCAGGCTTTACTTCTTCGATAATCTCAAGCGGGGTTTCAGACTCCCAACAATTCCCATTGAGAAAGTGTTGTACCTCCTCACTATCCCAGGTGCCTTGTGCATCAACAAACCAGTAGGCATGATTAAATTGTTGAGTGGATAAAACCATGTAAGCGAAACAAATTTAATATACTTATTTCACAGTATAGATGACAGAAAATAGAATTTTATTAAGGTTAATTTGTCTGAAACAATGAGTGAAAACTAATTAACCCTATCTCTAGACTCTGTTGACGGAAGACTAAAACGCTATGAAAAAGAAAACATACCTATACTTATGTATTATGATTAGCCTACATACTCATTGCACATTGACGCACGCCGATCCTTACGACATTCTTAAGCAACAGCTTTCATTTTATATTTTGTCTCAACTAAACCACTTTAACTCTACACTCCAACCTGTAGATCGTTTTTCTAACCAAGATATAAAAGACTTTACAGATCTTAAAGTTTCGCAGTGGCTTAGAATAAAGTTGAAAAAAAGTGATGTATACAATAATCATTTTCAAGCAACCGCTGAGTTAAACTATGACCTAGAAAGATACATTGCAGTGTTAAACGATCTGATACAGTATAAGCAACAAAAAAGGCTGTCAGCCAATTCGTCAATCAACTGATCAATGACGCTAAAAACTGCCCTGTAAAGGAGCTTTTTATCTTCACTACATCCTCAGGCGAACCCTCAGCAATAATTTGCCCGCCGCCTGAGCCACCTTCAGGCCCTAAGTCTACAATCCAGTCACAGGTCTTAATGACATCCAGGTTATGCTCGATCACGACAATGGTATTACCTTTATCACGCAGGTGATGCAAGACATCAAGCAGTTGCTGAATATCATGAAAATGCAGACCTGTGGTGGGTTCATCAAGAATATACAGCGTACTGCCCGTATCACGCTTCGATAATTCTTTCGAGAGCTTCACGCGTTGCGCTTCACCGCCAGACAAGGTTGTGGCAGCCTGCCCGAGCCTGATATAAGACAACCCTACATCCACCAGCGTCTGTAATTTACGGGCAATGACAGGAATAGCATCAAAAAATTCGAGGGCATCTTCCACGGTCATATCAAGCACTTGATCAATGCTTTTGTTCTTATAAAGAATTTCCAAGGTTTCACGGTTATAGCGTTTACCCTTACAGACATCACAGGCCACATACACATCCGGTAAAAAGTGCATCTCCACCTTACTCACACCATCACCCTGGCAAGCCTCACAACGGCCACCTTTCACATTAAAACTAAAGCGGCCTGGTTTATAGCCTCTTGAGCGCGCCTCATTAGTGCCTGCAAATAACTCACGGATAGGGGTAAAAATCCCTGTGTAAGTCGCAGGGTTTGACCTTGGTGTACGGCCGATGGGGCTTTGATCTATATCGATACATTTATCTATTTGGTGTAGACCTGTTATCTCTTCAAAAGGCGAAGGGGTAAGCGTGGTTGCACCATTCAAAGCAGTTGCTGCGATAGGGTATAGCGTTCGGTTAACTAAAGTAGATTTACCCGAACCCGACACACCTGTAATGGCTGTCAACAACCCTACGGGGATTGTTAAATCTACCGATTGAAGGTTATTACCCGAGGCGCCTTTAAGCACAATAAGCCGCTCAGCATCATAGGGCACTCGCTGCTGCGGCACCCTAATCGCTTTCTCGCCAGACAAGTACTGCCCAGTAATGGATTGCTTACAGTCAATAATCGCCTGATAGTTACCAGCCGCCACAACTTCTCCGCCATGAACCCCTGCATAAGGACCAATATCGACAATAAAATCAGCAGCACGAATAGCATCTTCATCATGTTCAACCACAATGACTGTGTTGCCTAGATCACGTAAATGCTTCAACGTGTTTAGGAGACGTTCATTGTCGCGCTGATGCAAACCAATAGAAGGCTCATCCAAAATGTACATAACACCCACCAAACCTGCACCAATTTGACTGGCAAGGCGGATACGCTGCGCCTCCCCCCCTGATAAAGTGTCAGCACTGCGATTTAAGGTTAAATAGTTAAGGCCCACATCAACAAGGAAGCGCAACCTATCTCGAATTTCCTTCAGGATTTTATCTGCTATTGCGGCTTTTGCTCCCTCAAAGTCTAAAGCCTCAAAGTAATTCATCGCATCACCTACCGTCATAGACGTGATATCAGGTAAGGTATGCTCATCGACAAATACATGACGAGCAGGCTCGTTTAGCCTAGAACCACCACAGGTTTGGCAACTCGACGTTGTCATATATTTGGTGAGTTCTTCACGCACCGCTTGCGATTCAGTATCTCTAAAGCGGCGTTCAAAATTGGGGATAATCCCTTCAAAAGGATGGGTTTTTTTATACAGATCACCACGGTCATTGATGTAGCTAAATGTAATATCCTCGCCATCACTGCCAAACAAAATAATTTTTTGCACTTTTTTAGACAGCTTCTTATAAGGGGTAGTGGTTTCAAATCCATAGTGATTAGCCAAAGACTCCAACATCTGGAAATAGTAGATACTGCGTCTATCCCACCCTTTGATAGCACCTTCTGCCAAACTCGCATCAGGGTGAACGACAATACGCTCTGGGTCAAAAAATTGCCGGATACCAATGCCATCACAAGACTCACAAGCACCAAAGGGGCTATTAAATGAAAACATACGCGGCTCTAATTCAGGGATACTGTAGCTGCAAGTAGGACAGGCAAAACGTTCAGAGAAAACCGCACAATCTTCGCCATCATCCATATTAACGACAGTCGCCAATCCTTCAGATAAACTCAATGCCGTCTCAAATGACTCAGCCAATCGCTGCTGGATACCTTCTTTCACTTTAAAGCGATCAACCACCACTTCAATCGTATGCTTTTTCTTTTTATCAAGCGAAGGCGTGTCATCTAAGTCACACACAATGCCGTCAACACGCACACGAATAAAACCTTGTGCACGAAGCTTTTCAAACAAATGTATATGCTCGCCTTTACGCTCTTTGACCAAGGGGGCAAGTAGCATGCACTTTTTACCTTCAGGCATCGCTAATACGGTATCAACCATCTGTGAAACTGTTTGGGCTGCCAAGGATAAGTCATGCTTAGGGCATCGCGGCTCGCCCACACGTGCAAATAGCAGTCGAAGGTAATCGTAGATCTCTGTGATCGTACCGACAGTGGAGCGCGGATTATGAGAGGTAGATTTTTGCTCAATAGAAATAGCGGGTGACAAGCCTTCAATATGATCGATATCCGGCTTATCCATCATTGACAAGAACTGTCTGGCATATGTCGACAAAGACTCAACGTAGCGCCTCTGCCCTTCCGCATAAAGCGTATCAAAGGCTAGGGACGATTTACCAGAACCCGACAGCCCAGTGATGACCACCAGCTTATCTCTCGGTATAGTCAAATCGATATTTTTCAGATTATGAGTACGACCACCGCGAAGTACAATCGATTGCATAGCCTTTCCAAACAGCAAAAGGGTCAGTATATCAATGCCCCAAATCTAAGTCACACTGAATCCACCGTTCTGTAATGGCATATCCTTGGACGCAGTGCTAGAATCATTGCCACCTCATCTTCATACAACGTTAACCCTTGGAGCACAACCTATGGCCAGAGGAATCAACAAAGTTATTATTGTCGGGAATTTAGGCCAAGATCCTGAAGCCAGAACCTTCGCCAACGGCGACTCTGTCACTAATATCAATGTAGCCACATCGGAGTCTTGGCGAGACAAACAAACCGGTCAAATGCAAGAGCGCACTGAGTGGCACCGCATTGCCTTAATAGATAGAGGCAACTATAAACTAGGTCAAATTGCTGCACAATATCTTTGTAAAGGTTCCAAAGTGTATATCGAAGGCTCCCTCCGCACACGTAAATGGCAGGATCAGCAAGGGAATGATCGTTACACTACCGAAATCGTTGCCAGCGAACTGCAAATGTTAGATTCCCGATCCGATCAACAGGCAGGGGGATTTCAGCCTAACAATAACTTCCAACAACCCAGTGGCTTTCAACAAGCCCCTCAACAGCAACAACCTTCACAGGCACCGGCACCTCAGCAATCTGCACCGGCGCCTTCGGGCTTTGATGATTTTGATGAAGACATCCCTTTTTAAGTTAATCTATTGACCAACCAAAGAGCCAGGCTTGCCAAGCTGTGAGCTCTTTCAATTACCTTCTTGCCCCATAAAGCCCACCTGTACCTTTCCGTCATTCCCTCTTATTTATATTCGAGAAAAGCTTATTTCTCTACTAAGCTTTTAAAGTCATTTATTAAGCATTAGTTCACAATAAATGATCCAGACTACAAGCAGATGCGGTTCATTGCTGCCTATTCAGCAACTTATTTACAAGCCATTTTTTTGCAGAGTTTGCTATGTAGCAACGAACTATGAATATTTCGTTTCAAAGACCCAGTCACCGCCTTCATCACAGGCTTAATGCCCCCCTTTCCATAACGATTGATGGCATCACAACAAAATCCATCAACTGGAGCATGGGCGGATTTTCTATTCCGCTGGAAAAGGAAGCAGAACTTGAGATAGGTAAAGAAGTAGAGGCAGAAATCATGCTGCCTTTCCAGGGGTTTGAAGTCACTTTTAAAACACAAGCGACTATTATTCGTATTGATGACATCACACTTCAAGTTGGCGCTCAATTCGTTGACCTAGATAGACGCCAGCATGACTTATTAAAGTTCTTTACCGAAGAGCTTGTGCGTGGTTCTATGACCTCGCTTGAAGAAACCATTATTCGCATCGATACCCCTATCACGCCTGTTTCATCAGAACCGGATGCCAGTCCCGATGAAGAAGTCCCCATGTCGAGGTGGACCATACAAAGTATTGTTCGCGTGCTAGTCTATGCACTAGCAGGCATACTCTTAATTTCCTATTTTAGTATTACATTTTATTACAATTATTTTGTACTGGAAGTGTCCAGTGCAGTGATGTTTGCACGCATTGAAAAAGTCGTCTCCTCAACCAATGGGAAAATTGTAAAAACTCACTACGACCTTCAAGAAACGGCTAAAAAAGGCGACATTCTGTTTACGCTTAGCGACCCAACGCTCGCTGGAAAGCTCGCTCAGGCGGATATAGCCATCAGTAAAATTGATGCCAAACTCCAAACACAAAATAGCCGCATGCAAGTTGAGCGAAAAAAAATGGATGATTTTGCCAATTTTGCAGTGCTTGAAATGGAGATAGCCAAAAAAGAACATGCAGCAAATAAAATGCTCGTTAAGCTGGCCAACAAAGAAGTAGCACGCCTTAAAGAACTAAAAATTGACCAACTAGCCTCACAAACCGAGCTTGATGAAGCCCTAGGTAAACTCACCTTAGCCTACAGCAAACTCCAAACCTCAGAAGTAGAACTGCAAAAAAAGGAAGAAGTATTAGCAGAGGTTGATCGTGGCTATTTCTTTACAGGCACCAATTTGATCGGTGCAACCAACGAATATGAAGTAGAGGTAAAAAAATTACAAAAAGAACGTACTATCGCTCAGGATGAAAAGAATGTACTGATCAAGCATAAATCTGATTTGGAAATCTATGCGCCTGAAAGCGGTCATTTTCTTGAGTTCTTCTTTCCAGAAGGATCAAGTGTCAAGCAAGGCGACATCATGGCACTGTATGAACGCAATCAAAAGCGCATGGTGCATGCCTATGTCACACAGGAAGAAGTGTTATCACTTGAAATTGGCACACCTGCCACCGTTTATTTTCCTGCAATTGATAAAACGGTCAAAGGCCGCATTGCAAAAATTGATAGAACAGGTGGCGTTGGTGATGAAGCGTCGATCAACTTTGGCTGGATAGAGCTTGCACGAAATGTGTTAGTAAAAATAGACATTACCACTCTCTCTGAAGAGGATATTCGTGACACATTGCCTCATGGTTTACCTGCTATGGTTATGTTTACAGCCATTCAAAAAGGCTTTGTGGGTAAAGCGGTACGCTCTTACCTTATCAGAACCAAAGACAAAGAAGAGCCAGGTTCAGGAGAAGACTTTACGACTTTACCGGAATCAACCATCAATCAGACTGACTCATCGATTGAAGCGCCACAGAATGGCTCACCTATAGAAGCGCCTCAGAATGGCTCAATCAACCAAGGCACTAACCCAGCAAGCGATGACACGTTAAGTGAGCAAGAAGATGGCTAAATACGGCATAACTGACCGTTCTCACCTTCGAGTCGCCTCTGGAGAGACAGAACCAAGCCGTCGAAAATACCTGCTTATCACTGGCTATAAATTTTTCTTGTACTACGGCACCTTGGTTTTTTTGATGAACCATTTCCCCAATAGTATTTGGGACCCTGAAATTCCTGCCGTTGTCATTACTCTAGGTATTATTGGCATCTGGCGATATAGCTGGTGGTTTAATCACTATGTCCGCTCCGAGTACTATTATCGAGTCGTGTACCCTCGAATGAGAAGAAGAGCCGACGAACATTGGAATAAAAAGCCCTTCGATAAAATCGTTCACTTCATGATGACGACCTACCTAGAGGACAGAGACACATCTAGACGTGTTGTGCGAAGCATTTGTGAAGAATGCCGAGCATCTGGCCGAACGGTCAAACTATGGCTAGGCTCATCGTTAACTGAAGATGAAGAATTAATTAGTGAATACCTAACCTTTTATGGCCATGACCTGCCTATTAGTATGGTGATGATTCGCCAGTACGGTACAGGCAAACGCCAAGCCATTGGTCTAGTACTTCGCGCCATGGTCAGAAGCGGCATCGATGACGATGACATGGTAATCTTCATGGATGGTGACTCCATTTTAGGCACAGGTGTTGTGCAGAAATGCGCCAGTCTTTTCGCTATTGATGACGAGCTACAAGCCGTCACAACGGATGAGGAAGTCGTCTGTTTTGGCCCAAGATGGCTAGAAACCTGGCTTAAAATGCGTTTTGCACAAAGACGTATCGCCATGCAATCGCATTCAATTTCAGGCAAAGTCTTAACCTTAACTGGGCGAATGTCAGCCTTTAGAGCTTTCCACTTGAAAAACCTACGGCTTATTCGCTTGCTTGAAGCGGACTTTTTGGAGCACTGGCTGTGGGGCCGATTTATGTTCCTGTCAGGCGATGACAAAAGTACCTGGTATTACATGCTGTTAATGGATGCCAAATTACAATACACACCCGACGTCTGTGTTTATACCGTTGAAGTGATTGAAGGTAGCGGCATGCTTCGGATGTTTCAAAACTTCAGACGCTGGTCGGGTAACATGCTTAGAAATGGCCAACGCGCCTTAAACCTTGGTCCAAAAAAAATTGGCTGGTTTATCTGGCTATGTATACTGGATCAACGTGTATCCATGTGGACGATGCTTATTAGCCCAGCACTTGCAGGGACAACTGTCGCTTTAGTTAAAATCAATTATTTTATCAATTATCTTATTTGGATTGCCTTTTCCCGAATGGGCTTATCGATATTCCTCTATCGATGGAGTGATCGCGTCTATTTTCTTTATCCTTGGCTGCTCTATATTAATCAGATCACCAACGCCGTACTTAAAGTATATTCCGTTTTCAGGCTGCATAAACAAAAATGGTCAAACCGTGGCTATGAAGCAAAAAGTGACCATGGGGCATCAAAGGAATGGACAGCTAACTATTTAACAGCCTTTTGGGTCGCCAACTTAATATTATGGGTTATGATGTATGCTGGCGTTGTTGATCCTCCCTCCTACCGTTATTTTGCTGATGTAATCTTCGCAAGCAATGTACCAGAGTTAGCTGAAACGAGTAGCTAGTACCTCAATGCACAGCGATTGTCGGGTTCAGTGGCAGAGTAAAATGCTCATAGCAAGGCAGCTGATCGAAAATAATAGTTATTCTATAGTGAGATCAAGCAACACAGCTATGGGCATTTTAAATGCCACCCAAAGGGCAGCTACAGGTTTTCCCGTGACTT
Organism: Pseudomonadales bacterium; assembly: GCA_965225765.1. Taxonomy (GTDB): domain Bacteria; phylum Pseudomonadota; class Gammaproteobacteria; order Pseudomonadales; family DT-91; genus CAKMZU01. The sequence goes on from CBDDBO010000002.1 coordinate 2,090,758, forward strand.
TGTTGCAAGTATTTGAAAGACGCATGTATTACTGCATACTTGCGCCTTGCCACAGAAAAACCTGTAGCTGCTGAACGGGACAATCGCTGTGCATTGAGGTACTAGGAGCCTGTCCGAGAACTGACTGTTCGGCCTAAATTCCAGATAAGCGGCTAAATTCTTCGCCAAATTCCTTTAAATAGTCAGCCCTGACAAAGGCCTTATATTTTTTAAGGCCAAGTATTATCGAAAGCATAAACTTAAAGCCAGCCAATCTGCTGGCTGCTTTTTGATCAGGTAACCAGATAAAAACAAGCACAAAAAAAGCGTTGATCCACTTTTTTAAGTTCCAGGCACAAGCAGCCATCAACAAGTTAAGCTGATCGCCGATAAAGCCCTTAAGGAAGTTCCTGCACAATCTGAAGTCTTGCTTCAAATGACCGATAACGGGCTCAATGGATGAGCGTTTTTTACAAAGCGTTCGTTTACGTGCTCGTTGTTTATCATTATCTCGCTTAAGAGGCTTGCCTGGTAAAATAACTTCCTGCTTCACTTTAGATTTGGAACCTTGATAGCCTTTATCAACAACAGCAGTTTTGATGGATGTCTCTCTCACAGATTCTGCTTCATCTAACGCAGTTTGTAATGTTTCAGAATCATGCGTGAACGTATCATGTGCAGCGACGCCAACAATGACATGATCGCGTGTCGATACGATAGAAGCCTTGCTCCCGTATTCGTATTTTTTATGCGCCTTACCTTTAGCAACACAGTAGACTTGAGGCTCATGAAGGCTGTAAATTTTGTTCTTGTCCTTAGACTGTTGAGCAAGTACCTTGCGATACATGGCAAAATCGTTTGCTAGCTGTGCAACCGCACCCTCTGGGAGTTTTCGCTCAAGCTCTCTCATCAGAATGTCAGCAATAGTACGCAGACGCTTCAAGGCTTTTTTAGCCTTCTTGCGTTTCTTTACATGTCCAAAGAAGCGCGAGTCAATACGAAGCTGTTTTACCTCTTTGACAAAAGTTCGCCGCTGTTTGACACCAAAGCCTTTTGCTAGCTTATTCACTCGATTAATGATTTTGATGGCGAGCTTTGTATCGGTCGGATAGGTGATAGCTTTTTCCTGTGCCGTCGTATCAACAAAAACCGTATCATCTTCAGCTGCCTCTCCATGCAGCTTAACTGACATCGCAAAAATCTGTTTAACGCCGCTCTCGCCAATTCTTTGCCTGAATTTTACAAGGTCTGTTGGATGGCAAGGCAGGCAAGATTGAAAACTGGTTTCACCGCAGAAAAATTGAAAGTATGGGTTCATTTTCCACTGAGAAACCACATTCTCGTCACTCAAATTGAAGAGCTGCTTGAGCATTAATAAGCCGCTCATCAATCGAATGGGTTTGGCTGGGCGACCTTCTTCGCTGTAATAAACGGCAAGACCTTTTTCTAAATCTGGCCAAGGCAATGCGTTCGATAAGGCTATGAGCGGGTCATTGAGATCTAATGAATCGAATAGATCAAAAAAGCTGCTTTGATTGTTCGAAGACGGGCTTGTAGTCAGCATCCAAAACTCATTTCGACCAGTAATTTAAGGCTTTTAGAGTCTTTCTGGTCGAAATTGTTCGTTTCAAGCCAGCCCTAAGCCTCTTTAAATGAAGCTTTCTACTGTTTATCAGGGCTGACTAAATAGGCTGACTATTCGCAAGAATTTCCCAAAGAATTTAGCTCACTTCTTTGAAATTTATCCTCGAACGCAATTCTCGGACAGGCTCCTAGCCTGCCCTGCATAAAGGTCACTATCGTTAACGCCGCTATATCGATTACTCAGGCTGCTGCCTAGAAGTCAGAAAGATATATTAACCCTTCGGTTAATGAGGGATGGAGACAATGAACATAAAATAAAAGCACGATTAATTGCTTTTTGGAATACTGATGAAAATTGCCATACATGGCTGATCACTAACCTTTCACGAGAAAAGTTTACACTGGATGAGGTCAGTGACACTTATCGTTTGCACTGGCAAGTCGAGCTGTTATCTAAGAAATGGAAATTCTACGCCAATCTCCATAAGTTTAATACGGGTAATCCATGGTTAGCCGAGGGGCTAATTTGGCTATCTATTGCTGCTTCAATGTTAAGGCGTTTTTTATCGAGCAAGGTGTAAGATCTCTTTAATACTGCCATGTCGACAAGAAAAGTCTCTATGTGTTGCAAAGTATATTTTGCAAAGACGGTGACTAAAATGCTTATCTTCAACCAATTGAGCTACTAACAAAAAACATTAGCCACTTGCCTTTCAAAATAACCGATTATCTTTAAAGGCCTAACAAAAAAGGTTGTTCTCAAAAAGGAAACTAACTGAAATATACCTTGTCGATATATTTTTCTATTATTCATGGAGACATACCAAGTAATGAAAGTAATAACTTTATACCTAGTAATATTAAGCTCGATTAGCTTATTTCATCAGCCCACATTCGCCATCAACAAAAATTTACTTTTGCTTGCAGCTGCACTTTTTGTTAATAGTGATCCTGAGGATCAAGTTGTTCCTGACAATGATCCTTCGACTCCACCACCAGGTGATCAAGAAGTGCCAAACTCATAAACCTAACGCACGAGCAACAGGGAAGAGCACAGCTACGACTCCGTAGCGAAGCTTGTTACGTTTACGAATAGATTAACTTATGAATAGTTAATAAATCACTTATTTATTAAAACTTAAAAATATCGAGCGGTAAGAGTAACTGAATAGTACAACCATCACACAAGTGAATTAGTTATTTAACAGTCGAATTCTTATACAAATTAACTTAATGTAAGAGGGTAATTCCATTGACAAAAAAAAATGATATAAAGTGGGCAGCTAAATATTCTTTCTGCACATGGCTCATTGTTTTCCCAACTGTAGTCTACACAAAGAAAATATTTGGGTTATTGTTTCTCACAATGGCTATTAATGCGCTCGCAGGAGATTCTGACCCTCAAACAAAAGAAAGTTCATGTCCTGAGTGCAAAAACGCTACAAGTTTATGCATTTGCTGCTCTAAATGCGGCAAGTCACCCTATGCATGCACTTGCTGCCCAATATGCGGAAACTCAAGTTGTCAATGTAAGTAGACTTAACACAGAGGTCTCGGGGAGGGAGCGCAGCGACCTATCCCGAGAACCGATCTGTTAACCACTTTAAATAAATTATCCATATGAATTAAAATGATGATATTGAAAGCTCTAAAAAATTCTTTGAGCATCACCCTGCTATTATCTTTATTAGCTTTTAATGTGCTGGGTGGCCCTGTGAATAGCATATTGTATCAGCAAATTTTTAAGCATTTATACTGGCTTTCTTCAGGTAACGATCCTATGTGCTGTTATGATTCTGAAAATACTACCATCGAAGCCATGGACAATAGATTAATAGGTCAAAAATATACAGACAAGGATACCTATTTAGCTTTAATGGAATCATCAATTTACAACCAAGACGTTCAGGCAGAAGAATATGAAAAAAGGGCAAAGTCTATTGAGCAACTTCTAAAAAGATTCACAGGGTCTTTAACTAATGAAAAAAAAGCTATAAGTAAATGTAAAGCTTTTAATCTTGCTTTGGCAGCATACCAAACTGAAAATTCTCGCACATACGGTCGCTCCATTAATATTCCAGGCAGTTAATACAAGCTTTTAAATTTTAAATCCTTAGCATTTAGCTTGTTAATATGTCGATCAACCACCTTTTGAAATTGATGAGGAGGAAGTTGTTTGAGCAATTGATGAAAAACGCTTTTATTATGTTTCATGCCTGTCCTTAGCCTTTGGAAAAATACCTCTCTCGACAACGGATATTTTACCAGACGCCAGTAAGGACGGGCGCCCTATCTTTTAGGTTAACGTCTTAACCGGACAGTAGTGTTATTCAGATTACGCATAATTCCCTCCCATGATTCACACTTATTCTTTACCCTATTAAATGCCTCCTCAAAAGACTTATCATCAATTTCTCCAGCCTCTGCTAAGCCTTCTCTAACTGCACGACATTGATTAAGCTCCATACTTGCTAAAAAATTTTCTACAGGGTTAGCGTTTTCTGACTCTACAATGAAATCTAGAATACAATATAATCTATTAACAATTGGAGCAATTTTTCTAAACTGCTCATCTGTCATACTGTAAGCGTTAAAGTTTAAACTAATTAATACTGAAACAAATATTAACAATCTCATATGCAAACTCTTTTAAAATAATACGGAAGATTATCTGTGTTGTTTTTAAACTTGATTAAATACAAATTCAACCAGCAAACGCATAACGTCCATGCTGCCAAATTAGACATGCATTGATTCTTAAGTTCAGAAGGTGCTTTAAAATATAAGCGCTTCCTAGCCTGAATAATTCATAATAAAATATAAGGGAACGGCGCAACTCCTTATAATAAAGGTGCTAACACAATAAAAACAAAGATTGTGCCGATGCCAAACTGTACTGTTACCAAGCCATTTTTCAAAGTCTTAAGAGGAACTGGCTCATCAGTTTATCAACAGCTATTCAAGAGCACCAAAGGAAATCGTTCTGGATTTTGATGCCAAAGATAATCATCTCTATGGTGAACAGAAAGGCCGTTACTACAACCATCATTATCGTGATTAGTGCTATTAGTCGCGATAATGAGGCCATCAAGCAAAAACAGCAACCGGTTGACTGTGCGACATTAATACGCTCGCAAAAGGATTAAGAAAAGCCTGGCCAACAAACAACTTTTATTTCGAGGCGACAGTGATTTTTATTCACTCATAATCATTAACCTGTGCGAGTCGATAGGGGTTGAGAATGTCGTAGGCTACAGCCCCAACAGTGCATTAAATGGGCGAGCGTCACCGTTGGATTACATACGTCTACGCTAGACGCCTTCGAAGAGTCATGAGCCACAAAAACTGTTTGGAGAAATTAACCGATTACAAAGCCAAAAGCTGGCCTTACAAACGGCGAATCGCTTTTATCAACTAGGGTTTCACTAGCCTCTCCCCCACGTTATGTCTCTATGAGAACCACTGCGAACAGCAGACTCATCAAACAAGTAGATCTCTGCTTTCATAGCTTTTGCTTGTTTGGCCAATTCTGGAAAAGTCTTCTTTATGTACTATTTTTTTTGGGTCTTGTTTGTAGGATTTATAGATGGGTCTTTGCGGACTAAGACCTAAATGATCGAGTAGCCACTGAGCGTGATAAGGCGAGAAACAAGCGTATATCCAAAACTCGTGTAAGAGTTGAGTATATGCTTGGCTCTATTAACAATGAATAAGCTAGACTTTATTCTCGCGTTATTGGCTCTGTTCGTACAACCGTTAAAGTCGACACAATAAACCTAACGCATAACATCAGGCTCCTTACCTTTATTTGCAGCCGAAGCGTTCCTACTTGAGGGATTAAACCCTCAAAAAAGTCCTAAAAGGGTAAAAGAATGGGAAAAAGAAGAATTTTTTTTCATTTTTATAGCACGAATATTCGTCTAACTTATGACCGCTTGTTTGTCATGTGAAGAGGGCACTTTATTGAACTTAATTAGTTCAAGTGTATCTAATTCTGGAGGTATCAGATTGCTCTTCATATGATTAATTTTAAACGTTACATTTTATATGTTTGCCTTGTCTATGCATCAATTGCTGAAATACAGATAGCCATAGCGGGAGCGGGAGCTTCAAGTGATAAAAAATGGGTTTCATCGAGTGATGATGCAGCACCAGTAAGAGAAGACTCATGGCCAAAACAAGCAGTTAAAGATGGCATATATGAAATGTCTTGCCTTATCTATGAACGTGCCTTTTGGGACTATTTCAGAGATGCCAGCTCTATAGCACTACCAACTGATGGCACGACCAGCCAATATACCTATATTGCTTATTTACAAAATAATTGTACTCATCATCACACACCAGAAAGTTTTAATAACGCATTAACCCACATAAAAGCAATAGCAGATTGTGGTTTCCCAGCGTGGAAAAATGTTTATGTCACGCTCCTCAAGAAATCAAAAAAATAAATTAATAACACGTTACATAATTCTTTATTACTCGACTTTCAGGCAGTGTTCACTTTGCCTTATATGCCATTTATCCTATTAGCCTCCTTGCCGTGAACGAGTCTTAGTCAAGTAGAGACTCGACCTGAAAGCAGCCCACTTTGCTAAGGCGCCTGTCAGATTAAGTCGTTATCTGCCTCGCTAAACTCGGCCATACCCATCTTCGAAGCGAACGATATCGTCCTCGCCTAGATAACTACCCGACTGTACCTCAATAATCTCAAGCAGGATATTGCCTGGATTTTTTAAACGATGCTTCACACCAATCGGAATATAAGTCGATTGGTTTTCTGATAATAATATTTCTTCATCGCCGCACTGAACAATGGCCGTTCCTTTTACAACAATCCAGTGCTCCGCTCTATGGTGATGCATCTGTAAAGACAATTCCTCGCCAGGATTTACTACAATGCGTTTTACTTGAAAGCGATTACCTTCATCAATCGAGTCATAATACCCCCATGGGCGCTGTACCTTTCTGTGCAGCTCTGTTTCGCTGCGATCATGCTTTTTAAGATCGGCAACCATCTTTTTAACATCTTGAACCTGATCTTTGTTAGCTATCAAGGTTGCATCATCTGTTTCCACAACGACTAGATTCTCAACGCCTATTACAGCAACTAAACGTTTATCCGTTTGAATATAATTGTCTTTACTGTCAATGAATTTCACATCACCGCGGCAGACATTACCATTTTCATCTTTCTCACAAATTTCCCACAGTGCAGACCAACTCCCAACGTCTGACCAACCTGAATCTAAAGGGACAACTGCACCTTTATCCGTTTTTTCCATCACAGCATAATCGATAGAATCATCACGGCAAGCGGTGAAGCTGTCGATATCCACATGCAGATAATTATCGACATGTCGTGATGCTTTGAACGCCTTTTCACACTGGTCATACATATCCGGGTCATGTGCTTTAAGTTCTTCCAAGTAAAGCTCAGCCTTAATCACAAACATGCCGCTATTCCAATAATAGTCACCGCTCGTCACATACTTTTCGGCATCTTTCTTTTCAGGTTTTTCAATAAAACTGTCAATGAGATGGATGTCATCATCAACCGTCGTTTTAATATAGCCATAGCCTGTTTCGGGCGCTTTAGGTGTTACACCGAAGGTCACAACCCGATCTTGGCCTGCTAATTGATCAGCATTTTTGAGTGCTTGATTAAACGCTTCTTGATCCTCAATGACATGATCAGCAGGCAGAATTAACATGGTTGAATCGCCATCATCATCATGAAGGACCTCTAACGCTGCTATTGCCACAGCAGGCGCAGTATTACGCGCAATAGGCTCCAAAATAATTTTTGGACTCACCTCACCTATATGCTTTAGTTGGTCAGAGACCATATAACCATGGCTTTGATTACAAATAATCAGAGGCTCAGTGTCGGCAACTGTCGTATTTTTTAAGCGCAAGCACGTATTTTGCAATAAGGTATGCTTACCATCTCCTGTAAGCGGAAAAAACTGCTTAGGATAAAGACTACGCGAGTATGGCCAAAGCCTAGTACCTGAACCACCTGATAAAATCACAGGTTTCATAATTTTCTTCCTTTAACCTTAATCTTAAACTTGCTGGCAGAATGCTTCCGGCAACCCTGCCTCATTAATTGAAGTGTCTTCATTCTCAAGCCGTGATTGCTGATCACTCATCCATGCTCGTAACGCTTTAAATTCATGTTGATGTAAATAACTGTCTCTCTTCAAATAAATTAAATCAATTTCAGCGTTATACAAATCAGCTAAAGCTGCATCAATACGATTAAATGCAGACTTTTGAATCGCACTACAAACTTTTAAAGCAAAGTTTTGAGCGAACAATGTCTCCTCTATGAGTGTAGACACTTTTAACCATTCTGGTGCCACTTTGTGATCGCCTTGATTTGAATCTTCGGTAAATACTTGAGTAATAGCATGACGCCATTGCAGAGGAGAATCTAAGAAAAACATGTCTGTTTGTGGTAGTCCCTGCGTATCTAAGCTATTAATGGCCGCGATTTGCTGCTCATCAACATTTAACTCACCAACCATCAATGCATAATAATCATAAAGTTCATTACTGTATTGATCCTGCTCAGTATCAACTAAGCCCTCAGCTCCACCAAAAAAGCGACCGATAGCTGCAAACTTATCTTCAGTATTTTCGCGTTCTCTTGAAATACCCCACGCAGCTATATGAATACTCGTACAAGGGTCTTCCAAGTCAGATGCTGTGACACCGTAGGTTTCGAGTTCAGGTAACAATGCATCAGATAGTTGCATCAAGCCAACCAACTGGTGATCCGCTTCAGTCTGTACTTTTGTGGGTAGCATGCCACTACGAGATTCTGCAATAGCATAAAGCAGCCAAGGGTCCAACGCATATTTTCTACCTACATCTGCCCAACAATTACTGCCAATAACCCCTCCTGCCGCTTGGGGTGAGCGCATAAAGTCAAAAGGAGGTAAACGAGAAGTGATAGGATCATACCCTGGAATAGCCTTATTTAAACCCGGCTCTTGATTAGGCAGCATTGAAATTCCCCATACAGGCTTCTTCTCATTTAACGCTGCAACGCGTGCTTGCTTACTTAAATTTGCATGATAAAACTGATCAATATCAGCCTCGGCTTTTATTCTAGGCGCAGTTGCTGCTTGGGCTAACCGCTTCTCTCTAAAAAAAGAATCGATATCCAACTTCTCAGCAGAAACCAATGAAGGAGATAGTTCAACTTGTTCTTTCTCACCCATTCTCTGCTTAAAAAAGCCATCTAGCCCAGAGTCAGATTCTCTAACGCTTTTTAGAGGCTGAGAGACGGGTTGTGGTTGCTTCATACTCACATATTGATTTACTTCAGCTCGCTCAATCGGTAATGTTTGATTAATATAATCAGTTGCTGAAGAGTCTTGCATTCTGTAACGTGATGCAGCGTCGCCTTGCTCAGGCTCATCGTCAATAATGGCGTTTAAGAAACTATCGATATCATCATCAGATGACGCTGAAGAGCGTTTTGATCGATTAAAGCGCTGGTACGCTCGCTCCTTTGCACTGAGTTTGCGTTCACCTCGACTCGCTTGAGAAGCAAATCGCTCAGATGAGTTGTTTTGCACTGGCTGGGCATCCCCTAACGTCATCTCGATAGGGTCACTACGTGATGGTTGTGATGCTATAGACCGGGAGGCGCTTTGGTCTTCTTCAATGGAAAAAGCTTTTCTGTTGGATGGCGGCCTCACACTTGGTGCAGCTAGACTAGTCGTTTGTGATGGCGTGACTTGTGCTGAAACCTCGCGAACTGGCTCACTCTGGCGCTTAGGAGGGCTACTAGGCAAAACAACAGGCTCAGGTGAAGGCTGATAGCGCTGAACAGCAAGGCTGCTATCACTATAAGGAGGAGGTTTTGGTCTCTCGTCATACCCCATCTGGGAAAGATTAGAGCGCTCTAATCCCACTGGATTATCATAGCGACTTTTCTTCGCCCTTGAGGCCAATGCTTGCGGGCCTGCCTCCCTATGCTGAATGCGATTATCCGCTATAAGTTGCTGGCCCTCCGAAAAATTCCCTAAAAATAAAACATCATCCGCCTGAGCAATGACAGGCCAAGAAACAGGTGCAAATCCATGGGTTTTCTTATTTACACTTCCATTAGTGAAATCATAAGCATACAAGTCCACTACTCGATCTACACCCGCAACAAAATACAGGAAGCGACTATCATGACTCCATACTGGATAAGATAAAAAGGCATGTGACTTAGGCAAAGGTAATACCTGTTTCTTATTATCGGCAAAATGGTAGACAACCAGTTGCCATTGTTTATTATTAAGCTGCTGCAAATAGGCAATCTTATCGCCTTGCGTATTCACTTTCGGAAAATCATAAACCTGACCAAGCGACCCTTTAACTAATGGAATTTCCTCTGTCAGATTAGCCACCTTTACAATAACAATACTGGACAGCCCATTTTCTACTTTCTCAGCGGCTATATATTTTTTATCTTCACTGACATCAAAACGACGAAAATTACTTTCTTCTTTAATCATTAAGACTTTATTTTGCCTAAGATCCCATGCATAGAAATTATCTGCATAGTTTGCTTCTACATTCATATCTGAAGCAGAATACAAAAGAATATTGTTATCGAGCCAATCCAAACCATGAATCATGCCGTGATCAACTTGATCTTGTTCATGCAACAATCGAAGCTCTCGCGTTCCCTGAGCATCAATGAACACAAACTCATAAATTCTTAGTCGATTAGTGACACCATGAGAGTCCTCGACCTGCTCGATCAATGCTAAGCGCTTTTTATCTGGACTAATAATGGGAGAAAGCACAGGGTCATTAAACTGATGGATTGCAGCTAATGGGTTTTTATCTGAAAAATCCGGGCGCTTGTTGGATAATGCTTCAAAAGTCGATAACGCAACAAACTGACCATAAAGCGACGCAATGTCTTTCTTGAAAAAATACTTGAACGTTTCCTCAAAGCTTTGTGCTTGATCAAGTCGCCATTCATTCCAAAACACAGCCATTTCTCTTGGGCCGAGCTTTTGATCTAACCAACGAAAGAAAAAACCACTGGCAATATTTATCAAGGTTTCCTGCTTGTGGCTCTTAGCAGCCTTGTTCATTGCCAGATAACTCGGCAAAGCACCCTTAATCAGGTGTTCATCAAAAAAAGCTTTAACCCATTCATTATCGAGGCGCCCCTTCTTGGTAAGCATGGATTCCATGTGAATGGCATAACCCTCGGCAAGCCATAGAGGCACTGAAGTAGAATACGTCGTCTGAGAATCCCCCCATTCTTGCATATGATGTTTCCAGATTGACTGATATTTCTCTGACAAATGGACAAGGTGCAAGTACTCATGCAACACAGACAAATGCTGCCAATCGATACCTTGGCCTAACATGGAATCCGATTTAGGCGGCGACACAAAAAGCACCATAGAAGGCTGATCCCCACTCGGCATAGCGAAAGCATTGGAACCAAGCGCAGGGTCAACAATAAAAATATTGGCTTTTTTGTTGAGTGATTGACCCAATTTAGCGAGCACTAATTGGCGAGCTTTCTCAGCTTCTTCAATAGATTTCTGAGCAAAATCTTTATGCCCCTGTTTGAAATAGACTGTAAAATTTGAAGAGTCGATTGCCTGCCATGAATCTTCAGACATAGAGAGACACTCTCTAGCCAACATGCCAAAGAGAATCACCAGAAAGACAGAAAGTCTATAAACTTTTCTGCTTGTTTGACACATGGAATTCTCTAAAAAGTAAATTAATTTTTATTTATCTATTTTAAAGAATAATAGTTAACCAAGGCTTTTCAACGTATTAAATAATTTTACTTTTATTAAACTTTTTTAATTTTTAAGAAACAAACAATAACTTAACCCACAAGAGAAAATGAAAAACCGAAAAGATGTCTATTTTAAAAACCACCATTCTAGCCATGTTTGTTTTATTCGCACCCTTGTCATATTCTGTCCTGCCTGAATCAAAATACTCAATCCCGACCTTGGCAACAGCATTGGGAATTTCAGCGACAAACGCTATCTGCGCAGGTATAAAAGGGGCCTGGAATGAACCTAAATGCTGTGCGAAAGGTTATATTGGTGTTAAAAAAGCTGCTTCAGCAGCCGTTGCAAATATTTTACCAAGTATAACTGCGACTGTGGCGGGCACTGCTGTGCTATTTGGCTTAAATGCTAACAACTGTGAATATGACATTAGGAGCCCATTACCCATAGAGACAGCCGTACTCTTAGGCAAAGTTTCAGTAGCAGCATCAGCTGGTGCTAGCGCCTATCATCTAACAAAAGGTTTTCAGAACGGTTTATGGAACTATGCCAGTGGGAAAGATTCACGGAAATATGCCTCTAACAGGCGAGAATGCAAAGTACAACTAGTACCTTAATGCACAGCGATTGTCCGGTTTCTGATGGTGGGTTACGCACAGCTTAGCCACCCTACGATATTTTTTACCTGACAAATGCAGTGAATCAAAGTACTAGCCTGAATAATTCATGACATTTTAGATTTTTTAGAGATTGACCGAATAAGTGTGTTGTAAATGTAACATCAGATCAAATCGGCTATAAATTAATCATTTTTTGAAATTCAGACACAACTCCCCCTTACCCCCGTGCTTTTCATGCGCTGGGGTAAGCGCAATATTTTTTAATCAGGAGACAGATTTAAGCGGATAGCTGCCGTATAAAATAATGATTGTCGCTGCTTAGATATCGTGGTAGCTGCCATGAATTTTATTCTGCGAGTATTGCGTGTCACGACGGCACTGATCTTCAATAATTTTTCTCTTAGCAATCTTACCTGCCATCGCTCTCCCAGCGTATCTTTTAGACCTATGACTCTGAGCCTTTCAAGCAGTGTATAGGCCAATCCTGATAAAATAACTCGGAACTGATTGGACCACCAATCTGAGCAGCTATTAAGGTCACTAAACAGCCATTTTTGTTCTTTAATCCGGTTTTCCATGTCGCCACGCTCGCAATAAACTTCGCTGTAAAGTGAGGAAGCTTTATCTTTGAGTGACGTCAATACATAGCGTGTATTCGTACCCAAATTAGAGACTTCCGCTTTAACGACGATTCGCCGTTCGTGAGGCCAGCTTCTGGCTTTGTAATCGTTAATTTCACCAAACCATTTCTGTGGTTCACTACTCTCTTCGAAGGCTTCTAGCGCAGATTTATGTAATCCAATGGTGACTGCTCGCCCATGTAAAGCGCTGTTAGGGCTGTAACCTACAGCATCATCAATCTCTATCGACTCACAAAGGTTAATGATTTTGGGTGAATAAAAACCACTGTCGCCTCGAAATAAAATTTGCGTTTTTGGCCAGGCTTTTCTTAATCGTTTCACGAGCATTTTCAATACCAGCACAGTCAACCAGTTGCCATGCTTGCTTGATGGTCTCAATATCGCGGCTAATAGCTGATCACCACAGAAAACATAAAGCGGTAAATAGCAGTAGCCACGGTAATGATGGTTGTAGTAACGGCCTTCCTGTTCACCATAGAGACGGTTATCTGTGGCATCAAAATCTAGAATGATTGTTTTTGGCGCTTTTGAATAACTGTTAATAAACTGCTGAATCAGCTCCTCATGAACGGCTTTTAAACTGCGCCTATCAAACCGCTGGTCGAACCTCTGCATGGTGGACGCACTTGCAAGATCCTCATCAACACCGACGGCTGTTTGCAGAGCTAGATCATTTTTTAAATCATTGTGAGCAATGAGATCTTCTTCACCGCAGGCTAATGCATAAACTCGCTGCTTTAAAAGATTTTCTGCTTGATTTTCGACCTTGCTTTTATCTCGATCATCTGGAAGAAGCTTTGCTATCTTTTGCGTTAAGCCTATTTTTTTATCAACTTTGCTTAAAAGTAAACTTCCTGCAAATGAACTGACGCAACCACCTGAGAAATCAAAATCTATTTGACGACGTTTTAGGACTGGGAAAAGTGGTTGACTAACGGTACAATTTGGCATCGGCGCAATCTTTATTTTTATTGTGTTGGCACCTTTATTATAAGGGTTTGCGCCGTTCCCTCATACTTTCTCATGAATTATTCAGGCTAAGAGCCTGTCCGAGAACTGACTGTTCGGCCTAAATTCCAGATAAGCGGCTAAATTCTTCGCCCCTGTTTATTTAGATCTGCCTTTAAATAGGCTGACTATTCGCAGGAATTTCCCAAAAAATTTATCTCACTTCTTTGAAATTGATCCTCGAACGCAATTCTCAGGCAGACTCCTAGATCACATATAAAATAATTAAAGGGCATCTCTAATAGTTGATTTTGAGGTTCTACACTGAATTTCAAGGCGTTCAGCAAGGTGTAGGTTGTAATTAATGTTCGACACCTTAATAAAACCTACAACACCGCTTAAGCCAAAGAAATTAGTGCCCGAAGGGTGTGAGGTATAATATTTTTATCGTTCGTTTATTTGATTACTATCATGCTATTAGAAACAGACATGTGAATAAAACAGAAGCCGACAGCAATTTTTAGAGGTGCCCTAAAGCATGCTCACAGGCATACTTCAGCTATTAACTATTAAAATCCAATAGCAAGCTCAAGCCCTGCAAAAGGGCCGCTGATATCGATATCCGATACAAAGTCATCTATATCCGTTTCGATGCCTAACTGGCGGTAACCACCTTCGATTTTGACATCCACAATAGGAATGGGCAGGTTATAGCCAACTAACGCCTGCATATCCGTCAGGGTGTTGTTGTCATAACCTATGTAATTCATATCAGCTCTGGCATAGACACCAAAAAACTCACCCAGCTTTACGCCGGCGTATCCCATAGGCATGACCTGGTTAAATTCGAGCGTTTGCGTTTCTGTGCCACCGCCTGTCACCTTACCCATAACGGTTGCACCGCCATCGAAGTTTCTAGCTGTCAATCCAAAGTTAATGTCTATATAAGGCAGCGGAATGGGCAACCCCCAATAAAGGGTTAAATCCATATGACTTAGATCTATTTCAGCATGAGCATCACCTGAAAAAGATTCATCACCAAAGGTAAAGGTATTATTGCTACCGCCTTCAAGAGAAAGATTGGTACTCGCCACTTTAATATTGGGCAAAAAAGGCAGAGGGTGTTCAAAGCCCAGATTAATCATCATGCCGTTATCGCTATCAATATTTAAGCCGCCCTCACCAAAACCAACACCATCCACATAACCAGAAGGCTCTGCCTGCCAAACATGACTCCCTACAGATGCTGTAAATAAAATATCCGCTTGAACCGATACGGCCATAGTGGCCAGCAAACCAGTCGTTAACTTCTTCATATGCTCTCCTTTGTATAATGTGCTTATTCTTATTATTAAAATTCCATGATGGCGACAGTTTAGAAGCCAATTCGGAATTAGCCAATGCCTATCCTAAGAACTTGGTGTCAGATCAACCTTTCTCGTAAGCCCTGTTGACTTATAGGTTGAACTTTCTTCCTACCTAGCACTCTAAGCATTTGCACTGCTGTTTCCTGACAACTTACAACTAATTTTTTCAAAGATTGATAATTAAAGAGAATGCGCTAATGACGTTTCGCAAACGACTGGCTTCGACTTGCATGCTCAGCTTATTCGCACTGCTCACCGCCTGTGATGCTGCCCTACTAAACCCCAAAGGTGCCATCGGCCATGCCGAACGGGATCTCATTTATTTAGCCGTTGGACTGATGCTTATCGTGGTATTGCCCGCCATCTTTATGGCGCTGTATTTCTTTTGGAAATATCACGAGACCCAAGGCGCTGAGTATCGACCTAAATGGGATCACTCCACTAAAATTGAGTGGGTGGTCTGGACAGTACCTATCATCATTATCGTGATCCTAGCTGTTATCACCTGGATCTCCTCTCATAGGCTCGATCCTTATCGGCCCTTGGAGCATGAAAAGCCGCCTGTGACTATTCAGGTCATCTCCTTAGATTGGAAGTGGCTCTTTATTTATCCTGATTATGGCGTGGCAACTGTCAGCGAAATTGCTTTTCCTGTTGATACCCCCGTTGCCTTTAAAGTCACCTCAGACACCGTAATGAACTCATTTTTCATTCCACGACTTGGCTCGCAGATCTATACCATGGCAGGCATGAAAACTCAGTTGAACCTCATCGCCGACACGCCCGGACGATACAAAGGGATCTCTTCAGGTTACAGCGGCCACGGCTTTTCCGACATGAAATTTACCGCTATTGCAACAGAAACAGACGATGAGTTTGAAAAGTGGATTCAAACCGTTAAAAGCTCTGGAAAACAGCTTGTTTCTGAAGACGACTTCAACGCACTGGCCGAAAAGTCATACGGTTATCCCGTCACTTACTTCGGCACAGTAAGACCTACTTTATTTCAAGATACGATCGACAAATATATGGACATGCACAACCACGGTAGCCATGGCGACCATGAAAATCATATGCACGATTTACAACAGCCTGTTGATGGCTTACAAGCACAGACGGAGGCTCACTAAATGCTAGGCAAACTCTCTTTAGAGGCTATCCCTCATGATCCCATTGTTATCACGACACTGATTGTTGTCGGTATTCTTGGTGCTGCCCTTGTTGCCTTTGTAACGATCAAAGGCCACTGGGGCTGGCTATGGCGCGATTGGTTTACATCGGTTGACCACAAAAAAATCGGCATCATGTATATCCTTGTCGCCTTTGTCATGCTTTTCAGAGGCTTTGCCGATGCTGTCTTAATGCGAACGCAACAAGTGATCGCGTCGGCTGGTGGCGGCGACACCATACTCAACCCTCACCATTATGATCAGGTATTTACCGCTCATGGCGTTATTATGATTTTCTTTGTTGCCATGCCGTTAATTGTCGGGTTGATGAATGTCATCGTGCCCTTGCAAATAGGTGCACGCGATGTAGCCTTTCCTTTTTTGAATAACTTAAGCTTCTGGTTATTTATTTCAGGTGTAGTCCTTATCAACGCATCTCTGGCCTTAGGTGAATTTGCCCAGTGCGGCTGGCTGTGTTATGCCCCCTTAAACCAGCTGGAATATTTGCCAGGGGTCGGGGTCGATTACTGGATATGGAGCTTGCAGATATCAGGGCTAGGTACACTGTTAAGCGGTGTAAACTTCTTGGCGACCATTCTCAAAATGCGTGCCCCCGGCATGACCTTGATGAAAATGCCTGTTTTTGTTTGGACGTCACTTTGCGCCAACATCCTCATCCTTGCGGCCTTCCCTATTTTAACAGTATCCATTGCTTTACTAACACTTGACAGGTACTTAGGCTTTCACTTCTTCACCAATGATATGGGTGGCAACATGATGATGTATGTCAACCTGATCTGGGCATGGGGACACCCTGAGGTGTATATTTTAGTACTGCCTATTTTTGGTGTATTTACAGAAGTCTTCGCGACTTTTTCTCGAAAACCTATTTTCGGCTATGTAACCCTTGTTTGGGCAACGGGCGTTATCACCTTTTTATCCTTTATCGTTTGGTTGCATCACTTTTTTACCATGGGTGCAGGCGCAAACGTGAATGCCTTTTTTGGGATCACCACCATGATCATCGCCATCCCTACTGGGGTCAAGATATTCAATTGGCTATTCACCATGTACAAAGGCAAGATTGTTTATAACTCCATCATGCTGTGGAGTATTGGTTTTATTGCAACCTTTGCCATCGGCGGCATGACAGGTGTTTTGATGTCCGTCCCTGCGGCTGATTTTGTTGTGCATGGCTCAGTGTTCCTGGTTGCTCACTTCCATAATGTCATTATTGGCGGCGTTGTCTTCGGTGTCTTTGCTGCACTGAATTTCTGGTGGCCTAAAATGTTTGGCTTCACCTTAAATGATAAGTGGGGCACTAAAGCCTTCTGGTTCTGGCTAACAGGCTTTATTTTAGCGTTCGCACCGCTTTATGTACTTGGCCTGATGGGCATGCCAAGGCGTATTAGCCAAAATATCGATCCTTCATTTCATTACTGGCTCATTGTCGCTGCAGTGGGTGCTGGTTTAATTGCTGTGGGCGTTGTTTGCCAGGTAATCCAAGTCCTTGTCAGTATTCGTGACCGTAAGCTTAATCAAGATCTTACAGGCGACCCTTGGAACGGGCGGACCCTGGAGTGGGCAACCTCTTCGCCGCCACCTTTTTATAACTTTGCTATTACCCCTGATATAAAAGAGCGCGATGAATTCTGGCACATGAAAGAGCGTGGCGATCGCTACGAATACCCTCAGAAATATGAACCTATACATATGCCTAAAAACACAGGCGCTGGCGTGTTTATTGGCGCACTTGCAACGGTCATGGGCTTTGCCTTGATCTGGCATATCTGGTGGATGGCAGCCCTTGGGTTTATTGGTTGTATTGTCTGCTGGATCGGCAAAAGTTTCGATGAAGACATTGATTACTATGTCAGCGTCGAAGAAGTCGAAGCCATAGAAAAAGCGAATTTTGAAAAACGTGGTCACAGGATAGAGGAGACCGCTTATGTCAGCTGATACCTTAAGCATGCACGATGAATCTGCACTTCACAGCCATGAAGAGCACTGCCATCATGATATGAATGAAATCAAGGTCTTTGGGTTCTGGATTTACCTAATGACCGACTGTATTTTGTTTGCGACAATCTTTGCAACCTTTGCGGTCTTGATGCCCAACACGGCAGGCGGGCCAGGTGCCAGTGGTTTATTTGATTTAAAGTTTGTTCTGGTTGAAACCTTGTTGTTATTGTTCAGCTCAATCACCTATGGTTTTGTCATTCTTGGCATGCACAAAAACAAAATGGGGCTTGTTCAATTTTGGCTTTTTATTACCTTCCTTTTTGGTCTTGGGTTTGTGGCGATGGAGCTGTGGGAATTTAATCACTTGATTCATCAAGGTGCAGGCCCTCAGCGCTCAGGCTTTCTTTCAGGATTTTTTGGTCTTGTAGGCACCCATGGGTTGCATGTTACCTGCGGTCTTATCTGGATACTTTGCATGATGATTCATTTATCAAGACGTGGCTTAACCAAACACAACCAGGCGCGATTGATGTGTTTGAGCCTGTTCTGGCATTTTCTTGATGTAGTCTGGATCTGCGTGTTTAGCGTGGTTTATTTATTTGGAGCAATCTTATGAGTCATCCATCCTCTCATGATACCTCAATAGGCGGCGCTAGCCACGGAAGCTATACCTCTTACATTATTGGCTTTCTACTGTGCGTCGTGCTCACCGCGATTCCTTTTGGCGTTGTCATGATGAGTGACTTGTCCAAAATAGCCATGGTCTGGGTTATTGTCCTCGCAGCTGTTGCACAAATTTATATACAGCTCTATTTCTTCCTGCACATGGACACCTCATCTGAGCAACGCTGGAATGTCATTGCCTTCATATTCTCCGTAGTGATTATGTTCGTCGTCGTAGCAGGCAGCATCTGGATCATGGCTGAGCTTAATTACTTTATGATGTAGGCTCAAGGGTGTTCACGATTAAGGACTATTACCAACTCACTAAACCAGGGATTATAGGCGGTAATTTAATCTCTGCACTCGGTGGCTTTTTTCTGGCATCAGGCGGTCATTTTAACATCGCCCTGTTTGCCTGTGTCGTTATTGGCGTGTCTCTGATTGTTGCATCGGGCTGTGTCGTTAACAATGTATACGACAAAGACATAGATGCGTTAATGCCTCGCACAAAAAAGCGCACCCTAGTGAATAAAGAGCTGTCTCTGGCTGTTGTGTTTTCTTTTGCGGCCTTGCTTGGACTGGCAGGCTTCTTGCTGCTTTGGCTTGGTGCCAATCTGTTAACAGCGCTTCTAGGCCTTTTAGGGTTTTTGATTTACGTGCTGGCTTATACCATTTGGCTGAAAAGACGACACCCTATCAGCACAATAGTCGGCAGTATTTCAGGTGCCTTACCGCCTGTCATAGGCTACTGCGCTATCACCAATCAGTTTGACTTAGGCGCCTGGCTTTTATTGCTACTTTTTGCACTCTGGCAAATGCCTCATCATTACGCTATTGGTATTTTTCGCTTAGCTGACTACAAAGCAGCAAAGATCCCTGTTCTACCGGCGGTCATTGGTATCCCGAAAACGCTATTCCAAATCAAAGGCTATATTATCGCTTTTTGGTGTACGGGCTTACTGCTTTATTTCTTTGATTATTGTGGCCTTTGGTACGCCATCATTATATCAGTCTGCAATGCTTGGTGGCTTGTCACGGCGTTTAACCGTGAATTAGATGAAAAGAAAAAAGCCCGAAAACTCTTTTTCCAGTCGATTTTGGTTATTTGCATTCATAGTTTAATGATGAGCATCAACAGCTTGCTCTAAACTAAGTTCTGTTGATGTTTAGTTAACAGGACTTATCATGGATACAACTCAACAGCTCGTCGATGTACTCATTATAGGCGGCGGCATCAATGGTGCTGGTATCGCAAGAGATGCTGCTGGCAGAGGTCTTAATGTTGCTCTCTATGACATGCATGATTTTGCCAGTGGCACCTCATCCTATAGCTCTAAGCTCATCCATGGTGGGCTCAGATATCTTGAACAGTATGACTTTAAACTGGTTCATGATGCGCTCAAAGAAAGAAGCACACTATTATCCATTGCACCCGAATTAATTCACCCCATTGAATTTTCTGTGCCTTTAGGTAAACATTCAAGGCACCCTGCTCTTATTCGCTTAGGTTTGTTTATTTATGATTATCTCTACCTAAGGAATAACCTGAAAAAAAGTCGAGTCATTCGAAATACTGAGGACTCTGAATTAAAAGGTGATATAAAAACAATAGGCCTATTCTCTGACTGCATGACTGACGATAGCCGCTTGGTACTAGCGAACATTTTAGATGCTGAAAAGCGTGGTGCTACCGTTAGAAATTACTGCAAGGTTAAAGCTATAACCCTAGATCAAACGTGGTGGGAAGTAAGCCTTGAAGATACCCTGACGGGCGAAAGCTTTAAGCAACACGCTAAGTGTATCATCAACACATCCGGGCCTTGGCTCATGCAAAACGAAGCTAGCTGGTTACCACAGAAAAGGCGTCATCAACTAAAATTGATCAAAGGTTCACACATCCTTATCAAGTCTCCCTTTTCATCAAAAAAAAATTATCTATTACAACATCAAGATGGGCGAGTCGTTTTTGTCATACAGTACGTAAAAGACTTTTTACTCATTGGTACAACAGAAGTTGAAATCGACGTTATGCCTAACGAAAGGGTTAAATGCTCTTATGAAGAAAAAAGCTATCTAATCGATCTATTCAATCAATATTTCAACACATCTATTAGCCTCGATGACATTTGCCATGATTATGCAGGCGTCAGACCATTGCTCTATAGCGATCAAGATCCTCAGCATTTATCGAGAGACTGCATCATTGAAAAACAACTCATTGATGGCTTGCCTTTTATGTCAGTCTTGGGAGGTAAAATAACGTCTTATCGAAAGACATCAGAAAACGCACTTAATCTACTAGAAGATGACTTTGTAAACATGACAAAGGCATGGACAGCAGAAACACCTTTCGCCCCTCAGCCAAACGCTATAACCACATTACTTAAAAACCAGAGCAACACACAAATTTGTTCTGAAAATTTATATCGCGACCTTGAAAGCAACTTAGCTTATTTCATACAGTCAGAGCATGCCAAGACTTTAAACGACATCTTGTGGCGAAGAACCAAGTTAGGCTATTTTTTACATTCTAAACACAGAGACCTACTGCAAAACAGCTTTAAAAGTTACGTGGAATCGAAACAAACATGACTGTCAAATCTAGACATTTTGAAAATTCACTTACTTTTTGGCGCTTACTTATAGAGATTAATTGATAAACTCTTATTTACTTATATTCACTACATATCACAAGATGCTTTATTAAAGCAGTTCAGACTTAGGTTATAAAAAGTTGAACAAATGTTTTTCTACTTAGTCATAATATATATTGACTCAGGATCTGCTTGTTAGATTTTTAACGAAGCTGAGCCGATTCCACATACAACGTAAAGAAGCCCCATTTTATTTTAGGTATATTCTTAAGCTCGGTATTTTTCTACACTTAAAATTAGACTTCTTTACTCTTATTTAACCAACACCGAAACAAAAAATGGAGACTAAAGTAGAATGACCAAGTCTATTGTTTCTGCCGCTTTTTGCTTATCTCTCTTTGCCCCATCAATTTCACTATATGCTGATACCGATGACGCTGCCGTAGAGTCGCCAATCGAAAAACGTAATTTTATCCAAAAGTATTACGATAAAGTTAAAGATGATCGCGCTCTTCTTACTATGAGCTTTGTAGCAACAACGTTAGGCATAGCGAATAGTGCATTTCTTATCAAGCGAGGCTCTGATTATCACAATGCTCGCGACACGCTTGAAAAACATTCAAGACTCACTGTCTCTAAAGACTGGAAAGTAACCCACCATAACGTCTTTGAATTCACCCCGCCCAGAGGAACTGGCAAATGTTATATATTAGATAGAGGCTCACTATGGAAAAGTAACATGACACCAATCTCTATTCATGAAGTCGCTGGCGCAAGATAACAAACAACCAAAGCCTAACATTTGACTTTGACTTCCAGCACTCCGTTAGCGTTTGCTGGCCCTAAAGGCTGGCAAATCATTTAACCTCCCAACCTAAAGAAGACTTGATAATACAGCCAGATAGACATCGCTGTTTTTTATCAATCTGAACCTGTCAATTAATCCGCACAAACTGCTTCCCGAAAACTAAAGAGCTTTGTCAATCATCAATCAACCAACCATCGATAACACTCACACTACTCTTTAACACTGTAAAATAGCTATTACACTTGGGTAACCTATAGGTTCTCGAACACTCATCATGCGAATGCTTGAAACAGATAAAGTGAGTTTATGTTGGAATAGTGCTTAAGCTTGCTAAGACAACTAGTAGAATAACTAGTTAAGATGGTGCCCAGTCGCGGAATCGAACCACGGACACAGGGATTTTCAATCCCTTGCTCTACCGACTGAGCTAACTGGGCGTTCTGTGTAAGTGGCGCGTATTTAACCCTTTTCTTTGAAATGAGTCAAGCTTATTTAGGGACTTTTTTTCACCACTTTCTAAGGGTTTACTTTTGCTCGGGGATATAGCCTTCTGCTTGATCAAAATCCTCACCTGATAAAAATTTGTCTTGCTGCTGCTGCAAATACTTTCTTGATTCCGGCTCCATCATACTTAGCTGTTTTTCATTAATTAATCGTGTTTGATGAGCCTGCCATTCATCCCATGCTTTCTTTGAAACGTTTTCAAAAATATCTTGGCCTTTAGGGCCTGGAAAAGGTGGCTTATCTAACCCCTCTAGCGTTTCTTTGTATTTTCTACATTCCACCATTCTAGTCATGGCTTACTCCAAGTTACTTAATTGATCAAAAATTTTTGTGATGGGGGCTGCTAAGCCTAAGGCCTCAGGTTCAAGTGGATTAAACCACTTAACGCCCTCAGAGGCTATGGATTCAGCAGATTTTACCTTTGCATGCATCACATCGATCTCCAAATGAAAATGGCTAAAGGTATGCCTAAAAGAAAACCGCTTTTCAAATTGACTAACATTGAGCTTAAGCTGATCTTTAGCCTCCTCCACGAGACGTTTCCCGCACGCAAATTCAGGAAAGCTCCAAAGCCCAGGCCAAAGCCCTTCAAGAGGTCTTTGATAGAGCAGATATTCACTGCCCCGCTGGCACACCAACATAATGGTATGCTTTACAGGCAAGACTTTTTTCGGTTTTTTCCCTGGAATAACGTTCAGTCTATCTTGAAGTTTCGCCTGGCAAACCGCATCAAAAGGACAGAGATCGCATAAAGGGTTAGCGCGCTTGCATAACGTTGCCCCCATATCCATCATTGCCTGAGAGTAATCCCTGTTTCTTTTTGAAGGAACAAGCTGTTCAGCTTCAGCCCATAATTTTTTTTGCACCTTAGGTGCCTGAGGCCAACCTTCAATTGCAAACAAACGCGCAATGACGCGTTTGACATTACCATCCAAAATCACCCCTTGTTGCTCAAAGGCAATGGAGCGAATAGCCCCGGCGGTCGAGCGCCCGATACCCGGCAATGCTTCCAAATCAACTTGAGTCGAAGGGAACTCGCCTGCATATTGCTCAACGATTTGAATGGCAGCCTTATGTAGATTTTTTGCACGAGAGTAATAACCGAGCCCCGACCAATGATGCAGGACATCATCAAGGGGCGCTTCGGCTAAAGCTGTCACATTCGGAAAGCGTGCCATAAATTTTTCATAATAAGGCACCACTGTCGCAACCTGTGTCTGTTGCAACATGATTTCTGACACCCAAACACGGTAAGGCGTAATCGACTGCTGCCAAGGTAGATGCTTTCGACCATGTTGATCAAACCACCGTAATAGGGCATCGGCAAATTGCTCTGTATTCTCCATAAACCCGCTTAAGACTCCACATACAAATGCTCAGAACTTAACCACAGTCCCTCTCGGTAATGAAACTTCATACGCTTCATCAACCCTTCGAAAGCCTGAGTAGGCTGACTCGGTTTCACGGTGCAGCCCGTTTCGCTAGCGAGTAGCCATTGCCTTAGCATTTCACTAGCGACATGGCGGTTCCTTGTCACCTCCCTGACACATAAATAGGTCACGCAGGCAGGCGTGACCTGCTCATCAATGACCATAGCGCCTAGTAGTCGGCCATTAAAACGCGCACCGTAAATCGTCGCCTTAGATTGCTGCCCCAGCAAACATTCACCTGAGGAAACAGGAAACTCGTAAAAGGTTTTTTCTAAATCAACCAAATCCTGCTGACTGGGTTCGGTGACTTTTTCAAGCACAACAGGCATAAGCGTCTGCCAAAAAAACGTGCATCATAAAAAATCTGAGCGCAAATGTCTTTATGAATACCTACAGCCCGTTATAATAGCCATTGGATAAAAGACCCAATCTAAGCTCTATGTCAGATCGCACAGCACAAATCACTCGGAACACCTTAGAAACTCAGATTACTGCCGACATCAATATTGATGGTACAGGTAAAGCCACCTTTGACACGGGTGTCCCTTTCCTTGAGCACATGCTGGATCAAATTGCCCGCCACGGCCTTGTTGACCTGGACATTAAAGCCACAGGCGACACGCACATTGATGATCATCACACCGTTGAAGACATTGGCATTACCCTTGGTCAAGCCTTTGACAAAGCCATAGGCGATAAAAAAGGCATCACCCGTTATGGGCATGCCTATGTCCCACTAGATGAAGCTTTGTCTCGCGTCGTGATTGATTTCTCAGGACGTCCTGGCCTTGAATTTCACTGTGATTTCACTCGCGCATCTGTTGGCGGCTTTGACGTGGATTTGTTTATTGAGTTTTTCCAAGGCTTCGTTAATCACGCCAAAGTCAGCCTTCACATAGATAACATTCGCGGCAAGAACACTCACCACCAGATTGAAACCATCTTCAAAGCCTTCGGCCGCGCACTCCGTATGGCAATGGAAATGGATCCACGTCAAGCAGGGCAAATGCCATCGACCAAAGGGTGCCTATAAGCCGCATGAAAAAGCACGTTGCCATTATCGACTACGGCATGGGTAATCTGCATTCCGTTGCCTCTGCTGTAAAGCATGTTGCACCTGATGCACATATAACCATAAGCGCTGATACACAAGACATCTATCAAGCTGACCATGTCATTTTACCAGGCGTTGGCGCTATTCGTGATTGCATGAGCAGCATCAAAGATAACGGTATACCTCAAGTGGTTAATCATGTCATTGAGCAAAAACAGCCACTTTTAGGCATTTGCGTTGGTATGCAAGTGCTGCAATCCCACAGTGAAGAAAACCAAGGCGTCGCTTGTCTTGATATTTTCAAGGGCGAGGTCAAGCGCTTCCCAAACAATGTCGAAGATGCTGGCTTACCGATTAAAGTGCCGCACATGGGCTGGAACCATGTTGAAAAAGCGCAAGAGCACCCCCTTTGGGAAGGCATCGCATCCGGCACCCGCTTTTATTTTGTGCATAGTTATTTTGTTGAGCCAAATCCAACCTATGCCATTGGCAGTTGTCATTATGGCGTGCCCTTTTCTGCGATGATGGCAAAAGACAGCGTCGCAGCTGTGCAATTCCATCCTGAAAAAAGCCACATGGCAGGCTTACGCTTACTGCGCAACTTTCTCAACTGGCAGATATAAATCATGGCCTTAGCAAAAAGAATTATCCCTTGCCTAGATGTCGATAACGGCCGAGTCGTTAAAGGCGTAAAGTTTGTTGACATTAAAGATGCCGGCAACCCCGTTGAGGTGGCCAAACGCTATAACGAAGAGGGCGCTGACGAAATCACCTTTTTGGATATTTCAGCCAGCCATGAAGGGCGTGAAACCACTGTTCACATGGTAGAGCAGATTGCGGATCAAATCTTCATCCCGCTAACCGTTGGCGGTGGCATCCGCACCACACAAGATATTCGCCGCATGCTTAACGCAGGTGCTGACAAAGTTGGCATTAATACAGCTGCCATTTTTAATCCCGAGTTCGTTAAAGAAGCCGCTGATCGCTTTGGCTCACAATGTATCGTGGTAGCCATTGATGCCAAGAAAGTCAGCACTGACGAAGAAGCTAATCGCTGGGAGATTTTCACCCACGGCGGCCGCAAACCTACAGGTATTAATGCGATTGAATGGGCAGAGAAAATGGTGGATTTTGGCGCAGGAGAGATTCTTTTGACCAGCATGGATCGAGACGGCACTAAAAACGGCTTTGATTTAGCGCTCACGAGCGCCATCAGTGAAGCAGTCTCTGTCCCTGTTATTGCCTCAGGTGGCGTTGGCAACCTCGACCATTTAGTCGATGGTGCCAAAGAAGGAAAAGCTGATGCCGTTCTAGCTGCCAGTATTTTCCACTTTGCCGAATACAGCATTCCCCAAGCCAAAGCTTATATGGCAGAAAGAGGCGTTGAGGTAAGATTTTAGTAACAACAAAGAACTTTTTTCCAATAACTATACCTAACGCTTTATTTATAGTTATTGATAATTTATGAAATATAGCTATCTATTTTTCTTTCACTGCCTGTTATTGCCGATAACACCTTACAGCTTAGGAGCTGAACCCAGTGATTTTGGCCTAAAACAAGCAGTCAATGATGGGATGAATAAAGCAAGCAACTTAGATCCAAAGTTCAAACAACCTTTTAACCAGCTCTCCATTGATGAGCAACTTAAGTTAGTATACGAGTCATTGACTAACCCCATAGCTTTTCAAGTAGCGCAGAAAGCTTCACAAAAAGCCGAAGAGAATAAGCTCAACGTTATTGATGACACTATTAAAAAGGCTTCTTCTGACTATACTAATGCCTACCATCTTAAGATGAGAGCGAATACCGCACGCGCTAATTATCGCCTAAAAAAGGCGCAACAGGCATTCGTTGACGCATTATCTAGATCAACCTCACTGAATGTAGACCCAAATCAACTTACCCCCTCCGAAAAGGCGCATTACAAAGCCGTGAATGTCTTCGCAGAACTCGTTAAAGAAATGGAGAATGCCGTTGGAAAAACAAACACATTTCATGATCTCGCCACTACTGAATACAGTAAAATAGCCAATATGTACATCGACCTTTTGTAAAGCAAGGGCGGTATAAAAAACTTTATGATAGAAATCCAATCTGAATGCTGAAATCGCTTTTTATTTTTACTCTATACTTATTACTCTCAACTACATCGCTAGTAAATGCTTGCTTAACACCCGAAAGAGCCCATGAGAGATATAGTAAGCGTGCTCACGATATTGCTCTATTCCTGAAAAAGTTCATTAGTTTTAATGACCCTTTCTCGCTGCCAATTTTTAACCCTTTCCAAACGGAGTGGGAATTTCACATCAGTAGAGCTGAAATGCTGCTTCATCATGCCTATGAATTGAACTTAATGTATACCGCCTTATCGTTAGAAAAACTCATTCATGATACAAGGCTTGCAGAGCATACGGAATTCATCACTAAAAAAGGGAGACAGCTAATTTCACTTGAGTGCAAAGAATCTAAAGCACCCCATCCGGCTATTAAGCGCAGCCTCAGCTTTACCCACAAAAAAAA
Organism: Pseudomonadales bacterium; assembly: GCA_965225765.1. Lineage (GTDB taxonomy): Bacteria > Pseudomonadota > Gammaproteobacteria > Pseudomonadales > DT-91 > CAKMZU01. Next base: position 2,118,384 of record CBDDBO010000002.1, read on the forward strand.
GCAAGCAAATCATCCACATGCTCGACCAAATACGCTTTAGCTGCGAGCTCATCGGACTGCCAAAGCCTAACCAATAACTCGGCACTTCGCATTCCCTTCAGCTGATTCGACACGGGCTGATAACTTAAGTGCCAGCGCTCAGGTGCAACCGTATGATTACCTTCTACAAAGGGCCTGTAGAATCCAAACGCTTCCCCTTTATCGATACGGTCATCTAACCAGTCATGCAATGGCGCAAATACACCGCCCGCTTCTACTTCCTGAGGCTCCAATAAAACATCATCTATTGAAGCAACATTCGCATCAAACACATCAATATCTGACCCGAAGTGATGAGGGGACAATCCTGGCACAGCAGAAAATCGAATAATGGCATTGATTTTTTTATCCAGCGGCCAATGACTTAAATCAAGTGCCTTACCTTCATCATCATGCACTTTCCTTTTACCTGAAAGCTTCCCTTCAAATATCTGTTTTTGTCTGTCATAGCTGCGAAACGCACTAACAAGTGACAAATCAAATCCTGCTTTTTGAGCAGCCTCTTTTAACTGAGTAAAAGCGGCTAACGTTTGCGCTTCAAGCAGAAATTCTCGCCCCGAGTCTTCAATGCTCAATAAATGCTCAGTTGTTAGACCGAGAACACGTTTTTCATCTGCACTAAATAGGTTCACAATCTGTACCTGTTTTGGTGTGAATGGTATAGTTTTGACCAATAATAATAATTTAAGATCTTCAAACGCCATGTCCGACCAGTTACTGGAAATGAAAAATATCGGCAATACCTCAGCTCACTGGCTGGTCACTGTCGGCATCAACACCCCTGATAAACTTCGTGAAATTGGCGCAGTCGCTGCCTACAAGCGCATTCAAGCTCGAGGTATTAAGACATCTAAAGTGTTGCTTTATGCTCTATATGGGGCACTTGAAGATCAGTATTGGAACGAAATTTCAGAAGACGTTAAAATTCAACTCAACGACGAAGCCACCCAAACAGAAGCCGTACTTGACTAGCCCGCTGATTAATATTCAAGATATCCCTTTTGATAGTGCAAAAGAATGCCAACTCGATGACGGCAGAGCCATCTTTATTGTCAATAAAGACGGTGAGTTTTTTGCCTATGAGAACCACTGCCCACATCTAGGTATCGAACTCAACTGGAATCCAGATCAATTTTTAGATGCAGAAGGCAGCCTGATTCAATGCTCTACGCACGGCGCCTTATTTCTGATTGAGTCAGGCGAATGCGTGGCAGGCCCATGCCAAGGGCAACATCTAAAATCCATTGCCATCCAAATCGATAGCCAAGGCGATATTTACTTTAAATAATCTCCAAGCCGCTTCACGCCCTCTTTTAATTGCTCAAGCGAAGTCGTAAACGAAAAGCGCACATGCGTGTTTGCACCATGCACGCCAAAATCTTTCCCGGGCGTCACTGCAACCCCTGTTTGCTCTAATAACTCATGACAAAAAGCAAAACTATCGTCTGTAAAACGGCTTGCATCCGTATATATATAGAACGCCCCGTCAGGTTCGCAGGGAACCTCAAAACCAATCGCTTTAAGTGCAGGTAACAGAAAATCACAGCGAGCCTTAAAGATCTCACGCCGCTCTTCCAAAAGTTTAATGGAAGCAGGCTTAAAGCCTTCAAGCGCACCGTATTGAGCAGGTGTTGATAAAGAGATAAATAAATTCTGGGCAAGTTTTTCTATCGGCTCAATTGCAGCCTCCGGCACAACCATCCAACCCAAACGCCAGCCCGTCATGCCAAAAAATTTGGAAAAGCTGTTTACCACAAAAGCATCCTGCGTCAGGTTTAACACCGTTTGAGGCTGCTGATTAAAGGACAGCATTTGATACAGTTCATCAACAATTAACACCCCTTCTTTTTGCGCCACAGCCGTAACCAGCTGAGTCAACGCATCTTCCGATAGCGATGTGCCTGTTGGATTAGAAGGGGAAGCGACCATCGCAGCCACTGTATTTGGCTGCCAAGCCTGTTCTAATGCATGGGCTGTTAATTGAAAATGATCATCGGCTTTCACCTCAACAAGCTGAGGCTCACCGCCAGCTAAGCGGACAAATTGTCTGTTACAAGGGTAGCCCGGATCAGTCAGCAGCATGCCATCACCTGGATTAAGTAGTGTCAGCGCACACAGCTGAAGCGCACCAGAAGCCCCAGGCGTAATAATGATACGTTTAGGGTCAACCAACACATTGAAGGTTGATTGATAAAAATCGCTGATCGCTTGTCTTAACGGCCAAATACCTAGCGCATCAGTATAATAGGTAGCACCTTGATCCAACGCTTGTTTCGCGCCATCGATAATCGGCAAAATAGTTGGGAAATCAGGCTCTCCTGCTTCCATGTGAACAATATCTCGCCCTTCAGCTGCTAACTGTTTTGCACGCGTGAGTACATCCACCACATAGAAGGGTTCAATATGATCAATTCTGGATGCAACGCTTAGCCCGGCTAATTTTGGCATAGTCTTCGCTCTATTTTTTCGTTTATTGTACCAAGTTAACTGTCAAAGCGATGTGAGATTTTATCGATTGTCGCGTGTTAACCTTAGCTGAATTATCAATGATCGATCACGGAAATTATTGAAAATCCAGCTTGTGAAATACTTCCACTTTAGAAATTTATCTTCTACACTTACGCAGTTTTAGGGCAACACCCATTCACGGTAGCCAAGGAATAGCGCCTTTTCTTAAGCAGTACATAGAGGCCGACGTTCATGCTGCCTAACGTTTGCATTTTTTAGAGACAGACAATGCCTGCAACCAACACCAATAACCAATTTAAAAGTTTTGAGCCATACGAGCCTGCTAAAGGCGAGGAATACATGAGCGATGCTCAGGTTGAACACTTTGCTAACATTCTAAACAACTGGAAAACTGAATTGATGCAAGAAGTTGACCGCACGGTTAGCCACATGAAAGACGATGCAGCCAATTTTCCAGATCCTGCTGATAGAGCCACTCAAGAAGAGGAGTTTAGCTTAGAATTACGTACTCGAGACAGAGAACGAAAGCTCATCAAGAAGATCGAAGAGACGCTTGAACGGCTTGAGGGTGACGACTACGGTTTCTGTGATTCTTGTGGCATTGAAATTGGCATTCGAAGGCTAGAAGCAAGACCAACCGCCACCCTTTGCATTGATTGCAAAACCCTCGCTGAAATTAAAGAAAAACAAGAAAGGGGTTAACCCTTTCTTGGCAAATGCCGACATCCCCTCTCAGTATATTGGCCGCTTTGCGCCCTCACCTACAGGCGACCTTCATTTAGGCTCTCTCTACACAGCCGTTGCCAGCTACCTTGATGCAAAAGCCCATAACGGGCAGTGGCTCATTCGCATTGAAGATATTGACGAGACACGTGCCATTAAAGGAGCTGCAGACAGCATTATCAACTGTCTAAAGATTCACGGCCTAGTATCTGACAGCCCTATCATCATGCAAAGCGAACGAAAAAAACGCTATGAAGAAGTGTTAGATCAACTTGCAAATAAAGAACGGTGTTTTTACTGTCATTGTTCACGTAAAGATTTAGCAGGCGAAATCCATTATCCAGGCCACTGCCGAGACAACCTATCACCCCACCCAGGCACGGCAATTAAAATCAGAGTTGAGAGAGGCGAACTTTTACCTTTTATAGACGATCTGTTAGGTAAACAATCACCACCTGAAGCAAAAATAGGATTTAGTGACTTTGTCATTAAGCGGCGTGATAAATACTTTGCCTACCAGCTAGCCTGTGTCGTCGATGACATCGACCAAGGCATCACTCACGTTGTTAGAGGACAGGATATTTTAGACAGTACTTTTAAGCAGCGTTTTTTATACAAGCTACTTAACACTGAACCGCCACACTACACACATCTGCCACTCATAAAAAACCAACAAGGGCAAAAGCTTAGTAAGCAAAATTTGGCACCTAGCATTAACCTAGAGACACCGACGCAAAATTTAATCTCTGTATTAGAGAAACTCAAACAACCCTTACCACCAAAGCCCGACACCATAGCACCCAGACAGCTACTAGACTTTAGTATTGCGCATTGGTCTCTCTCACCATCAAACTTTTACAACAAATAACACTCACTCAACTTACAAACACCCTTTATCTTCAAATGTTAACCGTTAGAATAGTCTGTGGTATAAATACGGCTACTTCATCTAACAGGTAAACAGCGTGTATATTCACCGAGGCTTATTATTGGTTTTCGTTGCCATGTTTTTATTTGCCCCGACGATTCAAGACTGGGTTAGCAATAACCAAGGGCAATGGTATCGCCCCTATTTTGTCTGGGCTGCAGTCATTGCCTTTGCCTACTTTAGCCAGCGCAGGCAATACCGATAAGCCTATGTCACCTTATTTACTCATTGGCTTTGGCTTACTCTTTTTTATGTTAGTAGGGGGCATTGGGGTTGCTGCGAACCGCAACCTTATTCCACAAAAGCTAATTGATCATCCACTAGTTTTTGCCCTATCACTAGCAGGCTACACAGGAACCTGGGCTACTTCAGGCGCACTAAGTATTGCCAATCAAGGGGGTTATTTATATTTGGCGTATTTTTTTGGCACCTCTGCACTCTTTATTTTTTCGCCGCTTATTATCCGTCCGTTGTACTCCATCACTTCAGCCTTCCAGCTAAGCTCCTTAGCTGACTTATTCAGTTTCAGATACAAAAGCCAAACCGCAGGTGCCATTATCGCTTGTTTCGTTATCATTAGCGTACTGCCTTTAATGGCCATACAGGTCGATAAAATGGCTGAGACTGCGATTTACCTCAACAACCCGCTTAACAGTATTCGCTACGAGCAATACAAGCCTTGGGCCTGGGGGTTTATTAGCTTTATTCTTTTACTATCTATCTTACTGGTGCCTAAAAAAGCGCAGCATAAAAAGAACAATGGGCTCGTCTTTGGCTCAGCCTGCTTATCATTATTTAAGCTATTGGCCTTCTTGATCTTAGGTGTAGTGGCACTCTTTTTCGTTTTTGATGGGCCACAGTCACTTGAAACTTGGCTCTACTCAAATCCCAGCAGGATTTTACAACTAAATAGCTCCATCATCTCCAATAATGCACGTACACTTATCGTTATTTTCTTTGCAGGCACCTTGGCATTTCCGCATCTTTTCCATTTAACCTTTGCAGAAAAGCCAACCCGAAGAGTCATTGATACCGCAAGTTGGGCATTCCCTGCTTATTTACTCTTAATCAGCCTACCTATCCTCCCCATCCTCTGGGCCGCTCAGGCTAACGGGGTCCCTAATGTTGATTATCTTTACGCGCTAAGCTTAGGCTTTTTAACGCATTCACCATGGATACTTTATTTAGCCTATTTTTGTATGCTAAGCGCTGCAACCACATCCCTAGTCGTCATTGCGATGTCCACTTCGCAAATGTGCATTAACCATCTTGTATTACCTAATCTATCTTTACCGCGTCAAATTACGCTGTTTCAAAACCTCCAATTAGCTAGACGAATGCTCATCGGATTCATCTTATTAATGACTATGCTGGTACTGGAATGGAGTAAGCAACTGACCATTTTGATGAATTTTAGCTTTGCTGCGTTCAGTGCGGCTTGTCAGTTTTTACCTGGAATATTAGCACTGCTCTACTGGCCCAAAGGCAACCGAGCAGGGCTTATCTTAGGTTTACTAGCAGGCTTTTTTTGCTGGTTAATCGCCATACTGCTACCCATGATTCATGAAGATGCCTTTGGCCTCATGCCGCTGCTCATAAAATATTTTGACTTAGCTCCTAACAGCTATTTCACGATAGCAACCACGGCCTGCTTAGGCGTCAACATGTTAGTTTTCTGGATAGTCTCGCACTTGACCAAAATGACAGAAGATGAAAAGTACGCAGCGGCTATCTGCGCACAGGACAGCCTAAGTCTTCCTGCCAGACAAAAGCTTACCGCACAATCCGCTAGGCAATTTATAGAACTTTTGGGTTTAGCATTAGGCCATGAAGAAGCCCGACGCATCGTTGAGCAAGCAGCCAGAAAGCTCAGCATTCAACCAGAACAGACAAGCCCCTTTATTCTTAGATTACTGCGTAGGCAAATTGAAGCCGATCTATCAGGCCTCTACGGCCCAACTATTGCTCATCAAATCATTTCAAAGCATTTACCAGTCAGCGGTGAAGCCACGACCAACAAAGACATCAGGCTCATTGAGCAGAATCTTGAAAACCACAAACATCACCTGTCGGGGTTAGCCATTGAAATAGACAAGTTAAGGCGTTATCACAGGCAAACGATTGAAGCTTTGCCTATTGGCGTTTGCACGCTAGGGCACGATTTAGAAATTCTCCAGTGGAATCAACTCATGGCTGACTTGACAGGCCAAAGTCCAAAAGCATTAGTTGGCGCTCACCTATCAATGGTTCATGAGCCTTGGCAGCAAGCCCTGCGAGATTTTTTGCAAAGGACACTCACCAAAGAAGATAAAGTTCCACTAAGCTTCGATGAGCACACAAGATGGTTTACTTTTTTTAAGACCCATGCAGATGCAGAACAGGCATTATTTAAAGAGAACACCTTTACGATCATTATTGAAGAGGTCACAGAAACCGTTCTGCTTGAGAATGAAGTCCTGCACAGCGAGCGCCTAGCGTCGATCGGTCGCTTAGCAGCAGGGGTAGCTCATGAGATTGGTAATCCTGTAACGGGTATTGCCTGCCTCGCACAAAACCTACCACTCGACAGCGATGCACCTGCCGTCAAAGACACAGCCAACATGATTACCGAGCAGACGACACGTATTCGCAAAATTCTACAGGCCCTCATTAACTTTTCCCATGCTGGCAGCAGTCAACAGGGCAACTTCACACAAGCTGTGAACCTCCATGATTGTGCGGAAAATGCCGTTCATTTATTGTCACTCGAAGATAAAACGCTCACAAAAACTGTGACAAATGCCATTAACCCAACACTGCAAGTGCTCGGCGACCCACAACGCATTCTTCAAGTCTTTATCAACTTAATCACCAACGCAGTCGCAGCCTCTAAAGAAGACCCCTCTATTGTGTTAGATAGTCAGTTACAAGGAAAACTCGTTGTTTTGCACATTACCGATAATGGAGAGGGTATCCCTGAAAATATACAGTCAAAAATATTCGAACCTTTCTTTACCACCAAGCCTACTGGCAGCGGAACTGGCTTGGGACTGTCGTTAGTTTACAGTATCATTGAAGAACACAAGGGCAACATTCGTGTCGTAAGCCCTATGAACAAGGATACACAAAGTGGTACCTGCTTCTCGATCAAGCTGCCGCTTTATCAACATGAAAGGCTTTAGTACTCCAATGCATAGCATTTTTCGGTTAGCAAGGTGGATAAGCAAGTACTGGGCTGACTCGACAAACTTTTCGACAGGAAGTATTTGACCATGGCCCATCTACTGATTGTTGAAGATGAAGTTATCATAAGGACTGCGCTTAAGCGGCTACTCGAAACCAATGGCTATGAGGTTAGTGAAGCAGGCTCAGTGTCCGAAGCTGTCACTGATCACGCGATTGAACAACTTGATCTCATTATTAGCGACCTTAAACTACCAGGCGCACCAGGTACTGATCTCATTTCTAAAAGTGGCGACACGCCAGTACTTATCATGACCAGCTACGCGAGTCTGCAATCTGCTATCGACTCAATGAAATTGGGCGCAGTCGATTACATTGCCAAGCCTTTTGACCATGATGACATGCTCGAAACCATTGAGAAAATTCTAATAGAAAAAGAAGCACAAGGCATTGAGCGCTCGCATGCACCCACTCAAATTTCAGGCCTGGCCAAGTCAGACAAAGAAACTCTTAATGTACCTAAACTAGTCGGCAGCTGCAAAGCCATGCGAGCCGTTTATAACATCGTAAAAAAAGCGGCACCGACTGATTGCAATATGCTTATTCATGGTGAGACTGGCACAGGTAAAGAATTAATTGCCAGAGCGATTCATCAATTTAGTCTCAGGACGCATAAGCCGCTGCTCACCATTAACTGCGCCGCCATTCCCGAGTCACTTATTGAATCTGAACTCTTTGGTTATGAGAAAGGCGCCTTTACTGGCGCAAATACCTCCCGCATCGGCATTATTGAAGCTGCCAATGAAGGCACATTGTTTTTAGATGAAATCGGCGAATTACCCTTAGAAGCTCAAGCTCGACTTCTGCGGTTTCTACAGGAAGGTGAAATCCGGCGCATTGGCTCTGTCACCACCCAACACGTTAATGTTAGGGTCATTACTGCCACACACAGAGACCTTAAAACTGCCAGTCAACAAGGTAACTTCCGTCAGGACTTGTATTATAGGCTCAACGTTATCCAGATCGATTTACCGCCGCTTCGTGATCGAGGCAAAGACATTCTAGAAATTGCCAATGCAGCACTTGCAAGGCTATGCAAAAAAATGAATAGGCCGCCAGCTCATTTTACTCCCCCGGCTATTCAAAGCCTGACTACCTACCAGTGGCCCGGTAACATTCGTGAGATGGAAAATGTCATAGAACGCGCGGTTATTCTTGCTGAGAGTGAAGAGATTTCTCATGATTTACTTGCTATTGATTTGGAATTAGTCGATTTGAACGCCCTGCTTGACACATCATCTGAACAAGAAAAACCCTTGGCTTCAGTGATTAAATCCCATGATGAAGAAGGCCTTTCTCTCGAAGACTATTTCCAGAAGTTTATTTTAGAGAATCAAGACAACATGAGTGAAACAGCATTGGCACAAAAGCTGGGTATTAGCCGTAAATCGCTTTGGGAAAGGCGGCAACGCCTTGGCATTCCGCGCTCTAAAGCGAAAACAAGTAAACCAACTGTAACCAGTTAATACGCTCACTTATCAATCATTAGCGGCAGGTTACCTAGTACCTCAATGCACAGCGATTGTCCCGTTCAGCAGCTACAGGTTTTTCTGTGGCAAGGCGCAAGTATGCAGTAATACATGCGTCTTTCAAATACTTGCAACAAAGTCACGGGAAAACCTGTAGCTGCCCTTTGGGTGGCATTTAAAATGCCCATAGCCGTGTTGCTTGATCTCACTATAGAATAACTATTATTTTCGATCAGCTGCCTTGCTATGAGCATTTTACTCTGCCACTGAACCCGACAATCGCTGTGCATTGGGGTACTAGCGTTGACCTACACCACGCTCACTCATCACCCCCCAACACACAAAGTAACAACCAACTGTGTTACCTGGTAACAAAACTGTTACCAGTGGTAAACATACATAGCTTTTTAGACTTAAAGAACACCCTTAAAATTCACTTAAGTAATTGTTTTAACTAGAAATAAACTTTTTGGCATATCAACTGCATTTATATAAGCAAAATAATAATAAAAACTTCATAATAATAATAACATTCAATAATAATAATAATTAAAACGACTTGGACTGGGGAGGCATAGCCTCCCTTCTTACTTACACCAAACAACCATCCAGCTAACTTCTCATTGTTTTCTTACACAATCGTTTGACATATCCCTTGCCAACGGGAACAATCCACTCATAATCCTAACATTCACTGACCAACTGTTTCTGCCACGTGCTAAAAATTGTTAACTCGCTCAACGCTGCCTCTTTCCTTGATGCTTCAGAACATGAACAGTTTCTAAGCCAATGCGTCAGTACCAATGCCATCAAAGTCATTGAAAGGCTTAAAAAATCCAAGTTTCATGCTTACCTAGTCGGCGGTGCTGTCAGGGACATGTTACTGGGTGAAACGCCTAAAGATTTTGATGTCGCGACTAATGCCACGCCCGAAGAAATACGAAAGCTCTTTAAGAACTCTCGCATCATTGGTCGCAGATTCCAAATTGTTCACATCCGCTTCGGCCGTGAAATCATTGAAGTCACCACTTTCCGGGGCTCTCACAAAAGTGAATCCGACAAGCCCAACTCAAAAACCGTTAAAGTCAGCAAAGAAGGGTTGCTACTTCGAGACAATGTATTTGGCACAATAGAAGAAGATGCCGAGCGCCGAGATTTTACTGCCAATGCACTCTACTACGATGTCAAAGCCGCAAAAATATTCGATTTCCTGGGCGGCATCGAGGATATCAAGCAAAAGCAATTGAAGCTTATTGGAGATCCTGAAAGCCGCTTCAATGAAGACCCTGTTCGTTTACTTCGCGCCATTCGCTTTGCGGCTAAATTAAATTTCTCTATCGACAGCGCAGTGACGGATATTATTGACCACAAATCTGCTTTGCTAGGCAATGTATCTAACGCGAGACTCTTCGATGAATCGCTAAAGCTTTATATCTCAGGCTACGGCCAGCGCACTTTTGCACTACTTGAACAACACAATTTAACTGAACGTTTACTCTTTAACGCTGAAGTATTTGAAAAAGATTCTGTAGAACGCCAATTGGCAGAGCTAGCGCTTATCAACACAGACAAAAGGCTTAAACAAGGCAAGTCCATCACCCCTGCATTCATTTATGCCGTATTTCTATGGCCTAGCGTGTTGGATCACATGGCTGTTCACGAAGCAAACGGCACACCTCAGATGCCAGCGTTTCATCAAGCTGCAACGGAAGTCTTAGCTCATCAATGCATGCTAACCGCCATACCTAAACGCTTCCAGACTACGATGCGAGAAATGTGGGAGATGCAGTTTAGACTGCCACATCACGAAGGCAAAAAAGCGCAAAAAATCGCTGAGCACCCAAGATTCAGGGCAGCTTATGACTTTCTTTTACTTCGAGAAGCAGCAGGTGAAATCCCTAAAGGTTTAGGCGATTTTTGGACGGCATACCAAGAGAAACATCCGCTGCCTGAAAAGTCATATAAAGACAGAGACAACGCCGACAAGAAGGGTTATCATCAAAAACATCGCAGGAAGCGGCCACGCAATTAGATCGTTACTTCTCTCTACCTAGAGGCTGAAATGAACACTGTATTTATTGCCGTTGGTAGCAATTTAGACCACCCACCCAGTCAAATTAAAGCAGGCCTTGAACAGCTGGCAGAATTTAGCCATATAGCTGCTTTATCTAATTGGTATCGATCCACCCCTCTAGGCCCTACTGATCAGCAAGATTTTTTAAACGGTGCCGTCAAAATTGAAACACCCCTTGATGCGTTTAGCTTATTAACAGCGCTTCAGCAGATTGAGCACAACCAACACCGTAGACGTCTGATCCATTGGGGACCTAGAACCCTCGATCTCGACATTGCGCTATTTAATCAATCAAGTATTTACCACAAGCGACTCACTGTCCCCCATGCCGAATTACTTAACCGAGATTTTGTATTAAAGCCTTTAGCTGACATAGACCCTGATTTAACGTTGCCTTCAGGCAAAACTATCCAAGACGCACTTTCACAAGTACCTGACAATCAACTGGTTAAATTAAACGAGCTGGATGATTATGACTCATGCGGACATAACAATTACTGACGCCCCACTACAAGAAGGCAGTTTACCTCACTATATAGCCATTGAAGGTCCTTTTGGTTCTGGAAAGCGGGAATTAGCGATCAGGCTTGCTGAAACCTTAGGCTATGACGCGCTCACTGAAAATGTAGAACACAACCCCTTTATTGATGCCTTCTTTAAAAATAACCCTGCCCACGCACTAGCCTGTCACTTATATTTTCTGCTTGATAGAAAACAAATATTGATCAACCAGCAAAAGACTGAACAGCACCTAAAAATTGCTGATTTCATCATCCACAAAGATCATTTTCTAGCCAAAACCCTGTTACCCGAGGATGAGTTTGATATTTACCAGCGAATTTTTGACTATCAGGCGGTCGAACTGGAAGAACCTGACCTCGTTATTTACCTGCAAATGCCAGCGTTAACTATTCAAAGACGGCTTCAAGAGCAACCTTATGCCAACCTAGAAACCATGCATCCAAGCTTTTTAGCACAAGTCAATGATGCATATCGAGATTTTTTTCATTATTATGACGACACGCCGCTCTTAATTGTCAATGCTGAAGGGGCGGACTTTATTCATGACACAAGTGTATTTAATACCTTGCTTGAGCAGCTTGCAGGTGTACAATCTGGCCGCCATTACTTTAATCCAGAGTTTATTCCAGAGACTCCCCCATGAGCACAACCGTGACCAAAAGAGCAACCAACACCGTCGATGCCCTGCTAAAGATAAAAGCCCGTGGTGAAAAATTTAGTTGTATCACGGCTTACGATGCCTGTTTCGCTCATATTGTCAGTGAAGCAGGGATCGAGACTCTGCTGATTGGCGACTCTCTAGGCATGGTTATTCAAGGCCATCAAACGACTATTCCTGTCTCTGTAGAGGATATTTGCTACCACACAGCCTGCACAGCAAGAGCAAACCCACGATCTTTAATTATTGCGGATATGCCTTTTATGTCCCACCCAGATACGCAAACAGCGCTCAAAAATGCAGAGAAGCTGATGCGGGCAGGCGCTCAGATGGTCAAATTGGAGGGCGGTGACTGGATGGCCGACATGGTCAAGCAACTGGTCACACAAGGCATCCCCGTCTGTGCACACATTGGTTTACTCCCTCAAAACGTCAACACTGAAAGCGGTTATAAAATAAAGGGGCGAACGCAGGAAGAAGTTGAGCAACTATTACATGATGCCAAAGTACTAGAAGCCGCAGGTGCACAATGTCTCCTGATGGAGTGTGTGCTTGCTTCAACGGCCAAACTTATTGATGAAGCTATTACTATTCCTACCATTGGCATAGGCGCAGGCCCTGCTACAACCGGGCAGGTGTTGGTGCTACATGACATGCTAGGGCTCTACCCTAACCCACCTAAATTTTCCAAAAACTTCATGTTGGGTGCTGACAGCATTCAGCAAGCCATCACTAATTACCATCATGAGGTTCAACAGGGGCGCTTTCCAGGGCCTGAACACACTTTTACAGAATAATGATGAATGTTTTAGCGTCAATTGAAGACACCAGATCTGCTTTACAGGACCTCAAAGCTAACGCCAAGACTTTAGCCTTTGTCCCTACCATGGGTAACTTGCATGCCGGTCACTTATCCTTAGTTAAACATGCTAAAAGTTTGACAGACAAGGTCATTGTGAGCATCTTCGTTAACCCTCTGCAATTTGGCGCGAATGAAGACTTAGCCACTTACCCTAGAACACTTGAAGATGATTTGAGCCAACTCAAGGCATTAAACGTTGACTATGTTTTTACGCCTAATGAATCCATCATGTACCCAAATGGTAAGCAGGATCATACTCAGATTACGGTTCCGAAACTGACTGACCTGCATTGCGGCCAAAGCCGTCCACAGTTTTTTGGTGGCATTACTACCGTTGTCACTAAGCTCTTTAACATTGTACAAGCTGACGTAGCTGTATTTGGTGAAAAAGACTTTCAGCAGTTGGCTGTCATCAAAAAGATGGTAGCCGACTTAAATATGCCGATCCAAGTTGTTGGCCAACCGATTTTTCGAGAAAATGATGGCCTCGCGATGAGCTCCAGAAATGGTTATTTAAGCCAAGAAGAACGAGCAAAAGCCCCCTTGCTTTATAAGACATTAACAGCGCTTAAAAACAAACTATTAGAAGGCGAAGACTTTGCTAAAGCGTTTCAGAATGCGACAGACATCCTTGAAAAAAACGGCTTTGTGATTGACTATTTGAATCTTACTGATGCCAATACACTTCAATTAGCTGATGACAATACAGCAGACGCTGTCATTTTAGCAGCCGCAGCATTAGGTAAAACCAGGCTGATAGACAATATCACCCTTAAATTGAAGCGTTAAACTTTTTAAAGCATAATCTCAGCCGCGATCGGCCAAAGACATCTAGAGGATTATCTGCTATGCGTCTAACCATGCTAAAAGCCAAACTTCACAAAGCGCAAGTCACTCACGCAGTGCTTGATTACGAAGGCTCTTGTGGCATCAGCGGTGACCTTCTAGATCTTGCAGGTATTCGAGAGTTTGAGCAAATTCAGATCTATAACGTCACCACCGGTACTCGTTTTACTACCTATGCGATCCGTTGTGAAGAAGGTACTGGCACCATTTCAGTCAATGGCGCAGCAGCCCACTTAGCAGGCGTTGGCGATACTATCATTATCTGCGCTTATGCAGAATATGAAGAGAAAGAGATGGATAACTTTAAGCCCACATTAGTGTATATGACTGACAAGAACGACGTTAGCCATACGAATGATGTGTTGCCCGTGCAGGTAGCTTAAAGTCCCTACAATAGTATCCATAATAATAATCACCATGAAAAAATTCGTTAGTTATAACCTTCCACTCATACTGCTATTTAGTGGCTGTTCACCTGAGGTTGGTAGCGAAAAGTGGTGCTTACATCTAAAAGACAAAGCTAAAGACGAGTGGACGATTAGCGAATTGAAAGATTATTCCAAACACTGCCTCTTTCGTTGAAAAACCGTTATTCTCGCTCAGTTCTTGTAGGGCACAGCGTAATCTGCCATAACGTTAGATACTCGGTGGGGTACGCTTCACTAACACCACCCTACTTAAATTTCGCCTACCCAACAATCACTGTGCATTGAGGTACTAAAATACTCGGCGGGTAACGCTTCGCTAACCGGCACCCTACAAAAAACACTTACCAAACAAGCAAAACGCACCACTATTGCAATCACTTAAGACTTATGTTTTCTTATTTCCTTTAAAGAATAACGGGCACAAGGTCTTTATCCATGTCAGACAAGCGCTATCCGATTTTACCAGCCATTGCTGAACAGACGCACCTTTCCCAAGTCGCTTATCAAACGCTTTACAAACAATCTATAGAGCAACCTGATACTTTTTGGGCTAAGCAAGCTTCGCGCTTTTTAACTTGGCGCACGCCTTGGGAATCCGTCTTTACTGAAGATAACAACACACAATCTGTTAGCTGGTTTGATGGCGGGACATTAAATGTGTGTGAAAACTGTATCGATAGACACCTAGAAACGAGCAAAGATAAAACTGCGCTCATCTTCGAAAATGACGATGGTTCAACGTCTAAGAAGATTAGTTTCCAAACCCTTTATACAGAAGTGTGTAAGCTCTCTAACGCCATGAAAGCACGAGGCATTAGTAAAGGCGATCGCGTGTGTATTTATATGCCGATGGTACCCGAAGCTGTTTATGCTATGTTAGCCTGTGCTCGCATTGGTGCTGTTCACTGCGTAGTCTTTGCAGGCTTTTCACCTAGCGCCTTAAAAGAGCGCATCAATAATGCCGAATGCAAACTGCTAATTACCGCAGAAACCAGCACACGCGGTGGTAAAACTTCTGCCTTAAGGTCTAAAACTGAAGAAGCGCTCACTGATTGCCCATCCGTTCATACAGCCTTGATTTTAGGACTTGATAAAGACCATATAACTGAACGAAACCTTGACTATCGAAGCCTTGTTGATAAGCAGTCAACCGACTGTCCTGCCGAACCCATGCAAGCCGAAGATCCTTTATTTATTCTTTATACTTCAGGCTCTACCGGAGCACCTAAAGGCGTACTCCATACCACAGCAGGCTATCTGTTAGGCTCTGCTATTAGCTTCTACTACATTTTCGACTACCAAGCGTCAGACATTTATTGGTGTACTGCCGATGTAGGCTGGATAACAGGCCACACATACATGGTTTATGGCCCTTTAGCTAACGGCGCCACTACCTTAATTTTTGAAGGTGTGCCTAACTACCCTGATGCTTCTCGTTGCTGGCAAGTCATTGACAAACATCAAGTCTCCATCTTCTATACAGCACCTACCGCCATCAGGGCAATCATGGCGGCAGGCAATGACTATTTAACCTCCTCAAGTAGACAGTCACTACGCATTCTAGGATCTGTCGGCGAACCCATTAATCCTGAAGTCTGGGAATGGTACTACCAACAAGTTGGAAAAGAAAATTGCGCCATTGTGGACACTTGGTGGCAGACAGAAACAGGCTCCATCATGATGACCCCTACGCCAGGTGCTACCGAACCTAAACCAGGCTCAGCCTGCCAACCTTTTTTCGGCGTTGAACCTGTCATTCTTGACACCGAAGGTAATGAGCTTGAAGGGGAAGCCGAGGGCTTGCTTGCCATTAAATCTCGTTGGCCCTCACAGCTACGAACACTCTATGGTGACCATCAGCGATTCCTTGATACTTATATGAACCCTTTTAAAGGCTATTACCTGACCGGGGATGGCGCTAAGCGCGATGCAGATGGCTACTATTGGGTGACAGGCCGAGTGGACGATGTATTAAATGTATCAGGCCATCGCTTAGGTACAGCAGAGGTCGAAAGCGCTATTGTTTCACACCCTGATATTGCAGAGGCTGCTGTCGTAGGGGTTCCCCACCCAGTTAAAGGCGAAGCTATTTATGCCTTTGTGAAACCCTTAAATGGGATAGAAGGCTCGCCAGCGCTCAAGCAGGCAGTCATTAGCACCGTTAGCCAAGTGATCGGTCCTATTGCCAAACCCTCTACCATTCAATGGGCAGATGATTTACCCAAAACTCGCTCAGGTAAAATTATGCGACGAATTCTGCGTAAAATTGCTAATCATGACACGGAAGCTCTTGGCGATATTTCGACCCTGGCAGCCCCTGACATCGTGAATAAACTTATCCTCGAGTCCGAATCTGTGGCTTGATGAATTGTTTTAATGAGACACGCTCTTTGACGAGATCTGTATAAATGGCCTGTTCAAAATCATTAATACGCATGTCTTTACGAGACAGATTGTCTTTTCTTTCATCGGCAGGCATATAGTCCGTCACCATTTGTACAAACATAAGCGGCTTGCCTGATTGAGTCTCCAAAAAACCCACTAGATTATGGGTGGCGTAAATATAGCCTGTCTTGGCTTTGACGCGTCCAGACAACGTACTGTCAGCAACACTTGGCCTATATTGCAAACTGCCTGTTTGACCGGATACAGGCAGCATTGAAATCAAATTCAACTGATCATCATGCAAGTAAATGTATTCGAGAATTTGCATGATTTGCCTAGCTTCTATGCGGTTATTGCGCGACAACCCTGAACCATCAGCTAAGACAGCAGAAGACAGGTCGATATCTGCCCGTTCTTTTAAAATAGCTTTCACAGCCTTGGCGCCATTCGCAAAGTTACCTGCCTGATTAAAATAGCGACGCCCCATCAACTTAAAAAACAAGTCAGATGTTAGATTATTGGACTCTTCCAACATGTCTTTTAGCATCTCACGAAGAGGGGGTGAGTCATGAGAAGCAATGACTTTGCCTGGCTTCACTTTTTGTACTTTGACAGTGCCCGCCAACTTAATATTGGCATCTTTCAATAAGCCAGCCAGCCTTTTTTTTGCATAGCTTTCAGGGGCTTGCACCGCGAAACGTAGTGCAATTGGTTTTTCAGTCTGTACCATACAACCTGAGATATCATAATGGTTCTGATGCCCTAACGAGGCATCTAACGAACAGGCCATCTTGTGGTACTCTTCTTCGGTGACAACCTTAGCCGTACTTGCAGCCGTCATCGGCTGACCTGCAGCCAAATGCACTTTGGCAACTTTGCCTACCGGCACATGTGAATTCAACCTGCCCCATACACAATTTTGATTCATCGTTAGCGCAGTCGAAGGGGCGCTGTAACAAGCACTTAAATTCTCCCAGGTAATGCCCTGCGCCCATTGAGGGCCATCCAAAATAGAGGCATCTAACAACAAATCGCCTTTAATTTTAGCGCCGTATTGTTTTTTATAGGCCATTAACAACTTGGCAATATGATCGTCATTTAAATAAGGGTCACCTGCAAAACGTAGAATCACATGATTGCCCATGACTTCAAGCTTGGTCGTCAGCGTATAACTTTCGGTAAACGTTAATCTCATGGCCAATGCTGTAACGACTTTCAATGTACTGGCAGGCGGCATCAATAAGTCGGCATGATAAGAAATTAAATTCGAATGTTGCTTAGGGGCTTTTACCAGAAAACTGACATTGGCATTTGAAGGCAAGCGCATTACATAAGAAGAAAACAGACTCTCATTCATGGCAAATGATCCAGTCGCCATGATTAAAGCTATCAAAGGTAAAGGTAGCAGTTTCATCATAATGTTTATTGGATGCGTGAACGATAAGAAGAGCGCAAACGCTATTGGCTATCTCTTCAGCATTTAAAATCAGCCTACTCACTCTAGACGATTATGCAGGCGGTGCAACTCCGTGCAGAGAATAAAAAACCCAGATACAAGCATGTCAATCTATGAAGACGCAACATACAATAGCTACCAGACAGTTGACAGGAACTCTGTCTAAGATAACCTGCCAACCTATATTCGACCCAGACAACCTAGCCGTTGTTCAATTCTTCCGCGAGAAAATCCATGCAATATGAATTTCA
Source organism: Pseudomonadales bacterium (assembly GCA_965225765.1). Lineage (GTDB taxonomy): Bacteria > Pseudomonadota > Gammaproteobacteria > Pseudomonadales > DT-91 > CAKMZU01. Next base: position 2,136,716 of record CBDDBO010000002.1, read on the forward strand.
CCTTGAAGATGATCAAATAGTCTTTCGCTTTTCTGAGGGGGATGAACTCTTTGGTTACTGGCTGAAAAATAACTACGCGGATAGCCTAAAGGAACTGGATCAGCTTATTTTATACACTCAAAAGCTTCAAGATAAGCTGATGGATGATTATCAGGCTAGTCGAAACAGCTATTACCTGCAACTAACGCAAGAAACGGCCAAGATCATTGGATTGAGCACGTTAAATGCGCCCGAAGATGCTGCGAATGACTACAAAATTGACTTTAACAACCCGCTTGAAGCTGAAGTTAATTTAAACACCTTTATCAATCTGCTGATAGACTGGCGAAACTTTAGATTTCCTGGTAACTGCTAAGATAGAGCAGGTTAGCATGGCCTAACCTGCCGAGTGTTTAGCTGTCAAAGACTCATTTAGAACTGAATAAATTCTTTATTTTTCTCAAGTGTTTTTGGCCCAAGCCCCTTAACTTCTTCAAGCTCAGCCAACGTCTTAAAGGGCGCCTTTTTCGCTTCTCGAAATTTAACGATCTCCTGCGCTTTAGAAAACCCTACCCCATCAAGGGATTGTGCCAAGGTTTCTGCATCGGCTTTATTAATATTGACTGGTTTTCCTGCAAAGACAGAAACGCTCAATCCAGCTAATAAAACTGCACCTGAGAAGACCTTCGCTGTTTGTTTTAAGGCATTTTTCATCATTGATATCCTTTTCATTTGATTGATTAATCACTGTTGCACTCGTATACAACTGCCCAAACTATAAAGAAATCAGTAAGACAACTGTGTGAGAACGAGCACCAAAGTACTAACCGGCCCAACTTTTGCAAAGAACTGTGTTAAGATTCACTTTATTTTTTATTCAAATAGACCATGACCACCACGTATGACTTTGATGTTATCGTCATAGGCGCAGGCCCAGCTGGGGAAAGCGCTGCCATTAATGCCAGCAAGAAAAACAAACGCGTGGCCATCATCGACAATCAGGATGAACCTGGCGGTAACTGTACCCATGCAGGCACCATTCCCTCCAAAGCCTTGCGGTCAGCCATTAGCAGCTATTTACGCTTTCAGGAAAACCCCATTACACCTCACTTAAAGCTAGAGCAACGCATTCAATACCAAGATTTGCTTAACAATGTGTCAGATGTTGTCAGGCAACAAGTCAGCATGCGCTCACGCTTCTTTTTAAAAAATAATATTCAGTATTATTACGGCGAAGCTGCCTTTAAGGACGACCACCACATTGAGTATCAGCAAAAAGGGAAGCGCAGTGCATGCTTAAGCGCTGAGCAATTCATTATTGCTACAGGTTCTAGGCCCTATCAACCTGATGATATTGATTTCGAGCACCCTCGTGTATTTGATAGCGATGGTATCCTCAGTATGCCGTTTACACCAAAACGACTGCTCATCTATGGCGCAGGCGTCATTGGCTGTGAATATGCCTCCATGTTTTCTAATTTGGGCATCAAAGTCGACTTGATCAACACCCGCTCGCAGTTACTCGAATTTTTAGATGATGAAATATCTGATGCATTGAGTTATCACATGATGAAGCGCGGCGTTACCGTACGCCATCAAGAAAGTTATAAGCGGCTTGAGATGGACGACAATCATGTTTATTTATACCTGGAGTCAGGCAAGCGCCTCAAAGCAGACGCCATTCTCTGGTGTAACGGGCGAACAGGCAATACCGACAAGCTTAAGCTTGATGCCGTCAACTTAAAAGCCAATCATAGGGGACAGCTTGCTGTCGATGAAAACTACAAAACAGACAGTGACACGGTTTATGCTATAGGCGATGTCATTGGCTGGCCAAGTTTAGCCAGTGCAGCCTACAACCAAGGATACGAGGCCGCAGCTGTTATCACAGGTGACGGTAACGACAGCCGCGTGAATGATGTACCTACAGGTATTTACACCATTCCTGAAATCAGCTCAGTCGGCTCAACAGAAAGAGAGTTGACTCAGCTCAAAGTGCCCTATGAAGTTGGCCGCGCGTTTTTTAAGAATACAGCACGTGCACAGATCAGTGGCCAGACCGCTGGTATGCTGAAAATCTTATTCCATGCGCAGACCTATGCCATCTTAGGGATTCACTGCTTCGGCCATGAAGCCACCGAGATTATCCATATTGGTCAGGCCATCATGAAGCAGCGCGGTGATGCCAATGACATTCGTTACTTCATCAATACAACCTTTAATTACCCTACCATGGCAGAGGCATACCGAATTGCAGCCTTTAACGGACTCAATCGACTCTAGACGCCAACTTAATAAAACCAGGGCTCTGACGAGATGGACTCGCCCATCCGGCGTCACAATGCGCCAACTTGACTGTCCAAGAGACATCAAACAGAAATAGTAGGAGCGCCCCTCTCAGCAGGTTCCTAGAACAGTCTGTACATGCCCGCTTGAGAGGTTGGGTGCTGAAAACTAATAGTTCGGTACTCAGTCAGGGGAATACCGATATAAAGACTTGGATCGGAATAGCCTCGTTCCAAGTCTTCCTGATAGAAAGCCACTTGACCTGTACGTCCGAACCTGAACCCATCGTACTTTAACACTGCAAGTTCCTGCAGCAGCTTATCTTGATGATGTAGGTTAGCTCTCAACTTGACCATTCCCACAGGACTTACTAAATAAAAGAGCCCATGTTGCTTGTTTTCGATCTTATTGAGCAGCATTAACGTACCTGGCTGACATCTAACTTGCCGATCAATCGAATCATTCAAAAAGCTTGCTTCAGCATCTAATGAGCCATTATCTTCCAAAACCGGACACAAAGCAGCTTTGAGCGACATTAGCACTTGTTCATACTGAATGAGAGTTGTATCTGCACGAACGCATGGCAACGCAAAAAATAGTAGGACAAAATAAAAGCGTTTCACTCGCACCTCAATTCTTAAATACAGCTCATGGCTAAAGCTATCATTTTTTGGCATCATGCGCTCGCTATTTGTAAAACAACAATAAGGCATGTCATGCTTCTTGCTACAGCGTTTATCATCATAGGCTTCGCCTTACTCATTTGGAGCGCCGATAAATTTATTGCAGGCGCAGCCTCCATCGCTGACAACTCCGGCATGTCTAAATTAATGATTGGTTTAACCATCGTTGCATTTGGCACCTCGGCGCCCGAAATGCTGGTATCTTTACTAGCAGCCCTTAATGGCAGTAATGATATTGCCGTCGGCAATGCAGTAGGATCCAACATCACCAACGTGGGCCTTGTCCTAGGTGTGACAGCCTTTTTTGTGAGTCTTTCATTCAAGAAACGCTTGATTAGTATCGACCTTCCTTTGCTTTTCGTTGCCATGTTAGCCGCCGGCATTGTGTTATTCGATTATAAAATTACGCTAGTTGAAAGCTTGATACTGGCGGGGCTGGTTGTCTTATATTTGTTTTATCTCTACAAAGAACAAAACAAACAACCTGCTGATATTCCAGACGAAGTCGATGAACTCATTGGCCTCAGCACAAAAAAAGCCTGGGGCTATTTTATTGTTGGTCTGGTTGTTTTAGTTGGTAGTGCACAATTGCTTGTCAAAGGTGCTGTCGATATCGCCACCTTCTTCGGCATCTCCGAACTTGTCATTGGCCTGACCATTGTCGCCATAGGCACAAGCTTACCGGAACTTGCAGCCTCCATCACCAGCGCCAAACAAGGTCATCACGACATCACCTTCGGCAATATCGTCGGCTCAAACATCTTTAACCTCCTCGTGGTGCTTGCCATGCCAGGCTTTGTTAATCTGCACCCATTAGATGATGCAGTCTTAACACGAGACTTTTTGACCATGACGATCATTACGCTCTTGTTTTTCAGCCTGCTCATTATTCATTATTTGCTGAAGAAGCCTTTCGGTAAAGTCGCAGGTTTTTTGCTTCTCGTGCCTTATGCGTTATATTACGCCTTTCTTTTTATTCAACATTAAAAGCCATGATAATAAACCCCCTTATCGAGTCTGCCAAACAAACCCTGGCTCTTGAAGCCTCTGCTATCACTACGCTAGCAGCGCGTATCGATCAAAGTTTTGCGGCAGCTTGTGAAATCATGATGCACTGCAAAGGGCGAGTGGTAGTCACTGGCATGGGAAAATCAGGTCATATCGGCACCAAGATTGCTGCAACGCTTGCAAGCACAGGCACCCCCGCATTCTTTGTACATCCGGGAGAAGCCAGTCATGGTGACCTAGGTATGATAACCGCAGATGATGTAGTACTAGCGCTATCAAATTCAGGCACTACCAGTGAAGTGTTAACCATTCTACCTGTCATCAAGCGAAAAGGTGCCGTACTGATTAGCATGACAGGTAACCCTGCCTCTCCCCTAGCTCAAGAAGCTGAAGTGCATTTAGATGCATCGGTTGAGCGAGAGGCCTGCCCGCTCGATTTAGCGCCTACCTCAAGCACCACAGTAGCCATAGCCTTAGGCGACGCATTAGCTGTGGCAATTCTTGAAGCCAAAGGCTTTACCGCTGAAGATTTTGCCTTTTCGCACCCAGGTGGCGCACTCGGTAGACGACTGCTCTTAAAAGTCTACGATTTGATGCATACCGAATCGGCCATCCCCTCTGTCAATCAAGATGCACTTGCCAAAGATGCGCTCGTCGAAATGACAGCCAAAGGCTTGGGTATGACGACCATTGTTAATGAAGAAGGTGTACTTGTCGGTATTTTTACTGACGGTGATTTACGCCGATGCTTAGACATGGATGCAGATATCAAACATACCCCTATTAAAGATATCATGACTAAAGAAGGTAAATTCATTGAACACAACATACTCGCCGCAGAAGCTTTAAACATTATGGAGTCGTCTTCTATCACTGCAATTGTCATCATTGATCCTGAGCACCGCCCGGTCGGGGTTATTCATTTACACGACATCCTGAAAGCGGGTGTTGCCTAAAGGCCATTGCTCAGATTTACTGAATTCGACTACACTATGTCGAATTAACCTTTTAACCCTGAGAGCTGGATGTGAGTCGATTAAGTTTATTTATCATCTGCCTACTGCTCTTAGTGGTGAGTTATCTTATTCGCTATTTCCTATCGCCTGCTACAGGTTTTAAAGAAAAAGACAATCAACCTATCGTTGAGACCTATATTGACGGTGCCTACATGCAGCAATTTTCAGCAGAAGGCAGCATAAAAAATACGTTAACCGCACCCTCTACCGTTAAAATGACCCAAAGCTCAATGATTGATTTAGCGCACCCCACCTCGAGCATTCATTTATCATCCAGCTGGATCATTACCGCCGATAAAGGGCAGTATGATTTATCCAATGAAGTGTTCAGTGCAACAGGCCATGTCAACATCAAGCGAGACGATGGCCTTATACAAATCAATGCTGATCATTTAGACTATCATATCAATACACAAATCGTTGTCAGTGATACCCCTGTTGAACTGAAAACCCCTCAAGGTTCAGTGAAAGCCAAAGGGGTTACTGCTGACTTAAACACCCAATCACTCGAACTACATAAAGACATCAGCACCCGATACCATGCGCCTTTACCTTAATGTTTTTCTCCAGTGTATTTTCATTTTCTCGTTATGCCTGAGTGCTGCTGCGTTTACTCTGCAATCAGACCGAGATCAGCCGATTAATATCTCAGCCGATAATCTCAAGTATGACGGCAACAGCGGCACAACTATTTATCAAGGCAACGTCAAGCTTAAGCAAGGCTCCATCAAACTCAATGCATCAGGCGTCACTGTCAGAACACGCGAAGATGGTAAGCTTGTGTCAATCACAGCCACAGGAGAACAGGCTTACTTTGAACAAAAACCCAAACCTGACAAAGACACCATTCAAGGCTATGCCAACAAGATTATTTACACCACAGCCGACAACAAAATCCAATTGCTTGGAGAGGCAAAGCTAAAACAGGGCAATCGGCTTAAAATGGAAAGTGATCAACTAGAATACCTGATTGACCAAGAACAACTACAAGCCAATAAGGGTAACAACAAGTCCTCTTCACGCGTTAACATTGTCATTCCACCCTCCAAGACATTCAAAAGTAACAAGGAATAACGTGCATGGGTCTTCGTGCGAGAAATCTGGCTAAAAGCTATAAAGGCCGTGAGGTAGTAAAAGACGTCTCCTTGCAAGTTGAGCGTGGTCAAATCGTAGGCCTACTAGGCCCTAACGGCGCAGGTAAGACGACATGCTTTTACATGATTGTGGGAATAGTTGCAGCCGACAAAGGCCAGATCACCATCAACGACCAGGATGTAACAGGGCAATCTGTTCACAACCGAGCAAAAAAAGGCATTGGCTACTTACCACAGGAAGCCTCTATTTTTCGAAAGCTATCTGTCGAGGACAACATTTTATCCGTACTCGAAACAAGGCGTGATCTAAATAAAACTGAACGTCTTAAAAAAATGGAGCAATTACTTCAAGAATTTCACATTACGCATATTCGTAAAAGTAGAGGCATGGCGCTATCGGGTGGCGAAAGGCGGCGCGTAGAAATTGCCCGAGCACTGGCTATCGACCCTCATTTTATTCTGTTAGATGAGCCTTTTGCAGGCGTTGACCCTATATCTATCAATGACATCAAACAAATCATCCTTCATTTACAAGCCAGTAACATTGGCGTCTTAATTACCGACCATAATGTAAGAGAAACGTTAGACATATGCGAACAAGCATACATTGTAGGAGAAGGTCATATAATTGCCGAGGGTAATGCCGATACTGTATTGTCTAATCAGCGCGTACGCGATACCTATCTTGGAAGCCAATTCAAACTTTAGGCAGCTTATTCTAACTACTTCTAACTAACGCAATTTTTTTGCCAACTTTATATTGCTGCGCTAATTCGACCTGATAAACTACTCCTCATCAGAGGGGACATTTAACCTGTCTATGAAACAATCGCTCCAGTTAAAAATTGGCCAACAGCTGAAAATGACGCCGCAATTGCAGCAGGCGATCAAATTACTTCAGCTATCGAGCCTGGATCTCCAGCAAGAGATTCAAAATGCGATTGATGAAAACCCCATGCTTGAGCTCGCTGAAGAAGCGCTTAATCAAAACGATTCTGAGACAACAACAGAAGAAAACCTTGATGCAGCTGAGCCGCAAGAGTCGCTTGCTGATACCGGCGAACTATGGGAAGACACCATCCCCGAAGACTTAAGCATTGACACAGGCTGGGATGAAATTTACCAAGCTCAAACACCTAGCGCACCTCAGTCCTCCCAGCAAGACTTTGATTTTGACTACAAAAACGCAAAACCTGAAACCCTGCAAGATCACCTCTACTGGCAACTAGATGTTAGCTCGTTAGTTGACTCAGACCGTGCAATGGCTTTAGCCATTATTGATGCGATTGGTGAAAATGGCTTCTTAACCACCCAACCTGAAGTGCTCTTTGAACAAATATCCGCAGATTCAGACATAGAATTTGAAGACTTTGAGGCTGTTAGAACGTTTATTATGCAGTTCGATCCAGTTGGTGCAGGTAGCAAGGACTTAGCAGAGTGTTTGGATTTTCAACTGTCTCTTAAGCCCGAAGCCACCCCTTTCGTGAATGACGCCAGAGTCATTGTCTCCAAGCATCTGCAACTCTTAGCCACACATGATTATGCACAACTTAAACGCAAAACCCGTTTTAAAGAAGGGCGATTAAAAGAAGCGGTGATGCTGATTCAAAGCTTACATCCCACGCCAGGCGACCAATTTGACCCTGCACCAGTTGAATACATTACCCCTGATGTCTTTGTGCGCAAAATAAAAGGCCAGTGGATGATTGAACTGAACAATGACTCATCACCGCAATTAGCCATTAATACAGAATATGCCAACCTGATCAAACGTGCGGATAACAGTAGCGACAACAACTACCTAAAAGACAGTCTTCAAGAGGCAAAATGGCTCATAAAAAGCCTGCAAAGCCGTAATGAGACACTCATGAAGGTCGCCACTAAAATCGTCGAACATCAAATCGGCTTTTTAGAGTACGGTGAAGAGGCGATGAAGCCTTTGGTATTGCATGACATAGCCGACAGCGTTGATATGCATGAGTCAACAATATCAAGGGTCACCACAAGAAAGTATATCCATACCCCCAGAGGTATCTTTGAACTGAAATACTTCTTTTCAAGCCATGTATCCACCAATACAGGTGGCGAATGCTCATCAACTGCCATAAGAGCCATGATCAAAAAGCTCATCGCAGCAGAGGATACACGCAAGCCATTAAGCGACAACAAAATTGCAACCCTTTTGACTGATGATGGTATTAATGTCGCCAGAAGAACCGTCGCCAAATATCGCGAATCCATGAACATCCCCCCTTCCAATGAGCGCAAAAGGTTGTAAACCGATTCTCAATTAAATGCTTGAGTCGCTTTCTTTTAAGTCCTATGATGGCTTATAGGGCCGTAAAGACTGTGCAGCATGGTTAAGGACATTCCACCGCCACACACTGCCCTTGTGCTTTTAGGCCTCTATGGTAGAACCTATTTAATCAATTAAATGGGCCATTAAATCCATACTCGTTATGTTGTATCAGCTTAATTGAGGAAAGATTTATGCAAATAAATATCAGCGGTCACCACCTTGACATCACTGACGCATTAAGGGATTACGTCAATCAGAAAATCAACAAGGCTGTCCGCCACTATGACCACATCACTGACGCATCTGTCATGCTCTCTGTGGAAAAGCATAGGCAAAAAGCCGAAGCCAATTTACGATTCTCAGGGGGCGAAGTGTTTGCTCAGGAAGAATCTGATGACATGTATGCATCAATCGATTCTATTGCCGACAAAATAGACAGGCAGCTCGTCAAACACAAAGAAAAACAGCAAGATCACTATCGTTAGGTCTTTCTAACGGCACTCCTGCAAGGTAACCCGCCAGCCAGCAAAGTAAGTTGTGTGGGCTACCGCTTACCCACTATCTCCCCTCTCTACCTCAATCCACCGCTATTTTTCAAGACTTTTATTTTTGAATTATTAGACCTAACATTTGACAAGAGACACGTATTAACTATGATAAAGTCCCGTCTTTTGAGACATGACGCTAGTAACTGTAGAAGACAATAAGCAAACAATTCTCTTCTATTAACGTAGATTAGTTTTCTATTTCTTGATGTTTTAGTAACGCAAGTATACGAGTGTTTTAATTACGTTAATCACAGCCGATTTGACTATGATTTTAGATACCCTCTTAAGCCCTGAAAGAAGTCTTGCTAAGCTCGACCTTTCAAGTAAGAAAAAAGTATTTGAATTTATTGCTGATTTTTTTACAGCATCGGAGCAAACGCAGTTGCACCAACCAGATCAGCTTGTAGACTTGCTAACCTCGCGAGAAAAGCTCGGTTCAACGGCTATTGGGAAAGGGATTGCGATTCCTCACTGCCGTTGCGCCAAAGTCAGCGAGCCTATCGGCCTACTCATGACCTTGGAAAAACCGGTTGGCTTTGATGCACCGGACGATCAAAAGGTCGATATCATCCTTGTCATTGTTGTGCCCGATGAAAACCACGACACCCACTTACCCATGCTGACGAATTTAGCCAGCCTGTTTGATTCGCTTGATTTTCGCAACCAAATACGTAAAGCCCAAACAAGTGAAGAACTTTATTACACTGTGATAAACTTCGAAAGACGAGCAGAACAATAGACAAAGTACATCTCAGGTAAAGGCCTCCATTGAAAAGTGATGAATGTCAGATATAAACTACATAGCCAAGTGGTATGAAGCACAAGGATATGTCTGATAACGTTTCACTTATTGTCATTAGCGGGCGTTCCGGCTCTGGCAAATCAACAGCGCTTAAAGCATTAGAGGATGCTGAGTACTATTGTATTGATAACCTACCGGCTGGCCTCATTCCCCAAATCACCCATTCAGTCAACCCTGACATTCGCAAAATAGCTGTCTGCATTGACGCTAGAAATCACCCTAGCGGCATCACTGAGCTCATCAATGTCATCAAGCAGTTACCTGAAAAAGTTGGATGCCAAGTGGTTTATTTAGATTCCAGCTCAGAGGTACTCATTAAAAGGTTTAGCGAAACCAGGCGAAGACACCCACTGAGCAATAATGAAACGTCTTTAAAAGACGCTATTTTAAAAGAAAAGAAAATTCTCGAACCCATTGCCGCCATTGCCGATTTACAGATCAACACCAATGCATTAAATACCCACGAGCTCACGGCTATGATTACCAAAAGGCTCATCCAGAAAGGGCAGGCAGCGCAAGAAGGTATGGCCATTTTGTTTTCATCCTTTGGGTTTAAAACAGGCATCCCCATCGATTCGGACATTGTGTTTGATGTGAGGTGTTTACCTAATCCTTTTTGGGTCAAAGAGCTTAGAGAATTTACAGGACTTGAAGCGCCTATTATTGAGTATTTATCAGGGCAAGATGATGTGAATGAGATGTTCGATGATATTAAGCAATACCTTGAAAAGTGGATTCCGAAGTTTATTGCGAATAACCGTAGCTACCTAACAGTCTCGATAGGATGCACTGGCGGCAAGCATCGATCAGTGTATTTAAGTGAAAGACTTAAGGCGCACTTCAGTGGAATCTATGATGCGGTGCAAATCCAACATCGAGAGCTCGCCAAACTCAAGCAGTAGTTGTACGTTTGCGTAGGGCGGGACAGCGAAGCGTCTCCCGCCAAGCACCACTATTTCAGAAGTGGAATGAGCGCGTTTAACCCTAAATGATTTAACGCATATTGCGCTTGTTGGCGAACTAAAGGCTTGGCCCAAAACGCCACACCAAGCCCTGCTTTATCAAGCATCAATAAGTCATTTGCCCCATCACCCACAGCAATCACTGCCTGCTCATCTAGGTCATATTTTTTAGTTAATTCAGATAACAGTTCAGCTTTTTTGATCGCATCGACAATCTCGCCGCGCGCTTTTCCTGTTACCTTGCCATCAACAATATCTAACGCATTAGCGCAAATAAAATCGAAGCCAAACTGCTTTTGCAGATGTTCAGCAAAATAGGTAAAGCCGCCTGAAAAAATCGCGGTCTTAATGCCTTGTTGCTTAAAAAAAGTCATGAGTTCTGGCAAGCCTTCGGTTATCGGAAGACTCACCGCAATCTCTTCCAATACGGTTTCCGACAATCCTTCGAGCAGGCTTAGCCTCTCTGCAAAGCTTTCTTTAAAATCTAATTCACCTTGCATGGCTCTTTCGGTGATTTCAGCCACTTTATCGCCAATGCCGCATTTTTTAGCCAGCTCATCAATGACTTCACACTGAATCAGAGTGGAATCCATATCAAAACAGGCTAAGCCATATTGTTGCTGATAGCTTTCAGCTGACTGCAAAAACAACTCCACGCCTGTAGATTCTGATAAAGCTAAGAGCTCGGTTTTAACAGAAGACAGCTCTATCGCTTTATCAAACGCTACCACCAAGGTAGTAAAAGGTGAGTCAGCATCTTCTCGGGTAATCACTGTCTTTAAATCGGCATCAAATTCCTCAACAGCACCTAATAGCTGAACGAAAGATTGAATACTAAACGTTTTGGCAACACAGGTTAGATAGCTTTTTGATGCATCAGGCAGTGTTAGCGCTTGGACTTCAACGCCACTCATTGACTCAAGCGGCTCACTGATCATACCACAGCAAAGTGACTGCCCAGCATCCAGCCAAACGGATTGAACAATAGCCTCTGATGAAAAAGAAGCATCCATCACCTTCAGCACATCTGAAGGCGATCCTGAAAAAGAAAAGGGATGAAACGACATAAAATTATTCTGATAAGACTTGGTCAACTTTTTGGAAGCCGCGAGGTAATTTATTACCACGGCGTCCTCGCTCACCAATATAATGTTCTAATTCTTTGAGTGACAAGGATAACTTGCGCTTACCGGCTTTGACAATTAATCCTGTCTTCGCATTAATGATTTGCGCACCAATCATGAATTCTTCACGGCTCGCAACCCGAGCACCCGGAATATTAATGATTTTATTGCCCTTACCCTTATTGAGCTTCGGCAACTCTGTTGCTGGAAAAACGAGCAATCGCCCTTCGTTACTGATAGCAGCAACAAAGCTGTCATCTATTGTCTCTGTTTTAACAGGCGGTAAGATCTCTGCCCCTTTTGGTATACTCACAGCCGCTTTGCCTGACTTATTTTTCGTCATTAAATCAGAAAGATTCGCAAAGAAACCATAGCCTGCATCAGTGGTTAATAAGTAAAGATCCTCATCACTACCCATCATACAGCCCACAACAGAAGAACCTGAAGGCAAATTAATCCTGCCAGACAAAGGCTCACCCTGCCCTCTTGCTGACGGCAACGTATGAGTTGGGATGGCGTAGCTTCTGCCAGTAGAGTCCACTATCACCAACTGCTGATTCGATTTACCCTTAACTGCATATAAAAGCTTATCGCCCGACTTATAGGACAAGTTAGCTGCATCGACTTCGTGGCCTTTCGCGGCACGAATCCAACCTTTCTCGGAGACCACCACGGTAATAGGATCAGATGACATCAAATCGACTTCACTGATCGCCTTGGCCTCTTCTCTTGCGACAATGGGTGAGCGTCTGTCATCGCCATATTCTTTAGCAGTCGCTTGCAGTTCTTTTTTAACAAGGGTTTTCAATCGTCTTTCAGAAGAAAGCGTCAGTTCAATGCCTGCTTTTTCTTTCTCGAGGGCTTCCTGCTCAGCCTTGATTTTCATTTCTTCAAGGCGTGCTAACTGACGTAACCTTGTATCTAAAATGTATTCCGCTTGAATATCACTTAAATTAAAGGCTTCGATTAAGGATGCTTTTGGCGACTCTTCTTCTCGAACAATGCGAATCACTTCATCAAGGTTCAAAAACGCAATCATCAAGCCCTCTAATAAATGCAGGCGGCGATTGATTTTTTCAAGACGGAAGTTCAAACGCTTTTTAGTGGTATCTAAACGATAGTTTACCCATTCAGTTAAAATGGTTAAGAGATTCTTCACCTGTGGCTTACCGTCCACCCCGATCATATTGAGGTTCACACGGTAGCTTTTTTCAAGGTCAGTGGTTGCAAACAAATGACTCATGATTTGATCACAATCAACACGATTAGACTTAGGTTCAATCACTAGCCGCGTTGGGTTTTCGTGATCCGACTCATCACGCAGATCTGTCACCATAGGCAGCTTTTTAGCCTGCATTTGCTGGGCAATTTGCTCCAAGACTTTTGAGCCTGATGCCTGATGCGGCAACGCTGTAATGACAATGTCGCCATTTTCAATCACAAAGGTCGCACGCATTTTGACCGACCCCTTACCCGTTCGGTAAAGCGTTTGCAACTCAGTATGACTTGATATGATTTCTGCATCGGTCGGGTAATCGGGGCCTTTAATCACTTCCAACAAGTCATCTAAGGTTGTTTTACTGCTATCTAAGATTGTGATGCAGCCTTCAACGACTTCTTTTAAGTTATGAGGGGGAATATCCGTCGCCATACCTACTGCAATCCCTGTGGTGCCATTTAGTAGAATATGCGGCACACGCGCAGGTAATACTTTGGGTTCTTCCAATGTGCCATCAAAATTTGGCTGCCACTCAACCGTACCTTGACCTAACTCACTCAAAAGGACATTCGAAAACGCCGTTAAGCGGGATTCGGTATAACGCATAGCGGCAAAGGATTTAGGGTCATCGGGTGCCCCCCAGTTACCTTGGCCATCAATTAAGGGATAGCGATACGAGAAAGGCTGCGCCATCAACACCATGGCTTCATAAGCGGCTGAATCCCCGTGCGGGTGAAACTTACCGATGACATCACCCACAGTACGGGCTGATTTTTTATGCTTGCTTGAGGCATTTAAGCCCAGCTCGCTCATAGCATAAATAATACGCCGCTGCACAGGCTTCAAGCCGTCTGCAATATGCGGCAAAGCCCTATCCTTGATGACATACATAGAGTAATCAAGGTAGGCTTTTTCTGTATAATCCTTCAGTGAAAGCTTCTCAATACCTTCAGCGCTAAGATCAACCATCCATTCGCTCGTTTAACGATAAAAGCTCAGAGTGTATCCCCTTGGTTTCGTGCTTTCCAGTTTTTCTCGGTAAAGGCGGTAATTCATTTGCGAAGGGACTCACCAAAAGGCACAATACGGCGAAAAACGATAAGGGCCTTCTTGATGGGCAGCTTCGACGAAACATTAAGCGCTATTGAACACAACCCAGCCTTTTTAACTGCCTGCACAACGCAATTTCGCGGCATTGAGCGCGAAAGCCTGCGCATAAATGAGGAGTTGCTCATTACCCAAAGCGCTCACCCAGAATTGCTAGGCTCAGCGCTGACACACCCTCAAGTCACGACAGATTTTTCTGAAGCCCAGCTAGAATTTATTACAGCTGTCCACCCTCGTATCGATACCTGCCTTTATGACTTACAAAAACTGCATCAGTTTACCTGTAAACAGTTAGCGCCCATGAACGAGACTTTATGGGCAGGCAGTATGCCACCGGCATTACCTGATGACAGACCTATTCCTGTAGCTCAATTTGGCACATCCAACGTCGCACAAATGAAAACCACCTACAGACACGGGTTAGTAAACCGCTACAACGCCAACATGCAAACCATTAGCGGCATTCACTATAACTTCTCCATGAGTGATAAGTTTTTTGTTCACTTACAACAGCTGTCAGGTGATGCGCTCTCGCATCAAACCTTTAAAACCAAGCAGTATTTCAACCTAATTAGAAACTTTCACAGGTATTCACCACTCTTTGTCTACTTGTTTGGCGCATCGCCTGCCTTTGATGAAAGCTTTATACCCACGAATCATCAATTACGTGAAGACGTCTTAACACTCAATAACACCTGTTATTTGCCTTATGCAACCTCACTTAGAATGAGTGATATTGGCTACACCAGTGAAGCGCAAAAATCTCTGTACATTTGCTTCAACAACCTAGAGAACTATACAGAATCCTTAAGAAAGGCAATTAAAGAAACCTACCCACCCTACGAAGCGCTTGGCTCGCAATATGAAGATGGCCACTACAAACAATTGAATAATGCCTTACTGCAAATCGAAAATGAGTTTTACGGCACCATCAGACCCAAACGCGTTTGCGCCTCAGGTGAGGCACCCATTAATGCCTTATCACGCGCGGGGGTTGAATATGTCGAAGTACGTTGTGTAGACATCGACCCGTTTAAACCGATGGGGCTAGACAGCGAGACATTAATCTTTCTTGATATTTTATTACTTTACTGCCTACTTGAAGATAGCCCAGAATTTTCTGAATTAAGCTGCAGGCAAGCACAAGACAACTTAGCTGCGGTCATTAAAGAAGGGCGAAATCCTTCCCTCGACATTTTCGACCCTAGCGCCACCGACAAAAAAGTACAGTTTAGCGATTGGTGTATTGAGCTTCTAAGCAAGCTAGAAAAGATTGCCAAACTAATGGATACGCTTCAGGCAGAATCTCCCTACACTGAGACTTTAAAGCAACAGCTGGAAAAATGCCAAAAACCGGAAACCACACCCTCAGCCAGAGTCATCGAAGAACTTAAAGAATATGGCGATCACGCAAGCTTTATGCACCACCAAAATGCACTCTGGCAGCAATACTTTTTAGATAAACCCTTTTCCGAAGAGAGCCTTAGCGCCTTTAAAACCATTGCGGCCAATTCCATTGCACAACAACAGGCTATAGAACAAGCTGACAACCAATCGTTTGAAGCGTATTTAGCCAATTATTACGAGCAGTATTAAAGCCTAAGCCGTTACTTGCACCTTACCAAAAAAAGACAGAGAATAAACGACTATTGCCTTAAGATTGAGTAACGCATGTCGCACCGTACTGGCTTCCTTTTTATCTGGCTTTCTACCTTTGGCCTATTAGGTTTTGGTTTTTTTCTTGAACACTACTTACACCTAATCCCCTGCCCTCTATGTATGAGCCAAAGGCTCTGTTTTGCTGTATTATTTACCCTTGCCTTTATCGGTTATCTCTTTGCCAAGCCTCAGGGGTTTTATAAAAAGACCTATTTTCTAGTCTTCCTATTCAGCTGTTTTGGCGCAGCACTAGCCAGCAGACAAATCTGGCTTCAACACTTACCTAAAGATCAAATCCCTGCTTGTGGCCCTGATTTATTTTATCTCATCGAGGAATTTCCGCTTAGTGATGTTGTTAAAGCCCTACTCACAGGCGACGGCAATTGTGCAGAAGAAATCTGGTCATTTCTGGGCCTAAACATTGCTGAATGGTCTTTGCTCTGGTTTTGTGCATTTACATTGCTCAGTCTCACTCAATGGCTTCGTCGCCCCCCAATGCGTGATAGCGAATGGAAATAAAGTGCCCCATTTATAGGGTCCTAAGACAAATAATAGCCTTAAACATTAAAATTACCCCCTCGCGAATTGACCTGTCGCGCCAATTTGATGCACTATAGGAATCTGACACCCTATAAGTGGCCAAAGGATGGTCACATGCTTAACTATGGACAGCAGGATAATGACATGCTTGATAACCGTAACGAAAAACAAACCGTTTACCTCGAAGTCGAATCCCACATTTGTCAGTGGCTGGAACGCCGACAATCTCTCCTGGTTTCTTTTTGTGAGTTCAGCGAATTTGACGAAAGCCTACCGCCTTCCTTGGAAAACCTGACAAGGCTCAATGAATTCTGCTCGGAGCTTGTGGATTATATTTCGACAGGACATTTCGAGATTTACGAAAAGTTACTAAAAGAAGCTCAGTTGTTTGGCGATGAGCATGTTTCATTAATGTCAGATATTTATCCAAAAATCACCGTCACGACTGAAAAATTCGTCGCGTTAGATGCAAAGTTTGACGGCAAACAAAACCTCAGCATGAAAGACATTAAGTCAGCATTATCTGAAGCGGGTGAAATTCTTGATCAGCGCTTACTACTAGAAGATCAGCTCATTCAGCTTTTTCACAAATCTCACAGCCTTGAAGTAGAAACCCTATCGAACGTGATGTCAGCTTAACGCTGACACGCTATTCTTTTTAGGCTTTGTTAATGCTTTTTGCCTGATCAAGGAATAGCAAGGTTTCTCAATGGCATGATAAAACAACATCGCCACTAACATAAGTAATAACAAGCCTAAGCCGAGATGGGCACCCGCTGAGAGTGCCGGCAAAAACTTTGTGACTAAGTGACTGTAAAGCACCCAGACAATCAGCTGCAAAATATAAATACCGTAACTTAAATTACCTAAATATTGAAATAGCTTAGCACTCAGCAGTTGATTGATACCGCCTTTCGCTCTACTTAAACAAATGGCCGCTACAAAAAATAACGGGGCATAACTTGAAGGCGTATCGATCACAACCCCCAGCCAACTTGAGGCATATCGCCCCCCTAAATTGGCTACGATAATCAACAGAAGAATAACGATGCCTAGCCCTTTCCACTTTAACCAACTAGGCATATAGGCCGGATTTAACACTAACCAAGCAGCTAAGACCCCCCATAGAAAGCTACTTAAGTGAAATAAAGGAAAATGATGCACAAAATTAAACCAGTGTTTGCTTTCGGGGAACCCGGATTGACTCATAATGACGATTAACACAGCCTGACTTAGACAAAAAACCGCTAGTGTTAGTAGACTTAATCGTTTGAACCGTGAAAAAGACGAACCTAGCCAAACCAACAGAAAAGGTGTTATGGCATAAAGAAAGATATCAACAGATAACGTCCAGGTAACAAAATTTAAATCATCTGAGTAGGCTGGAAACCATGCTTGCATCAAGGTCACATGAGCTATTAGCATGGACAAGGATGGATGCTGACCCAACAAGCCTAATAACCCCAACATGACAAACAATGTAGCAATATACATGGGCAGAATACGCGCAGCACGTGAAAGCCAGAAGGCTTTAGCAGTCGCCAATCCTGCCGTTAATCTGGGGCCATAAGCCAGCGTATTCACAAAGCCCGTCAGCACAAAAAAGAAGGTCACCATGTGAATGCCGTCAAAGGCAGACCAATAAGCAAAATCCAATCGGTACGGCTCTGGGACATATCTAAAGTGATAAATAACGACAATAAGGGCGGCAACAAAGCGATAAAAGCCCAAGGTACTTAAATACATAATTGGTTTATTATTATTTTTTCCTAGGTTCTGTTGACATAATTTTTTTCATGCTGCTACTGACTAAATGTCCATCTAGCTGTGTCGAATTTCATTCATATAGACTGCTATTATTCACTCAATTCTCCTTGCCAGGCTGAAAAAACAGGCAACAGCGGCATAAACAACATTATGTCAACAGAACCTAGTTTACGTAGCATTACAGGCAAGAACAACCCAAGACACGCTGCTTCTGTGAGCCACTCAATGCGAACTCAGGTAACAATGCCCACAGCCTTTACCGAAAAATTTTCCCTGCGCCCTTGATATCTTGAGATCGTCCCCCATCTATGAGAAAGTCAACCCTAACGAAACGCCGGAGACTGCCATGGCCGAGATTGTTCATGCAACTGATGCATCTTTTGAACAGGATGTAATACAAAACGATAAATTAGTCCTTGTTGACTTTTGGGCTGAGTGGTGTGGTCCTTGTAAGATGATTGCCCCTGTATTGGATCAACTCGCTGAAGAGTATGATGAGAAGCTACAAATCGTTAAAGTGAATGTGGATGAAAACCCTGAAACACCAGCCAAATACAGTGTTCGCGGCATTCCAACCTTATTACTTTTTAAAGGTGGGGAAATGCAGGCACAGAAAGTAGGTGCACTGTCTAAGACGCAATTAGCCGAATTTATTGACGGTCACGCTTAAGTTTTTTGAAAGGCTAACTAATTCTCGTTTAGCCTTTCTTTAAAATTTACTTGATCTTAAGTGTTTCACTGCTATTATATTCAGACAATTAAAAACCTTCTTACCACTCCCTTAACCTCTTAACCTTTCTCTACAACTCTACGCACACACTTCTATGAATCTGACGGATCTTAAAACTAAATCTATTACAGAACTTCTTGATATTGCTTCAGAAATGGGTCTCGACAACCTTGCCCGCTCTCGTAAGCAAGACGTTATATTTTCTATTTTAAAAAAACACGCTAAAAGCGGTGAAGACATTTATGGCGACGGTATTTTAGAGATCCTGCAAGATGGATTCGGCTTTTTACGATCGGCCGCAGGCTCTTATTTAGCAGGCCCTGATGATATTTATGTGTCACCCAGCCAAATCCGCCGCTTCAATTTGCGTACAGGAGACACCATTTCGGGCAAGATTCGCCCACCAAAAGATCAAGAACGTTACTTTGCATTACTTAAAGTTGACCAAATCAATTTTGAACAGCCTGAAAACTCACGGCATAAAGTTCTATTTGAAAATTTAACGCCGCTTTTTCCTGATGACCGACTTGAACTAGAGGCAGGCAACGGTAGCAGTGAAGACTTAACTGGTCGTATCATCGACTTAGTCGCCCCTATTGGTAAAGGCCAACGTGGCTTAATCGTAGCCCCACCTAAAGCGGGTAAAACCATCATGCTTCAGCATATGGCGCAAAGCATCATCCGTAATAACCCTGAGTGTTTCGTCATCGTCTTGTTAATTGACGAACGTCCTGAAGAGGTGACCGAAATGCAGCGTTCTGTTCGTGCTGAAGTAGTGGCCTCGACCTTTGATGAACCCCCAGCACGCCACGTTCAGGTCGCAGAAATGGTTATTGAGCGCGCCAAGCGTTTAGTAGAACACAAGAAAGATGTGGTTATCTTACTCGATTCAATCACACGTCTTGCCCGTGCCTACAACACTGTACAGCCAAGCTCAGGTAAAGTCTTAACAGGTGGTGTTGATGCACATGCACTCGAAAGGCCTAAGCGCTTCTTCGGTGCGGCTCGTAACATCGAACAAGGCGGTAGCTTAACGATTTTAGCGACAGCACTTGTTGAAACAGGCTCTAAAATGGATGAAGTCATCTTTGAGGAATTCAAAGGCACCGGCAACATGGAACTTCACCTCGAGCGTAAAGTGGCTGAAAAGCGCGTTTACCCAGCCATTAATGTACGCCGCTCAGGTACACGTCGTGAGGACTTACTGACCACAGAAGACGAATTGCAACGCATGTGGATTCTGCGCAAGCTTTTACATGAGATGGAAGATGCCGCAGCCATTGAATTCTTGATCGACAAATTACGAGATACTAAGTCTAACGACGAATTCTTTAGTTCGATGAAGCGAAAGTAAGCTTACAGATTGATAAAAAGGAGGCTCAGGCCTCCTTTTTTATTGCCTCTATCTTTTTATCCCCTTAGACTTCCCTTTCTTTTTATTCCTTTACTGCTCTATCCATGGCTTACGCAGATCTACGCGAGTTTATTAAAGTCCTTGAAAAAAAAGGCGAACTAAAGCGCATCAAACAAGAAATTGATCCTAATCTGGAAATGACAGAGATTTCTGATCGCGTACTGAAAAAAGGTGGGCCTGCCTTATTGTTCGAGAACCCCAAAGGGTTCAATATGCCTGTACTCTGCAACCTCTACGGTACTGAGAAGCGGGTTGCCATGGGCATGGGGCAAACATCAACAGAGAGCCTGCGTGATGTAGGTGAATTACTGGCTTTTTTACGCCAACCTGAGCCACCTCAAGACTTTAAAGATGCTTGGAGTAAACTGCCCATCTTTAAAAAAGTGCTCAGCATGAGCCCAAAGCTGATTAACAAAGCACCTTGCCAAGACATGGTGTTAAAAGGAGGAGACGTAAATCTATACGACATTCCGATTCAAACCTGCTGGCCGGGAGACGCAGGCCCCTTAGTGACATGGCCACTCGTTATTACTAAAGGGCCACATCAAAGCCGACAGAACTTAGGTATTTATCGGCAACAGCTTATTAGCAAAAACAAACTCATTATGCGCTGGCTCTCTCATAGAGGCGGTGCGTTAGATTTCAAAGAATGGCAGGACACCAACCCAGGCAAGCCTTTTCCTGTTGCTGTTGCTTTAGGGGCAGACCCCGCTACGACTTTAGGTGCTGTCACCCCTGTACCCGACACTTTGTCTGAGTATGCCTTTGCAGGCCTGCTTCGTGGTGGCAAAACAGAGCTGGTCACAACGCTTCTATCTGATCTACAAGTCCCCGCAACCTCTGAAATCATTTTAGAAGGCTTTATTTATCCAGATGAAATGGCAGATGAAGGGCCTTTTGGCGACCATACAGGCTATTACAATGAAGTCGAGCGCTTCCCTGTCTTTACCGTAGAGGCCATTACCCATCAAAAAGACCCTATTTATCACAGCACTTATACAGGCAGACCACCAGATGAACCAGCCATTTTAGGTCTCGCTTTAAATGAAGTGTTTGTGCCTTTATTAATCAAGCAATTCCCTGAAATCGTCGATTTTTATTTACCACCCGAAGGCTGCTCTTACCGCTTGGCTGTTGTTAGCATCAAAAAACAATATCCGGGACACGCCAAGCGCGTGATGCTGGGTATTTGGTCTTTTTTACGCCAATTCATGTATACCAAATTCATTATTGTCACGGATGATGATATCAACATAAGGCAGTGGGAAGATGTTATTTGGGCAATTACGACAAGAATCGACCCGACAAGAGATGCAACGCTTCTTGATAATACCCCTATAGACTACTTAGACTTTGCCTCACCTGTCTCCGGGCTCGGTTCAAAGATGGGTTTAGATGCAACCAACAAATGGCAGGGAGAAACCAGTCGAGAGTGGGGTGAGCCTATTCAGATGGCCAGCGTTGTAAAAGAGAAAGTTGACGAACTGTGGGAGAGCCTGGGCCTTTAAAACTCGTGGGAGGTTCTTGCTTTTTTTCTGTCGTACTCAGAGCATCAAGAAACCTCTGCGCTATATCAGACTGATATTGCAGCAATTCAAATAACAATCGGCTCCTCACATAGCTTTCGCTGTGATGCATAAACCTTTTAAAAGGTAAACCTACTTTTGCGATTTTCAGCATCTCTTTACAGCATTGTCGATAGTCTGCTGTAAACATTTTTGTTATATCAGCTTTTGTAAAGCCAAGTACAACAAACATTGTTTTTAACACTATTTCATTATACTCTTTTTTTCGATAGCAACTGCCACACCTCCTTGTAAAAAAAGTACAACAACACACATAGCCACTAGGCTATGTGTGCGAATATTCATGCACCGCATTAATAAACTCCTTAGCATGTTCAGGATCAACGCCTGGCGTAATACCATGACCTAAATTAAACACATGGCCCGTGCCCCCGCCAAAGCTATCCAATATGATTTTAACCTCTTGCCTGATACGCTCAGGCTTAGCATACAAGATTGCAGGATCCATATTACCTTGAAGCGCTACCTTATGACCTACTCGGGCCTTAGCTTTACCTATATCAATCGTCCAATCTAACCCTAACGCATCGCAACCTGTTTCAGCCATTGACTCTAACCACAAGCCACCATTTTTAGTAAAGAGTATGACAGGGACTTTTTGACCATCATACTCACGAATCAAACCGTTTACAATTTGCTGCATATACTTAAGCGAAAACTCCTGATAGGCAGCCTCACTTAATACACCACCCCAAGTATCAAAAATTTGCACAGCCTGCGCACCTGCTTTGATCTGAGCGTTTAAGTATTCAGTGACGGTTTCGGCTAATACACGTAGTAATTCGTGCATAACTTCAGGCTGGTTAAACGCCAGACTCTTGATTTGCTGAAAATCTCTCGTTGACTGCCCTTCAACCATATAAGTTGCCAATGTCCAAGGGCTGCCTGAGAAACCGATTAAAGGTACTTCGCCACCCAAGGCACTTCGAATGGATGACACAGCATTGACGACATAATCCAAATCTCGCTCAGTCACGACCTTGGATAAATTAGCCACATCTGCTTCACTACGAACGGTCTTTCTGAATTTAGGCCCTTCGCCTTCAGCAAAATATAAACCTAAACCCATCGCATCTGGAATGGTTAAAATGTCTGAAAAAAGAATCGCTGCATCCAATTTATAACGGCGGAGCGGCTGTAAGGTCACTTCTGTTGCAAGCTCTGTGTTTTTGCAAAGTGATAAAAAGTCGCCTGCCTGGCTACGTGTAGCACGATATTCAGGAAGGTACCGCCCAGCTTGTCGCATCATCCAAATAGGTGTACGCTCAACAGGCTCTTTTAATAAAGCTCTTAGAAAAAGGTCATTCTTTAAAGACATGCGATAACTCAAACATCAAGGATACCGCATGATAATAGAGGGGGCTTTAAAAGTAAAAAAGAGGCTAATACATCATGTCAAACCGATTGTCGGGTAAGAGGTTTTTTGTAGGGGGATAAGCGACAGCGCCATCCACCAGTTATTATGTTTTTTGGTGGATGACACTGCGTTTATCCACCCTACGGTCATGCGACAAACCTTTTGACACGATGTACTAGGAGCCTGTCCGAGAACTGACTGTTCGGCCTAAATTCCAGATAAGCGGCTAAATTCTTCGCCAAATTCCTTTAAATAGGCTGACTATTCGCAGGAATTTCCCAAAAAATTTATCTCACTTCTTTGAAATTTATCCTCAAACGCAATTCTCAGACAGGCTCCTAGGCCTCTTTTTCTGTTTACTCGCTTAAACGTCTAGGTAGTCGAGAATACCTTCAGCGGCTTGGCGACCTTCCCAGATCGCTGTGACCACCAAGTCAGAGCCTCGCACCATATCCCCGCCTGCGAAAATTTTCTGATTAGTGGTTTGGAACGGGAAGGTTTGTTCTTCTTCTGCAATCACACCTTTCCAGCTATTCAGCTCAACCCCGTGATCCGCCAACCATTCTGGTGGGCTCGGCTGGAAGCCAAAAGCAATAACGACAGCATCAGTGTCGATGATTTGCTCACTGCCTTCAATAGCTACTGGACGACGACGGCCGTTTTCGTCAGGCTCACCCAACTCAGTCTCGACCACTTTAATACCGACCACATTACCTTTCTCGTTAGAAACAATCTCAAGTGGTTGACGGTTAAATAAGAACTGCACACCTTCTTCCTTAGCGTTTTGTACCTCACGCTTTGAGCCTGGCATGTTGACTTCGTCACGACGATACACACAAGTGACTGATTGCGCACCTTGCCTGATAGCCGTTCGGTTACAATCCATAGCGGTATCGCCACCGCCGAGTACCACGACTTTCTTGCCTTTTAAACTCACGAACTCTGAGCCTTCTTGTTCAAAACCTAGGTTGTTATTCACATTACCGATTAAATAAGGCAAGGCCTCATAGACTTGTGGTAACGCTTCACCTGGAAAGCCACCTTTCATGTAGTTGTAAGTACCCATACCCAAGAATACGGCATCATAGTCATCAACTAAGGTTTTGAAAGGCACATCACGCCCAACTTCAGTATTCAAATGAAACTTGATGCCCATGCCTTCAAAGACTTCACGGCGTAGGCTCATCACGGATTTTTCAAGCTTAAATTCAGGAATGCCAAAGGTTAACAAGCCACCAATTTCAGGGTATTTATCAAAAATTTCGACATCGACACCAGCACGAATCAAGATGTCTGCAGCCCCAAGACCAGCAGGCCCTGCACCAACAATCGCAACCTTTTTGCCGACTTTCTCAACACCTGACATGTCTGGACGCCAGCCCATGGCAAAGGCTGTATCAGTAATATACTTCTCAACATTTCCAATGGTCACAGCACCAAACCCATCATTAAGGGTACAAGCACCTTCACACAACCGGTCTTGCGGGCAAACACGACCACAAACCTCAGGCAACGTGTTGGTCTTATGACTGAGTTCAACGGCTTCTAAAATGTTACCTTCAGAGGCTAACTTTAACCAATCAGGAATAAAGTTATGGACAGGGCACTTCCACTCACAGTAAGGGTTACCACAGGCTAAGCAACGATGCGCTTGCTCACCTGCTTCTTTTTGCTCGAAAGGCTCATAGATCTCAACATAGTCATGCTTACGCACATCAATGGCTTTCTTGTTAGGATCCTGCCTGCCCACATCAATAAATTGAAAGGGATTATTCAATGGTTTATTCATGTTATTGTCTCCCTAGGCCGCTTTACTCAGATTAGCCATCAATTTCTCGAGGCTTGCAGCTTTGGGCTTCACTAACCAAAACTTATTGAGGTAGTCGTCGAAGTTATCCAGGATATCTTGACCACGAGGGCTCATTGTCACCTTCACAAACTGTTCGATCATTCGATACAAATGATTACGATAAGGCCCAAAGGTTTCTGTTGTAATACGCGTTATCTCGACAAGCTCTCGGTTGTATTTGTCGGCAAAGGTTCGATCCATATCGAGGACATAAGCAAAGCCGCCTGTCATACCTGCACCGAAGTTATAACCCGTATCACCTAACACAGCCACCACACCACCTGTCATATATTCACAGCAGTGATCGCCTGAGCCTTCAATAACAGCCTTTGCACCTGAGTTACGAACGGCAAAGCGCTCACCCGCCTTACCTGATGCATAAAGCTCACCACCTGTTGCACCATAAAGGCACGTGTTACCAACAATAGAAGCTTCATGTGACTTAAACGCGCTGCCTCTTGGTGGATACAACACAAGCTCACCGCCTGCCATGCCTTTACCGACATAGTCATTCGCATCACCTTCAAGGATCATGTTAAGGCCTTTGGCATTCCAAACACCAAAACTCTGACCTGCCGTACCTTTAAGCGCTAAGGTGATAGGCGCATCTTCAAGGCCATCAACACCATGAACGCGAGCAATTTCACCCGATAATTTCGCACCAATCGAACGATCGCAATTACCCACTTCATAGTTAAAGATGCCGCCTGCTTTCGCAGCAATGGCTTCTTTAGTTTCACTTAGCATGCGTTCGGCCAATTCGCCTTTATCGAAAGGGTCATTTGACTCAACCGCACAAAACAACGGCGAATTGTTATCGATATGGTCATTCACAAAGATGTCAGTTAAATCAAGATTACCTTGCTTGTCACTTTCGCCTTTAACGACCTCTAACAAATCTACTCGACCAATTAGCGCTTCAAGGGTTGGAACACCTAATTTTGCTAACCACTGACGAACTTCCGTTGCGACAAAGATGAAGTAGTTTTTCAGCATCTCAACATTGCCGATGAAATGCTCTTTACGTAGCTTTTCATTCTGCGTCGCGACACCTGTTGCACAGTTATTCAAGTGACAGATACGTAAGTACTTACAGCCCATCGCCACCATAGGGGCTGTACCAAAGCCAAAGCTTTCGGCACCTAAAATTGCCGCTTTTACGACATCAAGGCCAGTCTTCATACCACCGTCAGCCTGAACGCGAACTTTATCACGAAGACCATTACCACGAAGGGCTTGATGGGCTTCACTTAAACCAAGCTCCCAAGGCGACCCTGCATGACGGATAGAGGTTAAAGGACTTGCAGCCGTACCGCCGTCATAGCCAGAGATCGTAATTAAATCTGCATAAGCTTTTGCGACACCTGCAGCAATCGTACCCACCCCAGGCTCAGATACCAGCTTCACTGATACAAGTGCATCAGGGTTGACCTGTTTTAAATCAAAAATCAGCTGAGCCAAATCTTCAATCGAATAGATATCATGATGCGGCGGCGGTGAAATCAAAGTAACACCAGGTACTGAGTGTCTTAAGCGGGCAATCAGTTTGTTAACCTTACCGCCAGGCAACTGGCCACCCTCACCAGGCTTAGCCCCCTGAGCGACTTTAATTTGCAGCACTTCAGCGTTAACTAAGTAATGCGGGGTAACACCAAAGCGGCCTGAGGCAATCTGTTTAATTTTAGAAACTTTATCCGTACCAAAGCGTGCAGGGTCTTCACCACCTTCACCTGAATTTGAACGCGCGCCTAGCTGATTCATCGCTTGCGCGAGAGCTTCATGTGCCTCTGGCGATAACGCCCCCAAAGACATGCCCGCTGAATCAAAGCGCTTCAAAATAGCCTCTAATGGCTCTACTTGATCTAACTCAATGCCTTCACCTGTCTTCAAGTGCATCAAATCACGAAGAGAAGAAACGGGACGATCATTCACTGCATTGGCAAAACGCTCGTAGTCACTAAAATCGCCTGACTTAACAGCCTCTTGGAGGTACTGTACAACATCAGGGTTAAACGCATGATACTCGCCGCCGTGTACATACTTAAGTAAGCCGCCTTGCTCGATGGACTTGCGTTTAATCCATGCTTTCTTCGCTAACGCTTTTTGATCAGCCTCTAAATGACTAAAGCCTGAACCTTGGATACGGCTGGCACAGCCTACAAAACACTGATCGATAACTTCTTGCGCTACTCCTACTGCTTCAAATAATTGTGCACCACGGTAACTTGCAATCGTTGAAATACCCATCTTAGATAAGATTTTCAAGATACCTTTATTCAAACCTTTACGGTAATTTTTAAAGATATCCTTAGGTTCACCGAGTAATTCACCGGTTCTAACCAGGTCATTAAGCACTGCATACCCAAGGTACGGGTAAACAGCGGTCGCACCAAAACCAATTAACACGGAGATTTGGTGAGAGTCTCTTGCAGAGCCCGTTGCGACAATTAAGTTGGCGTCACAGCGCAAGCCTTGTTTGATTAAATGATGATGCACGGCGCCTGTCACCATCAGTGCAGGTGCAGGAATAGTACTTTCATTAATAGATTGATCAGACAATACTAAAATGACTTTACCCGCTTTCACTTCAACTTCTGCTTTTTCGCAGGTCGCTTTTATAAAAGCCGCTAAATCTGTTTCAGCTGGGTTATAGTTCACATCAATAACAGTTGAAGCAAAAGCTTCATCTTGCAAAGCTAGCAACTTATCTAACTTTGATTTAGACAACA
The DNA here is from genome assembly GCA_965225765.1 of Pseudomonadales bacterium. Lineage (GTDB taxonomy): Bacteria > Pseudomonadota > Gammaproteobacteria > Pseudomonadales > DT-91 > CAKMZU01. The sequence goes on from CBDDBO010000002.1 coordinate 2,164,474, forward strand.
CAGGCGAATTCAAAATTGCACGGTGCGCATGACCTGGGGTTTCAGTGAAGACATTCATCTCGCTGCCCACACAGGTCTCTAGCGACATGACGATTGCTTCACGCAATGGATCAATCGGTGGATTCGTGACCTGCGCAAACTGCTGGCGGAAATAATCGAAGATAGATCGCTCTTTCTTAGAGAGCACTGCCATAGGCGTGTCATCACCCATAGAGCCAATAGCTTCCTGGCCTGAATCCGCAACAGGTTTTAACACCTGATCACGCTCTTCAAAGGTTACCTGAAATTGCTTCATGTACACATCAAGCATGTCTTCAGAAATCGACTCATGAATCGCATCGCCTGCCAAATCTGCATCAATGCGAACCGCATTTTCTTTCAGCCATTGCTTATAAGGCTTTGAGGACTTAAGTGCACTATCAATATCATCATTGAAAAGAATTTTACCGGCTTCTGTATCAACCGATAGAATCTGTCCTGGCCCTACTCGACCTTTAGCTAATACATCTTCAGGCTTATAACTAAATGTACCTACTTCTGATGCGCATACCAGATAATCATCTTTAGTCAGTATATAACGAGCAGGCCTGAGACCATTTCGGTCTAACATACAAACCGCGCGCTTACCGTCTGTCAATACGATACCTGCAGGACCATCCCAAGGGTCCATATGCATCGAATTATATTCGTAGAAAGCTTTAAGGTCTGGATCCATGGTATCGATATTCTGCCAAGCCGGCGGAACAAGCATACGTGCCGCACGGTAAAGATCCATACCGCCTGCAAGCAACACTTCAAGCATGTTATCCAAACTTGAAGAGTCAGAACCTGTTCGGTTAACGAGAGGCTTAAGTTCCTGAATGTTTGGCAACACTTCCGTTTCAAACTTGCTTGTTCTCGCATCTGCCCAGTTACGGTTCCCCATAATGGTATTAATTTCACCATTATGCGCTAACATTCTAAAAGGCTGAGCTAAAGGCCACTTTGGCAAGGTGTTAGTCGAAAAACGCTGATGAAAAACACAAATTGCGGTTTCTAAAGCGGGATTCGATAAGTCTTTAAAAAACACCGGCAAATCATTCGGCATCAAAAGGCCTTTATAAGCAATCACATCTTTTTGCAGGCTTGCAATATAAAAACTGTCATCAGAGGCTAATTGCTGCTCTGCTTTTTTACGTGCAACGAATAATGCCTTTGAAAAAGACTCATCTGCCAGACCATTCGCCGTCACAAAAATCTGCTCAATTTGAGGCAGAGATTCAGCCGCTATGCTCCCACAGACAGAGGAATCAATAGGCACTTTACGGAACCCAACAAAACCTAACCCTTCTGCTTCGACACAGGCTTTTAATACCTTACGCGCCTTTGACGCTAAGCTTTCTTGTTGGTTAAAAAAGATTTGGCCAACAGCATATTGATCATCCAGCGATACACTAAAACTATCTTTAGCAACCGCCTTAAAAAAGCTGTCAGGTTTTTGAATTAAAAGACCGCAACCATCACCTGTTTTACCATCAGAAGCAATACCGCCTCGGTGCGTCATACAAGTGAGCGACTCAATAGCCTTAGACAATAAATCGTGGCTAGGAGCTCCGTGAATATGGGCTATTAAGCCAAACCCACAGTTATCTTTGAAATCCTCTGGGCGATATAAGCCTTTTTGCATAGCATTACTCATCGTGATTCCGTTAGTTCTTATTCTCAGCGTACAAATTTTGTACAGCTCGTCCTAAAAATGGCACGACATTTTACATAGACTGACCTGCAAGAACAAATTTTTAGCGACAATTTCTCATGCCAACTACTCAAACATGCAGCAAAAATGAAAAAAAATCGGCAAAAATGTGTCTATTTCTCGATAAATTGACAAACAACCCGCAAAAGAGTTTCCTTGTCATAATCGTCCGTGAGGTAAGCTTTCCCAAGCGCTTGGAGAAGAATGAGGCGAATATTACCATCAATGTTCTTTTTATCGACGGACATCACCTGCAGAAAATCGGCTACGTCAGCTTGACCCTCTAAACTGACTGGTAAGCCCATTTTTTCATATAACGATTTCGTTCTATCGTATAAATCACCTAAGTGATACTGGCTTTTTGACATTTTTATTGCCATCAAGGTGCCAATTGCAACCGCTTCACCATGAAGATATTCACCATAGCCCCAAAGCGTTTCAATCGCATGACCAAAAGTATGACCCAAATTTAAGAGCGCCCGCATGCCTGATTGTTCTTTTTCGTCCTGTTTCACCACCTCAGCTTTAATTTCGCAGGAGCGCTTAATGGCATAAGCTAAGGCATCATGTTTCCTATCTACCAAATCAGTGACATTGGCTTCAATCCATGTAAAAAAGTCTTTATCGAGAATGAGGCCATACTTAATCACCTCAGCAAAGCCTGCGGCTAATTCCCTATCAGGCAAAGTAGCCAAGGTATCGGTATCAATCAATACAGCTTTTGGCTGATGAAATGCACCAACCATATTCTTACCTAACGCATGATTGATACCTGTTTTGCCCCCTACCGAAGAATCCACCTGAGAGAGCAAGGTGGTTGGCACCTGAATGAAGTCAATTCCGCGTTGATAACAGGCCGAGGCAAAACCTGTCATATCGCCTACCACACCGCCGCCGAGCGCTACCATCACACTTGATCGATTAAGCTTGTCTTCTAACGCTTTGGTTAAAATCGCATCAAAGCTTTGCATCGTTTTATATTGCTCACCGTCTTCCAAATAAATAGAAGAGACCTTTTCAGCTGCAGATAAAGCCTTAGATAGCCTGGCTTCATATAAAGGTGCAATCGTCTTATTGGTCACCACTAGCACTCGCCGCCCCTTAATAAAAGGTGTTAGCAAATCACTATCCAAGCAGTGTTCATCGATATAAATCGGATAGCTTCTAGAGGCTAAGTCGACATTTATATGCATAGGTTAAATCAATCATCAAAACGCGCATTGTAGAGTGCTAACGCAGCATGTCAAACCGTTACCCATAGCAGAAACATGCAGTAAATCGAAGTGGCTGGTAAATTTAACGCTAAGTAAGCGCAAATAGCATATAAATTAGCTTAAATAGAGAAAGGTTATACAAGGCCTTGCCAAAACGTTGTGATTTCATCAAGCACTTCAGCAATGCTTTGACGATGGGTAAAGGCTTTCAGATCAGATACTGCTTCATACAAGGGGGCGCGTTCTTTCATTAATGCCTGTAGTTTTGCTTCTGGATCTTCATCTTGAAGCATCGGCCGATTTTTATCTTTCAATGTGCGCTGATATTGTGTTTCAACATCTGCATAGAGATAAACTACGGCATCTTCTGCTGCCAGTAATGTTCGATTATCCTCTAATTTTACTATACCGCCGCCTGTTGCTATCACTGAACGTTCTTGCGAACCCAGCGCCCCCTTAAGGGCAGTGGTTTCCCTCACTCTAAAGCCTGCTTCACCTTCAACATCAAAAATCCAGGGGATATCTGCACCTGCTTGATCAACAATCAATTGATCTACATCCAAAAACGCCAAATCAAGTGATTTGGCGAGCTGTCTTCCGATGGTGGATTTTCCGGCCCCCATGGGGCCGACAAGCACGATATGAGGGGCGTTCACTCAACCAGGCTCTCCGTTAAGATTTTTGGCGTGACGAAAACGAGCAGCTCCGTTTTCTCACTGCTGACCGTATTCTTTCGGAACAACCTGCCAAGGTAAGGGATGTCACCTAAGAAAGGCGTTTTAGTGACCGTTTGTAGCTCAGCAGAACTAAATACCCCACCTAACACAACGGTCTCACCATTATTCACCAAGACTTCGGTTTCTAATTGATTCGTATCAATCGTCGGTACGCCTCCACTGGTTTCAGGACCAATCGAATCCTGATTAATTTTCAGCTTCATAATCACTCGGTTATCTGGCGTAATATTTGGCGTAACATCTAGCACTAAGGCAGCATCGATGAATTTGACCGTGGTACCGCCATTTGGTGCAGTCGCCTCGTAAGGAATCTGCTGACCCGCTTTAATCACGGCATTCTGCTTATCGCCTGTAATAATTTTAGGCTGCGAAAGCACTTCACCGTTACCGCTGCTCTCAATGGCAGAAAGTTCAAGGTTCAATAACCCATTATCAGATAATAGGCCTAGATTGATTTTCGTTGCGCCAATATCGGTCACTGAAAGATCAACCACGTTACCAAATGGAATTTCCTCACCTTTTGAGAATTCTAGTAAGCTCTGATCAGAGCCTGCCGCCATAAATGTCCGCCCCTCATCATCAGTACGCCCATTAGTGCCGCCCCACTTAATACCAAGGGCTTCAGAGGCTTCAGAGGTGGCAACAACAACACGCGCTTCAATCATCACCTGTTTAACAGGGACATCAATCAGCTCAATCAACTTACGGATTTGAACCATTTTATTGGCAGTTTCAGTAAGCAACAGTGAATTTGTACGCTCATCGACGACCACCATAGCTCTTTCTGTCAACAATCGATTGTCTTCTTCGCCACCGTCTTCACTACCAGAGCTTGACCCTTCGTTTTTGCCCATTAGCATATCGCCAATGTTTCGGGCATCCGCATAACGCACTCGGATAAATTCTGTTTGTAGAGGCGCTAATTCCTCCAGCTGTTTATTGGTTTGAATTTCCTGCTGCTCACGCTGGGCAATCTCTACAGCAGGGGCGACTAACAGAACATTACCCTCTTGGCGCTTATCCAATCCTTTGGTCTTCAAAATAAGATCTAGCGCTTGGTCCCAGGGTACATTTTGTAAACGCAAAGTGATTTTGCCTGTCACAGTATCACTGGCCACCAAATTCAAGTCGGTAAAGTCAGCGATCAGCTGAAGCACTGAACGCACTTCAATGTCCTGAAAGTTAAGCGATAATTTATCGCCAACAAACGAAAACTCTTTTTCTTTTGCTTCGATCTCTTCTTGAGTCAATGGCTTAACCGTTAAAACGTAGGTGCTGCCTGATTGATAGGCAAGGTAATCATAATCGCCAGAGGGCCTAACAATAAGATGTGCCGCCTGGTTTGCCTGTTTGGCATCAATCCATTTAATAGGGGTCGCAAAATCTGATACATCGTAACGAAGCTGAAGGTCTTTAGGTAACGCCGTTTTGCCAAAATGAAGACGAATATCCTTGCCTTCAAGGCGATTATCGACATCAACATAAGGCGTAGTGAGCTCTATAACTAAGCGTCCTTCGCCATTATCACCACGTCTGAAGTCAATCGTTTTAATAGCCGCTTCATCATAACGCAACTGTTTACTCTCGCGAGCTTTACCGATGGCTGATTTAGCTTTGGCTACAAAGGATTGCTGACCATTGCCGACATCAAGGTGCAGTTTATTACCTTCAACTCGCGTTTCGTAAGTACCTAGACTCAACAAGTTAATGACAACACGCGTACGGTCTCCTGAGGTGACCACCACTGCACTTTGAACATTGTGCATATCCAACGGGAATTTCTTCTTCTTAAGACCTGATGTCGTGCCTGCAAAGTCCAGTGCAATACGTGCAGGATTTTCAATCGCATAAACCGCAGGCTTAGGCACTTCACCGTCAAAAGTAAAGGTCATTTCGACTTTATTATCTGGCAATGAATTGAATTCAGTATCAATAATCTGTGCCGCCTGGGCTTTTGCCATGACAAACACAAGCATTACGCTGGCAATCAAGGCCTGTAGGAGTTGTTGAGGAGTCATTGCCAAATTTCTCTCTTCTTATTGTGCTTTGGTTATAAAATTTGTTTAAGCTTTGCTTACTGCTGCTCTAAAAGCTCTAACGTACGAGGTCTCTCTACCCAGCCATTCACGCCATTGGTGATAATTTCCATCACTTGAACATGATTCTCTTCGACGACGCGGATAACGCCATGATCTTGCCCTAGGTAATTTCCTTCTTTCACGAAGTGAACGTTGCCTGTGTTGTCATCAATCAACGCCCACTTTTGGCCTTTCTGCTCGATAGTACCTACCATCGTTAATGATTCAAGGCTGTATTGCTCCAAATATTCTTTAACGCGATTTGGATCAGGCTCTATGGATGACGCAGGTAACAATTGCACCAAGTTTTCAATGGTCACAGGACGATCGAAAGGGCTCCGCATTTGCGTTACACTGTAATCAAAGGGTTCATAAGGCGTAAACGTAGGTATTGGCTCGATTTGACCGGCAGGCCTTGTTTTCACTTCTGCCATAAACGCATTCAAATCACTGTAATCATTACTGGTACAAGCTGTCAAAACGACAGCTGCAATCGCCCAAAAAGCTAGTTTTTTATTTTTCATTATTAGCTCCTTGACGTTCTACGCTGGCGAGGTTCTTGAATTTCCTTATACCTATAGGTATAAGCCTTAATAGCCATTTCAAGGCCTGACGACCCTTTTTGCCTACCATTGCCTTTAATCGGCTTGATCGTAAAGTCTGTTAAGGTCACAATTCGCGGTAATCCAGCAACACCACTCACAAAAGCGCCCATATCGTGATAGTTACCTTTGACGACAATATCAATGGGAAGCTGAACATAAAACTCTTTACTGACTTCATTATCCAAATCGATCGACTTAATCGCTAAGCCACTCAACTCACCCTTTTTAGTAATATCTTCAAGAAGGCCAGGGACTTCAGTATCGCTTGGTAATTGACTGACCAATGCACCAAACGACTCCTCCATTTCTACCATTTGATCTCGGTAGGCCTGTAAATTAGCCGCCTGAAAGGCTTTACGTTCAAAGGTTGTCTTTAGTTGCTGTTCTTTCCGCTGTGCCTGCTCGGACGTCAGAATTAAATCACTGATCAAAAAATAATAGCCAGCTGTAATCACGCCCACAAAGGTAATGAGAAATACGGCTACTTTTATAAAATCAGGCCAACTACCAATGTTGTCTACTGACAATTCATCAAAATCAAATTCTTTGATTTCTTCTATCAGGTCATTCAACCCGTCAAACTTTTCCGCAATACTCATGAATCAGCTCTTGGTCTTATTATCTTCTTCAGACTCAGGGGATACGATGTTAACAACCATAACGAAATCGTTACCTGTACCACCAAGCTCTTTACTCGCTTTAACTTCCTGTAAATTAGGCGCAGTAAACCACTCAGAGCCGTCTAACTGCCGCATCAAACTCGATACGCGGTTATTTGACTCAGCAACACCTATAATTGTAATTTTATCGCCGTTTCGAACAATGGATTTAAAGTAAACGCCATCCGGTAACGTTCTGACCATTTCATCAAAGATATGCACAATAGCTGGCCTGTTACCCTGTAGTGACTGGATAACTTTCATCCTTTCCACGAGCTCTTTTTTATGTTTTTTCAGAGCTTCAATCTCTCGCACTTGCTCGTCAAGCTGACTAATAGCACGCTGCAAGACTTGGTTTCTTGCATTTTGGTGATCAATGGAATTATTTAATAGCGTTTGCCAACCAAAAATAATAGCGGCGCTGATACTGGCCACAAGACCTAATAAGATTAAAAACTCTTTCTTGAGCTCTTCGCGCCTTTCCTCACGCCAAGGTAAGAGGTTAATTGTAGCCATTAATCAAACCCTCTCATCGACAACCCACAAGCAACCATCAAGGCTGGCGCATCGTTAGTTAATGCCATTGCATTGACTTTTGGGGACACTGACATATTTAAGAAAGGATTAGCGACAACACAAGGCGTACCCAGCCTGTCTTGTACTAGATCCGCAACACCTTCCATCGACGCTACGCCCCCAGCCAACATGACATAATCCACTTCTTCATGTTCACTGGATGAGAAATAAAATTGTAAGGATCGGATAATCTGCTGAACCACAGACTCAAGAAAAGGCGCCAACACTTCTTGCTCATAATCATCGGGAAGGCCGCCTTGCTTTTTCGCAATACCGGCTTCCTCATGAGAAAGGCCGTACCGGCGCTGTATCTCTTCTGTTAGCTGATGACCACCAAAAATCTGTTCACGACTATAGACAGTATTATCACCCTGCATCACGATCAAAGATGTGACACGCGCACCTACATCAATAATAGCTACCGTGCTTTCATCGTCATGCTCTTCAAGCTGAGACTTAACCAGCTGAAACGACCTCTCCATTGCATAGGCTTGGATATCAACTACTTTCGTATTTAGACCTGCGGCATCCAAGGCATCGACGCGCGTTTTAATGTTATCCCGACGACATGCAGCCAATAACACTTCAACCCTATCTTCTTTACCTGGTATTGCTCGCTGAACTTCAAAATCCAGTGCCACCTCTTCTATAGGAAAAGGAATATACTGTTCAGCGTCATTGCTCACTTGAAGCTCTAACTGATCTTCAGTCAAACCACCCTGCATCTCAATAATCTTGGTAATCACAGCAGAGCCCGATACAGCAACAGCTGCTTGCTTCAACTTGCTTTTAGACTTACCCAGCACCTGATTAATAGCATCCGCCACACTGCCCACTTCATTAATGTTATTTTCGGTAACAGCGTTAGCAGGAAGCGGGACTACGCCGTAACTTTCGACTCGGTATTGACCACCGCTATTGCTCAACTCTAGGAGCTTTACCGCTGTTGAACTGATATCCAGCCCCAACAAAGGCAGCTTCTTCTTATTCAGAAAGCTAATCACAAAAGACCTCTAAAATGTATAGATTATTGAGGGTTTTTTTTTTAACCTATGCGCTTCTACAAGCTTCAATAAATACGGCTCAAGCGTTTTATTATTGCTATTCTTATCGCTCAGGGTTTTAGGTTCGGTTACTTATCTTACGTGAGAGAATATAAAACAAACGAAAACAAAATATGCTTAAAACCATCAAATATATAATCTACGTCACAATCGCGGTAGCCTGCCTTGTGCTAATCGCAATCAGTGGCACAGTTTTATATATCACGCCCAAACTGCCCGAAGTGGATATCCTCGCCGATATCAAACTACAAACGCCGCTTAGAATCTTTACCGCAGATGGAAAACTAATCGGAGAATTTGGCGACAAGAAGCGAACCCCTGCAACCATTGACGACATTCCCGAACAGTTAAAACAAGCCTTTTTATCAGCCGAGGACGCACATTTTTATGAGCACAATGGCATCAGTTTCAAAGGATTGTCTCGTGCCATTTATCAAGCAGTTACCAACAGCCACGTACAAACAGGTGGTAGCACCATCACACAGCAGGTTGCTAAAAACTACTTTTTAACGCCAGAACGCACCATTATTCGTAAAGCGCGTGAAATGCTCCTAGCTCTGGAAATGGAGAAATCACTATCCAAAGACAAGATTCTTGAGCTGTATTTAAACAAAATATTTTTAGGCAACAGAGCCTACGGTGTCGTCGCTGCCGCTCAAGTCTACTATGGCAAGCCACTGAATGAGTTAACCCTAGCCCAAAGCGCCATGATTGCAGGTCTCCCTAAAGCCCCCTCTAGCAGCAACCCCCTCAGAAACCCTGAAAGGGCGATGGTTAGGCGCGATTGGATTCTCTCCCGCATGCAAACGCTCGGTTACATTTCAGAACAGGATTATAAAGATGCTGTAAGCGAACCTTTAACCGCACAAAAACATGGCGTAGAAATCGAAGTGTACGCTCCTTATGTAGCAGAGATGGCCCGCCAGCGATTGGCTAATCTTCTCGGCGACGAAGCAGTGAACGATGGCTACAGTGTCTACACCACGATCAACCCAATACTTCAGACCGCAGCAGACAAGGCGGTCAAGTCAGGCCTTGAAACCTACGACTGGCGGCATGGCTATAGACCTGTCGAGGCGACGATCACCCCCCTTTCAGAAGAAGCCATGGCAGACTTCTTTAAAAAGCATAAAACGATTCATAATCTTGAACCTGCGGTCATCGTCAAGTTAGACAACAACATTATCAGCGCTCAAAAAGCCAATAAAGAGACGGTTACCATTCCTTTTGATCATGGTCCATCGAGCATTCGGCCTTATATCAATGAAGACCAAAGAGGCAACACGCTGAAAAATGTCCAGGATTTATTTAAAGTCGGCGATGTTGTACGAATTTACAATAAAGAAGATGGATGGCACCTAGGCCAAATCCCCGAGGCTGAAGGTGCACTTATCGCCCTTGATCCCTTTAATGGTGGAATTAGAGCATTAACTGGAGGCTATGACTTTTATAAGAGTAAATTCAATCGCGTCACGCAAGCTAAAAGGCAATTAGGCTCCAGCATGAAGCCTTTTGTCTATGCAGCAGGCTTAAATAAATCCTTAACCACTGCCAGTATCATTAATGATGCACCTATCGTTTTTCATGATAATAACCTCGAAAATGTCTGGCGTCCCACCAATGATGGCGGACGTTTTCTAGGACCCATTCGACTACGAGTAGGCCTCTACCGTAGCCGCAACCTAATATCTATAAGAGTGCTACAGCAAACAGGTATACAATACGCAAGAAACTACCTAACACAATTTGGTTTTAACAAGAAAGATTTACCAAGAAACTTATCTCTCTCCCTTGGTACAGCATCATTACCCCCAATACAAGCCGCAAGAGCTTATGCGGTTTTTGCCAACGGTGGCTACCTCGTCGACCCCTACTTAATCGAGCGAATAACCGACAGTGAAGGCACAACCGTCTATGAATCCAACCCTAAAATTGCTTGCGATCAGTGCATGGAAAGCAAATCTGATGAGGCATTCATTAATGACCAATTAGTAGGCACCTTAGCAGCCAATAATATTGTTGCCAACACCATGGGATTTGAAGAGAATCCAGCGACCTATCGCTATGCGCCAAGAGCTATCTCCGCGCAAGATGCCTTTCTCATTGACAGTATTTTAAGAGATGTCACGCAAAAAGGGACTGGCTGGCGGGCAGGTAAAGCCCTAAAACGCTCAGACATTGGCGGCAAAACAGGCACAACCAACGGCCCTACGGATGCATGGTTTTCGGGCTATCATCCAAAACTTGTGACAGTAGCTTGGGTTGGCTTTGACGACAATAGTAACCTAGGGAACAGAGAGTATGGCGGCACTGCAGCGTTACCCATGTGGATTGATTTCATGGACGTTGCGTTAAAAGATTTGCCAATAGTCCCACTCAAAGCCCCTGAAGGCATTGTCAGTGTCCTCATCGATAAGACCTCAGGTATGCGAGCTTCACCGGGGCAACCCAACACCATGTTTGAATACTTCAAAGAAGACCGTATTCCCAAAATGCAAAGGCACGAATGGTCAGCACCTAACACCTCTGGTGAGCAAGGGGTTAATCTTGAGGATATTTTTAACTAAGCAGCTCAATCATATACCCATCAGGGTCTTTGCAAAACGCAAGTATTCGAGAGCCATGTTTCATAGGCCCAGGCTCTCGGGTAATCTCACCCCCTTTGGCCTTTATCGCTTCGCAAGCTTTATAGACATCATCAACCTGAATAGCTAAATGGCCGAACCCATCACCTAAGTCATAACTCGTTGTATCCCAATTATGGGTGAGTTCTAGCGCGGTTATGTCCTTTTCATCACCATACCCCAAAAATGCCAAGGTAAATCGCCCATCAGGATAGTCTTTTTGGCGCAGAAGTCGCATGCCTAATACGTCTGTATAAAAAGCAATAGAGCGATCTAAATTACCAACTCGAATCATGGTATGTAATAGCTTCATAAAACTTCCAATCTTTCGTGGTTGCCATTTAGATGCAGACCTAAGACTAAAATTCATCCAATAAATTTTTAAGGCCAGCAATCACTTCTTTACCTTGGGCTGCCGACTGCGCAGGATCAGACTCACCAATGCCCTCTGTGCGAAGATGCTCTGATGGCAGCTCGTCGAGAAAGCGACTTGGCGTAGTATCAATCAATTCACCAAACTGCTTACGTTTATTCGCGTAAGTAATAATCAGATTTTCTCGCGCCCGTGTCACACTCACATAGGCAAGCCGTCTTTCTTCTTCAATGGTTTCTGATTCAATGCTGTTCCTGTGCGGGAGAATATCTTCTTCAAAGCCTATGACAAAGACTGTGGGGTACTCCAACCCTTTCGCAGCATGCATGGTTAGCATTTGGATGGCGTCATTTTCTTCTTCCTCTGATTGACGCTCTAACATATCTCTCAAGACTAAACGGTTAATTGCATCCTTAATGGTTGCCTCGTCAGACTCTTCCTGTTCGTATTGATAGGCACTTTCCAGGTTATCTAACAAAAAGCCTATATTCTCCATACGTTTTTGTGCGGCAGCACTGCTTGATGCATTGGCATGCAACCAGCCTTCATAACCAGACTCATCAATCAACTGACGAACCACATCCAGAGGGTTTTGCTCATCCAACGCTTTCAACATGAGTTGAATCCAGTCATGGAATTGCCTAAGAATTGTGAGTGAAGGTTCAGGCAAAGCATTACCTAAAGCCAAATGATTACAGGCATCGTAGAGACTTAAATGGTGCTTTTTAGCATGCAAAGCAAGGGTTTGAAGTGTCGACGTCCCTATCTTCCTGCGCGGCACATTGATGATGCGAAGAAACGCATTATCGTCATCAGGATTAGCCAAAAGCCTCAAATAAGCCATGATGTCTTTAACTTCAGTACGCCCAAAGAAAGACTGCCCACCGTTCATCTGGTAAGGTAAATGTTCACTTCGAAGTGCCAGCTCCATCACTCTGGCCTGATGATTACTACGATACAAAATAGCGTAATCACTGTATTTCTTTTTAAATCGCAGCCTATGGGCAATAATTTCATTAGCGACGCGCTCCGCTTCAACCTTTTCATTGTGCGTCGATATCACACGGACTGGCTCACCGTAGCTCAAATCGCTCCATAATTTTTTTTCAAAGGTATGAGCATTATTCGCAATAAGCTGATTCGCGCAGTCTAAGATAACGGCTGTGGAGCGGTAATTTTGTTCGAGCTTAATTAAGCGCAATGCAGGGAAATCCTCTTGCAATAGCGCCAAATTTTCAGGCTTAGCCCCACGCCAGGCATAAATAGACTGATCATCATCACCTACAACGGTTAACCCATAGCGATCACCTACTAATAATTTCACCAATTCATATTGAGAAGCATTGGTATCTTGGTATTCATCTACCAACAAATAGCGAAGCTTAGCTCGCCACTTCGCCAGCACCTCTGGAAACTGCCTAAATAGCAAAACAGGCAGGCCAATCAAATCATCGAAGTCCACGGCATTATAAGCTTCAAGTGCTTCGCAATAGCGTTTAAAAATCGATGCAATCATGATTTCTTGCTTATCTGCGGCACTGCTTAACGCTTGCGCAGGCGTCATCATGTCATTCTTTAATGTAGATATAGCCGACTGAATAAAATCAATCAGGTCAGGGTCAACGTCACCTGCCTGCAAAGCCAATTCTTTAATCAATGCTTTGGCATCATCCGCATCAAAGATGGAAAAACCAGCCTTTCTGTTTAATAAACGGCCTTCCCGTCTAATAATGTTGAGGCCTAAATTATGGAAGGTGGATACGGTTAAGCCTCTTGCTTGTTTTTTGTCCAATAACTGAGTGACCCGCTCTTTCATTTCTTTTGCGGCTTTGTTAGTAAAGGTGACTGCCGCAACTTGTGAGGCTTGATAGCCGCAATCTCGAATCAAATAAGCAATTTTTTGAGTAATAACAGACGTTTTACCACTACCAGCGCCTGCCAGCACCAGACAAGGTCTAGAAATTTCTTTGACAGCTTCTTTTTGCTGTGGGTTTAAATGATTCATAGATAAATGAAAACGTAGTCTATCGTAACTTCTAGCTGCGCATTGTAATCAGCTGCCGCTTGCATCTAAAGCACCAATTAAGAAATCAGCGCTTCTGTAACCTATATCGATAGGGAAGTAAGAAAAATCTTACAAAACCCAACCTGAAAGTCGCACAAAAAGAGAACCCCTTCAAACTTTCAGCTTTTACAGAAGCTTGGCTAAGCTTAGGCTTACTTGTTACTCAAGGATGGAGCGAACGATGGGCAAGGATGCCAAAGATCTACTCACTGCTATTGGCTATTTTAGCATTGTCACTGCATTTTCCTGCGTGGCCATCTATCACTGGGGGTCAGCTTTAACCTTCTTTTAAGCCTTAAGCCATTTTTACCCTGCACAAAGCGCCTCTAGGAACCATGCTGTAAAATTTGCATCGAATGCTCTTTAATTCATAGTAGAGCTGAGAATGCGGAGCTTAATCAAAGCGGCATTGCCCCTTGTTACCCTAGCTTGCTTTTTACCATCGCTTACTTGGTCCTCGAACAAGCTTTCTTCTGGCGTTATTCTTGCCAATTTTGATAAAACAGTTAGACCGCAAGATAATTTTTTTCGGTATGTAAACGGTAGCTGGCTATCATCCACGACCATTCCAGAAGATCAATCCAGTGCAGGCGCACTGATTGACTTAGACAATAAAACTCGCAAAGACTTGTTGCGGGTGATAAAAAACCTACATTCTGACGGCTCAGCGTCAGCCGAATTAATTCTTAATCTCTACCATTCTTTTATCGCTATGGATGAGCGAAATATGCAAGGCTTCGAACCGATAGCGCCTTACATTAAAAAGATTGAGCAAATCAGTACACATCAACAACTGATGGAATATTTTAGTTGGGCTAGCCAACATGATGTGCTGAACCCCATTACAGCTTTTATTAATATCGACAAACAGCGCCCCTCGCATTATATATTGAACTTATATCAAGGTGGCCTGAGTTTACCAAACAGAGACTATTATCTAGAAAACACTGAGCAATACAGCACTATTAGAGCGCAGTATAAACGGTATATCAGTGAAACCTTAACGCTCATTAAGCACTCAACTCCAACTGAAGATGCCGAGCGAATCTTGACACTGGAAACAGCCATTGCCCACATTCATTGGGATAAGGTCAAGAATCGAGATAAAACCCTTACCTCGAACCCAAGAACAAGGCAGCAACTCAGCGCGCTCTCCTCAACAATTAATTGGTTAACCTATATCGAAAACATTAGTTACGAGGGCATCCTTAAGGTCAATCTCGCCCAACCTTCCTATTTCGATGCATTATCAAACTTACTTATTGACAGACCGCTCAGCGAATGGAAATTACTCTGTCTATGGCATTTGCTAGTCACCGTCTCCCCTTACCTCAGTGAGGGCTTCGTCGCTGCTAATTTTGATTTTTTCAACAAAGCACTAAGGGGGCAACAGCAACCCAAACCACTAGAAGAAAAAGCTATTAAGGTTATTAATCAGTATTTAGGCGAGCCGCTTGGGAAATTCTATGTGGCTGAATATTTCCCAGCCACGCATAAAGCAAAAATCCTTGATATGATTGAAAGCCTGAGAAGGGCCTTTAAGCAAAGCATCGAACAATCAACGTGGATGTCCCAATCAACGAAGCATGAAGCGCTAAAAAAACTAACGAACATGACACCTAAAGTAGGATTTCCTGACAAGTGGCGTGATTACAGCTCCTTAAAACTTCAGCCTCATACATTGCTAGACAATGTCCTATCCATCAATGCTTTCACACATAATCAAGATATCATTCGCCTCCAAGAACCTGTTAGGCACTGGGAATGGGAAATGCCGCCACAAACGGTTAATGCTTACTTTCACCCAGGTAATAATGCGATTGTTTTTCCCGCAGCCATTTTACAACCCCCATTTTTCGATATTCATGCAGACGATGCCATAAACTATGGTGCTATAGGCGCTATTATTGGACATGAAATGAGCCATGCTTTTGATGACCAAGGCGCTAAATACGACAGTACGGGGTTGCTGAGAAACTGGTGGACAGAGAAAGACCACACACAATTTAAAGCTAAAACCCGAGGCTTAATTAAACAATATAATCGCTATGAAGTACTCAATAAGTTCCATGTCAATGGAGAATTAACCCTCGGGGAGAATATTGCAGATTTATCGGGTGTCTCGATTGCCCACCTAGCATACAAACTCAGCCTAGATGAGAAGCAAGCACCCGTAATCGATAATTTTACTGGCGAACAGCGCTTTTTTATTGGCTGGGCACAAAGCTGGCGCCAGCTTAAAACAGAGCAAAGCGCAAAGCTTCAGGTTAATACGGATGTACATTCCCCCGCAGAATTTAGAGTAAATGGTTCTCTCAGGAATATTGATGCGTTTTATCAAGCCTTTGACGTCAAAGCCTCAGATAAACTGTACCTGACCCCACAAAAAAGAGTCTATCTCTGGCAAAATGGTTAATCGAATAAAACTTACCTTGACAAAATTTACCTGTTAGAAATACCAAGCAAGATAGATTTGTGCAAAAATAGGGTTTTGCAGCGTAATAAAAACACAAGGCAAAACCATCATGTTTTCCAGACTGATTGATAAAATCCGTTATAGACAACCGGAAACAGAAGAAAGACTTAAATTGGAAGACCCAGACGCCTTCCCCTTTGACCACGAAGCTGATCTTGTGGTGGCAGGCTTTGGCGGTTCAGGTGCTGCAACGGCTATTGAAGCCCATGATCAAGGCTTAGATACCCTTGTCATTGATCGATTTTCTGGCGGTGGTGCTACCAATATCTCAGGTGGTATTTATTATGCAGGCGGAGGCACGCGCATTCAACAAGAAGCAGGGATAGAAGATACCCCTGAGAACATGTTTAACTATTTAAAACATGAAGTAGAAGGCGTGGTTAGCGACGAGACGTTAAAGCGCTTTTGCAGCGAGAGTGTCGACAACTTTAATTTTATGGAAGCCAATGGCGTCCCTTTTGAAGCAAGTTATTGCCCTTTTAAAACCTCTTACCCGCCTGATCACTTCTTCTTTTACTATTCAGGCAATGAATCATTTCCGCCTTATAATCAAGATGCTACCCCTGCCGCAAGAGGTCATAGAGGAAGAAAACCAGGCATTTCAGGTAAAGCCATTTATCAGCCTTTAAAAAATGCCACCATCAATCGCGGTGTACCTATACTCACGGACACTAAAATTGTTGCATTAATTACCGATAACAACGATGAAGTCATTGGCCTTAAAGCCACCCAAGTGAAGAATAGTTTTATAGGTAAGTGGTTACACAAATTAATGGGTTGGCTGCAAATTGCGCTACGTTATATGGCGTTATTCTGGCCACCGCTCTTCAATCTCCTTGCTGCTATGAGTGAGAAAATTGAGAAGCTAACAGGTGAGACCATTTACATCCGCGCTAGAAAAGGCGTGGTGTTAGCCACTGGCGGTTTTTACAACAATCAAACAATGGTGAACGACAACGCCCCTGCCTTTGTTGGCGGTAGTCCACTAGGTACGCTCACCGATGATGGCTCAGGTATTAAATTAGCCATGGCACTGGGCGCCAAAACGGGCGAGCTTGACAATGTATCGGCCTGGCGCTTCATCAACCCGCCTGCCGCTTTTGCTAAAGGTGTTATGGTTGGCCCTTCAGGCAAGCGTATTTGCAACGAAATGCTGTATGGCGCAAAAGTAGGTGAACTCATGATGAAAGATCATGAAGGTAAAGCCTATGTCATATTAAATGAAAAACTCTACAAAGAAGCCTTTGGTGACCTAACAACCAAGAAAGGTCTATGGTTCCATGTATTACTAGGGTACTTGTTCTTGTATATTGACCGCAAAAAAGCAGGCTCTTTAAGTGAACTGGCCGCTAAGCTGAATATCCCAGCAGATGCCTTCACTGCAACCGTTGCCGACTACAACCACATGGCAGAAAGCGACAATGAAGATCCGCTTGGCAAACCTAAAGACTTTGTCACACCCATTGATGGCAGCGGGCCTTTCTACGCGATCAATGCTTCTTATGATTACTTCTATGTACCCTGCCCCTCACTAACCCTTGGCGGCTTAGCCGTGGATGAGCAATCTGGCTTAGTGCTTAACGAAGACAGTAAGCCGATGAAAGGCCTTTATGCTGTTGGCAGGACAGCCATCGGTATTGCTTCAAAAGGTTATGTGTCAGGGCTTTCTATCGCAGACTGTATTTTTTCAGGTCGCCGTGCCGCAAGACATGCTGCAACCTCTATTCAAGCCGATGCCCATGAATAAACAACAAGCCTTCAAATCACTGGCTGTTGCGCTACTGGCCACAGCCAAAGACACCCTAGATGAAGACGGCTTTAACACCATCGACATCAAAAAACTGACGAACGCCATTCCGCTTTTTGCTGAATCAGTTCCTTTTGAACACCTGATGCAAAAGCCTTTTTTGCTTCATATCGTTCATGGTCTTAAAGATGATTGGACGCAACAACAACTGCTCATGCATGTCTTTTTACTGTCCATTTTTAGACGCTACGATGAAGGCTCAAAACACCCGTTAGAGAAAGGTGTCTTACGTCAAAAGATTCTGAGCCTTTTGCCCTTATTTGAGAAAGCTATGCAGGAAGGCTGCATCCCCGTTGAAGATTACGATAAAAATGCCGATGCATTAGCGCATTTTGCTGATGAATCTGCTGAAATTCAGGCTTTATCCGAAGCCTTGCGCGCAGAGCTTCACAGGTACGATTAACCCATGCTCAAGCATTTTACCTCACTTTTTAGTGTGACCAGCGAAGAAAGCCCCATTACCAAAGAAAAACAAACACAATTAGCAGTGTGTGTACTTTTATTTGAAATCAGTGCCGCAGATGGCAACATCGATGATAATGAAATAGCCGCATTGAAGGCTTTCTTACTGGCCCATTACCAGCTTCCTGAAGCTGAACTAGACAGGCTTTTTCAAGAAGCCATGAGCACTCACCACGATTCGACAGACCTTTACCAATATACTCGGCTCATCAATGATCACTTTGAGTATGCCGAAAAACTGACTATTCTCCGAGGGCTTTGGGAGGTTGCCTTTGCTGACAATGAGCTGGATAAATACGAAGAGAGCCAAATTCGAAAGATCGCTGACCTACTCTATATAAGGCACTCTGACTTTATAAAGCAAAAAGCCTTAGGCATTCAAGCTGCGCCTCAAGAAAAGCAATGAAACATCTAGGAGCCTGATGAGATATAAGGCTATATGTTGTCAGTTAACTTCCTCAACCAACCGCGTATCAAAGCTCTCAAACTATAAACGTTTGCCTTTGCTATATTAACCCTTATTTTTTGCTCTTTACCAACATGGTTATCAGCAGTAAAAATCACCGGTCTCAGATCTTTGTCATCTAAAGCGTCATACGGTATTTCAAGCGAATACGTGCAATAAAAACCATGCAGAGCATCTTCAATCATGGCTCTCTCTTGATCAGTTAAACCATCCGATTGAGAAAACGCTGACAATACCGCACATAAAAGAACCATTCCGCGTAACTTGTGCTTCATGCGAAAACTCACCCCATATTAACCAAAAGTTCATCAATTATGAGAAATAACAGGAATAAAGTTCAGATTTTATCTGACTCACGTTCTTAAAATCTTGGCAGCCACTACGACATCTGAGCAACGGCAATCATTATTTTATACGGCTGCTATCTGCTTAAATCCGCCTCCTGATTAAACATCATGGCGCTTACCTCAGCGCATGAAAAGCACGGGGGTAAGGGGGAGTTGTGTCTGAATGTCAAAAAATGATTAATTTATAGTCGAATTAATCTGTTTTTGCATTTACGGCACACTTATTCGGTCAATCTTTAAAAAATCTAAACTGTCATGAATTATTCAGGCTAGGCTCTGTTGACTGTGTTTTTATGCTGTTGGCTTTCTAACTATTCAGCAAGCTAGGCAAATCCAGTTTGTTTCACGAGCTAAATAAGCTGGGCTACCTGCCACGACAAAACTCAACTTTAAAAAAGACGAGTGTAATGCAGAGGTCTCGGAGAGGATCACAGCGACGACACCATGAGCATACTTGTTAGGTTGAAGTCTGAGATATACAAAACAATCAAAGCATGATAGAAAAACCTATAGCAATGAACTAAGTACATCTTTTAAATTCATATATGTAAATCATTTAACCAGGATCTCGATTAAATAATTGCTTATGAAAATTAAAGATAGCATTAAAGGCATTTTGTTGCTTATGGTAGCCGAGCAAGCTGCCTTCGCATTACCACCGACTATTTCAGATTTCTGCTTGAGATGCATTCCCATTACAGAAAGAGAGGCAGCCATAAAAGAAGGTAACCCAATTAAAGAAAAAGGTGAAGATGAATATGGGAGCTTATGGTTTGTGGAAAAAAAATTCATCTGTACAGATGCCCCAAACACTGAATATCAACTAAAAGGGCTAACCCCCACATCTCAAAAGGGTAACCTCATCACATATGATGTAGATCTAGGTGTACAAGAATCTAATAAAGAAATTGCCCCGAAAAAATTTAAAACAATATCTATGTCGCTAAAACTTAATGACAAGGGTATCGTCGAGAGTATTGAAGAGTTTAATGGTGTTAAAACTGATACAAGAGAAAATACTGAGAACCGCCTTTCTTTATTTAATCGTCATGCGGCTTTACTATTAGCCGATTTTATAAGTACTGGCGGTAAACATATATTAAGATATCGGAATAGTAGTAGATTCATAACACTTAAAGACGAAAGGCCTAACAAACAAAACCCGATAGCTAAATATTTTAACCCGGAATTTCCTAAAGCGCCTCATCAATAAAGTTTACTATGAGAGTGGCAGGTTGTTCTTTAATTGGAAAAGTCTAAATCTAACGCAAATATCAAGGTGGCGGCTAAGCGACTGCCCCGTGACAGGTGCGTTAGCTTGCACAAACTCTCAGCGCAAGTGCAGCACTCACACCCTTTAATTTATAGAGCAAGCTGACATAATGATGGCTTTTCTCGTCTACCAAGAAGAGAAATATAAGACACACAACCCGCTTAACGCAAAAGATAGCAAAGCTTCTTCCAGATGATCGAGATAAAAGCAACGTCGAACATCAAGCTGAAAATCTGTTAAAGCAGCGGTTTGATAGGCGTAGTTTAAAAGCCGTACATGAGGAGCTGGTTCAGCAGTTTATCAAAAGCACCAAAGGCAACCATTATTTTATACGACAGAAATTTGCTTAAATCTTTCTCCTGATTGAAAATTATTGCGCTTACCTCGGCGCATGAAAAGCACGGGGGAAAGGGGGGCTATGCATAAAACTCAAAAATTGATATGTTTTTAGACAAATCGATCAGTTTTTGCACTTACCATAAGTTTATTCGATTAACCTGCCAACACGCTAAAATGTCATGAATTATTCAGCCTAGTGATAAGATATAAGGCTAATGTTGTCAGTTAACTTCTGAACCAATAGCTTAGTATAATCTTCAAACTATCTAGGTCTTCCTTTGCTATATTAATCCTTATTGTTCGTTCTTTATCAACAAGGGAATCAGCAGTAAAAATCACCGGTCTCAGATCTTCGTCAACTTCAGAGCCAGACGGTATATCAAGCGAATAGGTGACATGAAATAAACCCATCAAGGCATCTTTAATCTTGGCTGTCTCTTGCTCGGTCAAACCACCCGATTGAGAAAACACTGACAATACCGCACATAAAAAAACCATTCCACGCAACGTGTGTTTCATGCGAAAACTTACCCTTTGATAAACCACCAACCCACTAATTAGGAAAAAAAACATGGATAAAGTTCAGATTTTATCTGACTACTCCCCTTAAATCCCTGGCACACATGCTGAAAAGACCACCTTCATCAAAACGCATCTGAGGACCAGGGAGAGGAAAGTGAATTGATTGGCATAATGAATGCTTTTGCCATTATCTTCTATGAAGCGTTCTCAGTTCATTCCAACTTAATACGGATATTAAAAAAATTATAACTCAATATACGTATCAGGTTGAAGAGATCCCCTTTAGCTATATCTGCAACGCATATTTTCTCACCATAAGTAAACAACACTAATCTTTCATTTTCATCAGAAGGCACGGTTTGATAAGTTACCTTACTTGGCATACCAATCAACGCAGATTCAATGAATTTTGTTTGATCTTGCGTCAACTCCCACCCAGAAAAAACGTATCCAGCTATAAAACATAGTACGAAAAAATTACTCTTTAGTATCACTTTCATAAAAAAGACCTCAACGCTAAACACACCTAACAGATGACAAAAAGCCAAACAATAGGTTCATTTTTTAATCGGGTCCCTTCCTTAACGGTTTAGCACCCCCTATAATCTGTGCATGAATCAAAACCCGTCCAGAACCTTCAAAGATTACCCTGTTATCTTTGCCCTGTTTTTAATGAAATGCCTAGTGAGACTACCGCTTCCTGTTTGGCAGCGCTTTGGCATTGAGCTGGGAAAACTACTCTTTCATTTAGCTCGAAAACGCAGACACATTGTTGATGTCAACTTACGCATGGCGTTTCCTGATAAAACAGCTGCACAGCGTAAAGCGATGACACGGGACATTATCATCAATACGACTTTAGGTGCCCTGGAATCTTTCTACGGCTGGTGGGCGCAGGACAAAGAAATTAGAAGCCGCAGCCAGGTAAAAAACCTAGATGCCTTACTTAAAGCTAACGAAAGCCAAGGTGTCATCATTGTGGGCGCGCATTTTACAACGCTGGATTTGTCAGGCCGCGTGATGGGACTCTTCAAAAAGGTTGATATTGTTTACAAAAAACAAAGCAACAAAGTGTTCAACGACACCATGATCAATTGCCGAGAACCTTACTACTCTGGCATGATTGAAAAACGTGATATGCGCAGCATGATCAAAAGACTCAAGCAGGGGCATATTGTCTGGTACGCACCCGACCAGGACTTTGGCCGCAAAAATGCAGAGTTTGCACCCTTCTTTGGCGTGCCTACCGCGACATTATCCAATATAGGCAAACTCGTGAAACTAACAGGCGCAAAGGTTGTTTTTTTCTCTCACTTCAGAGAAGGCCTAGGGGAGAGTACTCGCTTCGTAGGCGAAGTCAGCACCCCCTTCGGTGACAATGTCTCAACAGATGATGCCGTCAATGCTCGCATCATCAATCAAGCCTTAGAAGACTCGTTAAGAAAGCATGATATTACCCAATATTTTTGGGTACATAAACGGTTTAAAACAAGGCCTGACCCTAAAGAGCCAAACCCTTACCATTAAGATTCCCGCCTTCGCGGGAATGACATGAACAAGCTATTCGGCAACAGGTGCCAACCACTCGGGAAACTGCTCGCGCTTACCTTTAACTTGATCAAAGTACATTGATTGAAGCTTTTGTGTAATTGGACCTCGGCTACCTTGACCAATCTTCCGTTGATCTAGCTGCTTGATCGGTAGCACTTCAGCCGCTGTCCCCGTAAAAAAGGCTTCATCGGCAACATACACTTCATCACGAGTGATACGTTTTTCGCGTACTTCAATACCGAGCTCTTCCGCAAAATGGAAAATCGTGTTACGGGTAATGCCATCCAGGCATGATGTTAACTCTGGGGTATAAATAATACCGTCGCGTACAATAAAAACGTTCTCACCAGACCCTTCCGCGACATAACCTTCGTTATCTAACAAAAGCGCCTCTTCGCAACCACTATCCAGTGCTTCTTTTAGCGCAAGCATCGAGTTAATGTAATGACCATTTGCCTTTGCTTTGCACATGGAAATGTTTACATGGTGGCGAGTGTAAGAAGAGGTTCTCACATCAATGCCTTTTTCAATCGAATCCTGTGACATATAACGCGGCCAGTCCCAAGCCGCCACAATGGTATGTGCCTTTAAGTTATCAGCACGAAGCCCCATACCTTCAGAACCATAAAAGCACATAGGTCTCAAGTAGGCTTCCGTCAGGTTATTCTCACGAACGACTTGCTTTTGTGCCTCGTTTATTACTTCTTTAGAGAAAGGTAGTTCCATCTGCAAAATATGCGCAGAACGGAAAAGTCTATCCGTATGTTCCTGCAATCTAAAGATGGCAGTACCACGCTCGCCCGCGTAAGCACGCACACCCTCAAAGACACCCAGGCCGTAATGCAAGGTATGTGTCAGCACATGCACCTTAGCATCACGCCAAGGTACCAGCTCACCATCAAACCAAATAACCCCATCACGGTCTGCCATTGTCATTGTTAGGCTCCTAACGTCTTTTCTACTAATTGTTGCCATAATCGCTGAACATTTTGACGATGTTCTGCAAACACATCGGAGGTGGCTTTCACGGAGGTTTGTTTCAACGCTGCTTCGTGCACAAAGGTACGATAAGCAAGATATGCATCAACCATCAATTGCCTCTCCTGATGACTGATCAACCCACAGTCAACCAACGCTTCAAGCAATCTTAAATTGTCTGTGTACTGCGAAAGCCTTGGCGTTACATGCGAATAAGCTAAAACATAGAATTGTACCATAAACTCAATATCAATAATCCCCCATCGACTGTATTTTACATCAAAAAATACAGCGTCTTCGCCTTTAGCATCTTGGGGTGTCAGGTGTTTTGCCATTTTTTCCCGCATAGCAACGACATCTTGTGTTAGCGTTACCATATCCCTTGCCTCACGGATAATCTCAGCACGCAACTCGTTAAAGCGTCTTGCAATTTGCTTAGAACCTGCAACGGGTCGAGCCCTCACTAGCGCCTGCTGCTCCCATGTCCAAGCAGAATTTGCCTGATAACGCAAAAAGGCTTCAACTGACGTCACCAATAAGCCTTTATTACCCGAGGGTCTTAACCGAATATCAATATCATAAAGCTGCCCCATCAGCGTTCGTGTCGACAGAATATGCATAACCCTTTGAGCAAGACGTGTAAAAAACGCTACATTATCTATGGGTGAGTCACCATCTGTTTGGCTATGCATAGGGGCGTCATACAAAAAGACCAAATCCAAATCCGAAGAATAACTAAGCTCCGCTCCACCCAACTTGCCATAAGCAACGATGGTAAAAGGGGGTTTTTCGTAAGGAATTTGATCGTTGGTAGGATAGCCAAACTTTTCAGTTAGATGAAACCAGGCCAAATCCAACACATAACCCAACACAGCCTCTGCTACATAGGTCAAATCATTACTGGCATTGAACAAATGTAAATCACCCCGGCTCTCTGCCAAGGCTATACCACAAACATTCGCCATCTTAAAATATCGCAACATATCCATTTGCTCTTCAAGATCTTCCTGAGGAATGCGAAGCCCTTGTTGCTGCAAACTGGCTGATACATTATCGAGAGAAGAGAAGCCTTCTATGGGTCTGAATTCAAGTAATTCATCAAGTAAGGATGGAAAGCTAATATATTGCGTCATCACCCAGGAACAATCGCTTGCCACGTCAATCAGCCGCTCTAACGCTTGGGGGTTTTCGTACAAAAGTACAAGATAAGTACTTCTTTGTACCACAGCCTCTAGCAATTTGACCAGCTGCATGGAGATCGATAAACGATCTTCCCTAGAAGATAAAAGCGGTAACAATAAAAACGAGGTGCGTTTTAGGCGATACCATTCAATGGGCTGTAACTTTTTCACACGATCTGATTGAAAAAAACGCAACCACAAGCGCTGCTCTTCATCACAAAACCGCTGTGCTTTTAGCCACTCGATTAAAGGCTCAGCATTTTCTCTGCTTAATTGAAACGGCTGATCAACGACATGCGAAGAAGATAGGGGTTTAGATTCTACCATTGCATTAAAATGTTCTCGCACATTCAACCGGTGTTCATTCAAATGAAACACAAAGGCTCGCCATTGATCAAACCCCATAGACAGCGCCAGCTTTTTTTGCCACTCAGAATCAACAGGAAGCCTATGGGTTTGTTCATCATGAATAGCCTGGACACTATGCTCCACGCGTCTCAAAAAGGCATAAGCTGACAACAACTGCTTGGCTACGTCAGGTTCAACTAAGTTCAACCGCACCAATACGTCATAAACATGAAAAAGCGAGCGAATCTGTAACTCGCTTTTTTTCCCACCGTAAATAAGTTGATAGACTTGAGCGATAAACTCAACTTCGCGGATGCCACCTGCACCGAGTTTAATATCTTCTTTCTTATCCAGTCTTCTCACTTCTTTCACGATAAGTTTTTTCATATCCCGAATGCCTTCGAGGGCTGAAAAATCGGTATATTTCCGATACACAAAAGGCGCTAGCGTCTGCTCCAATTGAGCGCCTTCAACTGAATCACCTACTGCTCTCGCCTTTATAAGCGCATAACGTTCCCATTCACGACCTTGATCCTGATAATAAATTTCTAAGGCTTTGTAGCTATACACTAACAAGCCGCTCTGCCCATAGGGCCTTAAGCGCATATCCACCCGAAAGACAAAGCCATCCACTGTTTTGCGATTAAGCGTGGCGATCAACGCTTTGCCTAAGGCGCTAAAAAATTCCTGATTAGAGATGGAAAACTGCCCATCCGTGTAACCTGCCTCTGGATAGGCAAAAATCAAGTCAATGTCAGAAGACAAATTAAGCTCTCTTGCGCCTAACTTACCCATCGCAAGCACAACGAATCTCTGTGGAACTTTAGAATGTTCGCCTATCGGTTGGCCATATCGCTTACTCAAGTTTATTGCATGCCAAGACTGTACTTTTTCAATACAGGCATCAGCAAACAAAGACAGCTCCATCATTAACTGCTCTAAAGACACTAGCTGATTAGTGTGCTGCACAATAAATCGGCACATAAATAACTGCCGTTCTTGACGCAAATAACAGGCTAATTGGTCTTCTGTTTCAAAGGCAGAAGACTCAAGGCGAGCCTGGAAAAATGTTTCAGGCAAGGGCTTATCAAAAATCGGTAAAGACAGCAGCGTGACCAATTGAACCTGCTGAGTTTTCAGCAGCTGCTGAAAAAATGGGCTAAATAAAAGTGCTCGATTGAGTTTTTTTTTCCAGTGAGGCGACAGTAATCTTGAAGCTGCTTGCCACTCATCATCTGAGTACTGGCTTTCCAACTCTTCCCAAAAGGACTCAAGCGAACTTTGTGCGAATACTGCTACCTGCTTTGTGCTGAGCATATCTAGCGTAAGTTGTTTCTCGTCTTTTTCGCTCATACAACTCATTACCCTGAATGTTTTGTAAGGTGGGTTAGCGCAGCGTAACCCACCCTACGATGAGGCAGAATAGCCAAAAAATGAATGATATCTACAACTATTGCATGACCTGCGGCGCCACCCGAATAACTTCTTCAATCGTAGTTAAGCCTGCTGCCACTTTTTGCGCACCGCTAATGCGTAGGGGCCGCATGCCTTCTTTAATACTGATTTTCTTTAGCTGTTGAATATCCGTTTGATCCGTAATAGATGACATGACTGAATCACCGCCTAATAGAATTTCGTAAATCCCTACACGCCCTTTAAACCCCGTATTTCTGCACTCAAGACAACCCACAGGTTTATATAACTGACTAGGCGGTTTGATGGTAAAAGGCGCGGTTAATTCCGCCCACAAATCCATATCAACGTCTGCTTTCGCTTTACAAGCTTCACACAAGGTTCTCACCAGTCGCTGTGCCATCACACCAATTAATGTTGCTTTGACAAGATAAGACGGCAAACCAATTTCTAACAACCTTGTAATAGCTGACGGTGAATCATTGGTATGCAGTGTAGACAAAACCAAGTGGCCTGTAAGTGCTGCCTGCACTGCCATATTCGCCGTTTCCTTATCACGTATTTCACCAATCATCATAATGTCCGGGTCTTGACGTAATAAGGCTCTGACGCCCTCAGCAAAATCCAACCCAATAGCGTGATGCACCTGCATTTGATTGAAACTGTCTTCGATCATTTCGATGGGGTCTTCAATCGTACACACATTCACTTCAGGCGTCGCAAGGTGCTTTAGCGTCGAATATAAGGTCGTGGTTTTACCGGAACCTGTTGGCCCGGTCACCAACACAATGCCATTAGGCTTACTCGTCATGGCTTTCCAGTGATCAAAGTCCTGCTGCTTAAGGCCTAACTCTTCAAACCCTTTCAACAAGACATCTGGGTCAAAGATACGAATAACCAGCTTTTCACCAAAAGCTGTAGGTATGGTTGAAAGCCGTAGGTCAATCTCCTGTCCGTCAGGCGTTTTGGTTTTCAGTCGCCCATCCTGCGGTTTACGCTTTTCAGCAATATTCATTCTTCCCATGGTTTTGATACGGCTCGTCATCGCAATCAATGGCTTGATTGGCATGTCATAAACTCTGTGCAGCACCCCATCAATACGAAAGCGGATGTAACCTTCTTCTTTTCTAGGCTCTATATGAATATCTGAGGCCCTTTGATCAAACGCATACTGAAAGAGCCAGTCAACCAAGGTGACGATATTTTTATCGCTGGCATCAGGGTCTTTTAATTCACCCAATTCCATAAACGCTTCAAGCGTTTGCTGACCACCACCTGCAATGCCTTGACTTGCTCCGGATATAGAATGCGCTAATGTATAAAATTCCGTTGAGAACCGTTCAATATCAAAAGGGTCCGCTACCACAAGATCAATGCGCTTGTTGAGCACATGATGGAGGTTGTCCATCCAGTCCAATTTAAAAGGCTGCGCGGTGGCAACCACCACATGGTCAGTATGCACTTCTACTGCCAAAATTTTATGCTGCTTGGCAAAAGCAAATGACATCACTTGCGTGACTGCCGCGGCTTTAATTTTTAGCGGATTAATATGATAGAGCGGCATGTCACTGAAGGTCGATAGCCAGCTAGCCAATACGTGCCTATTAAGTGACTGCCCTTCATTCGATGCATCTTTTAGTTCAAAACTTGCAATATATACCAGAGGATGAAGTGCCTGTTCTTTAGCACTTCGGGGTTTCGACAAGACAGCATCGACATCATCCTGCATCAGCCTTTTTTCTCGGACAAGTTCGCCCAACACAAAAGGGAGATCCAGCAGTCTGCCTGCAATAATGTCTTTCATCATGTGAGTTCGCCGTTATAAGGACTTAAAGGATAAGCCTTTTTCTACAGACTCTAAAGGTATCATACAAGTGAGGCAAAATTTTATTTGAATCTGATCAAACTATCTTCTGTTCGTTCGGTCAAACAGGAAAATCTCTGCATAGACCCACTCCAAAATAATGGCAATAACCGACCACTTCCAACTGCTTATGGTGCTTGCCATAGCGTTTACCTTTTTTATGGCTTGGGGCGTTGGGGCAAATGACGCTGCCAATGCAATCGCCACTTCGGTGGGCTCACGCGCTATTACGTTAAAACATGCGCTCATCATAGCCATTGTCTTTGAATTTTTAGGCGCCTATCTTGCAGGTGGTGAGGTCACAGAAACCATCCGCAAAGGCATCATTCACCCCAATGCCATTGAGGGCAAAGGCGACATACTCATACTGGGGATGTTAGCCTCGCTCTTAGCTGCAGGCTCTTGGCTATTTATCGCGAGTTATAAAGGCTGGCCCGTCTCGACCACACACTCTATTATCGGTGCTATCGTTGGCTTCGGCGCCTTTGTTTTGGGCGTTGATGCAATTGAATGGCTCAAGGTGGGCACCATTGTATCCAGCTGGGTAATCTCCCCTATCATGTCGGGCACCATCGCCTATTTTATCTTTTTGAGCGTTAAAAAATACATTCTCGATAGCCCTGACACTTATCAGGCCGCTATCCGCTTTGTGCCTTTCTATGTAGGCCTGACAGGCTTCGTCATTTCAATGATTACGTTAACCAAAGGCTTAAAGCATATAGGGCTCGGTATAGGCTTTATTGAAAGCTTATTGTTGTCCATGTTCATCGCTTTTTTGATGATGTTACTCGGTAAAGCGTTTATTGCCCGCATTGACAGGTTCACTCAACAAGGTAAACGCAACCACCCTGTTGAGCGCATCTTCAGTATGCTGATGGTGTTCACTGCCTGCTCGATGGCGTTTGCTCATGGCTCCAATGATGTCGCCAATGCAGTAGGACCTCTCGCCGCGATTTTCGGTATTATCCAATCAGGTGGCGAAATCGGCGGCCAATCCATGACTAATGAATGGATTTTATTGATTGGCGCATTAGGCATTTCTGTGGGGCTTTTAACCATGGGCTATCGTGTCATGGCAACAGTTGGCCAGCGCATTACGGCCCTAACACCAAGCCTTGGCTTTGCTGCTGAGCTGTCTGCCGCAGCAACTGTCGTTATCGCATCAGGCACAGGTCTACCTATTTCAACCACCCATACCTTAATTGGTGCGGTTGTAGGTGTTGGGCTTGTACAAGGCAAAGATGAGCTGAATTGGTCGACAGTAGGCTCTATTTGCCAATCTTGGATCATTACCATTCCTGCTGGCGCATTTCTAGCCATCTGCTTTTACTACCTGTTGCGATTGGTTTTTGTGTCCTAATACATCATGTCAAAAACTTTGTCGCATGACCGTAGTGCGGGACAGCGTAGCGTCTCCCGCCCTACAAATTTTGCATTTACTCGACGATCGATTTGCATGATGTACTACAAGGCTGCCTTAAACAGAGCCTAGCACTCAGATGGCTGGCAGGTTAAGCTTTACTTTTCAAGCATGACTGAGCCTGACATTATGATTCCGCAGTTGCATGACAGACTAATCCATCTAATCGGCACGCCCTCTGTTAGCTCCGTTGACCCAAGCTTTGACATGGGTAATCAGCCAGTGATTGACATGCTAGCCAACTGGCTTAATGATTTAGGGTTTCAAGTCAATATCTACCCGATCGCCAGAGGCAAAGCTAACTTGGTTGCCCATTACGGCGAAGGCACAGGTGGGCTAGTTTTTTCAGGCCATACTGACACGGTGCCTTGCAACCCAGAGAAGTGGCAAAGCGATCCTTTTGTCCTAAAAGAACGCGATAATCGATTTTACGGCTTAGGTAGCTGTGACATGAAAGGGTTTTTCTCGCTTGCTATTGAAGCCTTTCTCGCCGTCAAAGATCAGCCTTTCAAACACCCCTTTAGCATCGTCGCCACCTGCGATGAAGAATGTACCATGCAAGGCGCTAAAGCCTTAACACTTGAACAAGTAAATCATCCAAAGGCCGTCATTATTGGCGAGCCAACAAGCCTTAGCCCTATCCGCATGCATAAAGGCATTATGATGAATCGCTTAAGCATCATGGGTAAAAGCGGCCATTCGTCTGATCCATCTTTGGGTGTTAACGCATTGGATATCATGTCCGATGTACTGGCCTCATTGAAAGCTTACCGCCAAGAGCTTGCAGAAAGCTATGAGCACCCAGCCTTTGCGGTGACCAAACCAACCCTTAACCTGGGCTGCATTCACGGCGGCGATAACCCAAACCGCATCTGCCATCAATGTGCTGTAGATTTTGATTTCAGAGCGCTACCCGGTATGTCTAATGACACTATCCGCAGTGATATTGAAACACGAATAAATCCCATCATTGAGCAAGCAGGGGCAACCCTTAGCTGGACACAACTGTTTGATGGCGTGGAGCCTTTTGAGCAGGCCGCTGACTCAACCTTAGTTTCCTTAGCTGAATCCGCCTCGGGCGCAGATGCGCAAGCAGTAGCTTTTGGCACTGAAGCGCCTTTTTACAAAGCCCTAGGCATTGATACCATCGTCTTAGGCCCTGGCAGCATTGATCAGGCCCATCAGCCTGATGAGTTTCTCGCTTTCGATCAAATCAATAAAGGTGTTACACTTTTAAGGCAGTTTATACAGCACTATTGCTTGTCGCCTTAAAGGAACAGTCGCAGCTCATGAATTCCAACACCGCCTTTGTTCGTGCTTTTAGAGAGTCTGCACCCTATATAAACACCTATAAGCAAGAAACCTTTGTTATCTTGCTCTCAGCTGAAGCTCTGGCAAGCCAGTACATTCATGCCATTGTTCATGACATTGCCTTGCTGGAAAGCCTGGGCACACAATTAATTTTATGCCTTGAAAGCCTGAATCAAGACAACACGCATGCGTCTGTGATCGACAATGATGCGCTCACTGCGATCAAGTCGCAAAGTGGTCAAAATAGAACACTCTTAGAAGCGCTCTTCTCAAGCGCCTTACCTAACACCCCGATGCAAGGCGCCAACATTCAAGTCATCAGTGGGAATTTTATTACGGCCAAACCGCTAGGTATTATCGATGGCATTGACCATTGTTATGCAGGGGCTGTCAGACGCGTTAATGTGGCCAATTTAAAATCACTCTTAACCCAACAACAGATCGTCTTATTACCTGACCTGGGTTATTCATCCACAGGCGAATGCTTTCATGTGCCTTATGGGGACGTTGGTATTGCAACAGCAGCTGCCTTAGGTGCCAGCAAACTGATTATTTATACCAACGAAACACTTTTAAAGGTTTTACCTAACGCCATGACGTTAGAAGAGGCAGAAAAGGCATCAGCACAGCAAGCCAGTCTCCCCTTAGATATAGCAGTCAGCGCCTGTGGACAAGGCATTAGACGCGTACAACTCATTAATCATGAGGAAGATGGCGCACTATTGACCGAGCTATTTACCCGGGACGGATCAGGCAGTCTCATTAGCCAAGCGCCTTTTGAGTTTATTCAACCCGCGACTATTGATGACGTTATTGGCATCATGAGCTTACTGACTCCGCTCGAACAAGAAGGCGTGCTCGTCAAAAGAGACCCGGAACGTCTTGAACAGGAAATCCATCACTTCAGGGTAATGAAACGGGACACTAGCATCATTGCCTTGGCAGCACTCTATCCATTTGATGATAATACGGCTGAACTAGCTTGCGTAGTTACCCATCCTGATTACCGTGGCAAGCATCGTGCAAAAGCTATTTTGGCCTATATCGAAGCGCAGGCTAAACAAGCAGATATCCACACCCTCTTTGTGTTAACAACCCAGAGTGCACACTTTTTTATTGATAACGGCTTTGTTGAGAGCCAGATTAGTGAACTTCCCCAAGAGAAAAAATCACTGTATAACTATCAACGAAAATCCAAAGTGTTCAAAAAATCCCTCTAATGCTTACCGAACTTTTTGCCTAGCTTAACACCCTAACCCTTGATTCCATTCAAGGGGGTTCTATGCGTACCGTTGTTTTTCTAGGGGCCATCTTGTGCTCATTACTTTCTCAAAGTGCTACATACATTGGCACCTTGATTAACGATCACACTCAACTAAAGCTTGCAACAGGCAACGCGGTTTACTCGCTTGAAGGTGGTACTCAAGTACTTGAGCACACACGGTCGCTCGTTAAGTTTGATACGTTTGTAAAGGTCACAGGCAAACAAATCGGTGAAAAGACTATTGAGCTAGACCAAGCTCCCCTTATACAAAGTGGCAATAGTGAGAGAAAAGGGAAGCTCACTAAAACCTCGGCAGGGTATTTTTTAAATACCTTACCTGTTAAATTTGCGCAAGCAAGACCTTGCTTTGACACCTATTTCGATGAAAAAAGCTTAGCTTTTTATGAAGGTAAGGATGTCCATTGTTTAGGCATAGATAATGAAGATCATTATTTAATTACAGCCATGATTGAGCAAGACCTTTACTGCCTGGATTCGTGGCTCCATCGCCCGCCAACAAAAGCCGAAGACGATGCCCAAAAGAAGCCTATGCGCTTCCTGTCATCGAGCATTTTTAGGTCTGCCATTGCTGAAGAGCATGCCTCCTTCCGACTAACCGTTAAAGAAAGCAGTCAACCGCCTAAAACAGCCTTAATTGTGTCTTTAGGGGGCAGAACAGGCGATGATTTTGAAGCACTGGGAGGTCACATCACCTTAGGTGAGGCCACTGTTGCTGAGGATGGTAATTTATCCATTGAGATGTTTAATTTCTATCCACGGTTTCAGGAGAAACACGTGATTCCTGGTTTTACCCATTTCATCGATTATTTTGGCGGGCTAACGACAGGACAAACCAATTACAGACCTAATTTCACGCTTGTATTGTACGACGTATCAGGAGAAAAAATAGCCAAAATAAAAGACGTGATTGGTGAAGCTTTACACTATATGCGCTCAAATTCAGACCCTTTCGGGCTGACGTTTAACTGCGCAGTTTCCTTTTGGGTTGCGCTTAATGCTGCAGGCATCAAAGCGTCTCATCACAAAAAGCACTCACATGCTCAAGCCCCTTATTATCCTGACGGGGCGTTAGAGCTTCGGCCTAACAAGTACGCTTGGTTTAATGCCCTGACCTATGCACATACTTACAGCGTCGCAGAGATCTTCCCGAGACTAAGCTATGAATCTTTCTTAAAAAGCATGACCCAATTCAATGCGTCTCGTATTGATTTTATCTTTCATCAGCAAATATCTTCAAATAGGCCGCAGGGTGGAGCGCCTCTTAGAACAATCACAGATGGACTCTGGCTGCTTTACATGCAGAATCTAGTAAATAGCAATCACCCTCTCTCAAAGAAAACGAGGCGCTGGGTCAGTAAAATGATTCAAGATCGCTTTGGTAACGATGGGGTAAAAAGAAACACATAAGATATTGTCCAAGAACTGACAGCCAACCAGTACCTCCTGTCAGGCCGATCGTCACATGATCGTAGGGCAGATTAGTGTAGCGTTATCTACCTGAGGTCTAAGTCCTTGGTGGGTTAGGCTGCGCTATAGTTAACAGATAAATTCAGTGAATCAGATACTAGGAGTCTGTCCGAGAACTGGCAGCTCGGCCTAAGCTTCCTATAATTGGCCAGAATTCTCATAAAATTTCTTTAAATAGGCCGACTATTCGCAGAAATTTTCTAAAAATTCTGGCTCAATTCTTGAAACCTTATGCTCGAACGCAATTCTCGGACAGGCTCCTAGGAGCCTGTCCGAGAACTGACTGTTCGGCCTAAATTCCAGATAAGCGGCTAAATTCTTCGCCAAACTCCTTTAAATAGGCTGACTATTCGCAGGAATTTTCCAAAGAATTTATCTCACTTCTTTGAAATTTATCCTCGAACGCAATTCTCGGACAGGCTCCTAGGCTCTGTTGATATCAAGCAAGAAATGGCCCGCCCTTCAGGATTCGAACCTGAGACCTTCCCCTTAGGAGGGGGACGCTCTATCCAGCTGAGCTAAGGGCGGCTAAAACGCGGCATAGTTTACTGACTGTGATTGAGAAATACCAGTGTCTATTAACTCTATAGCGACATTCAGTTACTATACCTCCACTGATTTTAGGCATAGACAACAACATTATGACCATTCTAGTCACAGGCTCTGCTGGATTTATTGGCTTTCATTTATGCAAAAAACTACTTGAACGTGGCGAAGCCGTTGTCGGCATCGACAATTTGAATGACTACTATGACGTCAACCTAAAAAAAGCCCGATTAGCTGAACTAGCCCCTTTCGCTGAGTTTACACAAATTACAGGCGATATTGCTGACAAAGCATGCCTTGAAACCTTATTCAAACAACATCAGCCTAAGCGTGTTGCTCACTTAGCTGCGCAAGCGGGTGTTCGCTATTCAATCGACAACCCGCTCGCTTACATTGATGCCAATCTTGTAGGCTTTGGCAACCTCCTAGAAAATTGCCGTCATCATAGCGTTGAGAACCTCGTATATGCTTCATCCAGCTCAGTCTATGGGGCCAATACCAAGATCCCTTTCAGCGTTAAAGATAATGTCGACCACCCAGTAAGTCTTTATGCCGCCACCAAAAAAGCCAATGAGCTTATGGCACATACTTACAGTCATCTCTACCAAATTCCCACCACAGGCCTACGCTTTTTCACCGTCTATGGCCCTTGGGGACGGCCTGATATGGCGCTGTTCAAGTTCACCAAAGCCATACTGGGAGGCAAGCCAATTGATGTCTACAACTACGGCAAACATCGCCGTGACTTTACCTATATTGATGACATCATTGAAGGGGTTGCACTCACACTGGATAACCCTGCTAAACCAAATACCCATTGGTCAGGTGACACCCCAGACCCATCATCCAGCCTTGCACCTTATAAGATATACAATATAGGCTGCAATGAACCTGTGGAACTGTTGGACTATATCCAACACTTAGAAGAGGCATTAGGCAAAAAAGCAGACATGAATATGTTGCCGCTACAGCCGGGTGATGTGGTTGCAACTTACGCCGATGTCAGTGCGCTGAGCAATGATCTAGGTTACCAACCTACCACATCAGTTAAAGAAGGCATCCAACAGTTTGTTAAATGGTATAAAGACTTTTATTTGAGTTAATCTGTTTTGTCATGTAACAAAGGTTCAAAGCATGTTGAACCTTTTTTTCATCTCCCCACCCAAAAGCTCACCTTAGAATGAAAGAGTGAGCCTCCCTTGAAGTTACCAATTTATGTAATAGTTCTCTTTACATTCAGCATCGTTACCTTAGGTGCAAATCCGGAAAACAAAGCTGAAAGACAGAAGACTAGACGTACCGGCTGGATTACCAAAGCAAGCCAATTGATATTACCCGCACTGGCTGTAATGGGTAACATTGGTACTGGGGTAAATTCTGCTCCATTGCCCAATAACGCCTTATCTCATCTTCAACCTAATCAGGGCAACAATCCACAAAGATCTGACTGGTCAACACCTCCCTCCTTTTCAAAAGGGGCTATTTCTAACCCTAATTTTACAGCAAGCAACCCTTTTGATTCCGAAAAAACAAGCAAGCCTAAAACATCAGAAAGGCAAAGAGTAGAAAAAAGATGGAGTGAAAGAAGCTCAAAAGCGCCAGGACAGCGAAGAAGAACAGGCCAAGCCCGACCGCTCGAACACAATTCAACAAGAACAGACTCAAAAAGGCCAGAGCAGCAAAGAACAACACCCTCTCGACTCCTCGGACAAACTTCAGCAAGACTAGCAATACCTTACCCCCGCCAAGGCGGTAATTGTGAAGTCAATTTAAACATAAAGACTAAGCAATATAATCAATGTGATCAAAAGCTTGAAAAATGTAATAACGCGAGAATGGGCGACCAAATAGATCTTGGAAAGTGCCAAGCTAGAGCTGAAATTGACATAGAAAACATGCCCAAGAGTGTTGTCACCAAAACATGTCAAAATTTAGCTAAGCAAGAAGACAGCGCTATCTGCAAAAATCAAAATACCCAGGAAGTCACAAAATTAACTAAAGAAAACACTCAATTAACAAACGAGAATACGTTTCTAAAAAAGGAAAATAACCACTGTCAAAACAGCCTAACCCAAGCCAATAAAGAGACAACTAAACTTACACAAAAACTGGATGTTGCAAATAAAGCGGCAGCCGACGCCAAATCCGAGGCCAAAGCACATGCAGAGGCTACAATTGGTACGGGAGCTGGCCTAGGCTTCAGTGGACTTCTTGGCGCAGCAGCTCTTATTTATGCTGCCTATCAAAAAGGGAAAAGCAAAGGGGTTGAAGAGATAAGACATTTTGATGCCAAAAATGGAAGAAAGGACCAAGAA
The DNA here is from genome assembly GCA_965225765.1 of Pseudomonadales bacterium. GTDB lineage: Bacteria > Pseudomonadota > Gammaproteobacteria > Pseudomonadales > DT-91 > CAKMZU01. Next base: position 2,201,575 of record CBDDBO010000002.1, read on the forward strand.
CAACACCTCAAAGAAATCAAAGAATTGCGAAAAGGGTGTGATAATAGAGCAAAGGCTGTAGTAAAAATTTTCAAAGATCAGGCAAAATATGGCGCTAATATGGATGAGGAGGCTAAAGTCGCACTCATAAAAATGATAAATCACAACCAAGCCCTAAAATAGGAGAAAAAACACACCGATAGCTTTTAACCCTGATAATATTCAAGGATGAATCTTAGAGCTATAGTCAAATCTGGTGTATGGCCGCAGATACGACTTCCTGTTGTTGATCATTTTCTACTGGGTTACCGTCCTCGAATTTCACTCCATCAATAACATCTGCAAGCAGCTTATAGCCCCTTAAGCGTTGCCACTTTTTCTGAGCAGTTGTTAATAATTTATACGCCATTGCTAGCGTTGTTTGTCGACTACCACAGTTTTTCGTTTTATTGGTTCTGAGCCTGACAGTAGCAAAAACAGATTCAATAGGGTTTGTCGTTCTAATATGTTGCCAGTGCATAGCTGGAAAATCATAAAAAGCGAGCATGCTGTCTTTATCTTTCGCAAGGCATTGCATAGTTGCTGGATACTTGGCCTCAAAGCGGTTAATAGTGCTATCAAATGCTTTATAGGCAGCGTCTCGTGTGTCTGCTTGCCATATATCATGTAGCGCTTCTTTCATTTTAGGTTGAATAGCTTTTGGCACTTTATTGAGTACATTGGCTGTCTTATGCACCCAGCAACGTTGTTGCGCGCTCTCTGGCCAGCGCTTGGCCGCAGCCTTCCAAAAACCTAAAGCGCCATCGGCAATCACCAGCTTAGGCTGTCCTTGAAAGTCTTGATATTCAAGCTGTTCAATCACTTCTAGCCAGCTAGCTTCAGATTCTCTATAGCCATCAACAACGGCTAATACCTCTTTACGGCCAGTTTCATCTGAGCCAATGACAACCAAGAGACACAACTTGTCGTCCATTCGAACATTGCAGTAAATACCGTCAACCCAAACATAAACGTAGCGCCTGCCGCTTAAGTCACGCTTACGCCAAAGCCCATAGTCAGTCTCCCATTGCTGTTTAAGGTTTGAAACAACACTCGGCGAAAGCCCTTTTGTTCCATCGCCTAACAGCGCTTCTAGTGCAGGCTGCATGTCACCTGTGGAGATACCTTTCAAATACAGCCAGGGTATAAACTCTTCCATTGTCTTCGTGCGCTTAAGGTACGGTGGGAGCAAAGCGCTGGTAAAGTGATGGCCATTGCCTGATCTGTCGCGCGTCTTCGGCACTTTGATTTCAAGCTCACCTAAACCTGTTTGTATCATGCGCTTAGGCAGATAGCCATTTCTAACGACGGCTTGCTTACCATCTACTTCAAGTGATGAGTAGTCATCTAAGAAGGCTGATAATTCAGCTTGCACTGCCTTTGTTAGCAACTCGCGTGCGCCTTCTTTTAATAACTCGGTCAATGGATCTTTTACTGGATTATTTAACTCTACAACTTTATCATTTTGAGCCATACGGTGTTTCTCCTGTTGGTTGTTGATCTTGCAGGATCGACTAACAGATTAACATCGTATCTTTTCAGCTCATACACCAGATATCATCATAGCTCTGAATCTTAGCCATCAAGCCAAAATACCAGCACAATCCCTGAAGCGCCACCATTAGCCAGTGCTAGGCCAGGGCGCTCAAAAGGGCCGTGGGCAAAGCTATACTAGTACCCCAATGCACAGCGATTGTCGGGTTCAGTGGCAGAGTAAAATGCTCATAGCAAGGCAGCTGATCGAAAATAATAGTTATTCTATAGTGAGATCAAGCAACACAGCTATGGGCATTTTAAATGCCACCCAAAGGGCAGCTACAGGTTTTCCCGTGACTTTGTTGCAAGTATTTGAAAGACGCATGTATTACTGCATGCTTGCGCCTTGCCACAGAAAAACCTGTAGCTGCTGAACGGGACAATCGCTGTGCATTGGGGTACTAGGAGCCTGTCTGAGAATTGCGTTCGAGCATAAGGTTTCAAGAATTGAGTCAGAATTTTTAGAAAATTTCTGCGAATTGTCGGCCTATTTAAAGAAAGTTTATGAGAATTCTGGCCAATTATAGGAAGCTTAGGCCGAGCTGTCAGTTCTCGGACAAGCTCCTAGTTCATCTCGGCTTCTTTTCAGGCTCAAACAGTTTTTTAAAGCGAATCTTAGGTTCATCAAAACTGCCTTTAATTTGATAAACAAAAGTCGAGAGTTTATTGACCTGACTCTTGAACATTTGACTCACCAAAAAAACACCCGCAGCAGGCCACAAGCCTACAGCGCCTGTGGCAGCCAAGGTTGCAATCCAAGGGATGTTAGTCGCTAACGGCAAGCTTACCGCCATTTCAACATTGAGCGATTGGTCTTTGGTATCAGCGCTGCCCGCTATTTGTATGTCAGAAGAAGGGGACTTCACCTGCACGGACTCTTTCGTTCGAAGCTTTCCATTGTGGAGGGTGACTTCACCTTTTAGCCTGTCAAAAGCAAAACCTTTTTTAGTCAGATCAGAGAAGTCTAATTTAAGCCTTTTTAATAAGTAGTTGATATTCAAAATACCAATCACTTTGATAGCCTGGGTTGAGGAGGTCTCAATCGCGGTGAAATTCCCCTGTTTCATTGAGAACCTAACATCGCCCTTAGTCCTTGCAAATTCAAAATCTTTTGGCTTACCCGGCCAAGTGACATCACCTGTCACCTCATAAGCTTTACTAGTGATTTCTTTTCCGAAGTCTAACAAGGCTAATAAATCAGAAAAGTTTTTACCTTCTATTTTGCCTTTAACAGTCGTTGTATTTTGCTTGGTATCCCAAACAACCTGCGTAGGCTCTTTAGCACTTATAGGTAAAATAGACATCTGTTGCCGTTTGGCATGAATATCAGTCACCACTAACTGCCCTTTGTCACTATCGGCAAACGATTTAAACTGCCAAAAGCCTAAGTCTTTGCCTTGAAACAACAGTTGGTTAATAGCAACCTCTAAATGGGGGAAGCTATCTAGATTCACCTGCTCGGTGCCAGCGGAAGGTTTTGCCTGATCCAGGATTGCATCAAGATCAATCGTTTTGACAAAAAGTGACAAGGGCTTATTGTCATCACGATAAATATCAATGCCGCCTTCAAGATGAGCCTGTTCAAAATTCAGATGCCAAAAATCAGCATAACTTTGACCATAGAGCGTTAAGTCGTTGACACGATAATCATCCAGCCAACACTCTTTAATCTCCAGTTGATCAATTTTTTCCTGAAAATGCGAGGTTTCAGGCAACCCCATCGCCTTGGATGCCTTCTCAAACTGCAAAAGGGCATCGACCCACTCCTCTATTTTAACGACATCAAGCTTACCGCTAAGCCTTAGTGTATTCGGTTCAAACCCTAAGGGTTTGGCGTCAAAATTAATCTCACTTGCAAGCAGTTGCTTTTCTTCAAACAGAAATCCTAGATGTGTGCTTTGACCGTAGTTTATCGAGAGGATGGGTTTATCGTCACTTAAAGGAAAGTGCAAATAGAAGCGTTCTTGATCATTAACCGCCTTAAAAAAGGGCTCAGGTAAGGTTGACGCAATACCTTCAAGCTGACTATTAAGGGTTAGTTCTGCCTTAGATGAATCAAAAGTGATCTGTCCTCTTACCCCGGTTTTACCTTTAAAAAAGCTCAATTCGGGTAAGGGTTGCCAAGCATGTAGCGCATCTACACTGACATCAGTATTAAAGGTAATGGCTGTCTGATTTAAGTGGGTGTTAATCTTTGCGTCAAGCTTCTCACCCCAAAAAGTACCCGTCAGCTTTCGGCTGCTTAATCCAGAAGAAAGTTTATAAGAAAGATCGCCTTGAATCGCTTTTACGGCTAAATTCTCCTCTGGAAAACTTAGCGTTAAGCCTTTTAACTGACCACTCACACCCAAATCAATATCATCCGTTTGATTCAGGTCAAGTGCCAGCTGTAAGCCGCCATTGAACTGCCCTTTCGACAACGCCATGCTATCAAACAGTTGTTTTGCCTGATCATTAATAAAAGGTTGCTTTAAGTAAGCGTGGAGGGGCTCAGCTTTCCCCCTAACCTGACCCTTTACCTGAAGCGCCAGCGTGTCCTTCTTTTCTAACAGGGTGACCGTCGCATCATTCACGCTAATACCAGCCACATCAGCAGATTGTGCCACTGCATCCACAAGCCTATCGTTGATCAGTACCTCCCCCATAATAGAGGTTGCAGGCGGCAGCTGATCAAAATAGTTTATTGTTGCGCCAGCTACATCAAGCCAAAGCTGAATAGCGAGTTTTTCAGGGGCTGCACTTGTTCCTTCCACATCTGCTAATGGGCCGTGCAAAATAAAAGAACCCTTTGAGATTTGACCATCTAGAACACTGTCATCGATCCAATTCAATACATCAGCGGGCAGTTTTTTATCAGGAATTAACATCGATTGATAATTTGATGAAATATTCTCTCCATCAATCGCCAACACAAGCCTTGGCGGTTCACTGTGCTTGGTTTTTTCACTCAAAGGCAACTGTAGATGAAATTCGCCGGAGGCTTTACCAAACTGCCCCTCTACAGCTAATGCGTTACCTATCACCGTGACCCAATCATCTGTTATGGACCAGCTAACAACGCCTTGTGCTTGATCAAAGGTCTGTGGCTTCGAATAAACCTGAGTAAAATGCGTGATTAATGGCTGAGACTGAAAGTGGATTACACCCCCTGCTCTCGTCAGACGAAGCTGACCTGTCACACCTGCTAAGGCAGGCACGCCTTTCCAAGCATCAACACTCAAATGGTTAGCATCGGCCATCAAGGTAAACTGATCGTTATCAAACCTCACCAAGAGATTATCCAGAGACCCCGAAGGCGATAAATCAAGTAACACTTCCGACAGTTTATCTGGCAGCACAGGCCAACGAGAGGCCTTTGCCACATCTGACAAATTCAGTGCCTTCAAACCTAAGGTCAATTGTGCCTTTTTATCAATTTGAAATTCTCTAACACTAATTGAATCACCCGCTGCCTCTATGGTTAACTCAGGCATCCAAAGCTGAAACCTCTCAGGGGTAGCTAAAATAGTCGCCCTCGTCTCTACCTTATCAATCACAAAGGGCTCTATATCAGGGCTATGTAAAGGTGCAAGCTTCACTTTCGTAAGCGATAAGTCAGTGGTTGCGCTCAGAACTTGATCTTTATAGTCAAACCAAAGATTTGCCGAAAATCCTGCCTCTTTTAACGCACTGTCTTTATGCAGCAGGCACAAAAAATCAAAATTGTTATATTGCTTTAAATGCAAGTACCCTTTTGTCTGAAAATGATCACTAAAAGGCTCGCCTTCCGCGGTGGCCGTTAATACCTGAAGGGTTTGATCCTGATCTTTCAAAGACACGACAACTTTACGCTGCTGATGAGTCGTCACGCCCTGTACAGCCAAAGGAGGTAACTGTACAGCCTCCTTTTCATAGGGTTTCAAACTCAGCCTTAAATCGTTCACTTTAAGGTTATCAATGCCCCATAGCGACAAAATGACCTCTTTGATATCCGCAGTAGAGGCTTGTGTCGTATTGGCGGTCGATAACGCCCAGCGACCTTGTTCACTTTGCGTCAATGAAAAATTTAAATCTGATAATTCAACATGAGAGAAATAAGGCTTTTCATACCTTAAGCTCTTCAACACATCAAATTGAACCGTTAGTGAAGAAAAGGTTAAATCAGACGCCCAACTTTTATTTTTAAGGCGGACATTTTCTAAGTACAGCGTGGGCCTAAAAGCCTCCCAATGCCCGGACAAGCGATCTGCTGAAATATTAGTTGCAGGGTATTGGTTATTGAGCCAGTTCAGCATTTCACCCCGATAATGATCAGCCCGAGGTAAAAAATAAGAAAAACTCATGGACACAATCGCACTGATCAACACCGTTAAAAAGAAGGTGATCAGCACAATACGAGAGCATAAGTCTGTACAACGATAAACTGTTTGTTTCACGAAAACCCTTTACTGCGGTATAACATCAAAGGTTTCCTGTGAGTAAGCTGGCTCGAGTTGAAACTCAATAGGCTTGCCAATAAAAGCTTCAACTTCAGCTACATTCTGTGACTCTTCATCGTGAAGAAAATCAATCACGGCCGAAGATGCGATAACAAGATAAGCGCCGTGATCATAAGCACGTGACTCACGAAGAATGGCTCTGAATATTTCATAACATACCGTTTCAAGCGACTTAACAGACCCTCTCCCTTGACAGTTGGTACAGGTTTCACTCAGCGTCTGCTCTAAGCTTTCGCGCGTTCGCTTCCGAACAATTTGTACAAGCCCCAGCTCAGTCACACCAGAAATAGCTGTCTTGGTTAAATCTTTAGCCAATGCTCGCTCTAAAGCTCGGAGTAACTGACGCTGATGATCTTCGCTTTGCATATCGATAAAATCAACAATGATGATACCACCTAAATTACGCACCCTAAGTTGCCTGGCAAGTGCTGTCGCTGCCTCAAGATTCGTTTTAAAAATAGTCTCTTCAAGGTTTCTGCAACCGACAAATCCACCTGTATTCACATCGATAGTCGTCATGGCCTCTGTCTGATCAAAAATCAAATACCCGCCTGATTTTAATTCAACGCGACGACTCAAGGCTTTTTGAATATCATCTTCAATGCTGAAAAGTTCAAAAATAGGTCGACCGCCAGGATACCACTCCAAGAGCGGCTTGATATCAGGGCAAAAGGTTTCAGTAAAGCCTTCCATTTTTTGTAAGGTTTCTCTGGAATCTACGCGAATCCTTTCCATGTCTGCATGGGACAGATCTCTTAGCACGCGATGGTAGACAGGTAAGTCTTCGTACAGCATGGAAGGTACTTTATCAGTACGCATCCTCGATGAGATGTCTTGCCAAAGCTTGTGCAAAAACACCATGTCATCCTTTAGCTCTTTCTCCGACACACCTTCGGCAGCAGTTCTGACAATAAAATCGCCTAGTAGTTCCGGAAAATACGCTTCTCTTGTCGATAAAACGAGCGCTTTTAAACGTGAGCGCTCTTCCTCATCATCAATTCGCTGGGAAACGCCTGAGTCTTCGAGTCTTGGCATATACACAAGATAACGGGAAGAAATCGATAATTTAGCGGTTACCTTTGCGCCTTTTGAACCTAGAGGGTCTTTGACAACCTGCACACTCACTTGCTGACCATCACGCACACACTCACGGATATCTCGATGTGACACGCCGTCAGAATCAAAATCAGAAGCATGAATAAAGCAGGTTCTTTCCAGACCAATATCGACAAAGGCAGCTTGCATACCTGGCAAGACACGCACAACTTTGCCTCGGTAAATGTTGCCAACGATACCACGCTTATTGCTACGCTCTATAAACAGCTCTTGCAACATGCCGTTTTCGATCATGGCAACCCGAGTTTCCATCGGCTGGGCATTAATTAGGATTTCATCGCTCATAGTCGTCTTTTTAACATAGACATAAGGAAAGCTCTATGAACCATCTCTGCAAACTTTAAAACAGGGTTCAAGTTCTCACACAATCACAGCTGCCTAGCCTGAATAATTCATGAGAAAGTATGAAGGAACGGCGCAAACCCTTATAATAAAGGTGCCAACACAATAAAAATAAAGATTGCGCCGATGCCAAATTGTACCGTTAGTCAACCACTTTTCCCAGTCCTAAAACGTCGTCAAATAGATTTTGATTTCTCAGGTGGTTGCGTCAGTTCATTTGCAGGAAGTTTACTTTTAAGCAAAGTTGATAAAAAAATAGGCTTAACGCAAAAGATAGCAAAGCTTCTTCCAGATGATCGAGATAAAAGCAAGGTCGAACATCAAGCAGAAACTCTTTTAAAGCAGCGAGTTTATGCATTAGCCTGCGGTGAAGAAGATCTCATTGATCACAATGATTTAAAAAATGATCTAGCTCTGCAAACAGCCGTCGGTGTTGATGAGGATCTTGCAAGTGCGTCCACCATGCAGAGGTTCGACCAGCGGTTTGATAGGCGCAGTTTAAAAGCCGTTCATGAGGAGCTGATTCAGCAGTTTATTAACAGTTATTCAAAAGCGCCAAAAACAATCATTCTAGATTTTGATGCCACAGATAACCGTCTCTATGGTGAACAGGAAGGCCGTTACTACAACCATCATTACCGTGGCTACTGCTATTTACCGCTTTATGTTTTCTGTGGCGATCAGCTATTAGCCGCGATATTGAGACCATCAAGCAAGCATGGCAACTGGTTGACTGTGCTGGTATTGAAAATGCTCGTGAAACGATTAAGAAAAGCCTGGCCAAAAACACAAATTTTATTTCGAGGCGACAGTGGTTTTTATTCACCCAAAATCATTAACCTTTGTGAGTCGATAGAGATTGATTATGCTGTAGGTTACAGCCCTAACAGCGCTTTACATGGGCGAGCAATCACCATTGGATTACATAAATCTGCGCTAGAAGCCTTCGAAGAGAGTAGTGAACCACAGAAATGGTTTGGTGAAATTAACGATTACAAAGCCAGAAGCTGGCCTCACGAACGGCGAATCGTCGTTAAAGCGGAAGTCTCTAATTTGGGTACGAATACACGCTATGTATTGACGTCACTCAAAGATAAAGCTTCCTCACTTTACAGCGAAGTTTATTGCGAGCGTGGCGACATGGAAAACCGGATTAAAGAACAAAAATGGTTGTTTAGTGATCTCAATAGCTGCTCAGATTGGTGGCCCAATCAGTTCCGAGTTATTTTATCAGGATTGGCCTATACACTGCTTGAAAGGCTCAGAGTCATAGGCCTAAAAGATACGCTGGGAGAGCGATGGCAGGTAAGATTGCTAAGAGAAAAATTATTGAAGATCAGTGCCGTCGTGACACGCAATACTCGCAGAATAAAATTCATGGCTGCATCAACAACCTCCAATCAAAGACAATCATTATTTTATACAGCAGCTATCCGTTTGAATCTTTCTCCTGATTAAAAATCATGGCGCTTTTCTCAGCGCATGAAAAGCACGGGGGTAAGGGGGAGTTGTGTTTGAATTTCAAAAAATGATTAATTTATAGCCGATTTGATCTGATGTTGCATTTACAACACACTTATTCGGTCAATCTCTAAGAAATCTAAAATGTCATGAATTATTCAGGCTAGGCTCTGTTAATCCCACGATCAGTGAAGTCAATGCCGCAAAGTCCAATTAACTAGCGCTTCCCCCCATCGAGATCGCTATCAGGGCAATTACGAATTAATTGATGCCGATTAAAAAAATTTGATGAGAAACCCTCAGAAAGCAACGATCACTTAGAGAACTACCTGCTTACCTGCACACTAGAAAGCGAACAAAAAACTAGCATCCAACTGATGCTTCAAGAGGGCAAAGTTGCCCAGCCTAAACGCCCTTAACAAGGCTGGCTTTATTCAGGTTTCGCCTAATTTATCAGAGACATAAGCATCAGTGGGCACAGAAACAGCTATAGATTCAAAGGTTCTAGAGACATCTTAGAGACCCTATTAACAATCGTTATGCATTGCAGCCGCATAACGTTTTTCAGGAGCAAGGGCGATAGAAAGGGAGCTCCACAGTTTCATCAATATCACTCAATATCCACATAACACACCAACACAGTGACACAGTGACACAGTGACACAGTGACACAGTGACACAAAACGAAAATTAATAACCCTTTAACCCCATAATTCCACCTAGAGAGGCTAGGCTACCACACCCTACAACAACCAGACAAACACAATGGATAAGTTTTAAGCTCCAGAAATAAACACCCCCTAATGAAAGTGATAAAAGTAAATTTCTATAAAACGTTAACCGCAAGTAGACAACCCATTAATCAGCATACACTCATTCATTTGACTCCCCGCAGCTTATTTTTAGTTTTCACAAAATAACGAGTAATACTTTTAGTTTTTTCCCCTTTAAGACAAGCGTCAAGTACTAAGAGAAATTGACTACAAGGGGTTATCAGCGCATCAAAAATAGATTGAATATCAGCACTTTTTTTAATAATTTCATCTTTACTTCCATTAAACCTTTCTCTAGCATTTTTTCTTGCTCTTTGATTTTTTCTTTGAACATTCTTTAACACTTCCCGTTGATTCGTCGTACCACAAGAATATTGAGAAACCCAATTCAAAATATTTTGAGGAATACGGAAGTCAAATTCTATCCCGCTCTTACGCCCTATCAAAAAATCTTTACAGGCATTATTAATCTGCGTCCTCTTCAATTTAACAAACCCACCCTTTCCATTTCCTTGAAGAACATTTGCAACTTGATCATTAGCCAAATCGTATACCTCCATAAAAACAGCCAACAGCCTTAAGTCAGCATTATCAAACCCCTCATGATTAAGACTTTCCACAGAGCCTATAATGCTTGAAGAACCTTTACACTCCGAAGGAACGCTATTTTCCCGTTGTGAATGTCGACGATTGGCTTGATTAGAGTTACTTCTAGACAATTTCCGAGACGAAACTGCCCCAATGAATGGATGCTCAGGAAAAGCACCCCCCGAAGCATCCCAGCCATAATTAGCATTGCTATCAAAGGGATTTGTGGGTGCATTTAGAGACGGCATATCCTTGGGATCATCACTCCCAAAGGAAAATAGAGAAAAAAATACAAAATACAAAATACAAAAAATTTTTATACACATAAAAAATACATATTGACAAACGTAATAAAATACTAAGTTGTAGAACAGAAAAATATAAAAAAGGTTCAAAATACCTTGAACCTTTTCATCATCTCCTCACCAAAGATCCACACTTTAAAATGAACGAGTAAGCCCCTTTGAAGTTACCAATTTTTTTCATAGTTTTCTTAATATTCAGCATCGATACCTTAGGTGGAAAGGGAAGTAGAAGAGGCAGCATAGACTCTGGATTTTACAGTTGCTATGGATCATCTCGAAGCAGCAGTAGACGTAGCTCAGTATCATTTGCCTCAGCTCGAAGCAGCAGTATGAGTAGCTTAGCCTCCATTGGGTCATATAGCTCAGCTCGAAGCAGCAGTAGACGTAGCTCAGCATCATTTGGCTCAGCTCGAAGTGGCAGTATAAGTAGCTTAGCCTCCTTTGCATCATTTAAATCAGCTGGCAGCTCTAGGAGCAGTAGCCGAAGCTCTTCTAGGTCAAGCGGACGCTCCTACTCCAGTATGTTCAGCGGCGCATTGGCTACAAAGAAACGGTCAAGTTCAACGAGATCATCTCGGAAAAGTACTAAAAGCAAAAAGGGAGGTAAGGTAGATAAAAGCAAAAATTCTATATCTCCCCTTTCTGGATTGTTAGGTAAGTCCAATCAAACATCAGATGATGACGAAGATGACGGCAACGACTGGGGCACCTATAAAACACCAGGCGATAAGCAAATCGAATACGACAGTTTGACACCCTTTGCACAAGCGTGTTTTGATGCAGCAGCAGCCACCGCCCCGAGCAGAAGAATATTATCTGCATTCAAAAAAATTAACCCAAAAAAACTATTCACCGGCGCACTATTTGTATCTGCATTCGCCAATGGAGTAAGATCTGCCCCATTGAGCAATAATGCCTTATCTAATCATCAACCTACTCAAAGAAACCATCCACAAAGTCCTGAGTGGCCAACACTTCTCCCCTCTTCAGAAAGTAGTATTGCTAGCCCTATTTTTACCCCAAGAAACCCTTTTGCCTCCGAAAGAACAAGCAGGCCTAAAACACCACAAAGGCAAAGACTAGAAAAAAGATGGAGTGAAAGAGACGCTAAAAGAAATCCTGTAAAAAGTCCTGAAACAGAAAACCGCAACAGAAGAGATGTAGCAAGCTCAAAAGCTGCAGAACAGCGAAGAAGGACAGACCAAGCTCGGCCGCTCAAACAAACTTCAACAAGAACAGACTCGCCGGTTCCAGGACAGCGAATAAGAAGAGACCAAGCTCGGCCGCTCGGACAAACTTCAACAAAAACACACTCACCGGTTGCAGAAGAACAGAGGGGAACGACAACCCCAGCTCAGCCGTCCGGAACAGCCAGTGCACCCACAAGCCAGGCCCAAGGCGGCAACTGTGAAGTCAATTTAAACATAAAGACTAAGCAGTTTAATCGATGTGATCAAAAGCTTGAAAAATGTAATAACGCGAGAATGGGCGACCAAATAGAACTTGGAAAATGCCAGGCCAGAGCTGAAAACGACATAGACAACATGCCCGAGATTGTTGTCACCGAAAAATGTCAAAATCTAGCTAAGCAAAAAGACAGCTCTATCTGCCAGAATCAAAACGCCCAAGAAGTCAAACAATTAACTAAAAAAGTCACTAAATTAACAAATGAGAACACGCTTCTAAAAAAGGAAAATAACCAATGCCAAAACAGTCTCACCCAAGCCAATCAAGAGACAACGAGACTTACACAAAAACTTGATATTACAAATACAGCTACAGCCCAAGCCGAATCCAAGGCCGAAGCACATGCAGAGGCTACCATTGGTACGGGAGCTGGCCTAGGCTTGTGTGGAGTTCTTGGAGCAGCAGCTGTTGTCTATGGTGCCTATCAAAAAGGGAAAAGCAAAGGGGCTAAAGAGGAAAGAGATTCTGATGCCAAAAATAAAAGAAAGAGCAAAGAACAAGAATTCAAAGAATTGAAAGAATGGCATAAAGCAAATACCAAAAAAACAGAGGCTGCAGCAAAAATTTTAAAAGAGCAGGCAAAACATGGCGATGAACTCGATAAGGAGGTTAAGGCCGAACTCTTAAAGTCTATAAAATCACAGTCAAGCCCTAATAAAGGACGAAAAAAACGCAGCAGTAGCCTTTAACACTGATAATATTTAAGGATGAATGTTAGGCGCTGTTGACCGTGTTTTTTTCATGCTGTTGACGTGCCAACTAGTCATCAAGCAAGGCAAATTCAGCTTGTTTCACGAGCTAAATAAGCTGGATTTAGCAAAGCTTGGTGGATAGTTAGACGTTACGCTTCCGGCTGTGCCCGTTTCCCCATCTGGGCGGGTCGAATTTCACTCAGATAGACTTTGATTATTCACTCAATTCTTCTTGCCAGCAAGCATGAAAAAACGAGCGATTGCAGCATAAATAAAATACTGCCAACAGAGACTAGGAGCCTGTCCGAGAACTGACTGTTCGGCCTAAATTCCAGATAAGCGGCTAAATTCTTCGCCAAATTCCTTTAAATAGGCTGACTATTCGCAGGAATTTCCCAAAAAATTTATCTCACTTCTTTGAAATTTATCCTCGAACGCAATTCTCAGACAGGCTCCTAGGTGGGTAAACTCAAAAGCAACAAGAAAAGACGACCCTGTTTATTATCACTCAAAAAGGGAATATCAGGAACTTCCTATAACAAACGCACTCAATCTTCATCGAACACATCAGTTATCTTGCCAACTATTGATTTTTTGAATGAAACTACTCTATATCACTCGTCTTATCCTATTGGTTCTGATCTGGGCACTATCTAACCCTACTAAATCTGCCGGCCTGTTATCCTGGCTCAACCCTTTCGCGTACGGTGCAACCGGTACTGCTTCACTAGCAGATGCTCACCAACAAACGAGTAACCGCAACAGCCATCAATCAAGTTGGTTCAAAAAAATATACGCGATAGGTGTAGGCACCTTATTGCTCAGCTCTGGTGTTTCCTCAGAAAAAAAGAGCGCCTCACAGGCGTCTATTTATAACCCTTATGAGTCAAAACTACCCATCCCTTATTATCTGCGCTCAGCTATGCTAAGCCAGCAAAAGAGCGGGACTGAAAATGCCTCTACAAGAAACAAAAAGCCGTACCGAAGCAGACATAAGCGACATAAAAATAATACAAAAAAAGCTTCAGCTGATCACAACCAGGCAGCAGTGAATGTTAAATGTGAAAACCAAAACCAAAACCAAAATCATCAATCCCTTCTCAGTCATTACAGACAATGCGCCCAAAAAGTTAACAAGCTAAATCTTGAAGTTGGCGGGTGCAGAGTGGCAGGCAGGCACACCTGCGCACAGCAAGGGCTAAACGTACAAATTGATCATTGCAATCAGCTCATTGAAGAGCACGGTGATAATATCACTGCACTCAATGATTGCAGAGTTAACAGCAAAGCCACTCAAAAGCAGCTTAACGATTGCAGTAAGAATAAGACTAACAGTGATAACCTTGCTGCCAAGAACGGCCTATCACTTGAACTTAGTCAGCAGCATTTACATAAGTGTACCAATGAACTTGAAGCGATAATGAATAGCTCAAATTTATGCCAGAACAAAAATTCACAGCTCAGTAGCATGCTACAGGTGTGCAAAGCTACGGCTAAAGCCAAGGCTAAGGCCAGCGTTGGAGAAGGCGTCACGCTTCCTCTTATAATCTTAGCAAGCTTAGCGGGCGTTGTTGCAATCACCGTAGCAACAAAATCAATTTTTTCAACTAAATCGCACAACAAACAAATGAAGCAATTGAATGCAGACAAAGCAAAACTGGAAAAAAAGGTCAATAAAGCCCACAAAAGACTCGACTGCCTTCATGAAACAGCACTGAAAGCACTTAAAACCTTTGCAGAAGATCAAGATAAGCTGAACGATAGAGAGTTAAGAAAGTATTTACAGACCAACGGGTTTGGGCTTGACGCCACCAGCATCAATAAAATTGTCGAGGCCTATTCAAGCACACCGGCTACCCATTCAAAACCCTATCTAAAAGCCGAATCAACACTAAACAGCAAAAGAAAGAAAAGACATTCACCAACAACTTTATACTCCTCCAGCTCTGATGATTCCGAGTCTGAACTTGTTAAAGGCAGCAAAAAACCACCTACATCCAAAGCCTGTCCTAAAACAAAACTCTAATTGCAATAGCGACCATATATGCCTTAAAGACAGATCAGGAATGAATCTTCGCCATCAAGCCAAAATAACGGCGCAACCCCCGAAGCGCCACCATTAGCCAGGGCCAGATCAGGGCGCTCAAAAGGGCTGGGGGCAAAGCCAAATAAAGCGGTGAAGGATAGCCCATCAGCCAGTCAACAAAGAGAATAAGCACATGAGCTGACAACACCAAGAAGAAAATAATACGCGCCTGGTGCCACAGCTCATACATACGAAACCTCTGATGCATCACGATAATAACAGCAACAATGAGTGCATAGACGATCATGTGTTTACCTAAAAAACTGCCCAAAAGGTTGTCCTGCAAAAGACCTGCAAGGGCCGCCATCCATACACCAAAACGCTCCGGAAAGGCCAGCGCCCAATAAATTAAGACGAGTAACACCCAATCAGGTCTTGCCCAAAGCGACCAATCTGGCATGGTGAGAATAGATAACCAAAAGGCTAAAAAGAAGGTTGAAAGCACCAGCAAGATGGCCTTCATGGCGTCTGCCCGAACAAGAGCAATAACTGCCTCGAATAATGAAGCTCAGCTAAGGGCTTAGCTTTAATCGTCAAGTAATCCTGTCCTTTTTCGAGCGCCACTTCTGTGACGGTAGCCACAGGGTAACCCCTCGGAAAGAGACCACCTAACCCTGACGTCAGCAGCAAATCGCCCACTTGCACATCTGAGGTAGGTGCAACATTAGGCACAGTCAATTGATGATAATGGCTATCGCCTTCAATGGTCACCCGAAGGCCATTTCTTGACACTTCAGCAGGTACTGCATGGCGCTGATCAGAAATCAACAACACGCGAGAGGTCATTTTGGCCACTTCAACTACTTGACCAAACAGCCCTGATTGATCAATAACAGGCTGACCGACCGTCACGCCGTCATCTCGCCCTTTATTGATCATGACATAGTGATAAAGGGGATTAGGTGATACGGCCATTACCTCAGCTAACAGAACCCTACCCATTTTTTTTGGGGTAGCACCTAAAAGTTCACGAAGCCTTGCGTTTTCGACCGAAAGCGCATTGAGCTTTTGCAGCTTGCCTTTTAGCACTAAGGCTTCTGCTTCCAACTGGTTATTTTGCAGTCTAAGATCGTCTTTGGATGTCATGACACGGCCTACCCAAGCTGAAACGGTAGTAGGCATATCAGAGACCATGTAAAGGGGTGTCGCGATATTAGTGAGGATGCCTTGAAGCGGATTTTGCTTCCTGGTCATAAAAGATACAATCAGCAAAATAACCCCTACCGCCAACACCAACGTGAAACGGCCGAAGACAGACGGGCCTTTTTTAAATAGCGGTTTATGCTCTTTAGGCATTGATCAACAAAGACTGCTTATTCTGTTGAAAGGAGATCCAGTTTATGCATATCCATGATTTCCATGGCTTTACCGCCACCACGAGCCACGCAGGTTAGGGGCTCTTCAGCAACCACCACAGGCAGTCCTGTTTCCGAGGTAATCAGTTTATCAAGATCACGCAATAAAGCACCGCCACCTGTCAAGACAATGCCTCTTTCTGCAATATCAGACGCCAATTCTGGCGGAGATTGCTCAAGCGCACTTTTCACTGAAGCAACAATGGCCGATAACGGCTCTTGCAGAGACTCTAATATTTCATCGGATCGAAGGGTAAAGCTCCGAGGCACGCCTTCGGCTAAATTACGCCCACGTACTTCAACTTCTTTGACTTGATTGCTTGGGCAGGCGCTGCCAATCTCTTCTTTGATTTTTTCGGCTGTGGCATCACCAATTAAACTACCGTACTTGCGGCGCACATAGCTCACAATTGCCTCATCAAAGCGATCACCGCCCACACGTACAGAATCTGAATAAACAATGCCATTCAATGAAATGATAGCAATTTCAGTCGTACCGCCGCCAATATCCACCACCATAGAGCCGGATGCTTCTTCAACTGACAATCCTGCACCAATCGCAGCAGCCATAGGTTCTTCTATTAATCTTACATCACGTGCACCCGCGCCATAAGCTGACTCACGAATCGCTCGACGCTCAACCTGTGTTGATTTACAAGGCACGCAAATTAAGACGCGAGGGCTAGGCGAAATGAGCTTATTCTCGTGCACCTTGGTGATGAAGTGCTGAAGCATTTTTTCCGTCACTTGGAAATCTGCAATAACACCATCTTTTAGCGGCCTAATCGCGGTGATATTACCAGGTGTACGGCCTAACATTCTTTTGGCATCAGACCCTACCGCTTCAATAATTTTTGAACCATTATGGGCTCTGATGGCAACCACTGAAGGCTCATCCAACACAATGCCTTGCTCACGCACATAAATCAACGTATTAGCTGTCCCAAGATCGATGGATAGATCATTGGAAAACAGACCACGAATGCGTTTAAAAATCATGTAATTACCAAACCTATGAACACGTTTGTAGTAAATGTAGGGTAAAAATTGCAAATTTCACGGTTTTGGCCAATGTATGTTTTAGTCAACGTATTGAATGGCAGTTGCCGCTTTTCTCATCATCGCGCGACTCTAACAGTCACAGCCTCATTCGGCAAGAGCCTGCCCCAAGTTGTAAGATTCAAAAGCGAATCAGCTCGCGCAAAATAACTTAATGCTCGCATGTCAGGTAAGGACACAACAACCTACTACATCGTGTCAAAAGGTTTGTCTGGTGACCGCAGGGTGGAAAAGCGTAGCGTCTTCCACCAAAAAAACTTAATGACTGGTGGGTCGCGCTGCGCTTATTCATATATGATCTCTTCTCATTTTGTAAGGCAAAGCTTATTCAAAGAAAGAAAAGGTTGCTGCCGTATATCCGGTCTTTAACGGCACGTATTTTTTTCATGCCTAACCTTGAAGAAGCATCCGCACCACATAACCATCTGTGGTACATCGGCACCTTTTTTAGAGGCAAAAGGATCTTTATGGAAAATTTAGATTTCAAAAAAGGTTATTTCTTGGAAAGGACGGCCTCTATGCCACAATTAGAGCATGTTACCTTATCTCCAACCTTCAATTGGCGAGTATTAGCTTCCTTATGGTCGCAACCATTACATTTGATATGTGTACCTCCTACCCTTCGTTTCTTTTCACGTTCTATTTTTTTATGGGTTTCATAGCAAGATTTCCCTACATCAAACACTAACCATATCAAAGCCTCTGGCCCAGCAGTACCTACGATGGCGATGGAGGAAAAGGAGGTTGTTAACATTAATGTAAGCAATAAAATTTTAGCGTTCATACTCTTACTCATAAGAAAGAAAGCAAAATATTGATATTATGTATATTATTTAGTTCACTTTTAATCCCAGCATAGAGTCCGCATTCATAACCAATTGTTCTACCACAGAAACCTCCCTACAGAATTTTCTAGCCCCACAATCGCCGTACATTGAGGTACTACCTGCCAACACAACCCGAGACTGGAAATGCATCTCATCTCTCGCCATCAATATAAAAGCCCAACTGTAGGAACCAACCACAACTTAGCCTATAATGCAGAGCTTATTTTTATTGGTGCTTGGAAGGTCCATGTCTTTAGAAAAAAAAGAGATAGAAAAGGCTGCTCATTTAGCGCGTATTGCCATTGAAGATGCAGATATCCCCCCTGTTCTTGACAGCATTAATCGTATTGTTGGACTAATCGACAAGATGCAGCAAGTCGATACCACTGGCATCAAGCCTCTGGCCAACCCTCATGATGCAACCGCCCGCCTCCGAGAAGACAAAGTAACGGCAACCGATAACAGGGACAAGCTTCTTGCCAACGCGCCGGAAACTGAAAACGGTTTATTCCTTGTACCCAAGGTCATTGACTAAGGATCCCTATGCAACGACTCACACTAAAAGCACTGCAAGAAGGGCTCAAAGCCAAGACCTTTTCAAGCCGTGAACTGACAGAATTTTATTTAAACCGTATCAATACACATGATTGTCTGATAAACAGCTTTATCACCATAGCCAATGAGCTTGCTCTCAAACAAGCTGATGAAGCCGACAAACGCTTAAGTGCAGACAATGCCAGCGCGCTGACAGGCATACCACTCGCCCATAAAGATATTTTCTGTACTGACGGATTAAAAACCAGCTGCGGCTCTAAAATGCTGGATAACTTTATCGCCCCTTACAACGCCCACGTGATTGAACAGTTCAATCAAGCAGGCAGCATCATGTTAGGCAAAACGAATTTAGATGAATTTGCCATGGGATCCTCCAACGAGTCTAGCTTTTACGGCCCTTGCAAAAACCCCTGGCAACTTGATTCAGTTCCAGGTGGCTCCTCCGGCGGTTCAGCAGCAGCCGTAGCAGCAGGCTTTGCGCCTGCCGCCACAGGCACTGATACAGGCGGATCTATCAGACAGCCTGCGGCTTTTTGCGGATTAACCGGCTTAAAACCTACCTACGGTTTAGTGTCGCGTTTTGGCATGATCGCCTACGCATCCAGCCTTGACCAAGGCGGCCCTATAGCGAAAACCGCTGAAGATGCTGCTATCTTGATGAATGTCATGGCAGGCTTTGACGAGCGTGATTCTACCTCTATTGCACGTAACAAAGAAGACTACACGGCAGCGCTCACCCAATCACTTGAAGGCAAAGTCATAGGCCTACCCGAAGAATATTTTTCAAAAGACTTAGACCCTGCCATTGCCAAACTTATTGATGAGGCAAAAGCGGTGTTAGAGAAGCAGGGTGTAACCTTTAAATCCATCAGCCTCAAAACAACAGAAGCGGCCATCAGCGCGTATTATGTTATCGCCCCGTCTGAGGCCTCTGCTAACCTTCAGCGTTATGATGGTGTACGTTACGGTTATCGTTGTGACAACCCCAAAGACCTTGAGGACCTTTATAAGCGAACGCGCGCCGAAGGCTTTGGCGAGGAAGTCAAACGCCGCTTAATTATTGGCACTTACGCCCTATCAGCAGGCTTTTACGACGCCTACTATCGGCAGGCGCAAAAGATTCGCCGCCTCATCAAAGATGAATTTGAGACTGCATTTAAAGACGTGGATCTTATTTTAGGGCCCACTACGCCCACACCAGCCTTTAAGCTGGGTGCCAACACCAAAGACCCTGTCGCGATGTATTTGGAAGACATTTTCACGATTTCGGTGAACTTGGCAGGCCTACCGGCCGCCTCTATTCCTTGCGGTTTTATTGATGGGCTACCTGTCGGCATGCAACTCATCGGCAAACCTTTTGCTGAAAGCGATATTTTAAACACCGCGCATCAGTATCAATTAAATACAGACTGGCATCAGCACATGTCAGACGTTGCCTTACAAGACTAGGAGCCTGACAGATGCAATGGGATACCGTGATCGGGCTTGAGATTCATGTTCAGCTCGCAACCTGCTCAAAAATCTTTTCAGGTTCATCGACCGCCTTTGGCGCAGAACCTAACAGACAAGCTAACGAAGTCGATATGGCGCTACCTGGCACTTTGCCTGTCGTCAACGAAAAAGCCATCGATTATGCGATTCGCTTTGGCCTTGCCATTGATGCTGAGATTTGCCGTGAAAGTGTGTTTGACCGTAAAAACTACTTTTACCCAGACTTACCTAAAAACTACCAGACCAGCCAAATGGATGCCCCTATTGTAGGGCCTGGCCATGTGGATATTCAACTGGACGATGGGCGCGAAAAACGCATTCGTATCCATCATGCTCACCTCGAAGAAGATGCAGGTAAATCCCTGCACGAAGACTTTCATGGACAAAGCGGCATTGATTTAAACCGTGCAGGCACTCCCTTAATTGAAATTGTCACAGAACCTGATATTTCAAGCATTGAAGAGGCCGTTGCCTTTGCTAAAAAACTGCATAATCTCGTCAAAAGTATTGGTATTTCGGATGGCGACATGTCTCAAGGCTCCATGCGCTTTGACGTAAACATTTCCATCAAGCCTCAAGGTAGCGATGAGCTGGGCACCCGCACCGAAACCAAGAACCTGAATTCATTTAAATTTATGGAAGAGGCCATCGCGCTTGAAGTCGATCGCCAAATTGATGTGCTGGAATCAGGCGGCACCATCACGCAGGAAACCAGACTTTATAACGGCCAAACTAAAACCGCTAAATCCATGCGCAGCAAAGAAGAAGCGAACGATTATCGCTATTTCCCCTGCCCTGATTTATTGCCTATCGCCGTTTCTGACGAGCGCATTGAACGCATTCGATCTGAATTGCCTGAGCTGCCCGAAGCACGTTTAGCGCGTTTTATATCTGACTACAGCCTCTCTGACTATGATGCAGGCATGCTTTCTGCCGACACCGATGTCGCGAACTACTTTGAGCAAACCGCTAACGCCTCAAATGATCCCAAGCTTGCAGCCAACTGGATTATGGGAGACTTATCGGCCTGGCTGAATGCAGAAGAAAAAGCCATTAATGAATCTCCTGTGTCGTCTGAGGCCTTAGCGGGGCTCATCAAGCGTATTAAAGATGGCACCATTTCTAGCAAAATCGCTAAAACGGTTTTTGACAGCATGTTAAAAGGCGAAGGTGATGCGGACACCATCATCGAAGCCAAAGGCTTAAAGCAAGAAAGCGATGAAGGCGCCATTGAAAAAATGGTACAAGCTGTCCTCGATGCCAACCCTGATCAAGTCGAACAATATAAAGCAGCTGAACCGCCTAAGCGCAAAAAAATGACAGGCTTTTTTGTCGGTCAAATCATGAAAGCATCTAAAGGCAAAGCAAACCCGGCTGCTGTGAATAAAATCCTCAACGAAAAATTGAATAAGTAAACGTTATGCAAAAGAAAGACAAAGAAAAAGTATTAGACGAAGTCTGGACCACTGAGCGCGTTAAAGACTTTTTAAACCTCACCATCCCGCAAGGTGAAAATGCTGACTTTTACCTCTTACATGCTGCATACAAAAACATGCGTTTAGAAAACTTTAATGAGTTTTTGGGGTTTTTCAGTGAGGCAGGCAAGGATTTAGAAGCTGCAAACAAAAAAGGTCAGTCAACGCTTGATATCATCAAACAACATCGCAAAAGTGTTGACTATGCAGCAAGTCTTGAATCTGCTATCGAAAAAGCGCACTAAGCTTTAGCAAACGTGCACTTTATCTACGCTACAGGGCAATAAATCCTGTAGCCTGTCATTAAAAGCAACCCAAATTAATGGCAGGGCGGCCTCTATCTGCCCTAACGACATCATAAAATGATGGATACGCCATCATTTAAGAGAACAGCATAAACGGAATTTTATAATAATAACACTATGTTTCTCGATCGATTTATTCACCCAAGCCTAAAGAATAATTACGATACACTCTATAAAGCTCGGGTATTAAAAAGCATCTTATTCATCTTTATTGCGATTCTTTCAATCGTAAATTTCTGGCTATTAACGTCCGATAATGTCAGTAGCGTGGGCAAGCCCTTTGCACTCACTATCTGTCTTAGCATGCAGCTTTTATACGGCTTTGCCTTATTGCTGGTTAGGCTTCGAGGCGCTTATCGGACAGGGGCACATCTGACCGTCATTATGACTTTCATGGGAGTGACAGGCGGGATGTACCTCTCAGGTGGCGCACTTTATGCGCCCGCGACCTCCATGAACATATTGCCGATTATCATGGCCTTTGTGCTCATCAGTAAAAGCGCTGGACTTATCTGGACCTTATTAACCCTATGCGTTCATGTCAGTTTCATTTTATTGCAGAACATAGGCTTTGCTTTTCCACAAATGCTTAGCACTGAAACCTATATGATCCAGCATTTAACTCACTGGCTGGTGATCTATTCCTCTTTAATTGGCTTAATGTTCGTATTTAACTCATTAAATTCACGTCTTAAGCATGAACGTGATGATGAGCGAAAAAAGTTTCAGCACTTAGCCTCTCATGACCCATTAACGAACTTAGCCAACAGACTGCAATTTGACGAACGCCTAGAGGCTGCTATTGAACGGAGCGATTTACTCAATAAAAACACTGCCTTACTTTACATTGATTTAGACGGTTTCAAGCCTATCAACGATACCTATGGCCATGATGCCGGTGACTTAGTGCTAAAAGAAGTCGGCGTAAGGCTCACTCAAAACCTCAGACACAAGGATACGGTAGCCAGGCTTGGCGGGGATGAGTTCGGTATTATTCTTGAAGATATTCACCACACCAAAAGTCTAGATGACATTGCCAACAAAGTGATCACAGCCATCGAGCAGCCCATCAGCTTTTTAACCGATAAACCTCAAGTTACAGCCAGCATCGGTATAGCGTTTTATCCCCTGCACACAAAAAACAAAAATCAGCTGATGAAATGCGCAGATCATGCGATGTACATTGCAAAGAAAAACAGGTTGCGATATCAGCTCTATACTGAAGACTTGGAACCTGTTTCGACAGACACTGAAACCCCTTTACTGCCAGTTTAAGGAAAAAGCCTATGAAAACGTTCATATCGCCTCTTATTATTTTATTATCCCTTGCTAGCTACCAAATACAGGCTGGCTGCAAGCAGTCTGATTGCGACGAAATGAAGCATTTTTCAGCGTTAAAGCTGACAGAAGAACAAAAGACAGCCATTCAGGCCATTCGCACCAATAGCAAGAAGCAACTAGAAGACCTCAGCGCTGAGCAAAAAAAACTAGGCACGTTAAGGGCGCTTGATCCCCTCGCCAAAAACTACAAAAAGCAGGTGGAGCAATACACCAAGGCTTCCAATGTCCTTCAAGCCAAACGTATTGGCATCAAAGCAAACAAAAGGCAGAGTATGTATCAACAACTGACTGCCGAACAGCAAGCCACCTTAAAAAAGCTTGAAAAAAAGGGCAAACGCCACTTAAATCCCTGCAAAAAAGGCAAAACCTGTGACCACAAGGGCTGTAAATCAAATAACGACTGCAAGCAAGGCAAGTGCCCTAAAGGTAGGCTTTGCACACACAGCAAAGGTGACAAGCAAAAAGCCATCAGCCAAGCATTAGGCATGGACAGAAAAGCGGAAAATCAATGCGATGGACATAAACACTGAATGTTCCTAGCTGAGTATCATTACTCAGCTAACACGCTTTACCTCTCCGCCTACAACAATAACGTTCAAATTTGATGCCTTACCAGAAGGCGCGTACGTCGAATGTAGTCATCAAAAAATCAAAAAATAGCAAAAACAACACACAAACTATTTGTCTAACAATAGAAGGGCAACACCCTCCTACCAACAACTTACTGGAGATGTTAGATGAAAAGAAAACTCAAATATTTATGTCTTGCAGTAATTACCCTACCCTTACTGTCATCCGCATGCTTCGCCACTTACAAAACGATAGACATCCTAGGAGAACCTGACACACATAAGTTTAAAAACTATGCATTTAGAATAAACAAAACCAGTGATAGTTTTTGCATGGACTCCGTTAGTCCAAGTGAAGGGATTCTAACACCTGGTGGTAGCCTGCAGTTTCTTCTAGTGTTTTCCTCTGAGCCGTTCAGCTATTGCGGCTGGCATCATAGCCACCAAGTTTTCCATATTCAAGGCGTTAAAGGTAGACCGGAGAGTGTTATACAGGCCGACATTGAGCTCTATAAGAAAGCTGGGGGAAACCCATACTTCACAATTAACTCAGACCCTTATGGCATTGTCCGTCTTGACGGATTAACCGTTTACATAGGCTATGCTAATTAACCCCACAATACCTATATATAAGCTGGCGATTCAACACTCAGCAATCGTCAAGGAACTTCAAGTCTTTTTAGGACGGCATTAGCGTAGGGCGCCCCACCACAAAGTTGATTGCTGCTTGATGGGTTAGGTTCCACTAACCCACTCTGCCCGCCAAATAGGACCTTAGCGATTGAATTTTCTTTTGCTTGCTATCCACCCCAACAATAGAGTTCAACATTGATATCTTACCAGAAGGCGCGCACGTCGAATTTAGTCAACAAGAAATAAAAATATAGTGAACATAATACATAAGCCATCTATCTAATAATGGAAGGTTATATATTTTATCCCAACAACTTATTGGAGATGTTAGATGAAAAGAGTGCTTAGATTTTTTTGTCTCGCAGTAATTACCCTCCCCCTGCTCTCATCCGTATGCTTCGCCAGTAGTAAAACGATAGAAGTTCTAGGAGAATCTGATACAAATAAGTATAGGAACTATGCATTCAGAATAAAAAAAACCGATGATTCTTTTTGCATGGACTCCGTAAGCCCAAATGACGGGATTCTAACACCTGGCTTTGGCGTTCAGTTTTATGTAGAGTTTTCCTCTGAAGCCTTCAGTTATTGCGGCTGGCGTCATAGCCACCAAGTTTTCCATATTCAAGGCGTTGAAGGCAGGCAGGAGAGCGTCATACATGCTGATATTGAGCTCTACAAAGCAGCAGGCGGAGACCCATACATCAAAGTTAACTCAGACCCTTATGGTGTTGTTCATGTTGACGGATTAACCGTTCGCGTAGGCTATGCTAATTAGACGCCTAGCGCCTATCAATAACCTGGCAATTCAACACACAGCAACTGTCTAGACACTTCAAGTCTCTGTGGGGCGGCCTTAGCGCAGGGTAGCCCACCACAAAGTTGAATAGTGCTTGGTTTTACTAATCCACCAAGTCCGCCAAATAGAACCTTAGCGATTGAATTTTCTTTTGCTTACCATCAAACATTGCAAATAACAGCCCTTCTGCGCCTGACTCAGCTTTAATACTCATAGACACGGTATCGCCAGAGACAATAACTTTATCGGTTGAAAGCGTAGAAAAAGGCACCCTTTCGAGCAACATTGAAGGGCGAATAGTTTCATCCTCTAGACCTGTAATCTTTACCTCATCATGACAAAAACAACTCATCACATCTGATAGGTCTTTATTGTTAATCGCTTTGAGCAGTTTTTCAGCAGCCTCACGGCCTTTTCTGCCAATATTAAAAGCAGCCGAACTAAACCCTAAAGTCCCCATCAACCCCTGGTATTTAAAGAGTCTAACACTTAGGTTGGCCACTACAGGCAAGCAGGCTAGCCCTTTCCCCATCAGCTGTCTGATCATCGGCAAGAAAGCCCAGTGCGCAGCTAATCTTGCAACTTTATAGGTATCACCTGAAGGCCTTAGCTCATATATCAAATGCATCGGCACAGTGACGTTAACCTGAGGCGACATTTCAATATTGATATTGAGATCACGCGCTACATGAAGGCCACATACAATGTCTTGCCTCACATCAAACGCAATCTTATTCGGGGCAATAAAGCTTTCATAAAAACGCGACAACGCGCCATTACCTCTAAATCCATCTTTAGATGAATACACACCACCGACATGAGGCGTAGACCCTACAGGGTCTTCAACAATATGATAGTCATCAAACAACGACATCCATTTCACTTTATCATGGACTTTACAAGCTTCAGGCGATTGCTTAACGATATCCAGCAGCATGTCATTCATTCGTAAGGAACCTTATTTTTATTAGCAGGTCATTGTACTAATTTTAGTCGTCAAGTGTTATGACAATCTCTGTAGAAAGTTCAAGATATGAAAAAGTTGCCCGTCAAACTCGCTTTATACAGTCAGTTACTGCTTATAAGCCCTACACCACATGCTTTAAAAGGAACAGTTGATCTTACTCATCAATCCTGTGGAAGCTGGGCAATAAAAGAGTTAAAAGTGCTTGAAGGGTGCGATGAGTATAGTGGCAACTTGAGCTTTAATGGTCATACAGAACCACTATACGTTGACCACGAACAACCGCAAACTGGTGACGCCTGTCATTATCGACTGACGGATGAGCAGAAAAATCGTGCCTTGGGTTTTAGCGAAAACTTATTGAACAGTGCATCAAGAGGCGATGAAAATGGTTTAAATATGCTTGCTTTAGCAGCACATTTAACTAAGACTCGAGGTTCACAGCCCTTGTGTCCAACCTCCCCCCCCAGCAAAAAGGAGAAGGACTAAGTCAACATGACTAAATCAGAAAAACAGCCTCTTTTTAGACCAGCTATTTGTCCTAGCTGTCAACAGCGAAACCGCTGCAACCTTAACAACCCCGAAAACTGCTGGTGCATGAAGCTGCCAAAAGCGCTACCCTTACCTTCAACACTATCATCTTGTTACTGTGAAACATGCCTGAATACCCTATCACTGAAAAAAGACAACTCAACACCCCAGCTTTGATGCTACTGGATGGGCTGTTTCTCATCACACGCAAAGGGTTAAGACGCTATGTCATCATACCCTTGCTGATTAATACTGTTCTATTTATTGGGCTATTTTATGCTGGCATGGATCAACTGGCGGGGCTTCGTGTCGGCATTGAAAGCTATCTACCTGACTGGCTTAGCTTTTTAAGCTACATTCTTTATCCCCTTTACTTTATAACCTTTTGGTTTTTTCTGACGTTTATTTTCGTTGCCATCGCAAACATTATTGCGTCGCCTTTCAATGCCTTTCTCTCAGAAAAAGTAGAGCAGTATCAAGGCTATCCAAGTAATAATGAAAGCGGTTTAAAGGCCTTTTTATTGATTGCGCCTAAGGCGATTGCCCGTGAAATTAGGAAATTTATCGCCAATATCAAATGGCTCATTCTGTTAGCCATTGTATTTTTTATACCTGGCTTAAATTTGTTATCGTTACTGATTGGCGGCTGGTTGATGGCAATTCAATACCTTGACTGCCCTGCTGACAATCACGGTATATCCTTCAAAGAAACGCTGGCAAGACTTACACGCAACCGCATTCCAGCCTTGATGTTTGGCTTATCTGTCATGCTATGCAGCATGATGCCTGTGGTTAATTTTTTAATCATCCCGGTTGCAACAGCAGCCGCCACCTGTCTTTGGCATGAGAGGTATCATCCAAAACATGAAGACTAGGAGCCTGTCCGAGAACTGACTGTTCGGCCTAAGCTTCCAATAATCGGCCAGAATTCTCAGAAAACTTCCTTAAATAGGCCGACTATTCGCAGAAATTTTCTAAAAATTCTGACTCAATTCTTGAAACCTTATGCTCGAACGCAATTCTCGGACAGACTCCTAGGAGGATACATAACGCCTGCTCTCCAACCATTTACCCGCAATAACCTTACGGCGCGTTTGCTGGCATGCAATTTCAATTGCAAAAAAATGAAGATGGATACAAATAGCGAATAACGCCCTCACTCATCAGTCTTACAATGAGAACACACAGGACAACTCAAATCTTGAGTAATAGTAAAAGAGCGCCATTCACTTTGGTAAAAATCAAAGGTCTTCAGTGTATTAACATCCGACTTACCGTAGCCTGCCAACAATTTGCAAGCTAACAATGCTTGATAGCTGCCCACTACACCGACAACAGGTGCCAGCACACCTGAATTTTCACAAGTGACTCCCGCTGTTTGCCCTGAATTAACGAAGACACATTCATAACAGGGTGATGCAGGCTTGTGCGAAAACGCAAGCACCTGACCTTCCATGCCTTGAGCAGCACCAACGATAGCAGGCACATTCAACTGCTGGCAGCGCGAGTTTAATAGAAAGCGTGTGGCGAAATTATCGGAGCAATCCAGCACTAAATCAGCTGACTGAATCAGCGTTTGTGCGTTGTTTTCATCTAACCGCTCGGCATGCGTCATGATCTTTACCGAAGGGTTTAATGATTGCAGCGTCTCTTTAAGTGAGTTGACTTTCTGTCTAGCTAAGTCGCCTGTACCATGACCAATCTGTCTCTGTAAATTTGACAGTTCGACCTCGTCATCATCAACGAGGGTTAACGTCCCTACACCCGATGAAGCTAAGTACATAGCAGCTGGACACCCTAAGCCTCCCGCGCCTACAATCAACACATGCGATGCGTTAAGTGCTGCCTGCCCCTCAACATCAAACCCATCTAATAAAATATGTCTACTATAACGAACAAGCTCTTCGTTGTTCATGATTTCTTGCCTACTGTAAATCGATCATTGCCACCTAGATCTTTGCAGGTTGTCACGGATTCAAACTGAGCCTCTTTAAAGAGCGTTTGAACTGGCAGTTTTTGATCGTAACCATGTTCAATCACCAACAAGCCTCCTGACTTCAACACCTTAAACGCGTCAAAGGCAATGGTTTGAATAGCTGCCAACCCTTGATTATCGGCAACCAATGCATGCGTTGGCTCATAAGTAAGAGCCTTTAAATGCGGGTCAGTTTCTCGAATATAGGGTGGATTGCTGATGACAACATCCAATGCGTCGGATCTCAGTGCCGAAAGCCAAGAGCCTCGACTAAGCATGAGGGGGATGGCTAATTGATGGCTATTTTGCTTTGTAAGGTGAAGCGCCTCCTCACTTAAATCCGAGGCAAAGACTGACCAACAGGGCCGCTCTTTCTTAAGGGCTAACGCAATCGCGCCGGAACCTGTGCCTGCATCCCAAAGCGTTAAAGGCTGATCATCAGCGTATTGGGATAATACATAGTCAACTAGGCATTCGGTATCAGGCCGTGGAATAAGCGTATGCTCATTGACAATGAGATCAAAAGACCAAAAAGCCTGCTTACCTAGCAAATAAGCAACAGGTTCGCCTTTTAAACGCCTATCAATTAACTGCTTAAATTGTTGTTGTTGGTGATCTGAAGGAGTGTGGTCGGGCCAGGTTAATAAATAGGTCGGCTGGCAATCTAAAACGTTGCAGAGCAGAAGCTCTGCATCTAGTTTTGCCGTCGTGGTAACACCTGAAGTGGCTAATCGCGATACGGCCTGCTGTAAAAGGGCTTTAAGCGTCACGTGACAATTCAGCTAACTGATCGGCTTGATGCTCCTGACGCAGCGGCTCAGTAATAGCGCCTAAATCGCCCTGCATCACTTCATCCAATTTATAAAGCGTCAGGTTAATACGGTGATCGGTTACCCGGCCTTGCGGGTAGTTATAGGTACGGATACGTTCTGAACGATCCCCAGAACCTACCAAGTTTTTACGTTCGTCAGCCTGGCTTTTCGCCGCTTCATCCTGAGCGCTTTGATTTAACCTTGCTTGTAATAGCGATAACGCACGCGCTTTATTTTTGTGCTGCGAACGTTCATCCTGACATTCGACCACGACACCCGTCGGGATATGCGTAATACGAATCGCAGAATCGGTTTTATTCACGTGCTGACCACCTGCACCTGAGGCTCTGAAGGTATCAATACGAAGATCAGCTTTATTAATATCAATGTCGTCAACTTCATCAGGCTCCGCCATGACTGCAACGGTACAGGCGGATGTATGAACACGCCCTTGTGATTCGGTTTCGGGTACTCGCTGAACCCTATGTGCCCCTGACTCAAACTTTAAATGTGCATACACATCCTGGCCTGCAATGCGCGTGATCATTTCTTTAAAGCCGCCATGTTCACCTTCGCGGGCATTCACAACTTCGATTTTCCAGCCTTTTTCATCTGCAAAACGTGAATACATTCGGAATAAATCACCCGAAAAAATAGCGGCTTCATCACCACCTGTGCCCGCACGAATCTCTAAGAAAACGTTATGGGAGTCATTAGGGTCCCGTGGAATCAACAGCCGCATCAAATTAGCGGTTTGTTGGTCTTTTCTCTGTTCAGCTGCTTTGAGTTCATCTTGCCCCATTTGACGCATGTCTGCATCATCGTCCTCTAGAAGCAGCTGAGATTCTTCTATATCTGACAACGTTTGCTGGTAATCCGCGAAGCTTTTCGCAACCTCTTCAAGCTCTGCATACTCTTTAGACAGCTCTCTGAACTTATTCTGGTCGCCAATGATGTCCGGATCACCCAACAAATGCGCTATTTCATCATAACGCTCCGCCAGTGTTTCAAGCTTCATCAAAAGGGATGGTTTCATTGAAAGATACCTTGCCTACTTGCCCTCTTCAGGCAAGTCAAAGAGTGCTGTAAATTGTTTGACGGCGTCAAGGTCACCCTCTTCCACCGCACGCTTAATATTATGAGAGGGCTTATGCAGTAATCGATTGGTTAACAATCGAGCCAATCCTGTGACTACCTTTTCTGGGCTCTCACCCTTTTCCAAAGACAGTAGCGCTTGCTGCACTGTATCAGCTTCTATCGCCTTGCCTTGCTCTCGAAAAGCAGTAATCACAGGAGCTGCTTCCAACCCTCTGACCAATCGCTGATAATGATTAATGCCTTCAGCAATGATGACATTGGCCTTCTCTACTTCTTGCAATCTATTTTGCCGATTTTGCTCAACAACCTCACTCAAGTCATCCACCGTATAAAGATAGACATCATTCAACTGTCCAACCTCAGGCTCGATATCTCGTGGAACTGCAATATCAACCATAAAGAGAGGCTTGTGGCGTCTTTTATGCATCACCCGCTCAACGAGGCCTTTTCCTAGCAGTGGCAACTGACTTGCTGTAGATGCCACCACGATATCAACTTTAGGCAGCACGTCTGCCAAATCAGCCAGCAGCAATGATTCACCTTGAACCTTTTTGGCAAGGCGATCAGCACGTTCCAGCGTGCGACTTGCTACATGAATGGATTTAACCTGTTTTTCGACCAGGTGACGGGCTACGAGTTCGATTGTCTCTCCTGCGCCAATCAACAAAACGGATGTTTGAGTCATATCCGCAAAGATACGCTGCGCAAGACTGATGGCAGCATAGGCAACAGAAACAGGGTTTTGGCCTACCCCTGTTTGGGAGCGAATTTTCTTAGCATAGGTCAGTGTATGCTGAAACGCCGCAGACAAGGTTCCATTAACCGTTCCCGCCTGAGCCGCCTCCTCAAAGGCCACCTTCATCTGCCCTAAAATTTGCGGCTCACCCAACACCAACGAATCAATACCACTGGCGACGCGTATCATTTGCGATAATGCCTGATCACCCTCATAGTGGTAACTGGCATCATCTAGGGTCTTTTCATCTAGCTGGGTTTGCTGGCTTAAAAAGGTCAAAAGGGGTTGCGTATTACCATCATCCGTATCGGCAAAAATCTCAGTGCGGTTACAGGTAGACACAATCATCGCTGCACTTACAGAAGGCAGCTGACACAGCGCCTGAAGCGCGTGGGGTAACGCTTCTTTAGCAAACGCCACTTTCTCGCGAAGTGCTACGGATGCCGTTCTGTGATTAATGCCAAAGGCGACGAGAGCCATTTATCAGTTATATTGTTATCAAAAGGCGGCATTCTATCAAGTCTCAGCGCATTAGCGAAGCGATTGCCTCCAATAAGCTCTAAACCTGAAGCTCAATATGTATAAATCGTCTTAAAAACCCTGTGTGCCGACCTAAACTTAGAGTCATGTCACAATTACTTATCACGCTCTTTGGGCTTTTTGCCTACTGCTTTTGTAGCCTTTTGCCTCCTCATGCATTCGCTAACAGCAGTGAAGACGCATCTTCAATTTCAGAAGCACCCACCTATGATAAAACATCCTTTAAACTGCTTCTCACAGCAAAACTAGCAGAGCGATCACAGCCTGAGCTCGCGCTTGCTTACTATTTATCGCTGGCTGACAGACTTCATTCAGCCATTTTTGCAGAACGCGCCACCTACTTTGCCTTACAACTAACAGACAACCAGGCTCTGCATAAAGCCACTGACATCTGGCATCAACAACAACCCGATAACGCCAAAGCGCTTTTTTTTAAGTCTGTAAGCCTTGGCTATCGACAAGACATTTCAGGCGCACTCATGGCAATGCAAGCGGCAGAAAACAAAGGGCACACCACTGACTTTACCTGGATTGTCCAATTATTGCCGACCGACGACACATCAACTAAACAAGCCCTGAGTCATTTTAATCAAGACAAACTTCTTAGCAGCACAAACTATGACGCACTGATTGCGTGCGCCTTACTCTTGAGCCGCAGTGGCAATACAGCCATTATTGATGAATTGATTGATCGCGCCATAACGCTAGGCCACCGTAACCCCACAACATTTAGATTGGCTGCATTTATTTATGAACAGCTCCACCAATCCGATAAAGCCTTAGCTCTTTATGAGCAAGGAGCACTCCAACATCCAGGCTCCATCAGTTTGCGATTACAATGGGCCGAATTATTAACACAAACCAACGTAGCCGATGCCATTCTTCAATTTGAAATTCTTAACTTGCAGTGGCCCCATACCCCCCTCATTACAAAGCGTTTGATGTCACTTTATCTTGAAAATGGCCAATTGAACGTTGCTAAAAAACAAGCCTTTGAACTCGCTGAACACGCACCCGAAAACGCAGCTGCCATAGAAGGACTCGTTAGAATTTCTCTCGCAGAAGGCCACCCCTTGGATGCCGCCGTTTGGCTCGAACAACTTCCGGAAACCCACCCGGTCGACCCACTTTATTTATCAACCATTGACGACTTAATCAATCATCAAGAAATCGCCTTAGCCAATCAATTAATTCGCAAAAGACAAGACCGTGCAATCTTAGCACATTACCAATTAGCCCTAGAACAATTAGCACTGGAAGCCTTATTAGCTGAAGACAAGCCCCAAAAAGCCCTGAAAAAAGTCGCCAACCTAATCCAAGAATACCCGGATCATCAGTACTTCAAACTAAAGAGCGCACTCATTGCTGCATCCAGTCTTGATCCAACAGCACTTGAAGCACACCTCAACAAGTTATTTAGCAAAGAAGACACATCTGTTGAGCTCTTTCAACAACTAGGACAGGAGCTTGCATTACACAACCAAAGTGTCAGCTCGCTAAAGCCTATGCTTTCAATTTTACTTACCTTGTCCGCTAATAACCCAATATTATTGGACTCTTTTGGGTGGCTCCTATATCGTATGGGCGAGCTAGAAGAGGCTGCCCTTTGGGTAGCCAAGGCTTGGGAGGCCTCGCGTAACCGAACCTTCGCCGTGCACTTGAGTCAAATTTATGCTGCATTAGGTGATAAGCAACAAGCATTAAAACTTTTAGACCAGGCGCAAGAACTGTCCGATGATCAACATCTATCACAACTACCGTCAAAGCAAACTGCCCCTAGCTACCTACCTTAGCCTCACTCTTTTATTAGCTGGCTGCGCCACAACGCATAAAACCCCTAACATAGTTTCCCCTGACTGGACATTAAACGCTAAAGTTTTAGTCAAGGACATCAATGGCAAAAAAGACAGTGCTATTATCCAGTGGGAAAAAGACGCTGACACATTTAAAATAAATGCCTTCAACAGCTTCAGCCAGCCACTTTTCACCCTTTACAGCTCACCTAAATTTGCTCGCTTCGATGCAGCAAATGGCAAAC
Organism: Pseudomonadales bacterium; assembly: GCA_965225765.1. Classification (GTDB taxonomy): domain Bacteria; phylum Pseudomonadota; class Gammaproteobacteria; order Pseudomonadales; family DT-91; genus CAKMZU01. The sequence continues at coordinate 2,235,537 of CBDDBO010000002.1, forward strand.
ATGCAGAAGCGAAGTCAGTTGACAATTTACTTCAGCAAAATCTGGGCTGGTCCATCCCCATGAATGCTGTAGAGGCTTGGTTGCAGGGGAGGTTGATTGGCAGCGAGTCTAATGTCAAACGAAATGCAGAGGGACAGCTTGAAAGTCTCACCTATCAACAATTCTCTGTCACGCTTAAAAAATACAGAACCTTTGGCCATCACATAAGACCCAGCGACATTGCGCTTAAAAGCCAGCCATTTTCATTAAGGCTTGTGATCAAAAGCTACGAACAACACTCATGATATTGGTAGGGTGGGTTAGCGCAGCGTAACCCACCAGCACTACGAACAACAGCAAGGTGGGCTACGCTGCGCTAACCCACTCTAGAAGTTTCAACCATCCTGTGAGCCAACAAACCACTTACTTATCCCCCGCCAAACTTAATCTTTTTTTACATATTTGCGGAAAGAGACCTGACGGCTACCATGAGCTGCAAACCTGTTTTCAATTGATTGATTTTTGCGATAAGTTAACCTTCACGCTCAATCACACAGGCAACATAACACTAACAGGAATGGATATCCCCGCCGAAGACAACCTTATTATTAAAGCAGCTAAAGCCTTACAACATGACCTGCAGCAAGGTGCAGCCATTCACATTGAAAAGCATATTCCACAAGGTGCAGGATTAGGCGGCGGCTCATCTAATGCCGCTACAACACTTCTGGCACTCAACAAACTCTGGCACCTCAACTTACCCGAAGATGAACTACTCAAGATCGGCAAAGCCTTAGGTGCAGATGTCCCTATATTTATCTTGGGCCGTAATGCCTTTGCTGAAGGCATAGGGGAGAAACTCACCCCGATTGATCTACCTGAAAAAACGTTCTTGCTTCATAAACCCGATATTCATGTGCACACGGCTGAATTTTTTTCGCATCCCTTATTGACACGCGACACCAAAAAAAAGAGAATAGCGGCCTTTCTTGATGAGGCATCAAACGAGCACTTCTGCAATGACTTTGAACCTTTAGCAAGAAAACTGTATCCTGAAATTGATTCAGCCTTTGAAACACTTTCAGCATACGGCCAGGTAAAAATGACAGGCACTGGCTCTTGTTTATTTTTATCTTTTGACAGTACAGAACAAGCAAACGAGGTAGCCAATCAACTGGCACCTAGCATGAAGACCGTCGTTGCTCGCAGCGTGAAACAATCACCTGCTTTGACAGTGACTTAAATCAAAGGCTTGTAATTATTGGGGCGTCGCCAAGCGGTAAGGCACTGGGTTTTGATCCCAGCATGCGTAGGTTCGAATCCTGCCGCCCCAGCCATTTTCAAAGCTAACAAACAGCTCTTATATCAAGCCACCTGATGTGCATCTTGTCACCCATTCTCAAAACGCATTTCGAATCTAAGCACGCAACGGGATATCGCCATGTCTAAAATGATGATCTTCACGGGTAACGCCAACCCAGAACTAGCCAAGCGCGTCGTTGACGAGCTCCATATTTCATTGGGCGACATCACGGTTGGTAAATTTTCTGACGGCGAAACCAGCGTTGAAATCAACGAGAATGTACGTGGAAAAGACGTATTTGTCTTGCAATCGACCTGCGCCCCTACCAACGACAACTTAATGGAGCTACTGGTCATGATTGACGCACTTAAACGTGCTTCAGCAGGCCGTATAACCGCTGTATTGCCTTATTTTGGCTACGCCCGACAAGATCGCCGCGTACGCTCATCTCGTGTTCCTATCACAGCCAAAGTTGTTGCCGATATGATGGTAGCTGTAGGCGTTGACCGCGTACTGACCGTTGAACTGCATGCGGAGCAAATTCAGGGATTCTTCACCGTACCTGTCGATAACGTTTATAGTTCACCGCTTTTAATCGAAGACATCGAAAAACAAGCCTACGAAGACTTGATGATCGTCTCACCTGACATCGGCGGCGTTGTACGTGCTCGCGCCGTTGCTAAAAAGCTTAACGATCTAGACCTTGCTATCATCGACAAGCGACGCCCTAAAGCCAACGAATCACAAGTGATGCATATTATTGGTGATGTCGAAGGCAGAACCTGTTTACTTGTTGACGACATTGTTGATACCGCAGGCACGCTTTGCAAAGCCGCCAAAGCCCTTAAAGAGCACGGCGCAAAACGTGTCGTAGCGTACAGCACACACGCCGTATTATCCGGCAAAGCAATGGAAAACATTAACAACTCAGACCTAGATGAACTGATTGTCGGAGACACTATCCCATTGACGGGCGAAGCCAAAAAATGCCCTCGCATTCGACAGCTATCCATGGCGACCATCCTTGCCGAGTCCATGCGCCGCGTCAATAACGAAGAGTCTATCAGCGCACTATTTGATTAACCTTTATATAGGCATATACAGGCAGCATACAGCCATTTTCTGACCTTTTTAAGAAACGCTGTACTACCAAGCTCAGTATCTCGACTACTGAGCTGCTCAAAATAACCCTCCGCCCCCCTCTGTGACCTTTGCATCAACATATAAATAATACTCAGCATAATACTTATATGCCTGCCCCACCTTTGGAAACAACTCAACTTCAAACGCTAAGTAAAAAAGTCAGCAGGCCTCATACCCACCGCCACCGCCCCTCACAGGAACCCGCTAACTATAGAACCCACCAACTTGTCTATACGACTCTTCCAATAAAAAGTCACAAAACCTGTTGGAAATTTTTGCAGGGTCTCTGTATAATTTCTCGCCTAAATTTACCCTGCCAAATCTGGGTCGAACAGATGGGCAGTTATCAAGGAGACAATCATGTCTGATCAAATTATCTTAAATGCGCAAAGCCGCAGTGAAAGTGGGAAAGGTTCGAGCCGCCGCCTACGCAAAACAGGTTTCATCCCTGCTGTTGTTTATGGTTCAAGCGACGCACAATCCATCCAACTTGAGCATAAAGATCTGTGGAAAGCACAAGAAGCGGAAAGCTTTTTCGCCTCTATCATCAATCTCTCAATTGACGGCAAAGAAGAGCCTGTCATCATCAAAGCGCTTCAGCGTCACCCCGCAAAAAACATCATTTTGCACGCTGACTTTCAACGTGCTGACGACAGCGTTGAAGTGGTCATGAACATCCCTCTTCACTACGTTAACACCGCAACCTGTAAGGGTGTGAAGCTTCAAGGTGGATCACTTCAACTTGATGCAAAACTGGTCAAAGTTAAATGTGCACCCTCTAAGATCCCTGAGTTTATCGAAGTTGACATGGCTGAAGTAGAAGTGGGCCAAATCGTCCATATCTCGGACATCAACTTACCGGAAGGTGTTTCTTCTGTTGACTTAAGCCTTGGCGATGACCACAACCACGCCATTGCACAGGTTAAAGCTGCAAGAGGCGGCGCAAAGAAAGCTGACGAAGAAGCTGCTGAGTAATCCACTCAATGAGCCAATTTCGCTTACTAGTAGGCCTCGGAAATCCGGGGCCTTCTTATTTGGACACACGACATAACGCTGGCGCTTGGTTCATTGAAGCCATTGCCCACGATTTCAATATCAGTTTAAAACCTGATAAGAAATTTCATGGCCTTTATGGCAAAGGCAAAGTCTGCGGCCAGGAAGTAATGCTGCTTATTCCCACTACCTTTATGAATAAAAGTGGCCTGGCCATTTCAAGCCTCGCAACTTTTTTTAAACTACCACCAGAGCAAATCTTAATCGCCCATGACGAGCTGGATTTTAACCCTGGCACTATTCGCCTAAAACAAACAGGTGGACACGGCGGCCATAACGGCCTTCGCCACACCATTCAATGCTTAGGAGGCCGCAAGGACTTTTATCGCCTTCGTATCGGCATTGGCCATCCTGGCGACGCAAAACTTGTCTCTAATTTTGTACTCAAAAAACCTGGCAAACTTGAAGCTGAAAAAATTCATGCAGCCATTGATGAAGCAATCAGGCTACTACCTGATATTATCACCTTCAACCATCAGCAAGCCATGAATCAGCTACATAGCTTTACAGCATAAGGAATCCACTATGGCCATCAACTGCGGAATCGTTGGTTTACCCAATGTCGGTAAATCTACACTTTTTAACGCCTTAACCAAGGCAGGCATTGGCGCTGAAAACTTCCCTTTTTGCACCATCGAACCCAACGCAGGCGTGGTAAGCATTCCTGACAACCGCCTTGATCAGTTACATGCTATTGTCAATTCAGAGCGCGTCATCCCTACCACCATGGAATTTGTAGACATCGCAGGCCTTGTTAAAGGTGCATCAAAAGGCGAAGGCCTAGGCAACCAGTTCTTAGCCAACATTAGGGAAACCGATGCCATCGCTCATGTCGTGCGCTGCTTTGAAGATGAAAATGTGGTTCATGTTGAGGCCAAAATTGATCCTGCCGATGATATTGATGTTATTAACACAGAGCTTGCGTTAGCTGATTTAGAATCCGTGGAAAAACAATTACAAAGAGTGACGCGTCAAGCCAAAGGTGGCGATAAGGATGCCGTAAAATTAAAAGTACTCCTGGAAAAACTTCAACCCCACTTAGATGCTGGCAAGCCTGTTAGAGCATTAGACTTCACTGATGATGAATTGCCACTCCTTAAGCAGTTACATCTACTAACAGTAAAACCTACGCTTTATATTGCCAACGTTGACGAAGACGGCTTTGAAGATAACCCACATCTCGATGTCGTTAGACAAATTGCCGCAGATGAAAAAGCTGAAGTTGTCGTGATTTGCAATAAGCTAGAAGCTGAAATTGCAGAATTAGAAGATGACGAAAAACTGGAATTCCTTGCTGATTTAGGCATGGAAGAGGCAGGCCTTGATCGCGTGATTCGTGCAGGGTATCAACTACTGGGTTTATCTACCTACTTTACCGCAGGCCCTAAAGAGCTTCGTGCCTGGACCTACAAAACAGGTGCCACAGCCCCACAGGCAGCAGGTGTGATTCATACTGACTTTGAAAAAGGCTTTATCCGAGCAGAAATCATTGCCTTTGATGATTACATTGCCAACAAAGGTGAAAGTGGCGCGAAAGACGCTGGCAAATGGCGCCTAGAAGGCAAAGACTACATTGTCCAAGACGGTGATGTTATTCACTTCAGGTTTAATGTGTAGACAGGCAGTCCTTTCTTGGTAGGTAGCCCTTCTGGCTACCAACTACCCAAACAATTGCGCTACAAAGAAAAAAGACATTCCCCAAAAGCCCCAATAAAAACGGCAGCTGATACTCAAGTGAAATTAACGCTTATCAGTTTAAAAACTATCCACTGACTTAATTCAATTAACCTCCCGAAAACAGACCAAGATAAACTGCATCGCCTTGCTACCACTTTCACTTCAGATGAGCCTCATTCTGGTAACACTGAAACCACATCAGTTAAGGTCTCCCTTTATAAGCTACGCCAACTGGTAAACAAATATTTTCCCCCTTGAAACACATACTTGACATATGACTCTGGCAAAGGCAAAATGCGCAGCCTCTTGGCAAGGTAGCTCAGTTGGTTAGAGCACATCACTCATAATGATGGGGTCGGCGGTTCGAATCCGCCCCTTGCTACCATTAGCACTTCCAAAGACATCCGAAAACATCCTCCAAACCCTTTAAATACAAGCCTTTCAGGCCATTTAGCTTCCAGCTAGATCCGAAGTGTTTTTGCAAAATCCAGCTTCTAATGTAACACTGATTGTAACACCGGAACCAGATCACAAAATGGATGTTACATTAAATGGCGAAAACCACACGACCACTGACCAACACCGAAGTTAAACAAGCCAAAGCAAAAGAGAAGGAATACAACCTCTCAGACGGTCAAGGGTTAGCCCTACGAGTGAAGCCTAATGGAACCAAGCAATGGCTTTTTAACTATCAACGCCCCATTACGAAAAAGCGCGTCAATATCAGCTTTGGTGTTTTCCCTGACTTATCCATGGCACAAGCTAGGGAATTACGCAAAGAAGCTCGTTCATTACTGGCACAAGGTATAGATCCACAAGAGCATAAGAAAGCCACGGTCAAACAAGAAGAACAAAACCGACGCAATACCTTTCGCTTTGTGGCGGAAAAATGGATGGAGGTTAAACAAACAGAAGTGGGCCCAAAAACTAAGCACACTATTTGGAGTTCGCTAGAAAATCATATCTTCCCCGTTTTAGGCGACGTGCCTATTCACCAACTCAATGCACCTGACACTATACAAGTGCTCAAACCCATTGCAGCAAAAGGCACACTCGAAACTGTTAAACGCTTAATCAATCGCATCAACCAAGTAATGGACTTTGCGACCAATACAGGAATTCTTGAACATAACCCTCTAGCTAAAATCACAAAGGCCTTTCCAACCCATAAAGCGATTAATAGGCCCACGATCAAGCCTGAAGAACTCCCCACGTTAATGAGTAAGATTCAAAACGCGAATATTAAACGAGCTACACGATGCCTAATTGAATGGCAATTACACACTATGGTAAGACCAGTAGAAGCCGCTCATACTCGATGGGATGAAATAGACTTTGAAAATGCCTTATGGATAATCCCTAAAGAGCGTATCAAAATGAAAGACCGCGATCACACCATCCCTTTAAGTAATCCCATGCTTAGCTTGCTTAACAGTATGAAAACCATTAGCAGCCATAGAGAGTATGTCTTCCCTGGTAACAATAGCCCCAAAAAGCCTGCCAACCCCGAAACAGTCAACAGAGCATTAAAACGCATGGGGTATGGTGGCAAGCTTGTCAGTCACGGCTTTCGCGCTTTAGCTAGCACCACCCTAAACGAGCAAGGGTTTGATAAAGACATTGTTGAAGCCGCCCTTGCTCACAAGGACTGCAATGAGATACGAGCCGCCTACAATCGGGCTGAGTATATTGAGAGAAGACGGAACATGATGGAACACTGGAGCCAGCAGATTGAAAACGCCAAAATGATTGGCAGCACTTATGCAGTGACATCAGAAGCTATCAAACTGGATTCCGTCATTGATGGGTCATATTTAGACAATATCACCTCTAATGAAAATACAGAGCAATAACTAAACACCCAATCGAGCAAGGATAAAGAAGGCAAATTGGAAATAGTTGTTTTGGTACTGTCTTACCTGTCTTTTTGTCTACATCCTTATTTTTACTAGGCTAAAGCCCTTTTACGAGCTATGATGATATCTGGTGTATGAGCTGAAAAGATACGATGTTAATCTGTTAGTCGATCCTGCAAGATCAACAACCAACAGGAGAAACACCGTATGGCTCAAAATGATAAAGTTGTAGAGTTAAATAATCCAGTAAAAGATCCATTGACCGAGTTATTAAAAGAAGGCGCACGCGAGTTGCTAACAAAGGCAGTGCAAGCTGAATTATCAGCCTTCTTAGATGACTACTTATCACTTGAAGTAGATGGTAAGCAAGCCGTCGTTAGAAATGGCTATCTGCCTAAGCGCATGATACAAACAGGTTTAGGTGAGCTTGAAATCAAAGTGCCGAAGACGCGCGACAGATCAGGCAATGGCCATCACTTTACCAGCGCTTTGCTCCCACCGTACCTTAAGCGCACGAAGACAATGGAAGAGTTTATACCCTGGCTGTATTTGAAAGGTATCTCCACAGGTGACATGCAGCCTGCACTAGAAGCGCTGTTAGGCGATGGAACAAAAGGGCTTTCGCCGAGTGTTGTTTCAAACCTTAAACAGCAATGGGAGACTGACTATGGGCTTTGGCGTAAGCGTGACTTAAGCGGCAGGCGCTACGTTTATGTTTGGGTTGACGGTATTTACTGCAATGTTCGAATGGACGACAAGTTGTGTCTCTTGGTTGTCATTGGCTCAGATGAAACTGGCCGTAAAGAGGTATTAGCCGTTGTTGATGGCTATAGAGAATCTGAAGCTAGCTGGCTAGAAGTGATTGAACAGCTTGAATATCAAGGCTTTCAAGGACAGCCTAAGCTGGTGATTGCCGATGGCGCTTTAGGTTTTTGGAAGGCTGCGGCCAAGCGCTGGCCAGAGAGCGCTCAACAACGTTGCTGGGTGCATAAGACAGCCAATGTACTCAATAAAGTGCCAAAAGCTATTCAACCTAAAATGAAAGAAGCGCTACATGATATATGGCAAGCAGACACACGAGACGCTGCCTATAAAGCATTTGATAGCACTATTAACCGCTTTGAGGCCAAGTATCCAGCAGCTATGCAATGCCTTGCGAAAGATAAAGACAGCATGCTCGCTTTTTATGATTTTCCAGCTATGCACTGGCAACATATTAGAACGACAAACCCTATTGAATCTGTTTTTGCTGCTGTCAGGCTCAGAACCAATAAAACGAAAAACTGTGGTAGTCGACAAACAACGCTAGCAATGGCGTATAAATTATTAACAACTGCTCAGAAAAAGTGGCAACGCTTAAGGGGCTATAAGCTGCTTGCAGATGTTATTGATGGAGTGAAATTCGAGGACGGTAACCCAGTAGAAAATGATCAACAACAGGAAGTCGTATCTGCGGCCATACACCAGATTTGACTATAGCTCCCCTTTTACCAATAGACAAGTCAATTTTGGCTAACTGTCTTTTTGTCTATAGGCTTTTATTCAACCACCTCTGCATGAACATAAGACAGTTGCGACTTTGCCTACCATTAACACCAGAGTTATATTTTTAACACTGCTTAGAAAAACTAGATCTATACGATTTTTAAGATTTTTTTTTTTGACTTATTCGAATAGCTCTGAAGGCTTCAGGTCAATCAGGGGCAGTCAAGTTAAGTTAGCTTAACGATTTCAATAAGTTAGAGAAAATTTCTTTCTTGACTTCCTCCAAAATCCACTAAAATACAAATAAAGGTAATTGCAAAATTATCTGATTAACGCCCTCCATTTTTTATCTCATCGCTCTGAAGATAACAAATGTTTGCAAAATATAAAGTCTGTTAGGTAAGAAGTTCAGAGCCTTCTTCCCGAAAGCATCATAGATTTGCGGGCGCAAATTCTACCGTATGATTTGAGGAATTGGCTCTATGGCTATTACTATTCTTAAACTAAGCGATGTAAAAAAGAAGACAGGATTATCTCGCTCTACTATTTATGAACGCATGGATGAAGGCACCTTTCCTAGACAAGTTCAACTAGGACTTCGTGCAGTGGGCTGGCTCGAATCAGAGGTTGAAGAATGGCTGGAAAACCTTGTTACTAAGCGCGACCAGCAGGGAGGCAGTCTATGACCTCCCCTAATACCCTAACAGTTTTAAAAAGCAGAGGCGTCTACTTAACCAAAAGTTACGACTTAGATACAGGCAAAAAAGAGGCAATACAAAACGCTAAAAACTTCTACCGTGAATCTATCGAAATAGGCAACATGCAAGAGTTGTTTGAACAACTCAAAGTACTTTCAGGTAACCGTCTTAAATGTGTCGTTAACGGCTCACCTGTTAATAATTGGACGGATTACAGCGAGCGAAACAGCCAAACACTTTTGCAACGAAAAATACGTTTTCTTCCATTGGATATAGACGGCATTGATGTGGGCGAATTTGCCCCTAACCAATGCAACCCCAAAGAAGTTGTTGAGGCTGTATTAGACAAACTCAATTTAGGCTGGCTTAGCCAATATACTTACATATGGGCATGGTCTTCTTCTGTCTTATCTCCAGGCTGGAATGGCAACGCATACTTAAGGCTGTGGTTTGACTTAGATACTCCCACACAGCTTAAAGAACTCAAAGCTTGGGCAAAGCCTATCGAGGGGTTAGATAGTGCCATTTATTCACCAAGCCAAATCATTTACACCTCTGCGCCTTATTTCGAAAAATCTGGCAAAACAGCTGAAGACCCTATCAATCAACGCTTAGGACTCAACCTAGGGAGTCTAGCTGAACAAGTGCCCGCTAATAGATTGAAGGTACTTACAAACCAGCAATCACAAGAAAGCAAAAGCTCAGATTTTGACAGACGCACAACGCTATTAGCTGCCAACGAACAAACCCTTGAAGACTTAGAAAAAGCGTTAGCATTAATCCCATCGGAAGATTATGAGACCTGGTGTCGTATAGGCTTAGCCTTATCTTCATTGAAGGAAACTGACCATGCAGACACTGCCTATCCCCTTTGGCAAGACTACTCTGCAACATCTGATAAGTATTCAGAAAGCCAAGCAAGCGAAAAATGGGAGTCTTTCCAGTCTAACACCATAGATTACAGAGCTATATTTAATGAAGCTAAACCATTTGGCTGGACTGCTCGTAAGCATGGCACGTTTACCCCCGGCTATCATCTGCGACCAGATGGCGTATTCTTAAATACCTTTACAAAAAGTGGCATGCCTAAACCCCCCATCAAGATATGTGTTCCTCTTTACATAGAAAGCACGACTCGAGATGAAGAAAACAACTCTTGGGGACGTCTTTTAAAATGGCAAGATGCTGATAAAAAAGAGCACACTTGGTCAATGCCAGACACACTATTGCATGGCGACAATAGCGAACTTGCAAAAAGCCTAGCTTCACAAGGGCTTGATATTCCACCAGGCAAACCCAAAGACCTTTCTGCTTATATCTCTTCAGTTAAAACTAACAAGCGATATAGATGTGTGGATCGTATCGGCTGGTCCAATAACTGCTTTGTCTTACCTGATAGAACGATTGGGCAAACAAAAGAAGATATTGTCTACCAATCAGAATCCTTTTCAGACCATCAGGTCAAACAAAAAGGCACTATAGAAAATTGGCAACTATCTATATCGAAGTACTGTGTCGATAATTCTCGATTAACCCTAGCATTATGCAGTGCGTTTGCAGCACCCGTTCTATCCCTACTTGAAGGTACAGGCGAAGGTGGCGGTTTTCATTTTTATGGCAGCTCTTCAACAGGAAAAAGTACAGCTCTACAGGTAGCAGCTAGCGTATGGGGTAATAGTGATTATGTTAGACGTTGGCGTGCAACATCAAACGGCTTAGAAGGTATTGCTGCAACGCATAATGACTTACCGCAAATCCTAGACGAATTATCCGAGCTTGAACCTCGTTATGCTGGTGAAACTATTTATATGCTTGCTAATGGATAGGGTAAACAACGAGCAAAGAGATCAGGCCTTAATAAAAAACCTCTACGATGGACGAACCTCTTGCTTTCATCGGGCGAAGAAACGCTTGAAGGCATTATGCAGAAAATTGGCAGCAAACCGAATGCAGGACAAAAGGCCAGGCTTGTTGATATTTCAGCCGATGCCGAGAAAGGCCTAGGTCTCTTCGAATGCCTGCATGACTTTGATTCTGCGAAGAACTTGTCTAACCATTTAAAAGAAGCGACAAAAAAAGCCTATGGCGAAGTAGGAATTGCTTGGCTTGAATATTTAGCAGTCAATTCATCTTCAGTATGCCAGGAACTAAGAGAAGGCATTGATCACTTCAAAACCTTACACGATGAAGATGCGCTTGAAAGCCAAGCCCTTAGAGTACGCGATCGCTTTGCTATTTGTGCAGCAGCAGGCGAAATTGCCAGCAAGCAAGGCTTTACCAATTGGCCCGAAGGCACTGCTTTTAAAGGCTTAGATAACTGTTTTAAAAGCTGGTTATCTGATAGAGGTAGCCCGAAAAACCTAGAAGATCAAAACTTTTTAACCCAAGTTAGGACCTTCTTTACTTTACATGGAGAATCAAGGTTTACAGATATAGACAGCACTAGCGACAAAGACACGAGTAACCGTGTCGGCTTTAGGCAAAACATCAATGCCAATTCAGGCTTTCAAGATAGCAAAGAGCTAAAAGAACCTGTTATGGAGTATTATGTCTTGCCGGAAGGGTTCAAAGAAATTATTGCAGGCTTCCCCCAAAAACGAGCCAAAGCTTTACTTGTAAAAAAGGGTTGGTTAACTTGAATCCGATGGCAGCACACCAAGAAGAAAGCTACCAGGTACAGGACAAACCCGGTGTTATATTTTCACTGAAGCTGTTTTTGAGTAGATGCAGTATTGCTTTATCTATAAGAAACAGTTTTTTTTGGAAAATTCGTGCGCTAAAAAGGTTAGGTTAGCAACAGCACCTTTTTAGCTGCGCCATCTCTTCACGTGAATAAAAGTTAATTAATAACAATAAGTTACAATCCAATCAGGTTTCTAGCGACTAGCTTCTTCTTTTCTATACTTTCAACTGTTTGTGCCATTAGCTGTATTCAAAAAAAAACAATTCATAAGGCTTTTGGCTTAATTCACAAAAGGCTCAAACTACTAGATGAGCCTAAATGAGGTATGCCAATGAAAAAAGCCACTATCGCCTTGCTTTTGACCGCATCAGCAGCATGGCAAGCTCACGGTATAGAAAAGAGCTTTATCTTTAACCCAACCAAATTAACAGGCTTTGCTGGAAATGGTTCAGCATGTTCTGAAACACTGTACGAGCCCTTTACTGACCCACTTTATTTGGACAGTAAATACGATCAATCTGATAGTACTAAATCGACCTACACCACAAACGAAACCCTTACTTCATCGGAAGCTAAAGCGCAGATTAATGGCTTTGCTAAAGCCTTAGCCAATCAAGTCGATACTGCTTTGACAACGCTTTCTACAGATGAACGTACTGACATGATTAACTGTATTCATGAAGGTTTGTTATCCTGGGCACAAGCCGATGCATTAATTAACGTTGATGCCTCTAAAACGGGTGTTGCTTACCGTAAATGGTTTTTATCCTCTATTACTTCCAGTATTTTGAAGCTCGAAGCCGCTTTTGATGACGCTGTGATCTCAAAAGACCTGCTTCGATGGGTAGCCCGTATGGCTGAAGAAGTGCATGACGATTATAAATACCGTCTTGAAACCCGTCATGACTTAATCAACAACCATGACTACTGGGCCGCTCACGCCTTAATGAACAGCGCCATTTTAACAGGCGACTATTCAAAAATGCTCTATGTTGAGCGTCTATTCCGTTTTGCCATGAACGAAGTATCAGGTAAACGTAACTCAGGTTATTTTGACAACGAATTAGCCAGGGGTGACTTGGCCGAAGACTATATGAGTTTTGCGGTAGCACCTTTGATGTTTATTGGTGAATTCTTATACGCCAACGGGGTCAACCTTGATGATGAGATGGTCGATTTAAAAAGCTTGGCAAGTTTTAACCTTGACCTCGCTGTCGATAAAAAGAAAGCACAGAATCTTGTAGAAGGTGGTCAGAAAACCTTCTCTAAAAACAAGCTAATTTGGACCCTGCCTTATATCAATCTTTTTGGTGTAAACGATAATATTGGTAAGAAATTTATTCGTGAAGAAATGGTCTATACAGACTACTTCCTCTTTGGTGGAGACTTAAAGCAGTTTTACCCTCATGAACAATGGATTGAAGAAAACTATAAAGGTATCCACGTAAACGGCAAAAACAATGCGCCGAAAGAAAGTTTAGTCTTTGAAGCGCAGCGCGCAACTGCAGAGCTTAATAACGTCGCCATTACAGGCATCGACTTTTATGAAAAAGCGCGTAGTCAGATTCATGGTACGATTTTGATCAACAACTTGGCCATGCCTGTTGCTAACCCAGAAGACACTGCTCATGACTGTGCATTATGGACAAGCTCTGACATGATCTTTGAGGCTGCTAAATTAGCCTTACAAGAAGGCTTGGATGTTAGTGTCAGCTATAAGGGCGACTTATTTGAAAATGACATTTGTCAAATAGCTACCTTAACTATTCGATAAATACCCCCTCCCCTTAAAACCACCTTCAGGTGGTTTTTTTGTGCCTGTAGAAATAGCTTGATTACCCTATACTCAGTATTTCAACACAAGGAACCTGTGTATGTGGATGCTCAACCTGGCTTTTTTATTGATGTTTTTGACTGCTTGTAGCGGTGGTAATGATTCACCTTCAACCCAAACCACCCCGACTGAAGAATCACAAACACCCAATACCTCTCAAAAAGATGCTGAGAATGAAGAGGAACCTTTTATCGTTGAACAAGATAAGGATGCCTGCCTTGATGCTGACTCGGCCTCACCTGTCGATGACGAGGGTATACCAGTTTGCGGTGAGAGTATCACTATTAGCTCCTTTCATAACCTGCATGTCAGCCGCTTCAGTAAATGTGTATTTGACCAAGCCGACCCTAATACGACAACAAATTCCATTAAAGGCATCTTTTGCAGCCAAGATACCTCTCTCAAATCCGTTCAAGATTTGCATTATTTTTCAGCGCTAGAAAACCTTGTGGTGACTGGGACTGGGTTAACCACCATAGATCTCAGTAAAAACCCCAAATTAAAACGCCTTGAGTTACAAGATAATGACCTACAACAAATTGATTTGAGCAAAAATATAGCGTTGGAATATTTAGACCTTCGTAAAAATACCGCCTTGGATTCTATTGACTTAACTCAACTTACTAAACTCAAGCACATAGATTTACCTGACCATTTAGCAGGTAGCGGCGATAATATTATTCGGTTAAGAGGCGAAGTGAAGGGAATAACAGCTGATGATGCACAAGTAAAAGTAGATTTTTCAGGTGATATTTGGACATTAAAAAACCAAGCAACCTTTGATGTACGTTTATCGACTTATGCTTTACAAACGATTCGCTTTATCAATCAGCCTGATGGCTTTACTTGCCAATTTGAAGCAGCCTTTTCAACAGAGAAAACATCAGAAGAAATAACGAATAATATTTTTTGTGCGCAATAAAAAAGCTACCCTAGGGTAGCTTTTTAAATTAACCTGTGGTGTCAGATTAATTTTTAACAGCAATATTATTCACCTGACATGACTTCCCTTCGTCACCACGGGCAACAAAGGTTACATCGACCTTCATGCCTTTAGTCAACGCAAGGCGAGCTGAATCAAAGACGGTTTCTGAACTCGTCCAAAGCTGACAAGGGGTCGTATTGTCATCTGGATTGATCGCTAACAAACGTTCGTTATTTAGAATAATCAAGCCGTGCGTTTTACCGCCTGGTTTATCATAAAATCGCAAGTTCGTAATGTCGGCATTTTCAATTACGCTCGTATTCGCGTAAGTTAATGACGTCACAGCTGATAAGCTGAACACACCAGCAGCTAAAAGTGATAATGGCTTTTTCATAAGTATCTCCTTTTATTATACGCTGTCTTCAAGTTCAACATAACGAACCTGACACACATTCACATCATTGGTAGCATCATAGGTTAACGTTAAACGGTAATCAGTGATCAGCGCATCTTGAAGTAATTTATAGATACTAGGTGAGTGAGTCAGCAGCGTACATGATTGACCTGCATCATCAGGGTTTAGGCCAATGGTCGTATTGCCATTCACTTCCACACTAACGGTGATATAAGTACTAGATGATTCAACGACCGTTAAACCTGTGACATAGACATCAGAGGCAGTGCCTTGTTCGGTTTGGTGGCTCATATCGTAATTACTGAGCGCTAACGGAGAGAGACACGCGCAAGCAAGCGTCAAAGGGGCAAAGAGGTGCTTTCGCATAATAGAATCCTTCAATCTAAAAAAACTGTCATGCACAACATAAGTTCTACATGGTCTTAAGTGTAGTGAGTAGAAAGCGCAGAATTGTCTATAAAGATTAAAACTTGATCATACGAAGGAACAAAAAAGGCGGCCTTTCAGCCGCTTCTACCCTATAAGGCATAGCCATTGACTTCGAATAATTTTCTCTTTGTCACCAACGATAACGATAACGCCATCTTTAGCTGTCACGCCATAAAAGGTATCATAACCATAATTGGTTTCACTCCGACTAACGCCATCACTGGATGTTAAAATCATACCGCCAGCTCCTACCGCAACAAATTGATTATTGGCCCAAGTGACATCATAAATCATGTAAGGCGTTGGTGCGGTTTGTTTTGTCCAATTTAACCCATCTACAGACGTTACCACTCTTGCAGTCTCGCCAACTGCCACAAAAACGACAAAGACTCAGAACAGGCTATTGCATTAATATCTTCACAAGCCCTGCCAGACGCAATATCAGTACAGCCAATACCATCGATTGATGAATAAAGGGTAGTGTTATTAATAGCCATACAGGTATTATTACCAAAAATAATATCCTTGGCGTAACGAACATTTGCGCTTATTGTGAAATGCTCAGACCAGTTTATACCATCCGCCGAAAGCCACACATAAGGCTTAACCGCCTCCGCATGATACGATCAAAGTTAATACAACAGGAAAAATACTGAAGAGAAATCGTGAAATACAATTTTTATTTTTTTTCATAACTGAACCTTATGAATAATATTCCCGAAACAGTTGTTCATTTAATCACATAAGCAGGAACAAAAGTTTAGGCTCCATTCACGGAAATCAATTCGCTTAAATAGCTTTGGTAATGCTAAACCCCCTGCATAGTGCATTTTCATTCAAAGAACGATTACTTATTCTGAAATTTCTGCGGCATATAGGGGAGATGAAAGCTCTCATCAGAAAGAACACACAAAATATCGGCGGCCCTTAACATTCAAGCACTTTCAGGCAGCACTGAGGTCTAAACAACTAAGCCGCATCCAGTCTCAACTATCAATACCTAATTAGGCTAACTAACATGATATCCAAAGTCATTCTCATCACAGGCTCAACTGACGGTATTGGTCTTGCCACGGCTCGATTGCTGCTTGAGCAAGGCCAACAGGTGCTAATTCACGGGAGAACGCAAGACAAAGTCGACAAAACGCTTGAAAGCTTGCGATCAGATTTTTCAAATGGAAAAGTTGAAGGGTATGTTGCAGATTTAACTGATTTAAGTGCAGTTAAAACATTTGCCGATACTGTAAAAAATAAACATTCACCATTAGATGTACTCATCAATAACGCTGGTGTATTCAAAATACCAAACCCTATGACAAACGATGGTTTAGACAGCCGTTTTGTCGTCAATACCCTAGTGCCTTTTTACCTAACAAGCTTACTTGAAGTTACCTTTAAAAAAGGCAGTCGAATCGTTAACTTATCGTCCGCGGCACAACGCCCTGTTAATATAGACGCTCTCACAGGTAACGTAGTCATTGAAGATGACTTTGAAGCGTACGCACAAAGTAAGTTAGCGCTAACCATGTGGTCTCACCAAAAAGGTTTAGAGATGAAGTCTAATGGCATCATGATGGTGGCTGTGAATCCAGGCTCGATGCTTGCGAGTAAAATGGTTAAAGAAGGGTTTGGCGTTCAGGGCAATGATTTAAGTATTGGTGCCGACATCTTATCGCGAGCAGCACTCAGTGATGAATTTAATCACGCTTATGGGCTTTATTATGATAATGATATGCATGCTTTTAATAAGGCTCACCCCGATATATACGATAGAAAAAAGTATAAAACTATTGAAAATGAATTATGCCTGTTAGTTAATAATTAACAGAGCTTCCCTAAAAACTACTTATTTTTATTGACATATGAAAACGCTTCATCTTCTTTTTCTCTTATTCGTCTCAACTATCGCGTCAAGCACAAATCAAATAGGTAACATTCATGTGATCGGCGGAATCTATAAGACCACACTTCCAGTTAATAAGTTCTCAATCAAAGCCAGTAAAAAGCTTTTATATAATATTGCCACTATGCTGCAAAGCAAGAAGATTTCGCATAACATCAGAGCCAGCAATATTGATCAACAGCAGCCTGTTTTAAACTTTCTTAATCGCATGATAGGCGAAATGAATACCAATGAGCTTCTGGATCACATAGAGATTTATTTAAGTGATTTCAAAGTAACAGATGAGCAGGGCGATATTAAGCCATCATTTTCAACAACGACACTAAATGCTATGCTGAAAAAAATAGAAGAGCAGGCTAGTTCAAGCACCACTTAGTCAATATATTCATTGAGAACTTCAGATAGACTCCATCTTGGATTAAAACCTGTTTCTTTTATTTTTTTATCATCAAACAATGTCGTCGTGCTAATCACAGACACACTGAATCGCGTCAAGGGAATATTAACCCCATAAGGGAATAACTTTTCAAAGAGATACCCCAAGCCAAACATCAGGGGTTTAGGCAATGGAAACGTAATCGTCTTACGCTGCAAATATTGGTCTAGTGCCTGTTTTAGGCTCAACCAGTTTGTGTCGAAACCTTTCACTAGAAAGGTTTCACTGCCCACAACTTCAAGGTTAGCCAAGTGCACCATTGCTCTACCCACATCTCGGGCATCAATGCATGAAAATTCCCACCTCCCATCCCCCACTACAGGAAAGACGCGGAAAATGCTTGCGGAAATAAAATTAGGTAAAAAGTCCGTATCTCTTCTCCCTAAAGCATTGGCAGGCTGCAAAATAAATAGTCAGCCCTGATAAACAGTAGAAAGCTTCATTTAAAGAGGCTTAGGGCTGGCTTGAAACGAACAATTTCGACCAGAAAGACTCTAAAAACCTTAAATTACTGGTCGAAATGAGTTTTGGATGCTGACTACAAGCCCGTCTTCGAACAATCAAAGCAGCTTTTTTGATCTATTCGATTCATTAGATCTCAATGACCCGCTCATAGCCTTATCGAACGCATTGCCTTGGCCAGATTTAGAAAAAGGTCTTGCCGTTTATTACAGCGAAAAAGGTCGCCCAGCCAAACCCATTCGATTGATGAGCGGCTTATTAATGCTCAAGCAGCTCTTCAATTTGAGTGACGAGAATGTGGTTTCTCAGTGGAAAATGAACCCATACTTTCAATTTTTCTGCGGTGAAACCAGTTTTCAATCTTGCCTGCCTTGCCATCCAACAGACCTTGTAAAATTCAGGCAAAGAATTGGCGAGAGCGGCGTTAAACAGATTTTTGCGATGTCAGTTAAGCTGCATGGAGAGGCAGCTAAAGATGATACGGTTTTTGTTGATACGACGGTACAGGAAAAAGCTATCACCTATCCGACCGATACAAAGCTCGCCATCAAAATCATTAATCGAGTGAATAAGCTAGCAAAA
The DNA here is from genome assembly GCA_965225765.1 of Pseudomonadales bacterium. Taxonomy (GTDB): domain Bacteria; phylum Pseudomonadota; class Gammaproteobacteria; order Pseudomonadales; family DT-91; genus CAKMZU01. The sequence goes on from CBDDBO010000002.1 coordinate 2,254,400, forward strand.
GGCTTTGGTGTCAAACAGCGGCGAACTTTTGTCAAAGAGGTAAAACAGCTTCGTATTGACTCGCGCTTCTTTGGACATGTAAAGAAACGCAAGAAGGCTAAAAAAGCCTTGAAGCGTCTGCGTACTATTGCTGACATTCTGATGAGAGAGCTTGAGCGAAAACTCCCAGAGGGTGCGGTTGCACAGCTAGCAAACGATTTTGCCATGTATCGCAAGGTACTTGCTCAACAGTCTAAGGACAAGAACAAAATTTACAGCCTTCATGAGCTTCAAGTCTACTGTGTTGCTAAAGGTAAGGCGCATAAAAAATACGAATACGGGAGCAAGGCTTCTATCGTATCGACACGCGATCATGTCATTGTTGGCGTCGCTGCACATGATACGTTCACGCATGATTCTGAAACATTACAAACTGCGTTAGATGAAGCAGAATCTGTAAGAGAGACATCCATCAAAACTGCTGTTGTTGATAAAGGCTATCAAGGTTCCAAATCTAAAGTGAAGCAGGAAGTTATTTTACCAGGCAAGCCTCTTAAGCGAGATAATGATAAACAACGAGCACGTAAACGAACGCTTTGTAAAAAACGCTCATCCATTGAGCCCGTTATCGGTCATTTGAAGCAAGACTTCAGATTGTGCAGGAACTTCCTTAAGGGCTTTATCGGCGATCAGCTTAACTTGTTGATGGCTGCTTGTGCCTGGAACTTAAAAAAGTGGATCAACGCTTTTTTTGTGCTTGTTTTTATCTGGTTACCTGATCAAAAAGCAGCCAGCAGATTGACTGGCTTTAAGTTTATGCTTTCGATAATACTTGGCCTTAAAAAATATAAGGCCTTTGTCAGGGCTGACTAAATAAATCGGTTTTATTAGGCTGATACAGTGCTTTAAGGGCTTCCTCTCGGTCCCTTGCCATACGGTTCAGGATTTTTTGGATAAGCTTCATTAATCGCTTTTGCAGGTCGATTAAATCCATAAGCCATGACCGTGTTTAATTGAATAAATCGTCTGACTTGAACACGCTGTGCAATGTTGAATAATCGAGTTGTCAGATCAATCTCAACTTTTGCACGTTCATCATAACTAACATGCGACCTCGTATCAGCAATGCAATTCACTAACACATCAGCACTAACTAATTGCTGCTCAAGGGTTGCTTCATCATTAAAATTAACCGCTTTTATATCAGCCTGAATGGATTCAAGAAAGTCTGTTTGACTACCTGACCGCACCAAACAGGTAACACTCAAGCCTGCTAACATACACTGTTCGGCAACGTGACTGCCTAGAAATCCTGTCGCCCCTGTAATGAGAACTTTCATAGCCATTTATTTTATAATTGTTGAATCGCTTGAATTGATTTGCCATCAATGCCTAAGGCCCTGCAGAGCGCATAATAGCAATCCAGCGCGCTTTTGTGACCCTTGAACGCGTTAAAAGTGTAGGATAGGTCGGTGAAAATAACCCACCAAGAGACATTCACTTTTATGGTGGGTTACGCTGCGCTAACGCCACCCTACAAAAAACTTATACTCAACAATCGCTGTGAAACAAAATACCAAGTTGAGTACCTGCTCTACAGGCAAAAAAAGTCATGTATTCAATCAGCTAGTAACATAGGCTCACCGATACTTTCTGTAGCCTGTTTATTTTTGGCATTTCCCATTACAGGGTTGACTTCCACGGCATAAATAGGGGTCGATAACGCGGGTATAAAGAAATTTTCTAAACGGGCGCGGGGTGTCTTTTCATTCAACCAAAGTTGCGACTGCTCAGCCGTCAACATGACAGGCATCCGATGATGAATGGAAGACATAGCTTTAGAGGCTTCGGTTGTCACAATCGCGGCACTCATCATCTCGCCGCCCCAGATATCATAAATACCTGCAAACAATAAAGGCGTTTTATCCGAATAAAGCTTAAAGGGCTGCTTACGCTCGCCTAATTTTTTCCATTCAAAAAAAGCAGTCGCAGGAATAATACAGCGTTTATGATGATATGAACCTTTGAATGCACGACTCGCTTCGAGGTTTTCAGCGCGCGCATTAAACATGGAGTACTCGGTACTATCGGGGTCTTTACTCCAGCTTGGGGTAAACCACCATTTCGCTAAGGCTAATTCGTTTTTGCCCACCTCTTGAAAAATAACAGGGACAGCTTCGGTGGGCGCCAGGTTATAGAGAGGCGATTCAGGCAAGGCCACGCCAAAGTGAGACCTGAAAAAAGCGAGGGTTTCTTCATTGGGGACAACTTCATAGCGACCACACATAGATAAAAACCTAAATATTGTAAGGTAGGCCAGTTAACTTTAATCAACCACAATGCCCTGATAATTTGGTGGGTTACGCTATCGCTAACCCAACCTACAGATAGATATCGTATGTCGATTAATCAAGGTTTTTAATACGCATGGGCTGGATATGGTTATCTAACAGCTGACTTCTGGCATGCGCAAACTTAGATCTCGAGACAAAAGGCCCTACAATCACACGATGCCAGGTAGTACCGGATTCTGCCACAATAGCGCTCACCGTGACATTCATACCCATCAAAATTAGCTGCGCGCGAAGAGACTCTGCATCTGCCTTATTCTTAAAGGCACCGGCCTGCAATGAAAAGTTATAGCTACCCGAGTTTCGATCTTGAACAGTAGGCCCTGCAACCACAACTTCCTGCTCTTTTAAGGTGTCGTAAAATTGAATCTCAGGCTTTTTTTCAGGCTGCTTTTTTTCTTCAGCCTGCTTGATCGCGGCGCCTGGCCACTTGATATCAGGCTTAGTGGTTTCAGCTACTTTGGTAGGTTTTGCAGAAGGAGCGGTTGCCAAGTGCCAAAGAAATTGACCAAAGAGCGTAAAAAATACACCTGAAAAAAACCACACCCATCGAGGTGCGCCTTTATTGGCAGCTTTTTGGCTTTTTTTAGCCGCAGGTTTTCGAGTATTCCGCTTTGGTTTCACTTTGGCAAAATCGTGGCTCATTCATTCTTCCGTTCTTACATCGTATCAGGCGCACTCACGCCCAATAAGTCCAGTCCATTGTGAATTACTTGCTTCACTGCAAGCACTAACGCTGCGCGTGCTAGACTCAAGTTCTCATCATCTACCAACACTTTTGTCGCGTTATAAAAACTATGAAACTCACCGGCTAACTCTTTCAAATAATTAGCGACTTGATGAGGTTCTAGCTTATCGCAAGACGCTTTCACCATATCAGGGTACGCCTGCAAGCGTTTCAGCAGAATACCTTCTGCCTCTTCGGTTAACAATGATAAATCAGCCTGAGCTAGATCAACCTCACCTAATTTACTCATAACGCTATGCGCCCTTGCATGGGCATACTGCACATAAAACACAGGGTTTTCGTTAGTTTTCGACTTAGCTAAGTCAATATCAAAGGTCAACTGTGCATCGGCTTTACGTGAGGCTAAGAAAAATCGCGTCGCATCACAGCCGACTTCATCAATCAAATCACGCAAGGTGACATAGCTGCCTGCACGTTTAGAGAGCTTTACCTCTTCACCGCCGCGCATCACTAAGACCATTTGATGCAGGACGTATTCAGGCCAGCCTTCAGGCACCCCTTCTCCAAGCGCTTGAATACCCGCACGTACCCGCGTAATGGTGCTATGATGATCCGCCCCTTGCTCATTAATCACACGGGTAAAGCCTCGCTGCCACTTATTTAGATGATAGGCAACATCCGGTACAAAGTAGGTATATTGTCCATCGGTTTTACGCATCACACGGTCTTTATCATCACCATAGTCGGTAGTTTTTAACCAAAGTGCACCGTCTTTTTCATAAGTTTTGCCGTTTTTGATGAGCTGCTCAACAGCGGCATCTACTTTGCCATCGCTATAAAGTGACGACTCTAAAAAGAAGTGATCGAACTGTACCTCGAAGGCTTTTAAGTCCAAATCTTGCTCATAACGTAAAAACGCGACGGCGAACGTTTTAATGGCCTCAAGATTATCAGGGTCACCCGCACCTGTTACATCACGATCCGCAGCATGCACGGTGGCTTTTGCTAAATAAGCATCCGCCACATCCTGAATATAATCACCTAAATAACCAGCGGCCTCAGGCCAATGAGCATCTTGAGGCGTTAAGCCTTTACACCTTGCCTGTGTTGAATGCGCCAAGGTATCAATCTGCACACCTGCATCGTTATAGTAAAATTCGGCGCTTACCTCATAGCCATTAGCTTTGAGAAGCCTACATAACGAATCACCTACGGCAGCACCGCGCCCATGACCAATATGCAAGGGACCTGTCGGATTCGCAGAGACAAACTCAACCTGTGTTTTGATGCCTTGCCCACGATCATTAAGGCCAAAGCGCTCTTTTTGTTCAAGAATTTGTTTAATCACGGCAGTAGCAGCCGCTTTTTGCAGATATAGATTCATAAAACCAGGACCTGCAATATCAATCTTTTCGATCAAGTCATTGGCAGGCAAGGCTTCAATGATTTTTTCGGCCAACGTTCTGGGTGGCATCTTGGCTTTTTTGGCCAGCATCAAGGCTAAATTACAAGCCAAGTCGCCATGCTCTGGGTTTTTGGTGCGTTCAAGTTGGACGTCGGCATCGCTGCCCTCTAGCACGCCTTCTGTTTTTAATTGATCTAAAGCCTTTAAAAATAACGCTTTGAGGTCTTCTTTCATGGTGACTATCAAGGTTCAAAATAGCTGGCTATTATGCCATATCCTGCGGATCAATATCGATAGAGAATCGATGCCGATGTTTAATCAACGAGCGGCTTTCAGCCAGCAAGGCTTTCACCAATGCCTGTAATGCGCCACGGCTATCTGCATAAAGATGCACCTGAAACCTGAAAAAGTGCGCACGCCGTGCAAGGCCGGATGCAAAAGGCCCTAATAACCTGCCCACACCCCGAGGGGCTTTCTCAATCAGCTGATGCAAAATAGCCAAGGCTTCCTGCTGCTCACGTGCTTCAAGTCTTACGAGTGCCATATAGGCAAAAGGCGGTAAATTTAGGCGCTTGCGCTCGGCCAAAATATCCATGGCAAAGCGGCGATAGCCAAAATGAATCAATTTTAGCAACTGCTCGTGATCAGGATAATGGGTTTGAATAATCGCCCTGCCAGTTTTCTCCCCCCGCCCTGAACGCCCTGTCACCTGAGTAATAAGCTGCCCAAAGCGCTCTACAGCCCGAAAATCGGCTCCCATGAGTCCTGCATCTGCATCAACAATGACCACCAAGGTGACATTAGGTAAATGGTGGCCTTTCGCGAGCATTTGTGTCCCAATCAAAATGGCTCTGCCCTGATCATGCAAGGCGGTCATCATTGCCTCCATACTGCCTTTCTTACGGGTGGTATCACGATCAATCCGATAGCTCGGCACATCAGGAAATAGTTCAGCCATCGCCAAAGCGAGGCGCTCAGTCCCCACCCCTTGTGGCTCAATCGAGATGCTTTGACAAACTGGGCATCTTGTCGGTGTGCGCTCATAACCGCCGCAATGATGGCAAATACTTAATCCTTGAGCTTTATGCACCGTTAACCGCACATCACAAGCAGGACACTCCTCGACCCAACCACAGTCATGGCACATAAGCACGGGTGCGAAGCCTCTGCGATTAATAAAGAGCAGCACTTGCTCATCCCTTCTAAGGGTCTGCCGAATGTCATCCAATAATGGCTCGGCGATACCTTCCACCATCGGCTGCTGCTTAATATCAAAGAGGCTTACTCCACATGCTTTGGCACTGCCTGCGCGCTCGCCCATGACCCAATGATGAAACTTCTTTGTCTCGGCATTATAAAGCGTTTCAAGGCTTGGCGTGGCAGACCCTAGTACGACTGGCACTTGGTGAATATTGCCGCGCACGCACGCTAAATCACGCGCAGAATAGCGCAAAGAATCTTGCTGCTTGTATGATAAGTCATGTTCTTCATCGACAATGATTAAGCCCAGATTAAGACAGGGTGTAAAAATCGCCGAACGAGTACCTATGATAATATCAGCCCTACCCGCTTTAGCTTTTTGCCAATCAACAAGCTTTTGTGATTCGGACAAACTTGAGTGAAAGATTGCCATGTCACAGCCAAAACGTTTGGCAAACCTCGATAACGTTTGTGGGGTTAAGCCAATCTCAGGCACTAAAATCAAGGCCTGCCTGCCTTGTTGTAACGTGCGCTCGACCAAATGCAAATACACTTCAGTTTTGCCGCTACCTGTCACCCCTTCTAACAACACAGGGTGATACCCTTCGGGCAATGCATCAAAGGCATCAAGACAAGCTTTTTGTTGAGTATCTAAAGGATAAGGGGCCGGATGGCAGACGACCGCTTGCTTGGGCTTTTCTCGCGCCTGCATGCCAAGTACCCCTCTGGACACCAATGTTTTAAGGGTTGCCTGAGTAACATCCAGATCGTTGAGTTGACTGACAAATAACTGCCCCTGACTTTTGATAGCGGCTAAGGCCTTTATTTGCTTAGCCGCTGACGGCCTTGGCGTATAATGTTCATCAGCCAAAAACCAGCATTTTTCCTTCAAGCTGGGTAGCGACTGCCCTTTATTAACGAGTGTAGGATTGGCCACTTGAAAAACCTCACCCAAAGGGTGCTGGTAATAACGATGAGCAAATTGAATCAACTCATAAGAAGAAGAAGGTAATAGTGGCTCGGCATCCAGAATAGCCAGAGCAGGTTTGATTTTTTCAACGGGCACAGCCGACTCAGCCGCATCAATAACAGCCATTAGCCAACCTACAACAACCTGACCACGGAAATTGACCTGCACACGAATACCTTCAGGGTAATCCGAGACCCTCTCGCTTTCTGGGAAAGCATAGTCATAGGCGCTATCCAGGGGTACTGGCAGGACTAATCTCAGCAGTTTAGCAGGGTAAAGCATACAAACCATTAACAAAGAACATCAGGCTATCATAGCAAAGAAATGGACATGATTTATTCATATGCCCATTGAAGAGAGAATAGCCAACACCGAACTTTTAGGCCGCCAGTCAGTCTTTTTCATCGACTCCCGTCTAGGAACGGTAATCTTGTGCAATTTATTCACCTTTTGCTTAATTTTTTTATTTTTCTCGCTCTACCTATTTCGTTTAACACGCTCTCGGTGACAGATACAGAGGACTGGACGTATGACTGCGATGGTAGCGTAATCATGAAAGACGTGTCACATCTACCGCCTTATGACGTCTCTGCAAACACTCATTCTACTCCAATTACCTCGTCACGTAAGGTGCAACCAACCTTCGAGACCCTTCCGTATTTTTCATACCAAGTAACAAACAGGCTTCATGACGAAATCATGGCGATGACAACGTTAAGAAATCAGCGATTAAAACAGAACAGCTTTACTCAAACCCTTTGGCTTGACGCATGGGCAAAGACTCTTTTAGGAGACGTTACAATTATCAATAGACAAGCGCAGTTAAGCAATAACAATGTGACAAACAGCCAGCATACGAAAACGTGCAAAAAGATTTTTAGTGATTTGCAAGCCAACGGCTATACAAATGAGTTATCCAACATAATAAACGGATCTTAAACATTTCTGCGGCCACCAAAAGATATCTTGCCAACCTTCTATAAAGCCTGTATATTCGCCCGTTTTTATGCCTGCGCGGTGCTTGGCAAGGATCAAGTGGCGGCGCAATTGAAAAAGGTTTAACCCATGAAAACTGATATTCATCCAAAGTACGAAGCCATCAAAGCAACCTGTAGCTGTGGCAATGTCATCGAAACGCGATCTACCGTCACTAAAGACATCCACCTAGATGTGTGCTCAAGCTGCCACCCATTCTACACAGGCAAGCAAAAAACTGCTGACACTGGCGGCCGTATCGACAAGTTCAACAAACGCTTTGGTAGCCGCAAAGCCTAATCTGCCCTGGGCTACGCGCCCATTGATCAGACCACAGGAGACTGTCCGAGAACTGACTATTCGGCATAAATTCCAGATAAGCGGCTAAATCCTTCGCCAAATTTCTTTAAATAGGTTAACTATTCTCAGAAATTTCCCAAAGCATTTACCTCACTTCTATGAAATTTATGCTCGAATGCAATCCAGGGAAAGCCTCCTCGAGAAAGCCTTGAACAAGGCTTTTTTCGCATTCTTAAGATGCATCGCTTTTTATATAACAATTTAGCGTTTTATCCCTTGCTTATTGAAGCGCTAAATTATAAAACACGCAAAACGGGGCAAACTAGCGGCCACTGATAAATACAGAATATAACAACGCCGTATTCATCACCTACTGATCGCTACCGCCACCTCAACCGAGTTTGGACGGAATCAATTATGTCAGACGATTTAAAACAAGCTGCCTTAGACTATCATGCCAATCCAAAACCTGGAAAAATTGAAGTCACGCTAACCACAGCGGCAGAAACACAAAAAGACCTTGCCTTGGCTTACAGCCCTGGTGTTGCAGAACCTGTCAAAGCCATCGCTGAAGACCCAGAGCTCGCCTACACCTACACAGCCAAAGGTAATTTAGTCGCAGTTATCACTAACGGCTCAGCCATTCTTGGCCTGGGCGATCTTGGTCCATTAGCTTCAAAACCCGTCATGGAAGGTAAGAGCTTACTTTTCAAACGCTTTGCCAATATCGATTCGATCGATATCGAAGTAGATGCAGAAAGCCCGCAAGCTTTCATTGATACCGTCGAGCGTATTGCCCTAACTTTTGGCGGTATTAACCTTGAAGACATCAAAGCACCAGAGTGTTTTGAGATTGAAAAAGCGTTAATCGACAAATGCAACATTCCAATATTTCATGACGACCAGCATGGCACTGCAATTGTAACGGCTGCGGGCATGATCAACGCCCTTGAGATTCAAGGCAAAGCGATAGAAGAAGCAAAAATCGTGTGCTTAGGCGCAGGTGCCGCTGCCATTGCCTGCATGCGCTTGTTAGTCAGCTGCGGTGCTCAAAAACAAAACATCTTTATGCTAGACCGTCGTGGTGTGATCTATAAAGGCCGTGAAGGCATTAATGAATACAAAGCTGAGTTCGCTAACAATACTGACAAACGCACGCTTGATGATGCCTGTCAAGATGCAGACGTTTTCGTTGGCTTATCAGGGGCAAACTTGCTATCGACTGACATGCTTCAGTCTATGGCGAAAAATCCAGTCGTCTTTGCTTGTTCAAACCCTGATCCTGAAATCAGCCCTGAGCTTGCAAATGCAACCCGTGACGATGTCATTATGGCAACAGGACGAAGCGATTACCCTAACCAGGTGAACAATGTCTTAGGCTTCCCGTTTATTTTTAGAGGTGCTCTAGATGTACGTGCGACTGAAATTAATGAGGCAATGAAAGTGGCAGCGGTCAACGCCATTAAAGACTTAGCGAAAAAAGACGTCACACAGCAGGTCATCGATGCAGTGCACGAGGAGCACCTAACCTTCGGCAAGCACTACATCATCCCTAAACCTATGGATGAAAGACTACTTAGCGACGTATCAGCTGCTGTCGCTAAAGCTGCTGTGGAGTCAGGCGTAGCTAAATTGCCTTACCCTGCTCACTATCCGCTTTAATCAGGTTGCCATTTGCTTAAGAGCAGCTAAGGGCTTCTCTTAAGCAGTTTTAGTTTCCAGATCAACACTAGCGCTTGAGCGAGGTTTAACTGCTTGAACTTTTGTAGCAAAAATAACTGCACAAACTATTAGGCAGGCTAGCAAATAGCGCTTCATCACAAATAACCCATTACAAAGCGCTATTAAACAAACATAGGGAAAGTTCGCCTCCCTACTAAATCTTAATAATGGTCATGGTATTGGTACCGCCCAACCGATGATAACTGCCGTAGGCAAAAATAACCAAATCACCTTTTTCTGCGATACCAAATGCCTGCAACTGTTCGCTGACCCAGTCGTGAATTTCTTGCGTGGAGTCGACCTGTTGATCCGCATCAAAGGCATAGACACCTCGGCACAACGCTAGTCGATTGCGTGTTTCCGCTTGCCTTGCAAAGGCAAAAATCGGTAAGCCTGAGTGAATCCGTGACATCATTTGCGGGGTATAGCCTGACTCTGTACCACAAACGATCGCCTTAACACCCTCTAAATGGTTAGCTGCATACATCACTGATAGCGCAATCGATTCATCAATACGTTCAAAGCGCTCATTCACTCTGTGCTGTGAACGCGTCGTCAAAGGGCTTTGCTCCGCACCCAAAATAATTCGGTGCATCGCCTCAACAGCTTCAACAGGATACTTACCTGCCGCCGATTCAGCCGACAACATGACAGCATCTGTACCATCGATCACAGCATTGGCAACATCAAACACTTCCGCGCGCGTTGGCATGGCATTTTCAATCATACTCTCCATCATTTGTGTCGCCGTAATCACCATTTTATTAAGAGTACGCGCTTGTTTAATGATGTGCTTTTGTACACTAACGAGTGCCGCATCACCTATCTCAACGCCTAAATCGCCACGAGCGACCATGACAGCATCGGAGGCTTCAATCATTGCATCTAAAGTTTCATGATCTTCAACCACTTCAGCACGCTCTATTTTAGACACTATGCCGGCAGCGCTGCCTGCTTCGCGCAATAATGCTCTCGCCTCAACGACATCATCCGCATTACAAGGAAAGGATACGGCTAAATAATCCACACCAATAGCAGCGGCTGTTTTTATATCAGCTAAATCTTTTTTGGTTAATGCAGGTGCTGATAGGCCTCCGCCCTGACGGTTTAATCCTTTGTTATTGGATAGCTGACCGCCAATTTCTACGGTGCAATCAAGCCTTGAATCGGTCTTAGCCGTCACCCGCAGTTGCAGCCGACCATCATCTAACAGAAGCAAATCGCCTATATCGCAATCCTTTGGTAACTGCTTATAGTCAATACCAACTTGATGCTCATCACCTGCATCGGTATCAAGTGTTGCATCCAGCGCAAACTGTTCCCCTGTAGCCAGCCGAACAGGGCCAGACTTAAAGCGAGCAATACGTAACTTTGGCCCTTGTAAATCCCCCAAAATTGCAACGGTTCGGCCTTGTTTAGCAGCCTCTTCTCTTATTGCTTCGGCCCGCTTTTTATGATCTTCAGGAGCGCCATGAGAAAAATTCAAGCGAAAAACATTAGCGCCCGCCTTGATAATATCAGCCAGTACACCTTTCTCATCCGTAGCTGGACCTAAAGTCGCTACAATCTTGGTGCGCCTAAAAACTAAATCCGAAGAGTGATACGTCATGACTGATTCCTATTAAATGAGTAAGGCTAAACCAGTGTACCTGCTTAGGCCTGTAAAGTGGTATTATAAAAAATGATAGCAAAACGTGTGAGCATACAACTCAGTGCTTTAAGCCCGTTATCAGACAGCTTAAAACGCGAAGTGCTCAAATAATCATGATTATTTGGCTTTTGCTGCTCAAAGAGATAAAGGCTAGGCTACCTGCCCGCAGTGCAATTCTCTCTAAAAGCTGAGGGTGAGAGCCCTGTCCAGCTTTTAAACGCTCGCCGGAAATTAGAAGGGTCACTGTAGTCGAGAAGCTCTGCAATCTCATCGACAGTCCAGTTTGTGTTCATCAAGTAATCTTTTGCACGCTGATCTTTGAGCGTGTCAAGAATAGCCTTATAGCTGATGCCTTCTTGTTTAAGTATGCGAGAAAACGTACGAGGTGATAAGCTCAATTGACTCGCCATAAATTCAGCTGTTGGAAATTGACCTGGCGTTTCATTCAGCAGGCGAACAATGCGCTCAGACAAAGGGGCGGCTTCATCCATACTCGCCAACAGCTTTTTACATTGGCTCTCCGCTACACTGGCAAGCACAGGGTCAGCCAAGGTCGATGCCTGGCTAAAATTCGCGCTGCTTAAAATCACCTGGTTAGCAGGTTGATTAAAAGTCACCGTTGCATCAAATAACTGCTCATAGGCCGTTATATAATCTGGCGGGGGAAAGCTGAATAAAATCGCCTCTATCTGCACATCAAGTCCATTTAGAAAGTGCAAAATATGTTGCATACTGGAAAACGCATGCTCAATAATAAACCGCTGTAATTCACCTTGTGGTAAAGCAGTCTTAAGAGTTAGCTGTGCTTTATCGCCTTGAAGGCCTATTTCCAGCTCTGCCAGTCTATTACGAATTTTTACGTACTTTCTAGCTAACGAAAAAGCTTCAACGCTGTTATGACTGCTCATGACGGCATAACCTAAAAAGCCATGACTGGCTATATTAAGCCGTTGACCAAAATCCAACCCCAAAGCTTCTCGTGTTGTTAAGGCTAATGCATTATGAACTAAGCGCTCAAACTGCATAAGCGTGGCAAAACTTTCCCTTTGCGTTAACGCATGAGCACTAAGACCCGTCCCTTCTAGCAGCGTAACTTGAGAAACATTCTCCTCTTCAAGCAAGCTGACCAGCATAGCTGCATACACCATCGAGACCGCTGGTCGATCGGGCAGTAACTGATGCGCTAAAGAAGAAGGGTCGGCAGTCATGGCAATTGGCGTAAAATGACAGGAAAGATGGCTTTTTTTACCCTGTCTACCCTCAAACTGTCAAGCTATAGTGACCGTCCGTTTGATTACATGACACTTTTATGACGCATTCAACACCTCTTCCCGATATCAAACATTGTTTGGTAACGGGCGGTGCAGGCTTCTTAGGGAGTAATATTGCTAAAAGCCTTTTAGAAAAAGGCTACTCAGTCACCATCTTTGATATTCAAGCCCCTAAGTTTACTCACGAAAATATGACTCATGTCGTGGGTGACCTCAGAGACCATGAAATAGTCAGTGCAGCCTTAGAAGGTGTCGATACAGTCTTTCACACAGCAGCCATTATTTGTCTACTAGGAGGCAGTGCTGTCACACCTGAATATCGTAAGCAAGCCTACGATGTCAATGTAAAAGGCACCATGAAGCTCTTAGAAGCGGCGCAGGAAAAAGGCGTGAAACGCTTTGTTTATACAAGCTCCAATAACGTGACCTTCAACGGTACGCCCTTATCGAACATGAACCAATCAACCCCTTATGCAACAAGGGTCTACGATCTTTATACTGAAACCAAGATCGCAGCCGAGCGTTTTGTACTCAGCCAAAATGGTAATAAAGGCATGCTTACGTGTGCGATAAGACCCGGTGGCATTTACGGCCCCGAAAGCAATTACATGTTAGACACATTGGTTGACCAATTGAAATCTGGTCGAGTGGTTGCCATGATCGGTGATACGAACTCAGTCCAGGATGTATCCTATATCGAGAACCTGGTTCATGGGGAAATATTGGCAGCCTTAGCCCTTTATAATGGCAGCCGGGCTTGCGGTAAGGCCTATTTCATAACAGACGACGAGCCTGTTAACAACTTTGTGTTTTTCAAACCCATCATCGAAGATTTGGGCTACCGATTCCCTAAATTAAAAGTGCCTATTTGGCTGTTAACACCTGTGAGCCAGCTACTGCAATGGTGCCACTTCAAATTAAAATGGCCAGCGCCCTTTTTGTGCCCAAAAGAGATAGACAAGGCTGCTGTCACACACTTCTCTAGCATGAAAGAAGCCAGAGAAGACTTAGGCTATAAACCGCTTAAGAGCGTTACAGAAGCTTTAGACGCATGCATCCCTTATTGCCGGGAGCTGCATAATAGTTAGCGAACTAATAAGCGTTATTCCTCCGCAAAAGGCTTAACGCTCAACTAGCACACTTAATGCGCGCAGCAACACGCTGAGGCTTGGCTTACTGACGATTGACCATTATCTGAAGATGCACTATCAGCCTCCTCATAAAGCCTGGCTTTGATTGTTGCCGCGGCTTCAGCAAACGCATCAACCAGTACACCTACAGTAATTGACTTCGCTGTTTTGAAAGCAGGACGCTCAATGAGGCTCTCCATATCAGACAGTTCTTCATCAGTAAAAGACGCTACAATCTTCAATACCAACGCTTGAGCGAACCCTTGGAATTGCTCACCATCGATCAGCTGCTCAGCAGAAAAAGCTGGGGCACCTTTGCCCATTTTCAAATAAACCAATAACGCCATTAAACTATGCAAATGATTACTAAAGTGCTGATAATCAGTCCGTTCAATTACCTTTTTGGCAAAATCTAAACGCCCTTCATGCGTTTTCAATAAGGCTTCTTGCTCAGCAAACACCACCCTCATGGCATCGGCTGCCATCATGTTATCTTCGCTTTGAATCAATTTTTGACCTGTCTCACTGACATACCATTTGATCAACTGAGCAAGTTCTTCAACTGTTAAGGCCTTTGCAATATTATTGGCTATCAGGTCATTAAGGCGCTCTGTCGACAGCGTCTCATCGATAATGTTATGCATTAACTCGCTAATATGATCGGTGTCATCTAAACCAAAATCTGTCTCGCAAGCGCCATGCATCATACGTAATATTTTTTCGAATTTAGCTTGTGCGCCGCTAACGGCTAGAAATTCTCTGGCTTTTTCATGTCGCTCACAAGCCACAGTTAAACAAGGGCCAAATAAAGTGCCTACCAAGGCAATGACCAATAAACAAGCACGATACTTCATCGATACTCCTACTACCTACTAAATGGATGAAGCTATATGTGACCTACAAGCAACTGAAAAGTTTATTGTGTATTACATGTTGGTTTCGTGAACGCTACTGCCAACGCTGCCGGCGACTTTTAAGCTTCTACATTCTGTTCGAAAAACTGCTTTCGGCTTCTTTTTTATTGATTGACTGCGCTGTGCGCCATAATGTTCATTGCGCTTTGTTCATCCAATCAGTAGACTTTCAACTAGTTAACTTTTATTTTTCTATTGGTTTACTAAAGCAATTCAATGATTGATACCGACTTCGACGCCCGCCACCTTTGGCACCCTTATACCTCCAGCATTCACCCATTGCCTTGCTACCCTGTTTCTCATACATCCGGGGTGCACATCTTCCTCGAAGACGGTAAAGCGCTGATTGATGGAATGAGTTCTTGGTGGTGTACGATCCATGGCTATAACCACCCAGCGATTATCGAAGCCATTAAAATCCAAGCAGATCGCATGCCTCATGTCATGTTTGGCGGACTCACGCACGAGCCTGCCATAACACTTGGAAAAACACTACTGAAGCTAACAGACAATATATTTGATCATGTCTTTTTAGCCGATTCTGGCTCAATCTCAGTCGAAGTTGCCTTAAAAATGGCGCTACAGTATCAACAGGGAGTGGGTGAAAAAAAGAGAACGCGGCTAGGCGCTCTGCTTGGTGGCTACCATGGTGACACCATTGGTGCTATGAGTGTATGCGACCCTATTAACGGCATGCACAGTCTTTTTAGTGATATTTTACCAAAGGCGGCCTTCTTACCAAGGCCTGTATCAAAAGATGGCGAACCATTGAGTGAAGTGGATAAAGAAGCCCTAACTCGTTTCTTTAGTCAACACAGTGATGAGTTAGCTGCCATTATTTTAGAGCCTTTAGCTCAGGGTGCAGGCGGCATGTATTTTTATTCGGCCGATTACTTAAAAGCCCTAAAAGAGCACTGTGACAAGTACGGCATACTCTTAATTTTTGACGAAATTGCTACAGGCTTTGGTCGTGCAGGCTCTTTGTTTGCCTTTCAAGAAGCAGGCGTTACCCCAGATATCCTAACACTTGGAAAAGGGCTTACTGGCGGAACCATGACACTTGCAGCCACACTCTGTAATGCAAAAATTGCACAAGGTGTATCAAAATCGGCAGCAGGCGTCTTTATGCACGGCCCCACCTTCATGGGTAATCCTTTAGCTTGTGCAGCAGCAAATGCCAGCTTGAGTTTACTTGAAAAAACAGATTGGCAAGCAAAAGTTAAAGCGCTTGAAGTACAACTGACAGCAGAATTAAGCCCACTCTCCAACCACCCAAACGTTATGGATGTGCGCATTAAAGGCAGTATTGGCGTAGTTGAGTTACATCAGCCTGTAGATGTTGCTAAGTTTCAAGTGGCGTGCGTTAACTTAGGCGTTTGGATCCGACCTTTCGGGAAATTAGTTTATATCATGCCGCCTTATATTATTAATCAGCAACAGGTTAGTCAGCTCACTGACGCAATGACAGCCCTTATCCATTCACACTAAAGTACCTGGCAATCTGATTAACGGCAACTGTCGAGTTACCGATGGCAGGTTACGTTCCGCTAACGCCAGTCTACGTTTGTCAGGAAAACACCTAGCAAGTAAAGCGGGCAGTGAAACGTTACCCCTCATCGGCTAACGGACTAACTGCTTAGATCAATGACGTTTATCTAAGTAATGCAAAGCGCATCAGTAACGACTTAACAGCACTAAACGTTGAACTGGGCAAGTATAACGAGTATGGTTTCATGTAATAACCGTAATAAGACGTATAATCTATGCCGAAGGTCTCACCTTGTTCAGCCTTTAGCTCAGTCACCATCTCAGGTTGGAGAAGGGTTTTTCTCATTGCCTTTTGCCTTTTCTTCTTTTGTTTACTCTCTAACTCATTAACAGCCTCTCCATCTGAAGCTATTAGCCTAAAACATCGATCAGTCACCTTGGCATTAACAACAGAGCCACCAAAGCTCAACACATTAATTTCATCAGATGCCATTAGTTTCTTTGTTATTGACCATATTTCAGAGGGCCTTACGCGATATGATGCCAATGACAAATTAGTAAGCGGTATCGCCAAGAGCTGGCACAGTGAGGGTAATACCTTAACCTTTCAGCTACGAAAAGACGCTCGCTGGCAAGATGGCAAACCCATTACCGCGCATGATTTTGTGTTCGCTTGGCAGGAAGTCTTAAAACCCCAAACAGGCGCACCTTATGCCTTTTTGCTTTACCCCATCGTCAATGCTGAAGCCATTAATCAAGGTGAACTGCCTGCAAATAAGCTGGGGGTTAAAGCGCTGTCTGATCACGAGCTCGAAGTCACCTTAGTGAAACCCACCCCTTACTTTTTAGACCTACTCGCATTCGGCACTTTTAGGCCAGTACGACAAGATGCCTTAAGCAAATGGGGCAGAGCTTATATGGCAGATGCTGATACGACTCTCTCAAGCGGCCCATTTATCCTAAAAAAATGGGTGCATGGTGCAAATTTGACGCTGACTAAAAACCTGCATTATTGGAATGCTGACAATGTGTATCTCGACAATATTTACATTCCCTACATAACGGGCGATGCCTCTGCACTTTTTAATTTATTTTTAGAAGAAAAAATTGCGCTGTGGGTTAAACCAGCCTTAGGCCCTGGCAGCATCAAAAAAGCCTTGAAAGAACATTTGCCCTTAAAAAAACATGACACTGGCTCAGTGTACTTTCTTGAATTTAATCACCGTCCGCATCGTATGACAGCTGATAAAGACTTACGTAAAGCTATTCAGTTAGTAATCGATGTCGATGTTTACACCAAAAAAGTGTTAGGTAATCCAGGGAGCACGCCAGCCTACAGTCTCTTCCCGCCTTTTTTAAAAGGCGCAGCACATCCTTTTCACGAAGAATACCCACCTCTTGAAATAAGACCTGACTACAGCAAAGCAAAAGCACATTTAGAGCAGGCAAGAAAGCGATTAGGGATTGATAAATTTCCACCTCTGTATTTTTTACTCGATGACAGCGGTGGCACAGGCGGGAATAAAACGGGGGAATACATTCAAGAGTTACTTGAGGAAACCTTAGGTCTTGACGTGCGACTCGACAGTCAAATGTTTAAACTGAAAATTGCCAAGCAGCGAAAAGGCGACTTTGATTTTGTGCTCGCTGGTTGGGGCCCTGATTATAACGACCCTCTGACCTTTGCTGACTTGCTGCATTCCGTTAACCCTAATAACTCAGGTGCATACCAAAACATAGTGTACGACAAGCTGATTGAGCGAGTTCAAGACACTGATGACGCCATCAAAAGGGCAAAATTGTTCGGTCAAATGCAGCACATCATTCAAGACGATGTGCCCTTGCTGCCGCTTTATTACCGAGGGGACATCTATGTACAAAATCCGAGACTGCTACATTTAGGTAGGCGTATTTTTGGCGGTGACCCCATTTTTACCGATGTTCAGCTGGCACCAGAGAAGGAATCCTCGCCATGATGCGTTTTATCGGCAAACGTTTGCTTTCTGGAGCGGTGTCAATCTGGTTCATTGCGACGGCTACCTTTTTTGCCATGCACCTTGTACCCGGCGACCCATTATCTAACGAAAAAGCCGTAACGCCTGAAATCAGAAAACATTTAGAGGCTCGATACGGCCTAGATAAACCGCTCTTTGGCCAATATGTGCTTTACATAAGCAACATGCTAAAAGGTGACTTTGGTATCTCGTTTACACAAGAAAACAGGCAAGTGAACGATATTATTGAAGAACATTTTCCTGTTTCAGCAACCTTGGGTGTACTTGCCATTGCCATCGCCACACTCGGCGGCATTTTATTAGGTGCCTTAACAGCACACTACAAAGGTAAATGGCCTGACCTTCTCATCATGCTGGTGGTTATCTTATCCGTATCCATTCCAGGCTTTGTCTTCGCAGCCTTTGGGCAACTTGCCATTATGTGGATCAATGATACATTGCACACACGCATTCCTGTTGCAGGCTGGGGTTCTCTGTCTCATATGATTGTGCCTGCACTCGTATTAGGTTTAGGCACCATGGCTTACTTAACCCGGTTAATGAGGACATCACTGATTGATGTGAGTCAAGTTGATTTTGTACGAACAGCCAGAGCCAAAGGCGTACCTGAATCGCGTATTTTTTATAAGCACAAATTACGTAACGCCCTCTTACCGTTAGTCACTGTCCTAGGGCCTGCTATTGCAGCGATCACCACAGGCGGCTTTGTTGTCGAACTTATTTTTGCCATTCCGGGGCTTGGGCAATATTTTGTGCAGGCGGTTCAGCAACTCGATTACACCGTGATTATGGGCACCACCGTATTTTATGGTGCTTTTCTTGTCTTAACGGTCACCTTGGTTGATATCCTCTATGGATTTATTGACCCCAGAATTCAGTTGCTCAAGGGGTAAGGCATGGAGACAAATCCAACCTTTACTCAAGACGATTTTGAGCCGTTAACCACTCGTCCTCGCGCAAGACTTAGTCCCAAGCCAGTCAGTAAAGCACAGCAAGTATTCACCTCACTGTATCAAAACAAGGGAGCTTTTGTTTCCTTGATTCTACTGACAGTCTTAGCGTTCTTTACCTTTTTCGGCCAATGGTTTTGGACAGTTGACCCTAGTCAGCAGGACATTATGCAAATATCAAGAGGACCAAGTTTCTCAAAAAAAGCTTTAGTGATTGCCAACCCTACACCTTTTAATCCAAGGTTCAGCGATACAGAAGCGCCTTTTACACTAGACACCGCACCCGACGGGTTGGCCCCCTTAGGCCCTGCAACCACTGAATTTATCAGCTTTTCCTGGTTACCCGTTGCAGGCGCTGAAGGCTATGAAATCTTTCGTCATGAATACCCGCCACATGGCAGACATGATTTAGGCATCCCTCTAGCGAGCCTCAAAGGGAATCAAATCAGTTTCAGGGACAATTTAAGACTGGAACCCATTACCTAT
Source organism: Pseudomonadales bacterium (assembly GCA_965225765.1). Taxonomy (GTDB): domain Bacteria; phylum Pseudomonadota; class Gammaproteobacteria; order Pseudomonadales; family DT-91; genus CAKMZU01. Next base: position 2,273,895 of record CBDDBO010000002.1, read on the forward strand.
TATTACTCTGTTGTGCCTATTTTTGCAGGCGTTGTTTCAGACGAATACAACACGCTAACAGTCAAAGCAAAGCAAGCTATTACCTTTAAACAAGCAGAAGCTTTAGGCCTTTTATCAGAAGATGACTTTGCCCAGTATATCGGTAAAAGCATTGCACTTCCTAGCCACCCTTTAGGAACGGATTACTTAGGGCGCGATATTTTGGCAAGACTCATCCAAGGCGGTAAAACCTCATTATTCATAGGCCTTGTTGCACCACTACTCTTTATTGTTATAGGGCTTATCTACGGCGGCATATCAGGATTTATTGGTGGACGTACCGATGAAATAATGATGCGCTTTGCTGACTTTATCATTGCACTACCGTTTCTGCTCTTTATGATTTTATTCAAAATAGCTTTTGGTATTGGCCCAGGCGAAAGCGGTGTCATTCCCATGTTAGTCGCTATGATTCTGCTGGGCTGGCCTAGCACAGCAAGACTTGTTCGTGGACAAGTCTTGCAACTGAAAGAAGCCCCTTATATTGAAGCTGCAGCGCTCTTGGGCGCACCGCCACTTTATGTCGTGATCAGGCATATGCTGCCTAATTTGGCTGGCCTGCTTTTAGTCTCTATTACCTTTGCCATACCAAGCGCTATTTTTACGGAAGCTTTTTTATCCTTCATTGGCATGGGCGTTGTCCCCCCTACGCCTTCTTGGGGGTCTATGTGTAATGATGGTATCCCAAGCCTTCTGACACACCCGCATGAACTTTTCTTTCCTGCACTGATTATCAGTCTAACGGTGTTAGCCTTTAATCTGTTAGGCGACGGGTTACGTGATGCACTGGATATAAAAAGGGAGGCTTTAGGAGCATGACGAACACCCTACAACTCACTAACTTTAATTTGCAATTTATTCAAAAAGGCAGGCGCACAAAAGCTATCAGAGATATTAACCTTAGTGTAAAGGCAGGCAAAACATTAGCCCTTGTTGGCGAGTCTGGCTGTGGCAAGTCAATCACGATGCAAGCTGTTATGGGACTGCTCAATCAGCAAGCTAACATCGCACTCTCAGGCGAGGCCCGTCTGAAAGGCAAGGATTTATTAAGCCTAGATAACAAAGCCATGGAAAAAATACGTGGTCAAGAGTTGGCGATGATTTTCCAAGATCCCCAGAGTTGCCTGAACCCGCTGATGAAAATCGGCCAGCAAATCGCTGAACCTTTAATTATCCACAAAGGCATGAGTCAAAAAGCTGCCTTAGCAGAAGCTGTCAATTTGTTAGAAAAAACACGTACCCCCAGTGCTAAAAGCAGGCTCACACAGTATCCCTTCGAACTATCTGGCGGCATGCTACAACGCGTCATGATTGCGATGGCTTTAGCTTGTAAGCCTGCACTATTAATTGCAGATGAGCCAACCACAGCGCTTGATGTCACTGTTCAACATCAGGTATTAACCTTAATGAAAACCTTACAGGCCGAAGAAGGCATGGCCATGATACTCATCACACATGATCTGGGCGTAGTCGCACAAATGGCTGATCAGGTTGCTGTGATGTATGCCGGTGAAATTGTAGAATACGCCCCCGTCAACTCACTCTTCCACAACACAGCTCACCCTTATACACAAGCATTAAAACGCTCAATGCCCGCACCTGATGCACACAAGGACACACCTTTACCAGCAATAGAAGGTACGCCACCTGATTTATCTTATTTACCCAAAGGCTGCACATTCACCAGCCGTTGTCCTTATGCCATGAAGCTCTGTCGCAAGCTGCACCCTAACGATTTTCAAGTGACACCTGAACACACATCAAGATGTTGGCTGAATCACTCGCTAGCCCCCCAAACGAACTTAACCATGCAAAGGGAGGATCTATGAAGCCCCCCTTACTGCAAGTACAAGGCCTGTCCGTACACTTTAAACTGAATAAAAAAGAACAGCTACATGCTGTTGATGCAATCGATTTTACGCTGCATGAAGGTGAAGTGTTAGGACTTGTTGGTGAGAGTGGCTCAGGAAAATCGACTGTCGCTAGAACACTTATCGGCCTTCAAGAAAAAACGGAAGGCATTGTCGTCTACCAAGGCCACAAATTACCCGACAAATACAAGGCACAAGATTTCAAAGACAATGCCTCGATCATGCAGATGATTTTTCAAGACCCTTACAGTTCATTAAATCCTTATATGACTGTATACAACATTTTGAAAGAACCGCTGCGCTTGCAAAATAAACTGGCAAATGAAGAGGATAGTGAGAAGACCGTCCTCAAATGGTTAAAGAAAACAGGATTACCCGCACACCTGCTTAATCGATACCCACACGAACTGTCTGGCGGACAGCGCCAACGTGTCGGCATCGCTCGTGCGTTAATTCCAGAACCGGACCTACTCATCTGTGATGAGCCTATTTCTGCACTAGATGTATCCGTTCAAGCGCAAATTGTGAACCTGCTTTCAGCACTACAAAAGTCTCTTTCTTTGTCCATGCTATTCATTGCTCATGATCTCGCCATGGTCCGTTATATATCGGATCGTATTATGGTGATGTACATGGGCGTTATTGTCGAGTCAGGACCCGCCGACAACGTATTCAATCACCCCCTTCATCCCTACACACAGATGTTAATTGCATCCAACCCCATTGCAGACCCAAGCCAGAGATATCTAAGTACTGACAACCTCATCAAAGGTGAAATTAAAGCCCCTATCAATTGCAAAGCAGGCTGCCGCTTTTATGATCGATGCCCTAAAGCCTTTGCCCCCTGCAAACACACAACACCCTCACTTATCAAACATGAAGAATCTGAGGTTGCCTGCCACTTATACGACCCTAAATACCCCCACCAAGACAGCTAGACTGGAACCTTTTAACGAACCCATTGCCATAAATTAATTCAGCCTGTGTTGGAGTTAATCGTCTATGCATATTAGCTGTGGTTGCTCAGCAATAGGCACCCTTCAAGGTAGAGATTCATGATTTTTCCTACCCTATCAGCTCAGTGTTCATACTGGAACTTCCTGCGCTTATCGTCTGCAAAGGCTCTATGGCTACTTCTTATACTCAGTTTAATTAGCTGCAAACAAGAATCCGTTGAAGAACGCCCTCTACGCAAGCACCACTTTTGCCTCCATCAAGACGAAGCCATTCTGCGCTTTTCACAAGTCAGCCAAATACACTATAAAACCCAACTTGATTTCACGGATAATCACGAAGGGTACAAAGGAAAAACTGAGATTACCTTTGATTATTCGGGGAGCGGGAAACTGTTACACCTCGACTTTACAGGCGGCAAGATTCAAAACCTGACTCTGAATAATCAACCACTGAATGCGGCTTATAACGGAGAGAAAATACAGTTTGAGACGTTTCGACTCAATAAAGGATCGAATAATTTACTGATAGAATTTGAACAACAATTTCACCCTGAAGGCTATGGACTAGAGCGTATTCAAGACCCAGAAGACCAGCGAATTTACTTACGCTCTAATCTTGCACCTGCTTACACGAACTATCTATTCCCTTGCTTTGACCAACCCGACCTGACAGCCCACTTTACGCTCAGTGTGATTGCGCCTTTCTCATGGCAAGTCATTTCAATTAGCCAAGCTACCTTCAATGAGGCCACACCTGAAGCGCTAAGTTGGGCATTTCAAACAACAGACGCCATTAGCCCTCACACATTCTCTCTCTTTGCCGGTGACTATAAAAAAGTGACACTAGGCTCCGAGGAAAAGCCTGTTACGCTCTATCACAGACATGGCTTTGATAGCCAGTCTATGCAACAGACTATATCTGCTGCAATACAACAGGGTTCCCTTGCCCTACAAACCTATTTTAAAACATCCTCACCTATCACAGAAAAGCAAGCCATCATTTTGCCACTTGCTTTTAACGCTCAAAACAAAGGGGGGCTGATCACGTTATCAGAGTCTCTAGAACCAGCATCTATAGTAGAAAACATTATCTATTCACTTTGTAACCAATGGCTTTATTACTATCTACCTATCAAATGGTGGAACCTTTATTTACTCCAGGACGGTTTAGCGCACTATATAACTGATAGCCATCTCCAACATTTACCTGAGACAGCACAAACCTTTTGGTTATGGCGCTTTAATGCTAAACACATCGCCAAAAGGCTTGATCAAAAGCCATCGGCAACAGCAGTGCTGAACGATATAAAAAGCTCACAACAGGCCGAGCTATTAATAGAAAATAGTCAATCAGGTAAAGCCTATGCTGCACTCCAGCAACTCATCGCCGGACTCGACCAAGAAACACTACAAATACAGATGCAGCAACTCATCACATCACAAAAAAGACGGCCTGCGGGAGTTAGCCACATTATCCACTCATTGTCTGACTCATCAAGTCAAACTATTCCAGATTGGGTTCAACAATGGCTGTACGAACCAGGTATTAACCGCCTTATCATTGACCCGCTTTGTGAGCAGGGACATCTGACTAAGCTTGGCATCCATCAGAAAGCCACCTTCACTTACCCCTCGCTTCGCCATCACCAAGCCGTGATTGGCAGTCTTGAGCAAACGCAAAGAGGACTAGTCGTAACCAATCAAAAGCCTTACTCTATCACAGGCGCAACCAGCCTTATTGAAAGTGCGAAGGGGCTAGCCTGTGGTAAAGCACTATTTCTTAATACTGAGAATCTAGGCTATTTCATCCAAACCCTAGACAAGCGTTCATTGACTTATCTACTCTCGAACGTAAATGAAATAGCTAATCCCGAGCTTAAATTACTGCTATGGTCACATTTTAGTGATTTACTAAGAGAGAAAAAACTCACCCTGGCTCAGTATCAAACACTGCTACTACAAGCCTTATCTGAAGAAAGCAATACGCAGGCGCTGACATTTTTATTGAATGAATTGTATCCGCTTGACCCTACACATCACTACCCTTACTACCCACTCATCTACATGCTCTATGAGCATGATAAAAAATCCTACCAAGCATTGATCAGAGAACTTGAATCCATTGCTTGGCAACAGATCAAACACGCACAGCCTGATAACAAAACACTTTGGTTAACTTGCCTAACTCGCCTTAGTGAGTCTCAATCAAGTCTCGAACAGCTAGCCCAGCTGCTGACAGATAAAACGCCTTTTGAAGGGTTGTCACTGTCTCAATCAATGCGCTGGCAAATTATAAAAAGGCTCATTGAAACCACATTCAAAGGCGCTGAAGCGCTCTTAACGACAGAAATCCAGAAGGATAAGTCTTATCGTGGCAAACTCGCAAGTTTAGCCTGTGAAGCGGCCAGACCCAACTATAAAATAAAGCTGACGCTTCTAGATAAATTATTAGCCGACCGGTCACCGTATTCGCGTGAAGAACAGCGCATTATTCTCGGCTCACTATTCCCGCTCAGTCAGCATGCCGAAATAAAACGTTTTAAAGAAATCTTCTATCAAAAACTTCTAGTGATTAAAGATGAGAAAAATCTTATAAAAATAAATAATTTATTAACATTGATACCCAAGGAGTGCACCAAAAGCTCATTAAGCGAACGTTTCCTGCTTGTGCATAAAATGCTACCAGACACCATTAGCAAAGCATTACGCAATAATCAGTTTGAATCTGACATTTGCTACACATTACAAACACCTAGTCAATCATCAAAAATAAAACATGAGTAACGAGAGAAAAACCTCGTAGACAGTAAACGTGAAGAAAAAGTACTTCAGCGCAATATGCTACAATGCTTCGAGGGAACATCAACAAGTCTAAGAAAGTAAAGGTTAATGACGCTGTCATGACCCATTAACTCATGGCAACTGAGAAATTTTCTGGCACTGAAGATCAACCGACCCTCGAAGCCCACGTCAACCTTCACAGAAAATAGATGGGAAGCGTTAACCCAAACTTATAAAGATAGACATTATAGAAATCCTTTAAGCAAAGCGGATCGAAAAAATCCTTGGCCTAAAGGCATGTCAACGTTTGCTGGATAGTCATCAGGCAACTTGCTGATTGGGCTAACCTTGTCTATAACTTTAGCCATTGCTATAAATTTATAGACAGGTAAGTCCCTTGATTTCTAAAGCTGCTCTCATTGTAGTTCTCGTTTCATTCGTTGGCTGTTCCACTCACCAGTATACTTATATTGGGAAAGGCCCTGACCGCAATACAGTTGGCATAAGGCCCGACTTAGAAAAGACCAATCATTTCTTTTTCGGTGGACTCATGCAAACCAAAACCTTAGATATCGTGACAGTCTGTGAACGAGGAGACAATACCGTGCAAATTGAAAGCCGTAAAAGCTGGCTTGATATCTTATTCACAGGCGGCACTATGGGCATCTACTCGCCCACCACCACAAGTGTCTATTGTCGATACTAAGATTATTAATGCTTCCGCAAACGCATCGACTTGCTGCCAATCGGTATACTCATAGGTTTGAGTCGTATCGGTTGGCCCACCAGTCATTTTCATGATGAGTTGAATCATTTTTTTATCAATCCACCGGTAAGCTGGATATTGCAGTTTACCCGGAAAAACTGCGGTAGCAGCAGCATTTAAATCCACCTGCTTCAAATACTTTTTTACATAGGGGTTGGTCTCTACAGCTGCTTTTTCAGGTTTCCTTGCTACCAAATTGACAGAGAAAAAAGCTGTTTCTTTTTGTTTAAGTTCAGCTTTATGTTGCTCAATAAAGTGCGTCATAGCTTTATGGTGTTTCCCGTAGCGTATTCGAGACCCCATCACCACCAGTTGATAACGGGACAAATCGTAAGGGGTATCTTCACACCTCACAAGATCAACGCTTATAGCCTGTTTTACTAAAATATCACTAAGCCTCTTTGCAATTTTTTCAGTCTGACCATTCGTTGTGGCATACAAAATGAGTGCATTCATGGTTTCACTATCATCAACTTTTATACTTAGAGTCTCGTTTCTCCAAAACGATGGTTTTTCACTACACTAAAAAGAAAAGAAAAATCTTTATGAAACTGGTTAACTTGCTGCTTTTAACAGTATGTATTCAGTCAGCCTGCAAAGAGCAAGCCGCCATTCAGCCTGAAAGAGCACCGGCAGTGATAGTAGAGCCCGATGCGCCCGCAAGCATCGAAGACAGTGACTTCGATGACCTTCAAGAAACACCCAGTTACTGCAAGAACCCAAACATCAATACAGCGCTAACACTGAACCCTGAGGATTTTATTGTCACACCACCTTTAGCAAAAGCCACTATGCTGGAACAGGCCCAGTGTTTATCACAACCTCACGCACCCAGCACCTGCACACTGGAATCGCTCGACTTTTTGGCCGACACCAATAACCCAGACATCCATCGTATCCTCAATCAAAGTTTTGTGACTGATACTGAGCTGCGGAGTCGTTTAGCCCATCAACTACAAGCATTGCCCACTGAGCTATTAAGCCTATTTGGCAGTATCACAGCCCTTGTCATACATCCAGATATTAGCCTGAGTCTTTTCTCGCCCTCGACAGGCGCTATCTATTTATCCCCTGATTTTTTAATAGCGCCTACCAATGTATTCGAACCATTACTGAACCCTGACCAAGCGATTAATTGCACGCCTCATAACCCCATAGCCTTTATCCATAGGTACAGTTATCACAACCAAGTAGCGTTCAATGATATGGTACTCACTCAAAGCTACTTACCCATCAAAACTTTATTTCAGGGCTCTCAACTGTCTTTAGTCAAACGCCAACAACTTGCGTTCTCAGCAGTCATCATCCATGAACTTGCACACGCCAATGACTTCTACCCAAAAGCCGTGCTTGAAGGGCGTAATCTTTACGTCACCCCGAATGAATTAATATCCAGCAACACAGGTGCTATCAGCAATGAGCTGTCAGCGCTTTACCCCTTGTATGATCAAGACGGATTAATGGCATCACTAGGAAAACCGTTTGAATCGACTGAAACGCCTGAGCAACTCATGAACCACATACAATCTGCCTTTTTGAAAAGCGGAGCAAATGATGCCTATAGTTTTTCTCGCCCCACAGAAGACCTAGCCATGTTGTTTGAAGCTTGGGCGATGAAAGCCTTTTTTGACATAGATCGAGACACAGCTTTTACTCTCATTCCCCAACATAGCCTTATCGCCTGCCAGAACGAAGCGATTAGCGGATTTATAAGAAACCGGTTGTTTGACGACGATGTATACCCTCGTGCAAAGTGGCTAGCGTCAATCCTTCTGCCCAATATGCCTGTGCTAACAAAACCTGAAACGCAACCTGAGACAAACCTGTGGTGCTTGCCAGACTGATCATTCACTTTAACCAAATTTATGCTTTGAGGTACAATATCTAAACCTTAGGCATCATAAGTCGAACCATGACCAGGCAATTTCCTCTCACTCGTTTACGCCGTGCAAGGCAAGCTGACTTTGTCAGACGACTCACCACAGAAAACACGCTAAGCGTGAATGATCTGATTTACCCTATGTTTATCTTGGAAGGCAAAAACCAGAAGGAATCGATTCCTTCCATGCCAGACATAGAAAGATTAAGCGTCGATTTAGCTGTCGAAGAGTGCAAACTGCTCGTCAGCTTAGGTATTCCCGCTATCGCACTGTTCCCCGTTGTGCCTACCGAAAAAAAATCACTGCTTGCAGAAGAGGCTTATAGCCCTGACGGCTTAATTCAACGCGCTATTGCTGAAATAAAAGCCGCCTGCCCAACGCTCGGCATCATCAGTGATGTGGCATTAGATCCTTTTACATCCCATGGACAAGACGGCGTCATTGATGAGAAAGGCTATGTTATCAATGATCAAACAGCTCATATCCTCGTCAAACAAGCCTTATCTCATGTCGCAGCAGGCGCTGATATTGTCGCCCCCAGTGATATGATGGATGGCCGCATTGGTTTGATTCGCCAGGCTTTAGAGGCAGCAGATCATCATAATACCTTGATACTCGCCTACAGTGCCAAATATGCATCAGCTTACTATGGCCCTTTCCGCGATGCCGTTGGCAGTGCATCTAACCTTGCTGGCGGTGACAAAAAGTCGTATCAAATGGATCCTGCTAATACTAACGAAGCTTTACATGAGATCGCGCTCGACCTGCAAGAAGGTGCGGATATGATCATGATAAAACCCGGCATGCCTTATCTGGATATTATTCGCCGCGCGAAAGACGAATTTAAAGCCCCTACCTTCGCCTACCAAGTCAGCGGCGAATATGCCATGCACAAAGCTGCTGCTGCCAAAGGCTGGCTTGACGAACAGGCGATCATGCAAGAAAGCCTTCTAGCATTTAAACGTGCAGGCTGTGATGCAATCTTAACTTACTACGCCAAAGCTTTTGCCTTACTGCAAAACAACTAATTTCGGGAGCGATTCACGCATGCAAGCTGACACCACGACGATGTTTATGAATGACTTAACCGTCATTGACAGCTCCTACTTGTGCGAAGAGCGAGGCTTAGTCGGCGAAAGCTGGATTGTCGATCTTGAGTTAACAGGCAAGCTTAATGACATGAGCATGGTGTTTGATTTTTCAAGGGTAAAAAAAACTGCCAAAGCTATCATCGACCAAATGGTGGACCATAAATTAATCCTACCCATGGATATGCAAGGCATATCGATTGACACACAAGGCTCACAAACCACGATCGATTTCTACTACCAAGATACAAGCCTACATGTTTCATCACCGTCTTCAGCGTTTTGTTTTTTACCCTCCAAATCAGTGAATAACCAAACGTTGATACAATACCTTGAAAAGCATATACAAGCAGCATTACCTGATAATGTATGCAGCATTCATGTTTCTCTGAGATACGAAACGATCGACGGTGCTTATTATCACTATACTCACGGGTTGAAAAAACATGATGGCAATTGTCAGCGTATCGCTCATGGTCACCGTTCTAAAATCGAAATTTATGAAAATAATCATCGTAATCAGACCCTAGAAAAGCTCATTGCTGACAAGTTTGAAGATATCTATTTAGCCTCGACTGAAGATGCTATCGCACTCGATAACACTGACTTTAGCCCGTCGGTAAAAAACTTATCAGCCACTCACAAAGCCTATGCCTATGCAGCAGAGCAGGGAGAGTTCTCTATCGTCTTACCGCTTACGCAATTAAAAGAAACACCTTACGACACGACAGTGGAATGCCTCGCCAAATTCATTGCTGAAACCGTGAAAGCCATAAAACCCGAATCAGCTATTCGTATAATCGCCTTTGAAGGTGTTCAAAAAGGGGCTATTTATACTTTATAAATACTTAAATTATTGCAAGATAGGAACAACCGCCCAAAAGGCAATCACAGCATCCAAACCAAGAGTTTATAACGTGATGAAATTTTTTTTACTTTTTACTATTATTTTACTAACTAACAAGCCTGCACAAGCAGGAAAAGACCTTTCAGTCCTCAGAGATAAAACTGAGCGAAAAGGGCTAGGTGGCCCTTTAAACATAAATCATCCTCGAAAAGTTACCAGGCCTACAGCACTTGAAACTGCCAAATGCAGCACCCGGACACAAGAAACCACATCAACAGTGGGACGCGAAAGCACTGCCTTCAAAACAGAGACAGATAACTTATTAGAGGCTTTAAATGAACAGTTCAACATGTTGCAAGATACACTAAATAACAAATCTGCTGAATTACAAATCAGTCGAAAGCTTATTGCAAAGATGTATAAAGAAAACCTCTCACTTAAAACAAAGCTCAATGAAAAGAATAGCCTAGCTGAAACTCTAAAGGCTGACCTAACATGTGCTCAAATCAACCAGAAAGCAGCAGAGACTTTATACCACTCAACCATGCGATTATATCAATGTTTAGAAAAGCAACTCAGCTCACAAGAGAAAGAGAATAATCGCCAAAAGGCTGAAATTAAACACCTTGAGACAGGTAAACCTTCAGATCCTCGACTAACGTTGTCTCAGGTATACAACGAGAGAGTTAATAAACAATAGTTGTTATTTCTGAAGCATCGACTTAACCGTACTGGCAATATCAGCGGGATAGACAAAATTCTTAGTATTGTCAGAACTTGCTAGCTGCTGAATGGATTGAATATAACGCTCACCCAGTAAATACATGACAGGTAATTCGTTATTACCAATAGAGGCTGTCACTTTCTCGATCGCTTCTTTTGATGCATTCGCCAAAATCACCTGCGCTTCAGCATCTCGTTTAGAAGCTTCCAAACGTCCTTCAGCTTCAAGTACTTGCGCTTCTTTTTCCCCACCAGCACGCGTGACTGTCGCGCGTCTTGCGCGCTCTGCCGCAGCCTGTGCTTCCATGGCTTCTTGCATGGTGACTGAAGGCTTAATATCTTGAATTTCGACAGTTTTAAGATTAATCCCCCAAACAGCCACCTCTTGAGAAATAGCCTGTTTGAGCCGTGATTTAATCTGCTCCCTTGACGAGAGTGATTCATCTAATGACATTTCACCCACAATAGAGCGAAGGGTCGTTTGTACCAGTGTTTGAATCGCCAGACGATAATCTTCAACACCGTAGACTGCCTTTTCTGGCGAACCAATATTAATATAAGCGACTGCATTCGCCAGAATAACTGCATTATCCTTTGTAATCACATCCTGCTCAGGTATACCCAGGACAATATCCTTCGTTGAGACTTTGTAAGCCACTTTATCCATGATAGGAATGATAAGTTTCAAGCCGGGGTCAAGTGTCACATGATAACGCCCCAATCGCTGAACAACCCATCGTGAACCTTGAGGCACCATCTTTACCCCAAATAAGACATAGATAAAAACCAGAACACCAAACGCACCAAAAACCATTGCACTCGACATGACTTTTCTCCTTAATTATCGTGAATGACGCACAGCACATCATTCTCTAAAACATCAACAATGCGTACCGAATCACCAAACCTTACTGACGCCTTTGCTTGAAAGGGCCATTCATCTTCACCCAAAATAGGCGATGGCAACCTTAAAATCCCTGCTGCCTCTTTTGTCGGCTCTTGTATCACGAAACCAACTTGATTAATAAGCAGTTCTGTAGACTCGACAAGTGTCTGCTGCTTTCTCTTCGGACTCACCCATAGAAACCACCCCGCTAACCCCAGGACAGATAAACTAATCCATAACACTAACTGCAACGTAATTGATAATGGCCAAAACAACATCAAGCAGCCGACAGTAATGGCTGCTAAGCCAAACCAAAGCGTCACAAAAGTCGACACCGCCAACTCAATACCAATGAGCGAAAATCCGATGATCATCCAAGTCCAGTACGTCATGACATCCTCCTATCTTCACTGGTGTAACAACCAATGTAATGCAGCACTCCCATCTTTAATAATGCTATAATCTGCCCATGAAAAAAAGTCATTCATCGCCCTGCTTAAAAGTTCTCGTTATCATAGCTCACGGCAGCAGACTCAGCACGTCTAATCAAGAGATCGCTAACTTATCGAAAGCGCTCACAAGCTCCATTAAAGACAACACAGATTATGACATTATCACCTATTGTTTTTTAGAGCTTGCCAATCCTTCCATTCAACAATGTGCTGAAAAACTACTTACAGAGCATCCTAATCAACCCATTGATCTGGACTTTTTCCCTTATTTTTTAAGTTCAGGAAAACATGTTGAAAGGGATATTCCAAAAGCCATTGCCGCCTTAAAACCTTTAGAACGTATAGTTTCTACCAACCAGTTACCTTATCTTGGCCAGCATCCCAATCTTTTATCCCTTTTAATAGACACTTTTTCTTCTCCCTAGACAAAAAATTTCAATAGCAGCTGGTTTTTGAGCCATACTTTTCACGAATACTCAGAACCTTTCTTTAACCAGGCTGCCCTATGCACAGTGCCGAGACTGCTGACGTTTTGTTGACTGTTGCGGATCAAAGTCCGCAAGGCATCCTTATTGTCAGCCATCAGCATACAATTGTCTTTATCAATCAAACTGCCTGTCAAATGTTTGGATTAACTCATCAAAATACGCTGGGTAAATATCTTTCCGAACTAAGTGATAAGTTACCCCCTGAAATCATTCATCGCTTGGAGGAAGCCTGCAACAAGCCATTCAGATTCAAGGAGCACCGTTTTCAAACCACAGTGAAAGCTTGCTTATCAGGGTTTATTTTTTTCTTTGAACTTATCCAGGAATATAAGCAAGCTACGCCACCCAAGCAGATTGCCTGGTTACCCGAAACACTAGATAGCCTGACTGCTATCCCTAATCGAACGCATTTTACTCAACTAGCAGAACAAGTGGTAGCACGATTAAAAAAGCATGAAGCCATTGCGCTGATAGTCCTTGACTTAAGAGGCTTAGATCAAATTAACGAGGCAGTTGGCCATGACGGAGGTGACTTTTTTTTACAATTCTCATCAAAAAAATTAAAAGAGTTTAGTGAAAAACATGAAAGCCTCTATGGGCGGATCGGCGGTGATAAATTTTGCCAGCTAGTCGTTTACAAAACACTAAGCGATTGGTCTTTAGAAGATCATGCAGCTTATCTTCAAGCCTATTTATCAGAGCCTATCGAGATTAATGGCATTACGGTTAGCGCATCTTATTCTGTTGGCGCTGCCACAGACAGCAATCAACACTACGCCATCAGTGAATTACTCATGATGGCCAATATTGCCTGCTTACATTCCAAAACCGTAGGTTATCCTGTTACTTATGATAATTCACTCAGCACTCTGAATCAGAAGCAACTTAAACTTAAAGCCGAGTTAAAAAAGGCCTTTGAAGAAAAAGAAATCGTCTTTTATTTACAGCCAACTTTCAACTTACGAAAAAACAAAGTAACCGGCTGTGAAGCACTTATCAGATGGTATCACCCTGAACTCGGACTGCTGCACCCTCAAGATTTCTTAACCCTATTAGAAGACAGCAGCTTTATTCATGAAGCACTCGAATATACGCTGTCAGCCATTATGGAACACATCTGCACACTCGATAAAAAAGTGATGGTCTCTGTAAATTTTTCAGAGAAGAATTTAGGCATTCCACACCTTCAAGAGCTGATTGTAAAATTGTTAAAAGCCTATCAAATCCCGCCTTATCTATTGTGTATAGAGCTAACAGAAACCACCATTATGACATCAGGTTTTCAAACCAAGGAAATTCTTAGCAAGCTTAGATCGCTTGGTATCAAGATTTCTTTAGATGACTATGGCACAGGCTACTCAAGTCTTGCTCGGATAAAATCATTACCGATCGACCAGATTAAGATTGATAGAACTTTCGTTAATAGCATGCGTTTTTCAGCTAAAGACAAAATGATTATTGCCTCATCTATTGCACTAGCAAAAAACCTCGGCTTAGAAGTCGTGATTGAAGGGGTAGAAAACAAACAGCAATATTACATACTAAAGGAACTCGGAGCAGACATTATCCAAGGTTTTTATTTTGCAAAACCTGAATCTATTGAAAAAGTCATTACCTTCATTAAAACCATCAACCAATAAAAGAAACCACAGGTAGTGAGCTATTCTCTCAATCTGTTGTCTTAGCATTATTCTATTCATAAAAAGTCTAATGATTGACATTTCAAAGCCTTTAAACAACAGCCTAAATTATCATGCCAAGGACTCCGTATTCATCTAATGTTTCAATCTAAAGAATTTGGCTGTATGCTGATGTTTGCTGGCACCTGTATTGGCGCTGGCATGCTGGCGTTACCACTCTCTACCGCAGGTTCAGGATTCATCCTTAGCAGTTTTATTTTGGTGTTTGCCGCCTGTACTTGTGTTGTCACCTCACTACTTATTCTAGAAGCTGTAACCAAGTCCCCTGATAATCTTAGAAATCTTAGCTCTATTAGTGAGTTTTCACTGGGAAAAGTTGGCAAAATCACGTGTTCAATCAGCTATTTAGTTTTGTTATTTTCCTTGTCTTGTGCCTATGTCAGTGGCGCAACTTCTATGATTCAAGCAAATCTACATGTACTAGATACTACCTGCCACACAACTCTCATTAACTGTATTTATATCTGTGTTATCGCCATGGTTGTGCATCAAGGTCATCGAGTAGTCGATATAAGCAATCGAATTCTCTTTAGTTTAAAAGCGCTGTGCTTTTTTGCATTGATCATTTTATTACTAGGCAGCATTCAATGGGCACTACTACTTGACTTGAATATTGACTGGACGCTCAGTGTAAATGCTATTCCTGTATTATTCTTTTCGTTTGGATTACAAATCGTTGTACCCACAGTGTTTTATTATCTAGATCGAGATATTGCTAGAACAAGGCGATGTATTCTGTTGGGAAGCCTTATTCCTTTTATTGTATATCTCGTTTGGCTCGTATTTACGTTAGGCTTGTTGCCTCGCTATGGTAACCCAAGCTTTGCGAACTTTTTATCATCTCACAGTGCAAACAATATTGGTGACTTTTTCTTTTATATCAACAAGCAAAATCCGCTTACAACGCTCCTGCTTATAGCATTTGCACATACGGCTATTGCAACGTCTTACGCAACCGTCAGTCTATCTTTAAGGGACTTTATTCAAGACGCCTTCAAGCTTAGCCACACCACTAAAGGGCAGTGCGCAGCAACATTACTCACCTATCTGCCTACTTTACTATTAGTTACATTAGCTCAAAATGTCTTTCAGCAAGCACTCAATTTTTCAGCTGCTGTTATAACGATTGTGCTTATTTTTGTTCCCATTGCTATGGTGACTGTTATTCGAAAGAGGAATATATCAGGCGGATACACGGCAGCTGGCGGCACGATGTTTCATGGCCTTTTAGCCGTTATAGGCGCAATGCTTTTTGTTGCAGGATTGATGGCAAGCTTTGGCTATCTTCCAACATTAAGCCAATAGAAAAATAATATCTAGAAATTATGAAGGGGGAAACAATGGCTAAAAACCACTGTTTCTATGATATATGAAAGAATTATTAAGCAAGCTTCTTAAGAAGGCGTGTAGCTTTAGGTGTTCTTACAACAGCACGGACCACTGGGCGTCCAACACCATTTTCCTGATTCTTTTTCTTTTTTGCCTCAACCACTTTCAAAAGGTCTGTTCCACGCTCAATCATTCGCTCAATGCCTCGAACCGTTACGCCTGTTTCTTTTGCTAATAGTTGAAATGGCTGAGGCTTTTCCGCCGCCAACAGCAATGCTAGCTGAGACATGGTAGTAACATTATTTTCTTTCAGCATTAAAATTTGCTCGAGCGTTAACATAGTAAACTCCAAGGCTTTTCACCTTTGTTGTTATTATTTTTAACCATGGAAAAACCATAGGTCTGTTAGAAAGTGAACGGGAGTATATAAAGAATTCTTTGATGAATAACGTTCATAGTTATCATTTTACGACGTTTGTTTATTTATAGAAAAAGGGCAGATGCATGCACAGCTTTTCTTGTAGCTGTGCACAGAATTAGAGGTAATGGTTAACAATCAATGAAAGAAGAAAAATAAGCCTATATAAAAACAACTATCATCAAAGCTTAACCATCAGGGTATCACAAGGCGCATGATGCAACACACCATTTGCAGTAGAGCCCAATAAAAGCTTAATGCCCGATGTTCCATGACTCCCTAAGACAATGACATCAGCTTTATAGTCATTTGCCTCTTCTACAATAGTATCCACCACATCACCTTTTTTGACCTCTCTTCCTGCACTGACACCTTCAGGTAATGCATTGATAAGTGCATCTAAATCTTCTGAGGCTTTATCCATAATATCTTGCTCTAATTTTACAAGATCAACCATAGGCTGAACTAAACCTAAACCATTAGCATAAAACGCTTGTGATAAAGGGAGGACGACATGGATCACTTTGATATTCTGGCTTTGATCTGTCAGGGAAAATGCTTGCTCCAAGATATGCTGTGTTTCTTGCTCAAGATCAATCGCAACAAGAATACGTTGGTACTTTGACATGTTGGCCTCCCGCAATAAGCTATAGCAGACATTAGAGCCTCATTTTGGAATGACAGTTCCATGCTGTCTGAAGAGAAATTTTTTATTGAGTAAGACTCATAAAGCCAACATATTGATTAAGATTGATAGCTTTTAATGCATTAGCGAATGGCAATAACCCCTAAGAAGAAGAAAAGTCTACTTAATTGACAAATTAGGCTAAGCGGTAAAGATTATTGACTTGCAAGTTTTTATCTTAGCCAATCAGGGCTTCGGCTACCACATAAGATCATCAGGAATTTGAAAGTCTGCATAAGGGTCTTCTTCCTCAACATCAGTAACGGTGTTATCGCCCTGCTCAAAAAATAATATGAGTTCAGGCAGTCTTTCAGCTATCTTCAGTGCAGCGCCCTTAGGTACAATATGATAAGGTGCGGGAAGGCCTTCTACCTTGATAATGGCTAATTGGCCCTTACTCAAGGCTTTTTGAATGGTCTCTGTTACCTGTAGCTTCTTAATTTGCTTACCGTCTACAAAGTTGAAGCCCACATCGCCTGAAAACTTTGACTGTCTATTCATTTGGACAATTTGTGTGACTTGAGCCTGTATCGCCTTGGCTTGCTCTTTTTCAACTTTAACTAAGTTGCTAGCTTTAGACTGCTTAACTTGCTCTTTACGTGCCTCCGCCGCCTGAATCCTTGTTTCGTTTTCAGCGACGGTTTTACTTTTTTGATTAGCCTTCGCCTGCTTATGCTTGGTTTTTTTAATTTTTTTGGCTTTTTTACTGTCAACTAAACCTGCATTCACAAGCTGATCTTGAAGTGATGGCATAATATACTCGAATATGTAGTTGAGAAAACGTAAAGCAACTTATGATTTACCATTATAACTGACAAATAGCGCCCTAACACCTGCAATACAAGTAACATAGCTTAACGGTATGTTCTTATATTCAGGAAGTTTTAGATTTTGTTAGGTCACGTGGGTATAATAAGAAGGTATATATAATAACAGAGTCATTGTCATGCCCTATTTAAGAATGAAATCACTCGGTAAACTGAGTCTTTTCTCATGTTTAACACTATTTTCTCCAGCTGGATTTGCCGCTAACAAAGCGGATCAAATTGCCGAAAGAGTAAAACCAGCTGGTACTGTTTGTTTAGCGGGCGATACATGCGCTAGCGAAGTTGCAGTTGTAGCATCCAGTGACGGCCCTCGTTCAGCAGAAGATATCTACAACACCAATTGTACTGCCTGCCATTCTACGGGGGCTGCGGGTGCTCCAATCAAAGGTAACGCTGCGCATTGGAAGCCTCGCCTTGCTAAGGGCAAAGAAACTCTCTATGAGAATGCGATAAAAGGCATTGGTGCCATGCCAGCTAAAGGGCTTTGCATGAATTGTAGCGATGAAGAAATAAAAGCAACCGTAGATTACTTAACGCAATAAAAAAACCCAGCTTTAGCTGGGTGTTCCTGTAAATTTGCTATCAGAAGAGGCCTAAGCTTCTTCTAATTCTGTCTCAAATAGCTCAAGTAGCGCAGAATCAATATCAGGCACTTTAGTAATAGCGTCTTTATCTTCAACTTTTTCAGCTAACTCTGTATAAAGGTCGTTTGCTACTGTTTGAAGCTCTTTTACAGACGTGACTAACTCAGAGCCTTTCTCAATCGTGTCTTTTAAGTCAGTCTTTTCTTTTTCTAACTCTTTTACTTGCTTTCGAAGTGTTCTAGAGTCAGCTTCGGCCTGTTTGCGTAACGTAGATTCGTCATGCTTCTCTCTGTTCAAAGCCTTAAGCTTTTTAACTACATTCTCAGGAGAATCCGCTAAAACCTTATGAATAGACTTAATTTCTTTTTGCTTTTCTTTTAGTTGCTGAGTGATCTTTTTAACTTCTTCAGCATTTTCTTTTTTCGACGCTCGAACCTTTGCCTCTGCAGCCTGTTCAGCCTTCTTGGCAGCTTCTTCTGCTTGTTTAGAGGCAGCTTCAGTCGCTGTAGCTTGATCTTTGATGGTATCAATAGACGCCACTTGTTTTTTTAGCTCAACGATCTGAACATTAGCATCAACAAGTTCGGCTTTAGTTTTAGAGATATTGTCCGCAGCATTATTTGCTTGATCAATAATATTCTTAAGTGTTGATTTTAGTTCTTCATTGCTGGATTGCTCATTGAGCCCTAACGCATTGAAAACGTCACTAAGTAACACTTGTTTATCAATCGCAATGTTTTTCCACGCGCCGAGTTCAATTTCTAATTGTGCTTGATCCACCAATTTCTCCTATATGATTAATTATGCTAATAATTAATACCTCACCATAAGTAGATTATAGAGTGATATGTAATTGTTGAGTGTTGTAACCGATAATTGATTTTTTGATTAGATAATAGACTGTGTAATAAACAGAATTGTTCACCACCATTTGCAAATTTTATTAGCCAAACGTCAGCAAAAATTTGTTGGATGCTAAATCTTAGAAGTAACCTATGCTACACAATTTAGCTTTCATTACAAAACCCAGCCTGGTGTTAGGCTGGGTTTTAGAATAAAAGCTTGGCGATGACCTACTCTCACATGGGGAAACCCCACACTACCATCGGCGAAGACCCGTTTCACTGCTGAGTTCGGTATGGAATCAGGTGGTTCCAAGTCTCTATGGTCGCCAAGCAAACTGTGCGTTAGGCGGTTGGCCTAACGTTAAAAAGGTAGAAACGGTTTAGCTAGTTTGAATTTGCATACATTGCAGTATGAACTCGTTTTGTTTGTTCTTTTGAACGTTTACACAACGATTGTTTAGTCTCATAAAGGTTTTAAGTTTATGGTCAAGCCTCACGAGCAATTAGTATTGGTTAGCTCAATGCCTCACAGCACTTACACACCCAACCTATCAACGTCGTAGTCTTCAACGGCTCTTTAGGGGGCTTACAGCCCCAGGGAGATCTAATCTTGGAAGAGGCTTCCCGCTTAGATGCTTTCAGCGGTTATCCTGTCCGAACGTAGCTACCGGGCAATGCATCTGGCGATACAACCCGAACACCAGAGGTTCGTCCACTCCGGTCCTCTCGTACTAGGAGCAGCTTTCCTCAAATCTCCAACGCCCACGGCAGATAGGGACCGAACTGTCTCACGACGTTCTAAACCCAGCTCGCGTACCACTTTAAATGGCGAACAGCCATACCCTTGGGACCGGCTTCAGCCCCAGGATGTGATGAGCCGACATCGAGGTGCCAAACTCCGCCGTCGATGTGAACTCTTGGGCGGAATCAGCCTGTTATCCCCGGAGTACCTTTTATCCGTTGAGCGATGGCCCTTCCATACAGAACCACCGGATCACTAAGACCTACTTTCGTACCTGCTCGACTTGTCAGTCTCGCAGTCAAGCGCGCTTATGCCTTTACACTAACCTGACGATGTCCGACCGTCATTAGCGCACCTTCGTGCTCCTCCGTTACACTTTGGGAGGAGACCGCCCCAGTCAAACTACCCACCACACAATGTCCGCGATCCCGATAAGGGACCTGCGTTAGAACTCCAACATAACCAGGCTGGTATTTCAAAGGTGGCTCCACCTGAACTGGCGTCCAGGTTTCAAAGCCTCCCAGCTATTCTACACAAGTTATGTCAAAGTCCACTGTGAAGCTATAGTAAAGGTTCACGGGGTCTTTCCGTCTAGCCGCGGGTACACTGCATCTTAACAGCGATTTCAATTTCACTGAGTCTCGGGTGGAGACAGTGTGGCCATCATTACGCCATTCGTGCAGGTCGGAACTTACCCGACAAGGAATTTCGCTACCTTAGGACCGTTATAGTTACGGCCGCCGTTTACCGGGGCTTCGATCAAGAGCTTTGCCTAAGCTAACCCCATCAATTAACCTTCCGGCACCGGGCAGGCGTCACACCCTATACGTCCACTTTCGTGTTTGCAGAGTGCTATGTTTTTAATAAACAGTTGCAGCCACCTGGTCACTTCGACCGGCCCAAGCTTAGGGAGCAAGTCCCATCACCCGAACCGGCGTACCTTCTCCCGAAGTTACGGTACCATTTTGCCTAGTTCCTTCACCCGAGTTCTCTCAAGCGCCTTGGTATTCTCTACCCGACCACCTGTGTCGGTTTGGAGTACGGTTCCTATTTATCTGAAGCTTAGAGGCTTTTCTTGGAAGCAGGGTATCAACCACTTCACATCCACTAGGGATGCTTCGTCATCAGTTCTCAGCTTTAGCAACCCGGATTTACCTAAGTCACCAGCCTACAACCTTAAACGCGGACAACCAACGCCGCGCTGGCCTAACCTTCTCCGTCCCCCCATCGCAATAAATAGAAGTACTGGAATATTAACCAGTTTCCCATCGACTACGCATTTCTGCCTCGCCTTAGGGGCCGACTAACCCTGCGCCGATTAGCGTTGCGCAGGAAACCTTGGTCTTTCGGCGGGGATGTTTTTCACACCCCTTATCGTTACTCATGTCAGCATTCGCACTTCTGATACCTCCAGCAAACTTCTCAGTTCACCTTCATCAGCTTACAGAACGCTCCTCTACCATGCCTCAGAGAGGCATCCGTAGCTTCGGTGTATAGTTTAGCCCCGTTACATCTTCCGCGCGGGCCGACTCGACTAGTGAGCTATTACGCTTTCTTTAAAGGGTGGCTGCTTCTAAGCCAACCTCCTAGCTGTCTAAGCCTTCCCACATCGTTTCCCACTTAACTATACTTTGGGACCTTAGCTGACGGTCTGGGTTGTTTCCCTTTCCACGACGGACGTTAGCACCCGCCGTGTGTCTCCCGCAATTGTACTCCTCGGTATTCGGAGTTTGCATGGGGTTGGTAAGCCGGGATGGCCCCCTAGCCCAAACAGTGCTCTACCCCCGAGGGTAATATGCGAGGCTCTACCTAAATAGATTTCGAGGAGAACCAGCTATCTCCGGGCTTGATTAGCCTTTCACTCCGAGCCACAGGTCATCCCCGCATTTTTCAACATACGTGGGTTCGGTCCTCCAGTTGATGTTACTCAACCTTCAACCTGCCCATGGCTAGATCGCCCGGTTTCGGGTCTATTCCCAGCAACTAAACGCCCTATTAAGACTCGGTTTCCCTACGCCTCCCCTAAACGGTTAAGCTTGCTACTGAAAATAAGTCGCTGACCCATTATACAAAAGGTACGCAGTCACCCCTCACCTACAATTTTCTGTATGGTTTGAACTTTATTCTCACCCAGAAAACTCTAGGTGAGGGGCTCCCACTGCTTGTACGCATACGGTTTCAGGTTCTATTTCACTCCCCTCACAGGGGTTCTTTTCGCCTTTCCCTCACGGTACTGGTTCACTATCGGTCAGTTGGTAGTATTTAGCCTTAGAGGATGGTCCCCCTATCTTCAGACAACATATCACGTGTGCCGTCCTACTTAATACGTCTTCGATTGATTTCGTGTACGGGGCTATCACCCACTATGGCCAGCCTTCCCAGACTGTTCCACTATCGCACGAAGCTCGGCTGGTCCCCTTTCGCTCGCCGCTACTGAGGGAATCTCAATTGATTTCTTTTCCTCCAGGTACTTAGATGTTTCAGTTCCCTGGGTTCGCCTCCATGACCCTATATATTCAGGTCAGGATACCCAGCTTACACTGGGTGGGTTTCCCCATTCAGAGATCTCTGGATCAAAGGTTAGTTGCCACCTCCCCAGAGCTTATCGCAGGCTCTAACGTCTTTCATCGCCTCCAACTGCCAAGGCATCCACCGTATGCGCTTAGTCACTTGACCATAAACGTAAAACGTCTATGTGACTGACGAATAACTAACGACTTGCAAGTTATTCGTTTTCGCCGTTGTGTGTCGCGTTAGAACGGTTTAGATTCTAACGACGCTTGAGTTCACACTTTGATTAAGATGCAATGTATGCAATTTTAATTTGGATGAATAATTCATTAACCTTAATGATTAATGTTATTCAATTCAGCTTTTTCGTTTCTATCTTTTTAAAGAACATTCTGGTTGTTAAAACCAGATCAAAATACACAGTTAATGCTATTGCATCCTGTGTGCTTTGATATGGCTTCATTGCAAGATTAAGTGTCAGTAAATGGTGGAGCTAAGCAGGATCGAACTGCTGACCTCCTGCGTGCAAGGCAGGCGCTCTCCCAGCTGAGCTATAGCCCCATAAACCTTTGCCAGCAGAATTTTGGCTTAGGCAAGGCATTTTGATGTGACGTTAAGTTTACTTAACGAGCATCGAAATAACGCAGCATAAGGCAAAATTGGTAGGCCTGGGCAGACTTGAACTGCCGACCTCACCCTTATCAGGGGTGCGCTCTAACCAGCTGAGCTACAGGCCTATAACGCTTCCACAGTCGCCTCAGCGATCTAACAGAAGACAACCTGCGACTCTTTGACTTATCTTGGTTACCAATGATCAAGTAATACGTGTGGACACCTTGTCGCATCATGAGCGTCGTTTAAGGAGGTGATCCAGCCCCAGGTTCCCCTAGGGCTACCTTGTTACGACTTCACCCCAGTCATGAATCACTCCGTGGTGACCGTCTTCCCGAAGGTTAGACTAGCCACTTCTGGAGCAACCCACTCCCATGGTGTGACGGGCGGTGTGTACAAGGCCCGGGAACGTATTCACCGTGACATTCTGATTCACGATTACTAGCGATTCCGACTTCATGGAGTCGAGTTGCAGACTCCAATCCGGACTACGAGAGGTTTTATGGGATTAGCTCCACCTCGCGGCTTAGCAACCCTTTGTACCCCCCATTGTAGCACGTGTGTAGCCCAAGTCGTAAGGGCCATGATGACTTGACGTCGTCCCCACCTTCCTCCGGTTTGTCACCGGCAGTCTCCTTAGAGTTCTCAGCTTAACCTGCTAGCAACTAAGGACAAGGGTTGCGCTCGTTACGGGACTTAACCCAACATTTCACAACACGAGCTGACGACAGCCATGCAGCACCTGTCACTGCGCTCCCGAAGGCACCAATCTATCTCTAGAAAGTTCGCAGGATGTCAAGACTTGGTAAGGTTCTTCGCGTTGCATCGAATTAAACCACATGCTCCACCGCTTGTGCGGGCCCCCGTCAATTCATTTGAGTTTTAACCTTGCGGCCGTACTCCCCAGGCGGTCTACTTATCGCGTTAGCTGCACCACTAAGAAAACAAGTCTCCCAACGGCTAGTAGACATCGTTTACGGCGTGGACTACCAGGGTATCTAATCCTGTTTGCTCCCCACGCTTTCGCACCTCAGCGTCAGTATCGATCCAGGTGGCCGCCTTCGCCACTGGTATTCCTTCTTATATCTACGCATTTCACCGCTACACAAGAAATTCTACCACCCTCTATCGTACTCTAGATGCCCAGTATCGGATGCAGTTCCTAGGTTGAGCCCAGGGCTTTCACATCCGACTTAAACATCCGCCTACGCGCGCTTTACGCCCAGTAATTCCGATTAACGCTTGCACCCTCCGTATTACCGCGGCTGCTGGCACGGAGTTAGCCGGTGCTTCTTCTGTGGGTAACGTCAGGGCTAGCAGTTATTAACTACTAACTTTTCCTCCCCACTGAAAGTGCTTTACAACCCTAGAGCCTTCTTCACACACGCGGCATGGCTGCATCAGGCTTGCGCCCATTGTGCAATATTCCCCACTGCTGCCTCCCGTAGGAGTCTGGGCCGTGTCTCAGTCCCAGTGTGGCTGATCATCCTCTCAGACCAGCTAAAGATCGTCGCCTTGGTGAGCTATTACCTCACCAACTAGCTAATCTTACGCAGGCTCATCTAATAGCACGAGGTCCGAAGATCCCCCGCTTTCCCCCGTAGGGCGTATGCGGTATTAGCCTGCGTTTCCACAGGTTGTCCCCCACTACTAGGTAGATTCCTACGCGTTACTCACCCGTCCGCCGCTCTACTCAGCCCGAAGACCTTTCGCGCTCGACTTGCATGTGTTAGGCCTGCCGCCAGCGTTCAATCTGAGCCATGATCAAACTCTTCAGTTTAAATCAAAGATTTTTAAGAGCCTTCGCTCTAATTTTTTTGATTACCAAAGTAATCATGCTCGTGAATACTAGTTAATTAACCTAAAAAACGAATTTTAGAGTTGACACTTGATTCCGAGCTTATAACTGCTCATGAATACAACAAGTGCCCACACGTATTACTTGATCTTCTTTTTACATAACCACAACATGCTTGATGTTGTTTTTGCCCCTCAACCTGACCCTGCTTGGCTTAGAGCCTTCAGCGTGTCTTGTTGAAAGAGGATGCGTATTCTACGCTTCCGATTCCTTATGTCAACACTTAATTTTAACTAATTTTTTAACTAAGTCATTAAGTGTAACAGGGCTAAAAGGCCCGCAGATTAAGCGCTTCAGGAAGCTGCTCTCTCCGAAAGAGATGCGCATTATAGAGATCCGTTTGACCTTTGCAAGCACTTTATGAAGAAATATTATAAATAATTTTTTAGCCCTTATTTCGCCACAATAAGGCCGTATTTCTTTTTACCCATTTTCACCAAGTAAAAAGAAGAGAATGCAGCATTGCCCTTTGCAAAAATCTCTACAGCACTCATATTTTGATCCATACCTATAGCGCTGCCATTGATCAACACCGCGTTACGCTGAAGGGCATCTTTCACCTGCTTGCCAGAACTTGCCAACCCCGCATCAACAAGCAACTGAGTTAGCGGTGCCTCTGCTATAGCGTTGCGATCAATTATACAGGAAGGCAATCCATCTAGGGCAAGCTGCCTGTAATCTGCTTCGGATAGCGATGCATGATCTCCCGCAAACAGCGCCTCAGTAATTCTCAGCGCAGCTGACAGTCCTTCCTCCCCGTGAACTAGCCGCGTCACCTCGTTAGCCAGTACCGTTTGCGCTTCTGGTCGCCCCTGCCTTTTTTGATCTGCCTTTTCCAACGCACCAATTTCATCAACAGATAGAAAAGTAAAATACTTAAGGTAACGATAAGCATCTGCATCAGCTGTATTGAGCCAGAACTGATAAAACGCATAAGGAGATGTTTTATTGGCATCTAGCCAAATCGTACCGGATTCTGTTTTACCAAATTTTGTGCCGTCCGATTTCGTTACAAGCGGCATGGTCAGTCCAAAAACCTGCTGCTTGTTTTGCCTCCTTGTCAGCTCTATACCACCTGTAATATTGCCCCACTGATCTGAGCCACCTATCTGCAAAGTACAATCATACTGTTTGTTTAACTCAGCAAAATCCATCGATTGCAGCAACATATAGGTAAACTCCGTGAAAGAGATGCCCTCCCCTTCGCGATCAATACGCTGTTTAACCGATTCTTTTTGAATCATGCCATTAATTGAGAAGTGCTTACCGAAATCCCGTAAAAAAGACAGCACATCTAAATTCTTGGTCCAATCCAGGTTATTCACCACCTTGGCTTGATTGTCACCTTCGAAACTTATGAAACGGGACACTTGGCTTTTTAACTTATCAACCCAAGTAGAAACTACATCCTCACTATTAAGCTGCCGCTCTACCGCTTTAAAACTAGGGTCACCAATTAATCCTGTAGCACCACCGACTAGCGCTATAGGTTTATGTCCTGCCTCTTGAAAGCGCTTGAGCATTAATAACGGAACCAAACTACCTATATGTAGACTGTCAGCTGTAGGATCAAACCCGCAATACAACACGCGTGATTGATCTAGATGACTAACCAATTCTTCATCTTTGGATGTTTGTTGAATTAACCCTCTGGCCTGAAGGTCTTGAATTAACGCACTGCCTGATTGCATAGCCATACCAGAAATATCGGAAAAAGTGCAAAAAGATACAGAAAAACCGTCAAATTACAAGTTGACCTATTTTCTCTCTGTTATACTCAAACAAAAACAGTAAAAACGTCTACGCTTTTTTAGCTTATGCTTTCCCCTAACTCATTCGTTAACGATTTGAAATTTTATCCAGCCAAACACATCCAGTTGCTGGTGTTAATCCTTGCTATATTAGTCACGTTAACCTTATTCAAATCTATTTCACCTTCGCAGGATATTGTTCTGCTACCTGTAGAATTACACTCAATAGAGAAAACACAGCCTCCGTTAGCAGGCAAAGTCTTTTTGCCCGAAGCACCATCATCTCAAGAACCCCAGAAAGAAAATGTAAGCTGGAAACGCATCACCGTCAGATCAGGTGACAACCTTGCCAAAATTTTCCAACGCATGAAACTGTCTGACACCTTACTAGCCAACTTGTTAGTAAAAGCGCCTAAAGCTGAAAAAAAATCGCTACTCAAATTACTGCCGGGAGAGACCTTCCAATTTGGTTTCAACCAAGAACAAGTGTTAAAACACATTCGCTATTACTTAAACCCGCTCGAGCATATCAAGATAGATATAGATGAAAGTGGTTTTAGTTTTGATACCGTCTTGCGCTCTCCTGATGTACGACTCGCTTACAAGCGCGCAACTATTAAGGACTCATTGTTTTTATCTGCCATGCGTGCAGACATTAACGATAACCTTACGATGGAAATAGCCAATATTTTTGGCGGCGTAATCGACTTTGCATTAGACGTTCGGTCAGGTGATAGCTTTGATGTCTTGTACGAAACACTGTTTCTAGACGAAAAAATGATAGAAATCGGCAACATCTTAGCCGTTAGTTATACTAACGATGGCACAACGCATACAGCCTTTCGATATAAAGACGCCGAAGGCAAAACAGGCTACTTCGATGAAAACGGTGTCAGCATGCGTAAACCTTTTTTACGTGCGCCGCTCGATTTTACCCGCATCAGCTCAAACTTTAATTTGAGAAGAATGCATCCTGTCCATAAGAAAATAAAAGCGCACCGAGGCACAGATTACGCAGCACCAAGAGGCACACCTATTTTTGCAGCAGGCGATGGACGCGTCACACGATCTGGCTTTTCAAAAGCGAATGGTAATTATGTAATCATCCAGCACGGCCAACATTACATGACCAAATATCTTCACCTCCACAAAAGGCAGGTGAAAACTGGCCAACGAGTATCACAAAGACAAATCATAGGCACAGTAGGTTCTACAGGTTACTCAACAGGCCCTCATTTACATTATGAGTTTTTGGTAAATGGCGTTCATAGAAACCCTCGCACCATACTAAAAAAACTCCCTTCAGCCGATCCTATAAAGGCGTCTGAAATGGATAGATTTCTTGAACAAATCAAAGCAGTGCAATTACAATACAGTAACTATCAAGCACAGGTTTTTTAAATAAATCAACGCCATGTCATCTTCGACTTACTATATTGGCCTGATGTCAGGTACCAGCCTAGATTGTATTGACTGTGTACTTATTGACATTAACGAACGCAACATCAAACTCGTACATGCTTATCAGGGCCCTTTGCCGGATAATACCCGACAGGAGATTCTTGCTCTCAACAGTCCTCAAGCCAATGAGCTTGCGCGTACCATGGAGCTATCCAGACAATTAGGCTACCTGTTTGCAGATGCGGTGAAAACCTTGCTAAAACAAGCCAATATGTCAGCCTCGGATGTCGTAGCTATTGGCTCACACGGCCAAACACTCAGGCATCAACCCGAAGGCCGATTAGGCTTTTCGCTACAGATAGGCGACCCCAGCACTATTACAGAAGAGACTGGCATTCCGGTTGTAGCTGATTTCCGTTCTCGCGATGTTGCAGCCAGCGGACAAGGTGCCCCTCTCGTCCCTTTGTTCCACGCAGCTTGCTTTAATCAATCTACCACTAAACGAGCCATTGTGAATATTGGAGGCATGGCAAACATCACCACCTTATCAGGCGATACATTACTTCTTGGCTTTGATTCAGGCCCTGGCAATACGCTCCTCGACTATTGGAGTCACCTTCACCAGAACAAGCCATTTGATGACAAAGGTTCTTGGAGTAGGCAGGGCAGAATAATCCCTGATTTATTAAACGCTATGCTATCAGACCCTTACTTCTCGAAAGCGCCGCCTAAATCAACAGGACGAGACTATTTTAATGCCAAATGGCTCACGTCATTTAACTGCGATCAGCATAAACCAGTCGATGTCATGGCAACGCTTACAGAGTTAACCGCCGTCAGCATCGCACAGGGTATTGATACTCACACGCAAGAAATTTATATCTGTGGGGGCGGGGTGCATAACCAGTTCTTAGGCGAACGCATTGAAAAACACAGCTTGAAGAAGGTACGGTCAACAGAAGTGCTAGGGATTAACCCAGATTACCTTGAAGCCATGGCTTTTGCGTGGTTAGCTTACAGGCGCATTAAACAATTACCGGGCAATGCCCCCGTAGCGACAGGTGCTCAGCACGAAAGAATATTAGGTGCTATATATCAGTAGCGCTGATCGCAAGGTGGAAGACGCTTTGCTTTTTTCCACCCAGCGGAACATCCGACTCACGAATGAAGTACGAAAGAATAAATTAGATTGAAAAAGACGCACCACAACCACAAGTGGTTTCAGCGTTAGGATTAATCACCATGAATTTAGACCCTTCAAGTCCCTCAAGATAATCAACAGTAGCGCCAACTAGATATTGATAGCTCATAGAGTCAACAAGTAAGGTAATTTCCTTATTTTGAATCTGAATGTCGTCATCTTGAACAGCTTCATCAAAACTAAAGCCGTATTGAAAACCTGAACAACCGCCACCTGTCACATAAACACGAAGCTTGAGTTTATCATTCTCTTCTTCTGCCACCAGCTCCCTGACTTTATTCGCCGCATTATCGGTAAAAATCAAGGGTGTCGGCTCAAATGACTCTGCCACAGCCATAAAATCACCTCAGACGAGTTAAACGTTAAATAATAAAGCTTTTTTGACTGATCTTCCAGAAACCAACCTGCAACTTTCAGTTTTATTACATTTCATGCTGCTGGCGAACTATTCATGACGCATAAACACTAAAGCACATTTAAAGTAAGCTTGATGAAAATGAAGACCCTGTTTATATCACTATTATTTTGCTGGCACATTGCATTATTTTCTGAGCCAGAAAACATTCAGCCAGCCCTAGATGCGTTTCAAGGTGCTTTTTATTATCACGATGCCAGGATGCCCGAGTCACGAGCTAATACCCTCGTCATTTACAATAAGTTACAATTTAACGTACTTCAGGCGGTCGCAAATGAAAACTACAAACGAGGCAAAGGTCAGTACTTTGTGAGCAGCTCAATCGACGGACAAGTATCCAACTATCAGGCAACCATGCCCGAACTAGAAAAACTCTTTACAGGTTATCCATCTGAAATCCTAAGCAACTCAGACAATGCCATTCTCCAGAAAATACCTGGCTTATCAAAAGACAGCTTACAAAAAGGCAGAAAGCTTGCAGAGTCAGAATTCAAGCGCTTTGAACAATCCATACACCGACATTCAACCAAACCACAAGGGCTTATTGATACCTTTGTAAACCTGCCGCCAGCTTACTTAGGTCTCAGTGCGCTCCTTTTCGCTGTGCCCGCAACTACCGCTGTTATTCTAGGTGCATCAAGATGGCGTGTAAAAAAGAAAACTCGACTCGTTATGCACGCTCAAGACATGACTATTTAAGCTTCTGCGGTTGCAGCGGCCTCCTTCATGACACCGGCTAACAGCATATAAACCTCTACCCAAGCTGCTTTCACCTCTTCCGTGAAGGCATCGCCCAAGCCTGCACCTAATGTAAAAAGCAGAGCCTCTGCCACTGTATCGTAATTAGAATCTTCTACACCATAACCGACATGGCGTTTACCCAATTGCTGAACTGCAGGCACAATATCATCCAATCTCGTTAACCCTCGTACAGCTATACCCATCATCTTCATTAATTTTGCACCCTGCTCAGTCATATCACCTTGAAAGAGTGGCTTTAAGGCAGGATCCAACTCAAACAGCTTTGCATAAAAAATTTCTGCTGCCTTATCTGCAATAGGCTCAACTAAGGCAAAAGTTTCTTGCACTGCTTTTATTGTAGTTTCATTCATTATCTATTCTCTTCTTATTGTTTTACAACTGACACCATATAGTCCACGGCTTGTTTGACTTCCGCCTCAGTCAGTTCAGGGTTACCGCCTTTCGCTGGCATATCACCCCAACCTGTTAGGGCATGGCCATATAAACTTTCCAACCCTCTCGATAAACGCTTTTCCCACTGGGATTTGTTACCGAATATTGGCGCTCCAGCCAATCCTGCTTGATGACAGACTTTACAATTTTTTTCCCAAACTTGTTGCCCGACTTTCGGAATCGTATCTTCAGAAGCCATATCGTTACTGCAAGCAACCATTTCCAAGGAAAGCAGAATGAGAAGAAACAATCTTCTTCTCAAGCGCTTTTTAAAGCGGTACACGAATCACCACACCTCCCATGATATCACCAATCTTGAAGTCAGTCTTCGGGGTATCTTTATGTTCGTTATGACAAGTGGTGCAAGCAGGAGACACCGCAACATCCGCATAAACGGCTGTGTAGTAGGTTTTGTCGCCTAGTGTTTCTGTCCCATAAAAATTTTGGCCTGGGTTATCTGCCACAAACTGCAACCCTTCTTTTTCAAGCGGTGTCTTAGGCCCATTTTGTTTATTAATCGGCCAAACAGACTGCAATGAATAAGTAAAGTCTGATGTCATATCCGCCACCCCTTCAGCACCATAGCGAAACATCTGAGCAGGCAACGGTGCACCATCTTCCATGTCTTCCCAGTGCTCATTCGGCTTAATGAAACCACCATTATTAGGCCCTAGTCTTTGGACTATCATTTTTGTGTAGTTCGTTCGATCGGACTTCATGACGGCAAAGAGTGAATCGGTGAAGACTTTCGGCTCAATGCCTGCAGGCTTTTCTTCTCCACCGCAACTGGTTAGCAAGGCCGCCAAGCCAATAGTGATAGCACCTGCTGTTTTTGCTTTACGTGATTTCATAAGGTTTCCTCATTTTTACTGCATTTTTTTATTGTCTCGCTCTCTCGCCATATCAATCGACGGAATGTGTGCTGAAGGCTGGCCGTTGAAATTCATTTTTATTAATGCTTCATCGGCAAGTGCGTCTAAGCTGAACTGCAAGTTATGGCAGGTTAAACAGCTACTGCGTATCATTTTTTCATTCGGCCTTAAGGTTGCATTTTGGTTATGCTCAACCACTAACAACTTATGACCTTTAATAATTTTAATCTCAGTCGGCATGTGGCACGTCGCACAAGTTACCTTCTGAATACAATCTAACGATGCATGTTTGCTTTGCTTATATGCTTGGCTGTGTTCATCATTGTGACAGCTTAAACAAGCATCAACCGCCGCAAAGGTTCTATCTGTCTTATACGGATCATGACAACTAGCACAACTAAGTGCACCACTGCCTGACTCATGCATAGCTAATCGTGCCATGGATGGATGCATAGGCTGTAACGCCTGCTTCACGCGCATACCATGTTTTCCCGACTGAAACCCTAAGGTTTCTTCTTCATGACAAGTTACACAAACCTCGTCAATGGGTTTATCAAGTTGAAATTCGTTTGCAGTATTTAATTCATTATTCATGCCAAGTTTTTTATTCTCCGGCACATTATGGCAAGTCAAACAGTCCACGCCGTTTGAATAATGGGCACTTTTCAACCAGTCAGCATGTTGTTCAGGATACTGCAAATAAAGGGCTTTAGGCACTTCAATTAACTCATCATCGCCCTGCCACTGCACGCCTGTTGAATCGAGATATTTTTTTAATGTACTAAGGTTTGACGTATCAAGATGCAATAATTGATCTGCACTGTGCTTGAGCAAAAAGTCTTCATAAAGCGCACGGTTGTCGTGATAATTATGACAACCTGCCGATGCACAGGTCTCAAAGCCCATCCCTTCATGACTCGGCCTTTCTTCATCTATATCCTGGTGGCACTGCACACAATAATCATCCGGCAGACTCACGCCCATGTCATGCAATACATCTGGATTATGTTCTTTATGACAGCTTGCACAATAACGCGCATCCAGAATGGATACTAAATCAGCATGTCGAGGGTCGTTAAATTTGTTTACAGGATGTGAATCTAACGCTTTCTTTAATTCATCTTTATGACAGTTTAAACAGGCGTTTTGGATAACCTCACCACCACCAAAAGGCTCTGTATGACAGGCACTGCAAGCCAGCTCAATTTGATAATGGCCACTGCTAGAACTACCGATGTGAAAGGTAGGCTTCTCAGGCAATACCAGCAATTCATATCCTAAAAACCCTGCGAGAGCTACTGAAGAAAGCCCCAAAATAGCCATAATAATTTTTTCAAAACCAATACACCGATAAAATATGGAAGCCCAAGAGCACTGGCATTGGCCAGAAACTGATAACATGCGCTAACACTGAAAAACGCTTAATGGCTTTGGTCGTCACATTGACTTGTCGCATTTCAAGATCGGCCATTACACTGGTCACAGCGCCAAACACACAAACACCTAAAAAGGTATAGAGCAGCCAAGCCTGTATGCAAAAACAAAATAATCAAACAGAGCAGGGACAGACCTGCATGAACAAAGCGAAGCTTTTTAAACGATAATATTGTTAAAAAATTGAGCCGTTTTCTAAGCGAGAACACAAAACCAAGAACGGTTAACCCTAAAATAGAAAACCCTGTGATTTGTTTGTTAGCTGAAGACAACCGCCACTGACTAATATGCGAAGGGTCGTAATAGGCTGATAACGAAAACGGTGCTAAAAGCACAAAAGAAAGTAATGCACTCAACGACAACAGTGCAATACCCACAATAGGTAAATCATGCAGCTTAGGCGCTGGTTTCGACGCTTCTTCAAATTGAGCTAAAAGCGGTACACAACTGCCACAGACACTTCCTGCTCCTGTCGTGTTTAATGCCTTGTCTGATGCTACACAAGCTCGCAGCTCACCTGCTGTTACTTGTTTACAGTTACAAATGACATGGTGGTCTTGAATGACTTGGGTTTGGGGAAATAAAAAACCCGTTTTTTTAAATCGTCTTAGCTGCCAAAAACTTAATTTTTTTTTGCTGTTCTACCGCATCTTTTACCTCATAGATTTGACCCCAGGGCCCAACAGCCGCAGCACCTGAAATTCTATTATCCTTCAGTTGTATCGCTCGATAACCAAGACCTTGCTCGTCTAGATAGCTCATCATTTTTTGAGGCTTGGAGATATTGCCCATCTCCCCAATACTGGCTATTTGCTGGTTTAGTACTTTTAGCTGGATGACTTGAGATGTTCTTTTGTAAGTCGCTTGTTCTTTTTGCGCAAATTGCCTCCTAACAGGCTTGCTTGCTCTAAGCCAGGTGCAAGCAATCCAATAACTTCATCATTGAATTCTGCACATTCACCAATCGCATAGATATTTCTGGCACTCGTTTTTAACGCCTTATCTATTTTGATACCTCGCCCTACCGCAATACCTGCCTCTTTCGCCAGTTCTAAATTAGGCGCAATGCCCGTTGCGATGATCAATGTATCGCAAGTAAGTGTTTGCTGGTCTCGTAAACGCACACCTTCAAGACGTCCCTCACCAACTATTTGCTGAATACTGCTTCTTAGCCGCACATCAACACCTTGGGCTGTTAGCTCCCGCTTAAGAAAAGAGGCACCTACTTCATCCAACTAGTGATTCATCAACCACGGGGAATGATGAATCAGGGTCACCTTTGTCGAGAATCGACGCATGGCTTTTGCAGCTTCAATACCCAACAAGCCGCCACCTAACACTACCGTATGCCGTGATGCAATTTGGCGACTGATTAATTGTTCAGCATCTTTAAGCGTTCTAAGAACAAACGTGCCTTCAACATCAAGATTGGGGATGTGCGGAATATGCGCTTTTGATCCTACTGCCAAGACAATCTTATTGAACATCAGCATTTCGCCTTGTTCGGTCACCAGCATGTCATCGCCAATAGAAGCTACGCGCGTACCAAAATAAGTCGTCAAATGGGGAGAGTCTGGTAATTCGAGATGCAGTTGATCAAGTGTTTTATCGCCGCTTAGTAATTCGGATAAGCCTACACGGTTATAAGGTGCATGCTGTTCATCACCAAACAGGTGTACATCTACTTTTGAAGATAGCGATAGCAATTCACAAACAAAGTGCACACCCACAGGGCCTGCACCAACAACAGCAATACGCTCGCGCCCTTTTGCAGCAGGTGTCATAACTTCATCCATATTAAGACAATGACAACTGAGTTAATTCAAGTCCTGTGCCAACTTGAAAATTATATTAAAAAGGAGCGGGAATAGAGGTTACTGTAGGAAAGTAAGGGCAGGTTAAGTGAGACTACCCACCCTAAAGGGCTTCAATGCGATTATAGTGCTGGTTCTGGTTCTTTTTGTGCTTTAGCCGCGGCAGCTGGCTGAGGTGCTTTGGCTAGTTTCCCATTACTAGCTGATAAGGCATTGGCTTCATGCACTAAGCTACCATTGACTTGAGCGCCTTTCATCATTTCGATCGTGCTGTAGTGGACATTGCCCTCAACCATCGCTTTAGATGCCAGCTCAAGCGTCGAAGACAATACAGTCCCTTTTACCTCACCATTAATCACAACACGCGGCACACGTACATCACCTTCAATTTTACCTAATGCTTGCAGCCTCACATGCGCGTCAGTGTTTTCGCCTGCTGAAATATTGCCTTTAACGACCCCCTCAATTTCTAAGAGACCCGAAAAAACAATATCACCTTTGATGGTCGTATCCTGGGCAATTAATGTAGTATGGCCTGAAGATTTAGACTGAGAAGATTTACCAGGCATGCTAGGCACAACCTGTTGAGAGAAAGAAGTCGGTAACGCTTGCGCATCACTTTTGGATTTAGAATCTTTTTTAAACATTACTCATTTCTCCCAAACCCAATCAATGGTTTTTTGCCATGTATAAGGTTTTCTCTTCAAAGTTGCAGATAGTTGAAGCTGCTTTGGTTCAAACCCTTCAGGTAAGACTAGCGACTCTTCAATATTAAGGTAGAACTTAAATGCCACTTTACTATTAAAGCGATGTCCTTTCTTTAATAATCCCTCAATTCCAATGGTTTTTTGTTGACCATTTAACATGCCCGACACCGAGAGCGATAAATCAGCCTGCACCAGATTATGCCGCTTATCATAATTAACTAAAAGCACATTCATACTGACCTGACGATTAGACAGCAATTTAAATGTATAACTATGTAGCGCAAACCCTTGCTGCTTATCTTCAGGGGCTAAAATATGCCGATAGAAATCTAACTGCCTGTTAAGCTCGCCCGTCTCAGAAAATTTGTTAAGCAAATCCGATTTTAATTGATCGTAGGCTTTACTCTTGACAGCCAACTTAGCATTAAGTGCTGCAACTTGCTCAACATACACCGTTTCATGTTGCTCAAGCTTCGATGCATAGGCTTGAAGCTTCTTGTTAGTCTTCAAACTTTTATAAAGCCCAACACTCAACCCAATAGAAAGCACTGCTAATAGTGCAACAGCAATAACTAGCTTCTGTCTTCTCATTAGGGTGCAACCGATGCAACAGTTAGTCCTGCACGCTCATCAAAGCCGCACATAATATTCATAATTTGGATGGCTTGACCTGACGCGCCTTTTACGAGGTTATCGATAGCCGCCACAATAACGAGCTTATTTCTTCCTTGCGGTCTTTCTACACCAATACGACAAAAATTACCGCCACGCACAGATTGTAACGCAGGCATTTGGCCTTTTGACAAAACATCGACGAAAGGTTCATTAGCAAAGCGTGATTCAAATAGTGACTGGATATCTTCCACATCGCCTATCAAATTAGCATACAAGGTAGACACAATACCTCTTGTCGTCGGCAATAGGTGTGGCACAAAGGTTAGGTTAACTTCAGTTTCTTTTGCAACTAAGTTCAGTCCTTGTTCAATCTCTGGCAAATGCCTATGACCCGCCACTGCATAGGGCTTAAAATTCTCGTTAGTTTCTGAAAAAGCAACGGATAAATCACCCTTTCGTCCCGCGCCGCTCACTCCTGATGCACTATTAGCAATTAGGTCAGACGCATCAATTAAGCCTGCTTCAAGCAAAGGCAAAAAGCCTAATTGAATAGATGTCGGGTAACAACCAGGCGCTGCAACAAGCTGCGCAGATTTAATCGCCTCACGATTTATTTCAGGCAAACCATAAACGGCCGCCTCAACCCCTTCAGGGTAGGTATGCTTGCACCCATACCAATGCTCCCACAAGGGAATATCTTTCAGCCTAAAGTCGGCCGACAAATCAACAACTTTGATGCCTGCATCAATTAAGGCCTTCATACTATGCATAGCAACTGCATGAGGCGTGGCAAAGAATACCAACTCGCACTCAAATAGCGCTTTATCGTCCGGCAAACTATAGCTGAGATCCAAAAGGCCTCTAAGGCTTGGAAAAAAGTCACTCACAGCTTTGCCTGCCTCTGATCTTGATGTCACGCAATGAAGTTTAATTTGAGGATGATTGATAAGGAGTCGCAACAGCTCAAGCCCTGTGTACCCTGTTGCACCTACAATACTGACCTTTTTCATGATTCACCTGTTCTGCTAGGCAACCTTTCACTTCTTGGTTTAACTGTAGGGGGATAAGCGCAGCGTCATCCACCAAGTGCTAGCTATCTAATGGTGGATGACGCTGCGCTTATCCCCCTACAGACATCTATAACGAAGTGTTGGATAGCGTTATTCTCAAAAGCCGCACTATACCATAGATTCCTTTATCCAATAGGGTCGATTAAACTGGCACGGTATCTGCGTTTAAACCAATAGCTTTTTATATCACCCCATCTAAGGAAAACTAAGGCTATGCGCTTTCTAGGTAGCAAACATAGCACCGCCAAGGGCCAATCGGATGGTTTGTTGATGCTGTGCTTGATGGCATTAGCTACAGGTCTTGTCACAGGTACAGTAATTCAACTGTTTCGCTTTGCGATTGAATGGCCTGCATTATTAGGGTTGGGCGCTGCCCCCTTCAGCTCCATTGATCCTTTGATCGCAAGCGGTATCGTCATGACAGGCGCTACAGCACTTGGCTTTTTTTTACTCTGGGCGAATCGCCCCCCCATTAGTATGGGGGTTAGTCATGTCGTTGACCGTGTGACGCATTATCATGGACGCATGCCATTTAAGGCTGCCTTACTACAATTTATATCAGCCACTGCCTGCATTTTGACAGGGCAAAGTTCAGGCCGAGAAGGGCCTGCGGTGCATTTAGGTGCGGCCTCTGGCAGTTTACTTGCCCAACAATGTAAACTCCCTAGCAACAGCATCCGCATATTAGCAGGCTGCGGCACTGCCTCTGCCATTGCAGCCTCTTTTAATACACCTATCGCAGGCGTCATCTTCGCGATGGAAGTCATCCTGATGGAATACACCGTTGCAGGTTTTTTACCCATTATTTTAGCAGCCTCCAGCGGGACACTTATCAGCCATATGGTTTATGGTGACCAGCCCGCCTTTATCGTGCCTCCCCTTGAAATTCATAGCCTTACCGAAGTGCCGCTTTTTATTTTGATTGGCGTGGTGACAGGCTGCCTGGCTGCCCTTTTTTGTTTTTTATCAAAAAGCTGCCTTAAACTCAGAAACTTTCCCATTATCACGCGCTTTATGTTGGCAGGTTCCATCACAGCTAGCTTAGGCTTTTTTATTCCAGAGATCTTTGGTATTGGGTATCAGAATGTTGACAACAGCCTAACGAATTCAATCAGCCTAGCTCTACTTTTATCTATTATTGCAGCAAAACTTGTCGCATCCTCTACCTCTACTGGCCTTGGCATGCCTATTGGCATTATCGGTCCCACACTTGTCATAGGCAGTTGCATTGGTAGTGCAGTATTAGTCATTGCTAACCAATTAGGTTTAACAGTACCAATTGACCCGCTTTATGCCATGGTGGCCATGGGTACTATGATGGCAGCTGTACTTAACGCGCCCCTTGCTGCATTAACAGCTATTGTTGAATTAACAGGGTCAACCAGTGTGGTCTTTCCGACCATGATTAGCATCGTTCTAGCCAACCTCATTTGCAAAGAAGGCTTTAAACAATTGCCGCCACATATTACAAAATTAGAATCCGAGGGACATAAAGCTAACAACAGTACCTTTGTGCAAATCTTTCAGGGCGTCAGCGTGATGCAGCTGATGTCATCCAACGTAAAGAGCGTGAACGTTGATATTTCTGCGGACATCTTCGACAAACTCATTCATGACACCCCTTCATGGATCGTCATCAAAGATCAAGACAAGCTAACACATATTGTCAGGGGTATAGACTTTATTCAAGCTGCACCTAATTCGCCTTGCGAAGATGAACAACTTTCTTTATTGTCACTTCGGCTGCCATTGATTGACACTGAATCGATTGATCGACGCTGCTCGGCATTAGAAGCCTATCACTTGATGCAGCAAACAGGTCTCAATCAACTCGTCATTACAGGCAACAAAAAAAATAATAACCTGGCAGTTTTTGGCATTATCACCCGGCA
The DNA here is from genome assembly GCA_965225765.1 of Pseudomonadales bacterium. Classification (GTDB taxonomy): domain Bacteria; phylum Pseudomonadota; class Gammaproteobacteria; order Pseudomonadales; family DT-91; genus CAKMZU01. Next base: position 2,313,149 of record CBDDBO010000002.1, read on the forward strand.
GGATTTTGACCATTACTTCCATCAACCAAGGATTTATTGATGTTTTTATGGCTCAAAGCCCTGCATATTTTCTTTGTCATTAGTTGGTTTGCGGGCATTTTTTATTTACCTAGGCTCTTTGTTCATCACACTTTAAGCCAAGATAGTGAAACGCATGACAGACTCAATATCATGGCACGTAAACTCTTTCGGTTTACCTTACCTATTGCCATATTAGCGATCATCACTGGTATCGGGCTTATTTCAAGCAATATGAGTTATTACATGAGTCAAGGTTGGCTACATGCCAAAATCACCTTAGTACCCTGTCTCTTTGGTTTTCACTTATATTGCGGTCATCTTGCAAAAAAGCTGGCTAAGGGCGACAATCCGCACTCTGATACCTTTTATCGTATCATCAACGAATTACCTGTCTTTATTTTATTGGCCGTTGTGATACTGGTTGTCGTCAAACCCTTTTGAGGTCACTATGTCATCTTCATCTCTTTTTGAACGTGCACAAGAAGCCATTCCTGGCGGTGTCAATTCGCCTGTAAGAGCCTTTAATGGTGTGGGCGGCACCCCCGTTTTCTTTAAGCATGCCAAAGGCGCACATGTCTTTGATGTCGATGATAAAGCCTATATCGATTATGTTGGTTCATGGGGACCTATGATTACAGGACACAGCAACCCTGAAATCATTGAAGCGGTAAAAGCACAACTTGAACACGGTTTAAGCTATGGCGCCCCGACTGAAAATGAAATCTTACTCGCCGAAAAAATTAAATCGATATTGCCTCATATTGATTTAGTTAGACTAGTAAGCTCCGGCACCGAAGCCACCATGAGCGCTATTCGCTTAGCACGTGGCTATACAGGCAGAGATAAAATCGTCAAGTTTGAAGGCTGCTACCATGGCCATAGTGATTCATTGTTAGTCAAAGCAGGCTCTGGGGCACTCACCATGGGCGAACCTACATCCCCTGGCGTACCCGAAGCACTTGCCAAAGAAACCATCACGCTAAACTTTAACGACAGCAAACAAGTCACAGAAGTCTTTGCAGAATGTGGCGATCAAATTGCCTGCATCATAGTGGAGCCTGTCGCTGGCAACATGAACTGTATTCCGCCTATTCCTGGCTTTTTAGAAACCCTTCGGGCGGTTTGCGACGAACATGGCAGCGTATTAATTTTTGATGAAGTTATGACAGGCTTTAGAGTTGCTCTAGGTGGTGCACAATCCCTTTACCACATCGAACCTGACTTAACAACATTAGGTAAAGTGATAGGCGGCGGCATGCCTGTCGGTGCATTCGCTGGCAAGAAAGTCATTATGGAGCATATTGCGCCTCTTGGCCCCGTATACCAAGCGGGCACCCTATCAGGTAATCCTCTTGCCACAGCTGCGGGCCTTTGTGTGCTCAATCAAATCAGCGCCGATGGGTTTTATGATGAATTAGCCGCAAAAACGGAGCGCCTCATGCAAGGCTTTAAACAAGAAGCCGAAGCAGCTGGCATTCCTCTGAACGTGGTCTCAGTCGGCGGCATGTTTGGCTTCTTTTTTACAGAAGAAACGGCACCTATCACAACCTTTAAACAGGTACAGCAATGTGACCTTGAACGATTTAAGCGGTTTTTCCATCTAATGCTGGATGAAGGCGTTTATCTCGCGCCTTCTGCTTATGAAGCAGGATTTGTCTCAAGCTGTCATAATCAAAACACCTTAGATAAGACGTTGACAGCTGCCAAAAGCGCCTTTGCAAAACTCTAAAACGTTTGAGGTACACCATGAAGCGATTACTCGCTGTTATTCTGGTTTTTGTCTCTTTTTCAACCATAGCTAATAACCTTGGCTTCGAAGTGGGTGCTTCGCTTTGGCATAACGAGATGAAGGGTAGTATTGAAACAGACCTTAACCAAGTAGCCATCCTAAGCGTTGACCTAGAAAAAGATGTCAGTATGGAGTCAACTAACAGCCAATTCTATTATCTGGACTTTTATCACCCTATCCCTTACTTACCCAACCTATACTTTTCAACTAGCAAAATTGAGCACAAAGGAAAAGGTAAACCTACCCTTGATCAAGTCATTCTTTCTCAACCACCTGTAGATCCATACCAGACTTCAATAAAAGGCAGTCTTGATATTAGCCACTATGACGTCACAGCCTATTGGACACCTTTAGACTTGGCAGTTTTAAGACTAGATGCTGGACTTACATTCAGACAATTTGATGGCCATATCGACTTCACTCTTAAAAGCCAAGATATAATGATCAGGCCAACTGGTGACTTAGATACACAGTATATTTTAGCTTATGGAAAACTAAACGCTCGCATACCCATAGTTGGTTTATCAGCGTTTTTTAAGCTTAATGCTGGCTACAATTTTGATCAGGACAACCCAGAAAAAGCATTTGATATGGATGTTGGCCTGACTTATCGAACATTCTTAGGTTTGGGTGCTACTTTAGGCTATCGCTATTTTGATGTGGATTTACGCTCTACAGCAATTGCAAGTGGCTTCACAAGAAAGTTCACCTACAAACTTGACACTTACGGCCCCTACCTTTCTCTGTCGTATCGCTTTTGATTTTGTCATCATTCTGTCATAGTAATGGCATAACATAAGCCGCTGTTTGACGAGACACCTTCATGAGCCGTTTAGCCCGACACCACAGTGATGATGAAGAATCCAGCATTGACCTAACGCCTATGCTAGATGTGGTCTTTATCATGCTAATCTTTTTCATCGTCACCGCCTCTTTTATTAAAGAATCAGGCATTGTCGTCTCAAGGCCTGACGCTCAACAAAATGAGTCTGAATCAGAGATCAAAAACATTGTGTTTCAAATTAACAGCCTTGATGAAATTTGGCTAGAAGGCCGCCGCATTGATATCCGCTCAGTAAGAGCAAACGTAGAAAGACTCCATGCAAAAAACCCGAAAGGCTCTGTGATTCTGCAAGCACATCCAGAGGCAACTACCGATACCTTAACGCAAGTATCCGATCAGTCTCGCGAAGCAGGGGTTACGCAAGTATCCTTAACTATTAACAATAAATAGAACTTTTTTGATACAAAGGGGGACCAAGGCATATTGATGCTTTTTAGCTTTACTTTATGCGCCTCTCTTACTGCTTGCTTATATGCCTCCTTTTCACTCAAATATTACCTACGAACGCAAGGGTTGGGGAAGGGTTCAAGTTTATTGACCCCCTATCAAACACTTGGCGCTTAATAATATTTGTCATTAATCAAGACAAAGTTAATAGCGGCTCTGTATACATATACAAGTCAAATGACCCTAGCACGAATGCCGTTCCTGAATTTAATAGATATGCCGACAAGGGAACTTGGCGACTGGAAAATACTGACACGCAAAAACCTAGAATACGATACAAAATGTTTAAGGGTGAAAATGTGGATAGACACTATTACCTACATATGCTTGAGCAACAGTCTGATAAGGCTAGCTTCTCAATTTCAGGATTTAGAAAAAGTAAGCATTCAACCAACGGAGAAATTACACCCCAAAATAAAACTATTTGGTTCTTTGATATAGACAAGAATCACAAGGCTAAATGGCTGCCAGAAACTAATCCTCTAGATAAAAAGAAAATCGAGAAATACCTATCTTGTAATGACAACACCTATATTTTTGGTGACAAACTCATAAACGTTAACCCTAGAGTCTGGAAAAGTTAAACAGCTCATCAATCATCATAAGTGACAACCCCCAAACACACTTATCTCGGTAGTAATAACAGGGTAAAGATCGATTATAGGCGGTCAGTGTTTTTCTATTCTCATGATTAAAGTGAGCCTGTGGTATCCAAACAACATCTGCGACTTCATAGTTAGGTGTGATCGATATCTCGCCTATCACTGCGTATACGAAAGGCGTAATCACCATCGGCTGGATAAGGGTATGCTGGGAGCGTGCATTAATATCAGATAGCCTGCCTAGAGGTCGCAAGGAGCTGGTATGCACACCTAATTCTTCGCGAAGTTCTCTAAGCGCTGTCTGCTCAATAGACGCGTCTTCTGCGTCTTGCTTCCCACCTGGGAACCCCATTTGACCAGACCAACGATCTTTCTCATGAACCGCCCTCCTAATCATTAATAATGAAAGGCCTTCAGGCGTTTCTTGTAACAAAATGGCAACGGCGGCTCGCCGGGTCAGATGCCTAAACCATTTTTTTTGGGGGGATTGTAGCGCTTGGGCAAAGTCCTCTTGCCACTTTTGATTATCCATCAGGGCTTTTTATTGAGAAGCAATATCAGCCTGCTGCTCGATACGTCTCAACGCCTTCCTGACGGTCGACCCTTGCTGACTAACACTTAAGCCTTTTTGCGCCATTTGCTGGGCTTGCTGATAATCATTCATCTCCATGCGAATACGTGCTAACCAATAGTAAGTATTAGGGTCATTAGGTGCCTGACGAATCAATCTTTCAGCTAATTGGGACGCCTGCTCATAATTTTGGGAAAAAAGTAGCATGCGAACCTGCTCAAGCTGGCTATTGACATAATCACTGCCTGCCTGGACTATTTGGCGACTAGCCTGGGTTGTTTCATCGTTTCTATACTGAACTTGATCTTTTGTAATCGCGGCATAAATGTCCACAGGCTTCTTTTCTTGCTGCTGCTGAGTAGCACAGCCCGCTAACAGCGCAAAAATACTGATAAATACCAAGCTTATGAGTGATTGCCAGTTTATTGAAACCATCGCTTAAACCAGTCGTCCTTTTGTTGTCGTGAATAGCAGTCTGTATGCTCAGCAGGGATTGTACCAACCTGAAAGGGCAAATACACTGCATTTGGGCAACCTTCTTCGGTGACCGCATTTTGTGCTATATCAATCCATTGATACTCAATGTCATCAGGAACAGGCGGACGCCCCATAAGACTTGGGTATCTACGCATTAAATCGGCCCAAATGGGTAAAGCACCGGAGGCGGCTGACATAGGAAGCGGGGTGTTATCATCATTCCCTATCCAAACCACAGCCGTCTTTTCATTGTTAAAACCAGCAAACCAGTTGTCCCGAAGGTCATTGGTTGTACCTGTTTTACCTGCAATTAAGGTATTAGGCTGAAAGCGTTTTGCAGCTGACCGGCCTGTCCCTTCATGTATTACAGATTGCATCGCATAAGTTATTAAATGCATGTTAGCGGTATCAAAGCGTTTTTCCAACTTAATTTTATAACGTTTTAACGCATGTCCTTGACTATCTGTAACTTCTCGTATCGCATTTAGCGGTGTATAGAAGCCTTGTCCCGCTATTGTGGCAAACACCTGCCCAACATCCATAGGCGTGAGGTTTACGGCACCTAGAAATAGAGAAGGCACTTGAGGTATATCACGCTCAGCACCAAGTTTCGTCAAGGTCTTGGACACAGCCTCCACACCTAAGTCTAAACCTAATCTAACGGTGGCCAGGTTATAGGATTTTGCCATTGCTAAAAATAACGGAATATCTTTGTTTTGATTATCATACCCCCCCTGGATGGCATCAAATAGGGTATGTGACTTGTGGTCGAAATTACCAGGCTCCCAAAGCTTGCCATTTAACTCAAGGCTAATTGGCGCATCTGAAAGTGGATCACTTAACCTGTAACCTTGCTGAATTGCTGTTAAATAAACAGCAGGTTTTATCAGTGAACCAATAGGCCTTGATGCATAAAGGGCTCGATTAAAACTGCCTGGCCTAAAGTCTTTACCGCCTACCAAGGCCTCTATGTCTCCAGATGCATGATTAATAACCACAACTGCGCCGTCCGTTTCTGCAACCTTTTGACCAAATCGACCTTTAAGCCGCTTAAGTCCTGTATTTAAAGACTGCTGAGCATCCGCTTGAACTACAGGATCTAAATTAGTAAAAATATTTAGGCCTTGCGTCTGCAAATCTTGCTGACTGTAATCTCTTAAGAGCTGCTGTTTGGCCAGCTGAAGATAAGCCGCATAACTTTTCGTCGAACCTGGTGCGGGCTGTAGCATTAACCCCAAAGGTGCTTTCTGGTCTTGCACAAGATTACTTTTGGATAGATAGCCCTGCTCATTCATCAGCTGAAGCACAAGGTTTCGCCTATTCGTCGCACGCGCTGGATGACGTATAGGGTTATAGTAAGAGGGCCCTTTCATCATCCCTACTAACAAGGCAATCTGATCTTCACTTAGTTCGCTCAAGGGCTTTGAAAAAAAGAACTCGCTGGCGAGTGCAAAGCCATGAATGGCTCTAGCGCCATCTTGTGCCACAAAAACTTCATTCACATAGGCTTCTAAAATCTCTGCTTTAGAGGCTCTGAATTCCAGCAAGAAAGCCATTATCACTTCATCAATTTTTCGCCTAAAAGTTCGCTCTGAGGTCAAGAATAGATTCTTTACCAACTGCTGCGTTAGGGTGCTGGCACCTTGTGTAATTTCGCCTTCTTTTAGGTTGGATACTATCGCTCTAAGAATACCTTTAAAAGAAATGCCATGATGCTTAAAAAAGTCACGATCCTCTGTCGCCAACAACGCTTCAATAAGTGTTTCCGGGATATCATCGTAAGCGATCAGCACACGCTCTTCATGCAATTTAGGGTGGATACTACCTATACGGGCGGGTTTTAATCTGAAGGCGCCATGCAACGTATCGGGTAAACCCTCAATCATCAAGACGCGGTCACTGCCAAAAGCCACTGCAATATTCATGGCAGGCTGTAATTGATCCCAGAATTGAAACGGCTTCATTCGCACCAATACAGTCTGGCCTGCCACCTGAAACGTCCCCGGCTGATGACTCACATTTTGATGAAAACCTGCGGTGATTAGTTCTTTAACAAAGTCTGCACGCGTCAACGCTTTTCCTTCGAAAACCTCTAAGGGCCTTGCATAAACCAGAGCGGGTAAGGTCCATTTCACACCATTAAAGCGGTGCATAATGCGTGCATCCAGATAAATCACATAAGCGATAAACATGGCACCAAACGTAAACAACAGCTTAAACCATGGAAAACCCTTTTTTTTCTTGCCACGACCTTGCTTGCGTTTAGTCATAAATGCATTGCCCACTCTTAAGCTATGTACAGGCGGTAATCTACCACTTCTTTTGGATTGAGAATATAGATGTTTCTAGCATCAAAACCCTGTGATAGCATGTCGCACTTTTATTTTCTTCATAGTGCATGATAAAGGCTGCTGATAATAATGAAGCAATACGATGTATACGGCATTGGCAATGCCCTAGTAGATACTGAAATTCATACTGATGAAAACTTTCTGCAAGAAGCTGGCATAGAAAAAGGCTTGATGACCTTAGTTGACCTAGCGCGTCAAAACAAAGTGATGGCGATGCTTGAAGGGCAGAAAATTGCCGCTAAACGTGCAAGCGGCGGCTCAGCTGCCAACACCCTGATTGCTGTCAGCCAACTCGGCGGTTCAGCCTACTATAGCTGCAAGGTGGCTGATGACGAGATGGGTGCATTCTACCTAAACGACCTACATGCAGCAGGCGTTTATTCAGCAGAAGAAAAAGCACAAGGGAACGAAGTCACAGGCAAATGCCTTGTCATGATTACCCCCGATGCAGAGCGTACGATGAATACGTATCTGGGTATCAGTGAAACCTTAAGCCTTGAAAACGTCAACTTCGACGCCCTGACTCAATCAAAGTGGCTATACATGGAAGGCTACCTAGCAACCTCTGATTCTGCACGCACAGCGGTTATTGCCTGCAAAGATGCAGCCGAAAAAGCTGGCGTAAAGACAGCCATCACCCTATCAGACCCCGGCATGGTGCAATTTTTTAAAGCCGGCCTACAAGAGATGATTGGCGATGGGGTTGATCTACTTTTCTGTAATGAAGAAGAAGCCCGCAGCTGGACTGGCAAACCCACTGCCCAATCCGCACTAACTGAATTAGCGGCACTTGCAAAGCAAGTGGTCATTACCTTAGGTAATAAAGGTGCACTCATCTTTGATGGACAAAAGACCTTATCTACTCCAGCCGTTACCACTGAAGCCATCGACACTAACGGTGCAGGTGATGCTTATGCAGGCGGCTTCCTATACGCTATCAATCATGGCTTCGACTTTGAAACAGCTGGAAAAATTGCCACTGCAACAGCTAGCAAAGTAGTGGCTCAATATGGCCCAAGACTTAGCAAGAGTGATTATAAGAAGATTTCATCTAGCTACAAATAAACACGTGTTTAATTCATTCTAGTACTTTGATTCGCCGCATTTATCCGATAGACGCAGGGTGGAAAAGCGCAGCGTCTTCCACCAAAAAAACTAGTGAATGGTGGCTGGCGCCGGCGCTTATCCACCCTGCAGAATTTCCCAACCCAACAATCGCTGCGAATCAGCCTACTATGATAAGCATTTAAGCTTCCCATTCATGGAACCGCTTTTTTTTTGAGCAGTCTAAAAGGTTTGACCTATTAAGGAGTGCATCATGAAACCTACAGCATCTACATTTAGCAATGACGATCATGATTTCTTAGCCAATCTTGAAGGCACCTTCGTTGGCGAAGTTACTTTTCAAGACCCCGCACTATCGAGCTACAACAAAAAAGATTTAAATGGCTCAAAAATGCAAAATCATTTTATTTACGAAGACCATTTCTTAAAGCAAGAGTTTGAAGGGCATCACCAAGGTGAAGCGACATTAAGCGGTACAGGTTTTATCGGTTATAACCAGCAAAGCAGTCAATTTGAGGGGTTTTGGTTAGACAACCAGATCAATCGAATGAATTATGATACAGGTGTTAAGTCAGGTAATTGTCTTACCATGCATTGGAATGCAGCAGCAGACGGCCAAGCACAAAAAAAACGAAAATCTACGACAACTGTGCTCAGCAAAAATGAGTATCAGTTGGATTTTTATCAAGAAAGCGAATCAGGTGAAGAACAAAAAACGCTGAGCATGCGATTTAAAAGACAATAAACCTAAAGCGGGAATACCCGCTTTATTGTTGTCCTTCGACTTCTTGCACTTGTTTCTTATAACCAGGCTTCACGCAGCCTAAACACCTAACAAAGGTGGTCTTTAAAGGCTCCACAACTAAAGCCTCCCCTGCTTCTCCTGCATTACCGCCCGCCAATGTAAACGGCAAACTCACCACATAAGCAGCCGTCCCCAATACCGACACACCTAACATCACAGGTCTAACAATGATCAGATCACCCATCATCGCCATAGCGCTGGGTTTCTCTTCAACCACAAGATTTTCTGCAAAGGTTGTTGTGCAAAGACTAAAGCCTAACAGGCAAAGAATAAAAAGTTTTTTGATAGAAGGCATGAGCACAGTACTCTAGCGTTATTATTATCTGAATAAGCTATTTAACGCCAAGCCGCTTGACCATAGCAAGCCTTTTATCAGCTCACTGTGATCTGATAAAACATTTAGTCCATCAAGTTTGGCAGGTTGAGCAAAAGAAGGTACTGCGCTGCCCTTGTGTTATCTTTTTGATGGGCTTCGAGCACTGCTTGCATGGCTGGCCTTCAAGATCATAAACATTGAGCAACTGCTTAAAATAACCTGGATTACCATCACTATTGACAAAATCCCTTAGGGTAGTACCACCTTGCTCGATGGACCGTGCCAGTATTTTTTTAATAGAGGCGGCAAGTTTTTCATATCTTGCCAAACTGATGTTACCTGCGACTCTTTTGGGACTAATCCCTGCATCGAAGAGTGATTCAGAGGCATAGATATTGCCCACACCCACCACAACATGGCTGTTCATAATGAAGTTTTTAACAGCAACCTGTCTCTGCCTGGATTGCTTAAAGAGATAAGCCCCATTAAACGCATCTGACAATGGCTCAACGCCCAAATGTAACAGCAGGCTATGCTCACCTTCCTCATTCGACTGAAATAACCAACACCCGAAACGACGAGGATCATTGAATCGAATAACACTACCATCCATAAGTTCAAGGTCAACATGATCATGCTTGCGGGGTAGCTCATCCGTAGTAACCACTCGCATACTGCCCGACATACCAAGATGTATTAGCCAATAACCATCCGCCACATCAAGCAGAATGTATTTCCCTCGGCGACTGACTTTTTGAATAGATTGCCCTTCCAGCGCCTTAGCCTTGTCAAGTGGGATAGGCCATCGCAAAGAGGGTTGCCTTACCGTCATCCTTTTAACAGTTTTGCCTTCAAGATAAGGTTTGATACCTTGGCAGGTAGTTTCAACTTCGGGAAGTTCGGGCATTCGACTTATAGCTAGGCAGGGCGGGACAGCGAAGCGCCTCCCGCCTAAATTGTGTATGCTTTGGCGGGGGGCGCTTCGCTGCGTCGCCCTACATAAAGCGTTTATAAAATCTTAAAGCAAAAAAAAGCAGGCCAGGAGGGCGTCCGAGAACTGCGTTCGAGCTTAAGGTTTCAAGAATCGAGTCAGAATTTGTAAAAAATTTCTGCGAATAGTCTGCCTATTTAAAGAAATTTTATGAGAATTCAGGCCGATTATCGGAAGCTTAGGCCGAACAGTCAGCTCTTGGACGGCCTCCCAGGCCTGCTTTTCATCAATTAAGCTTTAGGCCCTGCGGCAGCAATTGCCTCTGAGACTTCGAACTTTTTGATGTTGTCATTAAAAAGTGTCGCAAGTTTTTTGGCTTGCTCATCGTACGCCGCTTTATCAGTCCAGCTTTCACGTGGGTTAACGTACTTAGCATCAACGCCTGGAATCGCTTTAGGAATATCAAGGTTCAAAATATCCAAATGCTCTGTTTCAGCACCTAATAAGGCACCACTCTGAATGGCAGAGACTACCGCACGCGTGACAGGAATCGGGAATCGCTGCCCTTCACCACCAGGCGCACCAGAACCGCCAGTCCAGCCAGTATTAACAAGATACACTTGGCTACCAAAATCTTCTACACGCTTCATCAATAGATCTGCATATTCACGTGCAGGGCGAGGCATGAAAGGCGCACCAAAACAAGTTGAGAACGCTGGATGAATGCCCGCTTCCGCACCGAGTTCTGTCGAGCCTACACGTGCAGTATAGCCTGACAAGAAATGAAAGGCTGCTGCTTCTTTTGATAGCACAGAAACAGGCGGTAATACACCCGACACGTCGCAAGTTAAGAAGATAACCACTTTAGGCTCGCCACCTGCATTCTTTTCACTACGCATATCAACATGCTCTAACGGATAACAGCATCGACCATTTTCAGTTAAAGAGGTATCATCGTAATCAGCGTGGCGAGCGTCATTGACCAACACGTTTTCAACAATCGCACCAAACCGAATCGCATCCCAAATCACAGGCTCATTCTTCTGAGAAAGATTAATGGTCTTCGCGTAACAACCGCCTTCGATATTAAACACAGAACCTTTTGACCAGCCGTGCTCATCATCACCAATCAAATAACGCTCAGGGTCTGCCGACAAGGTTGTTTTACCTGTGCCAGAAAGGCCGAAAAATAACGCCACATCGCCTGACTCACCGATATTTGCTGAGCAGTGCATCGGCAATACATCTTTTTCTGGCAGTAAGAAGTTTTGTACAGAGAACATGGCTTTTTTCATTTCACCCGCATAACGCATACCAGCGAGCAGTACACGGCGCTTAGCAAAATTTATAATCACCACACCATCAGAATTAGTACCATCACGCTCAGGCTGACACTCAAAAGATGGGACATTTAAGATACTCCAAGCTTCTTTGTGTTGCGGGTTATACTTCTCAGGACGAACAAACATGTTGCGCGCAAAAAGATTTTGCCAAGCTGTCTCTGTGTTCACTTCAACAGCCAAGTAATGCTCTTCACTGGCGCCCACATGCAAATGCTGCACATAACGCTTTTTCTGAGACAAATGGGTTTCAACACGATCCCATAAGACATCAAATTTTTCAGCATTAAAAGGTCTGTTGACTGCCCCCCAATCGATGCTTTCCGCTGTGCTAGGCTCTTCAACGATGAAACGGTCAGCTGGAGAACGCCCAGTACGCTGACCAGTAGTAACAAGAAGGGCACCGGTATCAGTTAGCTTACCTTCGCCTGTCTCCAGCGCTTTTTCAATCAGCTCTGCTGGACTAAGGTCTTGGAAAGCAATGGTTTCTGCTGTCATTTTTTAATCCTAATGGGGTCTTTTCACAAAGAAAGCAGTGATGCTTTTTTGCGCAGATAATTTTTGCGCGCCATTATGTCAAAAAAATGGCCGTTTACCTATCCTTAATTTGCCCTTTTTACTGCGACTTGCCAATTACGTCTTGTTATCTAGCAGCCTAATAGGAGCCTAATGGTCCACAGTTGATGACCCCGAAGAAAATAGCTCATCAATAGCCTTTTGATCAAACAAATAGACAGCTTTACAGAAGTGACACTCTGTTTCTATTTTACCTCGCTCTTGCAGTACCTCTTGAAGCTCTGCCTGCCCTAAGGTTACCAATGCCCTTTCGAAGCGTTCTCTTGAACAGCTACATTTAAAGGCCACAAAACGTTTTTCATAAACCTCAACGCCTTCTTCATGAAACAAACGATACAGCCATGTCTCAACCGTCAATCCTTGCATTTCATCTTGCTTCAATGTGTCCTTAAGCATGCTAACGCGCTGCCAATCATCGATAGAGCTTTCATCGCCAGGCAGCGCCTGAAGCATTAAACCAACAGCCTTACCCTCAGTCACTGAAAACATGAAACTTGTCGGCAACTGTTCAGATTGAATAAAATAATGCTCCAAACAAGTCGCAAGCGTTGCTTCGCTCAATGGAACAATGCCTTGATAACGACTCCCTTTTTTAGGCTCTAACGTAATCGTTAATGTCATACCATCGAAAGCTGTAGACACATCCTGCGAAGACAAATCCGATTCAACTAACCCTCTAAAATGCAAGTCATTATTACATTCTGTTGCCAACAGATTAATAGGGCCTTCGCCTTTTGCCTGAATACTCACCAAACCATCAATCTTTAAATGACTGGTCATCAGTACATTCGCTAACAATGCCTCTCCTAATAGCGTTTGTGACGCATGGGATACTGAGGCTCTTGATAACAAGTCAGACAACTCTGTTGTCAATACGACAACAGCCCCCCTAACACCCGATTCTTTTAAGAGAAAGGTTTGCAAGAAATTCTCTGACATTTTATTCGCCCAGATTGTGTTGTTTAAACGCCTGAATTTTTCGCCTGTTACGTTTATCAGGCTTCGTTTCAGGCGACAGCAACGATTGTTTTACTTGTTTGCGCTCAATCGCTTTTTGTTCACGCGCTTTAATACTGTCTTCGGTTTCTTGATAAAGGGTTTGCGCAATCGGCGCAGATTGCCGTTTATCGCTAATAGCTTGCACACTCACAATTTTAACATCCCAACCCTGCCTTACAGAAAGCTTTGCACCTACTTGCACATCCTTACTCACCTTAACTCGCTGTCCATTGTAAAATACATGCCCCGCTTCTATGGCTTGCTTTGCAAGACTCCGCGTCTTGAAAAATCGTGCGGCCCATAGCCATTTATCAAGCCTCACTTTAGCTTCTGCTTCAGACAAAAGGGGTTACCTCATCAAAATTAACTACCGCTGGAAATCGCCCGCAAGGCCTTACTGGCTTCGATGAATCTGGCTGCGCAATAGACCAAGTAAACGCGATGCCAAAATCACTCGCCGCTTGCAGTACTGACTCCGTATCATCAATCAATAAAGCTTTACCGGAATCCTTCACGTGCTCTGAAGCAAAAGCTGGCCAAAAGTTCGGGTTCTCTTTGGCCAAACCATATTCATGAGAGCTAACAATATGATCAAAATAACCCCCGATAGGTACTGTATCTAGCTTAAGGTCTACGCCTGCGGGGTGAGAATTGGTCAGTAGAATCACCGTTTTGTTACTATCTCTTAATGCTGTGAGAAAAGGCAAAACACCAGGCCTCAAGGCTACCCTATCAGCGATTTCGCGTTTCAATCCAATAATATCCAAGCCAAAGCAATCTGCCCAATAATCTAGACAATACCAATCAAGGGTACCTTTTCTTAGGTTAATTTCTCTTAGGCAATAATCATAAGCTGCATCAAACGATAATTGTTGTTTTTGGGCATAGCGCTCTGGCACCAAAACCGCCCAAAAGTAATTATCAAAGTACAAATCAAGTAATGTACCATCCATGTCTAACAGAATCGTATCGGATTGACTGATACCTTTTACGTCAAGCATAGTCTGCCTTTAGCTTTGGAGGGTAAAGGAAAAATCGAAGAAAGATAGAAAGAATATCTCAAGCTAAACTTTACAGTTCGTCATAAGAGGCTAAGTTTAACAGATTCTGTCAATACTGTGTTGCGCAGTACCTGCATGATTCGCTGTTTATTCAACAAGTCGCTCAGATTGACAAACTTGCTGCCAAGAAGGCTAAGGTTACATTACAGAAAAGGATGTCTTATGATTCACCATCATAAATTGAGCCAGATGAGCTCGAATTCGTTAAAACCCGCCCACAACCGATACCATGCCCCTGTCAATTACGACGACGTCAATCAAATTAGGGCTAAAATCATCAAAGAAATCATCAGCATAGACACTGAAATGCGAAAAAACACCAGTGAGAGCCAAGATGCTGCATTTTCCATGCGGGAAACCTGGAAAACCATGATTGACGAGAGAAAGCAACTGCTCCGAAAATTTGCCGTTGCTCTTGATTGAAGACTAGCCGTTAGCTTTATTTAGGCTCTGCGCTTTTTAGCTCACTGTCGTGCGCGGTGAGCAACTCATCTAGAGTCAATAGATAGCTGTCATTAAAGGTCACCATAAAGTATTCAACTTCAGGCATTTGTAAAAGCTTAAGCCTAGCCTCAACATCTTGCATGGCTGATTTGAATTCTTTGTTACCCGCATTCACTTCCATTTGGCACTTTAAATAGGCACTGATGACGTCCGCTGCTTTAACAAATTTTGTTGCATCCGGCGGCACTGCATCATGCAATAAAAAGGGCTTGTAGAAGGGTTGCAAACTATCCGGCAACAAGTTCAATAGCTCTTTCTCAGCCTCAACCTCTATCGCTTTATAGGCAGACTGAATTTGAGGAGAAAAATATTTCACAGGCGTCGGTAAGTCCCCTGTAATAATTTCGGAGGCATCATGATAGAGCGCAGTCACAGCCACTTGATTCGCGTCAATACTTCCGCCAAATCGATCATTATGAATCAACGCTAAAGCATGTGCGATGATGGCCACTTGGAAGCTATGCTCCATGACATTTTCTTCTTCGATATTGCGCTTAAGGCCCCAGCGTTTAATCCACTTAAGCCGCCCTAAGTAACCAAAGAATGCACTTTTTGCCATCACTCGCTCACTTTATTCAAAACAAGAAGAAAAGTGGAAGAGTACAACTCCACCGCCTAGAAACATCATGGTGGAAGTTGCTGTATTTTTCTACCCCGCAGAGCAATTTTAGTAGACAAGTAGATAGGGCAACGTTAGTCTTATTTAGAGGCTTCAGGTTCTTTTGCTTTAGCTTCGTCTTTTTGTGATGCCAACTGCTTACGCTCTTTTTCGATAAGGTAATCAGCGATTTCCAGCATGCGTGGCTGAGTTTTGGCCATACCGACAGAGATACGATACTTTCCATTCACAACCACTTCAGGTGTGCCACGCAGCTTATAACTTCGGCCTCTCGATTTTGCCAAGGTCACTTGACTGTCAACCCCAAAGGAATCAAACACCTTCATGAAAGTTTCTTTTTCAATACCGAATTTACTGTAAAAATCAGCAATCGCCTGAGGGTTAAAGAGCCTTTCGCGTCTATTTATAAGCGCGTCAAAAAAAGGCTGATGCGTTTCATCAAGCTTACCTAATGCCTGAGATACATAGAATGCCCTTGCATGTAACTCCATCATGTTGTTCCAAATAGCAGGCATTTGCACCACATCGACATCAGCTGGCAGTTGTTTCTTCCAGGGAACGAAAATGCCTTCAAAGGTATGGCAGTGATTACAGCCATACCAAAATAGTTCAACCACCTCAATTTTATTACTGTCACGCGTCGCTACAGGTGTTTCAAGCACTTCATAATCGGTGCCGGCAATAAATTTTTCTTTTGCTTGAATCTGCAAACTCACTAGCAAGCTAATAAGCAATGCAAGCGCTATACGGACAGGTGAGTGATTAACATTATTCATAACCTTAGGCTCCTGCAAAAATTTAACGAAGTATCGCAGTTACTGTATCAAAAAAATCAGACACGCGTATTAAAAAGTGAAGACATAACCTGCTGTGATCACACTTGAGCGAATATTTTCATTAAACTCAAAATACCGTTTAGCACCGCCATCTCTTTTACAAGCAGTGTTTTGCGCTGCATTCGCTTCAATAGGCACACAGGTTTTATCCGCCACAGCATCCGCATAACGCATGTAAGTGAACTCAAACGAACCTAAATTGCCTATTTTCTTGCCCACACTGAAGCCATAAGTGACACCGAAACCTGAGTGATCAACACTCACACCTTCACCCTCAAGCCCCACAGATGTTCCACCAAACCCTAATTTCCCTCTAAAATACACGTCAGTGCCTACTTTATAAACACCATAAAGACCGTAAGAAGAGCCGCTTAGTTTCGCCTTATTAAACACTTCATCATTACCGACAAAAAACGGCATATCCAAAAGGCCAGTAATCATATACTGCCCTTCTACAGCCCAATTACGCGTAAAATGAAATCCGCCATTAATGAGCGTAGCACTGGACTTTGACACTCTGGCATTATGATCTGCAGCTGAATACGAACGCTCTGGCGCAGGATCCCCATTCGGGTCGAAAGCGGTCTTTCCATCAACATGATACTTAAGCCCTGTGTAAAGCTGTCCTGCACCATAATGAATACCGATATAATAAGGCTTTTCTGGAATCGCAGCGAAGGCCAAATGAGATAGCGCACCTAAGCAAAGCAATGAAGAGGCCAAGACAACCTGTCGCATGGGACATCCCTCAATTTGTTATTATTGTTTTAGTGCCCCATAGTAATGGCTGATCAAAAGAAAACCAGCCCTTGGGTGCTTAATCTGTTAAGTCGGTCAGGGCTTAACGCAATCCTGAGATAAAACTGGCAACCGCTTTAATTTGCAAGTCACTCATATTAGCCGCCACACTGCGCATCATTTTGGTATCGCCGTCATTAATTCTGGCACCTTGTGCTTGCGGCTGATCCGCACCTAGACGAAAGGCCTTTAATTGCTTTTCAATATAATCAGCATGCTGACCTGCAATCATAGGATAAGCTGCGCCTTTGTTACCTTTACCGTCTGGACCATGGCAACCCGTACAGGCAGCAATCATCTTTTCACTATCGCCACCTCGATAAAGCTTCTCACCCATCTCAACAAGCTCAGGGTCAGCAGCACCGCCTTGGGGCATTTGCTCTGCAAAAAAAGCTGCAAGATCAGCAATATCCTGCTCTGAAAAGTCAGCGATGATCGCTGTCATTTCAACGACTTCTCTTCCGCCTTCCGTCTGAGGCACACGCATATCATTTAATTGCTTGATTACATAAGCTTCATTTTGCCCAGCAATTTTAGGGAAATTTGCAGCTAATGAGTTGCCGTCGGCCCCGTGGCAAGCCACACAAGTTTCTGACAAGGCTTTGCCTTTTTCTGCATCACCTGCACTTGCCGCGAAGGTTGCAAAGGCCAATAGGAATAAACCTGTAATTATGTGTTTCATACCATTTTATCTCGACTCTTCCATGGCCTACTATCGGCTTACTTCTGCGCTTATAGTCGACGCCACATCGGATTAGAACGTGAACAAAACATTGGAGCGCAATTGAAACTTAGCCTAAGCGTTGATTGATAGTGTATCCGTGGCCATTATTTTTATTTGGCATCTTGGCAATAGCTGTTTTCCAGCTTGCAAGATATAATCTCGCCAATTATATAGAAACTCCGCCTCCAAATAAAACATCCTTGAAGGTTTTCTTGATGCAGCGTTATTTTCGCACCTTTTCTTTTCTTACAAGCGCCCCCACACTCAAGGAATGCCCTGAAGACACGGGCTTTGAAGTAGCTTTTGCAGGCAGGTCCAATGCGGGTAAATCCTCTGCGATCAATACATTAACAGACAATAAAAAGCTTGCCCGCACGTCAAAAACACCCGGCAGAACACAGCTTATCAATTTTTTTAGCAATAACCGTGATGCTAGCCGCCGCCTGGTTGACCTGCCAGGCTATGGTTATGCCAAGGTCGACATGACGACCAAGCTAAAGTGGCAGAAGCACCTTAACCAATACCTTGAAAGGCGCCAAAGCTTAAGGGGCCTTGTTCTCTTAATGGATAGTAGGCAACCTTTCACGGATTTTGACACCATGTTGATCAACTGGTCCAATCAAAGTCAGATGCCCATCCACATACTGTTAACAAAAGCAGATAAACTGGGCCCTAATCAAGCCAGAAATCAATTTTTCAAAGCCCAAAACCACCTTAAAGCATTCCCTCACGCCAGCATTCAGCTATTTTCAGCGCTCAAAAAATCAGGTTTGGAAGAAGTCGAAGATAAGTTATCGCAGTGGCTGGAAATCGAAGCATAAAAAAGCCGGTACAACTGTACCGGCCGAAAGTGTGTTGAAGTATCAACACAATGAAGTAAGGTATAGGGGATACCCTACTTCATTTGCCACTATCACTTAATATGACTAAAGGGTGCCCTGAAAGTTCCTATCGTTTTTCTTTTCTCTTGATTTTTTATTCTGATTCCTTCTAAAGCTAAGAAAAATAGTCATTAACGGCTAAAATTATTAGAACCATTTCACATAACAGTCAGGGACGACATGAACGCTGCATACACACTACTCACCGCTGCATTAGCTGCTGCCATTGTGGGCTGTGAAAACACGAAAACCACAACCAAGCATGAGCCTGTCATTTTCGCAGGCGACGAACAAGACAACCAAGGCCTTCAAGGTCTAGAAGACAACCTGAACATCAGTATTATTCAAGGCGAGATTGTCACTTTAACGGGGGCAACCGACCTGTTCCAGTTTTCTGAGCCTCTCAATACCTCAACACCCAATAATGATTTCATCCACGAAGGAAGCAGCAATCTGGCAGCCCTCGATGCTGACAACGCACTTTTTTCTCCCATCCGAAACATTGAGCCATTAAGAATCAATTACCTTCAAGTATCACCCGATAAAACGTCGGTATTTTTTCACGTAGGGCAAGACAGCAATTTATCAAGCGGCACCCGCAGCTTGGCAGAAAATGTGCGATTTGATGATCCTAGTTATTTACTCGATATCTATGTACCTCTGATTGGCCGCCCGTTAGATTTTAACTTTCCAACCTCGCTTAAGCAGTTACGCAAACAAGCCGGTGACAATGCCACTTTCACCTATGTGTATGACTTACCTGTTGCAGGTTCTTGTAGTAATGACAGCTTCTTAACCAAACAACCTGGCAATCCAACTATTGATATATGCCTGGAATCTATTTCTTTCGAAGGCGCAGACCCTAACACTCAAATTGTCGGAGCTCGCTCATTAGCACTTACTGTGCAGGATATGTTTGATAACGACCTCTTCTTTTGTTCGTTGTTAGAATACAAGCTTGATGATGGCGCTCTGAGCTGTATGACAGGCACTGAGAAGCGCTTAGGCACAGTAGAAGTCGCAGGCGTACAAATCCCAGTCGAAATTACCGTACCAAGCTATCAGCCTAACGCCAAATCATTCGATGATTTTTTGGATATACGCACTGGATTAAAACCTTTGCAATTTGACCACTCAGGCAATCGTTACATTGCAACCGAAGATCCTGCGGGTAACTATTCAGAGATCCACCAAATCGACAGCCAAGGCAATACACTAAAAAGCATAATCCCTTCAGAACAAGACCTTATAGAAAGCTTTGTTGTGTTTGATGATGAACACTTTGCGTACTCTTTTGTTAGCTACCTTGAAGACGGCACCGTCGATAAAGGTATTAAGTTCTATAAAGACGGTGAGCTTTACGCAATCCCAGCGTCCAGCCAATATCGAGCAAACTATCAGGCTGATTTTGGCAGTGCATTAATGATCAAAAGCCATTTACTTTCTCTCGTTAACGAAGGTATTGCACAAACACCTATCAGCTGGAACGGTTACCTTGCATCCACACTTAACCCAACATCATCAAAACTTTTAGGCTGCGTGAATGACCAGCTTGTGACCATTATTCCTTTTGCAGAAGACGTATTGGTGGACCATTGTAATTTCGAGGTCATTAGTGACCTGGCAGCCATTAACATGAACAAAAGCCTAGATGCTGACCAGCTGGATGTTTTCGACCTTTCATCGGGCAGCATGAATACCCTATTAGGCGAATTGAATCTCGATATCGAAAGCTATCGATTACAGGATGAAACATTATGGGTATTAGGCCAAGAATTAGAGTCGGAAGACTTAAGCTTAACGCAAGTCGATCTATCCGACTCACTTGCAATACAGAGCACTGAGCTAAACAATTTATTGAATGCTGCCACTACACTGGAAGACACTATCAGTCTAACAGGCTCTGAGAACGCCCCCTCATTAACAGCTACTGAAATTCTTGCCTCAACCTATCAGCATAACCAAATCAATGTTAACTTTTCGACAAACGTGCAAGGCGGCCCTTTAAGTCAAGGTGCCATAACGCTTCAGCGAGGCGGCTCTCTTCAAGATACGGCTAGCTACGTCGGTCAATCTCACGCAGCACTCATGCCTATTAGTCTAAAAAGCCAGAATATCAACCAAAAGATTGGCGACTATGACCCCACCTTTTTTGGCACCATTTCGCCCTATCAAATGACGTTTGATCAAAGCGCCATTCTGGATCATTTCGGCAACACAATGGAAGGGACTATCCCTGCAAATGAAGCGACCTTCTTACCTATTAGTGCTTTTTACTGGGGTACCTCAGAAACTGCTGACAACCACAGCCTACAACTTATTGCGGCCAACCGCTCGACTGATAAAAATCGAGTAATTCCTCGAGGTATCGACTTAGGATTCTGGAGCGCATATGGCGATATTAACTCAAGTGAACTCTATCGTTATTTCAAGCTATCAGACTATCGCTATGGCAGTGACTATGTCTTAACCTTTGACCTCCTTAACAGAGATGATAAGCATCGCTTAGGCCTTGCAGTAGGCAAAAAAGATGACGAACTTTTACAAAACCAACCTAAAGTCCATGACATGAACCTATGGCAGTGGCCTGACTACTCAGGACTGACTAATAATACACAGTCAGCGCCAGTTTACGGCTTTAGTCTTTCCGGAAAAACAGCGTATCAACACCCTGATAACGGCGCACTCAGCAATGAACTTCTCGATAACTCTGATAACGTAAACGGCAACTTCAGATGGCAAACCTTCAGACTTCAAATCACTAACCATAAAGTCTCTCTCGCCATCCAGAATGAACAGGGCACTTATGAATCCTTAGGCGAACAAAACTTAGGCGTTTATAACGATGGTGATACTATGAGTATTTGGCTGGCGCTTCCGCATTACGCCACACATGAACTAGACAATATTCTCTTCATGAAAGATGGCCAAAGTACACCGATTATCGAGGCTAATTTCGAAGATGAAGCCTCTGCTTTTGATGATGTGCCCAGCCTGCAAAAAGCGAGAACAAAAGACATCACGCCCTTATAATCGTTTTTTATACAGCCAAGTAAAGGCGCAACCTGCGCCTTTTTTATTCTAAATTCTGGACCTGCTCCCTCATCTTCTCAATGATCACCTTTAATTCAACTGAGGCCTCACTCATTAGCGCATGATAGGATTTTGAACCCAAGGTGTTAGCTTCTCGGTTTAGTTCCTGCATTAAAAAATCTAACCGTCGCCCACAAGGTGCTTCTTGAGCCAATGCGTCTTCAATGGCTTTTGCATGAATAACCAACCTGTCTAATTCTTCAGCCACATCGCCCTTTTGAGCTAAATAGACGATCTCTTGCTCAAGGCGCTCTTGATCAACCGCTATAGTAAGTGATGCTAATTTTTCACGAATCCTATCGTCTTGTGACTGGCGAATATCCGATAATTTTTCTTTTAAAAAATTGACCCACCGCTTCATTTCTTCAAGCTGAGCCAACAAGAGACCTTTAATAGCATCGCCTTCTCGTTCGCGGCTATCGATTAACTGACTGATAACATCGAAAATAAACGCTAGCACTGCTTTTTGATCGCTGTCATCTAGGGTAGTGTTGGCCTCAATCACACCTGGCCAAGCCAAGAATGTACTGGCCTTTTCTTCTGCGCCTATCTTTCCAAGTAGCCTCACTTTTTCATTCGCTTCAAGCAATGACTGCAAATAAGCTTCATTAAGCGACAATTCTTGGCGCTGCGCCCCTTGTACATCAAGCTGAACAAAACCTTCTACCTTCCCTCTGGCCAGGGCATGTTTTAACGCATCACGCAACTCTGGCTCTAATTGTCTGATGAGCCCACTCAGTTTTAGATTAATATCCAAGTAACGATGATTAACTGAGCGTAGCTCACAGACAACTCGTCCAAATGGAAAATGCTTTTCGGCACGTGAAAACGCCGTCATACTTTTAGGCATAGCAACAACCTCATTCAATTAGCTTGCGGATTATAACTGAATTCAGTAGATTCGCGCCTTCACTCACCAACAAGTAACTTTTATGTCTTCAATCTCTCGCGCATCAGACCAACTTCGACCAGTCAACATCACACGCCAGTACACAAAACACGCAGAAGGCTCTGTTCTTGTTGAGTTTGGTGATACCAAAGTGCTCTGCACAGCTAGTATCGCAGATAAAGTGCCAGGATTTTTACGAGGCTCAGGCAAAGGTTGGGTCACGGCCGAATATGGTATGTTGCCAAGATCTACTCATTCTCGAATGAAACGAGAGGCAGCAGGCGGCAAACAATCTGGGCGCACTATTGAAATACAACGGTTGATTGGCCGAAGCCTTCGGGCAGCTGTTGATCTTGAAGCATTAGGCGAAGTTGCCATCACCATCGACTGCGATGTTATTCAAGCTGATGGCGGCACGCGCACAGCCTCTATTACAGGCGCCTGTGTTGCCTTACGCGATGCCATTAATCACTTGTTAACCACAAAGGCCATTACAAAAGACCCCATGAAGCGCATGGTTGCTGCTATTTCAGTTGGTATTGTAGGCGATCAACTCACACTAGACTTAGATTATGTGCAAGATTCTTCAGCTGAAACTGACATGAATGTGATTATGACAGATGCAGGGGGCTTTGTTGAAATACAAGGCACAGCTGAAGGGCAAACGTTCTCAGAAGAAGAGCTACAAGGATTATTAGGACTGGCCAAAAAAGGCATCAATGAGTTATTTCAGATTCAACAGAAAGTGCTAGAACATTAGGCTCTGTTGACAGAGTTTTCTTCAAAAAGGCGGGAGACGCTTCACTGTCCCGCCCTACACAAACGATTAAAAATCATTTTCTTCCGACAAAATAAAGTCATAATCCATAATGACAGGCGCATGATTTGAGAATTTTTGTTTCTTATAAATCGTACCGTACTCGATGTACTTTCTCATCCCTTCTGACACCAACTGCGTATCCACCCGCCAACCAGAAGGTTCCAATCCGGGCCACCAAGTAAACTCATCATCATCATGATTCACTTCCCTGAAGGCATCGACATAACCGAGTTGATGGTTAACTTCATCAAACCAACGTCGCTCTTCAGATAAAAAGCCTGGCGTATCATCCAGCTGCTTATTCTCTATATCTTTGATATCAGCCGCCACATGCCAGTTGCCGGCAAAAATAAATTCGCGGCGTTTATTACGAATTTTATCCAAATGCGCATACAGCAAATCAAAAAATTGTGCTTTACGCTCAAGAGAAATCGGATCACTTAAAAAAGACTGTGGAACTAAAATTGAACCCACGCTGATCTCTTCGAAATCAGCCTGAATAAAACGCGCTTCGCCATCAAAGTCTGCAAATCCCAAACCCGACATAATCGCTTTCGGCAAACTCTTGGTATAAATAGCCACACCGTTTTGGCCATCAGGGTTATCAAAAAAGTAAGGGAAATAGCCTTCTGGAAAATAGGCATTACTGGTCAAGTCAAATTCTGTTGCTCTCAGGTCTTG
Organism: Pseudomonadales bacterium; assembly: GCA_965225765.1. Taxonomy (GTDB): domain Bacteria; phylum Pseudomonadota; class Gammaproteobacteria; order Pseudomonadales; family DT-91; genus CAKMZU01. The sequence goes on from CBDDBO010000002.1 coordinate 2,337,189, forward strand.
TATACAAACAATATCTGCATCTTGATTGACCAGCCAATCAAAAAAACCCTTATCTTTTGCTGATTGAATACCGTCAGCAGAAAAATTGATAATACGCATAGATTACCTTTACTCAGGAGGCTTTAGACTTCACGTTATTTTTCTTAATGTTGCTACGATTACAGAAATTGACCCATGATCCTTTCTATTGAGATAATTCTTAACGTTGAACCTAGCTTAGAGTGAGCAATTAATTCGAAGCTATAGTATCGACAAGAGTATATCAGAATAGTTGCCTGCAATTATTAATTATTTACCGATTTCTTACGAGGCTTACCTAAGTGGAACCATCCAAGAAACACTTTATTGATGAAGCAATTAAAGCAGAGGCTTTGGGTTTTGGCGAATTTACGCTGAAATCTGGTCGTCTTAGTCCCTATTTTTTTAATGCAGGTAAACTATACCAAGGTCGTGCTTTATCTGTGTTGGCAAAAGCTTATGCAGCTTGCATTAAAGAGGCAAATTTCGATTTTGATATTATTTTTGGCCCAGCCTATAAAGGCATTTCTTTAGGCGCCCTAACAGCTGCTGCGCTTTATGACTTATATGGCATAGACAAGCCTTTCACCTACAATCGAAAAGAGAAAAAAGATCATGGTGAAGGCGGCATATTAGTGGGCGCCGATGTCACAGGAAAAAAGCTCCTGGTGATTGACGATGTCATTACAGCCGGCACAGCCATCAACGAAGTCGCTCAATTAGCGAAGGCACAACAAGCAACCTTAGCGGGCGTTGTGGTAGGGCTGGATAGGCAAGAGAAAGCTCAAGGTGAACTGTCAGCCATTCAACAGGTAGAAAAAGACTTTGACATAACCGTCAAAAGTATCATTCAGCTAACTGACATCATTGACTACCTTGGCGCTAACCGCGAAGATAAAGACATATTGGATAAAATAAAAAACTACCGATCAAACTATGGGATTCAGCAATAATTCACTCGTTTGTTTTATCATGGGGCTTACCTTCACTGCGCTCAACTTTATAAGCGCAGGTGCTTTGGCTAATCAGCTCTTTCGTTATAAAAATAGCGAAGGTGCTACCGTCATGAGTAAGCAATTACCCGCAGAATATGCAAAGTACGGCTATGAAATCATTGATACGCGCGGCAGGATCATCAAAACCGTTGATGCCGAACTGACAGATGAAGAACTGACAGAAAAACAACAGTTACTTGCAAAAGAAAAAACAGCACAGGCCGCACAAGAAAAGCAGGATGCTTACGACCTTTCTCTCCTTAGACGCTTTTCGTTTATTTCTGACATTAAAGCTGAGCAAGGACGCAAAGTCGATGAACTTAATGTCAGGGTCGCCATTTTAAAAGGTAATCTCAAAACCGTTCGCATGGAAGTAGACACTGAATATGAAAAAGCCGCTCAACTAGAGAGAAATTCCAATCAAGTCAGTGACCTGGTTCAAGCACGCATTAAGCAGCTAGAGAAGCAAATTCTTTCAACCGAATCCTTGTTGCAGAAGCATGAGCAGGATATTTTTGAACTGAACGAAGAATACGAGCGAGCCATTGAACGTTTTGAAGAACTGCTGGCACTAAAAGCGCAACGGCATTCGCAAAATGCCCACTAGTTCATTGCTTGTTATAAACCTGCCCCCTAAAGTGGCAACACAATCGTACTTAGTGTATAGCTAACGTAAAAAAGCCACCTTTGCCAACCGCAAAAATAACAAATACAAAGGTAAAATCAGGTGTCATCCACTACCCAAAAAGTCGCCTTACAAGTCGTTTTTGTCTTAGGCATACTTGTTCTCGCAGCCATCATTACCCAAAGCTTAGTATCCTTAAACAAGCCTGAAGAAAAAGTACTGGAGAACTATACACCTCAGGTAGTCGATATTCAGATTGCCGACTTTGAAAAGACAATGACTACACTGGAAACGCGCGGTGTTGTGAAAGCGCGAACCAGCCTGTCTTTATTACCTGAGGTATCGGGCAAGATCACTTGGGTTGCAGACAACTTTGAAGATGGTGGTTTTTTCCTCAAAGGCAGCCCTATCCTTACCATTGAGAAGCAACGTTATATCAATGAACTTACCTCGGCAAAATCTAATCTTGCAGAAGCTGAAAGCTTATATATTCAAGAACAAGGTCATGCGTATGTTGCCAAAAAAGAATGGGAAGGACGCTTAAGCAACGACAATGAAGCCGCGAGAAAATTAGCCCTTAGAGAACCCCAATTAGCAGCGGCCAAAGCAAAAATGCTGGCAGCTAAAGAAGCGGTTGCAGCCGCTCAACTAAACGTCAAAAAAACCACTGTTTACGCACCTTTTGATGGACTGTTATCGCAAAAAGTGGCCGACAAAGGCCAATTTGTTAATGTAGGCACGCAACTCGCCCATTTACATGCCGTTGATGCTATTGAAGTTAGAGTACCTTTGACCTCGCAACAACTAGGTCTTCTTGATTTACCTGTCCTTGGGCAAAAAATTCAATTTCCTGTCAATTTGCTTGATGATAAAGCTGTTAACCCCACCACCTGGAAAGGCCAGTTAGTACGCACTGAAGGCATACTCGACAGTAAAAACGGTGTCCTTCATGCAGTCATCGAAGTGAAAGATCCTTATGGTTTAAAGACCCCCACTCCCACACCGCTTCGCATCGGCACCTTTGTCCGCGCCGAACTTCAGAGCAAATCCTTTGAAAATGTCGTCACGATTGAACGGAAGCTCCTTCGCTCAGGCAATCAACTCTGGTTAATTGATGAAGAAAACAGACTGACCCAACGTAAAGTTCAAATACTGCCGACGCGAGGCAAACAAGTGTATGTCTACCAAGGGCTCGTCCTAGGTGATCGCATTGTCACCAGCACACTCACAGACCCTGTAGAGGGCAGAACCGTTATTCTTCGAGAAGAAGGCCAAGATGGTCAGATGGCGAATGCGCTATGAATATGCAGCAATCCGGAATCATTGCTTGGTTTGTTCAAAACCCCGTTGCAGCCAACTTACTCATGTGGTTTATCATTGTAAGTGGCTTATTATCCATCTCTGACATTAGGCGAGAATTAGTCCCAGCCAAACATAAACCTGCCCTTACGATTAAAGTTGCCTATCCAGGTGCCTCACCGCTTGAGGTCGAAGAAGGTATTACCCTTAAAATTGAAGAAGCCGTTAAACACGTGAGAGGCATCAAAAAAGTCGATGCAAGAAGCCGCTTTGGTTCATCTTCTGTCCATTTAACCCTTGAAGATGGTTATGACCCAACAGAATTGTCAGCCAAGATAAAAATTGCCATTGATGGTATTCGCACCTTCCCCTCGCAAGCAGAAGAAGCCCTCATCAAGCAAACACAGTATTCAGCGCTAGCGATTCAATTACAACTTCACGGCCAAATGTCTGAGCGCGAAGCCAAGCTCCTTGCCCATCAAATTAAAGAAGAATTACTCGCTGAAACCAATGTAAAGAAAGCCGAAGTCTGGGGCGACAGACCCTTTGAAATCACGATTGAAGTGGATGAACAAAAGCTGCGCAAGTATCAATTAACCATGAACGATGTGGCCACAAAAATACGGCTAGGTTCTGTTAACCTACCAAGCGGCGGTATCAATTCCAGCAGAGGCTTTATTGTGCTACGCATTGATGAGCAATCCTATAGGCAAGCTGACTTTGAAAACCTTGTCCTTCGCACACAAGAAGATGGTGTAGTCATTCGATTAAGTGACGTCGCCAGCGTCAAGGATGAATTCATCAGCTATTCAGCCAAAGCCTATTTTGACGGTGAATACAGTGTTGGCATTGCGCTCTTTGCCGTCGGCAACCAGGATATCAGTAAAGTTGCGGAAGAAGCCAAAGCGTTTGCGAAAGCCAAAACTGCTAAGCTCCCTGAGGGTATTTCTCTATCAGCCTGGGGGGATATCACCTACTACCTGAACGGCAGTCAAAGCATGATGTTAGACAACATGCTTATTGGGGCGCTACTCGTTGCCTTTATTTTGGCTTTTTTCTTGAAATTACGCGTCGTTTTCTGGGTAATTGTAGGTTTACCTGTTTGTTTCTTAGGCACCTTATTTTTTCTCCCGATGTCCTTTGTCGATGTGAGCATCAACATTATTTCCATCTTTGGGTTCATTTTAGTGCTCGGCATTATTGTGGATGATGCCATTATCATAGGCGAAAGCGTTGATACTGAAATCGAGGCCCAAGGCTATAGCCAGCAGGCTGTCATTAGCGGCGTCAAGCGAGTATTTCTACCAGCATTCTTTGGAGTACTGACCACTGTTGTTGCCTTCTTGCCTATGATTATGATTGAAGGTCCCTGGAAGGCTGCACCTCACGCAGTAGGCTTTATTGTTATCTTCTGTTTACTTTTTTCATTACTCGAATCCAAGCTCATTTTGCCTGCGCATTTAGCAGCCAGTCATCAAGGCTTTTTCAGTCGCTTCAACGCCACTTGGCATGAAAAACTTCAGCACTATAACAATCGCAAACTACAAACCTTTGTTGACCGTTATTACCTGCCTCTCCTTCATCGTGCATTACATCAACGCTATATTGTCATCGCTTTATTCATTGCTTTACTATTGATTACCTTTGGTCTTATTGGCGGCAAAGTCGTTAATTATGTTCTATTACCGTCAAACCCCAGTGACTTTTTGAAAGTCTCTATCCAGCAAGCAAAAGGCACGGATCGAGCTATTGCTGAAGCCAATGTGAATAAAATTACTGAAGCCATCTATCAGGTTGAGGAATCGTATCAAGCACAATATGGCTCCTCGAAGAAAATTATTCAGCATGTTTTTAGGTTCAACAAAGGCGCGACGAGCTCTGACTTCACCCTGGAATTAACGAAACCTTCAGACAGGCCTAGCCTTGATATCACAAGCTTTGACATCATCAAACGCTGGCGAGAAGCTGTCGGGGATATTCCAGAAGCGACCCAATTGAATTTTTCTGCTGTCACAGAAAGCGACAACACCTCACATAAGCTCTACTACATGCTAGTCAGTCAAGACAGCGAAGCCTTGCGCCTTGCATCAGAAGAGTTAACACTTTATTTGAAAACCTTTGAAGGCTTATCCAATATTCATAACTCGGCTAAAGGGGTACAAGAAAGCTATACCCTTAAACTAAAACCACGTGCTGAGGCGTTAGGGTTAACACCGGCTGAAATCAGCAAACAAGTTCACAATGCGTTTTACGGCATTGAAGCACAACGCATCTTAAGAGATAACACCGAAATTAAAGTCATGGTGAAGCGGCCTACTGAACTAAGGAAAACCTTAACTGATTTATATCAATTAGATATACGTGTAGCCGGTAATCGGTTTATCCCTTTATCTGAGTTAGTTTACCTGGAGGAATCAGCCTTGCAGACCTCACTGACTCGCATTAACTACCAGTCGGCTGCCGTGATTAAAGCACAGCTAGATAAATCAGTTCTCTCACCAAATGATGTTAATAAAGCCATCAAAGACTATTTAACCGAGATGCTTGAACGTCACCCTAACGTTAAATATGACCCCAAAGGTGAGGGCCAGGGCGCTAAAGATCTTGAGTATGATCTGGCTAAATTCTTCCTGCTAGCCTTCTTAGGTGTCTTTGCCCTTTTAGCGATTCCGTTAAAATCTTATTTCCAGCCGCTTATTATCATGAGCGCCGTTCCTTTTGGTGTGGTTGGTGCTGTATTTGGTCATTTGGTGTTAGACACACCTATCAGCATGATGTCACTCTTTGGCATGATTGCCTTAACAGGTGTCGTCGTAAATGACAGCCTGATCATGGTCGACTTTATCAATAAAGCTAAACTTGAAAGTCTTTCAACGTTTGAGGCAGCGATACAATCAGGCAAAAAACGCTTTAGAGCCATTTTCCTTACCACAGCTACCACCTTTGTTGGCGTGATTCCGATGTTACTGGAAACCGATCCTCGTGCTGAGAACATCATCGCCATGGCCATTTCGCTAGGTTTCGGTATTTTATTTGCCACCGCCATTACCCTGCTACTCGTACCCTGTTGCTATCTTATACTTGATGACATCAAGAATGTTTTTAAAAAGCCTACAATGGCAATAGCAGCCGACTAATATTGTAATGCGCAGTGATTTTCTAACGTAAAAATGTTTGTAGCGTAAACTACCAAGAAACATTCAATTTTATGGTGGGTTACGTTTCACTAACCCACCCTACACTTACCCGACAATCGCTCCAATTCAAAGTGTCAGTGCGCGAAACCTTGATTCCTGACTATAGTAGAGAGTATGAAAAGCATACCTCTACTACTCTTACTGAGCCTTCTCTTTGCTAGTTGCTCGGACAACCGTCAGCCACCTCAGCATGAGGCAACCATCATTGGCCTGTCACTAACAGGCCACCAAAAGATTTTCGGTTCCATGAGACTGAAAACGATTACCTTTACCGAGAAAACCGGAAAGCAAATCGAGCTAAGTCGTAAAGATGTACTGGTCCCTCTGCTCACAGGCATGAACGAAACGGGCTTTCTACTTTCAAAAAACGATATTAAGCTCTCAACGCTCAAAGCCGTTACCCTAACGCTTTCATTTGACGACTCACCTAAACCTTTTTTATTAGAGGCAGGCAAGCAATACCCTTTAGCGCTTGTCAACTCTCTCAATCAAGCCATACCTGATAACGCCCAAACACAAGCTGTCACGATTGATCTCTCTCATCATCAGGGTCATTTTCTCAACATGCAATTTGACCTTGATCAATCTTTTTTCCTTTCACATAAAGATGATGGCCACTACATAACACTCTTTAAACCCGTTATTCGAGCGTCAAGTGAACCTGTCAGCTTAACTAGCTTCTTTCTTTTAAAAAACGTGGAAGATAAGGCTATTGCTTTAAGCAATTTACTCGATCAAAGTTCACAAACACTTAACCTCACTACGAGCAGCAAACTTTACATCAATCAGTTGTTGTATAACGCCAAAGAAGGCCTGGCACTGATGAAAGCCCTACCAAGCGGGCTACTACAAATAGTAAGAGGCCCTCAGGGAAAAACCAAACTCATCTATCAGCAAGGTGAATTAAGTATTCCAAGAGCCTGGGTAGTCAAACAAACTCAATCGCAAACTTGGCTTGCAGGGTTATTTTTTGAAAAAGCATCAAAACGTTTAGATCTTGACCTTAAATCCTTAACACACAAATCAGCACTTTACTTTGCAACCCCCAAGGACAAAATAGTAGAAACAAGCCTCTCTAAAGCACTTATCGGGCAACGTGTTTCGGGCGTACTCAGCAGTGAAAACCCGATACTTGAATCGGCACCAGGTGTATTGCACGCGCTAATAAACGATCAGCATAGCCAGCTGCTCGAAAGCATTAGCCTTAATGGGTTTATACCACCTGCAAATGATAACCAGCTGACGTTACTCAATGATTTGGGCAGCCTCAATTCTAATGAGCTTCATGCTTTTCTCGTGCAAGGTGTCAAAGGTAGTCTCTATGCAACGAACAGGCAGGTGATTAATCCAGGATTAAGCCAAATTAGTCTCGTGTTACCCCCTTCACTATCAGAATTCCCGATAACAGAGATTACCGAAGACACTTGGACACTGGCTGAAACTATTCAGCCTCCCATAAAGATGACTCAACGTATTTTAGGCACACAAGTTGTCCCTAATAAACTGATCCAGACCATCGATACGAGTAATGCAACCTTTAGCGTTTATATTGATCGTGTATCAGGCAGTAACCGTTTTTATTCAAAAAATAACCTTGATGATTTTCATAGAGAGTTACAGGTTAGAATCGCAGCAGGTTATCACATTAATGAACTTCACCTTCAAGGCATTCAAGACGGTCACGCCCTAAATGCTCGTCACGTTAATGTCACGCTTTATGGCTCATCCATACAAGATACACAGTTAACAGAAGCGTTAATTGAAGAGCAAGCATACCTAGAGAGTGAAGGCTTTGATGAAGACAACGACGACGGCGAAGAATATAAAGAAGATTCAAACAAAGCTAACGCACCACTTATCGTGGGCTTAGGTGTCGGCACCCTTGCCTTTATTGGTGTGGGACTTATTGTAAAAAAGGCCTTTTGGGATCCTATGAATGAATCCGCTGCTGAAATAGGCGGTTCTCGAAAACAAGCAGAGCAAACGATTAAGCCTACCCCCATAGATGAAGGTATCAGCATTAAACCACTACCAAAGGACACCTCAACACCTAACACGCCTGACACGCCTTCCGAAACACCGAACCTGCCAAATACACCGAACACAGACGAACCTGCTCAACCTGATAATCAATCACCCACCCCCCCCCCTAAACCAGAACCAAAACCTTCAAAGACGCCTACACCAATCCCTACAGATGATAAGAAGCCACCTTCTTTACCTAAAGATTATGTGATGGTCGATACGCCACTTCCTGATGACACTGTCCCTAAGCCTTGGGGCAAGAAGCCAAAACCTACTTCGTCTACCTTGTCTTTTACAGCGCTATTCAGCAAGAAAGAAACACAAGTACCGGCTCAACCTGTTGAAGGAACCTTTGACATCATTGATATGGACAGTGACGAAACAAGCAAAGCCAAGATCAACGAACGTTTGGAAATCAGCGAAAATTATGACCCTGTTGATGAAAATGACATATTTAAGGCAAGCAAAATTCAGGAAACAGCCTTTCAAACCACTATTGATGAATATGACACTATTGAAGTAGCTAAAGAGAACGCTACGCCAGACCAAAACAAGCCTGTAATAACCATTGATGGCGACACTAGTGACTTTGTTGTTATAAGCAAAGAAATCCTTACAGAAGCTAGCGACCAAAGACAAACGGACAATCAACAAACAACAAGCACTGATGGTTCGCAGAGTCTTGTCACAACTGAAACGATAAACAAAGAGTACGTTGTCATTGAAGAAGACGCACCAACAGCACAACCTACTATAAATGACGATGACTTTGTTGACTTAACCTTATCTAAAAAAGGCATCTCCGAATTTAAAAGCCTAGAAGAACTGCTTGAGAATAAAACACTTGCAGATATCTCAAGAGAAACAGGTATTGCTAGCCATGAATTACAACCTCTGTTAATTCGAAAAAAGAAGGGTCAATTTCAAACAGCTGCTGATTATGATGCCAAGCAATTTGAACTGTCATCTGAAGGTTTAATGATACGTTTTGTTGAAAGTCTCAGGCAACAAAACAAGCAGTTATTTCTTTATGATACCGAACAGAAAGGTACGACAACATCAGGCGATGATCAACACAAACTAAATTCAATTAGAGCCAATGACAAAGATGCAACATTAAACTTTGCCAGCTTTGCTGAGTCTTTTAAAAGCCAACCAAACAAAACGTACGCACTTATTCCTGTGTTAAGTGCTGATCAAAAGCACTGGAGTGCACTGGTATTAGAAAAGGATAGCAACAATGTACTGGCCTACCACATAGACCTTCAGGAAAGTCCAAACGCCTTTAAAAAGTTCTTCAGTGCCGAAAAAAGCACTTACGAGGTGATTGAAATCATCACTGAGCATTATTTTAAGGCCAAGCCGATTCCTCTTCATCCCAAACTCGATAAAAACCAAAGCAGTTTTGGTCCGGCCGCCATGATATCAGGTGCCGCGCTGATTACAGATATGGCAAACAACAGTGCACGTGATAGATTTGACCCTAACCAATTATTAAATGAGATTAAAGCAGACTTAAACCAAATAGACGGACAGCAAACCGCTCGCTTAAAGTTTCTTCAAATGCTTGCCCCTCACAATCTAGACATTTCAACAGATACTGTTCGAGGCAAACGTCCTTCAAAGCGATAGCCTGCGGATTGCACCTACATTTTTACGCCTACATCGTGTCAAAGGTTTGCGATTACGCTTTAGGTAAGGGAGAATAAGCCTTTCCTATTCAATAAGCAGAGTAACCATGGCATCCGACTTTGGCCGATTGTCTGATCTTGACCTTCAAGGGCAAACTGTATTAATCAGACAAGACCTGAATGTCCCCATTAAAGACGGGGAAATCACCAGCACGCAACGTATTGAAGCATCATTGCCTACCCTGAAGCTTGCGATTGACAAAGGTGCTGCTGTCATTGTCATGTCACATTTAGGTCGCCCTACTGAAGGTGGTTCAAATGAAGATAACGCGCCTTTTACGTTAGCGCCCGTCGCTGACTACCTAACTGAAGCGCTTGGCCAATCAGTCCCCCTTGTCAGCAACTATTTAGACGAAAAGCCTCAGGTTTCAGCGGGTAATGTCATCCTCTTAGAAAATGTACGTTTTAATATTGGCGAAAAAAATAACGATGAGTCTTTAGCGAAAGCCTATGCTGAACTTTGTGACATCTTCGTTATGGATGCCTTCGGCACTGCCCATAGGGCACAAGCCTCGACAGAAGGCGTAGGTCGCTACGCTAAAGCTGCCGTAGCAGGCCCTTTATTAGCAACAGAGCTTGATGCATTAGAACAAGCCTTGTCTGCACCTAAAAAACCGCTTATCGCCATTGTCGGAGGCTCTAAGGTCTCGACCAAACTTGAAGTCTTAGAGACGCTAGCTGAACTATGCGATCAAATTATTGTGGGCGGCGGCATTGCTAACACTTTTTTAGCAGCAACAGATTGCAACGTAGGTAAGTCCTTGTGTGAACCTGACCTAATTGACAAGGCAAAGCATATCATGTCACTGGTTGATATCCCTTTGCCTTCAGATGTTGTGACAGGCAAAGCCTTTGCAGAAGACACGCCAGCTGAAACCAAAGCCGCAAAAGATGTTGCAGATGATGACATGATCTTTGATGTAGGCCCTGACACACAAAAACGCTTTGCTGAACTTTTAGACAACGCGAACACCATTATTTGGAACGGCCCTGTCGGCGTGTTTGAGTTTGACCAATTTGCAAGTGGCACTCACGCACTCGCCAAAGCCATTGCAAAAAGCCAGGCATTTTCTATCGCAGGCGGTGGCGATACCTTAGCAGCCGTAGATAAATTTGCTGTTAAATCAGACATTTCCTATATCTCAACTGGTGGAGGGGCTTTCCTGGAATATGTCGAAGGCAAAGAGCTACCTGCTGTCGCCATGCTAAAACAACGTAATCAGACTTAACGAGTAACTAAAAGGATACTACTATGGCACTTATCTCCATGCGCCAGATGCTGGATCATGCAGCAGAATATGGATACGGCGTTCCTGCCTTTAACGTCAATAACCTAGAACAAGTGCGTGCCATCATGATGGCAGCTGATGAAACTGATTCACCGGTTATTTTACAAGCATCAGCAGGTGCCAGAAAATACGCAGGTGCGCCTTTTTTAAGGCATTTAATCCTTGCTGCTATTGAGGAGTTTCCTCATATTCCAGTCGCCATGCACCAAGACCACGGCACAAGCCCTGCCGTATGCCAACGTTCTATTCAATTAGGCTTTAGCTCAGTTATGATGGATGGCTCTTTAGGTGAAGATGGCAAAACACCCGCAAGCTATGACTATAACGTGGATGTCACCCGTCGCACCGTTGATATGGCGCATGCTTGCGGTGTATCCGTTGAAGGCGAGCTTGGCTGCTTAGGCTCCCTAGAAACCGGTGAAGCAGGCGAGGAAGACGGTATTGGCGCTGCGGGAAAACTTAGCATGGAACAAATGCTAACTGACCCAGACGAGGCTGCTGACTTTGTAGCCAAAACCCAAGTGGATGCGCTAGCGATCGCTATTGGTACGAGTCACGGTGCTTATAAGTTCACACGCCCGCCTACAGGTGATATTTTAGCCATCGAGCAAATCAAAGCCATCCACAAGCGTATCCCTAACACCCACCTTGTCATGCATGGTTCTTCTTCTGTCCCTCAAGAGTGGTTAAAAGTCATCAATGAATTCGGCGGTGAGATTCCAGAAACCTACGGTGTCCCTGTCGAAGAAATCGTTGAAGGTATCAAGCATGGGGTGCGCAAAGTCAACATCGACACGGATTTACGCTTAGCCTCTACAGGCTCTGTCAGACAGTTCTTAGCAGAAAACAAAGCAGAGTTTGACCCACGTAAATATTTGGCGAAAACTATCACTGCCATGAGTGATATCTGTAAAGCTCGATATGAGGCTTTCGGAACAGCAGGTAACGCAAGCAAGATCAAGCCAATCTCATTAGATGCGATGTTTGAGCGTTATCAAACAGGCGAGCTGGACGCCAAAATCAGCTAAACTGGCATAAACTAAAAGGCAGCTTTCGCTGCCTTTTTTATGGGTTTAACGGAACACCATCATGCTCGATCACTCTCGCCTTTTTCCCTTACCTGCTTATAGCGAAACGGCTATCCAACTTGAACAGATAGCAGATTACCTAAGCTACTATCAGCTTGACTTTAAAGCCCAAGACCTCTGCGACACTCAGTCTTTTGGCGCCCTGAACTTGGGCGGCTTTCAAATTTGCGTGCAAGGTTTTTTTGTCAAAAACCCCAAAGCAAGCATCGTCTTTCTTCACGGTTATATGGATCACCTTGGCTCCCATAACGCCATGCTGCAACGCTGCCTACTTTCAGGGTTTAATGTCATAGGCTTTGACTTACCCGGCCACGGCTTATCCTCAGGCGAGCGCGGCCATATTCAAAGCTTCGATCAGTATCGAGACGTACTATCAGACTTAACCACCATCATCAAGAATAATGTAGTAGGAGAACGATTGTATTTAATGGGACATAGCACAGGCTGTAGTGCCATTATCCATTATCTACAAACAGCGAATTTTCCCTGTTACGAAAAAGCTGTTTTACTGGCACCTCTTGTTGAACCTACTGCCTGGTGGTGGATCAAATTTCAGCTATCCATAACAGGACTTCTCAAACGCGAAGTCAAAAGAAAGTATATTCAAAATACGACAAACGATCATTTTTGGTTTTTTATGTCGCAAAAAGACCCACTACAAGTTGACGTTATAGCTATTGATTGGCTAAAAGCGTTAGATCGCTGGTTAAAAGAAAACTTTTCGGCTGCCTCACCTAAAACAACACCTATACTCATGTTCCAGGGCACCAAAGATGCGACGGTAAATGGCACTAAAAATACTCGGCTACTTCAAGAAAAATTTTCTAACTTTACTTGTATTGAATTAGAGGGTGCCAAGCATCACTTATCAGGTGAAGCATCCATTTTTTTATCCAAAATCCATAAAAAAACTACAGAGTTTATTATCACTGAATAGAAAGCTAACCAAAAACTGTCCAACTAATAAATTTATATGTTAATTAAAACTATAAAAATAAAAATTTGTCTCAACTAAAAGGCTAAAAGCCGAACAAGCATCAAAGAGTAGAAAAATGAAAGCTAACTATTTTACTATTATTCTTATACTAGAGACTCTAATCTTATCCGCACAAACCAATGCAACAAAAAGCCACGAAACAAATTCCCTAAAACAACATACAGCTGGATGCTTTTCCTTTATAAAAAAACCGACAAAAAAGGAGAGATCAATACATCCACTTAACACGCAGCAACTACCAAAGCCTATACAACCAAAGTTTCCTGCTAATACAACAACAAGTTTCAATCTTGCTGTTCAAAGAGAGACCTTAACTCTGCTCAACGACAGCATGTTATTGAATTTGGCAAGCAAGAATACTCAAGTTCCTTGCTTGAAGCATAATACAACCGACGGGGTCACTCGCTATTTCACAGCCGAGGGTACAACCGACGCTTATCTGGCAGCACACACAGATAACGCTTTTCATAACGCTTTTCAAAAAGAAATAAACAAAACTCCACAAAAATACTGTGCTGATACTAACCATGCCCCGCTAGTATATCTGGTCAACGCTCATTTAAAATCTGACAGTAGCAAACTCAAAAAAGAACAATTGAGACAACAAATCGATGAAAACAAACGAGCGGTTGACGACCTAATCTCTAACTCTCGTACTCTATCCTCGAATAAAGATGTTATCGCCTTCTACAATGGGGTTCACCAAGCATTACTAGGCCCTTTAAACGCCCGTAAAACACCGCCAAGTACCCCGAAAACCAAGCGCAAGGTTTCAATATCTTCTGAGCAGAAAGAAGCCAAAAGTGGTGACATTCAAAAAGTAGATTTATCAGCTACTGACACACCTGAATGAATACAATACTATAAACTTGATACAAAAGAATGGCGGCTGAATAATAGCCGTCACACAAATTTTAACAGTTGAACCGTCTCGTGTGTAAAATCCCTTACACTGTCTTTGGTTCTGATAGCCTCAGATAATTGAGGCTCTGAATAAGAAAAACACGCACCATGCATAACGTCGTGCTTCCTGGCTTCTTCCCCTTCCACAAGGCTTAAATCAAAACGCCTAGCACTCGACACAAAATAACCCTTTTGAAGTACAAGACAGGCTTCGAGTAAATCTTCATCGCCTGCGGCATACTCACTGGCCCAGCCTGCAAAACCTTTGAACAGGGTTTTATCTGCTAAATTTTCTGGCTGAAGAATAGACCAATTAAAAATCTTCCAAGACAGAATAACTTCGTCATTTCGCTTCACGCTCACCCACTGGGCACTCTCTGCTTCATCGGGGGCATCCACTACATAATGCCTAAATATCTCTTGGCGCGTAATATGCTTGATCGAAAGGAGTGTCAAATCAAGCCAATGGGTGCAGTGATCGGTCGGATTCACTCGACGTGAAAGTGCTTTCATGGATAACCCAATAGGACAGCCTACAAGTTCACGTAAAATATGAAGTGCGCCCGGGCAGGTATTAAGTGGGTGTCTTAGCGCAGAGCCTTTGATATCAACGACTTGCTCATCATCATAATAGACTTTGACGCGAAAGCCGTGATTGCAATCTTCTAACTCACCTAAGACAAATTTACCCTGCTCGTCCTGTTGTTTTTCGAGCTTGATCGCACGATAAAAGACACCTTCGCCAAAGTCATCGCGAATGGGATAGCCCATAGGGTTGCTGAAATCTAAGGTCTTCTCTGTCATGATAGTGTCTTTCGCTATGATGATAGCATTATACTAGCCTTAGCCAGAATGCCTGCAATGACAGTTTCTCAACTATGACTAACGATAGAGATCAACACCCTTATTTTTCATTAGACCCTGACACTGTCATGGACGCCTTAGAAAGTCTGGGGCTTGCCTGTAATGGCAGACTATTCGCGCTTAATAGCTATGAAAATCGCGTTTATCAAGTCGGCATCGAAGATGACTCACCCATCATTGCCAAATTTTACAGGCCAGGCCGCTGGAGTGATGCGCAGATTCAAGAAGAACATGATTTTTGCTTTGAATTGGCAGAAGCTGAGATGCCTGTTATCTGCCCGATTAAACTTCACAACGCGCAATCACTCATCTTATCCAAAGGTTTTCGAATTGCCTTGTACCCTCAGCAAGGTGGACGTGCCCCCGAACTCGATCAAATGGATCATATTTTCACCATTGCACAAAATATAGGCAGGCTTCATCAAATAGGGCGCACAAAAACATTTTCGCATCGCCCCGCATTAACGCTTGAGCGCTTTGGCTATGAAAGCCAACAAGCATGCTTAGACCTTGGATTACCTGAAAGCCTTAAAGAGGCTTACCAGTCAGTTACGGCTCATCTACTAAAAGAGCTTGAAGCCCAGTTTTCTGAACTTAGCGACGTCCCTAGAATCAGAACCCATGGTGATTGTCACATGGGGAATATTCTCATGCGCGATGACAGGCTATTCTTTGTGGATTTTGATGACACACTGACAGCCCCTGCGATTTGGGACTTATGGATGCTCTTGTCAGGCACCAAAGATGAACAGCGTGCTCAACTTGAAGAAATCATTGAAGGCTATGAAACCTTTTCTTCTTTTGACACTAAATGGCTGCGGTTTATTGAGCCCTTACGCACCTTACGCATGATGGCCTTTACGGCTTGGCTTTCAAGACGCTGGGATGACCCTGCATTCAAGTTGCACTTTCCCTGGTTTAATACCGAGAGGTACTGGGGAGAACATATTCTTGAGATGAAGGCTCAACTCGCCATGCTAGATGAGCCACCCTTATCTATACTTCGTTAACTTGTTATTCATTAGTGATACCATGCTTGACCCGTTTATTTTATTTGCCGCCCTCCTTCTTGGTCTTTTATTTAAAGCCATAGGCCAACCTGCGCTTATTGGTTACCTTTTAGCAGGGTTTGTTGTACACGCGTTAAAGCTTGAGCACTCAGGTGTTATTCATACGTTAGCAGAACTCGGTGAAATCCTGTTACTGTTCACTATCGGTTTGAAACTTCGTTTCAAATCCATTAAAGCGCCTTATGTATGGGGGGTTTCACTCCTTCACATGGCCTTGATTCTGCCGATATTTACCCTGATTATTCATACGTGCCTGATATTGATCGACGGCCTTCCTCCTCTAACCACTGAAGGGACATGGTTACTCGCCTTTGCCTTAGCGTTTTCCAGTACCATCTTTGCCGTCAAGATTTTTGATGAAAAAGGTGAAGGCAACTCTATTTTCGCCACCATTAGTATCGGCATTTTGGTTGTACAAGATCTCGTGGCTGTGCTTTATATGAGTTCCACCTCGGATACTTTGCCTAGCCTGTACTCCCCACTTTTACTCTTACTCATTCCACTTCGCCCTGTCATTGATCGCTTTTTACGATTTTGCGGTCATGGTGAGCTTTTAATTTTGGCTGGGTTTTGTATTGCACTAAGTGCAACGACACTCTTTGAACACCTTGGTTTAAAGGCTGATTTAGGTGCCCTGCTGGCAGGCTGTTTACTCGCGAACACCAGCAAAAGTAAAGAACTCTACAACAACCTCATGAACTTCAAAGACTTGTTTTTGATTGGCTTCTTCTTAAGCATTGGTTTGTACGGATTGCCTTCAACGCCTCTATCCATCTTTGCCGCGGTGCTCGTTGTAGCCATGCTTATGAAGCCAATACTCTTTTACTTCTTATTGACCTGCATGCGCTTACGATCAAGAACGGCTTTGCTTACCTCTCTATCATTAGCCAATTACAGTGAATTTGGGTTAATCGTCGTCAGTCTAGCTGTCAGTCAAGGATTACTGGATGCTCAATGGCTTGTGATGTTAGCGGTTGCGCTATCGTTATCGTTTCTTGTGGCGTCGCCTTTCAACAAAAGCGCCCACCTTATTTTTGCCAGGTTTCAGACATTTTTCTGCACCATGGAAAGACCGCGCAGGCTGGATATTGAACAGCCTGCCCAAATTGGTCATTCACAGGTCTTAATTCTAGGGATGGGCCGCGTCGGTAAAGGGGTCTACGATCATTTGTATGAGTCGAACTACACCTCCATTGTAGGCATTGAGGAAAGCTCAGAAAAAACCAAAACCCTCAAAAATGCGGGCTACCACATTATTCAAGCTGACGGTAACGATGGTCAGTTCTGGCAACACCTAGATCTCTCTTATGTTGAACTCATCATGATCAATTTGACCAACCATGAAGAGAATCGCTCGGTCGTGGAGCTTATCAAGAAAACGTCCTACGATGGCCCGATCGCCTCAATGGCACGCTTCCAGGATCAAAAAGACGAGCTGGAAAAAATGGGCTGTATCGCCTTTAACCTTTATGGCGAGGCAGGCCATGGCTTTGCAGAACATGTATTGTCTAATATCAAAACAAACAGTAAGGTGTGATCTAACTGCGTACTATGAACGTAACCGTTGGCAACTCTTATGGAATAGCTCGAAACACAGGAAAAAACACTTTAAAATGCCTGTGTTTTAAAAAATACCTTACTATCAGGTAACCCAGTGACAATAAAATTTATAGAAAGCTCTCGATTACCCACCCCGTTTGCCACCTTTGACCTCCACGGGTTTTGGGACGATGTTGAACTTAAAGAGCATGTCGCCTTAACTTTAGGCGATATCGGCAATGGTGAGCCTGTACTTTGTCGATTACACTCAGAGTGCTTAACGGGCGATGCTCTATTTAGCCAGCGCTGTGACTGTGGCCCCCAACTTCATGCAGCACTAGAATCCATCGCTAAAGAAGGCCGCGGCGTCCTACTGTATCTCAGACAAGAAGGCCGTGGCATTGGCTTATTAAACAAAATTAAAGCCTATAAGCTTCAGGACGAAGGTGCTGATACCGTAGAAGCTAACGAGGAATTAGGTTTTGAGGCGGACATGCGAAGCTACCATATGTGCAGGCCTATGCTCGATTATCTTGGTGTATCCAGCGTCAAGTTAATGACCAATAATCCTCGTAAAGTTAAAGCGCTGGAAGATTCTGGTATTGTTGTCTCAGAAAGGCTCGTGCATAAAGCAGGCCTCAATGAGCATAATGAGCAGTACCTAGCCACCAAAGCAGGCAAACTCGGCCATATGCTCGATCACCAAGACGAGCACAGCTAACGCTGCATTTATTCCCTTGGGGTAGGGCAGATTAGCGCAGTGTAATCTGCCGAAACGTTAACTACTCGGCGGGTTACACTTCGCTATCCACACCACGGAAGACCTAAAACTACTAACCTAAGAAGCCTTGCCTTCGATAAAACAGCCACAAAAATGCGTAGGCAGTAGCAGCCAGAATTTTCTTGCCACTATCATTAACCTGTTCACTTAAAGACGGCCTAACACTAGCCTGTGAAGTTCGCTTCATTAAAGCAGGCTGTCGGGTATCAACGAACGGCATACTCTTTGAGGTTAGAAGGTCAGCAGAAGCCTTGATTGATATGCACTCATTTTCAGCATATAGCATGCAAGGTGGCACTATTATCAGCAAGAAAAGGATAGATCGGAGTATAGTAGTCATAATCATCTAGACCCCTTGAAACAGGCTTTAATAGATGACAATTGAGTTAATATAGAGATGAAGGGGATTGAAAATGCCCGGCAGGTTAGGCTGCGCTAACCTGCCCTAGGACGAATTCGGCAATCGTAATCAAGGACGATTTAAGCAACTTGCGAGGCTTTTGTTTTTAAGCGAGAACGAATGCTATGGATCATACTCTCGGCTGAGAGACCACAGTAAGCAAGCAACTCTGGCCGCTTACCATGATCAATAAACTCATCGGGCAACCCTAGGTTTAAGCACGGAACTTGCAGGCCGAGCCCTTGGTAGAACAAATTCACTGTAGAGCCAACGCCGCCTAACAGCGCCCCTTCTTCAACGGTCACTACAAGCTCATGACTAGCTGCCACTTCACGCAATCGATCATGATCGAGGGGCTTGATGAATCGCATATCAATTAGCGTTGCATCTAAGGCTTCAGCAGCAAATCGGCATTCATGAAGCAAAGGACCAAAATTAAGGATAGCAACCTGCTTGCCTTCTGTGATCAAGCGGCTCTTGCCTAGCTCAATTGCATCAGTTGTAAGCGTTATTTCAACACCTTCAGCCTGCCCACGTGGATACCTGACAGCTGCTGGGCCTTGATGTTGAAAACCTGTATTGAGTAAAAGTCGTGTTTCATTTTCATCAGATGGCGCCATCACAACCATATTAGGAACAGTCTGCAAATAACTAATGTCAAAACTACCTGCATGGGTTGCCCCATCCTCTCCAACAATACCTGCGCGGTCTATGGCAAAAAGCACATCCAAATCTTGAATAGCCACATCATGGATGAGTTGATCGTAGCCACGCTGCAAGAATGTCGAATATATGGCAACGACGGGCTTCATCCCTTCACAGGCCATGCCTGCTGCGAGCGTCACTGCATGTTGCTCAGCAATAGCAACATCGTGGTATCTATCTGGATAGCGCTCAGAAAACGCCACCATACCTGAACCTTCGCACATGGCTGGCGTGATCCCTATCAACCTCTGATCGGTACTTGCTGTATCGCAAAGCCACTGACCAAAAACATCTTGATATTTGGGAATGGCTTTAGTGGATGCTTCAGGTGGAGCACTGCGCTCCGTCTTTGGTAGCATTTTAGTGATGGCATGGTATCCAATAGGGTCTTGCTCGGCAGGCGTAAACCCATGCCCTTTTTGGGTAAACACATGCAGTAACTGAGGCCCTTTAAATTTTTTCATGTTAGTTAACGCACGCACCAAGCCTTCAACATCATGACCATCTAACGGGCCAATATAGTTAAACCCCAACTCTTCAAAAAGGGTCGCGGGTGACACCATACCCTTCATGTGCTCTTCAGTGCGCCTTGCTAGTTCTAAGGCAGGTGGCAGATAAGACAAGACTTTCTTACCGCCTTCTCTTACGCTTTGATAAAACTTGCTAACCCAAATCTTGGCAAAATAATTCGCGAGGCCGCCTTCATTAGCCGAAATTGACATCTGATTGTCATTTAAGACGACTAACATATTGGCATTGGTGTGCGCTGCATGATGCAGTGCTTCAAAAGCCATACCTGCAGTCATGGCACCATCGCCAATAACCGCAATGGCATGCCGGTCTTCCTGTTTAGCTTCAGCAGCCAGCGCCATACCTAAGGCAGCACTGATACTGGTACTTGAATGACCCACACCAAAGGCATCATAGTCAGATTCACTGCGTTTGGGAAAGCCTGACAGACCGCCGCGTAGGCGCAACGAATCCATTTGATGCTTTCGACCGGTTAAAATTTTATGGGGGTAAGTTTGATGCCCAACATCAAAAATAAGACGGTCATAAGGTGTATTAAAAACGTAATGCAAGGCAATAGTCAGCTCAATGACGCCAAGGCCCGCACCAAAATGACCGCCTGTCTGGCCTACAGAGTACAATAGAAAATGACGCAGCTGATCGGCAAGATCGAGTAGCTGATCTTCGTCCAATAGGCGCAGATCACCCGGGCACTCAATCGCATCGAGTAACGGTGTCTCGGGTCTTATTGCTGGAATATCAGTAAAAACCTGTCTTGCCACAAGTCAACCATGAAGAGGATGAGTAAAGACGCGGATTTTATCGCATTTTGTTTAGATGCGCTTGTTTTTTAGGCTAAAAATTTTGTTAGAAGGCACGTCTCTTTATAGAACCATGATATGCAAGGGCTATATTCATCAAGGCTCTTGCTTGACAAAGCTAATCTTTGTAAGAGCCGTAAGCAGCAGGTTGCTCGGTAATCGCCTTATTGGTATCTGATGACATAGGCTGGGGCTGCATGGTAATGGTTCTATTAGTCTTCCTGTCCTTTAGTGCAGTTACTCCACGCAGACCACAAGCATAGCACAGGACACCTGCAGCAGCTCCCACTGGAAAGTTACCGACCAACTGACCTGCAAGGCCTCCACCGCCTCCTACACACGCCCCCATCGACGCATGTCTGACCGATGATTCCATATCTTTCTTTTGATGAAGCAACTGATTACAAGCACTACCTAACAACATAATCCCAGCATTGATTCCTGCCTGCTTACAAGCAGCGCAGAAAATAGCAGACGCAGGTGGGATAGCGCTGACATTTGCACTTTTCAAAAAGAAATTTCCGAAGAAGAGCACTATTACAGAGAGATAGGCTAACGAATAATATTGTTTCATAACGTTTTTGTTCAAAAAATTCAGACTATAGAGTTCAAATAACGACTATTTATCCTGTCACTTCATTACAAAACATATAGATTACCGGCACCTCTCCTTTTCTAGTTAATAAGCTGTGAAAAATAAAGGATCAATAAAGTTTTGTGGATCACACAAGTTAGAACGTGCGTTTCACAGCGAAATTAACAAGCGCGGTTAAAGTAGACTTTTTTGGTAGTGCCTGAAGTGCTGCCTTTGCCAATTGAGCGGTATCTCTTGCTTTTTGCTTGGCTTCATTCAAACCTAATAGCTCAGGATAAGTAGATTTATTTAATGCCTGATCTGCTCCTTGTGGCTTACCCAAGGTATCGGTATCGCCTTCAACATCTAATATGTCATCCTGTATCTGGAAAGCAAGTCCGAGATGCTCTGCATAGTCTTCTAGCGCTTTCAGTTGTTTGGTTGTAGCATTTGCCGCAATTGCGCCTAACTGAACGGAGGCCCTAATCAGCGCCCCTGTCTTAAGACGGTGAATGGTCGAGAGCTGGCCGAGGCTCAGCGACTTTTGCTCTGCATACAAATCCAATGCCTGACCCAATACCATACCTTGCGCACCGGATGCCTTGGCCAGTGTACGTATCATCTGCAGGCGCTGGGTATACGTTAAGGTTTCAGTTTCTGCAATCAGCTCAAAGGCGAGCGACTGAAGTGCATCGCCGACTAAAATTGCGGTGGCTTCATCATAGGCAATATGACAGGTGGCTTTACCTCGCCTAAGGTCATCATCATCCATTGCAGGCAGGTCATCATGTACCAATGAATAAGCATGTAGCGCCTCTATTGCCATCGCCACCATCATCAACTGATCAGGAAATTGAGTAGAGGAAACCGCTTCAAAAGCCGCTACAAAGAGCGCTGCTCGCAAACGCTTACCGCCATTGGTCAGGCTATATTGCATAGCGTCAAAAAGCTGTGCGGAATGGCCAAAGGCTTCGGGCAACACCTGCTCTTCAAATAAATGCGATAAGGCATCGTCCAGCTTTAGCTGAACTTGCCGTAAAAAAAGAGAATTTTCACTCATCATCTAGATCTTGGGATAGATCTGTTAGCTCTAGCCCTTCAGTGGTTTGCGTTAACTCCTGAACACGCTTTTCAGCCGCATCTAAAGCTTTTTGACAGTCTCGAATGAGCGAAATGCCTCGCTCAAATGCTGAGAGCGCAGTTTCAAGTTCAAGATCGCCTGAATCAATGTCTCGAACGAGCGCTTCCAATTCTTGCAATGATTTTTCAAACGAGGATTTCTTTGCTTGAGCCATACTGATAAGGGGGCAGTTAAAAACCTGAGTTTAACCGCTTGCTCAGTGAATTTCAGCCTTATTCGCCCTCTTTACTTGAAATTAGCGCGCCCATTTTTAGAAAAAGGCTTGGATTAACTGATCAATGGGCGTTATTAAATTTGCGAACTATTATGCGACAATGCAGTCAATATACTTGACTGGGCTAAAAGGTTCATAATCATGACTAAGCATGTTTTTGTTATCATCAGTCTTACCTACACTCTATTATTGCAGCAGGCCACTGCCCTGCAACTCACAAAAGAACACTTCCTTCAGAATCTTTTACATTCAAAAAATCAAGAATTTTATCTCAAATGCAAGGGCAATGCCCCCTCTAAGGAAGTTAGTTTTGAGTTTGATAACGACGATTATTTAAAAAAGACAAAATACAAGCCTGCCAGCGGTAAAAACCGTATGTTGCCATTATCCAACATTCGCATGACAAAATATTATCAAGGCAAGGCGAGTGTCGAATGGTGTGACAAAAATGGAAATGTACCACTAAGAAGTATCCACATATCACTGATCCGAAGCTTCTATACTGACAAGATTGAAAAAAATTTGAAAAAAAATTCAAATACTTGCATTCCAAGTGATAGAAAAAAACAATTTTATCTATCTGATTCAGAAATTGACCTTCTCAAAAGAAAGAAGTTAATCGATAGATATGAAGGAGTTACGAGATCGAGATTTGATGAAACCACAGCACTGTTAGAATCTCTATTCGCTACACTTGCAAAAAATGGTTACACATTCCATATAAAGAATAAATATAACTACTTAGCGTATTTTTCAAAATTTAATTGAATTGAAGGATGATTTTTCTCTGTGGCTACCGTGAGTGATGGGTTTGCATCTTTAATCTAACACGTTAGATATTATGCAAAATGCAAGGGATTCATACGAAATGGAAATTTTCACGAATGGATTGAAAATCAACCTATAACCACGGTATTTGTTAATTTATCAATAAATTTTTCTGGTTAATTGAGTCAATTTTTCACTATTTTGGTTACTTTTATATTTTTATCAAAAAACACCCTAAATAGTTACAAGAATTTTATCTATCTGATTCAGAAATTAAAATTCTAAAAGATAAATATAAACCCAGAAAAACATGGAGACCTAATAACACTACAGAACTGTTAACATCTATATTGGCTTCGCTTGCAAAAAATGTTTACACATTTCATATGACTAATAAATAAGTCTCCCCCTCTCTAGCTAGTACGGCTAGTCATCAGCGCCATCTGCAAAGGCCAATTCTTTCATTTTCCGCGTGAGCGTATTACGCCCCCAGCCGAGCAAAAGCGCTGCATCTCGCTTTCTACCCACTGTTTGCTTAAGCGCAGCTTGAATCATGATACGCTCAAACTCGGGAGTTGCCGTTGATAGCAAGTCCTTCTTACCAGATGCCAGCTCTTTATCGGCCCAAGTTGACAACAAACCGCGCCAGTCAAGTTGCTGGCTACCTTCACTTGGCTTCGGTGTATCTTCTAATAGCTCTGGCGGCAAATCGACCATATGCACTTCACGACCCGATGCCATGACAGTGATCCAGCGGCAGATGTTTTCAAGCTGACGTACATTACCTGGCCAGTCTAACGTACTTAAATAGTCGGATACCTGGGCATCTAGAATTTTCACTTCAACATCAAGTTCTTGTGCAGCCTGTGACAAAAAATAACCTGCAAGCTTTGGAATATCTTCTCGTCTTTCACTTAAACGAGGGATATGAATACGAATAACGTTTAAACGGTGAAATAAATCTTCACGAAACGCTCGTTCTTTTACGAGTTCTTCTAGGTGCTGGTGCGTTGCCGCAATAATACGCACATCCACTTTGACAGGGGTATGCCCACCCACTCGATAGAACTCACCGTCAGCCAATACACGTAAAAGGCGTGTTTGCGTATCAGCCGGCATATCCCCAATCTCATCGAGAAACAGCGTACCGCCGTTAGCTTGTTCAAAGCGCCCTTTTCGCTGAGAGGTTGCACCTGTAAACGCCCCTTTTTCATGGCCGAACAGCTCAGTCTCCATGAGATCTTTCGGGATCGCTGCCATATTCAGTGCAATAAACGGGGACTTAGCGCGCGGACTGTGTCTATGCAACGCTCTTGCAACAAGTTCTTTACCCGTACCCGACTCACCATTAATAAGCACAGTAATATTAGAATGCGATAACCGGCCAATCGCACGAAACACTTCCTGCATAGCAGGTGCTTCACCAATGATCTCAGTTTTAGCGACTTCCTCAGCAACTTCTTCAATCACTTCCTTTTGTTGTTTGACATGCTGAAGCGCACGATTGAGAACTTCGACGACTTCATCGACATCAAAGGGTTTAGGTAAGTATTCAAACGCACCGCCTTGATAAGAGCTTACTGCTGAATCTAAATCTGAATGCGCGGTGGTAATAATGACGGGAATTTCTGGATGCTTATCTTTGATTTTCTGCAAAAGCTCCAAGCCATCAATACCGGGCATACGGATATCACTGATCAAGACATCGGGTTGTTCTTCAAAAATCTTATCGTAGGCACTATTACCGTCTTCGAAGCTTTGAATATCCAGGCCTTCATTAGCGATTGCTTTTTCTAACACCCAACGTATGGATTTGTCGTCATCAACGACCCAGACATTTGCATTAGCTGCCATGTTGCTCTCCAAAAGGTAAGTAAACCGAGAAGACGGTTTGTTCTGGCTGACTCTCAAATTTAATCAGCCCTTTATGTCGATTCACAATGGACTGTGCAATCGAAAGGCCAAGGCCTGTCCCTTCAGGACGACCACTAACCATAGGAAAAAAGAGGGTTTCAGCAAGCGAAGGATCAATACCATCACCGTTATCAATCACTTCAACGCGTAATACCATGGGGTACAGATCATGCCCAATCGTAAACTTACGCTGTATGCGTGTTTTAAGAAGGATGCGAGGCTGCTGAATAGCGCCTAATGCCTGCACAGCGTTTCTTACAAGATTCAGAAATACCTGAAGAAGTTGTTCTCTGTCAGCCAAAAGTTCGGGGATACTGGGATCATAATCAAATTGAATCGAAATCGCCGAAGCTTCAACTGAGACAAGCTTGCGCACATATTCAAGCACTTCATGAATATTAATTTGATTAAATTGAATCGATTTATAGCTACCTAATAATCGGTCGACTAATCTACGCAACCTATCCGCTTCACTGATAATAATATCGGTGTACTCTTTATGCTCCAATGCTTCTAGCTGCTTGTGAAGCAGCTGCGCGGCCCCGCGCAAACCACCTAACGGATTTTTTATTTCGTGCGCCAACCCCCTTACCATATCTTGAGCGACAGCTTGAGAAGCGACCAGCATTTCTTCCTGGCGAATCTGCAACGCACGATCGAGGGGATCAATTTCCATCAACATACTTTGATCAGCATCTGCAATGGGGGTAACGGTATAATCCACCACAATGTCACCAGTCGGCAAATTAAGCGTGGTGCGTCTTTTGGTAAAGGTCTGCTCGCTCTTTAAGGCTTTCTCAACGCCTTCAGGCGTATGGCCATATTCTGAGAATACGTGATCTAATTCGGTGCCGATATAACGACTTGCACTAACCTGGAGCAGCGATTCAGCAGCAGGGTTTAGATAGCGCACACGAAGTGTTTTATCCAGCAATACAATTGCTGTGTGCATGCTATCAAAGAGTAATTGAAAAAAAGATGATGTAAACTTCATTTAACTGGGCACAACCTTGTTACCTAGTGATAGCAAGGAGTGCGCCAATTAAAATAGGTTTATTCAGGCTGATGGCTTTTTAGCTTTTCCTGTGAACTGGATGCGCGTCTTGATTGCGCTGCCTGCCGCCTTGCCTTATCTAACGCTTTTTCTGCTTCAGCTAGTCGTTTCTTATATTGTTCAGTATAACGAAAGCCACCGTTATAGTTAGGAAGCCTGTCACCTGCACGAAGCTTTTTGGCGGCCTCATACGCTTTTTGCGCAGCTTTTAGCGATTTCTTTTTATTTTTGCTTAGGGTTTCACGCTGGGTTTTCTCTACTCCAAATGCAATTTCAGCATCTCGCTGCGCTTGAAAGAAATCTTCACTTCGCTTTTTCAAGTCTGCATCAACTTGTAACGAATTCGCAGGCTGTACCGTTATTTTTTTTACACCTTTTTTATCAGGTGGCTGATCAGTAAACACCTTTTCACCCTGCTCATTGGTATAAACATAGACATCGTTAGCGAACGCCCATACCGCCACAAGCTGCAACATAAGAAAAAAACACAGTTTCATTTTTTCACCAAAAAAAACCCGCTCGAGGCGGGTTTTATCATAGAGCTAAGATTAGCAACTATAATACATATCGAACTCAACTGGGTGAGTTGTCATGTTAAGTGTCTCTACTTCTTCACTCTTAAGGGCAATATAACCGTCGATCATATCATCGTCCATTACACCGCCCGCTTTAAGGAATTCACGATCCGCATCGAGCGCAGATAGTGCTTCTTCAAAGCTTGCTGCAACCGTTGGGATTTCAGCTGCTTCCTCAGGAGGAAGGTCATAAAGATCTTTATCAGCAGCGTCTCCTGGGTGAATCTTGTTTTGAATACCATCAAGGCCTGCCATTAACATAGCAGTGAATGCTAAGTATGGGTTAGCAGTAGGATCACCGAAACGTACTTCGATACGGCTAGCTTTAGGGCTAGGCACGAAAGGAATACGGATAGAGGCAGAGCGATTACGAGCAGAGTAAGCCAGCATAACAGGTGCTTCAAAACCGGGAACCAAACGTTTATAAGAGTTAGTTGATGCGTTAGCAAAAGCATTAATCGCTTTAGCGTGCTTGATGATACCGCCGATGTAGTAAAGAGCGTCTTCGCTTAGACCTGCATAAGCATCACCTGCAAAGATGTTAGTACCATCTTTAGACAGTGATTGGTGAACGTGCATACCGCTGCCGTTATCGCCCACTAAAGGCTTAGGCATAAAAGTTGCGGTTTTACCGTAAGCGTGAGCTACGTTATGTACACAGTACTTAAGCACTTGAACTTCGTCAGCTTTCTTAACCAAGGTGTTTGCGCCCACACCGATTTCACACTGACCAGCAGTACCGACTTCGTGGTGATGCACTTCGATCTCAAGACCCATAGCTTCCATCGCATTACACATAGCAGCACGAAGGTCATGAAGGCTATCGACTGGAGGTACGGGGAAGTAACCACCTTTAACACCAGGGCGGTGACCCGTATTGCCGTCTGAGAAAGACTTGTTAGAAGACCAAGCAGCTTCTTCAGAGTTAATTTCGTAGCCTGCACCTGACATGTCAGCATGCCATTTCACATCGTCAAACACGAAGAATTCTGGCTCTGGCCCAAAAAGAACGGTGTCCGCAATACCAGTAGACTTCATGTACTCCATCGCACGTGCGCCGATAGAACGTGGGTCACGGTTATAACCTTGGCCTGTGATCGGATCAACGATACCACAACGAATAATAACGGTAGTTTCGTCGGTAAAAGGGTCGACCAAAGTCGCATCGTCATCAGGCATAAGCACCATGTCAGATTCATTGATGCCTTTCCAGCCTGCTATAGAAGAGCCGTCGAACATTTTACCGGTTTCAAAGAAACCTGCGTCAATTTCGGTTGCAGGTACAGTGACGTGCTGCTCTTTACCTTTAGTATCGGTGAACCTTAAGTCGGCCCAGCGCGCTTCACTTTCAGCGATGATTTTCAGAGTATTCTCTGACATGTTTTCTTCTCCAGTAGTTAGTTACTGCCTGATGACAAACGTTACCGTTTGGCGGTCAAATTTTGCCCATTGTAAACCACTATGATCAAACGAAACAGACACCTTTTATAAATTTATCTGGGCGTATCTGGATCACAATAGCGATAGAACAGTTGGTAAGAGCAAAATCAGTGCCACTTTATAGTACCTTAATCCGACATCCCTCTCCAAATAACGCACCATAATGTTGCACAAAGAATGCATATGCACCAAAATGGAACAATTCCAGGTCGATTCATAAGCCATTTTGCACAATTCAACTAAATTTAACTCGTCTCAAGAAGGCCAACCCCCTACAATGCAGCAAACGTTCGCAAAGCCGTAAGCCTATGTTGTTTATCATCAAGTTCGCGCCAGAAATCATCACCAAAAGTAAGCCCGTGCGTAAGCACATGTGCAATAAATTGAAGCGCAACCTCATATCACTCTTTCACGCCGAAAAACACAAAGTAGCCGTTGACCTTCAATGGGACAAAATTTTACTCACCGTTGAAGGCGATGAAATAAAAGACAAACCTCGCGCCATCGACATTTTAAAGCGTACACCCGGCATTGCTCACTTTCTGGATGTCAGCACCCATACGTTTGAATCGTATGATCAAGCGGCAGCGCTCTGTTTAACGCTATTTAAAGACACACTTAAAGGCAAAACCTTTGTCGTTAGATGCAAGCGCTCAGGCAAACATGAGTTTACCTCACATGAATTTGAACGACAGATAGGCGGCCGATTGCTGGCAGGCACCGAAGGGTCGCGCGTCAGCCTTAAATCACCTGAAGTGACCGTACACATGGAACTGGCGAACGAAACACTCTATATCATTGATAAGAAAATCAAGGGATTAGGTGGCTTCCCGACAGGCGAAGTTGACCCTGTATTATCGCTTATTTCAGGTGGCTTTGACTCCTCAGTCTCCTCGTACATGACCATGCGCCGCGGCATGCCCACCCACTTCTGCTTTTTTAACTTAGGCGGTAAAGAGCATGAAATCGCGGTTAAAGAAGTGGCTTACTACCTTTGGGAGCATTTCGGTAGCGGTATCAATGTAAAGTTCTTTTCCGTCCCTTTTGAAGCTGTGGTCACTGAAATCTTGACCACTATTGATAACTCACATATGGGGGTTGTTCTCAAAAGGATGATGATGCGCGCCGCATCCACACTTGCTGAACAATACAATATACATGCACTAGTGACCGGTGAAGCTGTCGCACAGGTGTCGAGTCAAACGGTCATCAACCTCAACATGATAGATCGTGTAACTAACACCCTCATCTTAAGACCACTTATAACCACAGATAAAGAAGACATTATTGCAATAGCACGTGACATTGGCACCGAACCTTTCTCTGCTGTTATTCCAGAATATTGTGGCGTTATCTCCAAAAAACCCACCACACGCGCCAAACTGTACCGTATAGAAAGAGAAGAAACGAACTTTAATTTTGATGTATTAGACAGGGCCGTCGCGCAAACGGCTACTAGTAACCTCTATAACCTAGCCGAAAAAGAGAGCACAGGGCCTGACATAATAGTCACCAGCACACCTAACACCCATGCGACTATCCTTGATATTCGCCACCCTAATGATGTGTTAGACAAACCTTTTTCACTGGAAGGGTTTGAGGTAGAGCAAATACCTTTCTACTCGCTGAATAACGCCTTTGATTCGAAAGACAAGTCAAAAGAGTATCTACTTTATTGCGATAAAGGCGTGATGAGTAAGCTGCACGCAAGCCATCTGCGGGAAAAGGGACTCAAGGTAGGTGTCTACAAGACACCTAAGCAATAAAATGCTGACCACCTAAGTTATCAAGATCACTCAAAATAAAAGGACCTGAGAGCGTATCTTGTAATTTCAACGTATAGGTATAGGTTTCACTTTCAAGCTGGCTAACGACACTCTCACCACTCACCAGAGCAAAGTCAAAACTGGCTTCTGTCTTCCCTTCATCAAATTCAAAGGTAAGGCCTAACTGATCGATATCTGCCAACGCATCGATGCGGAAAAAATCATCTTGATCAATAGGCTTCTCAGATTGCTCTAACACCCCACCTACGGGCAACGCCTTAATCACTAGACCACGTAATGGGTCATCGTCGTCATCCCTGAAAAATATCCCGGTTTTATCGATCTCATAAGGCGCATCACCTTCCAGCATTAAGGTCACATCTCTTGATAGAGGCGCCCTGTTATTATCAGTTGGTGTTCTACTATCAGGCTCTTCTACAGGCGTCTTATCTTCTGATGGCTCTGGCGTTGGAGGCAGCTTGGCTACAGGCTGCTCAGGCTCATCTTTTGTTTGTGCATCAGCGTCTTTCGTCTCTACAGGCTTTCGCTTAGTCTCGCTACTAGAACTTCCTACTAAACTCACTAGCCATACAACGCTGCCAATAACAGCCGCAGCGCCTAATCCTATCAGCCCATAAACCATCATCGATGACAGTCCCTCGCTATTGTCATCTTCTGGCTGTTCTTCTATCAACAAACTGGTTTCTTCCTGCTCCCAAATGACAGGCTCTTCTTTTTCGTACGGTTTCACTGGCTCTTCAGCGACAGGTTCAACAGTCGCTGTTGCTGATACTATTCCGACTGCTTCAGCAGCGTCCACAGACGAAGATTCAACGGGCTGTTTAGAAGCACCTAGTCCGCTCTCAACAGGAGGCGGGGGTATTTGACGCTCAGTCTCTGTTTTCAATGGTTGAGACGCTTCAATATCAGAGACAGTTGAAACAGGCCCATGAGTATCTTTATCTATCGAAATAGGAACATCTGGCCAAACGAGCTGAAAAATATCTGTCACCCCAGCAGGTACGGATTCGGCTGCTTTCTCTTGTGATGTAGCTACAGGCTTTTTTTGTGAGGTGACTTGTGAAGGTACCTGGGATTGAAACGCTTCAATGTTTTTTTGCGTCGGATGATCTGCTGGGGTTGCCTGACTAGCACTAGCAGGCTGCGGCGCAGGGCTTAATGCTTTTACCTGAGGTTCGCCAAGCTCTTTTGCCGCAGGCTCTGGCATATCCCAACGCATCGTACCAACCGCACCGAAACCGCCTTGCATCGACTCAAGATCTGCTTTTTTTGACATGCCCAATCCCTTACCAGAACATCGTATTATTTGTTTTCTCGGATGAAGAGTGCCAGCATCCACCATTAGGCTTCTTTGATAAAGGCAACCAAGATTGACTTAACGTCACGAAGAAAGCTTAAAGAAAAGTATAGTAAAAGGAATAAGAGGGGGAAATTGCTAACCAAAAGGTAATAAAAAAGCGCCAGTTGGCGCTTTTAACGATCGAATATAGCCGAAATTACTTAATTTTTGCTTCTTTATATTCAACGTGCTTGCGAACAACAGGGTCATATTTCTTCATGACCATTTTGTCTGGTGTGTTCTTTTTGTTTTTGTCTGTGGTATAGAAGTGACCTGTACCAGCAGAAGACACTAGTCTGATTTTATCTCTCATGATCCGTTACCCTTAGACTTTTTCGCCACGTGCTCGGATATCTGCAAGCACTTGCTCTAATCCTAGCTTATCAATGATTCTCATGCCTTTAGCAGACACACGTAATTTCACAAAACGCTTTTCAGACTCTAACCAAAAACGGTGAGTATGTAGGTTAGGCTCAAAACGACGCTTCGTTCTATTTTTTGCATGCGAAACGTTGTTGCCTGTTTGAGGGCGCTTGCCCGTCACTTGACATACTTTAGACATTGCCTTGACTCGATCTTTACTTATGGGCCAAAGCCCGAAAAATTAGTGTTAGCAAGCAAGAATGCGGCAAGGCCTGTTCCCAGACCAACATCAATGCATTCCATCCTGCAGAATTGAGCGCGACTTTATAACAAAACTAGCCTTCAAAGGCAACTTTTTGCACGCCCAATTTCGGCAAGTTTGTGCTTACTCGCACTTCGCCTCAGGCGAGATAAGCCTTCGCCTGACAAAGGGCTTTGATATTGATCAAGAGCCGTTTATTATCTTTCTTTCCCAATCAATGGATTATATTATGAGCAGTTTGGGCAATCTGCGAATCGTACTGGGCATTACAGGTGGTATTGCAGCTTACAAAGCCTGCGAGATCATTAGGCAATTGACAACAAAAAATGCCGAGGTCAGGGTCGTCCTTACACAAGGCGCTGAAGCGTTTATTACTCCCCTTACCCTCCAAGCTTTATCTGGCAACCCTGTGCATACCAGTCTATTAGACGAGGAGGCAGAACGTGCCATGGGCCATATTGAATTAGCTAAATGGGCCGACCTTGTGCTTATTGCCCCTGCCAGCGCAAATTTTTTAGCCCGCCTAGCAGTCGGTATGGCTGATGACTTGCTGACAACGCTGTGTCTTGCAACCGAAGCGCCTATCCATATCGCACCAGCCATGAATCAGGCCATGTGGAAAAATCCAGCCACCCAAGCAAACATCCATACATTAAATACCAGAGGCATTCACTTCATAGGTCCCGCAGAAGGAGACCAAGCTTGTGGGGATGTGGGTCCAGGTAGAATGGAAGAGCCTGCATTGGTTGTCGCATCGCTTGAAAACACTCAGCAAGCAGGCTCATTAGCTGGGATGACTGTCACCATAACGGCAGGCCCTACAATGGAACCTATTGACCCTGTTCGATACATTAGTAATCACAGTTCTGGCAAAATGGGCTATGCCATTGCCGAGGCCTGTCTTGCAGCAGGTGCAACCGTCAACCTTATCACTGGCCCTACCGCTATCGAGCCACCTAGACAGGCGCAAACCACTCAAATAAAAACAGCTGACCAAATGCTACAGGCTGCCATGATTCAGGCAAGAGATTCGCATATTTTCATTGGCTGCGCTGCCGTTGCGGATTACAAGCCAGCACAAGCTGCTCCTCAAAAGCTAAAAAAAGGCTCAGAGGATCAATCACTTGAAACCATTAAGCTGATACAGAACCCTGACATATTGGCAACTATCAGTGCTGAATTCCCTTCGCTTTTCACCGTAGGCTTTGCTGCTGAAACTGAGAACCTCATAACGCATGCTACCGACAAATTAAAGCGAAAAAAGCTTAACCTTATCGTTGCTAATGATGTCAGCCGAGACGACATTGCGTTTGGTTCCAATCACAATGCCGTCACCATCCTAGGCCGAGACATGCAGATACAGATAGATAAAACGGAAAAACGGGCCATCGCCCATACCTTGGTTGACCTGCTCGCAGTACAACTCCCTGATTGGCTAGCAGACATTCATCACAATAATTCTAAGAAACACTAAGATGCCAGAGAAGAAAAAGACACCACAGAAAAGGACCTTGTCATTCAAAAATATAGGCATTGCCTCAGTTCTGAGCTTCCTTGTCTTTGCAGCAGCAGGTTTTGCTGCGCTGACCTATTGGGCAATTCCTACTGCTGAAAAAGCATTAGCAGAAAACGAAAGTACAAAACTAACACAAGCTGCCAATCATCAATTAACAGCCTATTTGGACGAGGCACTCAAAAGACTTGCTGGCATTACGAATAACAATGCACTGCTAGTATCTGACTTGTCTTTGCTTCGTGCCACAAAGGATACAGCCGAGCAACAAAGGCTCTATAGCCGATTGTCAAATGAGCTAACGGCCTACTTTAAACAACTTTACCCAAACGCTACCCAAGTTCGCATACTACCTTCAACCACTTCAGGCTCAGCTGGCTTAGATAAACTAGGCATAGCCCTCAACAATAATATCGAGCTACAGTTATTCTCTAAAGCGTCGCTTTCAAAACCCTACTCTGCCGAAGCTTATCAAGTAGAGAACGCCTGGATGCTGACATTTGCAGCGCCCATCGTGCTCGAGAAATCAGTCATCGGTGTTGTACTACTTAGCTTTCAGCCGACTATTTTGCAAAACGCCTTTAAAGGGTTTTCAGGACTCATCGATAACATCAAGTTAACGAATGCACAGGGCCTGCCGCTTTACCAGCAAGGTAAACCTGGGGAAACAAAATCCTCTATTGCCAGCAGCATTCCAGGTATTACCTTGTCAACCGAATCCAGCCTGAACGCCTTAACCATGACCGATTTATTCACACAAATACTGATTGCGCTGACGGTCATCGCCACACTCATTATTGCAGGCATTCTGTTCAGAATACACAGAGCACTTAGGCACGATGCTACCTTTTTGGGGCAATACATCAAGACACTCACATCAGTACATGAGGCAAATGCACCGCAACTTAAACTGGATGTTATGCTACCTGTTTGCGATGCATTAATAGCAACAGGAAATGCCATTGGTAACAGTCAACAAAAAGACAGTGCCAACAATCAAAGTAAGGATACACCTCCACCTTCAACCAACGAAAACCCTAAGAGTAAAACGACCGCCGCCAGCAAATTTCCAGATCACGTGATTCGAGATTATGATATTCGCGGAAATGCCACTAAAGACATTACACCAGATTTTGCTCACCAACTAGGACTATGTCTCGGTACGCTGGCACAGGACTTTAAACATGAACGACTAGTCGTAGGTAGCGACTGTCGGCTATCTAGTCCTAAACTTAAAACGGCTTTAATTGAGGGGATTTTAGACACAGGTCTGGATGTCATTGACATAGGCACTGTACCAAGTCCTGCTTTATATTTTGCTACCCATCATTTAAAAACGAGCGCAGGCATCATGGTGACAGCCAGCCATAATGCGGCGGAAGATAATGGGTTTAAAATCATCCTTGATGGTAAAAGCTTTGCAGGCTCCGACTTGCAAAAAATCAAGCAGCTCGTAAAGTCCAAACAGTTTAAAAAAGGCCAAGGCGAATGCCACAGCTTTAATAATATCCAAGACGCTTACCTTCAAGCCTTACTAAAAGACATTATTGTTGCAAGGCCTTTAAAAGTCGTGGTTGACGGTGCGAATGGCTCAGGCGGCCCTTTTGCCTTAGCTGTACTGGGCGCGCTGGATTGTGAAGTGATTCCACTTTACTGCGACATGGATGGACGCTTTCCTAACCACGCACCGGACCCCTGCGACCCAAAAAATACACAAGACCTTATTGCCAAGGTTACACAGGAAAATGCCGATTTAGGCTTGGCCTTTGACGGTGATGCAGACCGAGTAGTGGCTATCACAGAAAGCGGTCACGCGCTATCTGGCGATCAATTATTAGGCTTTTTTGCCACTGACATTGCAGCCACTAACCCAGGCGCTAAGGTGGTCTTTGACGTCAAGTGTTCACCTAAGCTCTCAACGATGGTTACCTCGGCAGGTGCAAGACCACTGTTAAGCAAGACAGGTCACTCTAACATCAAACTTGCCATGAAAACGAATAAAGCGGTTGTGGGTGGCGAATACACAGGGCACTTTTGCTTTAATGACAGATGGTTTGGTTTTGATGATGGTTTTTATGCAGCGGCGAGATTAATCGAGCAATTAGCCATGAACAATACAGGGCTTGAAAGCTACTATCAAACCACACACCGGCCTTTCAGCACAGCTGACTTACGTATTCCTGTGAGTGATGATGCCAATAAAACACAAATCATGAAGCGCGTAACCGATCAGCTTCAACATGAAGATGCTGAGATCGTCACACTCGATGGTATCCGCTTGGAATATAGCGATAGATTTGGCATTATCCGCGCCTCGAATACATCTGCTGCCTTAACAGCGCGCTTCGAAGCTGATTCTGAAGAGGCCTTAAAGGCTGTGATGGACAAATTTCAATCGGTACTTACACAGATTGATACACGTCTAAAGCTGCTTGATGAGTGAACTAAGAATACTAACGGAAACCACCATGTCATTAGCCCCCGAAAAGGCCAAAGAAACCGCACACATTTTGATTGAAGCCTTACCTTATTTACAAAAGTTTCAAGGTAAGACGTTTGTCGTCAAATATGGTGGTAATGCCATGACCTGCGACACTCTCAAGCGAAGCTTTGCTAAGAATGTTGTGTTGATGAAAGCCTGTGGCATTAACCCTGTGATTGTTCATGGGGGCGGCCCTCAGATTGGTGAATTATTGGAAAAGCTAAACATTGAAAGCAAATTCATCAACGGCTTAAGAGTAACCGATAGCGCTACTATGGATGTGGTAGAAATGGTCTTAGGCGGTTCGGTTAATAAAGAGATTGTAAATTTGCTCAATCAGCAAGGTGGCAAAGCAGTCGGCATCAGCGGCAAAGACGGCGAATTTATTCGTGCTAAAAAAATATCCATTCAACAAGATGACAGCAGCATTACAGTAGACAGCATTGTCGATATTGGCCATGTTGGCGAGGTCGAAAGCATTAACACCGACATTCTAAACATGTTAGCAGACAGCAACATGATCCCTGTAATCGCCCCCATAGGCGTCGATCAATCAGGTCAATCCCTCAATATCAACGCAGATATCGTTGCAGGTGAAGTAGCCTCAGTACTGAAAGCTGAGAAGCTGATGTTACTCACCAATGTATCAGGGCTTCTCGATAAAGCAGGCAATATTTTAACAGGGTTAACCACCAAGCAAGTCGATGAGCTCATTGCTGACGGGACTATTTACGGTGGCATGTTGCCTAAAATCAACTGTGCACTCCAAGCCGTTAAAGCAGGTGTGGCACGAGCTCATATCGTGGATGGCCGTGTGGAAAATGCTGTTTTACTTGAAATCTTCACCGATGAAGGTGTTGGCACCTTAATCACCAATCAATAGGACGACTTGTGCGAAAGAAAGGCGAACGTCAGCAACAAATATTAGAAGCGCTTGCCGCCATGCTGGAAAATGCTGCCAGCACCAAAATTACGACAGCAAAACTCGCTGCTGAAGTAGGCGTCTCAGAAGCAGCCCTTTACAGACACTTTCCCAGCAAAGGAAAAATGTTTGAAAGTCTCATCATATTTATTGAGGAAACGATTTTTTCTCGCATCACATCTATCACACAACAAGATATACCTGCGGCCAATCAGTGCGAGCAGATACTGACGCTTATGCTGGGTTTTGCTGAAAAAAATCCAGGCATTTCACGCTTGTTAACGGACAACTCATTAGGGCTTGAATCGAAGCAAGTTCAACAACGCATTCCTCAATTTTATTTGCGCCTTGAAACACAGTTGAAGCAAATCATTCGCGAAGC
Source organism: Pseudomonadales bacterium (assembly GCA_965225765.1). Lineage (GTDB taxonomy): Bacteria > Pseudomonadota > Gammaproteobacteria > Pseudomonadales > DT-91 > CAKMZU01. Next base: position 2,374,736 of record CBDDBO010000002.1, read on the forward strand.
TGAATTAAAAGAAGGGATCAGGCCAACCTTATCGACTTCGGCAGCAGCCAATTTATTGTTAGCGGTTGTCGAAGGTCGCATTGCTCAATTTGTTCGTAGTGGTTTTACCGTATTGCCTACAGCGCACTGGAAAGATCAGTGGGGCCTACTCATGACGGGTTTCTTTAGAAAAACCATGTCAGCGAGTCTTTAGGTTCTGTTGACATAATGTTGTTTATGCTGCTGTCGCCCGTTTTTTCAGCCTAGCAAGGAGAATTGAATGAATAATAGCAGTCTATATGAATGAAATTCGACACAGCTAGATGGGAAAACGGGCACAGCCCGAAGGGTTACATCTAAATGTCCATCAAACTGTGTTAAATCCTGCTTATTTAGTTCACTAAACTACACAGGATTTGCCTTGTTTGATGAACATTTAGTCAGTAACAGCATGAAAAAAATTATGTCAACAGAACCTAAGTGCTTTAATTGAGAGTTAAGTCCTTCTCTTTATATAAGCCGTAGATCACAATTTATTGTCGCACGTACACAATAATAAGAATCGTCGCATGAAAACGCCTTTAGACAACACCCCTGCACCTGTCGGTGAGCTGATGCTGCAAACGGTGCCTATGCCTAAAGATACCAATTCAACCGGTGATATTTTTGGTGGCTGGTTAATGTCCCAAATGGATATTGCGGGTGCTATCGCTGCAAGCCACATTGCTGAAGGCCGAGTTGCAACTGTTGCCATCGAAAGCATGAGCTTCATGATTCCCGTCAAAGTAGGCAGCATTGTCAGCTGCTATACAGATATTTTGTCTATTGGAAATAGCTCGATCCACGTTCAAATTGAAGTATGGATGAAGTTACCAGGAGAAGATGGCGCGCAGAAGGTAACGGAAGGGCTTTTTGTGTTTGTTGCATTGGATGATTCAGGCAAAACACGCAGAATTAAAAAAAGCGACTGAACAGTCGCTTTTTGAAAGAAGACGCAGTTTAGTCCTCTTCATCATCCACTGGCATATCCATGGTGTATTTATCGGTGTGCTTCTTCCAAAGATGATAAACCAATACAGAGAAGCCAGCAGCAGCAGGAATGCCGGAATATAAACCAAGCTCTTGCCAAGCTACTTTTTTCTGTAACAGATCATTTTCAAACTGGATACGATTCACAACTTTGTAGCTATCAACCAACCCACCTAATTCGTGTTGTGCTTTGGCTGCGACTCTGTCTCTTGTGCTTTGCTCAAGGCTACCATCTCGTAAACCACTGATATAAACATCAAGGTTATTGATCGTTGCTAATCCACTTTTTGCTTCATGTTCTGTGATGGTTGGCGCAGGCTCTTGAGAGGCCGTGTTTTCACCACTGACAAAAGGCCATTGGAACTGAAGCGCATTCGCTTGAAAAGAAACCAGCAAAACGGTCAAGGGCAAAAATACTAACTTTTTCATTAAAAATACTCCAAAGCAATAGGGCTTATTGTAAGTCTATAAAGTCACTGATTGAGTCAAACCAATCATGTTGCGTACTATAGAGACCTAACACCAAACAATAAGTTCTTTATTTAACGAAGAGTTAATATCGAAAATAGCTAAAATAGCTTTAGCTGACGTTTACCTTTCAAGGTTTTTATTGACTAAGATCGCTCCTAACATCCATATAAGCCTGCTCTGATAGCTTATGGTACGCTTCTACCCCTTCCAAAAATGAGCGGTAAGAATTAAATATTTTTTCAGCCATAGGATCGCCTTGAACCATCTCTTGAAGTACCCCTTCGCTTTCTTTCTTAAGGGTTTTTAATACAGAAAGGGGGAGTTGCTTGACTTGAACGCCGTGTTTATGAATAAGCTCCTGTAGGGCTTGATTATTCCTTGCCGTATATTCACTTAGCATGAGTTGGTTGGTGCTAATAGCAGCGGTTTCAACAATAGCTTTCAGGTCATCAGGCAACGCCTCAAATGCCTCCTTGTTAACCGTTAATTCCATTGTAGTGCCTGGTTCATGCCAGCCTGGATAATAATAATATTTAGCAACCTCATAAAAGCCTACTGCCAGGTCGTTGTAGGGCCCCACCCATTCAGTCGCATCAATGACCCCCGTCTTTAATGCTGTATAAAGTTCACCACCTGGAATGTTCACCGCAATACCGCCCACCCGAGAAAACACCTCGCCAGCCAAACCAGGTATACGCATTTTTAACCCTTGCATGTCTTCAATGGCGTTAATTTCTTTATTAAACCAACCCGCCATTTGCACACCGGAGTTTCCGCCTGCCAAAGGATAAAGATTGTAAGGTGCATAAAGCTCACGCCAGAGTTCCATGCCACCGCCATAGTAAAGCCAAGCATTCATTTCCTGAGCTGTCATACCAAAAGGCACGGTAGAGAAAAACGGCGAGGCATTGACTTTACCTTTCCAGTAATAAGCACCTGAATGCCCGACTTCAGCACTACCTTTAGAGACTGCATCGAACACACCCAGGGCGGGCACCAGCTCGCCGGCTGCGAGCACATGGATAGTAAGTCGACCGCCACTCATACGGCCGACTTCTTTGGCAAAGTATTCAGGGGCTGTCCCTAAACCTGGAAAACCTTTCGGCCAAGAGGTCACCATCTTCCATTCAATGACTTCATCTTGAGCTGAAACACCCGCTGTACTTTTGACAGTCTCTCTTGGATTCAGCGCTAATAGCGCTACGAGAACCACCACCAAAGTCGTCAGCGCTAAAATAACGAAGCTTTGAATATTTATTGTTTTTTTCATAAGCCTTCCCCTATTGCACATTTTTGTAGGGCGGGACAGCGAAGCGTCTCCCGCCAGAAACAATAGGCCAAAGGCGGGAGACGCTTCGCTGTCCCGCCCTACCATTTCTGACTAAAGGGTTTCTAACCGCGCATATTCAAGTACAAGCCATTTACTGCCTGCTTGACTGAAATTCACCTGCACGCGCGCACTTTTTCCCTGCCCTTCGGTTTGCAGCACCACACCCTCGCCAAACTTAGGATGAGTAACGGCCTGCCCTAACTGGAAAGGTGCACCTGCATCTTGTCTGCTAATACCGGCACTGGGTCTTGCCGTCACAGGCTTTGAAATAGATTGCAACCTGATTTCTCTTAATAGTTCATCAGGTATATCCCGAATAAACCTTGAAGGGGCATTAAAGGTTTCCTGCCCATGCAGGCGTCTATTTTCTGCAAAAGTAATAAAGAGCTTTTGCATTGCTCTTGTGATACCGACATAACAAAGGCGCCTTTCTTCTTCGAGTCTGTCAGGGTCAGTGGCACTCATCTTATGAGGAAAAATACCTTCTTCAAGCCCTACTAACAAGACTAACGGAAACTCCAAGCCTTTCGCGCTATGAAGTGTCATTAACTGTACAGAATCTTGATATTCATCCGCCTGGTTATCCCCTGCATCCAGTGCAGCTGAATCCAAAAACTGCTGAAGTGGCGATACATCTAAATCTTCATCGGCTGGGAATTCAACTGCTGCATTAATCAATTCATCTAAGTTGTCGAGCCTTGCTTGGCCTTTTTCACCTTTCTCTTTTTTAAAGTAAGGAATCAAACCACTGCGCTCAATCACATGCTGGACCGTTTCTTCAAGCTGTAATTCAGCAGTTTCTGCGGTGAGCTGTCTAATCAACAGCAAAAAGGCTTCTAACGAGCTATGCGCTCTTGCAGGCAAGGTATTATTATTAATCAGCTGACAGGCCACACGATGAAGAGGAATACCCTGCTCACGCGCATTAATGCGCAGTGAATCCAGTGTTTTAGCACCAATACCTCTGGTGGGTACATTCACCACTCGCTCAAAAGCAGCATCGTCTTCTGGGTTTAACGTAAGCTTTAAATACGCCAGTGCATGCTTGATTTCGAGCCTTTCATAGAAACGCTGACCGCCATAAATGCGGTACGGCATCCCTGATCGAATAAAGGCTTCTTCTAAAATCCTTGATTGCGCATTAGAACGATAAAGCACCGCAATCTCAGACTTTTTAAGGGATGTTTCTTTTAATTGCTGCTCAATACTTTCAATGACAAAACGTGCTTCATCTTGCTCATTAAAGGCCGCATACAATTCGATGGGGTCGCCATCTTCACCATCTGTCCATAACGACTTACCCAAGCGGGATAAGTTTTTTTCAATAACCGCATTGGCTGCCTGCAAAATCGTTTTTGTTGAGCGATAGTTCTGCTCAAGTTTTATGGTTTGCAAGCCTTTAAAGTCTTTATCCAATGATTGGATATTCTCAATGCGCGCACCGCGCCAACCATAGATAGACTGATCGTCATCGCCTACCGCCATCAAATAAGACGATTCGCCTGCCAGCATTCGTATCCAGGCATATTGCACAGCATTCGTATCCTGAAATTCATCTACCAACACATGTTTAAAACGGCGTTGATAATGCTTGAGTGTTTCTGGTGATTTTAGCCAAAGTTCGTGCGAGCGTAATAGAAGTTCTGCAAAATCCACCACCCCGTTTTGCTGACAAAGGATTTCATAGGCCTGATAAACCTTCCGCAGCGTTTCTTCATAAACATCACCAAAGGTTTCTATGTTACCCGCTCGAAGTCCTTCATCTTTTTTACTGTTGATATAGCTTTGCGCTTGACGAGGTGGCCATTGGCTTTCATCTAAACCTTGGTCTTTCATGATGCGCTTAATCATACGCAGCTGGTCATCGCTGTCTAAAATCTGAAAGTGTTGAGGTAGACCTGCCTCAGCCCAGTGCATCTTTAAAAGCCTGTGCGCCAAGCCATGAAAGGTGCCAATCCATAAGCTCTGGGTAGGAATACCTAGCATATGTTCAATACGCGCACGCATTTCTTTCGCGGCTTTATTGGTAAAAGTCACTGCTAATATACTATGCGGCGATAAATGCTCGACCTGCATTAGCCAAGCAATACGATGCACCAGCACGCGTGTTTTACCACTACCTGCTCCCGCCAGCACTAACACATTCGACTGGTCAACTGTAACCGCTTCACGCTGAGAATCATTCAGCGCATCTAAAATTGAAGAAACGTCCATTAAAACCCTTAAAGAAGCTTAAGCACCAACACAAAACCTAACACCAGCATGCCTGCACTCAGCCATTTTGAAAATTGTTGCTGCTTTTTGATAAGTGCCAATAGTTCTGTTTCTTCCCGTGGCTTGACAGAAAGTAAATTGGCATAGACTAGATCGGGCATATCTGGCAAATGCTCAAGCCAGCTTGGCAAGTGTTGTTCAACCTGTTTAGCCAGATTAAAAGGGGAGTAGCGTGCGCGCATCCATTTCTCTAAAAAGGGCATCGCTGTATCCCATAAATCGAGATCAGGATAGACTTCCCGCCCCAAGCCTTCAATATGTAACAAGGTTTTTTGCAATAACATGAGTGAGGGCTGAACCTGCATATCAAAGCGTCTTGCAGTTTGAAACAGATACAAAAGCAGCTCAGCAAAGGAAATCTCAGCCAAAGGCTTTTCAAAAATCGGCTCACAAACACTGCGAATGGCCGCTTCAAATTCTGTGACCTTAGTGTCTTTGGCTACCCAACCTGTTTCAACATGAAGCTTTGCCACTAAACGATAATCACGTTTAAAAATAGCTAACAGGCAGCGGGCAACATAATATTGGTCGGCCTCATCAAGGCTTCCCACAATCGCACAATCAATCGCAATATATTTAGGAGGAGAGACAGGCTTTCGCGCGACAAAAATATTACCAGGGTGCATATCGGCATGAAAAAAGCTGTGCTTAAAGACCTGGGTAAAAAAGATTTCAACGCCGCGTTCAGCCAGTGCTTTGCGGTCAATACCAGCCGCATCAATGGCTTTAATATCCGATACTGGAATACCGTCAATACGTTCAACCACTAAAATATTTTCGCGGCAATAAGGCCAATAGACTTCAGGCACGTAAAGTAAATCAGACTCAATAAAATTACGCCTCAACTGCGAAGCATTGGCGGCTTCTTTTTTTAAATCTAACTCATTTAACAGAGTGTATTGATAGTCATTTACCACCTCGATAGGCCTTAAGCGTTTACCGTCGGGGTGAAAACGATCAATCAGCCAAGCGCCTAGCTTCAAAAGCTTCAAGTCTTTATCAATCAGCTTTTTAATACCGGGCCTGACCACCTTAATGACGACTGACTCACCCGAAAAAAGCGTCGCTGCATGAACCTGCGCGATAGACGCTGACGCCATAGGCTCTGCTTCAAAGCTTGCAAAATGTTCACTAACACAGCCGCCAAGCGCCTTTTCGATAATGGCTTTGGACTTTTCTTTGGAAAAAGGCGCCACGCTATCTTGCAACATAGCAAGCTCTGCGGCCACTTCCACATCTAACAAATCAGGCCTGGTTGATAAGAGCTGACCAAATTTAACAAAAAGTGGACCTAGCGCTTCCAGCGCTTTAGCTAGCCTTTCTTGCTTTGGCATAGAAGGCTTGGGAAAAAGCAAAAACGTTAGACTAAAAAAGCGAATAGACCAATGCATCTTGTCTATGGGTAGGCATTGATCCAGCCTGTATCTGTAAATCACCCAAAGTATCTGAAAAAATCGAATCACAGATCACCTACGCTCTAATCGCTTAAGTCGTGCTTCTAATCGCTCAAGCTCAAGCGATGCTTTTTGCACGGAGGTCACATAGTCATCCAATTCAGATTTTGAAGGCGTCAATGACAATTCATCCACCACAAACTCTTTCACATGTCGCACAAAGATTGGGTAAGTCGACTTCATCCATTTAAACGTTGATCGAGACATAGACCCTAAGAAATGCGCAGGAATATCGCCCACAACCTGTGCTAACTGATATTCCCAATCAATACCAATATTGGCGAGCAGGTCTTGCAGATCAATCAGCAGTGCTGACTCACCAATAAGCTTCAAGTCTAAATTGATGAGCGCAGCAGCTTTATCATCTGAGGCCAGCAACTGCAAAAATGCTGAAAAGCTTCCCGACAAGTGCGTGGTCACTGGTTTTTCCGCTGAGGCTAACCAATGCGCATACGTACCAATGACGATTACACCATCGCCTACTGACAGCACCACATCCATATCGGGTCCTGTGCAGGTAAGACGAATACTTTTTCCTTGAAAGCGGGCTAGCTCACTGGTCGCGGAGGCATCCAGTGATAACGCCTTATTAATCAGGCTAGTCAGTGCGTCCAACTGAGGCTGCATCTCGTTACGCCTTATAACCTTTGTGCAAGGCTACAATGCCGCCTGTCATATTGTGGTAATCCACACGATCAAACCCTGCATCTAACATCATACCTTTGAGAGTTTCTTGGTCAGGGTGCATACGAATCGATTCAGCTAGGTAGCGGTAGCTGTCTTCGTCATCGGTGACAAGCTTGCCTATTTTTGGGAGCAAGTTAAAGGAATACGCATCGTAGGCTTTTGATAACAGAGGATTACGAGGCTTGGAAAATTCCAAGACGAGCAACTTACCCCCGGGTTTCAGTACCCGCAACATAGAACGAAGCGCTTCATCCTTGTGAGTAACGTTACGAAGGCCAAAACTAATCGTAATGCAATCAAAATAGTCGTCAGCAAAAGGCAGGCTTTCAGCATCTGCCTGTACATATTCAATGCGCTTGGCAAAGCCTTCATCTAGTAACCTGTCTCTGCCAACATTCAGCATGGAACTGTTGATATCAGACAAAATCACCTTACCTTCACTGCCGACGATTTTGGCAAATTTTTTGGCCAGATCGCCTGTACCACCAGCAAGATCGAGTATTTTGTGACCCGGACGTGCACAACTGGCTTCGATGGTCATTTGCTTCCATAGCCTATGAACCCCACCCGACATCAGGTCATTCATCACATCATATTTTGCAGCAACCGAATGAAACACCCCCGCCACTTTCGAGGCTTTCTCGGCTTCACCCACGGTTTCATAACCAAAATGCGTGGTTTTCTCTTTATCGCTCATGCCAGAGGCTCATTAGGCAAAAGGTCATTGTAGCGATTTATGTAAACTGGGTCACTACCCCACTTCACTAGAGGGAGGCTATGAATACCCTTCATGACCTAATTTTTGATGCACTTTCTCTCTTGCCGTTTGTACAATCACATAAAAGCAAGGAATCAAAAAAGTACCCACCAGCATAGCGACAAGCATGCCTGCTACAACAGGCACGCTTAACGAAATTTGTGAAAATGCGCCAGGGCCTGATGCAAACATAAGAGGAATCATTCCGGCTATAAAAGAAATGGCTGTCATATTGATGGCTCTAAAGCGTAGCTGCCCCGCTTCTTTTGCGGCTTCAACGATTCCCAGGCTACTTTCACGCTTTCCTTTGGCAAATTCGACAATCAAGATGGCATTTTTCGAGGCCATGCAAAGTAATAACACTAATCCCAGTTGGCCGTATAAATTCAAAGGCATATTCGTTAAAAAGAGGGCCAATACTGAGCCACCTAATGCCACAGGCACCACTAACATAATCGCAAAGGGTATGGACCAGCTCTCATATTGCGCCACTAAAAAGAGATAAATAAAAATGATCGCTAGCAAAAATCCGACTATGGCAGCGCCTCCTGATTTAATTTCCTGATAGACCTGCCCGGTCCAGTCCGTTTGAAAGCCGCTTGCCATGTTTTGACTTAACTTATTAAATAACTCAATGCCTTCTGATGAGCCGACACCTGGTGCAACCGAGGCATTCACCACAGCCGCACGGTATTTGTTGTAACGGGTCACAGCATCCGGCCCAAAAATTTTATCCGTTGTAATAAAGTTGTTAATCGGAATCATGTCACCTTTATTGTTTTTTACATGAAAGTCTTGAAGGTTATTCAAGTCTTTCCGATTTTTCGCTTCGGCTTGCATAGTCACAGGATAAACCTGACCAAACTTATTGAAGTCATTAATATACATTGACCCAAAGTTTGCCTGTAGCGTCGAGAACACCTCAGAAAGGGGCACACCTAGATTTTTTGCTTTTTCACGGTCAACATTTAAAAAGAACATGGGCACATCTGCACGGTACGTAGTAAAGGCCGAACTGATCAAACCACTCTGCATCGCCTTCATCGACAACTGCTTCACTTGTTCAGACAAGGCTTGATAGCTCGCCCCCATCGTATCCTCTACAACAAGCTCCATACCTCCGACAGAGCCAATACCCGGAATAGACGGAGGCGTTACGGCAAAAACGGTAGCCTCAGGCACTTCCATCGCTGCTACCTGGTTAATACGCATGATCGAATTAAACACAATTTGATCTTTGTCAGGGCGCTCATCCCAAGGCTTTAACACCACAAAGATGACAGCTGCATTGCTTTGCTGGGTACCTGCTAACAAACTGAACCCTGTGATAGTCGTCACCGATTCAATCGTTTTATCCTGCCACAAAAGCTTTTCAACATGTTTGGCAGCCTGATTCGTTCGGTTTAATGAAGCATCATCAGGCAACTGAATACTGACAATATAAACCCCTTGATCTTCATCTGGCACAAAGGCTGTGGGAATGTTTAAGAAACCAAAGGCTGTTGCCAGCAAAACAACACCGAAAACAATAGCCACTAGTCCAAGCTTTCTAAGAAGATAAGCAACACCCTCACCGTACTTTAACGTCAGATTGTTAAACCACTCAGTAAACTTCTCATACCATCTGGCTTCTTTTTGATGAGGCTTTAATAACAAAGAACATAATACAGGGCTTAACGTCAGGGCATTAATACAGGAAATCACAACAGAGACTGAAATAGTAATACCCAGCTGACGATACATCTGCCCTGTTAGTCCAGGTAACACACTGATAGGGACAAATACCGCAAGCAACACCAGAGTTGTCGCAATAATAGGCGCCGTCACTTCACTCATGGCATCAATCGTTGCCTGCCTAGCGCCCAGTTCAGGTTTTTCTTTTAAATGCCGTTCAACATTTTCAATGACCAGAATAGCATCATCAACCACAATACCAATCGCTAAAATAAGCGCCAATAAGCTCATGGTATTGATGGACATATCTAAAATCAGGAAAAACAAAAACGTACCTATCAACGACACAGGTATAGCAATACTCGGCACTAAGGTTGCCCTGAAGGACCCTAGGAAAATAAAGGAAATCAAGATGACGAGAATAACCGCCTCATACAAAGCCTCTGTTACCTGCCCGATAGATTCTGACACATACTTCGAGGTGTTATAGCTGGCAGAGTATGCAACCCCGTCAGGGAAATTAGCTTTCAATCTATCCATCTCTTCCAAGATGAGCTTATTGACAGCAAGCGCATTCGCATCGGGTGTTAAATAAATCGCCATATTTACGGCAGGTAAACCATTAAACTCAGAAATAATGGAATAATCACTTTGTCCCAATTCGACTCTAGCGACATCCTTTAAGAAAATTTGAGAACCGTCAGGATTAGAGCGGATAATGACATTTTCGAATTGCTCTGCATCTTCAAGTCGACCTAACACCTGTAAGGTGTATTGCCGTTGAATAGCGCCATCAAAAGGAGGAGCGCCAATATTTCCTGAGGCCACTTGTACGTTTTGTTCTTTTAGAGCGTTATAGACATCGACTGATGTCAGTGACAGTGAGTTCATTTTATCCGGATCTAACCAAAGCCTCATGGCGTATGTGCCACCAAAGACTTTGGCATTTGCCACACCCGCCGTTCTTGCTAAGGAGCTTTGCACATTAATCTGAGCATAGTTTGTTAAAAATAGAAAATCCTTGGATTTATCTGGCGAATAAATACTGATAATCATCAGCATGTCAGGTGATTGTTTATCGGCAATTACACCGCCTACCTTAACATCCATAGGTAGCTTAGCATCTGCTTGCGCCAACTTGTTCTGCACCCTGACCACCGCCATGTCAGGATCAACACCCAAGTCAAAGGCAACCGTCAAGCTATAGATACCCGCATTATCACTGGTGGATTTCATGTAAATCATACCCTCCACCCCATTCACCACATCTTCAATAGGGCCTGCTACGGTTTTCTCTACCACATTAGCAGAGGCACCCGGATAAACAGCTGATACAACCACCTGAGGAGGAGCCACTTGCGGGTATTGAGCAATAGGCAGGCCAATCAAGGAGATAAAACCTGCCAACGTAATCACAATCGAGATAACCAGTGCAAACTTAGGTCTGCCAATAAAAAATTCACTGATCATGACAAGCCCTTAGTGAATATGACTGTCGGTTGGTGTTGCCTGTATCTGCTTTTCAGGCTGAATCGTCACGGTTTGCCCAGGTTTAACTTTTTGCGTGCCTGCGGTGATGACTTTATCGCCTGCTTTAATATCAGGGCTTTCTATAATCACATCAGCACCGATATTACTTTCTAGGTCAACATTCACTCGCTTAACTTTTCCGGCACTGTCCACCACATAAACCGAATCGCCTTCCTGATTGCTCATCACTGCCGCTTGAGGGAGCGTCAATACTTGCTGAGGTTGATCCGCTTCGACTTCCACACGAACATATTGACCTGGCCTTAAAATACCCTCTGGATTAGGAAACTTCGCTCGAATCATGATGGAGTCGGTATCCGCATTCACCCTATTCGCAACAAAATCAAGCTTGCCTTCATGTGGGTATATATCGCCTGTTGAAAGTTTTAAATGAGCTGTGAAGGTCATGGCAGGCTTACCTTCTTCTTTTTGATGGCGGTTAAACTCAGTGACTTTGTCATAGGTTTGCCCATTAACTTGAAAGGTAGCGTAGATGGGATCAATACTAACCAACGTTGTTAGAGGACCCTGTTGACCTGCTTTGACTAAGTCACCAATACTGAATTTCTTTTCACCAATACGCCCCTTGAAAGGTGCAATGATTCGTGTGTGTTGAAGATCTATCGCAGCCGCTTTTCGGTTCGCTTTAGCAGTTTGCATATCAGCTTGAGTGGAATGAAGTTTTGCCGTAAGTCTATCAAGCTCACTGCGTGAAATAGCCCCTTGCTTGATGAGTTTCGCGCCACGATTATAGTTTAACTGAGCCTCTTCAAGCATGGCTGCGGCTTGAGACACACTCGCCTTAGCTGCCGACAGCTTAGCTTCGTAAGTGCTCGGATCAATGACGAAGAGCAACGCATCCTTCTCAACGATGTCACCCTCTACAAAATGTGCAGATTGCAAATAACCTGTGACTTGCGCTTGAATAGAGGCATCTTCAACTGCCTCAATCCGGCCTACATATTCATAGATGGCATGATGCTCTTGCTGCTTAACAGGGGATACCTTAACAGGCGTTGATGGCGGTGCAGCGGGCTTTTCGCTACAGGAAACAAACAGAAAAAGAGAAGAAAGAGTGAAGCAAACCAAAGAACCATTCAAGCGTCGCATAACAAGACTTAAGTTGCTTAATTAAGCCGACAGTATCAAACCTGAAAAGCTTAAGCAATGACCACTCGTGCTCAAAAAGCATTTAAAAGTGTATTAAAGGAATTGTCATTTACGACTGTGAAAAAATTGGTCTTATAGAAGGTCTTTATATTCAACAAAAAACCTTAAGCATTTACATTAACGTTTTTTACCTTCACATTTTCTTCCCAGGCATTATATCGACAGACGCTCACGAACTGACTTTAGTGCTGGGTGATTTTAAATTGCTTGGCACGGGGTCAAGATCAGCTAAACAAGGCTAAGTTATGCGTAATTGAGTAAATCCACAAATGAGTCTTTGAGTAATTTTTTAAATAGAAATAAGGCAAGGAAGAAAGCTTACAAATACACGGATGGTCTGGCTTTTGGTCTGGTCAGCACCCCATTCTTTTAGGTAAATACACGACTATTCAGTCAGTCCAGTTTGGAGAGTGTAAATGATGTTACATGGCCTGACTTACCGCTTCTCTATACCTTAAAATACCGGTAAGCGCTCAACAGAACAATCAGAGCGAGGAAATATAACCTGCCAGCCAGATTAGGAAACAGGTCTATCAGCAGCTTAATTAATGTTGGCATAACAATTCCCTGTTAAAAGCCTAACAGCCTTAAAGAATAAATCGGCTCAGATCTTGATCTTTTACAAGGCCGCCTAGCTTACTGTCTACAAAGTCAGCATCAATCCTTAGTGTCTCGCCTACTTTATCGGAAGCATCAAAGGAAGCTTCATCTAACACCTGCTCTAAGACTGTATGCAACCGCCTCGCACCAATATTTTCGGTTTTATCATTCACTTCCCAGGCGACTTCAGCCATTTTTTGGATACCTGAATCATCAAATTTAAGTGTTAAACCTTCTGTTGCCATCAAGGCAGCATATTGTTTAATAAGCGATGCGTCAGGCTCTTTAAGAATACGCACGAAATCTTCAACTTTCAGTGCATTTAACTCGACACGAATCGGTAATCGACCTTGCAGCTCAGGGATCAAATCGGAAGGTTTTGCTAAGTGGAATGCGCCGGATGCAATAAATAGAATATGATCCGTTTTTACCATGCCATACTTGGTATTCACAGTGCACCCTTCAATCAAAGGGAGAAGGTCTCGCTGCACCCCTTCACGCGACACATCCGCGCCACCTGCCTCATTCTTTTTAGCAACCTTATCAATTTCATCGATGAAGACCATGCCCGTCTGCTCAACTAACTCAACCGCTTGAACTTTAATCTCATCTTCATTGACAAGTTTGGCAGCTTCTTCTTCCTGAATAATTTTCATTGCCGCTTTGACCGGCATTTTTTTACTTTTCTTTTTGCCCTGATTCATGCTTGAAAACATATTTTGCAGCTGATTGGTCATATCCTCCATACCGGGAGGTGCCATGATCTCAAGCCCCATCGGTGCGGCAGCCACATCAATATCGATATCTTTATCGTCCAAATCACCTTCGCGAAGTTTTTTGCGAAAGAGCTGACGTGTGGTGGACTGCTCTTGCTGCTTGCTGTCATCCTCATAGCTACGCGCAGGCGGCAATAGGGCATCAAGAATACGCTCTTCTGCTGCATCCATCGCTTTGTTCTTTACCTTTGACATCGCTTCTTCACGCAGCATTTTAATCGCTGCATCCACGAGGTCACGAATAATCGATTCGACATCACGCCCAACATAACCCACTTCAGTAAACTTTGTGGCTTCTACTTTAATAAAAGGCGCTTTTGCTAATTTGGCTAAACGTCTGGCAATTTCAGTTTTACCAACACCTGTAGGGCCAATCATCAAAATATTTTTAGGGTTAATCTCGTTCCGAAGGTCAACATCCACCTGCATACGTCGCCAGCGATTACGCAACGCAATAGCCACGGAGCGCTTCGCACCCTCTTGACCAATAATATGCTTATTTAATTCGTGAACAATTTCTCTAGGCGTCATTGTTTGTGCACCAGACATCGTTATACTCCCGCCTAAAGGCTGTCTAATTCTTTGATTGTTCGGCTATGGTTGGTAAACACACAAATATCACCTGCAATCGACAGGCCTTTTTCTACGATATCGCGCGCGCTAAATTCTGTGTTTTCTAAAAGTGCTTTGGCTGCTGAAAAGGCATAAAATCCACCTGAACCAATGGCCAATAAATCATCATCTGTTTCGACCACATCGCCATTTCCTGAGATAATCAACGACGTGTCTTTATCGGCAACAATTAGCATGGCTTCTAATTGCCTTAATGAACGTTCAGAACGCCAGAGCTTTGCCAACTCAACAGAAGCGCGCGTTAAATGACCTTGAAACTTCTCTAGTTGAGTTTCTAAAAGATCAAGTAACGTAAAAGCATCTGCAGTGCTTCCAGCAAAGCCTACCAAAACAGTATCATTGTAAAGGCTACGAATTTTTCGGGCATTGCCTTTCATGACATTATTGCCTAAGGACACTTGCCCGTCGCCGCCTATCACAACCTTACCATTGCGCCTTGCAGATAGAATCGTTGTGCCATGATATTGTTCCATAAGAACTCCAAGCTATAAGGTTACGCGCTTTATATGGGGTTCAGTTTGAACAATTCAAGCCACTGGCAGGCTATTTCATTGCAATTGTCGGATAAGAAAATTTTTGTAGGGGGATAAGCGCCAGCGTCATCCACCAGTTATTGGTTTTTTTGGTGGAAGACGCTAGCGCTTTTCCACCCTACGCCTAATGGACAAATGCCGTGCACTCAAATACTAATGTGAATTAGCGTGTAATCTGATAAATCTGCGCCTTAAGGTATTCAGTTTCTTTCATCGCAGGGTGAACAGGATGATCAACCGGATGTCCGCCTTTATAGCAAAGCCTTGCGCGTCGATCATTATGGCGGGCTCGGCCTTGAACTATCATTTGCAAGGTATCACTACCCAAGTGCATCGAGCAGGAAGCCGCAACTAAAAAGCCGCCTGGATTCAATAGGCGAATGCCCGCCTCATTGATTTTTTTATAAGCATGCTCCCCGGCCTTTTGATCTTTACGCTTCTTAATAAAGGCAGGTGGATCTAAAATCACGATATCAAAGCGTTCTTTCTCAGCTAACAGTTGATCTAAGGCTTTAAAGGCATCCATTTGAATGGTGTTGAGTGTTGATTCAAAGCCATTCAACGCAGCACTGGATGCTTGTAGCGCTATGGCTTCTTTGGAGCTATCAACAGACACGAGCTCGGCTGCACCTTGCTTGAGGCAGGCAAACCCCCACCCCCCCAAATAACTAAATACATCCAACACCCTGGCGTTTTTTGCAAAGGCCGCAATGGCCGCTCGGTTATCTCGGTGATCATAAAACCAGCCTGTTTTTTGCCCTTTACCAACAGGAACTTCAAAACGGCAACCATTTTCTTCAACCAAGAGCATCTCAGGCACATCACCTACCGTCAGAATGTCATCAGACAAGGACATACCCTCTTGCTGACGAGATAAGGTATCTGATCTAAACACTACACCCTCAATACCCGGCTGTCCTAGCAAGGTGTTTGCAATAACATCCTGCCAAGGTATTAAGCCTTCTAAGGTTATTTGCACAACACATACGGTGTCGAATCGATCGATTACAAGGCCTGGCAAAAAATCACCTTCCGCATAAAACGCACGGTAAAAGGGTCTAGTAAAGCGAGCAGCACGAAGCGACAACGCTTCATTTAATCGATGCTTGATAAGTTTTTTGCTTAAAGGTGAACGAGCACTGACAAGTCTGGCACAAATCAATGCCTTGGGGTTAATCAATACATAGCCAAGCAAGCGGCCCGATTCACTTTTTAGTTCGGCTTCTTCACCCGCTTCAAATTGACTAAGCGGTGTTTTGTTGCTTAGGACTTCATTGCTATAAATCCATAGCTGCCCAGACTTAACGCGCTTTTCTGCCCGCAAGGTAACGAGTAATGTTTTCATAAAGAACTTCAGGTTTAACAGACAGGCCGCTCACACGGTTAGAAACCACTTTAAGCTGATCATTATTAAAGTGGCTAGGAGAGTATCATCAATACACTTAAGCTTCAGCGTCTTCTGCTTCCACAAAATCTTGATATTCTTCAGCGCTTAACAACGCATCTAACTCTGTTGCATCGCTGATTTTTAACTTGAAGAACCAACCGTCACCATAAGGATCGGTATTGATAGCCTCCGGCATATCTTCAAGGTCTTCATTAATTTCCATCACTTCTCCACTGATGGGAAAATAAATATCAGAGGCTGCTTTGACAGACTCTACAACACCAGCTTCATCAGAGGCAGCTAGGTCAACACCCACCTCAGGCAACTCGACATAAACGACATCACCTAGGGCATTTTGAGCATAATCTGTGATACCAACGGTAGCCACTTCGCCATCGACACGTACCCATTCATGGCTGTTGGCGTACTTTAATTCAGTTGGTAATTCATTCATTGATAACCTCGTTTCTCAGGAAAAATAAAGTGGTAGGGGTGATTTGCGGTAAAATTCTATGCAATAGGTTTAAAAATACAAGCACTTATTGTACTTAGTACAAATAGTAGAGCTTAAGATGGATAGTTTTCCAACTAGTGTCGTTTTTTTCTAACAGCATTCTGTACCTCATCGAACGTAAAAAATTTCATCTAACACAGCTTGGTGGATAGTTAGACATAACCCTTCGGGCTGTGTCGAACTTCACTCATATAGACTGCTATTATTCACTCAATTCTTCTTGCCATAATGAAAAAATGAGCGACAGCAGCATAAATAAAAAACTGTCTACAAAGACTAAGTAAAAGCTATAAAGGCCTACCAATTGCGTGACGAATAATTTGACGCTTGAGTGGGCTTAGCTGGGTAAATACATGCATGGCAGAGCACCTGAAGACGCTGGCAACAAGCGAATCTAACTCAAAGCCTCGCTTAAACCCTTCAACCGCCCCCATCATCATTAGATTATCTGATTTCCGTCGCCTTTGATAACGAGTAAGCCCTTGCCTCCAGCCTTCTAACCCTTTCTTTTCCAGACGCAATAATTCATCTGCCAATACGTTTACATCAGCCAATCCAAGGTTAAGCCCTTGGCCTGCGAGTGGATGTATCGTATGAGCCGCATCTGCAACCAAGACAACCGATTCTTTTACATAATCGGTAGCATGGCTCTGTTTAAGTGGAAACGAGAAACGCTTAGAGACTGACTTAATGTCACCAAGCCAGCCTTCACTGACACTATTTAATTGCTTTAAAAAAGCTTGATCATCTAAAGCTAATAACCTTTGGGCATCTTCTTCAAAGACAGACCAGACCAAAGAAACAAAATGACCATCGGCCGATCCTTGCAAAGGCAAAAAGGCAACAGGGCCTTCATGCATAAAACGCTGCCAGGCGGTATGTTGATGGGACTTCTCACAATTAAGTGTACAGACTATCGCACGATGACCATAATCCCACTGCCTTGTAACAAACCCTTGTGCCCGCCTTATCCATGAGCGACCACCATCAGCCCCCACAACCACTGTTGCGTTGACTTTTTGGCCTGTACTCAAGGTTAACACAGAAGGCGCTTCGCCAGACGCCCCTGAATTTAACCGCTCTACTTTTGTATGGGGCAACAACACACAGTTTGTTAAGGCATCAAGCTGCCTGTAAAGCGCAGAAAGCAGCACACGCTGCTCTACAATCGCCCCCATTTTTGATTCGCCCACCTCTTTAGCAGACATGGTCAAGGTCCCTGTAGACTGGCCATCGGCTACAAACATTCTATCAAAGGTGCAATAAGCAGATTCTAAAAGGCTGTCAAGCACGCCAATTTGCTTCAAAAAATCCAAACTTCCCAAATTAAGTGCAAACACTCTAGGATCAAATTGATCAACTGCCGAAGGCTTATCTCTAGGGCTACTTGCATTCAGGCTACTTGGATCAATCAAGCAAGTCGTAAGCTGAGATTTTTTTAAGGCAACGGCCAAGGCAGCACCTGCAACGCCACCACCCACAATGGCCACATCAACCGAGAGGCTTTGCTTTTCATGAGTCTTAAAGGTGTTCTTAGTATCAGGCATGTTAATTACTGCAATCTACGTCCAGCGGAAAAGTCTACAAAACGGCGCTTTAAAGATTTTGAGGTATCCAGCAGCGCAAACCCTAAACTATTCATGATTTGTACTGAAGGCAACTGCTGCTGAAACCACGCAGGTAAATTATCGCTAAACGACCGGGTTAAACTTCTATCATCAGCCTGTAAGGCGGCATACTCAAGCAAACGAGATAATGCACCAATATCATCCCGATTATCCATTGCATCTTTAAGTGTGTTAGCCAATCTTTCGCTCCCTCGAAGGGCTAGATTAAAACCTTGGCCTGCTACAGGATGTAAGGTATGTGCGGCATTGCCCAGCACGACCAATCGATGACGAGCTTGCTCTGAGGCAGAGGTGCCCTCAAGAGAATAACATTGTTTCTCACCTATTTTTTTAATAACCCCCAACCTTTTGCCAAATGCCTTTTCTAACGCTTCAATAAATGCCTGATCAGAAGCATCCATTAAATGGCTGGCAGCATCCTCTCCCATCGTCCAGATTAACGCAGCCCGATGGATACCGTCACAATCAGGTAGAGGCAACAATGCCAAAGGGCCTTCAGGGGTAAAACGCTCATAAGCGATACCTTGATGCGGCTCTTCCAAGGCAACATTTGTGATCACTGCAAAGGCATCAAAAGACTTTGATTTAATATCTATACCTAGCTGGCTACTTAAAGAGGAGTGAGCGCCGTCAGCAATCACGACAAGCTTTGAGGCTAACGATAAGCCTTGTCCACACTGCACATCCACCTGATCTGCCTGTACATCAATTGCTTTAACTTCGCTAGGACAAAGCAAGGTGATATGCGATAAAGATTGCACATGATCTAACAGGCTTCGCCCCAGTAATGCATTCTCAATTACATAGCCTAACGCCTCCCAACCTTGCTCTTGGGCTTCCATTTGCGTAGAGGCAAAACTTTTCTGGCTCGACACATGCACGGTAGCGATAGGTTCAGCTAATGCTCGCAGTGTTTGGCCTAAGCCTACTTGATCAAAAATCTGTAAACTCTGATAAGACAGGGCTGTTGAGCGTGCATCAAAACTCGGCTGAGGAAGTGGCTGACCAGAATCAGGTAAGGGAAACTGGTCGACCAACACAACGGTTAGATCTGAAGGCAAAAGGCTAGCTAAACTTAAGCCAACCATGCCACCGCCTGCTATCAAAACATCAGCCGTTATCTGCTTAGTCTTACTCATGATGTTAAAGACTCAATAGCATTAATTGTCTTAGGCACAGCTTGCGTTAATACATGACAACCTGATGCTGTCACACAAACATCATCTTCTATTCGAATGCCAATGCCTTGCCACTTTTTAGGCACGTTAGGTAATCCTTCTTTGATATAAATACCCGGCTCAACAGTAAGCACCATCCCCGGCTCTAACGCTCGCCATTCACCTTTAATCTTATAATCACCCACATCGTGGACATCCTTACCAAGCCAATGCCCAGCCTTGTGCATATAAAATGGCAAATAAGCACTCTCTTTAATGAGGCGATCAACCTTGCCTTTAAGAAGCCCCAAGGACACCAACCCTTCAGTAATGATACGCACGGTTACATCATGCGGCTCATTCCAGGTTACGCCTGGCTTTATTAGATCAATCGCTGCTTCCTGAGCTTTTAGTACGATCTCATATAAGGCTTTTTGTTCATCAGTAAATCTCCCCGATACTGGGAAGGTCCGCGTAATATCAGCGGCGTAACCTTGATAATCACAACCTGCATCAATCAATACTAAATCACCTGACTTAAGCTTTCGATCATTCTCGGTGTAATGCAGAATACACGTGTTAGATCCACTGCCCACAATACTCGGATAAGCCACCTGTCTTGCGCCTTGCATCGCAAATTCATGGGCAAGCTCTGCTTCTAACTGGTATTCCCACATCCCTTCTTCTGCCGCCTTCATCGCCCTCACATGCGCACTTGCTGAAATGTCTGCCGCTTTTTGCATGATGGCTATTTCATCAGCTGATTTAATCAGTCGCATTTCATTGAGATAAGGCTGGCTATCTTCACATATCGAAGGGGCTTCTTTGCCTTGACGTTTTTCAGCTCTTAATATGGAGAGCCATGTATTGACTTGAGAGCCGATAGCATGATCAAAAGGGTAAAAAATGGCATTAGCGCCATCTAGCAATGCCAATACTTCTTTGTCTAAGTCATCTACGCCATAAGCTTTATCAACGCCAAGCTCAGCTACCGCAGCTTGAGAGCCCAGCCTTAACCCCTCCCATTGTTCGCGAGCTGGATCTTTTTCATTGCAAAATAAGGTAGTCGCTAGCTTACCCTTTGTGCTTTTTATCACGAGGAAGGCGTCAGGCTCAGTGAAGCCTGTTAAATAATGAAAGTTACTGTCTTGCCTAAAAGGGTAATGAACATCGCCATTTCGAGGCGATTCTTTGCCTCCCGGTATCAACACCACAGCATCCTTGCCTACTCGCTCAAGTAACTGCTGACGTCTTAATTTAAAACGCTCTAGTGACATAGGAAGCCCCATCCTTTTTTTTCAGTGCAATTTCTTTGCTTCAAAGTATTGACCTGCGCCTTTTATATCTGCCCCTTTAGCATGCTGCGCTTGAGGCTTAATTAAACCAACCAAACTCATAGCGCTTAACCGTAAAAATTCGACAATTTCAGCATAATCTTTCTCGCTATCTTCATCTTCTTCAATATGCTCAACATCAACCTGTGCGATAGCAGCATAGTCGTTTAACGCCTCAGAAATTAAAGGCGGCAGGGCTTTTTGCTCCATAGGCTGCAAGGAAAACCCAGCCAGGAAGCCTTCACACCAAGCAGCAGCAGCCTTCATGCGAACTGCTAAAGGCTGCTCATCATCAGGAAGAGCGATTTCATAATCCAAAGCCTCTCCCAATAACTTGACTGAAACTTTCTTTGCTAAGGCTTCAAGCTTGGTCGTATCGGCAATATGCTCAAGCTCTAAAAAGATTTGAATATCCTGAGCGATTGAGCTGACTGACTGCCCACCTGCAATAAAAAACCCTGTGAACAATCCTTGCAATTCAGAAGGTGGATGAAAGGTGCCTTCTTGAAGCAAAAAGTTGGCAAATTCATCAAATAATGCTTCTTGACTCATTTTCTTTCACTATTTAATTGAGTGTTTGGCCTATCATTCTACGATTAACCCACTGAATAGTCATGCTCAGAAACCAGTTTCAACTCAAGGAGTCAACAGCGCAACGATGGGTAAAATGACGGGTCAATCATCTCCAATGACTAGGATTTGTTGACAGAACCTAACAAGCCTTGAACCTTTTTCGTCGCTAAAAGCCTAAGAGGCTGAAATATACAGGTGAATTTATTCAATGAAATCGTTTCTCTATTTAGCGTTAGCACTCATAAGTTCTTTACTTATCGTTGAATCAGCTAGCGCTTATTATGGCGATCACTAGGCGCCTGTCCGAGAATTGCGTTCGAGGATAAATTTCAAAGAAGTGAGATAAATTCTTTGGGAAATACCTGCGAATAGTCAGCCTATTTAAAGGAATTTGGCGAAGAATTTAGCCGCTTATCTGGAATTTAGGCCGAACAGTCAGTTCTCGGACAGGCTCCTAGGACCACTGTTTCTAACGGCTTCTTTTAGAAAGAGTCGCTATAACAGATTGACCGGCCTAACTAAGAGCACTATATTGATTAAAGTGGTTCAATAAGGCACTCACTTTCATTTATTGAACCTATCTGGATTAACCTCGGGGCTTAAGGATGGATGATCAAACCATACAATTGCTTGAGCGGCAGATTGATACACTCATCAAGCGTGTTGAAGAGTTAGTTGCTGAAAACAAAGCCCTGAAACAACAAGAAAAGCAACACATCCAGGAAAAGAATGAACTTAGCCAACGTAATGCGTCTGCTGCTGATAAAATCACAATCATGATCAACCGCCTCAAAGCCTTGGAGAACAATGCGTGAGCACTAGAGGACTGAGTACAGCGCAAATTTACCTTCTCGGCAAGGAATACCAAATTTCCTGCACAGAGGAGCAGCTGCCAGAATTAAAATTGGCAGCTAGGCACCTCGATCAAAAAATGCGCAAAATTCGTGACACAGGTAAAGTAATAGGCTTAGAACGCATTGCCATCATGACGGCTTTAAATTTGTCGCATGAACTGCTAGCTGAAAAGACCACTGACGAAACCGAGCTAGCTGACCAAGAGGCTCGTCTTGAACTACTGAACAAAAAACTTCACAGTGCCTTAAGCCATTTCTCCTCAAACCGTCCCTAGCTCCCGATCTTATTCAACCTGCAAAATAACGAATTAAATTCGTTTATTTTGCGCTTTTCTTAGAAATTTTATGAGAACAACTAGCAGTTTCTGACGAATTGGGTTAACCTACTTTTCTAGGGTATCTGGGTTACTTGCCAGCAAGGTATATCCTCGAGCCGATAAGCAAAACCACAGGGGGTTTTGTCATAGGATGTTGTGCATGCCCTTATCGGGAAGCCTTATTCTTATGCAAAACCGCCGCCTTGAACCGTCGGGTTCAGGGTTAACCTTGTAGCGGTAATCTGGACCCTTCTTATCAACATCAATTAGACACATTCATTGAATTCATCGGCCGCTAAAAAAGCACTACGACAACATTTTAGAAAAAAACGCCAAGCCTTGACGGCTTACCAACAACGCAAGGCCAGCACTGCCCTAGCCAGACACTTACTGACACTCAAAGCCATACGGCAAGCAAAACACATTGGCATTTATTTGGCCTCCGATGGAGAAATCTCACTTGAGCACTTCTACAAGCTAACACACCATCGCCATCAATTTTATATTCCCAAACTCTGCAAGCGACAGCCCAAACAAATGCGCTTCAACCAATACCGCGCAAGTAGCTGTGCCTATACCAATCATTATGAGATTAAAGAAATGAGCCGAGGGCAAATCAGGCCCATACGAACACTGGACGTACTGCTTATGCCTTTGGTTGCTTTTGACAAAAAAGGCGAGCGCCTCGGGATGGGAGGCGGCTTTTATGATCGCGCACTAGCCTATAAAAAACAGGGTATCCATTCTGGAAAACCTTTACTTATCGGCATAGGCCATCAATGCCAACTGGCTGATGCGATCCCCACAAATAGCTGGGATATCGATATTGATATTATGGTAACGGATAAAAAAATTTATCACCGTTTTAGCTGCTAACTACTTGTCTATCATGCTAAAAAGCTTGCCTGGCAGGGCGGGTTATGCTGCGTTGATACCAGGCTCTTAGGTACTTACCCACTCTTAAGGTTCGGGTAAGGCCGCAAGAAAAGCCTGGTAGGCCGGATTAACACTTTCATCCTTGTATGGATAACCAAGCTCATCCAGCGCACTCGTCACTGTCTTAACATTAGCCTTATCCACTTGAATTCCTGCCAGCACCCTACCCCAAGCAGCACCATGATTGCGATAATGAAACATAGAAATGTTCCACTGTGTATCCATTTGATTCAAGAAATTCATCAGTGCGCCAGGTCGCTCAGGAAAAATAAACGAATACACCTGCTCATATTCCGTTAACGTCGACTTACCTCCCACCATATGCCTGACATGGTCTTTCGCCATCTCATTATCCGTAAAGTCATCGACTTTGTAACCTGCCTGCTCCAGCTTTTCTATCACAACACGCCGCTCTTCAGAGTGCTTTAGTTGAAGGCCAATAAAAATTTGCGCTTGCCTAGCATCCATATAGCGATAATTAAATTCAGAAATATTACGTTTACCTAACAAGCTGCAGAGCTTTTTGAAACTGCCAGGCTTTTCGGGGATTTGCACACTAAAAATAGCTTCTTTGTTCTCGCCAACCTGACTTCGTTCGCAAATATATCGTAGCCTGTCAAAATTCGTATTAGCACCGCTTTCAATCGTTATAAGCGATTCATTTTCGATACCATACTGCTTTACGTAGTTTTTTAACCCTGCTAAAGACAGTGCCCCAGCAGGCTCTGCGATAGAGCGGGTGTCCTCAAAAATATCTTTAATAGCATCGCAAATGTCATCCGTAGTAGCCGTTACTACGTCATCAACAAGGTCTCTTAAAATCTCAAAAGGCTTTTTGCCTATTTGTGCGACAGCAACGCCATCCGCAAACAAGCCAACCTCTTTTAATTTATTACGCTTGCCATCTTTCATAGCAAGGGCTAGGCAGGCTGCATCTTCAGGCTCCACCGCAATGATCTTTACATCAGGCCTAACGTATTTAATATATTTAGCGACACCCGCAGCTAGGCCGCCGCCACCGACAGGTAAAAAGACTCGATCAATTGGCCCTGCATGCTGTTTCAGTAATTCAACACCAATGGTCCCTTGACCTGCAATAACGTCTAGATCGTCATAAGGTGGAATAAATTCCATGCCCTTCTCTTCTGATAACGCCTGAGCGTAGGCCGCAGCCTCATCAAAGGTATCCCCGACAAGCACAACTTTACCGCCCCAGGATTTAACTCCATTCACTTTTGTAGAGGGTGTCGTTTCAGGCATCACGATCGTAGCCTGACAACCGAGTTTTTTTGCCGAATAGGCAACGCCTTGAGCATGATTCCCAGCTGAAGCTGCTACAACGCCATTCGCCAACTTTTCTTTAGATAGCTGACGCATCTTGTTAAAGGCGCCTCGAATTTTAAACGAATAAACAGGCTGCAAGTCTTCACGTTTAATCAGTACGGTATTATTTAGTCGCTTACTTAAAAACCTCGCTTCCTGAAGCGGTGTTTCCACGGCCGCATCATAAACATTAGCGCTTAATATAGCCTTGATGATTGGGTCTGACATAACTTACCTGAAACTCACAATAGACCAGCCATGCGCTATTGCATGCTGTCTTAATACATCATCTGGATCGACTGCTACAGGGTGATCTACCCGCGAAAGCAGCGGAATATCATTCCGAGAGTCACTATAAAAGGTAGCGCCGGCCCACTCATGATCACTACCTTTAAGCCACTGCTCAAGATTGGTTATTTTACCGGCTTGAAAACAAGGTACACCAGTAGGCTTACCTGTGTATTGACCTTTAATCATTTCTACACGCGTCGCTAACAAATGATCGACACCAATGAGATCAGCAATAGGCTGAACCACAAACTCATTGGTAGCCGATATCATCAAAATAAAATCGCCTTTCTCCCGATGAGCCTGAATCACCTCCAGACCTTTTGGTAAGAGCATGGGCTTGATAATGGTTTCCACATAGCGTTGGCGAAGTGATAACAGAGCTTCAAGGGGGTGCTTCGTTAAGACAGCCAAACAAAAGCTAAGGTAGGCCTGAATATCCAACTCACCTCGTTTATAATCTTCATGAAAGCGATCATTTTCTGCCTTATAGTGCGTCGCATCCACCATGCCCTGATCTACAAGAAACTGACCAAAAGACTGATCACTGTCACCTGCCAACAAGGTTTCATCGAGATCAAAAATTGCTAGCGCCATGAGATAAAGCCCTTAAAATAAATAATCCTACCACTTTCAATGCAGGCAGCCCACTGGAAATTCGATTAGGCGAACGGCATCAAAGGGGGCTTTATCCTATGACCTTACGCACTTGCGAGTACTTGATAAACTAGAAGTATCGCAAACACCAAGAAAAGGGATGCCATTCACTGTAAATCACGTTAAAATTCCGCTTTTTCCAACACCTCAAGTTAATGTAGCTGGAGCCTTTCATGTTTCACTCATCCATGACCATTGAAGCCTTTGATAAAGATATTTTTGACGCGATTGAAAACGAGAAACGTCGTCAAGAAGACCATATTGAACTGATTGCTTCAGAAAATTACACAAGCCCCCGTGTCATGGAAGCGCAAGGCTCTGCATTAACCAACAAATATGCTGAGGGTTACCCTGGTAAGCGCTATTATGGTGGTTGCGAATATGTCGATGTAGCAGAACAACTCGCCATTAATCGTGCTTGCCAGCTATTTGGCGCAGACTACGCCAATGTTCAACCCCACTCAGGCTCTCAGGCCAATTCAGCTGTATTTATGGCGCTCGTACAACCCGGCGATACCATTTTAGGCATGAGCTTAGCCGATGGCGGCCACTTAACCCACGGCGCAAAGCCAAATTTTTCAGGCAAGCACTATAATGCTATCCAGTACGGCCTAAACCCTGAAACCGGTGAGATTGATTATGCACAAGTCGAAGCCTTAGCCCTTGAGCATAAACCCAAGATGATCATCGCAGGCTTTTCTGCATACTCTCGAGTGGTTGATTGGGGCAGGTTCCGCGAGATCGCCGATAAAGTTGATGCCTATCTAATGGTAGATATGGCACACGTTGCAGGCTTAGTTGCAGCTAACCTTTATCCAAATCCTGTGCCTTTTGCTGACGTCGTCACCACCACCACCCACAAAACCCTGCGCGGCCCTCGCGGCGGTTTGATCTTGGCAAAAGCTAACCCTGAAATCGAGAAGAAATTTAACTCTGCCGTTTTCCCTGGCGGCCAAGGCGGCCCTTTAATGCACGTGATTGCTGCCAAAGCGGTTTGCTTTAAAGAAGCCATGTCGGATGAATTCAAAGATTATCAGAAGCAAGTCATTAAAAACGCGCAAGTGATGGCTGATACGATGATTGATCGTGGCTATGATGTTGTCTCTGGCGGCACGGAAGATCACTTGTTCTTACTTAGCCTTATCCGCCAAGGCATTACAGGTAAAGACGCCGACGCAGCCCTTGGCCGTGCGTTTATTACTGTGAATAAAAATGCCGTACCGAATGACCCACAATCGCCTTTTGTCACATCAGGCCTTCGTATTGGTACGCCTGCTGTCACCACACGCGGCTTCAAAGAAGCGGAATGTAAAGAGCTCGCCACCTGGATTTGCGACATCTTAGATGATATCAATAACGACGAATTGATTGACGCAACCAAACAGAAAGTCATTGCCTTATGCAATAACTTCCCTGTTTATAAAAGCTAGGACGCTACTATGCACTGCCCATTCTGCCAACAACTTGACACAAAAGTCATTGATTCGCGCCTGGTTGCGGAGGGCAGTCAGGTACGTCGTCGGCGAGAATGCGCAGCCTGTAACGAGCGCTTTACCACCTACGAAGTCGCCGAGCTTGTGATGCCCAAGATCATCAAGCACAGCGGCATTCGTGAGCCTTTTAACGAAGACAAGATGCGCTCAGGCATTTTGCGTGCCCTTGAAAAACGTCCTGTCTCTGTTGAACAAATTGAATCGGCAGTGGACCAAATCAAGCAATCGCTTCGCGCGCTCGGCGAGCGTGAGGTGCCCTCTGGCGTTGTCGGTGAAGCGGTGATGAACACCTTAAAAACCTTAGATCAAGTTGCTTATGTACGTTTTGCGTCTGTTTATAGAAGCTTTCAAGACTTAGATGAATTCCGTGCTGAAATTGACAAGCTTGAAACCAACGATTCATAACGCTTATTTAGTAGGGTGGGTTAGCGAAGCGTAACCCACCATTCCCCTCCACGCTTTTGGTGGGTTACGCTTCGCTAACCCACTCTACGATGATTATGTTTAGCCAAACTGACTACACCTTCATGAGCCAGGCCATTGAACTGGCCCATGAAGGCAAATACAGTACCTCCCCCAACCCTTGCGTTGGCTGCATCATCACTGACGGAATGCGCATTGCAAAAGGGTTTCACAAACAAGCAGGCAGCCCACATGCCGAAGTCAATGCTCTCATTGATGCTAAGGAGAAAGGGCTCAATCTTTCCAAAGCAACTTGTTACGTCACCCTTGAACCTTGCAGCTTTACAGGCAAAACAGGCCCCTGTGCTGATGCGCTCGTAAAGGCAGGTGTCAAGCGCGTGGTCTATGGTATGAAAGACCCGAACCCAAAAGTATCAGGCGCAGGCCTTGCTAAATTAGAAGCTGCAGGCATTCAGGTGGATGGTCCTTTACTCGAAGCCGATGCCGAACAAACCAACCCCGGTTTCTTTAAGCGCATGGCAACAGGTAAACCCTTAGTCTTTGCCAAGACAGCGGCAAGTCTTGATGGCCGCACTGCCATGCAAAACGGTGAAAGCAAGTGGATTACAGGCCCCGAAGCAAGAGCACAAGTACAAAAACTTCGCGCTAAAAGCTGCGCCATTGTCACAGGCATTGGAACAATTCTTGCCGATGACCCGGCTCTGACGGTGCGCGATGAATCACTTGCGCTTGAAGACCTGCCTTTAAGGCAACCCCTTCGGGTTATTTTAGACAGCCAATTACGTATACCTCTAGACGCTAAAGTACTGACCGAACCTGGCGATGCCCTCATCGTTTATGCACAAGACCCCGAGAATAGATGCCCAGATTTTGATGCCGCCACTATTGAATGCATAGCGTTACCTGACAAAACCGGCCGTATAGACCTACAGCAAACCCTTGACCTTTTATCAGACAGGCAGTGCCACACACTCATGTTAGAAGCAGGCAGCACGTTAGTAGGCAGTTTTTTACAACAACAATTACTCGATGAAGTCGTAGCCTTCATTGCCCCTACCTTGCTAGGCAGTGATGCAAGGGCTATGGCACAGCTTCCTTTCACCAAAATGAACGAGCAACTACGTTTTCGCACCAAACAGCTAAGCCTTATTGGCAATGATTTGTGTTTAACCCTGATTCCTGATTAAACATCGGTAAATGCTAAACAACCCATTGACAGCAAGGCTGTGAAGCCTCAGCATTAGCACCCCGAAAAAACGCTCGTTTTTGTGAGATGTCCATGAACACGCCTGAAGAAATCATTAATGACATTCGCCTAGGAAAAATGGTCATCCTCATGGACGATGAAGACCGTGAGAATGAAGGCGATCTTGTCATGGCAGCCGAATGTGTGCGGCCTGAAGACATCAACTTTATGATCACCCATGCGCGTGGGCTTGTTTGCCTACCCATGTCAGGTGACATGTGCGAAAAGCTTAATTTACCCCTTATGGTCGACGACCCCGGTTGCTCTCACGGCACCAACTTCACCCTGTCGATTGAGGCCAAAGAAGGCGTCACCACAGGTATTTCAGCCACTGATAGAGCACGCACCGTTCAAGCCGCTGTATCCAAAACAGCCAAACCTGAAGATATCGTTCAACCAGGGCATATTTTCCCACTTCGCGCACAAAAAGGTGGCGTACTAACACGTGCAGGCCACACAGAAGCAGGCACGGATTTGGCGCGCTTAGCAGGCTT
Source organism: Pseudomonadales bacterium (assembly GCA_965225765.1). GTDB lineage: Bacteria > Pseudomonadota > Gammaproteobacteria > Pseudomonadales > DT-91 > CAKMZU01. The sequence continues at coordinate 2,404,257 of CBDDBO010000002.1, forward strand.
TGCCCCCGCTGCGGTAATTGTCGAAATCATTAACGACGATGGCGAGATGGCACGCAGGCCTGAACTCGAAGCTTTTGCAGAAAAACACCAGTTAAAAATAGGCACAGTCGCAGACCTGATTGAATACCGTGTCGCTACCGAAAAGACGGTGACTTTATTGGATGAATCGCCGATTCATACTGCTTTTGGCGAATTTATTTTACAGCGCTATCAGGATCACCTTTTTGACGATATCCATTTTGTCTTAAAAAAAGGTGACATAAAGCCTGACGATATCACCCTAACACGTGTACAACAGACCAACACCATTCGTGATGTATTACAGGCAAACATCCCTGGCATTGATGGCTGGAACATGGCAAAGGCCATGGAAGCTATCGATAAAAAAGGCAAAGGCGTCATCGTCCTTTTACACGACAAAGAAGACAGTGATGCCCTACTCTCAGGCAGTGACCTTGTCATGGGCAAACAATCTTTAAGTGATCTAAACTCATCAGGCTCACGAGAAATGAGCGTCAGTGTTGGCATTGGCTCACAGCTTTTACGAGAAGCGGGTGTGGGCAAGATGCAACTGATGTCTAACCCGACCCGCTATAGTGCTATTTCAGGCTTCAACCTTGAAGTGGTAGAATTTATCTCTCCTAACGATCTTGGATAATGTTATGAACGTCATTGAAGCCAATTTGATTGCGACGGATAAACAGTTTGCCCTAGTGGTAGGCCGTTGGCATGCCTTTGTTGTCGACAAACTCCTTGAAGGCGCAAAAGACTGCCTGAAAAGACACGGCGCGACAGATGCCAACATCACCGTGATTTATGCACCCGGTGCGTTTGAAATACCCTTAACCGTTCAAAAGGTCGCTGCCAGCGAACAATACGATGCCATTATTGCGCTGGGCGCAGTTATCCGAGGCGGTACCCCGCATTTTGAGTATGTCGCAGGCGAATGCGTATCAGGTCTTACCGCTGCAAGCTTAAAGTACAGCACCCCCGTCACCTTTGGCGTCTTAACCGTTGACACCATCGAGCAAGCCATTGAACGTTCAGGTACCAAAGCGGGCAATAAAGGCGAAGAAGCTGCGCTCTCTGCTATAGAAATGGCCAATTTAATGCAGGCCTTAACGAACTAACATCATGCCCAAACTCACAGAACTCCAAATACTGATCGCAAAAAGGCGTAAAGCGCGCCACTATGCGATGCAGGCACTTTATCAATGGAAGATGACAGGGACTGCCCTGAATAAAATTGACGCTGAGTTTCGTACAGACAATGACTTTAAAAAAGTTGATATCGATTACTTTGCAGACATCCTCCATCAAGTGCCCGCCACGTTGGATGAGATTGATCCACGCATCAAGCAGTATTTGACTGACCGAACGCTCGATGATGTCAACCCTGTAGAGCTATCTATTTTGCGCATGGCTATCTTTGAGCTTAATTCACGCATAGATACGCCTTATAAAGTGGTCATCAATGAGGCCGTTGCGCTAGCCAAAAAGTTTGGCGCAGAAGAAAGTCATAAATTCATTAATGCGATTTTGGATAAAGTGGCAGCTGAACTTCGAACCATTGAAGTCAACGCTAACACAGCGTCTTAGTCTTTTCTGTAGGGTGGATAAGCGCAGCGTCATCCACCAATGCTTATTTTTGGGTGGATGACGCTGCGCTTATCCATCCTACAACTCACCAGCATTAATGGACTACCCACTCGGCAACGAATTTCAACTGATCCAGCAGTACTTTACAGACAAACAAAAAGCACCTTCATCACTCATCAAAGGTATTGGGGATGACTGTGCCGTGTATTTATCCACAGCCGGTTACGAACAAGTCGTGTCAGTGGATAATTCCATCGCAAACAAACACTTTCCAAGCGATGCCTCCCCCAACCTTATTGCTGCACGCGCCTTAAATGTTGCATTGAGTGATTTGGCAGCCATGGGCGCAATCCCTAGGTATTTTACACTTTCTGCCAGCCTGCCTAAGCTTGATGCTGCTTGGCTAACCCAGTTCTCACAGGGGTTATTTACGGCTGCCGAGCAAGCTAAGGTCACGCTTATGGGCGGCGATACCACAAGCGTCGACAGCCTCGATCAAATGCAACTGAGCGTGACTGTTTTTGGTGAGAGACCAAGAGGGTCTGGCCTATATCGCTCAGGCGCTCAAATTGGGGATTATATTTATATATCTGGCCATTTAGGCGGTGCTGCCTTAGGCCTCAAAGCTTATTTTAACGAAATAACACTACCTGAAGCTGACAAACAAGCCGCGATTAAAGCCTACCTTGAGCCTGAGCCTCACCTTGCCATAGGCCAGACTCTGCTTACGCATGCAACCAGCTGCATTGATGTATCCGATGGCCTGCTTCAAGACTTAACACATATTTTAAGGGCATCAAACATGGGTGCAAAGGTAGACTTAGCGACGCTACCTTTAGCTAATAGCCTCCAAAGGCTACCTAAGGAAGCGGCACTTAAACTTGCCCTTCAAGGCGGCGATGATTATGTCTTGTGTTTTACGAGCTCTTTACCGCCTAACCACAGCTCACTCGCTAATACCTTTTACATCGGCCAGATAACTTCCAAGAAAAGCCTGACATACCTAAACAGCCCAGATGGTTTGAAGCCTGATTCCTTTTTGGGGTATGATCATTTTCATGAAAACATCCTTTAATCTTAAGCATCCTGTTCATCTTTTAGCGGTTGGCTTTGGCAGCGGCCTTTCACCTAAAGCACCGGGCACAGTCGGCACCCTTGCTGCTATCCCGTTTTTCTTATTGTTTTATCATTTTTTAAGTGACCAGCAATACCTCATCATGTTAGGCCTGACCTTCTTGCTGGGGATTTATTTGTGCGGTAAAACAGCCAAAGACATTGGCGTACATGATCACGGCGGCATTGTGTTTGATGAATTTGTCGGCCTTTGGATTACCTATGCTTTTCTACCGAATACACATTGGCTTTGGCTGCTGATTGGCTTTGCCTACTTCCGTTTTTTTGACATCGTCAAGCCGTTTCCGATTGGCTTAATCGACAAACGCGTTAAAGGCGGCTTTGGCATTATGATTGATGATGTGATTGCAGGCCTCTATGCGCTTGCCTGTTTACAAGCTAGCATTTACGGTTATCTGACGTATCGCCACTATCTTATTTAAGCTGAACTAACCCGGCCTGCCCTCAGCCAATAAGCCAGAGTCCATCACGGGTTTATTTTATGAAATCTATTTTTAGCTTTGCTGTGCTTTTATTCTCGTAGAAGGCCACATGCGCTTAAATACGGCTGACGGCAAGTCGAAAGCGTTCCGCTCCGACGATGTATTTAGTCAGCCCTGACAAAGGCCTTATATTTTTTAAGGCCAAGTATTATCGAAAGCATAAACTTAAAGCCAGCCAATCTGCTGGCTGCTTTTTGATCAGGTAACCAGATAAAAACAAGCACAAAAAAAGCGTTGATCCACTTTTTTAAGTTCCAGGCACAAGCAGCCATCAACAAGTTAAGCTGATCGCCGATAAAGCCCTTAAGGAAGTTCCTGCACAATCTGAAGTCTTGCTTCAAATGACCGATAACGGGCTCAATGGATGAGCGTTTTTTACAAAGCGTTCGTTTACGTGCTCGTTGTTTATCATTATCTCGCTTAAGAGGCTTGCCTGGTAAAATAACTTCCTGCTTCACTTTAGATTTGGAACCTTGATAGCCTTTATCAACAACAGCAGTTTTGATGGATGTCTCTCTCACAGATTCTGCTTCATCTAACGCAGTTTGTAATGTTTCAGAATCATGCGTGAACGTATCATGTGCAGCGACGCCAACAATGATATGATCGCGTGTCGATACGATAGAAGCCTTGCTCCCGTATTCGTATTTTTTATGCGCCTTACCTTTAGCAACACAGTAGACTTGAGGCTCATGAAGGCTGTAAATTTTGTTCTTGTCCTTAGACTGTTGAGCAAGTACCTTGCGATACATGGCAAAATCGTTTGCTAGCTGTGCAACCGCACCCTCTGGGAGTTTTCGCTCAAGCTCTCTCATCAGAATGTCAGCAATAGTACGCAGACGCTTCAAGGCTTTTTTAGCCTTCTTGCGTTTCTTTACATGTCCAAAGAAGCGCGAGTCAATACGAAGCTGTTTTACCTCTTTGACAAAAGTTCGCCGCTGTTTGACACCAAAGCCTTTTGCTAGCTTATTCACTCGATTAATGATTTTGATGGCGAGCTTTGTATCGGTCGGATAGGTGATAGCTTTTTCCTGTACCGTCGTATCAACAAAAACCGTATCATCTTTAGCTGCCTCTCCATGCAGCTTAACTGACATCGCAAAAATCTGTTTAACGCCGCTCTCGCCAATTCTTTGCCTGAATTTTACAAGGTCTGTTGGATGGCAAGGCAGGCAAGATTGAAAACTGGTTTCACCGCAGAAAAATTGAAAGTATGGGTTCATTTTCCACTGAGAAACCACATTCTCGTCACTCAAATTGAAGAGCTGCTTGAGCATTAATAAGCCGCTCATCAATCGAATGGGTTTGGCTGGGCGACCTTTTTCGCTGTAATAAACGGCAAGACCTTTTTCTAAATCTGGCCAAGGCAATGCGTTCGATAAGGCTATGAGCGGGTCATTGAGATCTAATGAATCGAATAGATCAAAAAAGCTGCTTTGATTGTTCGAAGACGGGCTTGTAGTCAGCATCCAAAACTCATTTCGACCAGTAATTTAAGGTTTTTAGAGTCTTTCTGGTCGAAATTGTTCGTTTCAAGCCAGCCCTAAGCCTCTTTAAATGAAGCTTTCTACTGTTTATCAGGGCTGACTATTTAATGAAGTGGATAGTACACATCATTTCTGTGAAAACATTGGCGATACGCCCGTCTTACTCTACGTATTCTATGCCAGCGAGAAAAACGGTAAGCCCTTAACCATCTTGGTCGACCAAGACAAATAAAGCGTGACAGATTAATCATTCAAACAATTCATCGATTAACTGATTAAACAGAAGCCAACAAAAGCACTGGGATGTGCTTTTTGCATAGGGTAGACTGCGGTAAACAGAATAACATCACTGCAATGCCCTTCAGTTCCCACTTACAACCTAATCGCAGCATAGTTAAGGAAGCCTTTCTGTCTTATGGCAGCTATACACTACTTAGCTTCGCTGTGCTCGCCATTTGTTTATGGCTCACTGAAGGGCAGTTCACCTTTTCGCTTGATGACCCTTATATTCACCTGGCCTTAGCCGAAAACCTACTGTCTGGCCACTATGGCATCAATAGCACCGAATACTCAGCCCCCTCGTCTTCGATCCTCTGGCCTTTGCTCATAGCCCCCATTAGCACTCTGCAACAGGCCAACATAGCCCTTTGGCTTTTGAATGTCGTCCTTGGTGTTGCAAGCTTATGGCTTTTCAGGCAGCTGCTTCATCGCTTAAAACCTGACGCCACATCAACTCATTGGCTACTTAAGTGGAGCCTCGTTTTTATCTTGATGGCTAATCTTGTGGGCTTAAACTTTGTGGGAATGGAACACCAGCTTCAGGTGCTCTTTTCATTGGCTATATTTTTAGGCCTTTATATTCATCTCGCGCAAGGGGTTGTTCACTGGTGGCTATGGGCAGCTATTATTCTTGCACCTCTCATTCGTTATGAATCGCTGGCTATATCAGCAAGCGCGTTATTTTATTTGTTTTTTGCAGGAAGTAAGACCCGCCCTTTTCTTGCCGGTGTGGTCATTCTAGGACTGCTAGCTGCATTCTCAGCTTTTTTACTGCATCTTGGCTTAAGCTATTTGCCAGATTCCATTTTGGTGAAATCCAGCCCCACTGCTGAGGGCTTAAGCAAACTTGTTGATAACCTTAAACGTAACTTTATTTTTCCGAAAAGCACAGCCTTATTGCTGGTACTGATGCTGTTTTTACATACGGCCTGGTTTAAATCTATAGGAACTAAAAACCGTCTCTTCTTCCTCTCTATAGCCATTGCCATTGGCTTGCATCTTCTTTTGGGTCGAACTGGCTGGCTTTTCCGTTATGAAATTTATAGTTGGGTTTATGCAGGTTGCGGTTTATTCGTACTGTTTCAAAAACCTCGTCTACCCAACGAGAAACCACTCTGGAAAAAGTTAACCAACGCTATCATGGTGTTTTATCTGATCATTGGCATTTTAGAACACGTGATTGCACTCGCTGTCACACCTGTCACATCCAGTAATATTTACCACCAGCAAGTACAGATGAGTCGCTTTGTTAAAGCGCATTACAAGGCCCCTATTGCGGTCAATGACCTAGGGCTTGTGAGTGTCAAGAATCCTGAGTACGTTCTGGATTTATGGGGCTTAGGCTCAAGTGAAGCTCGCAAGCTCAGGCAAGCAGGAGGCACAGAGTGGCTTAATCAGCTTGTCGCAAAACATCAGGTTAAACTGATTATGATTTACAACACCAAAGAATGGATCAGTGAAGTGCCTGACAACTGGATAAAACTTGGTGAACTCCAAAATGAAGGCTATCGAGTCGTGTCTTATCACAATGTGAGCTTTTATACACCAGACCCTGACGCTATAAGGCCGATAATTAATGCGATACATGCCTTTAGCAAAGACCTTCCAGGAAGGGCTTCTTTTCAGTTTGAGCCTTTGACAGGGCAGTAAGCATCCGTCATCATTCTGCGTTCTTGATTGAAGATTCTACTATGCCTTTATTTCCTCAACTTGATGAAAACGCGATTTTTTTTTCGCAAACTGACCCTGATGCTGACTTCAGTGCCTTTGCAGCCCTTTCGTTTTATTTGGACGGCAGGCAATGGCCAACTGTGATGCATTACTATCAAGCACAGAAATTTGAAGACAAAACCCTCCAAGAAAAAATCGCCAATGCAGACACGCCAAAAAGCGCACAAAAACTAGGGAGCACACGCTTTAAAAAGCGCCGCAGCGATTGGAAACAAGTGAAAGTTACCATGATGACGCGCGCTGTTTACACCCAAATGCGCACCCACCAACAGCTCATCGACAAACTCTTAGCAACAGGCGACAAACAACTGGTTGCCAACAGCAATTATGATTACTTTTGGGGCTGTGGCCGTGACAGACGAGGCGACAATCATTATGGTCGGGTATTAATGGCAGTACGCAACAAACTAAAGGAAGAGCAGCATGCCTAAGAACCTCGTTTATTCAACCGAACACGGCAGCCTCTGCCCTTTATGCGGTGACAAAAAACACAAAGGCAAATGCGTGGATAACAGCATAAAAGGCGATGGCAATGTGCGTATTCACCGCGAAACCAAAGGCCGCAAAGGAGCAGGTGTTACCTTAATTAAAGGCCTGCCCTTAAAGCCTGACGAACTCAAAGCACTACATAAGGCACTCAAAAAACAATGCGGGGTGGGCGGTGCGGTTAAAGATGGCACCCTGGAGTTTCAAGGTGACCATCGAGAAAAACTTAAAGCGTTACTAGAGAAAAAAGGCTTTAACGCCAAGTTAGCCGGCGGCTAACGCTAGTCACCTGAAATAATTCGGATTCTCCATTAACGTTTCTAACGTACTGGCTGCTAAAGCCCCTTCTTGGGATGGATCTAATCTCATTACTTCATCTACGTCATAACGGACTTTTTTGCCAGAGAGCTTTTCTTTTACATCGACCCACTGTTCTTTTTTCTTATCCTCTTCGATCAAGGAAGAAGAAGCCAGATTGTTTGACGCTTGCGGCATGCTTTTTAAACGCTTCTTAAGCGCTTCGTAAGTCCGATGGCTTATTTTTATGCCGCCGTCACCGGTAGCGTGTGTTGTATAACTACCCCCCAGTAAACGGTGTACAAGATGTCTTATAGTGACACCAGCCCCTGTCCTTGAGGAATATTTCTTAATGCTTGCTTGGCGATGAGCAGAATCTAAAATCAACGCTTTTGATTCTTTATCTAAATACACTACCTGATGTTTCTTCAACACGTCCAAAAAGTCGGCTTTAACGCTCTCAAAGAGACGTTTAATGGCTAGCTTTTCGTCGAATGTTGTTTTGCCCAAAACCACAGAACTCTCTGAAAAAAGTAACGTAATATACAAGATAAAAAATAAATAACGCACAATATGACTGCCAAATAAGCATCTAGACAGCCAAACGCTAAAAACTACTTATAGTCAGCATTAAAATAAGGGAAAAGGCTTAAAAATCATCAGCCATAAGATGACAAGCATGGCTAAAAACGCAGGCACACCTAAAGCCACCCAGAGATGCATTAAGCTTGGTAGTTCAGGTAAAAGCTCACCTTTCTCAAGAGATTTATCTGCATAATGCTTGAGCCTGTACTGAATAATCAACACAGGCAACCAACAAAAACCAACAAATAAAAACAGCACCATCACAGTCAAAAACCAAGTTGAGCTAAAGGGGTACCCTAGCTTTTTCATGAGCAATAAGCCACTTACAAACTGAATCACAACAGCAGGTGCGGTAAACAGCCAGTCTGCCAGCACAACATGTTTAGCGGTCACAGCTATCGCTTGAATATTTTTTGACAAATAAGCCATCAACATAAAAAAAGCAATGCCTGAACCTGTGCCTAACACCACCACGGCGCTCAATATATGAATCAGCTTGAGAACAAAATAACTTTCCATGACTTGCTCAAAAAATTTAACTTGTAGAAGGGGTCGGCGCAGCGCTGACCCGCTCTACAAAAACATAAGCGTTAAGGTAACTGTAGGCTATCTTCATGAAGGGAACAAAACGATAAAAATAACGCCTTAAAGGGTTCAGGACTTTTAAAGGTATTAAGCTCATGGGGGTGTGATTTGATCCTCGCCTGTGCCTCAATGCGTGATAACCAAAAGCGCAGTGCTGTTAGTTTCAGCATCAGCGGCCAATTAGCCTTTTCTTCAGAGGTCAATTCACGAACTGATTCATAGCCTTTGATAAAGGCTGTAAGTTTCGTTTGGTCTAACTGACCGCTTTTTATACACCAATCGTTGGCGCTCACCGCTAAATCATACAGCGCAAAGCCCTTTCCTGCGCTGAAAAAATCAATCACCCCTGTGATGGTATCACCATCAAAAAGTGCATTGTCGCGGAATAAATCGCCATGCAAAATAGTTTGCGGCAGAGCGGCCGCCTCATAAAGCTGGGTATACGCCGCTAAAATTTCCTCGCAGGCAGACTGTTCTTCAGGGCTTAACTCACCTTTAACACGCGCATACACAGCCTTTAGCCAGTGAATATCACGAATGCCGCCTTTATCATAATCAACCGATTCGCCAATGTGGTGGATGTTTGCCAGCATCGCCCCCATGCGCTCGCACTGCGCCTCAGTCGGCCTGCCTGGATGGTGACCTGTCAACCTTGGACAAAGTACTGCAGGTTTACCTGCAATCAGCTGAATAGACTTACCATCATAGTCGCGTACAGGGATGGATACGGGGATAGTATGCTGACCCAAGGTCTCTAAAAAACTCAAATGAAAAGGCAAATCATTTTCTGGCAGCTCTTCGAAAATAGTTAAAAAATATTCGCCTTGCTGATCATGGCCGTATTCCCCAGCTAAATGATTAGAGCTTGTCGTAATCGCATAATTAGTGTTTTCAAGCCCTGCACTCACGCCAGAAAAGCTGATCAAGTCACCTATGCCGTATGGCTGAATCAAGGTATGAATGTCGTCAAAATCTAAAGTGGTAAAAACGGCCATTACGGTATCCTAATCAAGAATTCTTCTAGCAATAATAGGGGGTGTTAGCATAAGATAAAAGCTTTTACCCAAGATGCATGCTCATGTCAGATTCTTCTAGACCCTTGATTCTGGTGGATGGTTCCAGCTATCTATTCCGCGCTTACCATGCGTTGCCGCCTTTAACCAACAGCAAAGGGCAGCCCACAGGCGCGGTAAAAGGCGTGATCAACATGATCAAGAGTCTGCAAAAAACTTACCCTGACAGCCCTATCGTGTGCATCTTCGATGCCAAAGGTAAAACCTTTCGTAGTGACATTTACCCTGATTACAAGGCCAATAGGCCGCCCATGCCAGAAGATTTAGCCCCGCAGATCGCCCCTATTCATGCCATTATTAAAGCCATGGGGCTTCCCCTTGTCATTGAACCCGGCGTTGAAGCTGATGATGTGATCGGTACCTACGCCAAAGAAGCCACTGAGCGAGAAATCCCTGTGATGATCTCGACAGGTGATAAAGACATGGCGCAGCTCGTGAATGAGCATATTACGCTTGTGAATACCATGACCAATACGACCATGGATGAACAAGGTGTGATCGATAAGTTTGGTATTCCCGCGAATCTTATCATCGACTTTTTAGCGCTCATGGGCGATAAGGTCGATAACATTCCAGGGGTTGCAGGGGTGGGCGAGAAAACCGCCTTAGCCCTTTTACAACAGCTGGGCAGTCTTGATGAGATATACCAAGATCTCGAAAAGGTTCGGACGCTTGCATTTCGCGGCGCAAAAAAAATGCCTGAAAAGCTCGAAGCCGAAAAAGACAATGCCCTGCTCTCGTATGAACTTGCCACCATCAAGTGCGATGTCGACTTACCGCAATCGATTGATAGCTTAAGAAACAAAGCCCCTGATAAGGCTAAACTGCTTGAGTTATTCACCGAGATGGAGTTTAAAGGCTGGGTCGATGCATTATACTCAAATGATACGGATAACGACCAGCTAGAGCCTGCTGCCATTGAAACCAACTACGAAAAAGTGACAACCAAAACACAGCTGGATAGCTGGATAGAAAAAATCAAAGCCGCCGACCTTGTGGCCTTTGACACAGAAACCACAAGCCTTGATTTTATGGAGGCACAAATTGTCGGCCTGTGCTTTTCAGTGACCGCAGGCGAAGCCTGTTATATTCCCCTTGCCCACGATTATTTAGATGCACCTGAGCAGCTTGATCGCACAGAAACCCTCGCGCACGTTAAACCTTTATTGGAAGACCCCAAGCTGCTTAAAGTAGGTCAAAACCTAAAATATGATGCCCATGTATTACTCAATCATGATATTCAATTAAACGGCATTGCACATGACACCATGTTGGAATCTTATATCAATCAATCCACAGGCAACCGCCATGATATGGATACCTTGGCGCAAAAATACTTAGGCCATGACACCATTCATTTTGAAGACATTGCAGGCAAAGGCAAAAAGCAGCTGACCTTTAATCAAATCGATGTCGACACAGCGACGAAGTACGCCGCAGAAGATGCCGACATTACGTTAAGACTACATGAAACCCTTTACCCACAGCTTGCTGTTAATGAGGGGCCATTATCGGTGTATACCGATATCGAAATGCCGTTAGTACCCGTCTTAACCCGCATAGAACATAACGGCTGTCTGTTAGATGCAAAAGCACTCAACACTCAAAGCGATGAACTTGACACCAAGTGTACAGCGCTTCAAACAAAAGCCTTTGACTTAGCAGGCGAAGCATTCAACCTGGATTCGACTAAGCAACTGCAAACGATTTTGTTCGAAAAGCTTGAAATTCCTGTTATTAAAAAAACACCAAAGGGTCAACCCTCTACCGCAGAACCTGTATTACAGGAACTAGCCCATGACTATGAGCTGCCGAGTATCATCATGGAATACCGCAGCCTTAAAAAACTTAAGTCAACCTATACAGATGCCTTGCCACTGCAAATCAACAAAGGCACAGGGCGTATTCATACCTCGTATCATCAAGCGGTGACTGCCACAGGCAGATTATCGTCAAAGAATCCAAACTTGCAGAATATCCCTATCCGCACAGCAGAAGGCCGCCGCATTCGTAAAGCCTTTATCGCAGACAAAGGCAAAAAAATACTGGCAGCCGACTACAGTCAAGTGGAACTGCGCATCATGGCGCATTTATCAGGCGATAAAGGGTTACTGGACGCTTTTCAGCAAGGTGCCGATATTCATAAAGCCACCGCAGCCGAAGTCTTTGATTGCAGTTTGATTGAAGTCACTGATGAGCAAAGGCGCAGTGCCAAGGCCATCAACTTTGGTTTAATTTACGGCATGTCGGCCTTTGGCTTGGCCAAACAAATCGGCGTAGGCAGAGCAACTGCTCAAACCTATGTCGACGCCTACTTCGAGCGGTATCCGGGCGTAAAAGCCTACATAGACACCATCAAGGAAAAAGCCAAAGCGCAAGGCTATGTCGAAACCTTGTTTGGCCGCAGGCTTTACCTACCTGACATCAATGCTCGCAACGGCATGCTAAGGCAAGCTGCCGAGCGCACCGCAATCAACGCCCCCATGCAAGGCACAGCAGCCGATATCATCAAACGTGCCATGCTTAAACTCAATGAAGAGATCAATGGGTTTGAAGGGACCTTGATGATTATGCAGGTACACGATGAATTAGTGTTTGAAGTACCTGAAGTGCAAGTGAGTGACTTTACCAAGACAGTTAAAAGCGCGATGCAAGGCGCAGCTAAGCTTGATGTGCCGTTAATTGTCGATGTCGGCGTGGGTGACAATTGGGACGAGGCGCATTAACTGTTGAACTTCTCGCTATAAATTTTACCAAACAGTAAATTTTTATAGCGACTTAGTTATGTATATTGTTTTTATCCTTGTTCCGCTACTTGGTTTCGCCCCGGTTTTATTTAGCAATCCACCCAGTTCGCCTGAAATGGAAAAAAAACTGGTGACTGCAACGTCAACAAGAAAGAAAGGCGATACGATGACTCTACTAGCCCTCTCCACCCGAAAAAAAACCTCAACGGTTGTCAATAAAGAGGGTCGACAAAGTACAGTTTCCCTAAACACAGATAATAATGAACCTCAAGCAAAGGCCCCTGGCGAGGCAGAGAACCCTCTCAGTTTTACGGACGTTGGCAGAATCTTTAGCATTATTAGAGATAATCTTCAGCAGGAGGGGGACGCTTACACGAAAGAACAGGCCATGCTTGGAAGCGAGGCAGAGAACCCTCTCAGTTTTACGGACGTTGGCAGAATCTTTAGCATTATTAGAGATAATCTTCAGCAGGAGGGGGACGCTTACACGAAAGAACAGGCCATGCTTGGAAGCCTTGAGCAGGCCGATCAACAACCTATCCCTACTGATGAGACCAACGGTATGAATGAATACCTTGACGAATATTTAGCAAAAAATAACGCACAGAAGTAGAGCGTAAAATTAAGCGATGGGGTTCACGCTAGTGCACATTGTGGCGTACTTACGACAAAGATAGGGTAAAATACCCAGTCTTTTTTGATCGTCATAAAAATAACAAGCACATAAAAGGAGCCTACCCTTGAACCCTCGCTTTAAACGCGCAGCCTTACCTGCTGCGATTGCCACCTTAATGGCACCCCTTACCCTAGCTGAATCAGCGGATGACTCAGGCCTAGAAGAAGTCGTTGTAACCGCACAAAAACGTGAACAAAATCTTCAAGATGTGCCTGTTGCAATTACGGCGATTAACGCTGAAGACATTACTGATCGCAAAATAGCTGATATTTCTGATGTAGGCTCCACAGCGCCTAACGTCCAAATTGCACCTTCACCCGGTGGCTCTACAGGTGCGACCATTGCGATTCGTGGCGCAGCCTCTATTAACCCAGCGGCAACCTGGGAGCCTTCTGTTGGTTTATATATGGACGGTGTCTTTATCGCTAAAAACGTCGGCGGTATTTTTGATGTGGCAGAATTATCGGCGATTGAAATCCTTCGCGGCCCACAAGGCACCCTTTACGGTAAAAATACCACAGGTGGTGCGATTAATTTGGTGACACGTAAGCCTTATGAAGAGTTTGGCGCCAAAGTAAAAGCCGGGGCAGGTAACTACGGTTACACTGAATGGGGCGGCACAGTCGATTCAGGCCTTATCGCGGATAAAGCCACCTTTATGCTGTCATACACCAAACGTGATCGTGATGGGTTTTATGACAACGAAGCGCCTAACGCTAAAATTGATGAGTTCAAGAAGCTGGACACTCAGGCGTTATTATTTAAGGCCAGTGTTGATGCAACCGATCAGTTAAACCTGACCTATACCTTGGATTTTGCTGAGCGTGATAATACTGTGGCGTTTGGGCAACCTGAGAGGCTAGATGACAATGGCAATCTTCCAGAACCTAATCGCCTTGGAGAAGGTTCAATTGGTGGCGCTGGCTATGAAACATCTGAAGTCTCTGGTCACAATGTAGTTGCCACCTTTGATATCAATGATTCAATGACTGTAAAATCAATTTCAGCCTACAGAGAAATGTCATTCAATGACTACAATGACTATGACGGCAGGATTGAAACACCAGCAACAGCTTTAGCGGATTTCCCTAAATTTGAAACAGAAAGAGACATTGAGCAAAGCCAAATGTCACAGGAGTTTCAATTAATTGGGGAATCTAACCAAATTAATTATATAGCTGGCCTATTTTACTTTAGCGATGAAGTAGATATTAAGAACCCTTATTTCAGAAATGTCTCCGGCACACCAGAAACAGTTGAACATTTTTACGGCGTTGAAAGTACATCTTATGCAGTATTTGGACAAGCTGACTGGATGGCAACTGACAGCTTAACCTTCACTCTTGGTGGGCGATTCACATCGGAAGAGAAAACTTCCTATGTAGAGCATCCAAATACTACTTTTGCTCCTGACGGCTTAGGCGGTGTAAATCGAATTGACGCGTTTTCAAGCACTGGAAACTCAGAAACTTGGTCTAACTTTTCTCCTATGCTTGTAGTCAGTTATGCAATCAATGATGAATTAACAGCTTACGTTAAAGGTTCTCAAGGATGGCGCTCAGGGGGCTTTAATGCTGAAGCTGCAACAATTGAGCAAGCTGAAACACCCTACGAGGAAGAAACAACTACATCATACGAGGTTGGGTTCAAGTCACGATCAGATGACAGCAGAATTGCATATAACTTAGCCATCTTTAGAAATGACATCAAAGATATGCAACTGTCTGATTATGACTTCACCACAGGTTATTCAAAAATCGAAAATGCAGGTGAAGCTCAGATTACTGGCTTAGAATTAGAAGTAGAGCTTCTATTAACTGAAGGCTTAACTGCTACTCTAAGCCATGGTTACATGAATGCAAAATACACTGATTTTGTTAGCCCAATAACAGGCGAACAACTTAAAGATACTGCTACATTTGCTTACACCCCAGAATCTAAGTCAGCTCTAGCTTTAACATATTTTAGAGATCTAGGCTTCGGTGAACTCAAAGTTAACACTGACTACTCGTATACAAGTGATCAGGTTTTCTATAGGCAGTATGGTTCATCAAATGTAACTAAAAGCCCTGCGTACGCTTTATTAAACGGCCGTATTGCACTAGCCAACATTAGTACTACTGGTACTCAAACCATCGATGTAGGTATTTGGGGCAAGAACTTAACCGCAGAGGCTTATAGAGTAAATGGTATTCCAGGATATGGCGATGCCTTTAATGGCCCTGGAGGTCCTGGTATTCTTGCTGGTCATGGAATTAACTACTACGGCGACCCGCGCACCTTTGGTATGGATCTAACCTACAACTTCTAACACTTCTCCCTAGGACTTTGGGGTAGCACCACGCGCTGCCCCTTCATGGAGCGCTCTATAATTAACAGAAGGCTTGCACTGAAGCCTCGTTGACTGACGGGACGACCTAGTGTCCCTTACCCCATTAGCTTTACCCTTATTCGTTTTTTTATTATCTGTCCCCCTACCCTGTAGAAGAGAAGCAGCATTGGCAAACGCTGAAACCATGCCAACGTCTTGGCAAGCGACTAGGTCGTTATGCGCAAGCTGATTTTGGTTTTCATCTACCCTCAACAGGGTGAAAAAAGGCTCTTCAAAAAATTCATCTAAAGGCGTTGATGGCGGACTAGTATTATCTAGCAGCTCAGAAATACCAGGGGGAGTGCCACTAGCATTCACAGGGATATGAGCAGAATCATTTGTAAACAAAACACCGGGAAAACAATAGTTTAATCGTTGTGAGTCAAGGCGTTGAAAAAGGTCTCTTTCTCCAATTGGCGCGGCATGAACGACCGCCGCGTTCAGAAAAACGAGAACAATTAACACTTTTTTCATGCACATCACTTATAGACCTTTTGTTGGAAGCATGTGATGCACAATGAATAGAAAAGTTTCTTTAGCGTTAGGATTTTTTGACTTTTCTTTTTCTTACTTGCTTTTTAGGCGCTGGGGATTTTTTGCTTTTCCCTAACACTTCTAATTTAAGCGGCCTGCCGCATACTCTTATTTTTTGCAGTTTTTGCAGCATAGGCTTTGGAATATCATCCGGCATTTCGACCTGGCTTTGCCCCTCAAAGAGCTTAATTTTACCAATATAGGCTGAATCTATATCGCACTCATTGGCAATCGCACCGACGATTTGCCCTTTGGTAGCGCCGTGTTCAAGGCCCACATCAATCTGACAATTCACAAATTTGATATTGTTAATGTCAATATCACGGTTACGTTGTTTCTTAGGTCTGTCACCGTCCCTATCTCGGCTGCCTCGCTCTCTACGGCTGTCCCTTTCACGCCCCTTCCCTCGCTCACCGTCTTTTTTCTTGCTCTTTTTCTCTTTGGTGAAATCAGGCAAAGGTTTGACGGCAAAGGGTTTATGCTCATGCAGCATAGACGCTAACACAGCTGCAAGATCAGCGGGATCAGCACCCTGCTGGATAAGCTCCTGAATAAGATCTTGGTACTCAGCAGAGGTACTTAAAAACCCTTTTTCTATGTCCTCAAAAAAGCGCTGTTTTTTCTGTTCAGTGAGTTCCTCAGGGCTTGGAAAGCGGTATTTACCAATTTTCTGTTTGGTTGCCTGCTGAATCTGCTGTAGCAACCGCTGCTCACGGTTGGTAATAAATAAAATGGCATCGCCACTACGCCCTGCGCGACCCGTTCGCCCAATACGGTGCACATAAGACTCGGTATCATAGGGCACATCATAATTGATCACGTGCGTGATACGCTCAACATCAAGGCCTCGCGCAGCCACATCGGTAGCGATGACGATATCAATACGGCTTTTCTTTAATTGATCAATGACTTTTTCGCGGGCGGGCTGTGCCATATCGCCATTTAAGGCTTCAGCTTTATGCCCTAGTTGCTGTAGCTGCTCAGCGACTTCTAAGGTCGCAGTCTTGGTACGCACAAAAATAATGGCCGCATCAAAATTTTCAGATTCAAGCACACGACCTAACACTTGAGGTTTATCTTTGTTATGCAGCTGCCAATAACGCTGCACAATATTCTCAGCCGTCGTCGTTTTGACCTTAATGCTGATTTCAGCGGGGTCTTGCAGGTGCTGTTGCGCAATACGCTTAATCGCACCTGGCATGGTCGCTGAAAACAGCGCCATCTGACGAGTGTCAGGTGTGTGTTCTAACACCCACTCCACATCATCAATAAAGCCCATGCGCAGCATTTCATCGGCCTCATCCAGAATAAGCGCTTTGAGATTATCCAGTTTTAAGCTGCCTTTACGCATGTGATCCATAACGCGGCCCGGCGTACCCACCACCACTTGAGGGGATTGTTTTAATGCACGAAGTTGCACGGAGTAGGATTGACCGCCACAGATGGCGACCGACTTAAAGCCCTTAATGCCTTTCGCATAGGTTTTAAAGGCTTCTTCTACCTGAATAGCTAGCTCACGAGTTGGCGCAAGACACAACAATTGGACTGCTTTATCTTGCGTATCCAAACGGGTTAACAGCGGCAACGCAAAGGCTGCTGTTTTACCTGTGCCTGTTTGAGCCACCCCTAAGAGGTCACGCCCTTCAACAAGGTAAGGTATAGCTTCAGCCTGGATTTGAGAAGGCGTTTCATAGCCTACCTGCTTAATCGCCTCAAGAATAACAGGCGACAAGCCAAGGGAATCAAAGCCTTGCTGGCTTTTAGAAAGTATTTCATTGTTTGACATAATTAGGTACAACTGTAGGGTGAAAAACGACAGGTTTTTCACCAAAGAGATTAAAACAGGTGGAAGGCGCTTCGCTTTTCCACCCTACAAAAGGTTTTCAGAAACTAGGCGATCTTATCGTCCGCCACAAAATACTTCGGATCTTCTATCACATTCACTTCAACCAAATCATCTGCACGCTTAAGAAGCTTACGGCAGTCTTCAGATAAATGAATCAGGTGAAGTGTCTTGCCTGCGGCTTGGTACTTCTCGGCCAAGGCATCAATCGCCGTGATACCTGAGTGATCCACCACTCGCGCCCTGGCAAAGTCTATGGTGACATCGTCGCCGTCTTTCGCAGGGCTAAACTGTGCCGAAAAATTAGCGGTTGAAGCAAAAAACAACGAGCCGTTTACCTCATAGCGCGTCATTTTATCCGTACTGCTCACACGTGTCACAACCACTTCTTTGGCATGTTCCCAAGCAAAAGCCAGTGCTGAGACAATCACACCGACAACGACCGCAACGGCTAAGTCAGTGAATACGGTTACGAGCGACACCAGCACAATCACAAACGCATCGATACGTGGGACTTTATTCATAATGCGGAAGCTTGACCACTCAAAAGTGCCAATGACCACCACAAACATCACGCCAATCAAGGCTGCAATAGGGATCTGTTCAATCAACGGTGAGGCAAACAAAATAAAGGCCAATAAACTGAGCGCTGCTGTGATACCCGACAGACGACCACGCCCACCCGAGTTCACATTAATCATGCTCTGTCCAATCATGGCACAACCACCCATGCCGCCAAAGAAACCTGTGACGACATTCGCAGTGCCTTGTCCTATACACTCTTTATTGCCTCGGCCACGAGTTTCTGTGACTTCATCAATCAAACGTAACGTGAGCAGTGATTCAATCAAACCAATCGCAGCCAGTACCAGGGCATAAGGGAAAATAATGGTTAACGTTTCCCAATTGAAAGGCACCGTTGGAATATGAAAATCAGGAAGGCCACCTGCAATGGATGCTACATCACCCACCGTGCGAGTATCAACATGAAAGAAAATAACCAATAAACTTACCACGACAATCGCAGCCAAAGACGAAGGTACAGCTTTAGTGAGCTTTGGCAAACCAAAAATAATCGCCATCGTCAGTGCGACAAGTCCTAGCATCGGCATTAGCTTATCAGCCGATAACCAGGCCACATCAATAATCGAGCCCTCCATCGCGGTGCCAGCTAACCAGCCGGGTTCACCCGACACACCAAATTGACCGAGTTGAGCGAGGAATATCACGATGGCAAGGCCATTCACAAAGCCCAGCATCACAGGATGAGGCACCATACGGATAAATTTACCCAAGCGTAAAAGGCCTGCGGCAATCTGCAAAATTCCCATCAAAATAACCGTCGCAAACAGATATTGCACACCATGCTGGGCCACCAAGGTCACCATCACCACCGCTAACGCGCCGGTTGCACCCGATATCATACCAGGGCGACCACCCATAATGGACGTAATAAGGCCCACCATAAAGGCCGCATAAAGCCCAACTAATGGCTCAACACCCGCCACAAAGGCAAACGCCACAGCCTCAGGCACCAATGCCAAGGCGACAGTCAATCCCGACAGAACGTCATTTTTTATTTGTGTAGGTGAATAGGTGCTCGAAGGCAAAGCCGCATCCTCAGTTTGCTTGGGTAAAGTTAGAAGTATAGGGGTTATCTAAAGAAGAGGCGGGATTCTACAGAAAAGGCACGCGACACTCAAGGAAGTGATGCTTTTTTAATCAATCAAAAGGTAACGCAGACTAAATTACTGGTAAAGAAGGTATCAAATGACTGTGCCAATAGAGAGCCATAGAGCCGCATAAGACGTTGATGAAAATGCACATGCTCGTACATCATCCCGAAAGATTTGCCTGTCTGCAGTAGGGTTGATAAGCGCTAGCGTCATCGACCATAAAGTTGAATGATGCTTGGCGGGAGACGCTACGCTGTCTCGCCCTACGCCTGCCGGGCAAATGCAGTGAATCGAAGTACTAGTACTTACAAAACAGCAAGTCCCTCTTCTTACCGTTTTTTCTGTTTGGCATTGGCAAACGCCGCAGCAAACGCATTGTTTGCAGGCGGCTGTTGCTGCGTAGACTTAGCTTTTGATGCCTGACGTTTATGAGTAGGCGATTTGGCACTTTTCTCTTGCGAGGGCTCATCACTTAATCGCATCGACAACCCAATGCGTTTACGTGGAATATCCACTTCCATCACTTTTACTTTGACGATGTCGCCGGTTTTTACAACATCTCTAGGGTCTTTAACAAAATTTTCCGATAGCGCAGAAATATGCACAAGGCCATCCTGATGCACACCGATATCAACAAAAGCGCCAAAGGCCGTCACGTTGGTGACAGTGCCCTGTAAAATCATCGCAGGCTTTAAGTCATTTAAGGTTTCCACCCCTTCCATAAAGTCTGCCGTTTTAAATTCAGGACGAGGGTCACGGCCCGGCTTTTTAAGTTCTTCAACGATATCGTTAAGGGTTAATTTACCCACGGTTTCTGTAACAAACTCGTCAAGGCTAATCCCTTTAAGGGCTGAAGCATCACCCATTAAACTGTCGACTTGTGCGCCCTTTTTCTTCGCGAGCGCCCTAACAATATCATAGGATTCAGGGTGAACAGATGAGGCATCAAGCGGGTTATCGCCCCCTTGAATTCGTAAAAAGCCTGCTGCCTGCTCAAAGGTTTTATCACCAAAGCGGGGGACTTGCTTGATGGCTTCACGGGTTCTAAAAGCACCATTTTGGTCTCTAAAAGCCACAATATTATTGGCGATACTGCTATTTAAGCCTGACACATGGCCTAACAGCTCAGCCGAGGCCATATTCACATCCACACCCACTGCGTTTACACAGTCTTCAACCACAGAGTCCAAGGCTTTAGACAGCTGAAGCTGACTCACATCGTGCTGGTACTGTCCCACGCCAATGGCTTTTGGTTCTATTTTTACAAGCTCTGCCAAAGGGTCTTGTAACCGTCTAGCGATAGAAACTGCGCCTCGAATGGTGACATCTAAATCAGGGAATTCTTTCGCAGCTAACGCAGAGGCTGAATAAACCGATGCGCCTGCCTCACTGACCACCAACTTTTTAAGGCCTAGTTCCGGGCAGTGTTTAATCACATCGCCGACCAATTTATCGGTTTCGCGTGAAGCGGTGCCATTACCAATGGCCACGAGCTCAACGTGATACTTTTCGGCCAGCTGTTTGATGATAGCCGCGGATTTTGCGTAGTCGTTTTGAGGCGCATGCGGGTAAATGGTCGTGTACTCTAAAAGCTTACCGGTTTGATCTACCACAGCCACTTTACAGCCTGTGCGTAGTCCTGGATCAAGCGCCAGAGTAACTTTGGGGCCTGCAGGCGCTGCCAATAATAGATCTTTTAAGTTTTCAGCAAAGACGTTAATGGCTTCTTTTTCTGCCTTTGCTCTAAGATCAGATAATAAATCCGTTTCAATATGCGTTTGCAACTTAATACGCCAAGTCCAACGCACCACATCCGACAACCATTTATCGGCAGGACGGCCTAGGTTATCAATACCAAACTGATTGGCTATGACTAACTCAAAGGGATGGACTTTTGGCTTTTCGTCAAAAGGAAAATCAATACTTAAGGCTAACACGCCTTCGTTTCTGCCTCGAAAAACCGCTAAAGCGCGGTGCGAAGGCACCTTTTTATAGCTTTCGGCATAATCAAAATAATCCTGAAATTTTGCCCCTTTGACTTCATTGCCTGCAATAAGGGTACAGATCAGCGAGCCTTCATTCACTAACCGTTCACGTAATCTAGCAAGCAGCGCTGCTTCTTCTGCAAAACGCTCCATCAAGATATATTTTGCACCATCTAGCGCTGCCTGAGCATCTGCCACACCCTTTTCTGTATCAATAAAGGCAGTGGCGGCCGATTCAGGTTGCTGACTAGGATCATTCAGAAGGCTATCAGCCAGAGGTTCAAGCCCTGCGGCTATCGCAAGTTGTCCTTTGGTTTTTCGTTTCTTTTTATAAGGTAAATAAAGATCTTCAACCGCTGTTTTGGTATCAGCCGATTCAATAGCCTTTTTTAAGGCCTCGGTGAGTTTACCTTGCTCATCAATCGCCTTGATCACGGCCTGTTTTCGATCACCCAATTCGCGTAAATAACCCAAGCGCTCTTCAAGCTGACGAAGCTGACCATCATCCAAAGCGCCCGTGACTTCTTTGCGATAGCGAGCTATAAAAGGCACAGTTGCCCCCTCATCAAGCAAGGCAACGGCACTATCGACTTGTTTTGGCGTAACGCCCAGTTCACCCGCAATGGTTTGTATAATCGTTAGCGCAGACATAAAAAGCACTCAAAAAGCGCTGATTATAGAATCTTTTCCCAAGATAGTAAGCCCTTTATAAAATAAGAAATGAACATTCAACACCTATCCATCTCCAAAGACCGGTAACCACTCTTGAATTAATTTATGCGTATTTTCATATCCATCATGCTACTTAGCACCTTCCAGTTAGAGGCACTTACACAACAAAATAGCCAGTTAACTGCCGCACTAAAAAAGATGTTCATCAACTTTAACCTTAGTGATTTTGAAACCTCCGCTAATGCTTCTAAGCAGCTAGCACAAAGCAACTCCCAGGAAGTCAGACTCGCCAGGTTTGATGAACTTAGAAAAAGATACACCAAGGGACTAACGTCTCCGAAAAAAAAGGCGATTGCGTCATTTAACTTGCAAGCAGCAAGAGAAGCCATTGAGAACATTTGACTACCCCTTTCAGAAATAACGGCATCACAACATAAGTGATCATAGGCACAATGATCGCCACGGCAACCATCACCTGTAATAAAGGCCTATCAGGCATAATCACCGCCACCTGAGGCGGAATGAAATATACCAGTGGCACAAGCGCTAGATAGGTCACTAGTACCCCAATGCACAGCGATTGTCGGGTTCAGTGGCAAAGTAAAATGCTCATAGCAAGGCAGCTGATCGAAAATAATAGTTATTCTATAATGAGATCAAGCAACACAGCTATGGGCATTTTACTTTGCCACTGAACCCGACAATCGCTGTGCATTGAGGTACTAGTACAGGACTCACCCTCTCAAGGACTGATACGCCTAAAACCATACTCTTGAGGAAGGTATTGGCAATTTAATCGTGTCATTAGGGTTAAACTTAACGAAGGTAGCAGGCACCTCTTTTAGGGCTGCTTTAATGATGGGTAAAATTTGCAAAGGGTTACCGCCTGCAATACCGCAACCGATATCGGGGTAAAAAATCCGCACATCTTTCAAGTCTTCATCCTGAGCAAGTCGCTCAAACCCAGCTTTGATATTACGCTCCAAATGCTCTTGCATTTCTGTACCACCTTTAAACTGTGTATACATGTTCACAATCCACAGTGGTTTACCTTCTCGCTCGACCA
This sequence comes from Pseudomonadales bacterium, assembly GCA_965225765.1. Lineage (GTDB taxonomy): Bacteria > Pseudomonadota > Gammaproteobacteria > Pseudomonadales > DT-91 > CAKMZU01. The sequence goes on from CBDDBO010000002.1 coordinate 2,427,565, forward strand.
GCACTTTGGAATAGGTGCCTAACTTTGCAGGATCACCTGCCGTTGTTTGCTGATCCACCTGGTTTGCTTCTGGGAAATATCGACCAATGACAGCAGAAAGCCCACCACCAAACCCGAAGCAATTACACCCCTGAACAATGGCAGCAGGCCGATCTTTTTGTGAATGATCAAAGGCAAGATTCAGGATATTGCCTGTGTTTTCTTGATACAGAAGAGAATCATCAGAGGGCTGAGCCGGTTTAGATTTCATGGGGTTGGGCAGTGTCTCTTGTTTAAATGCCAGTGCCTTAAAAATACTTGAAGCCGAGAGCGTTTCTTGATCCTGAGTATCCCGAGACACCCCTTGCCCTGAATGAGCAAAAGATACCAGCAAAACCAAACACACACAAAGAAAATGAGAAACGTAAAGCACCATAAAAGCCCCATGAATAAACTCTCCCTATTAGGCTTCAGCACGAACAGAAAGTTTTCCGTTAATTCAAAAATTTAATACGCACGATGAACACAGCTGTCAGCGTTAATGTGACCGCCTTCTAGGAGCCTGTCCGAGAACTGACTGTTCGGCCTAAATGTCAGATAAGCGGCTAAATTCTTCGCCAAATTCCTTTAAATAGGCTGACTATTCGCAGGAATTTCCCAAAGAATTTAGCTCACTTCCTTGAAATTTATCCTCGAACGCAATTCTCGGACAGGCTCCTAGTACCTCAATACACAGCGATTGTCCCGTTCAGCAGCTACAGGTTTTTCTGTGGCAAGGCGCAAGTATGCAGTAATACATGCGTCTTTCAAATACTTGCAACAAAGTCACGGGAAAACCTGTAGCTGCCCTTTGGGTGGCATTTAAAATGCCCATAGCTGTGTTGCTTGATCTCACTATAGAATAACTATTATTTTCGATCAGCTGCCTTGCTATGAGCATTTTACTCTGCCACTGAACCCGACAATCGCTGTGCATTGGGGTACTAGCCTGAAGAATGCCTCATGGATTATTCAGGCTAGGAGTAAAAGGTTTCAAGAATCGAGTCAGCATTATTAGAAAATTTTTGCGAATAGTCAGTCTATTTAAAGAGTTCCGGCCGATTATCGGACGCTTAGGCCGATTATCGGACGCTTAGGCCGAACCTTGAGTTTTCGGATGGCCCCTCAAGCATTTCCTTTGAAAGGATCACATAAAACAGAATAAGCCATGTCATTTTTATCCCCCTTAGGTAAACTATTTCCATCTTTAACCCCAATAAAAATAATAATAAGTTAAAGCGGTTGTGCTGATTGAAATAAGCCCATGCTTTAGCTAAGGCTTATGGAATGACGATGGACAACCGTCTCTCTGAGCGTTTGGATGCGCTGACACCTGCTCAAAGAGAAGCCCTGCTCAACAAGCTGAAGTCAAAAGCGTCTCAAGAAAACCAAGGCTTTTCGCTGCTTGCGCCTATCGTAAAAAGCACGAGGACATCAGCGCATGCGCCCCTGTCTGCTGGCCAGCAAAGCTTGTGGTTTCTAGAGCAACTGAGTCCAGGTGAGGCAACTTACCATATCGCATCAAGAATCAGGCTAAAGGGATCACTTGATGTAGCCAAGTTACGAGCTGCTGTCGACAAGCTAATGGAAAGACACGCCATTTTACGCAGCCGGTATCAGGAGACCCTAGAAGGTATTCGGCAACAGCAACTTGAGCACATGGGCACACCTTTAACGGTACTCCCCCAAAACGATTCTATACAGAGTATCTTAGCTAGACATGTTGACGAAGCTTTTTCACTGACAGAAGGTCCACTTTTTAGAATAGGGCTATTCACTGAAAGTGAGCACTCACAGATACTCTCGCTTGTCATGCATCACAGTATTTCAGATGCCTGGTCCTGCCAACTCATGCTGGTTGAATTAGCCAGTCTCTATAACGACGTAAATGCCCCATTAGCAAAGCTTTCCTGTCAATATGCCGATTTCAGTGCCTGGCAGCAAGATGCGCTACAATCGGCAGCCCTTGACAAGCAACGACACTATTGGAAAACACAACTTCATACTATTGAACCCATCGCCTTACCCGGCAAATCTTTACAAGGCAAGCGCGCTCGCGGCAAAGGAAAAACACAGCGATTACGCTTAAATGCTCAACAGGTTGAGGCACTTACAGCACTCAGCCACAGCCATCAAGCCACACTTTTTCATGGGTTAATGGCAGGATTTCAAGCCCTCTTGTATCGCTACACTGAACAAACCAACATTGCCATTGGCACCCCAGTTGCAGGCCGAAACCACCCAGATACACAGGGACTCATTGGTTTTTTTGTTAATTCATTAGCGATAGTGACAGATGCATCGAGTGACATTAGCTTTAATGGACTGATACAAGCGGTAAAAGACACGACCTTAACAGCACAAAGCCATCAAGATATACCCTTTGAGGCAGTCGTTGATGCCCTTGGAAAGGCCAGACAAACCACCAGCTCGCCTGTCTTTCAAACCTTTTTTAGTTATAATCCTGATAATCACCAGCAGTTACTGTTTTTAGAAGGCCTTGAAGCAGAGTTTTTAACCGTCAAACAGCATACCGCTAAGTTTGATCTCAGCTTGATCGTACAAACCACAGAAAGCGGCTTAGATTGCCTGTTTGAATACCCGTCAGCCTTATTTGATGACTGCACCATTATCGAGATGACTGAAGCTTTTGAAAGGCTGTTAGTTAATGCCTGTACAGCGCCTAACAAGCCACTATCTGAATTAGCATTACTCAGCGAGACAAAGCAACAAGCGTTGCTTGCACTCACAACAGGTTCTGCGCCCTTAAATCAACCACTGTCCATTATCGAACAATTTGAGCAACAAGCCATTGCCACACCTGACAAATTAGCTGTGATGGATGATCAACATGCCATTGGGTTTAAAGCATTAAATCAGCAGGCCAATACGTTAGCCCTTAGGTTACAAGCTGAAGGCATTCAAGCAGGCGACAAGGTTGCCATCCACCTGCCTAAAAACATTGCAGCTATTGCGTCATTACTGGCCGTAGCCAAATTGCAGGCAACCTATGTTCCAATCGATTTGACGCTGCCAAGTGAGCGAAAAGCTTTTATTCTTCAGCATGCAAACATTAAAGCAGTGTTCTCTGAAACGCCTTTAGCGAGCGCTTTGGTTCACATTGACCCCACACAAATAAAATGTGACGACATCCCCTTTAACAGACCCAGCAATGATAGCCCTGAGCAGGTGTTTTATTTACTCTATACCTCAGGCTCAACAGGCAACCCAAAAGGTGCAAAAATCTCGGAGGGCAGCGCCCGCCACCTTTATGCCTGGTATCAGAACCAGTATCAGATGAGCACAGACGACAACGTGCTGGTGTTTTCATCCCTAGGATTCGACCTTACCCAGAAAAATCTTTGGGCACCCTTACTAAGCGGCGCAACCTTACATTTAACTGAGCAATCCTATTATGACCCTGCCGCACTGTCTCAGCGCATTCATAAAGACAACATCAGCTGGCTCAACTGCGCACCCAGCGCACTGTATCCTATCATTGACCACAGTAATGATTTTGCTGCGCTCGCCTCCTTAGCAAAGGTTTTTGTCGGCGGAGAACCTGTAGACATCAAAAGACTAACACCTTGGCTCAATCATGATACAACAACCGCCAAGCTGGTTAATATGTATGGCCCAACAGAGTGCACAGACATTAGCGCGATTTATACCTATCAATCAGGTGACACTCAACTGCCTATAGGCAAGCCAATGGCAGGTGTTAGCCTTTACGTACTAGATGGTCAGCAGAAAATGCTGCCTCAAGGTGCTATCGGGGAACTATGCATAAGCGGCGTCAGCTTAGGGCTCGGCTATCATGAAAACAGCGAACTTAACACCAAACGCTTTTGCTCAAACCCCTACGCAAATAGCAGTCAAACAGAACAACTGTACCGCACAGGCGATCTTGTTCGACTGAATCCTGAAGGCCAGCTTGAATTTATCGCTCGTAACGATGGTCAAATGAAAATACATGGTATTCGACTTGACCCAGAGGATGTTGAGAGCGTGTTGCGAGCTCTACCTAATATTGACGACGCTGCGGTAGCCTTAAAAACAGTAGGCGAACACAAAGCCCTTATAGCCTATTTGTGTACAGATGACCCCGTTCACTCGGCTGCCCATTATAAAAGGCAGTTAACAGACAAACTGAATGATCAAGCCATTCCAAGATATTTTGTCAAGATAGACAAGATACCCACTAACACAAATGGCAAGGTCGATCGAAAAGCGCTACCGGCTCCTGATGTGAATAGTGATGCCGCACCTTTTGTGCCGCCCAGTAATGCCATAGAAGCTGAGCTTGCAAGCATCTGGCAACGACTTTTAGGCGTGCCGCAAGTCAGCATCAACGATGAGTTTTTCCAATTAGGCGGTAACTCACTACTGGCGACACAATTGTTAATTCGTATCCGTGAGCAATTCTTTATCGATTTACCCATGCGTACGCTATTTGAAGTCAGCACGCTGGAATCCCTCGCTGAAATCATTTTTGCAATGCAGGGTGACGAGCCGACCGTCACACATGATGAGGCGCTAGAAGAAGGTATTTTATGACACCTTTGCAACTGCTTGGAAAGCTTGGCGCAAATGGCATCAAGTTATGGCTGGATGACAACGAGCAATTGCGCTTCAAAGCACCTAAAGGTGCGATGACGGAAAGCCTTAAAGCTGACATCATCGCACAAAAGCCAAACTTAATTGCCTTACTCAAAGAAACGGCCAAAACACCTACTGTCTCTATCAGGTCGATTAAGCGGCAAGACAATGCTGAATACCCCTTATCTTTTTCGCAGGAGAGATTTTGGTTTTTAGATAGACTGGAACCCGGCAATGCATCCCTTCATATTCCCGCAGCCCTTCGCCTGCAAGGTAACATTGACCTTAAAGTGCTAGAAACCGCCTTTAATGCGCTTATTGAACGTCACGAAAGTTTGCGAACGTACTTTGTCTCAGACAAAGATCATCAGGTTAGCCAGAAAGTTGCACCCTTTTTATCCATTTCACTAAAAGAAGCCTTTGATTTAAGCCATTTAGATGAAGATCGTGCCCTTCAACAAGCTAAACAAATCATCAAAGAAGATGCCTTAAAACCCTTTCAATTAGAGGCCAGCGAAGCCGCTTTCAGTCCCTTATTTAGGCTACAACTCATTCGTTTAACGCATTCGAACACTCAGTTCGATGGCATATTACTGATTAATTTACATCACATTATTGCCGATGGCTTATCGCTGAATGTCCTGATCACTGAACTTTTTGAGAGCTACAAGCAGCAACTAGCAACCGGTACGATTGAATTTGCACCTTTACCTTTACAGTATATTGACTACGCCCACCATCAAAAGGGCTGGATGGACAGCCAGGCAAAAGAAAGTGAGCTGCGCTATTGGCAAGCGCAATTAAACAATACCCCGCAACTTGATCTACCCACACAATTTAAACGCCCTGACCATTTGGGCTTTCATGGCAGTAGTGCCACGCGAACACTCTCAATAGACTTAAGCAAGACACTCTTAACAACCTTTACAACTAAACCCTTTACTGACTTTACAGGTTTCTTTTCTGCGTTTTATCTGCTGCTAGCAAGGCTTAGCAACCAAGATGATTTTGCGCTCGGCACCCCTGTTGCAGGCAGGCAGCATTCGCAGCTTGAGGGTATCGTTGGCTGCTTTATTAACCTACTGGCTATTCGCTGCAACATCGATGACACACTCACCTTTGACGCCTTTGCTACTCAGTGCCAGCAAGTCTTAGCGGATGCTCAAGCACATCAAACCATCCCCTTCGAATTGGTAGCCGATGGTGTTGCAACACATAGAGACTTATCAAGACACCCTATTTTTCAAGCGCTGTTCACCTATCAGGAACAAACCATCGCAAACAATGCACTTGGCGACAACACTTCTGTAAACCTTGTCCCGCTTGATAGCGTAACGGCTAAGGTTGACCTTCAATGCCATGTAGAAAAAAAGGGCGACAGGCTCAATATTACCTTTGAATACAACACCGAACTTTTTATTGACGCACAAATACAGGATTTCTTAAGGCATTATGAGCATTTACTCGCAAGCATTGCTGAAAACCCAGAGGCACAGGTTTATACCTTAAATCTCTTTGACGAGTCAGATTTCACGCAGTTTTTACCCATTTTGAAATCAGCTAATGAGGCCAAAAAGCTGCTGGTGGATCGTATTGACAAGACCCGCCTGAAAAAACCCGATCACATTGCAGTAAGCCAAGGCGCACAGAGTATTACGCATAAAGAGCTGCATGATAAGGCAACCAGTCTTGCGAGAGCCTTGATCGAAACAGGCGCCAAGCCCCACACACGTATTGCTTTATTGCTACCGCCTGGCATAGAAGCCATTGTGTCATTGTTAGCTATTATGAAAACAGGCGCAGCCTATGTACCCTTAGATACTAGCTACCCACAGCAGCGCATTGATCAAATCATCGCCCAGGCAGAGCCACTTCTTGTCATAACTGACAAATCTCGCGCGCTTAGCCTTTTTACTGCATCGACGCTTTGTTTAGATGATTTCCCTTATGATGAAGCAGAAGCCTTAGAAGAGTTGCCACTTAACCTTGATGCACCTTTTTATACGATTTTTACCTCCGGCTCGACAGGCCTACCTAAAGGAGTGAGTGTCAGCCAAGCAAATATTTATAATTTGATTTATTGGTATAAAGAGGCCTACCAATTTACCTCAGCTGATAAATTTCTCGTGATTTCAGCCCTCGGCTTTGACCTCACGCAGAAAAACCTGCTGCTTCCACTACTGCTAGGCGCTGAAATTGTCTTTCCAGATACCGTCACCTATGACCCTAGAAGGATCATCGATACACTTTATCAAAGCGATGCGACTATCATCAATTGTGTACCCAGTGCCTTCTATCCGTTAGTGGATGAATCAGCCCGTTCCAATGACTTTCAAAAAATGGCATCCCTCAGACAAGTCTTGTTTGGCGGTGAGACTATTAACCTTACTAAGCTAAGACCCTGGATTAACAGCAAAGTCTTCATGTCTAACATTTGTAATATGTACGGCCCCACTGAATGTACTGACATAGCCACAACCTTTGATATTAAACCGCTTGATGCATTTTATGAAGAGCCCATTCCTATTGGTCAACCCATTGATGGAGTGAGCCTTTATATTTTAGATGCCTACCAGCAGCTACAACCCGTAGGCACACCTGGCGAACTTCACATAGGAGGCTCAGGATTATCGTTAGGCTATTTCAACCAAGCGGAACTGACAGCTAACGCATTTATTCATAACCCTTATATCTCAAGACCCGATGCAAAGCTCTACAAAACAGGCGATAAAGCCAAGTACCAACGCGACGAAAACGGTCAGCTAAGGGTTGTTTTCTTAGGCCGCCTTGATGATCAAATTAAAATACGTGGCCATCGAATTGAACCCCAAGAAATCGCCAAAAAAGTTGAAGGGTTTCCAGGCATTAAAGAAAGCCTTGTGACTGTGAAAGACATAGCAGGTTCAGAGCAACTCGTTGCCTATTATTTACCTGAAGATGACGCTTCGATTGATTTATTTCATCTCAAAAATTATCTAACACCTAAACTGCCTGCCTATATGGTACCGCAGGCTTATGTCCCTATTCAGGCATGGCCACTCTCAGCAAACGGTAAAATTGATGTTAAGGCATTACCCACACCTGATAGCGCGCATAAACTCACACAAACCTATGTCGCCCCTGAAACCTTATTGGAAAAACAGCTCTGTAGCTTGTTTGCGCAAAAGCTTGGTCAACCCGAGATCGGCATTTTCGATAATTTTTTTGAGCTCGGCGGCCATTCCATTCTAGTCGTCCAGCTATTAGGGACTATCAGTGAGGAGCTTGGCGTCGATATCGATGTACGCACTTTCTTTGATCACCCTACGGTTAACACACTGAGCAAGGTGATTGAATCGGGCCATGCCTTGGACACACCTGCAAGTTCACCGCTCGTGCCTATGGCTAAAGGCGATCAAATCCCCTTATCCGCCAGCCAAGAGAGGCTTTGGGTCATTGAGCAAATGACACAGAACCATACTGCGTACTTAATTCCTTTTGTGGTAAAGCTACAAGGAACTGTGCGATTTGACCTGCTTACACAAGCGATTGCGCACGTTATTTCACGGCATGAAAGCCTAAGAACGGCCGTTACAATTGGGCAAGATGGCCTACCTAAGCAACAATTATTAGCCCCTGAATCAGTCGCTATTGAAGACTTATCATTACCCGATCAGCCACCCTCAGACATTGCAGCCTTTTTGACACCTTGGCTAACCCATGCCTTCAATGAAGGCACACCACTGTTTCGAATCGGACTTAAAGCACTCAAGTCCGACGAGGTTATTGTTGCCGCCACACTGCATCATATGATAGGTGATGCTTGGTCATTGGCGGTATTTAAAGAGGATTTGTTAGATGCTTACGACAAGCTTCTAGCAGGCAAAGAAGCATCTAAACCACTCACACTGCAATACAGTGATTTCACCCTGTGGCAGCAAGACTACTTATTATCGCCTAAAGCAAAAGATGCTGAAGATTACTGGATCAATCAGCTAAGTGATGCACCGCCTGCTTTGCAATTGCCTTATGATAAGCCGCAACCAGAAACCTCTAGCTTTCATGGACAAACCTTATCAATTAAGTTAGATACAGAAACCTATCAAGCACTGATGAGCTTTTGCCAATCTTCTGGTATGACTGTCTATCCTGTGCTTTTAAGTGCTTACTACCTTGTGCTGCATCATTACACACAAAAGACCGATATCGTGATTGGCGCACCGGTCGCAGGGCGTGATCACCCTGAACTACAACGCCTTATTGGCTACTTTATTAATGCGCTGGCTATAAGGCTTCAGCCTGAAAAAAATATCAACTTTGAAGCGCTTTGTCTTCACACTTTAGATAAAGTGTTAGGCGCGATTAATCATCAAGATATTCCTATTGAGCAAGTCATAAAGAAACTACCCAACACAGGCAATTTACAGCAATCCCCTATTACACAACTTGGCTTTAACTTAATTGAAGAAAGCTTGTTTGATTCATCACCGCGTGATGATTTCAAGATTCAAACATTAGCCTTACCGCTCAATGAAGCCAAATATGACCTCACTCTGACCTGTGTACAACATCAAGATGGTATAACGCTCAACGCTGAATACAATACCGATTTGTTTGTTGAAGCTACAATTCAAGCCCTACTGTACCATTTTACCGGGCTCCTGGTTCAATGCTTAAAAGCCCCTAAAGACTCGTTAACACAGCTTGATGTATTAGATACAAATAGCTTGCTGAGTAGCTTGCAGCTAGCCCACAAAAAAGGCAAACGACTGCCGCTCAATGCCATGCAGCACGATATGCTGCTCATGCAATCATTGCATCCCGAGGCACGTGCTAATACGCTAGGCTACCGTGTTGAGATACCTTTTTCTGTTGACGCCTCACTCTGGCAACAAGCACTTCAACAAGTCCATAACGACCAAGCCGTTTGCCGCACAGAATTTTTAATGAATCCGCTTCCAATGGGTGAGTGGGGGTATCAGTGGATCAATGATGCATCTAACATCTATTTCGACTGTCAAGACTTGCGTGAAGATAATCTCGATAAAACCGCGTTAAATGAACGGGTTAATACCTTTATTTACCAAGGTAAAGCCTACGCAAAAGAGCAATTTTTCCGCTATGCGCTCTGGCAACTAAGCAACGACCGGACAGTGGTACTGATGTCTTGTCATCATGCCATTTTAGACGGTATTTCTGTCTCTGTTCTAGCTCAGCAACATATTGCTTATTACGAGGCCCTTGTCGCAAACAAAGCTAAGCCTGAACCATTACACTTTGACATTGAGACTTTTACTAGAAAAAATCGTGCCTTACTCGATACGCCAGATACACTCAATTTTTGGCGTAATCAACTAAAAGCCTGCGACCCTTTACATTACCAAGGGACAGGTTTAGAACATAAAGCAGCCTCTCATCGTATTCATCAATTAGCGATCCCTGGCAGTGATTGGCAAACCATTAAAGCGTTTTGTAAAAAAGCCAAAACAACGCCTGCGCTTTTTTTCAAAGTCGCTTATGCATTTTTAGTGGCTGAATACTGCCGCGCAGAAGGTGCCTTTTATCTGACTGAGTTTCACGCCAAGCGCAACAAAAACACAGAGAAAGCGTTAGGCTGTTTGTTTCAGCAAACCCCTTTTGTTGTACATCAAGACTTGCTCGAAGCAAATGCAAGTTTCTCTGACTGGCTAAAATCAGCCAGGCACTTACAAAAACAAGCCAAGCCTTTTTCAACTATCTCCAAGCAAGCAGTCTCAGCGATTAGTCCAGCTGGCACCTTGTCGTTCATGTATAACTACTATCATTTTTTACCTGAAACTTTTGATATTTTAGGTGAAAAAGCTCCCTGCGCTGAAACCCCGCCCTTTGTTGAAGGTGCAGTCCAATTCATTGTCAAAGCCTTAGATTCAGGCACAAGGCTTGAGCTCTACGCAGAGCCGCATCAATTTGATGGCTCTTCTTTTCTTGAAAGATTAATGATAATCGTCAAGCAGGCAATGCAGGATGATCTCACCCGCAAAAGTCTGAAGCTTTTACAACCGGCTGAATTTGTCCAACAGGTTTATCATCTGCAGCCTCAGGCAAAACCCTCGGCACCTGAGTTTCAAGTCAATTCTGTCGCTACCTTGCTGACCCGACAAGCGCAATTAACACCTGATGCAATAGCCCTTGAAACATCAACTAACACCTTTAGTTTTGCTGAACTGGAAGTGCGGACCAATCAACTCGGGCACTACTTAAAGCAGCAAGGCGTAGGACCTGATGTGAAAGTCGGTATCTATTTAGATAGATCTGCTGATGCCATACTGGCTATTTTAGGTGTCATGAAAGCAGGTGGAGCCTACGCACCTATTGATACGAGGCACCCATCTGATCGCGTCAGTACCATGCTGCAAATGGCAGGCATTGATAAAGTCTTTGCTCATCAAGAGGTGAAGCTTGCACTTGCATCACGCTTTGATATAAAGGACTCATACATCCAAGGTCAGTTACGAAGCTTGCCTACGCATCCACCTGATACGCAACAGCGACCAAATGATTTGCTCTATGTGATATTCACCTCAGGCTCTACCGGGCAATCAAAAGCCTGTGGCATAACCCATAGCAGCGTATTGAATTTGCAGCAGTGGTATCTGGATTCAGTTGGCGCCACTATCCATAGCCGTTTTCTGTTAATGAGTGCATTAGGCTTTGATCTCACGCAAAAAAATATACTGGCGCCGCTTATTTCGGGCGGCAGACTGGTGCTTGATGATCAGCCATTTTATGACAGTGAACGCATAGCTTGCCTAATTCAATCAAAACAGATTACACACCTTAACTGTGCGCCGAGTGCCTTTTATCCTTTAATAGAAGAAGGGAATGAACTAGACAAGCTCGCTTCACTGCAAAATGTTATTTTTGGTGGCGAGCCTATCACCTTACCAAGGTTATCGCCCTGGCTTGCCCACCCATCAAATAGCGCAAGATTGACCAACCATTATGGGCCTACTGAATGTACCGACATTGCACTCTACTACCCTGTGAAGACAATAGATGGTAACAACGACAGTTTGCCACTCGGCAAACCTAACAGCAATGTTCAGGTCTATATTTTAAATGGCAGGCAGCGTCTCGTCCCTCAAGGTCACCTCGGTGAAATTGCCATTGCCGGTGCAGGTGTCAGCCGTGGCTATATCAACAATGAAACCCTCAATCAGCAGGTTTTCATCCCTAATCCGTTTGGTCCTGGCCAACTGTATTTGACAGGGGACTTAGGCTACTGGAATCACGATAATCAAGTCGTCTTTGCAGGACGCACAGATTTTCAACTAAAAATTAACGGCCAACGTGTTGACCCTTCTGATATTGAGTACCAGCTTAAACAGTTAACCACTATTCAAGATGCCTGTGTGATAAGCCATCAAGGAAAGCTCATCGCGTATGTACTCACGCAAGCACCCATACAAAAAGTTGATGAATGGAAAGCAGCTTTAAGCCATGCTTTACCCGCTTACATGATGCCGACCAGGATTATCCCGCTCACCTTATGGCCTTTAAACGCAAACGGCAAGCTCGACAGAAAAGCACTGCCTAAACCTGAAACACCTAAAGCGAAGGCGCTCATAAAACCAAGGGATAGCATTGAAGAAAGTCTTTGTGCGATTTTAAAACAGACGCTCGGACTCGATCAATTAAGTGTCGATGATGATTTATTCTCACTCGGTGCGAATTCGCTGTCTGCCTCTCGCGCGTTTGTACAAATACGCGATAAGCACCAACTGGATATGCCGCTCAATTTACTGTTTGAATTAACCACCATTGAAAAGCTTGCTGAATTTATTCGTGCATCAAAACAAGTCACCATAAAACAGGCAGATGAACCTGCTCGTGTTACTGGCAGTATATAGTGCTATGAGTGCTTACTTGATAAGCACTAAGTCTGCATACCCATAGTCAAGATCGCGCTGACTCAAAAGCGCAGAAATCTGACCTCGATGATGTGTTTGGTGGTTATACTGAGCAAACACACGGAACGTTTGTAGCATAAAGCTCGCTTCCTTGCTGTACGAGTGGAATGGCTAGGTGGTTAATAATTATAAAAATACCAAACGCTTTTATCATTTGTGATCTTATCATAAAGTTTTTGTGCTGAACTATTATCCTCAGCTGTCATCCACTGAAGTTTTTCAGCACCTTTTTTAGTAGCATAGGCTTTACAGTGCTCTATTAACTGACGCCCTACGCCCTTACCTCGACAGGATTCGAGACAAAACAAATCATGCATGGTGGCTATCTTGGCAGGTATGGTCGAATCAAACGAAAAATAGACCGTGGCAAACCCTACCAACTGACCTTCATCTCGATAAGCAAACTGAGAGCCGAATGGGTTATCTTCTCCAAATTGTGAAAAAAAATTAGCGTTTCGTTCATCAGAGATATCAGGCACGTGGTAAAATGCCATATAGTCTTTTATCAAGGGAAGTACTTCAGATAGATTGTCTTTCGTGACTGTTTCAATCATAAGGGCACCTCACTGCTTGCAAAGTGTAAACGCTAACACGGCAGCGCCATCAATTAAAGTCAGCATTTGACGCCTCATAAATACCCAATACTCCATAGACAGGTGAACTGACAGCCTAACATTTGAAGACTGACTAAGCACCTATCGCTCATTAAGACAACTGTTTCGAGGCGGTCTAATATGACTACCGGCACCTTTTAGCACCTGATTTTGATTCATCATGAAGAGACTTTTCAACTGGGTAAATAACGCCTCAGGCATCGGAGAAGACTGACGTTTAGCTAAATAATGCCTATCTTGAATGAGGATATCGATAACATAAAGTCTACAACTTATAAGCTGCAATGTGCGAAAGGTCTGAAGATACAATAAAAGTACCTGATACAATAGATATTTTCGTCGGATAAAGCGTTATGCCGCTCATTCACAAAATCGATCACCCTTTTGTAGAAGGCATCCGCGTCGGGCGCACCGATTCTAAAGGGCAATACAGAATTAATACAACCTGCATTGTATATAGACTTGGTGATACCATCATTGACACAGGGCCAACCAAAGAATGGAAGACCATCAAACGCTTTATCGAGGAGCGTGATATTCGCCAAGCCTTATTAACACATTATCACGAAGATCATAGTGGCAACTGCGGCCATATTCAAACCTGCTTTAACGCTGTTATCCATAGTCATATCAACAACCATCAAAAACTATCTTCTGGCTTTAACATGAATCTGTCCAGCCGGTTTCTTTTTGGTAAAATCTCCCTGGCAAGGCCTGAAAGCTACCCAAGTAGACTCCCACTTGAAAATGCTTTAACCCTGGAAGCCCTGCATATGCCAGGCCACTCAAATGATATGACGTGCCTGTATGAACCTAATGAAGGCTGGCTCTTCTCAGGCGACCTTTATGTAGCCAGTCAGGTACGCTACGCCCATAAAGAAGAAAGCGTCAGTCAGCAGATAGACAGCTTGCAAAAAGCCATCGCGCTCGACTTTAAAACGCTTTTTTGTGCTCATAGAGGCCTAATCAGCAAAGGCAAGCAAGCACTGCAACATAAACTCGATTTCTTGATAGATTTTCAGGGAGAGGTGTTACAATTACACCAGAAAGGCTACTCAGATCGAGCCATTACCCGAAAGTTGTTAGGCCGAGAAGACTCAGTTGCCTTATTGTCTGGATTTGATATGAGTAAACATAATCTTGTGAAGGCATGCTTAAAACAAGACAGCCTGCGACTCAAATAAAATAAGATTAAAGGCACTAGCTGAGGGCCTTTTAAACGCTTGTAAACACTTTTTACTGATTCAACGTAACTCACTTAAAACAGCCGATCTAAGCATTACAGACAGATGTACAGCGACGATCATGTGAGCATTTTTTGATGAACTAAATTAGTAAAATAAAAACTAAGGGTAGTATATTTATATTGAAAAATTATGAGGGGCTTTAAATTGATTAAATTAATAGTGAATGGTTTTTTATTGCTTTTACTGACTTCACATTATAGTTATGCGCTTGAAGTTAACATAATAAACAGTGAAAGTATAACCACCTCAGGACGTATTGATTTTTATCACCAAAAAATTTGGAAAGATGGCCCTATAACCGTGTCTTATAGCAAAACAGAAAATCCTATAACGGTTGATTTTCATGCATACGTCAATTCAAAACCTGGGCAGAAGGAGGGGTCTATGAGGTTCTACCAAGGTAACAAACTTAAAACGTATTATTATCCTACCAACACCATATTAGAAAAAAACCTATCAAGTGAGGGGGAAATACAGACAAATATAGAACCTGAACTAGAAAAAACGTTGAAATCAAATCAAATACCACAAACGCTCCCATTAAATACTATTAAAATAATTTTTGCTAAAATTTTGAATAAATTTCAAGATAAAAAACTATAAAAATAATGGATATATAAAAGTGAAAATTGCAGCGAATATCCCATTGGCAGGCTTTTTATTTGAACGCTACTTAGCAGGTAATTCTAATATTTTATGCTAATTCATCAAAAAATATAAATGTTATTGCTTACTGGTCGATTTTACTACTCAATATAAACACCCCAGTAAGTTTCACTTACTATATTAATGAAGCCCAACCTATTAATGCAGTAAAAGTGACGGAAATTAATGAAAAGGATTTTGATGTATTTAAGTATATTACCCAAAAGGTAGGATATATTTTTCCAGAGAATCTTGCCGTACAGCTTTAGTGTGAAGCCATAGTGTCAATTTAGCCACGTCTATCGTGACGATACAAAAAAGCGTTATAACTACTATAAGCTTCATATACAGTAATATGATTGAAAAATTACATTATAGAAAAAGCTGATTCAATAAAGTTTAGTTAGTTATCTTAAAGAACAAATTTCTTAGTATTGGGCTGGTATCAGTTCGATTCCAATGTCGCGTGACAGTGAAATTTTTAGGTTTTGACTACACAGATTCAATTGTTGCCCCAAACAAAGCATCAGGATATGACAAGTAGACCCTCGGGGATCGGTCGCTACGCGCCCTACCCGAGGCATCCCTGTTATGTTCAAACTATGCGTACTGCTAGTTCACGTACTTCGGGGGAATATACAACGCTTTTGTTCATAGGCTAATTCGATTAAGACAGTTAGTCTAGGTCTAACGAGGAGGGAATCAAATTCTTATTTCTGTAAAGTATTTCTGCAACGGTTGGTGTATTTGGGTGATTGCTTAAACCTGAGTTTAATTTTTCAAAGAATGATTTAGAGGCTACGATACATTGAGGAAATTTACTTAGTTTATACAACTCAGATTTTGAATCTAATTTCCTCGGCTTAAATGGCAAGTGAGACTTTATCCTTTCTGTATTGGTTGAGCTCCATTCTATTTTTAAGTTATTAATATCTAGTGAGCATGATTCCACACTCATCCATCCAGGTAAATTGAAAAAAGTGCTTGGATCATTAAGCTCTCTTATTTCAGGGTCTTCTAATCCTTCTATTCGACTTTTATTTTCTGCGATGACTTCATTTTCAAAGCCTTTTTCTACAAGATGATCTTTTACTAAAAGATTATCTTTTATTGAATTATAAACTAACAATACCCATTGTGTGGGCTTGTTATCTTGTGACATGGAGGAGTTGCAATAGATAAAAAAAATAAATAAAGCAAAAGCAGTAATTGATTCCATTAGTAGACTACTCGTTGGTTTTTGAATATATAAGGCCTATGAATATATAGGGTCTTTTAATATATTATTAGTTCCTTATGAGATTGACATAACAAGCGTGGCCACAGGATCTTAGCTGCACGCTCTCCCCGAGGCTTCTACATTAATGTGCCCTGCCAACTTCAAGTTCTCTCAAAAGCACATCTAGTTGATCTAGCATGTTACTGTCTTTGGGTAAGTTTATTACTGCATTTTGTTTGCTTGAATTGTGAAAAGTATTTCCAGCTTTTCTAGATTGATATTGTTTTTTTACGGTTTCTAAAATTATTGATAGGAAGGAATTTTTATAGGGATCAACTCTTTCATTCTTACTTCTTTTACTAAAAGAATATTTAAGGCTCCTCTTAATTGAATTTTTCATCTTTTTTTGTAGTAGAGGGTTTTCATTTGAACAGTAATAGCTCAAGTCAAACTCATGGTATCTTTCTATTTGTGCAAACAATGCATTTAAATTAAGTATTGAATGGTTGATCTCATCGCTTCGTGCGCTACTCATATCTTTGATATTGTTTTCAGTTTCATCATAAATATCGTACCCAAGACCTATAATACTTGCGTGACCTAATATCGTTGTGAGGATAGAGTCAAGCTTTGAAATTTTATTCAAACTTGGCTTGGTAGTCTCATCCGCAGTCTTAGTGCATATTTCTATTTCGCTCAAGGTATTGCAAAGCCTTACCTTATCTACTTCTAAATAATTCACAGCTTGAGACTTTAATGCAATACATATTGTATACGGAAGTAATTTTTTATACATTGTATTTAAGACAGTGAATCCTAACAAAGTTCACATGGACAATCGTACCCACCGGATCGTCGCAACACCCCCGTGAAAGGCGCGTTCCAACAAGTTAAGCTAGGTGCTTAGGTAAAACATTAAGCAGCAAGCACGGACTTTAACAGCATTTTTGCGTTGCCTTTTTTGTTTGACGTCTCGCTTTGGATGTGATCGGCTTACATACTTGCCTAAGAAGCTTATCAGCGTTAAAGCCTTTAGCTCGACTTTAGTCTACCGCCGACAATCAATTCAAACATCACCTGAACAAAATACCCCACTCAACACATGGAAATTTTTCTTGTCGAGATGGCAGTATTAAAGTGATCTTGTATCTTGTTTGTTAAAACCGTTTTAGTATGGAAACAACAATGAATAGCAGCATCAGCCCTTCGCCAACCAAGGATTACCCGTATTAAACTTATGGAGATTGACGTAGGATTCCATTCCTTAAATAGCAGTACGATTTGCCAGCGCAAACGATAAGCTTGATTAACCGCATCCAATGTAAATTCTTCTTGTGGAAAGCTCGTGATCAGCCCTGTATGACATTTTTCATCGGCATTCCAAGAAGCAATCAAAGGTGCTTTTATTGTACGCTTTTTATCACCATCCCAGTGCACCATCAACTCAACACACTGACACTTGATGAGGTAAACTGTTTTAGTTCACGCCGAGCTGCTTTCTTTTTTTTAGACGCTTGCAGCTTATTCTAGCAAGGCGTGAATCCCACTTTATCAATGCGTTAAAATTTAAAATCCCTTAAAGTTCTTTTTTATAATGGAATGTGTAATTATTTTCCGCAAGCGCACTCAATAGGGATGCTAACAGTGCTTTTGTTTTATTAAAATCCCATCCCCTGCTCCTGCTACGTCCATATTTATCGGTTGTGTTCTTTTTCTTGAAGCGCTCAATTCCTGTATCAGATAGGTCGTATGTTGTTGTTTTATCTTCGACAATGCAGGCATTTGGAATTTTTTTCAACTCCTCTCTTTCCTCGTCGGTATAGAAGGTTCGGGTCACTGATAATTGGATATTCCTTAGTGGTATCTTTCCATTTTCGTCACACCCTCCAATGCTCGCCATACCATGATACCGCTTGGTCCTGTACATATTAGACAAAGGTAATATGCGGTCTGTACCATCGGCTGCTTTATATTTTGTCTTATGCATATAATCCTCGTTATCAAACTCAAAAGTGACTTTCTTTAAAGGCTCTTTGCTATTACAGCTGAGAGAAAACTCTGTATTGTTTGACTGTAGAAGATTCTGAAGAAAGTGTTCTTTTGAAACTTGCAAGGCGGTCGCCTGCTGCAATAGAGTGTAGGTTAGGCTGAAGATAAAAAAAAGGTACTTAGTCATATGTTTTCACCAAACATGCTCAAGAAGGTATATTCGACCACATTATAGCGCCATAGTTCTAACATCTTAGCACTGTTATTCACTAATTAATTTCAGTTTTACTCTAAAAGTAGACGCGCTAATTTGCATAGCTTTAGCCGCGCACTGAAGTCTTATAGCACTAGACACTTAAGAACACCTCTAATAATTTATTTTGAGTACCCGCACTGAATCTCGTGGCTCTTAACAAGGCTTAGTTTGCCGCGACTTAGATGAAGCCTTAGAACAACAAACGACTTCACTATGACAACAACAAATCACTACCGACAAACCAACCACAAACATGATTAAAATGTTACTCCTATAAACGATTGTTAGCTGAATATATTTACAGTCAGAATATTGAAATCTCACATCAAATATAACAGATTTTATTGAACAACAATTTTTATACTGGGTCTAAGGCGTAAATTTATAGTATTTGGATACTTTACATATGAAAAAGCTACATTTTATTTTTATATTATTTATATTTTCCAGCCAACTATATGCAGTAAATTTTATAAAATTAGGAGTAGGCCTAGCTGTCGCTTTATATAGCGCTGAGGAAGTAGAAGGTAAGCGATGCAAAAACTCCATTAAATATATAAAACGTCGTGACGAAAAGGTAATTTCAGAATGTTGTGTGCCCGATGGCACATATTTCCCTGATGAAATAAACGGCTGGGATAAATTTTGGGGCGTTGGTAAAGCAAAAAGGAGAGGGGCTTGGTCATGCAGAGTCAAAAAGATTGAAAAAGCAAATAGATGGAACGGCAGAAAGCGAAGAGAGGTTCATGTATTAACAGATCCAAATTACAGTGATGACGCCACAAACAATCCCGATGAGACCATATCAGAAAATAATGAAATGTGGTACGAAGCCCTTAATGATATTCACAGAGAAAAGCAAGAGGAAAAAGCTAAAAATAAAACTTGGTCAGACATTCAGAATGAGAAATTTCGCAAAATGCCCAGGAGAAAAAGGCAAAAGAGAGCGTAACCAAGCAACCTAAACTAACGCAAGTGCAAAATGATGAGCCTAGTAACGCTCACATGGACGCACTTGCTATACGAATATTTTGAACAATCTGCTCGTCTTATAATCAATAGATACTAAGTTGATAAACTCCAATCCTACGCCGCATGAAATTTAATACAGCTTTATTACCTCTAATTCTATGCGCTTCAATTACGCAAGGAGGCCCTCCAAGTGAAAAAAGCAACCTTAACCTACCGGCAACAATATTATTTACAGGTGGTGCAATTGCGGCATCCAAGATTATAGGCGGGAACGAAGGCTTAGCTTTTACGGCAGCTTCAACTGGCATTATTACTGGCGCCTATACCGCTGTAGGCTTAGGTATTGGTGCTATAAAAGGAGCACAAAAATCGATAAATGAAAGTCAACCAGAAAATACGAATAATTCAGGGTCGAATTTTAACAAGCTAAAACAAGATGTTTTATCTGGTGCCTCAACTGAGGGTTACAAAAGTGCTAAACGCGGCGCAATCAATGGCTCAAGCATTGGCCTTATTGCTGTGGCTGCAGACTCATTATTAAAACATCAATTTGTAGACGAGTAGTACTAGAGAGCCAAATACACTTAACGCACTTATCAAATGGAGCGTGTAGTGACCATCTTGTGAACACGCTTGTTAGGGTGAAGTCTGAGATATTCAAAAAAATTAAAGCATGAAAGGAAAAACTATTTAAGTGAACTTAGTAAACCTTTTATTGACTCATATATGAGTATCATTGACAGAATCCCCATTAGATAATTGCTTATGAAAATTAAAGACAGCTTTAAAGGCATTTTCT
Organism: Pseudomonadales bacterium; assembly: GCA_965225765.1. Taxonomy (GTDB): domain Bacteria; phylum Pseudomonadota; class Gammaproteobacteria; order Pseudomonadales; family DT-91; genus CAKMZU01. The sequence continues at coordinate 2,447,851 of CBDDBO010000002.1, forward strand.
TGATTATGATAGCCGAGCAAGCTGCCCTCGCATTACCACCTACTATTTCTAATTTCTGTTTGGACTATATTCGCATTACAGAAATAGAAAAGGCAAAAAAAGCAGGTAACCCAATTAAAGAAAAAGGCGTGGAAGAAACGGATAGTTTATGGCTATGGTCAAAAGACACCACCGCTAAATCTGGCCCAAACACTGAATATCAACTAAATGAGCTACGCACTACTTGTAAAAATGGTAAACTCATTACCTATAATGTGGGTCTATGTAGGCAACTTCCCAATAGAAATTATCCTCCAAATGAACTTAACAAAATGACTATATCACTAAAACTTAATGACAAGGGTATCGTCGAAAGTATAGAAGAGTTTAATGGCAAGAAAACTGATACAAGAGAAAATGTTGAGGACCGGCTTGATTTAGACAGTCGTCATATTGCTTTATTAATAGCGGATTTTATAAGCACTGGTGGTAAAAATTTATTAAGATATAAACACGGATGCTTTAATGATGGGGGGCCTAGAATCATAACACTTAAAGACAAAAGGCCTAACAAGAAAAATCCGATAGCTAATTTATTTAAATCAGAATTTCCTAAACCACCTCATCAACATGATTAATTTTTAAGTTGTCAATTATCCTATAATTGAAAAAATCTAACGCACACAAAAAGAATAAAAAGGCCAATAAAGATCCTGCGGCACGTGCGTTAGTTTTCACGAATCCTTTCAATGAATGAAACACCCACTCTCCCTTTAATTTATCAAGCAAGCTGACATAATCATGATTCTCTCGTTCACCAAGAAGGGAGTCATAGGATACCAAACCAGCTCACCGCAGATAATAGCTATACGATCACTGCACAGTTAAAGCAACGACTTCCTCAAGCTGAAATTACCAGGAGCTATGATGATATCTGGTGTATGAGCTGAAAAGATACGATGTTAATCTGTTAGTCGATCCTGCAAGATCAACAACCAACAGGAGAAACACCGTATGGCTCAAAATGATAAAGTTGTAGAGTTAAATAATCCAGTAAAAGATCCATTGACCGAGTTATTAAAAGAAGGCGCACGCGAGTTGCTAACAAAGGCAGTGCAAGCTGAATTATCAGCCTTCTTAGATGACTACTCATCACTTGAAGTAGATGGTAAGCAAGCCGTCGTTAGAAATGGCTATCTGCCTAAGCGCATGATACAAACAGGTTTAGGTGAGCTTGAAATCAAAGTGCCGAAGACGCGCGACAGATCAGGCAATGGCCATCACTTTACCAGCGCTTTGCTCCCACCGTACCTTAAGCGCACGAAGACAATGGAAGAGTTTATACCCTGGCTGTATTTGAAAGGTATCTCCACAGGTGACATGCAGCCTGCACTAGAAGCGCTGTTAGGCGATGGAACAAAAGGGCTTTCGCCGAGTGTTGTTTCAAACCTTAAACAGCAATGGGAGACTGACTATGGGCTTTGGCGTAAGCGTGACTTAAGCGGCAGGCGCTACGTTTATGTTTGGGTTGACGGTATTTACTGCAATGTTCGAATGGACGACAAGTTGTGTCTCTTGGTTGTCATTGGCTCAGATGAAACTGGCCGTAAAGAGGTATTAGCCGTTGTTGATGGCTATAGAGAATCTGAAGCTAGCTGGCTAGAGGTGATTGAACAGCTTGAATATCAAGGCTTTCAAGGACAGCCTAAGCTGGTGATTGCCGATGGCGCTTTAGGTTTTTGGAAGGCTGCGGCCAAGCGCTGGCCAGAGAGCGCTCAACAACGTTGCTGGGTGCATAAGACAGCCAATGTACTCAATAAAGTGCCAAAAGCTATTCAACCTAAAATGAAAGAAGCGCTACATGATATATGGCAAGCAGACACACGAGACGCTGCCTATAAAGCATTTGATAGCACTATTAACCGCTTTGAGGCCAAGTATCCAGCAACTATGCAATGCCTTGCGAAAGATAAAGACAGCATGCTCGCTTTTTATGATTTTCCAGCTATGCACTGGCAACATATTAGAACGACAAACCCTATTGAATCTGTTTTTGCTACTGTCAGGCTCAGAACCAATAAAACGAAAAACTGTGGTAGTCGACAAACAACGCTAGCAATGGCGTATAAATTATTAACAACTGCTCAGAAAAGTGGCAACGCTTAAGGGGCTATAAGCTGCTTGCAGATGTTATTGATGGAGTGAAATTCGAGGACGGTAACCCAGTAGAAAATGATCAACAACAGGAAGTCGTATCTGCGGCCATACACCAGATTTGACTATAGCTCCTTAGGCTCCAATCAAGCCGCAAAAGTGAAGTCACCATTTGTAAAGTCAGGTCACTTTTAAACCATTTACGGCGTGATTCACGGCGAATTTTGGATGTCCTTGCCACCGCCTTTTCTTACGATTATGCCCCTGTTTTCTGACGGTTCCTTTTTAATTCTCGGCTGATGGTGCTAGGGCTTCGATTAAGCTGCCTAGCAATTTCTGCTTGAGAAAGTCGTTGCTTTAATAGCGCAGCAATAGTATACCTATCATCTGCGGTGAGCTGGCTTTGTGCCTTATGTTTCCCTTCTTGGTGGATGAGAAAAACCATGATTATGCCAGCTACCCTATGAATTAAAGGGGAGGTGAGTGTTGCACTCAAGAATCCGCGTCGTATAACAAGCGTGTTCACGGGGTCGTCGCCTCACTCTTGCCGGCCACATGTGCGTTAAGCTCGATAATGGTTTAAATCAGGGTGCATTTTATTCGGAATAATAGCTATATAAATACGTTACCAGAATGGATATAAAATAAAAAATGACTGGCTAAAAATTAAGTTAATATTAATCAACTAATTAATAGGTTAAATATGATACTTAATAGATTAACACTTGTTTTCATTGCACTTATAGGTATAAAAAGTCTTGCAAGTTTTGATATAAATCCAAAAAAGGTAATATTTTTTAGGGATAAAATTAATAGTAGCATATTTGATGTAGAATCATTTTTATGGAAGTCATATTTTAAGTCATATGGGATTGATTGTTATGTATACGATCTTGATGCCGATAAATTCTCTAAAGGAGATAAGGAAGATGAAATGCTATCTCAAGGAGATAATGTATTTGAACAATTTAGTTTAGCAATCTTTCAAATTGATAACCCTTCAGAAAGAGCTTTAGGGTTAAAAAAGCAGCTAAGTGACAAAGGGGTTGTTATTTTTAATCGGCTTAATAATAGCCTTTATTTAGATAAAGCAAAAATGAAACAAGCATTTCTTGATAATAGAATACCAACGCCAAAAGGATTTATCGCTGAGATTGGCACTGATGAAAGAGAGGTAATTCGTAAAATCCAAAATGATTATAGCGGAATGATTGTTATTAAATTTGATGGATCTTGTGGTAATGGTGTAAATTTTGTGAATATAGATGAAACGAATAAAATAAGAGATATCCTCAGTAAATTTATCGATGAAAACAAAAAATTAACAAAACCATTAATTGTAGAAGAATATATAGATTCTAAAAATAGTGAAGGATTTTCATTCTTTTATAGAGTATTAATTGTAGATGGTGAGGTAGCTGGTGGGTATAAGTTAACATCACCTTCAGTAGATGAATTGGCACCCAATTTTAACTTCAGCAAAAAAACAAAAATGGAGTACATGAGACCTGAGGATATCTCAAAATTATTTTCATCAACGCAATTAGAATTTATTGCACGTATTCCTCAAGTTATGAATTTAGTGTATGCGGGAGTTGATATTATATTGAATGAAAAAGGATTTTTTATACTGGAAGGCAATTCAGCCCCTTCAATGAGATACTTCTTTGCTGCTGGACTTATGGAACCCATCATTAAAGTTACTGAATATGCTTCTAGATACCTAAATTAAAATTGTATTATGCACTTAAAAAGCTGTTTTATTCGTCTTCTGACACATTGAGTTCAGTTATGGCAGGTAGCGCGGCTGCGAATACTTTTTTTGTTTATATAGGTTCATTTGTAAATCACAAAGTAAATTTGTTCTGGTTGTATGAGCTATGATGGTTTCTGGTGTATGAGCTGAAGAGATACGATGTTAATCTGTTAGTTGATCCTGCAAGATCAACAACCAGCAGGAGAAAAACCGTATGGTTTAAAATGATAAAGATGGAGAGCTGAACAATCCAGTAAAAGATCTATTGACTGAGTTATTAAAAGAAAGCGCACGCGAGTTGCTCACAAAGGCGGTGCAGGCTGAGTTATCAGGCTTCTTAGACGACTATTCATCGCTTAAAGTGGACGCTGAGCAGGCTGTCGTTAGAAATGGCTATCTACTTGAGCGAACGATAAGGGATAAGGACAGAATGCTCGCCTTTTATGATTTTCTAGCTATGCGCTGGCAATATATTATAACGACAAACCCTATTGAATCTGTTTTTGCTACTTTCAGGCTTAGAACCAATAGAATGAAGAGCTGTGGTAGCCGACAAACAGCGCTGGCTGTGGTGTATAAATTATTAACGACTGCTCAGAAAAAGTGACAACAATTAAGGGGTTAAAATTGCACGCAGATGTGATGGATGGAGTGAAATTCGAAGATAGCACCTCAGTGAGAAATGATCAACAACAGGAAGTCGTATCTGTAGTCATACACCAGATTTCACTATAGCACGAGTGAGGTATTCAAAGAAAATTAGGGGCTCTGTAAGTAGCGTTGAAATCTTAGCTTTCTTTCATGTATGGCATTATATCGTCAATGGTTATACTTAAAGTGCCTTTGAATTTATTTTCTTTTATGAATCTTTTTATGGGCATATCATACTTATTGTCATTTTCAATGAGTTTATACTTGTTAATAAAATTGACGCCCCTGGTATAAATTTTCTGGCCGTTAGGGTTAAGTTTTTCATAGGGAATGTAGCGAACCGCACAGAGGTTTCTAATATTTATGTCGAGCTCCTCGGAAAACTCATTATATTGAGGGTGAAGCTGAACAGCCATGTATTGTAGGATGGATAATATATCATGACAACGTTTATACCTTTCATCGAATGTTGAATGTGTAAAAGCAGGTATAATTAAAATACAAATCGTTATAAAATACTTCATATTGAATTTTGTTGGTAATATTTAGTTTTAAAATAACAGGGGTTTAAACGGAGTCCTTATTGCCAAATGCTTTTTGGTGAATTCCTAGCGATACTGATTTTCATCAGGTGTTACTAGTTAAAAATCTATGCTTATAAGATATGATTAATTAACAAAAGTTCAAAGCTTAGATTTCATTGGAGTGTCCGCAGGGTAGGGTCTCTGCTCCTGCCTGCAGTGTGTGCGTTAAGTCATATTTTAAAAAAGGCATCCTTGCTCCAAATGACATGTTTACCAAATTTGCAGTCCACAAAGGGGCAGCAATGAGAACAAGTGCAAAGCAATACTCAGATAAAAATATCTATGAGTTTGACTCATTTTAAGGCTTTTCCGAAGATGGAAAGGGTGGTTAGAAGCTTGATTTTTCGTTAAATGTGAAGCTACTAGGTGTATCCGCCAACCTAGCGCTGACAAATGTGTATTGTAAGCATGCCTCAAAGGGTTTGGCCTTAAACAATAGAGGAAAACAGTTGTCATTTCTCCCTATTGACGGTGATATATACAGCTTAATGAAGTCTATTTTTACTGTATGTAATGATTAGTCTAGGTTATGTCATAGTTTTGACAAGCTGTAAAATTTAAGGGATTTGAGAGTAACGAAATCAATGCATTTCATGAATTTCTAATTCATATAAACAATAAATTTGAATGACTTGCAATTAGAAACTAAGTCATGGATTATGAAAAATATTTTGGCTTAGATGTTACAAAGATTATAGAGTACCTGACTATGAAACAGTGGCGTACGAAAGGACATATACAAGAAGTTGCAGTCAGAATACAATAAATTCGATTGAAAAATTGTGTTCACGGGATCAACGCTACGCTCCTAACTCTAACAGGTATACTATAATTCTCTCAAGTATTTATGGATATATGATGAAAAAATATCATTTAAATGGGGTTTTCCGAGGGGGTATTCAACAACTTTGCGGAATAAAAACTGCAATCATGAAATCAAAAGTTGAAAATGAAATATATTTATCTTGTAAAGGTTTGGAGGGGGATGAATGTGCAGATATAAAAAACCATGGCGGTTTTGAGAGGGCATTGCATCAATATCCTGTTGAGCATTATCTATACTGGAGCCGGAAGTATAATCGTGAAATTGAATGGTGTGCACCGGGGATGGGAGAAAACCTTAGCTCAGTAGGAATGACAGAAGATATAGTTTGTATTGGTGATAGGTATGCTTGGGGGGAGGCAGTTATTGAAGTTAGTCAACCTCGCTCGCCATGTTTCAAACTTAATAAGCGCTGGGGTGTAGAAAATCTTTCAGTTCATATGCAAAAAGTTAGCCGTTGTGGGTGGCTATATAGGGTTATAGTGCCGGGCTTGGTCAATGTAAGCAAGCCGTTGGTACTTATGGAGCGGGTCAATAATGCATTAACAGTTCGCAAGGTATGTGATTTATATTTTGGCTCCCCGCTTGATACGTCTAGCTTACAAATGTTAAGTAATCAGGAAAGATTGTCTGACAGCTGGTTAAAAAAAGTTAAACTACGTCAAGATACTGGAGAGCTAGAAAATTGGAATTATAGGCTTTTAGGGCATGCATAGAGTTGCTATCTTAATGATTAGACGTGTAACAAGCATGTCCACGAGAGCTTCGCTGTATTCCTGTAGCAACAGTTGTATTCTGTTAGTCTTTTAATAAAAGGAGTTTAGCTGTGGCGATAGCTTATCCGTAAATACTTCTAGCTCCTACTCGTGACGCGTGCGTTAATGTGGCTTTCAACAGCAAGATCTCTCAACACCTTATCTAATTCATCATCCAGGTTTCTGTCTTTAGGTAAGTTTATTAGTGAATTTCTTGTGTTCGATTCTTTATAAGTATTTCTAGTATTTTTTGATTTATATTCTTTTTTTATAGTATTTAATATGACTGATATGTTGGAATTAGAATGAGTGTCATGTTTTTCTGTTTTAGTTTTTTTGCTAAGAGAATTTTTAAGGCTTCTCTTAATTGAGCTTCTTTTCTTTGTATGTATTAGGGGGTTATTATTCGAAAGGTAAAAGTTCAAGTCATAGTCAGTGTATTTCTCTATTTGAGCAAGTAAAATTTTTAAATTACATTGTGAATCTGTAGTTTCACCTTTTTGTATAGTATTAATATTCTTAGTTTTATTTTCGGTTTCGTCATATATGTCGTGACCTAAGCTTATAATACTAGCATGTTCCAGTATGCTTGTGAGAATGGAGTCAAGCTTTAAAAGTTTATTTGCACTTATCTTGTTAGCCTTGTCAGTAAGCTTAGTGCATATTTGTATTTCAATAAGGGTATTGCATAATTTTGCCTTATCGGCTGCTAAATCAATCGTAGCGTAAGACTTCAATGCAATACATATGCTATATGGAATGAGTTTCTTATACATTGCATTTAAGACAGTGAATTAAAATAAAGTTCAGATTAACCAGCGTTTTTACAGGGCCTTCACTATGCCCTCTCCCGTGATAAATGCGTTATTCATCTTTTAATGATGACAGTTTAGTTGTAGTAGAGAGTTTGGTTTAAGATACTTCTTTTGTTAATGCAAGTTCCTCATTGCATTTCAAAGTAAATCTACTTTGGGTGTATTTGGATTAGCTCAAATTACTCATGGGTGCTAGTCGAAAAATGCGTTGGATCGGGGCTCTATTAGTTCTCGTGACATTGGTTGTTTGGCTGGTAGGGTGCCTCTTCGGTAGCTTGGGGGTTACTACGTGATCACAGAGGGTAAGCCAGATGTTTCATTTATGGCCGGGAGCAGCTGCATTCAGCTTTTGCTCTAGCGCTATAGTTCGTAAGGTTTATCTAGGTGGGGCGCAGTTGTCATTCCCGATAAAAGAATTAGGAATATAACAAGTCGGTCATAGGGGGGGCTAAGCTCCCTCCCCGATAGCTCTGCGTTAAGCGAAGTTGTACAAATAGGCCAATTGAACTAAAAAATATCAATAGGGTCTGAATGTTAGACTTAACCTATGTTTATCAAAGATGTATAACCTATTGATTAAAATAAGCCTATCACATATTGTAAAAAAATTAACTTGCCTACTTTTTTATATTAATATAATAACGAGTTCAAATTATATTAATAGTTTGAATCCTGAGTTTAAATATATATTCACTTTTGTTGTTGATGGATATGTAAGATCACTTGATGGTGATAGGAATATTTCCAAAAAAGGTGTAATTAATGTTTCAAATGCATTAAGTAATGATCTTGAGAGATATGTTAATAAGCATAATAAAATAAAAAGAGTTTATTGTTGGAAGAAAGCTTTTCTTCAAAAACTAAAGGAGAAAAATGATAGTGAATCAGAAAATTATGATAAGATTATGCTGGATATAAAAGCAGAAGAGCTAATCTCACACATAAAGTAAACTTGGCTAATTTTTCAATTTTACTTATAAGTACTCTCTATTTAACAGGCGTGTCCACGGTGCCATCGCTTAGCTCATCGTCGTGACAAGAGCATTATATTATTCGACTACTGCTATCATCATGGGCAGTGGGCATGCCCAGGTAGTTCATTTGTGGTTGGCGGTAGCTCCATTCAGGCTTTTTTTGGTATTATTGTTGGTAGACTTTAGCTACACAGGCTGTAGTTGTTAGCCTCAACGAAAAAAATCAGGGTATAACAAGTCAGTCCTTGGGGTCGGTCGCTGCAGACCTAAATTTGATACACGAATAATATATGCCTAATCTATGGAGTAACTTTTTTGCAATTGTTTATAATGAAGTTCGATATAATTTTCTTCAGCAATGAATTTAATTTCATTAGTTATAGCCTGTAATCTCATGCCTGAATTAAGTTTATGCGTTATTCTACTTTCGTTATTGTTGTAAAGGGCTATTGTTAACGATCTAAGCTGTTGATCGGTCAGTAATCTACACCCATTCAAAGAGTCGGTTTCTGCCTGCCCTGAGACGGTCATATAGATGTAGTTTATAATGTAGTCTTTTGGATTGCCCAGAGACTTAAATGCAATTAAAGTACATATTAGTGTAAAATATATAGCTTTCATATACGCATCTGTTGATTAAACAAAAGTGGTAGATATTAAAAATTTATGTATGTAAGTACTTCCTTTTCTTGGAAATATCAGTTTTGTAGTCTATCTACAAAATGTTTACAAATAGATATTTTGCTTCTCTACTCATGGTCTTTGTCTACTAATATTCGACTATGAATGATAGCTTTAGTTGCAACATTTATATCATTTTATTAGGCTCTGATTGTAAGCTACCCCATAAAATGTTCTGGTCAACTGCAAGCAGAATTTGACCATATTGTCTTTTACGGTTTGCAACTTTACTATCTTTTAGGATGGTTATTAAATGATCTTTTTCTAATGAATATAACGATACTTTGTACTTTTTTTGGCATTCTCCTTGCGGCAAAGCACCATTCGACTGCTAAGTTGCATGTTTGTGTAACCAACAATCGCTGCGCATTGAGATACAAGTTTTTTGAAGGCTATAATTTGGCTGGCAGCACTGTGCTTTTAATTGACAAAGCCGGCCATATTTTTTTTGAAGACCCGTATTGTAGATCTAATTTGCGAGCTATAGTCAAATCTGGTGTATGGCCGCAGATACGACTTCCTGTTGTTGATCATTTTCTACTGGGTTACCGTCCTCGAATTTCACTCCATCAATAACATCTGCAAGCAGCTTATAGCCCCTTAAGCGTTGCCACTTTTTCTGAGTAGTTGTTAATAATTTATACGCCATTGCTAGCGTTGTTTGTCGACTACCACAGTTTTTCGTTTTATTGGTTCTGAGCCTGACAGTAGCAAGAACAGATTCAATAGGGTTTGTCGTTCTAATATGTTGCCAGTGCATAGCTGGAAAATCATAAAAAGCGAGCATGCTGTCTTTATCTTTCGCAAGGCATTGCATAGCTGCTGGATACTTGGCCTCAAAGCGGTTAATAGTGCTATCAAATGCTTTATAGGCAGCGTCTCGTGTGTCTGCTTGCCATATATCATGTAGCGCTTCTTTCATTTTAGGTTGAATAGCTTTTGGCACTTTATTGAGTACATTGGCTGTCTTATGCACCCAGCAACGTTGTTGAGCGCTCTCTGGCCAGCGCTTGGCCGCAGCCTTCCAAAAACCTAAAGCGCCATCGGCAATCACCAGCTTAGGCTGTCCTTGAAAGCCTTGATATTCAAGCTGTTCAATCACTTCTAGCCAGCTAGCTTCAGATTCTCTATAGCCATCAACAACGGCTAATACCTCTTTACGGCCAGTTTCATCTGAGCCAATGACAACCAAGAGACACAACTTGTCGTCCATTCGAACATTGCAGTAAATACCGTCAACCCAAACATAAACGTAGCGCCTGCCGCTTAAGTCACGCTTACGCCAAAGCCCATAGTCAGTCTCCCATTGCTGTTTAAGGTTTGAAACAACACTCGGCGAAAGGCCTTTTGTTCCATCGCCTAACAGCGCTTCTAGTGCAGGCTGCATGTCACCTGTGGAGATACCTTTCAAATACAGCCAGGGTATAAACTCTTCCATTGTCTTCGTGCGCTTAAGGTACGGTGGGAGCAAAGCGCTGGTAAAGTGATGGCCATTGCCTGATCTGTCGCGCGTCTTCGGCACTTTGATTTCAAGCTCACCTAAACCTGTTTGTATCATGCGCTTAGGCAGATAGCCATTTCTAACGACGGCTTGCTTACCATCTACTTCAAGTGATGAGTAGTCATCTAAGAAGGCTGATAATTCAGCTTGCACTGCCTTTGTTAGCAACTCGCGTGCGCCTTCTTTTAATAACTCGGTCAATGGATCTTTTACTGGATTATTTAACTCTACAACTTTATCATTTTGAGCCATACGGTGTTTCTCCTGTTGGTTGTTGATCTTGCAGGATCGACTAACAGATTAACATCGTATCTTTTCAGCTCATACACCAGATATCATCATAGCTCTCTAATTTGCACATTATGCTTGAAGTTAATTGTACAACTTGTGCTGGATTGCTTGATTGGCATGTTGGGTGTAAGATTATAAGAACAACTAGATGTAGATTTTTAGGCATTAATGTTCCAGAGGATCGTCGCTATAATCTTCCCCTTGAGATGTGCATTACGGCCATACTGCTTTTAAAGCCTCTCTAAATTCAAGGTGCCCAGTACAGGGATCAGTTGATAGGTCAAGGTCGTAACATAACTCAAGCCAGTTCAGTAAATTGACATTGTTCGTGTAGTCACAATCTGGATCTCCTTCTGCTGTAATTTTATTGTAAAAGCCAACGAGAGAGGTAACTTCTTCTGAATAAAGGTTTGGATTACGAGAAACTGATCTTTTAGCTAAAAAGGAGGTCATGTAGCTATGTAGTTGCAATATGAAATCTTTTTTTGTTGTATGTGACTGACTTGTAACAGAACAAAACAAAAAAATATAAAAAAGGACACATTTTTTCATTCTCAAATAATGGTTCTCTGGCCATTAACTTGGCTAGTATTACAAGATAAAGTTCAAAAAACAACCAAAACAAGTATATCCACCAATCACCACTACTCGCCTCCCTATGATTATTATGTTAGTAGAGGGGTGATGTAAAACAATAGACATAAATAAGCAATGCTCAGCCAAAGCTTTATATTGCATGAATTTTTTAGGAGTGCTCTAAAGTAGACTGAATAATTACTCAGGTTAAAAAACCTATAGCGTTAAAATCAGCATGATTATATGCAGGGAAAGAGTAGGTAAAGCTAAGGAGGTTATAGAAGGAGGAATCAGGTGCATTAGTTTATGATTAAACCACTAAAACAGGTGTGTTCATCACTTTTTGTCCTTGCTTTATCTTTCAAATTATGGGCGGCCGGTAGCTTAGCGTATTTGGATGCTGAAGGGCTGGGTGAGCGAAAGAATAAAACCTCACTACAACATTGGTTGGAAACAGGAAGGGCTCCAGCTAGCTTTGTTGATTGGGGTTGTTACAAACAGGTAGAAGATGGTAATTCTAGTGACGCTTCGTCAAGCAAGTATAGTAGTACGTCAACCGGAAGTAACGTTACAAGTAAATAGATAATATTTCATTATTTAAATTGATTCGGAAAAGCAGTTATCATAAAAGTTTAGAAATAAATAACTGCAACTAATAAGCGTTATTCACAGCATCGTCGCTTCACTCCTACTTATAATATGAGCGTTAGCTTGCTATCATTATTCCAGTAGTAACATTTTTTACTTAGTTAATAAATTCTATTTGTGATCTAAAGTGGCTAAAAGATAAAAAGAAGGGAAGACTTTCCCTTCTTGAGTTATTTGATCAGATTGACTTCAACATCGCGAGGGTTTTTAGCTTCTTCGATTAGTGCGTCACCCGTCTTTTCCATCAAGGTTTTTCGCCCTTCCGAGATGGAGCGACGTTCATCAGCTTTTGATTGCTTAACGTCAATATCAGCTTTCTTATTATCTAATTCAGCTGAAATATAATCGTCGGCCCGTTTAAGCTTGGCCTTAAGCATCATTTTTCTCTCTTCCAATTCAAGTTGCCTTAGTTCATCTTCATAGGCTTGGTTTCGATATTTATCTGCTAGGCGTTCATCTCGGATTCTCTTAGCTTCTTCTTCCTTAGCTTTTTGCTTGCGCATACGTTCGGTCTCAAGCTTTTTTTGCTTTGCTAAACGTGCATTTTCTTTTGCAAGACGTTCAGCTTTTAGCTTTGCTTCAGCAGCAACTTTTTCAGCAAGTTGTCTTCGCTCTGTTTGCTTCTCTGCCTCTGCTAGAGCAGATAGGTCAGGCAGTCCAAGCAAGCTAGAAGAAAAAAATAGCGAAAAGAAAGTTAAATATCTAAGCTTCTTTTGGGCATTCTGCATTTGGTTGTATCCTTGTTTCATTTTCCTTTGTAGTTATCATTAGTGCTATGCCTGGTTTAAATTGACACTTTTTAGCAACTTGGGTTGAGGTGTAAGTTTTATCCTCTTCTCGGTAGGTCAAAGAGACACCTTGAACAACAGATTCACCTTCAGTTAAGCTTCCACTTAAGGCACCAGTAACGCCGCCAACAGCAGCACCTGTAACAGTCCTACCCAAGCGATCACCTACAACCGCACCAAGTACAGCACCAAGAAGACCACCACCCTTAGTAGCTTTTTCTTGATTTTCTGAATTGTCTACTACAACTTTTGCATCAAGAATAGCGATTATCTCTACTGTTTTGGCCTCTTGTTTTGTGTTTAGGCTACTTGTTGAGTAAACATCAGCTTGATATTTTTCCCCTGTGGCACTGCAGCCGGCAAGTCCAATTACAATCGCTAAAGCACCAACAGTGCTGACCATTTTTTTCATATCAATTTCCTTAATCCTTGATTTTATTCTTACCTTAGCAAGGTGCAGATAATAGTAAATCAACTTAGCATAAATCTACAACAAAAAAATAAGTTACTATTTAATAAAATTGGTTGCAGTAAGGTAAGTTTTAATTTTGCACTGTTTTGGTGCAGCCTTAAGATAAAAAAGCTAACATTCATGTTCAGTGGGCAATGCGCCCCTTGCTGTGACATATGCGTTAGGATTATTTCCTTAATAAGCACTTTAATAGCGCATTTTTATTTTCAATATAATTTTCTGTCATAGTATCCTATTCAGCTTCAAACGTGTCACCTGAGTATACTTGTGAATGATGTGAGGGGAGTCGCGCCATCTACCCTCGTTGTCTAACTTATTGGCAATTGTCATTCCCATTAGAACAAATCTAGCGCTAGATAATAGCGTTACTGCACTAAAGTTATGATTAAAATAGGCGCGGTCTATTGAGCGTATTTTAAAATAATTTGTACTGATAGTAACAAGGGAATTTGGGTATTATTTCTTTATCTTTTGAAGATTATCCAGTCATTCATCGTTGAGATAATTGGTTTGTAGCTTAAAAATTTTTTCATTTCTTAAGCTTAATTTGGTTAAATCTGGCTCTAATATCGCATAAGAGTAATAAGATAAAAACAACGATACGAAAAGAACCTAACATATCATATAAACTACAGAGCATAAAAAAGGTTTATTTGTGTTGACCTAAAGGAGTGATTAAAGTTTAAACCCTAAAAAGCCTGTCCACGTGGTCGTCACACCTCCCTGTGACACTTACATTAATGTGCGCCTTAAAGTTATCAAGATAATAGAAAACTCCGTTTAATGGGGTATTTCAAACTGCAGTTTTGGATAGCGTAAGTGGCTCTGTAGGGTCTTGTTCATCAGCTGTAGAGCGGACACTTTCGATTGGTGGTTTAGAGCAATGTATAATTTTCAAAATTCTATTTGTGGTATAGCCTGTAATCGCAGCTACCACAACAGCTAAAAAGGGTATGGCAATAGGAAAGTCAGAGGGAGTTCTTACTTGTTTACAGTGCTTCCTGGTCTTGTACTCAAGAGGCTCTGTTATGTTGATTAATGGCTCTTTTAGAAGAAATTCTTTTCCATCAATTGAAATTTTATTGCGCATTATAATGATGTTTGAGTACTTTTGTTTAATAGCACTGGCAAGCGTGCATTGAAGATGCTTGGCTTCTTTGTGAAATGTACATGTTGATTTATCTTTGTGTATGTGTCCATTAATCGATAGTACCAAGTTAAAGTCCTTAGTTGCATTTGTAATGAGGGTGTTTTCAGGGATTGGTTTGTGGGTGATTAAGACTATAGGAGAAGATTTTTTCAACGTGCTAAGATCATTTTTTAGAAATTCTATTGCTTCTGGATTTTCACTATATTCACCAAGGGAAATGAAACGAACATTTTCCCAGTTCCAAGCGTATATTCCACCTCTTGAATGAGCGCAAATTTCCGTATCTCGTTTTCTTGAAAGTATATGTTTAGCGATTGAGGCTGGGTTTACACAAGCAGAGTGACCTAAATGACAAGCAAGAGACTGATACCAAGTAGGTGCTATAACATCATGATTCCCGACCGTGTCAAATACTTTTCTTTTGTAAGGCCTGATTGCATTTTGGTACATTTTGAATTCATCATGTAATCTTGAATTTTCTGTAAGATCACCTGCTATTATTACCCCTTTTTGTAAGTCATCAAGGTTTCTATGAATATCATTTAAGGCTGTAGACCCTTTTTTATTTCTGCCTGATTTTTGACTGTATGAATTTGTAAATTGCGGGTCTCCCGATGCCAGGAAATGTAAATCATGATGATGTGATGCTTTTAAGTTGTTTTTATGCCGTTGAGTAGATTTTTTATTACCTCTTTTCACTTTTGGTTTTTGTTGATTAACGTTTTTATTATGATTCGAGATTGTCGTTATCAATTTATTATGGGTATGTGATTTTTTGTTAGTTTTATCGCTTTGATAATTGATATGTGTAGCCAGATATTTGGTGTTAATAGTGCTTTTATTTCTTGGTTTAGCATGCATTGAGTTATTCAATAAGGCCGCTGTGAAGATTAACGCAGAGGTGTTGTTTTTTGTGCCTGCATATACATAGTGCAGTGCTAGGTGAATAATTAATACAATTCTTAGTGATGATTTCATTGGGTGTACTTGAAGATAATTTTAGGTACCTTTGACGGCTTGAAGAGCGTTATGTTCAATTGATAAAAACTAACTAACGTGTTCGCAGGATCATTATTAAGCTTCAGCGGGTGACACTAGCGTTATGTTGTTTTTTAGTAATATTTATAGTGACTCTATGTGTTAATCAACAAGAAGACTTTTTCCTTATCTTTTTAATCATTTCAAATGTAGCTTTAAGTCAAAGATTAAATATGAGCCTTATTAAAATAAAAATAGAGGAAAGAGCAAAGAGGCATTATGAGCCCTTATGATCGAAATGGGCAAGGGTATGGGGTTGACGGACAATAGAGAGCTGGTATCAATAAAGTGTGCTGTAACAACACTTAAGACATTCACTTACGATGATGCAATAGATGTTAATGAAATATATTGATATTGGGCTTTACGTAATAGGCATATAGATTTCGAAGATTGAAATGATTACCTTAGGAACCATAAAAACACTAAGTTTAAAATTAGGAATAACACTTTTAGTGGCTTCGCGATAAGGAAAACTGTTTGGGAATTAAGAGTGCTTCCAGAGGGCAGTATAACGCTGACAGTGAAAATAAATGATAAAGTCTATAATATTTTTGAGAAAATAGAAAAGATGGTTTGGTTATATTAGCTCATGTGTTAGGCGATGGTGAGGAACTATATCTTGATTATGGTACGGCTCAAGGCAGTGCTTTTTTTGTAAACATGCATTTAAGTAATCCATTACCTGTAAAAACTACTCCAAAAACCTAATAAGCTTGATCACGGAGGGTCCGCTGAGATCCTCCCGTGACCATTGTGTTATTCGTAGGCTTTGATTCGACTCACCCAATCATTCCTATTTATTAACTGCGATTCTTTGATCAATAATTCTCTAAGCTCTTCTTTACTGGGTTTTAAATTCTCGAGGCCAATAAACCAAAAGACTTCTACTGTGGGATACTCGAGCTCCATTTGATATTTCTTTTTAAGATTCTTGTAAAGGTCGTTCCTACCTCCTATTCCAACATCTCCGTTAGAACCAGCTTCGAAGAACATCTTCCCACAGAAGACTGCAAGTTTTCGTACTTCCTCATCTACATCAGCGTGTAAGTTATGAGTGAACGTGACGAAAAGTATTAAGCAAATGGCGATCTTTTTCATAAAATTAAGTTTAACCTCTTAGATCAGTTGAAGTGATTGTTCCAGCCACAGCGAAAGTCCCTTAGTCGGATTAAATTCTCAAATAGAAGTTCAATTAAAATAACAGTTGCACCCAAGAGATCGTCGCTAGCAACCCCGCTTGGCGAACATGTTAAAACTTTCTCATTGTCTCAGTTAGTAGGCAGTGAAGATCCGATAACGAATCCTTTTTTTCTAATGCGCTCTTCAACTGCAACACTTTATCATTAAAAATACCAATCACCTTCCTTGCAGTGACTGCTGACATACCCTCGGTATGGCAATTTTCAAAATAAGGATATAAAGCGTCATTGAATTCAGTGAAAGATTGACTGTTATCGTCAATTACTTGTATTGCTTGCTTTATATTCCTTGGGGTTGGGTTCAAGTCAAGCCCCGTAAATTTTATATGTCTTTCATTGTTTTTAAGACTAAGCGGGATGTATGAAAGAGCCCCACATATTATTTCAAACTTAGATAAATTGTCAGGCTCTGAAAAAGCAAGTTGGACGGTTATAACTATAAATATAATTTGAAATACGCGTGTTACTATCTTTACCATAAGCTATTCGCCCTATGAAAATGCGATTGGATTAGATTAAGCATGTTAACTCATACTATTATTCTTACTATTATTCTTACTATTATTCTTACTATATGATATCCAATGGTCCTAAAGTTCAATAGAACTATAAAATAATATAACAAGCATGCCCTGTGATAGCCGCACACTCCTGCCTGCGGTATTTGCGTTATGTTCATTTCTTAATAAATTAAGTTAATTTGCTGTAGGTGTATTTTGTACCGTTTGGATGAGTCATTGCAGCAAGTCGCATAGTGCGGTGGCTGTTATTTAGTGCAGTTAGTGTTTTTCCGTGTTACTGTCAGGTAGCCTATTGCCCCTGGCTGATTAGGTTGTAGGCATGCTATTGCCTTGGGCAGGCTTTACTTTTTCAACTTGAAACAAGCACTTTTTTCTCAGTTGCTAATATGCAATTCATATTTTTTCCCATTTTGTTATATTGTTTTATAATATTTTGTCTATCATGAAAGTACCCCTTGCCCGTGCCTAGCTTAGAGTAGAATATGCCTGCGGCAATATGGATCATGAAGTGGATATATTCGCCTGAATTGCTATCTATAAGATAGCAAAGCGAGAAATCGTTTGGCTCTTTATCTTCAACCTTTTTATATGGCTCTTTAGATAAGCAGTCTTGTCTTTTATTAAATAAATAATTTGTAACAGAGTAACAAACTACCAGTGGATCACCTATACAGTTTTCATCATGGCCATTTAGTTTGAATAAATTAATAAGCTTTTTTTGCAAGCTATCTTCTGGAGTGTATTTTTTACCGTTTATTTCAAATGAAAGTCCTTTCTTGCTCTGAAGATTTCGGATTCCATTATCAACATCAGGATCATCGGTATAAATATGCTCAAAATATTTTCCGTTACATGTAAATTTTCTTATATAAAAGTCTTTATTTATATACGGCTTTTCGTTAGCAAGTGTTTCACATTGATCAATTCTAATAACATTATGATCATTATTGATATATGAGCCAATGGCAAATATTCTCATACAAGAAAAACAGAATATAAGTATTATTGTTTTGGTACAGTTCATTGCTGAGACCTCATGCTTTGTTCAAGATGGCAATGCTTTTACTGCCCTTATTGTTACGTTCATAAAATACAAAGCGCATCGACAGGCTTGTGATTACGCTCCTCTTAACAATCGTTAATACTCAACAATCAAAATTTCCAGCTACTGCCAACTGATTGACTGGTATTCATATCAACATGACTTGACTCAAATCTTATTTTCTTCACTAAAGCTAATTTTTCTTTTTTTTGGCTATGAAAAGTGCGGTTCGGAATGAAATAATCCTTGATTCCTTTGCATACGCCGTCAAAGAAAGGTTCTGCAGATACGTCAGAATGTAAAATATCAAGCCCTTTTAACAGGGCAGGATGGTTAGGTCTATCTACAGCAATGAAACTATTTTCAATGTTTTCTCCATTATCGCTGTAAATAGAAATACCATCCAAAGAATCAATTGCCCCAATTTTTTCATTGATTTTGAAATC
Source organism: Pseudomonadales bacterium (assembly GCA_965225765.1). Lineage (GTDB taxonomy): Bacteria > Pseudomonadota > Gammaproteobacteria > Pseudomonadales > DT-91 > CAKMZU01. The sequence goes on from CBDDBO010000002.1 coordinate 2,466,698, forward strand.
ACAATCCAAATACACTAACCCATCGGTAGGTTTAACATTTTTGTCGGAAATTCCTATTTCCTGTAACACAGTAGCACCTTTTAGTAATAAAAGATTGCGGAATAGGTCGAAATGAGAATGACCCTTAGTGTGCAATGAAAATAAAGTTGTATACTTTTCTTTATTATCCTTAATCATCTCATGGTCATCTTTACATGCAGTTTCTAGATTTTTTTTCTGTATCTCACTATAGAGCTTATCAAATTTTGAAAAGTCTAACTGATTTTTATAAATAAACTTGAGATTATTGAATTCTTTTTCTAGTAATTTAGCCTTTAGTTTTTGACTTTTAGAGAAGCCATCACAAAAAACAATAACTTTACGATCCTTTTCTATTGAGGCAGCCCTTTTAATGTTGTCTAAATAGGGGTATCGGTTAGTATTAGGAATAGGAATTTCGTCATCTTCAAATACAAACTTCGAGTTTCTCATTACAAACCACTGAAAAACTAAAGGAGTATGTTTATGTATGCTTTTTATGCTGAAATCCTTGGATATGCACGCAGTATTAGCGAAATATATAAAGCATATTATTAAGTTGATAGATAACCTCTTTATCAAAGCCTATTCCTAATCGTTTACATAGATACTTGAGAATTAGACGTCATTAGTCTATATAAGTTTAAGCTAAATAAATTAACAAGCGTATACAAAAATCTTCAAGCACTTTCAGTCTGCACAATCGTCACATTTTTTTTTTATAATATGAGTTTAGCTATAGCAGGCAGCTCAGAAATAAACACCTCTTTTATACCTCCTCCCTTTAGTGTAAAAAAAGCTGCTAAGATATTAGAAATGTTCTGATATATAGGGCTTTATCAGCTCACCTTACTATACGCTGGGATACGGTTAAGAATATTGATAAAGCCAATTTGCAGGAAATGCTTACAGCGCTAGATCCATCAACCTTAAAAGACCTGAAATATAGAGAGTAGATACTGTCATGACTCGTTAGCGAGCAAGAGCATTAGAGATACTGAATATTTAAAGCATAAAGTTAGACAGTCATCCATGTCTGAAGCTGTATCTATGTGATGTTCGAGCTTTGAAATTAAGCACTAAAGCGGAGATAACCTCACTTTTCTCATAAAGTGATAGGGTTTATTTGCAAAGCTCTACCAAAGCCTTTATTAAACATGTTTATTAACGACTTTAATTCAATGACTTGACTTGTTTCAAGGTCGTATTTCTTTGAGTTTATCGAGTCTACTATAGCATCGGCTTCTTCAGCTGCTTTTGAAGAGTTATCATCTTTTTCTGCATAAATACCTAAATTGTTTAGTCGTGAAAAAGTATTTAATTCGGCAATTTTCTGCTCTCTATTCTTGTCTTTTAAGCTGGTTATTTTTGAAGGCAGTCGATAGAGTGGGTTAGCGGTTTTTGGACCGGCTAGCCCCAGTATTTCTAAGTAAGAAACGATCAATTTTTCTCGTATGTCAACAAATGGATTGGCTTGTATATTAAAAGAGATACATAATGTGAGTACCAAAGAAAATTTACAGTTATCCAATTTCATATAATTTATCATGATCAAATGTTCAGTTTGTTGTATTCAGGTGGAGCAGAAAAAATCTATACAAGGCTGTTAGAAATACAGCCACTTTATTAACATGTGAAAAAAAATAGCGTATAAGTTTCATGCAATTTGATAGGCTTACCCGAGTCCCGTTCCTGCACGCTTGCCTATGACAGGTGTATTAATTTTAATCAGAGCATATACGGGTATATATCGGCGCTTGAGCTTTGATGACGAAATGACTCAGCCAAACAGGGAAGTTTGGAGAGTTATCATATTTAGATTGATGGTTTCCTGAATATTTTTCAGAAAGCATATGTGCGTCAATATTCATGCACAAAACCTTACTAGCTGCTTTATATTGCAATCGACGTTTATTTTCATTTGAGCTATTAGTAAATTTTCTATTTAAACCTCTTAAATAGTATGTATTATCAATAATTATGCTCTTCTCGGCTTCCGTAAATAAATGAATATCAGGTGTAATAAATTCGCAGGCCGTAGAATAAAAAGTTAACAATTTATAAACTAAGCTCTCAAAGCCTGTAGCGTAAGCGCTAGATAGTTTAAGAGTCAATAAGATGCATATTATCTTTAGAATTAATTTCACTTTGATAACTATATTTTGGCCTGCATTCGAAGATAATTTCTGATTAGTTTTTAGTTAAGAAGTTCAAAATAACAAACAAGTCGACAGAGTTGTCGCATCGCGCCTCAGCCTAAAAAAAGTACTAACTTTACTTTTTTATTCATAGGCACTCATAAACAGATACTTATTAAACTTATACATGCTTTATCAGTCACATAGATGAAAATGTAGTTAGGAAATTTTTGTTGTAATTTATGAAAGTAAAAAAATACGTAATTCTGCTGTCTGTAATTGGTTTTATGCCGCAATCAAATGCTATAAATCCACATTATCTATATGGGCTATTGATTTCAACAGCTGTTTCATTGAATAAGGTTTCAGCCGCAAGAGGCACAATGCCTCCAGAGCTTAAGTATATTCTTGATTCAGCAGAAATTGTTACAAAGCCACCAATAAGTACTATTGATAACCTTGAAAGTTGTAAGAATGCTTTGTCCAAATCAAATTTTGAAACAAAGCTGTACAAAGAAGCTACTGAAAATTTGGCAAGAATTAATAGCGATCTGGATAAAAAAAATGAGAGGTTAAAAAGAAAAATACGAAAATGTATGCCAAGTAAGACCAGATAACGAAAAAGTTAACATGCGTGTCACAGGTTCAGCGCCGTAATCACCTCTGTGATAAATGCATTAGTTTTGTAATCTATAGTGGACCCATAATGTAGTACAGAAAATTTTAATTTATAAGTGTAATCTCAGTAGGGTTTATGTCTCATCTATTATTTTTGTACTGTGGATCTGTGGTCAAAGCGCAGCGTAATTGCGTAGCAATTTTGTCCACAAATCCACAGCGTTATGCAGCTCTTGGTAAACCCGAAGGCAGATTTAAGTAAACCTGATCGGGTGTTTTTCTGTCAAGTGTTGAATGTCTGCGTTTTTGATTATAAAACGACAACCATTCGCCAATATTTTCTCTTGCTTCTGGTACAGATTCATACGCTTTGAGATATACTTCCTCATACTTCAAGCTGCGCCAAAGCCTTTCAATAAACACATTATCCATCCATCGTCCTTTGCCATCCATGCTAATTTTTATGTCGTTATCTTTTAGCTTCTGAGTAAAGGCCTCACTAGTAAATTGACAGCCCTGATCAGAATTGAATATTTCAGGTTTACCAAATTTTGTCATGGCATCATCCAGAGTTTCAAGGCAAAAATCTGTATCCAGCGTATTGGATAGCTGCCAGCTCAAAATCTTTCTTGAATGCCAGTCCATAATGGCAACCAAATACACGAAGCCTTTAGCCATCGGGATATACGTAATATCAGTACACCACACCTGGTTTGGACGATCTATCGTGAGGTCTCGCAAAAGGTATGGATAGATTTTATGCGCCGGGTTTGCCACGCTGGTTTTTTTCTTTGGGTAAAGGGCAATAATGCCTAACAGTCTCATTAAGCGCTGTACACGCTTTCTGTTTGCATGAATACCATGTTCATCCCAAAGTGTATCAACGAGCCTTCGTGAGCCTTTAAAAGGATATTTTAAATGAAGCTGGTCTATCAGCTTCATTAACTTTAAGTTTTCCTCTGATTCGCCCTGCGGCTCATAATAGTAGCTTGAGCGACTGATAGACAATAACTCACACTGCCTTACAATCGATAAATCATGCTTTTTAGTAATGCTATTTGTTCGACGTGCTCGCGCTAGCGTTCGAGCACTTTGGTTAAAAAATCATTCTCCAGCGTCAGTTGACCTATCTTGGCATGAAGGTCTTTCAGATCGCCTTCCGATAACACTTTTGAATCAAATTTACTGCTAAAGATTTGATCGCTGTTTTCAAGCAATTGCTTCTTCCAATCGGTAATTTGGTTGGCATGAAGATCAAATTGCTGCGATAATTCAGCAATAGTTTTGTCGCCCTTAAGCGCTGCTATCGCCACCTTAGCTTTGAAGCTCGGTGAGTGGTTACGTCTTTTTCTTCTCATTATTATTCCTCAGACTGGTTTGTATTTTACCTGAGATTAAACACTTAAGCACCTGTGCAGTTTTCTGGGGCCATTTCAATCTAGCATATATTAATTCCTTTTTTTCGGTAGTGGAGTAAAACCTCTTAACATTATCCAGTGTGTGGAATAAAGTTTTACCACTACCTATTTTTGACAGGCATATATTGTTAGATAGATAAAATACTGCATGAATTAAATGGAAATTAGTTGGGTTTATTAAGAACACACTTGAAAAATCTTGGATTGAGTCTACTTGTTCTATTCTTTCGAATTTATCAGAGTAATCTGTTCTAGGTTCTAATAATGGTCCGTCAGATATATATTGTTCAAGCTGTAAGCAGGTTGGAATTCCTCCTTTAGCTTTAAGAAGTATTTCATCCGACGTTCTAGTGAGAATGTTGAGAAGTTTTAGCTGAATAGACTCGTGCGGTATGATTGTTTTACCGCCTATTATAAATGATAATTCTTCAAATTTGGTGCTGTATTTTGATATAGATCTTTCTGGTCTAGTTTTTTTGTCGTTATGGATATAATTAAATTTCTTTCCGTTTAATTTAAAAGTTCTGCATTTTAGTCCCTTAGCTAAACCTTTATTTACGATAGAATCTATCTCTGAGATGCATATCGATAAGTTAGGCTCGGCTATGCATATGGTGATATAACATAGAAGTATTTGGGGTAAATAAAGCAGCGACATGTTTACACTTTGACTTGCCAGTATGTTTTAGAGCGAACTATAAGTTATTTTATTGTCACATACCAAGCATCTTTACACGGGAGCTATAGTCAAAGCTTGTGTATGGCCCCAGTTATTAGAGAGACTGGTAAAGAAATATCCTCTGTACTTTCTATTCTATTTAACATGCCGCCGCGTTGCTTTCTGGCACAGCAATCAGCACGAAACTTTGAATCAAGCAAATATATGAAATGCATTTAACGCATGCATTACGGGTATGGCCGTAGCGGTAATAGTCTATACCTACTTGTTGTGTGCTTACTCTCCATTTTATTGAACTAAAAGTAACATGCAGAGTCTCTTTAAAGTAAAATTATACTGAAATATGTAGAAATATTCTTCTTCTTCCATTGTTGACTGAGATACTTAGTCACTAGCCTGACTGTTTCTGAGAATTACTAATTGAGCCTTTAAATGAATGCCTTAATTAACCCCATACTTTATATACTTTCTTTGTCTGCTATCTATATGTCACTAGTTGTTCCACAAACCTACGGAATGAAAATTGAAAATACTAGAGAAGAATTATTATCGGCTGTACAAGTAATCCTAGACTTCAACCCTTTACAAGATGCATCTGGCAAGCTTAAAAATGCACTTGAGGAATTGGATGAAGAGACTGACTATATTAGTGAAATGAATGACCAAGAGCTATCCCAAACTATTCAGGATATAAATTCAAATATCGTTTCTAAATTTAATTTAAAAAATAGGGATAGAGTTAAAGTAATGCTCAATGCGCTTTTAAGCAAAGCTTCTTCCAGGTGATTGAGATAAAAGCAATGTCGAACATCAAGCAGACAATCTGTTCAGTCGGTTAGCCTGCCAACACATTTAAAATGTCATGAATTATTCTGGCTAAAAAGCCATTAGGTAATTGATACCATCCACGGTGCAAGAGATGGAAACTGCATCTTTACCATTGCCTAACGTAAAACTACGTTTAAAATTACCAGTAACGTTAACCGGCGACATTGAAAAACTTAAGGGTATATAACACTCAAGCAATGTTATGCGTTATAAGCGAAATCTTTATAGTTGAAATAACAAGCTAATCGCTTATGAACTTTCAAGAGAGAGCTATGTCAATGTACGCATGAAAGTACAGTTCATAATTTTTTTATATTTACTATTTTTAGAAAATAATTCTATATCATGCCCAATAACAAAAAGTATTTCAAAATTAAAAAATAATTTTATTTGTCATGATACTGCATCCACTGTTTTCGAATTGCATGGTGATCATAAGCTTTATGAGACTCAAACCTTTTCAGAAAAAATGCAAGATGAATACACTGGATTTATGAATCAAGATAAAGATCATATATATTATCATAAGCTACTAGTTTCAGAATGCGGTAAAAAAATAAATAAGCACGATTTTGTTGTTATTATGAAAAAAGATAACTATAGAATCCTGCAATCTATGAGTGAGGCTTTTACGCTCGAACAATGGCTTGAAAATGACCATACTAAAATCAATTCTAAACTTTTAACGTTTTCATTCAGTAAGAACACTATTAAACAACATGGCATTGCAAGACTTAAAAGATTATACAATGAAAGTGAAATCGATACATTAAAACAAGCTGCTAACCTCCACTCTGATTTCCAGGCAATAGAAAATTACCTAAACAAAATTGCCAAAAACAACACTAATGGCATAATACCTAAAAATGCTTTTTTTCAAAAAATCATTCCTACATTATTTCAGGTGCTTCGGAACACATCGGATAAGCCATATTTAAAGTTATTCGCTACCCCAAGAAGGTATATCGGTATTAAACCGGAATACGAAGTATCATTAAAGGTATGTAAAAAAAGAATATAACGCCTGTGTCAATGGGCGCAGGGGATGATCGCGTGCACGCAATGGTTATACACATCTGACATAATCAAAATCGGAGTTCAGGCTGTATTAGCTACCCATTATGCAGGTGATTATTCATTATTTCTTACAGGTAATAAAATTACAGACATGGTGGTCGATCAATCTGACGTATGGACAAATAAAGAATTAGGGTGCTTGTACAACTTATAAAAAGCACAAATTGTTGATGAAATTAATAATCGAATATTCCCTAACCACATTCAAGTGGTACAAGAACTAGCATGTTATTGTGAAGTTAAAGAGGATGATATGATTGCTCGGATAAAAAAATCGGCTGAGAATTTAGTTAAAACATATAGCAAGCCTATCCACGGGATCGTCGCTGCGCTCTACCTGTATGCCTCTACATTATGATGTGCTTGAGCCTCTCTTTATTGGATTGATAGATAACTCCCAGAGAAAAATTACATAGACAGCTAGAGATTTTCAATCTTTTTTAGTCATTGATAAAGTATATTAAATGAACTAAAGCAGCACTTTAGTTAACTTTTTAAGGGTTCCAGTGGCGTTTTTTCAGGTTTTGCTTTATCTTCGGGATTATAATTACTATCTAAATGATCATCGTTATATGTAATGAGGTTTTCTAATCTAGTTTTATGCACTTTTATAGTGTGACTTTGTAAATCTGTTTTTATTGCAAAGCTTGCATTGCAAGCTATACATGAAAACTTTTTTTCACCCAGCTCTCTTTTCATATGAGCATTAAAAGCTTTATGAGTAAGAAATATCTTGCCGCAGATATTGCAAATACATCTTGCAATTTTACTGTGTTTTTTATTATGGCTAATCAAAGCTGATTTAGTTAATAGCTTTTTCTTACATAGATTGCAGTCATAATTACCGCTATTTGTAGCGGTTACTTGACAAATAATAAATAGTTTTAGTAAATATTTGGAAAGATTGATCATGTTAAGGTGAGGGTGTACTTTGTCCTGTAGTCTGTTATATACCAAACTTTTATAGACATCTATCTTTATGTGGATCTTAAGTGAACAAGCATATCAGATAAAGCATTATCACACATAGATCCATCATAATCTTCAGAGTTCTTATTGTTATATTTTTTTAGCAGACGTTTGAAATCTAAAGTTATCTTGTTGAGATGTTCTTTTGCACTGTCAACATCTAAGTCTTTAATGATTTGACCCTGTTCTTGAGCAAGATCGAATAGATCTTTTTTTGCAGTTGGCTTTCTCGTGTCAAATCCTCCATTTTTCCATTCAAAGAGTTTATGAATATTTGTTAAATAAGCAAGTATGCAATGTTGAGGTAAATGGGCTGACTTCACTTGAAAAGATAGCATTAAAATCATTACAAATAAAAAAGACTTCAACGTATTAAAAAGGTACAAATAAATCATTTTACTAACTAGCAACCGGAAAGATATCAATTTAGATTAAAAATTTAAATTAAGTCGCGGTTTCAACCCGCAAACGCATAACTGTTATGCTGCCAAATTAGACATATATTGAACCATAAGTTCGCCAGGTGTTTTAAAGTCTAACTGTTTGGGTCAATATTGTCGTTTGAGACCTTTAGTGTTTACATTCAAACCACGCCGCTGCCAGCGTAACCATCCATCCGTTTGGATACAGTGAATGTTGTAAATCACTCGACAATGGTGACTAAAGGAGCACTTTAATTGTGGTCACAACTAGATGAATTCTCCAGTTACCTAGGCGTTCTTAGCATATACTTCTGAAGGCCTGCGTTTAATGACGACTGGATTTTTAATGTATCCTCTACCTGTCAATTTTTTTCTCGTGATTGATAGGCTTTACCGCATCGTTTTAAAAAAGTGTACAGGTAACTTCTGCTTTTTTAACTCCTTGTAAATGCAGATAGATAGCTTCATGATTCACTGAAACCCTATGACTCTCTTTGGTCGAGATAGATATATGCTCCGGGCCGTGTTTTACACCTAAGATTGGCTTATTAGATTAATCAGGCAGTTTTGAAGGTTTATGTACCGCTTGTTGCCTAGGAGCCTGTCCGAGAACTGACTTTTCGGCCTAAATTCCAGATAAGCGGCTTAATTCTTCGCCAAATTCCTTTAAATAGGCTGACTATTCGCAGGAATTTCCCAAAAAATTTATCTCACTTCTTTGAAATTTATCCTCGAACGCAATTCTCAGACAGGCTCCTAGCCTGAATAATTCATGAGAAAGTATGAAGGAACGGCGTAAACCCTTATAATAAAGGTGCCAACACAATAAAAATAAAGATTGCGCCGATGCCAAATTGTACCGTTAGTCAACCACTTTTCCCAGTCCTAAAACGTCGTCAAATAGATTTTGATTTCTCAGGTGGTTGCGTCAGTTCATTTGCAGGAAGTTTACTTTTAAGCAAAGTTGATAAAAAAATAGGCTTAACGCAAAAGATAGCAAAGCTTCTTCCAGATGATCGAGATAAAAGCAAGGTCGAACATCAAGCAGAAAATCTTTTAAAGCAGCGAGTTTATGCATTAGCCTGCGGTGAAGAAGATCTCATTGATCACAATGATTTAAAAAATGATCTAGCTCTGCAAACAGCCGTCGGTGTTGATGAGGATCTTGCAAGTGCGTCCACCATGCAGAGGTTCGACCAGCGGTTTGATAGGCGCAGTTTAAAAGCCGTTCATGAGGAGCTGATTCAGCAGTTTATTAACAGTTATTCAAAAGCGCCAAAAACAATCATTCTAGATTTTGATGCCACAGATAACCGTCTCTATGGTGAACAGGAAGGCCGTTACTACAACCATCATTACCGTGGCTACTGCTATTTACCGCTTTATGTTTTCTGTGGTGATCAGCTATTAGCCGCGATATTGAGACCATCAAGCAAGCATGGCAACTGGTTGACTGTGCTGGTATTGAAAATGCTCGTGAAACGATTAAGAAAAGCCTGGCCAAAAACGCAAATTTTATTTCGAGGCGACAGTGGTTTTTATTCACCCAAAATCATTAACCTTTGTGAGTCGATAGAGATTGATTATGCTGTAGGTTACAGCCCTAACAGCGCTTTACATGGGCGAGCAGTCACCATTGGATTACATAAATCTGCGCTAGAAGCCTTCGAAGAGAGTAGTGAACCACAGAAATGGTTTGGTGAAATTAACGATTACAAAGCCAGAAGCTGGCCTCACGAACGGCGAATCGTCGTTAAAGCGTGTTAATAAGCATGCAAAACTGACCCACTTTGGTGGGCAATGAGCATTTAAAATTGACCCACCTATTTTGTTAAATTCCGAGATTTCTCTCGGAGATCTGAATAGGTGATAGTGATGAGTACAGCCATGAAAATAAGGCGCATGGTTTTAGTTGACCAGCGCAGTATTCGATCAGTGAGTCAGGAATTGGGTTTATCGAAAAATACTGTTCGTAAATACCTTCGAGAATAAGAGCCTCAAGAGCCTACCTATACCCCCTGTTAGGCATAAAATCAAAGACTTCTAAGGTCAGTTTATCGAGTAGTATGAAGATGATTTAACAAGGCCAATCAAAAAAAGACGTACAGCGCAGAAGCTTTATAAGCAGATATTGCTACAAGGTTATACGGGTACGTATTCCCCAGTATCGCGCTTTATACAGAAGTTAAAACAGCGTGAAAGCCATGTCAGCAAAGGGCTTATACCGCTGTTATTTGAAGCAGGCGATGCGATGCAGTTTGATTGGAGCGAAGAGGTTGTGGTACTTGGCGACCTTGAGCAAAAGATTAAAGTGGCACACTTCAGGCTTGCACATAGCCGTAAATCGTTTGTCATAGCGTACACGCGAGAAACGCAGGAAATGCTGTTAGATGCCTTTAATCAGGCGTTTGCTTTCTACGGTGGCCTGCCTAAGCGGGTCATTATCGACAACCCTAAAACGATGGTGGTGAAGATTGGGAAAGGCAAGGAGCGGGATTTCCATCCGAGATTTATGGCGTTAATGAATCACTATGCTGTTGAGCCTGTGGCCTGCACGTAAGCTTCTGGCTGGGAGAAAGGTCAGATTGAAAGGCAGGTGAACGTCTTACGAGATGAGCTGTTTAAACCTCAATTGAAGTGCGATGATTTGCATGAGCTGAATGCTTACCTTCATGATCGCTGTGAGGCGCTTTCCTCAAAGGCGCACCCTGATAAGAAAGGTCAAACGATTAATACCGTTTTTGCTGAAGAGCGATTAGCGTTAAGAGCTACGGGCAAGCCCTTTGATGGTTACATTGAAAAGCCTGTAAAAGTTACGTCTACTTGTTTGGTTCAGGTAGATAATAACTATTACAGTGTGCCCTGTGATTATGCGAAGAAACCCGTATTGCTAAGGCTCTATGCTAACCGCATTCTAGTGACAGCTGACCAGCAAGTGATTGCAGAGCATCAGCGTTCCTTTAATCGACATGAATACTGCTTTGAGCCTTGGCACTATGTGCCTTTACTAGCAAGGAAGCCTGGAGCACTGCGCAACGGTGCACCCTTTGCGACATGGGATTTACCTGAGGCGCTGCATGAGATAAAAGCACAGTATCTAAAGCGATCAGGAGGAGATAAAGACTTTGTCAGCCTGCTACAGCTGATCGAGCAATACAGTTTAGATGAGATTGCGACAGCTTGTGAGTTAGCGATTGAGGCGAAAACGATTCATTTGCCCGCCATTATCAATATCCTGCACAGGCTTACAGAAGACACTACAACGCCTGCTATTGAAGTAGCGCCTTATCCTGTTATCAACGAACCGCCTGAGGCACATTGCGCTCGTTATGATCAATTAAGAGCAGGAGGTGTGGCATGATTAAAGTGGTAGAAGACCTACAAGCATTAAAGCTGCATGGTATGGCTCAAGCTTGCGAGAGCATCTTAAGCACAGCAGCAGACCCTGCGCTCATAAAGCTCTTGCAGCAACTTATTGAGGCTGAACAGCTTGAGCGTGATGTTAGGCGCATACGCTATCAGATGACAGCTGCTAAGTTCCCTCATCATAAAGACTTTGCGACCTTTGACTACAGCGCGTCTGCTATTGAACAAACGCAAATTACGCCTTTCTGTTCGGGGCAGTTTACCGAGAAGGCGCATAACCTCATTCTCGTTGGCGGCACTGGTACAGGCAGAACACATACAGCTATTGCTTTGGGTACAGCGCTTGTTGAAAAGCGGAAGAAAGTTAGGTTTTACAATGCTGTTGACCTCATCAATGCGCTCATACAGGAACAATCAGAAAACAAGCAAGGCAGGCTCGTGAAGCGTTTAGAGAGCGTTGATTGCATCATCATTGATGAACTAGGCTATATTCCCTTTCCTAAAACTGGCGGCGCATTGCTGTTTCACTTGATCAGTAAGCTGTATGAAAAAACCAGCTTGATTATTACCACCAACCTCGACTTTAGCGAGTGGGGCAGCGTCTTTGCTGATGCCAAGATGACGACCGCACTGCTCGATCGTGTTACCCATCACTGCACCATCATTGAAACCAAAAACGACTCCTACCGCTTCAAACAAAGCAAGCATGAAATAAAGCTCAAAACCAAGAAGAAGAAAACGGCTGTTGCGCCTTCGTAAAGTGAACCCTGTGCGGCGATAAGTGAAAGCCTGTGGTTGAGCAGCTGGTAACAGGGATGTTATTAGCTGTCATCCACAGGCTGAAGCTGGTCTGACGCAGTCAGAATCGTCTACAAGTTCACGTCATAACATCATCTATTATGCCACCGATTTGTGGCCGCTAGGGTGGGTCAATTTTAAATGCACAAGTGGGTCAATTTTGGATGCCTGTTGACAAACTAGAATGTATTTTGGCTGGCTACATAAGACCCGCCAACAACACCGATAAACCTAGCCAGCCGAAATACCCAAAGTCACAAGAACTGCTAGAAAACCCAACCAGCGCACCATGCGACCAACTGTAATGACTAACAAGGGCGGAGCGAAATACAACCACAACAAATTTACTTTGTGATTTACAAATGAACCTACATGAACAAAAGAAGTGTTTATAGCAGAGCTATCTGCCACAACTGAACTCAATTTATCAAAAGACGAATATAACGCACGTGTCACGGGGAGGAGCGCAGCGACGATCCCGTGGACACGCTTGTTATAAATTTTACTTTTACATATTGTCTTTATCTTTTGTAAACTCAAGTTGATTTAGACATTCTTTGTAAAGCTTATCATCATTTAGCTTTAGATTCATTTTATAGTTATTGATACCGGCACCACAAAAATATGAATTAAGATTCATACGGTTTGATCTAAGTGATTGCTGATACTTTGGAAGAACCCTACTTGTAGCAAATGAATTTAACTCGTTATCAGTAAGCAAATATGTATTATTGTACTTTTTCGAGTCCTCTCGAGCTTTCTTTTTGTTTATTGGTAAGTTCAATGATTGAAATAATTGCCATTCAAAAGCTTTTTCCTCTCTAGCCTTTTGTGCGAAATTTCTGCAATCGTTGTAAACCTTAATCGGATACTCTTTACAATACTTCAATATTTCCATATCACCATATTTATTATGTCTTGTATTACCTGGATAATATGTTGGGTACAAAGTTACAAAATACCAAGAAACATTGTTCATGTTTGGATAATGCTCAACTCGGACGCCTTTGTATTCAACCCTGATTTCCCAAAGCTCTTCTTCTCCTTTTTTACAATGAATTCTCTGCGGCAAATACCTTCGACTCTTATATACCTTATCAGAGGGCACTAGCTCCCCACCATCAACAGCACAATGCTCTGCTGCTGGTCTAAAAGTTGAGCGCAAACCAACTATACCCCATTTCTCGTGCCTTGAACCATCCAGACTTTCAGAAATTATTTTCGGAAACATGTTGAAATTGTATTCAAGTCCTTTCAGGGCTGTAACAAATTCTTTAACATTTGTACCTTTTTGGGGCTTCGGATTTGAAGCGCAGGCAGTCAAAAGCAGTGCCAATACTACCAAAATTACTCTTTGCATTTATTCCTCCTAACTCCTTGGATAAACTCAGTAAATCACTTTACCGACAAGATGAATTAGTATAGATATAGTCTGGAAAAATGCTCAAAATAATTTATAACGCTTGCGTCACGTGGAGGAGCGAAGCGACGATCACGTGGACGCACTTGTTAGGTGCTGCTTGCTAAACCCCATGTTTTCTTTTTCTTAGATATGCGCACAATCTTATTTTCTTTTATTAGAACATTCAATGCTCTTGTAAAATCTGACTTTGATGATTTTAGTTTGGTGCGTACTGATTCTGTAGTCTGCACGATCTGCAATTGTTCCAGTATTTTTCCTTCTAGATTCTCTTGAATGCCTAGAGGCTTGAGTTCTATTTCAGGCTCCGGCCGCAACTTTGGCTTTGATGCAATTTCAAACTTTACCTTATGTAGCTGACATTGGAAAGAAAATGCATCTGACAAGCCTTGATCTCGAGAATAAAGTAAAAAATTAGAATTTTTCTTTTGTTTACCTGTAAGTGATGCAATCAATCCAACTAAAGTACCAATTATGTAAAAGTCAGCTTGATTAGAACCTTCAGGATAGCCTGACATAAAATACAACAATTTCCTTTCGCATAAAATCCTAAAGCTTTCGACTTTGGAGAACACAAATACTTTATCAGAAATAGATGTATTTATTGTTTCTACTTCTTTTAATCCTATGTTTTCAGCATCTACAAACATGAATCTCATCACAAACCCTTAGTGATGGTTTACCCCTAAAGCACCTAACGCACGTGTCACGGGGAGGAGCGTAGCGACGATCCCGTGGACACGCTTGTTAGCTTGTTGTTTTACTTATGCTGACTCTAGCATAATACTCTTTTGCTTTTCATGCGCCTCAGATAAAGAGTCCAATTCATCAATAGCATCTGATAACGATATTTTGCCTTTTCCAGCAAGGCTAACATACCGCGGATAAAGCATATACGCGCCCGCAAAGAGTTCTTCTATGGATAACTGCCTATTACGCCTAGGGCTAGCTTGACGATCATCTGTTAAACCCCAACCTGAGTAAAATGGGCACCCTAATGTTGTTACTTTTTTTCCGTGTAATAGCGCTTCAAATCCTGCCCCTGATGTAATTGTATACACATGATCAGCTTGATCAATCGCACTATGAATAGATATATTATCAACAACACCTGCAATAGCTTGAATTGATTTTATATCAGATTTTGCTTTTCTGTTGCCACTAACCACATCTGGATGAGGCTTGAATAATACTGTAGCATCAGGATTTTCAATTACAGCAATTCTCACTAGATCATAATTGTCTATTATTTTATCGCACCCATAGAATATTGATGCATCATCTTCAACTTGACCAATTACTAAAACAGTTTTTATCTCTAAATCACTATTGATACTAAACGGTGATTTAGCCAAATGATTATATTTACTTATTTTTTTATCAAGTAATTTGTTTATATTCCTGCGTGCCTCATTTAGAAGGCCTTCATCACTCTCAAAATCATGGTTATTTAAAATGTCTTCTAAATCAGATGGTATAGATGAGTTAAAATGCATGCCCTGCTTATCAAACACTAATGAAACTGGCCTTTCTTTTGTACTCCCAAGATTTACCGACCTAACAAAAGCATCTTCCATCCTATATATCGGCACATTAAGCTTTTTGGCATATTCTCTTATATGAGGATAGTTTTTATCTTTGAACCCCCAAACTATAAACACTGTATTTTCATACTTCAAGTGCCTTATTAACTCATAAATAAACTCATTCCTTTCAAGCTTGTTATTAGAAATAATAATTGTGTCATACTCGGGTAAAAAATCATCTATAAAGCTTTTCCAAGGTGAAAACCTTAATAGAATCGCCAAAGGTCTTTCATTACTTTTTCTTGCTCTTAACCCAAGAAGGATTTCCGCAATTTTAATAAATAAAGATGAATCCTTGAAAAACTTCAGTGGATTTTTTAGTAGTTTTTTCGCCTTTCCCATAGCTTTTTATTCATTATTATTAAAAGCTCATGATAACTATCAATGGATTATGGGTCAATTTAAACAAGCTAACGCAGAGGTCTCGGGGAGGGAGCGCAGCGACCGATCCCGAGGACCGACTTGTTATATCCTGATTCTTTGGTTGGGACTAACAACTGCGCCCTGTGTAGCCAAAACCTACGAACCATCCTACCACAAAGAAACCTGAATGGAACTGCTACCAACCTAAAAGTAATTGCTGGGCTTGCCCAAGACGATAGCGTACTAACCGCCCAAGCTAATAGGGAGGCAATGTGCCAGCCGACACTAACGCGGCAAAACACTAGCTGCCAAAAAGAACAACACAACTCGAATGTATTTTGGCTGGCTACATAAGACCCGCCAACAACACCGATAAATCTAGCCAGCCGAAATACCCAAAGCCACAAGAACTGCTAGAAAACCCAACCAGCGCACCATGCGACCAACTGTAATGACTAACAAGGGCGGAGCGAAATACAACCACAACAAATTTACTTTGTGATTTACAAATGAACCTACATGAACAAAAGAAGTGTTTATAGCCGAGCTATCTGCCACAACTGAATTCAATTTATCAAAAGACGAATATAACCGCAAGCCCGCGGGTTTATCCCGTGGGGCGCATTGTTAGTAATTTTTTTCTCTTTTTGTATATATTTTTATTGACACTCTTATGTATATAGATTAGTATACAAAAATGAGCTGAGGGAATGACCTAAAGCAAACAAAAAAGGAAAAAGCAATGGATATAAATAGAGAGAGGCTGCAAAGCCTCTCTGATTTTATTGCAGCAAATCACGGCGGCAATAACAGTGATTTTGCTAGGCTGGCAGGCGTCGAACGAAATCAGGTTCAGCAATGGCTAAACGCTAAAAAACCAGTTTATGTTGTCAATGGCAAATTGATTCAGGTTATACGTGAGCTGAAAGATTACTAACGCAGAGGTCTCGGGGAGGGAGCGCAGCGACCGATCCCGAGGACCGACTTGTTATATTCCTGATTCTTTGGTTGGGACTAACAACTGCGCCCTGTGTAGCCAAAACCTACGAACCATACTACCACAACAAAGCCTGAATGGAACCGCTACCAACCATAAATGAACCACCTGGGCATGCCCAAGACGATAGCGTACCAACCGCCCATGATGATAGAGAGGCAATGTGCAACCCGACACTAACGCGGCAAAACACTAGCTGCCAAAAAGAACAACACAACTCGAATGTATTTTGGCTGGCTACATAAGACCCGCCAACAACACCGATAAACCTAGCCAGCCGAAATACCCAAAGCCACAATAACTACTAGATAACCCAGCCAATGCACCATGCGACCAACTGTAATGACTAACAAGGGCGGAGCGAAATACAACCACAACAAATTTACTTTGTGATTTACAAATGAAGCTACATGAACAAAAGAAGTGTTTACAGCTGAGCTATCTGCAACAACTGAACTCAATTTATTAAAAGACGAATATAACGCTTGCGTCACGTGGAGGAGCGTAGCGACGATCACGTGGACGCACTTGTTAACTTTACGAAAGTTCAACCTTAGTCCTTTATAATATTTAGCCCTTTGTTTTCTCCCATCTCAAATACCTGATTTACAATAACTTCTCTATGCTTAGTAAATTCACTCTTAAGTTTTTTTATACGGTCTTTCTTTAATGCCGCACCTATTACAAACGCACAAACAGGAAAAATAAAACCAAAGAAAGCAATCCCACCACCACTATTACTTTCCATTGCAGAGTTGCAACCAACTGTGCAGCTGGCTAGCGCAAGTGGTATAGTTATCCACCAATAATTTGAGTACCTATATCCCATTTTTTCTAAAAGAGTAATTTCATCATTTAAAAAGTGGTATCTTCCTGAAACATGGTTGACTAGCAATAATGGAGCTGCCCCTTGGCTTTCTGTTTTGAGATGAAGTACAGTTATATTTTGGCCGTCTCTTATTGGAACATCACTACCTGAAAGGTCAACACTTGCCTCCTGGCCATGTTCATTTTTCAACCACACTTCATGCCTAGTTAATACATTAGAACTTACAGATGTGACAGAGTTTACGTTACCACGGGAGGATATGTGTGTTTCTGAGAATTTGTTTTGATTTAAAACTGTTCCTGTAATTTCATCAAATTCAATTTTTTTATCTTCAAAGCTAAAAGTTTCAAATTCCATTTTTACCTCATAACTACTTATTTAATGTTTTTATATCTTTACTCTTACAATTTAATCTAACACCATGCTGTAAACTAGTAAAGTTAACGCACGTGTCACGGGGAGGAGCGCAGCGACGATCCCGTGGACACGCTTGTTAGGCTTATTTTTATGGTTTATCTGCGACAACCTGTAAATTACTATTTATTTTGAATAGTACAATCATTAACTCGCACCACAACCTAACTCCTATAGAGCCACCAATAAGAATACCGAGACCAGAAAAAAACTTGGATGCGGTAATGCCGCCATAGCCTGCAAACATATAACCGATTCCGCCGACTATACAACCTAAAAGAAGTAGCCAATAAATTGCGGTAATAATCTTAGGTGTAATCATTGAATTGAAAAAGAATAAGCTTTTCATAAAGTTCCTTTTATAATATTCCCAAATAAAATGCTATTTATCGATATTGCTTAAAAGCAAAGTCAAGCGTTAAAATACTATTTTCTTACCCGTTAATCCATATAATGTTTTACTTTCGATAATTGTATCAAAGCATTCTACCCTAGACACAAATCCAAAGGTACCTTCTCCTCTAACTAGATCCATATAAAAAATCTAATTGCTCTGCTTAATGAATACTCAAAATCATTTTTATTGATTAATTATGAAAAGAATATCGATAATTCTTATATGTCGTACTTGATTAGCACACTGAATATAAGCCTAACCGCAAGCACACAGGGAGGAGCGTAGCGACGATCCTGTGATGCGCATTGTTAGGCGGGAAAATGGAATATAGGAAATGAAAATTTTGAACTTATATGCAGGACTTGGTGGCAACCGAAAAAAATGGGAGGGCTGTGAGGTTACAGCAATAGAATGTAACGAAAAAATAGCTGCTGTATACCAACGCCATAATCCTAATGACAATGTAGTGGTGGGTGATGCGCACGAATATTTGAGAGAGAACTATTCAGCATTTGATTTTATTTGGTCGTCCCCCCCTTGCCAGACACACAGCAAGATGGCCAAAGCAACTAGACATAAAAACAAACGATTTCCAAACATGAGCCTTTATGAGGAAATCCTGTTTTTACAACATTTTTTTAAGGGGTTGTGGGTTGTTGAAAACGTTGTCCCATTTTACGAGCCGCTCATAAAACCTACACAGCAGGTTATAGTGGACCCATAATGTAGTACAGAAAATTTTAATTTATAAGTGTAATCTCAGTAGGGTTTATGTCTCATCTATTATTTTTGTACTGTGGATCTGTGGTCAAAGCGCAGCGTAATTGCGTAGCAATTTTGTCCACAAATCCACAGCGTTATGCAGCTCTTGGTAAACCCGAAGGCAGATTTAAGTAAACCTGATCGGGTGTTTTTCTGTCAAGTGTTGAATGTCTGCGTTTTTGATTATAAAACGACAACCATTCGCCAATATTTTCTCTTGCTTCTGGTACAGATTCATACGCTTTGAGATATACTTCCTCATACTTCAAGCTGCGCCAAAGCCTTTCAATAAACACATTATCCATCCATCGTCCTTTGCCATCCATGCTAATTTTTATGTCGTTATCTTTTAGCTTCTGAGTAAAGGCCTCACTAGTAAATTGACAGCCCTGATCAGAATTGAATATTTCAGGTTTACCAAATTTTGTCATGGCATCATCCAGAGTTTCAAGGCAAAAATCTGTATCCAGCGTATTGGATAGCTGCCAGCTCAAAATCTTTCTTGAATGCCAGTCCATAATGGCAACCAAATACACGAAGCCTTTAGCCATCGGGATATACGTAATATCAGTACACCACACCTGGTTTGGACGATCTATCGTGAGGTCTCGCAAAAGGTATGGATAGATTTTATGCGCCGGGTTTGCCACGCTGTTTTTTTTCTTTGGGTAAAGGGCAATAATGCCTAACAGTCTCATTAAGCGCTGTACACGCTTTCTGTTTGCATGAATACCATGTTCATCCCAAAGTGTATCAACGAGCCTTCGTGAGCCTTTAAAAGGATATTTTAAATGAAGCTGGTCTATCAGCTTCATTAACTTTAAGTTTTCCTCTGATTCGCCCTGCGGCTCATAATAGTAGCTTGAGCGACTGATAGACAATAACTCACACTGCCTTACAATCGATAAATCATGCTTTTTAGTAATGCTATTTGTTCGACGTGCTCGCGCTAGCGTTCGAGCACTTTGGTTAAAAAATCATTCTCCAGCGTCAGTTGACCTATCTTGGCATGAAGGTCTTTCAGATCGCCTTCCGATAACACTTTTGAATCAGATTTACTGCTAAAGATTTGATCGCTGTTTTCAAGCAATTGCTTCTTCCAATCGGTAATTTGGTTGGCATGAAGATCAAATTGCTGCGATAATTCAGCAATAGTTTTGTCGCCCTTAAGCGCTGCTATCGCCACCTTAGCTTTGAAGCTCGGTGAGTGGTTACGTCTTTTTCTTCTCATTATTATTCCTCAGACTGGTTTGTATTTTACCTGAGATTAAACACTTAAGCACCTGTGCAGTTTTCTGGGGCCATTTCAGGTAGGGCGGCATTGTTTTTGGAGTAATTTTGAATTTGAAGCTAATGACATTAAAATGCCTAAGAATTTTATCAATATGGCGAATATTGCTGGCAAGGAAGTGCTCATGGATTGGTTAGGCATTCACTATAAAGAAAACATATACTACGAAGGAAATCACTGTCCTGCGCAAGTGCTGCGCAACTGTGTACACCCCGTTTTAGGGATGCAAATACTTGAGGCAGCCAAGGCCGCCTAACGCAGAGGTCTCGGGGAGGGAGCGCAGCGACCGATCCCGAGGACCGACTTGTTATATTCCTGATTCTTTGGTCGGGACTAACAACTGCGCCCTGTGTAGCCAAAACCTACGAACCATCCTACCACAAAGAAACCTGAATGGAACTGCTACCGACCTAAAAGTAATTGCTGGGCTTGCCCAAGACGATAGCGTACTAACCGCCCAAGCTAATAGGGAGGCAATGTGCCAGCCGACACTAACGCGGCAAAACACTAGCTGCCAAAAAGAACAACACAACTCGAATGTATTTTGGCTGGCTACATAAGACCCGCCAACAACACCGATAAACCTAGCCAGCCGAAATACCCAAAGCCACAATAACTACTAGATAACCCAGCCAATGCACCATGCGACCAACTGCAATGACTAACAAGGGCGGAGCGAAATACAACCACAACAAATTTAATTTGTGATTTACAAATGAACCCACATGAACAAAAGAAGTTTTTACAGCTGAGCTATCTGCAACAACTGAACTCAATTTATTAAAAGACGAATATAACGCACGTGTCACGGGGAGGAGCGTAGCGACGATCCCGTGGACACGCTTGTTAGGCTTACATTTCATATTTCACTTCTAAGCTATTGAATTTAAATGACTGTTTTCCATTTTCCGTTAGCTTTGTAAATTGAATTTTAACCGATCCAAATTCTGTTTCAAAATTTTTATGATAGCCAGGTTGACCAAGCTTGTAAGGCAATTCCTTAGAAAGCTGTACAAAATCCTTACCTACCATTTCAACACCATCCAGCACTAAACCTTTACTTCCATCTGGCTCATTAACAGTTACCTGAGCATTATACAAAAATGAACAGCACACATCTGAATACTGTATACTTTTCAATCTATCCTTTTTAAATACTAAAACAACTGATTTACCATAGAAAATATACTTCGTATATTTTGTGGCTTTATAGTGCCCATTAGGCTGACCTAGAATTTCTATCACTTTACTTTCGGTTGAGTTCCAAGGAACACCCATTACTGACTTATCACTTTCAATTTCTATCGAAAACGCTTTCAAAGAGAATATCAATAAAGAGATTATTATTATTTTCATACCACTCTCGAGTTTCATGTAGGTAAGCCTAACCGCAAGCACACAGGGAGGAGCGTAGCGACGATCCTGTGATGCGCATTGTTATTTGCTGCTTAGGGAGTTATACGAATATGTACAGCAAAAAAGAATTTGAAGAGAATACAATTAGAAAGCGCACCGCCTGCGGGAACTATAAAATAGCTTGTAAAATGGGTTTTTGGAGTGCTGAAAGCTATTCGGAGCCAAAAGTGTTAAGAGAAGCAAATCACTATTTTTCTCAATATTGGGCTGACGGTGAATATGATGGCACTGCAAACGAAAAGCTTTTTGACATATTAAAGAACAGCAAATAACAGCTTTTTCTTATTAAAGAATCCGATTTAATATATTCAACTAGATTACAGTTATCGAGATGGTTTCTTTATAAAGTCCACAACCATACACCTTTTTCGCCTTACAGCCAAGCCATTATAACTAAATGCTAGAATTATAAGGAACGCTTAACAGCACAAAAATAAAGCGTTGAATATTTATTGAGAATATTAAAAACCCCCCTATACTGTTTTTATTTACAGTAATTCTATGCCGCAAAATAACTCACCCTTTATCAATGCATTATCACAATTCTTGTTTAAAAGGCATTATGCAAAAAGTACCATAGATACCTATATATACTGGGTTAAGCAGTACATATTGTTTCATAACAAGAAACATCCGAAAACGCTCACTGAGAAGGACGTTGAACATTACTTAAACCACCTAGCATGCACTAAACATGTATCACCTTCTACTCAGTCTATAGCCCTTAATGCATTAGCTTTTCTCTATAACCAGTTCCTCTGCCAGCCTTTGGATAATACCCTGTTTTTTCGCAAGGCTACTCGGCCTAAAAAACTACCTGTCGTACTGACGCCTTCTGAAGTTAAACGATTGTTTACTTTTTTAGCGCCTAGTGCCCTGCTACCCTGCCAACTCATGTACGGAAGTGGTCTACGCGTTATGGAAGTGGTGCGCTTACGCATTCAAGATATCGATTTTGACTATCAAAGCATCAAAGTATGGAATGGAAAAGGAGGTAAGCATCGATTAACTACGTTGGCACCTGAATTATTTCCTACGCTAAAGCTAGCTATTGATCAGGCTGCCAATATCGCTTCTCACGATTTAGAAAATCCATCATATAGCGGCGTATGGCTTCCCTATGCATTACGAAAAAAGTTTCCAAGCTATCGCAGAGATACAAACTGGCACTATATTTTTTATGCAAGAAATTTAAGCTTAGACCCTGAAGACGGGTCGCTTAGGCGTCACCATATTTGTGAATCAACATTAAGAAAGGCTATTAAAGTAGCAGCCAAGCAAGCGGGTATTACAAAGAATATTAGCTGTCACACACTTCGGCATTCGTTTGCTACTCACCTCCTTGCTTCAGGAGCGGATATTCGAACTGTGCAAGAGCAGCTTGGCCATAGTGATATTAAGACTACACAGATCTACACCCATGTTTTGGAGCGTGGGGCAAATTGCGTTACAAGCCCCCTTTCTCATCTCATGTCTATTGACAACTAGTTATTGTGCTTGTTTCACTCCTTCTTTACTAAGACTTGTATCTATTTTTTCAAAATAGCCTTCTGAATTTTTTTTAAAGATACCATATTCACTAAGTGGCTCAGGACATTTTAGTCGTACAGCACTTGGGTTATTCTTTAACGTTAATTTGAGTACAGTTAAATAGCAATTATTTGCTACAGATATTGGCTCCATCAACTTCAATGGTTTTACTTGATTATTTCTAAAAAGTTCGTCTCCTTCAGAAAATAAACCTTCAGACTTTGATAAAACCATGCTCTTATTAGTCAATCGAATACTAACATCTTCAGTTATGCTTACTATATGAACAATTGGTGACAATGGCTCTCCAAAAGCCAAATAACGAATAGCGCTTACTTTAGCTGAATCAAAAAGATCATTACCTAAGATAAAGGTTGCTTTATATTGAGCCAAATCTTTAGGTAAGGATAATGCTGCTTTCTTGCCTGGTTCATCTAATACTTTTGGCAAATACGCATACACAGGCTTAAATAATAAAGAAAGTAACAAATGGCCAACGCCAATGACCATAGCAATATTTCGATTTAACAACTTTTTGTTAGTTTGAACGGCTAACCGATAGATCACAGAGGACAAAAGTAGCGCAGAAAACAGTCCAACCACCATTAAGTTTCTCTCTTGAGCTTCTGCACTTAACATTGGAATACAAGATAAAAACAAAGCACACAAACAAAAGTTATAAAGCCTGTTTTTCATTAACCAAGCACCTATGATCAATAGGCTTGCAATGACATAGCCCACTATGGCATTAACTTTATCTAAATCAGTTAGTAAAAAAAAAGGAATGGGCTGAAATTGCATAGACAATGCTAGAGGAAAGCGCTCTAAAAACTTCAAGCCAAAATGAATAGGCTGCTTAAACAAATCGTTATAATAACCGCCATCTGAATTAGCGCCAAAGCCATTCAACTTATAAAATACCAGCCAGCCAGCAATAAATAATGCTGCTGGAGCAATAGCTTTAAACGAGTTAAGCAGGCTTACTTTTTTACGATCTTCATAACATAAAGCGTACGCAAACAGTATAGGGGCGACACTCAATGCCACTTCACCAGAAAGTAAACCTAAGAAAATAAAAAAGAGACTAGTCACTAACGTTTTTTTAGATTGATCAGACCTATATAAATGATGATGATAAATGGCCATTAAAATAAAAAATGTAGCTATTATTGCATTGCGATTAGCGATCCAAGTAACCGTCACAGCATGCGCAGCATCAACAGCAAAAAATAACAGCCCTAAAAGCGCAACTTGCTTCTTACCTGCTAGATTTATAAAAAGATTATAGGCTGCCCACAGCAAGAGGGCATACCACATAAGACTATGAACGTGCATTAACCAAGGCCAACTCAGCACATGAAAGTCAAACCAATGCGTTAACTCACTGAATGGCCTAAACAGCACGAGTTTCATATCTCTATCAATCCACCAGGGCAATAAGCCATAATTAATTAAGGCTGTTGTTCTTTCAGTATCACCAGTAAGAAAGGTAAAAAAATCAAAAAGCGACAGATTATCAGTTCGCATCAAACCTTGATCTTGCTTCATGGCTAAGAGATAAAAATTATAATCATCAGCATAAAGCCCCGTAAATAAACTGGGCATCATCAAGATAAGACCAAGTACACCAATGAACCAGGCGGCATGCTTGTTAGACAGTAAATAAAATAAGCATTTGAATGACACGTAAGGCACTCTAAGTTTCCAATAACATCCAGTGATTCCATGGTTTTCGTGAACTGATCAACTCGTTCTTTCTTACTTACGGATGCAGTTTGCAGCAGAAAAAAAACTCAAGTACCATGACTCAACCCACTTAACTTTAGGCGGGATTATGACAGCGTCAAATTGGTGCAACCCTGAGCCTGATATGCGAAAACTCAAAGCAGAAACATAGCCCACCCATACAATACTAAAAACATCTAGACGCGGATAAATAAAAACTTATGCAAGACATCCACGCCCAATTCCCCTCGCTTGCTCATGCTTTGACGCATTTTGCGAAAACTCAACCTTCAAATATAGCGATCCGCTTTTTTGCTGACGGCGAAATAGCGTCACATACGGTGAGTTATTTTGAGCTTGATCAGGCTTGTCGTGCTATTGCACATGAATTAACACCTTATGAAGGAAAAACAGCTGTTCTTATCTATCAACCAGGTGTGGATTTTTTATTTAGCTTTTTCAGTTGCCTTTATGCAGGGGTCATTGCGGTGCCTGCCTACCCTCCACGTAAAAATCATAACCTTGATCGATTGATCAATATTATCAACGACTGCCAACCGAGCGTCATACTCAGCACCAACCAGCAAAGAGCATTAAGTGAACCACTGTGTGAGGCCGCCTTACCTGATACCAACCTGCATTGGCTGGACACGGACAGTATTTCCCCTCAGCTTGCAGCGGGATTTACCATACCTGACCTGACTAATGGCCTAGCCTTTCTGCAATATACCTCAGGCTCAACTGGTGAGCCTAAAGGCGTGATGGTGAGCCACAAAAATCTCATCACAAACTTTGATATGGCAAAAACTGCTTATCAAATACCCACCGATGCTCACTGTGTTTCCTGGTTACCGCTTTATCATGATATGGGGTTGATAGGGGCTGTGATGATGCCTTTGTATTGGGGGGCGGGCACCTTATTGATGCCGCCCAATGCATTTTTACAAAAGCCTCTGCGATTTTTGCAGCTTGTGCATAAATACAGCCGGTACACGCCTATTGGCGCAACCCAACCCAATTTTGCTTACCAGCTCTTAATTGATCAAGTAGATGACAGTGATCTCGAAGGTTTAGATTTATCAAATTGGTGTTTTGCGATGACTGGCGCAGAGCCGATCAGAGCGGATACCCTGACTGCCTTTGCAGAAAAATATTCACCCACAGGTTTTAACAAGCATGTCTTTCGCCCTGCATTTGGTATGGCTGAATGCACTTTATTGTCGACCTGTAGCAAACCCGGCACTTATACAGAAAAAACACTCGACGCTGCCGCTTTTGCAAATAATCAACTGATAGAAAGTACTGGGGCTTCGGCTTTAACACTTGTGAGTGCAGGCAAAAATATCCCGCCACAAAAATTACGGATTGTTGACCCTCAAACCCTAGCCACACTAGATGAAGGAAAAGTTGGCGAAATCTGGCTTAAAGGTGCGCATATAGCCCGAGGCTATTGGCAGAATCCTGAGGCCACCGAAGCAACGTTTAACGCCTTTACAGCTGAAGACAAAGGCCCTTATATGCGCACAGGCGACTTGGGATCCTTGTTAGATGGTGAGCTTTTTATCGCAGGTCGCTTAAAAGATCTGATTATTATTCGCGGAAAAAACCACTACCCACAAGATATTGAATTGACGGTGGCCTCTGCTTGCTCTGATACTGTATCAGGCAGTATTGCAGCGCTACAGCATCCAGATTTTCCTGGTGAAAAGCTGTTGATCATTGCAGAATTACAGCGTTCTTCCCGCAAAGGCTTTGATGCAGACTCTGCAGGCTTAGCTATTCAGCAGGCGATCACACAGGCTCACGGTATTGATACTGCTGCCGTTGTTTTTATTCGTTTTGCAAGTCTCCCTAAAACATCCAGCGGTAAAATTCAACACTATCTGGCATTGAAGCAATTCAAAGAAAACAGCCTGAAGAAACAAACACTTTGGCCAAGAGGACACACCACGCTCAATGTAAACTTTTCTCCAAACTGTTCATTCAATGAATTATCGGATGCAGAATTAACAAAACTATTCACTGACTTTTTTGAAAGTACCTTCAATACGCCCTGCCAAAGTGTCACAAGGCTTGATAGCTTTGGACTGGATTCCATGCAATGGCTGACGCTTATTCAGCAAGTTGAAAACTGGTCAAGGTTATCGTTAGATACGTCTAACGTTTTTCAGATGGAAACCATTGCACAACTTTCGCACTATCTGTTGTCAGTTGCCTCACAAACCAAGGAAGATTCTGCCTCTGAAATTGAAGGCGCTCTCTAAAGATGACAAAAAGTTAAGGTTATTGGTTTTAAAGCCGAGGGCTGCAAGGTATGCTAGCCTGTCAGAAATCCCTGCTGCACGCTTAAGATGTAGCAGCATCATGGCAGATAATAATAATAAACATCATGGATCAGCTAGACCTTAACACCTTTTTACGTGATTTATGGCGCCAAGGCGTAGAACTTTGGTCAGAGACCGACCAGCTACGTTTTCGTGGACCCAAGCACCTGCTCACAAGCGATTGCTTAAAAGTATTGCGTGAAAATAAACCTACGATATTGCAGCGCCTTGCGGAGCAACCCGATAGTTATTTGGGCTTTCCGCTAAGTGAGGGGCAAAAAGCGATTTATTTACAACAAAGCCTAAATCCTCTGAGCTTTAGTTATAATCTTTCTGCAGAACTAACACTGCCAAAAAATCTTAATAAAGATGCCCTCACTACAAGCTTTGATCTCGTATTACAGCGTCATGCGCCTTTACGCATGGCGATTAAATCGCTCGATGGGCATTTGGCTCAGCAAGTGAACTACTCACTGCCCTCAATTCTTTTAGAAGAAACAGCCCCTTCATCGCTTGATTTAAGAGCCTGGGTCAAATCCCACGCCGAAGTGCCTTTTGATTTAGCGCATGACCCGTTAATTAAGGCAGTTTTGCTGAAGACTCAAGAGGGCTATCAGCTACTCTTAGTGGTGCATCATATTGTTGCTGATTTTTGGGGGTTATCGCTCTTTTTGCAGGAATTACAGCAAGTGTATGCAGCCACTTGCCAAGGCAACACGGCATCATTGCCAGAAATCGGCAAACTTTATAAAGACTTCGTCTTTGCTGAAAATGCCTACCTCACATCGCCTGATGCAGACAAGGCTAAAGCTTATTGGACTAAAGCCTTAGCTGACAGTCCACAGCCTGTGTCACTGCGTGCAGATTTTACTCCATCTCCTGACACTAAGATAGAAGGTGAAGAACTCAGTTACCCGCTATCAAGTCATCTAAGCCAGGCCATTAAAGTCGCTGCCAAAGCCTCGAATACCACGCCTTTTATTTGGGTGTTAACAACTTTCCAAACCCTCTTGCATTTTCATACACGTGAAAACCGGGTTAGCCTAGGTGTGCCGCTGATTGGCCGCCACGAAGGAGACTACCAAAAAATAGCCGGGCAGTTTACAAACCCCGCCTGTTTTATCGCTGACTTTACCGCTGAGACTGACTTTAACGCCTTGGTTGAGACCAATAAAAAGCAATTACAGCAGGCCATGGCCTTTCAGCGCTACCCCCTTCAATCAGTGATTGAAGACTTAAGCCTGCCTCGTGCTCAAGGACAGAATCCGTTGTTTCAACAAGCATTTTCCTGGAATCAGCTGGAAGATCAAGCTGGGACTGGTGAGCTTTATCAGGCGATAGGTACCTTAAAACAACATGGCGCTATTTTTGATTTGGTGCTCACAGGTTTTGATAAAGGCCCACATATTGATTTGCAGCTTCGCTTTAATGCAGCGCGCTATAAAAAAACCCGTATTGATCAGTTGGCAGAACAACTTGTACTCATGCTTGAGCAAACCGTAAGTCTTAACGATATCGCTTTGAAAGACTTTTCTCTAGGCACCAAGGCTGCATTTACTAAGCAAACTGATGACTATAACACTGCAGAAAGCTTGATTAGCTTGTTCAAACAACAGGTTGACACCAACGGTAGCGCTATTGCTTTTGAAGGCGAAGGTCTTCGCATTGACTACCGCACATTGGATGAATTATCTACTCAACGTGCGCACTGGCTAGAGGCTCAAGGGGTTACTGAAGGTTCCAGGGTAGCCTTAGAGCTACCACGCGGCTTGCCGTTACTGATCACGGTGCTCGCTATTTTAAAATGTCGTGCTGCCTATGTGCCTATTGACCCTGCCTATCCTGAGGCTAGAAAAGCCCATATCAAGGACTCTGCACAGTGTGTACTCGTCATCAATGATCAAACGCTTATTGATGACAGTCAATCTCCTGCTACCCCGATACAACCTAGTGTTAGTCCAGAAGATACAGCCTGTATGTTGTTTACCTCAGGCTCAACGGGTAAACCGAAAGGCGTTGATATCCCTCATAGAGCACTCATGCGGCTTGGTAAAGATAATGGCTTCTTATCGCTAACAGCAAACAAACGCTTAGGTTATGCCGCCAATGTAGCCTTTGATGCGTGCAACATTGAGCTGTGGAATGCACTGTTAACCGGTGCAACCCTTGTACTGATCGATGATGATACCTTGATGCAAACTGAAGCACTCAGGAAGGTTATTGAACATGGGCAACTCGATGCCTTGTTTTTGACCAGTGCGCTTTTTCACCTGCACGCACTACAGGATGCAGCTATTTTCAGCAGCCTTAAGGCTTTAATGACAGGCGGTGAAGCCATTGATTTAGGCGCTGTTAAAGCATTACGAGCAGCAGCGCCAAATACTCATTTAACTAACCTTTATGGGCCAACAGAAAATGGCACGGTGAGCAGCTACCATCGAATTACTGAGCGAGATATAGAGAAAGGTATTATCCCTATCGGTAAGGCTATCAACCATAGTCAAATAACGCTTGTAACGCCCTATGGTCAAGCCTGCCCTGAAGGGGTTATCGGTGAAATCGTGGTGTCAGGTCTTGGCCTTGCCAAGGGTTATTTGCATCAACAGCCGCCTGCACCGCCTTTTATCGAGAGCTGTCAAGGCTACTTAACCTATCACACGGGTGATTTAGGCTATTACAACGAGCAAGGTGCTATTATTTATTGTGGCAGAGCGGATGATCAGGTCAAAATTCGTGGCTACCGCATTGAATTAGATGAAATCGATGCGGTACTGCAAAGGGTTGAAGGTGTTCAGCAAAGCTGTGTGGTTGTCAAAGAAGACTATCAGGAACCTATCATTGCTGCGTACTTTGTGAGTGCTAATGCGCTGAATACTCAAGCGGTTAAAGAGACACTGCGCTCAGACTTACCAGCTTATATGGTGCCTCAGGCTATCATGCAACTTGAGGCACTGCCGCTTACACAAAATGGCAAGATCGATAAAAAAGCCCTGCCTGCTATAAAAACTCCCGAGTCTACAGGCGCTTTACCTGAAACCGCCACTGAAAAAGCTGTCGCGGACATTTGGGCCGATCTGCTTGGCAAACCTACCATTCTCCAAGAAGACCACTTTTTCGATTTGGGGGGGCACAGCCTGCTTGCTGCACGTGCCAATGCTGTGCTTGCCGACTCACTTGATCTCGATATCCCCTTGCGCAGCCTATTTGATCACCCAACACTTAAACAATTTGCAGCTTTTCTTGATACACAACGTGCAAGCCAACTGCCTGCGATAACTCAAGCACCTTTAGATGAGGCGATTCCTGCTAGTCTGACACAACGTCGCCTATGGTTTGTGCAACAACGAAACCCTGAAAGCTATGCCTATAATATGCCGCTGGCGATCAACATCCATAAAGCCGTTTCACCGTCCGTGTTGAATACAGCACTCACGGCTTTGATTAACAAGCATGACAGTTTACAACTCGCCTTTGAAGAGCGCGAAGGTGTGCCTTATTTACTAAATAAGGCCGAGGCTTTTCTTTTAGAAGAGGCGGATTTGAGTGGATTAGATAGCGCAGAACAGCAAAATGTAAGTAAGTACCTGCTATCAAAAATAGCTAAGGAACCCTTTGACTTAACACAAGGGCCTTTAGTCAAAGCACTCTGGGTTAAACGCTCTGAATCCGCCTCCACGCTAGCGCTTTGCCTGCACCATATCAGTGTAGATGGCCTATCCGTCAATCTTCTTTTAGATGATTTAGGTAAATTATTATCGGGCAAAGCTGTCACTCTTGCAGAAAACACCTTGGGCTATCAAGACTACAGTTATTATCAGCACAAGGTTTTAGCACATCCACGTTTCAAAAAGCAGATAGATTACTGGCACAAAACGCTTGAAGGTTCCACAGGGTTAATTAATTTACCTTTTGATCATCAACGTCCCACTACACCTAGTTTCATCGGCAAAAGCATCAGCTTGAACCTTAAACCTGAGCTTTATACCGCCATTAAAACCTTGTCGGCACAATTAGATGCCAGACCTTTTGCTTTATTAAGCACAGCCTTTGCTTTGGTCTTAGCCAAACATAGTCGAGACGACGATATTGCTATTGGCTTTCCTGTCGCAGGGCGAAGCCTTACGGCAACCCAGTCTATGGCAGGGCTCTTTGTCAACAACTTGGTGTTACGTCACAGGTTTGATGCGAAGCAATCTATTAAAGATCACCTAAAAACCCAAACGTCGCAGTTACTGGATGCCTTGTCTCATCAGGATGTCCCCTTTGATATTTGGCTAGATCGACTGAATGTCGATAAAACCAGCGGCCATACGCCTTTCTTACAGGTATCACTTCAGTTTGAAGAAGAAAGCCTAGAAGACAAGCTTGAAGCAACATTAGGTGCAGATTTCAGCTTAGCGTCTATTGCTCAACACCATGCCAAGTATGATTTAAACCTTTGCTGCACCCAACAAGATAATACGTTAGCCCTAAGGCTTGATTATGCAGCAGAACTCTTTGAAGAAGTCACAGTAATGAACCTTCTTACTCAGGTTGTGAGCGTACTCGATACCTTCGTCATGGAGTGCGAACAATCCATTGGGTCTATCAGTCTCGCGGCAAAAGATGAACGAGACAACGCTTTTATCAAACCGCCACAAGAGGCACTTGAAGGCTCTGTATTACAAACACTCGCTAAAATAACACAGGCATTCCCTGATAAAACAGCCGTCACCTTTGAGGCACAATCGCTAACCTTTGCCGAGCTTGATCAGCGCAGCAATCAGGTAGCCAATAGGTTGATTGCACGAGGCGTTGCACCACAAGATTATGTCGGGCTAAGTGTTAAGCGAGACCTACAGCTTGTGATATCACTCTTGGGTATTTTAAAAGCAGGCGCTGCCTATATCCCGATCGATCCTGCATCACCTGAGGCTCGAAAACAATTAATCGCAGCCGATGCAAATCTTAACTGGATGATCAGTGACAACAACGCTATCTGGCCTGATACCCTCGACGCTTTTGCGGCTGATGATTTCCTAACGGACGCTACCACTACACCTAATGTGCAGCTGCAATTGGAATACCCTGCTTATGTGATTTATACCTCAGGCACTACGGGTAAACCCAAAGGCTGTCCGATTTCGCACAGGAACCTCGCAAGACTTTTTGCAACGACTGACAGGCTATTTGATTTTTCAGAGACGGATCATTGGTGTTTGTTTCACTCCTACGCCTTTGATTTTTCAGTCTGGGAACTCTTTGGGGCGCTATTACACGGCGGCACGTTGCATATTGTGCCAGAAACTAAGACCCGTCAAAGCGATGCGTTTTATGACTTTTTAGCTGACAGAAACATCACTGTCCTCAATCAGACACCTTCGGCTTTTACACAGCTGATCAAACAAGATGAGACAAAGCAGCGATCACTGTCTCTAAGGCATGTGATATTTGGTGGCGAAAAGCTGGACTATGGGTCACTGAAACCTTGGATAGAACGGCATTCATTACTCGATGTAAAACTGACGAACATGTACGGCATTACCGAAGTAACCGTCCATGCAAGCTATCACCCTGTGACCCTAGAGGATATCGAACAAGGCCAAACCAGTATTGGCCAAGCCCTCCCTGATATGCAGTTTGCCATTTTGGACCATCATGGCCAACTAGCACCTGTTGGCATGACAGGTGAAATTACCGTATTTGGCGGCGGCATTACAGGCGGCTATATTGACAGACCTAAGCTCACCGCAAGCAAGTTCATCTCACACAGCACAAATCAAACGTTTTATCTAAGCGGTGATTTAGGCAAGCGACTACCTAGCGGCGATATTGCCTATTTAGGCCGTAAAGACCAACAAATAAGCTTACGGGGCTTCCGTATTGAGCTCGGCGAAATCAAATCGCAACTGACAAGCTTTGAAGGCATACAAGAAAGCCACGTCTGCATTGACGAAACAGGCAACTTGATTGCTTATTGTTTAGTGAACGCCCAAACCCTGCCAGATCGCTTTGCTTTACGTGAGCACTTAACATGCAGATTACCGGCTTATATGCTCCCTAAAGCCTTTGTGCTAATGGATGCGTGGCCGCTAACCACTAACGGCAAGCTCGATGAGACCAAGCTACCTACCCCAACCAAAGCAGACAGCGTCACAACACCTTACGCACCGCCTCGTAATCAAACAGAATCAACCCTCGTTGATATCTGGCAACAGGTGTTAGGCATTAGCCCCATTGGCATTCAAGATAACTTTTTTGAATTAGGCGGTCATTCGCTTTTAGCCACACAAATCAATGCGGCTATTCAAAAGCAACTACAGACCGTTATTCCCCTCAAAACATTTTTTGAGAAGCCAACTATTGAAGCACTAGCGGTTATTATTCTTGAAAATAGCTTAGTTGATAGTGGCGTCAGTGATGAGGAGCTGCTGGCGCTTCTTGATGATTTAGACGCTTAAGAAGGGCCTTTCTCATATGATTAAAATCGCGACTTATCGCTTCATGGGGAAGAGGTTTTGTTCTTTTGGGCAATGCATCCACTGATCCTTGATCCAGTTGATAACATGCTTCAGCAAGCTCTTTAAATGTAGCAGTTTGCTCTCTGGTTAATGGCTTTTTATGCTGCTTAAACATCACACCACGCTTTTTGGCAGCTGCCAATTTACTCATCAATTGATTATCGTAACTAGACTCTGGGGAAAAGAAATCTTCAACTCCTTCTGTTAAATCAATGATTCCATCATCACTAATCCCGTAAACTAACAATCTTTGATCATCTTCATCACACTGTATAACACCCATAATAGTGCGCGGATATAGATGCCGCTGATTCTCAGGCATTTTCGCTACAAAACCTGCCATATCAAAAAAGACCACGGGAAAGGTAATCTGCTTTTTTAGGGTTCTCCCTGCATAACCAGACACTGTAGAAAAGCTTAAAATGACTAGTAGGACTGATAAGAGTTTCATGATTGCCTATTCACCTCATAGTGATAGACCAATGGACTCACTCGTTGGTTCAGTCAGTTGTCACAAAAAGCGCCAAAAGCGCATCCAAATGCAAATACCCCAAAGGCGTTGTCTTTACTATACCTTCTCTGATTTCTAACAGCTGTCTATCTAAGGCAGGCGCAATCAGGTTTTCTAACTGCTTTCGTGTTGTGCCTGTATGGTTAAGTAAATCTGATATACACAATCCAGCTTTTAGCCTTAAGCCGTTCATCAGCGCTTCAAATAATGCCTCTTCACCCTCAATGCTACTCATCTTTGCATGAAACCCTTCAGGCTTCATTAAATAATCTTCAGGCTTACGCGTGTGATAAAAGCGCTTGATGATCTCTTTTATGGTGACTTTGCCGTGAGCGCCCGCCCCTATCGCTAAATAATCGCCAAATTGCCAATAATTTAAGTTATGTAGACTTTTCTTGCCCTGCCTGGAAAAAGCTGAAACTTCGTATTGATAAAGACCTGCTTCGGCTAGTGTTTCTATCCCTGCCTCATGAATGCTAATCAGCGTATCTTCATGCGGTATCACAGGCGGATTTGAATAAAAGGCCGTGTTCTTTTCAATCGTGAGCTGATACCAAGACAGATGCTCTGTAGCAAAGCTTAGGCCTTGCGTTAAATCATCCATGGCTTTGACTTTGGTTTGATCAGGCAAACCATGCATCAGGTCAATATTTATTCGTTCAAAGCCTGCCGATTGCGCTGCGGTAAT
Organism: Pseudomonadales bacterium; assembly: GCA_965225765.1. Taxonomy (GTDB): domain Bacteria; phylum Pseudomonadota; class Gammaproteobacteria; order Pseudomonadales; family DT-91; genus CAKMZU01. The sequence continues at coordinate 2,501,782 of CBDDBO010000002.1, forward strand.
GGCACGCTTGGCATCTGCCGATTGATGAATACGGCCTAACCGCTTTAACGCGCTATCATCAAAACTCTGTACGCCAATCGATAGTCTGTTAATACCTGCTGCTCGGTAATCGTTAAATTTTTGTTGTTCGGCACTGGAGGGGTTTGCTTCTAACGTTATCTCTATGTTTGACTTAAAGCCAATCGTTTTCTCAGCATGATCAAGGATATGCGCCAAACTGTTAGCCGAAAAAAGACTCGGCGTGCCGCCACCAAAAAAAATACTGGTGAGCTGCCTCCCCTGCACAAAAGGCTTTTGGCTGGTTAAGTCACTGAGCAACTTCTCGACATAAGCATCCTCTGGTATGTGGTTGTTTACATGCGAATTAAAATCGCAATACGGGCACTTTTTTTCACACCAAGGGATATGCACATAAAGGGAAAGTGGGGGGAGCGTCAAAGCAGTCATAAAGAATATTGGTGGATGACGCTGCGCTCATCCACCCTACGAATCAAGTAAAGTGAGCCATTAAGGTTTTAAGTGCCTGTCCTCGATGCGAGAGCGCATTCTTTTTCTCAGGCAAGAGTTCTGCACTGGTCTTTTGCTCAGAGGCCACCCAAAACAAAGGGTCATAACCAAAGCCCTGTTCACCTTGGGCAGCTTCAAGAATCTCTCCATGCCAACGCCCTTCGGCAATCACAGGTACGGGGTCAGACGCATGACGTAAAAAGACCAAACTGCATTGAAAATAGGCTTGGCGCTTATCTTTTGGCACACCTGACAAGGCCTTTAATAATTTAGTGTTATTGGCGCTGTCAGTGCCCTCGTCACTATACCTTGCGCTGTAAATGCCAGGTGCGCCGCCTAAAGCCTCTACACTTAAGCCTGAATCATCGGCAATAGCTGGTAAGCCTGTTACTTTAGCCACATGACGCGCCTTGATCAGTGCATTCTCAACAAAGGTCAGGCCTGTTTCTGCCACATCCGGCACATTCAGTGCTTTAGCAGATTGAATAGTAACGCCCAAAGGCGCAAACAAGCGTGCAAACTCTTTTAGCTTGCCTGCGTTATGAGTGGCAATGACGAGGGTGTCAGGTAGCTGCATAGTCGAGATTTTTAGTGACCGTAAAGATAAGGGAAAGTGAGGTATTCGATGGCAGGTTACGCTGCGCTAACCTGCCCTACTGTTAAGGTTCGTCATACATCAGCTTTTTAAATTGAATTTTAGTCGGCTGGGTTTGGCCTTCAGGCGTGACGAAGAGCGTAAAATACACGGGCAGCTTATGCTCTATTTCAAATTCCGCCATATAATACGCGCCGTTATTTTCTTCAATAAGCTTAAAGGTTAAAGGCTGCTTAATCACCAAATCAAACATCTCACCTTTGACTTTGCCCTTATGCTTGGTGCGCCGAGTGCCATCAATTTTGACCAAGGACACATTCAAATAAGCCTTGTCTTCAGCACGCTCCAAACCATAGGCTTCAGCAACCTTAGGCTGAATAAAGGTGGAGTTCATGACACTGAAATTAATCTCAATATCCTTGGCCATGACTTGATGAAGTGCACTGTCGTAATCTTGTTGTTCTGCATGAACAACACTTATCAACAACAACCATGCAACCGCTAAAACCCGCATACCTACCTCGTCAAATGATAAATGGCAGTGGAGGCAAACCAATTGGGCATGGTGTCGCTCACCCGGGTTTGTCTGCCACTTAAATTCGATAACGCCCTGTTTTTGATACGAATGCCCTGCGCATGACACAAGGCTTCAAAATCTTTGATCGTACAAAAATGAATGTTTGGCGTATCGTACCATTCATAAGGCATAAACTCTGAGACCGGCATTTGACCTTTAAACAATAGATGTAAACGCGATCGCCAATGGCCAAAATTAGGGAAGGAGACAATAGCTGATTGGCCAATGCGCAACGTCTCTAATAGCACAGTGTCAGGCCTACGCATGGCCTGAATCGCTAAGGTCATCACCACAGTATCAAAGCTTTTTGAGCTAAAATTATCCAAGCCACTGTTCACGTTTTGATTAATGACGCTCAAGCCTTTTTCGATACAGGCATCAAAGTGGTCAGGATTAATTTCAACCCCTAACCCGTTGATTTGCTTATTCAGCGTTAGCTGATGCAATAAAGTGCCGTCACCGCACCCTAAATCCAGCACACGTGAATGCTCATCAATCCAGCTTTCTATAACCGTAAATTCACTCCGCATCAGACACACTCCCTATACACCCGATCCATATAGGTACGAAACACTTTTTCATAGCGGGGATTTTTTAATAAAAATCCATCATGGCCTGCGGCTGAATCAATATCGGTATACACCACTTTTTTATTGGCACTGATCAGTGCATTAACGATTTCCCTCGACCGCTCTGGCGAGAAGCGCCAGTCACTGGAAAACGACACAATGAAAAACTCACACAAGGCCTTGGAAAAGGCCTCCACAGGATCATCGTTATACTCCCGCGCCAAATCAAACATATCCAGTGTATGGGTCATTAAGATGTAAGTATTGGCATCAAATTGCGTGGAAAATTTCTCACCTTGATAATGCAGATAGCTTGCCACTTGAAACTCCAAGGGACTCTCTTGACCTAACTGAAAACTTCCAGAGCGAAGTTCACGCCCAAACTTGGTATCCATACCATCATCGGATAGATAGGTTAAATGGCCAATCATGCGCGCCAGCGACAAGCCTTTTCGCGGTAGCTTGCCTTCTTTCCCATAGAGTCCTTGGGCATAGTCTGGATCACTCATGATCGCCGTACGCGCCGTTTCATTAAAGGCAATGTTTTGTGCCGTCAACTTCATACTGGACGCCAAAATCACGCTGTGTTTAAGCTTATCAGGGTAATTCAATGCCCAGCGCATCACCTGCATGCCGCCCAAGCTGCCGCCAATCACAGCAGCCCATTGATTTATACCCAAGTATTGCATCAAGTGATATTGAGTCTCGACCCAATCCCTGACACGCAATGAAGGAAAATCTGGGCCATAAGGTTCCGCTGTTTCAGGATTGATGGACAAAGGCCCTGTGCTGCCATTACAGCCGCCTAAGTTATTGGGGCACACAACAAAAAAACGATCGGTATCGATGACCTTACCTGGCCCTATAAAGTTATCCCACCAGCCTGGCTTTGCGTCGTCTTCAGAATGGAAGCCTGCGGCGTGTGCATCGGCCGTTAGCGCATGACAAATCAAGACCGCATTGGTGCGACCCTGATTAAGCTCACCATAGCTCTCATAACTTAATATAAAACCTGGAAGCGTTTTGGCAGAGGCAAGCACCAAGGCATCCTCTACGATAAGCGTTTGCGGCGTCACAACTCCTACCGAGTCATCTACAGGCACGTCAGACATTTTTTTAGGCAACAGATAAAAACCCAGCCAGTATATCAAAGCTCAGGTTTAGTGGACATAAAAGAAACGTGCTGTTCTAGGCTCTGTTGGCAATGTTTTTTTCATGCTGTCACTGGCTAAATATTCATCAAGCAACGCAAATTAAGCGAGGTTTAGCAAGCTAAATAAGCTGGATGTAACACAGCTTGATGGATATTTAGACCTAACCCTTCGGGCTGTGCCCGTTTTTCCATTCTGGCTGTGTCGAATTTCATTCATATAGATTGCTATTATTTACTCAATTCTTCTTGCCAGAATGAAAAAACGGGCGACAGCAGCATAAATAAAACATTGCCAACAGAGCCTAGTACCTCAATGCACAGCGATTGTCCCGTTCAGCAGCTACAGGTTTTTCTGTGGCAAGGCGCAAGTATGCAGTAATACATGCGTCTTTCAAATACTTGCAACAAAGTCACGGGAAAACCTGTAGCTGCCCTTCGGGTGGCATTTAAAATGGCCATAGCTGTGTTGCTTGATCTCACTATAGAATAACTATTATTTTCGATCAGCTGCCTTGCTATGAGCATTTTACTCTGCCACTGAACCCGACAATCGCTGTACATTGAGGTACTAGGAGTCTGTCCGAGAATTGCGTTCGAGCATGAGGTTTCAAGAATTGAGCCAGAATTTTTAGAAAATTTCTGCGAATAGTCGGCCTATTTAAGGAAATTTTCTGAGAATTCTGGCCGATTATTGGAAGCTTAGGCCGAACAGTCAGTTCTCGGACAGGCTCCTAGAACAGCATCAGGTAAGGTCGACCAAGATATCGTCTGCTTTAAAGCTTTCAATCATATCAACACCGGCATTCAACCAGCGTTTCGCCTGTTCAGTATCAGGTATTTCATAGATCGCCAAAGGACAAGGCAGCTTAAGGATTTTCTGGGGATTTAGCTTTTGGTAGTTAATGAAAGCAACGTCCACCGACAATTGCTCACACAGACTATGCGCATTGGTTGCATCTTTGAGCACAATGCCTGTGCTCATAAAGTGAAAGTCACGCTTAGCTTTCATCACAGCCGATTCACTGAAGCTGATCAAGGTGATGCGGTCGATGTATTCTGCCAGTGTTAGCGCAATTTTAGCGAGGCAATAGTCTTCCCCTTGCGCAGTGATGGCCTCTTCTTTTAATTCAACAAAAAAATGCGCCTCATCATATTTCAAACAAAAGGCATTCAGCAGTTGCAGAGGCGCAATTTTAGACTTGATAAAATCATCTTTAAAGCGATCAGGCTCATAAGCTGGCATTTGCACCAAGTCATCAAAGCTAAAGTCTGTGACCTTACCTTGCCGCTTACTCACCCGCCACAGTGTGGCATCATGGTACAAAACGGGTTCGCCGTCTTTGCTAAATTGAACATCTACTTCAACGTAGCGCACAGCAGACTCGAGTGCAGCGCGAATCGACAGCATGGTGTTTTCGGGGTAACGATGCTGAATACCCCGATGAGCGATCAGAAATTCAGCAGGTTTTTTATCCACACTCCCTCCTAGGCAATCATGGCCACTCAGGATTAATCAGGTCTTAGACAGTGCTTCATAGCGTCTTTTTTTTTGCTGAACGAGGCGAACTACACTCGGCCAAGAGCAAACCAATAGCCCAAACCAAATCAATGCAAAACTTGTCGCTTTGATCCAATCCAACGGCTCATGGAAATAAAGCAAAGCCAGACAAAATTGTAGGCTAGGTTCTATGTAATGCAATAGCCCCATCATGGTCAACGACGTCTTTCTCACTGCAGCGGTATAGAGCAAATAAGGGATCAATGTCATGGGCGCTGCACCTAAAAAGAGCCACAGCGTTTTCCAGTCATCGTTCAAAATTTGCAATTCGCCCTGAAAGCCTGCGACCAGCACATAAACCAATGCAAAAGGCACAATGACTAAGGTTTCCAGCATTAGTGATACCAAAAGATCGAAGTCAGTATACTTTTTACAAAGCCCATAAAGGGTAAAGGTTAACGCCATTACCAGGGAGCTAACAGGTAGCTGCTTGTGCATCAATACCTGAAAGCCAACCCCTGCAATCGCAAACACAATCGCGGTAATTTGAAAGCCATCCAGCTTGTCTTTGCCAATTAAGATCCCGAAAGCTATGGCAAAGAGCGGCGCAATGAAAAAGCCTAAGCTGGCTTCCAGCACATGCCCATGCGTAATGGTATAGGTAAAGGTGCACCAGGAAATTGAAATAAAAATGCCTGATAAAGCCACCATCAAGCAGTCTCTTTTCTTGGCAAGTATCTTACTTAATGGCGGCCAAGGCTGCTTAAAAATGACAAAGGCGATATACAAGCAAGGGACAGATGCCAATATACGCACAAAAAACAGCTCGGCTATCTCATCGACTTGCACAAACTGATAGTAAAGCGGCAGTAACCCCCAAAACGTGTAATTGATGACGGCAATCACATTGCCTGACATTTGCTTAACCATCGTCCCTAACTCCCTCTACAAAATCGAACTAAACCATATTGAGAACGAGACTCTGACTTCATTCATTGGGTTTAGTTCAAGGGTGGGGCGGGGAACTGGATGACAATGATGTCATCCAAAAAGACAAATGCAGCAAACTATCTTACAGGCTCTTTTTTAGCCTGCAATAATTGATGATATTTTGCTTTCGAACGAGCATTTCCTTCGGTCGATATGCCTGCTAATGTCCAAGTACCATTGTGCGCCAAGGTCATCGCTGCGCCGCCTGCAGATTGGCTGGTTGCATGCTGGGCCAATCCCAGCATAAATGCCATATAGTTAAAGGATTGTTTCGACTTTGAAAGCTGTCCAATGAGGCCTAGATGATCAGTTTGCACATCACCTAACGCCTGCCACTGTTTCTCGCCTGATGAAACCAGCAACGTTTGGTTGGCTTTGAAGTGCGCACTCTCTACAGGCACAACGCCATCATTCTCCCCACCGCCATCAAACGCTGCAATTTGCTCAATGGTCTGTGCGCTTTTTTTCAGCAAGCTATGCAACTTAACAGGCGGCTTAGGATAGGCTGCGACGGTATAACAAGGAATATGAGTAGGCACTTGCATCGACGGGTTAAAGGTGCTCAACATATAATCGCGGCCTAAATAACTCAGTGTGGCCTCAATCGATTTAGCTGACGTAAAGTGCATCAATGCCAAGTAATCCAATACGTCACGAAATGCTTTAGGCTTTTGTTGATTGAGGAGACAGTCAGCCAAAGGAAGGCCTAAATGCGGCGTGCCCAGTGTCGTTATACTGGCTATTTTGTCGGCATAGCCCAAGCCTTGAATGCTTTCACCTGAAAGTCCTTTACAGCTCATCATGGGCCTCGCTGACATAATCCGAGCATCCAGGCCCGCTTGATCATGCGCAATAATATGAACTTTCTTAGCCCCTGTTTTACTCAATGCTTTATCAAGTGCTACCCCAAAGGCCTCGGCACGCTCATAAGGTGACAATAAGGGTGACACTTCAGCCGTAACCACTGTAAAGCCTGCCCCTGACAAGAGTGTTTCTGCCCCGTTATAGTAGTCAATGATTTGCCTGCCAAATACCTGCTGCGTTTGACAGCCGAACAGTCCGTTCATGAGAAAAATGGGGTAATGTTGCCCAACACTTGTAACGTTTGGAAAGGGAAATAAATAACGCCTTAGTGACTCTGATAAAAATGCTTGGGTGCCATCAAGCATCAATCGCTTAACAGGTTGTAAGTATCGCATGGTACGTTCCTTGTTTTTTTAGGGGAGGGGTTTCCTACCCCCTCTTAAAGGTTGTAAGGAGGCTTATTGCCTCCAAACTTATTGTTATATCGTTAGTTAGCGACGGACTGTCCGTTCTGAGGAGCTTCAGCTTCACTGTTCTGGGTATCAGAAAAAACGGACAATAGCGATTTGACTTTACTTTCCCAGTGCGACTGATTCTCAACGAGCTGCTGATTTTGCTTTTGCAGTGCAGCTAACTTTTCTTTTAATTCCTCTACTTCAAGCTGAAGTAACTCATAGCTTTCAAGGGTAGTATTAATGTTTTCTTCAAGTTGATTCAGTAAATCCACTGTGTACTCCTGAGGGTAAAAGGGAGGGATCTGGTACTCTATCTCTCTACATCTGTCTAGTGAATAAATTCTGTAGAGGGGTGTTAGCGCAGCGTAACCCCCCTCCAGCTACTAGCTGTGAAATAGAGTACAAGTGTAGACGGGATTCTAGGTTCTGTGAGCAATTTATGCCAATGATTTCACAACCAACTGAAGTTGCTTGCTGTTATTCAGCTGCTTGAAGCGGAAACGCCAAACAGAGCCTGTTCTTCCCTTCATCATAATCATAAGCTTGCTGTGCACTCAACTCACGGATAAAGGTTAACCCCAAACCTCCTTTTCCAAGCAGGGCAACATCACCGCTTTCCCCTTGTGCTGCCAGAGGATCGAACGCTACACCACGATAAACAATTTCGACAAAGACAAAGGCTTTATCCAAGCACGAATAAAGATGTATTTTTTCATTGAAAGGAATCTGCCCATATTTGACAGCATTACTGAGAATTTCTTCTGCCACAAGTTTCACATCTCCCAGCAATTGGGCATTACTCGTCGCCCCAACCAGACGATCAATATCGTTTAATGCACCGTCCACAGCACCTCCATCGGCGGTGTAGCTCACATGGTAAAAATCGCAGTTATCGCTCTCTGGCTGCAAGAGAAATCGGTAAGGCAAGTTTAAGCCAAACACCATCAATGCTTTGTCATCGAAAGGCTGCTGACTGCCTGTAAACAGGGCCACTTTACTAAAGGTAAATTCACCTACATCGGATACAGGGCACCCTTCTTTTTTGACCAGCGCCTGTACAAGCCTCTCTACACCAAAGGCCTCACCCGACTCGCTCAATGCTTCTGACAGTCCATCAGAAAACATGACAAAACGCTCGCCTTCTCGAAGGGTTAAATGATTTTTGATAAACCCTAAGTCTTCCGTAAGCCCTAACGCTGAACTGTGATGGCCTTCCAGCTGATAAGCTAAGCCATTCGATACATAAATAGGCAACTCATGGCCTGCACTGATCCATAAGAGATCACCTGTGTGAAGATCTAACTCACCACACAGAAGCGTCACAAACATACAGAGATCGTTATGTTTGAGAAGATCCTGATTGATCGACAACAAAATGGTTTCTAAGGGCGTATCGGTTTTTATTTGTGATTGAAAAACACTGAGCGCACGCGCCATGAAAATTGCAGCAGAAATACCTTTATCGGATACATCACCCAAGATAAAGGCCAGGCGGTTCTCGCCTCGCAAGCTGTAATGATAAAAATCGCCGCCCACAGCTTCGGCAGGTTTGACTTTAGCCCAGAGCGAGAACTGGCCATGCGTAAAAAAACTCTGCCCTTTACCTTTCAACATAGCCTGCTGAATAATACTAGCTGCATGCATTTCACCCAAAAATCGATTGGTCTTAGCCGTTTCTTCTTCAAGCTTTTGAGTATGGCCCTGAAGCGCTGATTGCATCTTGGCAAACGCTTTTACTAAGCTGCCAACCTCATCATCATGCTTCACCTTTGGCATGATTTGATTAAACTGGCCTTGGCCTATCTCCTCAGACATGTCTGTAAGCTTCGATAAAGGCGAGGTAATACGGTTGCATAAATGCCGAATCACCCAAATCAACAAGCCTAAGAATAACAAACAAATCAAGACGAAATTTAAAATAAAGCGATCAATACCTGCCTGTGTGTCTCTCAAAGAATAAGCGACGACAAGTTTCAAAGGGCTGCTTTTTAGCAAAGGAGCTGACCAAACAAGGCACTGATGATCCTCGCTATTCACACAGGGCAATCGCTTAAGCTTAGCGGCATCCTCATGGCTAGCGTTAAGGTAATGAGCCCATGCTTTTTTCTCATCGCACCCTTCAATCAGACAGGTAAAAGGCTGCATTTGCCGCCCAGCACTATCGATCACCACCTGATTATTATTATCCATCAGCCCCACCCAAAGGCCCGCTTGCTGTAATAAGACACTGTTAAATTCAAAGGCTTTATCAAAGGCTTTATCAAGTTCTACATCCCCGACCACATAAGCCTCAACTAGAGGCTTTTCTTGCCACTGCGTCTCAATCGGCACCGCAAAAGAAAATAAATACCTGTCTCTGAATGCCGAATGATAGGGTCCAACCCATCCCTTTTTATCTAACGCCTCTAAAAGGCGGTAGCCACTTTGCTGAGTGTAATCAGGCTCTAAGGTTGTGAGGTCGATATAGGTTAACTGATTACGTTGCTCATAAAAACTATCTGCATAGTAACAACCCTTGGCAGGTATACTGCTCGGCGTATTTGAACAGGGCTTTAAAGCTTTTGCTTTGCGCCAAGCGTTACTCGCCAAAAGCGAACCACCTGTCATTTCAGGGTGTGTTTCAATTAAATGTTTCATATAGGTAAGAAGGTCCGAACGAGAGCCTTCAAAACTCTCTAATGCCCGCCCCACTGCCTCCATAGTTTTTTCAACTGATCGAATACGCGACCTTAACGTAATCAGAATAATGGTGGTCTCATAGCGTAAGTCTTGCTCGGCTGCTTTGACGCGATAATTGATGACTTCGTGCAGAATATAGCCAGCTAACAGCACCACACTGATCACAGAAACTGCGCCAACCCAAAGCAAGAGCCGCGTTCTGATAGACCAGCTGTGAAGGGGCTTCATGTACCAGGCACTACATTGCTTTGGATTTGTGAGAGATAGGCATCCATTTCTTCGTCACTTGAGAAAAAATGCATCTGCGGCAGCGCTTGAATAATATCAAAGACTTTTTTTACTTGAGGCTGCCTATTAGCAACTGTGAGCTCGCCGCCTTTCGCTTGAAGCTGCTTGGTAATTTTGAAAACAGATCTAAAGCCTGCCGAACTGATATAGTCCAACGCCTTCATGTCTAATAGGACATAATGAAAGGCGCTAAGCTTTTCCTCAGAAACCACTGCATCAAACTGTTTGACCGTATCGGTGTTAAGCATACCCGCCAGATGCACCAATAAAATGCCTTTATCCAAATTGGTATCGCAGGTGATTTGTAGGCTCATAACGCATCAAATATCAACAGAATCGAGGAGGTTGTCCGGAAATTGCGTTCGGGCAGCCTCACAGTTAGAAACTCAATTCTGTTAGAAGTTGCATAGGTTTATTACGTAAAATCAGCCATAATCCTTTTTCAAGCACAACAAAGCAGACGCTGCCATGACTGACCCAGCCCTCACTGATTTCATAAGGCAACTGGTTGAACCCTTAAAACACTGCAAAACCTTAGGCATCCAAGTGATCGCTGCTGAAAAATATAAGCTCACACTGGCATTGCCTTATAAAGATGCGCTGATTGGTAATAGTGATACAGGCGTCATTCATGGCGGGGTCTTAACGACACTTTTAGATACCGCCTGCGGATTTGCCTCAGTCGCAGCCCTTGATGAATTTGAGCTAGCGCCAACACTTGATTTGCGTATTGATTACATGCGCCCTGCTACGCCTCACAAAACAGTCATCGCAGAGGCCTTAGCTTTTAGCGTCACCACAAGCGTTATATTCAGCCGGGCACTGGCCTTTCACGAAGATGAAAGAGATAAACCGATTGCGGGGTGCACGGCGAGCTTTATGCGTTTAAAACCCAAAGGCCAAGTGGATTTTGACAAGTTTGGAGCAACATCTTATGAATGATTGCTTAAAAGATGCGATTGCTAAGAAAGACCGAGAAACCATTTTGGCCAAAGTGCCCTATGCTCAAACGATCGACATGCACTATACAGGCAACGCAGAGCATGACTATGTGCTCAAACAAAAAGAATCCAACATCGGTAACCCCACACTGCCTGCCCTACATGGCGGCTGTATCGGTGGCTTTATGGAAAATACGGCGCTCGTCGAAGTGATTGTCAATTTGGAACCGCAGACCATGCCAAAGATCATTAATTTTTCACTCGACTATTTGAAACCAGGACGGTTTCAGGATACCTTTGCACGCTGTAACATCATACGTAAAGGCAAAAAAGTCGTTAACGTAGCCATCACAGCCTGGCAAGACGATATCAACACTCCAATAGCGAAAGCGCGCGCCCATATATTGCTATGACATTAAAGCAACCTTCTTTTGATAGCAGCCACTCCTTATTGATTGGCTATGTATTATGGCTCTTCGGCTTTACAGGCTCTCATCGTTTTTATTATGGTAAACCTATTACTGGCACGATTTGGTTTTTTACACTTGGCCTCTTAGGCATTGGCTGGCTGATTGATATTTTTTTGATCCCGGGCATGGAACGCGAAGCCGATCAACGCTTTGAAGATGGCGATATTAATTACTCCATCGCTTGGATTTTACTCACGTTTTTTGGACTTTTTGGTGCACATAGATTTTATATCGGCAACTACGTCGGCGGCATCATTATGCTCATCATTACCTTATCAATGCTTGGCTGGTTTATAGCGCCTTTTTTAGGCCTGCTGTTTCCTGTGCTTATGTGCCTATGGATTTACGACTTTTGGACACTGAATTCGCAAATCTCTGACAAACACCAATTTTCTCTTTGATGACACCTTTATGAACCAAGACGACTTAAAAAAAGCCACAGCCGAGAAAGCCCTCGATTACACGCTTTCGACTATTGATAACAGCGCCATCATCGGCATTGGCACAGGCTCCACCGCCAATTTTTTTATTGATGCGTTAGCTAAATACCCCAATGATTTTAAAGCCTGCGTCGCAAGCTCCAAGGCAAGCCAAGAACGGCTGGAAGGCCATGGCATTGAAGTCGTTGAACTAAACTCAGTCTCAGACCTACCCATTTATATTGATGGCGCCGATGAGATTAACCCCTACCTTGAAATGATTAAAGGCGGCGGCGCGGCTCTCACGCGTGAGAAAATTGTCGCAGCCGTTGCCAAAACCTTTGTTTGTATTGCTGATGAATCAAAGTACGTCAAGGTACTAGGCGATTTCCCATTGCCTGTTGAAGTCATCCCTATGGCACGCAGTTATGTCGCACGTGAGTTGCTGGCCATGGGCGCTAACCCTGTGTACCGCGAAGGAGTGATCACCGACAACGGTAATCAAATTCTAGATCTTTATGATTTTACGATTACAAAAGCACGCGAAAAAGAAACTGCCATCAATCAATTAGCAGGTGTTGTGACCAATGGCCTGTTTGCACACCGTAAAGCTGATAAATTATTCTTAGCAACCAATGAGGGCGTCAAGGATATTCCCTCTGCCTGATAAGCTATTTCAAATACGATTGGACATCACAGAGTTTCCAGCTGAAAAATAAGTCAAGGATGACTTCAATAAACACGATAAAGACAGTATTGATTCACTTGCTACCATGGCTCGCACTCTTCTTACTCCATGGCTGCTCATCCCAATCATTGTTTATTAATTACACCACAGAAGCTTCAAAACAGCAGCGGCTTATACGTTCTGGTCACATCACCACAGCGGCCAAAGCGGCTGCTAACCGCATAAAAACCGCTGACGGCTTACTTTACGCACAAGAGTCCGGCAGGCTTTATCAGCTAGCAGGCCATTACCACAAAAGTCGGCAAGCCTTTGATAAAGCCATTGAACGCTATCAGTCCCTCGATAATCGTGCCAAGATGTCTGTCAGTGAACTAGGCGCTAAGGGCTTGTCCTTACTCAGCAATGATAATGCCATTCCTTATCAGGGTGATAGAGTTGAACGAACCTTAGTCCATCACTTTCAAGCCCTTAACTATTTATTTGAAGGCGATCTGGCAGGGGCAAATGTTGAACTCAGGCGCGCACAGCATAGTCAGAGGCAGCAGCAAAATGAGCATGAAAAAACAACAGAAGCCGCCATCAAGCAGGCCGATAAAGAGGGAATTGATACTGACGCGCTCTTCTCTTCCCCAAGGCTTAAACCCATTCAGAAAAAAGTAGCAACGCTCAACGGCCGCTATCTTAACGGGTATACCTATTACTTGAGCGCCGTCTTATGGGAAGCGCAAGGTAAGTGGACTAACGCCCTTGTGGATTACAAACTCGCGCTGTCCCTTGATCCTTTAAATCAGCAGCTATTAGCCGATATTAAGCGAGTACAAAATAGACAATCTATTAAGCAGCCAACCGTGGTTATCTTTTATGAACAAGGCTTTATTGCGCAAAAATCAGCCTTCACTCTGCATTTACCCAGTCCTTCTGGAAGCCAAATCCTTTCAATATCACTACCCTTTTATGACCCGACTAACTGGCCCAAACAAGGGGAATTGACTGCTACAACAGAGAACATCACCAAGCGCAGCTTTCACCTAAGTACCTTATCGACACTCGCCGCCCAGGGCCTCCACGATGATTATCCAGCGATCCTAACAAGGCAGGTTTTGCGAGCAGTCGCTAAAAAACAGCTACACTCTGAATTGAGTAGAAAATCCCCTATTGCAGGACTCGTTGCCAGTGCCTATAGTGCAGTAAGTGAGCAGGCAGATCTTAGGTTTTGGTCTACACTTCCTCACTCAGCCAGTGTGCTTCGAATGACATTGCCTGAAGGTAACCTGCAACTCACACTGAAAACAAGCACGCTTGAAAAAACAGAAGAGTTACTGCTACCAAGAGGAAGTACCACGCTCGTGCGAGTTATTGATGTAGGCTCGCAGTTAATCACTCAAAGGATTCAGCTCAATTAGGAAGAACCATGCGCCAACCCTTCATTGTTATCATTAGCCTAGTTACCTTATTGATTGTCACAGGCTGCGCTCAGCAACCCACCGGTAAAGCTAAATATAAAACCTCCCCTTATTTAAGCGTTCATTTTGATCCCTTTTTAAGCTTAATCAAAGTGGGCGATCAAAAAGTCAGGCTGAAAGGCGGCCTTAGGCAATTTCACGCCGACATTGTGAACATCAGTAATATGAAGGAAAATCTCAGCTACCAATTCAAGTTTTATGACAAAGATGGTTTTGAGTTACCCGGTGACAAAACCCCTTGGCTGCCTTTAACTATTGCGCCTTATGAAACGTTAAGCATACAAAAAGTCGCCCCCTCTAAAGCTGTCTTCACCTCGAGGCTCTTTATCCAAAAAGAACGATAGGAATGAATATGCGCTGTACCCTTTTTTTATTATTGACAAGCCTTTTAGGTTTCTCTGCCTGCTCCACTGTTAAATACGGCGATGCAGGTGCCGTTGAAACCGTTAATACCGACTTTGGCTCTTCAGACCTACAGCAAATCGCGACAAGCCTTGTCGATGACTTGCTGAACTTCCCGCCTATGGTAGAGATTACCGCTAAGAAAAGGCCCATTGTCTTTATAGATGGCATCGAAAACAAGACCACCGAGCATATTGACCTTGAAAGTATCACTGACACCATCCAGAATGATTTAATACGCTCCGGTAACTACCGGTTTGTTGATCCCAACGCGTTAGCTCGCATGAAAAAACAGTTTAACTACCAACAACAATCAGGCATGGTTGCCCCTAAAAAAGCCGCCAAAATCGGCAGGCAGCTTGGTGCTGAATATATGCTCTATGGCAATATGTCCTCGATCACCAAGCATAACGGCTCAACGAAAGATGTGTACTACAAATTTACATTAAAATTGATGGATTTAACCTCCGGCGTGCTTGAATGGTCAGGCGAGAAAGACATTCGTAAAACCCGCACAAAAAGCCTTTTAGGCCGTTAAAACAGCTAAATGACAACATCTCTAAGTAAGGCTTCTGATGAAGTAGTTAGAATGGGTGAGTTTTTAGCGTTAGGTGGATACTTTGACATCACCCTCCGATCTTCAATTATGTAGATATAATTGTTTAACTTAGGAAAATAGATACAACATTTTCCTTGATAGCACTGACCATTGATCACGTGGTAATGTTTATCTCCTTGAGTATATAGAAATTCAGGTTGCAAGCTACAACTGTTGTCTTCAAATACCCTATCATAGGCATTAGAGCGAATGATCTTATCTTTGCCACTTCCTTGGGACCTACTCGATTGGTCAGTATCTATTATGTTTACTTTCTTAGACAAAGCTTTCACGGCTTCGGCAGCGTCGTTTTCATGGTTAAAAAGGCGTGTTACATGACTGCTATAAACTGCCTGGTCATTTCGTAAATAAGGTATCAACTTTCTTAATGCACAACCTTTAGAGACATCATCTTTGCCTTCTAATGTTTTAATGACATTTAGAGCAGTAGCTGTAGAAATCTTTAAACTTGGAAAAATCTCCAAATACGCCTTCAATGCAAGCAGTTTATTCTTGTCGGTACGCCCAGCGCTAATACTGTCAACTAAATTTTCTTCTTCAGCTGTTGCAAGGACATAATCAGCGCAAAAAAACGTCCACAAACAACTTATCAACATCATGAATTTCAATGCATACTATCCACACGACCAACTATCAGTGTTATTGACTCAAGCCATCACATGAAGTTCGTTAAAACTACTTCTCCAACTGCTTAATTAGTTGAACCATTACCTTGAAAGCGCATCAAAAAATTCGTTTTCGCGCTAGGACTGTTAAGAGGATCAATCTCCCTTTCCCATAAATTCTCTTTTGATTAGCTTTACTATATTCATCGAACAGGCTAGCCATAACACATTCACTCAACATTAAAGTTAACACGAAAGCGGTAATTTTATGCTACATCCTACCCTTCTTAAAGTAGTCTTAGTATCGACATATCTAACGTTATTTTTATGCCTGCCGGCTAAAGGGACTAAATTTCATCTATTAACGGCCTATAATTACGATGAATTCACTGACAAAAACGACGCTTTAGAAGGGAATGCGTTTACAGCAAGAATCGAGCAAGCCAGAAAGGATAGAAAAGATTTTGAAAATCAAGCAAATAACCTTATCAGTACGTTTCAAGAAAAAGATGAAGATATTACAAGAGATAAATACCAGACACTACTTACACTTAAAGACAGAATTAATGCTAGCTCCTTAAATTCGCCTGCAGTAAGCAATGTAGAATATATAATAGATGAAATAGGCATTAAATTTAAAGAGCATGCCCATCCTAAAGATCGACTTTATTACAAAGATAAAACTGAGCAAGATACTCAAAAAAGCGAAAAATCGCCGACTGCTGGAGCTTACATTTGGACTTTTCCTGACGCTTTAAAGAAGATAATCGAAACAATCTAACAGTAGATTTATAGCTTCTTTGAAACCTTAACTTGGGCTTGCGCCCAAGTTATGATTAAAGCCATTTTTCCAACTGCTTATTGATAGCTTTATCTAAGGACTTTTTAGCCTTGGCTTTTTGCTTATCGTGTAGCAACTGCGCCTGCTGATTCAATAACCTGTTTAGCTTTACATCGAGTTTATCAAACCGTAGCGGCTCTTTTTCTAAGAAGCGTTTGGTAAGGTCGGCATTTTTTGTGCCTGACCCTACCTTTTTCCATAGCGCTGTTTCAATCGACGCTAACCATTTTTGTTGCTGTGCTTTAAGAGCAGAGGCTAACACTTGTTTTAACTGCTCATCAAGAGAGGTATGAAAGCTAATTTTAGGATCGGATAGCTGCCCTTTTACCGAGAGCTCTGCTTCTAATTCCTTTTCTTTTTCCAAAGCATTGGCCAATCGCTTCATGGTCTCTTTCTCGGCCTTCATGTCCACTTTAAGGTTATCTAATACCAACTTATTGGTGCTCTCTAGCCAATCACCCACTTGAATAGCCTTACCTTCTACTTTGAGTGTTCCCTGGTTTAAGACTAACTCACTGTGCGTTTCAGGCGATAACTGCAAACCCTTTATGCCATAGTCTGCTTGCAGTCGCATCAACGCTTTCTGAGCATCCAATAAGACGGTCGCAGTCAACGTGTCAATGGCCTTAAGCTCCGTCCCTGTCAGGTTGATCATCCCAGGTTTATCTTCAATCAATGGCCAAGGAAGTGACGATAGAGTTGCCTCAATCGTACCTAAAGGGCTTAGCCACTCGACTGTACCTTCTTGCACCAGATACGTCAGACCATTTGTGTTTGTTGGCTCTTTAATTGAGCCGCCCCCTTCAGGGGTTGCCTGAGCTTGAGTCTCATTACCTTGAAGCCTTTGAATAATAGGTAGCCACTTCTCTAAGGTGTCACTGTAAGCTGCTACCGTATCAGCCGCTTTTTGCCCCAACAATAGCTGGGTTACATTGACAAGGCCCTTTTTATCAAACTGATATTTTTGGCTTAAATAGGCCATATCTTTCTTTGGCGCAGCCTTTAAATTGACGATATCTGCAACGAGAAGCTTTTTATCGATCAAAAAATCTCGTCTTGCGGCTTGTAAGTGTTGTTTATCCTGCTTAATGTCTTCCTTAAGACTCGATAACGCATTTTTCATTGCCAGTACATCCTCTGGCGTCTTAATGGATTGCCCTTTAAGCGCATGGATGCGTGCTTGATAATCAGCAAAGGTTTGATCAGTTGGTAGGTCTGCTAGACGTTTATCCCAACTGGCTTTTAGCGTCTCCACATCTTTCATAAGGGTGTCATAGCGCTTTGTTGTTTCCAGGGGCTCTTTTTCCAGTATCTCCTGAAAATCAGGTAACTGCGCAGCCCACTGTTTGATGCTTTGATCTAGGCCATTATCCCCAGCTTCCTTTTTGTCTACCACTGACCCTGCTGTGTCTCTGGCCGAGTTCAAAGCCAATTGCGTCAAGGTGAATGACGACACAATCACTTGATTATTAACTAGCCCTGATAAATCAAGACGGACATCTAACAAACCGAACTGCGCTAAATTGTATTCAGCCGCTGTAGGGTCTGTGATTTGCATTTGCTTGAGGCTTAACCCCAATGGCCACAGGTGCAGTCCCACTCCTTGAAGATCAACCTCTGCCCCTACAACCTCCGTGCCTTTGGTTTCAATGGTGTTTTTAATCACAGTAGGTAATAACGCCACACCAATCCCAATGATCACCACCAACACCATCAGTATTTTTAACAACAACTTCATGCTAGTCCTCCTTGTGCTTATAGCATGTGATCAGTTGATGAAAGCCGTCTTTATAAGAAGGGTATTCGAAGCTAAAGCCAGTACTTAAGAGCCTTTTATTACTCAGCCGTTTACTGGATGCAGGCATGGTTTGTATTAAGGTTTGATTCAGCGGTTTAGCTAACGCCTCACTTAAAAAACTCACCAATGAAGCGTAATCTACAGGCTCACAATCAGTGCCTATATAAAGCGGCGCCAAGGATTCTCCTTGGGCATCTAGGTTCATGAAATAGCCCAATAGACTTACCGCATCAGTAATATGTATACGATTGGTCAAACTATCTTTATTCGCCTTGGCAGGTAGCTCACCTTTAAGCAGTTTATCGAGATACCTATGCTTCTTGTCGCGATAAATCCCTGAAAAACGCACAACGGTAGCTTTATCTTCTAATGCAGCTAGCAGGTTTTCAGCCGCCAGCAACACTTGCGCTGTCGGTGATGTTGCATTTGCAGGGCTATCTTCGTCTACCCATTCGCCATCTGTCTGCCCATACACGCTGGTACTGGATACCCAAAATAGCCTTTTGAGGTAATCGGTATCAATGGCTTGTAAAATATGCGTTAAATTCTCAACATAACCTTTCTCGTAAGCTTTAACTTGCTCATCAAATCGTCTATCAGGCACCAGTGTCACGATCAAATAATCAAACGGTTCCTGTAAAGCACTAAGCGTTTCCGGCTTTTGAAAATCAAGGTTTATCACAGGAAAGGGCTCATTTGCCTGCTCATGACGCCGAAAACCAATAGGCAGCGCCCCTGCATCAACCAGTCGCTGGCCAAGACGTGTGCCAATATCGCCACAACCTAAAAGTCCAATCCGTTTACCTTTAAGGGTATCCCACTGTGAATGTTGAGTTGTCTTCATCGACTCTTTACACTTTATGCTTGTGAACACCCCTTGTACCACAGGCCAATGAGAACACCAACCGTTACGAAAAAGGAGTTTTCGTGGATTTAAACAGCGAAGTTCGTTATTTAAAAGGCGTAGGCCCCAAGCTTGCCGAAAAACTTAACAAGATTGGTGTGTGTCGCATTATTGACCTGCTGTTTCATTTACCTCGTGACTATCAAGATCGAACCACGCTGACCCCCCTTAATCGCTTAACCGTTGGCAACTATGCTCAAATCGAAGGCCAGATTGAGAACACCCAAGTCACCTTTGGCAAAAGGCGCGCACTGGTGGTGACCTTAAGCGATGGGGCAGGGCAGATCGCCTGCCGCTTTTTTCATTTTAACGGTAGCCAAAAAGCCAGCTTTGAAAAAGGCCGCATTATGCGCTGCTTTGCAGAAGTTCGGCTATTAAGTCAGGGACTTGAGATGATTCACCCAGAGTACAGCCTTGACCCAGAGCCTTTAAAGACAGCATCACAAACCCTCACAGCTATTTATTCCACAACGCAAGGACTAAGCCAAACCTTGTGGCGGCAGCTACAAGATCAAGCGCTCGAATTATTAGCGAAAGATAAACAAGCGGTGGAGACCATTAGTATAGAAGGCAATGCAAAAGCCTTAAATGCACCCTTAGGTGAAGCACTTCAGCACCTTCATCATCCGCCACCCTCACTCAAAGTAGAGACCTTAAAAGAAGGACAGCATCCTTACCAGAGAAGGCTGGCCTTTGAAGAATTACTGGCCCACCAGCTTAGTCTGTTGACTTACAGATATCAGAGGCAATCACAGGCAAGCCCAATGCTCACAGGCTTTACCTTGGCTAACCAATTAGCCTGTAACCTACCCTTTGCCTTAACAAATGCTCAGGAAACTGTGCTTACCGACATTCAAAACGATTTGGCTAAGCCTAACCCGATGCTCCGGTTAGTACAGGGCGATGTCGGCAGCGGTAAAACCATTGTTGCCGCCATGGCCTGCTGCAATGCCATTGAAGCAGGTTACCAGGCAGTGCTAATGGCCCCCACAGAAATATTGGCAGAGCAACATGCTATAAGTTTTGCTGAGTGGTTTGAACCCTTAGGTCTTCGCCTAGATACCTTATTGGGTAAACACACAGCCAAACAAAAGCGCGAAAAGCTCGAACGATTAGCTGAGGGTGTGACCGATTTAGTGATTGGCACGCATGCGGTCATTGAAGATACCGTGATCTTTCACAAACTAGGTCTTGTCATCATTGATGAGCAGCACCGCTTTGGGGTACATCAACGCTTAGCCTTAAGGCAAAAAACCGAGGATAACAATGCCCCTCATCAGCTCATTATGACAGCAACGCCAATTCCACGTACCTTGGCGATGACCGCCTACGCTGACTTGGATTTATCGGTAATTGATGAACTACCGCCTGGCAGGCAACCTATACAAACCTTATTAATTGATAGAGCACGCCGCGACCATGTCTTAGCAAGACTCTTGAGCGCGTGCCAGCAAGGTCAGCAAGTTTATTGGGTCTGTACCTTAATTGAAACCTCCGAAGCCCTAAACTGTCAGGCAGCGGAAGAAACACACAAGTGGCTGCAAGCAGAACTCCCTGAACTGAGTATTGGTCTTGTTCACGGTAAGGTTAAACCCAAAGAAAAATCCGCCATCATGGAAACCTTTGCCCAAGGTGACATGAATATACTGGTGGCCACCACTGTCATTGAAGTCGGGGTTAATGTCCCTAACGCCTCTATTATGGTGATTGAAAATCCCGAGCGCTTGGGACTCTCCCAGCTACATCAATTGCGCGGCCGCGTAGGACGAGGCAATTTGCAAAGCTATTGTCTCTTAATGTATCAAACACCTTTATCTCGGCAAGCCAAAGCCAGACTTAACATCATGCGAGAAACCACTGATGGTTTTAAAATTGCCGAAAAAGACCTTGAACTGCGCGGCCCAGGCGATATGCTTGGCGAAAACCAAACAGGGCTGACCCAGTTTCGCTTAGCTGACTTACTAAAACATCAAGACATGTTAAATGATGTACAAAGGGTGGCTAAAACGCTGATCAAGGATAAACAAAAAAGCCAACTGCTGATTGATCGCTGGCTTGTGAATCCCGATTATTATATGGATGGGTAGCAACTTTTCTTTGGTGGGAGACGCTTCGCTGTCCCGCCCTACAACTTAAGGGTATCTCTAATAATTGAAATTAGTGCTCGAAGGGTGTGAGGTATAATATTTTTATCCTTCGTTTATTGGATTACCATCATGCTATTAGAAACAGACATGTCAATAAAACAGAAGCCGAAAGCAATTTTTAGAGGTGCCCTTAACTGTCAAGCATGAAATCAGATCCCAAAAAACTCCTCAAAAAGCACCAAAACTTGATCCAATCTGATCATTTAAAGGTCACCTCTCATGTTCAAAGGCCACTCGATGATGGCTGGATATTGCATACCCTGATGATTGATAAGATTTCTACGCCTTTTACCTTTAAAAGGCAGCAAAGCTATCGATCACTTGCAGGTCAGCGCGTCAATCTCACCTACTATACCGATAAAAATAAAGTGGCCGGGATGGATTTTGAGGTGTTTAAAGTCGTGCGCGTAAAAATAGCTTAACAGCATTTGAACTAACCCCTCCCTCCTGAACTCTATAGTGTTTTTTATGCGATTTCTTTCTTATTTCATTGCTTTCTTATTTTTGTTTAGTTCTCTATCAAATGCTAAACCAAAAAAGACGAAGAGAAAAACCACAAACAGTAAGACCAGCCAATCATCAAAAGACGCTTCGGTTCAGCCTAAAACTCTCCTCGATACCCTATCTTCTTCCCCTAAACTTAACTACACCACTGATATTTATTATTCCAATTTAACCAAAAGGCATATTGAAAATGATCTTATGAATGGTGGTGTCAATGTGTCTACCTTTGTTGACGAAAAAGCGTTTCAAGGCGGAGAAGCTAAGTTTAAAGAGAAGATAGGCCTAGCAACGACCTACGACAAAGACAATAGGCACCATAGAGACTCAAGGGCAGTAGCAAAAAAACCTTTTCGAAAAGACGAAATTGTAGGATTGGTGTCAGGTATTCTTTTAAAAGTTCATAATAGTGAACATATGAAAACGCCACCTACTAGTATTACCAACAATCACTCACCTACACCCACATCTACAGCAGATGCAGTCACTTATTGGGATAGTACATGTATCAAAGATAGACTAGGCGTCGCTGTCTATAGTAGGGATGGGTATTTAAAATCAAGTGATTATCACGGTGACTATCCCATAGACATAAAATTAATGAATACAAGATCCAAGAATAGCGATTATGTTCGCTATATATTGTTTCCTAGAAAAGGCACATCGCCTTTTTTATTGCTTCCAGGAAGAGTATTGGATACTTCAAATGGCTCAATTGGATGCGATATCGCTAATCACGGAAATCTACGTTTAGAATTTGTTAGGCTCAAGTCAAATAATCAGCCAGTCGTTGCTGTTAGAGCAAATACCCCGATTAAAAGAGGTGATAAGCTGGCCTTTAAACCGACATTTTCAAGTGCATTTCAACCAATAAGTCACACACCAGCTTATAAACCGGCTGATGATAGGCATAATTTTTATCAAAACCTTCGGATTACCGAAGAGATAAACAAAACCCTACAACCTGAATATCAGTTTGATAGCTCTGCCAAACTCCAAGTCCATAAAATTTTATAGTGTCCAGGTTAGGCTCAACCAAGCTATTCGCCCCGGTTCATTAACCTGCTGGATATCGCCTGTTTGTAAGAAAGGATCAGGTAGCGCCGCTTTGCTGATATGTTCCGCGTAGGTTTTGTTAAACAGATTATCAATACCTGCAATCAGCAACAGCCCTTGGGTGAGCTGCCATTCGGCATGCAGAGAAAACACTAAAAAGGATTCAGAGGTTCCTAGATCTTGTCCAACAACCGACCCTTGGCCGATTGCTATACGCTTTTGTGCAGCGACCCAACGAGAAAGCGCGCCTACCGAAAACTTATCCCATTGATAATCAAGCGCCACGCGCCATTCCAAAGGTGACACTTGAGCTAAAGGCTTACGATCGGTTAAGTTCTCACCGTGGGTATAAGCCAAGCTAGAGTGTAATGTCAGGCTATTATCCCACAATTTAGAAGCTGTCAGTTCACCACCAAAAAGGCGTGCATCAATGTTTCGTGCCATGGGCTTGGCTTTTTTATCGATCAAAATAAAATCATCAATCAGCCCATAAAAAGCTGATAATTGCCAAGTCAGCCACTTATCAACTACCCAATTTACATCCAACTGTGTCGTTTTTTCTGTATCCAACAACAGTGATTTGGACGCTTTGAGGGTTTCCCAATAATCAGGCGCACGCTCTGCATGACCTAAACCAATTCCCAGCTTAAATGCTTCAGGTTCAAAGGCTAATCGGGTAAATCCACTCACTAATTGCCGCTGCTTTTTTGAGGGTTGCT
The DNA here is from genome assembly GCA_965225765.1 of Pseudomonadales bacterium. GTDB lineage: Bacteria > Pseudomonadota > Gammaproteobacteria > Pseudomonadales > DT-91 > CAKMZU01. The sequence continues at coordinate 2,525,470 of CBDDBO010000002.1, forward strand.
CATCACTGTGAAAAGCGCCAAAAAGCTCTGTTTCACTGATATCTAGTCGTAAGCCTGACACCCAATCAATGGATCCAAAGCCTAAGCGTGCCTCAGAAAAAGCCCCAACCTGTGCTAGCCGATAAACCTTTTCAGGCACTCTATCCAACAGGGCGTCGAGTGAATTGCCCGTGCGCATCTTTTGCTGACTGTTAAAACCATCAACCCCCGTATCCAGGTCGAAAAAGGCAGAAGGCGCCCACTTAAATGCTAACCTTCCGCCTTGCGTTAATCGTTCGGGTGCAGCGCCACGGCCTTGTTGGCCAACATGAAAACTATCCATAATATGGCGGTTTTGATTGACGTAACAGAGGGCATCAATGGATTCGAGTGCTTGCGTTAACCCTTGGCCTTTATAATTGAGTTGAAACTGTTCCTGCGCTATTTTGCGAGCACGATTGGCTCTATCGGCATAATGTGCATGACCGTCGGATGCACCAACACTTATCTCTACTACATGATTAGGATAGGCTGACCAACCAAGCGCTGCTTGTCCTTGATAGCGCTCGTATTGAGAGGCTGCAGTTTGACCTTGCCCATCTTTATAATCATCGCTTTTAGAACTGTTGCCTGTTACCCAAATAAACCCTTGATTCTCTGAAAGACTGGCTTCTAAATGTGCATCGAGTCGCCCGTACGACCCTAGCGTGCTACCTAAAAGGTACTCATGGATTGAGTGTCCAGCTGTCGATGTGCTTCGTGAAAACACAACCGTACCGGCACTACCCACAGCGCCATATTTCACAGATTGAGGGCCTTTGATCAAAAACACTTCATCGTAGGCTTGTGGGGAAATATAACTGGTGGGTGGGTCCATGCGGCCGCCACAAGTACCAAAAGTTTGTTGACCATTGATACTGAACTGCACCCTTGAACCCGATTGGCCGCGCAGACTCACATCGCCGCCGTTGCCACCTTTACGCGCGACTGTGACGCCTGGCATCACTTTCAAATAACTCGCTGCATCGAAGGAAGGAATAGGCTGAGTCGGTTGTTTAGGGTCACTTTCAACCGTAAAGGATGAAGATAATCGATCAGCAATCACAATCACTTGCTCATCCACTGGCTCTTCTGCTTGAAGCCCTTTGATAAGGCAGAGTGAACCTATCAGAAATTTGTATGCAGTCATCACAAAAGGAATTTTTTTTAACTCCCTTATGATGACTTTTGACGAGGTTAGTTCATTGTGATGAGAAAAGACAAGAAGCAAACAAAATTAAACATGTTAATAGGATATGTTCTGGATCACCTTAAAGCCTGTAGGTTAGCCTGTGACTTGAATATAAATATTCATTCCCTGACCCCCAAACCAAGGAAAATAAATTTTTTTTATTAGGCTACTCATAGTTTCAAACCATGTTTCGGGTCGATAGATCCTGTGAAACCCCTTTTAGCGTTCTTTTATCGAAATACACTTCGCTCGATAATTGCATTAGCTAATGCATCATTAGGTTTAGTATCATTCCGAGCCCAACGTTTTTTAGTAATATCATCGTAGCACATACCGCCAAACGATATCCAATTATGAGAAATTGCATATATTGCCCTTAAAGGCGCTTTACTTTCTTTAAATCCACGAATAATAGCAATTATAGTAGGCGTATGCCATTTATCCATAAACTTAAAATCTTTATAGTCTGGATCTTTCACAAGCATGTATGCATTATTTGTAAAATTTCCTTTAGCGATATAATAGTCTAAGTCATTTTCACCTGTATAATGATAAAAATCGTGTTCTTTGTCATCAGAACCGTTCTGGAGCTGTCTGTAAAGAGACATGTATATATCTCTCCCCTCTATTACTTTTATACTTGATCCAGATAACAAAATTTCAGGATCTAATGCTTTTATTTTCTTTATTATTTTTTCTCTTTTTTCAGAATTATTTTTTGAAAAAAAAGCATTTTCTATAGTTTCAAATATCTCATTTTCACTCGGCTTTATGATTGTCGAGTTTACCCCTAACGATAAAGATATTGAAAGCATGCATAAAAATATAGAGCAAACTGCTTTTGAGCTAAATAAATAGGATCCAACTACGCGTGTGAATATCATATAATCAACAATGTAAATTAAAGAGATCAAAAAATAGGAGGATAATCCTTCATTAAAGTTCAATGACGTTAATAAGCCTATTCACGTGATCATCGCAACGATCCCCGTGATACTTGCTATATGTACCCTTAAAGGATTCTAGTTCTTTAGCCTGTGACTTGAACATAAATATTCATTCCCTGACCCCCAAACCAAGGAAAATAAATTTTTTTTATTAGGCTACTCATAGTTTCAAACCATGTTTCGGGTCGATAGATCCTGTGAAACCCCTTTTAGCGTTCTTTTATCGAAATACACTTCGCTCGATAATTGCATTAGCTAATGCATCATTAGGTTTAGTCTCATTCCGAGCCCAACGTTTTTGAGTAATTCCATCATAGCTGATACCTCCCCACGATGTCCTTTTCTTATAAATTTCTTGTATTGCTCTTAAAGGCGTTTTATTTTCTTTACAGTTATTAATAATGTCGCGAACAGAATTTATATCCCAATCGTTAATAAAGATAAAATCTTCATGGTCTGGAATTTTGACAAGCATGTATGGATTAAATGTAACATTTCCATTTGCTATATAATAATCTAAATTCTTTTTTCTAAAATGGTAAAAATCATATTCATTACCATCAGAGCCTGTTTTGAGTTGTCTGTAAAGAGACATGTATATATCTCTCCTCTCAATTTGAGTGATACTTGAGCCATCTCGAACAATTCTAGAATCTAAAACTTGTATTTCATTTATTATTTTTTCTGCTTTATTGTAATCAGGTTTTGGAAAAAAAATACTGGCTATAATTTTTAATGCTTTATTTTCATTTGGCTTTATGATTTTCGAGTTTGCCTCTAACGATAAAGATATTGAAAGAATGGCTAAACATATAGAGCAAACTGCTTTTAAACTAAATAAAGAGAATCCAAATACACGTTTGAATATCATATACTAAACAATGTGAGTTAAATAGATAAAAATAGGAGGATAATTCTTCATTAAAGTTCAATAACGTTAATAAGCCTATTCACGTGACACCTGCTATATATACTCTTGTAGGATTCTAGTTTTTTAATCAATTGATAATTTGTATGAAGTCATCGCAAACGGAAATGCTTTTAACTGCTTTATGATAACTTTTTGAGGGGTTACTTCATTACACCGAGAGAAGATAATAAGCGAAATAAAACCAACATGTCGCAGCATGTGTCACGTCAATAAATCCTATAAAACACCTTTTAAAGTACTTTTATTTGAATATACTTCGCTTAAGAATTTTTTTAGATAATGCGACATTAGGTTGAGTATCAGCCCGATCCCAAAAATTTTCAGTAATTACATCGTGGCAGATACCTCCACTCAATTTATTTTTAGTAAAAATTTCTTTTATTGCCGTTAAAGGTGTTTTATTTTCTTTATATTTACTAATAATATCGCTAACAACATTCATATTCCATCCATGAACAAACCTAAAACCGTCACGATCTTGACTTTTCATAAACATGTATGGTTGACATGAAAAATTTCCTTTTGTCATATAATAATCTAAATCATTTTCTTCCTGAAAATAATAAAAATCATATTCTTTTTTGTGAGAACCTTTTTGAAGTTGTCTGTATAGAGACATGTATATATCTCTCCTCTCAACTTCACTTATACTTGATTCAGATCTAACAATTTTAGAATCTAACTTTTTTATTTTTTTTATTATTTTGTCTCTTTTTTTTGAATCACGTTCTGAAAAAAAAACACTGGTTATAATTTTCCATTCTTCATTTTTATTTGGCTTTATGATTTTCGAGCTTACCTCTAACGATAAAGATATTAACAAAATGGTTAAACATATAGAGCAAACTGCTTTTGAACTAGATAAATAGGATCCGGCTAGGCGTTTGGATATCATATAATTAGCCATGTAAATCAAAGAGATTGAACAATAGGAGGATAACTATTTATTAAAGTTCAATGGACTTAATAAGCGTATTCACGTGACACGTGCAATACAGACTCTTGCAGGATGCTAGTTTTTTAGCCAATTGCTAGTACCTCAATGCACAGCGATTGTCCCGTTCAGCAGCTACAGGTTTTTCTGTGGCAAGGCGCAAGTATGCAGTAATACATGCGTCTTTCAAATACTTGCAACAAAGTCACGGGAAAACCTGTAGCTGCCCTTTGGGTGGCATTTAAAATGCCCATAGCTGTGTTGCTTGATCTCACTATAGAATAACTATTATTTTCGATCAGCTGCCTTGCTATGAGCATTTTACTCTGCCACTGAACCCGACAATCGCTGTGCATTGAGGTACTAGTTGCAGAGCCTATTGTTCAACGGCCTAACATGCCCTCCCTTACTAACAACTACCAACAGCCAAGTAGACCCTATCACCATCAATCTTACCCCAGAAGCGGCCCGACTAGTACATCATGTCAAACCGATTGTCGGGTGGCATCAGTTTTTGTAGGGTGGATAAGCGCAGCGCGATCCACCAGTCATTAAGTTTTTTTGGTGGAAGACGCTACGCTTTTCCACCCTACGGTCACCAGACAAACCTTTTGACATGATGTACCAAGTTAACGATGGGGTTTGGCACAGGCGACAAGGTGACTGAACCCTATTAACTTTTCTTACTTTCTGATCAGACTGTTAGCTTCGGATGTGCAACTATAATGCACTGCGATGTTAATAGCGAGATTTGAAAACCACCAAGCGTGACTCCCTTCGGGAATTGGCTTGAGACTTCCCTTTTTCATTCTTTCTAGTTCGCCCGGTACTTCTTTAGGTGGAAGTAGTCCAAAACGCTTTTGCGCTTTATATGATTGAGAAAAAGCTTCACACGTTTCGACTAAATAGGTAGTGGCTATAGTTGAATTTAGGATTCCTCTCAGTGTACGAAAAATTGAAGGTGCATTTTTTTTCCATTTTTTTTGGTATTTTGGTAGTACCGCAACGTCATTACACATCATACCGGAATCTGTCATAGTCAAACTGAATATTTCCATATACTGATGAATTAATTCTTTAGCTTTACTTATTTCAGTGATCTTTTCGTTAAGGAATCTTTTCTTAAGTTCATGGCCTGCAATAATCTGACTGTTACGCTTGTTTTTTTCCTTTAAAGCCGCGTAATCAGCTATCGACAGCGAGCCTGTAGTATAATCTACTATTTCAGTAGGAAGATCATCCAGCTTGATTTGCACCGGATACGCTTCAAAAGATATCAGAATGAATTGTATTGAAATAAGAAAATATTTATACATTATTTAAACTCATATTTGATACGAAGCATTGTATTTTTCGATTTGCTTTTTATAGTTAAGTTCACATATAGAAAACTAACAAGTGTAACTAGGTTACCCTCACTATCCCTACTAACATCTATAAACAGTCAGGTAGACTTTATCACAATCAAACTTACCCAAGGAAAGGAACCTCTAGAGGCCTTTCCGAGAATTGCGTTCGAGGATAAGTTTCAAAGAAGTGAGATAAATTATTTGGGAAATTCCTGCGAATAGTCAGCCTATTTAAAGGCAGATCTAAATAAACAGGGGCGAAGAATTTAGCCACTTATCTGGAATTCACCCGAACAGTCAGTTCTCGGACAGGCTCCTAGCCTGAATAATTCATGACATTTTAGATTTCTTAGAGATTAACCGAATAAGTGTGTTGTAAATGCAACATCAGATCAAATCGGCTATAAATTAATCATTTTTTGAAATTCAGACACAACTCCCCCTTACCCCCGTGCTTTTCATGCGCTGAGGAAAGCGCCATGATTTTTAATCAGGAGAAAGATTCAAACGGATAGCTGCTGTATAAAATAATGATTGTCTTTGATTGGAGGTTGTTGATGCAGCCATGAATTTTATTCTGCGAGTATTGCGTGTCACGACGGCACTGATCTTCAGTAGTTTTTCTCTTAGCAATCTTACCTGCCATCACTCTCCCAGCGTATCTTTTAGACCTATGACTCTGAGCCTTTCAAGCAGTGTATAGGCCAATCCTGATAAAATAACTCGGAACTGATTGGGCCACCAATCTGAGCAGCTATTGAGATCACTAAACAACCATTTTTGTTCTTTAATACGGTTTTCCATGTCGCCACGCTCGCAATAGACTTCGCTGTAAAGTGAGGAAGCTTCGTCTTTGAGTGACGTCAATACATAACGCGTATTCGTCCCCAAATTAGAGACTTCCGCTTTAACGACGATTCGCCGTTTGTGAGGCCAGCTTCTGGCTTTGTAATCGTTAATTTCACCAAACCATTTCTGTGGTTCACTACTCTCTTCGAAGGCTTCTAGCGCAGATTTATGTAATCCAATGGTGACTGCTCGCCCATGTAAAGCGCTGTTAGGGCTGTAACCTACAGCATAATCAATCTCTATCGACTCACAAAGGTTAATGATTTTGGGTGAATAAAAACCACTGTCGCCTCGAAATAAAATTTGCGTTTTTGGCCAGGCTTTTCTTAATCGTTTCACGAGCATTTTCAATACCAGCACAGTCAACCAGTTGCCATGCTTGCTTGATGGTCTCAATATCGCGGCTAATAGCTGATCGCCACAGAAAACATAAAGCGGTAAATAGCAGTAGCCACGGTAATGATGGTTGTAGTAACGGCCTTCCTGTTCACCATAGAGACGGTTATCTGTGGCATCAAAATCTAGAATGATTGTTTTTGGCGCTTTTGAATAACTGTTAATAAACTGCTGAATCAGCTCCTCATGAACGGCTTTTAAACTGCGCCTATCAAACCGCTGGTCGAACCTCTGCATGGTGGACGCACTTGCAAGATCCTCATCAACACCGACGGCTGTTTGCAGAGCTAGATCATTTTTTAAATCATTGTGATCAATGAGATCTTCTTCACCGCAGGCTAATGCATAAACTCGCTGCTTTAAAAGATTTTCTGCTTGATGTTCGACCTTGCTTTTATCTCGATCATCTGGAAGAAGCTTTGCTATCTTTTGCGTTAAGCCTATTTTTTTATCAACTTTGCTTAAAAGTAAACTTCCTGCAAATGAACTGACGCAACCACCTGAGAAATCAAAATCTATTTGACGACGTTTTAGGACTGGGAAAAGTGGTTGACTAACGGTACAATTTGGCATCGGCGCAATCTTTATTTTTATTGTGTTGGAACCTTTATTATAAGGGTTTGCGCCGTTCCTTCATACTTTCTCATGAATTATTCAGGCTAGGGTAGCAATGGGGTTTGGCACGGGCGATTTGGTGACAGAACTTTATGAACTTGCATTACCCCTAGATAATACTGTTAGCCTTAATCTTCGGAGTGGGACTTGTAATAGGCTGCGATGCTAACACCGAAATGTTGAAACCAAAAATTACTACTATTACCTAAAGATTGTGTAGAATTTTCCTTTCGCCTATCTTTTGGTGTATCCAATAATTTTCTGGGTGGAAGTTGCCCGAAACCCTTTTGTTTTTTATATATTGAAGAAAAACCTTTACACATTTGAACTAAATAGGAAGTAGCTATAGGTGAGTCTAAGATATTTTCCAGTATACGATCAATTTGAGGTGAATTTTCTTGATATTTTTCAAATACCGAAACGACATCACAAACAATACCGGTACCCATCATAGCCATACCATATAATTTCATATACTGACAAATTAATTCTTTAGCTTTATTTATTTCAATGATCTTTTCGTTAAGGAATCTTTTCTTAAGTGCATGCTCAGTAACAATCTGACTGTTACGCTTGTTTGTTTGCCTTAAAGCTGCGCAATCAGCTATCGGTAGCGAGCCTGTAATATATGCTATTATTTCAGTAGGAAGATCATCCAGCTTTGTTTCCACGGTATGTGCTTTAAAAGATATAAGAATGAATTGTATTGAAATGAGAAAATATTTATGCATTATTTAAACTAATATTGGCTACGACGCATTGAATGTTTCGATTTTATTTTTATCGTTAAGTTCATATATACAAACTAACAAGTATATATAGGGGATTGCCGCCACCCCTGTAAACATTTTTCAACAGAAAGGTAGAGCCTATCACAATCAAACTTACCCCGGAAAAGGAACGTCTAGGAGACTGTCCGAGAATTGCGTTCGAGGATAAGTTTCAAAGAAGTGATATAAATTCTTTGGGAAATTTCTACGAATAGTCAGCCTATTTAAAGGAAGATCTAAATAAACAGGGGTGAAGAATTTAGCCACTTATCTGGAATTTACCCGACCACTTAATCTAGACAAAGCCACATGACCGTTTATTGATTAAGTAGTCAGCCCTGACAAAGGCCTTATATTTTTTAAGGCCAAGTATTATCGAAAGCATAAACTTAAAGCCAGCCAATCTGCTGGCTGCTTTTTGATCAGGTAACCAGATAAAAACAAGCACAAAAAAAGCGTTGATCCACTTTTTTAAGTTCCAGGCACAAGCAGCCATCAACAAGTTAAGCTGATCGCCGATAAAGCCCTTAAGGAAGTTCCTGCACAATCTGAAGTCTTGCTTCAAATGACCGATAACGGGCTCAATGGATGAGCGTTTTTTACAAAGCGTTCGTTTACGTGCTCGTTGTTTATCATTATCTCGCTTAAGAGGCTTGCCTGGTAAAATAACTTCCTGCTTCACTTTAGATTTGGAACCTTGATAGCCTTTATCAACAACAGCAGTTTTGATGGATGTCTCTCTTACAGATTCTGCTTCATCTAACGCAGTTTGTAATGTTTCAGAATCATGCGTGAACGTATCATGTGCAGCGACGCCAACAATGACATGATCGCGTGTCGATACGATAGAAGCCTTGCTCCCGTATTCGTATTTTTTATGCGCCTTACCTTTAGCAACACAGTAGACTTGAGGCTCATGAAGGCTGTAAATTTTGTTCTTGTCCTTAGACTGTTGAGCAAGTACCTTGCGATACATGGCAAAATCGTTTGCTAGCTGTGCAACCGCACCCTCTGGGAGTTTTCGCTCAAGCTCTCTCATCAGAATGTCAGCAATAGTACGCAGACGCTTCAAGGCTTTTTTAGCCTTCTTGCGTTTCTTTACATGTCCAAAGAAGCGCGAGTCAATACGAAGCTGTTTTACCTCTTTGACAAAAGTTCGCCGCTGTTTGACACCAAAGCCTTTTGCTAGCTTATTCACTCGATTAATGATTTTGATGGCGAGCTTTGTATCGGTCGGATAGGTGATAGCTTTTTCCTGTACCGTCGTATCAACAAAAACCGTATCATCTTCAGCTGCCTCTCCATGCAGCTTAACTGACATCGCAAAAATCTGTTTAACGCCGCTCTCGCCAATTCTTTGCCTGAATTTTACAAGGTCTATTGGATGGCAAGGCAGGCAAGATTGAAAACTGGTTTCACCGCAGAAAAATTGAAAGTATGGGTTCATTTTCCACTGAGAAACCACATTCTCGTCACTCAAATTGAAGAGCTGCTTGAGCATTAATAAGCCGCTCATCAATCGAATGGGTTTGGCTGGGCGACCTTCTTCGCTGTAATAAACGGCAAGACCTTTTTCTAAATCTGGCCAAGGCAATGCGTTCGATAAGGCTATGAGCGGGTCATTGAGATCTAATGAATCGAATAGATCAAAAAAGCTGCTTTGATTGTTCGAAGACGGGCTTGTAGTCAGCATCCAAAACTCATTTCGACCAGTAATTTAAGGCTTTTAGAGTCTTTCTGGTCGAAATTGTTCGTTTCAAGCCAGCCCTAAGCCTCTTTAAATGAAGCTTTCTACTGTTTATCAGGGCTGACTAAGTAGAGTGGTCGGGTTTAGCCCGAACAGTCAGTTCTCGGACAGGCTCCTAGCCTGAATAATTCATGACATTTTAGATTTTTTAGAGATTGACCGAATAAGTGTGTTGTAAATGCAACATCAGATAAAATCGGCTATAAATTAATCATTTTTTGAAATTCAGACAAGACTCCCCCTTACCCTGAAATGGCCCCAGAAAACTGCACAGGTGCTTAAGTGTTTAATCTCAGGTAAAATACAAACCAGTCTGAGGAATAATAATGAGAAGAAAAAGACGTAACCACTCACCGAGCTTCAAAGCTAAGGTGGCGATAGCAGCGCTTAAGGGCGACAAAACTATTGCTGAATTATCGCAGCAATTTGATCTTCATGCCAACCAAATTACCGATTGGAAGAAGCAATTGCTTGAAAACAGCGATCAAATCTTTAGCAGTAAATCTGATTCAAAAGTGTTATCGGAAGGCGATCTGAAAGACCTTCATGCCAAGATAGGTCAACTGACGCTGGAGAATGATTTTTTAACCAAAGTGCTCGAACGCTAGCGCGAGCACGTCGAACAAATAGCATTACTAAAAAGCATGATTTATCGATTGTAAGGCAGTGTGAGTTATTGTCTATCAGTCGCTCAAGCTACTATTATGAGCCGCAGGGCGAATCAGAGGAAAACTTAAAGTTAATGAAGCTGATAGACCAGCTTCATTTAAAATATCCTTTTAAAGGCTCACGAAGGCTCGTTGATACACTTTGGGATGAACATGGTATTCATGCAAACAGAAAGCGTGTACAGCGCTTAATGAGACTGTTAGGCATTATTGCCCTTTACCCAAAGAAAAAAACCAGCGTGGCAAACCCGGCGCATAAAATCTATCCATACCTTTTGCGAGACCTCACGATAGATCGTCCAAACCAGGTGTGGTGTACTGATATTACGTATATCCCGATGGCTAAAGGCTTCGTGTATTTGGTTGCCATTATGGACTGGCATTCAAGAAAGATTTTGAGCTGGCAGCTATCCAATACGCTGGATACAGATTTTTGCCTTGAAACTCTGGATGATGCCATGACAAAATTTGGTAAACCTGAAATATTCAATTCTGATCAGGGCTGTCAATTTACTAGTGAGGCCTTTACTCAGAAGCTAAAAGATAACGACATAAAAATTAGCATGGATGGCAAAGGACGATGGATGGATAATGTGTTTATTGAAAGGCTTTGGCGCAGCTTGAAGTATGAGGAAGTATATCTCAAAGCGTATGAATCTGTACCAGAAGCAAGAGAAAATATTGGCGAATGGTTGTCGTTTTATAATCAAAAACGCAGACATTCAACACTTGACAGAAAAACACCCGATCAGGTTTACTTAAATCTGCCTTCGGGTTTACCAAGAGCTGCATAACGCTGTGGATTTGTGGACAAAATTGCTACGCAATTACGCTGCGCTTTGACCACAGATCCACAGTACAAAAATAATAGATGAGACATAAACCCTACTGAGATTACACTTATAAATTAAAATTTTCTGTACTACATTATGGGTCCACTATACCCCCGTGCTTTTCATGCGCTGAGGAAAGCGCCATGATTTTTAATCAGGAGAAAGATTCAAACGGATAGCTGCTGTATAAAATAATGATTGTCTTTGATTGGGGTTGTTGATGCAGCCATGAATTTTATTCTTCGAGTATTGCGTGTCACGACAGCACTGATTTTCATTAGTTTTTCTCTCAGCAATCGCACTTGCCATCGTTCACCCACCGTATCTTTTAGACCAATGACTCTGAGCCTTTCTAGTACCCCAATGCACAGCGATTGTCCCGTTCAGCAGCTACAGGTTTTTCTGTGGCAAGGCGCAAGTATGCAGTAATACATGCGTCTTTCAAATACTTGCAACAAAGTCACGGGAAAACCTGTAGCTGCCCTTTGGGTGGCATTTAAAATGCCCATAGCTGTGTTGCTTGATCTCACTATAGAATAACTATTATTTTCGATCAGCTGCCTTGCTATGAGCATTTTACTTTGCCACTGAACCCGACAATCGCTGTGCATTGGGGTACTAGTAGTGTATAAGCCAACCCTGATAAGATCACTCGGAATTGATTTGGCCACCAATCTGAGCAGCTATTAAGGTCACTAAACAGCCATTTTTGTTCTTTAATCCGGTTTTCCATGTCGCCACGCTCGCAATAAACTTCGCTGTAAAGTGAGGAAGCTTCGTCTTTGAGTGACGTCAATACATAGCGTGTATTCGTACCCAAATTAGAGACTTCCGCTTTAATGACGATTCGCCGTTCGTGAGGCCAGCTTCTGGCTTTGTAATCGTTAATTTCACCAAACCATTTCTGTGGTTCACTACTCTCTTCGAAGGCTTCTAGCGCAGATTTATGTAATCCAATGGTGACTGCTCGCCCATGTAAAGCGCTGTTAGGGCTGTAACCTACAGCATAATCAATCTCTATCGACTCACAAAGGTTAATGATTTTGGGTGAATAAAAACCACTGTCGCCTCGAAATAAAATTTGCGTTTTTGGCCAGGCTTTTCTTAATCGTTTCACGAGCATTTTCAATACCAGCACAGTCAACCAGTTGCCATGCTTGCTTGATGGTCTCAATATCGCGGCTAATAGCTGATCGCCACAGAAAACATAAAGCGGTAAATAGCAGTAGCCACGGTAATGATGGGGTTTGGCACGGGCGATTTGGCAACAGAATTCTATGAATTTGATTTAACCCTTTACCTTGCTGCTAGATTAAAAATCTTCAGCCATAATAATATTTTGCGACGGTATAAACAAAACTATTAAGCCAGCTATTGGCATCATGATCGAATTTTTGTTGGTAATTACCCTCTCGTTTACCTTTTGGCGTGTCCCATACTTTTCTGGGTGGAAGTTGTCCATCAATCGTGTGTATTTTATATGCTGAAGAAAAACATTCGCAGGTTCGTAATAAATAGCCAGTAGCTATAGTTGAATCCAGGATGTTTCTCAACGTATGACGAATTTGAGATGAATTTTCCTTGTATATTTTATGTGCTTTGCCATCACCACACATAAAACCTGTACCTGTTATAGTTAAACCATATACTTTTGTATATTGATCAATTAATTCTTTAGCTTTATTTATTTCAGTGATCTTTGCGTTAAGAAATCTTTTCTTAAGTGCCTGCCCAGTCAGAATCTGACTGTTAAGCCTGTTTGTTTGTCTAAAGGTCGCACAATCAGCTATTGATAGAAATTTTGTAATATATGCTGTTATTTCAACAGGAAGATCATCTAGTTTTGCTTCAACTGTATGTGCTTTAAAAGATATAAGAATGAATTGTATTGAAATGAGAAAATATTTATGCATTATTTAAACTAATATTGGCTACGACGCATTGAATGTTTCGATTTTATTTTTATCGTTAAGTTCATATATACAAACTAACAAGTATATATAGGGGATTGCCGCCACTCCTGTAAACATTTTTCAACAGACAGGTAGAGCCTATCACAATCAAACTTACCCCAGAAGAGGCACGTCCAGGGTAGCAATGGGCTTTGGCGCAGGCGAGATGGTGAATGAACCCTATGAGCTTGGTTTACCCTCTAAATTTTTTGTTAGCTTGAAACGTCATTTATAATAATAACTTGCGATACTTAAGCCAAAACTATTAAGCCAAGTATATGTATCATGAGCGTAAATTTGTTTGTAATTACCCTCTCGTACACCTTTTGGTATGTCCCATACTTTTTTGGGTGGAAGTTGCCCATCAATCGTGTGCTTTTTATATACTGAAGGAAAATATTCACACGTTTTAAATAAATAGGCAGTAGCTATAGGCGAGTCTAGGATGTCCCCCAGTATAGGACGAATTTTAGATGAGTTTTCGTCGTATTTTCTATAAACCGATTGGTCACCACCAATAATACCAGTATCTGTCATAGTCAAATCATATAATTTCGTATATTGATAAATTAATTCTTTAGCCTTATTTATTTCAGTGATCTTTGCGTTAAGAAATCTTTTCTTAAGTGCCTGCCCAGTCAGAATCTGACTGTTAAGCCTGTTTGTTTGTCTAAAGGTCGCACAATCAGCTATTGATAGAAATTTTGTAATATATGCTGTTATTTCAACAGGAAGATCATCTAGTTTTGCTTCAACTGTATGTGCTTTAAAAGATATAAGAATGAATTGTATTGAAATGAGAAAATATTTATGCATTATTTAAACTAATATTGGCTACGACGCATTGAATGTTTCGATTTTATTTTTATCGTTAAGTTCATATATACAAACTAACAAGTATATATAGGGGATTGCCGCCACTCCTGTAAACATTTTTCAACAGACAGGTAGAGCCTATCACAATCAAACTTACCCCAGAAGAGGCACGTCCAGGGTAGCAATGGGCTTTGGCGCAGGCGAGATGGTGAATGAACCCTATGAGCTTGGTTTACCCTCTAAATTTTTTGTTAGCTTGAAACGTCATTTATAATAATAACTTGCAATACTTAAGCCAAAACTATTAAGCCAAGTGTGTGTATCATGAGCGTAAATTTGTTTGTAATTACCCTCTCGTACACCTTTTGGTATGTCCCATACTTTTTTGGGTGGAAGTTGCCCATCAATCGTGTGCTTTTTATATACTGAAGGAAAATATTCACACGTTTTAAATAAATAGGCAGTAGCTATAGGCGAGTCTAGGATGTCCCTCAGTATAGGACGAATTTTAGATGAGTTTTCGTCGTATTTTCTATAAACCGATTGGTCACCACCAATAATACCAGTATCTGTCATAGTCAAATCATATAATTTCATATACCGATGAATTAATGCTTTAGCTTCATCTATTTCAGCGATCTCTTCACTGATACATATTTCCTTAAGTGCCTCCTCATTAAGAATCTGACTGTTAGATTTGTTTGTTTGTAGTAAAAGCTTGGAATCAGCTATTTCCAGAAAGCTTGTAATATATTTACTTATTTCAACGGGAAGATTATTTGACTTTGTATCCACTGGATATGCTTTAAAAGATATCAGAATAAATTGTATTAAAAGGAGTAAATATTTATGCATCATTCAAACTCAATTTGTTTTAAATCATTGCATGGTTCGACTTTATTTTTTTAATTAAGTTCGTATATAAAGCTAACATTCATGCCTAGGGGATCGTCGCTATGCTCATGACTGAGACACCTGCATTCATGAAAAACGTCCAAGCTATTATTTTCAGACGAGTTTTTCACAGGTTATCCGTTACCGAGATGTATCAAAGCTTCACCCAAGAAAGGGTTGCTAGAATTTTGGCTTGATACTGCGGATTTTATCAAAACTTTTTTCAAGACTAGCTCTATGCTGGTTTGACATTTTTTTTAGCGCCTCTTCTGTCAATAACTGGTTGCCCTTGTCTGTTGAAAGGAAAATGTCATTCAAGCTGTCAGAATAGGTTTCTATTTGACTTACCACCAGACCTTTTTTCTTTTTCACTACACTTTGATTAATAAAATCTTTAAGTGATGTATGTAAATTATCAGAAGCGCTAGCCAGATCATCAAAGCGTGTATTCGCTCTTTGTATCACCTGCCCTATATCCCCTTCTTTTTTCAACTGTATAACACCCTCAATATAACGCACTAACTGATGATGCACCTTGATAAACTTTTCCATATTACCCTTAGAGGAACCCTTATCTCTTAACACCTTCAATTGTGCAATGTTATCTTCTAGCGTGAATTTAATGCTTTCTAATTGAATGTTCTCGTTCTGCGCGTTTAATAATTGGGATAAGTCTTTAAAGCGGTAGTGATACTCATTGTTTATTTGAGTCACAAATTTACTGACTCGTTCCTCCCGCTTTTCTATCACGGCAGCAATAAGCTCTTGTCGGTGCGCAGATAATTGTATGGTGGAGTAAGTCCCTTCAAAAAAACTTCTCAGTACTGTCGCAATACCTGCTACCAATACAGTGCCGGCTAGTGGCGCAATAATGGGCAACGCTTGAATAAAGTAATGCTTGGCCTTAGACTGATCCTGCCCTCTTGTATCATAGTCATCTTCGTTGTCATCTTCTTTTACAGGCTTAGAGGCTTCAACGCTTTCTTTGGAGATAAACACGATCGAGGCACTGGAAGCTTTCAGCAGATCACCCTCGACATAACCTGAAAACTTCACTTCATTTACTAAATATTGACTGCCTTTTATTTTTGTTTCGATAAAGGCTGAATAGCTGTCCACTGTATCAAACATCAGGTTTTGAACAGGCTTAGTCCCTTCAATGGATGCTGATAAAGAAGTAGTATCTCCTACTTTCAAATCAATTCTTTGCAGTGGCTTATCTAAGCTTGCCTGAGTATTGGAATCCTTATATACCGCTTTAACTAACGCTTTACCTAAGAACCCATCATCAAGCCAAAAGCTGAGCGTATCCTTAGCTTCAAGGCCTATCGTTTTAAAAACAGGCACTGCAGGTGTCGATACTACCCAAGTTATTTCAGACGATTTATTCACTTTATCAGCTGTTAACGTGACAAAGGTTGGTGATTCAGCATCAATCTCATACCCAGCTAAATTCAGTAAGTCTTTATCATGAAAGCCAGCTGTTTTTGACGCTATGATAAGAGGTGCAGGAAAAAACTGACGAAAGTTATCACTAAGACTATCGATATGATTGTAAGCTAATGGGTCAAGTTGTGCTTTTCCCTCATTCACCTGATAAGTGCCTGTGACTAAAGAAGGGAAAAGGTAAGCACTGGCTAGGGTTAAAGCGGATGTATCAACGGCAGCCCATACTCGCTGCCCTACTGTCCACTTCACGCGATCTAAATCAGTTTGCTCTGTAAAAACCGATGTTTCATCAGAATAAGAGAAAGCTTTATTGGTAATTTTTCGCTGTATGGGATAGCCCGAGTAGCCTTCATCAAGGTATAAACCGCTCAACATGACTTTATTATCTGCTGTACCCACAACAACCCCTTCAAAAAGCTTTAATGAAGATGTTTTAGGAATGAGGAACGCTCTCTCTAAAGCTAAGGAAAAGCCTGTTTCTGTTTGCTGAAAAGCTGCATCAAACAGCGACCAATAACTTTCTGACGCTAAAGGCAAATGGTCTCTACGCTCACCCTGCACAATAATATCCGCTTGCTCCAAGGCTTCGTAAGCATAGTTCATGACATAATTAGCTTTACCCATTTTCACTTTATAAGGATGATAGAGCTGAAGGTATTTTTCTGAGACAGCTGATAGCTCGCCAAAAAGATGCCAGCGATTCACGTCAAGTTTTTCTACTTGAATAACAGGTGTGAACATAACGCCAAGTTGACCATCTGCCAAAGGCACATATTTAGTTGACATGTTCATGTCAAGTGATAGCGAAACTTGCTGCATACTAGTAGGTTCAACCGTTATAGCCGCTGATGGCTCCAACAATGTCTCTACAGTAAAGCTCGAACGGTTGTCAGGAATGCGGCTTAAAACAGCATCGACCAAAGGCAGAGATAGCGTTGGCTGATTGCTAGCTGTAATGAATGGGTTATCGAGTGATAAGGTAACAATCGCCCTATCATAAACACCTGCGGGTACATGCTTATTAATCGCCAAAAGAATAGCTTGTGACTCATAAGCATTGTAATTCACTTGAATCACATTACTGGGAATCGTAATAGTCGTTGGCGTATTGCTTAAACTATCAACCAAAATCACCTGTATCACTTTAAACAAGAAGACATGATGTGAATGCGGCTTTATATTGAGTGTCAATAGCAGTTGGCCGTTGCCCTCTTCGGCCGCTTCAAGTTCGCCAAGTGCCCCCTTAAACAGCGGCTGCTGTGAGGGGTTTTCAGGCGTAGGCTTTCCGCAAGATGATAAAAGTACCAAGATAATCAGATAGTTAATAAATCGCATAGCAGAACCATTCCATTGGTTATAACTATTTAATGTAGCAGTCTTTTAATCACCATTTCACCATTAACCACATAATTCTTAAACTTTTAATTCCTGCGGCTGTCTACTTTCCTTTACCGATTAATCTGAGAAAACTTATGCATAACCTTTTCAAAAAACATTTAATTGTATTTTTTTCTTTTTCCTTGATGCTGTCTTCTTATTCTAAAGCAGAAGTATTTAGCTCTATTACGAGTTTTGTTTCAGGCATAACCCAAGCTATGGATATTACCGATAAAGTATCCAGGCTAGACAAACACTTAGGAGCAGACGAAACAGATTATTCAAAATTTAAGTCGCACGTGGCCTTTGGTGTTTCTACGTTAATCATGACGTTAATGGTAGGCGGGTTCACTTATGATAAATATTCAGCCTATCGCAAAAGCCAAAAAGAAGCTAAAAGTAAGGCTTTAGAAGCAAAACAAAAAGCTGAACTGCTTAATCAGCAAAAACAGTTAAATAACAATTTAATTAGCCTGATCCAAACACTTAAACAACAAACAAATCCAACTTTTTAACGACAATAAAGGGTCATGTTGATTACTACGTGCCCTTCTTTAGCTTCAAGCTGTAGCGCTCAACTTTTTATCCGTCTGTGGGGCTGATAAAAAGTTGAGCTTACGCTAAGTGCTTTTTTGATCAGTGCCTGCTTCCATAGCTTGAGATAGATACTATAGGAATGGCCAAAACCTAGAGAAGACACCGCCATCTTCTACGAGGCTCGCAAGCACTCTACACCGCACTTTTTAATCCCTACAGTAACGCATGCACATGACAATGACGCCTGGGCTCTGTTGATATTTGATCAGGTTAAAATAATTGAAGAAAAGTCTTCAAGACGCTTGCGATTCACCTCCCTTTTCGACAATCATAATCAGCTTTACGTAGAACAACCCATGCATTTTCCTTGAGGCTATTGATATCAAGCAAGAGTAGAGGCCAACTATTGTCATGCTCAAGCCTCTAGTAAAATCTAAAGACTAAGTACCAAGCTCAAAGGCTTAGGCACAAGGTCAGATAGACTATGATGATAAGTATAAATATTCTTACCCTGACAGAGACACCACAGCAGTCTCAAGCAATGACTGATTGCCTTAGGCATGATGACTTGTCAGTTCGAGCGCACCGCATTACCTCACTTGAAGATTTACAAGAACATTTACAAACTGACGACTGGCACTTAGTCATTGCTGATCAGAGTTCAACCCAATTAAGCCTTGAAGCTTGTCTTGCACCCTTGCAAGCACGGAGCTACCCAACCCCAGTTATTTTACTATCCGATGAAGTTGATGCAGACGCCAAAGAAGCCATGATTGAACAAGGCGTCACTCTGATATTGCATCCGAGCGAGACCAACCTGTTGGCACAAACAGCCCTAAAACTCGCCAAGCCTTACAAGGATGTGCTTCAATACCAACAGCTTAAGGTGGAGTTTAGTGCCTTAGAAGCACGTACCGAGTCCCTGCTTGCAGAAACAGACGATCGTATAGCCTATGTGTCTGACGGTATCATTATTGAGGCAAACCAAGCCTTTGCAGCTGCATTAGGCTATGCTGATGCTGAAGCACTTAACTGTTTATCGTTTGTTGACCTCATTGATAATCAAGCTGAATTTAAGCCTTTTCTAAAACAGTTTCAAAAAGACCCTGATAACGATCAAGCAAGCTTTAATTTTATTACTGAAGATGGTACAACCTGCCCGTTTACGATCAAAATCAAGGCATCCAGCTTTGAAGGTGAAGCCTGTGAGCAGTTCACGTTAGCAGAGACTAGCAACCGCCCAGATAACACCTCTACCGCAACGTTAAATAATGATTTAGAAAATCTGTCTAATCATTTACAACAAGCTAAATCAAAAGGCAGTCTTAGCCTTGCCCTTATCCACCTCAATGATCTCAATGCCTTGAATAAAAGGCTTTCACTGCATGGGATGGATGAACTTCAACGTGACCTATCCAGGCTTTTAGCCGAGCAATTCCAGCTTGACTCAACGTATCGATTAGCCTCAGGCCTCTTGGCATTTCATGCCAATAAACAACCTGCTGTTTTACAAGCTGAGATGGAATCCTTTTGCTTATCGCTTGATGATTATATTTTTGAAGGCAAGTCTTTAAGTTCCAGTTATACCGTTACTTGTGCGGTTATTTCCGTTAAAGCACCTTTCAACAGCTTAATTGATGAAGCTTTCAGTCAACTCATCAACTTACCACTCTCAGGTGAAAACCATGTAAAACTGCTGGAAAGCTCTCAAAAAGAATCCGCCAAAGCGACAGCCAGTGCAGCATTAGTCAATAAGAGCCTGAGCCATGAAAGTATTCAACTTCTCTACCAACCCCTAATGAGTCTACAGGGCGACCCCAAGGAAACGTATGAAGTGACTTGCCGAGCCAAAGAAGGCCATTCGCTAGACGCTTTCAACACTGATAATAGCTTTGATCGATGGGTTATTATTGAAGTGACCAAAGTCTTGGCACAGCATCGAGCTAAAGATCATGATACGCGCCTCATCATCAATTTGAGCGAACATACCTTGGCTGATGATAGCTTTCCTAGCTGGATTAAAGTCGTACTTAAAGCCAGCAACCTACCGATTGAAACCATTATTTTCCAGTTTAATGAGCAGCACTTACTACAAAATCTCAGCCAAGCCGCGAGTACCTGTAAAGCACTTCATAGTGCAGGCTTCCAGGTCGCCATTAGTCATTTTAGTGAGCAACCCAGTTCACTTCAGCTGTTAAAGCATGTAACCCCTAACTTGATACAGTTCAGCCAATTGCTAACGCCTGTGCTTAACGAGGGCGACACGCTTGACCAAGTTAAAGCCTTACTAGATAAATTAAAAGAACTGAACATTGCCAGTATTCTACCTAATGTTAACAGCACGACTGAAATGGCTTCACTCTGGCAGTTAGGTGTCACTTATATGGCAGGTAGTGGCATACAAGACCCTGATGTCACAATGGCTTACGAATTTGCTGATATTCACTAGGAGCCTGATGAGACACTTTAGTGATCATGAGTGGGATTGCCACAGCCCACTTGTATAGTCTATTGACCTATCTTTTTGCTTTTCTGTTTTAGCTCGAATAACCTGTCTCTACACATTAACTAATGAGACTCTTTATGAAGCATAAATTAACGCCTACCTATCGGCTGATACTTGTCTTCATTGGCACTATTGTTTTTTCGTATGTGTTTCTCGATAGAGAATTAGTTGTACTAGCGGTGGACTATCAAACACGAACACTCCCGATGCTAAGCGCCCTCTTTGAGCTTTTGTCCAATGCGATTCCCGCGCTTTCTGTGGCTTTCTCTGTACTGATATTACTTTATACACTTATAAGTTTTCTACTCAATTCGCCCTTTAAACAACAAAAACTCATTCACATTGCAAATCTTGTCGCCCTTGGTACGTTTTGTAAATCTGTGTTAAAAGATCTTCTCAATCGCTATTTCCCTGATACCTGGTTTTGCCAAAACCCGTCTTATTTACAAGATGGCCTTTATGGATTTGGGCCACTCTTAAACGGTATAAAGCTCAATTCAAGCATGCCATCAGGTCATATCACCGTCACCACCACATTCCTGTTAGGGCTCTCGGTTTTCTACCCACGATGTAAACCTTGGGCATGGCCTTTAATCCTACTGACAGCATTCGGGCAGGTAATTCTTTATTATCATTTTTTGAGCGACACATTGCTTGCCATGTTACTAGGGCTACTGATTGTTCGCGTATATAAACATCAGTTAGATATGAATCAAAAGCCGTCTGATTTACTATAAACCCCTAGTCTTTTTACGGTAACGCTTTTGAATACCCAGCTCACTCAACTGCCCTTCTTTCAATCACTAACAGGGCAATCTCCCCTACAACAGACGCTGTTGTTTTTGACCTTGAGCCGGCTCTTTATTGCATCACTAACCCTATTGCTGCTCTATCTAAGTCTTCACTTTGATTGGGGAGCCGCAGGTTTTCACCTCCACTGGCACTCGGTCCTTAGCTGGTTTAGCGTGATACTAGGCTTTTCACTTCTCTCTTTTAGTTTGCGTAAAGTAATCACCTCAGATAATCGTCTTTGTAGTATCTTTGTCCTTGATGCAGGTTTATGGCTAGTTTTTTTAACGCATACAGGCGGGGCCATGAATCCTGCAACCAGTTATTTTCTGGTCATTCTCTGTTTATGTGCTTTATCCTCAAAAGGTATCCAGACCATTGGCCTATTTCTCTTAGTCATCGCGCTTTATACCTATATGATGCTCGGCGACACCCATAGTTTACATAGCATGATGGGATGGCATTTATGGGGTATGTGGCTATCTTTTTTTGCCACTGCCCTTCTTATCACACTGAGTATTTACAGCCTTAATCGACGTATTCAAGCGAAAGATCAGGCCATTGCCAAATTTAAAGAAGAAACCACAAGGGCTGAACAGCTCATTATGATGGGCACCTTAGCCGCCAGTACAGCCCATGAAATAGGTACCCCTTTAGCAACGCTTGCCATGATCAGTGAATCGTTACAAGAACCAGAAAAATCGCTTGCCTTAAATCAAATCAAACGCTGCAAGAAAAGTCTGGAACAACTGAAGTACCTTCCCGAAGAACGACAAACAGCCTCTCTATCGACCGATGCCTTTATGGAGCAACTTCAGCATGAACTCTTGCTGATCAGACCAGCCGCTACCCTTAAATTAACCTGTTCAATTCATCAACCTTTGCACCCCCCTTTGGCATTAAGACAGTCTCTACTTGCCTTATTTGTCAATGCCATTGATGCAGCTAAGACCGCAGTTCATGCAGAATTAACGACGAATGAAACCATGCTCATCTGGCAAATTCGTCATGATGGGGCACTCATTGATGAACCTTTATTGGCAAGCCTTAGTCTGAAAAGTACAAAAAAACACGGTATCGGCATTGGTTATTTCTTAGCCAACGCATCTATTGAGCAACTTGGCGGCAACGTTAAAATCATTAATGAACAGCATTGTGTATTAACCGAAGTCACTATTCCACATTCGAGTTGTGTCATTCATGCCTAAACGCGCATCCGTACTGCTATTAGAAGATGATGTAAGCTTTGCGTCCGTATTTAAGACCGTGATTGAACAAAAAAACTTTAACCTTGTTCATGTCACTACTAAAGAAACCTTTTTATCAACGCTTGATAAAAAGGCAGATTTTGAGCTTATCTTAATGGACTTAAAGCTTGGGGAAGAAACTTCCATGGATGTCATCGCCTCTGCACGTTCTGCCTGCCCTGATGCAAAGATTTTTATGATCACTGCCTTTGCTAGCATTGCCACAACAGTACAAGCTATCAAACAGGGTGCTGATGATTACATCCCAAAGCCATTTACCATCGCAGACTTTCTCGCCCGCATTGACGGCAAAACCTTTGAAGAGCCTACCAATCTCACCCCCAAACAATTAGAGTGGGAATATATACAGCGTGTATTAAATGAAAATGAGGGGAATATTTCAAAAACAGCTAAGGCGCTTAATATGCATAGGCGAACGCTACAGCGAAAATTAAGCAAGAAAAGCCAATTCTAAAAAAGAAAAGAGGGTAAATCTTTACCCTCTAACGATATGACTACTTAGCACTGGCCGCATCAGTTTTTGGTTCAGGTTTCACGATATCAATCAATTCCACTTCAAAGATAAGCGCTTGATCTGGACCGATTTTAGCACCTGCACCGCTCTCACCATAAGCTAAAGAAGCAGGAATAAAGATTTTATATTTAGACCCCACAGGCATTAACTGAAGTGCTTCAGTCCAACCTGGGATGACATTAGCCACTTTAAAGGTTGCAGGCTCTCCACGAGCATAGGAGCTATCAAATTCTTCACCATTGACTAACGTGCCGCGATAATTAACTGTCACCGTATCTTCCGCAGTTGGCTTATCGCCTGAGCCTTCTGTAATGACTTTGTATTGAAGGCCAGTATCCGTTGTTTTAACACCTTCAGCCTTGCTGTTATCTTCCAGGAACTTAGCACTTTCTTCTTTGTTTTTCTTAGAGGCTGTTTCTCTTTCAGCTAACTGCTTTTCCATTTGTTCTTTCTGAAATGCTTGCATAGCTTCCATGATCGCCTGCTGATCAAGCTTGGCTTCAGCACCACTAAAACCATCTGCTAGGCCTTGTTCAAACGCGGTTTTGTCAATATCAATTTTTTGCTCTCTAAAATTAGTAGCGATGTTTAAACCAATGCCATAGCTAACTTTTGAAATAGTCGTATCGAGTTTTAACGGCTCTGCCTCTTTTGCAGGCTGACTCTCTTCTTTACAAGCACTGATGGCCAGCAGAGAACTGACAGCAACAACAGAAAGTGTTTTTTTCATGGGGTCTCCAAAATAATATCAAGCAAAAGGTTATATTATCAGTCAAATTCGATTATGACAGTTTAAATTTGTTCAATCAAAAATCATCCAGTGCCGAATGTCTAGTATTTATCGACTCTTGCGTATTTTTTGCCTCACTAAGTACATTTTTTATTAATGTCGTATTAAAGGGCACCTCAGAAGATGTTACTTTGGTAGATGGTTTTGCTTTTTGGCTAGCTAAGGTACGACTCAACTTGGCATCAGGTTCAGCAAGCTGCATACTTCTATCGGTAATATCGACCGCCTCTACTGGCAGTGATGTTGGCGGTGTATCTGTATAAACCCACTGCCCCCTGGCGTCTCGATAACGATAGGCGATTCGAGCTTCTCTACCTGTGACGGTTTCACCCAAGAGCCACTGATTGAATGACACCCAAGTTTCATTCGATTGACGAAGGAATTTACTGCTGAAGGACTCAACCTCTAACGCAGGCGTCAAATCAGCTAACGATAACACAGGCTGCCCAGTTGGTCCTGGCAATTGCGTCAATAAAACAAGCGGTATGATAAGCAACATGCTGAGCTTGAATGCGAGCCTTTTGGCTGAAAATCCTTTTTTTGACATCTTCTTTCTGACTTTAAAAATACAAAATACTTAGGCGTCGGATGAGATGGACGCACGCAATGCTGAAAATGAATCTTTAGGCTTTAGGTTCAGCGCCTTAGCATAACACTCAAGATTTAACGCTATGAGGGAGCCCTTAGCTTTCATCAGATCGTGACTATCCTTGATCGCTGAATAATAGAGGGCTATTTCCCGTTGTTCAAGCTTTAACTCCAGACTTAGAAACGCTTGATAAAGATCCTGAAAGTGCTGATCCGTTTTGATCGCTGTTCTTACTGTTCTGAACTGAGCAATTAAAGACTGCTTCGAGAGCGCAATAAGCTTTTGGCAAAATGTAGCGTTCACCAATAAACCATGCTCACTAAGCCAAAGCATTGTTAGCAAGCCATTAACGCTAAAGCCTTGTGCCTGAAGATCCAACAGCGCCTTTTTCATGCCCTTACGCTCATATAAATGTAAGGCATCTCGCCACAATGGATTGTCTAATGCTAAAGAGTCGGTATGATGCGTGGTCACTATAGGGTCTCAGACAAAATTAACCTCAATGTTACAGATTACACAACTGGATTTACAGCGCAGCGGTAAGCCCCTCTTTGAACAGGCCAGCCTCACCTTGCACCCTGGCCAACGCTTTGCACTAGTCGGTAACAATGGCACGGGTAAATCCAGCTTATTTCAGGCCATTTTAGGCGACCTTGAACCTGACAGCGGCGATATCAACCTGCCTAAAGACTGGCGCATTGCCCACATGGCACAGGAACTAGAGTCACTAGACAGGCAAGCTGTAGACTATGTGATTGATGGGTTTACGCAATTAAGGCAACTACAAGCCGCGCAGTGTGATGCAGAGTCAGCCAAAGATGATGCAAAGCTTGTTGCTACTTTAGCTGAGCTGGATGCCATTGATGCCTATAGCATGCCACACCGATGCGAACAAATACTACAGGGGTTGGGCTTTACCCAAACGGATTTTCACAAACCTGTTAAATCATTTTCAGGCGGCTGGCGTATAAGGCTTAATCTTGCGAGAGCTTTACTACAACCCAGCGAACTCTTGTTGCTTGATGAGCCAACCAACCACTTGGATATTGAGGCGATTTACTGGCTGGAAGATTTTTTAAAACAGTACGCAGGCGCCATTTTATTGATTTCACACGATAGGGACTTTATTGACCACACGGTCAATCATATCGCCCATTTAGCTGATCGGAAACTCACGCTTTACTCAGGCACCTATTCTGACTTTGAGCGCCAACGTGCCGAAAAACTCAGCCAACAACAAGCCCTCTTTGATAAACAACAGGCCGAAATCAAGCACATGGAATCCTTTGTTGAGCGCTTTCGTGCAAAAGCCTCTAAAGCCAAACAGGCACAAAGTCGCCTTAAAGCCTTAGCACGCTTACCCCTTATTGCTGCTGTGCGCGCAGAATCCGCCTATCATTTTGATATCCCTTACGCCGAAAAAACCAGTTCACCTTTATTAAACAGTTTCAAGGTAGCTTTAGGCTACAAAGATAAGCCTATATTGGAGGGCTGTACGTTTTCAATCTTACCCGGTATGCGTATTGGCTTATTAGGAGAAAACGGCGCAGGTAAATCCACTTTATTAAAAACACTCGTTGGCGATTTACCTATTCTTTCGGGCGAACTTGTACGCGGCGAACATTTAGCCATCGGCTATTTTGCCCAACACCAAATAGAGGCCTTGGATATGCAGGCAAGCCCTGCATTGCATTTACAGCGTTTAAGCCCCAAAGCCTCCGATCAAGCCGTGCGTAATTTCTTAGGTAAATTTATGATCAAAGGTGATATGGCGGTTGAGCCTATTACGCATTTCTCTGGCGGTGAAAAAGCGCGCCTAGCCCTAGCCGTACTTGCCTGGCAAAAACCTAACTTATTGATTTTGGACGAACCCACCAACCACTTGGATATCAGTATGCGTGAAGCCCTGGCCGATGCTATACAACAGTTTGAAGGTGCAGTGCTTTTAGTCTCGCATGACCGCTACCTACTCAGGCATTGTGTCGATGAATTCTGGTTAGCAGAACAAGGGAAGCTAACCCCTTTTGAAGGCGATTTAGATGATTACCACAACAGAGCCACTGTTCCTGTGAATGAAGCATCTTCAACCCAAACGCCTGACAGCAACCAGGATAAAAAACAAAAAAGACAAGCGGCAGCTGAACAACGAGCAAAGATTGCCCCCATCACTAAAGTCATTAAAAAAATTGAAAAGCAGATGGATGCCTTACAGAAAAAACTCGACCAAGTTCGTGAGCATTTGGCAGAGGCTAGTATCTACGAAGAGGCAAATAAGACAAAACTACAACAAGCCCTAGATGACGAAAAGCAGTTCTCTACAGAGCTTGAGTCGCTTGAAGCGCAGTGGTTGGAACAGGAAGAGGTATTACAAGCGCTTCAAGACAGCGGTGATCGCTAATCCGTCACCCTGTTGAAGTCTACAAGCCTTGAAACCGCTGACTAAGGCTACTCGCAAAGTTATCCGTCATCCCACTGACAAAATCAATACCGGCCATCAGGCAATCGTAGTAACTGCCTGTTTCAGGCAAGTTTTCCTGTCCAATGAGGCGAATGACCATATCGTGCTCACGATCACCAGATTGGCCGCCACCCTTGTACCAGTCCACAATAGCTGGGATGACTTTGTCGAGCAGCTGATAAATAACTGCATAAGCGCCTATTTCCAACTCTACTTTGCGAGGGTGTGTGAAAATTTTGTCTTTGGCAATCGTCTTGGCAAGTTTGACAGATGCCTCAACCGCCCCCCCTGTCGCTTCAATTAAATCCCCTTTAAAAGTGCCTGATAAAAGCGCTTGTTCTTGAGCCACAAACGTCTCTGCCGCTGCGTCTATATAAAGATCCATTATATAGCCACGTAGCATACTTGGTGCTCTCCCTTCCTTGGCTGCCTTGCATTTATTAGCCAAGCGTCTTTTTTGAGGCGTCGATAATAGCGGCGAAAAAATAGCCATGATCTCACCAAGATCAACTAACTTCATTTCAAGCCCGTCTTCTAGGTCCAAGAGGCTATAACAAAAGTCATCGGCAGCCTCCATTAAATAAACCAAAGGATGCCTGCAGTATTCATCCCCTTGGAGAATCAGGCCTGTACGCGCAGCTACCTCTTCTAATAACGACTGTTCTGAAGCAAACACGCCAAATTTATTCAGCTGCCTTGCCTGAGCACTATTGGATGCAAAAGGGTATTTAATAAAAGCAGCAAGTACACCATAGGTCATACTCATAATTGAGCTATCGGGCTTGGTGGCAGCAGCCGTTAGCAGTCGAAAACCCTGCGCATTGCCTTCAAACTGCAAGAAGTCTTGCTGCTCCCTGGGCGATAACCCTTGTAAATAGTTATCTTGATGCTGCCTGAACCATTTACCAATAGCCGCCTCCCCTGTATGTCCAAAAGGTGGATTGCCAATATCGTGGGCAAGGCATGTTGACTGGACAATATCGCCTAAATAGAAAGGCGACTGACCTTCTGGTAGCAAACCTTTGGCTTTAAGTGTTTTACCCACACGTGTTGCTAACGAGCGGCCAATGCAAGCGACTTCAAGCGAGTGAGTCATGCGATTATGAATATGGTCGTTAGTAGCTAAAGGATGAACTTGGGTTTTACGGCCTAAACGGCGGAACGCCTGAGAGAAAATAATTTTATCGTGATCGGATAAAAAAGGTGATCGACCATCAAAGGGCTTGGCAGGCTTACCCCCAAGACGCTCGGCTGAAAGTAAGCGTGTCCAATCCATCATTGGTTGCAATCACCTTTGATAAGGCAGTTATTTAATTTTTTTGACCTTTTCGATCAATCTTTTCGCTTTAGCAGTAGACACTAAAGCCCTTGAAACGGGTCGACCGACACTGGCTGTTTTATCAGACTTTTTCACTTTGACCACGCGAACCAAACTAGATTCACGTTCAATCATCCTTTCAATGCCGCGTATGGTAATATTAATCTCTTTTGAGATTTCTTGAAAAGATTTAGGCTCATCAGAGCAAAATCGAATGATGGCTAACTGTGATAAAGTACTGACACCGTTTTTCTTAAGTTCCAAGATTTGAGGAAGTGATAGCATAACAAGCTCCGTTTTTTTATTTATTTTTTATAACTATAGTAAATAAAAAACGTTATTTTATGCATATAAAATATATAAGCAGATTTAGCTTGTTGATTCGCTGTACCTCATTGATTTTAAATAATATTTTTTAGGTTACAGTTTCATAATAATCAACAAAACCTTTTGTTTTCTTGTTATTTAATACAAAAAACCCGCACAAAGGCGGGTTTCATTGTTGAAAAAGCCGTTATGCCATAATAGGCGGTAACAATTTTTGTAAACGCATTTTCTCTTTCGTGCCGTCACCTGTTAATGCAAAGCCTAAAAGATTACCTTCAGCATCTTTAAACTCTGCAACAACATCACGGCCATTCGCTTCAATTGTCCACTCGCCTTCTGCTTCACGCGGGGCAGGTGATACCACAACTGGGCAGGCAGGCGTTTTAATGGTAACTGGCATAGCAGGATAGCTCACCTCGGTTGGCGTGCCTGTTAAGGTTTTGGCTAGCGCTTTTGCACAGGCCATTAGCGGCGCCACATAAAAGAGCACATGACCTGCGACTTCGGCACAATCACCTAAGGTATAGACATTCTTCGCTGACGTTTGTAGGAAACGATCCGCGATAACGCCACGGTTACACTCAATACCAGCCGCACGCGCAAGCTCTGTACGCGGTCTAACACCTACTGCCGATACTACAATATCAGCTTCAATGGATTTGCCACTATTCAGTGACACACTGACGCCATTATCCTTCTTGTTGACTTCAGTCGCCACAGGGCCAAAATCACCGTTTTCTAAGGGGCCAAAATGGAATTTAGCACCTTTCTCTTCAAGTGCGGATTGTACCGCTTTGCCTGCCACTTCAGGTAAAAGTGTTGGCAAGCTGTAACCCATAGGATCGACTGTTTCTGTTTCAAAGCCACCATTGATTAAATCATTGGTGAATTCACTTCCAATCAAGCCGCCACCAATAATAGCTACCTTCTTCACGTCTTGCTTTTTCATGGCATCACGGAACGCTGCATAATCCATCAGGTCGTTCACTGAATACACTTGATCCAGCGCATCGCCGCCCATTTCAGGACGAATAACATCTGCACCCCAAGCAATAATCAGCTTACTGTAATCAATATGGGTTGCACCGCCTACTGTTACTGTCTGATTTTCAGTATCAATAGCTGTCACAGTCGTCATAGTCCAAACACTGCAATGGAACTGCTTGGCGACTGTGCCTGCATCCGCCATCATCAGGCCATCGGCATCTTTGTCTTTGGTAAAGCCTGTTGACAACATAGGCTTTGAGTAATAGCGACCGTCATCACTTGTGATCATGATCACGGGCGTTTCTTTGTCGTATTTTCTGAATTCTTTGATGAGGTTATAAGAAGCAAGGCCCGATCCTATGATCACAATAGGCTTGTCACCTGCGTGCACTTCTTCTGCAACTTCTTCTTCAGGGGTTGATTCACTGCCTGCAATGATTTCAAAGTCTTCTTTGCCTACACAGCAATCGGGGCATAACCACTCTTCAGGCACATCTTCCCATTTAGTGCCAGGTGCTACGCCATTTTCTGGGTCACCTTTCGCTTCGTCGTATACCCAACCGCAAACAATACATTCCCACTGTGCCATTGTTATAACCTTTTTTTATATGTACTCTCAATTTAAGAGTGCAAACTATACAGTGTGAAACCTATTTGGCAAGGATCTACCCGCAATTCCACACTAAACTGCTGATTTTTTGATCGACCCATTTAGCTTATGTGGCCGCTTGTATCTCGAGTTGCTTTCAAGCATCATGATGCGTTTTCGTTATTCTCAAGCTTCCTATGACATGGCAGCCGCCTGAAACCGTGCTTCACTTTAATCAGAACCCTTATAAAAACTGGTTAATTGACGCGAGCTCTCTCACCAAAAAACTGCAAGAGGCCAGCAGCGGTGATTTTAGCGTAAACAGACTTTGCCAATACATCGGAAAGCCAAAGATCGAAGAATCAGCTTGCTTAGCTTTACCGGCAGAACAATATGCGCTCATTCGAGAAGTTGCCCTCTTATGTAAAGGCGAGCCTTGGGTCTATGCACGCTCCATATTACCTTTAAAGAGCTTAACAGGCCCACTTCGCTTCTTACACAAACTAAAAGATGACTCTTTAGGCGCCCATCTCTTTAAGCATCCCTCATTAATCCGCTACGGCCTAGAAATCACCCAAACGTCCTTAACCTGTTTTTTAGAGTCGGAGATAAACGCCCTTCCATCCTCTTCGCTTTCTGCCAGACGCTCCGTTTTTTCCATCCATAAAAAAGAAATATTAGTGGCAGAAGTGTTTTTACCTGTCTGCTTGTCGCATAATGTCACGTAAAATAATAGGTAGTTGTTAAACTCATGATGCTGAAGATTGATCATTTCAAGCACTATTCAAAGCTCATGCGCCTGGACAGGCCTATTGGCAGCCTGCTTTTACTATGGCCGACTTTATGGAGCCTATGGCTAGCTGCAGAAGGCATGCCGAGTATCAAAAATCTGATTATTTTTAGCCTAGGTGTAGTCATTATGCGCTCAGCAGGCTGTGTCATAAATGATTATGCCGACAGGGACTTTGATGGGCATGTCAAGCGCACCAAAGATAGACCGTTAGCTACTGGCGCTATTTCACCCAATGAAGCCTTAACCCTCTTTGGACTTCTTGCAGGTGCTGCTTTCTTACTGGTCTGCCTAACCAACTGGTTGACGGTTGGCTTGTCATTCATAGGGCTATTGCTGGCTGCCTGTTACCCCTTCATGAAGCGCTATACCTATTTCCCACAAGTCGCCTTGGGGGCTGCTTATTCCTGGTCTGTAGTGATGGCTTTTGCCGCAGAAAAAGGCAGTTTGCCTAAAGAACTTTGGCTCATTTACACAGCGGTGGTTGTCTGGACGGTTGCTTACGACACCTTTTATGCCATGGTCGATAGACAGGATGACTTAAAAGTAGGTATCAAATCCACAGCCATTTTATTCGGCGACTATGACACCTTAATCACCTCTTTCATGCAAATCTTTGTGGTCTTTGTATGGCTCCTCATTGGCTACAAGTTTGAGCTCGGAAGCTGGTATTATCTAAGTGTCATTGCAGCCGCAGGCTTATTTGCTTACCAGCAGTGGATACTGGCTGACGGCACAGAAGAAAGTGCCTTTAAAGCCTTTTTAAATAATAACTGGGTAGGGCTTACCGTATTTATTGGCATTGCCCTCAACTATGGAGTGAAATAACGATGCAAAATCTGCTGCTTATTTTAGCTGTTTTGTTTATTGCACTTTTTGTGATCATTCCGTTGGTTCAGCGCTTTGCAAAGCCGATGGAACCTGAAAAAGTACAGAAATTATCAAAGATCATGATGATTTTGATGGCTGTTCTCGCCGTTGCCAGCACAATAAAATATTGCTCAGAGCACTGATTTTAACAATCAAGGTGGATGGCGCTGGTGCTTATCCACCCGACAATCGCTGTGAATTGATCTAATGATTTCTCATCTTAAAAAACGCTATTGCGCCTCTCGCTTAAAGACGAGCTTACTGTCGGTTGAATCAGCTTCTGAAAAGTAATAGCCTGCTGTATCAAAGCTTTTTAAGTCTTCAACCTTTTTAAGCTTATTTTTAATCACGTACTGCACCATCATGCCACGGGCTTTCTTGGCAAAGAAGCTGATGATTTTATACTCACCATTTTTATAATCTTTAAAGACAGGCTCAACTACAGGAACAGCCAGTTGTTTCGGCTTAATTGACTTAAAATATTCGTTAGAGGCTAAATTAATCACATGCTTGTATTTTTTTTCTGAAACTAGGGCATTCAGTGTTTGAGTTAAGCTGTCACCCCAGAATTCATACAGGTTTTTCCCCCGTGAATTGGCAAATTTAGAACCCATTTCAAGCCTGTAGGCCTGCATCAAATCATACGGCCTCAATAGCCCATAAAGCCCTGATAATATCCGCAGATGATCTTGCGCAAAGGTTTCATCTTTTTTCGTAAAGGTTTCAGCTTCTAGCCCTTGATACACATCGCCCTGAAACGCCAATACTGCTTGCTTGGCATTTTTTTGCGTGAAGGGCGTATGCCAATCATGAAAGCGCTCGACATTAAGATGTGCGAGTTTATCGGAAATTTTCATGAGGCTTGCCACATCGCTCGGTGACAACCCTTTCAGCTCTTCGATAAGTACGGCACTTTCTTCAAGAAAATCAGGAGTCGAATAAAGGCTGGCCTTAGAAACAGTGTCAAAATCTAATGACTTTGCTGGAGAAATAAGCATCAACATCGTGTCGTCCTTACATTATTTAGCTAAGTAGTCATGCCACCAGTTTAGCGGCGTTTCGCCATCCATAGGGTCATACACATTTGCATAGAGCCAAAGCGCATCTTCCCGCCCATCGATAAGCTGATTAAACACCTTTTCAATCGCATCAAAACCCGACTTAACTGGCACATTCACCACCAGAAAACGGTCGGTTTGCACATCTATTTCTGCATCAATTGTCTTACCTGCTTGCATTAGACGCGTCGCTAAGATATCGAGTCCATCTTTCGCAAACACACGTACACAAAGATTACCGCCATGTTGCTCAACCTCAAACCTACCAGCGACCAAGGTTCTGATCAAATCACCTTTTGCTGCCCCTCGACAAAATACAGGAGAGGCTAGTAACTCATAGCAGCCATCGCCTTTGTTTATTGCTTTTACATCTTCGTAGATAAGCTCTCCGTCAGGCTTTTGACCTGCCAGTAAGTGCACCAGCGTTTCGCTCATAAAATAGTAGGGTCGTTCGAAAATTGGATAGTATAAAGGATGATGCTTTAGAAACAAAAAAGGCGCTGAAAAGCGCCTTCGTAGAATTTGAAGGGATTAGAATAATCGCTTATAAGCGCCAGAATGATTAAAGAATTTAGGTTTTACTTTAGCTTCAGAGCTTTCACAATGTTTTTTCATCTTATACCCCATGACAAAATAAACGCCGGTTTCTCTATCATGCGGAATCATTAGCACATGAAACATGCTATGCGCTTGGTCATCTGGATGTTCATGAGAAATCACACCATAAGGCATGCCACGCTGACCTGACATCATTTTGTATTTATAACTTCCTGATTTAACGTCATCACTGCCAATTTTAATCATATTAAACTTACTATCATCTGAATAGGTCGCTAGATACGCCATTGACTTTTTATACTTTGAAATATCCCCTTCAGTATCTTCGTCAATTTCATCTGAAATAAACATATAAACCTTTTCCCGCATCGTACTTGGTAGCAAGTCCTGCGAGAATGCTTGACATGCAAAAACCGACAGCAGCATCACAATAAGTGTCTGTTTACGGCACATAATAATACCCTCCGACTCAATCGATTAAGATTCACTTAAACTGTTAGAGAATAATTATTAAGCATTAGTTCAAAAATATATAAAACAAGAATCACTGGATCATCTTCCTAACGATAGGATTTATTGAAAGCCAACAGTAAACCTAACGCTTTTTCTTTAGCGTTGAGATGCCCTGCACGGTAAGAACCTGTTTTCAAAAACCGTACAAATGGATTTGCTTCAGCTGCTTGGTTAAGTGCCTGCTGGTGCTTATAAGGTACAGTTTTATCTGCCTCTCCATGAAAACTTAAAATAGTCAGCTTATCGCCACTTGCCCTAGCCGGCATCAGTTTCAAATTATTGGCTGTATTCGCTTTGTTTTTGTGTATAGCCAAAGGAATCAACGGCTTCTCATACCATTTTGCATAATCCCACCCTACCTGTTTGACAGATGAAAAGCCGCTGACCAAGGCTAAGTGATCAATTTGAGGGAAAGCTTTTGCTATTTCGACTGCAATGGATGTACCGTAAGAGTAACCAATAATGCTCACGCGCTTTTCAGGATGATTCATTAAATAATCGCTGACAAAATCTTTCATTGCCCTGATGTTATTGTCAAAACCAGCTTTTCCTTCACTCTTACCGTAACCTGGGTAGTTAGGTTGTATGATGGTTTGTTTAAGCGTTTTCGATAAGGCGCTTAAATTCGATTCAATATCTGCAGCATCCTCTCGAGTGCCCCCAAAGTAGATAATGGCTGGCTGCTCATCAAAAAACATATCACTGGGTTGATAGGTGGCGAATTCAACCTGTTTATCCTTAATCATCTTTTGCTTGATAACGAGTTGTACTTTATTCTCCAAGTCTATACGCCCAGCACGATTGGCTAGTTGATAAAAAGCGTCACGCCCTGCTGTATCAATGCCTGATTTTTCAAAAAATCGAGATTCATAATAGTTTTCTAAAGGAAACTTTCTGGCAGGTACTGCCTCCTGAGAAGGCGCAGCCGAAAACCAAGAGGGAAACCACGTTTTAAACCACTCAAAGACACTCAAGCTAGGTTCTACTGCAAACGTTGAACCAACCTGAATGAACAACACACACACACAAACCTTCAATCGTCTCATAGTACCACCAACAAGGCTTCATAAAGGTAAGTAGAAAGGTGTTTAACTTATTAGTTCAGCGCTAAAGCAACCCTTTAAGGTATTGCCACTGGTTACCCAAAACCAGTACTCTATATAGGATAATGAATAAACAGCGGTAACTGAGAGACCCAAATGGAACAAACCTGCCAGCGCATTAGCCTACTACTCGGACAGCTGGCAGCTTGGTTGTTGCTTGTCATGTTACTACTAACCGTCATACTTGTTGTACAGCGCTATATAGTAGGCACAGGCTCTATTGCCCTACAGGAGCTGATTACACACTGCTACGGTGCTAATTTTTTATTAGGCCTAAGCTACACCTTGAGCCAAAATAAGCATGTTCGGGTCGATATTTTTTATCAACGTTTTCAAACACACACTCAGGATTGGATTAATGCACTAGGTTGCCTGACTCTCCTGTTACCTTTTTGCTTCTTTGTCTCTTTTACTGGCTTTGAATTCTTTCAGGCATCAGCAAACTTGAATGAAAGCTCACCTGAGCCTGGTGGCTTACCTTATTTATACCTCTATAAAGGGCTTATTCCTCTATGCTTTAGTTTTTTATTGGTACAGGGGCTCTTACTCTTTTTCACCTCAGCCAAACGATTGATTTTTATACGCTAGTTTTCACATGATTGCTTTATTGTTATTTCTTACCGTTTGCCTGTTATTAATGCTGGGCTTCCCCGTGGCTTTTACCTTGGCAGGCACTGCCTTGGCTTTCGCGAGTGTTGGTATAGCCTTCGGTCAATTTGATGCAGGCTTTATATTAGCCCTGCCTGAACGCCTGTTTGGTATCATGAACAACCAGCTTTTAACTGCCATCCCCCTATTTGTCGTGATGGGTGTACTACTCGAGCAGTCCAAACTTGCTGAGAAAATGCTGAATCAGATGGCCATCGTCTTTAAACGCGTCCCTGGCGGATTGGGTATTGCTGTTGTCATCGTTGGTGCTTTGCTCGCTGCAAGCACAGGTATTGTTGGGGCAACCGTTGTGACCATGGGGTTGATTTCATTACCCACCCTTTTAAAAAACCACTATCCTGACACACTGGCTACGGGCACAATTTGTGCCACAGGGACACTCGGGCAAATCATTCCTCCTTCCATTGCCCTAGTACTCTTAGCCGATATTCTCTCCAGTAGTTACAGTCAAGCACAGCTGCAAATGGGTATTTTTTCACCCGATACCTTGTCTGTCGGAGAACTCTTTGTCGCAGCCATCATTCCAGGGCTGTTGCTGGTTATCATGTACTGCCTTTATCTTTTCCTACGTGCGCCTAAAAAAGCTAACAAGGTGGATCTTGGTGAGCTGAATATAAAAGCCTTGCTGTCAGGGTTTATTCCTCCTATTGCGCTCATTATCTTTGTGTTAGGGGCGATTATTTCAGGGGTTGCGACACCCACAGAAGCAGCAGGAATTGGCGCCTTTGGTGGTCTTGTACTCGCCTTAGCTAGCGGTATGCGATTCAAAGAACTTCAGCGATCGTTACTATCCGCCACAGAAACCAGTGCCATGGTCTTCATGATCTTAATCGGTGCGGCTTGCTTCTCTCTTGTTTTCAGAGGGTTTGGTGGCGATGAAGTCGTACAAAACTTTTTCAGTCACTTACCTGGCGGCAGATACAGTGCGTTGTTCTTGGTTATGGTCATTATTTTTCTCTTGGGTTTTATTCTCGACTTTATAGAAATCACCTTTGTAGTTGTGCCAATCGTTGCACCTTCATTGATTATGATGGGCATTGACCCTTTATGGCTTGGCATATTGATCGCTATCAATCTGCAAACTTCTTTTCTAACGCCTCCCTTTGGCTTTGCTCTTTTTTATTTACGGGGTGTAGCCGATAAAGCTATCTCGACCGCTGCCATTTATAAAGGCGTCATCCCTTTTATTGGTTTACAGTTAGTGCTTTTGCTACTCATTGTACTGTTTCCGGCGCTTACCACTTGGCTGCCAAATACATTGGGTTATTAAGAAATCAATAGCGCGTACCTTAACGAAGATCAGCAATCAATTGAGTAACAGACGTGGTCAGTGGCTTAAAAAAATCAGGATAGGTCTGCTCTTTTTGCGCGATGCTAGCAAGCTCAGACTCCCAGCGTGCAGTTAAATCAGGCTCCGTTGATAGTGCAGGCAAGCTCTTGATCAGCTGCCTACCTAAAGGTGTTGAATGGATTTGCTTGCCTTTACGTACTAAAAATTGACGCTTGAAGAGTAACTCTATAATCGCCGCGCGTGTTGCCTCTGTCCCTAGGCCATCGGTTTCTCTTAAGACTTTTTTGATCGCCTTGTCTTTAACAAAGCGTGCCACATTGGTCATAGCCGATAAAAGCGTGGCTTCGGTAAATCTTGCAGGTGGCTGCGTTTCTTTTTCTAATAAAACGCCTTCAAGGCATTGAAGATTGTCGCCTTTATTTAAGACAGGTAAGCGAGATTCTGATCGAGACGGTGCTTTTCCACCATAAGCTGGCTCCACAAGCAGCTTATGCCAACCTTGCTCTGTGGTGTATAACCCTGAAGCTTTGAAAAGCCCACCTTCTATAGTTAGCGATAACTTTTGTTCTTCAAGCACTTGTGGCGAATAAAACTGCATCAAATATTGCCTTGCAATCAGTTGGTAGAGCTTTTGAGCATCTCCTGACAGTCCATTGGGCTGTGCTTTTTGAGTAGGGATAATCGCATGATGCGCATCGACTTTTTTATCATTGAAGGCTTTTGAGCGTTTGTTAAGGGCTGCATCACTGGCGGCTAACTTAAGCGCTGAAACATTGTTCGCAATAGATGCAGAGACAACAGCTGCCTGTTGATGATGACCTTCAGGTAAATAACGACAATCTGATCGCGGATAAGATATAAGCTGTTGTTTTTCATATAAAAACTGACAAGTATCTAACACCTGCTTAGCGCTCATACCAAAAATACGTGCAGCATCAATTTGCAAGCTAGATAAATTGTAAGGTAAAGGCGGCGCGCGGCGCTGTGTTTTTTGCGTAAACTCGGCAACAGTGGCAGGTTTTCCAGCAATACGCTGACAGACGTGTTCAGCGAGTTTTTTTGACAACACTCGCCCTTCTTCATCTTGATAATCTATACAGGCTTCACTCGGCACCCAGCTGGCCTTAAACGCATCCCCTTGCTGCGTTTCAACGCTCGCTTCCACATCAAAATAAGGTTTAGGGTTAAACTGCTCTATCGCCTCATCTCGATTAACCACAAGCCCCAACAAAGGGGTTTGCACGCGACCTACTGACAACACCCCTTTAGCACCTTGTTGCCGTCCCTTAAGCGTCGATAAGCGCGTCATATTGATGCCATATATCCAGTCAGCTCTTGAACGTGCCAGCGCCGATGCAGACAATGCACTAAATTCTCGATTATCTCGTAATGACTGTAGCGATGCTTTAATAGCGTTGCTATTCATATCATTAATCAACAAACGCTTCACAGGTGGCTTCATTGTCTTTTTATTAAACACATAATGAATCACTTCATCGACAAGCAACTGCCCTTCACGATCTGGATCGCCTGCATGAATAAGTGTCTCAGCCTTTAACATGAGCCCCTTTAATACCTTATATTGCTTAGCCGTAGAGCGTTTTACCTTTAATTGAAACTGCTCAGGAATAATTGGCAAATGATCAAGACGCCACTTTTTAAAGGCGGGATCATAGTCTTCAGGCTCTGCCTGCTCAAGGACATGGCCTATACACCAAGTGACTTTATCGCCGCCACCGACTTCAATGTACCCTTCAAAGCGCTTGTGAGGCTTTGGTAGCTCATTCGCAATAGCGCGTCCAAGGCTTGGCTTTTCTGCGATATAAAGTTTCATCACATACAATTTATCTGTATAAAAATACAGTTATAGCAAACTTACTGCTACACTGCATCTTTTTTAGCACTTGTTTTAGCTACAAGGATAATTAAAATACTCTTGTCGTTTATAAGGTGTAAATAGATATGAAAACGAGTATCGCTGTTCTTATCGCCTGGTTAACACTTTCTACTAATAGCTTTAGCTGCACGAGTTTTTTGCTGCGTACCATTAACGACTACACCATCTACGGACGCACCATGGAATGGGGTGCCTTTGATTTAAAATCTGAACTCGTTGTGGTGCCCAGACAACAAAAATACACATCGAAAATCAGCGCTCAAACAAGCGGCATGAAATGGGCGAATAAATACGGTTTTGTCGCCATTAATGCTGTCAATCAACCCTATGTCACAGATGGTATGAATGAATTAGGGTTATCTGTCGGGGTACTTTATTTTCCAGGCTTTGCCGACTATCAGGCATTCGATATAAAATTGGCACCTAACAGTATCGCCAATGTGGATTTAGCCGCCTACATTCTGGGCAATTTTGCAGACACAGCCTCCATCAAAAAAACCCTGCCGACCCTTCGCGTCGTCTATAATAAAGCGCTTGATGACGCCTTTGGTGCACCTACGCCACTTCATCTTGTCGTCACGGATAAAAGCGGCAAATCCATTGTCATTGAGTATCTCGAGAAAAAGTTACATATCTTTGATAATGACATAGGAGTCATGACTAACGCACCTGCTTACGACTGGCATTTATTAAACCTAAGAAACTACCCCACACTAAGTCCACAAGGCATTTCAGAACCTAAGACACTTAATGGTATTGATATATCGCCTTTTGGTGCGGGCAGCGGTATGTTTGGCCTGCCTGGTGATATCACGCCTCCTTCAAGATTTATTCGCGCTGTTGCTTACACGCACACCTCAACCAAGCTCACAACGCCTGATATTGCTATTTCTCAGGCATCGCGTATTTTAAATAACTTCGATATTCCCAAGGGCTTGGTGCGCGAAGGCCCACAGCAAAACTTTCATCTTAATTACACTCAGTGGAGTGTCATTGCCGACTTGAAACGCAACAAATATTACTACTGGACTGAATTCAATCGCCGCATGCGCGTTATTGATCTCAATAAAGTCAATTGGTCGATGACTAAGCCTGTGGCGCTACCTTTAGATAAAAAGCGTGAAGAAGATATTGATGAGATAATACTATAAGGTGCTCTGGCCAACTGGAAATTATGACGCAGGTATCGTATGTTGGGAGGGATTTATTCAATAAGGTAAACTTATGCTGAAACTTCCTCTTCATTGGCAAATCATTATTGCCATTGGACTTGCAATAGTCGTTGGCCTCCTGTTAAACGGGAATAGTTCGGCTTTTGCTGCAAATTGCCATGATATTTTTACTTTTTTAGGCAATCTTTTCCTCAACGCATTAAAGATGCTGGTAATCCCTTTGGTTACCTCCTCTATTATTTGCGGTGTCTGTAATATTGGCCGCGGTGAAAGCCTAGGTCGTATGGGATTTAGAACCATTGGGTTCTATTTATTTACAAGCTTCATTGCCATTTTGATTGGTCTTATTCTTGTCAACCTCTTTCAGCCTGGGCTTATTGATGGTAAACCCGCAGGCCAAGAGCTTCACTTTGCTATGGATAATCAAAAAGCCCTAGCTGATAAACTGAATGCCGTCGCTATGAGCGGCCAGTCTATGACAGATCTTTTTGATATTTTTCTTCGCATGGTGCCCCCTAACATTATTCAAGCAGCCGCTGATGGACAAATGTTAGGGTTGATTGTTTTTGCCATGCTGTTTGGTTTCTTTATTACCCGAATTGATGAAAAAACACATGATACGCAAGTGTCTTTCTGGCAGGGCGTCTTTTCCGTCATGTTGGAGATGACCATGTTCATCATGAAATTTGCGCCCATTGGTGTCTTTGCTTTAGTCGCCAAAACCATCATGTCGACAGGCCTGAATATATTCGGGCCGTTATTGGTCTTTTTCTGTGTCGTGGTCCTGGCACTTTTCATTCATACCTTTGTCTCTATGGCATTAGTATTAAAATTTATGGCCAAGATAGACCCACTCAAACACTATAAAGTCATGAATCCTGTCATGCTCATGGCCTTCTCAACGGCCTCGTCTTCGGCCACCTTACCCTTAACCATTGAGGCAGTTGAGAAAGATGCAGGGGTATCCAACAAAATCACTTCCTTTGTGTTGCCTTTAGGCGCGACTGTCAACATGAATGGCACAGCGCTTTATGAATGCGTAGCCGCTATCTTTATTGCTCAAGCTTACGGGTTGGATTTAACCTTCTTGCAGCAATTTACCATTGTGGTGACAGCACTTCTCACATCTATTGGTGTCGCAGGTGTACCCGCTGCAAGTCTTGTTGCCATTTCGGTCGTTTTGTCTGTCATCGGCTTACCACTCGAAGGTATAGGCTTACTGTTAGTTACAGACCGCATCCTAGACATGCTTAGAACTGCCGTAAATGTCTTTGGGGATGCCGTTTGCGCTGTCTATGTCGCCAGAAAAGAAGGTGAAGAAACGGCCTTGATCTAGGAGGGTGTCCTAACGCTTTCTTTTACCAATCCGTGCCAAGGGCACGGATTTGATGAGACCTACCCCTAATTCTTAACAAACGCCTTTTTCTTTTGTAACAATCCCTTCGGATAATCGTCTGGTAGGAAAGCTATTCATTTAGCTTTATTGAGGCTGAGTGAATCTCAGCTTGATTTGGACATAATAACCATACCACTACCAGGATTACCCATGAAAAATAAAACGGCTCTTGCCTTTTCTAGTGCCTTACTTGCCTCTTCATTGACTCAAGCAGACACTGCGAATACCTTAAACCCATTCTCGCTCAACGAAATCTCAGGCTACGCTACACCTGTCGACAAAGACGGTGAAGGTAAATGCGGTGAAGGCAAATGCGGTGAAGGCAAATGCGGCGGTGACAGTGAAGACAAAACGTTAAAGAAAAAATCAATGGAAGGAAAATGTGGCGAAGGCAAATGCGGCAGCTAAGGGCCATGAGCCTAGTACTCTGATTCACTAAATTTATCCGGTTCAGCAGTCACAGGTTTTTTTGTGGTAAAGCGTAAGTATGCAGAAATACTCGCGTCTTTCAAATACTTGCAACACAGTCACGGAAACCCGCGACTGCCCTTTGGGTGGCATTTACAATGCCCATAGCTGTGTTGCTTGATCTCACTATAGAATAACTATTATTTTCGATCAGCTGCCTTGCTATGAACATTTTACTCTGCCACTGAAGCATACAAATGCAATGAATCAGAGTACTCGTGTCCGGCCCGGCATATTATAGATAGGTTTATCATGACTGACATAATTCAAGGGGTAGGCCTTGGCCTTAGAAGGCAACTGTTAGATCAGATACTTGAGAGTGAAACTAGCGCTGATTTTTTTGAAATAGCGCCTGAAAACTGGCTGAATGTCGGCGGAAGATGGGGAAAGGCCCTTGAAGATATCGCTCAAATAAAGCCGATCATCTGTCACGGATTATCCTTATCCATTGGCGGCACAGATCCTCTTGATCTTGATTTTATTCGCAACTTAAAACCTTTTTTTGATCGATTAAAGATGAGTATTTATAGCGAACATTTAAGCTATTGTGCAAAAAATGGTCAGCTTTATGAGCTGCTTCCTTTGCCTTTCACTGAAGAGGCCATTAAGCATATCAGTGAGCGAATTAAGGTTGTTCAGGACATCCTTGAAAGGCCCGTCGCGTTTGAAAATTCAAGCTATTACAGCATTCCTGAACAGACATTACCTGAAGATATCTTTATTCGCTCTCTAGTTGAAGAATCTGGCTGTGAGCTGTTGTTAGATATTAACAACGTTTATGTCAATAGCACCAATCACCAGTATGATGCTAAAGCCTTTATTGAATCGTTGGCATCCCTTCCTGTTCGTTATTTTCATGTGGCGGGCCACTTCGTTGAAGACGATGGTTTTATTGTCGATACCCATGGTGCAGCTGTATCAAACCCCGTTTGGTCACTCCTATCCCTTGCCTATGAAACCTTTGGCGAACTGCCCACTTTACTTGAACGAGACTTTAATATCCCAACACTCCCTGAAATTGAAAAAGAACTCGGTATCATCCGCGAATTGCAAAGGCATACACAATGACAATAGATACCCAGCAACAGGCTTTCACTGACTGGCTTAGAGGTGGAAGGCAAGCTGAAGCAGCCCAAAGAGGCGATAAAATATACCATAGCCTAGTATTTAACAATATCGCTCAGTTACTAGCTGGCAATTTCCCTGTGATTCATTCTTTGTTTAATCATGATGAGTGGCTACAACTGGTTAGACGATTTGTTAAAGACCACCAGTCAACCACCCCCCTCTTTACAGAGATAGGACAAGAATTTATTGATTTCTTAAGCAGTGCACCCACTGATGAAAAATACCCCTTTTTAAACCAGCTAGCCGATTACGAATATATTGAATCCCAACTCTTTACTCAGGTAGGTGACCCCATTAATCCGCTTGAAACGATAGCGTTATCTACAGCTATACAGTTAAGCCCTTTCGTTCAACTCAAATCTTATGAATACCCTGTTCAATTAATTCACACAGGTAATGCAACACCTGAGAAAGCACCGACCTTTCTTATCATTTTTCGTGATACCGACTTAAC
Source organism: Pseudomonadales bacterium (assembly GCA_965225765.1). GTDB lineage: Bacteria > Pseudomonadota > Gammaproteobacteria > Pseudomonadales > DT-91 > CAKMZU01. Next base: position 2,569,246 of record CBDDBO010000002.1, read on the forward strand.
CGTACGCTTTTTAACTTGTACCCCTATAAGCTATTTATTAATCAGCGCGTTATCAGATATGCCTAACATTACGCTGGATAACCTTTGCCATGAATTCTTTAAGACGCATCAAACCCTGCTGTCTTCTCTATCGCTTGAAGCACTCACACAACACGCCGAAGCCTTTTTCAATGAGTTGGCTGGCCTTACAATCATTCAATATGGCGAACCTGCCTCATGAAACGCACCTACACAACATTCATTAAACAAGTTCAGCAAATTGATTGGTTAGCCCCACTACTCATTAGACTTTATCTCGTTCCTGTCTTTGCTATGGCAGGCATCCAAAAAGCGCAACATTTTGATTCAACGGTTACCTGGTTTGGGAATGCTGACTGGGGATTAGGCATGCCATTTCCAGCTTTCTGGGTGACATTAGCGATCGCAGCAGAACTAGGAGGCGCTATCTGTTTAGCGCTAGGATTCGTAACGAGACTGGCTAGCATACCCTTGATGGTTACCATGATGGTCGCTGCTGCCACTGTACATCTCAAACATGGCTGGCTTGCTATTGCAGGCAGCACAGGTTTCTTTACCACTGAGCGAACCCAAGCTGCACAAGAAAGGCTCACTAAAATAAAAAGTATTGTTAAAGAACACGGCAATTACGATTGGCTAACTGAGCATGGCAACATCGTCATTCTTAATAACGGGGTTGAATTTGCCGCCACCTACTTTATTTTATGCTTTGCTCTGTTAATTTTAGGGGGAGGCCGCTATATCAGTCTGGATTTTTATCTAAAGAAACTTATAAATGCTAAGCGTGCTATATAAATTATGATCCTGTATATGCTCAGTCACAAATTGACGGCAACGCGTTTTAATACTGATTTTATTAACGGTGTGTCACCACAGCTTTGTCTATTTCACGCATTAATTCTTCAGGTATGTTCACGACCTCCTTCACCTGTTTATTGATGAATACTAACCCTGTTTTAGCGCTCGCAACAACTTCTCCAGAACCTGCTTTACTCACTTTATAGAGCACATCCATGGATTTTTGAGCAATATCACCTAAGCCTATATCGATAGATAAGGCTTCATCATAAAATACCTCTGTCTTGAAACTGATAGCTAGATCAGCCACCACAAAACCCACCTCAGGGCGCCTCATTTCGTTATAATTGAGCGAACGGAAAAAAGCTAATCTGGCTTCCTGAAGTAACGATATCAATTTATCATTACCTAAATGCTTTCCGGTATTTATATCACTGTATCTAACAGTGAGTGAATGGCTATATAAAACAGTTTCTATAGCATCTACTAACACCCTCACCATGAATCTTTTTCAACCCCTTTGAGCCAGCCACTAAAATAAATAGCTACCATACTAAACTCTTTGTAAAAATTAACCACTAACTAATAAACCTGTTAGATTTTTCTTATCATTAAGAGGTCACTATGAGCAACATCCAAGACTCACGCGTTGCTGTATTAATTGATCACAACGAAACGAAAGTCTTTAATTTAACTGATGATCCTGTTAAACAATCGGTGATTGTTCGAAAAGATGAATATGAGATTAATAGACTCCATCTTCACCAAAAAGCCTCACATTTCAGTGGTCAACGTGTACCGGAAGATCAAACCTATTATGAAGCTGTTGCTGATGCCTTAAAGGATGCAAAAAATTCACTGATTTTAAGCCACGGAAAAGGCAAATCTTCTGCAGGATTACACCTGATGAAATACTTAAGTAAGCACCATCATGATATTGCAGACAACGTGATTGGATTAGAAGTCTTAGGCAGCTTACCTGATGAAAAAGTCCAGCAAGAAGCTTGTGATCTATTTGATGCGTATGAACATAAAAAGCACCTTGGCCTCTAACGTGTCTTTAGTGCTCAGATTAGCAAAAACTCAGTTTAGTTAAGCAGATAAGACTGATTCACTAACCAATTGATTGCTTTTAATAAAGTGGTTTGAGAGACTCAAGCCGCTGACCTTCACATAATAATAAAATAAGCATGCCATGAACATCATTGCTCTCGATGATTCTGCACCCATCACTGCACAGTCACAAAAACGCTACTATGGCTTGATCGTGTTAGGGTTAGGCTTAGCGGTTTTTCTACTTTCTACACTCTTAGCCTATTTTGGATCGACGCTCTTTGATGATGCCTATATGTTCATTCGCTATGCAGATAATCTATTAGCTGGCCATGGACTTGTTTGGAATCAAGGGGAAGAACCTGTTTATGGTACAACGAGCCTATTGTATGCATTGGCTGTCGCAGCCTCTCGTGCGATTTTTTCTGCATTTGAACTCTCTTCTTCAGTCACGCTGATTGCAACAGCGTCGTTCTTTGCGCTAGCAGCCATTGTTTGCCTGAGCCACATTCGTAGTCACCTATTTAAGCAAGGCGCTTTCGTCCAATCCCTCAATATCTACTTTTGGTCTTTAGTGTGCTTAACCCCCTTACTCATTCATGGCTTTTTTGGCATGGATACAACCCTATCACTGTTAACCCACTGCTTACTTATCTTTGCTGTGTTGAAGTGTATTCAGTCAGAACAAACAATGGGGTTTATTCACTTACTTTTAGTCATCCTAACTGCGTTTATAACCTTTGCAGCTCGCCCTGATAATTTGGTTTATGCTGGCTTATTTCCTATATTAGCGCTTTATTTTTTTGCAGAGCGACCCATCAAAAAAATTCTACTCTTTGGGACAGGTCTTACCGTTCTTGTAGGGCTTGATGCGCTTTTAAAATACTGGCTATTAGGCGATCCTCTGCCTTTATCTTCTTTTGCTAAACGAAATGGCTTTTATGAAGGTTATACGGGCTACCATAAATGGAATCCTATCGGGTATTTACTTAGCTTTGTTGCTTGCAGCCTACCCTTCCTAGTCTTTGGTCGCTTTAAAAAAGATTGGATGACAGTCAAGCTGGCCATTACCTTCTTTGCTCCTATGTTTATCACCTTTGCTTATCACGTCAATATGGTACAGATTATGGGGCATATGGGACGCTTCCACTTCCCTTTTCTGGCTTATGTGATCGTTTTTGGCCTTATTTGTAGACTTAGAGTAGAAAAACCAAAAGACAATGTTTACCGGTTAAGAAGGTTTGGATTACTCGTCATAGGTTATCTGCTGCTGTTTACTGCCAATGAAACCATTGCACCTTTGCACACTGAACACATGAAAGCCGCCCAAGAGGCAGGGCGCATTTCACCTAAGACACACTTTCACTATCCCGCGAAAGACAAAGTGGCATTACCTGCCATCAACGCTTGGAAGCTCATGCTTAAGGTGGGTGAATTCGGTGCAAGATTACCAAAAGGCAGTGTCATCGCTATGTCGGAATATGGCTATATAGGCTCTAGGGCACCCAACATTAAGATTGTTGACCCCATAGGTTTACATAATCCTAATGTTGCGCATAGTGGATTTGATGCAGAAAAATTCTTTGCAGAAAAACCGGATGTGATTGCAATGCCTGACGATGTTTATACCCGAATCAATGCGCAAATTCTCGATCATCCAAGCTTTCAGCAAGATTATGACTATTACGCAACAGCCTTTCTATGCGGCATTGCTCTCAACAAGAAAAGCCCTCACTATGAAAAAATTCAGACCTTATTTAATCAACTATGGAAAGACGTTTACGGCAATGTGGATAAGCGCAATTACCTAGCCTCCCCTCTACAGCAAAATAATGAGTGATAAACCTTCAGCTTTTTGTCTCCGCTAATCAATCATCTAAATCCTTGCAGCTTCAACTAGTACCCCAATGCACAGCGATTGTCGGGTTCAGTGGCAGAGTAAAATGCTCATAGCAAGGCAGCTGATCGAAAATAATAGTTATTCTATAGTGAGATCAAGCAACACAGCTATGGGCATTTTAAATGCCACCCAAAGGGCAGCTACAGGTTTTCCCGTGACTTTGTTGCAAGTATTTGAAAGACGCATGTATTACTGCATACTTGCGCCTTGCCACAGAAAAACCTGTAGCTGCTGAACGGGACAATCGCTGTGCATTGAGGTACTAGGTTCTGTTGACATAATTTTGTTTATGCTGCTGTCGCCCGTTTTTTCAGCCTAGCAAGGAGAGTTGAATGAATAACAGCAATCTATATGAATGAAATTCGACACAGCTAGATGGGAAAACGGGCACAGCCCGAAGGGTTACGTCTAAATGTCCATCAAACTGTGTTAAATCCTGCTTATTTAGTTCACTAAACTACACAGGATTTGCCTTGCTTGATGAACATTTAGTCAGTAACAGCATGAAAATAATTAGTCAGCCCTGACAAAGGCCTTATATTTTTTAAGGCCAAGTATTATCGAAAGCATAAACTTAAAGCCAGCCAATCTGCTGGCTGCTTTTTGATCAGGTAACCAGATAAAAACAAGCACAAAAAAAGCGTTGATCCACTTTTTTAAGTTCCAGGCACAAGCAGCCATCAACAAGTTAAGCTGATCGCCGATAAAGCCCTTAAGGAAGTTCCTGCACAATCTGAAGTCTTGCTTCAAATGATCGATAACGGGCTCAATGGATGAGCGTTTTTTACAAAGCGTTCGTTTACGTGCTCGTTGTTTATCATTATCTCGCTTAAGAGGCTTGCCTGGTAAAATAACTTCCTGCTTCACTTTAGATTTGGAACCTTGATAGCCTTTATCAACAACAGCAGTTTTGATGGATGTCTCTCTTACAGATTCTGCTTCATCTAACGCAGTTTGTAATGTTTCAGAATCATGCGTGAACGTATCATGTGCAGCGACGCCAACAATGACATGATCGCGTGTCGATACGATAGAAGCCTTGCTCCCGTATTCGTATTTTTTATGCGCCTTACCTTTAGCAACACAGTAGACTTGAAGCTCATGAAGGCTGTAAATTTTGTTCTTGTCCTTAGACTGTTGAGCAAGTACCTTGCGATACATGGCAAAATCGTTTGCTAGCTGTGCAACCGCACCCTCTGGGAGTTTTCGCTCAAGCTCTCTCATCAGAATGTCAGCAATAGTACGCAGACGCTTCAAGGCTTTTTTAGCCTTCTTGCGTTTCTTTACATGTCCAAAGAAGCGCGAGTCAATACGAAGCTGTTTTACCTCTTTGACAAAAGTTCGCCGCTGTTTGACACCAAAGCCTTTTGCTAGCTTATTCACTCGATTAATGATTTTGATGGCGAGCTTTGTATCGGTCGGATAGGTGATAGCTTTTTCCTGTACCGTCGTATCAACAAAAACCGTATCATCTTCAGCTGCCTCTCCATGCAGCTTAACTGACATCGCAAAAATCTGTTTAACGCCGCTCTCGCCAATTCTTTGCCTGAATTTTACAAGGTCTGTTGGATGGCAAGGCAGGCAAGATTGAAAACTGGTTTCACCGCAGAAAAATTGAAAGTATGGGTTCATTTTCCACTGAGAAACCACATTCTCGTCACTCAAATTGAAGAGCTGCTTGAGCATTAATAAGCCGCTCATCAATCGAATGGGTTTGGCTGGGCGACCTTCTTCGCTGTAATAAACGGCAAGACCTTTTTCTAAATCTGGCCAAGGCAATGCGTTCGATAAGGCTATGAGCGGGTCATTGAGATCTAATGAATCGAATAGATCAAAAAAGCTGCTTTGATTGTTCGAAGACGGGCTTGGAGTCAGCATCCAAAACTCATTTCGACCAGTAATTTAAGGCTTTTAGAGTCTTTCTGGTCGAAATTGTTCGTTTCAAGCCAGCCCTAAGCCTCTTTAAATGAAGCTTTCTACTGTTTATCAGGGCTGACTAATTATGTCAACAGAACCTAGCATGATAACTGCGCCATCGATCTGTGATAAATAGATTGTAATGAAACTGGCAGCCCTCTCAGCCTGTCACATGTATTTTTCTGTAGGTCAATATGACTAGTAAAATTCTACCTATTGCTATTGTCACTTTAGCAATTATTTCTCAGTCTGTGATTTGTGATCAAGAAGAAACTAATAAGCAACTCTTCGTTACCTCCAGTTTTGTTTTTTTGGGCATATCACTGGTTAGCTTTGGCGCATTAGCTGGTGCTCACTACGGCAAGCTCAAAGCTCAAACCAATCAACTAAGGCGCATGGGTAATAAACAACATCCACACTCACTGAATCTAAACCAAGAAAGTGATGCAGTTGTCCCTGAAAACAAAAAAGCCAATATACTTCAACAAGTTTTTGTAGAGAATAAAATTTGAAGCCACTTACTTTTATCATACTTATACTGCTTCACCCTATTCATACAAACGCCTTTGCTTGCGGTCCCCCCCCAAAAAAAAGCGATTTATATATCCTAGGTGCAGTTTTTCCTTTAACGGCTTCCCCTGTCATATTACTCGCATTAGCCTCTCAATACTTTTTTGCAATTAACGAAAATAAGAAACAACTTAAAATAAGCGCTGGTGTAAAACCACCAGTCCTTCCTAAGCAAGAAGATACTCTTAACGACTCACTTAACCTCATTGATAAAGAGCTTACCCTGCTCGAAAAAACACTCAAAAATCACGACTGTGCTAGTCATATAGCAACTACAGCTAACCCAAACACCCAACGCATAGATGATCAATCTAAACGCGTGATACAGCTAAAAAATAGACTGCAAGCGCTTACAAAAAGATTCAATTAGCTTATGACAGCTTCTACTCAACGGTCACGGATTTGGCAAGGTTTCTTGGCTGATCTACATCCGTGCCTTTGAGTACAGCAACATAATATGACAACAGTTGAAGCGGCACAGTGTAGACAATAGGTGCAATCAAGTTAGGTACTTTAGCCAATTTGATAAAGGTCGTATGGGCGCTATTCTCAAAGGCATCACTGTCTGAAAATACATAAAGATGGCCGCCTCTTGCTTGTACTTCTTCAAGATTGGATTTTAGTTTTTCTAACAGGTCATCATAAGGTGCGATAGTCACTACGGGCATATCACTGTCTACAAGCGCAAGAGGGCCGTGTTTTAATTCACCTGCCGCATAGGCCTCTGCATGAATATAAGAAATCTCTTTAAGCTTTAATGCCCCTTCCAGCGCAATGGGGTACATCACACCGCGACCTAAAAATAAACTATGGTGCTTGTCTTGTAGGCTTTGAAAAGCCGTTTCAATCTGCCCTTCAAATTCGAGCATTTCATCCATGTAAACAGGCAAAGACAATAAATGACTGAGCCAGGTATCTTGATCAGATTGCTTGCCTTTTAGCTGTGCTAAAAAACCACTAAACATTAAAAGCAGCGTTAATTGCGTGGTAAAAGCCTTGGTCGATGCAACACCAATTTCACGCCCTGCATGCGTCAATAAATAAACATCAGACTCTCTTACAAGTGAACTTTGTTCGATATTGCAGATAGCTAACGAACAAGCATAGCCTTGCTGCTTTGCATACTTAAGGGCAGCTAAAGTATCTGCGGTTTCGCCCGATTGGGAAATCGTTAAAAACAAACTGTTCTCTGGCACAACGATGGGTCTATAACGAAATTCGCTGGCAATCTCGACACTGCAACTAATACCAACAAAATCTTCAATCCAATACTTGGCGACAAGCGCTGCATGGTAACTTGTACCGCAGGCAACGATGGAGACCTGTTTAAGGGTTGTAAAATAGTCTGTCGTTTCTTTGGAAAAGGTATTAGAAAACAGCTGCCCATCAGTCAAATAAGCACTTAAGGTTTGTTTGATGACAGCTGGCTGCTCATGAATTTCTTTCAGCATATAATGCTTATAATGACCCTTTGTATAGTCAGCTACCTGATCAGATACGGTTTTGATTGGCCTCGCTACAGCCTTACCTTCATTCACTATCTGAACGCTGTCTGTGGTGAGTTCAGCGATATCGCCTTCTTCTAGATAAATGAATCGGTCTGTGACTTGCCTGAGGGCAATAAAATCAGAGGCAGCAAAGTTTTCACCAAGCCCTAAGCCTAACAACAAGGGTGAACCACTTCTTGCCACTACCAATGTATCAGCCTGTGCTTTATCTATAACAGCTATACCGTAGGCGCCCTCTAATCTCGGAATAATCGACTGAACAGCCTCAAATAAACTTGAATGGGCTTTAGACGCTTCATGGACTAAATGGACTAACACTTCGGTATCGGTTTCGCTTTGAAATGAATAGCCTTTATCAATCAACTCCTCTTTTAATAACTTATAATTTTCAATGATACCGTTATGAACCAGTGAAAATCGGTTAGATGAATGATGAGGATGTGCATTAACTGTTGAAGGCTTCCCATGCGTCGCCCACCTAGTATGGGCAATCCCTAAGTTACCTTCAGCAGGCGCTTCTTGTACAAGCGCTTCAAGTGCCTGAACTTTACCGACGGTTTTTCTTATTTGCAGCTCACCTGCATCTAAAACCGCCAAACCGGCCGAATCATACCCCCTATATTCAAGTCGCTTTAAGCCTTCAATCAGTATTTGCGTTACGTTTCTAGCAGCAATGCCTGCAACAATTCCACACATTATTTTTTCTCGGGTTTCGGCCAATTATCGATATTGCGCTGCTTACCGCGGGCAATAGCTAACTGATTATCTTGTACTTCACGGGTAATAGTGGAGCCTGCGCCCACCACAGCATTTTTTGCTACGGTAACAGGCGCAACTAACGAGGTATTGGAACCAATAAAGGCACCGTTTTCTATGGTGGTTTTGAATTTATTAACGCCATCATAATTACAGGTAATCGTCCCCGCGCCGATATTTACCTGCTCGCCTATCACCGCATCGCCAACATAGCTTAAGTGATTCACTTTACTGCCAGCACCAAGACTTGTCTTCTTAGTCTCAACAAAGTTACCAATTTTAACATGCGCTGCAAACTTAGAGTCTGGCCTGATCCGCGCATAAGGCCCAATCATACTGCTCTCGCCTATCTCGGCAGCCTCCACGATACTATTGGCTTTAATCTCAACATAGTCTTCAATAATAACGGTTTTACCACTCTCTCCAATAATGCAATTAGGCCCAATACTCACATGGTTACCTAACACCACCTTACCTTGAAAGACACAATTGATATCGATAAATACATCTTTACCTACTTTCAGCTGACCCCGTAAATCAAACCTTAGAGGGTCTGCCAAAGTAACGCCCTGATGCAGTAATTTTTCAGCTTGGTAGTATTGAAAAGTTCTTTCGAGCGTTGCTAGTTGCGCTTTATCATTCACCCCCTGAACTTCCATGGCACTTTCAGGTTGTAACGTGTCAATAAAGCATTGATCTTGGCTCATCAAGCCAACAAGATCAGTTAAGTAATATTCCTGTTGCTGATTGTTATTATCAATAAGGGGTAAATAGTGCTTCAATAACCGATTAGGAAGCGCCAAAATACCTGTATTTACTTCAGTAATCAGGCGCTCATCATCCGTTGCATCCTTCTCCTCCACGATACTTTTAACGCCAGTTTGATCACGTAAAATTCGGCCATAACCAAAAGGGTTGTCTAATTCTTGGGTCAACAAAGCCAGATCATGGTCTTTAAGAAGAGCAATAAGCTTTTCTAATGTACTGACTTTTAATAATGGCACATCCGCATAAAGCACCAAAGAAACACCCTCATCAGGCAAATAAGGTATCGCTTGCTTAACTGCGTGTGCTGTGCCCAACTGCTCAGATTGATACACCGACTGAATAGTTAAATCATGCTTGTTTGCTTCGCAAACGCTTTCAACACGTGCTCTTTCATGACCTGTAATCACGCAGCATTGTTCTATCGAGGGGATTTTATTAAGCGTTTCAAGGATATGCCCAATTAACGGCTTACCCGCAAGAGGCTGCAAAACTTTAGGAAGGTGGGAGCGCATGCGCGTACCCGCGCCTGCGGCTAAAAGAATAACAGAAATATTCACAGCACGGCCAAAATAATAATTTTAACCATGCTACCATAAATCGATGATGCTCAAAACGCTACGTTACGGCTAAGTAACAGAGAGATTTATCTTCTTTTATTACCGCCGCCTACTGAACCTGGCTTTCTAAGGCTATTGGTTTTAAACTGGTCAAAACTATCGATATCTACATTGGTATTAGACTTTTTCAGCTTTTCTAGCGCTAAATCATCCAATGTCCCTGTACCATTTGCTTTTAGCTTATCCATAGAAAACACATCATCAACAAGGGTATTTGCTCGCCTTTGGTCTATAGCGTTAACATCAGATATATTAGTAAGTGCTATATCTTTCGTACTGTCTAACGACCCTTTTATTTCTTTAACTAAAGCTTTACCACTTTGAGTTTTTAATTTATCAACCTTGGCATAAATCTCATCTACAGCAACTTTTGAATACTGAGTCTTACCATCTTCGCCTACCTCACCAATAATGGATTTTTTGGTTTCTTCATCTAAAGATTCATAGTCACTTTCTGTTAAATCAGATACACGCTTAGTATCAGTTCCACCGTCTTCAGACGGGACTTCAATGGGGGCCCTATTATTTCGTTTACTATCATCTGCAGTGAATGTTGATGTGCTAGATTTTTTCTTTTTTAAATAGTCTATGATGCCACTCACAGCCCCTACTACAGCTAACGCACCTATTCCACCGGCTAGTGCCCCTAATATAGCTGCACTACTAGAACTTAAACTTCGTGAGGATTTACTTTGAGCGATTAGATCATCCATAATTTTTCGAGCCTCTTGATCATCAATCAGCACCAAAAACATAAAATCAACCTTGAATTTACAGGCCTCTTCTTCAGGTTTAGACACAAGATCACCTGTAATATCAATCTTATCCAGATAAACCCGATTACTGGTTTGATTAAACCATTCATTGAGTTCATTGAGCGCTAAGAAATGAAAAATGTCATCTTTAGGGTTATCATCTCCTCCTGACATATACTGCAGCATCACTCTGGGCTCTGAGGCTTCTAACATCTCAGCAATCGGGTTTAATTCAAACTCCATTGTTTTACAGTGCTTATCCCAAGCATCTGTACTGGTATCGAAAAGCGGAATAGTCGTATCGATGAGTGATAATTTAGTACCGGCTACACCGATCCTAACCTCTGGCCAACCAAAGGTTTCAACCGCCTCAGGCAAATCTACTGCATCAAAGAAAGACGCCAGCAGTTGCGGTGCCAGATTATTCATCGAGTTCAACTCACTGACATCATGGTAAAAAAAGTTCCCTCCTTTATTCGTACTGACTTTAGCCAAATCTTCCACAGAAAAATACCAAATGTCTTCTTTTGATGCGAAGCGGGTAAAGCCTTTAGCCCTGTATAAGCCCTCTTCTAACTTTTGGCTAATATCGCTAATATCGATTGCTCTAGGGTCCCAATCAGACACAAAGACACCGTTATAGGTAAATGCTTCTACATAAGTAACCTTGTTACCTGAGATTTCATGAACCACACCTTCCTTATCTTTATAATCTTCGATTAATTTATCTGAATAATAAAAATAGAAAATATCCTTTTCATTTTCGATAACATTGACTTTGGTTGCACCTGCTTTTTCAGCTTCAATAACAAAGTTTTCGGGACCTTTTAGGGTAGAAGATTTTTGAAGCGGCATTTCAGACATATCAAATGTCATACTGCTACGAATCTCAAGATTACTGCCTTCCCCAGGAAAAGATTTAGTAGGTATCGACAGATATATATTTTTGGTTTGGAGATAGTTAGCAGATGAAAACTCATGACCTATGAATTTGATTGACTGATCGTTCTTTTCAACGACCACTCCTTTAAACAACTTATAGTCTTGGCTATAGAGGTTAAATTGATTGGCAATGAGCTCATTCTTATTATTGAGATAGAGCTTGGCTGTAGCACGTGTGTTTAAAAGGTTATTTTTACTTATATCAGTTAAGCTTTGATTATTTTTCTTAATACTTTTTATCTGGCTTGCATCAATGGTTAAATCACCAATAAACCCCCCGTAGAGAGCGTTACTTCAGCGCCATTTACCGCCGTTATTATGCCGCGAGCATTCACTTCCCCTGTAGCTGCACTCTCTCGAATATCAATCCTAGGTGAGATTTCCAATAAAATATCGTCTTTTGATTCTCGTTGCTTAACAAATTGCTGCATATCAAACATCACATTTAAATGTGTTGATTTTGAATTAAGGCTGAGTGTTTTCCCTTGACTAATAAGTGGAATATCAACAAAAAATGATTCTTGTGATTGACCAAGTGTTTTACCTTTAGAGGTCAGCAGCTTCTTTGTATAAATAGCTGGGTTAATCTCGCTTGCTACCACAACATCAAAGTCGCTTGAAAAGCTTAATTCAAGACGCAGCTTTTTATATTGGCTAACTGGTAGTGTCCTGCTCCTGCCTAGTAAATGAAAACCTTCGTCAAAATTAGCGAGGTTAAGATCAACAGAACCGACTAACCTTTGTTCAGTTCCTTCTGCATCAATCAACTCAGCACTGTAAATATTAAGCGGAAAATCTAGAAAATTTGAACCTTTGACACTGACTGATAAAAGCAAGTCAGTTTCCGTAACAGGTGCTTCTGGCATCTTGACACAAGCATTCAACAAGACAACAACACAGAGGAGAAATAGCGATTTCATGGCAATTTATTTTTATTCCAGATAATAAAAATATAGGCCAAGATTTATTGCGGATATTTAAAATATCGTTAACTGAAAAAAGAAAAGGCAGAGAAATCTGCCTTGAATTTTATTTTTTCTTACGAAGTTGATTAATCGTACGAATTTGAGCAGCAGCTTCTGCAAGTTGTACCGCAGCCTGAGAATAATCAAATTCACCGCTGTTATTCGTAACGACTTTCTTAGCATCTTCTTGCGCTTTTTCTGCAGCAGCTTCTGAAATATCAGCTGCTCGAAGCGCAGTGTCAGCTAAGATATTGACCATATTAGGCTGCACTTCAATAAAGCCGCCTGATACATAGAAAATCTCTTCTTCGCCATTATCCATAATCACACGGACAGGGCCCGGCACCAACTTCGTCAAAAGTGGTGCGTGATTATAGTAAATACCTAGATCACCCATCTCACCTGTGGCTATGACGGTTTTCACCAAGCCACTGAAGATGGATTGCTCCAAGCTTACAATGTCACACTTAAATGTCATCGACATAAGACATCCTCAAGCTTATAGGCTTTTGGCTTTTTCAACAGCTTCTTCAATGGTGCCAACCATGTAGAACGCCTGTTCTGGCAGATCATCATAGTCGCCCGCAAGAATCCCTTGGAAACCTTTGATGGTATCTTTTAAGGATACGTATTTACCTGGTGAACCTGTGAAGATCTCCGCAACATGGAAAGGCTGAGACAAGAAACGCTCAATCTTACGTGCGCGCTGGACCACCATCTTATCTTCTTCAGATAATTCATCCATACCCAAAATAGCAATGATATCTTTCAATTCGCTGTAGCGCTGAAGAACATTCTGTACACCACGAGCTGTATCATAATGCTCATTACCGATAACTTGAGGGTCTAGCTGACGTGAGCTTGAATCTAGTGGGTCGATCGCAGGGTAAATACCTTTAGAGGCAATATCCCTTGAAAGTACAACCGTACTATCTAAGTGAGCAAAGGTCGTCGCAGGTGATGGATCAGTCAAGTCATCCGCAGGTACATAAACCGCCTGAATAGAAGTGATAGAACCTGTTTTAGTTGAAGTAATACGCTCTTGCAGTACACCCATTTCTTCAGCTAATGTTGGCTGATAACCAACGGCAGAAGGCATACGACCAAGAAGTGCTGATACTTCTGTACCCGCTAAGGTATAACGGTAGATATTATCAACGAACAATAATACGTCTTTACCTTCATCACGGAATTTTTCAGCCATGGTCAAACCTGTTAGAGCAACACGTAAACGGTTACCTGGTGGTTCGTTCATCTGACCATAAACCATAGCAACTTTCGAATCAGAGAAATTTTCAACGTTTACAACGTTAGATTCCTGCATTTCATGATAGAAATCGTTACCTTCACGAGTACGCTCTCCAACACCTGCAAAGACAGATAAACCTGAGTGCTGAGTGGCGATATTATTGATAAGTTCCATCATGTTAACGGTCTTACCAACACCTGCTCCACCAAACAGACCAACTTTACCACCTTTAGCGAATGGGCAGACCAAGTCGATAACCTTGATACCGGTTTCTAGAATTTCTTCAGCTGCTGACAGCTCATCATAAGCAGGTGCTTTCTGGTGAATCGAGCGACGCTCTTTCTCCCCAATGGGGCCACACTCATCAATAGGATCGCCCAATACATCCATGATTCGGCCTAGTGTTTCAGTACCCACAGGAACTTGGATAGGCTTTTGTGTATTTTTAACATCCAAGCCTCGAGAAAGACCTTCAGACGAGCCAAGTGCGATAGCACGCACAACACCATCACCTAGCTGCTGCTGAACTTCCAGCGTTAGGTTTGTTTTATCCACTTTCAGGGCATCATAAACCTGAGGTACGTTTTCGCGTGGAAATTCCACATCGATAACCGCACCTATTATTTGTACGATACGTCCGCTACTCATCTGACGTTCCTCTAATTAAATTTATAAATTCTTTCGCTGGCGCTTAAACTGCCGCAGCACCGCCCACAATTTCAGATAATTCTTGGGTAATACTGGCTTGTCTTGCTCTGTTGTACACCATTTGTAAATCATCAATGATGTCACCAGCGTTGTCTGTCGCGTTTTTCATTGCCAGCATTCTTGCTGCCTGTTCACAAGCCGCATTCTCAATGACAGCTTGATACACCTGAGACTCTAAAAAGCGAACCAATAAACCATCTAACAGGTCTTTTGCTTCTGGCTCATAGATATAATCCCAGGCATATTGTCTTTTACTTTCTTCATCAGGTAGCAAAGGCAATAACTGATTAGCCACAGGCTTTTGCGTCATGGTATTCACGTAGTCATTGCTGACGATCATGACTTTATCGATCTGCTCTGACTCAAATTGGTCAATCACTATTTTGATAGCACCAATCAAGTCTTCGACACTTGGCTCTTCACCTAAGTCTCTAACAGATGCAATAATGTTTGCTCCAAGGCTTCCAAAAAAAGCTGCAGCTTTACTGCCGATTGTGCATAAATCGACTGCCACATTATCTCTCTTCGCCTCTTGCATCAGCTTAACGACTTGCTTAAATGCATTGGTATTTAAGCCGCCACAAAGACCACGGTCTGTTGAGACCACAATGATTGCCATGCGCTTTACATCACGCTGCGCCATAAAAGGGTGCTTGTATTCAGATGCAGCATTTGCCACATGGCCGATTACAGAACGGATACGCTGAGAGTAGGGTTTACCCACCTCCATGCGATCCTGAGCCTTACGCATTTTACTGGCGGCAACCATTTCCATTGCAGAGGTAATTTTCTGCGTGCTTTTAATACTGGAAATTTTATTTCGTATTTCTTTAGCACCGGCCATAATTCAATCCCGCTAACAGGTAAAGCTTTCGCTTTACCAGGTTTGTGTGCCTTTAAATTGCTCAATCGCAGATTTGAAGGTGTTCTCTGTATCACCATCCCATTTACCGGTTGTGGCAATATCTTTCATTAAATCTGAATGCTCAGATTGCATGTATGAAAGAAGCGCAGATTCAAAATCTAAAATCTTATCGACTTCGATATCATTCAGATAACCTTCGTTGGCAGCATAAAGAATGATACCAAGCTCAGCCGGGTTCATTGGTGCATACTGCTTCTGTTTCATAAGCTCCGTCACACGCTCACCATGATCCAGCTGCGCTTTAGTCGCATCATCAAGATCTGATGCAAACTGAGAGAAAGCTGCCAATTCACGATATTGAGCAAGTGCTGTACGAATCCCACCAGATAGTTTCTTGATAATCTTAGTCTGCGCCGAACCACCTACACGAGAAACCGAAATACCTGCGTTCATCGCTGGACGAACACCTGCGTTAAACATGCTGGTTTCAAGGAAGATCTGACCATCAGTAATCGAGATAACGTTTGTCGGTACGAAGGCTGATACATCACCCGCTTGCGTTTCAATGATAGGCAAGGCAGTTAAAGAACCGGTTTTACCTTTAACTTTACCATCTGTAAATTGCTCAACATAATCTTCTGATACACGTGAGGCTCTTTCAAGCAAACGTGAATGCAAATAGAATACATCCCCAGGATATGCTTCACGACCTGGTGGACGACGAAGTAGTAATGAAATCTGACGATAAGCCCAAGCCTGCTTGGTTAAATCATCATAGATGATCAAGGCATCTTCACCGCGGTCACGGTAGTATTCACCCATGGTACAACCAGCAAAAGCTGCCAAGAATTGCATAGACGCAGGATCTGATGCAGTCGCTGCGACAACGATAGTATGATCCATCGCGCCGTGCTCTTCTAATTTACGTACAACTGACGCAATAGATGAAGCTTTCTGGCCAATCGCTACGTAGACACATTTAATACCTGAATCTTTCTGATTGATGATCGCATCCACCGCAATTGCTGTTTTACCAACTTGACGATCACCAATGATTAACTCACGCTGACCACGACCAATGGGTACCATAGCGTCAACCGATTTAAGACCGATCTGTACAGGTTGATCAACTGATTTACGCCATACAACACCTGGTGCAATTTTTTCAATCGCATCAGTTTCGGTTGTATTAATTGGCCCTCTACCATCGATAGGATTACCTAACGCATCTACTACGCGGCCTTCTAATTCACCGCCAACTGGCACTTCAAGGATACGACCAGTACAACGACATTTTTGGCCCTCTTGAAGCCCCATGTAATCACCAAGGATGATCGCTCCTACAGAATCACGCTCCAGGTTAAGCGCCATACCGTAGACACCACCGTCGAATTCAATCATTTCACCGTACATGACGTCGGCTAGTCCATGAATACGTACGATACCGTCTGTAACAGAAACGATAGTACCTTCATTTTTCGCATCGCTAGAAACATCTAAGCTTTCTATGCGCTGCTTAATAATTTCACTTATTTCAGATGGGTTTAATTGCTGCATGTTTTATCCCTCAAACTTTATAAGCCTAAAGCTTCATTAAGTTTGGCTAAACGACCGCGAATGGAGTTATCGATAACCAAGTCACCAGCTCGAATGACCACGCCGCCTATTAGATTTTTATCTACTGTTGATGAGATAGAAACATCACTGTTTAATGTTTGCTTTAAAGCTTTTGCAAGCTTTTGCTCATCTTCATCGCTGTTGTCATAAGCACTTACGACTTCAACATCACACAGTTTTTCATGTGCTTGCTTCATCGCTTTAAATTGCTCTGCAATACTAGGGACCAATAATAAACGCTTATTATCAGCAATGAGCGTGATGAAATTTTCAACTGCTTTATCTATCTCGCCGCCTAACAAACTCTTGATTAGTTCAACTTGCTGACTAACGGTTTGTGTTGGCGACATTAAAGCAGGGCCAGCTTTTTCTGATACGACAATAAAAGCCACTTCATCTAGGTTTTTTAACCAAGTATCAAGCTGTTGGCTAGCTAGGGCATGACTGAATGCAGCTTTTGCATAAGGTCTTGCCAAGGTAGTTAATTCTGCCATGTCAAACCTCTTATAAGCTTGATGCTAGCTTATCCAACATCGCTTTATGCTCTGAAGCATCCACTGAAGATTCAAGGATTTTTTCAGCACCTTCAACCGCCAGACGCGAAACTTGTTGTTTCAACGCTTCCTTTGCACGACCAATTTCTTGTTGAATGTCATTTTCTGCAGCCGCACGAATCAAATCTGCTTCAGCATGCGCTTGATTTTGTGCATCTTCAACGATTTTGTTCGCTCGCTTATTCGCTTGCTCAATAATGCTTTGCGCTTCATGCTTGGCATCGGCTAATTTTTTAACAGCCCCTTGCTTTGCAAGTTCTAAATCTTGCTTTGCATGATCGGCTGCTTCTAAGCCTTCTGCAATTTTTTGCGCACGCTCAGCCATCGCATTGGTGATAGCTGGCCATACAAATTTCATACAGAAAATGACAAACAGAAGAAAGGATATCGACTGACCAATCAATGTAAGATTAATGTTCATTCTGAACCTCTCTTTGGCTTAAACTTTTTTAAAATTATGATAAGCCTGGAACGATAACGAACAAGATGTACATCGCGATACCAACACCGATCATAGGAACAGCATCAAGAAGACCCGCGATTAAGAACATTTTACCTTGTAGCATTGGTGCCATTTCTGGTTGACGAGCAGTACCGTCAAGTAATTTACCACCTAGTAGAGCGAAACCAATAGCAGTACCTAACGCACCGAAACCGATTAAAAGAGCTACTGAAAGAAGAGCTAAACCCATTTTGTTTTCTCCAAGTTTAAGTTTAAAGTTTAATTTTTATTTAAATTAATGTTGTTCGTCGACTTCGTGAGCCATGGACATATAAACAAGCGTTAGCACCATAAATACGAAGGCTTGCAATGCAATGACTAGAATATGGAACACAGCCCACGCCCACTGAAGCACGCCAGCAAACAAACCTAAAGCCCAACCTGCACCATACATAATGGCAATCAAGATGAAAATCATTTCACCTGCATACAGGTTACCGAACAAACGTAGCCCTAATGAAATAGGCTTAGCAATCCACGAAATAGCTTCTAAAACAAAGTTAAAGGGAATCATTAAAGGGTGATGAAAAGGATGCAAGGTCAATTCTTTTACAAACCCCATCAAACCTTTATTTTTAATGGTAAAGAAGATCATCAAAAAGAAAACTGTAAAAGCCATACCCAAGGTAATATTTGGATCTGTCGTCGGTACAACTTTAAAATACAAATGCGGATCACCAGCCAATTTTGCCGCCAAGATTGGTAACCAATCAACGGGGATCAAGTCCATTGCATTCATCAGGAATACCCACGCAAAAATCGTTAGCGCTAAAGGTGCAACAAACCGGCTTTTATAAGGAAAGGTGTCTTTGACAGTGTTATCAATAAACTCTACAAGCATTTCGATAAAACCAACAAAGCCTTTCGGTACACCAGAGGAGACTTTTCGTGCTGCAATCCAAAAACCAAAGCCTGCAAACAGTGCTAAACCAATAGACCACATCATAGAATCAACATGAATGGCCATAAACCCCATATCAGCTGCTTCTTGAGCAGTATGTGCAAAGGTCCAAGTATCTTGAGATAATGTTTGACCATCTCGAACATAGCCTGCTGGCAATTTACCATAGGTTAAATTGCTTAAGTGGTGAAGAATATAATCACTACTTGTAAGAGTTGCACCGTCAGCAGCCATGAGATACCTATTCTCTCGTTTTTATTTCGTCACTCAACCTAGACTTTTTTTTTTGAAAAGCACACCTAATAAACATTGGTGAACTAGCCAAAAAGCTATGTAAGTGATCAATATGATATTTGCTTCAATTGTATCGCTTGCTAAATAAAAGCTGTAGGCAAACAAACCTAAGGTGCTTACATACTTTATTACTTCAGCAAGATAAAAATTCTTTACTACCTCAAGATGCTTCACTGCACCTACCTGGACAAAACTTATCCAAGCAAACAGCTGACTGGGAATAAAAAATACCAGCAAGCCTATAAGTATTCCTCTGGTATAACTAGGACTATACACACTAGTTATCACCATAAGAACTATCATTATTAGAATTTCTATAACACCGAGCTTCGATAAGGCGGGTTTAGTAATACGCTTTTTTTTGTTCAAGGTTCAACCTGACAGAGCCTTTATACTCAACCTTTACTACCAGCCTTATTCAGCGCTGCGCATTATAATTTCAATCGAATCTTGCTTCAACCTATTTTCGGTATGCTTCCTATTTTTTGTTTGTTTTTTAATCAGATCTTTAATACCTAGCGCCACTCTACTGATTTATCATGATTAAAGCCATCTAATTCAGGTGCTAATAGCCCATGGTTGCTTTTCATTCAGGCAGGGAAATGTGTAATAGAATACAAATACTCGAGCGCACTGCATCCAGTAGGTACGAGTGATGAAACTAAAGAAAAATGTTTGATAACTAACACAGTAGCTAGGACGCCATTTTGAATTCCCACCTCAATAGCAATAGTTTTCGCATCTCTGAGTGTCAAACCAGCTACTTTTGATAGCGCAAAGCCTACGAAGCATCCTGTAAAAATAAAAGCACCAATATAATAAAGTAAGGTAGGCAGAGGCTCAGAAGTAACGCTTTTTCATTCTAGCAAGAAGAATTGAGTGAATACTAGCAGTCTATATGAGTGAAATTCGACGCAGGCAGATGAAAAAACGGGCACAGCCCGAAGGGTTACGCCTAGCTATCGACCAAGCTGTGTTACATCCAGCTTATTCAGCTCGCTTAAGCTCCGTGAATTTGCCTTGCTTGCTGAATAGTGAGCAAGTCAACAGCAGGAAAAAACTTACGTCAACAGAGCCTAGTACCCCAATGCACAGCGATTGTCGGGTTCAGTGGCAGAGTAAAATGCTCATAGCAAGGCAGCTGATTGAAAATAATAGTTATTCTATAGTGAGATCAAGCAACACAGCTATGGGCATTTTAAATGCCACCCAAAGGGCAGCTACAGGTTTTCCCGTGACTTTGTTGCAAGTATTTGAAAGACGCATGTATTACTGCATACTTGCGCCTTGCCACAGAAAAACCTGTAGCTGCTGAACGGGACAATCGCTGTGCATTGAGGTACTAAAGGCGTACAAAAATATTTATTGGGGAATATTAATTTTTTCTAAGATACCATCCAACTCATCTAAACTGTTATATTTAATTTCAAGACGCCCTTTTCCCTTAGTATTATGTTTAAGATTAACAACGGCGCCTAACTGATCACTTAATTCATTTTCCAGCCGCAGAACATTAGGATCTCTGGTTGAATTTACGGATTTTGACTGTGGTTGTTGTAAACTTCTAACAAGGCTTTCCGTTTGCCTTACCGAGAGTCCTTTACTGACTATTTGCTTAGCTATTTCATGCTGCTCATGATCAGCCAGTGTCAATAATGCACGAGCATGGCCCATTTCAAGATCCCCGTGCTCTAGCAATGTTTGAACACCCTGAGAGAGATTCATTAGCCGTAACAAATTTGTGACAGTCGATCGGGATTTGCCTACAGCTTCCGCGACTTCTTGCTGGGTTAATTCAAATTCATGTTGCAGCCTATGCAAGGCCATTGCTTCCTCAATTGGGTTTAAGTCTTCTCGCTGAATGTTTTCAATTAATGACATCGCAATAGCAGCCTCATCAGCAACCGGCTTAATAATGACTGGTATTGTTGATAATTGTGCTAACTGACTGGCTCGCCAGCGGCGCTCACCTGCAATAATTTCATATTTACCTTGAGGGATCGGTCTAACCACTATGGGTTGCATAAGCCCTTGCGCTTCGATTGAATCAGCTAGCTCCTGTAACGCTTCCTGAGACATGTCACGTCTTGGCTGATATTTCCCTCGCTGCAAGAATTCAATGGGTAACTCCCGTAATTGTTCGTCGCCACTGTGGCTTCCCCCACCACTTTCAGTAGGGGTAGGCACGGTCTGAGGCGTACCAATAAGTGCATTTAACCCTTTCCCCAGACCTCGTTTTTTAGCTGCCATGTTGACTCTCTTTATACACTGGTTTCGACAGGTGTGTGCTCAGATTCAAACGATCGAATCATTTCCCCAGCTAAGGCCAAGTAAGCCATCGCCCCTTTGGACATCTTGTCATAAGCAATAATCGGCAAACCAAAACTAGGCGCTTCGGCTAAACGTACATTTCTTGGGATGCAGGTTCTGTAAACCTTTTCACCAAAATGGCCTTTTAGTTGTTCAGATACATCTTTTGTTAAGCTGTTTCTTGGGTCATACATGGTGCGTAAAATACCTTGAAGGGTTAAATCAGGATTAGCTGTTTGCTTAACCCCTTCAATGGTTTGCATTAAGTCCGTTAAGCCTTCCAAAGCAAAATATTCGCACTGCATAGGAATAATGACCCCATCGGCTGAAGAGAGGCCATTAATCGTCAGCATATTGAGTGATGGCGGGCAGTCAAGCAGAATAAAATCATACTTATCGCTTACAGAGGCAAGGGCGTGCTTTAATTTGAACTCTTTTTGATCTTGCTGCAGCAAGCCAATTTCAGCTGCCGTTAAATCAGCATTACCTGCTAACACATCGTAGCCTGCTTCATAACAAGGGATAATCGCATCGCTTAGCGCTACACCTTCCATTAATACATCATACGCACTTAGCTGAACGTCTTGTTTATCGATACCACTCGATGTAGTAGCGTTCCCTTGAGGATCCAGATCAACCAATAAGATACGCTTTTTCGTAACGGCTAAGGAGGCCGCAAGGTTCACTGTCGTTGTGGTTTTCCCTACACCGCCTTTCTGGTTAGCGATAGCTAAGACCTTGGACACAGGCTCTCCTCAAGATTGAATCACCACAAGGTGTCTGGCTTTATCATTGCCTGGCCAGTCAAGTGATTCGACAACATAAGGCAGATTGACAGCGTCAAGCTCATCTCGGGGATAGAGTCCCTTCATGGCGTACCAGACTCCTTTAGGAGCTATTAAATGATTGGTTTTTTCAAGCATATCATTGAGCGAGCTAAATGCTCTACTAATAATAGCCTCAAATCGATGATCTGACGGCAATGACTCGACACGTTCATTGAATATCTCAATATTAGTCAACTTCAATGAGAGTTTTACCTGATGTAAAAACCGTGTTTTTTTACCATTACTGTCAAGTAAACTTACTTTCTTTTCAGGAAAACAAATAGCAAGAGGTATGCCAGGCAAACCAGGGCCTGTACCTACATCCAGTAGCGATTTACCTTTGATATAAGGAAGGACACTTAAAGAATCAACCAAATGCCGCTCAAGCATGTCGTCGATATGCCTCACCGCGCTTAAATTGTAGGTTTTATTCCACTTATGTAAGAGGGTCAAATAGTCAATCAATTGGCCTATTTGTTTCTCTTCTAGATCAAGCGAAAGGGCTTTAACTCTTTGTTTTAACTGATAGGCTAATTCACTCAACGGTCACACGCTCCAATAGCCCTTGCTTTTTAAGACTCACTAATAACAACGATATGGCCGCCGGCGTAATACCTGGAATTCTTGATGCCTGCCCCAGGGTTTCAGGTTTATGGTCTTGGAGCTTTTGCTTCACTTCATTTGATAACCCATCAATCTGATCAATGGCTAACTGCTCTGAAAGCTTGGTATTCTCATAGCGCTTGAGCCTCTCAATTTCATCCTGCTGCCTTGCAATATAACCTTCATATTTAATTTGCACTTCCACCTGCTCAGCGACTTTATCGCAACTTACATCACTGCCGCAAATTTGCTGAATATTCTTAAAATTTACCTCAGGCCGTTTCAGTAGATCCAATAAATTGTTCTCACGCATCAGTGGTGTACTGAATATCTGGTTAAATTGCTCAGCTTCTGGTGATTTAGGCTGTACCCATTGGGTTTTTAAACGCGTAATTTCATTGCCTATCGCTTCACGTTTTTCATCAAACGCCTGCCAATGGGCATCAGTGATTAACCCTAAAGAACGGGCTTTTTCTGTCAGCCTAAGATCAGCATTATCTTCTCGAAGCAGCAACCTGTACTCTGCTCGGGATGTAAACATGCGATAAGGTTCCTGAGTGCCTAAGGTCACTAAATCATCCACCAAGACGCCAATATAGGCTTCATCACGTCTAGGTATCCAAGGCGCTTTGTCTTGCACCCTTAAGGCAGCATTGAGCCCTGCTAATAACCCTTGAGCTGCTGCCTCTTCATAGCCTGTTGTCCCATTGATTTGTCCTGCAAAATACAGGTTAGGGATGACTTTAGTCTCAAGGCTTCGCTTAAGATCTCGAGGATCAAAGTAATCATATTCAATCGCATAACCGGGACGGGTGATATGCGCATTTTCAAACCCTTTCATGGAATGCACTAAATCCAGCTGCACATCAAAAGGCAAACTGGTTGAAATCCCATTGGGGTAGACTTCATGAGTCGTTAATCCTTCAGGCTCAATAAAAATTTGATGTGAATCCTTATCTGCAAATCGATGTATTTTATCTTCAATGGACGGACAATACCTTGGGCCTGTCCCTTCAATAGCACCTGTAAACATTGGCGATCTATCTAAATTAGCATGGATAATATCATGTGTTTTTTGGTTGGTATGCGTTATCCAACAACAGACCTGCTCTGGATGATCGCTGATTTGCCCACGGTAAGACATAATAGGACTAGGTGTATCACCCCATTGCTCTTCAAGACCTTCAAAATTAATCGTTTTGGCATCAATCCGAGGCGGTGTGCCTGTTTTTAATCGACCAACCCTTAAAGGCAATTCTCGAAGTCTATCGGCTAATCGTATGCTCGGTGGATCACCAGCTCGTCCACCAGACGATTGTTTAAGCCCTAAATGAATGACGCCGCCTAAAAATGTACCGGTCGTCAAAATGACTGTTTTTGATGAAAATTCAATACCCGTTTGCGTAATCACACCGCAAGCTTCGCCTTGCTCAATAATTAAATCATCTGCTGCTTGTTGGAAAATATCCAAATGAGGTTGGTTTTCGAGCGTTTCACGAATAGCTGCTTTATATAGTAAGCGATCAGCTTGTGCTCTTGTCGCTCTGACGGCAGGGCCTTTTCGTGCATTGAGCACCCTAAATTGGATACCTCCTTTATCAGTGGCCAACGCCATAGCACCGCCTAAAGCATCGACTTCTTTCACCAAATGGCTTTTCCCTATGCCTCCAATAGCTGGATTGCAGGACATCTGCCCAAGCGTCTCGATGTTATGGGTTAATAAAAGGGTTTCTGATCCCATCCTAGCAGCAGCTAAGGCAGCTTCTGTGCCTGCATGACCACCACCAATCACAATAACATCGTAATGTTTTGGGTACTTCATTTTATCACTGTCTGTAATGTCAGTATTGACTAGAAAATCGTCGATTATATCAAGGTTCTGCTTTTCTAAACAAATCGATGCTTAACAATATTATTTTATATTTACTTAATATCTTTATATGTTAAATAGATTGATATAGTTATTGTTAAGGCCGCACTTCTTTGTATATAACCCTTTTTTTTATCAAAATTTCAATAACTTAAGTTAATAATAGATAGACAAATTTCTTCTCTAAATTACCCCTATTAGCCTGTGAACACTTTGTATGAATGTAACCAAGTAGAAGAGTGGCTAATGATCATTGTGGATAATGATGCTATTTATCCCATTTTTAGGTGCTCTTATCCACAGAATTAGAATAAAGTGTGTGTAACCTGTATTTCTAATAAAACAGTGTGAATAGTTATTTTATTACTCGAGAAAAGTTTGTTGAATATTGGTTTTATAAGTTTAAATTACTGAAAAGTTTAGACTTTTGCTGAGCAATTTATGTGGATAAATGAGGGTAAAGTTATCCACAGCATGAGATTCTATCTGAATAGTTTGTAGTAAAGGTGAAAACACAAAGCCCTCAGGCTTTAGGCATATATGCCCTTTATTTACCAATACAAAAAGAGGAAAATATTTCGCCTAATAGATCATCGGCTGAGAATTGGCCTGTAATACTGCTTAAGTGCTGTTGACAATCTTTTAAGTCTTCCGCAAGGAGTTCTGCTGCACCAAAAGCTTTTAGTTGGTGTAAGCCGTGGTTAAGTGATACTTTTGCACGTTCTAGTGCATCAATGTGTCGACGCCTTGCACTGAATCGGCTTGATTGCTGCTGTTTACCTATATTTTCCGCAATCAACTGCCTAAGCTCAGTTAACCCTGCTAGTGTTTTGGCAGAGAGATAAATATCGGTATGATGCTTTTGTTGGATTTGGTGTGCGGATAAACCAGACTCATCAATTTTATTAAAGACCCTGATTAAGGGTTTATCCTGAAGTAAGGTATTTTCAGGGAAGTAGCCTTCTGCCTCAGGGTCATTGCTATCAATGACGAGTAAAACAGCATCTGCTGTTTGGAGTGCTTTTTCTGCTCGCTTAATGCCTTCACGCTCAACAATATCATTGCTTTCACGTAGCCCTGCTGTATCTGTGATATGCACAGGTATACCTTCAATGATAAGGTTTTCTCGTAAGCTGTCTCTTGTTGTGCCAGCAACGGCTGTGACAATAGCAATGTCTTGACCTGCCAAAGCATTTAATAAACTGGATTTTCCTGCATTCGGCTTACCAGTAATAACAAGGTTTGC
Source organism: Pseudomonadales bacterium (assembly GCA_965225765.1). GTDB lineage: Bacteria > Pseudomonadota > Gammaproteobacteria > Pseudomonadales > DT-91 > CAKMZU01. Next base: position 2,595,359 of record CBDDBO010000002.1, read on the forward strand.
ACCTTCTTGTAAGAGCTGTCCCTGTTTAGCTTCTTGAAGTATGGCTGTGACCTGTTTATGGAGATCTGTGACCTGTCCAAGCACGTTAGACTCGGTAATAAAATCAATTTCTTCTTCTGGAAAGTCGATAGCGGCTTCAATGAAAACACGAAGTGCAGTTACATCTTCGACTAACTGGTTAATAGTTTTGGAAAACGTGCCCTGTAGGGATTGAATGGCATTTTTCGCTGCCTGTTCTGAGGCGCTATCGATAAGATCTGCGATGGCTTCAGCTTGGGTTAAATCGATTTTGTCATTTAGAAAAGCCCTTTCTGAAAACTCGCCAGGTTTAGCGAGTTCCGCGCCTTGTGCAATACAGGCTTTAACCAGTAGATCCAGGATAACAGGGCCGCCATGGCCTTGTAGCTCAACGACATCCTCGCCTGTGAAAGAATTTGGGCCTTTAAAATAAAGCGCAATACCTTCATCAAGCAAGCTGTTATCTTCAGGATTAACGAAAGGTGTGAAAGTCGCGTATCGTGGTTTAAGCGAGGTTTGAGTGAGTGTTTCACCAATGTTGCATGCTTTATCACCTGATAATCTGACAATCCCGACACCGCCTTTTCCAGGCGGTGTTGCAACAGCAACAATGGTGCTCTTATTCATTTAAGTGGCACTTTGCTCAATTTTTCTTGTGATATACCACTGCTGAATAATCGTAATGATATTGTTGACTACCCAGTAGAGTACGAGGCCTGCTGGAAAGAATAAGAAGAAAAAGGTAAAAATAATCGGCAAAAATTGCATGACTTTAGCCTGCATAGGATCAGGGGGAGCTGGTTGCATTTTTTGTTGCAGCCACATACTGATACCCATGACAGCAGGTAAAATAAAATAAGGGTCCATGGCTGAGAGGTCTTTAATCCAGCCAATAAAAGGTGCGTGGCGTAGTTCAACAGATTCCATCAATACCCAATAAAGCGCAATGAAAACAGGCATTTGGACTAACATGGGTAAACAGCCGCCTAAAGGATTGACACCTTCTTTTTTGTAGAGCGCCATGGTTTCCTGAGACATTTTTTGTCTATCATCCCCATAACGATCTTTAAGAGCCAGCATTTTAGGCTGAATCGCACGCATTTTAGCCATACTGGTATAGGCTTTTACATTCAAGCTATAGAAACATAACTTAACGATGATGGTTAGAAGGATAATGGCAAATCCCCAGTTACCCACACCGCCAAAGATATCAAAGCTTGAACCAAAGAGATGTAATACACCATTGTTAATAAAATAAAGCAGTGCATAAAGCGGCTGGGCAATCATCCACAGAAAGCCGTAATCTACCGAAAGATCTAAGCCTTCTGATATTTTTTCAAGTTTATACTGATCTTTAGGACCTGCATAAAAACTGGCTTTAATACTGCCTGAAGTATTTGGCTCAATAGCAGTGTTAGCTTCAACGCCTTCTGCAACATTGAGTTTTGAATTACTGCTTTTGAAGAATCTATAGTCTGTTTTACTTTGATCATCAAATACCCAAGCACTTAGAAAATAGTGCTGGATCATAGCCACCCAACCGCCTTGTTCGTTAAAGCTTGTGCTTTTATCCAACTCATCAAAGCCAATTTTTTTGAAGCGGTCTTCAGAGGTTCTTGTCGCAAACCCTAAATAAGGGCTCATACCCATGCCTGTTGCCTCTGTTGGCGCTTTGCTATTATCGCGTTTTATCTGCCCATAAAATGCTGCTTGCCAAGTACTGTTTGTTTGGTTGTCAATAAAGTACTCAACGCCTATCAAGTAATCATCGCGTGTGAATTGGTATTGCTTGGTAATCTTTACACCCGTTTGATCGAGGGTAAGATTAACCAGTAGTTTGTCTTGGCCTTCTTCTAAGCGATAGGTGTCTTGAGTTGTTTGATAGACTGGACGCCCTTCACTGGAATCAGTGCCGTTTTGACCGATTAGGCCGCTAGTGGCGATATAGGTAGTTACGGAGTTTTCTTGTAATAAGACAAAAGGCTCATCAGCTTTGTCGAGTTCTGCGGTTTGTTTATTGAGTGCAAGATAAATAATGTCCCCCCCTTCTTTATCAATACGAAGGGTAAAATTATCGGTATGAACACTGATCCATTGAGATTGCGCCTGTTTTTTTTCGGGTAAAGAAGCACTATCTTGTCTAACAGGTAAATCCGTAGCTGTCTGTCTAGTGTTTTGAGAGGGTAAGTCATTTTTGATAGGCGCTTGTTCTGTTGCCGCAGCTTGACGCACTTCTTCTTTCGTCTTTTTAAATTCGGTAAATTGTATAAAACCGTAGAAGCCAACGAAGACGATTGCTGATATCAGTAAAAACCTGATTTTATCCATGTGGGTGTCTCTTAGGTGGAACTGGGTCTACCCCGCCTTTAGAAAAAGGGTGGCAACGAGAAATTCTATGAAGTCCTAGCCAGATGCCTTTAAGTGGGCCGTGGGTTTTAAGGGCTTCAGCAGTATAGTGTGAACAGCTGGGGTAAAATCGGCAATGCTGACCTAATAAAGGCGAGAGTAGCAACTGATAACCTTTGATGAAAAGCAATAACGCTCTCAAAAGGTAGTCAGACAGACAGGTGAGCATGTGCTTGAATGCTACCTTTAACCAACTGAAAGAAGTCGGTTGTATTGTTTTCTTAGCCGTTTCCACAGTATAAGAAGTTCTTTATGTAGGCTCTCATTATCCAAGCATGATAAACCATTCCTCGATAAAAAAATAATATCAAGGGGAGGAATCTCGTGTTGATGCTGCCTGAAAGATTCTCTGGTTAGTCGCTTAATGCGATTGCGTTGAACGGCAAGTTTGACTTGCTTCTTTGCAATAACCAGCCCTAAGCGAGGTGTTTCAAGCTGGTTTAGCCTGCTTAAACAAAGAAAATGCTGGTGACCTATTTTGACGTCAACTTTATCAAAGACCTGTTTATAAGCCTTAGCATCTAATAAGCGTTTATCTTTGCCAAAAGCCTGACAAGATTGGTTCTGCATTAAAACCGATTAGGCTGAAAGACGAACGCGGCCTTTCGCTCTGCGGCGGTTAATCACTTTACGGCCACCTTTAGTTGCCATACGTGCTCTAAAACCGTGGTTGCGTTTACGTTTAATGTTACTAGGTTGAAAAGTTCTTTTCATGTTACCGCCTACAATCGACAGAGTGACTGAATCAAAAGGCAGAGAATTATAGTGATTTAGCAGCTCGATAGCAACTATTCACATAGGGTTAAATAGATTTTTAAGGAAGGTTGATTGCTTTTTGTGTATAACTTTTCGTTTTAAAAAAGTTTTTAGCATTACTAAAGATTGTATAATAAAGACAGTGGGTTATTTTTCTTTTAACCTGTTGATAAATAAGAATAAAAATAACTTAAAACGCTTGTGGATAAGTTATGGTTCTCGTTATACAATTAAATCCTATTTTAGCATTTTTAATAAAGTGGTGTTGAATAGCTAGCCTGTTTTAGGTTATTCGCTCAATCAGTTAGCAACGCTTAAGGTTTTTTGTGTCCTATCATCATATTTGGCTAGACTGTCTCAAGCAGTTACAGACAGATTTACCCAAGCAGCAGTTTGTCACCTGGATTCAGCCTTTAACCTTTGAGGTTACATCAAACGAACAGTCCGTATTACTGATTGCCAACAATCGATTCATAAAAGAATGGGTGCTTACCAAGTATATAGATAAAATTGCTACTTTTTTTGCCTCACAAGGTGCTGTTCATCTAGATATACATGTTGTGCTTGAATCAGAGAAAGCGAGTTTTCAGGTCCCTGAACAACCCTCTTCAACGCAAGTCGAGGCATCTCGCGCAATTAAACAGCCTGAGTTTTCTGAGGCAGCTACCTTTTCTACCTCTCCTAAGGAAGAACAAAAGCCCATCTCACCAGCTTCTCCTATCCATCTAGAAGAAGAGCGATTAGGTATCATTGATGTTCAGCCTCCTCAGCAACCTTCTCTACTTAATGAAGCTGCGACAGCTCCATTTGAAAACCAGCAGGTTTCTCGTGTGCCCCTGCATATTGATCAAGTATTAGAACAAAATAACCCACATCTTGATAAATCGTTTGATGCAGCTGTGTCTCAACCAAATAGCCAACAAAATCTGAGTACACCTTTTCAAGAAGAAACGATTAAATTGGATGAAGCTGAGCAGGTTCATTCAGAGCCAGATAGACCTCAAGCATCACAAGGCCAGTCCACTAATATTGTCTCTGATAATACTTTTGCCAATTTTGTTGAGGGTAAAAGTAATCAACTCGCACGTGCTGCAGCGATGCAAGTGGCTGAAAACCCTGGCGGCTCTTATAACCCACTTTTTTTATACGGTGGTGTGGGCTTGGGTAAGACCCATTTGATGCATGCGGTGGGTAATGCACTCGCGCAGAAAAAAGCTAATGCAAAAATTGTTTACCTTCATTCAGAGCGGTTTGTAGCAGATATGGTGAAGGCATTACAGTTGAATGCGATTAATGATTTTAAGCGCTACTATCGTAGTGTGGATGCGCTTTTGATTGATGATATTCAGTTCTTTGCTAACAAAGAGCGCTCGCAAGAAGAGTTTTTTCATACCTTTAATGCCCTGTTAGAGGGTGGGCAACAAATTATCTTAACCTGTGATCGTTATCCACGTGAGATTAAAGGGTTAGAAGAACGCTTAAAATCAAGATTTGGCTGGGGACTAACTGTTGCAGTTGAGCCGCCGGAGCTTGAAACTCGCGTTGCTATTTTAATGAAAAAAGCTGAGCAATCTAATATGGAACTCTCACGTGACTCGGCTTTTTTTATTGCGCAGCGCATCAGGTCAAACGTTAGAGAGCTTGAAGGGGCCTTAAGGCGTGTTATGGCACAGGCACAATTTCAGGGACGCAAAATAGATATTGAATTAATCAAAGATTCATTAAAAGATTTGTTGTCCCTACAAGATCGACTCGTCAGCATCGATAATATTCAAAAAACCGTTGCTGAATATTATAAAATCAAATTGGCAGATCTCTTATCTAAAAGAAGAAGTCGCTCCGTTGCGAGACCAAGGCAAGTGGCGATGGCGTTAGCTAAAGAGTTAACCAGCCATAGTCTTCCTGAAATAGGCGATGCATTTGGTGGCCGTGACCATACAACGGTTTTACATGCTTGTAGAAAAATTCAGGAACTTAAAGAAACGACCTCAGATATTCGTGAAGATGTGAATAACCTTCTTCGAATATTAACAACGTAGCACATTTATTTATCTGTTGAATCCCTTAGTAGGTTAATGATCCATGAAATTTAGTATCCAAAGAGATTCTTTAATTGAAGCTTTATCTCTAGTAGCGGGTGTTGTAGAAAAACGTCAAACCCTTCCTATTCTATCGAATGTATTATTTGATATTTCAGGTAATACGTTAGTTGTTACAGGTACAGACATGGAAGTGCAGATGTCAGTTTGTGTTCTATTAAATGACGCGCCTACTGAGCCGCTTAAAATCACGTTGCCTGCTAAAAAGCTCTTAGACATTACTAAGGCCTTACCTATTGATCAGATGGTTAACTTTAATCAAACTGATGAATCAAAAGTGAGTGTACAGTGTGGTAAGAGTCGCTTCACTCTAGCTAGCTTGCCATCAGATGATTTTCCTTCTGTCGAGCAAAGTGAAGAAGTCGTGCAATTTAATGCCCAAAAAACAGATTTAAAAGCTGTTATTGATAAAACAGCGTTTGCTATGGCTCAACAAGATGTAAGGTTTTATCTTAATGGTATGTTGTGGGAGATTAATCCAACAGAACTCAAAGTGGTCGCGACTGATGGTCACCGATTAGCTTTATCTGAATTGACAGCTATTGAGGGTTTAAGTGCTGAACAAACAGCACAAATCATTGTTCCTCGCAAAGCCATACAAGAGTTATCACGCATATTATCATCTACCGAAGAACAGCTTACGGTGAGTTTTGGTCACAATCATCTTTATGTAAAGAATTCGTTGTTTACTTTTGTTACCAAGTTGATTGATGGTAAGTTTCCTGATTACAAGCGTGTGTTACCTGCCCGTTCCACTAATACGATTGTTGCAGACCGCGTGGAATTTAAAGATACATTACACCGTGCTTCTATTTTATCCAATGAGAAGTATCGTGGCGTTCAATTGATGCTGTCGCCTAATGAGGTTCGTATTCAAGCCAATAACCCTGAAAGAGAAGAAGCTGAGGATGTAGTTGCTGTCGATTATCAGGGCAGCTCGATGGAGATAGGCTTTAATGTTAATTATCTTATTGATGTTATGAATATAATACCTGATGAAAAGGTGAAGATTTCTCTTGCCGATGCAAACAGCAGCGCGCTTATTGAATCAGAACTGACCGATGCTTCTCTTTATGTCGTGATGCCAATGAGGCTTTAAGCCGAGTTTTGTCATGTTTGTTGAAAGGCTTTTCGTTAAGGATGTGCGTAATCTAGAATCTGTAGATGTCACTGATTTCACATCTATCAATTTTTTTCTAGGTGCTAATGGCTCTGGTAAAACTGCACTATTAGAAGCTTTATCTTTGGTCAGTTTAGGTCGGTCTTTTAGAACACGTAACATTAATACGGTGATACGCAAAGATCAGTCCCTTGCCTCGGTTTTCGCGCATTGTTCTACCGAAGCAGGTGATAAGCTCGAACTGGGTATTGCACGAGACCGTGAAAAGAATATTTCAGTTTCTGTCAATGGGGAGAAGTCACGGCAGCTTGCTAGTTTGTCTTATTCGTTACCCTCTTTATTTTTTGACACGGCTGAACATGAACTTATTGATGGCCCACCTTCAAAGCGACTCGCTTTTATTGACTGGGGTGTGTTTCACGTGGAACATGCTTTTTTGTCCTTATGGCGAACACATAAACGCCTTATTCAACAAAGAAATCAATTGTTAAAGTCGTCTAAACATTATGAAAGCCTTCTGGATTTAGATAAAAAACTTGTGACAATCGCTTATGAAATTGAATCCATTCGTTACCGTTATCTTTGTCATTGGTTAGAAGCTTTTAGATCAATCGTTGAACAATACCACTTTGATCTTGGAGAAAAAGTCGTTTTTATTTACCAGGACGGTTTTAAACAAATTAATCAAGATATTACCCCTGAAATTAGTGCGAGTTTAGCTGACATAATCAACGAAGAGCTTTATTGTAAGCAGACACTTGCATTACTTGAATCACAATATTCTTTAGACCTTAAGAAAAAATATAGCCGTTACCACACAGGCAAGTCTGTTTTAAGCTTCAAAGTCGAAACCAGTAGAGCTGAAGATTATTACTCTCGCGGTGAGCAAAAGATTTTTTCGTACTTTTTAAAGATAAGTCAGGCTTTTCACCTCAAAATGTCACAGTCAATACATCCAATTTTTTTGATTGATGATATTTCAGCTGAATTAGATCATTACCACTTTCAACTACTCATTCGTGTGTTGTCTGATCTAGGCTTTCAATGTTTTATTACTTCCAGTGATTTAGACATCAAAAATACAGAGCAGTTGAAAACAAAGGATATAAGCATGTTTCACGTGAAACATGGTAAAATATATTAATGAAGAATGAATTAATTTCCCCCATCCCAAGGAGAAAAACTCAATGAGTGAAGTAGATAATTATGATGCTTCCAATATTAAAGTCTTAAAGGGACTGGATGCTGTTCGGAAACGGCCGGGTATGTATATCGGGGATACTGATGATGGGACTGGCCTTCATCATATGGTGTTTGAAGTAGTTGATAATTCCATTGATGAAGCGCTGGCAGGCTTTTGTAGTGAGATAAAAGTGACCATTCATGAAGATGGCTCAGTATCTGTACGTGACAATGGCCGTGGTATACCGACTGAAATGCATGAAGAAGGTGTCTCAGCAGCTGAAGTTATTTTGACTGTACTGCATGCAGGCGGTAAGTTTGATGATAATACGTATAAAGTTTCAGGCGGGCTACATGGTGTAGGGGTTTCTGTTGTGAATGCCCTGTCGAGTGAGCTTCAGCTAACCATTCAACGTGGCGGGAAAGTTCATAAACAAACTTATAAGCACGGTGATCCACAAACAGGGCTAGAGATTGTGGGTGATACAAGCGAGTCTGGTACTGAAATTCGATTCTACCCCTCGTCTGAAACCTTCTCTGATACAGAATTCCACTTTGATATTTTAGCCAAAAGATTGAGAGAGCTGTCTTTCTTGAACTCCGGCGTACGAATTGTGTTAGTAGATGAAAAAAATGAAAAGGAAGATATCTTTCACTATGAAGGCGGTGTGAGTGCTTTTGTTGCTTACCTTAATCAAAATAAAACCGCTTTAAATGACGTCTTTCATTTTGAAGGTAAGACGGAAGACGGTGTTGGCGTTGAAATCGCCTTGCAGTGGAATGATAGCTTCCAGGAAAATATCTATTGTTTTACTAATAATATCCCGCAGCGCGATGGCGGTACGCATTTACAAGGATTTAGGACAGCCTTAACAAGAAGTTTAAATACTTATATCGAGAGCGAAGGGCTAGGCAAAAAAGAGAAAGTTGCAACCACAGGTGATGATGCCAGAGAAGGTTTGGTTGCGATTGTGTCTGTGAAAGTACCTGATCCTAAATTCTCTTCTCAAACAAAAGATAAGTTGGTCTCCAGTGAGGTAAAAACAGCCGTTGAGCAATCCCTTTATAAGGGGTTGAGTGACTACCTTATTGAAAATCCGTCAGAAGCTAAATCGATTGTCCAAAAGATGATAGATGCAGCCAGAGCAAGAGAAGCTGCACGAAAAGCACGTGAAATGACACGCCGCAAAGGGGCGTTGGACATTGCTGGATTGCCTGGAAAACTTGCAGATTGTCAGGAAAAAGACCCTGCCCTCTCAGAGCTTTACTTAGTGGAGGGTGACTCTGCCGGAGGTTCTGCAAAACAGGGGCGTGAACGTAGAACGCAGGCTATTTTACCTTTAAAAGGTAAGATTTTAAACGTGGAAAAAGCACGCTTTGATAAGATGCTAAGCTCTGCTGAGGTGGGAACCATTGTTACAGCGTTAGGTTGTGGTATTGGCCGTGAGGAATTTAATCTGGAAAAGCTGCGATATCATAGCATTATTATCATGACAGATGCAGATGTAGATGGCTCTCACATTCGTACACTATTACTAACATTTTTCTTTAGACAAATGCCCGAATTAATTGAAGCGGGCCATGTGTATATCGCTCAACCGCCCCTCTATAAAATAGCCAAAGGTAAACAGCAACAGTACATTAAAGATGATGAGGCCATGAATAATTTTATGACCCAATCTGCGATGGATGACGCAGCTATTTATGTGAATGAATCAGCCCCTGCTATTTCAGGTACGGCACTGGAAGCGTTGGTTCAAGAATATCAGAAGTCACTGAGTATCATACAAAAGCATGGTAGAACGTATCCTGAAAGCTTGCTTGAAACGTTAATTTATATCCCAGCACTGACAGTAGCAGACTTAAGTGATGAAACAAAAGTAGAAGACTTTGCTTTGGCTGTTAAAGATTATTTGGAGACACATTTTAGTGATGGCAGTCATCGCTATGAAGTGGCAACCAAAGTCACTGAAGAGGGTCATTTCTTACCTGAATTAATCATTTATGCTCACGGTGTGCCAAAAGTCATTGAGTTAACAAAAGGTTTATTTGAATCCAAAGACTATGCAAGCCTCGTTGCTCTAGGTGGGAATATTGCAAACCTCATGGAGCTAGATGGCTACTTTAAACGTGGTGAGAAACGCTTTGACACACAGTCATTTAAGGCAGGCTATGAATGGCTCTTGAAAGAAGCTAAGAAAGGCTATGCAATTCAGCGTTATAAAGGATTAGGTGAAATGAATCCTGATCAACTTTGGGAAACGACTATGGATCCAAATGTTAGGCGTATGCTTCAGGTAACTGTTGAAGATGCGATTGCAGCTGATCAAATGTTTACGACGTTAATGGGTGATCAAGTTGAACCAAGGCGTGAATTCATCGAAGAAAATGCATTGAAAGTGGCTAATTTGGATGTGTAATGAAGTTAGATCAACATAAATAAAAAAGGCGCTTTAAAGCGCCTTTTTTATTTTAACTGAGTTGCTGCTCTAGATCTAACTGGTCTACAGATTGAGCTAATTGTTCAGCTACCCAGTTTTGCGCTTTTTTAGATAGTTCACTTGATGTTATCTTAGCAGTGTCAATAGGCTCACTAATTGATAGTGTTATTTCGCCAGGGTACTTGATCAGTTGTCCTGGCACCCAACAAGTGCCGGCGTTGTGTGCTAAAAAAACGACTGGTACTTGAGCATGAATAGCCAGTTGTGCGCCGCTTCGTGCAAATTTACCCACCTTCCCTGGTGGTTGTCTTGTGCCTTCAGGGAATATCAACACGGGCAAGTTGTCATCTTGAATGCGCGAAAGTCCTTGTTGTTGTATCGCTTTAAGTGCACCTCGAGGATCAGTTCGGTCAATAGCAATGGGCTTCATTTTAGATAGGCACCAGCCAAAGACAGGAATCTTAAACAGCTCTTGTTTAAGTACGCAGCTGATTGGGTTAAAAAGGTAAGCTAAGCAGTAAGTTTCCCATTGGCTTTGGTGATTAGACAATACAACAAAGGGCTTATGTTTAGGTATGTTCTCTCGGCCATTAATTTGATAGCGAACGCCACAAAGCAGTCTAAGTGCCACTATGACTAAGAGGCCCCAGTAGCTTAAAAAGCTTATTCTATTATGGGTGCTTAGAAAAGGCTGTAATAGCAGCAATAACCCGCCGAAGATGAGAGTTAATAAAGCGTATGTTGTATAAAATAAACAGGATCTTATAGCTAAAAACAACCTTTTCATAATCAGGACTTGGCTAACAGTGAAATATTGGCAATAGAGTCAAACAAGCGCTTTAACTGAGCTAAAAGACAGAGTCTATTCTGTTTAAGTGCTTCATCATCGACCATTATCATAACATCATTGAAAAAGTTATCCACAGGTACTTTTAGTGTTGATAGCTTAGATAATGCTTCTTGATAGTTTTTATCTAATGTTAGCGCTTGCAAGGGCTCTGTAATAGCATTAAGTTGTTCTGCAAGTGCAGATTCAGCAGATTCTTGGAGCAAACGCTGGTTAATAGTCACAGAGTTATCTACAGAGAAGTTAGATTTTGCCAACAAGTTATTTACACGCTTATTAGCACTCGACAAGCTTAGCGCTGCATCGGTTGTATCAAAAGCAGCCAATGCCTGAACGCGCTTGTCTATGTCAACGAGATCACTTAAGCCTAAGTCATGAACTGCGAGAAACACCTCAGTACGGATGGAATCTGCGGCATAAAGCCCTCTTAAACGATCGAGTGTATAGCTGAGCGCTTTATCAATGGTTAGGTTAGGCAGGATGTCTTGGTAACCCGCGGCAGCCTGATTAAATAGGCTCTGTAGATCAAGCGGCAATTGCTTTTGTTTAATGATGTTGATGACAGCGAGTGAAGCTCTTCTTAGCGCAAACGGGTCTTTTTTTCCTGTAGGTTCTAAGCCAATGCCAAAGATCCCCACAATAGTATCAATACGATCGGCAAGTGCGAGAACTTGACCTAAGGGCGATGAAGGTACTTCGTCTTCTGCATGTTTAGGTAGGTATTGTTCTTCTATGGCTAAGGCTATTGAAGCTGATTCACCAGATTGAAGGGCATAGTAGTGCCCCATAGTCCCTTGTAGATCAGGGAATTCACCCACCATATCGGTCAATAAATCAGTTTTGGCCAGCATGGCTGCGCGTTTAGCCTTGCTGACATCGACATTGAGCGGCTCTGCGATAAAACTTGCAAGTTTTTCAATACGCACGGCTTTATCATAGAGACTACCCAGTTTCTCTTGGAAGGTAACAGCTTTTAATTGCTCAATTAATGTATCTAGCGCAAGCTTCTTGTCTGATTCATAAAAGAAGGCAGCATCAGCTAGGCGGGGTCTAACAACCCGTTCGTTGCCATCAATAATGGTCGCAGGATTAGAGCTGTCGATGTTAGCGACGGTGATAAATTGTGGCAGTAGGTCTCCACTCTCATCTAACAGATGGAAATATTTTTGATGGGATTTCATACTGCTAATGAGTACTTCTTTAGGTACTTCAAGAAACGCTTTATCAAAACTGCCTTTTAAAGCAACTGGCCACTCAACTAACGCATTGACTTCATCGAGTAAATCTTCATCCATGGGGAGTGTGGCATTTTCATCTTTGGCAATTTGAGCAAGTTGGTTGCGAATGGTTTCTTTACGTACCTTGCTATTAGCTAAGACAAAGTGTTTTTTTAGTTGACTACAGTAATCATCTACCTCGACAACAAAAGCCTCAGGCGCATGAATACGATGCCCATAGGAAATATTTGAGGCGGTTAAGCCTAAGGCTTTGATGGCGATAGATTGCTCGCCATAAAGACAGGTTAGCCAATGGACAGGACGAGAAAATTCTGTCTTGGTTGCACCCCATTTCATGCGCTTAGGGATAGGCAATGCCTTGAGCGCATCCTGCAGAAAGCCTTCTAGCAAAGAGATGGTTGCCTGCCCTTCCTGTGTGCTCTTAAAGACTAGCCGTTCTCCTTTGTCTGTATCTTGTATAGTAAGCTGGTTAAGTTCAACGCTGTTGGATTTAGCAAAGCCTAAGGCGGCTTTAGTGGGATTGCCATCTTTATCGTAAGCTGCTTTAACAAAAGGCCCTAGCTTTTCAATCGCTTGATCGGGTTGCTTCTCTGCTACTTCAGTGAGCCTAACTGCTAGCCTTCTGGGTGTAGAAAAGCTTTCAATCTTGCTAAAAGGAATATTGGCCTCTTGAACGCTTTTTTTAAAGCTTTCAGTGAAGGCTGAAGACAATGCTGCTAATGCAGTAGGGGGTAGCTCTTCTGAGCCTAATTCAATAAGTAAAGACTGGCTCATGCTGTTTTCTCTAACTGGGCTAGTTGGTCAAGGACTTGAGATTTGATGGCAACATCTGCAAGCGGGAAACCTAGCGCTCTTCGTGAATCAAAGTAACATTGAGCAACTAAGCGAGCGAGGGTTCTTACGCGCAAAATAAAGCGCTGGCGCTCAGTCACAGATACTGCTTTTCGCGCATCTAACAGATTGAATGTATGAGAGGCTTTCATGACAAGCTCGTAAGCAGGCAGTGGCAATTGCTTGTCGACAAGCTTTTGGCATTCTGTTTCAAAAGTATCAAAGGCCTGATGTAGAAAGTCGGTATTGGCTTCATTAAAGTTGTACTGAGACATTTCTACTTCATTTTGATGAAATACATCGCCATAGGTCACTGTGCCTTGTGGGCCTTTAGTCCACACGAGGTCATAGATGCTATTAACGCCTTGTAAATACATAGCAATTCGCTCAAGGCCATAGGTAATCTCCCCTGTTACGGGAAAGCATTCAAGGCCGCCAACTTGTTGAAAGTAGGTAAACTGTGTGACTTCCATGCCATTTAACCATACTTCCCAGCCGAGTCCCCAGGCGCCTAAAGTAGGTGATTCCCAATTGTCTTCGACAAAGCGTACATCATGCTCTTTAAGATCTAGGCCAAGGTGAAGCAAGGATTGCAGATAGAGATCTTGAATATTCGCAGGTGAAGGCTTCATGACCACCTGAAACTGGTAATAGTGCTGGAGCCTGTTGGGGTTTTCTCCAAAGCGGCCGTCGGTTGGGCGACGGGAAGGCTGAACATAAGCAGCATTCCAGTTTTCAGGGCCAATAGCACGTAAAAAAGTGGCTGGATGGAACGTACCTGCTCCTACTTCCATATCAAGTGGCTGTAATACGGCACAGCCTTGGTCAGCCCAGAAGGATTGCAAGGCGAGTATCAAGCCTTGAAAGGTGGAAACATCTGTGTTCTCGGTTTTTGACACGAAAGAACCTATTACCCTGACAAATAAAGCATAAAATTATATCCTTTGTCAGCCTTGAGGTCAGCCCCTTAAATCACACTCCTTTATTTGGAATGAGCACAGTCGAGCCGCATGCGTATGAATAAAGATGGTTTTATTAAAGCCTTTATCAGGTTTCTTGCTTGGGTGCCCCAGCCCTTTTGGCAAAAGTGTGTGGTTCCAGTGCTGACTCAGCTGCTTTGGGCTATTGGTGCAGAGCCTAGACGTGTAACTGAGATAAACTTGAAGCTTTGTTTTCCTGTAATGCCCGAAGAAGAGCGAACGTTACTTGCTAAGGACTCGATGAGAGAGACTTTACGAACTTTTTTTGAATTTCCTTATATATTACTGACTGATGCAGAAACCCTACTGAGTAATGTTGTGAGTGTTGATGGTCAGTCCTATTTGGATGAAGCAGAGGCAGTAGGTAAAGGCCTTATTTTTCTATCACCGCATTTAGGCAACTGGGAAATGCTGGGGCTTAAAGTCGGACATGATTATCCGCTGACGAGTTTATTTAAACCAGGCCGAATTAAAGTGATTGCAGAGCTATTACATCAGGCGCGAGAAGGCAGTGGCGCAACCCTCGTTCCCACCAATAAAAAAGGCGTCATTCAATTATTCAAGGCACTTAAACAAGGTAAAGCCACAGGTATTTTACCTGATCAAATCCCTGATTTAGCCAATGGCTGTGAATTTGTTCCTCTCTTCGGCCGGCAGGCAGCGACCATGACGTTGGTTAGTGGCCTGATTCAAAAAACAGGTGCTCAAGCTGTCGGTTGTTTCGCTAAACGCTTACCAAGTGGCAAGTTTGAAATCGTTTATCGGCCTGTTCATGAAGACTTATATTCAGCGGATAGCAAAGTCTCTGCCGAGGGTTTGAATAAAACCATCGAGGCGCTTGTTGCTATTGCGCCTGAACAGTATCAATGGATATACAAGCGCTTTCGTGAAAATGCTAAGGGAAAAACGAACGTTTATAAGAAGTAAATCCGTTAGCGAAAAGCCAGTTTTCCAGCACAAGGAAGTTTATCTTGTGAAGTCTGATTCGTTGATAAAACCGCTAATTGACGCTTGAAGGCACCCACAGATGTGGCCTGTTGTTTGAAAAATTTTATAATTTTCTTTTTTGGAATTGATAGATATAAGTTGGGTTTTTGACGCATTGACTGATTATTATTATTCATGAAATTCAATAATTTACGAGATAAAACAGCGATAGAAGCTTGAAATTTTGCATCTTTATATTTTTTTAATTTTTCTACTTCTGAATTAATAGGCGAGTCTAAATTTAACTGTTCTTTAGTGTTTAAAGCTCTAGTT
This sequence comes from Pseudomonadales bacterium, assembly GCA_965225765.1. Classification (GTDB taxonomy): domain Bacteria; phylum Pseudomonadota; class Gammaproteobacteria; order Pseudomonadales; family DT-91; genus CAKMZU01. Next base: position 2,610,537 of record CBDDBO010000002.1, read on the forward strand.
TGAATAGGTTTGAGTTGATCTGGAAATTCATTTTTAAGTTCTGTTTTGAGAAAACTGACAAAGTTTTTTGTTAATACAAAAAATTTCTGTAGATCGTTTGTTTCTTCAGGTGTGTACTTTATAGAAGTGGCTGATGAAGCAGAGTCTATAGAATTTACGCTAATAGTAGAAGAACTGGAATAAGTTCTCTGAAGTCTAGATTGAGGATTGTGTGGGTTATTCAAAGATTCATTTGATTTGAGCTTGTATAGATTAGGCCGAGGTATTTTAGTTTTTGTATTAGTGTAGTAATCAGAATGACCAAAAAATGTTGATATTTTTTTCTCTGAAGGCGTATTAGCTATCACATTGAGGTTGTAAAATATGAAAAAATTACAAAATAAAAGAATGAAAAAAATACGGAAAATTAACATCAACGTTGCCAAAATGCTGGAGTGAATAAAATCAATAATGTAAAGATTTCCAGTCGACCTAAGAGCATGGCAAAGCAGAGTATCCACTTTGCGGTATCGTTTATTTCAGCATAATGCACACTGACATTACCTAAACCTGGCCCTAAATTATTCAGCATCGATAAGGTTGCTGAATGGGCACTTAAAAAATCCACCCCGCTGGCTTGTAAAACCAGCAGCAATACTAAATAAGTCGCAGTATAGACAGCAATAAAACTCCACACTGCGGAAATCACATCATTCCCCACGCGCTTTTTTTTCAGCTTGATAGGGATTACAGCTTTGGGGTGAATTAAGAGTTTTAGTTCCCTTAAACTCATTTTTAGCATCAAAACAATTCGGATCACTTTAACGCCGCCCCCTGTGGAGCCCGCGCAACAGCCGATAATACTCAAGTACAACAAGAAGATAGGTAAAAAGCTCGGCCAATGGCTAAAGTCTGTGGTGGTAAAGCCTGTGGTGGTAGCGATGGAGATGACTTGGAAGATACCTTCTATCCAGCCATGTGGTCTGTCTTCAAAAAAGCCATTTACATAAAGTGCATAAAGCACAATTATTACAGCGATGAGTATATAAAAGAAATAAAACTTTGCTTCTGAGTCAGAAATATATTGTTTGAACTGCCCTTTACGCCAGGTAAAAAAATGTAAGGCGAAATTAAGGCCAGAAATAAACATAAAAAAGCAGGCGATTCCCCAAATATAAGGGTTTTGAAAGTACCCCATACTCGCATCATGGGTTGAGAACCCACCAATAGCGACGGTAGAAAAGCTATGACAAATGGCATCAAAGGCCGTCATACCAGCTACCCAATAAGCAAAGGCGCAAATAATGGTGAGAGATGCATAGATAAAAAATAGCCACTTGGCTGTTTCTGTGATTCGAGGGGTAAGCTTGGAATCTTTAATAGGGCCAGGTGTTTCGGTTCTGTATAACTGCATCCCACCGATACCTAACATAGGTAAGATAGCGACAGCAATCACGATAATACCAATTCCGCCTAACCATTGAAGTTGTTGGCGATAATACAGAAGTGACTTTGGCAGGCTTTCAATGTCGGTGATAACTGTAGCGCCTGTGGTAGTGAGCCCTGAAATAGATTCAAAAATCGCATCAACCACGGTCATTTCTGCTGATGAATGTAAAAGGAAGGGTAACGAGCCGAAGCTCCCCAGTACCAGCCAAAAGAGTGCAGTGATTAAGAAGCCATCGCGCACTCTAAGCTCTTGATAAGCTTTATAGACAGGTGACCAAAAGATCAGGCCAATGGTAAAAGTCATAGCACAGGAGGAAATAAAAATATTATGCAGACCGTCTGCATAAAGAAACGAAACCGCCAGAGGCACTAAATGGGTTAAGCTGAAGATCATCAGCAAAATGCCCAAAAATTTAAAAATAATGGAAAAGTGCATAGCTAGTACTCTATTTCACTGCATTTGGCAGGTATTAGCAGTCACAGGTTTTTCTGTGGCAAGGCGCAAGTATGCAGTAATACTCACGTCTTTCAAATACTTACAACACATTCACGGAAACCCGCGACTGCCCTTCGGGTGGCATTTAAAAGGTCCATAGCTTCGTTGTCTGATCTCACTATAGAATAACTATTATTTTCGATCAGCTGCCTTGCTATGAATATTTTACTTTGCCACTGAATCAGACAAATGTAGTAAAACAGAGTACTGTTATTTAAATAAAGGAAAAGCCCACCTGAAAAAGCTTTTCGACCTCTTTAATTTTGCTCTTATCGACCAAAAAGCAAATGACATGGTCATCATTTTCGATAGTGATGTATCGATGCGCGATAATGACTTCTTCGCCACGAGCAATCGCGCCAATGGTGACACCTTCTGGTAGTTGAATATCTTCTATTTTTCGCCCGACGACTTTGGAGGTTTTTGAATCTCCTTTGGCAATGATTTCAACCGCCTCAGCTGCACCGCGCCGCAGCGAGTACACATTCGACATCTCGCCCCGTCTTGCATGTTTTAGGAGATTGCCCACGGTGATTTGCTGCGGCGATAGCGCTATATCAATATCGCCGCCTTGCACTAAATCGACATAGGCTGTATTTCTGATCAAGCTGATCACCTTATTAGCGCCTAATCGTTTGGCGAGTAGTGCCGACATGATGTTATCTTCATCGTCATCGGTTAAGGCACAGAACACATCACAGGTATCAATGTTCTCTGATAATAAAAGTTCTTTATCAGAAGGTTCACCATGCAATATGATCGTTCGATGTAATACTTCTGAGAGCTGCTTACAGCGCTCTTTATTGCGATCAATAATCTTTACCTGATATTTACTTTCTATCGCTTGCGCTAAGCGGCTGCCGATATCGCTGGCACCGACAATCATAATGCGTTTGTAAGGCTTATCTTTGCCACGGAGTTCACTCATCATGAGGGCAACATGATCGGTTGCAGCGACGAAGAAGACTTCGTCGTCTACTTCAACAACCGTGTTTCCCTCAGGAATAATGGAGCGATCACGCCTGTAAATGGCTGCGACCCTCGTATCTAATAGGGGTAAATGTTCAGGGATTTGATTGAGAGCCTGACCAACAATTGGGCCGCCATAAAAAGCTTTGACCGCCACCATACGAATGCGTTTCTCAGCAAAATCGACAACCTGCAAGGCACCAGGATGATCTAACAGGCTTTTTATGTAGTTAGTGACAAGTTTTTCGGGGCTAATGACATGGTCAATCGGGATCGCGTCTTTGGCGAATATTTTTTCGTGCGATAAAAAGGCATTGGAGCGTATACGGCAGATTTTAGTTGAGATGCGAAACAGGGTATGGGCAAGCTGGCAGGCCAGCATATTGATTTCATCACTGTCGGTGACGGCAATCAGCATGTCGGCATCTTCAGCGCCTGCTTTATGCAAAACGTTCGGAAAGGCGGCATGCCCACAAACGGTGGCAATGTCTAAACGGTCTTGTAAGTCTTTCAGGCGTTTTGGGTCTTTGTCGATAATGACAATATCATTCTGTTCTATGGCGAGGTTCTCGGCGAGTGAAACACCGACAGACCCTGCGCCTAGTAAAAGAATCTTCATCCTGAATACCCTGTGGTCTCAGTCGTTAAGCCCTTGGTTAGTTTGGCATAATAAAAGCCGTCTTGACCATTATGCACAGGAAAGAGCTGAGTACCAAGTTCGTTGTGTTGGGCTGCTTGATGAGTTAGTTCAAGAGGTTGTAAGTTAGCATCTGGGGTGCTATCTAGGAACGAAGCGATGATATCGTGATTCTCGGCCTTAAGTGTTGAACAGGTGGTGTAAAGCAGCGTACCGCCGGGCTTTAACCATTGCCAAAGATGATGGAGTATGGCGAGCTGGCTGTCGTTAAGTCCATCGATATCAGAGGCATTACGTAAAAACTTAATATCAGGGTGTCGTCTGATCACACCTGTTCCTGAACAAGGTACATCACACAAAATATGGTCAAACAGTTCATTGGCTTTAGGTGTGAAACTTTCTGCATCAGCTGTCAGGGTTTCTGCTTGAAGCCCTAACCGTGCAAGGTTTTCAGTAACACGAGCTAGCCTTGTTTCATCTTGATCAATGGCTGTAACAGCCAGCGAGGGTTCAATTTCAAGTAAATGACAGGTTTTGCCGCCAGGGGCAGCACAGGCATCTAATACTTTTTGATGAGGTTTTAAATCAAATTGTAAGCTTGCGCATTGCGCTGCTTCATCTTGAACACTGAAGTGCCCTTCATGAAACACATCCAACTCAAACAGGGGCGCTGAGCGATCAGTAACATAAAGTGCGTGTGGCGATAGTGAGCCTTCGTTAGCATCAATATCGTTATCTAAAAGCGTTTGTTTTAATGCTTCTCTCGTTGTTTTCTGCTGATTGACACGAATGCATAAGGGCGGCTCGATATTATTCTCAGTCAATAAGGCTTCAAGCTGTTTGGGCCAATCGTTTTTGAATTGCTTGTAGAGCCATTTAGGGTGATCCCATTGGGCGTGATGGTAACCTTCTTCACTTTTATAATTCCGTAAAATAGCATTGAGTAAGCCCTTTGCCCAAGGCTTATTGAGCTTGATAGCCGCTTTAACACAGCCATCCACTACCGCATAGGTTGGGGTTCGCATGTGCTCTAATTGGTAAATGCCCACCATGATAAGCGCTTGAACGTCTAAATCTTTTTTGCGAAGGGGCTTTTTTAAACGCGTTAAGGTCTTATATTGAAGGCTGAAGCCGAAGCGTAAACACCCAAAACAGAGCGCTTTAAAAAGACCAATATCTGCACTGGGTAGTTGTTTCGTGTAGATGTCAAAGAGGCCGTTAAGAGAAGCCTCTTGCTTTAAGACTTGAGCAATAGCAAGTGCGGCTGCACTTCTTGAACAGAGCTTTTTAGGTCTGGCCTTATTGGGATTAGCCAAGTTGAGTACCTTTAGTTAGTAAGTGCTTATTACCATTTAAAAATTGTTGAATAGTCAAGGGCTTACCACCTGGTAGCTGAATTTTTTCAAGTTTAAGCTGACCTTCAATGCAGGCAACGATAAGGCCAGATTTATCAATTGACAGTACTTCACCTGGTAATTCTGCGTGATTATCAGCGCTGACAACCTGCGCCTCATAGACTTTAATACGCTTATCACCCAATTCAAAAAAGCAGGCATTGGCGCTGTTAAAGGCTTGGATTCTTTGTTGCAGGCTGGTGGCCGATAACTCCCAGTCAAGTTTACCTTCCGCTTTTTGCAGTTTAGGGGCATAAGTGGCTTGGGTATCATCTTGCTTAACAGGCTTTGCTTTGCCTGATACAAGCGCTTCAAGGGTCTCTAGGAGTAAATCACAGCCCTGCTTGGCCATGGCTTCACGCAAGCTATCGCCTGTTGTTGTTGGGCTAATGGGCAGGGTGCCAACTTTGAGCATATCGCCTGTATCCATGCCAATGTCCATCTGCATGATGGTCACGCCCGACTCGGTATCGCCTGCTTCAATTGCGCGTTCAATTGGGGCTGCGCCGCGCCACTTAGGCAAAAGGCTCGCGTGTACATTGATGCAGCCTAGGCGCGGAATGCCTAGCACTGTTTTAGGCAGAATAAGGCCATAAGCCACGACAATCATAATGTCAGGTTTCAATGCGGCAAGTTCATCGACGGTTGCTTGTGCTTTAAAATTAAGTGGTTGATAAACAGGGATGCCCTGTGCTTCGGCAAGCTGCTTGGTAGGTGGTGCAACAAGCTTTTTACCGCGCCCTTTTGGTCTGTCAGGTTGGCAATAGACTGCGTTTACGTTGAGATCTGCATTTAAAAGGGCCTCTAAATGCCGCGCTGAAAAGTCAGGCGTACCTGCAAAAATAATGGATAAATCAGACAACGATTGAGACATATTAAGACTTTTCTTTACGGTGCTTTTTTTCAAGCTTTGAGCGGATGCGATTTCGCTTAAGGTTAGACAGATAATCCACAAAGAGCTTACCGTTTAAGTGATCCATTTCATGCTGGATACAGACCGCTAATAGTTGGTCATCTTCAATCGTAAAACTGTCTCCATTGCGGTCGAGTGCGGTGACTTTGACATCAGCAGGTCTATCGATGGACTCATGAAATCCAGGGACTGATAAACAGCCTTCGTCATAGCTTTTTTGCGTATCGCCTACCACTTCAACGTTTGGGTTAATAAACACCTTTGGCGCTGATTTATCTTCTGATAGATCCATGACAATCAGTTGGATATGATGATCAACCTGGGTGGCAGCGAGGCCAATACCAGATGCATCGTACATAGTGTCAAACATGTCATCGATCAGGGTTTGCAGTTTATCATCAAACTCAGTGACAGGGTTTGCCACCGTTCGAAGGCGTGGATCGGGGTATTCGAGGATTTTTAGTAAGCTCATACGCTTTGTTACATCAACCTTGAGAGCAGGGTGTGATAATCTGCACATTTAATAACCAGTTAAGTGGGTTATTATAACCAGCAATAGCTAGCAATAGAACAAGTGCTGCTTTTTTGGGTAATATTCCCCAACTTAGGCGTTTGCATTCGCGCTGACTGCATAAAAAAAGCATACTTGTGCAAATACTTGCCCTTTCAACAATAATAAAAACGGTTCAGGTTTGCCTGACTGCTAAGGATACTCATGAAACATCCGGTCATTGCCTGCTTCTTGATGCTCTTTGCGTCAATCCTTGTGGCTGATGAAATTCAATTAAAGCCCAACGTTCCAGACATTTATGTCGTTAAAAAAGGCGATACCTTGTGGGATATCTCCAATACCTTTTTACAATCCCCCTGGAAATGGCAAGGCATCTGGCACAATAATCCAGAGATCGAGAACCCACACCTTATTTTTCCTGGAGATAAGTTAGCGCTTATCGATGTAGGTGGTAAGCCTAAACTTACCATCACCGAGCGCGGTCCTGTTAAAATCAGCCAACATGGCGATGGCAGGTTGACGCCTAAAATCAGAACACAATCAATCGAAGAGGCCATCCCTGCGATTCCTCTTGATAAAATCAATGTCTTTTTGACGAAAAGTCGCATTGAAACCTTGGAAACATTAAATGCTGCGCCTTATGTGATTGCAGGCTTTGCTAAACGGATTATTTCAGGGGCTGGCGATGTCATTTATGCACGCGGTGAATTTGACGAGGAAAAAAATATCTATGGTATCTATAGACCGGGCACAGTGTTTGAGCACCCTGAAACAGGGGAGTTTTTAGGCGTTCAAGCATTATCAATTGGCAGTGGCGTGATTGTGGACTCCAACTCAGACGTTAAAACCATTGAAGTTAGGCGCACCAGTGAAGAGGTTCGTATCAACGACCGTTTGATGCCCGAAATTGATTATAAAGCGGCGGCTAACTTTTATCCTAAATTACCTAATGCTGAGATCGCTGCTGAAATCATTGCGGTTGAGGGCGGTGTGTCTCAAATTGGTATCTTAGATGTTGTTGTCGTTAGCGCAGGCGAGCGAGAAGGTCTTGAGGCAGGTGATGTACTGGCCATCGAACAAACCGGTGAAGTCGTGAAAGACCGCATCAAGAATGACCTTATTCAGCTACCAAATGTGGATGCAGGCCTTTTGATTGTCTTCCGTACTTTCGAAAAAATGGCCTATGGCCTTGTGGTGACAGCAGATATGCCGCTTCGAACGGGCGATATGGTGAGAAATCCGAATTAATTTAAATAATGATAATGAGTGTTCATGGACGAGCAAACACGAAAAGCGTTAGTCAGTTGGTTAACGCTTCAACAGATTAAAGGTTTAGGGTTAAAACGCTTACATACACTGTTAGATGAAGGGCTTTCACCTGAATCTATTTTGGTGCTTCCCCAAGATAAACTCGATACCCTCCCCTCCTCTATTCGCACTGATTTAAATACTCTCCAAAATAAGAAAGCACAACATCCTTACGTTCAGCATGCCTTAAGGCAACTTGATTTAGCTGAAAAAGAGGGTTGGCAATTGCTTGCGCTCGATCAGGATGAGTACCCTGCCCTTTTAAAAGAAATTCCTTTTGCACCGCCCATACTGTATGTAAAAGGTCATATCAAAGCTTTGCATTCTATGCAGTTAGCCATTGTCGGAGCCCGTAAGGCCAGCCAAATGGCATTGACGCTTACGCGTGACTGGAGTCAAGCCATAGCAAGACAAAGTGTAAGCATCACCAGTGGATTGGCATTAGGTATTGATGCTGCGGCACACAGAGGTGCATTAGATGTGAGCGGTATTACCTTAGCTGTGCTTGCCCATGGTTTAGATCAAGTCTATCCCAGAAGCCATCAAAAATTAGCTGATGAAATAGTGGAACAAGGCGCTTTAATTACGGAATTTCCCAGAGGCACCGCAGTGAAACGGGATCATTTTCCAAGACGTAATCGTATTGTCAGCGGCTTAAGTCAAGGGGTGCTAGTCGTGGAGGCAGCGGTCAAAAGCGGCTCGCTTATTACCGCTCAATACGCTGTGGAGCAAAATCGCGATGTGTTTGCCGTACCAGGCAGTATTGCTAATCCCATGGCAAAAGGTTGCCATCTGTTGATTAAACAAGGCGCTGCTTTGGTGGAGTCTGCTGACGATATAATCACTCAGTTGGATCTATTGCCTGTCGCTTATGAAGAGAAAGAGAGCATTCAAAAAACGACGAGTACAGATGCTGAAAGCAACTTGCTTAATCAAATTCCTTTCGAATTTATCCACTTTGATGAACTGGTCGAAATCGTGAATCTACCAGCCCAAACGTTAATGGTTGAACTAGGCCAGCTAGCCCTTTCTCGGCATATTGAAGAGCAATCGGGTGCTTATAGGAGAATAAAGTAAGCCTTTATGTCTAGGAAAAAGCTCGCTGATATAGGCAAAAGCGCCTGGAATTTCTCCGCTGACTGAAATGCCTTGGATAAATCTACCAAAAAAATAGCTGAAATTTAGTTTGCTAGGAATACATAAATAATAAAGTCATAAGCTCTCTAAGACTTGATAAAAAACACTCTGTTTATGTTGTAAGGAAAAGAATACGAAGAATCATATATGTTAAATACGGTTAATAAAATAAGCTAAATTTTTTAGCAAAGATAAAAATAAAATTGGTTCAAGTTTCATAGAGTATATTATTTTTGAATGTTAAATAGCCTTACTGTCAAATAATTAATCTTTTTAGCCTGTTAGGTTGATTTTTTTTGAGATTCATTAAAAGAAGTATAAAGTCAGAGCTTTATTTTTTGATATGCATAGTTTTGCTAGTTTCAATATGGAATATACCAACACTAGACGGTTTGCGTATTGAAGCTTAGAAAATGTTCGCCATATTCATTTTCTATATTGCCAGTATTGTATTAAAACCTATCCCATGTGAGTAATGGGATTTCTAACACTGGCTATAAGTATTTTTTCTGGCTTAATTGATGAAAAAAGTAGTTTTGATGGATTTGCTTATCATCTTGTGTGGTTGGTTGTCTTTGTTTATTTTATTTCAGAAAGCTTATCCAAAACAAAACTGGGAAAAAGACTTGCTTATAATTTTATAAAACTATTTGGAAAAAAACGATTGGATTAGCCTATGCATTAGCTTTTGCTGATTGCGTGCTAGCGCCGGCTATACCCAGTATTGTGGCAAGGAGTGCTGGTATTTTAATGCCTGTTGTGAAAAATATTTCGGAATCATTTGACAGTTATCCTAATGGCAAGTCATCAAAATTAATAGGATCTTACTTAATGATGACATCTTTTCAGGCCTCAGTTATATCAAGTAGTATGTTTATGACGGCGATGGCAGGTAATATTCTCATTGCGGACTTATTGAGGCAGCATCACATTGAGCTGACATGGGTCACTTGGACTTTAGCAGGCATTGTTCCTGGGCTTTTATCATTACTTATTATGCCTTTGCTTGTTTATTATCTGAACCCCCCGTCATTACTTCCACGCCAAAAGCTCAATTGGATGCTAAAGAGAGATTGGCAGCATTAGGGGCTATTGAATGGCAAGAGATTGTCGTTATTTTAACGATTATCTTATTAATTGGTTTATGGATTGGTGGTAAAGGCTATAACTCGATAGAATCCTGGTGGCGAATTGGATTTATATTGAGTGTCTGTTATATAGCTATATATGCCTTTGCAGGCGCATCTTGGTGGATGCTTTTGGGGTACTTCTAATGCCCCCCCTTCTTCATCAATTGGCGTGTATAATGCCGTAATGCAGTCTCTTTTCATTCAAAAGCCTTTTAAAATTATTCATATCGACATGGATTGTTTCTATGCACAAATTGAAGAAAGAGACAATCCTTCCCTTAAAGGTAAGCCTGTAGCCGTCGGCGGCCCTTCTCGTAGTAAAGGGGTGCTTTGTACCAGTAACTACGAAGCGCGTAAGTTTGGCGTGAGATCAGCTCAGCCGACCTTTCAGGCGGTGAATCTATGTCCCGATTTAATCCTCGTGCCGCCAGACTTTTCTAAGTACAAAGCGGCCTCTACGATTATTCAGCGCATTTTTTTAAGATATACCCAAAAAGTGCAGCAAGTATCTTTGGATGAAGCCTACCTTGATGTGACGCATACTCAGTTGTTTGGTAGTAGTGCTACCTTGATCGCCAAGGCGATTAAAGCAGATATTTATAAGGAGACAGGTTTAACGGCGAGTGCAGGTGTTTCATGCAATAAGCTGTTAGCAAAAATCGCCAGTGATTGGGAAAAACCCAATGGACTTTTTACGATAACGCCTGATCAGCGAGAAGCTTTTATCAAGCCTCTGCCACTTAAAAAAATTCCTGGGGTGGGTAAAGTATTTAATGAAAAGCTTAAAACGATGGGATTTAGCACCTGCGGTGATATTACCTCAAGCGATCTATATAAACTCATTGATAGTCTAGGAAAAAGGCGTGCAATCGATTTGTATCGAAATTGTTTAGGCATTTCGAATAGTCTCGTGAAATCAAGCCGATTGCGTAAAAGTATTAGTGTCGAAAGAACGTTTTTTGAAGGACTAGTTGATATTGAACATGAGGTCATGAATGTGATTGCCATGCTGGAATCAAGGCTTGAGAATTTGAGTGAGATTCAGCTAGAAAACAGAATGATCAGCCATATCTATATCAAAATCAGGTATCAGGATTTTACGAATTGCTCTAGAGAGATTTTGTTAGATGAACAGGCAAGCTTAGCGCTGCAATCCTCTAGGCTACTAACTCAGAGAAATAAAGACGATGTGCTTAAAACGGTACAGGCTTTAAAGGAAGCAGGTAAGCAACAACTTCGATTGATAGGCGTAGGTTTGCGTTTTAAAGATAGGCGGGGACAGCAATTAAGTTTGGATCTTTAAGGTGTTTGAAGGGCGGGACAGCGAAGCGTCTCCCGCCATAAGCCTAATAGTGCAATCTAAATTTTTTGGTGCTTAATGCGCGTAGGGATTAACGCTGCATCACCTAAGCGTTCTTTCAGATCATTTTCATAATCGGTAAAGTTACCTTCATGAAACACGACACGGCCATCGTCCTCATAACCCAAAATATGCGTAGCAATACGATCAAGAAACCATCTATCATGCGAGATAACCAGTACGCAACCTGGGAACGTTAAAATAGCATCTTCAAGCGCACGCAAGGTCTCTACATCAAGATCGTTAGTAGGCTCGTCTAGCAGTAATGTATTGGCACCTTGTTTTAACAGCTTGGCTAAGTGAAGGCGATTTCTCTCACCACCCGAGAGCGTTTTAACAGACTTTTGTTGGCCTGAGCCTTTAAAATTAAAGCGGCCAATATAAGCGCGCGATGAGACTTGATAGTTGCCGACCGTTAGCATATCGAGACCATCTGACACCTCTTCCCATACAGTTTTACTGTCATCCAGTTTATCGCGAGATTGGTCAACATAAGCTAACTGCACGGTTTCACCAATCTTTACTTCACCTGAATCAGGCTTTTCCTGGCCTGTGATCATCTTAAAGAGCGTCGATTTACCTGCGCCATTACCGCCGACAATACCCACGATACTGGCTTTTGGAATGACAGCAGACAGGTCTCTGATGAGTGGGCGACCTTCAAAGCTTTTAGAGATATTCTTCAGTTCGATAACCGAGTCTCCTAGCCTTTCACCGGGCGGAATATAGATTTCGTTGGTTTCATTCCTTGATTGAAATTCTTCAGAGTTTAACTCTTCAAAGCGCTGAATACGGGCTTTGTTTTTAGTTTGTTGGCCTTTGGCATTTTTACGCACCCATTCAAGTTCAGATTTAATGGTTTTTTGACGGGCTTCTTCTTGCCTTTCTTCTTGCGCTAAGCGCTTTTCTTTAGCTTCTAGCCAGTGGGTATAGTTGCCTTCAAAGGGATAACCGTAGCCACGGTCGAGTTCTAAAATCCACTCAGCAGCGTTATCAAGGAAATAGCGGTCATGGGTAATTGCCACGACAGTGCCAGGGAAGTCGCATAAAAAGTGCTCAAGCCAGGCAACAGAGATGGCATCCAAGTGGTTGGTAGGCTCATCCAGTAATAGCATGTCAGGGCGAGATAAGAGTAAGCGGCACAGTGCGACCCGGCGCTGCTCACCGCCTGATAAATTAGTGACATCGGCATCCCAGGGTGGCAACCTTAGTGCATCGGCTGCTTTTTCAAGAGTGGTTTCCAGGTTGTGTGCATCCCAGGCTTGAATAATGTCTTCATACTCGGCTTGCTTCTTTGCAAGCGCATCAAAGTCAGCATCAGGTTCTGCGTAGGCTGCGTAGACTTCTTCCAAACCTTTTAAAGCATCTACAGCTTCCTGCATGCCCATTTCAACATTGCCACGAACATTTTTGGAAGGGTCAAGGTGTGGCTCCTGCTCTAGGTAGCCAATATTTATGCCCTGCTGTGGCCTCGCCTCCCCTTCAAAGTCCTGATCAATACCTGCCATGATTTTAAGAAGGCTGGACTTACCTGAACCATTTAAGCCCAGCACACCAATCTTAGCGCCGGGGAAGAAAGACAAGGAGATGTCTTTAAGGATTTGTTTTTTAGGTGGAACCGTTTTAGAAACGCGGTTCATCGTGAAAACATATTGAGCCATAGCGGTGGAACGTATTCGGTCAGAAAAGGCGTGACCATAGCCAAAACGATGAACTGAATCAATACTCTTAGATTACCAAGTGATAAATATCGACTAGACGCCCAAAAATCATCCATAAATTCGCTTCATCAAGAGTGTGATGGCTAGAAAAAAACATTGTCAACAGAGCCTAACTAAGCAATTCTTGAGAGTTGGCACTTTGTCAATGATGCGGCTTTTCGAAAGCAGCAGGTGATAAACAATGTTCAAGTGTTCGACGGTTGCCTTCACTGTATGAATCTATGAAAGGCACACGCACGGTTAATGAAATGAATGAGGCTTGAGTGAGGGTTTAATGTGCCTCGCAAAAACATGACAATTTGAAAAGCTCGCTTGACAATGACTCATATAGAACAATTATGATCAGCAACACGGCCTCTTTCGGTTATGCTTTAAGGCTTCTGCTTTTGAGTGTAAACGCTTAGAGGTTTTTTATTGCCTGTGTGTTTGCCAATCCCAGTGTTCAAAGCCTTGAATCACGCCCATACTGTTCAAACCCAAGCCTAAACCTTGCAAGTCGGGGAATTCATTCATTAAGTGATGCGTTAAGCGATCCCACCAGCTTGATTGCGGGTTAATGACGGTCATCAGGTGTTGAATCATGCAAAAGAGTAAAAAGACTCTAGCTTGAACATGCCTGTGCTGCCAAGCGGCTTCAAACAAAGGTACATCGCCTTTGCTGGGTGGTTTAGGCTGCGATTCCATAGCCTGCAATGGTGCGCGCAGAGGTTTCTCAGGTAATTTAAACAGCGCAACCAGGATTCAAACACAAGCGGTTTGCTGATGCCGTACTTGTTGGCAATGGCTTTTTGCATATCGGGCAACATGCCCTGATACAGCTTTGAGAGTGTGCCAAAATCCCATACCTCACAAGCAGTCCAAATCGCAATGGGTAAGCCGTATTTGGTTTTGTTGTGGGTAATAAAGCCTTCACGCGAACGGTTTATTAGCTTGCTGTGATTTTTAAGCCAGGCCTCATGGCCAGTTAATTGAGTTCTCGGGTCAACCTTTTGGATAAATCGATTCTGAAAGTAGTCAGGCTTTTGATAAGCAAACGCATCCAGTTGGCCTAGTCGATGCGCAATATCCACACGTAACGCCACTTCAATGCGCTCCAATGCATCCATCACAATCAGCCAAAGACACCACAACGCCCGCCATTGAGGTAGCGCCTTATCCTGTTATCAACGTGCCGCCTGAGGCCAATTGTGCTCGTTATGAGCAATTAAGAGCAGGAGGTGTAGCATGATTAAAGTGGTAGAAGACCTTCAAGCGTTGAAGCTGCATGGCATGGCTCAAACTTGCGAGAGCATCTTAAGTGCAGCAGCAGACCCTGCGCTCATAAAGCTCTTGCAGTGTCTCATTGAAGCAGAACAGCTTGAGCGTGATGTTAGGCGCATACGCTACCAGATGACAGCTGCTAAGTTCCCTCATCATAAAGACTTTGCGACCTTCGACTACAGCGCGTCTGCTATTGAACAAACGCAAATTACGCCTTTCTGTTCTGGACAGTTTACCGAGAAGGCGCATAACCTCATTCTTGTTGGCGGCACTGGTACAGGCAAAACGCATACAGCTATTGCCCTGGGTACAGCGCTTGTTGAAAAGCGACAGAAAGTCAGATTTTACAATGCTGTTGACCTTATCAATGCAGTCATTAGAGAGCAAGAAGAAAACAAGCAAGGCAGGCTCGTGAAGTGTTTAGAGAGCGTTGATTGCATCATCATTGATGAGCTCGGCTATATTCCCTTTCCTAAAACTGGCGGCGCATTGCTGTTCCACTTGATTAGTAAGCTGTATGAAAAAACCAGCCTGATTATTACCACCAACCTCGACTTTAGTGAGTGGAGCAGCGTCTTTGCTGATGCCAAGATGACGACCGCACTGCTCGATCGTGTTACCCATCACTGCACCATCATTGAAACCAAAAACGACTCCTACCGCTTCAAACAAAGCAAGCATGAAATAAAGCTCAAAACCAAGAAGAAGAAAAGGGCTGTTGCGCCTTAGTAAAGTGAACCCTGTGAGGTGATAAGTGAAAGCTTGTGGTTGAGTAGCTAATAACAGGGATGTTATTAGCTGTCATCCACAGGTTGGAGCTGGTCTGACGGAGTCAGAATCGTCCACAAGTTCACGTCATAACATCATCTATTATGCCACCAATTTGTGGCCGCTAGGGTGGGTCAATTTTAAATGCACAAGTGGGTCAATTTTGGATGTCTGTTGACAAAACAAAAGTAACGAACGAGGGTAGATGTTTATAAGTCAGCGCAGAGGTATTGGAAAGGGAGTGAGGTGACGATTCTGTGGGCGTGTTTGTTAATTTTTGAACTTTTCATGAGAAAATCTATCAACTATGTAGCATAAATTGAATGTAACTATAGCTATTAGGTATTAAATATTTTTTGAAATTAATCTTATTTTAATTATGAATTAAAACATTAACATTCAATAGGTTAGGTAACTTTTCTTACTGCAAATTGGGAGTAAATTTATTTCATGATGACAAAACTTAAAAAAACTACTGATTTAATTAATGTCTGTTTGATATTTCTTTCAATCTTAATCTTCTCTATAAATACTAATGCTAAGATTTCGGATAGCGCTAGCATTTATGTCCTCAAAAAACTATTAAAAAAAGTGAACACGCCAAAACATAAAATTTGCCACAAATATCCCCCAGAGGTTGAAGAGTACACTTTTGATATGCGAGTTTCAGATCCCAAAGACCAGTATTTCAATAAACTTATGCATGAATCATGTGATAGGTACTCTTGCCGTTTTTCTATTTTTAAAGATGGAACCACTAAAATCGAATATCTCAATAATATTGTTAGGGGTTTAGAAAGTAAACCAGAAGAAGAGTTTTTGGATTCTGTCAACAAAAACTCAAATGAATTTAAAGAGTCCTTAAAAGAAATCATTAGAACTATTGAGTTTACTAATCAAGAATCTCGAGATATAGACAATTATGTAGTCTTTCAATCAAGACTTAAGATAAAAAGTAACGGGGAAAATAACTTTGATAAAACAAAAATGTTAGGAGGCATAAAAAACTGACCCACTTTGGTGGGCAATGAGCATTTAAAATTGACCCACCTATTTTGTTAAATTCCGAGATTTCTCTCGGAGATCTGAATAGGTGATAGTGATGAGTACAGCCATGAAAATAAGGCGCATGGTTTTAGTTGACCAGCGCAGTATTCGATCAGTGAGTCAGGAATTGGGTTTATCGAAAAATACTGTTCGTAAATACCTTCGAGAATAAGAGCCTCAAGAGCCTACCTATACACGCAAGCAGCCCCCTGTTAGGCATAAAATCAAAGACTTCTAAGGTCAGTTTATCGAGTAGTATGAAGATGATTTAACAAGGCCAATCAAAAAAAGACGTACAGCGCAGAAGCTTTATAAGCAGATATTGCTACAAGGTTATACGGGTACGTATTCCCCAGTATCGCGCTTTATACAGAAGTTAAAACAGCGTGAAAGCCATGTCAGCAAAGGGCTTATACCGCTGTTATTTGAAGCAGGCGATGCGATGCAGTTTGATTGGAGCGAAGAGGTTGTGGTACTTGGCGACCTTGAGCAAAAGATTAAAGTGGCACACTTCAGGCTTGCACATAGCCGTAAATCGTTTGTCATAGCGTACACGCGAGAAACGCAGGAAATGCTGTTAGATGCCTTTAATCAGGCGTTTGCTTTCTACGGTGGCCTGCCTAAGCGGGTCATTATCGACAACCCTAAAACGATGGTGGTGAAGATTGGGAAAGGCAAGGAGCGGGATTTCCATCCGAGATTTATGGCGTTAATGAATCACTATGCTGTTGAGCCTGTGGCCTGCACGTAAGCTTCTGGCTGGGAGAAAGGTCAGATTGAAAGGCAGGTGAACGTCTTACGAGATGAGCTGTTTAAACCTCAATTGAAGTGCGATGATTTGCATGAGCTGAATGCTTACCTTCATGATCGCTGTGAAGCGCTTTCCTCAAAGGCGCACCCTAACAAGAAAGATCAAACGATTAATGCCGTTTTTGCTGAAGAGCGATTGACGTTAAGGGCTACGGGGAAGCCCTTTGACGGTTACATTGAAAAGCCTGTAAAAGTTACCTCAACCTGCCTGGTTCAGGTAGATAATAACTATTACAGTGTGCCCTGTGATTATGCGAAGAAACCCGTATTGCTAAGGCTCTATGCTAACCGCATTCTAGTGACAGCTGACCAGCAAGTGATTGCAGAGCATCAGCGTTCCTTTAATCGACATGAATACTGCTTTGAGCCTGCCTTTACTAGCAAGGAAGCCTGGAGCACTGCGCAACGGTGCACCCTTTGCGACATGGGATTTACCTGAGGCGCTACATGAGATAAAAGCGCAGTATCTAAAGCGATCAGGAGGAGATAAAGACTTTGTCAGCCTGCTACAGCTGATCGAGCAATACAGTTTAGATGAGATTGCGACAGCCTGTTAGTTAGCGATTGAGGCGAAAACGATTCATTTGCCCGCCATTATCAATATCCTGCACAGGCTTACAGAAGACACTACAACGCCTGCTATTGAAGTAGCGCCTTATCCTGTTATCAACGAACCGCCTGAGGCACATTGCGCTCGTTATGAGAAATTAAGAGCAGGAGATGTGGCATGATCAAAGTAGTAGAAGACCTACAAGCATTAAAGCTGCATGGCATGGCTCAAGCTTGCGAGAGCATCTTAAGTGCATCAGCAGACCCTGCGCTCATAAAGCTCTTGCAGCAACTTATTGAGGCTGAACAGCTTGAACGTGATGTTAGACGCATTCGCTATCAAATGGCAGCCGCCAAGTTCCCTCATCATAAAGACTTTGCGACCTTTGACTACAGCGCGTCTGCTATTGAGCAAACGCAAATTACGCCTTTCTGTTCGGGGCAGTTTACCGAGAAGGCGCATAACCTCATTCTCGTTGGCGGCACTGGTACAGGCAAAACACATACAGCTATTGCCTTGGGTACAGCGCTTGTTGAAAAGCGGAAGAAAGTTAGGTTTTACAATGCTGTTGACCTCATCAATGCGCTCATACAGGAACAATCAGAAAACAAGCAAGGCAGGCTCGTGAAGCGTTTAGAGAGCGTTGATTGCATCATCATTGATGAACTAGGCTATATTCCCTTTCCTAAAACTGGCGGCGCATTGCTGTTCCACTTAATCAGTAAACTGTACGAGAAAACCAGCCTGATTATTACCACCAACCTTGACTTTAGCGAGTGAGGCAGCGTCTTTGCTGATGCCAAGATGACGACCGCACTGCTCGATCGTGTTACCCATCATTGCACCATCATCGAAACCAAAAACGACTCCTACCGCTTCAAACAAAGCAAGCATGAAATAAAGCTCAAAACCAAGAAGAAGAAAACGGCTGTTGCGCCTTCGTAAAGTGAACCCTGTGCGGCGATAAGTGAAAGCCTGTGGTTGGGCAGCTGGTAACAGGGATGTTATTAGCTGTCATCCACAGGCTGAAGCTGGTCTGACGCAGTCAGAATCGTCCACAAGTTCACGTCATAACATCATCTATTATGCCACCAGTTTGTGGCCGCCAGGGTGGGTCAATTTTAAATGCACAAGTGGGTCAATTTTGGATGCCTGTTGATACTCTGATTAGCAATTGTATTAGTGGCTAAACTTGAATGTTGACAAGTAAAGTGCTCGAGCGACTTTAAGTGTCTCATTCTGGAAGTCCCTGCTGTTCTTATAAAAGCCTTCATTCTGATTGCGATTGCTTTTTTGCATCCCTTTATCCACAATCGCCTTGCTGTTTATCTGATAGCATTCCTTATGACTAAGTAGAAATTAGTTTTTGAGGGGGGATGGAAATCGGATAAATGGATGTAAAAAGGGCCCCAATTATGGAGCTGAAAATAGAGAAAAAAGTTACGTTTTGATGTCAATATTTAGGTAAAGTTAACTAAAAATTGGTGTTTGATGGTAAATATAAGGCTTTATGAAGTGGTTAGTCTATCTAGAAGGCTTTTATTTGGTGGTTTCAACCCACCCACCTAGCAAAGGTGACTAAAAATAAATAGGAGAGATTGGTGAATTGAGCTATAGCGGTGCAACGTATTCGGTCAGAAAAGGCGTGACCATAGCCAAAACCATGAACTGAATCAATACTCTTAGATTACCAAGTGGCAAATATCGACTAGACTCCCAGAAATCATCCAATAAATGGTGTTGTCAAGGATGTGATAGCGCCCCCTGTGAAAAGAAAAAAAACAATGCAAGGATTAGCAAAGCCGTTACTCAAAGTCGGCATGATTTCATTGCCGGAAGGCGATATTCGTTTCATAGACCCCGTGTTAAATAAGAAAATGAATCAAACGGGGCAGGTAAGCCTTGATGCCCTTTTACCTGATAAGCAACAACAAGAAATCTCTGAGTTAATTCAGGCATTTTCGTCAGGTGCTAAGCAAGCGGCCGCACGCATTGATCATGATGCACTCAATATGGGGTTTAGTGTAGCGCCCGTATTTGATGGTGAACGTTTATGTGCGCTGCTTTGGTATATTGAAGAGCCCAAGACCCTGCCTATATTTTCTGAGGATAAACTCTTTCATCGCTCCGTCATTCCTGGTTGGGTAATCGATGTGTCTGATTTGTATCAGTACCTGCTGTTTTTGACGTTAGAGACGCACCAGCAGTTAGATGAATACATCGCTCGCCACGCTGACTTTATTCCTACAGTGATTGAATTGGTACCTATGTTGGAGGCGAATACAGCCTTTGCTAAATTATTCGATGAAGATTATGCAATAGACTTTGTTAAACAGCAGTTTGCTGAACTTTTTAGTAAAGAAGATATATGCCACTTATGCCATGCCGTAATAGGCATAAAGCAGCAATCTACACGTTACGGATATTTCAGCCATTTCCAGGGTTCGGGTAGGTCTTATTGGGTTAATGCAGAGGTTCCCTCTGTTAAGCATTTATCACAAGGTATTCTGTTTAGTGCGGTGGATATGACACCTGTTCAGCTTAGTGATCGAGCGGCTATCGATAAAGCGGCTTTTTTAGCTAGCATCGTTGAAACGCAGGTCGATTATTTATTTATTTTTGATCATGGTAAAGAGGCAATCATTAGCTTTAAGGAAGCGTCGACTCCTTTTAGCAAAGTGATTGCACATGAAATTGAGTCGTTAAAGAAACTGCCACCTGCTGAGGTGTTAGCTAAGTTAAATAAAGCCGATATCAAAGGTTGGCTGCTGGCAAACAATTCAGAACATTCGAAGATTTTTGCTCTGACTGATTTATCAGAAAACTTGCGTTATGTAGAAGCTGCTCAAAAAGTCATTGAAAGAGATGATGGTGGTAATGTTTTAACATCTTTAGTTTTGGTAAATACCGTATCTAGCACACTAAAAAAAGCTACGGTATTAGAAGCGAAACAATCGTATTATGAAACACTGGCGAATAACTTTTCAGATGTCGTTGTAACGCTGGACGCAGATTTATCAGTAGAGCATGTCAGTCAATCTAGCTACCGCTTGTTAGGCTATGATGAGACAACTTTTCAGGTAAAGGCAACGCTTTTTAGTGTGTTGGGGCTAAGCCGTTTTGAAGTTGATATTGGGCAATTTATCAGGCAAGTGAAAGCAGGTGTTGTAGCTAACAAGGTTAATGATATTACGGTCGAAACCACAGCGATTAAAGCCTCTGGTGAAGCAGTATCTATTGAAATGAAAATTACCCCCATCTTGAGTCCTTCGAATGACTTTGAAGGGTTGTTGATGGTAGGGCGAGATATTACCGAACGACGTGCCGCTGATGTAGAGCGTCATCTAGCCATGCAGGTCTTTGATAATTCGTTGGATGGTATTTATATCACGGCTAAAAGTGGACTTATCGTACAAGTCAATAAAGCATTTGAAAGTATAACAGGCTTCCAGTCAGAGGATGTTTTAGGCCAAAAGCCTTCTGTATTGAGTTCAGGTTGGCATGAAATCAGCTTTGAAGAAGATATTCTCCCTGTGGTAAAAGAGAAGCGTTACTGGGAAGGTGAACTGATGAGCCGCCGTAAAGACGGCGAGGCCTTTCAGGCGCAGCTACGAATTACCGCGCTCTATGATACTGATGAAGAATACCTAGGATTAATCACAAGCTTTAAGGATGTCACGGAAGCGAAAAGCTCAGAAGAGAATATCAAGCGTCTTGCTTACTATGACCCCTTAACGAACCTTCCTAACCGGTCATTATTTAATGACAGGTTGGAGCAAGCACTGCAACGTGGAAACCGCAGCAGACTCTATGTGGCGGTACTTTTTATTGATTTAGATGGGTTTAAGTCTATTAATGATACCTTAGGTCATGCTAATGGCGATAGATTACTCACTGAAGTGGGCGCAAGGCTTAAAAACACAGTGCGTAGTGATGACACGGTAGCACGTATGGGAGGGGATGAATTCAATGTGATTTTGAATGCCCTTCAGGATAGAGAAACAGCAGAGTCTGCTACGGCAAACATTGCTAACAAAATTGTTAAGCGTATTTCAGAGCCTTTTATCATACAGGGTCATGCAATCAAGATTGGTTGTAGTATAGGCATTTCCTTATACCCTGATGATAGTATTTCAGCTGAAGAGCTAATCAAGCAAGCAGATACAGCTATGTATCATACAAAGCAGCTAGGTAAAAATGGTTATCAGTTTTATACCCAAGATTTACTTCATAAAACCCAAGAAAAAAACAAACTCGAAGATGATCTTTTAGCCACTAACGTAGAGAATGAATTTACATTGGTGTTCCAGCCGCGCTACGCAGTGTCGGATATGCCTAATTTGATAGGCTTTGATGCCTCTATAAGGTGGATGCATCCTGAAAGGGGGCTCATTAAACCTAATGTTTTTTTAGCTACCGCAGAAGAGCTGGGCTTAAGTATTCAAATTGGGGAGTGGCTCATCGAAGAAGCCTGTAGGCAGCTAAGTGCCATTGCTGAAAAAACCAATAGAACCTTTACCTTGTCGATCAAAATGTTTGAGAGGCATTATCGAGAGGCTGACTTGGTTGGTGATGTTATTAAAAACCTAGAGAAATACGATATAGAGCCGTCTGATTTAATTGTTGAAATTTCTCAGGAAATCTTGATGAAAGATGCAGGCTTTGCATTTGCATTACTGACAGAATTACGATCGGTAGGCGTTAGACTGTCAATTGATGGATTTGGTACTAGCATGTTGTCGCTACAGGCTATCAACCGTTTGCCTGTGGATGAAGTAAAACTACAAAGGCGACTAACGCAGCATATAGAAGAACAGACTGAAGATTTAAGATTATTGAGGAGTTTGCTGGGGGTCGCCGAAAGTCTGGAATTAGATCTGGTTGCGGAGAATATCGAAACCGTTACCCAGCTCACCCTGCTCGAATCCTTAGTAAAAGACCCTAGTTCAAGATTGTGTTTTTCAAGGGCTTATCAACGCCCAGACATGGACACCTACATAAAAATGGAGGCGTTTGGCTAGGAGCCTGTCTGGGCAGTGCGTTCAAGTAAAAGGTTTCAAAAATTGAGTCAGAATTTTTAGAAAATTTCTGCGCATAGTTGGCTTATTTAAAGAAATTTTCTGAGAATTCCGGCCGATTATTGGAAGCTTGGGCTGAACTGTCAGTTCTCGGGCAGGCTTCTAGGGGTATTGAAAAGGGTGGAAATCACCCTTTGCTTTATATGTGCAGAAAAGTGTTTAACGAGAGGTCAGTGCCGCTAATGCTTGTCTCGCCTGCGCCTTAACCTGTACAGGCGCAGTGCCACCTAAATGATCACGTGCATTCACAGACCCTTCAAGGGTTAAGACATCGAATACATCTTGTTCGATAATGTCGGAGAAGGTTTTAAGTTCTTGAAGGGTTAATTCAGAGAGGTCTTTGCCTTGCTCGATTGCATAGCTCACTGCGCTCCCCACAACCTCATGGGCATCTCTAAATGGTAAGTGCTTACATACAAGGTAGTCAGCTAAATCAGTGGCGGTAGCAAAACCTTTCTTGGCTGCTTGATACATATTTTCGGTTTTAGGCTCTACGTTTGGCATCATGTCAGCGAAGGATAAAAGGCAGGCTTTAACGGTATCAATGGTATCAAAGAGCGGCTCTTTGTCTTCTTGATTGTCTTTGTTGTAGGCAAGTGGCTGGCTTTTCATCAGGACAAGCAGTGCAGATAAATGGCCGAAGACACGAGCACTTTTACCACGGACAAGCTCGGGTACATCAGGGTTCTTTTTCTGCGGCATGATGGAAGAGCCTGTGCAGAAACGATCCGGGATATCGACAAAATCAAATTGTGCTGATGCCCAAAGGATAAGCTCTTCAGAGAAGCGCGATAAATGCATCATTAAGATACTGGCAAACGCATTAAATTCAATCGCAAAATCTCGATCACTGACAGAATCCAGTGAGTTATTCGTTGGCCTATCAAACTTCAGTAACGAGGCTGTCAGCTCACGATCAATCGGGTATGTCGTGCCTGCTAAGGCCGCCGCACCTAAAGGTGATTGGTTAAGTCTTTTGCGGCAATCAAGCAAGCGGCCATAATCGCGTTCAAGCATTTCATACCAGGCTAATAAATGGTGGCCAAAAGTCACAGGCTGGGCGGTTTGCAGATGGGTAAAGCCTGGCATAATCACATCGCTGTGCTTCTCGGCCTGCTCGGCAAGCGCTGCTTGCAGTTTGGTGAGTAAGACACCAATCACATCAATCTCGTCGCGCAAATACAGCTTGATGTCAGTTGCGACCTGATCATTACGTGAACGACCTGTGTGCAGTTTTTTACCTGTGATGCCGATGCGATCCGTTAGCCTTGCTTCAATATTCATGTGAATGTCTTCAAGGGCAACTGACCATTCAATTTTGCCTTCGATTGCTTCTTGCTTGATGGCTTCCAGTCCTGCATGAATGGCTTGTTTTTCTTCGCTCGTTAAAATGCCCGCTTTTTCGAGCATGGTGCTGTGCGCTAAAGAGCCTTCAATATCTTGCTGCATGAGCCTTTTATCGAAGTTAATGGATGAAGTAAACTCCGCCACAAATTCGTCGGTTGCTTCTTTGAACCTACCGCCCCAAATCGTTGACTCTTTTTTCTGTGTCATGTTTTGTCCTAGGTCGAGGTGTGGTTAACAATTATCAGATGCGAGTTAGCCATCACCGAAAGTCTTGTCAATAATGAAGGGGCATTATCCTTTATTCTGCCTGACTATGCTATTAGCCGATCATAAGGTTTTATCACTGAACGACATTGAAGTGTTGCCTGATTTTTCTGCCAGCCGTTCGCTGATCGTGCTGATGAGCCTTGCGCAGCTCGTGGTTATTTTGGATATGCTCTTTACCTTCGGTATTAGCATTGATTGGCTTTACTTGGGACTTGCTTCTTTTTATGTCCAGTGGCAGGCGGTTTTGTCTGCCCTACTCCTGTCGTTTTTGAAATCACGAATTAGTCAGCTAGAGGCGCGCAAGGCTTTATGGCTTGCCTATATGGCGCTCTTATTGTTGGCGTTTGCATTAAGTCTCGCGGTGGAGTGGTTGCTGCCTTTTTTGCGTGCGAATGACCAGACGGCTCTGGATTGGTCATTCATTATTAAAAACACCTTGATTAGCGGTCTTTTAATTGGGGTAGCTCTGCATTATATGTATTTGCAAAAGTGTCTGCTGGTCAAACACAAAGCGCAATCTCATGCCAAGCTCATGACCTTGCAAGCTAAAATCAAGCCGCATTTTTTATTTAATTGCTTAAACAGTATCGCGCAGTTAATTCATAAAGAGCCCGAACGCGCCGAAGATATGGTTGTGGATTTAAGTGAGCTGCTACGTGCGAGCCTGCATGAAGGTACGCTTGAAACCAGTGTGGCGGAAGAGTGGACGCTTTGTGAGCATTACCTGCAGATTGAAGCAACGCGTCTTCAAAAACGCCTAGCTTGGTCCAGTGATTTTTCAAAGCTTGATACACGTTTGGGTATGCTGAGCTTGTCTTTGCAGCCTTTGGTAGAAAACGCCATTTATCATGGGATTCAACCAGAACCAGACGGTGGTAAAATTTTTGTTTCTGGCATTAATGAAGGCACCAAGGTCACGCTAACGGTTGAGAATACGCAAACTGCTTCAGCTTTTCGCCCTAAAAGCTCAACGGGCCATCAGATGGCGTTAGATAATATTCGACAACGGTTGACGCACCTCTATGGTGCGGGTGCCTCTGTGCTACAAGAGAGTGCGGGTGATCTTTATCGTGTCACCCTAACCTATGACGTCAGCGAGAAAGCCAATGCTTGAAGAGGCGGTCATACTGATTGTTGATGATGAAGCTTTAGCAAGGCAAAGGCTCAAGAGATTATTAAATGAGTTGTCGGTTGGGCGTGTAATAGAAGCCGCCAACGGCGAAGAGGCCATTCATGCGTTTGAAAAAGAAACCCCTCAGATCATCATGTTAGATGTTCGCATGCCGGGGCTTGATGGGATTGATGTAGCAGAAGTCATTAAGCAAATGAATCCTGATGCGCAGGTCATTTTTACCACAGCCTTTGATGAATATGCCCTCTCTGCCTTTGAAGTCGAAGCATCAGGCTACTTACTGAAGCCTGTCAGCCGCCCAAGACTTAAAAAAGCGCTTTTACGAGCGCTATCATCATTGCCTGATAAAGCCCAGGACATGCCCAAGTTGCGTTGTCATGAAAAAGGTGCAGAAAGGTTTATTTCGGTGGATACCATCAGCGCGTTAGTTGCAGAAGATAAGTATGTCACTGTGTACCATGAAGACGGAAAAGCCCTGACAAATACCAGTTTAAAACAATTAGAAGAAGCCTACCCTTCAGCTTTTTGTCGAGTACATCGCGGCAGTTTGGTTAACTTAAATAAAGTGCAGGGTATTAAAAGGTCAGGCTCAAAATCGCTTGTGCTCTTAACAGGTACTCAATACACTGTGGAAGCCAGCAGGCGGTTGTTGCCCCAGCTAAAAGAAGCCCTCCAAGAGTCTTGATTAGCCAATCAGACCTATTCTCGTTATGATTAGCCGCTTATAACAGAGCGTGCTTATGAATAACACCCAAACCCTTATCATTGCTACTCGTAAAAGCCCACTTGCGCTGTGGCAGGCTAATTTTGTTAAAGCTCAACTCGAAACCATGCGCCCTGAGCTATCCGTTGAACTGTTACCATTATCAACGAAAGGCGATAAAATTTTGGATAGTCCATTAGCTAAAATTGGCGGCAAAGGCCTTTTTGTCAAAGAGCTGGAAGAGGCGCTTTTAGATGGACGCGCCGATATTGCCGTACATTCGATGAAAGATGTACCGATGCATTTGCCTGAGGGCTTAACCTTGGGACCCATTTTAGAGCGTCATGATCCAACGGATGCATTGGTCAGCAATGATTATGACTCATTGGAAGCACTACCTGAAGGCGCTATCGTGGGAAGCTCCAGCTTAAGACGCATTTGCCAGCTAAAAAAAGTACGGCCAGACCTCAATATACAAAGCCTTCGAGGCAACATTCATACGCGTCTCGAAAAACTTGATGTAGGCGAATTTGCAGCCATTATTTTAGCCTCAAGCGGGCTTAAGCGCATGGGGCTTGATGATAGAATCACAGCTCTACTTCCTACTTCCATGAGCCTGCCTGCTTGTGGACAAGGCGCATTGAGTATTGAATTGCGTGCAGAGGATGCAACAACACAATCGTTAGTTTCTCCGCTTCATCATGAAGCCTCTGCGGCTTGTGTAAATGCTGAAAGAGCAATGAACACCAAACTGAACGGCGGCTGTCAGGTGCCGATTGCAGGATTCGCTGAAATTATTGAAGGTAAGCTTCACATGCGAGGCCTTGTGGGCTCAGTCAAAACCAATGAATTGATTGATGTATCAGGTGAAGCCGACACAGATGATGCTGTTCAGCTTGGTGAATCCCTTGCACAACAACTACTTGAGAAAGGTGCAGGAAAATATCTCGCTGAAGCCAATATAGACGGTTACGAGGGCTATGCGTAATATTCTCGTCACAAGGCCTGAAAGCCAAAGCCAGAGCATGCTGGATATGATCGCTCGCCAAGGCGATCAGCCTTTAGCCTTGCCCCTTCTCGCCATAGAGCCTTTTACAAAGAACGCGCAAGCAGCTCAAAAGGCGGCTATCTTAAAGAAGCTGAGCACATTATCTACGGTTAATCTCTGTATTTTTATCAGCACCAATGCAGTTGATAATTTCAGCTACTGGCTTAAACAAACGGGTAGTCATCTACATGCTGATATTGCCTTGTATGCCATAGGCAGAGCGACTCAGTCACACTTAAAAACGAATGGGCTTGAATCAATTTGCACTTCTGAGTCTGCCAGTAATAGTGAAGCGCTATTGGCACTATTGTCACAGTCTTCTCTTACCGATAAACGTGTGTTAATTGTACGCGGTCAAGGCGGCAGGGATTATTTAAAAGAAAAGCTAACAGAGTTAGGGGCACAAGTTGACTATTTGGAAGTCTATAAAAGACAGCCTATCGATTATCCCAAGGGCACCTTGGCCGACCTTTTCGATCAAGGTATAGACAATGTGTTATTAAACAGCGGCGAAACTGTACAGCAGCTCCTGCATCAAGCTATGATGGAAGGTCTGATTGACAAGGCTTTATCAATACCCATCATTGTGCCGGGGAAGAGGCTTTATCAATTAGCGAAGGATATGGGGTTTACGCAGGTCGTTCAAGCGGAGAATGCCAGTGTTCAAGCGATACAACAAGTGCTATATGGAAACGGGTGACAAGGTGGATAATAACAAAAGCAAGTCAGAGCTCCCAGTCAGACAACAATCATTTACGAACAGCTTACACACACAAAAAGGTGCGGCTAATTGGCTCGTGCTGCTGTTGATTATTATCATCATGGCAGGTGCTTGCGGTGGCTATTATGTGTGGATGGAAACCCAAAAAGAAATAGGTCAGTTGCACACTTATGTTGAAAAAGTGGAATCGACCCTTAAAAGCAAAGTGCAATCGGTTGATGAGTTTCAAAGCAAACTGTCAAAAGTCTCGGCTGAAATCAAATCGCAGGACCTGGTTTTAAACGACCATTTAAAAGAGCTACAAAGCCAAATGGCAAAACTTGACGGTGACTTTCGTCAGGTATCCGACGCGACCCTTGCCAATGAAACGTGGTTATTGTCTGAAGCTGAATATTTATTAAAAACGGCTGATCATCGTATCTTGATGAAAGAAGATGTCGCAGGGGCCATTCGTATCATGAAAAGCGTGGATCAGCTTTTAAAGAAAATGCCTGCAGAAGATAAGCAGCTGTTAAAAGTGCGTGTAGCACTTGCTAACGACATTGCCTCGCTTCAAGCATTAAAAGATATCGATGTATTAGGTACTTATGCGCAGCTGACCGCATTAGGGGATCAAATTGAGCGCTTGCCTTTAGTGCCTATGGAAATGCCGGCTGCAACTGGAGATGAAAAAAAATCTCAGCAGCCCAAAATACTGGCTAAAATTAATGACACGTTTGAGGGTTACCTAAGTATTAAGCGCCATGATAAAGAAGCGATACAAGCCTTGTTGTCAGAAGAAAGCGCTTATGCACTTAAAAGTAGTTTCCGTTTGATTATCGAGCAGGCACAAACAGCCTTGCTACGTGGTGATCAAATTATGTATGACAAGAGCCTGTCTAAGTTACGCTCGCGTGTGCATCAATATTTTGTGGCGGATAACTTCAAGGTCAATATGGTCATCAAGAAAATCGATGATCTCTTAAAAGTAAAAGTTAGCAACGACCTGCCTGATATTTCAGGATCACAGCAGGAATTGAAACGTTATTTGAGCAAACGGGCTCAACAGCTGAATAAGGGTTAATTATGATCCGAGCACTATTGCTTATACTGGGCTTTGCAGCAGCAGGTGTCTTTCTGGCACAGCTTATTAAGCAAAAAGGCGCAGGCTATGTGCTCATTTATTTTAATCATTATTCGTTTGAGACTAGTCTTGGTTTTTTATGTGCGGCTATTGTCGTTGCCTGGATTTTACTGTGGGCTGCCTACAAGCTGATTCGCTTTGTACTGGCCAGCCTTTGGGGCACAGGCCAGTTGGCAAAGCGCCACAAAATTAAGAAACAAAAAAATCTACAGGCTGAAGGACTGTTGGCCTATAACAGTGAGCATTGGCACGATGCGGGTAAAAAGCTGTATCAGTCGGCAGAGATTGTCGACAAACCTTTTGTCAGTTATTTGATGAGCGCAAAAGCTTATATGAAGCTCAACGATTTTGCCTGTGCGAAAGATGCCTTAAAGAAGGCGCAAAGCTGTCAAGCCATAGATGCTGTTAGTCTAAAGCTTACTGCGATCGATATGGCAGTAGCGGAAGGCAGTCTCACAGAAGCCAAGTTACACATGGATGAAGCGCTCAAGCAATACCCTAAAAACCCAGTTGTATTACTTAAAGCCTCTGAATTTTATGATAAGGCTAATCGGCCAGAGGGGTTAACCAAAGCGTTGCCACAGCTTGAAAAACAGCATTTACTGGAAGCCGATCAGGTTAATCAGCTTAAAGTCAAACAGATGAAGCAGGCATTCCGCGATGCAGTCAAATCAGGTGATGCCAAGGCAATCGATAAAGTCTATAAAAAAGCCAACGGTCTGCGCCAAAACCCTGAGTGTTATCTGGCGTATTTTGAAGCCTTAAAGTCTCAGCAGGATATGCCCGCTTTGATGGATAAGGTGGAAAAGCAGCTTAAACATGAGGCTAATGGTGAGCTTCTCTCCCTTTATGCTGACATCGCTCACGACAAGGAAAGACAGTTTGCCTTTTTAAAGCAGCTTGAAGCAAATCAAGGCGAAACAGCGGAGTTGGATTTAGCCTTAGGGCGAGTGGCTAAGGCTTTGGGTAATAAAGAAGATGCCGAGGCCTTCTTTAAGGCTGCCGTCACCACTCAAGGTGATTCCGGCCCTGCCCTGGAACTGGTGCAATTGCAGCAAGATCCAACGGCTATTCAGCCTGCGTCAGAGGGTATAAGTCGTCATTGACGCACACAAGCACCTATGACCTCATTCTCCCGGCTGCTGGAGACCTGCTCGCCTGAGAAAGCTGCAAACATGGCTGATGTGGTAGGGTCCATAAAATGAATCAAGAAGTGCTCGGTTATCGTCACTCTCTCATAATAAATCCGCCTTAAGCCTTGATGGCTAATGACTGAATGCGTTTTCCTTACAGATGGCTCATAGGTATTAATGCCTGTGGTTGAGACATAGCTTTCGACTGTACAGTTTTCTGTGGTATCCACAGTTTGACGCGATGTATCTTTATTGTAATGAAGAGATAGGTTGAAGTTGGTTTTCAATTCGGCAGCACTAAAATACTGTACCTGCCCATCAATAAGGGAATGTTTTCGATTGGCGGGGAGCGCCAAATGGATCTGGGCATGATCGTTATAGAGCCAATGTTTTTGGGTCACATAGTCTAAATCGATAATAATTTTTTTCCAGTAGAGAGACATGGTGCTGTTGTATTCCCCCGCAGGCAAGGTTTGGACATGATCCTGATGATGAAAATAAGCGGGTTGATAAACCATTAGCTGGCCATCTATTTGCGTACGGGGACAACCTTTGTTGGCCATTAAACATCCAATCAATGAGACAAAGATGAACAGCTTAACTGTGGTCATAAGGCGTGATATTAGCAAATTCATAATAAATTTTTATTCAGTAAACTGTTAGATAGATTAAGTCTTTCCTGAAAAGTTTTATGAAAAACTAGTAATCTGGTTCACTGCATTTGTCAGGTAAAAAATACCGTAGGGTGGCTAAGCTGCGCATAACCCGCCATCAGAAACCGGACAATTACAGTGCATTGAGGTACTAGGAGCCTGTCTGAGAATTGCGTTCGAGGATAAATTTCAAAGAAGTGAGATAAATTTTTTGGGAAATTCCTACGAATAGTCAGCCTATTTAAAGGAATTTGGCGAAGAATTTAGCCGCTTATCTGGAATTTAGGCCGAACAGTCAGTTCTCGGACAGGCTCCTAGTTAGGAGTTCGGTATTGCATATTGTTATAACTAGGGTCTGGTAAGCAAAGGTTTCAAATGGTGGCCGACTCACGTCTATTCTTGACTGTAAGTTGTGAGAGCGTCAAATTCAGAAGCCGTAACTCATCATCTTATTTGTTAATAAAGGCTTGCCGGATAAATATTTGGATATACAAAAGCTGGTGTTGTCAGGGTAATGCCTGTCGAGTATTTAAGTTCAACAAAGTGTGATCTAAATCCAGCAGGCTCTGTTAAGAGCTCAATGGAAGCCCGCCATATACCCGATTCAACCTGACCCGTAATAGGTATTGCTTGATAGTTAATACCTAGAGGTTTTCTAAAATCACGTTTATCAGGGTTATAAGCTACCCATAGGGTTGCCTTTATAGGCGTTTGGTTGGAGCTGACTTCATGGAGTTTACTGCCTTGATGAGCCCAATTGACTTTAGGTAGTGCGAGCTTGCCTGTTAATGACAAATAAAAAGCTGATGTGGACTCAAGGTAATCTTTAAAGGATAAGTAGTGGTGCTCATTAGGAAGGACGCGGATATAGGTTTCGCCAGGCAGCTCATTCAGTATGTGGTTTAAGCTATCTGGTACAAAAAATTGATCACTAGAGGCAATCAGCAGGTATTTCGGTAGAGAAAGACGTCCTTGATATTCAGGTAGGTCACGATACTGCCAAGGATCTAGAGTGGCCATTAATTGTTTAAAGGGCTCTGTACCAATGGTGTCGGTAATGCCATTAGTCACATAGGGATAAAAGGCTTCAGGCCATTTTTCGAGGCTTTGCCTGATATGTAATAAGGTGTTATTGCTATCAAGAATGCCAATGACGCCAGGTAAAATGGCATTGATACGCTGATCTGCCAGTAGCGTTAACCAAGATGACCAACCTCGCTTAGATAGGCCTGTAATCATATAGTATTCAGGGCTTTGCCAGGCGCCCGTTTCTCCGGCATAGCGTTCAAGTGCAGTTAAGGCCAAGCTGGTAGACTTTGCCATGGGGAGGTGAACAGGCCAAAAGTCGCCCTTCCCTAAAAGAGACTGTAGCCACGTGTAAGCAGCCAAGCAATCTTCTTTGACGGGGTGGCCAGGCTCAAAAAAGAGAAACTGGTTAGGGGTATCTTTTACTTCGATGATTAAAGTAGCTAGCCTTTGAGCCATCATCGCTAGCCCTTGTGAAATGAGTGGGTTGTCATAAACATCTGGGCGATGCTCATCTTCTTTAGGTCTGTTTGTGCCCCCATGTACAAAAAGAATACTTTGTTTCCCAGCTATTACGTTAGGTTTGTAGACATTAATTCGATGAAACCAGTGATCATCAGCACTAGGCCAACGAAGGCTATCAAAGTGAAAATGATAGACATCAACGTAATCATTGGCAGCACTTTGACTCAATAATCGAAGGGTGTTTATTTCATTATCTGCCTGATAGTATTGCTTAAGAACCGATGCCGAGAGCGGCAAGCTGGTCAAGGCACAAATGAAAAATAAAAAACGAACGTTTTTAAGAAATGGGGTCATTAGGCTTGCCTAAAAAAGACTATAACACCCTGAGACCTCTTCTTGAGTCGGTTGTTCAATAGGATGACAGTAAAGTCAGCTTGGGCCAGTGCCAAGCTTACAGCCCTAACATAGTTTTCCAGAGACGATCTTTCATGGGGGCTGGGGTGAGTGGTTCAATCCAGCCTGTGACATGAGAATCAATGCCAATCCTATATTGCGGTTTCGGATTATCAGCTGAAGCGATGCGGCAGATCAATTTTGCGACACGAGAAGGCTTGACGGCATTGTTTTTGAAGTTTTTCTGTAGTTGGATATTACGTTCAAGGGTATTTTGGTATTCGACGATGCCTTGCGTAGATAAATTTTGGCTTAAGCTGTTTTGCTCGATATAGAGTTTTTCGTGTAAAGGTGTATCTACAGTACCCGGCTCAACCACCACCACGCGAACCCCGGCATGCGCAAGTTCTAATCTGAGTACATCACTCAGTGCGTTGATAGCGGCCTTAGATGCACTGTAGGCTCCCAAAAAAGGCGTAGGCAGTCGGCTAGTAGTTGAGCTGACATTGATGATAATCCCCTGATTTTTCTTTAAAAGTGGTAGGCAGGCATTAGTGATGACAATCGGTGCGATCACATTGGTGCTTAAGTGTTGGTGAAAGTGTTCTGTTGGGGCATGCTCTAAAGGGTAAGGGCGTGCGATCCCTGCATTATTAATGAGTGCATCAAGGCCTGTTTGTTTATCTTGTTCTGAGATCTTTTGAATCAAGGCGCTAATCTGTGCTTCATCATCAACATCTAAAATCTCAGCTTGAATGTTGGTGTAACCTAACATTTGCAGGCTGTCAGCATCTTCTTGATGCCTAACGGTCGCTATAACATGCCAGTCAAGTCGTGCAAAGTGAACAGCTGTTGAACGGCCAATGCCAGAAGAGCAGCCCGTAATTAGCACGCGTTTTGTTTGAGCTTCCATAAACGTCCTTGTTTATTGGTAACAATGATGAAATATTCATCAGCATAGGAAGCTCTAAGGCCTTTAGCAAATGTTAAAGGCCTGCGGCTTATACGATCTGGTTATTTACTTGGCAATAAAAAACAGGCTGAGCTCAGGAATGTAAGTAATAAGCAGGACGCTCAGCATCAGAACTAGCATAAAAGGGATCGTTGCACTGTAGAGGGTTGTAATAGGCTTTTTAAAGCGATAGCTGGCAATAAAGAGGTTCATGCCTACAGGCGGTGTGAAATAGCCAATTTGCATGTTGGCTAGAAAAATGATGCCCAAGTGCACAGGGTGAATGCCATAGGCAATGGCTAACGGAAGAATTAAGGGCACCATGATGACAATGGCAGAAAAAATATCGAGGATAGCGCCAAGAATCAACAGGAAAATATTTAAAAGGATCAGAAAGGTTAATTTGTCAGAAATGAATGACTGTGTCCAATTGAAAAACTGAGTAGGAATTTGGGCGTCCACCATCACATTGGTTAAAGCAAGTGATGTGGCCAATATAATAATTATACCGCCTACCATGGTCATCGCTTGCGCGATCACAGAGGGCACCTGAGATAATTTAATCTCACGGTAAATGAATATTTCGACAATAGCGACATAAAGTGTCGCCACCACTGCTGTTTCCGAAATAGCCAGTACCCCTGAGTAAATGCCAAAAATAACAAAAAAAGGTAAGGGTATTTCCCACTTGGCTGCGAGGAGTGCTTCTTTTAAAGCTTGAGTAGAAAAGCGCTGTCGCTCAATAGGCTGATGCCTGTTAGCAAATAAGCTGTAGGCAGAGAGCATGGTAATCATCAATAAAGCAGGGATACAACCTGCTATGAAGAGCTCTTGAATGGTAAATTGTGGGCCAATATTCATTTGCTGGGCAATGATACCGTATAAAATAAGCGGTAAAGACGGTGCGAGTAAGAGGCCTAAGCTGCCAGAGCTTGTGACAAGGCCAAGGCTGAATTTCTCGGTATAACCTACTTGCTTGAGTGCAGGATATAAAAGTGCACCGATCGCTACGATGGTGACACCCGATGCACCAGTAAACGCCGTAAAAAACGCGCATGTGACAAAAGCAATGATAGACAGACCGCCTGGCATCCAGCCAATGAGTGCTTGACTGACAGCTACGAGCCTTTCAGATGATTTACTCTCAGCTAATAAATACCCTGTGAGTGTAAACAAGGGCAAGGCGACGAGCATTGGGGTTTCCGCGATACGGTAAAGCTCGACACCCAGAATTTCCAGAGGAATTTCCGTGATATAAAATCCCAGCATGGCAGCTGCAAGAATGGCAACAAAGAGCGGTGCCCCAGCTAAAGCAAAGGCAAAAATCAAAAAGAAAGCGCTAAATATGAGGGGCGTCATGGTAAGCTGGTAGGTGTATGGATTGAATGATAAAGCGCAACGCAATCACGCCTAACGATAAAGGTATAACAGCTTGTAAAACCCACAAAGGCACAAATAAAAAAGCAATGTCGCCACCTTCGTATTCAATAAGCACATAGTGGTAACAGTAGTAAGCGGCAATGCCGCAAGCAGCGGCGCAGCTTAAATAGACGATAAGGTGTATAGCGCGTTTAACGCTAAGATTGTGGTAATGTGCCAGCAAATTGATGGCAATCGATTGGTTTAAACGGCTGGCACGCATAGCGCCTAAGAATGCTAACCAAAGTACAGCATTACGCAGCAGCTCGTCAGCAAAATTAATGCCACCAAGCTGAAGGTTACGCATGATAATTTGTGTCATTCCAACCCCTAGAATACCTAGGGTCAGAATAATCAGTATGCTATCTTCAAGGCTGTGCAGGAGTTTTTGCAGGGGCTTTAGCATGGTCTTTTCTAAATTGCGTTAATAGGTTTTCGACTTTTTCATAAAGCGGTTTATCCACTTTGCCTTCTTTGACAAGATTGAGTGCTGTTTGATGCGGCTTTTCGTTCCAATCTTTCATTTCAGTCGCATTCGGCTTGATGATCTTTATGCCCTGGTTTTCGAGGGCTTTAAACGCTGCTTGATTATCTTTACGATTTTGTGCATCAATGGTTTTAAAGGCTTCATCCATAATACGGCGAACAATTTTTTGATCGTCCGGACTGATTTTTTTGAACGCCTTTTCACTGACGGCTAACGTTGCATAGAAATACACAATGGCTACATCAGTGACTGCCCCTACTTGGGTATGCCATTGCAGGGCAATGGCTGCAATAGGGGATGCAAACACTGAATCAATCATATCGGTTTGCAGGCCTGCTAATACATCACCTAACCCCAGTGGAATAGTCGGTACATTCAAAATATCCGCAGCAGCTTCTGATGCAGGGTCATCGGTCGGTATCCAAACTTTACGCTTAGATAGTTGCTTGATGTCAGATACAGGTTGTTTAGTCATAAGGTAAGCAAAGCCGCCTTCAGCTAAGCCAAAGTTGACCCAGCCTTTTTTCTCAAAGGCTTCTCGAACAATCGGGTCTATTTTAGGGCGAATATAATCCACTTCTTCATAAGAGGTGAATAGTCTTGGTAGGCTGTAAACCTGTGAACCCGGCACCATGTTGTTGAAGGCGCCGCCAGAAAGAGCAGCACCTTGTAATTGGCCAATCTTGATTTTCTTTAGAACAGCCGAGTCACTGCCCATAATGCCGCCAGGATAAAACTGGAATTTCAC
Organism: Pseudomonadales bacterium; assembly: GCA_965225765.1. Taxonomy (GTDB): domain Bacteria; phylum Pseudomonadota; class Gammaproteobacteria; order Pseudomonadales; family DT-91; genus CAKMZU01. The sequence goes on from CBDDBO010000002.1 coordinate 2,646,671, forward strand.
ACGATTTTGCGTTTCGGCCATGATTTTTTTGTTAGCCGCCTGCATGGTGTTCATCCAATAGGAGCCTGCTGGCGAGAGTGTGGCAATTTTTAACGTGACTGCATGGGAAGATAAGCCACAGGTAAGAAGGGTAGCTGCGAGCGTAGCTTTTATCATTTGAGTAAACATAGGTTCCCTCATGTTAGAAAAAGTAATCGTTTTCGGAGGCTAACAGTGTTTCAGCTTGTTGTTGAGCCCAGGTGTTCATTAAGGTGAGGTCAGGCACGACTGGATCGGCTTTGGTTACTTCTGTCAGTAATTGATGATGAAGTGCTTTGTTAAAGGTCGCTCTGGCATAGCGTCTTGCATACTCAACCTTCACCAATAAGCTTTTGCCTTCGGTAAGTTCGATTGCGCGCTCAAAGTGTTGTTTGGCGATGTCAGGCTTGCCGCCAAGCGCTGCTGGTAACGCTGAGGCTATAGCGCCTAAATACAGGTGGCCCCCTGCATTGTCGTAGCTTTCATCAAATTCGACAGAGCGCTCAAGCAGCATTTTGCAGTGCTGTAAGTTAGCAATCGCATTCCAGTCGTCACTGTGGGTGTTGATATACCCCAGCCAAGTGGTGGCATAAGGGTATAAAATGTTTATTTCCCGAGGCTTGAGAGTACTAACAAATTTTTCAAAAGCTTTAGTGGAAAGCGTGTCAACATTGCACCATTTTTTATCTGTTAGACAAGCACCTTGTTTGGTGTAGTTGTAGGCTAACGTGGCTAATGTACGTGCGCGTTTTTCTTCAACCACAAAAGCACCGCTATAGGCACTGAGTAATTGCCCTGCCGCTAATTTGACTTTGGGGCTGGCATCTGGGGCTCTGGCAAAACTGTCGAGCAAGATGATGAAGGTAGGCATGGCCTCGCCCACTGTCTTGGGGTCCTCGAAGTTCAGCATCGTTTTGGTAAGACTGTCTGAAAAAGAAGCCGTTTGTTTTTCAATGATCGCACTGCAACCTGTCAAAAACAGACACAGAATCAATAAAGGCAATGAAAGGTTCATAAAGGCCGAATGTTAAGAAAAAAGCCATAATACCATGGTATGAGGGCTAGATGGCAATTTGATGAAAGAATGTGGTGTAGTTGGTTGCCTGCGCGCTCAGGTTGAATTGTCGCCTAGTACCTCAATGCACAGCGATTGTCCCGTTCAGCAGCTACAGGTTTTTCTGTGGCAAGGCGCAAGTATGCAGTAATACATGCGCCTTTCAAATACTTGCAACAAAGTCACGGGAAAACCTGTAGCTGCCCTTTGGGTGGCATTTAAAATGCCCATAGCTGTGTTGCTTGATCTCACTATAGAATAACTATTATTTTCGATCAGCTGCCTTGCTATGAGCATTTTACTCTGCCACTGAACCCGACAATCGCTGTGCATTGGGGTACTAGTACCTCAATGCACAGCGATTGTCCCGTTCAGCAGCTACAGGTTTTTCTGTGGCAAGGCGCAAGTATGCAGTAATACATGCGTCTTTCAAATACTTGCAACAAAGTCACGGGAAAACCTGTAGCTGCCCTTTGGGTGGCATTTAAAATGCCCATAGCTGTGTTGCTTGATCTCACTATAGAATAACTATTATTTTCGATCAGCTGCCTTGCTATGAGCATTTTACTCTGCCACTGAACCCGACAATCGCTGTGCATTGAGGTACTAGCGTAGTTTAAAGTTAATGCCGAGCTTGATGCCGTTGTACATTTCTCTATTTTTACCTGCAAACTTTCCACCATAGGTTTGATAACCTAAATAAACAGAGGCATGGGGCAGCACGTTGTAGCCGATTTTTGCTGAGAAATTGTAATAATTATCATAGTCACCGCCTACGATAATGTCGGGTGCGTAGTAGATATCGCCTGCCGCCCAAAATTCTGGTGTGATTAAATACTTAGCGCCACCGCCAATCGATAAGCCGTAGGTGTCAGAATTTTCGGTATTTAGCCAAAAAGGTTCGAGGCCTACATAGCCTGTTAAGTTGTCCCTTACGCCTTTCGCAATAAAGCCACCTTTGAATAAGTTGGAGTCATGATCATCGTATTGACTGTGGGTAAAGTCGACATTGGCAGAGTAAGCATTATTGATATTGGCTTTATAACCTAAGCTGACTATGTCGCTGAAAAGACTTAATTCAATGGAATCCGCGTTACTGAATGTAGAAAATAAAAGCGCGATAAGCGCGACAGGTGCTAACTTCATGAAACTCTCAGGTCTGTAAACAGTGTTAATTTGATTTCACACACTATCGGCAAGAATAAGAAATTGTCAAATAAAATTACTCAGCATGTTACGTGCTCAATTAAGTTTTATCTGAGGAAAAACTTTCAGTGTTTCCTAGGAAGGAACTTTTAAGAAGAATGAAATCAAATCGATAGTTAATTTACTTAGTAGAATATTTAAATATGTTACAAAAATTATCAATGCCCACCCATTTCATAATGTTGACGTTATCAATACAGGCCATAACAGGCTTTGCAGTAGGCAATAATAGATTTCAGACACCTTATAAGCCTACAATAACCTCATCTCAAGGAAGTGATAACATGCTGAATTATGTTGCGCCTGGCGCTTTAGCAGTAGCTTCAGTGGTGGATGCTGGAAAGGAGATTTATGATGCCTACAAAAATACCGAGGGATCAGATAAGCCGTATTTGAAGGCGGGTAAAAATATTGTGGCTAAAACCGCAGGAACAGTTGGTGAAGCAGCCGCTGTTTGGGGGTTGACTGCTTTTTCTCAAAATGTGATTGGGGCTGAGCGCCCAAAGCCCGAAACGAGGAATCCTTGCAGCGTTAATCACTCGATGCCTTCTGGGCATACGTCAGCGACCACATACATGGGTGCGCGTGCGACAAAATTGCTTTATGGTGCGCAAGGCATTAGTGATAAGGTGGTACGTTATGCATCAGAAATTGCCGGGGGAGCAATCATGGGGGGGATAACAGGGGGGATGAGAGTCAAGGCAGAAGAGAATTGGCCGCAGGATGTGGTGGTAGGAGCGGCTTATGGTATGCTGCCTACAGTCAGTAATATCATTGATGAGAACAGTGAACAGATTGGTGAAGGGTTAACCCGTGCGGCTAATGCCGCGGGTCGAGCAGTGCGATGGTGCAGGGGGAAGCAAACATCACCTGATCAAGAAGAACGTATGGGTCAGCTATAAGGGGCACCCCGCTATAAACATTCATTATGGGTTTTGCTGTTGGCAAATTATACAGGTTGCTTTATAATGCCGTGTTAATTTTTGAGCGGTTTAACTGAGAGTTCTTTGGGGTCTGCATGTCTATGCGGCAGTCAAAAATCTTTGAAAAGCGAGATAAAGGTATCTTTATCTCGCTTTTTTTCGATCTTTAAAAAGGGTCTGCCTCCTCTCTCAATTGAGCACATAATAAAGGCGCTTTGGTTAAGCTTTTAAGCTTCCATGTGCACCTGTTACATTCTTTGGAGGTTGTCTTGACTGTTCCTGCCATACTTGCAACTGCAGATGGACGTGTGTTTAGAGGAATATCGATTGGGTTTGAAGGCGAAAGCGTCGGCGAAGTCGTCTTTAATACAGCCATGACAGGCTATCAGGAAATTTTAACTGATCCTTCCTATGCCAATCAGATGGTTACGTTGACCTACCCTCACATAGGGAATACTGGGGTTACCTCAGAAGATGAAGAGAGTAACACGGTTTGGGCGAAAGGTCTGATTATCCGTGATTTACCTTTATTGCACAGTAACTTTCGCGCAGAAGAAAGCCTGTCCCATTATTTAAAAGCTAAAAAAATAGTCGCTATTGCCGATATCGATACCAGGGAGCTCACTAGGCTTTTACGAGATAAAGGTGCGCAAGGCGGCTGTATTGTTGCGGGCAACAAGATCGATGAGCAAGCCGCTATCGAGAAAGCCAAAGCGTTTGCAGGGCTTGCTGGGATGGATTTAGCGAAAGAAGTGACGACAGCGCAGCAGTATGAATGGAAAGAAGGCACTTGGAAACTTGGCGAAGGCCACCCTGTCAGTGATGATAAGCCGTTTCATGTCGTCGCCTACGATTTCGGTGTGAAGCGCAATATTTTAAGAATGCTAGCCGATAGAGGCTGTAAGTTAACGGTTGTGCCTGCACAAACGCCTGCTGCTGATGTACTGGCCATGAATCCTGATGGTGTGTTTTTATCGAACGGCCCAGGCGACCCTGAGCCTTGCGAGTATGCGATTGAGGCCATTCAAACCATTCTGGATACCCATAAGCCGGTTTTTGGTATTTGCTTGGGCCATCAATTATTGGCCTTAGCCTCAGGTGCTAAGACCGTCAAAATGAAATTTGGTCACCATGGGGCGAATCACCCAGTGCAAGATATTGAAGCAGGGACTGTGATGATCACAAGCCAAAATCACGGTTTTGCGGTAGATGAAGACAGCTTGCCTGATACGCTTAAAGCCACGCACAAATCACTCTTTGATGGAAGTTTACAAGGGATTGAACGCACGGATAAACCAGCGTTTAGTTTTCAGGGCCACCCTGAAGCAAGTCCAGGGCCGCATGATGTTGCACCGCTCTTTGATAAATTTATAGGCCTTATGAAAGCCGCCTCCTAAGAAGAAGATTTATTATGCCAAAACGTCACGATATTTCCTCGGTCCTCATTCTAGGTGCGGGCCCTATTGTTATTGGTCAGGCCTGTGAGTTTGACTACTCAGGTGCGCAAGCGTGTAAAGCCTTAAAAGAAGAAGGCTTTCGCGTCATCTTAGTGAACTCAAATCCTGCGACCATCATGACTGACCCTGCGATGGCCGATGCAACCTATATTGAGCCTGTTCGCTGGGAGAGCGTTGCTAAAATTATTGAAAAAGAACGTCCTGATGCGATCTTGCCAACTATGGGTGGTCAAACCGCCTTAAATTGTGCGTTAGATTTGGATGCTAAAGGTGTTTTAAAAGAATTTAATGTCGAGATGATCGGCGCGACTCAAGATGCGATCGATAAAGCGGAAGACAGAAGCCGCTTCGATAAGGCGATGAAAAGCATTGGCTTGGATACCCCTAAGTCAGGCATTGCTAAATCAATGGATCAAGCCTGGGAGATTATTGAAGACCTAGGTTTTCCTTGTATTATTCGTCCCTCGTTTACCATGGGTGGATCAGGCGGCGGCATTGCTTATAACCGCGAAGAGTTTGAAGAAATCTGCGAGCGTGGCCTTGACCTTTCCCCTACGTCTGAGCTTTTGATCGATGAATCACTCATCGGTTGGAAAGAGTACGAAATGGAAGTGGTGCGCGATAAAAACGATAACTGTATTATTGTCTGTGCGATCGAAAACTTTGATGCCATGGGTGTGCATACAGGTGATTCGATCACGGTAGCCCCTGCTCAAACGCTGACGGATAAAGAATACCAAATCCTGCGTAATGCTTCGTTAGCGGTGTTACGAGAAATCGGCGTTGAAACCGGCGGCTCGAATGTTCAATTTGGTATGAACCCTAAAAATGGGCGTCTGGTTATTATCGAAATGAACCCGCGCGTATCGCGTTCTTCTGCCTTGGCGTCAAAAGCAACGGGTTTTCCGATTGCAAAAGTCGCTGCCAAATTGGCAGTGGGTTATACCTTGGATGAGCTTGATAATGATATTACAGGCGGCCTAACCCCTGCATCGTTTGAGCCATCAATTGATTATGTTGTCACCAAGATTCCACGTTTTACTTTTGAAAAATTTGCTCAAGCTGAAAACCGTCTAAGCACGCAGATGAAGTCAGTCGGTGAAGTCATGGCTATTGGTCGTAATTTCCAAGAGTCTTTGCAAAAAGCACTGCGCGGTCTTGAAGTTGGCAAATGCGGCTTTGATGAAATGGTAGACCTTGAAGATGAAGAAGCCTCTGAGAAAATCCAAAGCGAGCTCAGTAACATAGGTGCAGAGCGTATCTGGTACATTGGTGATGCCTTTAGAGCAGGTATGGATCTTGAAACTGTGTATGAAAAGAGTTTTGTCGATCCTTGGTTCCTAGTACAAATTGAAGACCTGATTAAAACCGAGCAAGCTGTTCATCAAGGTTCACTCGAGGATATCGACAAAGATCGTATGTTCCGCTTAAAGCGTAAAGGTTTCTCGGATGAGCGTTTAGCCAAGCTTTTGCAAGTGACTGAAAAAGACGTGCGTGAAAAGCGTCAAGAGCTAGGCATAATACCCGTTTATAAGCGTGTTGATACCTGTGCAGCTGAATTTGCTTCTTCTACCGCTTACATGTATTCGACCTTTGAAGAGACCTGTGAAGCAAATCCTTCTGATCGTGACAAGATCATGATTTTAGGTGGCGGCCCTAACCGAATTGGTCAGGGGATTGAGTTTGACTACTGTTGTGTTCATGCAGCGCTTGCCATGCGCGAAGACGGTTACGAAACCATCATGGTGAACTGTAACCCAGAAACTGTCTCAACAGATTACGATACTTCAGACCGTTTGTTCTTTGAGCCTGTTACCCTTGAAGATGTGCTGGCTATCGTCGATAAAGAAAAGCCAAAGGGCGTGATCGTGCAGTTTGGTGGTCAAACGCCCCTTAAATTAGCGCGTGCGTTAGAAGCTGCGCGTGTGCCTATTATCGGTACGACACCGGAGGCGATTGACCGTGCCGAAGACCGAGAGCGTTTCCAGCAAATGCTTGAGTATTTGGAATTAAAACAGCCAGCGAATGCCACAGTGCGTTCAACCGAAGAAGCTATCGAGAAAGCCTCAGAATTGGGGTATCCGTTAGTGGTTCGTCCTTCCTATGTGTTGGGTGGACGCGCAATGGAAATCGTTTACAAAGAAGAAGAGCTTGCGCGTTATATGCGAGAAGCTGTACAGGTCTCGAATGACTCGCCTGTACTCTTAGACCACTTCTTAAATGCTGCCATTGAGGTCGACGTAGATGCCGTTTCTGACGGTAAAGATGTGGTGATCGGGGCCATTATGCAGCACATTGAACAGGCAGGTGTTCACTCAGGTGATTCCGCTTGTAGTTTGCCGCCCTATACCATTGATGCGGCAACCCAAGATAAAATGCGTGAGATGGTCAAGAAAATGGCCGTCGAGTTGGGCGTTGTGGGTTTGATGAACGTGCAATTAGCTTATCAGGATGGTGAAATTTATGTGATTGAGGTGAACCCAAGAGCCTCTCGAACTGTCCCATTTGTATCAAAATGTATCGGTATTTCTCTAGCGAAAGTCGCCGCGCGTTGTCAGGCAGGTGTTAGCCTAGCAGAGCAAGGTTTCACCGAAGAGCGAATTCCACCTTATTTCAGTGTGAAAGAGGCCGTCTTCCCCTTCGCTAAATTCCAAGGCGTTGATCCTATTTTAGGGCCTGAAATGAAGTCGACAGGTGAAGTGATGGGTGTTGGTGAAAGCTTCTCGGAAGCCTTTGCTAAAGCACATGCAGGTGCGGGTGATACCTTGCCAAAATCAGGTACAGCCTTCTTAAGTGTGCGTGATGCAGATAAAGCAGGTATTGCGGATGTAGCAAGCCAGTTGTTAGATTTAGGCTTTAACCTGCTTGCAACGAAAGGCACAGCTGAAGTGATTGCGAATGCAGGCTTTGAGGTTACCCCTATTAATAAGGTGACAGAAGGTAGACCGCATATTGTTGATAGCATTAAGAACAATGAAGTGGACTTAATTATCAACACGACTGAAGGTCGTCAAGCAATTGCTGATTCGGCAACGATTCGCCGTTCAGCACTGGCCAAAGATGTAAGCTATACTACAACGTTAGCGGGAGGCGATGCGTTTTGTAAAGCGCTAGCCTTCGGCACAGAGAAAACCGTTAGACGTTTGCAGGACTTACATCAAAAGGTTACACACTAATGGCCCAGATTCCGATGACAGTGGCGGGCGAAAAAGCCCTCCGCGAAGAGCTCGATACCTTAAAAACTGAAACACGCCCTAAAATCATTGAAGCAATCGCTGAAGCGCGCGAGCACGGTGATTTGAAAGAGAATGCCGAATACCACGCAGCACGTGAACAGCAAGGCTTTTGTGAAGGCCGAATTCAAGAAATTGAAGGCAAACTTGCAGAAGCAGTTATTATTGATGTCACGAAAATGCCGCAAGATGGTAAAGTCATTTTTGGTGTCACGGTTGATCTTGTTAATGTCGATACGGAAGAAACGGTGACCTACAAATTAGTGGGTGATGATGAGGCTGATGTAAAAAGCGGCAAAATCTCCATTAATTCCCCTATTGCACGCGGAATCGTCGGCAAAGAAGAGGGGGATGAAGTCACGATTCGCACCCCAGGCGGTGAGGTCGATTACGAAATTGATGCTGTACATTATATGTAAGGGCATCTCTATTAATTGATGTTGGGATTCTGCGCTGAATGTCAAAAGGTTTGTCGCATGATCGAGGGCAGATCAGCTTAGCGTCTTCCACCAAAAAAACTTAATGACTGGTGGATCGCGCTGCGCTTATCCACCCTACAAAAACTGGTACCACCCCACAATCGGTTTGACATGATGTACTAAGTTGCCGTTAATGTTCGACACCTTTACAAAACCTACAACAAAGCTGTAAGCCAAAGAAATTGGTGCTCGAAGTGTTTTGTGTGATGTCTTTTCATCTTGCTATTATTTGACGAGTAGCATGCTGCTAGAAACAGCTATATGAACAAAACAGAAGCCGAAAGCAATTATTAGAGGTGCTCGTAAGTATTAGCCATTAACGATAGAGCGTATGTTATTGATGTGGTGCATAGGAGTGGTAAGTGACGCTGTGTAAAGCGCCTTTTTTATTTTAATTATTATTTTTTGAAACTGACTATGCGCTAAAAGGTCTTCTTAAATAACACTTTTTGTATTCAGTGAGCAGACCTTTGAGACACTTTTTCTATTTCTTTGCAGGCTATTGGTTAGTGGTTGCATCTTTCGTTCAATCGAACCCTGATCCTTATTGGCTTATATTAAGTTGGGTTAGTCATTATACTGATAAGCCACGAATGGCTAATGCAGAAGAATTCAAACATGAACCTAAGAAAAGAATTAATGCCTGCATTTTGCCTTTAAAGGCCAATAAAAATAGCAGCGATATAGATTTAGAAAAGCTTAAAATAAAACAAATTCCCCTCAGCAACAAAATACTGGATGGGCACATTAATCCAAACAACAGCCTTCTGACTTTTGATAACAAACATAAAAAACGGGTAAATACCATAATGCTTCGTACTGGATTAATGATAGGCCCTGACGTTAGTGAGGTTCCTTCGGTCATTTCTGACGAGGTCAAAAAGCTTATAAAGGAAAATGAAATTTTGGCAGCTGAGCCCTGTCAGTCTAATATGTTAGACAGCAATTTAGGGGTTTTATTGATTTATACTGTGCTGAATAAATTTGGAAATCGCTTTAGTGGCCATGATCTTCGAGTTACCTTACCTTCAGGAAACCCTGAGCCTCACTTAAAGGGAAATAAAGCGCCAAAACAATCAAAAAAAGCTGTTATAGTGAAAGGAGGTTCACGGTAAGCGTAATTGAATCATAATAGGTTCATGATCAGCGTGTCGAAAAGAGTTGCTGCCTATTTCGCTTTTTCCGTTGGGATAGGCCAGCAGACTCGACTCTGTTGCGTTTACATGCCAGACATATTCATGAATAACATATTGCGAGAAGTCCTGGGTGGCCAGCGCGTAGTCTAAAGCACCCAGTAATCCTTTATATCGGTAGGTGTACCCCTGTCCTTTTTGTTTAGCAGTGGTAAAAAGATCAATAAAGCCTGCTTGTTTTAAGGCAACAATGGGATCTTCTTGGGTATAGGCATTAAGGTCACCTAGTATTAACTGAGCATCTGTTTTTACACCTGTAGGGTATTGTTTTAGGAATTGAGCAAGCCCTTTTGCCGCTCTTGTTCTTGTTAGGTTACAATTTCCCTGCCCATCTTGGTTTTCATTTCCTTCGTAACAGCGTCGCCCTTTTGATTTAAAGTGATTTAATGCGAGCGTAAAAGTGAAGGCATCTCGCTTAAAACTTTGAATGAGAGACGGCCTGTTTTTGCCATCATTAAACAATACACCTTTGTGATCTCTAGGTGATATTGAGCTATCCAGGATACGCGTGATACCAATAGGTACAATGGCCGTTGGCCGATAGAGTAAGCTGACCTTTATTTCGTCTGTACCGATTTTCGTGTGTAGTCCTGGTTTAATAATGAGATACCGCTTTTCTACAGGCAGTTGTTGATTGATTGTTTGCGTAAGCTGGTTGATAGCACTGAATGTGTTAAAGCTATCATTTTCAATTTCAACAAGACCTAAAATATCAGCATCTAAAGCCGTGATAGACATGACAAGCTTTTGGGTTTGCTTGAGAAAGTCTTGATAGGTTTTAGCACCTCTGGATGTAGGAAATCCCTGCCCTTTCCCATCTCCGTTGAAATAGTTTTGAACATTTAAGGCTGCAATGCTTAGATTGGCGTTTTTTGTTGAGGTGGGCTTTTGTGAAGGTCTTGGGCTGGGTCGGATCGTTAATTGATCAGGAATAAGGAAATGTTGTTTCTTTGATCCATGTAGTACACCTGTTAGTGTGGATAGCTTGTCGCCAATTCGCAAGCGATGTGTATCCGAAAAACCGGCTTTAGTTGGAAAAGGCAGAAATGATGGATAGCGCACAGGGCTTCCGTCATCAACGACTAAATAATCAAGAAGTCGAGCTTTTTTGGCTGCCTTATAATCAGCAGTGAAAGGCCTGGCAATCTCAGTAGGCTGAAACAACAACTGACTGGATAGAGCAAACTGCCCATATCGAGTTAGGTTTAAATCACTGATAACGAGTGGTTGATTAAGCGCAACGCGCATACCTTCCAAGGATTCTAGTTCTAACCTATTGGTGAGAGGGAGCTTTAAATTAACAGGCTCAGGTAACGGGTTAAGCTCAGAACAGATTGTTATGCGCTTTGTAGGTGTTATTTGGGTGATGGTATGAAATTCTGAAATTCGCCCCCGCACACGGATTTGTTGCCCCACCGATATTCGATTGTCTTTGGAATAAACAAAGAGGGCTTCGGAGGTTTGTGTATGACCATCTTGATGAGCCTGTTCTTCTTGAATCCAAAAGCCTCTATAACCTTTAATCAGGCTACCGTCTGGAGACTTGGTATCCTGGCTAAGATGTGTGACGATACCTTCAATATCGACAACCTGATTTAACAGTGGACTGTGATCGTTTTTTGGGTTGCTGATAGCACCTTGTATCTCGTTGATAAAGGTTGCAGGGGTATTACAGCGTGTATGGGTAGTTCGCTTAGGGCACACATTTGTATTGCCAGGTGTAGGCGTTGACTGTATAAAATTTAGGGTGTTTCTTGCTATTGCTTTACCTTGAGGGCAGCGTTGACTGGATACGAGGGTTGCATCTGACAGCGAAGCTTCGTTGAGCTGAGGCTGGTTAGGCATCAACAAGGTCAATAAGATGCTGTCTTCATCATCGTGAGTACCGTAAACAACGGCATCAATGAGATTGGTATAGATGATTGGTGAGCCCGAAGGAATGTTATGGGCTTCCTTGTTGTAAAGCGCAATGGCATCAGCACCATTTTGTATAAAGTTTGTCGCAGGTGTTAGTTCAAGATCACAGCTGGGTATCAAGGGTTTGCTGCTACAGATAACAAACAGGCCATTGGCTTTTGTTTTGTTGCCTGAAAGGTCAATGGTTCGATAGCTTTTGTGGTTTCTACCGTTGTAGAGCACAAGCGAGTAGCCAGATAAGGAAAGATTGCCAATGCCACCATCGGATAATTCGATGAATTCGCGCCTATCGATGCCAGAGGTGTCTACATCGATTTCATTGATGAAGATTGTAGCCTCACCCAAGGGAATGATGCTCAACCAAAGAACGGCAAAAATTAGGCGCACGGTATAGATGCCACAGTTAAATGACAAACCTAGCATAGCTGCGAGGCAATTTAGTTCGCTAAAGTAAGTGGATACTTATTCTGTGAGCTGAACCATTATTTGATTCTTTAATTTTTCAGGCAGTTCTAACTTTGCTGTGATAATAGCTTCAGACAGAAGCCCTTTTGCATCAATCTCTATAGAAAGCACAACCCCTTTTTTTTCGGTTTTAATTGGCAAACTAACGAATGGCTTAAACCCATAGCCTTCTGCAAATAGATATAAGTTAGCGTCTTCAGCGGTAGTATCTTCTACTAAGATTTTACCTGATTTGTTTATGATATGTATGTCAGTGACTTGATCAAGATCTAGGCGTTGGTGAGTTTCTTTTTCAAACGGGATAGACAGCATCAGCCACACAACCAGGGCGGTGGTAAAGAAAGCCGCAAAGGCCAGTGCGCCTTTTTTTTGATTAGGGGTAGCAGGCTTTGGGGTTGATTGCCTTGATTCAATCAAGAAATGTTCGGTGAGTAGGGCTGTGAGGGTGACCATATAAAACGCCCAAAGCACATCCGATAAAAAATGGCCACCGCCTACAATACGTGCCATGCCAGTCGCTGCACCTAATACGAGTGAGCCAATGCCAAAGGCATTCGCGAGCTTTTTGTTTTGTCGTCGATACAGAAAAAAGAAAATAATAAAAGCAAAGCCAACGGATGCATGGCCACTCGGGAAGGACTTTCCTTTGTCATAGCCACCATAAATTAAGGGGGGGGCATAAGGGGCAGCACCACCCAATACATCAACCTGCTGGGGTCTTGGCCTGTCGTAGTGTTCTTTGAATAGGGCATTGACTAATAAGCCTGGGCCTATAAGAAAGCTGACAAACACCACAATAGCAGGACGGCGTAGAGGTATGAACTTGTCTTTCAAATAGCTTAAGGTAATTAAGCTAATAGAGATAAGGGCGACGCTAACAGACAGAATGGGAATTAACTGATAGAGCGCATACCAGGGCTGTTCATACTTTAAAGGAAAACTGCGTGGGCCGTCTGCATCATAAAACTGACTGGCGAGCCACAGATCAATATCGAAAAACCAAAAAGGTATAGTGCAAGCAACGGTAAAGAATGTGAGCCCAAGGGCCGCTTTTTGCCAATAAGGGAGGGTTTTCATCGGTAGCCTTTAAAATTTTCGGCAAAGTAGAGCGTGTAATGTCTGATGGGCTTATATTTGCCCTGCCTAACGAAAGTCGATAGCGGGCTTATCGCTTTAAAGCTGGAATGTATTGGATAGGGTAGACTTTTTTGAGTTAAGAACAAAAAGCAGCCAGATAGAGGGGCTGATGGCAAAGAATAATTCATCTCATAGTGGTTGTTCTGGCTGCGATCAGGATTCCAAAAATAAAGCGTTATCGGGGTTTCTCGTAACTGGTAAAGTGCCTGTGCAGCGGCATCACGGCGCTTGACGATCAGTGCGCACTCAGGGTGATCGGTGAGCGCTTGTTGAATGTTATCTGCCCAATGATCCCAGTCCCTTAATGTCTTCATAGGATCTGGCCCCTTGGTGGCATTAGGCCTTATGGTATCCATCAAACTATCGCCATGATAGACCAGTGTCATAAGCAGTAAGTTAGAGATCAGCATGGCTAGGCAGAGTTTAGGTCTATTCGCAATAAAATGGCCAACCATGAGCGACGCCATGGCGTAGCTAGGGGCTGCCCAGTTTGCATAAGCCCTGCCTTGAAGTGCTTGAATGGTGATAATCAGTAAAAACGTGAGGCTAAAGCACAGTAAAAACTTACTTTCATTGGGTAGCGATGTGAAGCGCTTAAGTTGACTAACGAGCAAAAAGACATAGACAGCAAAACTTAGCAGACCAAATACCCCAAACTGCTCTGCTAAGAAGTTAAGCATTTTAAGGGGGTGTAGACCTGATACGCCGCTTGATGAAAGCTCTACAGTGTGCCGTAAGCTTGGCCAGCCTGCGTGACTGTTCCAAAGAATATTGGGTAGGAAGATACCCCCTGCTAATAGTCCACCTATCCAGACTTTAGGGTTTTTAAGATGATGGCGATAGTCTTGAGTGCTGATGAGTAACAGCATCGCAGCAACAGCAAAAATGCCCATGGTATATTTAGTCAAAAGTCCACAGCCTGCGGTTACGCCTAAAGCCAGCCAATAGCGCCATGCATTGGTTTGTAGTGCCTGCCAAAAAAACAGACAGCTTAATACCCAAGCCAAAAACAGCACGACATCGGTGGTAATGAGAAGTGATGACAGCGATACACCTGGCATAGTAATAAACGTTAGACTGCTCCAAAAAGCTATCTTTGGGGATTTAAACAGCTTGAGACTGAGATAAAAGATTGCCAGCGTAGTGAGGGGGTAAAACACTAAGCTGATACTGCGGATGTTGGGTGCATCCTGGCCCAAAAAATGGGTAAAGAAATGGATGACCGCAGCCAGCATAGGGGGTTTCGAATAGTATCCCCAGTCAAGGTGCTGCGACCATAACCAATATTGTGCCTCATCAAAATGTAAGCTGAATTGCGGCATATGATAAAGCACCCAGCCGCGATAGATGGTGAGGATGCCTATTACGCATAGCAGCAACAAGCTGAAGCGTGTCAATTGCGCTGAAGTGTCATTGGACAAGTGCTGGGCGTTAAGCATAACAAGCAGAAACAGAAAATGCCGTACAGTAGCATATCTAGACTGTAAGGTCACAGGTTTGCAAGTGCCCTTTCAAGGCGACTCAGATTAGCGCCTTTTTTCCATGAGCCATGCCTCAGCTAATGCAAATCGAGAGGAGGCAGCTAATACATTCACACAAAGCACGACAAGTTTCGACGTCAGCGGCATTAAAGGCAGGGCTGCTTCCGTAAGTACGGTTACTTCTTTTAGTTTTGTTTGAATGGGCAGGCAGGTTAGCGCTTGTGGTTTGGCTCACTGGTTTTAAAAGTGGGGTTGTATCAGGTTGAGAAATTATTACGTCTTCACCCTGTATAGTTTGAAAGGGGGCATCGTTGCCCGGTTGTGCGCGAGCGTAAATGGCCGTTGCCAAGGAAGCGACTACTATAGTCAGGAAAAAGTGCTTGAACATGGATTTCTAACTGTTGTTAGTGAATAGAGAGAAGAGATAAGTTGGGTAATGCCTGCGTATCCTGTGCACACTGCATTGGGCTGTGCCTGGCTTTAAAAGTTCCTTGTTATCTAGGATTGGCTATATTGGTCGGGAAAGTCACTTGGACGCATTGAACGTATGGCATTGCAATGGAAGGACGCAGTACTTAAGGTTTTGCCCGAAGTACTACGCCTTATCTCATCGAGGCATCACTCTTTTGAAGCTTAAGCAAGGTTAACCTGATAGGTATCTCTCGCTGCCCGTGTTGGATGTTGAGCATTATAGGGTGTTGGGTGGAATTTTAATCACTAAAATCACTCTAATTATGCGTTAAAAATAGCTATATTCACTAATTTTAAGCTATTAAATAGTACTATTCACTAAAGGCTTCACCCATGGCTGAACAGCTACAGTTAGACCGCTATGACAAATTGATTCTGACCTATTTACAGCAAGATGCACGAATGTCGACTCTCGAACTTGCTGAAAAAATAGGGTTATCTGCCACGCCTTGTACCAGACGGGTCAAAAGGCTCGAAAGTCTAGGTGTGATCAAGCGCTATACGGCTGTAATCAATCCTGAGGCCTTAGGTTATGGCCTAATGGTCTATGTAGGGATAGAATTGGACAAGCACACACATGACCGTTTTGATGCCTTTGAAAAAACGGTGAAAACGATGCCAGAGGTTGTTGAGTGTTCCATTGTCACGGGCCAAAAGGCGGACCTATTATTAAAAGTGTTGGTTAAAGATATGCAGCATTATGAGCAATTTTTGCTCGGGCAGCTGACTCATCTTGCAGGTGTTAGCGGTGTGCATACAAGTTTTGTGCTGCGAAACATTATTGATTCTGCTCATCTTCTATTAGAATAAACACCGAGCCAATAGACACTCACTCAATTATGAATCAAGAAACCTTTAACAGTATCATTCTTGTTGGTATGCCAGGTGCAGGGAAAAGTACCGTGGGCGTGTTGCTTGCTAAGGAATTAGCCAAAGATTTCGTTGATACGGATTTGCTGATTCAGCTTAAGGTAGGGCGAACCTTGCAGGCTATTATTGATGCCGAGGGTTATCAAGCACTTCGCCAGTATGAAGAAGAAGCCTTGCTGCGTTATGAATATTTCAATCATATTGTCGCGACAGGTGGCAGTGTGGTGTATAGCAAAAAGGGCATGACGCATTTGAAGCGTTTTGGGCAGGTTATTTTCCTTGATGCCGCGCTTCAAACGCTCAATTCACGAATACACAACTATGAAAGTCGCGGCATTGCAAGAAGGCCAGATCAAAGCTTTGAGGATTTATTTGAAGAGCGCAAGGCACTTTATGAACATTATGCAGATCATGTGATTGACTGTAATGGTGACAGCATTGACATGGTGATTAACCAGATTGTAAACAAAATAAAATAATTTTTTTATAAAAAATAACTTATTGATTTACCGCTAATATATCATTGAGTGGGAATCATTATCAGTAATGATTTCATCTCCTTCCCTTCTAAATTGAAACTTTTTAACGCTTTCCCGTTCTATCCTTAACCACTTAGCGATAGTTATCGACTACGTTTTAACTGATAAGTGTAAAAATTTTTAACTAAAACTTTGTCTGTCTAATGATGAAATGGCGTTTCCACGATACAATTTGGGTACTGGGTCTTTTTGGCACTGCGGTAGGTGCAGGCATACTATTTCTGCCTATTAATTTAGGCATTAATGGCTTGGTCACCGTGGTTGTCCTTAGCCTCTTAGCATACCCAATGACTTATTATTCCCATAAAGCGCTCTGCCACTTTGTGTTGTCGTCTGACCAAAAAGGCAGCGATATTACCGATGTAGCTGAAGAGCATTTTGGTAGTCGCAGCGGTAAAGTCTTAACTTGGCTCTATTTCTTTGCTATCTATCCTATTTTGTTAATTTACGCGATCGGCGCAACCAATACGTTAGACAGCTTGATGGTGAACCAGTTGGATATGGCATCGCCTGATCGCTTCTGGCTTTCTTTTGGTGTGGTCTTCACCATGGTAGGTGTCATTTTAGTTAATGAGCAAAAAGTGATTGATATAACCTCATATTTGGTGTATCCCTTGATTGCTGCTTTATTGTTTCTGTCTTTTTATCTTATGCCTAGATGGAATACAGCCATTGTGTTTGAAGTGCCCAGCTTGTCGGATTTTGTATCCGCCTTGTGGGTTTGTATTCCTGTGATGATTTTTTCCTTTAATCATTCACCTGCAATCAGCAGCTTCGCAAAAGCGCAGCATTTAACCTATGGTGATCAAGCAGGCGTTAAAGCTGATCGTATCTTGCAGTATACGGCCTTCATCTTACTGCTGTTTGTGATGATTTTTGTTATTTCCTGTATTTTGTCGTTAAGCCCTGAAATGTTAGCTGAAGCAAAGTCACAAAATATTTCTGTGATGTCTTATATGGCCAATGTGTTCGATGATCCTTTGTTGAGTACATTAGGGCCATTGATTGCCTTAATGGCTATTGTGTCTTCCTTTTTTGGTCACTATTTAGGTGCTAAAGAAGGGCTAACCAGTATACTGAGTCATGAAACCTCATGGTTCAGGCTGCCTTTTGGTGAAAAAATCATTCATCATATCGTGGTTGTGTTTTTCCTTGTGACGCTATGGACGGCAGCTTATTTGAACCCCAGCATTTTGGGTATGATTGAAAAAATCAGTGGCCCTATCACCGCCATTATTTTATTCATTATGCCGGTTTATGCATTTTTCAGTATCAAGCGGTTGAACCATCTTTTACAAAAGAAAAAACACCTCTTTGTGCTTCTGATTGGCTTGATTGCTGTCACGTCACTCGTTGCTGAATTCTGGAGATAAGTTGATGCTGAGTGTATTTGACATCTTCAAAGTTGGCATCGGGCCTTCCAGCTCGCATACGGTAGGGCCGATGAAGGCCGCTAAAGCGTTTGTCGATGGCCTAAAAGAGGCCAGTATGCTCACGCATGTATCGCATATAAAGACGACGGTCTATGGGTCTTTAGCGTTGACAGGTTTAGGTCATCATACTGATCGAGCGGTCTTGTTAGGCCTTGCAGGCTATGAGCCTGAAACCATTTCGATAGAGGCTATTCCTGAACTATTGGAGCGCATTGAAAATAACCAACAGATTCAGATTAAAGGCACTGGTCATCATGTGGCTTTTACTGAAGATCTTTTGATTTTTGATCAAACTGCTTTGCCTTTGCATGAAAATGGACTGCGCTTCGAAGCCTTTAACGGTAAAACGTTGGTGGCGACTGAAACCTATTATTCGGTAGGTGGCGGCTTTATTGTGACGGAAAAAGATTTTTCAGAAAAACTGAAAGAGACTCAAACATCACCTTTTGAATTTACCTCTGCTGAAGCTTTACTGGCCCTTTGTAAGACGCATAACAAAACCATTAGCGAGCTTATTTTTGAAAACGAAAAACAGCTTTCAAGCATAGAGGTTATCTTAAGGCAAACGAATCAAATTTGGTCAGTCATGCAAGAGGCCATTGAAGAAGGATGTAAGGCTGAATGCCGGTTGCCTGGGCCTATGCAGCTCAAGCGACGTGCACCAGCATTGCGCCAGTCTTTACTAGAACAAGGCAACGAAGCAGATCCTCTCTATTGGGTTGATTGGGTCAATTTATATGCGCTTGCCGTCAGTGAGCAAAATGCCTCAGGAGGGCGTATCGTGACTTCGCCAACGAATGGCGCAGCTGGCATTATTCCGGCTGTCATGGCTTACTACAATCATTTTATTAAACCTTTAGATAGTGAAGCGTGCCAGCGCTTTTTGTTTACCGCCGCAGCCATTGGCATGCTATTCAAAATGAACGCGTCCATTTCAGGGGCTGAAGTGGGTTGCCAAGGCGAAGTTGGTGTCTCTTCTGCCATGGCAGCAGCAGGCTTGGCAGAGCTTATGGGCGCATCGCCTTTGAAGGTCACTGATGCTGCCGAGATTGCTATGGAGCATCATTTAGGGCTGACCTGTGACCCTGTGGGCGGTCAGGTGCAAATTCCTTGTATTGAGCGTAATGCAATGTCGGCGATGAAAGCCGTCAATGCCTGTCGTATGGCCATGAATCGCACAACAGCTGCGAGTGTCTCATTGGATGCTGTGATTGAAACTATGTATCAGACCGGCAAAGACATGAACATGAAGTATCGAGAGACATCACAGGGCGGCTTAGCGCTTAATGTACCGCCTGCCTGCAAATAAATTGAAATAAAATTATCTCTTTGCTGTCCAAAGTCATTGACATTGTGGGTAAACGCTCTAGCATACTAGTACTCTGATACACTGCATTTACCTAGTTCAGTGGCAGAGTAAAATGCTCATAGCAAGGCAACTGATCGAAACTACTAGGAGCCTGTCCGAGAATTGCGTTCGAGGATAAATTTCAAAGAAGTGAGATAAATGCTTTGGGAAATTCCTGCGAATAGTCAGCCTATTTAAAGGCAGATCTAAATAAACAGGAGCGAAGAATTTAGCCGCTTATCTGGAATTTAGACCGAAAAGTCAGTTCTCGGACAGGCTCCTAGTTATTCTATAGTGAGATCAGGCAGCACAGCTATGGGTATTTTAAATGCCACCCAATGGGCAGTCGCGGGTTTCTGTGGCTGTGTTGCAAGTATTTGAAAGACGCGAGTATTACTGCATACTTACGCCTTGCCACAGAAAAACCTGTGGCTGTTGAACAGGATAAATGCAGAGAATCAGAGTACTATGCATGAGTACAGATAAGCCCACTAACCCCCTTGTCGATTACCTGCTTCAGGCGAAGTCACCTGAGTTGATGCAGGAAGCACTAACGTTACTACTCACCCCAGCAGAATATAAAGAGTTTAATAATCGTATTCGCATTACTGATCTGTTAGAAGCAGGTGTACCTCAGCGTGAGATTGCTAAACAGCTCAATGTAGCTATTGCAACAGTTTCTCGAGGCGCTAGAGCATTAAAAGATCGACAGCATAAACAAAGCAACAGTCATGACTAAACCAAAGCCATTTAGCTTAGCGAGAAAACCGCACTATTTGAAAGTCGCTGAAGATTGCGATTTTTTTGCGCTATTCAAGAAAATCGAAAAAGCCTATAGCACCTGTTTCATTCTTGAGTCGTTAGGCGAAGATAGCCATATGGCAAGGCATACCATTATAGGCTTTGATCCTGACTATCAGCTCTATGCCAATGGCAGCCAACTAACGATTGAGGATCGACAGGGTAAACAGGAAACTTACACTTCGGATAACCCTTATTATCTATTAAGAGAGATTATTCCACAGAATGTTATCGCACGAAATTACGCAGGCGGTTTAACAGGCTACTTAGGCTATGATGCCATCAATTATTTTGAATCCAGCTTACAGGTACAAGGTAGCGATTGGTTTGATGCCTTTCGCTTCGGTTTTTATACCGATGGTTTGGTACTTGATAAAATGACAGGTGAAGTCTTTTATTTTCATTATGGGAATAATCGCTTACAAGATGTACTGGCTATTATGGCGCAAGACTATGCAGGTAATGGTGAGTTGAGTGTTGAGAATTTAGGTGACACCATGACGAAAGAGGAACATGCAGTCGCTGTTCTTAAAGTCAAAGAGGATATTATTGCAGGTAAAATTTTCCAAACTGAAGTTGGGTTTAAAAAACGCTTTAAGCTTTCGGGTGACAGTATCAACATTTATGAAGCGATGCGAGACATTAATCCATCGCCGCAAATGTATTATGTCAAATTTGGTGATCAAAAGCTGATTGGTGCAAGCCCTGAATTACTCTTTAGGCTGCGTCAGGGCGAGATGGAGACCTTCCCGCTAGCAGGCACAGTCGGCCGAGGTAAGGATGAAAAGGAAGATTTAGCCCTCGCGCGGAAATTATTGAACGATCCTAAAGAGATTGCCGAGCATAATATGATTGTGGATTTACACCGTAACGATATTGGTCGCGTGGCGCGCTTTGGAACGGTCAAAGTCAGAAGCTTAATGGATATTAAACGCTTTAGTCATGTACAGCATATCTCCAGCGAAATTGTCGGCATTATTGATGAGCGAGAAGATATGTTTTCAGCGCTTGCCAGTAACTTTCCTGCAGGTACGTTATCAGGTGCCCCCAAAATAGAAGCGATGAAAATCATTGATGCCTTGGAGTCTGAGGGTCGTGGCCCTTATGGCGGTGCAGTCGGCAGCTTTTCGTTTAATGGTGATTGTACCTTTGCCATTCCTATTCGAACCGTTTTTGCGAAAGGTGAAGAGGCTTACGTACAAACTTGTGGGGGAAATGTTTACGATTCCAACCCTGAAGATGAGTATCAGGAAATCGTGAGGAAATTTGCGGGTACTAAAAAAGTGCTCGATAAATTCATGGGCGAGGTTAAGTAACATGAAGATATTGATTATCGATAATTATGATTCATTTACTTATAACCTGTATCAGTTTGTCGGTGAAATTCTTGAAGCAGCGGTAAGGTCTAACGATATTAGTCAATATGATGTTGTGGTAAAGCGCAACGATGAAATCACGCTGAATGATATTGAAACCCTTCAGCCAGACCGTATTATCATTTCGCCAGGGCCGGGTTCACCTGATAATCCAGCCTACTTTGGCGTGTGTTTGGATGTCTTGAAAAATACCAGTCAAACCATACCAACCCTAGGCGTTTGTCTGGGAATGCAAGGCATAGCTTATGCGTTTGGTGGTGATGTTATTCGTGCGCCGCTGCCGATGCATGGTAAGTTATCACCTGTGAAGCATATCGGTAAAGGGCTGTTCTCATCACTGCCTAATGATGTGGATGTCATGCGTTATCATTCCTTGATTGTATCGCCCGATACCCTGCCAGATTGTTTGGAAGTGACAGCCTATGTAGGAGAAAAAGGTAACAGTGAAACGCCTTATGAGATTATGGGCATTCGCCATAAAACCTTACCTATTGAAGGTATTCAGTTTCACCCTGAATCTTATGCCACAGAAGCTGGCAAAGAATGCTTGCAGAATTTTATTTTAGGCGTTGCAGGTTGAAGTACCTGTGGCGTGCACAAATGATGCTATCAATTTTTCTTACAGCTAGTACCCCAATGCACAGCGATTGTCCCGTTCAGCAGCTACAGGTTTTTCTGTGGCAAGGCGCAAGTATGCAGTAATACATGCGTCTTTCAAATACTTGCAACAAAGTCACGGGAAAACCTGTAGCTGCCCTTTGGGTGGCATTTAAAATGCCCATAGCTGTGTTGCTTGATCTCACTATAGAATAACTATTATTTTCGATCAGCTGCCTTGCTATGAGCATTTTACTCTGCCACTGAACCCGACAATCGCTGTGCATTGAGGTACTAGATGCCTCAGTGGGGAATATTGATTCAGTAGCATGGGCTGCGGTTGATGTAACCCCTCCCCCTTAATTCTTCTAGTCTAAATATTTTGTAAACGTCATTTTTATTTTATGGCCTAAACTTTCTTTTAGAATAACTATAAATAAAATGGCCATGAAACCTCAGACTATTTTCCTCTTTTCTATACTGGTTGGCACGTTGCAATTTGCAGGGTGCTCTAGTTCGAATAAAACAGAGCAGGTGCCTTCCGCACGTTTTAATGCATCTAATGACAAGACTCAGACAGAGCCTGCCGTTGAAACTGAAGCAGCGTCTGCAACCAATACACTCATAACGTTTTCTGTTTCCAATGACTTAATGAAACAATATCCCATGTTTAAATTGGGTATGTATGATGTTGTACTTTATGTGAATACTGACGAGGGATTAAAAAGGGCTTCCTTGAGGAAGAAAGCGCCAGCTCGTGTGTCTCACTTTGATCAAGTTAAACCTGTTGATTTAAGCTATTTAAAATCTCATGAACATCTTTTTTGGGGAGCTTTTCAAGTTCCAGAAGGTAAAGTTGAAGCAGCAGAACTTATTATTTCAGGACGACAGTCTGACATCGTCATTGGTAACAAAAATCCACTATTAATTGATGCGTTTTTTTCTGCCTATCAGCTAGGCGATGCAAATTTATTGAAAAATGACTTTCCAGCTAAAGTCTATATTAGGCCAAACGCATCAATACGGTTAAAAGCATCTGAATTAACAACGCTAAATTTTAAGATTGACCAAAACATTACAGCAAGCCTCGATCCCCTTGAAAATCCGGATTTAACAATACCTTATGCACGGTTTACACCTTCAGCAGAACT
The DNA here is from genome assembly GCA_965225765.1 of Pseudomonadales bacterium. GTDB lineage: Bacteria > Pseudomonadota > Gammaproteobacteria > Pseudomonadales > DT-91 > CAKMZU01. The sequence goes on from CBDDBO010000002.1 coordinate 2,669,820, forward strand.
CAGCGAACTAAGCGGTACGGTGCCTGTTCGAATCAAAGAAGTGAATGCTTTGTCATTCCTTGAATCAAGCCTTGTCATAGGAAATCCAGAGGAATTTTTTATCTCACTTGGCTATCGGTTAAAACCAAGTGCCAACCTATATAAAGATGGTGTGTCAATCAGTGGTTTAAGCCAGAGTGAAGGTATTTATTCAATGGATATATCAGGCTCCTTTGAATTGAAAAGCGATTCGGTAGTGCTTGATATTCAACAAGCATATCTTGGCGAAATCGCTGATTCGAATGACTCTATGATGCTCGAAGGCTATGTAAACGTTGAGGGGGATACAGTCACTATCAACGGCTCTGCACAAAAATTGCAGGCATCAAACACGAGTTTATTAGGTGCAGAACGATTTAATAAAATCATTAACAACCTTGAAGGAAGCGTACAATCCGGGCAAATAGTCAAACTATGGCACGACAGTGGTGCTACCAAGGTGATAGAAGTTATTACACCGCAGAATCTAGACAATAAAACGCTGCTGTCAATTCAAGCTACCTTGAGTCTTACGCCTGCCGATTTGTTAGGTGTTAAGTCTGCGATTGTAGGAAGCTCAAGCTTTACCTTGGTGATGCCTGAAGCGACAAACTGTACGGATTATATCAGTCAAATAAATGGCCAGGACCCTGTCTGCGAAGGAAAATTATCTCAAATAATGATTCCATTTAATGGTAGCGGGACTTATACCCTCCATGAGACACGACTAGGTGATATGTCGAGTGATAACCTAGAATTTTCTCTAGAGGCTGATAGAGTCAATACTTTTACTGATGCAAAAGCGTTTACAACGTTTTTATCACAAAAAGTATCGAGTGAGCGGTTTAGAGTCTCTTCATTATCTGCCACGGGTGCCTTTTCAGAGGGTGTCTTTCAAGTAGGCGGAAACCTCTCCGTTGTGCTTCTTAATCCGGTAGATTCAATTGATACTGTAGCTGATTCGTGGATAGCCGAGCAAAAGCGTAATAATGAGAGTGCATTAGGGCAGAGCAAAGATAAAAATATTGGTCTTTATGCAGGGTTGGGTATTGCAGGTGTAGCAAGTGCAGGTGCAGTAGCATTGATTGTAAAAAGGCTGTACAACCAAGGAAAGCTAAGTTTTCTATTTAATTCAAAGAAAAATCCTGTAGCTCAAAAGCGAGGCTTAGAAAAATCAGCTGTGTCGGTAGCAGTTAAGGCGTCTGCGGTAGAGAAATTACTAAAGCCAGTTGTTGAAATACCACTTACTCAAAAAATTGTTAACGATAATGAAGCTACGCCTAAGTTTGATACGACATCAGATGAGCCAACTATAGTGCTTGAGAATGAGCCTAATAAAAAACCCATAGAACCCATTCCTGTAAAATCGACGAAATCGGATGAAGGTGTAGTCTACAGTGTAGATTTACTTGATGATGGGCTTGAAGCGCAATATAAGTTAGCTGAAGGTAGTTATTTTGTGCGGTTTGCTGATAAAAATGGCTTACCTATTGAACAAATTGAAATGAATAAGCAAGGTGAGCTTTTTGCTACTGAGTGGGAGAACGGAAAAAAAACATTGTTAAAAATTGTTTCAAGCAAAGGCGAAGTTAATAAAGAGAATGGTATTAAAGTTGACCAGTTAATTAGCCAAAGACCTACGCAAAACTCAATACCAGAAATCTATTCGTCAAAGGGGCATAAGATGATGCTAACACTGGCCCTGCCTATTTTTGAGAAGGGTGTTATTAGCGATGATGGTTTGAGGATAGTACCTATTGATCTTAGTAAGCCAGTTCAACAAATTGCCGGTGGTTACATGTATAACGTTGACTTACCCGATCAAAAAGCAGCGTCGCTTGGTATATTTATGAAATTTGACGGTTCAATCGAATTTATCTCAGATAGTGAAAAATTGAAGACAGGTACGAATGTATTGTTTACTCGAGTGATTGATGGGCCAGTTGAGACTAGATTAAAAAAAGCGGGCTTTGGTGCAGCTTTTAAAAAAGGGGCTAATAATCAAATCGTTTTTGATACAAAGCGTATTAAGAATAATGAAGAAGTAGACCGTAGTTTTTGGCAAGGAACAAAAGATACCTCTCAAAAATTCGTTAACTGGGCAGCAAGTATTGGTTTTGATGTGTTACCCAAAGGGGAGGCTCTCACATTAGACCAATATAATGCTGCCACAGAGAGACAAATGTTCTATGTGGTACGACCGAGTGAAGAAGGTATTGATCTTGGCAGTATCTTAAAGTCAGGCACGTATTATGCCGACAACGTTAAGCCTTTCCCTATCAAATCGTACTTTCAACCCGCAACAGCGAGTACTACCTTCTTCTTTGATGATGGCAGGGCGTCAATACATATAGATGCCATTAAATACAAAAAGCCCAATGAAACGACAGAAGGCACTATTGATTTAACACGCAATGCTAATGGCGTGTTAGCCCTTGATGGAAATGATCTAGTACTTATTGGCAAGAGGATTGTGATTACTGAAGGCCAAAATGACGATGATTTTGCGCATGTTAGTGAGGATGAAGTAGAGCGAAGGCTGCTAGGTACATTCGATGAAATAACGGGTAAATTTACCCAATCTACGGAGTTTGAAACCCTAGATTTCAGCTATCGGAGTATTTCCAAGAAAACATCGCTTTTAGAAGGATTAAGATGGGGTTTTGAGACGCGAGTAAGTCAATATACTGACGAATTTGATGAGTTTCGCGTTCTAGATGCCGATGAAATTAAAACACAAAGGTTAAGAATGCTGAACCCTGAAAAAGATAAATCGTTTGTAGAGAAAATGTCCGATCAAAGAAATAAGCTATCGGCTAGTGTGAGGGAGTTTTGGAGAAAGTTTAGAGGTAAAAACTAATACGCTATTTCACTGCATTTGTCTGCTTCAGTGCCAATGTAAAAGGTAGACTAAGTGCGAATAAAATAGACCGCAAAGTATGGCTGATACCCAAGGTATCAGCCATGAAAGGGGTTTAGATAAAGAAATCTTGGTTTTCAAGACCTAGGTGTAATGAACCTAAGTTACGTGCAAAGTTTGTAGGATTATTGGCAACGTGCGCACGTGCAGTATGGATGTCTAGGAAGCGCTGCTGTAAGTCAGAACCTGCAAGCACTGAGCTACCGCCCGCCATAGCAAACAAGCTATCAATCACAGACATACTTTTTTCAATCACCATCGATGCTTGATAACGGAATTTAGCACGGGTCTGGATATCAACGGCTTCGCCTTTATTTGCAGCATCAACAAGGATGTCGAAGTTGCGCATCATGATGGTTTCCATTTCATCAACGGTGTTCTCAGCCGCTGAAATGCGCTCAAGCGTCGATGGGTCAGTGGAATGCTTGGAAGGATCCATGCTGACTTTCTTAGATGCAGTTTCTTTATAGAGGTTAAGTGCATCTTTACAAGCACCGATTGCAGGGGTGCAGACGACACGAACGAAGATTTGTGCCCAGGGAATGTCATAAAGCGGAGAGTCGGTAAATTCAGCACCTGGGTTAGTCATGGCGAAACCGTCCATTTGCTTATGGGTACGGTAATCAGGGACAAATGCACCTTCCACAACCACGTCATTACTACCAGTGCCTTCAAGGCCCATTGAATGCCAAGTATCGATGATTTCGTAGTCGCCTTTAGGTACTAGGAAGGTGCGGTAGCCTTCACCCGGTACGATGGCACCTAATAAAGCCCAAGTACAGTGATCCGAACCTGAAGACCAGCCCCAACGGCCAGACAGCTTGAAGCCGCCTTCAACGACTTTAACTTTACCCACAGGTGCATAAGAAGAAGAAGTACGTGTATGAACGCTCTCACCCCATACGTCGTCCCAGGCTTTTTTGTCCATTAATGCAATTTGGAATGAGTGAACAGCGATGATGCCGGCCGCCCAGGCAGTAGACATGCAGCTTTCTGCAATAGCTAAATGACATCTAAAAAATTCTTGAGGAGAAAGCTCCAGTCCACCATAGGCTTTAGGCTGTAAGGCTAAGAAAAAGCCAGTCTCTTGAAGGGCGTCAATATTGGCTTGAGCAACTTTACGCTCAGTTTTAGTGACAGGGACGTTTTCACGGAAAAGAGGTTGTAACGCGATGACATCATTTAACAGTTTCTCACCCGCTGGCGAGTTAGTACTTAAAGTACTCATCCTTTATCTCCTTAGCGATGAACCTGTTGCGGTCAGCAGCGCTCAAGTCATCTTATTCATTATTGTTGCTTGTGGTGCGAAAATAACAGGGCATGATTTACTGAACGTTTGTGAGCCAGCGGCTGCCTGATTTTTCCGACGCCTAGTCGTTGGCAGCTATGTTAAACACTTCAATAGATAGGTCGAATAACCAGTTCACAGGATAGCTAAGGCGACCGTGACTGCTGTCTATTATTTACGCATCCGCCCATTGTATCACTGTTAGGCAGTTGATCACAATTCGCAGACTGCCTTCCATGTTTAGTGATTTGTCTGCCTTTAATTTGATTAAATTGATAAGCGAATCATTAAGCGAGGCTTCCGTTTTACAGGCAGTCCCTTTACAGTGAGTCTTTCTAATAATAGTAACCAGGGAGCATTCAGGCTATGTCCCAAGAAAGCCATTCCGTTCTCATTGTGGATGATTCGTTTTTAATGCGCCGTATCATTCGAAGTATTGTGGAAGCCCATGAACAGTTCAATATTGTCGCAGAGGCAGCAGACGGTATTGAAGCGTTAGAGCTTTTATCAGAGGAAGAACCCGATATCATTCTCTTGGATATTGAAATGCCGAAAATGGATGGCATTGAATTTTTACGAGCAGCGAGCCTTATGACTGATGCCAAAGTCATTGTGGTCTCGTCAGTGGCAGATTTAAACAGCTCGGAGGCTCAAGAAGCGCTTGAGTTGGGTGCTGTTGACATCATCCATAAGCCTTCAGGTGTGTTAAGTCTTGATATGGAAAGTGAGAAGTCTGAAGAGCTGCTTAACGCACTGACAAAAGCCGCGGAGATGATTGACGCTTAATCAGCATGACGACGGCAACTGCACATCTTTTAGACAGTTTCTTAAGTGAAGCGACGGATACCATTGAGCGCCTCAGTGAGGTGTTACGGGATACCCCTGCACCTGTGGATGTGCTTTTTCGGGAGTTTCATACCCTAAAGGGCAATGCCAATGCGTTAAGTTTTTCTCACATGGCAAGCCTCTCTCACAAGACAGAAACGCTCTTAAGTCAGTTTCGAACAAATAAAACCAGTTTAACGACAAGCGCAGAAGAGCTAGTGCATCAAGCTGTGAGTGAGTTAAAAGGACAGTTGGTAGCCATTGCTGAGAGCGGACAAGATAAACCTGTTAGTGAGGCGCTGAGCCAACAGCTAACGGCCTTTGATAAAGCAGAGGTTGCTGAAGAAAAACGTCAAGAAACACCCTTCTCGTCTTTGCTGCAAAAGCATTTAACAGGCCTTGTGATGGCGCTAAGCCCCAAGGCTAAAACGGTGTTATTACAACAGCCTATTCAGGCGATGATTAAAGAGGCGCAGGCTGAGAGACTTAAAGGGCTTGAAAAAAGTTTGACTAAGCTGACTGATGCCTTATTTCAAGAAGATAAAACCATTTTCACATTGGGGCTAGCTGATCTGTTTCAAAAACTAATGGCGCTGAGCCAGCAGCAGGCATTGTCATTAGACATCAGTAAAACCTATTCTTTAGCACAAAGTTTGCTTAAAAAATCTTATACAAGTTTACTAGCTGAGCTATATGAACTTGATCCTGCTGAAGCCAAGATAAAGGCTTTGCAGGCTAATTTAAAGCATTTAGCCGCCATGGCCTTGTTGCAAGGCTATGAATCACACAGGTCGACTTGGCTGTACCTTTTATCATGGGTAAATAAAGGTGAGCGTGAAGATCGCCAGGCAGATTGGCAAGCATTGCTCGCTTCCATTGAAACATCAGAAGATAGCCATGCTTCGTTAGATCAATTTAAAGCCCGAGCAACGGCAGCTCTAGTTACTAATGAACAGTTGGCATTGGTGGCCAAGCATTTGGGGATTCATGACGCTGATTTGGCGAACTGCCCTGCTGATACAATACAAAAACTCCTTGATGCGCTTCATGCTAAAAAACAGCTGTTTGAAGTCCGTCTGTATGCCAATGACGGGCCTTCATCGGAAGCTTTTATTGGTGCACTGCCATCTTTAGCTGAGCTGGCTTACAGCTACACGACTTTTTTGGAAAAAAAAGAACAAACCGCCATTTCATTTATTTTAATTAGCGACAAAGCTAAAGCTGAATTTATCGAGGCTTTGCCTGATGTTGCGTTTTTATCGCCAGTTAAAGAAACGGCAACTGAGATAGATGCTGCCGCGCAGCTCGCTAAAGAAACACGGCTATCACTTAATCAGCTGAAAGTGAAAGGCGAGCAGATTGATGCACTGATGAATCAGCTCTCAGAGGTGCTGGATAGCAGTAATGGTTTAGGCTTATTGCTGCAAAAAAATAAGGTATCAATCGCGTTATTGGAAAAGCATCGAGCGCTCAAAGATCAGCTTAATGTTCTGCAAAAAAGCGTATTAGATCTGCGTATTGTACCTGTCACATCGTTATTTAAGCGCCTTGAAGATTTGGCCTATGCAACGAGTAAAACCTTAAGTAAACCGCTAACTGTTGAGCTTAAAGGCAGTGAGACCTTAATAGACAAAGCCTATGTTGATGCATTGGCAGAACCCTTAGGGCACTTGATTCGAAATGCTGTCGATCATGGGCTGGAGGACAGTGTTCAAAGGCAAACACTAGGCAAAGATTCTAACGGTAAACTAATCATTCTTGCGGAAAGTAATGCCAGCCATGTGTTGATTACCGTTAAAGACGATGGGCAGGGGCTTAAGACAGCCCGTATTAAAGAGAAAGCGATTGAGCAAGGGTTGATTGACCAAGACGAGGATAGCGAGACGACTATTCATGCCTGCATCTTTGAGCCTGCCTTATCAACGACCGACAAGGTTTCTAATACGTCTGGTCGTGGTGTCGGTATGGATGTCGTGCTGACCAAAGTGCGCGATGCAGGAGGCGAAATTCACTTAAGCAGCGAACAGGGTAAAGGCTTAAGCGTGACGATAAGCTTACCGTTATCGAGCATGTTACAGCCTGTCATTCTGGTTGAAAATCATGAACAGTCATTAGCGATTCATGAGAAGTCTGTGCGAGAAATCGTTGGTGTAAATGCGTTCGATTTGGATTTTTTAGCAGGCTACCCGACTATGGCTTATCGTGGGCAGGATTTGCCGGTTTTTTATTTAAACCAATTGCTTGACTCCTCACATTTGCAAATCTCTGAGCAGGATAATTTAGATGTGTTAGTCATTGGGTCGCAGCACTCAGAGATAGGCCTTGTGGTGGATAAAGTCGTAGGGTTAACGGATTTATTGTTAAGGGAGCAACACCCTTTTATTCAATCCTTGGCAGGTATTAGTAATGCGGCAGTATTGGGCGATGGGCAAATGGTTTACTTGCTGGATATGGACTATCTGGTGGTGAAAGCTCTAGACAAAAATAAAAACATACAAGAAGGTTGGTTGTGAATATTTCTCAAAAGTTACAAGGCGGCTATGGCTTAATGGCCTTGATGATGTTGTTTTGTGCCAGCGCAGGTTATGTAGGCTTCACCAAAATGTCGGCATCCATGGATGAGATCACAGGGTATATCTGGCGATCGACTTCTGATACATCCAAGATGACGCAGAATATTTTGGATCAGTTTTTTTTGTTGGAGCGGCAATTAAAAGGTCAGTCTTCAGGGGCGCTCTTAAGTGAGTTGGACGTCAAGCAGCAGCAAATCAATCCTATTTTGGAGAGTTTGCTGGCTTCAAATTTGTTCAGTGACGAAGAGCTGTTATTGATCAAAAAAAATGTGCATCAATTTCATCACACGCAGCAATCTATCTTTGAACGATTAGAGTTGGTTCGCGCACAACAGAAAGGGTTGATTGAGCAGCAGCAAGAGTTGACGAGCTTGCTTGCTGCCATGAGTAAGCAGCTGCACAACAAACTGAGTGTTAGCCGAGCGAGCAGCAATAAATTATGGCCCTTAATTAACCAGACGGGAGAAAGTGTCAACTTGATTTATCAGAGTAGGCTGTTGTTTGAGCAACTGCAAAATAGTCAAGGGGCGCTCGTAGAAGAGCAATTAACGCAAAATCTATCAACCTTAGATACTCAGTTACAAGCCCTCACGGCTAATCCTGTCTTTAGCCAAGAGAAAATTTTTAAAGGTGTTTATCAAGGCCAAACCTATGCAAAGGCCATTAATGAATCGGGCGTTGCCTTTCTCGATATGGTCAAAGAGAGTATTGCACAACATAAATTATTGGTGAGTGATCGTACCGCTTATTATCAGGCTACGCAGCAGCTTATAAACGCCATGAGTAATACGTCTGGCCTGCTGCAAGATAGTATTAATCAGCAGGTTAATACGGCTGAAAATACGCGGAAAACCTATCAAATGATGATCATTGCCCTCACCCTAGCTGCCTTGGTGCTATCGCTAGGGATTATCGTGACGGTAGTGAATGGCATGGTGAGATGGCTTAAGGTGACGCAATTTAAGATTGATGCCTTAGCTAAAGGCGATCTCGATATCAAACTGGCCTCCAGTAAAGTAGCGGGCGAAGACTTACGTTTAATTAACGAAGGCATAGAACAGGTTGTTAGACGATTTTCAACGGCGGTCAATAGCATGAATACTAACATGGCTACTGTGAGTCGATTTTCTGGATTAATTTCAGATGCAGCTGACAGTATTTCGAAAGGGGCGAACGAGCAAGCGACGAGTGTAGAAGAAACCAGTGCCTCTATTGAGCAAATGAGTGCGACGGTTTGGCAGAATAACAAGAATGCAGAAAGCACAAAGCAAATGGCGATGTCAGCCGCGGACTCTGCCAGTAGTAGTGGTAAAGCGGTATTAGATATGGTGCAAGCGATGCAGCTCATCGCAGAAAAAGTATCGATCATCGATGATATTGCCTATCAGACGAATTTGTTGGCGTTAAATGCCTCCATTGAAGCGGCACGTGCAGGGGAAGAAGGTCGAGGCTTTGCTGTTGTTGCCGATGAAGTCCGTAAGCTTGCAGAAAGAGCGAAAGTGGCGGCCACTGATGTAATACAGATGTCGAATGAAACCGTAGTTGCCTCTGAGCATGCAGGCAAAGAAATTACCGAAATTTTGCCGCAAATCAGTGAAACCTCAGAACTTATTCAGGAAATTTCAGCAGCTTCTGCTGAACAATCATCAGGCCTACATGAAATAACCTTTGCGATTTCGCAGCTTGATAAAGTCGCGCAGCACAATGCAAGCTCCTCTGTAGAACTAACCCAAATGGCTGAAAAAATGGATGCCTCCATCGATCAGCTGCAAGAAGCCATCGGCTTTTTTAATGTCAATCAAGTGAAAACCCAGCGTGAAGAAGAGGTGATGGCATGACGACAACCGAATGGGAGTTATCCCAAGCCTCTATGGGTGAGATGAAACCTGCAATAGCAAAGCTTGTACAGCTTATTAGTGATTATGCAGGGCTTAAGCTATCGGGGCCATTATTGCGCAAGCTTGAATTTGCACTCAAGGGAATCAAAGATGATGACCTCAATGCCTGGATCGACAGCATTATCAAAGACCCTTATAAAACAGAGCTCCCTGCCCTGATTGAAAACGTGAATAATCACGAAACCTATTTTTTCCGCGATCAAATGCAGATGATGGCACTGGAGCGAGAATTTTTTCCGGAGCTTATCCAACAAAAAATTAAGGCGAAGGATTTTAATATCCGCATTTGGTCGGCAGCGTGCTCGACGGGCGAAGAAGTCTACACCTTAGGGATGCTGTTATTGCATGCGTTTATTAAAGCCAAGCTCAGTGTACAGCTTGATAACGGTCTAATTTTACCTCCGCATGGCTGGAAGATTGAAATTAACGGCACAGACATTTCAAGACAGGTCATTCGTAAAGCGCAAGAAGGCCGCTATGAAGAGTCATCAAGTGGGTTATCCTCATTCAGAAATTTCCCAGAGCAATATCGTCACTTTTTCCAGAAAGTGGATGAAAAGACCGATGGCTTAGGCGGAATGAAAGTGGTTTATCAGGTTAATCCTGTCTTGAAAACCTTTGTGAATTTCCAAGTCAGCAATTTGATGCAGCCTATTCCACCCTATTCTCAGTGTGATTTGGTGCTTTGCCGTAATGTATTGATCTATTTACAAGAAGATGCACAACAAAAAGTTTTGCAAGTCATTAAGCGCAGTTTGCGCTTTGGCGGCATGTTTATGCTAAGCACAGTCGATAAACTCGTTGATGACACCAATGTCAAAACACACCGAGATAAAGGTTGTGTGTTCTATGAAAAGTGCTGACATAACAGCTGTGGTTCAGTTCTTATCAGGCGGGCGTCAGTTTGTGATTGAAGAGTGCTACGTGGAGGCCTTGCTGCCTGCTTTGTGCACCTTTGATTTACCCATACCTGCAACCCATTGCCAGCAGTTTGTCAGTGTCAAAGGTAAAGCCTTGCCTGAGATTCAATTGACTAAACAGGCCGCCCATCATGAATCACATATGTTATGCCGTGATGCTCGGGGGCAATGGGCGATACCTTGTAGCGGTATAAAGCGATTTTCTCTACAAAATAACGAGATCCATTGGCAAAACACGCTGAATCAAAGCGATTATTTTATTCATCTTCAGGGACAACGGCTTCAATGGATAAGACCCCAGATGTTGTTGGAGGCATCTTCTGACAACAGGGCTTTTAAGCCTGCCAACCCCATAAACTTCAATGTTTTGCCTCCTCTTAACGATGCGTTTAGTAAAAAAAAGACATCGCGTTCTACAAGTGCTCACTTAAGACCCGCATCCAAGAAAAAACTCCTAATCTTTGAGAGTACGCATGAACGCTATGCGCTTTGGGCGGCTGATATTGTTAAATTGATTGAAAGTGTCACCTTGATGTCGTTGCCTATTGATCATGCACAGGTGAAAGCCTTTATTCGCTATGACGGCTGCCCCATTCCGGTTCTGTCACTGGATTTACTACCTGCTGATGAGCAAGTGCTGACGGCCATTATTCAGCATAAGCAGGTACAGTTTGGTTTGCAGTTGCCGCAGCTGAGTAGCAGTATCGACACAACGCCTAGGCAGGTGGCCACTGCTTTTGGTGGTGAACTCATCGACATTGATGCTTTACTAGCGTCTGTGAGCAAGCTATGAAGATACGCACGACAATGTTGTCAACAAGTGCAAAAGATCGCCTGGTGATTAGTCAGCAGCTTACTCACCTGTCAGGTATCGAATGGCTTGGCGCTTTTAGCCATAGTCGAGAGTTGGTTAATGCGTTAAAAGATCATCAGGTCGTGGATCTTGTTCTTATAGATGAACAGCAGGCCTATGAAAAAGCAGTCATACAACATACCTTTCCTTCGGCTAGGGTCATTCAGCTTCAGTATGAAGTGAATAGTCCTCTAGGCTCACTTGAAAAGACGCTCTTTTATCAACGAGACAATCAGAAGCTTATAAGGCAGCGGTTGCATGAATGTTTATATCAAAAAGCAACTTCAATGGATAAACAAAGCGCTTTAGACATATCTGGGCTGCCAGCGCTCAATCAGGTCGACTTAGTGGTAATGGGTAGCTCAACAGGCGGTACACGAGTGGTAGAAGCTTTGTTATCACAGGTGGTTCTGCCCTGCCCAACCATTATGGTTGTGCAGCATATGACAGCGGAATTTACGTTATCTTTCACCGAACGATTGAATAGCCAATTGTCAGTCCCTGTGAAAGCGATTGGGCATCAAATGCCTGTTGAGTCTGGGTGTATCTATGTTGCCTCTGGTGATTATCATAGTGAAGTTGTGGGCCATTCGGGTGATTGGTTTTTTCATGTTCATCAAACTGAAAAACGCAATTTTCATAGGCCGTCTATTGATGTGGCTTTTGACTCAGTCGCAAAGCTCAGAGGTAAAGGCGTCGCTGTTTTGTTGTCAGGCATGGGAAAAGATGGGGCTGAAGGGCTACATCATTGCAGATTGCAAGGGGTCTCTACGCTGGTGCAATCGCCAGACAGTGCTGCTTTTGCATCCATGCCTCAGGCAGCATTAGACTTAGATAGTGCACATATTGTGTTATCTTCGGAGGCTTTATCAACTTATTTTACTGGGTCTAACACCGTTTCAAGTTAATTAGCTTTGTAGGGTGGCGTTAGCGCAGCGTAACCCACCACATTAATGCATGACCTTGGTGGGTTACGTTTCACTAACCCACCCCAACCTAGACAAACCGAAAAAATACAGTGAAATACAGTGTTAGCTGGAAACAGGACTTAAGCTTTGGCGATAAAAATCACTTGCACTAATACCTAATTCGCCCTTAAAAGCTCTGGAAAATTGACTCAAGCCTTGAAAGCCTGATGCTAAAGCTACATCAATCAATTTTGGTTTGTCTTCTGAAGCTAGCAGCAAACTGCAAGCATGCTCGATACGTAGCCTACGCATTTCTTGACTGAAAGAGGTGTCATGTTCGCGAAAAGCACGTTGTAAATAGGACTCTGAATAGTTAAAGGCTTTAGATAGCATGCCAATGGATAGCTGCTGTTGCATGCAATGGTTTTTGATATAGGCTTGAGCCTGGCGATATACCATATTGAGCTGAGAAATACTCGGGTCATAATGTGCGGGGATGTTGCTATCTAACATATCAATAAAGCAGGCATTGACTAGATCACCAATAGGTCTAAGCAAGCTGTCAGCGGTTGAACGATTAGAGCAGTGGATCGCTCTTGGTAGCATCGTTAGGTAATTTTTTAATAAATTGCCAGGGCCTGTATGGTCAGAAAGTTCATGAAGACGGGTGTCGCCTTTGCCTTTTAATTCATCTATGAGTTTTTCTCTTGGTATACGAAAATACATTAAGCGATTTTTCTGGCACATTTCAAAATAAAAGGGCTGTGCTAAATCAATGAGAACAATACTACCTGCTGAGACTTTTACCGCTTGGTTTCCTCGCTGAAGAATACCGTCACCGTATAAACAGTAAGCCAATGAGTAGGCGTTAAATCCATCTTCAACATGGCGGCTGGTTCTTTGCGCAATATTGCCTGTATTTTCTGCTAACAATATGCTTTGATTCAGGTTGTTTCTATTCATCGAGACATTTAAGGTTGCCTCAAAATCACCGTGGTAGTCTCTGTGTTCTATATCCATTTCATAGGGTAGCGACTTTTTGAGCATGTGGCGGTACATGCCCCACTTTTCTTCGGGTGGTGAATTGTCCGTGGTGACAATATGCTCGATAAATCCCTTTTCTTCTTCTTTCATGCTTGTTATTTCAGCCTGAAGGCGCCTGATTGTTGGTGTTAGTGCTGGCGGATTGTAAGTGAATTATTACGCTAGCGTTTTGCAGATTGCGTATTTTTTAGCCTATTGTCTACATTTTCTCTTAAAAGCACAAGTCGAGGGTTTGCTGCTCATGGAAGTGGGTCAGTCTAATACTAGTACCCCAATGCATAGCGATTGTCGGGTTCAGTGGCAGAGTAAAATGCTCATAGCAAGGCAGCTGATCGAAAATAATAGTTATTCTATAGTGAGATCAGGCAACACAGCTATGGGCATTTTAAATGCCACCCAAAGGGCAGCTACAGGTTTTCCCGTGACTTTGTTGCAAGTATTTGAAAGACGCATGTATTACTGCATACTTGCGCCTTGCCACAGAAAAACCTGTAGCTGCTGAACGGGACAATCGCTGTGCATTGAGGTACTAGGCTGACGCTGTGATGGATCTCTATTCAAGGCGCATTGTGGGTTGGCATATTGATAAGAGAATGAAAACTGACCTGGTTAGCAAAGCTTTAACCAAAGTCTATAACTTGAGTCAATCACCCAAAGGCTTGGCTTTTCAAAATTCATCAGCCAACGCGTAAACATATGAAGCGAGACGTCGTGGCTTATATGAGATATTACAACAACGAACGACTACACTGTGATAATGGCGACAAGACGCCAGCTCAATATGAGAAAGAATAGTATAGAGCTGCCCAAAATGATGAAAGATTCGCTAGCGAACCTTTCATCGGAGTCGGTAGCCTGCAAGCGCAGCGCGTTAGTTAGATATAAACTAATCGCTTAAATTTTTGGGTTATAGTGCCCGGTTTTACTTGACCAGAACAAACTTCCACGTCGCTGGATGAACTATCGCTACTGGAGTCTATAACATGCGGCTTTTGTTTGGCATGTAAGTTGGCCATTAACTTTGCTGAGCTAGGGCCAAAAAGGTTGGTGAAGACAGTCGTGTGACTATTTCCTTGAAGGTGTTCGGCTCTTATCATTTGCCCTCTCCAGTATTTTTCAGCATGTTGTATTTTCTTTCTTGTGATATTTTTTGATTTTCCTTTTCTTTTTGTTGCAGTAATCTGCTTGGAGAGTTGGGTACGATTACTTTTGCTAAAAAGTGAGTCACCTGCAGCTTCTATTAGTGTTGAAACGTTCAGAGGGGTTGATGTTATATCTGTTGAATTAAATTCAGTTGCATCGTCTTCAGTGGTAATTGAGCGAGTTAAGGCATTATTTGCTATGGCGGTGGTCGCTAGGTAGCTACACTCCATTTGATTGGGGATGAGGGAGTGCTTGGATTTTCGAGCCCTAGCCTTCGGGTCAAGTGAGGCAACTGAGAGATATGACTCATAGGAGCTGTTCGATTCATTTGAGCTATTCGATTCATCTGAGCTATTCGGGTCATCTGAGCTATCTGAGCTGTCACTAGCTGTTGCACTAAGGTCAGTGTCTGGAAGGGCTTTAATTCTATTTAAAAAAGCTTTTTTAAAGAACTCCTCTGCAAAGGTATCATTGGCATTGGCATTGGCATTGGCATTGGCATTGGCATTGGCATTGGCATTGGTAGATGCTGAAAAGTGTTTAGTGTTCTTTTCGGTCTTATTTAGGTGAGATTGAAGGCTATGATATTTTTTTGAAAGAAAAAGCACTACGCCAGCATCTATTTTATTTAAGTTGATGTTCTTTCGTATTTTTCCCGATTTATCAAAAATATTTTCTAGGTAAAGCGGTGTTTGGCTTGAGTCATAGGATATTTTTGTTTTACCCAGCTTTTTTATTAAATCATGCTTTTGTGTTGACGATAATTTTTTGAAAGCAGAGCCGAAAGTTTTTAATATATTAGTGATAGAGATAAGTGAAAGAAGCTGATCATTAGGGCTTTCTTGGAAGTGTTCGTTTTTAAGATGTTTTATATCATCGGCCGAATAGTGTGTTGCTTTTCCTGAAGATGAGAAGGGATTTGCCTGTTTTCTAGATAAATCAGTGCTGATTTCTATGCCTAAATGGGTTGTGTTATGACTTTTATATTTCTCACTTTGCTTCGTAAGTGCATCCTCTGCTTTTATGTCATGTAGCGTACTACCGATACCTGTTGGATAGATGCAAAAAGCGTTTGTCGAATAAAGATATAAAAGAACAATGAGATAGCGAAGCATACAAAAATAAACCAAACAGATATGTTAGTATGATTACAGCCTACCAAGTTCAATAGTTTTTAAGGCAGATAAGGAATAATATTACCTTGATCAATAATAAATATTTTTGCGTCTGGGGGGTGTTTGATGATCAGGGTTTTTGGCAATTGCGTTTCTGATGCAGATTGAATGATGATGGTTAGCCCGTTCAGTGTAACAGTGTTGTGGAGGAATGGCGTTTCTATAGGATCTCTAGCCATTAGGTCACTGGCTGAGAAGAAAGGCGTCATCGCCTCTATTTTTATTGTTTTTTGGTTAAGTCGAGTGACATTCAACTTGCTATGACTGCCGCCAATGTTCCAGATCTTATCGGGTAATGGTAAACCTAATTCCACAAGGCGAGGGTAAAGATAAATAGTTTCCATCATGTTACCCTTCAAAATGATGATCTGATCGCCTGCTTCAATATCCAGTGATTTGGCGCGTTTTTCGCCTGCCGCTGAAAAAAGCTTTGGGGCATAACTTAACGGAAGGCTCAAAAGAGGCGCTACTAAAAAATGTAACATGACAAGTGCATAAAAAAGGTACTTGAGTGCCTTTTGCTGAGTTATGGATAAATAGGCTTGATAAAGCACAATTCCAAGGATACCTGAAAATGCCAAGCTGACCTGTAATAGATTTCTGTCTTGTGCAGGGCTTGTTGCAATGGGTATGGCGAGTAATAAAAAAGCTGTGATAAAAAAACTAATAAGTGGCTTTTTTTTTGCTGCTTTGATGGGAAAATATAAGCAAGCTATGGTTAATAGGCCGATCAAAGGCGTGATCCAAGGATATTTAATCGCTGAGAAAATGTCGGCAGGAATGATCCAGGTTTGTGATGCGATAATGGCCGGTAAATTTTTTAGATAGTTTACTAGGAAGTCTAACGGTTTTTCTGTAGGGTCAATATAAAAGCTTGAATACCCTCGAATACCAAAGCCTCCATCACGATACACATAAGCCCATGCACAAAAAATAAAAAAGTAGGGCAGTAACCAAAGCCAGTGTCGTAAAGACTTTTCTTTGTTTAAAAAAAGCGTATAGCAAAAAAGCCATACACCTGTAGAAAGGCCTAATTCGGACGATAAAAACGCTAAACTTGTCATCAATAGCGCGAGTAGGTAGCTAAGTCGCGAATGCGCTGACACAAAACGATGATGAAGTAGCAGCGTGCTTAAGATAAATGCAGAGGCAATCACTGCATGACGATTACTTAGCCAGGCAACTGTCACAGCATGACTGGCACTTAACGCAAAACATGCAAAGGCAACCCAGTGCAACCTAGCTGTCGGCAACGTTAGTTTGTAGAAGCGAGCGGCGAGTAAGAGCAGGAGGCTAAACCATAGCAGGCTATGCAGATGCATGAGCCAATACTGCTTGCCAAAGTAGGTGTAATCGATCGCGTGAGTTATTTCGGCGATAGGCCTCCAAAAATTCCAAGTGAATTCAGGGTCTACCCACCAGGGTAATAGGCTAAGCGCCATGAGTTTTTCGCGGTGTTCGGGATTATCATCAACAAAAGAGAATAAATTAAAAAGTGAGATGTCTTCTCTTAGGGGGAGCGCATCAGGCTTATTAAACAGCAGGTAATGTAGTAAATCATCACCCATTAAACCGCTAAATAAAGACGGTAAAAGCACGATAATACTAACAGAAAAAATTAGCCAAAAGAGCTTTTCATTAGAGAGGCGTTGCAGTTGATTAATCCACATAGTTGCGGCGATTTGAGAGATAAAGCATAGGCCCTAGTGTAAAGGATCTGGCAAAAATGAATAGCACAAAAGCTATCCATAGGCCTCTATTACCCATGGGTAAAAGCCCAAAACTTACAGGAAAAAAGATGAAGACACTTGAGATTAAGATGCTATTGCGCATAGCACGGCTCGCAGCAAGACCTATAGCAACACCGTCAAGCCAATAAGCCGCGCAGCTAATCAGCGGGAGTAATAAAGCAAACCATTTCACTTCATTGATGGCTGAAAGTACAGCTTGGAGATTGGTGAATAACGGCATCCAAAGCATGTGTGTCGCGCTTAAGAGCATAACCAGTGTTGCAGAAGTTAACAGCGTAAACACAAAAGTCTTCATCAGTATGTCTTTTAGTGCAGGGCTGTTTTTATGCTGTCCAACTAAAGCTTCTGTCGCATTGGCGAATCCATCTAGTGTGTAAGATTGGAAGGCGATCCATTGCAGTAAAATCGCATTAGCTGCCGTCACAGTGGCACCTAATTGAGTGCTTAGGCTTTGAAAAAAAGCAAAGCTTAAGAGAAGTAATACTGATCGAATAAAAAGATCAGCGTTGATTTTAAGTAGATTGATATAGTGCGAGAAAGGCTCAAATGTAAAGAAGGTTTGTTTTAATAGGTCGGGAAAGTGCTTTTGAAAGACAAGGAGTGTAACAAAGACACTCGTATATTCAGCGACGGTGGAAGCAGTGGCGGCTCCCTGGCTTTTAAAATCAAAGATAACAATCAACAGAATATCTAATAGTATATTGGTGAGTGCTGTCGTGCTGAGCGAGACAAGGGCTATACGCGGCTGTTGCCAAGCAATGGCACAGCCAACTAAGACAAAGTTTATAAAGGTCGCAGGTGCTGCAAAAAAACGTATCAGGCTGTAATCGTAGGTCAGCGGCAATAGTCTAACATCGGGTGCAGAGCCTAACATTAATGATAAGCCAAAATGACTTAGGTAATGGCTGAGTATTAAAACAAACAGGCCTAAAATAACAGAGAATTGTAGCGATTGTTTAAGTGTCGATTTAGCTAAATCTAGGTCATCTTCTGGATTTATGGGGGCGGCAAGCGCTGTTGTGCCTAGCCGAATGAAATTAAAACCGAGGAGAATGATGGAGACAAAGCTGGCGCCAACCGACACAGCAGCTAGGTATTCAGCAGAAGGCAGGTGCCCTAAAATGGCTGTATCAATAAGGCCTAGCAGAGGGACGCTGATATTGGCAATAATCAACGGCCAGCTTAATTGCCATATTTTTTGATATGTACTTGGCGTTTTTTGCGGGTTCTTAGTCACAAAAAGCTTCACAAAATCTGTTAGTTGAATTAAAGTGGTTCTGACAGAGTCGGCTGTTACTTAATCACTTAACCACAAAATGCTATCCGATGTCGAATGAGATGAGGAAAAGAGGTGGCAAATATTACTAGGAGGGTGTCCGAGAATTGCGTTCGAGCATAAGGTTTCAAGAATTGAGTCAGAATTTTTAGAAAATTTCTGCGAATAGTCGGCCTATTTAAAGAAATTTTATGAGAAGTCTGGCCGATTATTGGAAGCTTAGGCCGAACAGTCAGTTCTCGGACAGCCTCCTAGGTGGTACGGTGTTAAGACTCTACTTTTATAATTAAGGTTTGCAGCCCGTTCGATAGAACATGGAGATGTACGATGTACCTTAAAGGGAACTTTGCCCTGCCTGTATTTGCAGTCTTATCGCTTATTGCCCCCAATATTTGGGCGAATCTTCAGCGCTTTGAAACCAATATGACACCCAGTATTACGGATGTCGGTAAAGAAATTTACGATATTCACATGCTGGTGTTTTGGATTTGTGTCGCAACAGGTGTGGGTGTTTTCCTGTTTATGCTGTACACCATCATCAAATACCGTAAGGGTAATGGGCATGAACCTTCGACTTTTCATGAAAACACTGCGGTAGAAATTACTTGGACAGTCGTGCCTTTTATTATTCTCTGTGCCATGGCATGGCCTGCCTCAAAAACGTTGATCAAAATTTACGATACCTCTGAAGCGGACATGGATGTGCTTGTCACAGGCTATCAGTGGAAGTGGAAATATGAGTATTTAACCGATGAAGGTGAGAATGTAGCGTTTTTTTCAACGCTGAGTACCCCGCAAGACGAAATCAATAATGTGGATGCGAAAGGCGAGCACTATTTATTAGAAGTAGATAATCCGTTAGTTGTACCTGTGAATAAAAAAATCCGTTTTCTTGTGACAGCTAATGACGTGATTCATAGCTGGTGGGTGCCTGCACTTGCGGTTAAAAAAGATGCAATTCCAGGCTTTATGAATGAAACCTGGGCGACGCCTAAAGAAATTGGCATTTATCGCGGTCAGTGTGCGGAATTATGCGGTAAAGACCATGGTTTTATGCCGATTGTGGTCGATGTACGCTCAGAAGAAGACTTTAATGCTTGGCTTGCCGCAGAGCAGAAAAAAGCAGCTGACATCAAAGAGCTCACCAGCAAAACCTTCACGCTGAAAGAACTTTATGACCAAGGTGAAGCCGTCTACAACAAAGCCTGTGCAGCTTGCCATGGTATGAAAGGTGAAGGCGGTGTCGGTAAAGCCATTGCAGGCAGTGCCATTGCGATGGGCGCTATCAATACGCACATGGAAGTCGTGATTAATGGTGTGCCAGGCAGTGCAATGCAGGCTTTTGGCAATCAGTTAAGTGATATTGAATCGGCGGCCGTTTTGACCTTTCAGCGTAATGCCTTTGGCAACAACATGAATGAGACAATTCAGCCCATTGATGTATTCAATTTCAAACAGGGACAATAAAAAGAGGTTTCAAGGATGGCACACGGCCCAGAGAAAGGCATTGCACGTTGGGTGCTTGCCACCAATCACAAAGACATAGGTATCTTATACCTCTGGTTTAGTTTTGCGATGTTTATCGTTGGCGGCAGCTTCGCCATGGTCATTCGTGCAGAGCTGTTCCAGCCTGGCTTGCAGCTGGTTATGCCAGAGTTCTTTAACCAAATGACGACCATGCATGGCTTGGTGATGGTATTCGGTGCAGTCATGCCGGCTTTTGTAGGGCTTGCCAACTATATGATCCCCGTCATGATTGGTGCGCCTGATATGGCGCTGCCACGAATGAATAACTTAAGCTTTTGGATATTACCTTTCGCCTTTGCTGTCTTGTTAGCTTCTTTATTTATGGAAGGTGGCGGCCCCAACTTTGGTTGGACTTTCTATGCGCCGCTCTCAACGACCTATGCGCCCCCTTCTGTCACCTACTTCATTTTTGGGGTTCACTTGATGGGCATTTCATCCATTATGGGCGCGATTAATATTATTGCCACGATTATGAATATGCGCGCACCCGGCATGACGTTGATGAAAATGCCGCTCTTTGTTTGGACCTGGTTAATAACGGCCTTCTTGCTGGTTGCGGTTATGCCAGTACTCGCAGGCGCAGTCACTATGATGCTGATGGATATTCATTTTGGGACCTCGTTTTTTAGTGCAGCAGGTGGCGGTGATCCTGTGCTTTTCCAGCATATTTTCTGGTTCTTTGGGCATCCTGAGGTCTATATCATCATCTTACCTGCTTTCGGTGTTATTTCTGAAATTATACCGACCTTTTCGCGTAAACCACTTTTTGGTTATGCGTCCATGGTCTATGCTACTGCAGCCATTGCCTTCTTGTCTTTTATTGTTTGGGCGCATCACATGTTTACCGTGGGCATGCCCTTAATTGGCGAGTTGTATTTTATGTGGGCGACCATGTTTATTGCGGTGCCAACAGCTGCGAAGGTCTTTAACTGGATCACGACCATGTTCAAGGGCTCCTTAACCTTTGAAACCCCCATGCTCTTTTCTATTGCCTTTGTGTTTCTCTTTACCTTAGGCGGCCTCACAGGCTTGATGCTCGCGATAGCACCTGCGGATATGCAGTATCACGACAGTTATTTTGTTGTGGCGCATTTTCATTACACCATGGTGGCGGGTGCGATCTTCTCGCTTTCGGCCTCTGTTTATTACTGGCTGCCTAAATGGACAGGCCGTATGTACGATGAAACCATGGGTAAAGTACACTTTTGGGTGGCCTTTATTGGGTTTAATTTAACCTTCTTCCCGCAGCACTTTTTAGGATTAGCGGGTATGCCAAGACGTATTCCTGATTATACGACGCAGTTTACTGACTTTAATATGATGTCGTCGATTGGCGCATTTACCTATGGCCTCGCGCAATTGATATTCTTATTTAATGTCATTCGCACAATTTATTTTGGTAAAAAAACAGAGAAAGAACAAACCTGGGAGTCGGCACAAGGGCTTGAATGGACATTGCCCTCGCCCTTGCCTTTCCATACTTTTGAAAGGCCACCTGAGGTGAAATAACCATGGAGCAACAAGGCAAGTGGCTGGTAGCGAAATTAGTCGCGGCGGTGATTGCCATGTTTGCCTTTGGGTTTGCCTTAGTGCCTTTATACGATGTATTTTGCGAGGTCACAGGCATTAATGGTAAGACCAATACGGAAGCTTATCAGGGTAAGGTCCAGGGCATCGATAAAACGCGTCAAATCAAAGTGCAGTTTGTGGCTCGAAATAACGACGCCATGCCTTGGGAGTTTAAACCCGTTAAGAAAACCTTAACGGTACATCCGGGCGAATCAGTACTGACGCATTTTTATGTGAAAAACCCTGTCGCAAAAAACATGGTGGGGCAGGCAATACCCAGCGTGTCCCCGGGGCGCGCCGCCGCGTATTTTCATAAAACGGCATGCTTTTGTTTTGAGCGGCAACCTTTAGATGGATTGAAAGACACAAAAATGCCGTTAGTCTTTGTAGTGGATCATGATTTACCCAAAGACATAAAAACCATCACGCTGGCTTATACCCTGTTTGATGTAACCGATAAACAAATGGACAGCGCGCAACTCAGTGCCAATTAAGAGAAGGGAGTAAACATGGCGCACAAGGAAGATTCAGGCACCCCTCGTTATTATGTGCCGCATAAAAGCAGCATGGCAATCTTTACAGCCACGGCCTTAGCCCTCGTTGCTCTTGGGGCGGCATCAGGCATGAATGCCATGCACAGCGCTAATGCCTCAGGTGGTGATTGGCTGCTGCTGTATGTTGGCTTAATAGGCTTTGCGATTACCCTGTTTATCTGGTTTAGCATGGTGATCAAAGAAAACATCAAAGGGATGAATTCAGAGCAGCTCAAAGTTTCCTACCGCATTGGCATGCAGTGGTTTATTTTCTCTGAGGTCATGTTCTTCGCTGCCTTTTTTGGTGTGCTCTTATATGTCAGAGCGCTCGCAGGGCCTTGGCTTGCAGGCGAAGGGGCCGGTGCTATGAATACCCTACTCTGGCCTGGGTTTGAATACAGCTGGCCGTTGATGGAAACACCGCAAGATGCCATTGGCGGTGTCAAGGAGCAAGCGAAAGCCGGTCATTTGGCGAATAATGGCGTGCACTCAGGGCCTGAACGTAATCTGTCTTTTCCTGGTTTTGATAATCTCATGCACTGGCTGCCTTTCTGGAATACCTTACTGCTAGTGGCCTCTTCTATCGTTTTAGAATTTGCCCATCATGCCCTTAAAAAAGAGCAGCGCCAGAAATTCAATATACTCTTAGGGATTACGTTAGCCTTAGGTTTTGCTTTTGTGTATTTACAGTATTTGGAGTATCACGAAGCTTATGCCGATTATGGTCTTTATTTAAACTCTGGCATTTATGGCGCGACTTTCTTTATGCTGACAGGCTTTCATGGTTTTCATGTGATCATGGGAGCTGGCATGTTAACCGTGCAATTTATAAGAAGTGTTAGGGGCAGGCACTTTACTAAGGAAGATCATTTTGGCTTTGAAGCGTCGTCTTGGTATTGGCACTTTGTAGATGTGGTGTGGATTTTCTTGGTCTTTGTTGTTTATCTATTTTAACGAGGCGGAGGATCGCGCTATCGCTTATCCACCCTACTTGCTACTGAGTGGATTGAGCGGCGGCAGGAAAGGCATCCCAAGGTGCGTGCGAACCTAATTGACCTGAGGCAACGCCATAACCCACTAAGCTAAGCAGGGTTACAGCTAACAAGGCACGAAGGCTTAACAAATAAAGACTACGGTTGCCTTCACCGCGTTCCCTGTACACAGAAAAAAGGCTCGCGCCAAGGCTAACCAATAATAAGAAGAAATTGAGCAGAATAAGACCTTGCAGTAACGGCATGAGATTGTCCCTATCGAGTCAGGCGTTTGAGCTATCCATTAATTGGAAATTAACATGCTTAGTGCTGTGCCTGCTACCTGTTTTTATTTCAGCAGGCTTTTGGCAATTGGATAGGGCTGAGTATAAAGAGCAACAAAAAGCGCTGTTTAATGCAGCAAAAAATGAACCTGCAAAGTTTTTAAAAGCTGAGCTTCCTGTCTATGCAAGGGTGAAAGTAAAAGGCACTGCCAAGCCTAAGCTTTGGTGGATACAAAACCAATTACATGAGGGCATGGTCGGCATGGCAGCCATGCAAGCGATTGAAACGAAAGAGGCAGGCATTGTCTTTGTGTTGATGGGGTGGCTGCCTACCAAAAGCCTCGAAAAGCCTATGGATTTACAGGCATTAACAGGGCAAATTGACTTAGAAGGTGTGATATATCCGCTTATTGATAACCCTTGGATCGATGAAACGCTTGAAAGACTGGATAGGCAAGTGATCAGTACACTCGATTACAAAATTTTAGCCGTACTGGTAGATGGTGAGATTTACCCACACGTGATTCGCCTGCGTGAGCCTTTAGATGTCAGGTTGATTAGCATTTTGCCTGAACCACAATGGGCGATTGAAAAGCATCATGGTTATGCCTTTCAGTGGTTCAGTTTTGCTGTGTTAAGCCTTGTTTTATGGGCGTTTTACAGTATAAAAAGGGAGAAAATAAGATGAAAAAAAACTGGCCCTTGTTATTAATCTTAGGCTTGCCGCTTGCGCTGATGACCTTGTCTTATAGCTTATATTCGCTTGATGAAGCCAAGGCGCTCAATGTTGCAGGGACACTGGGTACCAAAAAAGTGGGTGACTTGATCACACCTGCCCTGCCCTTAGATGCCTTAGGCTTGGTTAATCAAGATGAAGCTTTGGTGAATTTGTTAAATACCGATACGCCCTGGACATTGCTAGTAGTCGGTCAGCGTCATGCTCAAGATGCGCTAAAGACCAATCTTTTTGAAAGCCAGCAAATGCATGTGGCTTTAGGGCGCGATGCGCATAAATTACAGCGGGTTGTGATTGAGCAAGGCGATACTCAATACGCAGATTTGCCTGAAGGAATTCGATCCATCAAACGATTGCAGGCTAAGCCTCAGGCGAAAGAAACGACTCAACTGTTACAAGACAACGATTACCTGTTAGTCGATGCCAGAGGCTGGGTGATGATGGCTTACCCCACAGGCACATCAGAAAAAGCTATGATGGCAGACATCAGGCATTTGTTTAAATATGCAAGATAACCGTAAACAGCAACTGGGCTTAAGTTTTGCGATTGTGCTCGCCCTAGGCATCGTTGCCTTGGGGGCTTTTGTGCGCTTAAGTGATGCAGGCCTGGGTTGTCCTGATTGGCCAACCTGTTACGGGCATCTGCTCTGGCCTAATTCAGCTGAAGAAACCGCTGTTGCCAACACTGTCTTTGATAAAACCCCTGTAGAGGCCGATAAGACTTGGCCGGAACAAGTCCACAGACTCTTTGCGTCCAGCTTAGGGTTGGTCTTACTGTTACTGTTTGTCGCAGCCTTTCGTCAGGAGCAACATAAACCCAGTAAGCACTTTGCGCTTAGCGTTGTCATTGTTTCTCAATGTTTATTGATTGTCCGTATTGGTCTAGCAAGCTTATGGGTGATAGATGATCAGCCTATGTATGATCAGTATGATCCTGTGATTGCGTTGATGGCACTGGTACTGCTAGGCCTAGTGATCGCGCGTTTAATGCTAGACAAAGCAAAGCCTGTCTATTGGGCTGCGCTAGCGGTAGTCATGGTGACGCTTCAGGGCTTATTCGGTATGTGGACGGTGACACTTAAGCTATGGCCACAAGTGGTCACCTTGCATTTGCTGGGTGCTATGGTGCTGATTGCGATCCTGTTGGCCAATCGTGCTAGTTTATCGCCTAAAGCGCGTGTTATTGAATACTCGACTATTAAGTTGACTCCACTGGCCGTTTCGTCAGTTTTGATGATGTTCATGCAAATTGCATTAGGCGGCTGGCTAAGCAGCAATTATGCGGCAGTTGCTTGCGCTGATTTTCCTATCTGTCAAGGCAGCTTGTGGCCGCCAATGGATTTTAAGCAGGGTTTCAATGTCTTTCAGCAGATAGGCCCTAACTATTTAGGTGGGCAGCTTCTGAGCGAAGCCCGTGCAGCTATTCATGTTATTCATCGCTTGGGGGCAGTCTTAACCGCTGTTATATGTTTGTGGTATTTAATTTTACTTTGGCGAGTGGCTAATGCAGAGCTAAAAAAAGCGATTGGGCTAGCCGCTATGCTGTTAGTTACCCAAATAGGCTTGGGGGTTGGTAATGTCGTCTTAGGCTTCCCTATGGTTGTTGCGGTATTACACACACTGGTTGCTGCGCTTTTATGGTCAGCAATGATAGTAATCAGTCTGCCTGTTTTTGCTTTTCGCAAAGAGGCACCGAGGAGGCAATTTGCATGAGTACGCTTGACCTTACCAGCGAACAAAAATCCGTTTTTCGTGCTTATTATGAGCTGACCAAGCCGAATGTTGTCTTTATGATGCTGGTGACTGCTGCCATCGGTATGTTTTTGGCTGGTGGCGATATCACGTTGCAGTTAGTTGTCGCTACTCACTTAGGCATCGGCTTCTGTGCAGCAGGTGCAGCGGTTGTGAATCATGTTGCCGACAGAACCATTGATACCTTGATGAAGCGCACTGAAAACAGACCTGTCGCAACAGGAGCTGTGCCCATGCACAAAGCCTTGTTATTTGCTGCTGCTCTAGCTTGTTTTGGTCAATGGTTACTCATCACGCAGGTCAATGTGTTAACGGCGCTACTCACCTTGGGGGGGCTAGTGGGCTATGCGTTTATCTATACGCTGCTTTTAAAACACCTAACGCCGCAGAACATTGTGATTGGTGGCCTAGCCGGCGCTATACCTCCACTTTTAGGCTGGACAGCGGTGACAAACAGCATTGAGCCTGATGCCCTACTTCTTGTGTTGATTATTTTTGCTTGGACACCGCCGCATTTTTGGGCGCTGGCGATACATAAAAAGGAAGAATATGCCAAGGCAGGGATTCCGATGCTGCCTGTTACGCATGGCGATCAATACACCGCACGGTTTATTGTGCTGTATACCTTGATGCTGATTGCGGCCTCCTGCCTGCCTTTTGTGACACAAATGTGTGGTTGGCTCTATTTGGCATCAGCGCTTGTGTTAGGCGGTGTTTTTTTGTTTTGGTCTATACGTATTTTGCAGGGAGATCAAAAAGCACCGATGGCGGCGTTTAAATATTCTATATTTTATTTATTAGCGCTATTTGTCGTGATTTTGGTAGATGCGACACTGTAATCATTGTTGTTCTGTACGACAAACAGGGCTATGTGGGCAAAAGCTATTGAAATACCAGCAGAGGCGGGCGTTGGTGTCAGCTTTAGCTGAAATGTGGTTCGCTTGACTTGGACCAGTCCCTCTAGAAAGCTCCAGTGTCCCTTTCACGGTTGTCCCATCTACATGCAGAAAGTCCGGCGGTGCTTGATATTGAGTTAAGAAAAAAACGAGGCATTTTTTAAGCAGATTTTCTATGTGATCAGGTATTTTATTGCGAGATGTGTTTAGAATTGAAGCTTGAAGGCCATTACGGGTGAGTTTGGCAAGAAATGAGAATGTTTTATCAGAGCTGTTATATTTAAACGTTTCTCTTTGTTTATCCTTTTGGAATGTCCAAATTTTAGTGGCTGGGCTTGCATATGTCAGCCAGCTCATCATGAGAATGAGTAAAAAGTTAAGTGTCTTCACTGTTAAATTCTATTAGATATAAGTTGGTAAGTTAGTTTCCCTAGAATGAAGTTTTTATTTTTATCACTGCTTTTGTCTGCGGTAATAGCAGGTTTGACAACCTACGTTTACCAGCATCAATCATGGAAACATGAATTGCTACAACAGGGTTTCTTTGTACTTGATGAGCCTCGGCCCCTTACTGAATTTTCATTGAAAAGCCAAAAAAACGAGCCGTTTTCAAACAAGAGCTTTCAAGGTAAATGGTATTTGGTGTTTTTTGGGTTTACGCACTGTCCTGATATTTGCCCCGCGACGCTTGCGACCTTGAAGCAAATGATGAAAAAGCTTGAGCCTCAGCTTAAGGAAAGTACTGAGATTGTGTTGGTAAGCGTTGATCCTGCAAGAGACACACCTGATAAATTGCGTCAGTACACAGGGTTCTTTGGTGGCGATGTCATTGGTTTGACAGGCGATTTTATTGAACTTCAGGCGTTAACCTCCTCCATGGCGGTGCCTTTCAAAAAAGTGATGTTGGAAGGTTCTGACTATACGGTTGACCACTCAGGGTATATTTACCTAGTAGGGCCTGATGGCTTTTATTACGCATTTATCAAGCCGCCTTTTGATGTGAATAGGTTAGTTCAGCAATACGGCTCCTTTCGCCAGCATCTATAGCCTGATGGTATCCGTGCGTACCTTGTAGGTTTGGGTAACTAATCCGCTTGAGTACGCCTGGCTTTTGATGAGCGAAAGATGAATATCTTCGGTTAAACTGCCAAAGAGTGGGATACCCTGACCAATAAGTACAGGGATTGTTGTGATACAAAGATTGCTAATCAATCCTTCACGTAAGAAGGCTTGTATGGTTTGGCCGCCATCGACATACATATGCTGTTTGCCAGCCTGCTTTAATTGATTTACCAGTGCCTTTAAGTCGCCTTGATAAAGTGATACTTGTTTTTTAAAGGTCTCTGGCGGCGAGATTTTTTGACGACTGAGGATGGTAATAGGCGTATCGCCGTATACCCATTGATCCATTTTTGACACTACATCAAAGGTGTTACGCCCCATTACCATGCAATCGACACTTGCAAAAAATGTAGCGAAGCCATGGTCTTCGTGAACATTTTCAGGCGATGGTGGTTGTTCCAACCAGTCCAATTCGCCGTTTTCTCGAGCAATAAAGCCATCGAGGCTTTGAGCTATAAATACTGAGACTTTCATGGATAATGCCTCAATGCTACTGTTAGTCGATTATTTGAGAGAAAACTAACATATAGGTTCAATGTAGGTAAGTATGCACCTTTTTTAGGGTGGAGTTAGCGCAGCGTAACCCACCAAAAGTTAATAGGATCAATGGTGGTTTACGTTTCACTAACCCATCCTGCAAGGGCTGAACTTATTCTTCAGTCAGGTCAAGTGCTGCCGATTTTGAGAAAAAGAGCGGGGTAATACGAGCAAGGTAACTTTTGAGTGTTTGATTATTATGTAGGTTTGAAACCACATCTCCTTTAAGACCTTCAATCGTTAGGGGTGATAAAAAAGCCATGGCGGTTAAATCCAAAGTCGATAAAAAAAGCCCACCGAACCATTGGTGCTCGCCCAGATAATTACTCAGCTTAGCCAAGACTTCCTTAGTTTCTGCTGCAAGTATGTCAGTGTCATTTACAGCTAACCCCAAGCCAAGTAATTTGGCTTTAATGCGCTTTTGGATTTGCTTGATCTTTAAGGCAGGTAGTGGTGGTGGAATATCTTTATAAAGTAAGTGCGATAACACCTGTACGTTGTCGTTATTTAGCCAAAGAGCAGCGAGTACGAGGGTATAAAAGCGATCGGTTAAGAGTTTATCAAAGGCGAAATGAATAGCTTTGTCTTTTTCGTCCAAGTGGCTATCAAACACAAAGCCCATCTTGTCTTCCAGCATACTTAAAATGAGTTTAAAGCCTGAGATGGGTATTTGATTGTCACGTATAACGGGGATGTTGCCGTCTAAAGTCTCTAGGTAGTCATCAACCTCAATGGTTTGGTGTGGTGCCTGACTTGCACTGATAAAAGCTTCTACGCGCGCACTAAAAGGGTCAAGCGGTACGCCTTCAATATGCTTATACACATAAAGATCAATCATAGTGTTGTATCCATACTCGCGAAAGTATCCTCAAGCACCCATATCAGGAATTAATTGGCTTTCTATTTTGACAATGGTCTCTTTCAGTTGCAGCTTTCGCTTTTTTAACCTCTGAAGATCTAGGCTATTCACGGAGGGTTCTTGAGCCATTTCATCTATCTTGTTGTCCAGCAAGCGATGTTCAAGGCGAAGAGATTTCAGTTTTTCTCTGAGGGTATCGAGTTTTGCGATTGGCATAAAAGTACCCCTTTTAGGTCATTGACTAAGCTCTGAAATATGTCGCTTAGGCAATAGCTTACTGAATAATAGGCCAGATTCAAAGAGTAACCACATAGGGAGCGCCATTAAGACTTGCGATAAAGGGTCAGGGGGTGTCAATAACATACCGGCGACAAAGCAGCTAACAAAAATATAAGGGCGCTTGCGTGCCATACTTTCTGGGGTGATAGTGCCTAAATAACTTAAGACAAAGGTAATAATAGGGATCTGAAAAGCAAAGCCGAAGGCAAAGAGCAGCTTAACGACTGTGTTAAAAAATTGGCTGATGTCAGGGGCGTAGATGACACTGTCTGGGCCTGCCTGGCTTAAAAAACCGAACATCACAGGAAAGACTGCAAGATAGGCAAAGGTTATGCCGCCATAAAATAAGCAGGTACTGATAAATAAAACAGGAAGGAGTAGTTTCTTTTCGTGCTGGTAAAGCCCAGGTGCTAAGAATCCCCAGCACTCAGCTAACACATAAGGGATAGCGATACATACAGCCGCAACGACCGCGAGCTTGAAGGGAGTTAAGAAAGGGGAGGCCACTTCGGTGGCTATCATTTGGCTACCGCTGGGTAGCGCATTTAATAGCGGTGCTGAAAAGAAGGCATATAGCTCGGTTGCGAACAAGATCATGCCCATACAAACAGCAGCTAAGATCACTAACATGCGAATAAGACGCTTTCTTATCTCTAGCAAATGTGCAGTGAGTGTCTCGGAAGTTGACTCACTCATGAGGATGTCTCTGAGCGGGGTTCAATGGCTTCTTTTATAGCTGCTTGTTCAGCTTGTAAGGAACGCTCAGCTTTGTCGAGGTTCTCTAAAATGGCTTCATTGTGAAGTTGGCGCCTGATATCTTCCGCACCGACTTCACGTTCAATATCGGCTTTGACGCTATTGATTTTGCGTTTGATGCGGCCTACCCAAAGGGCTAAGGTTTTAATCACCTGCGGTAGCCGCTCAGGGCCAAATATTATCAGGCTGAGTACGGCAACGATGAAAAGCTCAAAGAAACCAATATCAAACATGGTAAGGCGTTAGTCTGTTTACGGCTGTTCGATTTTATCTTTGGGGGCTGCGCCTTGCTCTTCATCGGCGACGGATTTTTTAAAGCCCTTAATGGCGCTGCCTAAGTCAGAGCCTAGGTTTTTTAAGCGTTTTGAGCCAAATAGGATCAACACAATGACCAAGATGATGACGAGTTCTTTGACGCCGAAGCCCATGTTATCCCCTTTATTTTTTATCGTTATGTAGAGTGGATAAACGCAGTGCGATCCACCTTAACTATTAGTTTTCTGTGCGGCTTGCTTTTTCTTCCAAGCCTGAAAGATCAAAGCGTCTTTCTAATTCTTGTAAAATGCTTTGAGGAGTTTCGCCTAAGTGACTGAGTAACACTAAGGAATGAAACCACAAATCGGCCATTTCATAGATTAAATCGTCATTTTTGCCGGTACACTTGGCATCTTTGGCGGCGATTACCGTTTCGGTACACTCTTCACCGACCTTTTTTAAAATATGATCTAGGCCTTTATGATGCAGGCTGGCCACATACGACTTGTCAGGGCTTTCGGCTTTGCGCGCTTCTAAAACCTCGGAGAGCGCAGCTAACACATCACTCATGGTCGTACATCTCATCGGGTGATTTGAGTACAGGGCTGTCTGGTGTCCATTTACCATCATCAAGCTTTTGGTAAAAACAGCTTTTGCGGCCTGTATGGCAGGCGATGCCACCTTTTTGATCGACTTTAAGCAGCAGTGTGTCACCATCACAATCTAAATGCATACTGTGAATATCCTGCGTGTGGCCAGAGGTTTCACCTTTGGCCCAAAGTTTCCCACGTGAGCGTGAAAAATACACAGCGCGCCCTGTGTTAATGCTTTTTTGCAAGGATTCCTTATTCATCCAAGCCATCATCAAGACATCACCTGTTTGATAATCCTGGGCAATGGCGGGGAGCAGTCCGTCCTCCGTCCATTTGATTGCATCTAGCAGTTTACTCATGTTTTAAAAAGGCACGATAGGTGCTAAAAAGATTCGAACAACGTTGAGTAGCAATAGTACTACCAATGGGGATAAATCGATACCCCCAAGGTCAGGCATGATTTTGCGAATGGGCGCGAGAGCCGGTTCAACCAGCTGCATTAATAGATAAGCGCCGGGATGGCCTTGTGTTGACGGTATCCAGCTTAAAATGGCTGACACAATGATGCCGAATAAGTAGATACCCGTAATGCTGTGCAAGGTGCCGCCAATAGAATAGATAGCCAGCTGCATAGGATCAACAGGATGCCGATATAGCACAAGCACGATTAAGGCGATCATCAGCGCATAAAGCAATACAGCAAACACAAGGGCGGCAATATCCTGTCCTTTGATAGGTCTAATGACTTTTCTTAAGGGTTTAAGAAAAGGGTTGGTGGCTTTGACTACAAACTGGCTCAACGGGTTATAAAAGTCTGCTTTCGCTAATTGCAGCATAAAGCGAAGCAGCACCACATAGATATAAAGCTGAAAAATATTATGAATTAAAAACTGTAGGGCTTGTGTTGTCGTTGACATAACTTAAGCGTCCTTAGCTAGGTGTTTACAAGTCTGGAAGCAGGATAGCGTCATTCCCGTGAAAGCGGAAATCCATGCGATTAATTGATTAGATTCCCGCCTTCGCGGGAATGACGAGTAATCGTCGATTTGGTCTTGGGTATGCAACCTGTCAAGCATCTACTGATCCTAATTGCTTACTTCTCTCATCTGCTGCCTGCATAGCTTGCATGACGGTATCTCGTAGGCGAGACTTCTCAAACACATCCAACGCCTGTGCGGTACAGCCACCTTTTGATGTGACATTTTGCCTTAATTCAGCAGGTGACAAGTCACTGCCTAAAGCCATTTTAGCAGCGCCTAAGGCTGTTTGCTGCGTGAGCAGTCTTGCCGTTTCTTGTGTTAAGCCAAGCTGAACACCTGCAGCTTCTATAGCTTCCATTATTAAAAAGAAGTAAGCAGGGCCGCAGCCTGAAACAGCAGTGACAGCGTCAAGTAAGTCCTCACGTTCTACCCAGGCAGTAAGGCCTGCAGCATTTAATAGCTGAGCGGTCAGGGTTTTATCGTCATCAGTTACAGTCTTTGTGGCAAAAAGCCCCGTCATGCCTTCTTGAATGAGCGAGGGTGTATTGGGCATAGAACGGACAATACGCGCGTCTTTGCCTAGCCACTTTGAGAGTGAGCTTGATGTCACGCCTGCCGCGACAGAAATAAACAGCGGCGCTTGTTTTTGTGTAATAGGCGCAATCGCTAGACAAACCGCTTCCAGCTGGTGAGGCTTGACTGCTAGGAATATCACATCGCTTTCTCTGGCGATGACTTCATTGTCTCTGGTTGTGTTGATGCCCAAGGTATCTTTTAGTGATTCAAGCTTGCAGGCCGTTTGACCAGAGCCCCAAAGGTTTGAAGGCGCAATGCCTGATGCAATCAAGCCGCCAATAATGGCCTGCGCCATATTACCTGAACCGATAAATCCGATAGTGGGTGCTTTACTCATGGAGTGTCTCTTCACTTATCTTTGCGTGGACCGACAATAGCGGTGCCGACACGAACAAAGGTTGCGCCATGCTCAATGGCTAATTCATAGTCGCCTGACATGCCCATTGAAAGCTCGGAGGCTTCAGGGTACTTTTCCATCAAAGACGTTGACAGGCACTGCATTTTAGCAAAATCAGAGGCTAATGCCTCTTCATTTTGGGCCGCTTTAGGGATGGTCATGAGGCCCTTGAGCGTTAAATTGGGCAGACTTGTAATAATTTCAGCAAGCTTTAGCGTGTCTTCTTCAGAGGTCGTGCCAGATTTTTGCGGATCGTCAGATATGTTTATTTGAATCAAACATTTTAAAGGCGGCAAGTGCTGAGGTCTTTGCGCCGATAACCGTCTGGCAATCTTTTCACGGTCAACCGTCTGCACCCAATCAAAGTGTTCGGCAATTAAACGTGTTTTATTCGACTGAATAGGGCCAATAAAATGCCAGTCGATATCCCCCGGTAATTGTGGGATTTTTTCGATCGCCTCACTGACATAATTCTCCCCAAACATGCGGAGTCCCTGCTGATATAGTTCAGCTAATAGCTCGGCAGGCTGAGTTTTAGTCGCGACAATGAGTTTGATACTGTCAGCAGAGCGTGCTGCGTTTTTTGCAGCACTCGTCATTCTGTTATGAACCTGCTTGATCTTAAAGGGTAAATCGGGCAAAGATGGCATTTTCTTTCACAAAAACAATAAGACGCATCGATGGATATTACAGAACTCCTCGCTTTCAGTGCAAAGCAAAATGCCTCTGACTTGCATTTATCTGCTGGTTTGCCGCCTATGATTCGTGTGGACGGTGATGTTAAACGTATTAACTTGCCGCCGATGGAACATAAAGAAGTGCATTCACTGATTTATGAAATTATGAATGATAAACAGCGCAAAGATTACGAAGAGTACTTAGAGACGGATTTCTCCTTTGAAGTTCCCGGCATTGCGCGTTTCAGGGTGAATGCCTTTAATCAAAACCGTGGTGCGGGTGCGGTATTTCGTACCATTCCCTCCAAAGTCTTAACCATGCAAGATCTGGGCATGGGCGCTGTCTTTAAAGATATCTCAGAAACACCCAGGGGCTTGATTTTGGTGACAGGCCCTACAGGCTCGGGTAAAAGTACCAGTTTGGCCGCTATGATTGATCATATCAATGACAATAAATATCAGCATATCTTAACCATCGAAGACCCGATTGAATTCGTACATACCTCTAAAAAATGCCTGATTAACCAACGGGAAGTCCATAAAGACACGCACGGCTTTAATGCGGCCCTTCGTTCAGCGCTTCGTGAAGACCCTGACGTCATTCTAGTTGGTGAATTGCGGGATTTGGAAACCATTAAGCTTGCGTTAGAGGCAGCGGAAACCGGTCACGTTGTCTTCGGTACGCTGCATACTCAATCGGCGGCGAAAACTATTGACCGTATCATTGATGTATTTCCAGCCGCTGAAAAGTCGATGGTGCGTTCCATGCTCTCTGAGTCGTTGCGTGCCGTAGTATCACAAACGCTTTTAAAGAAAATTGGTGGCGGCCGTGTCGCAGCCCATGAAATCATGATTGGCACACCTGCAATCCGAAACCTGATTCGTGAAGATAAAGTCGCACAGATGTACTCTGCCATTCAAACAGGTGCGAGTGTTGGTATGCAGACTTTAGATCAATCGTTATCCGATTTGGTGGCGGCGCGTAAAATCACCAAAGAAACCGCGCGCGTTAAAGCTAAAACCCCAGATAACTTCCGTTAACAATAAAAAGGCAGCACGATGGAAATCGATCGTTTATTAAAAGTGATGGTAGACAAGAACGGGTCTGACCTTTTTATTACGGCAGGGGTTGCGCCGAGCATTAAGATTCATGGCAAAATTTTGCCTGTTACTAAAGACAAAATGGCACCTGAAAAATGCCGTGAAACCGTCTTGAGTGTGATGACTGATTCGCAGAAGAAAGACTTTGTGCGCGATAAAGAGCTGAACTTTGCGATCAGTGCACGTGGGGTGGGGCGATTCCGTGTCAGCGCGTTTTATCAGCGCAATCTTGCCAGTATGGTTATTCGTCGTATCGAAAGTAACATCCCTGAGATGGAAGACTTGAAACTGCCGCCTGTCTTAAAAGATGTGGCGATGACTAAAAGAGGCCTTGTTATTTTTGTGGGCGGTACAGGCACAGGTAAGAGTACCTCGCTTGCTTCCATGATTGGCTATCGTAATAAAAACAGTAAAGGTCATATCATCACGATTGAAGACCCGATTGAATTTATGCATTCACACCAAGGTTGTATCGTGACCCAGCGCGAAGTAGGTATTGATACAGACTCCTTTGAAATCGCCCTTAAAAATACGCTGCGTCAGGCGCCTGATGTCATCTTGATTGGTGAGGTGCGAACGCGTGAGACCATGGAGCATGCCATAGCCTTCGCAGAAACCGGTCACTTGTGCCTATGTACACTGCATGCGAATAACGCGAACCAGGCGTTAGACCGTATTATGAACTTCTTCCCTTCAGAAATGCATGCACAATTATGGATGGATTTATCGTTAAACTTGAAGGCAATCGTTGCTCAACAGTTGATTCGTAAGCCAGATGGCAAAAGCCGTCGTGCGGCCGTTGAGGTCTTATTGAACACCCCTTTAGCTTCAGACTTGATCAAAAAAGGTGAGGTCATGGAACTAAAAGGGTTGATGTCCAAATCTAACGAAGTTGGCATGCAGACCTTTGATCAGGCACTCTTTAAGCTCTTTAAAGAGGGTGAAATCACCTATGATGATGCGCTGAACTCAGCGGATTCTGCCAATGATCTGCGCTTGATGATTAAGCTAGACGGCGATCATGATTTTAATGAGAGCACAGGTAAGCTAGGGTTGTCTATTCAGGAAGACGAAGCAGACTCCATTAATATGTTTTAGGTTTGAGAACAAAAATGTCTTCTGTCACTCATAATAGATGCATTTAGCTCTTAAAATTTTATGTATGGTGTTATGTAAATATGGTTTAGCGATTGTTATTGCTTGCAGTGTATCCATGCCAAGTTGGAGTGAAGGGATCGTTATCTTTGGCCTAGTTGACCTAGTTGATAAGGATTGTAAGCACTTAAAGAGAGTATTTGAAAAGATCTGCGGTATTTACAAGCCCTCTGAGGTTTTCGTAGGAGAGGCTGTTGCCTATAAGCGCTTGTTGGGTATGACTCATAATGACATGGAAGAGGCGATAGACAACAATAAGGCAGGAAGAAAATTCTGGCTAGCCGCCAAGCCTCAAGATACTCCGCAACACATGCCGTTTATAACCTCATTACCCTCAATTCCTGTGGGGGTCACGCTGTCTAAAATAGATGAGCAGTTTCTTGATGTGATAAGTCGTCAGGACATTGGTGAGATTAAGAGGCTGTATTACTAAACCAGCTTTCAATAATTAAACAAGCCGCCAGACTATCAACTGGATTATGTTTGTAGTCAGAAGAATGATGCTCGCTTTTCACGGCCTGTGAGCTTAGCCTTTCGTCCCATAGATGGCTTGGTTTGCCATATCTGCCATGAAGTCTATTGGCAAACTTTCTGGCCCTTTTGCACATGGGGCTTTCAGTGCCGTCCATGTTGAGTGGTAAGCCCGTGACAAAGCAATCAGGCTGCCATTCATCAATGAGCTTTTCGATTAGCTGCCAGTCAGGAATACCGTCTTTGGCAGGTATTTCCTTTAAGGGGTTAGCTGATTGCGTAATAGACTGCCCTATGGCAACACCAAAGCGTTTTACACCAAAATCAAAGCCTAATACGGTGATAGTTTGACTCATAGTCATTTGTAAGCAGTAGGGTGGATAAGCGCAGCGTCATCCACCAAAAAGGCATGAGGTGGATGACGCTGCGCTTATCCACTCTACAATAATCAATGGATAAAATAAGCCATCAACTTACAAAATGCCATTGGTTTCTGAAGGCCCTTCAGAAAAACGATTCTTTTTAAACTGCCAAGTGCGCACAATATCGACCTGTTGAGCGTCTTTAACTACCTCGGATGGTAAGGGCTCAAAGGGACTGGCAAGCCTGACTATACGAAGGGCTGCTCGATCTAGAATAGTCTTCCCAGAGCTTTTCAATATTTTAGCTTCAATGAGTTTACCGCTCTTATCAATGCTGACCAATAATTGTAATTCACCAAAAATACTTTGGCGTCTGGCTTCCTCTGGGTAGTGTTCGTTACCGATCAGCTCTATGCGCTGTTGCCAGTGATAAAGATAGGCGGCATCGGCAGACGACCGAGTGGCCATGGAGGATAAAATACGTTTTTTAGGTAGGCGAGCGTAAGCCTGTTTTCTTTCCGCAAGTTTTGCTTTGAGGGCTGCTATTTCCATCTGTTGTTGTGTGAGCGCTTCCTCTGATTCTTGAGATTGATCCTCATTTTTTGCCTGTGTACTCGAATTGATAGAGATTTTGCTCTCAGAGCTTGTGACAAACTGTGAGGCACTTTGGCTTTGTTGTTGGCGCTTTAATTTTTGCTTTTGTACAGGTAAATCGTTAGGGCTGTTCACTTCTGCAAGCTGAGTAGTCGTGAGCTCTTTTTTGGTCGACTCCGTACCGCTGGCTGATTGGTTGGTTTGTGCCAAAAAATCTGCATCTAAGGGTGCCTGGTCTTCATGATAGTGCGATAGCGTAATGTCGATACGTTTTAAGGGTTTTGCTTGAGGTGGGTCTAACGCAAAGCCTAAACCTAAGATGACCGCAACATGCAGCAAAAAAGTCATGACAAGCATAAAGCCTAGGCGGCTGTGGGTTTTGGCTGCGGGGTCGTGGGCAAACATAGCCTAAAACAGTCTCTTTATTTTTGTAGGGCGGGACAGCGAAGCGTCTCCCGCCAGAAACTTAGGCGCTACGGCGGGAGACGCTTCGCTGTCCCGCCCTACTTAGCTAGCTCAATCGGCTCAAAATAGCCTCAATCAGCTGGCCTGCAATGTCTAAGTCCTGCTCTCGGTCTATTTCCCTGACGCAGGTGGGGCTTGTGACATTGATTTCAGTCAGGTAATCGCCAATCAAATCAAGGCCTGCGAATAATAACCCTTTTGCTTGTAATGTGGGTATAACCTGCTCACAAATCCATAGATCTCGCTCTGTTGCAGGGACAACTTTTGAGGTGGCGCCTGCTGCTAAATTACCACGAGTCTCGCCTTGTGCGGGAATTCTGGCAAGGCCGTAGGGCATGGGTTTGCCATCGACGATGTGTAGACGCTTATCACCTTGTGAGATTTCGGGGATGTAGCGCTGCGCCATAATGGATTGCTCGCCGAATGCTGTCAGGGTTTCAAGAATGACGCTTAAGTTGGGGTCGTTGGGTTGAACGCGAAAAATGCGTGAGCCGCCCATACCATCTAAGGGTTTGAAGATGACATCTTGGTGAACCTTGTAAAAATCCTTAAGCGCTGCCTGGCTTTTGGTGACAAGGTGAGGTGGGCAGCAATCAGGAAAGTGGGTGGCAAAAATCTTCTCGTTGAAATCTCTAAGACTTGATGGCTTATTGGCGACTAGAGCGCCTGCTTTTTCGGCAAGCTCAAGTATATAAGTGGCGTAAATAAATTCGTTGTCAAAAGGTGGGTCTTTGCGCATCAATATTGTACTGAGTGATGACAGTGGCAAACGTTTTGGCGTTGATTTTTTGAACCAGCAGTCTGCATTATCGAAGACTTCAATTTCAGAGGCTTCAGCAAAGGGTTCTCCGTTCTCAATGAAGAGGTCTTTGTCTGTCATATAAAACAGCCTAAAGCCGCGCTTTTGTGCAGCAAGCAACATGGCTAGCGAGGTGTCTTTATGAAAGCTGATGGTTTCAATAGGGTCCATCACGATGCCGAGTGTATGCATGGGTGTTTCTCTAGTCAGGGCACTGAAAAAAAATGTCACTCATTGACGTTTGATGTCAAAAAGTAAGGTGTCGGTTAAGGCTAAGCTTGTGCTGTGTCTCGAACCTTGCCTCCAATTCAAAAAAATGGCAAGTAGGCGTAGACATTGATACGCCCTTTTGGTTATGTTTCTTTTTGCTCAGAATTTAATGCGACAATAATAAGAAGGGCTGGATTATGGATGGCAATTTTGAAAACCTCAAGGTTATGGTCATCGACGACAGTAAAACCATTCGAAGAACCGCAGAGACCTTACTCTCCAAAGTAGGCTGTGAGGTGATTACGGCGATTGATGGCTTTGATGCATTGTCAAAAATTGCCGATGCCAAGCCTGATATCATTTTTGTCGATATCATGATGCCTAGGCTTGATGGCTATCAGACGTGTGCGCTCATTAAGAATAACAGCCATTTTAAATCAACCCCTGTCATCATGTTGTCCAGCAAGGATGGACTCTTTGATAAGGCGAAAGGGCGTATTGTTGGGTCTGATCAATATCTAACGAAACCTTTTAGTAAGACAGAACTGATTGACGCAATCGAATCCCACGTTTCTGTTACTCACTAAGCATCAACTCAAAGGAAGTTACTACCGATGGCAACCATTCTGATTGTGGACGACTCGCCCACGGAAAGAAAAACCATGGAAGATATTTTGTCGAAAGAAGGACATACCATCATTCAGGCGACGAATGGTGAGGACGGTGTGATAATGGCGAAGGATACCAAGCCTGATATGATATTGATGGATGTGGTCATGCCAGGTATTAATGGTTTTCAAGCGACAAGACAGCTCACCAAACATGATGTGACGGGCCATATCCCTGTTGTGATCGTGACAACCAAGGATCAGGAAACAGATAAACTTTGGGGTAAAAGACAGGGTGCTTCTAACTACCTGACAAAGCCTATAGATAGAAAGTTATTGTTGAAAATTGTTCAGCAGACCTTGGCAGAGACAGCTTAATCTCCTATGTCTTCACTTTCTGCATTTGAATACCTTTTAAAGCTTGATCATACAGCCAAAGCTGCCAATCTTGAGCTACCCGCCAATGAGAATCTAAAAGATAGCTGGTCTGTTATAGGCTTCAGCATGATGAAGCAGCGCTTCATTGCGCCCATGGAGGAAGTCGTTGAAATGCTGGAAGAGCCAAAGGCGACAAAGTTGCCGGGTGTTCAGCCTTGGGTGAAAGGGGTGGCCAATTTTAGAGGGCGTTTATTGCCTCTGTTCGATTTACAGGCATTTTTTGGCGAGAAAAGCGCCTCAAATACTAAAGTGCGTCGAGTCCTCGTACTGGAGTTAGGCGATCTGTATGCAGGGATTATCGTGAATGAGGTTTATGGCATGCTGCATTTTCCTGATGAGTTGGAGCAGCAGCCTTTGCCAGAAGACTATAGTCAAATCAAAGCTTATTCCAAAGGATTGATTTCGCATGATGGTGTGGATTGGGCCTTGTTTAGCCCACATGCCTTAGTGCGTGATCCCCGATTTTTTAATGCAGCGACAAGCTGATAGAAAGGCATAAAGCCAAAAAGAGACATAAAAATAACAAGAGAGCTTAATACGTCTTAGGAAAGTCTGTTCGGCATTATGTAGGGTGGGTTAGCGCAGCGTAACCCACCATGCTTTATAAGGTTGCTCGGTGGGTTACGCTGCGCTAACCCACCCTACAGAAATGATTACGCTCTCTCAACCGAACTTCAAAACCGTGCAGGAGCGTATGATGAGTACCACATCATCAACAACCATAAGACAGTCAGGCAACAGGCATCTCGTCTTGCCAACAGCGCTGATGGTCGTCATCTTTATCTTTTTTATCTGGAATATTTTCCAAGTATTACAAGGGGCTAAATACGATACCCATTATCTGGAATCAACAGGTAACCTCAGGGTATTGGCGCAGCAGGTAGCGACTCACTCAAGGGAAGCCGCTGAAGGTAAAGCTACCGCTTACGATGAGCTGGAAGCCAATAGAAAAAGCTTCTCTAAGGAAATGACAGGGCTTAAAAAAGGCTCTGATGCCATTCCTGCCCTGTCACTGATGCTTAAGCGAGATATTGATAATTTGGATAAAGTCTGGAGCCGGGTTGATAAAGCCTCCAGTGCCATATTTGAAAATAAATCTCGCGTACTCTTCCTGCACGAAGTTGCCAGCACATTGAGTGCTTCGATTCCTGAACTTCAAGAGAA
This sequence comes from Pseudomonadales bacterium, assembly GCA_965225765.1. Lineage (GTDB taxonomy): Bacteria > Pseudomonadota > Gammaproteobacteria > Pseudomonadales > DT-91 > CAKMZU01. The sequence continues at coordinate 2,711,078 of CBDDBO010000002.1, forward strand.
GTACAATCAGGTGGTTGATATCTTGGTAAAAAATAATGCTCAAGCAGCACTCATAGCTGAAGCACAGCGCCAAACCCTGCGTGCTGAGCGTATTGCCCGTAACGTCGATAAGATGCTTTTAGGCGGTGAAAGCACCAATGCGGCAGCTGATCAATTTAACAAAGATGCGGCCATGTTCGGTGATGTCCTTAATGCGATGTTGAAAGGTGATGCGAGCATGGGTATTGCACGTATCTATAACCGTGAAGCACGCCAAACCTTGGGTGAAATTGATGCCTTGTTCCAGTTCATCACTACCTCTGTTGATGACATCTTTGAAGCATCCCCTGATTTGAAAAAAGTCCATGATGCGGCTGATAACATTTTGGTTGATGCGCCTGTATTAACGCAGCAAACCTCAGAGCTTGTGGAGAAAATCAACAACCTTGAGAGTGCGCGTAGTATTAATAGCACAACCGCCATGATTGCTATTAGTGTCATCGTAATTTTAGGAGCATTCATCGGTTATTTATTGTTGCTTGGTACGCGTAATCGCCTTGCAGAAACCAAAGCAACGAATGATAAAAACCAGGAGGCTATATTAAGGCTGTTAGATGAGTTGGCTGACCTTGCTGACGGTGATTTAACAACGACTGCTACCGTTTCGGAAGATTTTACAGGTGCGATTGCAGACTCAGTTAATAACACTATCGATCAGCTGCGCATCCTCGTATCACAAATTAACGACACTGCCCTTAAGGTATCAAGTGCTGCGGAAGAGTCACAAAGCACAGCGCTTCATCTTGCAGACTCGTCTGAGCATCAGGCGCAGGAAATCGCAGGCGCCTCTGCTGCTGTAAACGAAATGGCGGTCACCATCGACCAAGTATCTGCGAATGCTGCTGAATCAGCTCAGGTTGCTGATAAATCCGTACGTATCGCGAACCAAGGGGCTGACGTTGTACAAAGTACCATTCACGGCATGGATACCATCCGTGAGCAGATTCAAGACACCTCGAAACGTATTAAGCGTCTCGGTGAATCGTCGCAGGAAATCGGTGATATCGTATCCTTGATTAACGATATCGCAGACCAAACGAACATTCTGGCCCTGAACGCTGCGATTCAGGCATCGATGGCGGGTGATGCGGGCCGTGGCTTCGCGGTTGTTGCGGACGAAGTTCAGCGTCTGGCGGAACGTTCTTCTGCTGCAACCAAACAGATTGGTGCGCTGGTTAAGACGATCCAGTCCGATACCAACGAAGCGGTTATATCAATGGAACAAACGACCTCGGAAGTGGTACGCGGGGCGCGCCTTGCGCAGGACGGTGGTACAGCGCTGGAAGAAATCGAAAGCGTATCGCAGGAGTTGGCTGACTTGATTCAGAACATCTCGAATGCGGCACGTCAGCAGGCAGCCTCTGCGGGTCACATCTCGAATACGATGAACGTTATCCAAGAGATTACCCAACAAACCAGTGCCGGTACGACGACCACTGCTCGCTCGATTGGTAACTTGGCCGGTATGGCGCAAGAGCTGAAAAGCTCGGTAGCAGGCTTTACGCTACCTGAAGAAGCAGAACACGCATAATCGCAGGTAGCTTAGATGAGTTTTGTTCTGAGTGCACCTGAGCTGAGCGATGCAGAATTTGCATCTTGGCAGCACCTTCTAGAAGAAAAGACAGGCATCTCCTTTGAGAAGCATAAGTCGATTCTTCAGACGGGGCTCAATCAGCGTATGCGTGAGGTAGGCTGCGAAGATTATGCAGCCTACTACGGTCAGGTTTGTGATGGTAAAGCAGGTAAACTGGAATGGGAGAGCCTGCTGCGCACACTCACGATTAAAGAGACTCGATTCTTTCGAGACCCTGCGTCTTTTTCCTGTGTGAAGCGCTATCTCTTTGAAAAACTCGTTGAAGCCAAAGATGAAAGCTCGATTGAACTCTGGAGTGTTGCCTGCTCAACAGGCGAGGAAGCGTACTCGTTGGCAATGGTGGCCAGCGATTGTATTGAGGGGCTTGGCTCCGAGCGTTTGTTTGGTGTGACCGCAACCGATATTTGCCGTGCATCGCTCAATACGGCAAGAGCAGGACGTTATCAAGCCGCTAAGCTTGAGCATGTAGATGTTTCTCTCAAAGAGCGTTATTTCGAGCAAAGCGCTACAGATTTGTTAGTGAGTGATGCGATTCGTGGGCGTGTGTGCTTTGTTGGTGCCAATATTATCGAGTTAGATCAATTCCCTGCAGCACCTATGGATGTGATTTTTTGTCAAAATGTCTTGATTTACTTCAAGCAATGGCGGCAATGCGAGGTGCTGGATACCTTGGCTGACAGGTTAAAACCTGGCGGCATTATGGTAATCGGCTCAGGGGAGTCGGTAGGCTGGAATAACCCTAAGGTTACACGTTACCAGGACGGACACGTGAACGCCTACATTAAACATCAATAGGATAGTTGCTGATTTATGTCTGATAAACGACGTTACATGGCCTTGGACCTGGTCAGCCATGAGATACAAGAAACGCTTAATCACTGCTTGATTGATGTTGAAAGCTTTGTTGAGAATCCTCAAGATAAAACCAAGCTGCGCTTTTCAGTCAATTACATGCATCAGGTAGCAGGCTCTCTAACCATGATTGAGTATCATGGTGCAGCGCTTTTAGCGACTGAAATTGAAGGTTTTTTTGAGTTTGTCTTAGGGAACGATATCAGTGATGACAACCTAAAAACCGTCGTTAGTACGGCGCAAAGCTGTATTGAAGGCTTGGCCAAGCATATTGATAAAGCCTTGGATTTTGGAGAAGAAACCCCCAAAGACCTGTTAGCTCCTTTAAATGCACTTCGAAAAATTCGTAAGCATACAGAAGATGAGTTTTGCCTGTCTGATGTGTTTGTACCACGCACTAAACCTGACATTAAACAGCAAGCCAAGCCCATTGGAATAAAAGCAGCTGATTTTCCTGCTGTTATTCATAAGCTGCGTCAACATTTTCAAAAAAGTTTATTAGCGCTACTTAAAAAAGAACAGCAGCAGACGAATACGGCGCTTATTCATAAATTGGTTGATGGGCTTTTCAAGTTAAGCCGTGGGGTGGGCAGTGCGCCTTTGTGGGAAGCTTCCCTTGCCTTAACAGGTGTGATGAAGGCGCAATCCAGCGAGCTATCTGCTGATCAGATAAAAACGCTGCGCATTATTGATGCTGAATTTAAAGCCCTTGAGGCAAAAGGGCTTGAAGGGCTCAAGCAAGACGCTGACACCAAGAAACTCAATGCACTTTTGTATTTTATAGCGGTATCCTCCAGCGAGTCGCCAGCTATCCTGAAGCTGCAAGACGATTATAATCTGGTTGAATCCCTTGCACCGACTGCCAATACGGCAGAGGCTATCAAGTCCGTTAAAACTGATCATGAAACGTTGATTGAGAAAGCACATGAGCTGCTAGCCAGTGCGCAGGCCTCCATTGTTGCCTATGTTGACCATCAGTTCGATACCAAACTGATTGCTCAATTACCGGACGATTTTGATAAATTGGCAACGCTTTTAAATGAAAAGCCCTTTGCTGAATTATTGCCTTTGTGTGATGCCTTAAAAGCACTTCTTATACTGCAAATCGATAAAGCAGAGGTGACGGCCTGGCCTGAGGTCGAGCAAGTAGCCGATGTTATCAGTGGTGTTGATTACTTTTTAGAATGCGTTAGCCGAGAAGAGATCAAGAACCTGCAAGGCATTTTAGCCAAAACTGACACAACACTTAAGGCGCTGCATTTTGTTAAGCGAGGTGCAAAGTATGTGTATGAAGCGCCTAAAGTGCAGCCTAAGCCTGCACCTGCAAAACCGGAGGCTCAGTTAGAGCTGCCTGATGATATTGATGAAGACATTTTCGATATCTTTTTAGAAGAGGCGGAAGAGGTGATGGAAGCCCTTCAGGCGCTTTTACCTAAGCTTGAAGCCGATTTGAATGATCATGATTCGCTAACTGATGTGCGTCGCAGCTGGCATACCCTTAAAGGCTCTGGCCGCATGGTAGGGGCTAACCAATTCGGTGAGTTTGCCTGGCAAATTGAAAAAATGCTCAATGGCGTGTTAGAAGAAAATGCCTTTGCCGAAGGGCATTTGACTATTGTCAGCTATGCCACAGCTAAACTCCCAACCCTTGTGAATGCTTTAAAAGCCAAAGAAAGCCTGCCTGTGGATGCGTTAAGCAGCACCTTTGCGGCGATTGAGGCCTTAACAGGCGATGCACCTGTGGAAGCACCTGTCTTGCAAGAGCTGGCTAAAGAAGAACCTGTCATTGAGGACGTTGATCCTGAGTTGCAGGAAATCTTCCTTGAGGAAGCCGATACATACTTGGCCGTCTTTCAGAGCTTTTTAGATGAGGTCGATGGTGACAGTGAAGTCAAAGTCTCCAGTGATGTGCAAAGAGCACTGCATACCCTGAAGGGTAGCTCGCATATGGCGGGTATTGTTCAGGTGGCAAAGCTTGTGACACCGCTTGAAGCGCTCGTTATGCAGCTGTGTAATTTTGGTAAGACGCTGGATGAGGCTATTTTAGTCTTATTAAGAAGTGCTGCTTCTCAGCTTGAATTTATGTTGCAGGGTTTAAAGAATGGGCATGCAATCAACGAAGATATCGTCGATGCATTAGTGCAGGATATAAAAACCGTCCAGCAGCAGGATTTAGATGGCGATGAGTCCCCTGCTGAAAACTATTATCAGCTAATGCTGCATGCCGCGATTGAGCAGCTTGAAGTGCAGGCTGAACAGATTGACAGAGTCAAGTCAGAAGGCTTTAGTATAGCTGCAATGGAAGTCTTAGCATCTGCCATGCAAACGCTGAAAACCGTTGCTGAAAAAACTGAAACCTTCGCTGTTGAGGAGTTGTCTTCTGCACTGCTTACTGTGTATCAATCGATTGATTCAGAGGCTAGGTGGCAAGCGAAGTTGCCGAGCATCGAAAAGGCGCAAGATGCCTTCGATGACCTCTTTGATGTCTTTGCGGCTCATCAAATACCGCTCTTAGATGAGGCTATTATTGCTGAACTTGAAGCAGCCCCTGCTGTTGACGAGACGGTTGAAGAGATTGAGGCTCAGACTGACATTGTTGACGTACAACCTCAAGATGCCTTAACTAAAGCGCTTGAAGCGGCTGACCCGGATGTTTTAGAGCTTTTTGCAGAAGAAGCAGAAGAGCTGCAAAAAGGCTTAGTCGAGCACAGTGAATCACTTAATACCCAAGGCCTGAATGATCTCGCGATTGCTCAGTTAAAACTGATATTGCATACCATGAAAGGTGGTGCGCGTTTAGCCGAATTGCATCCTTTAGCGGATGAGGCGCACCACTTTGAATTATTGGTCGAATCCTCCAGGGCGCAGACAGATTTTGAAGCATTTTTAGCTGAGACGAATCAGTTTGCGCTGACGCTCAATACTCAGTTATCTCAACTGTTGGTCTTTATGAAAGGCGATCGTCTGGACGTACAGGTTGAGCCCATTGAGGATGAGAGTCTGTTAGATGCTGTCATTCCTGAAGCAGAAACAGAAGAAGCACCTGAGGCCTTACCAGAACTCACTGCAGTCGACATTGAATTAGATGACGCATCGCTTACATTAGCTGCGGAAGAACTCGATAACTTCGGTCAAATACCTGAGATTACAATACAAGAAGCGCCTGTTGAATTCGAGCTTGAAAGCCTAGATGAAACGAAAGATATTCAGGTCGAGTCACTGGAAGAGGCTGTAGAAGAAACTGAGGTTGAGATTGAGCCTCAGCTTGAAATCGAAGAGCCTGTAGAAGCTCAATTGCTAGAGTCTGTCTCAGAGGTTTCTTCAGTAGACACTTATCTGGAAGCAGAAGAACCAATCGTTGAAGCACCTGTTAGTGACGGTGAAACAATTGAGCCAGAGCCTGTTGAATCACAAGTAGCTGAGCCACAAAGCGACTATAAACCCAGCATTATTTCCGTCAACTGGGAAAAATTAGCAGAAGAATATCATCAGGCTGATGAAGACACCTTTAGTTTCTTTATTGAAGAGGCAGAAGAGCTCATCATTCAAATTGAAGACAGCTGTCAGGCCTGGATTAAAAATCCTGCTGAGAGCGACATGCATTGTGCTGCAATGAAGCGTCAACTGCATACCTTAAAAGGCGGTGCGCGTCTAACAGAACTGGCTGTACTGGGCGACTTGACTCATGATTTTGAAAGCATGATCGAGTCGGCCGAAACGAATCAAAACTTTGATGCTGCATTCTTTTCTAAGCTTCCTCAGTATTTGGCCTCCATGCAATTGTCGATGGACGTCTTGATGAATCAAGGCGAATTGCCTGATGTGGCTAACTTGTCAGTCACTGCACCTGAAGCTATTGAAACACAAGCGCCGACCTTTATCGGCAAACACGAGCCTGTGGATGTCAGTCAACTCGATGCAGATCTTGTCGAGCTGTTTGTTGATGAAGCAGAGGAGCAGGTCGAGACCATTGAGTCCAGTTTATCTGCTGTTCATGAAGGCCAAGCACAACAAGCAGTTGAAGCGCTTAAAAGGGCACTGCACACCTTAAAAGGTGGTGCAAGGCTTGCAGGGATCACGGGCATTGGCAACCTGAGCCATGACTTTGAAACCTTTGTGATTCAGTCAGAGCGTGAGCAGCAATTTGACCAAGACTTCATCAAAGGGACGCAGCACTATCAAGAAGCTTTGAGTACAGGCATTGCCGATATTAAAGCCGCCATGGCGCAGACAGACGAGCTGGAGGTCCCCTCTGTTGTGCTCAGTGAAGGCAGCGAGGCGCTTAACCAAACTGCCATAACGGCGACACAGAATTTCTTTGATCAGCTGAAAAAACAAGGGAAAAACCAAAAAGGCGAGCCGATTAAAATTGCGGCTAACCTCCTTGAAAATCTGATCAATCTGGCGGGTGAAAGCAGTATTTCCCGTGCGCGTATTGAAGAGCAAGTCAGCGATGTGAACTTCTCTCATGAAGAGATGGATGCCACGGTTGATCGTTTGCACAGTCAGCTAAGACGTCTTGAAATTGAAACCGAAGCGCAGATTTCGTTCCGTCAGGAGCAGGTGGTGAATGAAGGGCATGAGAACTTCGATCCGCTTGAAATGGACCGCTATACGCATATGCAGCAGCTGTCTAAATCTCTGATTGAATCGGCGTCTGATTTGGATGATATCAGCGAGACGATTGCTAACAAAATGCGCGACCTTGAAACCTTGATCGTGCAGCAGTCACGCTTAAATACGGAAATGCACGAGAGTTTGATGCGTGCGCAAATGGTCCCATTTTCTCGTATGGTGCCTCGATTGAAGCGTATCGTTAGGCAAACAGCGACTGAATTAGGCAAACAAGTGTCGTTTGAAGTCGAAAACGCTGACGGTGAAATGGACCGTACCATCCTTGAGAAAATGATCGCACCCTTAGAGCACATGCTGCGAAACGCAGTCGATCACGGGATTGAATCCACTGAAACGCGCCTGCAAAAAGGTAAAGCGCAGGAAGGTAATATTCGCCTGTCCTTGATGCGAGAGGGTGGCGAAATCTTACTGACCTTAAGTGATGACGGGGGCGGTATTAACCTGGAAGCTGTGCGTGCAACAGCCGAAAAACGTGGCCTGATTCAGCCCGGTGCGAATGTCTCTGATCATGATATCTGCCAGTTTATTTTGCATCCTGGCTTTTCTACAGCGAAAAAAGTCACGCAGATTTCAGGGCGCGGTGTCGGTATGGATGTCGTGAACAGTGAAATCAAACAATTAGGCGGTAGCGTTGAAATTAACTCATCGCCCAATGGTTCTAAGTTCCTTGTGCGCTTACCGTTCACAGTCTCCGTTAACCGTGCCTTGATGGTGTGTATTGGGCAAGATACCTTGGCGATTCCGCTAAATACCATTGAAGGTATTGTGCGTATCAGTCCGTTTGAGCTTGAAAACTACTATCAAGAAGATGCGCCGCTTTTCAGTTATGCAGGTCAGGATTACAACATTCGTTACTTAGGCACCTTGTTAGATCGCCAGAACAAAGTGCATCTGGATCGTATTGATCAGCCTGTGCCTGTGGTCTTGATTCGCAGTAAAGAATACTCGTTTGCGATACAGGTCGACAGGCTCTTAGGCAGCCAAGAAGTAGTGGTGAAGTCATTAGGGCCGCAATTTTCGATGGTTGAAGGGTTAAGCGGTGCGACCGTGCTCGGTGACGGCAGCGTGGTGATTATTTTGGATATGCCATCACTGATTCGTGCTGATATCTCCAGAGGCCTTGAAACCGACGATAATCTACAAGATGCCGATTCTGCATTCGATGAGAACCGTAAACAGCATGTCATGGTGGTGGATGATTCTGTGACGGTACGTAAGGTCACCTCGCGCTTCTTAGAGCGAACAGGCTTTGATGTCACCTTGGCAAAAGATGGCTTAGATGCTGTGAATCAGCTTCAGGACATGGACGCCTTGCCTGATATTATTTTGTTGGATATTGAAATGCCGCGTATGGATGGCTTTGAGGTCGTCAGCCGCGTACGCCGTGATGAGCGCTTAATGCAGATTCCGATTTGTATGATCACCTCTCGTACGGGTGAAAAGCATAAGCAGCGTGCTTTAAGCTTAGGGGCGAACGAATACCTCGGGAAGCCTTTCCAAGAAACGCAATTGCTTGAGGCGATTAAAACGCTGACAGAAACTGCTGGTAGCACCATGTAGGACTATCGCGTGAAATTGAGGTTGGGTATAGTTGCAGACACAAGGGATACGCTGAATCAGCTAACAGCGATTGTCGCCCCTTTGCAGCTAACACTTGTTGGGAGTTATACCCAGCTGCTTACCTCAGATTGGAAAGGGCGCCCTGCGGATTTATGGTTGGTTGTGAGTGAAAATGTCGATGATATTTTTGATGCCTTGAGCGCCGAAACCGAAGCGCCAATTTTGATGGCAGAATCCATTCCTGATCGAAAGAGCACGCAGCTTTATAAAAAGTGGAGCCTTAATCTCACGGATAAGATCGGCGAGATGATGGCTGATATCAATCCATCGAATTTACCTGCTGTGCCGCAGCAAGAATTCAAAGAAGTCTGGGTGATCATTGCCTCCATTGGTGGGCCTGAAGCTGTCCGTACCTTTTTTGCCAATGTGGCTAAAGATATCCCCGTGGCCTTTGTTTACGCCCAGCATATAGATGCCAATGCTGCCCAGCATTTATTGGGCATTATCAATCACCACAGTGATTTGTCTGCGTTTTATGCAGAGACAGGCGCACAGCTTGAAGCGGGAAAGGTTGCGATTATTCCGCCTGATAAGTTTACAAGCGTGAACCAATACGGCCAATTTACTGTGAGCGAAACGGTTCCCTGGCAGGAACCCTACACGCCTAATTTTGATCAGGTGATACAAAACATAGCGCAGCATTATCTGTACCGTTTAGGTGTGATGGTGTTTAGCGGCATGTGCGATGATGGCGCTCATGAAGCTGCACGTGTGGCGGAGCTTGATGCGCCTTTATGGGCACAAAACCCTGATGAATGTGTGAGTTCCTCCATGCCTGAGTCAGTGATTCGTACGGAGCGTGTGAGCTTTATTGGGGATGCCAAGAATCTGGCGGATAAACTCAATGAACGCTTTGGTATGCCTAATGAATAAAAAGAGAATCTAAGCATGACACCCCTTAGTGATAGTTTGACGGTACTCATGTGCCAGCATAAAAAACAGCCTTTGTTGATTCCCAATACCTTGGTTGCTGAGATCATAAGCTTTAACAATTTGTTAGTGGAAACTGCTGCAGACAGTGATGAGCAAGCAGCTGTTTGGCGTGGGCAAACGATCAAGCTTTGGTCGTTAGATCGTTATCAGGGTGAAGTCCTAGGCGATGCCGAATTTGAAGAAAAAGTGTTGGTACTCCATAAACTCAAACCGCAAGGCGATGATAAGTTTTATGGCCTTGTGATCAAACAAGCCCCTAAAATGATCAAGTTGAATCAAGGGATGTTATCGCCTTTAGAGGGTGAGCATAGCGATGCTATTTATGCCTTAGCAAACCTTGAAGGCGTTGAGGTGGCGATTCCAGATATGGCAGCGTTTGAGGCCCAAGCTTTTGCCGAAAACTTGGCCATTTGATAGGTTGAACAGGAAAATCCATGGGTTAACAAGGTCTGTTACCGTTTTTCATAAACAATAAGACTAAAGCATACGACAGTATTCCAAAAATGACATGGCCTAAATATTGACCTGCGAGTAGGCCATTATCACCAAAATATATCCCGCCATAATAGACAAAAGGTATCGTACCAATGGTTGCTTTGCCCCAGTTGAGCATAGTCGAATAATGCGGTTTACCAATGTTGTTAAAAAACGCATTGCCGATATAGGTATACCCCACAAACATCATGCCCAAGCAAAGGTAATCACAAAAAAGCAGAATAAGTGCACGAGATTGGCCTTGCGCTTTGAAAATATCTGCGATTAAGTCAGCACCTAAATATAATATGACCCAAGTGACCAGGGTATAGAGTGTGATAAACAAGAATGAAAAATTCAGCGTTTTGCGAATACGTGGCGTTAAGCCAGCGCCTAGGTTTTGGCCGATGATAGGGCCTACCGCGCCTGAGAGTGCAAAGGCGATGGCAAAGGCAACAGGCACCAAACGGCCTATGATCGAAAGCCCCGAGACTGCCTCATCACCAAAGGGCGCCATTTCTCTAACCACATAGGCATTGGCGACAGGGCTTGCGAAGTTCGTAAGGATAGCGGGTATTGCCAAAGGTGTGAGTATTTTGGTGTCGCGTTTTATATCCGAGGCGTTGATAGGTGCAAAGAACTGATAGCGAGTAATGAGCAGCCAAATCCCAATCACAAACATGCTCACCACCGAAATGGCTGAGGCAATCGCAGCCCCTCGAACACCTAACTCAAAATAAAAGATAAAAATGGGGTCTAATACGCCATTGATGAGACTACCGCCAAGGGTGCAGTACATGGCAGCTTGCGCGGCTCCTACGCCTCGAAGTGCGGCACTAGCGCACATGGCAAGCCCCAAAAAAGGCACAGAAGGCACTACGATTTGCAGATATTGCTCAGCATAAATACCTGTCATGCCTTTAGCGCCAAGCGCCAGTAGCAGCTCGTCGGTAAAGGGGAAGATGAGTAGGGCTATTATTATGGTGATAATACTTGTAAATATCATGGCAACGGCAAAGGCTTTTCTGGCATCCGTATAGCGCTGTTGTCCCATAAGTCTTGCTAATACAATACCAGTTGCCACCGCAATACCAATACAGAATGAGGTGGTAAAGAAGGTCACAGAGCCCGCAAAACCAACAGCTGCCGCGAGTTCTGCATGACCGAGCAGGCTCAAAAAATACATGTCGATAAAATCAACTAAAAAGATGCCGATGAGTCCAATGGTGCTCGTTAATGTCATGCGGATGACATGGCGCGGTATTGAACCTTCGGTAAAGACTGAACTATCTGAGAGGGATTGGGCCATAAGATGCAATGCTACCTTGTTCGTGATAATTTAGCACGCATCTCCTTTTGAGGTGATAGAAAATGATAGACACGCTGCCTGAGTCAGTTGCAAAGTATAAACAAACGCCAGATTTTACTGAAAGCACGGTGCCCACAGGGCTATTAGATGCTCATCAAACCAAAGCAAGTGTGTGGGGGCGGATCGTGGTGCTAAAGGGCGAGCTTATTTATAGAATACTCGAACCAGAGAGTGAAGAAGTCATTTTGACTTGTGATCATGTGGGAATTGTTGAACCTGCCATCAAGCATCAGGTCGCGCTAATGGGGCCTGTTACCTTCCGTGTAGAATTTTATAAACGCAATAGCCCTTAGTTAGGGAAGTGTACTAATCGATGATCAGATTGCTTTGCTCCTTAATTCGGCTGATCCATAATGCTGCTGAGTCAATAGGGGCTGAGCCGCGATAAGCACTAAAAGCTTTTTTTAGCAGCGTAGTTGCTAGCGTTCTGGTTAGGTTACACCCAAAATTATTTTTTACCGTTTTGGAAATTGGATGGTTTGAGAGTAGAGACGTGTTTTTCTTTTTTTTCTTTGATGAGTTGTGAAAGCTAACAGTTACAAAGAATGATTCTTCTCTTGGTGTATTTGGTTTTGCAGCAGGGATATAGGGTTCATCTGAAAGTATAATAGTTAATGAGTTATTAGTGTCTTGGTCATCTATGGTGAACTTTTCTGTGGCTGCTGACATTGTTTGGGTGAGTGCGAACATCATCATGAAGCAGATATATTGTCGAAGGCGTTTCATAAAGTCCTCGCGTCAACGATAAAAAAAGATAGAGTTGAAACGCTTTAGAGATTCAAAAGTAAAAGTGGTTTAACTCCCGCCAATAAAAGTTTTGCAATGGTTTGGATGGATTGGCATTGCTCTGTAAAAGCTGCCGCATGTTGCTATAATAAGCATTTTTGGAAGCCAATCTGATGACTTTAGGCACCCCTGCTGGCACGCTCTTCGTTATCTCCGCACCTTCTGGTGCAGGTAAGACATCTTTGGTTAAAGCACTATTAGCAGGAGATGAAAGGCTAAAAGTGTCGATTTCGCACACCACCCGCAGCCGTCGTGAAAGTGAAATAGAGGGTGTCGATTATCATTTTGTTGATGAGGCCACCTTTCTTGGCATGATGGGGAGAGAGGCTTTCCTCGAAAGTGCCTGCGTTTTTGACAATCATTACGGCACCTCCGAAGAGTGGGTGGAGGAAACCCTACAAGCTGGCTTTGACGTTATTTTAGAGATTGACTGGCAGGGTGCTAAGCAAGTTGCCGAGAAAATTGATTGTGTGACCATTTTTATTATCCCGCCCTCCATTGATGCTTTGAAAGAGCGCCTGCATTCACGCTCAGAAGATGATGCTGAGGTGATTGCACATCGTATGGATAAAGCCAAAGCCGAAATTTCACATTTTGATGCGGCAGATTATTTGGTTGTCAATGATGTATTTGAAGAAGCCTTGGCTGATTTAAGTGCGATTGTAAAAGCTGAAAAGCATAAAACCATCAAACAGCAGGTTCGTCACGCTGATTTAATCAAGCATTTGCTGGATTAATTTCATTCTGTAGGGCGGGCGAGCGAAGCGTCTCCCGCCGTCGAATCATAGTTCTCGGACAGGCTCCTAGCCTCCTTGTGTGTCAGCAGGTTGTTCTTGTTGGAACGGGTTTAGCTGACTCGGTGCATTAGCGCCTTTAGTGCCGGGTAATAACTCAAAAGTCGGCGAGAACTGCACTAGCATGCCTTTTAAGTCATCAATGAGTTGTTTATTGCCGAAAGTTTCAGCGGTGCCATTGGCGACCATTTCATCCATGGTGGTGTCGCCCATCATGACCTTGGTGAGATCCTTACGGTTAATGGTAATTGTCAGGTCGGGGTCTTTTGCCTGGTAGCCTTCTATGTTTGTTAAGGTGCCGTTACTTAATTCAATGACATATTGCTTATTAATGTCAGGTGTTTTTAAGTTAATGGTGAATTCTCGCTCCCCTGCTTTTTTGCTGTCGAGCCGTACGCCTAGAAAATCGAGCCATAGATCAGTTTCCATACCTTTGACCATGTCTTCGCCTGCGGTGTTAGGTGTTGCACCTTGAGGAATGCCATGTCGCAGTTCATACGCAGCCCCTAAGAAGCTGTTGCGAAGGCTTGGACTCTCGTATTGGTAGCCGAGCTGTTCAAAGCAGTCGGCTAATAGGTCTTTGGCCTTTTGGTTTTGAGGCTCTGCATAAACAAGCTTATTGAGAATTTCCTGTGCGAGGCGATATTGGCCTTTATCAAAGAGTGCTTTACCCTTTTTAAGAATAGGTTTAGCACCGCCCATCATCTCGACATACAAAGGTGCTGAGGTTTCAGGGGATACGGGCGTTAAGGTGGCAGGGTTTGCATCCCAGTAGCCTAAATACCGATTGAGTACTGCACGTGAGTTGTGAGGAACGGAGCCATGGTAACTTCTGGCGACCCACTGCCGCTCAAGCTTTTTAGGCACTTTATACACATTATGAATCTGGTTAATGGTCGTACCTTGATTGGCTAAAAACAGCACCCCATTATTAAGATGTGCATAAGTATCACGTTGTGCGCGCATTACCTCCTGAATGCGGTCGTTGCCCCAGCGTGGCCAGCTATGCGAAGCGATCATAATCTCCGCCTCTTGGCCGAATTTATACAAGGCATCATTAATGTGTTTAGACCACGATAAAGCATCGCGTACTAATGCTCCTCGTAAGGTGTAAATATTATGAATCGTGCCTGTGATATTCTCAGCTGCCCAAAAGGTTTTTAAATCGGGGAAGTACGTATTCATTTCAGCAGGGGCTTCAGTACCTGGGGTGTTTTGAAAGATCATTTTTACGCCATCAATAGTGAGTGTTTCATAGTCTTTTTTGATGGTACGCGTTGGGGGGATAATACCTGTAGTGCCAGCTGAGACACTTTTGCCGATGGCTTGATCGACGTGCCCAAAAGGGCTTCTAGGTAATAAAACGCCGTATTGAAAATACATGCGCCGATTCATGGCATTGCCCGCATACACGTTCTCTGAAACGGCATGCTCCATAAAACCGATAGGGGCAATAATCTGCACCTTGCCCGACTTAACGTCCGCTTCATCGACTACCCCTCGTATACCGCCGAAGTGGTCGGCGTGAGAATGGGAATAGACGACTGCTTTTATAGGGCGCTCGCCAAGCTGTTCGTTGACGAAATCAATGGCAGCTTTTGCGGTTTCTTTACAGGTTAATACATCAAAAATAATCCAGCCTGTGTTGCCTTTTATAAAAGTCATATTGGCTAAATCGAAACCGCGAATTTGATAAACGCTGTCTGAGATTTTATAAAGGCCATAGTTCATGTTGAGCGTGGCCTGACGCTGTAACGATGGGTGAACGCTGTTGAAAGGCTTATCATCAAGGAGCCAGTCATATTGGCCGATATTCCAAGCAACGGCTTCTCCGCCTTCTTTCATGATTTTGCGGTACTTAGGGGCTGCCATGAACCCACGTTTGCTCTCTTCAAAGTCGCGTTTGTCTTCAAAAGGCAGTTGATTGCGCCACTGTTCTTGCTTGTCCTTCGTGTAATTAGATGGCATTTTCCCTTTGGGGTCAAAATGCTGATTCACATCGTTCGCTGCATGTGAGTATAAAGAAAAGCTCAGGCATGCAGAAAGTAGCGAAGGCAGTAGCCGTTTTTTCATGAAGCGATCCTTTGTTATTGAGAAGTTGTAAGGTTGTTAGATTGCCTTTCGGCTTCAGTGTTCATTTATATGGCCGTTATTTGGGGGCGGGAAGGTAAGCCCTAATCGCCCGCCGAAGGCTTGTGCTCATGCGCGTGCTTACTCTGCTCGAGGTACACAGCTTAAATAGCACCGCCAGAGGGCTGCAATACTGTGTGTCACAGGCTTACCAACGTGGGTTGGCCAACGTTAGACGGCTTTACAAGAGATGGCTTAACAAGAGGCGGCTTAACAAGTTTAAACTTCCTTAAGGTGGCTATGAAGTTGTCACAAACTCTCGGTGGAAACCTTGCGTTCTTTGGCGTAGAATGAGGTTTTTTAGTATTTTTGGGTGTTAAACATGGCCAGAATCACCGTTGAAGATTGCCTGGATAAGGTTGAAAACCGTTTTGAGCTCATCATTGTTGCATCAAAGCGTGCAAGACAAATCGCCACAGGCGGCCATGCGCCTTTGGTTGCTGAAGAAGGCGATAAGCCGACTGTTATTGCGTTACGTGAAATTGAGCAAGAGCTTGTCACCGCAGACGGTATTGAAAAGACTGAAGAAGAAGTAGACAGCCTCTCTCCTGCAAGTTTTATCTAATCCAGGTCGGCAGCCATGAGCCTTTGTCAGCGTTGTCTGTATTTAAAGGATTAATCCATGCTGTCGATACTCGATCTTTCTGAGAAAATTGCCCATTATCTGACTGATGAGCAGATTATGGGTGTCAAGCGTGCCTATTATTACGCAGAACAAGCCCATGAAAGCCAGATTCGCCGCAGTGGCGAGCCTTATGTCACCCACCCTTTAGCGGTTGCTTATATTCTTGCTGATATGCGTATGGATCATGAAAGTCTTCAGGCCGCCATGCTTCATGACGTCATCGAGGATACGGGTATCAGTAAAGAGGCATTGCACCTCCAGTTTGGGGAGTCCGTTGCTAATTTGGTTGATGGGGTGAGCAAACTCACACAGATTGAATTTACCTCCCATGCTGAAGCACAGGCCGAAAATTTTCAAAAAATGGCCTTGGCGATGGCTAAAGATATTCGCGTTATTTTGGTCAAATTAGCTGATCGCCTGCACAACATGCGCACTATTGGCGTATTAAAGCCTGAAAAACGTCGCCGTATTTCTAAAGAAACCCTTGAAATTTATTCTCCGATTGCCAATCGTCTTGGCATGAACAGCATCCGCATGGAGCTAGAAGATCTGTGCTTCTTTGGTATTTACCCGATGCGTGCTTCCCGTATTTTAGCAGCACTTAATAGCGTTAGGGGAACAAGGGAAACGCTGGTTGAGAAAAGCCGTGTCATTATCGAAGAGCATTTAGCTCAAGAAGGCATTGAGGCTCGGGTGTTTGGGCGTGAAAAGCATCTTTTAAGTATTTATCAGAAGATGAAGAGCTCCAGAAAATCCTTTAAAGAGATCATGGACGTCTTTGGTTTTCGTATCGTCGTCGACAAGGTCGACACCTGTTATCGTGTGTTGGGTGCTATGCATGCACTCTTTAAGCCTTTGCCAGGTCAATTTAAAGATTACATCGCCATCCCCAAATCCAATGGGTATCAATCCTTACATACGATTTTAATCGGCCGCCACGGTATACCCATTGAAGTGCAAATTCGTACCGAAGAAATGGAAAGCATGGCCAATAATGGCATTGCCGCCCATTGGCTCTATAAGCAGGGCGATGAATCAGCGCCTGCCTCTGTCAGTCACAATAGAGCGCGTCAGTGGGTGCAGGGGCTCCTGGAAATGCAGGAAACCACAGGTGACTCGTTAGAGTTTATTGAAAATGTCAAAATTGATCTGTTCCCTGATGAGGTGTATGTGTTTACGCCCAAAGGCAAAATTTTAGAGCTACCGAGCGGGGCGACCGCGGTGGATTTTGCTTATGCTCTCCATACCGACCTAGGGAATCAATGTGTAGGCTGTTATATTAACCGCCGCTTATCATCCTTATCAGAACCGCTACAAAGCGGTCAGAGTGTTGACATTATTACCAGTGTGAATAGCCAGCCTAATCCTGTGTGGCTAGATTTTGTAGTGACAGGCAAAGCGCGTAGTAATATCAGGCACAAACTGAAAAACCAAAAGCAGCAACAAGCGATGGAGTTGGGCAAACAGCTGCTTGAAAAGGCACTTTTAAGCTTTAATGTAGAGCTGGGCGAATTGTCTGACAGCGCTATTCAGTTGTTGCTCGAGACAACTCAGCTGCCAGACCTTGAAGCGGTTTATGAAGACATTGGTGTGGGTAATCGTGTTGCCTATTTGACCGCAAGGCAACTCTTGCCCGATGTCGAATCCGTGACCTCAAACGCTGAAAAGCAGAAGCCTTTGATGATCAAAGGCACCGAAGGCATGTTGATCAAGTATGCCAAATGTTGTCATCCATTACCGGGTGATGCGATCTTAGGCCATTTTCATGCAGGGCGTGGTGTTGTCGTGCATACCAGTGAGTGTACACAAATTCGAGAAGCCAAACGTAAGAAGCTGAAAATCATTGACCTTGCCTGGAATGACGCTGTGGAAGGGGAGTTTGTGGTTCCTGTGCGAGTTGAAATCAAGCATCAACGCGGTTTGATTGCAACCTTAGCGACTAAGATTAATCGATTAGACACTAACATTGAAAGCATTCATGTAGAAGATACCGATGCCTTTAACAGCCGTGTGGATATCAGTATTAGCGTCAAAAACCGCGTACATTTAGCGCGTATATTAAGACATATTAAGAACATAAAATCGGTATCAAAAGTCAGCCGTATCAAAATGTCCTCGACAGGCAAGTAACTTTTTAAGGTGTACCTATGAGCATTACCCCCATTCAAACAGACAAAGCCCCTTCAGCTATTGGCCCCTATTCACAAGCGGTGAAAGCTGGCAATACTGTGTATATCTCGGGTCAAATTCCTTTGGTGCCAGAGACGATGGAATTGGTTAAAGGTGATATTAGCGCGCAAACGCATCAGGTCTTTGAGAACTTAAAGGCGATTGCAGAAGCGGCCGGCAGCAGTTTGTCAGAAGCCGTCAAAATCAATATATCACTTACTGATCTAGGTGACTTCGATGCTGTGAATACGGTGATGAAAGCATTCTTCACTGAACCTTATCCTGCAAGGGCTTGTGTACAGGTCGCGGCGCTTCCGAAAGGCGTGCCTGTCGAAATTGAGGCTATTGTCCATATTTTATAAGCCTGTTCCATGCTTTGGATATTGCTATTGTTGGCAGTGGTGGCGCTTCTGGCGCTGCCGCATTTTATATTGAAGCGGATTGATAAACGCTACAATGTTGAAAGAGATGACATCAAAGGCGATGGGCTCAGCTTTGCTGAGCACTTACTAAAACGCTTTGAGTTAGATGAAATCGTCAAGGTAGAAGCAGTAGAGCGTGGGGATCATTATGATCCTGATGCCAAAGTGGTGAGGCTGTCAAAAGCTTGTTGTCATAAACGTTCCATCACAGCCATTGCGACAGCTGCACATGAAGTGTCTCATGCTATTCAGCATGCAGAAAACCATAAGCTTTTTCGCAGGCGACTGATGTTGGCGAAAGTAGCCGGCGTTATTGGGCTTATCGCACCGATTGCGCTCGCCGTTGCCCCTGTGCTGTTAGTGTTCACAAAGTCACCTTCACTGTCCTTCACGGTATTGGCCTTAGGTTTTTTATCGGTTTTCATGCAGACCTTATTTCATTTGGTGACCTTGCCTGTTGAATTAGATGCGAGTTTCAATAAAGCCTTGCCTATTCTGGTAGAAGGTGATTATTTGCCTGGGCCTGAAGACTACAAGCGTGCTAAAAAAGTGTTAAGTGCCGCTGCTTTTACTTATATCGCAGCGTCTTTAGTCAATCTATTGAATATTGGTGCTTGGCTTCGGCTCTTAAAACGGTAGACTCTATTCTACCCGACAATCGGTTTTTGTAGGGTGGACAAGCGCAGCGCGATCCACCAGTCATTAAGCTTTTTTTGGTGGAAGACGCTACGCTTTTCCATCCTACGGTTACCAGACAAACCTTTTGACATGATGTACTAGTACATCAATGCACAGCGATTGTCGGGTTCAGTGGCAGAGTAAAATGCTCATAGCAAGGCAGCTGATCGAAAATAATAGTTATTCTATAGTGAGATCAAGCAACACAGCTATGGGCATTTTAAATGCCACCCAAAGGGCAGCTACAGGTTTTCCCGTGACTTTGTTGCAAGTATTTGAAAGACGCATGTATTACTGCATACTTGCGCCTTGCCACAGAAAAACCTGTAGCTGCTGAACGGGACAATCGCTGTGCATTGGGGTACTAGCCTTAATCATTCCACATAAAAGAATAATAACGTGGCAAAACAACATTTTTCCCTTTATTGGCCTGCTTATTTAGCGGCTGTATTTTTCCTTGTGTTATCGCATTATTATTTTGGGCAGATAGGCGATGACAGTTATATCTATTTTCGTTATGTCGACCGTGCGTTAGCCGGTCATTTTGGCACCTGGTCTGATCAAGTGTTTCCTGCTGAAGGCTATTCTTCTCCACTATGGTTTTTGATGCTGACGGGTCTGTCAGCTACAGGTGTGTCGGTTATTGCTGTCGCTCAATGGTTGGGGGTGTTGTTTGCTGCGTTAACCTTTTTTTTGACTTACAAGCTAAGCCGCCTGGTTGGCGGGACGACGTTTCAGGCAAGCCTTGTTTGTTTAGGCCTAAGTCTCATAGCCGGGGGTTATTATTGGTCGACATCAGGCTTGGAAACTCCCTTTTATATGGCGTTAATAGTGGGCGTGGCGATTGCTTTAATTACAGAGCGAGGGGTGCCATTAGCTATTGCGATACTCAGTCTTTCAAGGCCGGAAGGGCCCTTGTTGGCGCTGGCGGTTCTACTGAGTTATCAGGCGGTTGCTCAAAAGCGACTGAGTGCCAAGGCTTGTGTATTGGCCTGTTTTCCCTTTCTTTGTTGGTTAGTTTTTCGTTTAGATTTTTATGGTTTGCCACTGGCAAATACCTATTATGCAAAAGCTACAGGTGATCTTCAGGTACGGATAGTTGAAGGGTTATTGTATAGCATACCTGTATTATTGCTTTGGATCGTATGTTGGATTAATCAATGGTTTCACCGAGACAAAGGCTTGCTTGTTGTGCTGGGTCTTGCGAGCTGGCTATTAGGCATCGTTGTTGGTGGCGGCGGTGGCTGGATGTTTTACTTCAGATTACTCATGCCCGTCATACCTTTATTGTTGGTGCTATTGATTGTTTTCTGGCCTCGCAGTTCATTGATAATGAAAGGCGCAGCGCTGGTTGCCATGATCCCTTTTGCCTTTTTTCAGGTCGTGCCTGTATCGGACGCTATCCAGGCGTTTCAAGGAAGAAAATTGCCTGTAGCTCACTATCAAGAAGGTGAGATGGTGCCACAATCAATAGCGCTAGCTGAAGCGATGGAGGCGCGTTATGTTGTTAAGGATAAACTGATTGCCGTCAATCATGCAGGCATTATTCCCTTTGCCTTAAAAGAGGCTGATTTTATTGACATGGTAGGCCTCAATAACAAAACCATTGCTATGGCGGACGGGGGGCTGCATAAGAAATATGATGTGAATTATGTGTTTGAAAAGAAACCGGATTTAATTGTACTGAATGCGCGAGTAAAGCCCGGGACTGATGGAGAGATTTATCACACAGGCTATTGGGAGGGAGAGTCCGCATTGTTTAAAGACCCAAGGTTTGCGGAAAATTATCAATATACAGGCTTGAATATAAAGTGGGGCTGGCGTATTCCCTCGCCCTTTCACTGGTTCTACAAAGGGCATCAAGACAGTTGGGTGCTGGTATATGAGAAAAATGGGCTAGCTAAAAGGGTTAAGGAATGAAGCGTTGCGGTGTAGATAAGGAAAGGCAAACGGGAAAACAATTGTTTCCTGCCTTGAATGCCGCATTATTAGCCTTTGTCGCCGGTTTGCCGTTTTATGTGTCAGGCATTGCTTATTCTGCGCTATTTTTACTTTTCCATTTGTGTTTTGTCGTGACAGCTTGCTGGACAATGAAAGCTTCCCCTAGCTTCTTATTGACCCTTAAAACCAATAACCCCCTTCTTTTTTGGCTGCTGAGCGGTTGGATTGTCAGTGCAACACTTTCGTGGCTGTGGGTGCTTCTCAAACCGGAAATATCCTTCGAGCAATATCTAACCAGTACGCTACGACATCTTTATGACTTGTCTGTATTAGGCTTATGTTTATTTCTGGCTAAGTTAATAGCGTTGGGTGCGGTTAGACCTATCCACTTGTTGCTGGCCTTGTCAGTTGGCTTTGTTATCCTGTTAGGCTTGCAAGGCTTTGTACTCATGCATTATTCAGTCCCTGCCGATGACTGGTTTCAAGCGCCTTTGTTTGGCCCACATATTCGTGATCATGGCAATTTAGCGTGCGTGTTGAGCGTGAGTGCCGCTGCGCTGTTATTGATGACGCGAAAGATTGATATAAAAGATTTGGGCTGGGCGAGTCTTTTTGCAGTCGCAACAGCCTTTGTGATTTGGACAGGTGGTCGCATGGCGATGGCTTCTGTGGCTGTGACCTTATTGTTTCTTGTGGCCTTCAGTTTGTGTCAGCAAGCAACTTGGCTGATTAAGTGTGTGAGAATAGTTGTCCTAATGGCCTTAGTTGGATTGGCGTTCAAGCTGGCCGATGCGTTTAGCCTGTATGAATGGAATGGTTTAGGCCGAGCAGCTGAGCAGGTACAGTCAGTAGCCGCAACAGTGACCGAGGCACCTAAAGTCGCCGAGCAGTCTACGTCCGTAATCAGCCAGGGCAAGTTAAATCAGCTCACTACAGGCCGTGCGCATATGTGGCAGTTATCCATCCATGCGATGCTTGAGGAGCCTTGGTTTGGGTTAGGGCCTTATGGCTATTTTTTTATCCCTGAACGTGTTTATGATGATCAACCGCATAATTTTATCGTGCAGTTCTTAGTTGAGTGGGGGGTGATAGGTGCAGTGCTCATGATTTCTATGTTGCTAGGACTCGCGTGGTTTTTGATCAAGCAGCTTTATCAGACAAGGCAGCAGCCATCCCTAGACCTACTTATGTCTGCAGCGATTGTCTGTGTGTTAACGCTACACGGCTTAACCGGTGGCACCTATTTCAAAATCCAGCCTCTTACCTGTTTAATGATAGGCTTTGCTGGCGTGTTGGCTGTTTATTATCGGCAAACGATTGAAACAACCTAAGTCATTGTTGGCAGTCCTTGCTGGTTTTGACTTTGACCTCTTTGGTTTCGCCGTTTCTCGCTGGGAAGTTTTCAAAAAGGCCTTGCACCAGGTCAGGAAAAACGGGACCAATATAAGGGCAAAGGTTTTTGCTAATGACTTTGGAAGCGTAGACTTCTTTTCTTTCAGTGCTCTTAGCTGATTTTGCTTGAAGTATTTCCATGGACAACACATGAGTAAATTCTTCGTACTCAACGGTGTTAATACCTGCTATGGCATAGCCAGGGGTAGGGTAGCCAGGTATGATGACTGAATAGCGATTAAAGGCATCATAGCCATAGACAGGCGTTGAAACGACCTTCGTTCGGCCATTATCGATACCGTAGTTAATGACGGCGATATACTTCGCAGACTTCATCGATTGGACAGGTGTAAAGCCTTTCGCTTGTAGGGCATTTTCAATATAAGGTTTAAAATGTTTAAACTCTAATGAGTTGTTGGTTGCTTTGTTGGTCGAAACCACATAAACACTTCCGCCTGCGTTAAATGCAGGGTCTTTGTAAGAGATTCGATTCATATGAGTGTAAGCTGTGCAGGCTGAAAGAGTAAAAAGTATGCAGACTAAAACGAACGATTTCATATGAAGTTTCCACCCAATAAAAAAGCGATATTAACGAATGGATGACGCAAAACAAAGGCTTTGGTGGGTGTATATCATTCAAACTCAAGGAGGACGCTTTTATACGGGTATCACGACCGATATTGAAAGGCGCTTTAGCGAGCATAAGGGTGAAAAAGGCGGTAGCCGAGGTGCTAAGTTTTTTCGCCTCGACCCACCTGATGCTGTCGTCTATAGACAGTCTTACCTATCCCGCTCGTATGCGTCTAAAGAGGAAAGCCGAATTAAGCGCCTGCCTTTAGCGAAAAAAAAGGCACTTATCCTGTCAACTACTACTAAAAGTCAGTAGCCTTACCAAGCGGTAAGCTCCGTCATTGCCAGTCAAGAACTTTGATGATGACTGCCAGTCTAAAAAGCATTGTGAAATCATTGAGGTAGCTTATGAAGATGTCATCTTTAATGGGGCTTTGTTTGCCCCTTGCGCTGATAACCCCCTTTCAATCCCAAGCCGCAACGATCAAGATTCAATATCAAAACGTTGTGCCGAGTACAACGTCGAGTTGCATACAAAAATCGCCATTTAAGCAAATGCATATCAAAACGGATGACACTCACCTCGTGAATATGACCTATGGCGGTATTCATGCACGGGCTATTAATGGGGATGATCTTGCGGTTTATGAACAATACTTTTCAAAAACACCTGTGATTGCCGGTAACTATTTTGGGAATGGTGTGGGGCGTGAAAAAGCGCGTATTGATGCTGCTTTTTCTCTTTGGAGTGATCGATGGAAAGCACCTTTTTATGAGCAGTCTCATTATCAAGGCGGTTTTTTAGTTTATTACCGTGAAAATGAAAATCCCTTTGCTCACATTGTCGATGGTTTCATTTCAAATGATGTGCTGACTAACATCATGGAGAGTACCGAGGAAAGCTTTGACGATCATAAAGGTTTACTCGGGCAGTTTAAATCAACGGTGAAGCGTTTAGTAGAGAGCCAGGCAAAAGGTTATTCTCAAGCCTCGCTTGATTTTACAGGCGCCGATGTCGGCTTTTTTGTCAAGGATAAAAAGCGTATTCAGCAGCTCACCTTGTTGCAAGACACCTATATGCATCAGTTAAGCTACTTAGGTTATAACTGGGGCGTAGAGAGCGCTTTGGGTCGTGTGGTTGCTCAGGCCAGCAAGCCTGTCATGGCCAAGAACTTTATCGAAGCTTATGAAGCAAAAGGCTACTATGCCTTTAAAATGAAGGAGAAAATGCCCTTTGGTGAAGATGAGAAAATGGTAGAGTTTGTTAATCTCATTAAGCCTGTTAATCCGCTTCAGACGTATGCTAGGTTCAGCCAAGATAAAGAAGGCATCAAGGTTTCTCTGCATTTGATGTCTTATTTTACAACCTATAAGCCGTTTACGTTTGACGTCATCTATGAGAAGAATGGTATGCCCGAGGTGTTGCAAACGATCGAGTATACTCTTTATGCAACTTCGCCAGGCCTCTTAACGTTCAAGTTAGAGAATAAATTTGCTGACAAGCAATTATGGGTTAGAGCCACCGATGCAGACGGTATTTTAGACCCCTATTTAATCCCTCTCAAAGTTAACGTTAAATAATCCCCTTCTTTTCTTTAGGCCAGCGAAGGCTGTTAATGCTGGCCTTTTGATCAAAATGACCAATCGTTAATTGTATTCATCTAACGAGTCTATTACATTGGCTGACTGATTTGTGAAATAACAATAATAACCAACCTGTCTCTTGCGCTTGTTGATCTCAATGGCCTGAACATTGAATCCTAGCTGGCCTAGAGACCGGCAGGAATCTAAGATGTCTTCTCGATTTGATTATATTGTGGTAGGTGCAGGCTCGTCGGGCGCTGTATTGACTAATCGCCTGGCAAAAAAAGGGTTTAACGTCTTATTGCTGGAGGCAGGCCCTAAAGATAAACACCCAATGATTCATATGCCGGGCGGCACTCAGGAAGTCATCAAAAACAAAAAGCTAAACTGGTATCTTAATTCGGAGCCGCAAAAAAACCTAAACAACCGTGAGCTTATGCAGCACCGCGGCAAAATGTTAGGGGGCAGTAGCAACATCAATGGCATGGTAAGCATTCGTGGTAATGCGGCTTGCTATGATGAGTGGGAAGCTCTAGGCAATGAAGGCTGGGGCTACAAAGATGTTCTCAACAACTTCAAGTCGATTGAAAACTGGTGCAACACAGATAATGCTTACCACTCCAGTAAAGGTGAACTGCCGATTAACTTATCGACTGGTGACAACCCATTATTCGAAGCATTCATTAACGTCGGTCTTGCTATGGGGCTTGAGAAAAATGACGATTTTAATGGTAAGCAGCAAGACGGTGTAGGTCGCTATCACGTCAACATCAAAGACGGCAACCGCATGGGAACAGGGTCGGCTTTTTTAAAGCCTATTCAGCATTTGGATAATCTAACCATTGAGGTAGGCGTTGAAGTCGAGAAGCTTGTCTTTGAAGGCAAAAAAGCAGTGGGTGTCAAAGCCTGGAAAAAAGGCAAATCTGTTATTTATCGTGCAGACAAAGAAATAATTCTCTCTGCAGGCAGTTTAAAAAGCCCACAATTGCTTATGGTGTCAGGCATAGGTGATAGCGAAGAGCTAGCTAAACATAACATACCTGTGGTGGCGGATGTAAAAGGCGTCGGGTATAACCTGCAAGATCATATTAGCTTTTTATTCAATTATTACTGTAATGAGCCCATTACCTTAAATGCCACTGCAACAAGTTTGATGAAAAAGATCAAAGTCGCAATTGATTACTTCTTCTTTAAAAAAGGGCTGGGCGCGACTAATTCTTTGGAGGTGGGTGCATTCTGGCGATCCAAAGGCGGTTTGGATGCCCCTGACACGCAGCTGCATTTTATGCCAGGGCTTATGTATAACATGGTTGATGAGTTGCCTAAGGATCATGGTGTGAGCGTGCGTGCGTGCTTGCTTACGCCTCACAGTCAAGGGTATGTGGGGATTCGCAGCGCTGATGGGCGCGATAACCCAACAATCGACTTTAATTTCCTAGATGATGAGCGTGATACGGCTGTGCTGATTGATCTCTTCAAGTTTGTGCAGACATGGATGCATCATGATAGTTGGAAAGGTGTGTTAGGCCATGAAGCAAAAGGCGCAGATGATGCCATCACAGACGAACAAATCATTGAGTACATTCGAGAATATATTGAAACCGACTACCACCCTGTCGGCACCTGTAAAATGGGTAACGATGATATGGCTGTCGTTGATAACGAGCTGCGTGTGAAGGGCGTTGAAGGGCTTCGTGTGGCTGATGCGTCTATTATGCCAAAAATTGTACGAGGGAATACCAATATCCCTTGCATGATGATTGGTGATAAAGCTGCACAGTGGATTACAGGCTAATAGTGAGAAGAAACACATTTGAAAGCCTAGGTATTAGCGCCCAAAGGGCCATGGGAAAATATAATTTATAACGCTATCAATTAAATTGATTCTTTCTCAAAAAGAGAATATTGACTTAAGACACAAGCCGAAAGCAATTAATAGAGGTGACGTTTTTCAAAAGATAACTATCAAGCCTCTGCGAATGCGTTTTTGGGTTGAGGCAAATAAGAGCAATCGCCTGTAGACTTTTGTCTTTAAGCATTCGGCGCGCTTGTTTAGTGAATTCTGTTTCAGTTTCGGTGCTTACAAGCGTTCCGCTGTTGTTAGCTTGCGCTTAAAATCCAATGTGCTGCAATAGGTAATTTCTCTTGTTTGACATGTTCTTCTTTTAAAGCAGTAACATTGAAAGCTGAAGCGTATATAGGGCTTGGTTACTTACGTTTATTGCTTGTGATGCCATGCCAAGCGTTGACCTTGTGCGTTTTCCTGCTTCACCGAACACATCTACCATGAGATCACAAAAGCGATTTTTCCAGGGTGAAGAGCGAAGTTCCTGATATGTCGAGCATATTTTCTATTGGTTTTGCATGGACATAGCTCGCGCAATGTAGATATATTGAGCTATATCAATGAGTTGAAAGCAGAGCGCTTTTCTGTAGTAAACTGGCGCTTTTGCGGTTAACGTTGTGTCAAGTCACTCAATCATACTTGCTAATACCGATGAGGGCAGTCCCGAGGTCTTTTATTCCTTGCAGGGTGAAGGCCCTTATGTAGGCCGGCCAAGTATCTTTATTCGATTGTCAGGCTGTAATCTTTATTGCAGCTGGTGTGATACTCCCTATACATGGAATTTTGAAGGGACGTCGTTCATTCATAATGAGCCTAAAAAGTACAAGAAGCGTCAAGAACAAACCAAGTTGTCGCTATCTGCGTTGGTTGACTTGATCAAGCCCTTTCCTTGTCAATACCTGGTGGTGACAGGCGGTGAGCCATTAGTTCAGCAAGGTAAGCTTGAAGCCTTGATGGCTGAGATTGGCCCCGACGGTTATCAGCTGGATTTGGAAACCAATGCAACCATTATGCCTTCTAAGGCGCTTGATCAGCATGTTCATGCTTATATTTGCTCACCTAAACTGGCTAATGCCCAGGTGGATGAATCCAAACGTTACAAACCTGATGTGTTGCGTTTTTTTGCTGAATCACCTAAAGCTTGGTTTAAGTTTGTCGTGTCTACTCAGCAGGATTTGAACGAAATAGATTCTTGGATTGCTGCTTGTGGCATACCCTCTGATCGTGTCTTTCTGATGCCTAAGGGAGATACGGTATATGCGTTAGAAGGCGCGCAGTCGGCCTTGGCTGAATTATGCCTTGAACGAGGCTACCGATTTAGCGACAGGCTTCATCTGCGATTATATGGCAGTAAGCGAGGCACCTAACATTCTTTTTGTGTTTCATAAAGGCACCTTAGCTTGATTGGAATTATTTAGCGTGAGATCTGTCTAATGCTGAATTCTCAGACTTGGATAATTATGGTTATGTCTCGTTTTGTTGCTTTGCCCCTTGTTTTGTTACTATCGTTAAACAGTGTTGCCTCCTCAATTGTTGCAGATATCTTTGAAGAAAAGAGGCTTGAAGAAAGAGAGTATAAGCTTTACAAACGTAAGGTCATTTTTACTCTTGCAAGCGTAGTGATAGGCTACAGCGGGTTGTCAGTGCTAGTGTCGGCGGGTAATTATTTGTATGGTGATGATGCCCTTAAACGTAAGCAGGCAAATGGATCTGTGAGTGGTTCTGACGTAGCTGATAAGGCAGAATCTGATAAAGCAAAAGCTGATAAGGCAGAATCTGATAAAGCAAAAGCTGATAAAGCACTTTCTGATTTTATGAAAAGGAACAAAATTAAACTGGTGTTTGATGATAGTGCCCAGCAAACGGTTCTGTGTGTAGGGGAGCAAAAGCTCTACCCTTCCTACCGAGAAAATTCAAGCCAACTAGTTAGGGCTCCAGGTTTTAAAGAAGTGACGCATCCATATGGTGGCGCTACCACCTATGCATTCTCCAATGAAAAGCACGGAGTGACGATTGTGAGGGATGGAAATCCTTTTCTTTCACTGGGCAAGGATACATTGTTAATTCAAAGTAAACCCTGAAGCGTTAGTTTACTGCCAATAGCAGGTAAGGAGACTTGTTTATAGCGCTGTAGCGATTGATCCCAGGCAACCCACACCATGGGTGCCTGAGTATCAAAGGTTAATTGTAGCTCGCTAGGTGTGTTGTTGGTAAGTGCTTCAATCGAAAGCTTTGCACTGCCTAATCTGTATTGTCTATCCAGTTCCCAAGAGTCATCCGACTGCCTTAACAATCCCATTAAATGCATACTCAGATAGCTGTAATGCCCATGGAAGGTTTGTTCTGTTAAAGGGCGGCTTGTGTATTGGAAGCCTGGGTTAGCGCTGAGCTTGAGCTGATTTTGCGAGATGCGCTCCACCTCAATCGTATAAAAATCCGTGGCAAGGATATGGAAAGAGTTAGGTAAAGGCAGTTGTTTGCGTGCCTGTTCATGGGCAAAAAAGACTAACCAAAACGGTTTGTGCGCATTTAAAAAAATGACTTCTTTGTTTTCAACATCAAAAGGTAACGAGGATAGCCCTCTATCCATGTTGGTTGAAAAGAGCGTCGACTGTGCCATGTAGGCGCTGAAACCAAAAGCTATGACACCGTGCATTACGATTAAAAGGCCTGCTGTTATCAAGGTAGTGCCTTTTTTAATCCCTTGATGCTGTTTGAGTGTTCGAACCAATAGCCATGAGATACACACGGCAAAGCCAATATGAGGCAACAGGAGTGTACGTGCAGGTAAGGCAATGGTGAGCGAGGGGATTAACGACAGGCCTGCTGCAACAAAGAAAAAGCGCAGTGTTTTTTCTTTCTTGAGGTCGCCCCACAATAACCAGGTTAGAAATCCCAGGCCTAACATTCCTGCTATGCCAAATTTCTGTTGCACGTTTAAGGCAATCTGGCCTGAGGCTACATCAATCCCTGAGAAAAGCTCAAATAAACGAATAGGATAAAGCTCGATACTGCGCGCTAAGAATGCACTGAAGCCTAGAGCGCCAGGGTCAATATAGAAATCCTGGCCGGCAGCACCGAAGCCTGCCTTAACATAGGCTATTCGCCAGCCAATGGCTAACAAAGCAAAAGGCGCTAATGCTAATGAGCGCTTTAGCCAGGGGCGTTCATCTAAAGCAAAGAAATAAGCACCCAAATAAAGACAGATACCTATGCCGCCTTCTGCGGTGAAGAGACTAACTGTAAGCATTAGTAGGCTTAGCATGTACCAGCCTTTATGTTGAACGCCTTTATGGTAAGCGATAAGACAGAAAAAGCCTGTTGCGATCACAATCAGCATGCTGCGTGAGGCGACCCAGCTTGTGACGTGAAACGAGCTGACATCAAGGGCGATAAACAATAAAGCTAACAGGCTGATGGCGCGAGGCAGCTTCAGTTGCTTCATGAAAAGGAAAATAGCCAAAAGCCCCAGTAGATACCAAAGGAGATTCATCAGGTGCATAAGATGACTGTTATCAGGGTACAGCCAGTAATCAACAAGATGGGTAGTGCTTGCAAGTGGCCTAAAAAAATGTAGCTTGGCATCCTCGCTGACCCACCAAGGTAAAATGCCGAAGTCTTTAAGCGCTTGATAATTTTCGGTATCAGGATTAAAAAAATTAAATTGATTCGTCAGGAGGCTTAAGGGCTCAGTCGCGCCTAAGCCTTTAAGGAGTCCTTTGTCTTCCAGTGCTTCTGAGCCTGTAAAAAGGGCTGCGTGAATGTAATCATCGGCATAAAGGCCGCCTTTTATCGTGTTGCCCATATGGAGTAAAAGGGCTAAGACTAAGATAAACCCAAGTGCATAAGGCGAGCCGATCAATCGCTGCCAGGAGGTTTGCGTATTCAAACTGTGCCACTTATTGTTGTTATGTGAGGGCGGCTTTACAGGCTTCAATAAACGCAGGCTTATCGTCTGCTTGTTGAAAGGCACTGATCAGGGCAACGCTGTCAAGCCCTATTGTTTTCAGCAGGGGTAGCGCTTCAATCTCAATGCCGCCAATGGCTGTTATAGGGATACGATTGTGCAATAACTTAACCCACTTTCGCAAAGTGTTCAGGTCTAAGGTGTGATGCTGAACCGCCTTCGATGTCGTAGGAAAGACGGGGCCAAACGCGATGTAGCTCGGTTTGTGCGTGAGCGCACGCGCAATTTCGAACCAGTTGTGTGTGCTTAGGCCAAGTCTTAATCCTGCCTCTTGAATAGCATGAAGGTTTGCGGTTTCAAGATCTTCCTGCCCTAAGTGTACGCCATAAGCTTTGTGTTTGATGGCAAGTTGCCAGTGATCGTTTATAAAGAGTCTGATACCTGCTGATGCTGCTAAAGCGATAGCTTTTGGCAGTAATGCATTAAGCTCGTCGATGGATAGGTTTTTTACTCTTAATTGAACAGTGTCTGCACCTGCTTCAATGGCTTGTTTCAGACTGTCTAAACTGTCGACTAAGAGGTAAATGCCTAGCGGATGGGTATCAGGGAAAGCCTTTGCGCTGATAGTACCTATTGTAGGTAAAAGCGACATGGCTTCAGGCCAGCCGGTATGAATAAAATTAGCGGGTTTTTCCTTAGATAGGGTTGGCCTGCTTAACCCTTGTGAAAGATAAGCTTTAGCTACAGTGATGGCATCTAACACCGATAAATCTTGCGCAAAGCAAGCAGCAATAGCACTTGATAAAGCACAGCCTGTGCCGTGCGTGTGGTGACTTTGCCTCCAAGGCGAACTGAATCTAAAGCGCTTGCCTTGGTAAAAGAGCCAATCAGTGGCTGATGGAGTCTCATGATCATCGCCGCCTGTGATCAGTAGGGCTAGATCATATCGATCAGACACCAAGGTGGCAGCTTGTTCAAAACCTAAGCGTTTAATATCCTCAGTAAATAATTGGGTAAATTCTGCTTTATTAGGTGTAAAAACGTCGATCAGCGGTAGGAGTGATCGATAGTCTAGGGTGTCTTCAGTCAGCTGCCCACCGCTGGTTGCTTTTAACGCAGGGTCACAGACCACTTTGCCTTTAAATCTTTTGAGTTTGTCTGTGATGATCTTAGCGATTGTGTTAGTTGCCAGCATGCCTACCTTAATCGCAGAAGGTGGATGGGCCTCTTCAAGGCTTTGCCATTGCGCCTTGATCATCTGTTCAGACATTACATCGACATGCTGAACGCCAAAACGGTTTTGTGCGGTCACCGCTGTGATGATATGACAAGGCGTAACACCCAGCGCTAAAAAAGTCTGACTGTCGCCTTGAATACCTGCGCCGCCTGTTGGGTCGGAACCTGCAATGGCCCAAGCAGTAGGTTGAGTGCTCACTAGCGTTATGCCTGATGCCAGAAGGGCGTGCCAATCACAGGCGTGCTGGGTGATGCTGTTTGTTTCTCGCCCATGGTGCCCGCTTCATAAGCGAGTCGCCCTGCCTGTATCGCTAGATTAAAGGCGCTAGCCATCCTGACGGGATCATCAGCCTCTGCGACAGCGGTATTTAAAAGGACGGCATCAAAGCCCATCTCCATGGCTTTTGCTGCATGTGAGGGCTTACCTATCCCTGCATCAATGATAAGCGGAAGCTTATCAAAGCGATGACGTAAGGTGTCTAGTGCATAAGGGTTCATGAGTCCTTTGCCTGTACCAATGGGCGCACCCCAAGGCATCAATAACTCGCAGCCTACATCAACCAGTTTTTGGCAGAAGACTAAGTCATCGGTGCAGTAGGGGAAAACCTTGAAGCCTTTGTCTATTAATTCCTTCGCAGCGGCTACCGTTTCATAAGGGTCAGGTTGCAACGTATAGTCGTCGCCAATCACCTCAAGCTTTATCCAGTCGGTCTTTAATAATTCACGTGACATTTCTGCCAGAATGATGGCTTCTTTTGCACTGTGGCAGCCTGCTGTGTTGGGCAGTAGTTTTTTGTCTAGCGATTTGATGGCCTGCCAAAAATCATCGCCGCCCGACTTTTCAGGTGATTGGCGCCTAAGCCCTAGGGTGATGACACCTGTTTCAGAGGCTTTCATTGCATCAGTCATGACCGACAGAGACGGATAGAGTGCTGAGCCTAAAAACAGTCGGCTGTCTAACGCTTCACCATAGCATGTGAGTGGTTTGTTCAAATCTGCTAACCGCCTTGCACTGGAGACAACACTTCTAGCTCGTCGCCTTCTTTTAACTGTGTGCTTTGGAATTGATGCCGTTTGATCAATGACATATTGATGGCCACAGCGACCTTGTCAGGTTCAAAGCCGCATTGTGTGAGCGCGTCCATTAAAAGAGGTGGCTCTTCAAATTGATAAGGCTTACCGTTAATGTGCAACCTTAGCATGCGACGACCTCCGGAATCTCGCTTGGCTGAACAATCTCTGGCCAGGGTGATGACGCTGATAAGTTTAGTAGGGATAACATTTGCTGAACCACTATAGGGCCTAATAGATAGCCATGTCTGTGCAAGCCATTAATACTGTAGTAATGATCATTGACGCTTATTTTAGGTAAGTGATCCGCATACGCAGGTCGGCACTTCGCATCCATGGAGAGTATTTCAGCTTCGCTGAATCCTTGGTGTACGCTATATAATGCAGATAACAACTCAAGTGCTGAGCGTACCGTGATAGGGTGCTCTGAGCTGTTTTCTAATTGTGTAGCCCCTATTACATACTCGTGGTTTGGCCTTGGTACGATGTAAAGCTTATAGCGCGGATGCAATAACCTAACAGGCTTTTTAAGTGTTACCTCAGGCGCACGCACGCGAATAATTTCGCCTCTCACCCCTCGTAATGCAGGCTGATCCTTACGTGCTGCAATGCCTCTGCAGTCGATTATGCGATGGTCTGGATAATCTTCAGCAAACGTAATGGGCTCTACAGCCTCGGCGTAACACTCACCTTTTAATGCTTGAATGCGGCTATGTAAAGCGTTAAGCAAGGCATGATTATCTAAATAGCCTTCAGGCTCAACATGGCAGCTGAACGAAAACCCATGCAATGACGAGCTGCTGTCTCTACAGTGACCAAGTTGTTGCCTTTGTAACTTGCGCATCAGTTGATCGTAAAGCGCCTTGTCTTGTCTGTGGGCGATAAAGTCGCTGCCTTCAAAGCCCGATTGAATGTGAATATCAGTGCGAGTCGTTAATTCGTTAATCCAGCCTTGCCACAAAGGGATGCTCTGCACGCCTTTATCAAAAAGAATCTGATCGCCATCTAACGCTTCTGATACAGGGGCAATCATCGCTGCGGCGACGAGTCCCGCACTGGCTTTACCTGATAAGTCAGGGTCATAGAGGCTTACCTTGCAGCCTGCTTCTAATAAGCGCCAGGCCAGCAGTCGGCCTACAAGGCCTGCACCGATAATAGCAATGGGGAGACTGCCTGGCATTAAGAATAAATCTCACTGCCAGCGGCTTTAAATTCAGCAGATTTTTGCTGCATTTCGTCTTCAATGTCGATCATTTGAACGGTGTCACCGGATACCGCTACGCCTTGTGCTTTTGCATAGTCCCGCACATCCTGCGAAATTTTCATCGAGCAGAATTTAGGGCCGCACATAGAACAAAAGTGCGCCACTTTTGCGGACTCTTTTGGTAGGGTTTCATCGTGATAACTTCGTGCAGTGTCAGGATCAAGAGCCAAGTTAAATTGATCTTCCCAGCGGAACTCAAAGCGCGCCTTAGATAGGGCGTTATCCCGTAATTGCGCACCTGGGTGACCTTTGGCCAAGTCAGCAGCATGGGCAGCAATTTTGTAGGTAATGATGCCTTCTTTAACATCGTCTTTGTTGGGCAGGCCTAAGTGTTCTTTTGGAGTGACATAACAAAGCATGGCGCAGCCGTACCAGCCGATCATCGCAGCGCCTATACCGGAGGTGATGTGGTCATAGCCTGGCGCAATGTCTGTCGTGAGCGGCCCTAAGGTATAAAAAGGCGCTTCGCCACAATGCTCAAGCTGCTCGTCCATGTTTTCTTTAATCATATGCATCGGTACATGGCCTGGCCCTTCAATAAAACATTGCACATCGTGCTTCCAGGCGATTTTGGTGAGTTCACCCAAGGTGCGGAGTTCGCCAAATTGTGCTTCATCGTTAGCATCGGCAATGGAGCCTGGGCGTAACCCGTCACCTAATGAAAAGGTGACATCATAGGCTTTCATAATGTCACAGATTTCTTCAAAGTGAGTGTAGAGGAAATTTTCTTTATGATGTGCCAAACACCATTTTGCCATGATGGAGCCACCTCGCGAGACAATGCCTGTTACACGTTTGGCGGTGAGGGGCACATACCGAAGCAGTACACCTGCATGAATGGTAAAATAGTCCACACCTTGCTCGGCCTGTTCTATCAAGGTGTCACGGAAAATCTCCCAAGTAAGGTCTTCAGCAATGCCGCCGACTTTTTCCAATGCTTGATAAATAGGTACAGTGCCAATAGGGACAGGTGAATTACGCACGATCCATTCGCGCGTTTCATGGATATGCTTGCCGGTCGATAAGTCCATGATGGTATCTGCCCCCCAGCGCGTGCCCCAGGTGAGCTTTTCCACTTCTTCTTCAATCGATGAGCCCAAGGCTGAATTACCGATATTGCCGTTGATTTTAACCAGGAAATTACGGCCTATAATCATAGGCTCAAGTTCTGGGTGGTTAATATTAGCCGGAATAACCGCACGGCCTCTTGCGACTTCATCGCGGACAAATTCTGGTGTGATTTGATCAGGAATACTAGCGCCAAAGCTTTGTCCTGCATGTTGACCTGCAAGTTCAGGGTACTTGGCTGCCTCTGCGCGCGCCATGTTTTCACGGATAGCGATGTATTCCATTTCAGGGGTGATGATGCCTTGGCGAGCATAATGCATTTGGGTGACATTTTTGCCTTGCTTGGCTTTAAGTGGCGTACCCTTGTGATGAAAGCGTAAATGCTCTGTGCTGATATCAACGAGCCTGGCTTTAGCATAGGTTGAGGATTTTTCGGCTAATTGTTCGGTATCATCGCGCTCTTTTATCCAGTTGCCGCGAACATCATCTAAGCCTTTTTTGATATCAATACTGACACTAGGGTCTGTGTAGGGGCCTGATGTGTCATAGATGCGAACAGGTGGGTTTTTTTCGACCTTGGTTAAATCATCTGGGTCAAGCGGTGTTGAGGTTAAGGTAACCTCGCGCATAGGGACTTTAATATCCGGGTGTGAGCCTTCTACATAAATCTTCTTTGAGGCAGGGAAAGGGTTGAGTGAGTCTGCATCAACCTGTACGTCTTTTTTGTGCTGCATCCTGAATCTCCGCTGAAAATAAAAGCTTATCAAGATGCGTCAAGAGAGGCTCCTTAAGAGTAAGGAGGGACGACTTGTTGCCTACGCGAGCATGATCTCGATCAGGTCTTACGGGTCTTTCTCAGCCACTGTGTTTACTCCATGGCACCCCGACAAGCAGGCCTGAAGTTTAACAGCTTTTAAGCTTAGAACAAACGCATTCTTCGGATTAATCGTTGAGTGGTTGGATAGGTGTTAAGAGGGAAGAGAGAGATAAAGGCAGGAAAAAACCCACCCGAAGGTGGGTGGACTACTTAGTATTCTACAATGGCAATCGCGTGACGGTTGCGGCTGGTGCCTGCTTGGTCACCCATAGCTTTGGTGTAAACGCGCGCTTCATCAACACCGAAGTTGTTCACTAAGATGTCTTTAATTTTATCTGCACGTTGCTGAGAGAGCTTCATGTTGTAATCGCTGGAGCCTGAACGGTCAGAGTAGGCTAGGACTTTAACATTTGCGTCAGGATCATTACGAAGGGCTGCGGCTAACGCTTGAATGTCAGGTGAGTTCGGGTTAGTGATCTCGGTTGAATCTAGCTTAAAGCGAATGTCAGCACTTTTAATGTTGTCATCGCCGCCCATGCCCACTGGCACACCAAAGCGAATGACTAAGCCAAGCTGTGCAATCGCATCAAAGTTTTCTTGGCTAAAGCCGTACAGGCCGCGAATATCACCACGTACACCCCACATGTCATTAAACATGTACTGCGCACCGACACCGAAGTTTAGCACGGTGTCTTCAATGGCTTTGTAGTCATACATGCTTTTGTCAGTGCCTTTGGCATCAGGGTCATTTTTCATCCAGCCAATACCCACAGGGATATAAAAGCTGAAGTCGTTTTCGTAGATGTTGTTGAAGTAATACAAGGCATCTACGTGTAAGTAACTGTAAGAGGCCTCTTTAGTGGGCAGTTTGTTGCCCATGTCATCTTTGCTGGTAATATCAAAGTTACTGTAGTTATAGACGAATTCCGTTGCGGTATAACCGTTAGCCTGGAAACCGAAGCCTAGGCCATAAATGGGACCATCATCAAAGTCGAACTTATGGCCAGTTTTTTTCTCTTTGTCGTAGTGGTCTAACTCATCGGTATAGTGATAACCAACCGTCGGCACAACTAAATAGAAGCTGCTGTCTTCAAAGAAGGCCTGAGTCGTGACTGCGCTTGTTAGCAACGCTGCTGCGCCCACAGCTTGAGGTAAAAGGGATTTCATGGATTTTTTCATAGTCATCATTTGCTCATGTTGAAAGAATCTTTAGCTGCCCTAAGGCAGCAAGTACTCAGGGAAATTAATACTCAACAACTGCGACAGCATGACGAGAACGGCTGGTACCCCCTTCGTCACCAAAGGCTTTGGTATAGATGCGAGATTCGTCTACGCCATATTTAGTCATGAGTACGTTTTTAAGGGCATCAGCACGGCGTTGTGACAACTTCATGTTGTAGTTTGTATTGCCCGACTTGTCTGAGTACGCAAAGATTTTGATGTTGGCATGAGGGTTGTTTTTGACAGCTTCTGCTAACGCGATAATGTCTGGATTGTCGGCATTCACGACCTGTGTTGAATTTAACTTAAAGTGTATATCAGCGGTTTTGATGCCGTCGTCATCCGCCATGCCAACAGGGACTGGCACACCAAAGCGGAAGACGGCACCGACTTGGGCGTATGCGTCAAAGTTTGATTGGCTAAAGCCATAAAGGCCTCGTACATCACCACGAATGCCGAAGTGATCGCCAAACATGTACTGTGCACCTAGGCCGAAGTTGATGACGGTGTCTTCAACGCTGCGGAAGGACTTCCAGTCGCCTTTTTTGGGTAATTCTTCATCGACATCGTATTTAGCATAGCCAATACCCACTGGGATATACATGCTGAAAGCATTCTCATAAATATCACTGAAGTAGTAGAGATGATCAAAGTGGATATAGTGTTGAGTCACTTTGTCCTTCGTGTCTGGGCTGGCGCTTGTTTTGATGACGGCGTCGTATTCGCTGTAATCATAAGCAAATTCAACGGCGAACTTGCCGTTCATTTGGAAACCGAACGAGATACCGTATTTGGCCGCATCGTCAAATTCCAATTTTAGATTAGGGATTTCTTTATGAGCTTTAACAAACTCATCCGCATTATCGGTTTCATCGGTATAGTGATAACCCACAGTCGGCACCACCAGATAAAAACTGCTGTCTTCAAAAAAGGCTTGAGAGGAGGCTGCGGCAAGTAGTGTGGCTGCTCCAACGGTTTGAGGGATTAAACTGCTCATACGCTTTTTCATAGTATCCACCATAATACTGTGTTAAATAGTTGAAGAAGCATACTCAGCAGTCTCCTGGAGTAAGCCCCCAATGTTCTTAGTAGTTGTTGTCTTAATGCGGCGATAGCTGACTTATTGGCTAAGGTGCTTGAAAAATAACTAACACAAAAGCCGTGCATTTAAGACACTTTGAAAAAATAGACAGATAAAAAAAGCCTAAGTTCACATAATTAAACGAAATTAGTTAAAAAAATGGCTTTAGTGAGTGCTGATTTTGAGCGTAGCTTGATGGGATTCGTTAGGTGAAAGTAAGATGCTGTCGGTGTCAGTTGCGCCTGGTTCGACGCAGACAAATTTTTGGTAATGTTGTTTGACTTCATGCATGTTGTTAGACAAGGCTTTTCCTGGGTTCCAGACAATGCAGCTAGGGGCGTTTTGTGCTGTGAGTTGGTAGCGTATTTTGTCGTTGCTGATCGTTTGTCTTCCTGTGGTAGCTGTATAAATTCGATCAAGCTCCCCTGAAAATCTAATGTCACCTTTCTGGCCTTTGATGGCCTTGTTATGGGTGGAATCAAAAAACGATAAATTGTCTAATCCGCTTACCTTGGTTGTATGAATATCATCAACATTAAAATAACTATGAAAGGCAAAACTGTAACTTGCAGGTTGGCTGCCTAAGTGGGTAAAGGATAAATCTATATCGATAGCGTTAGATAAAGTAAGCGTTAGTTGGGCAGCAAAGGGGTGTAAAAAGCCATCAGTCTTGCCTGTGTGTTCCATGCTGAAGGTGAGCGCTAATGCATCGCTGTAGGAGCGAATATGCTCAAGTGTCCAGGTTGTGATTCGGGCAAAGCCATGTTTGGGTAAGCTGGGGCTTTTTTGGTTGGGGCCAAACCAGGGGAAGCAGAGTGGAATGCCGCCTCTTATGGCGTTATCTTTTTCGAATCTTGCCAGTGGACTTAACCAAAGCCAGGGTGCTTCACCTTTGGGGGCAAAAGTTAAAAGTTGTGCACCTTGTAAGGCTATTTTGGCATCAAAAAGCGGGTGATCAATCACTAAAATAGGTAAGGAGTCTCCCTGCGAGCGAGAACCAAACAGCGCATCGGCATGACTGAGTGAAATGCAGTTATGTGCAGCGATTGTCTGAAAAATGTCAGTATCCACAAATGTCGGCCTAGCTCTATATAGCCAAAAGTATAGTTAACAAAAGAAATATACTTAAGTAAATTATAAACTTTTGGTTGCGAATAGCGCCTATACACTTTAAGTAAATTACATGAGAGATAAATGATGTCAGCGAAAGTTATAGTGTATGGAATCCCTCTAGGGGTAGTGGCCTGTTTGTGCTGGCTAAACAACACTACCGCAGGTGTAGACAAGGGGCCTTGTTTCGAACAGCTTGATAAGAACTGGCAAGATAAGCAAAAAATTCAAGTGGCTTCTAAAACTCGGACTAACGACATTGATAACATTCAAAATAAATGGAAAGGGGCAGAACGATTGCTCGAATTAGAGAAAAACAGACAAGACCAAAGGTTATGTGACGTGCTTAGTGATGAGTATGATTTTAAATTTTATCGGGGTGTTATCACACATAAAGATAAGAAAATATTCCCTTATGGGAAGGAAGGGGATGACTGGAAAGGATCGAACCATGTTGTTATATGGTCTAGAGGACGAGCCAATAAACATAATACATTACGGGCACTAGCTGTTAGGCTTCTGCATAGAATGATGAGTGAGAGGTGGACGTTGACGGCCGTACCTGCTCATTTGCTGTAAATGAGGAAAACTCGGCAACTGACTTACTTTTTAAGTAGGCGCCAAACACGTTTCTAACATGTCAGTGTAGAGCGATTATGAAAATATAGAGAAGTCACTTAGGGGCAGCGAGTGAAGGCGGGTAGTTAGGAATAAACTTTCTTGTTTTCTTAGAGACTAATGCCGAGATAGACTACAAGTGAGATGAAAAAATGTACTTACCACTTTTAAAGAAGCTCCTAAAACACTTTATGTCGATAAAATTGGTTTTAGCCTGCTTGTTAGGCACTTTTTCAGTTGCGTTGATGATGTTTTCAGAATCTACTTATGCAAAGGGTGAAGGAGCGAAAAGCCCTTCTGATACTGACAGCAAATATAAAAGCGCAAATGTTTTTAAGTATCAGGATGAAAAACTAGCATGTGAAAGAAACAAACAGAGTGAAAAGGCCGGAACGGATGGAGCTGATGGTAAGGAAGAGAAATAGCCAAAAATGCTCCAGTACGTAGGGCTTAGTGATCGAAAGTTGAACACACTATCAGATCTAGATGCACACCAGAATAAAGGCTATCGATTTAAAGAAGAGGGTGTTTATCTTCTTAAAAGGGGGGAAGAGGTTAAGATATTTGATATAGCTAAACACTATGACAATGGCCATATAACATTTTGCCAATCTTCATCTTTGCTTAATTCGAGCAATAAGAGTGGGAGCCGTATTGAAGCAATCCATTTTTATATTGCTGCTTTTTGTAAAGTGATACAAAAGGTATAAAACAGAAAAAGCAGGCAATAGGCCTCAATTTAGAGGCCATTGATGGTGTCTTACGGATTAATTCATTAACCCATAAACCAAAATAGCCAATACGCCCAAGGGGCAGATCACACGAAGTGTCCCGTACCAAAGATTGAACTGGCCGTAGCTAAGGCTTGCCAGTTGAGTCTTAGCGATTTTACGCTTCATGACCCAGCCAACAAAAATGGCAATTAACAAGCCGCCAATGGGAAGTATATAGTTGCTGGTGATGTTGTCGAACAGGTCAAATATGCCTTCAACATAGATACAGCTTAAGCCACCTGCCCAAACGACTAGGCCAATGGTGATAGAGCCGAATGTGCGATTCATTGGGGTTTTTTCACTGATCCAGGCAATGGCAGGCTCAATTAAGGAAATAGACGAGCTCCAAGCCGCAACGGCAATGAGGACAAAAAAGGCCGTGCCAAAATAAAGGCCGCCCGGCATATTACCAAAGGCTAAAGGCAGGCTTAAAAACATAAGGCCCGGGCCCTCTGACGCCTCAAGGCCGTGTGCAAAAACCAGTGGAAAGATTACAAGGCCAGCCATTAAGGCTACGAGTGTATCAAGGGCTGCAATAATAAAGGCAGTGCTCGCAATCGAGGATTGTTTATCCATATAAGAGCCATAGGTCATAATGGAGCCCATGCCTAGACTCAAAGAGAAAAAGGCTTGTCCCATGGCCATTAAAACAATGTCAGGGGTCAGTTTGGAAAAATCAGGGTCAAACATAAAATGGAAACCCTGCATAAAATTGCCTGCCTGAATGCTGTACCCGAGACAAAGGGCGAGCAAAATAAAGAGCATGGGCATTAAGACTTTGATGGCATTGCCGAGTCCTTTATTGACGCCAAAGGCAAGAACACCCACTGTCATCAGGGTAAACACAGTATGCCAAATAAGTTGTTTTTCCTTATCAGCCATCAAAATAGTTTCAAGGTAGTTGTCAGCAAAAGCTGCGTCAGTGCCGACAAAGGTGCCTTGAGCGAAGGCTGCGATATAGTCGAGTACCCAGCCTGCGACCACGCTGTAAAATGACATGACCATGAGGCCTGCGGTAATGCCCATTAAGGCAATAATGGCCCACAATTTACTTTTGTCTGAATCTCTGGATGTTTTAATCATGGCGCTCATGGGGTTGCTGTCGCCGTGGCGGCCGATAAGCGTTTCAGCCATTAGAATGGGAATGCCAACAATAAAGATGCAGGCTAAATACACCAGCACAAAAGCTGCACCACCGCTTTCGCCAGCGACGTAGGGGAATTTCCATATATTGCCCAGACCTACAGCAGAGCCTGTGGCGGCCATAATAAATAGCCAGCGACTGTGCCAGTGGTGGTGAATTTTTGACACCATACCATTACTTCCAAACTGCTAAAAAGGTCGCATTATATGTGATCTTTTAGCCCCCTGCATGTCGCATTTTGAGCAAATAACCATCGTCTTCGCGAAAAACGCGGTCAGATGCCAGAATAAAAGAACGTGGAGGCTTTTAATTGCAAGGCAGTCAGTTACAATAGCGCCCATTTTTTAAACAAGTCGCTTCGGCGTTAGCACAGAAGCTTAAGTATTAGGACATATTCAGTGATAGAAAAAAGGCGTAACATAGCCATCATCGCGCACGTTGACCACGGCAAAACGACCCTGGTTGATCAACTCCTGTCGCAATCAGGTACTTTGGATCGTAAAGATCAAGGCACCGAGCGTATTATGGATTCGAATGACCAAGAGAAAGAGCGTGGCATTACGATTCTTGCTAAAAATACAGCGATTAAGTGGCAGGATTATGCAATTAATATCGTCGACACCCCAGGACACGCCGACTTTGGTGGTGAGGTAGAGCGTGTCATGTCGATGGTGGATTGTGTGTGCCTACTGGTCGATGCACAAGATGGCCCAATGCCGCAGACGCGCTTTGTCACCCAAAAAGCTTTTGAGCAGGGCCTTCGTCCTATTGTGGTGATTAACAAGGTTGACCGACCAGGCGCGCGGCCTGATTGGGTGCTTGACCAGGTCTTTGATTTGTTTGACCGCTTAGGTGCGACTGAAGAACAGTTAGACTTCCCTGTTATTTACGCTTCAGCCATTAACGGTGTTGCAGGGGATGACCCTGACAACATGGCCGAAGACATGACGCCTTTGTTTGACATGATTGTCGATAAGGTGCCAGCCCCCGATGTGGATGTCGATGCGCCTTTCCAAATGCAGATTTCAGCGCTTGATTACAACAGCTATGTGGGGGTTATCGGGTTGGGCCGCATAAAGCGCGGTAAGCTGAAGCCTAATCAACAAGTGACCATCGTCGATAACGACGGCAATACACGAAAAGGCAAAGTCCAGCAGGTGATGACACACCTTGGCCTTGAGCGGATTGAAACAGAAGAAGCGACAGCAGGTGATATCGTTTGTATCACAGGTTTAGATCCTTTGAACATTTCAGATACTTTGTGTGACCCCGAGCATGTAGAAAAACTGCCAGCCTTGTCTGTTGATGAGCCAACAGTGAGCATGACTTTTATGGTGAATAATTCACCCTTTGCAGGCCAAGAGGGTAAGCTTGTCACCTCACGTAATATCAAAGAGCGACTTGATCAAGAGTTGATTCATAATGTGGCACTTCGAGTGGAACAGGGTGATAGTGCGGATAAATTTATCGTCTCAGGTCGCGGTGAATTACATTTATCGGTACTGATTGAAAGCATGCGCCGAGAGGGATTCGAATTAGGGGTTTCAAGACCGGAAGTTGTTCAGAAAGAGATCGATGGCGTATTGCAAGAGCCTTACGAGCAGGTCACCGTTGATATCGAAGAAGAGCATCAAGGCAAAGTGATGGAAGAGCTTGGCCTTCGTAAAGCGTTGATGACGAACATGGAGCCTGACGGGAAGGGGCGTATCAAAATGGAATTTACTATTCCCTCGCGTGGTTTGATTGGGTTTAGAGGACAGTTCTTAACCTTGACTTCAGGTTCAGGTATTTTGACCTCTGTGTTTGACCATTGGGGTGACATAGCCTCGGGCGAAGTCGTATCCCGCATTAATGGTGTTTTAGTGTCTATGGTGCAAGGTAAAACCTTATCGTTTGGCTTGTTTAACCTGCAAGACAGAGGCCGTTTGTTTTTAGGTCACGGTGAAGAAGTTTACGAGGGGCAAATTATCGGTTTGCATTCCCGCGATAATGATTTATGCGTGAACCCAACAAAAGGTAAACAGTTGACCAACGTGCGTGCATCAGGTACGGATGAAGCACTGACGTTGACGCCGCCTATTCGTCATACGCTAGAGCAAGCACTTGAGTTTATCGAGGACGATGAACTGGTTGAGGTAACCCCTCAAAACATTCGTTTGCGCAAAAAACTGTTAAAAGAAAACGAACGTAAACGTGCGTCAAGGCAATAATCAAAAGCAGGCTAAAGCCTGCTTTTTTTTGGTTTCAGTTTATGAGGCAGGAGACGCTTCGCTGTCCCGCCTTACAGGTGTTTTTAGATGAAAGCCGTCCTTCAACGTGTTCAACATGCCAGTGTCACCATTAATGGAAATTGTCATAGCCAAATCAACCAAGGCCTTATGGTGCTGTTAGGTATCGCACAAACCGATACCGAAGAAACGGCACGCAAAATGATCGACAAGCTTTTAAAATACCGTGTGTTCAGTGATACTGAAGGAAAAATGAACCTAAGCCTGAAAGCTATTTCTGGTGAACTTTTATTGGTTTCACAGTTCACATTGCAAGCAGATACTCAAAAAGGGTTAAGGCCAGGATTC
This sequence comes from Pseudomonadales bacterium, assembly GCA_965225765.1. Taxonomy (GTDB): domain Bacteria; phylum Pseudomonadota; class Gammaproteobacteria; order Pseudomonadales; family DT-91; genus CAKMZU01. The sequence goes on from CBDDBO010000002.1 coordinate 2,755,417, forward strand.
AGCCGCGCTGGCCATCCATCAATGGCTGAGCCTTTGTATCAGTATGCGCTAGACTATGCCAGATCATCGTATCAACCTGATAAAGTGAAAGATGGTCAGTTTGGGGCGGATATGCAGGTGACTTTACTCAATGACGGCCCTGTGACTTTTTTGCTCGCTATTGATGAATAGAAAAGCCATGGGCTTTTTTATCATGATGACGTTGTTCTGGCCTGTTTATGCTTAGAGTGGAGAGGTCGAATATGAGAGCTTTGGTTGCTACCCTCGCAACAGAACTCAATAGGCTTGACAGCTCCTTATGTATTTTAATTGCTTTCGTTCGTCCTGTTGCAGGCCCAAAGAGGAGTCTTTGCCCAGCGATAAACAAGAAGTCTTGTGATCGCCAATGTTTAGTGGAAGGGATTAACAGGGGGATGAATGACTTGGGAGAAGTGATGGATGATTTTGAAAAGTTTAAAACAGTGTTAGCTGAGAATAATTTAGCGGGTCGTTGAAGAGAGTGATGGTTATCCCTCCTAACACTTTGAATCGTTTAGGCCATATTAATGAGCGTTAATAAGTATCTTGCCATTTTAATTGTCGTTTTTATGCTGTGTGGCCGATCCACAGCGTATGGTTATATAGCGCCTGGAAAGTTGTCGTTAGGCTGCATGGCCTGTGTGCTAGCCACTTTTTTGTGTTTTAGCTGTTGTAGGTGCGGTAAAGAATGTGCGAAAGAAAATATAAGCACGAGGAAGAAAGTTCAGGACAATGATGGCGACCGCTTGAATGCTGTTGTTGAATAAGCTGAGTCTGCTTTTAAGCAAGTTTGATTTGTCAGTAACGGATGAGTTTGAAAAGGGTCTGTTAGCCTCTGAAAAAGAATAGCCAAAACCCTAGAGGCAAGTAGGGTCAATGAGCGTTGGGATCAATCAAATTAACGACCTGAACTTCATCTTCATGTGCTAAAGGCTTCTCTCCCAGCTTAGGTTGATTTACACGCGTTGGGATTTCCTTTTGTAGGTTTTCTTCAATCAGTTCTTCTTTGAAGCCGCAGGCTACACATTCCCGGAAGCGGCGCTTTTCTTCATCTTCAAACATCACGAGCTTATCCATCTGCTTGCATTCTGGGCAGGTGGCGCCTGCGATAAAGCGTCGTTTCATTGCGGTGATGATCCCAAGTGAAAAAACGCTAGTATCAGGTTTTCTGCCTCTAAATGCAAAAAAGGCACCCTTCATAGGGCGAAAAGCCCACTGTGAAAGCATAGTGTCAACAGAGCCTAGTACTTTGATTCACTGCATTTGTCAGGTAAAAAATATCGTAGGGTGGCTAAGCTGCACGTAACCCACCATCAGAAACCGGACAATCGCTGTGCATTAAGGTACTAGTACCCCAATGCACAGCGATTGTCGGGTTCAGTGGCAAAGTAAAATGCTCATAGCAAGGCAGCTGATCGAAAATAATAGTTATTCTATAGTGAGATCAAGCAACACAGCTATGGGCATTTTAAATGCCACCCAAAGGGCAGCTACAGGTTTTCCCGTGACTTTGTTGCAAGTATTTGAAAGACGCATGTATTACTGCATACTTGCGCCTTGTCACAGAAAAACCTGTAGCTGCTGAACGGGACAATCGCTGTGCATTGGGGTACTAGCTATTGTTGAGCTAATCGTGCTGGATCAAGGGGCGAGTCCCGCATGCTTTAGTAAGGCAGCTGTGTCTGGCTTTCTTCCCATAAAAGCCAAAAAAGCCTCACTCATGGGCCTTGATGCACCCTGAGAGAGAATCTCATCATAAAAGCTTTTGGCTGTTGCTTCATCAAAAATGCCATGTGCTTCGAATTTACTGAAGACATCGCTGGATAACACCTCTGCCCATTTATAGCTGAAATAACCTGCTGCATAACCGCCTGCAAAAATATGCGAAAAGCTATTTTGAAAACGAATTTGAGCAGGCGGTATTAATACAGAGACCTCTTCTCTAACCGCTTCAAGTAATGCTTGAACAGCATTAGCATCGGGGGCAGGGTCAAGGCTGTGTACGTTAAGATCAAATAAAGCAAATTCCAGTTGCCTGAGCATGGCATAGCCCTGATTAAACAGTTTGGCTTTTAATAAAGCGTCGAGTAATGATTGGGGGAGCGGCTCACCTGTGTCTACATGGGCTGAGATCATGGCCAGCACCTCGGGTTCATAGCACCAGTTTTCCAGTAATTGGCTGGGCAGCTCCACGGCATCCCATTCAACCCCATCAATCCCTGCGATGCCGACAATAGCCACTTGCGTCAGCATGTGATGAAGGCCATGGCCAAATTCATGAAATAAAGTCGTGACTTCAGAGTGAGACAATAACGCAGGCTGATCACCACTTGCCTGCCTGAAATTCATGGTTAAAAATGCAATGGGTAGTTGGACGTTACCGTCTTGATATTGAAAGCGACCTTTCGCATCACTCATCCAAGCCCCCGGCTTTTTGCCTTCTCTGGCATAGAGATCCAAGTAACAAAAAGCTATTGTGTTACCCTCTTTAAGTAGCTCAAATAGCCGAACGTCTTCATGGTAGGTGTCGAACGCAGTCTGCTCTTTAAACGTGACGCCAAATAAACGATTTACAAGGGTGAAAAGCCCCTCCAATACTCTGTCGGCGGGGAAATACTGACGCAGAGTTTCTTCTGATAGTGCATAGTGTTTTTCACGGTATTTTTCGCTGACATAGCTGAAGTCCCAGGCAGACAAGTCATCAATGCCAAGGGATTTTTTGGCAAAGGCTTTGAGTGTCATGACTTCTTTTTCACCGAAGGGTTTGGCCTGCGTCGCTAGTTTATGTAAAAAGGTGAGTACCGCTTCTGGCGATTCGGCCATTTTGGGTGCCAGTGATTGTTCTGCATAAGTGTTAAAGCCAAGCAGTTTTGCGGATGCCAATTTGAGTTTGAGAATCTCTTCAATAATAGGTGCGTTATCAAAGGAGGGTTCTTCATCACTTTGATCAGAGGCTTTCGTGTTAGCTGCCAAATAAAGGGTTTTACGAAGTGCTCTGTTATCTGCATAGGTGAGTACAGCATGCACGCTCGGTTGATCGATGGTTAAACAGTAGCCAGGCTTTTTAAGCGCTTCTGCCTTTTGCTTAAAAAGCTGTAAATTAGCCTCAGGAATACCTTCAAGTTCATTTTTGTTTTCAATGTGAAGTGAATAGTGATTGGTTGCATCTAACACATGGTTATTGAATTGCTGACCGAGTTTGCTTAGCCTCATTTGGTGGGCTTTAAATGCTGCTTGTTTGTCGGCGGGTAAGTCAACGCCAGAGAGTTTAAGGTCTTGTAATTGTAGGGCTACCCAACGTTTTTGTCTTGGCGAAAGCGCTGTGCTTTCAAGTGACTCAAAGGCTTTAAATAAGCCTGCATCTTGTCCAAGCTCTGTATAAAAAGCTGACAACTTAGGCAGGCAGGCTTCATAGGCTTTGCGTAACTCGGGCGTGTTTTTTACTGCGTTTAAATGACTAATGGGTGAAAAAAACTCAGAAAGTTTTTTCAGCGAGACTTGAAGAGGATAAGCCACAGACTCCCAAGTATAAGTCTTTGTTTTTTTAAGAGCTGAAATAGCCTGTTGGCCTTCGCTTAAGAGCTGGTCAAGCTGCTGTTCAATCTTGCTGGGGTTAACACGGCTGAATTGAGGTAAGTCGGACATTTTGAGCTCACTGACAAGCTGAATAAGTGAAACGATTGAAAAATAGTAGATTCAATAATAGGGAAAACTGATGGCAAATCAAACTTGGCTTGTGCTCGACTGTGCCTGGCTTGATAAGAAGAATCACTGGTTGTTTTAGTGAGCTTGCCGCATAATTCGAATGATCTTGAAAAGATAGAAGGGGTTGTTCATGCGACATACTGATAATGCTTCGAATGTGCGCTCATTTGGCGATAGCGTGCCCAAATTGGGAGAGGGAGTTTTTATTGATCGTTCTGCGGTGATTATTGGTGACGTAGACATCGGCGCTGACAGTTCTGTATGGCCTGGCTGTGTGCTACGAGGTGATATGCACAGTATACGTATTGGCGAAAGAACCAGTATTCAAGATATAACCTTATGCCATGTGACGCATGCAGGTGAGTTCAATGAAACGGGGTTTCCTTTAGTGGTCGGTGACGACTGTACCATTGCACATCATGTGACGTTGCACGGTTGTACGATTGGCAGTCGAGTGTTGATTGGCATGGGGACAACCGTGATGGACGGTGCTGTGGTAGAAGATGATGTGGTCGTGGGCGCGGGTTCTCTGGTATCGCCTGGAAAACGCTTGGCGTCAGGCTATTTATACTTGGGTTCACCCGCAAAGCAAGTAAGGCCACTCACGGATAAAGAAAAAGCATTCTTCACTTATTCTGCCAATAACTATAAAAAACTGAAAGATCAGTACTTAGCCGAAGATTAGGTGAATGTGTAGGGCAGGTTGGCGGCGCGTAACCTGCCGTTAAATCAAAGACTAGGAGCCTTTCTGAGGATTGCGTTCGAGCATGCGGTTTCTACAATGGCGTTAGATGAAGAGCTCATCGGCCATATTTATGTCCTTAGCGCTTTAAAGGCTGGTGAGGTATCTGGTTGTTTACCTCGCCAAATCCTGAAGCTTTCAGCGCCCTGCCTGATTAACATGCCTAGACCATCGGCCAGCTGCGTAGCCCCTTGATCTTTTGCAAATGACAGGAATGGCGTTAATGCTTGACTGTACATCATGTCATAGCAGGCAGTTTTCGGCGAGATGGTGAGCGTCGAAAAGTCGAGGGATTGGCCTGTGGCAGCCGCAGAAGTGCCGTTAATAATCAGGTCGTATTTTCCTGTAAGCGTAGGTGAGACCGATAAAGTATTCGAATCAAAAAGCTCCACTAAGGCTTCAGCTTTTGATTGGGTGCGGTTGTAAACGGTCAAAGACTTTGGCTTTTGGTCGAGGAGCGGGCCTACTACACCTCTCACCGCGCCACCTGCACCTATGATGAGAATGGACTTGTCTTTAATGTCTAGCGATAAGGTCTGTTTAATGTCATTAACCAAGCCAATACCATCGGTATTGTCGCCCTCAATGCGGCCATCTGTATGAAAAATAAGCGTGTTGACTGCGCCTGCAAGCTGGGCACGTTGGCTCAGTGCATCAGCTAAGTGAAAGGCGTCGACTTTAAAAGGCAGGGTAACGTTTAGGCCTTTATAGCCTTGTGCTTGTAGCTTGCGTATCTCGGCTTCAAAATCACCTTCTTCAATGCGAATCTTGCCGTAGCTTATGTCTTCACCGGTATCGTCTGCAAAGAGTTGTTGTAACTGGGGCGATTTGCTGTGCTTTACAGGGTTGCCTACGACGGCATATTTGTCGGTCATAACCATTCTCTTGGCGTTTTTAATACGTCGAGCAATTTGGCTTCTTCTGAATGTGGCTCAACCTGACGGTTATAGCCCCACTTGACAAGCGGTGGTAGCGACATCAATATCGATTCAGTGCGACCGCCTGATTGCAAGCCAAAAAGTGTTCCACGATCAAACACCAGATTAAATTCGACATAGCGCCCGCGCCTATAAAGCTGGTAGTCACGATCATTCTCGGTGAAAGACTCGTCTAAGCGTTTTTCTAAAATAGGTAAATAGGCAGGTAAATAGCTATCACCTACCGACTGCATAAAGGCGAAGGCTGTCTCAAAACCACCTTGCTGCCAGTCATCGAAAAATAGGCCGCCTATACCGCGTGCTTCATCTCGATGCTTTAGATAAAAGTAATCATCGCAGGTTTTTTTGAGGGTAGGGTAAACAGCATCGCCAAAAGGGTCGCAGGCTTTCTTAGCCGTTTGATGCCAGTGTGTGGCATCCGCTTCTTTTAAGAAATAGGGCGTCAGATCATAGCCACCGCCAAACCACCAGACAGGTTCTTCACCGGGCTTTTCTGCCATAAAAAAACGAACGTTAGCATGCGATGTGGGCGCTTTGGGGTTTTTCGGGTGAATGACCAGTGATACGCCTAAGGCTTGAAAGGAGCGGCCGGCAAGTTCTGGGCGCAGGACAGAGGCAGATGGCGGTAAGTTGTCGCCAAAGACATGCGAAAAGTTAACCCCGCCTTTTTCAATATGCTGCCCATTTTCTAACACGCAGCTTAAGCCTCCTCCGCCTTCTTCTCGTTCCCAGCTGTCTTTAATGAAAAGACCCTGGCCATCCACTTGTTCGAGTGCCTCACAAATACGGGACTGTAAATCCAGCAGGTACGTTTTCACTTGTGCTATCGAAGGCTTATCTGTCACGCGATTTCTCTGCTGTTTAGTCTCTCAAAATATCGCCAGAGAGGAAGGAAATGATACGACTGGGTTTTTTATCACAGCCAAGTACGCCTTGGCAAATGCGTAGGTTAGGGAAAAGCCGCGCGATTTCTTCCGCCGTTTCTGCGGTAGGTGAGCCTGTAAGATTGGCTGAGGTCGAGGTAATAGGGCCATTAAAGGCTTTACATAGGGCTTTTACAACGGGGTGATTGCTGATTCTTACTGCAACGAGTTCATGGCTGCCTGTCACAAGCGTCGGTAACGTATTTTTATGAAAGGGGATCAAAAAAGTCGTGGTTGATGAGACTTGAAGTGTTTGTAATTCATGGTCTGATAAAGGCGTTAAGTCAGCGATTTGCTGCGGGCTATCTGCGAGCAATATGAGCCCTTTTTCTGAGGGGCGTTGCTTTAGATCAAGCAGCTGTTGCAGTGCATCTTGATTAAAAGGGTCGCAGCCAAGGCCCCAAACACCTTCAGTAGGGTAGGCAATGACACGGCCTTCTTTAAGTGCTTTGGCGCATTCTTCGGAAGTTGAAAGCATCATGAAGGATGGTGTTTTAATGGATTGTCGAGGGTCTAGAGAATAACGCGTGATTCAATCAATAAACTGCCGAAAGTGCAAGCGTTATCAGCGTTTGGGTTGGGGCTGGCAGGAACTTTTTGGCGCTTTTGCTCACTAAGTAGGATAATCTGCCTGCGGCTTTTTTGTCAGTTTTTTACGTTGAAAATCAGTGAGTTGTTAATCGATAAGTCTTAGTTAACCCCAAGAGGTACATCCATGAGCGATGATCGTCAAGAGCAGGAACAGTATTTAGGTCTTGGTCCTTTTGAAGTCAAAAATAAACTCATCGCCATGGCTAGCGATAATTCCGAAGCCATGATGCTCAATGCAGGTCGAGGAAATCCCAATTGGGTTGCGATTGAACCTCGGTATGCCTTTATTGAAATGAATCGCTTTGCGATGCAGGAAGCTGAACGCCATATCTTCAGGCCTGGTATCGGGGGCACACCTGATCCTGAGGGTATTGTTGAGCGGTTTCAGGCTTTTTTGGATGAAAACAGTCATGTGCCAGGTATTTCACTACTGAAAAAATCACTCGATTATGTGCAAACAGAAGCCGAATTGGATGCAGGGGCATTTATTACCGAAATGTCCGATGGCATTTTAGGGGATCATTATCCTGTCCCCGACCGTATGCTTGAATGCAGCGAGATACTTGTTGGACGGTATTTGTACCAGGAAATGGCCGGTAAGGTCAGAAACCCAGGGCAATTTGATATTTTTGCAACAGAAGGCGGTACAGCCGCCATGACCTATATTTTCCATACCATGATGGAAAATAAGCTGCTTAAAAAAGGCGATAAAGTTGCTTTAGGTGTGCCGATTTTCACCCCTTATCTTGAGATCCCAGATCTGAATAATTTTGAATTTGTCGAGATGGCTGTGGAGCAAAGCGCCGAGACTGGTTGGAAGTACAGCCCTGAGCAAATAGAAAAACTGGCTGATCCCTCAGTAAAAGCGTTTTTCTTGGTGAACCCTTCAAATCCCACCTCCGTTGCAATGCATCCTGAGACTATTGCCTTGATTTGTGAGCTTATAGAAACGCGAAGAAAGGATCTGATCATACTAACGGATGATGTATATGGCACTTTTGTTAATGGCTTTCAATCGTTAGCTGCGGTTGCGCCACGTAATACGATTTTGGTTTATTCCTATTCCAAATACTTTGGTGCAACGGGTTGGCGTTTGGGGACGATTGCCATTGCGCAAGACAACGTGATGGATGATATGTTGCAGGCACTGCCTGAGTCTGAGCAGCAAGAAATTCATGAGCGCTATGATGCGGTATTTCTTGAGCCTACTAAATCAAAACTGATTGACCGTATGGTAGCCGATAGCCGAACAGTGGCGCTTAATCATACGGCAGGTCTGTCGACACCTCAGCAAGTGCAAATGGTGCTGTTCTCTTTATTTTGTCTGGTTGATAAGCAAGGTGTTTATAAACAGCACTGTCAAGACATCTGCCAAAAGCGCTATCGCTCGCTTTATAAAGCACTGGGCTATGAGCCACACCCCAATGCTTACAATGCTTTTTATTATACCACCATTGATGTGCCTGCGATTGCTGAAGAGCGCTACGGTAAAGCCTTTAGAGAGCATTTGGTTAATGATTTTGCCCATATCGATTTTGTATGGCGTTTAGCCAAAGAGCGCTCGATTGTCTTGATGGATGGCTCTGGTTTTGCAGCACCTAACATGACCGTGCGGGTGTCATTGGCCAACTTGCCAGAAGAGGCGTATCCGAACATTGGTACGGCGATCAGTGAGCTCCTCACAGATTATTATGAAAAGTGGCAGTCAACTCAGCAACAAGGTAAAGGAGATGTGTAATGGATATGTTGCACGATCTCTTCACCAAGTTGCCTTTAATGGCACTGTTTGCGACGGTTTGTTTGGGCTATCTTGTTGGTAAATTTACCGTTGGCCGTTTTACGTTAGGGGGTATTTCTGGCTCTTTGTTGATTGGTGTCATCATCGGTCAGTTTAATGTCCCGCTTGACCCTGAGATTAAAGGTATTTTCTTTGCGCTCTTTATTTATTGTGTGGGCTATCAAGGTGGCCCACAATTCTTCTCATCCCTTAATCTGAAATCGCTCAACCAATTGGTTGCAGCTTTTATGATGCCGCTCTTTGGCCTATTGACCGTGTTAGGTTGTGCGTATTTGTATGATCTTGACAGGGGAACGGCGGCAGGGCTTGCAGCCGGTGGCCTAACTCAATCTGCGATTATCGGAACAGCAGGGTCATCTATTCAACATCTAACTGACGCCTCAGCAGAATCTATTAAGTTGATGCAGACCAATGTCGCTGTCGGTTATGCCATCTGTTATATATTCGGCACGATCGGGCCTATTTTGATGGTGACTTGGTTCTTCCCGACCATTATGCGTTGGGACTTGCGTAAAGAGGCGCTTGATCTGGCAAACAAAATGTCAGGCGGTAAGGTGATACTGGAGCCTGGACAGTTTGATGTGGTAAAGCGTGTTGATACACGATTTTATGTGGTCGAGGCAGGCTGTAAAGCGGCAGGCATGACACCTTGGCAAGTGGCAGAATCTGTGACGGGATTGGCTATTGGAGCTGTGATTAGAAACGGTGAAACCTTGGATATGAAGTCCTCGATCATCTTGAAGGAAGGCGATACCGTGGCGGTAACAGGTTTGGTTAAGGTCTTTGAAGAGGTGCCTAATTGGTTGGTGCGAGAAGTGGCATCACCTAAAGGCTTTCAGCTCGTGGAAGAGCACCGCGATATTATTTTAACGAATAAACATTATCACGGTGCGACCTTGGGTTCATTGCAAAAAATCGACCTTGAGACAAGGCATGGTATTTTTATCTCGAAGGTGTCGCGCATGGGGCGCGATCTCATGACTGTGCCTGAACTTGAATTACAGTGTGGCGATTTGATCCAGTTTACAGGCACTACACCTGATCTCAACCGTATTCAAAAAATGGTGGGTCACCATGTAACATCCGCCCCCATTACCGACTTTGTGTTTTTTGGGTTAGGTATGGCCATTGGTATGTTGTTAGGCCTTATTCACTTTAGTGTATTTGGTGTGCCTGTGGTCATAGGTTCGGGTGTGGGTTGTTTGCTGTCCGGTCTCTTTTTCGGCTGGCTTAAGAGCCGGCAGCCGCGCTTTGCCTCTCTGCCTGTTGGTGCATCGACCTTTTTGAGGGACTTTGGCTTGGCGGTTTTTGTTGCGGTAGTCGGTATTAATGCCGGGCCTCAGGCAGTATCAAGCATGAAAGAATATGGTCTAACCCTGTTTTTCTTAGGGGTGGTGGTTACTTTATTGCCGCAGCTTGTAGGCTTTTTCTTTAACTATTTTGTCTTGTGCATTAAAAACCCTATAGAGGCTATGGCTTGTATTGTAGGGGGGAGAAGCTCTAATGCAGGCTTTGCAGGTCTGTTAGATAAAGCTGGAAACGCCACGCCTGTCGTAACATTCACTGTGTGTTATGCGGTCGCGAATGTCTTTTTGACGCTTTGGGGGCCGGTAATTGTTGGTATTGTCAGTAAAAATGCCTAATACCTAAAAGGGGGTTAGCCCCTTTTAGGTATATCATCTAACATATTTGATTAATTGCTGATACCATTGCGGCGTAAAATTTAGCACGTAAGACAATAATAGCCACAGAGGTATCTATGAAAGCTCTCTTAACTCTTTTAGCGTTAGCCGTGACCGGTGTTGCCAATGCTCATGTCGCTGATCACCCACATGAGCACCTATCCGTTGCCTTATTTGTAGGTGTTATTGCCCTTTTTGGGGGCGTTCTTTATTACTTAAAGCACAGAAAGTAGGCTATCTTCTTACCTTTAATAGAATAGGCAGGCCATCTTTCGTTTTAGGTAAGGGAAAATCTTCGTGTTGAGGTTTAAAGCCTTCCGGCAATGACCATTCATACGTCAATAAAAACTGATGTAAAAAGCATTTAACAATCATGTTGGCAAAATGCATGCCGATGCATTTGTGAGCACCGCCACCAAAAGGCATGTAACAAAAGCTGTGCCGCTTATGTTCTTCGCGCCCTTCCGCAAAGCGATAAGGATCGAATTGTTCGGGATTCGTCCAAAACTCAGGCATGTAATGATTGTACACAGGTGGCACAGAGATGACGGTGTTAGGCGGGATGGTTAAACCGCCTAACGTAGTTTCCTTGATGGTGCGCCTTTGCAGCATGGAGGTGGGGGGTATCATTCTCAGCACCTCTTTAAAGACTAGCTCAGATAGTTCTAACTTGTCTAAATCATCATAATCAAGCATGGGTTTATTAAGGCTTAATGCTTCTTCTCGAAGTTTATTCTGCCAATCCGGCATTTCAGCCAATTTAAGCATCAAGGTATTCAGTGTAGAGGCAGTTGTATCGTGCGCCGCAAACAGTAAAAAACTTGCCTGTGGAATAATATCGCTGTCAAGGTAGTACTCACCGGTTTGCAGTTTTTCTTTGCAGAGATACGTCAGCATGTCCTTGCCATCGCCAGCACGTCTTATAGGAATAATACGCCTAAAATAGTTCTCAAGATATTTTGCACCCTGCTTGCCTTTATGAAATTTTAAACCGGGTATATTGAGTCTAAGAAGTGACATCAACCCTTTCTCTGAAATATCCAAAAAGGCGTTGTTGAGCTTATCCATTTCAGAGCCAAACTCTTTGACGCCAATAAAAACAGATGCGCCGACATCAAGTAGCGACTTCTTTGCGGCAGGAAAGAACTTGAAATTTTTCTGCTCTTGCCAAGTCGTGATACTTTGTTGAAACAGTGGATTAATAATATCGACATAGCCGCGCATCTGGTCATTTTTAAAGGCAGTCTGAAATAGACGCCGTTGAATTTTATGATCTTTAAAATCACGAAGTAGCAAAGCACCTTCATAAAAATTACCGATGGAGCTGTCATAACCCATTTGGGCAGAGAAGGCTTTTTCAGGGTCAAGGTAAATGTGCTGGTAATTATCAGCACCTACAACTAATAACGAAGGCTGCCCTACTAACTTGATTTTGGAGACTTCACCGTATTGCTTGTAGTTTTTATCGATGAAGCCGTACAGATCATTGAATAGCTCGATGGTATTGCCAATATAAGGCACAGAACCGTAATGCCCAGGAATGTGATCAAGGTGTTTATTGTCTGGTTCTGTAAGGTAGCTGGCTGACTCTGTTTCCGTTGTCATCGAGATTCCTGTGGTCAATGTAAAAATAATAAAATTATATTCTGATTTTTATATCAATGGTGATCTAACGATTAAAAGCGAGATTCATTAGTCAAAAAAAAGCCAGCATTCGCTGGCAAAAACTTGAACTGGGGCAGCGGATTTTGTGTTTTTTTCTAATCCGCTTATTTTGGTGGTTAAGTGCGTGCTTTCAGCACAACAGGTAAACCATCTTTAGTCTTAGGAAGCGGGAAAGCTTCGTGCTGAGGTACATAACCTTCAGGTAAGCTCCACTCGTATTTTAAAATGAATTGATGCAAGAAACACTTAACAATCATGTTAGCAAAGTGCATGCCAATGCATTTGTGTGCGCCGCCGCCGAAAGGCATGTAGCAGAAACTGTGATTTTTATGTTCTTCACGGCCTTCAGCAAATCGATAAGGGTCAAATTTCTCAGGATTAGTCCAGAACTCAGGCATGTGGTGGTTGTAAACAGGTGGTACTGAGATCATGGTATTGGCAGGGACTTTATGACCGCCAATAGTGGTTTCTTTAATGGTACGACGCTGCATGAGTGATACAGACGGTGCCATACGCAACACTTCCTTGAACGCCAATTCCATAAGTTCAACTTTTTCAAGGTCATCGTAGTCAAGCATTGGCTTATTAAGGCTTAACGCTTCTTCTCGGATCTTGTCTTGCCACTCTGGATGTTCTGCTAATTTAAGAATTAACTGGTTAAGTGTCGAGGTTGTGGTGTCGTGTGCAGCGAATAGTAAGAAACTGGCTTGTGGGATCAAGTCTTCATTTGGAAAGTAGTTGCCATCATCCATTTTTTCTTTTGACATGTGGGTTAACATATCACGGCCTTCACCTGCGCGGCGAATAGGAATGGTCTTGTCGAAGTATTCTTCAAGGTATTTGGCACCTAACTTGCCTTTATGAAATTTAAAGCCGGGAACATCGATTTTGAATGCGCCCATAAGGCCTTTTTCAGAAATATTCAGAAAGGCTTCATTAAGCTTATCCATCTCAGGGCCAATTTCTTCAACGCCAATGAAAACGGTCGCGCCGACATCAAGAAGCACTTTCTTAACCGCAGGGAAGAATTTAAAGCCTTTTTGACCGTCCCACTGAGCGATATTGTTTTCAAACAATGGGTTCATGATGTCAACGTAACCGCGCATCTGGTTGTTCTTAAAGGCGGTTTGGAATAAACGACGTTGAATTTTGTGGTCGTTGAAGTCGCGTAGTAAAAGCGCCTTCTTGTAGAAGTGGCCTAACGAATTTTCATAGCCCATTTGAGCAGAGAAGGTTTTCTCGCGGTCAAGGTAAATTTGCTGATAGTTATCTGCACCTACGACTAATAGCGAAGGCTGTCCCGCGATTTTGATTTTAGAGACTTCACCGTAGCGCTTGTAGTTTTTGTCAATGAAGCCATATAAGTCTTTTACGATATCAATGGTGTTGCCTAAATAAGGTAAAGCACCGTAGTTACCTGGGATGTGGTTAAGATCCGTATTGTCCGGCTCGTTGACATAGTCTGTCGGTATGGGTTGCGCTGCCATAGTGTTCTCCATCGGAATTTTTTATTGTTATATGCGTCTTACACAACGTGGCGTGCTGTATGTATAAGGAGCACCTTTTATGCCGAAAGTCGCATGATTAGTCAAAGGTTCTCTTCGAACAATGACAACGGGTTCCCTTGTTGTCGATCGATCGTTCGAAAGCTATAGATGGAGTATACGCTTTTTTTGGGAAAGTGAAACGCCAAAACGCTAAAAGCTGCGATTATTTGTTCAAGATCAGCTGATTTAGCATCATTTTGAGAGCTGTTCGACGGGTTTGCAGGCTTTATTACGCTTTTGTCATATGCCGGAGGAGTTATGCTTTTGTGTTTGCTGGTCAATACCTTGCTAGTGATAAGCTGTGTATTGATACACTACCTGTTTTTAGCCTGGGTGTCTTATAAGCTGGATTGCTTGGAGCGGCAAAGGCGTATTTATCTTATTATTCACGTGATTGATGGCCTTGTTGCTCACATGTTGGAGATTTTTTTCTTTGCGGTTGCTTATTTTTATATGCTGCACCATTTAGATGTGGGGCATCTTACAGGGGAATTTGATGGCTCGTTCTTTGATTGCTTTTACTTTTCTTTTGTGACCTATACCTCGGTAGGATTTGGTGATATTGTGCCAGACGGTTGGATACGTTTCACGGTAGGGGTGGAAGCCCTGTTAGGTTTAATGATGATTACCTGGACAGCCTCACTGTTATATTTAGCGATGCAGCGGCAGTGGCAAGTCGACCTTATTGCAAGGAAGCAACATTTCGATAAAGAGCGCTCATGAGAATAACACTAAAACAATTACGTGTGTTTGCAGCTTTAGCACGTTTTGAAAATATGACCCAAGCGGCAGAAGATATTTCTCTCACTCAGTCCGCGATGAGTATGGCGTTAAAAGAGCTCGAGTCTCAGTTGGATGCGCCGCTTTTTCATCGTTACGGCAAGCGTATTAAGCTAAATGAGAAAGGGCAGGCACTTTTACCTAAGGTACTTAAGCTGATTCAGCTGGCCCAGGAAATTGAATACGATGCAGGAGTAGAAGAGCTTGCAGGGCAGTTACGTGTGGGGGCTTCAAGTACAATTGGTAACTATGTTGTGCCGTCTTTCATTGCTGATTTCCTTGCTCATAATGCGCATGTTGATATCGACTTGAAGGTGGGGAACACCCAGCAAATCATTCAAGATGTCCTGTATCATAGATTAGACATAGGGCTTATCGAGGGGCTTTGTGATGAGCCTCAGTTAGACCGTCAGTTTTGGCAAGAAGATGAGTTGGTTATCGTGGCGGCAGCTAATCATCCCTTATCAGAGAAGGGTTTTTTGGATGATGAAGACATTAAATCCGCCCAGTGGATTTTACGAGAGCAAGGATCGGGGACGCGGGAAATTTTTGCCCATGCCTTTCAAGATAAATTTCAACCAACAAAACGAGTGTTGGAGCTTGGCAATACCGAAGCGATCAAACAAGCAGTCAAGACGGGTTTTGGTATCAGTTGTCTCTCTAGGCTTACCATAGAATCAGAGCTTAAACATGGCGAGCTGTCAGTGATTAAAGTCCAAGGTATTAACCTTCATAGACAATTGACCATCATTAAGAATAAGTCTCACATGGATAGTCAGCTTGCTGTAAGCTTCGAGAAAACGCTTTAACATTGGTTTAGCCTCCTCTGAATGAAACTTCCAAAGCGCGCTGGCGATCTAAAAAAGACGCTCTGTTAAAAAATGCTTTTATGTATAATCACGTCATTGGTTGCCCTACTTGTGGTGAATTTTGTACTAGAGGTGTTCAATCTAAACAGCGCTGCACGAATTGTAATAGATTGCTGATATGTTCCTCTGAGTTTCTAAAGCAAAAGGTCTTGGCGTTATCTTTGTCGGGCTTCCTATTATTTATTTTCTTTCTTGAAATGCCTTTTATGTCTCTGTCTATTAAGGGGTTAACTCATCAGATTTATTTGATAGATTCAGCGTATGATCTTATTCGTTACGAGTATTACACTGTTGGCATTTTCTTTATAGTCTCTGTGCTTCTTTTACCCTTGTTTTATTTGTTGGCCTCACCCTTGTTATTGCTAACTCACAAGCTTCATTGTATGCGCCTGTGGCGTAGGCGCTTATGCTCGTTATTGTTTGAGTTGAAAGATTGGTTAATGGCGGATGTGTTTTTATTGGGTGTGCTTGTCAGTTTGGTAAAAATAGGTGCGCTAGGCATGGTCGAGCTTCAAGCAGGCTTTTATGCATTTTTTGCTTTAATTGTTTGTCTAACAGGTTTGTTCATTTTATTGGATAAAGGCAGTATCTGGGGGTTGTTTGACTATTATCCAATAGATGAAATAAAACAAGCTGAAGTCTGTAAGCATTGTTATGCCATTAGCGAAGCGAATGAACCCTGTAGGCGCTGTCTAAAAAAGGTAAAACCCTTTGAGCCAAGAATGCTGCAAACCTGTTGGGCATTGTTGATAACGGCTATCTGCCTCTATGTGCCAGCTAATTTACTGCCCATCATGATAACTATAGCGCCGCAACATTCATCCTCGTCTACTATCTTGGAAGGCGTGTCATTACTTTGGTCAATGCAATCGTACTTTGTTGCGTCAGTGATACTCATTGCGAGTATCATGATCCCATTAGCAAAAATGGCTATATTAGCATTTCTTTACTTTAGAGCCTCTCAGCCTGTAAACCACCCTAAAAGCTTGATCAAAAAGCAAATGTTTTGGTTTAATGTAACACATTTAATAGGACGTTGGTCGTTTATTGATGTGTTTGTGGTTGCGCTGCTTGTGGCGCTTGTTCAAATGCAGGAGGTTGCCTCTATTTATCCAGGGCCTGCGTTGTTACCTTTTATCTTGGTCGTAGTATTAACGTTATTGTCTGCTAGTGCGTTTGATACTCGCGCACTTTGGCAGCATCTGAAGCGAGAGCCTGAGATGATAAAAGATTATGTCAAAAGCGCTTAAAGATATTTCTTTTATTTGGCTGATCCCAACCATTACGTTCATTATCGGGGTAGTGGTTTTTGTGGACTATCAATTTCAAAAAGGGCCGGTAATCGAGCTTGTTTTTGATCAGGCTGAAGATATCACGCCGAATAAAACCGAAATAAAGACTTTAAATGTACAAGTAGGGCTCATTAAGTCCGTTCGTTTGAGTGATGATGCAAAACAAATTATTGCGACCGCTCAGATCGATAAGTCTGCGGCAAAATTACTGGTTAAAGATACCCTCTTTTGGATGGTAAAGCCGCGTATCACAAAAGATGGTGTATCAGGGTTAAGTACGCTTTTATCGGGTGCCTATATTAATGTGCAGCGTGGTGTTGATGATACGCCTAGTAAACATCGATCGTTTAAAGTTTTAAAAGAGCCGCCCGTCGCAGGGCCAGATGTAAAAGGGCTTAGAGTCAAGCTTGTGCATAACACTAAAGGTAAGCTTGATGTTGGCGACCCTGTATTCTATCACGGTTATGTGGTGGGACGAGTAGAAACGAAGGATTTAAACCTGTCCTCAAAAGAAGTGACCTATCAGCTATTTGTCTATGCACCTTTTGACCAGCTCATCTTTGAAAATACGTATTTTTGGCTGTCCAAACCCTTTGATTTAAGTTTGTCGACAAGTGGTATCCACTTGCAGGCCGATTCACTTGAAAACCTGCTGTTAGGTGGTGTGAGCTTTGATACCATAAGCCAAGTGCCACCAGGTAAAACAGTCACTCAAGACAATACCCTATTCAGATTGTATGACTCTGATAAACAAATACAGGAAAGTTATTACAGCCAATTCACTCAAGTGGTGATGTTTTTTGATGGCAGTATTAGAGGCCTTCACCCACATTCAGCAATTGAATATAGAGGAATCAGAGTGGGGTCTGTATTGCAGGCACCGTTTAACCTAGCACATCCGTTAAGTAAGCCTGAGCAAGCTATCCCTGTGTTGTTGAGCATTGATTTAGGGCAGCTTTCGGGCGATGCTAAAAAAGTCTCGCAGCAATTATTTACGCTAACTCAAAAAGGATTGAAGGGTGTGCTTCATCCTAGCAATCTATTGACTGGGCAATTAATGATAGATCTGGAATTTGACGAAGCGTTAAAAGATCCTGTTGTGCAGCTGGAGCAGTTTCAAGGCTACTGGGTGGTGCCTTCGGAATCTGGCGGTGCGGGACAACTTCAAAAACAGCTATCTGGGGTGCTGGAGAGCTTAAAGAAAATAGCTAACCCTGAAACGGTTGCTGCGTTAAATAAGTTGGTAGCTCAATCAAGCAAGACAGTGAGTTCAGTACACAAATTGCTGGACTCATCGGACATGCGAAAGATGCCAGGGGCGATTAATGCTTCCTTAGCACAAATTAACGATACGCTGTCATTTTTTAGTCCAGATTCCCCTAGTTACTATGATACTAAACAGGCAATTTATCACTTAGATCAAGTGCTTAGACAATTAGCGCCGCTACTTGAGCAAATTAATGAAAAGCCTAATGCTTTGTTATTTAATGGCAAGCAAGCCATAGACCCGGCTCAGCGAGGGTATCGATGAAGGCGGTATTGCTGTTGATGTGTTGTCTGGTGCTGGGCAGTTGTATGAGCCCGCCAGTTCGCTACTATAAACTACCTCAGAAGGCTTCAGTTGCTCAGGCGCCTTTACCCTCGCAAAAAATCCTGGTCATTCCGCCTGTACGATTGCCATCTGCGCTTGACTCGCGGCAAATGGTCTACCAAATCTCTGAGACTCAGTTTGCAATGACCCAGCAGCATCGCTGGCTTTCAGATTTACAACCTCAACTAACGAATTTCTTAATACAAGCGTTTAAACAGCAAAGCCTAACTTACTGGGCAGAATCTGTGGATGTGAAACATAAAGATGCCCCTAAACTATGGGTTAGTATAGAGCGCTTTGATTTTTTCCCAAATCGCTATGCAACGGTTCAAGGTACTTGGACATGGGCGGCGAAAGGGAAAAAACCTGTATCTAGAGATTTTCAATACAGTCAACCGCTTGTTACAAGAGGGTATGAGGCAGTCACAGGAGCTTATGCTGATTTATTAACGCAGTTAGTTAAGGATATTAATCGTCAAATAAATAAGCAGTAGTATATTGCAGCGAGAGGGGTTGTTAATTTGGTTAAAGTGCTACGCAGATTCAGGTTTACCAATCGCTTTACGTATGGCATTTAACAGATCTTCCCATCTAATGGGTTTGGCAATATACCCATCCATGCCTGCTTTGAAGCAGCTAATCCGATCAGAAATCTGTACATTGGCAGTGATTGCGTAAATAGGTAAATGGCCGCCTGAGTTTTCTTCTTTAGCTCGGATGATGCGGGTTGCCTCAAGTCCATCCATTTCCGGCATCTGCATATCCATAAAGACAACGTCATAGCTATGCTGGTCAATTAATTTTAAGGCTTCCATGCCGTTCGCACAGACGTTTACTTTAAAGCCTTTTTTTACCAAGAGCTTTTCAAGCAATAGTTGGTTGACCAAATTGTCTTCGACAACCAGTATAGAAAGGCCTTTCAAATGATCCTCTAGCTTACTATTTAAATGGTCTGTAAAAGACAATGTATCTTTGTCTGTGATCTCTTCATTTGAGAAGATGCACAATAAAGAAGAGAGCTTAACGGGCTTGTTAAGGATCAAGGGTTCATTGTCTGCTGGAGTCGCTTCCGCTAAAGAGACTAGATTAACAACGGTTGTTTTAGATTGCGCTTGATTGAAATATTGCTTTATATCGTTACCTATTTTATCAGGTAAGCTATTGTCAATAATGGCGGTATCAAAAGTATTTGACCACAGGCGAATATCCGTAATGGCATTCTCTAGTTGGTTGACGCAGCATACGCGATAACCATAAAAATCCAGAAGGTAAGCTAGCCAATGCCTTTGTGTTTCATTTTTGAGCGCAATGAGTACGTCACGGTTTTCGGTCTGACAAAGATTATGGCCTGACGCTTGCCATTGAATGACTTCCATATCGCAGCTGAAGGTAATGGTGGTGCCGAGACCCTCTTGACTGTCGAGCGTAATTTCTCCCTGTAATAGCTCAACCAGTTTGTTACATATGGTTAAGCCTAAGCCTGTACCACCAAACTTGCGTGTTGTTGAAATATCAACTTGTTCAAAGCTGTCAAAAATAGTCGCTTGCTTTTGCTCAGGAATACCGATGCCGGTATCTGAAACTGAAAAACAAATAGGCGTACCAATACCGCTTTCATAGTGTTTGTCGCGCCCTAAAAAGCAGCGTAAAGAAATTTCGCCAGCACTTGTGAATTTGCATGCATTGCTGAGTAAATTAAAGAGGATTTGCCGAATTCTGCCTAAATCTCCAGACACCTTGGCAGGCATTGCAGGATCAATCATGACAATGAATTCAATACCTTTGGAAAAGATAACAGGTGCTATAGTGTCTGCAATGCTCTCAATCGCTTTTCTTAGATCGAAGGTGATGTATTCCAGTTCAAGCTTACCTGCTTCAATTTTAGAAAAATCCAAAATGTCATCAATGATACTGAGGAGAGATTCTGCGCTTTGTTTGACTGTTAGTGAATATTCACGTTGCTCGCTATTTAATTCTGTTTCTAAGAGTAAATTGTTCATGCCAATGACACCGTTCATTGGTGTGCGTATTTCATGACTAACGACGGCAAGGAAGTCACTCTTTGCACGATTAGCTTTTTCTGCATCCTCTTTAGCTTTCTGTGTTTGAAGTGCATGAACGGCAAGGGGGGTAAAGCGTTTGGCTAAATTAAGATAGTGGTCATGATAGAAATTAGATTCATCATGCAGGCAGATGAGTATACTGGCGTGGCTGCCAATTTCTAATGGGATATGCAAGGCAGATTGATAAGCTACGGCTTTATCACCCAGGGCTTCTTGGTAAGCGCTTGACTGCCATATAGTGTTTGATGCAATGGGTTCGCCCATTAATATATCATTAAATAATGCATCAGGATTTAGTGTTAGTGTCCATAGTATTTCATTGCTCGAGGCAACAGGCTTGAGAGCAAAAGTCTCGCTGCTCTCAACAACTAAAGCTCCGGTATAGGGAATGCAACTATTGATAGCTGTTAGCAGTTCAGCGAATATATCGCCGCGTGGCTTGGCGCTGGTCAATACGGTTAAACATTCTAGAATGCTATCGGCCTCAATACGTCGCTCTTTTTCATTCTCTCTTGCACATTCGAGCTGTATAAGTGTTTGGAGAAGCTCATCATTGGCCATAGCGTGTCAGTTCCATTGCAAAATAACAGCCTCTTGTTGATGTCTTTGCTGGGATGGTGAAGTCGGGCAAAGCAGCCAAGAATAAAAACTCCCTGATTAAGGTTATGAAGCTTTGTTGAGAGCGAAAAAGATCGTACAGCAATTTCATTGAATATTGATTTGTGAGTTGTCAACCTATCAGAACGGAGTACGACTGTAGAGCCTAAGAATTAATCGTTGGCAGCTAAACAACCCCAAGCTTTTTCTTGCTATCAGTTATAGATCATCTGCAAAGGTTTGCAAGTTCACAGAAATGACGTGTTTCCCATTCTCAATTGGATGCGTTAGATAAACTGAATTAGTCTTTCTTCTGTCATGCTTTAAAGAGGCATTGCGGCAGTTATTACATTAATGCACAGCGATTGTCGGGTGTCTATTTTTTTGTAGGGTGGGTTAGTGAAACGTAACCCATCAAGAAACATTAAATATTATGGTGGGTTACGCGCAGCTTAGCCACCCTAAGGAATTTTACACCGGGCAAATGCAGTGAATCGGAGTGCTGGTCTGTTTTTTATTGTTTGATGAAGTAATGCTAGCGTTCAAGAAATAGTATGGTAACGAATGACTTATCATCTCCTAGATCAAATCAACAACGGCATTGAAAATAATATTTTGCTCATTGGCAATGCAGTCTCGACTGTTGATCAAGTAGATCAGATTAATCGATATGAATGTGTAATAAGATTTAATCAACCGCAAGGGATATTTGAGCAAACTGGAAGTCGATTTAGTGTTTGGGTAATTTGTAATGGCGGTGCAGGCTATCGGTTTGCCCAGGCACAGACATTCCTTAATGCGACGTTTAAGACGTTGCCTGATGCTATTTGGTTTCCTCGCGATGTATCTGTTCATAGGCAGTTGGAGCAAAAGCAGCCCGGGCGCTTCAATCCTTTAGCTTTGGAGGCAGACTTCGCGAAGTCAGTCATCGAAAGCAATCAATTGCACCAGCCAATCCACCATTTAGGTGCAGATAACTATTTGGCTTGTTTCAGGCAGCTTAGTGAAATAGACAGCCACTTTATCATGCCAAGTTCAGGGTTTGTGACGTTGCATTATCTTATTCATACATATCCCAACCTTACGATTGATTGTATAGGGTTTACCTTTGAAGGGTGGGAAGGACACCCCTTTGAAGCAGAGAAAAAACAGGTTTTACATTGGGCTGCTGACGGTAAGTTAAATCTGCTTTAAAGGTAAGTTGCAGCTTTATTTATACTAATAAAGAGATGTAGTTAAGGAAAATGACTGGGCTTTTGCTTGTCGGTATGTTTTAAATTATGCCAAGCGTCAGAAAAAAATTGGTTTGGATAAAAGACGAGCTTTCGTAGTTTTCTGAAGCGAACCAGTTTTGATAAATTGGCTGAAATTTGCGCACTATAGTAACGCTCAACATCTTCAATAGCTGCTTGCCTACAGTGCTGTGCATACTCAGTAGACGGTTCTCCATCGGGCTGTAAGTAGGCTTTGGGCGGTACATAAAAAGGTAGTTTTCCGTCATGATCAATTCTATTTAACCAAAGCGACATAGCCATAGTAGGGCTGTGCTGCTTATACTCTACTCGGCTTGCGTTCAGTACGATAGCTGGCCAAAAAGGCTTGATCCACAGCCAGTCGATCAGCGTGTTGCCATTATAAAGCCCTTGTGGTTTTACCATGATAAATTGTTGAGCTTTAAGAGGTGTATCAAAGTCCGTTAGTATGTAATCGACAGGCAGCCATCTTGTTAGAAACTCAGGCAAGGGTTGCATGGCGCAAAGTGGAAATTCTTTCCCGCTCAGGGCGTCTACCCAGAGAGGCGTTTTTGCCCAGTGGACGACGGGTTTTTCTGAAATTAACGGTGCCCTAAGCCATAAGATATGCCCTGTATAGTGAGTGTGCCAAGGTGAGGACTGTGTTATGTGAGTCTTCAAGAGACAACCTTTTGCTGTAAAGTCCTTAAATAAGGTGGAAGCACTGCTGTCTTACTGCCGTAATGTAAGGCACCTTGTTGTTGATTTTTTGAGCATGCTTGCCAAAATCGCTTATCGTGAGTTAGCTTATTGAGATACATTAGCCATTCGTCAGATGATTGTGCTAAAAGCGGGCCACCTGACCTTATCTCCTTATACTCGCCAATAGCGCTAGCGATGACAGGTATACCAACTTGCGCAGATTCAAGAAACTTTACTGCACTTTTACAACCGTTAAATGAGGTATTGATTAAAGGTGCGATTGCTGCGATAGCATGTTCTAAATGTAGTTGCATGCCTAAATAATGACAATAAGGTTTGACACTAACATTCTTGCCTTTCAATTGAGGTGGTATATCAATACTTCCGTGAAGTATCAAGGAATGGTGGGTATCTTGTGTCAGCCAGTCGGAAAGGGGCTGGGAAATCATGTCTAGATCTTGCTGGTGTCTAATGGAACCGGAAAAGTAGTGAATCTCTTTGAATGTCTCAGAAAATGCCTTTGTCTCAATATGTTGGTAGGTATAAGGGGAAAGAATATTCTTTATAGTAGTAATGTTAGCTTCAGGCCTTATTTCCCTAATTTTATGTGTTAGATAATTTGTTGAGGCTGTAATGTTATTGAAATAAGCTAAGGCTTTCCGATAGTTTTGAATATCTTTTTTAAGCTTTTTATATGGGGTGATTTAGAACTAGGGACTGCAAGTGCTTGCAGTAAATCTTCTGAAAACAGCAGGTCGTCGTAGTCTGCGTAAGTAGGTATGCTCCTGGCTTTAAGTGCGCTTAAAATCGTGCTGAGTTTCTTTGAGAAGTAAGGTCTTAAGAAAACCACCGTACAGTTCGGGTGAAGGTTAATAGTGTTGAGCGTTTGCTCCAAAGATACAAAAACAAATGTACAGTAATGTTGGTAGTGTAAAGAAAAATGATAAGCACGATAGCGCACGCTGGCATTGACACTATATAAGTCAAAAATAGCGCTTTTAATTGGGTAGACAAAAATAACTTTTTGCATGCTGTAAAACGACTCCTTGTTTTACTTTTGTATGCTTTCTTATTGTGGTTAAGTGCCGGCAACAGCTTTCTCGCCTATGTCATCTTCCCCTGTCTAGATGTGCTTCTGCTTTGGTGAAGGCAAGCTATCTTTTTTGCCAAATATGAATGGGAAAAGCAAGTACTAAATTGAGTCAGTCAATAGAGCTTATGCAAAATAAAGTAAACTGTACGAATAGCTTAAATAAGTGTGATCGATTCATCATTAATACGATCAGATGAAGTAAATCATCGAGGCCAAGATCGTTTAAACTGGGCTGATATTATAGAGTTTTATCGTATATCTTGGTATTGTTCCCAAAAATACTTGTTTGAAAAAAGGATTATATGTGTGACTTAGTAAAATATAGTCTAACATTTTGATTAAGTAGAGTGTCAGGCGGTTAGTCAAATGCCTGATTAATGAGCCAAAGGAATGGTGTTGAGGCATGGATGAAATTATCGAGCAAAAGCTTGCCGATAAGCTTGCAAGGAAAAGCCAGAAAACTCCCAAGGGTTTTATAGACAGCATGCAAGGCGGGTTTATTACTGGCTGGGCAATTGATCCTGATAACGGAAAAAAAACGCCTCATGTATCCTTGGAGGTTAATGGCAAACTGTATGGACGTGCCCCCGCGAATATTTATCGCAAAGACCTAGAGCAGGCGGGCATAGCCGATGGCTGTCATGGTTTTATCTTACCTATCGATGAATTGCTAAAAGAAAAAGGCACCGCGAAAGCAAAAATAAGGATAAATACGTCAGTTATTGCTGAAACCCAGATTGATTTAGTCCCCCGAGAAGGTAATTTCTGGTTTGGTTTTGAAAAACTAGAAAATTGCGATCTTTTTGGTAGCTTGATTTCAGAGTCATTTCAAGGTGAAAAAAAGCTCTCACTTTTGCGAGAAGGTGTTGAAATTGCCAGTAGTTACTGTGCGATTAAAAAGGGTCACAATGTCGTCAAGCTAACGCTTCCTGTCGGGTATTTTGACGATGATTATCATCTTTTAAGTCTTGGCATTGCAGGTTTCCCTTTTTCTTTATGGACGAGTACCCTTCAATTAAAAGGTATCACCACACCTTGGGATTACTTAAAAACATCCTATAAAGAGCCTGGCTTTTTAGCCTTTTCACAGCATGCAAAGTTCAGATATGACTCATTAAGAAGGCAATCTGAAGCCATTGCTTCTGGAAAGCTTGTGGGTGTTGGTCATGCGGATCTCTATCAAGCACATGATGAAGTAGTCAAGGGATGGAAAGACCGCACAGCCTTCCCCCCTCTAAAACTGCCTCAAGTAGAGCAGCCAGAGGTGAGCATTATCATCCCTGCTTACAATAAACTTGAGCTTACTTATCATGCCGTTGCATCGATTATTCTGGCATTTAATGAGACGACCTATGAAGTCATTGTGGCTGATGATCATTCAGAAGATCAAACTAAAGATATAGGCAATATTATCGAGAATATTGTCCATGTCAGGCATAAAGAAAACCTTCGCTTTCTGTTGAGCTGTAATCGAGCTGCTAAAAAAGCCAAAGGCGATTATTTGGTTTTTTTAAACAATGATACGGAGGTAACCAGTTTCTGGTTAGATGAGCTGATTTTACCTTTTAAACAAGCTAATAATGTTGGCGCGACAGGGGCGAAATTACTTCATGAAGATGGTCGGCTTCAGGATGCAGGTGGCATTATTTGGGGATCAGGCAAACCTTGGAATGTGGGTAATGGTGCCAATGCATTGGCTCCTGAATATAACTACACAAGAGAGCCGGATTATCTAACAGGGGCCGCACTATGTATTGCAGCCTCAGTGTGGAGAGATGTGGGTGGTTTTAGTGAAGAGTATGCGCCTTGTTATTATGAAGATACCGATATTGCTTTCAAGGTACGTGAATTAGGTCTAAAGACGCTTTATTGCCCTTTTTCCCAAGTTATTCATTTTGAGGGGCAAAGCCATGGGCGCGACATTACCAAAGGTCTCAAGCAATACCAGGCAGTAAATGCCGAAACTTTCAAGGCTAAGTGGTTTGCAGCTTATAAAGATCATGAAAAAGAAGGGTTAAATTTAGGCATTGAAAAGGATAGAAATGTCGACCATCGCGTACTTGTTTTGGATTATGCAACGCCTAACCCTCATGCTGATGCAGGGAGTTATGCAGCCATTCAGGAAATGGAACTGCTTGTTTCATTGGGTATGAAAGTGACCTTTGTCCCTGAAAACATGGCGCATATGGGCAGGCTTACGCATGAATTGCAGCGTAAAGGCATAGAGGTACTTTATGCCCCTTTTTATTCGTCTGTTTTCGATGTGGTTGAGAAGCGCATTGGTGAATTCGACAGTGTTTATATCACACGTTTCTCGGTGGCAGAAAAATATCTGGATGCCATTAAGGCCAGATGTGAAGCAAAAATCGTTTTCAATAATGCAGATTTGCACTTTTTAAGAGAGCTTCGGGCAGCCCATGCTACGCAGGAATATTCGAAAGAGCAGGCGCTTTTAACAAGAGGTAGAGAGCTGTCAGTGATGAATCAAGTCGATGCTATTTTGAGCTATAACGACATTGAGCATGCCGTCTTACAATCCCATGATATTGATGCCGACAAGATCTTTCACTGCCCTTGGGTGGTGACACCTAAAAAGATCCAACAATCTTTTACAGAGCGTCATCATATTGGATTTATTGGGGGCTTTAATCATCATCCTAATGTGGAGGCGGTGAAATTTTTTGCGAAGGACGTAATGCCACTGATCAACAAGAAAAAGCCAGGTATCAAGTTTTATGTTTACGGTAGCAATCCAAGTGATTCAGTGAAGGCGTTAGCTTCAGATAGTGTGGTGATAAAAGGCTGGGTGCCTTCTTTAGATGAGGTGTTCATATCGCATAGAATAATGGTTGCACCTTTGCTTTCGGGGGCGGGTATTAAGGGTAAAGTCGTTGAATCGATGTCTTATGGTTGTCCTCAGGTACTCACAAAATTTGCAGCGGAAGCCACAGGTTTGAGTCATAAAATCAGTGCCTGGATACAAGATGATGCAGAAGGATTAGCTGAAGGGGTTTTAACCTTATATGACAATGAAAACTTATGGCAGAAGTTTCAGGAGAATTCAGCTATTTTAGTGAATGAGCTTTTCACCCGAGAGAAGGGGTTGGCAAAAATGGCTAAAGCTTTTGCACATGTTGGTATTTATACAAAAATAAAAACATAAAATAACGTTGTTACTATGCGTAAAGTAATTTTTCACTATCACCTTTTTAAAAATGCGGGTACTTCACTTGATGAGACGTTAAAGCTTAATTTTAAAGGCGATCAATGGGTCACAAAAGAATTTCCAAATCACTTGCAAAAAAACAGACAGCAAGTGCAAGAGTGGATTTCAGAGGCTTCAAAGGCTGTTTGTTTTTCATCGCATACAGCTTACTTTCCTGTGCCTGAGCTGCCCGACACTAAAGTGTTGCCGATTATTTTTTTTAGGCACCCATTAGATCGTATCGTATCGGCCTACAACTTTGAGAGAAAACAGCAAGCTAAAACCTTTGGCGCAGTGCTGGCAAAGCACACGAATCTAAGAGGTTATATTGAAGCACGTTTAGCACTTGGTATGGATAGACAATGTAGAAACTTTCATACTGATCGCTTTGCGTCTATGTACCCTCCCAACATATCAAATCAGTTAGCACGTGCAAAATTGGCTATTGCTCAGCTGCCCTTTGTTGGGAGTGTGTCGCACTTCACCATATCGCTGATTAGGCTCGAAGACTACTTAAAATCAGAAGGATTCGAGCAAATTAAACTCACAGCATTCGAAAAGAACCAATCCCAGCAGCCCATGTCGATGGATCATAAAATGGCGCTTTTAAAGGAAGAGATTGGACATGACTGTTATCAGCAATTACTGGAAGCTAACGAAGATGATTTATCGCTGTATGAGTATTTTTTGACAGCTTGGGGCTACCGGGAAGGCTAAGAGTCTTTTCCGCTAAAGTGTACATCAAGTGCATCGTGTCAAAAAGGTTTATGGTATTGCTGTAGTGCAGGGCAGGGCAGCGTAGTGTTTTCCGTCAAAGCTGTTTGTGAATGGCAAATTACGCTGTGCTAATCTGCCCTACAACTGCCGGGCAAATGCAGTGAATCGAAGTACTAGTACCCCAATGCACAGCGATTGTCGGGTTCAGTGGCAGAGTAAAATGCTCATAGCAAGGCAGCTGATCGAAAATAATAGTTATTCTATAGTGAGATCAAGCAACACAGCTATGGGCATTTTAAATGCCACCCAAAGGGCAGCTACAGGTTTTCCCGTGACTTTGTTGCAAGTATTTGAAAGACGCATGTATTACTGCATACTTGCGCCTTGCCACAGGAAAACCTGTAGCTGCTGAACGGGACAATCGCTCTGCATTGGGGTACTAGGAGCCTGTCTGAGAATTGCGTTCGAGGATAAATTTCAAAGAGGTGAGATAAATTTTTTGGGAAATTCCTGCGAATAGTCAGCCTATTTAAAGGAATTTGGCGAAGAATTTAGCCGCTTATCTGGAATTTAGGCCGAACAGTCAGTTCTCGGACAGGCTCCTAGTTATACCGCTATAACTGCTCGCGATAGAATTAGAAAAGATCTTGAAGTAGGTTTAAATCATTAGGATGATGATATGCCAACATTGAAACGGATAGGGAAAAACCTAAAGCAAAAATTACAGCTTGAGCCTAAGCCTTTGAAGGGGTGGCTTGATGGTTATGATGGCATGCTTTTTCAGGGGTGGGCCGAGTCTGACGAGCCAGTTAAATTGGCATTAAGCATTAATGGTGATCAGGTTCAAACGCTTTCTGCTAGCTTACACCGCAAAGATTTGGAAGAAGCCGGTATAAAAGATGGCCGAGTCGCCTTTCAATATAAGCTGTCTGTTAAAGATATTTTTGAGAAATATGGGCAGACACCCGTCATTGATTTTCAAGAAGTCGAGACTGGAAGGCCTTTGCCAAATACCCCACTGTCTCTGAAAACCCCCGATGTACAATTTAGTATTGATAAGCTCACAGGCGACATGCTGGCCGGTTGGATTGTTGATAAAAATAATCCAACGATTGCGCTTACATTAAGTGTATTTATTGATGGCGAGCAGGCATTCGAACTCGCAGCTGATGGAGAGAGAAGCGATTTAGCAAGCCTTGGGCTCAGCAATTTACATCATGGTTTTCAGGTCAATTTAGGTGCTTTTACTCAAGGAAAACCGTTCTATCATATTGCAGTTATGTGTGACTATAACAAGCGCTACGAGCTGGTTGCTGAAAAAGAAATGGCTACCTTTCATGGCAAAGTTAAAGCGCTCACCGACCTACAAACCTACCTTAAAACCCAACACTATGCCGATACACGTATTGAAGCTAATCGCGTCGTAAAATCTATTTTGCCAGGGCTGATTGATCAATGTCGACGTAGTGGCGAAGTACCTGAATCTATCCCTTTAAAAACAGCAGACTATGCGTTAGAAGATAGTATTGCTGTCGTTGTGCCTATATATAAAGGCGTAGAAGAAACGATTAATTGCCTGAAGAGTGTTTTGACCAGTAAAAATACTGTACCACTGCATTTGATTGCTATTAATGATGCAAGTCCTGACCCCTCTATGCAGGATGCACTTAGGGTATTAAATCAAAGTTATGCGTTTACGTTGCTAGTTAATGAAACCAATCTAGGGTTTGTCGGTACCGTTAATAGAGGTATGGCGCATTGCCCTGAGCATGATTGTGTTCTATTAAATTCTGATACCGTGGTGCCTGATGGCTGGTTAGATGTACTACATAAAACCGCACTATCCGAAAGAACCATTGGTACGGTCACGCCTTTATCAAACAATGCCACTATTTGCAGTTACCCTAATTTTTGCCTAGATAATGATCTGCCTAATGGGCTAGACGTCAATCAAATAGCAGGTCTTTGTGGGCGGTTGACAGATGCGCCTGTTGATATGCCCACTGCACATGGGTTTTGTGTCTATATCAAACGTTCTGTGTTGGATGAGGTCGGCCTTTTCGATGAACAAAAATGGGGAAAGGGCTACGCTGAAGAAAATGACTTTTCCTTGCGGGCTAGCCGATTGGGTTGGCGGCATGTTGTGACAAATAAGACCTTTGTCCAGCACTTAGGCTCAGTTTCTTTTGCTGAAGATACAGAAGGGTTTATTGCTAAAAATCTGGAAAAGCTCAACGGCCTTTACCCTGATTATCCAGTTATGGTTGAGGAGTTTATCCGTACTGACCCAATTAGGCCATTAAGAAAGTCGTTAGGTAAAGCGTTGCTTTTGGGCGATTTGCCAATCGTATTGGATAAGCGCAAGAAAGTGAAAAAGCAATCGATTTTGTTTGTTTCTTTAAGTATTGGGGGCGGTACTAAGGTTGCCACAGATGCCTTAGCGGATGGATTGCGAGAAGAAGGGCAGGCTGTTTTTATGCTGTCAGCTCCAAAAAAAGGGGTATGGCAATTGAGTAGTCAAGTGACGAATGCCATTGCTGAATTTACGATTGAAAAAGAAAAGCAGGAGCTCATTGCATTTTTGAAGCAGCTGGGTATTTGGCACGTACATTTTCATCATACGATGGAATTTGATCAAGGTGTGTGGGATTTACCTAACCTGTTAGGCTGTGGATATGATGTGACGTTACATGACTATTTTACGGTGTGTCCTAGAGCAAACTATTTAACCTTTAATGATAATTATTGTGATACCCCTGATGAGGCAAGTTGTAATCAATGCCTTGCTGCCTTGGGTAGTCATCCATCATCTGCTTTAACAGTAGACGCTATAGGTAATGGTATAGGGCCGTGGCGAGCGTATCATCAAGCGCAGTTAGCAAAAGCCAGAAAAGTGTTTACGCCAAGTCAGGATACAAAGAATCGAATTTTAAGCTATTTGCCCTTAACTAACGTCGAAGTGCGTTACCACCCTGAGAAGAAGCAAACGATTCGTATCAGGCAGCATCAGCAGATAGGCGATGCTTTGACCATCGGCTTTTTAGGTGCAATTGGCCCTCATAAAGGCATTGAAGTGATCAAGCGATTAGCCAAGCATATTCATGACAACAGCTTACCTGTAAAGCTTGTGGTGATTGGGTTTACCAGTGATGATGATGCGCTTAATCAGTTTGAGTGCGTCACGCTAACGGGCAAATACAAGCAAGCTGAATTACCCGCACTTCTCAAACAATATCCGCTTGATCTCGTGTTTTTAACCAGTATCTGGCCAGAAACCTTCAGCTACACCTATAGTGAAGCGGTTAACTTAGGCTTGCCAGTGGCAAGTCTGGGATTAGGCGCGGTGCCTGAACGGATGGCATCAAATAATGCATCACTAGTGGTATCTAGTGATGAGCCAGGTGAGCAGCTTAAACAGATTGAAGCGTTCTTAAAGCAACTACCTTCAGAGACGGTGGTGCAAACAGGGATAGCCTATAGCTCTCTTAAAAAAACCTATTATAGATTTTAAGTCGAGCGCAACTGAGGAATGATATGAAACGCGTCGTTATTCATTGTGGGCCTGATAAAACCGGCACAAGCTCAATCCAATATTGGTCAGTCAATCATAGAACGTTCTTGTACGAGCAGGGCATATTTTACCCAGAGCATTACTTAGATCCCAATGGGATAAGCAGCGGTCATAGTGAACAAGTGCTTTCTTATGGTGAGGGACATAATCAGTATGGGTATGTGGATGAACGAAAGCTATCAGATTTACTTAACCAGTTTGAGGCTACTGAAACACATACATTATTGTTAAGCTCAGAAAACTTTTGGCATCATATGGGAGCATTCAAGAAGCTTATCCCTGATGTTCAGTTCATTTTCTACGTTAGGGCATCCATGGATGTTAATTTTTCAAGCTATAACCAGATTATTAAAAGGCATGGTGTTACCAGGGAGTTTATCGCGGGAGAGCCTAGTTGCCGCGTACTCGAAATAGAGAATTTTAGCGATGTAAAAGATGCTATAAATTTTCGTTTTTTTGATAAAGCACTATTTGTTGAAGGTGAATTGATCAAAGATTTTTTATCGATATTGAATGTTCAGTTACCTGATGCAGAGCAAAGTCAAGCGCAAGGTCTTCAGATTAATCCGTCCTATACCTACGAAGCCTTAGAGTTCAAACGGTTTTTTAATCATATTGCTTTACCTAGACCGCTTGATAAAAAATTAGATGTATTGCTTCAAGGGCTGTTATTTGACACTCGATCTTTTTCTTTAGTGAGTGATAAGGAGTATGCCAAGTATAATAATGCACTTGCTGACAAATTATCCGATCTATATGTCGAGCATGATTTGAATCTAGACGGATTATCGAAATTCTTGAAAAATGTATTATCAAAACCCAACAAACCCTTTATAAAGCAGCAACTACAGGCAGATGTTTTCTCAAAAGTTTTACAGCATATCAAACACTTGGATGTGAATCTCTATGATGCTTTGGTTCAGCAAGTTCAAGATAAAAGAGAGTCAAACGACATACTTGTCAAACGCTACCCATGGATTGAAAGTATTTCATTAGCGCATCATGAAGCATTTGTGCCTGAAACAAAAGAACTGCTAAAGGCAAGCCTTGAAGACATTTATAGTCTGGATGAAAACAAAATTGCTGATGTACTTAGAGACATGTCGGTTATTATCGAAACCCTCGATGAGGCAACGGCGTTTGAGCTTATAAAACTATCGAAGAAGCACAGGCCTGAGGGTGCAATCATTCATACTTTATATAAGAAATTAGAGCGTGTAGTAGATTAAGAGGGTGTATTAGCTCAAGTATAGGGAATACTGTAGTTAATATAACGAAATAAGCCGAGAGAAGGTGACTTTCTCTTTGATGAATGATGTAAGCCATGGAATGGAAATCTCTATACAGATCGACAAAACGTTGTTTGCGCTTCGCTAAGAACTGGCTCTTATTTCATCTGTTTAAAAATTCACAGCATCCTTGGGCAGTGAATCTTCGAGCAAAAGCCAAGTTCAGCTATAAAAAAACATCCCTCAAGACAGTCAGTGTTAAGCACCAGGCTATTGTTGATGAACGCTGTTCTTTGTATCACTTAGAGTTGTTTGTTAATGACGATGAATTGAGCCTAAAAGAGCCTATCAAAGCGTTTGTTAATGGTTATGTGTTGGAGCTGGAGGCCTATGAAGTTGCTACTGGTCATCATCATATTCGCTGGCCTCAATCTGTAGTACCGAGCTACCGAGTCGACCTTGATTTGCGGTTGAGGCTAACAGGCCAGCATTTGATTACGATTTCTTATGTTGACCATACATTAGCAGAGCAACATTTTATTCATTCACATACTTTGCAGCAGCAAAAATTTTCAGAAAGATCGCGGGCGCATCAGTATTTTGAGCGGCAGATGGCTAGTAGTGCGGTTGATATTATTGTGCCTGTTTATAATCGTTACGAAGAGGCAAAAGCTTGTATAGATAGTATTCTTTCCTCAGTTAATCAGACCTTGTATAGACTCATTATCATTGATGATGCTTCAGAAGATGTAAGAATAAGACCTTGGCTAGCCAGCCTTTCGGAGCCGAATATTCTTATTGTGCAAAATGATAAGAATGAAGGCTATGCAGTGTCTTGCAATAAGGGTATGAAATTTAGCCGCTTGAACGATGTGTTACTACTTAACTCAGATACCTTAGTGCAAGGAAATTTTCTCGATAGACTCAAACAAGCGGCTTACTCTTCTTATACTATTGGTACTGTCTCACCGCTTTCAAACAATGCAAGCATCCTTAGTTTTCCAGTATTTTGTGAGAATAACGACTTGCCTGAAGGGATGAGCTTTAAAGCTATCGATGAGCTTTTCTTGCAAAATTTCAGTGGTGAAACGGTTGATATACCAACCAGCCATGGATTTTGTATGTTCATTAAAAGGGATGCGCTTGATGAGACTGGCCTGTTTAATGAGACGCTATTTCGTGAAGGCTACGCGGAGGAAAATGATTTTTGTATGAGGGCAGCGCAACTGGGGTGGAAGCATGTTGCAGCTTCAGATGTATTTGTTTTTCATCATGGCCATTTATCTTTTGGCGCTTCCTATGCTGAGAAGCTCAAAAAGAGTTTAGCCAAACTCAATATAATCTACCCTCATTACGATTACATGATTCACCATTTTATGGTGCGCGACCCTCTCACTGATCTTCGCAATAAAGCGCTTGGCAAAATTGCACAGCTTTCTCCTTCTCCAAGGCAGCAACTGCTAATGATTACTCATCCCTTAGAAGGTGGAACGCAACGTCATGTGGCTGATTTAACCTTCAGGTTAAATCATGAGCATGTTGATGTGTATGTTCTTTCTCCAAATACGTCTAAAGGCTTTCGATTGAAAGCACTAACATCAGGACTTGTTTATAGTTACAGAGAAGACCAAGAGTCATTGCTGATAAGCAAATTACAGTCTTTGAATTTTTTGCATATTCATATTCAGCATTTGCTTGGTTTTGATTATCCAATTTTCAGAATAGTAGATAGTCTACAATTAGCCTTTGATATCACACTGCATGATTACTTTCCCCTTTGTCCGAGAGTAACCATGATGAATAGGCAGTATGAATATTGTAATACTCGATCAGATGAAGACTGTAATAATTGCCTGGACGTCAATCAACCTCACCCCAGTAATCGCTTCCAATTTGCAGTAGACCGTGGGATAGTCGCTTGGCGACAAGCTTGGCGACAGGTACTGGAAAAAGCAAGAAAAGTTTATGTGCCGAGCAAAGACTGCTATGAGCGGTATCGACGTTTTTTACCTTTAGCTAACATGATCGTCTTACCTCACCCTGATGATTTTTATCCTAAGTTCAAGCCGAAGGCATCCAAAATAATTCGTGTTGCAGTCCCTGGTGCAATAAGTCGGGTCAAAGGTCTGAACGTCCTGGTAGATTGTGCCCGTTATGTTACCAAGGCTAAATTACCTGTGCAGTTTGTCGTGATAGGCTTTACGGCAAATGATAGCTTGCTTGAGCCTTTTAGCTGTATCAAGGTCTTAGGTGCCTATGAGCGAAAGCATTTATCTACCTTATATAAAGAAGCAGATTGTCAGGTGGCTTTGTTTTTAAGTAGGTGGCCTGAAACCTACAGTTATACTTTGTCAGAGGCAGCTAGTGCAGGGCTCCCTGCGCTAGCTTTTGATATAGGTGCGATTGCAGAAAGAATTAAGGCTTTTAATTTGGGCAGGGTTATGCCATTAGATACATCACCCGCTTCTATCTGTCATAAGCTTTTGGCTCTCGGAGAAGAGGATATGCCTGTTATAAAAGGTGGCCATAATGTTTATCCTTCCTTGTTAGAAGATTATTATCAGCTACCTGGTATTGGAATGGAAAGCGATACTCAGTGCTCGCTCAGTACTTTCAGTCGATAGTCTTCTGATGTCCAACGTTTTAATGTTAACCGTCTCGCATAGATAATAGCGGTAATGATGATGGTGGCGACAAAAACCAGCCAAATATCAATACTGGGTCTGTTAAAGCCCTTGACCAGTACTACCTGGCTCAGGAACATGACCCAGTGAATCGTTACTGAAGTTAACATAAGCCACTTCGTGTCACCTGTAGCACGGAATATGGCTCCAGAGACTTGAATGACGGCGTCTGCAATGAGGTATGAAATAAGCCCTGTCATCATAAAGTCTGCTAGATATTTGATGCTTTCATCGTCTTCCTCCCCTGTTAAGAATAGGGTCACCATGTCTTCTTTGAACAGTGAAAAAATAATGACTAACATAATTGCATAGCCAATACTCAATATGAATGAAGCCTTAATCGTTGCATGAATCCCTGCAATATTGTGATCGCCAAAATTTCTGCCAACTAAAGCGATCACAGCTAACCCAAGTCCTGTGAGAGGGATAAAAGAAAGTGTATCCCAATTGAAAATAATGGCTGCGGAAGCACTTTCTGCAATGCCGAATGATTGAAAGAATAATAGAAAACAATTAAAGGCAGTGATATCTAAAAACATCTCAATACCTGAAGGCAATCCCAGGCGCATATAGCGATTCAAAATTCCTTTATCAAAATAAAAACGATTTTTCCACGTGTCGAATTGGCGCCTATAGTGTTTCCTAAAATAGGCTGCTATATAAAGCATAAGAATCAGTAAGCTGCTTAAAATAGTACTCAACGCAGCCCCCTCGATACCTAAGGCAGGAAAAAATGGGCTACCGAAAATAAACAGATAGCTTAGAGGAATGTTAATGAATACGAGTAGGCTATCAGCAATCATCACGAGCCGAGTATTCCCAATACCAATGAAGAAGCTAGAAATAGCAATTTTGATGAGTGAAAAAATACTCCCTGCTTGAAGAATTATAAAATATGGCAATTCTAGTGCAATTTGTTCAGGTGCATGCCCCATCCAGGAAAATAAAAAGCTAGCCGCAAAGCTAACGATAGCGATAATGGGCAGGCAGGCGATAAGAATAATAATCCCTGTTGAGGTAACTTTCGCACACTTATCAGGCATCCCTTCACCATAGTATTGGGCAACGAGCGCGCTGGCATAGGAAATCAACCCTGTGAAAAAGGAGAGTACAAAAAACGAGGTAATGCCGCCTCCTAAAGAGGCCGCCATGTGTAGTGCACTGACTTGAGATAAAAAGTATCGATCGGTAAAAATCATCAACGCCATAGCACCTTGAGAGATGATCATTGGTATTGCGAGCCTAACTAACTGCGAGCTATAGCTGGTAACCAATGAGTGTTTATCTGCCTCGGGCATGAAGTTGAGCGGCCTTTTATTTAAAGAAGGTTCAGTGTGATGAAAGCGTTTTGGTAGTCAGTTGTGTAATCATGGGTGTGTGGCCGTAAAGCGTCACCAGTCTCTATCGCCCCCCTTAGGCAGGCGATGCTACGCTGCTCACCCCTACCGTTCACTAATAACCCTGTTGCTACGGGGCACCAGGAGCCTGTTCGAGAATTTAGCCACTTATCTGGAATTTAGGCCGAACAGTCAGTTCTTGGGCAGGCTTCTAGGCTATGAAATTGTATCTATAATATCAGACTCATTCAAAAGTCATAAGTTTTATAAAGAAAGATGACGTATTAAGGTGTTAAGCAGAAGGGGTAAGGAAAAAACCCTGCCTTGAGGGCGGCAGGGTATGGGCATGGGAGTTAGAATTAACGTGGTGTTTCAAGCGCTTCCAGTCTGCTAACAATATCAGATAGGCTGTATTTCTTATTTCCGATGCTAAAGTTGATATCACCTTTAACGGTTACATTACCCAGTTTATCGACCACAAATTCAGCGCCGCCTGAGCTGTTTGAAAAATTAACACGGAATTCAGAGTTTGAATTGTTAATATCAACCCAGCTAGAGCTTGCTTGCATTCTCATGCCGACATATTCGGTCGCATTTTCATTTTCAATCATAATGAGTTGGGAGTAGTCACTAACATTTTTCTTAATATGTAATGGGGCGCTGGGATTGTCAGTATTTAAGCCTATTTTACCGGAATCACTGATAGAAAAACTGTTTTCCGGTGCCATCGACGCTACAGTAAAGGGGCGTTGCTGCAAGTTGCTTACAGATTCCAAAAAGAAACCATTTTCGTTGCCACCGAGTTGCCATGTTTGCTCGGTAGTCGTCTGCTCAAGGCGAATGCTCGGTGTATCTTGTGCATTGATATGAAGATTGGCTTCTGGTGATTCAGTATTGATGCCTACCCTGCCTGACGTGCTTACTCTAAGTGTATTGCTTTCAGCGCCAGCATCAATGCGAAAAGGTACAACCTGTGCTGTTTTATCTTTAATAGCGAAATAATCTTCACCGCCTACAAAATTATCGTTGATGCGAAGTTGCCAATCGTTAGAGGGTTTGTCAGCTCTTTCCGTAGTGTCAATGAAATTTAATCGAATTTTTCCTTGTTGAATGCTGAGCGGGCCTTTACCTATACGGTCAACTTCATCGCATTTTTTGCCCACGCATAGTTTGGGTAAGGCTACTAAAGGGTAAGGCTTGGTGAATATGCGCTCTTCGATACGCTCATGAAGTTGTTCAAGATAATTTGCCTGTCCATAGGCATGCCCGTTTCCATTGCCGCCTGCTTGAGTGGCTAATGGTAAAGCCATCATGGCGAGTGTTAGCGATTGTTTACGCATTTGAGTCTCCTTACTCAATTTTAGTTATGTAAAGTCTTACAATAGAGT
Organism: Pseudomonadales bacterium; assembly: GCA_965225765.1. Taxonomy (GTDB): domain Bacteria; phylum Pseudomonadota; class Gammaproteobacteria; order Pseudomonadales; family DT-91; genus CAKMZU01. The sequence continues at coordinate 2,793,376 of CBDDBO010000002.1, forward strand.
GTAGCAGTCGTTCAATACTTAAAGCTATGTGCTGGCTTAGTCTGATGTTGAGTGCTTAGATCAATCTGAGGAAAAATCTGTTAAATAAATGTAATGTAGTTATAGTTGGAGAAGGGAAAAATTTCTAACGCATCGAATTAATTGCTTATCTGAATTTAGCATAAGTAATGTTTAGTTATGGGGTTTGATTCTAAGGGGCTGTATAAATGCAAAATAGCGTTTGATACGGTAAAAAAGCTCCTTTTTTAAAGACTAGTCGCCTTGATAAAATCGGCAATCTTAGATGATATAAGGGCGGCTGCTCATTGTCTTAGGATGAGACATTATGGATATTTGCATTGTGGGTACCAGTAGAAGCGGCTCAACGTTGTTGGCTGATTTATTGATATCAACAGAAAAATTAGTCATTTTTAATGAAACGCAATGGTTGCCTATACTCTATGCGTCGCATCAAGGTGAACGGCTCTCTTTTGATAGTTGGCTTAGCCTAGCTAGGCAGGTCACTTGGGATGATGGGCAGAACCTTGTTGATCAAAACATTGAGCGTTTTGCAAAAGATAAACAAGCGGTTTACGATCGTCTTGAGCATGCCTGCCAACATAAAACCCCCACCTCGCTACAGGACTTTCATCGGCAATTAAAAGATATCATCTTCCATGGGTATCCTCATGAATTATGGGGTGACAAAACACCAGACTATGGTCCTTACATGCAAGTTATTCAGGCTTTGTGGCCTGACTGCAAATTCATTCATAGTAAACGAAATCCGCTCGATTGTGCCTTGTCGATGAGGCATCATCGAGGCTGCCGCATACAAATCCATCAAGAAAAAATTAGCTGGCTGCAGCTACAGAATCAACGGCCTTTTGATCACCTTGAAGATGGGCCTGTGACACTTCAAGCCGCACTTGAAAACTGGTTGATGCGTATGGAAGCGATAGAGGATCAGCGTAAGAAACTTCCACGAGGTAGTTATTTGGATGTTGCTTATGAAGAGCTTGCTCTAGACGCTGAGCCTGTTGTGAGTAAGGTTTTAAGCTTTTTAACTGAATCCAAGGCATCTCTAAATGGCAAAAGTTTTCTAGCTATCGATATTTCAAGGGCTTCTATTAACAAAGCTTTTCCAGACGATAGTGCCTATCAGCTATCATCTTCAGTGTTGAAGCGTCTGCTTGATCATTTACCTTTATTTGAGGAGGAGAGTACACTCAAAGGGCGCGCATTGTTTATTCAAAAACAGATACCTAGTATCTGCCGTCATGTAGCCTGTTTAACTGAGTTACTTCAAGCTCATGCGTTGCCCAAGTTCATGTCGGCCTTGGATGTGTTTTATGAACTTTTCTGTGAGTTAGCCCCTAGGCATACATTTTTTTTCGCAGTACTCCTTATAGGAAAATCTAAACATCAGTTTGTCTTAGACGAGATGATGGCGATTATGGAGGGGCGAGGTAACCAAGCGCTGATGTTGTTAATTAAAGCTATTCATACAGGCAGAACGAATCTACAAAGCCTGTACCTTCATCACTGTTTATCGAATAATCGAATCGCTCTGCTTCAGTGTGCAGCTGACTATTTTCTGTTAACAAATGGGATGAAAAAGCCCTTGTTGGTGCCTTTGATTCATAGCTTTATAAAACAGAAGCATTGGCAGCGTGCGCAATCACTTATAATAGATGGCGGCTTCAATCAAGAGCAAGCCTCAGATATTGAATTGTTTATTCATCTTGCAAAAGCCAAACATGATCATGGCGCTGCACTGTCTTTGGCAAAAACCCTTGTTGAGTTGCAGGGCAATGAACCTAAAAACTGGCTGATCTATGCGAACACACTTCATGACAATGGATATTTTAAGCAGGTAATGTTGTCATTAGAAAAAGCTCTGAATCAATGGCCTGCAAATGATTTGCTCTTTAACCGATTGCTGCAGACTTATACATTACTAGGACAACGTCTAAAACGCCAAAGCCTATTCGAATTACAGTCTTATAGACTTTTAGACACTGAGTATCTTGAAAGTTATATCAACACCTTGATAGAAAAAGGCGATTTTTACAAAGCGAAAAGGCATATTCAATTGGTAAATAACCGGCGTTTATTTGCTGAATTGATGGCTGATTTGTATTTGTCTCAAAGACGCTTTACTACTTTAGAGCAGTGGGTTGCCAGTGATTATGTGAATAGGGGAGGGCGTAAAGAGAAGCTCTTTTACTACTATTTGGCACTTAGCCAATTACAGAAAGCCCAAGGTATTCTCTCAGAGATAGCTTTTAAGCTGCCTCAGGAGCAATCGGCTCTCATGAAATTGCACTTTCAGCAGGTCAATGATGGGCCCGCAGCAGCGCTTCACTCTGCCTTTACAGACTTATCTCATATAAATAGTCCAGCTATTGAGTTAAAGAAAATAGACTGGTTGATGCAGGAATTACGATTTGAGGACGCTATGGCGCGTTGCCAGGATGTCCAGGCAGGTAGGCGACATCAGATAGACAGTCGATTAGCCGCGATTTTAATTGGCCAAGGTAAATTCGATCAGGCTGCTCAAATGATCGATCAGCTGGAAGGATTGGCGTTATCAAAAACGGGTGTGTGGTTATCAATATGGCGGCTAAATTATGGTGCGCAATATCAACAGGCCAAGCAAGTATGGACAGATTTCAAGCGAAATCATTTTGTGCCTGAGGTGCAAAGTGCGCTGAAAGATTTGACCTGTATTCATGGTCACTGGCAAAGCCATCAGCAGTCGAATATTGTATTAATAGCTGCCCTTCGCAATGAAAGGCCGCTATTGCCCGCATTCTTTGATCACTATCGAAAGATGGGTATTAAGAGCTTCATTTTGGTGGATAATGATTCTGATGATGGCTCTACCGAGTGGCTTATGCAGCAAAAGGATGTGGTTCTGTTCCATACAAAAGTCAGTTATAAACAATCTTGTTATGGTATTCAGTGGATTAACACCCTCAAAAATCACTATTTTGCTCAACAATGGTGTCTTTATGTTGATATTGATGAGTTTCTGGTAATTGAGCCAAGCTATCAACAAAGCCTTTCATCTCTGCTTTATGAAATGGACGCATTGGGTGAGGAAGCAATGGCAGGGTTTATGGTCGATATGTTTTCTGAAAATTTAGGGCAGGCAAGTCGCTATAAGGCCGGGAGTAATCCGCTATCGTTAGCGTCTTATTTTGATGATGATTACACTGTTGTCCCAAGTCCAAGGCCCCCCTTTGTGTCTATTTTTGGTGGTTTTAGAAGGCGTTTTTTTTGGCGTGAGAGTATGGGGAATCCATTAGTTAAGACGCCGCTAGTCAAGGGGGAGCGAATGGATTTTTTGTCGAGTAGTCACACCGTTTCGCCTGGAAAAATTAGGAAAGCTAATTGTGTTCTTATGCATTTTAAATTCTTAGGTGATTGCGAGGAGAGGTTTAAAGAGGAGGTAGAGAGGAAGGAGCATGCATTAATTTATGGCGAATATGAACGGTATCGTAAGCGATTATTGGATTTTTCTAAAGGTTGCTCGTTGGTGGGGGATGCCTCATTAATGCTTAAAAAAATAGAGAATTTTAATAGTGTTGGATATTTTAATTTTTTCAAAAACATTGTTAATTTTGAATAAGAAAAATTATTTCCTATAGTTAAAAGTACTAATAAAAATGTATCTTTATGCTTGGAAATTATTGTGATAAAAAATAATAAAACGGCGCAGTTAAAAAGCTCAAAGAAAAAATCTTCTGATGCTCTAGAGCAAAACTTAAATCAATCAGCACGAAAAGATAATGTGTTAACTGCTCAGGCTGATAGCCTTCAGTCAGAGCAGTCTGAGCTCTTACACGTTTATAATCAATCTTTTTCAGAGGAAGGGACGCCTACCCTAGAGACTGATTATCAGCTTGATACCAATGATAATGATCACGTTGACTTGTCAAATCACAGTATCTTAGCAGGAAGTAACGAGGCTACTGTCTACGGGACAGAAGACAGCTCGCCTTTGCTAGGGGCTTCTAAAGTTAAAGCAGGTAACTTAAACCAGCTCTTAGCCGATTCTCAACAATCTGAGCTGGAAGAAGACAATAAAAAAACAGAGAAAGAAGAAAGTGAAGGCTCTGTTTTTGGCAATATGAACTGGATGATGCTCGGCATTGGTGCCGGCGCAATAGGGGCATTAGGTGGCGGTTATTTTTTATTAAAGCCGAGCGAAAAAGAAGAAACTGTTGTTAATAAAGTTGAGACCCTTGCTGAAGGCCAATATGCGATTCAAGGGACGGTAGTGTTGGGGCCTGCTATGCCGAACAATGGATTCTACGTTGAAGTTTGGTCGAAAGATGGCGAATTATTAGGCACGCATAAAACCGATGATCAAGGGCGCTACCAAGTATTGATCAGTGATGAGCATAGCTTATTAAAAATACGAGCTGTGGATAATAATAAGGGACCTGATTATCGAGATGAAGCGAGTGGTGAGTTAAAAGATTTTGAAGGCACATTGTTGACGGTGTTGGAGTTGAACGATTTGTTTAAAGTACAAACGGCCCATATCAACCCGATGACAACCCTTGCGAGCCGAATGATGGGGTTAGATGCTGATGGCGAAGGAGAATTTCCAACCTCCGATAAGATAAAACAAGCCAATCAGGAAATTGCCAAGAATTTGTTAGGCAGTGAAACACTTGATTTAGCAAGTTACAATGTTGTGCCTTTGGTTACCGCTGATGGTACGCCGATTACGCCTAATGAAGGGGGGAATATCCTTGGCTTAATTTCAGCGTTAGAATCTGCTAATGATTTAACAACAGATGAGCTGATGCAAAGCTTAATAGACAATATCACCTTTGATGATCAGGGGAAAATGAATGGCGTTCAGCTAAGAGAAACACTAAAAAATGGTGTTAGTATTATAGAATCAAAATATGGCTCAAAGGTCAAAGATCTGGTGGATAGCCAGTTCATCAAAGCTGAAATAGTGTCTTTAGATGAACCTGTTATTCGTGAGAACGTAGCACCTGAAGGCAGTAACAATATCATTGAACTAGGTGAAGATAAGACCCACCAATTTACCGTGAGTGATTTCGGCTTTGTCGATTTAAATGATAGCGATAGTCTTGATTCTGTTCGCCTGCATAGGGTGCCTGCAAAAGGCTATCTCCGACTAGATGGTGTAGATATCACTGAGCCCGTTGTCTTAAGCCGTGCAGAGATTGCCAATTTAACCTATAAGGGGCGTGCTGATGAAAGCGGCACCAGTTATTCGGTGCTAACGTTTTCCGTCAGTGATGGTGAGCTTGAAAGTGAGCAGCAAAGTATTATTTTTGATTTAGGCTCAATCAATGATGCGCCTTCATTGAGAGTTGAAGAAAGCTTTGATTCACTCTTTGGTGAAGTTAAGAAGATTAATACAAGCTCCGAAGGTAATCAGGATGATCCCGATTTGATCGCACTCGAAGACGGCAGCTTTATTACCGTATGGATTGATAATCAAAAAGACATTAAAGCGCAGAAATTCCACTACGCTGAAAACTTTAATGGCGAATACATCCTGGTAAAAGACGGCGAAGAATTCCGTATTAACCATACGGATACTGCAGAAGAGCAGCGATTATATAATCCTGAAATTGCGGCTGACCTTCATGGTGATTTTGCTGTGCAGTGGTGGAAATCAGAAGGCAGTACAACCACTTCTTATGTGGAATTTTTTGATGAGCAAAATGACAGTCTTGGGGATGGAGAACAAGAGCTAGGCCTTCAATATTTAACCAAATCGATTATATCTACTACGGGTGGCCTACAGGCTGTCGGTTATATTGCTGTAGGTTATATAAAAAATGCCACGGATCCGGAAAGTGGCGCACACGTAGGCGTTAAGCTTTACAATGAAGGTGTCTATGTCAAAACCATTGAAATTCAGGACTTGCCGGGTTTTGGTTTAAGCGACCTTGTGCTGACGCCTGTTTCACATGGCGGCTTTGCAGCAACTTTTCGTATTATTTCTGATGAGATTAATGAAATCGGCTTTGCTCAGTACAGTGCAACGGGTGATTTACTAGGCGAAGTCTTTAGACAAGAGTCAGACTTAGGTGCGGACGAAGAGCTCGAAATGGTAGAGCTTTTAGAAAACCCATTGGATGCAGACGGTAATTTTGTTGGTGCAACCTTGATTGTCTTTAACCGAAAAGGTGAAGACCTCGTCCTTCAAGGCTGGAAAGGCAATTCGCCTGTTTTTACTGAGCTTGTAGCGAATGAAACCAATGCATTAACGGCTGAAAATATTCAGGTTATTGCCTTAAAAGATGGCGGTTTTTTTACGCTATGGAGCCTGCCCGATGATACCAAAGGCGATGCCATTATCGGACGCTATTTCGATAAGATGGGTAACCCACTCACTAGTGAAATTGATATTTTCCATCTCGATCCTGGCTTTTCATTTGGCGGCGTATCGGTTGATCAGTTAGAAAATGGTCGTCTTCAATTAGCCTGGTCTGATGATAGAAGCGGATCTGACGACATCTATATGAGCACCTTAAACCTCGATAAACTGCAACATAATTTGCAGGACAATGTAACCGTTGGCCAGGCTTTCAGTGAAGATATTGAAGGCTCTGCGATTACGTTTTCGCTTAAGCACGACGCCAATGGGTTATTTGCTATCGATTCAGAGACGGGGTTAATTTCGGTAGCTGACCCGGTGGGTATATCAGCAAGTGAAGAAACCAGCTTTATGATTAAAGTGCAGGTTGATGATGATGAAGGTGAGTCTTTTGATATTGAACACCAAGTTAAATTCCCGGGGTCATTAAAAGAAGAGATAGAAGAAACGACCTTTGTACTGACGGATGAAGCGATTGATATCACAAGTTTGGGAGATATTAATGAGCTAACCTTGGCGGACTTGATCGAGCTAGGTATCTTGAAGCCGACTGATCTAGGGCAGCCCGTTCCAGGCCCCAGCTTCCAGAACAGCGAAACCTTTAAGGCCTTTGTTGATACGCAATCATCTGACAATGAATACGCTTACGTCAACACCATGCTGAATCTTATCGGATAAGCTTCTTAGCCTGCATTCGCAGGCTTTCTTATGAATCCTTGGTAGGTATAACCGCAACAACCTTAATGAGGTTATCTACATCTTTGACATCAATATACGCAATGGATGTGGCTGATCGTGCCACTTTTCGTTTGATATCTTCAACATTGCCATAAATGGCTGGGGGTTTGGCTTTCGAAGAGAAAAGCATTCTCGCCCAATAGGTGTTAATGGACGACTCTGATCGATTCAATACATGCCGATTAAACTGTTTTCTCATGTCTGCGTTTTCGATCTGAATCGGTATCGCTGTGGTGCCATCCGGGAAGACTTTGGTCTTTGCCAGAAAGATTTTTCTAATCTTGGTGATCGACAGTTGATTGGTGTTGTCAGGGTGAATGATGATCGCGATATCGCTCAACGCAGGTATACTTAGCCACACACAGCTTATGCACAATAGCATAGCGTTTAGCTGTGGTCGTATTGGCGGCAAAAGATACATGTAAGCGCGGTTAATCCTTTAACGCCACAACAAGTGGTTGGCCTGCTGTCGTTGTGTGCTCAATTAATGGGGAGCTTACTGGCTTTTCAAATACTCTGATAAAACAGAGAAAGTCATCAGGCTGCGGCGTCTATTATTATTATGTTTAAATAGCTTCGACGGATTATCAGCCTTTATTGAGGTTGGTGCAAGCCAGATAAGCGTTATAGTTCCATATTCATTTGGCTAATTACTTCTAGGCAAAACTCAGTGCACTCGTTATTTAAGACGAACTGCTTTTCTTCGGGTGGGAATGGCAGTAATTCAAGCCAGCGTTGAGCAAGCCAGGTTGCATTGGTTGGGTCTGCTTCAGGGTAAAATGCTTTAAGTTTAGGATTGTCGCTTAAGAACTTGAGGTACTGTGTGGCCAAGTTGGTATAGCGCGCATTTAAAGGTAAATCAGGCCACTTTGGCATAATTTCATAATCCCCGATTAATAAGCCATCTTTTTCGGTTGTCATGTTATCAATGCGAACATATTCAATGCCTTCGACAATGATACCTAATGCATTGTTATGGAGTGGTTCGAAATCAATGATTTTTACCTTGGTAGCAATGGGATGAATGGTTGCTTTGGGGTCTTTTTTTCTGTCATTTTGCATACAGACAGCGAATCCTGTATTGGCTTGCAGGCTGTCTTTAACCATTCTGATATGCCGCTGCTCTAGTATATGAATAGGCAGCTTTCCGCCAGGCAAAACATGCATATCAAACGGGAAAAGGGGGAGTTGCTCGGAAAAAATAGCCATATAAACCTTTGCTTTACTTATTAAGGTAAGGCTATTTTGACTAACTTAGGTTGTTTGAAAAAGCACCAGCTGAATAAGCTTTGACCTATGTCCTAGCCGGGTGTTAAAACTGCTGAAAGGTTGGCAAGCCAGCTTATTTATTGAGAACTGCGCCTCTGTTAGGTCTGTAGATCCATGCCAAATTAATGAGCGACCAAGTAGCGAAGGCAATAACCAAGGGGCGTCCTTCGGGATAACCTGTATTGTGAAAGAAGGCGAGTAGGCTGTTGATGACAAAGAGAGCCAGGAATATTTTTTGCGCCCAAACACTGAGTCCTTGCCTAAGCGATGAGGCAATCCAATACCCTAACAAAACACTAGTGAGGCCAATTGTGCTACCTGCAATGACGTCTAAGGGCCAGTGAGCGCCCACCCAGACTCGGCTAAAGGCCATGATCAGCCCGAGTAATAATAGTAATAAGCGCGACTGCCAGTGTTTGTGAATAAAGGCTAACACGCCGACCATGGTGAACACACCAGCGCTATGACCTGAAGGGAAGCTGCTGTATTTTAGCAGGTCACCTGTCAGGTAAAAACTACCTGCCTCTAATGTGCCACCAGGTCTTAACGCTCCGACTAAAGGCTTGAGGGTATGCGTCAATATGCCTGCTATTACTGCCGCACATATGCCTAGCCACAACAGGCGTTGGTCACCTCGATAGGCAATAAATACAATCATCAAGGCAACAATGGTATCACCGAAGACTGTTAATATTTCGAGTAACCAGCTAGGCACGAAACCTGCCAGCTGATTAATGGGGGTGAAGTAGGCATGATAACCATAGACATAATAGCTGAGGGTTAAGACAGATAAGCCAATAACAATCAATACGCCCAGTGCTTTCAATAGCCCTGAATCTTTAAGAAAAGGTTGCGACTTATAGTAGTGGTTGTCGTTTTTAAAATGTGCGACTGCTGCTGTCCAGAGGTTATTCATGAGCCTGCCCTCTCACTTTAAAGAGTCGAATACCACCTTGTGCATAAATGGGTTCTAGTACTAGGGGGCTTATCGCCGCCTGTAGTTGTTTCCCCTGGCCTGCCCGGGTGAATACCCATTCACCATTTTGAGGTAAGCACTTTTCGGTGATGGCTTCACGGTAAACGCTAAAGCTTGGCATGGTGATTTTGTATCGCACTACGTTTGCATTCACATCTTTGGCAAGCTTGGCGGCTTCTTTAACAGGGGCTTGTTGTAACTGTGCTAGGGCAATTAATAACCCATAATAGATAAAAATAGCTTGAAAAATGCCTGTATAGACGAGCTTGGACCAAAGCGGCAGCTGTTTTATGGCAATCACTAACATGCCTGCCAAGGCCAATGCGCCTAACAGGTAGTAACGAAAATCAAAAGCTTTGGGTATGTTCTCTAGCATTTCCTCAACATAAAAAGGTGCTTTAAACGGGATGGTTTGAGCCAAAAAAGGTAATAGGCATAAAAAAACCATGACAAGGAACGAGGGTAAGAGCCGCCAGTGACTGCGATATTGTTTGGCCGTCAGCGCAAATAAGAGTGCAAAGGGGGTAGCTGCATTCATGACATAATGAGGCAATTGGGTGTCTGATAACGAGAAAATCGCAATGACGCTGACCAGCCAAATACTTAAGAAGCGGCTTAAGGGTTTACTGACGAGTTGTTTATAGCTATCCACCTTTTTAAACAAGGTCGAGCTAAAGGGTAGTATGATTAGAGGGAACATCAAAAGGTAATAATAAAGCGCCCCGCCATGACCTTCTTTGGTTTGTGTAAAGCGTGATAGGTTATGATCAATCAAAAAGCCTTTGAAAAAGCCTGTGCCTTGATCTTGATATACGAGCCATAACCAAGGCAATAAAATCACAAAAAAGATCAGCCAGCCTACAGGGTTGATAAACGCTTGAAGCATCAGCCGCGATTGTCTTTGCGAGAGGAAATAGACAACCGATACAATAAAGGGAATCGCAACAGCAACAGGGCCTTTGGTGAGCATGCCAAGTGCCATCCACAAGTAGACGCGATAAATCAGCTTGCGTGACGGCGACTGGCTATAACGGTAGATATCAAAGAGCGTTAAGCTCAAGCAGAGATTTAAGAGTGCATCGGCAAAGGCTGCGCGTGCGACCATGCCAAAGAGCAAGCAGCTCATGAGTGTAAAAGTAGCGATAAACGCTCTGTGTTGCCCTTTCCACTCACGGGCGAAGTAAAACAGCGCTGATAGCCATAAAAACCCGAAAAGTGCTGAAGGCATACGAAATGCCCATTCATTGACGCCAAAGGCTTTAACCGACAGCGCTTGAAACCAATAAATTAAAATAGGCTTATCGTATCGTGGAACACCGTCAAGATAAGTGGCGGCAAAATTGCCTGAGGCCAGCATTTCACGGGTTGCTTCTGAAAAAGCCCCTTCATCTACATCAAGTAGAGGCGGGACGCCGAGATTGCCAAGGATGAGAATAAAAAAGCACAGGCCTAAAAAAACAGGGGAGAATAGAAGCCTATGCAGATGATCAGCCTTAGCTGTCATTATCGGACTCACCTTTTGGTGTTAGCCCTTGAAGAGGTTTTCGAAGGGTATAGCTTTTATGTGCGGGTGTTTGTAAGAAAATTCGGCTTAACATTTCAGCAACAATGCCCGTGGTTAAAAACTGTAAGGAGGCAATGATTAAAAACGTCGCAATTTGCAAAAGAGGTCTTTGGCCAATATCTTCGCCTAAAAAGAGCTTAATAAACCCAAGGTAGGTTAACATTAACCCACCTAATGCGCCTATACCTAAGCCGATGATGCCAAAAAAGTGCCCAGGCCGTGCTCTGAATTTCAAGAAGAAGAAGGCGGTCAGAATGTCGACAATAACCCGGAAGGTGCGAGAAATCCCGTATTTTGATTCACCAAATTGACGAGAGCGGTGGTTAACTTTGGTTTCACCAATGCGGTTGGGGGAGGTGACGGTTGCTATCCAAATCGGGATAAACCTGTGCATCTCTCCATAGATGCGTACCTGCTTAATGATGTCAGCGCGGTAGACTTTTAAGCTGCAGCCATAATCATGTAAGGTGAGGCCAGAGACCTTGCCAATGAGTTTATTCGCAATGCGAGAAGGAATTTTGCGGCTATAGAGCTTATCTTGCCTGTCATAGCGCCAGCCTTGCAGCAAGTCCAAATCTCGCTCGACAAGCTCATCAATCATTCTCGGGATGTCGTTAGGGTCGTTTTGCAGATCACCATCAATCGTAACAATCAGTTCGCCTGTCGCAGCATCAATGCCTGCTTGCATGGCGGCTGTCTGGCCAAAGTTACGTTGCAAATCAATTTGCTTAACGCGGGGCTGTTTAGCGGTTGCTTCAGTAATTTTTTGTGGCGTATCGTCGCTTGAGCCATCATTGACGAGCAATAATTCCCAGTCGTGCTCGGTGTTTTCAAACACCTCACTGATTTCGTCAACCAAGGGGAAGACGTTTTGAGATTCGTTATAAAGCGGAACAACAACAGAAACAGTAAAACTAGACATCGTTTACCTGTAGAGGCTTAAAGCGTTATTTTTTGACAGTCAACACTGCCCAACCAGCAGCAGCGGCGACTATATTGCTTAATAAAAGAAAAATATGCAAATTGATTATGGCTGCGAGTATCGACTGTTCAAATTCTTGCGAAACATAAAGCCCTGCTGCGAAGGCAGCCTCATAACTGCCTGCCGAGGCAAAGCCATTAATGGGCAAGGCTGAGCTTAAATCTGCGGTCAAAATACCCGTTGCGGCCGTTACAAAGGAAAGCGCTGCAAAATGTTTAAAAATCCAATAAAAAGCGACAAGCTTAATGAACCATATCGCTAATGACAGTGTGTAGCTAAACGATAAATGAAGATAGCCTTTAAATTGGGGTGGATAAAAAGGTTTTATAAAAGAAACGGTTGAAAAAAAAGGCAAAAGCACTAAGCCGCCAAAAAACACGATAACTAAAGGCAAGTGATAGTGTCCAAACCAGTTGCTCTGCAGAAGTAAAAGTAAACCCACTAAGACATGAAGATCAAATAAGCGAAGACCTAATAAGACGCTGACGCTATTTTTGATAGATACCTGAAGTTTATAGCGGCTTAAGAGCGGCAGCACCGCCTCACCTAATCGCATCGGCAAGATAAAGTTCGCTGCATTATGGATAAAACTGACAGCAATCGTTTTGACAGGTGAAGCGCTAGTGGTCTCATTAAGCAGCTTGTAGCCATGAATCAGCCGAATGCCTCGTAGCGTATGGCTTAGTAAGGTAAGTGCGAAACAGATAAGTAAGGTAGAAGGCGGTAAAGCTTTCCAGCTATCTAAAATGGCACGGAAGCCAATAGTTTGCTGAATCCAAACAAGGAGAGCGGCGGTGATGCCTGTTGCTAGGCAATATTTGAAAAAGGTGTTGATGTGAGCCGCCGTTAAGATATGCATCTATTTAGGCGGCCATTTTAGCGTTATTCGTCCAGCACTTCCATCTCTCGTAAGAGGTCTGGTAAAGCTTCTTTGAACTCTTCAGACAGATTGTCAGGGTCACCCATGATTTCTTCTATCTTGCCCATCAGGTTATTAATAGAGCGTCCAGTTCTGATATGGTCATCAATAATAGCACTGAGCTCTTGGCCTTTCTCTTCTGTCAGCACATCAGAAAGGGCACGTTTCAGTTCATCTGGGCTCTCGTTTAGCAGGTTTTTAATCTCATCTGTGACAATTTCCTGCAAGGCTTCCACTTCGTCGTCATTTAAATTGACTTCGGGGAAGATGAACGGCTGTTTAGGTTCCTCAGCTGTTAGGTTACTTGTTGAAGGCTTGCTAACAGGCCTGTTAATGTTGTTTGAAACGGTTTGTTGCGGTTTTACAGGTTTGGCTCTTTGTGTGGGTAATTTTACATGTTTGTAGTCATCGTAGTCGTCGTATGCATCGTTTACATCGTCCGGCGATGCTTGTTCTTGAAAGGCTACTGTGGTTTGCGGGTTAGGTGAAATATAGATTGACTTAGGTATTTTGTTGGCAAGACCTTTAGCGACCTGATTAGCCATGGCCATATAGTAGGTCTCAGAACTTTTGATAGGCGAGGCCACTTTAAAGTCTACGGCAAAGGCATAAGCTAAGAGCAGCAATAAAAAAGTGAAGAGGCCAAGTCCGCCATTGACGATGCCGCCAGCAATATGACTGACTTTTTCATTCTCAAGAAAGTGTGTCTTTTCAGATAATTTGATTAACCCTTTCTTGGTCAATAGATAGACGCCAATAAAAAGTGCCAGCACAACCATAATACGTAAAAATGGCGGTGGTATGATCGACATCAAGGGCTTGCCAATAAGGGATAACAAAGGCGGTGTAATAAAAAGTGCGGCAATTAAAGCGACGCTAAAGGCAATAATACGTCTGACAAAGGCTGTTTGCCCCATGAAATAGCCGATGCCGATAAAGGCAGAAACAACAATGGCAAGAAATAAACTAAGCACGCATCCTCCTCTTGTGCAGATAAGCGGTTAGCCCTTTACAATCCGTGTTCGACGCGCTAATTGCTCGAAAAAGCACTGATTAAGGCAAGCTCAGTATAGACAAGATAAAAAAAAGGAAGTTCCTGTTGGGCTCTGTTGACACAGTTTTTTTTCATGCTCTTACAGGCTAACTATTCATCAAGCAAGGCAACTCTAGCGAGGTTTAGCTGGCTAAATAAGCTGGATTTAACACAGCTTGATGGATAGTTAGACGTAACCCTTCGGGCTGTGCCCGTTTTCCCATCTGGCTATGTCGAATTTCACTCATATAGACTGCTATTATTCACTCAATTCTTCTTGCCAGAATGAAAAAACGGGTGACAGCAGCATAAATAAAACACTGTCAACAGAGCCTAGCCTGAATAATTCATGAGAAAGTATGAAGGAACGGCGCAAACCCTTATAATAAAGGTGCCAACACAATAAAAATAAAGATTGCGCCGATGCCAAATTGTACCGTTAGTCAACCACTTTTCCCAGTCCTAAAACGTCGTCAAATAGATTTTGATTTCTCAGGTGGTTGCGTCAGTTCATTTGCAGGAAGTTTACTTTTAAGCAAAGTTGATAAAAAAATAGGCTTAACGCAAAAGATAGCAAAGCTTCTTCCAGATGATCGAGATAAAAGCAAGGTCGAACATCAAGCAGAAAATCTTTTAAAGCAGCGAGTTTATGCATTAGCCTGCGGTGAAGAAGATCTCATTGATCACAATGATTTAAAAAATGATCTAGCTCTGCAAACAGCCGTCGGTGTTGATGAGGATCTTGCAAGTGCGTTCACCATGCAGAGGTTCGACCAGCGGTTTGATAGGCGCAGTTTAAAAGCCGTTCATGAGGAGCTGATTCAGCAGTTTATTAACAGTTATTCAAAAGCGCCAAAAACAATCATTCTAGATTTTGATGCCACAGATAACCGTCTCTATGGTGAACAGGAAGGCCGTTACTACAACCATCATTACCGTGGCTACTGCTATTTACCGCTTTATGTTTTCTGTGGTGATCAGCTATTAGCCGCGATATTGAGACCATCAAGCAAGCATGGCAACTGGTTGACTGTGCTGGTATTGAAAATGCTCGTGAAACGATTAAGAAAAGCCTGGCCAAAAACGCAAATTTTATTTCGAGGCGACAGTGGTTTTTATTCACCCAAAATCATTAACCTTTGTGAGTCGATAGAGATTGATTATGCTGTAGGTTACAGCCCTAACAGCGCTTTACATGGGCGAGCAGTCACCATTGGATTACATAAATCTGCGCTAGAAGCCTTCGAAGAGAGTAGTGAACCACAGAAATGGTTTGGTGAAATTAACGATTACAAAGCCAGAAGCTGGCCTCACGAACGGCGAATCGTCGTTAAAGCGGAAGTCTCTAATTTGGGTACGAATACACGCTATGTATTGACGTCACTCAAAGATAAAGCTTCCTCACTTTACAGCGAAGTTTATTGCGAGCGTGGCGACATGGAAAACCGGATTAAAGAACAAAAATGGCTGTTTAGTGACCTTAATAGCTGCTCAGATTGGTGGCCAAATCAATTCCGAGTTATTTTATCAGGATTGGCTTATACACTACTAGAAAGGCTCAGAGTCATTGGTCTAAAAGATACGGTGGGTGAACGATGGCAAGTGCGATTGCTGAGAGAAAAACTAATGAAAATCAGTGCTGTCGTGACACGCAATACTCGCAGAATAAAATTCATGGCAGCTACCACGATATCTAAGCAGCGACAATCATTATTTTATACAGCAGCTATCCGTTTGAATCTTTCTCCTGATTAAAAATTATGGCGCTTTCCTCAGCGCATGAAAAGCACGGGGGTAAGGGGGAGTTTTGTCTGAATTTCAAAAAATGATTAATTTATAGCCGATTTGATCTGATGTTGCATTTACAACACACTTATTCGGTCAATCTCTAAAAAATCTAAAATGTCATGAATTATTCAGGCTAGGAGCCTGTCCGAGAATTGCGTTCGAGGATAAATTTCAAAGAAGTGAGATAAATGCTTTGGGAAATTCCTGCGAATAGTCAGCCTATTTAAAGGAATTTGGCGAAGAATTTAGCCGCTTATCTGGAATGTAGGCCGAACAGTCAGTTCTCGGACAGGCTTCTAGGTAAAAGAAGCTATCGAAAGCTTAATACGCTGTCGATGTTGGTTTGTTTAAGTTTAACCATAAGGAGTCTATCAAGTCCTAAAGCAACGCCTGAGCAGTCAGGTAGGCCAGCATCGAGTGCTGCTATAAAGGGCTCGTCAATAGGCAAGGTTTTTTGGCCGCGAGCTTTACGCTGTATATTGTCTTCAATAAAGCGTGCGCGTTGTGTGTTACTGTCGGTCAGCTCATGAAAGCCGTTGGCAAGCTCAATACCCTGCATGTAGAGTTCAAAGCGGGAAGCGACTGATTGGCCGCGCTCATTGACTGTGATCTTAGCAAGGGCTGCTTGTGACGGTGGGTAATCATAAATGAAAACAGGGTGTTGCTTACCCAGTTGTGGTTCAATCACGAGCCCCATCAAGGCGTGCAGCCAATCGTCTTTGGAGCCGCCTGGTAACACTATATCAATGAGTTTATTGGCCGCTTTGATCAAGCTAGGTTTGTCGATAGTGAGTGGGTCAATGCCTGTAAATTGAAGAAAAGCGTCTTGGTAGCTTAAGTAGTCCACATGCTTGTAGCCTGTCACCGTTTCAATAAAGTCGGCGACCTCTTCCATTAAGGCCCAGAGATCAAAATCCACGCGATACCATTCTAATAGGGTAAATTCTGGGTTGTGCCTTATGCCTTTTTCATCCTCTCGAAACGCTTTGCAAATTTGATAGCAATCACCAATGCCAGCAGCTAAAAGGCGCTTCATTTGATATTCAGGGGAGGTTTGTAAGTAGTCTCCTGTTGTTAGCTGTAAGGATTCAATGTGAGGATCAGTAACACTGGTGGGACAGATAAGAGGCGTATCGACTTCAAGCACTTTACGCTCAGCAAAAAAATGGCGCGTTTCGGCTAAAAGGCCTGCGCGTGCTTTTAGCGCAAGCTGGGAGGCTAAAGGTTGCCAATGAGTCAAAGTCGGTGAGCCTGTGAGTAATTAGATAGGGTGGGAAAGCGAAGTGTCTCCCACCCTTTGGAGTGTATTAACCTTTGGCGCGCGACACATACTCAGCGGTACGGGTATCGATGCGAATCACTTCGCCTTGGTCAATGAATAGGGGTACGCGAACCACAGCACCTGTTGATAACGTAGCAGGTTTAGAGCCGCCTTGTGCCGTATCGCCTTTTAAACCAGGATCAGTTTCTGTGATCTCAAGCTCAATAAAATTAGGCGGCGTGATAGCGATAGGTGAGCCGTTGAATAGGGTGACTTCGTACTTTTCCTGTTCTTTAAGCCACTTAGATGTATCGCCGACAGCAGCTTTATCTGCTTGTACCTGATCAAAACTGACAGGGTCCATAAAAAACCAGAATTCTCCATCGTTATAGAGGTATTCCATGTCTTGATCCATCACATCGGCAGCGTCTAATTTTTCGCCTGATTTAAAGGTGCGTTCCCATACTCGCCCAGTGTAAAGGTTACGAAGTTTGACGCGGTTAAAGGCCTGCCCTTTACCTGGTTTCACAAATTCGTTTTCTAGGATGGAGCAAGGCTCACCGTCAAGCATGACTTTAAGACCTGATCGCAATTCATTGGTAGAATAGGCGCCCATGATTTACTTTCTCTTGCCAAAGGTTGAAAAAAGACACCATGATAACGCGATCTGAGCCAATTTGGCAGACCCAAGATTGGCAGCAAGGGCTAAAGACCATGATTCGCTCGTTGGGTGACTTATGTGATTATGTCGGTGTGGAGGTTCAGGATTTACCCAGTGCCTTGCAGGCTGAAAAGGATTTCCCTGTCAGAGTCACGCGAAGCTTTGCTGATCGTATTGAGAAGGGGAAACCACAAGATCCTCTACTCCTGCAGGTATTGCCGCTTGCTCAAGAGGTCATTGAGGTGCCGGGCTTTACTGAAGATCCTTTAGAAGAAAAACAAGCGAACCCTGTGCCTGGGCTTATTCACAAATATGCAGGACGGGTACTGCTCATTAGTAACCCATCCTGTGCGATTCATTGTCGTTATTGTTTTAGAAGGCATTTTCCTTACGATGAAAACACGCCAGGTAGTCAGCAATTTGCACCTATCATTGACTATTTACAACAAGATTCGAGCATTCACGAAGTGATCTTAAGTGGCGGAGACCCGCTGATGAGTAATGATAAGCAGCTGGCAGGGTTAATCAATGCAATAACAGGCATTTCGCATATTGAAACATTACGCATTCATACCCGCTTACCTGTGGTATTACCGGAACGTATAACCGATGACCTTGTGAAGGTGTTGGCCTCAACACGCCTTAAAGTGGTCATGGTGATTCATAGCAATCATGCGAATGAGCTTGATGATGCTGTTGGATTTGGATTAGGCCGCTTATGGCAAGCTGGTATTCGACTATTAAATCAATCTGTTTTACTAAAAGGCGTTAATGAGCACCTTGATGATCAATTAGCCTTGCTAAGACGACTGCATAAGTTAGATGTGCAGCCTTATTATTTGCATGTGCTGGATCGAACCAAAGGCACTGCCCATTTTCTAGTAGAAGATCAGGAAGCGGTGCAGTTACACAACAATATATTGGGTAAATTGTCAGGCTATCTTGTGCCTAAGCTTGTACGAGAGGTAGCGCACCATAAGAACAAAAGTCTTATAAGCTAGTACCTCAATGCACAGCGATTGTCCCGTTCAGCAGCTACAGGTTTTTCTGTGGCAAGGCGCAAGTATGCAGTAATACATGCGTCTTTCAAATACTTGCAACAAAGTCACGGGAAAACCTGTAGCTGCCCTTTGGGTGGCATTTAAAATACCCATAGCTGTGTTGCTTGATCTCACTATAGAATAACTATTATTTTCGATCAGCTGCCTTGCTATGAGCATTTTACTTTGCCACTGAACCCGACAATCGCTGTGCATTGGGGTACTAGTACCCCAATGCACAGCGATTGTCCCGTTCAGCAGCTACAGGTTTTTCTGTGGCAAGGCGCAAGTATGCAGTAATACATGCGTCTTTCAAATACTTGCAACAAAGTCACGGGAAAACCTGTAGCTGCCCTTTGGGTGGCATTTAAAATACCCATAGCTGTGTTGCTTGATCTCACTATAGAATAACTATTATTTTCGATCAGCTGCCTTGCTATGAGCATTTTACTTTGCCACTGAACCCGACAATCGCTGTGCATTGGGGTACTAGGAGCTTGCCCGAGAATTCTGGCCGATTATTGGAAGCTTAGGCCGAACAGTCAGTTCTCGGGCAGCCTCCTAGAATAGATAGCGCGAAGCGTTGGCCTAACCTCACAAATCGCTGCACCTTATTAGCGTTATTTAATGACCTTCCGAGAAAAATAAAGTCAAGACACAACAATTCCAGGTAGATTTAGAGCTGGATTTTGTTTAGCCGGACAGCAGTGGCTTGCATTCAAATTTTTCATGCATTTTTGTCTAAGCAGAGGGATACTTACCTTTCTCTTTTCTGCTTCTTGATTAGAGTGATGAGCGCATTCGGGGGCTAGGGGTAAAGATACACTGGCCCTTCTGCCTTTTAGTCGATAGTTCATTCGCTTCTCTCTGGATAAGCTAGGAGACTGACATAAACACTCCTGTTCAAATTCATCTAAGTGCTCATGGAAATTTTCTATGGGAGTCAGCTTCCGTTTTTGATCGCCTTTACCAAACACTTGTTTCTTGTTTGGATTATTTTCTAGGTAACCATATGTCAGCTCGAGGAGCCACCGATAAGTTTTACGATTTTTACTTATGTCTAGTGGTTGGCTATCGGAGTCTGAAGGAATCCTTTGCCTAGAGGAGGAGTGAGTTGAGCTTGCTGGTGATGAATCATTAGAAGAAAAGCTATCTAGACTTGATTTTGAGCCTGCTTTTCTTAAAAGCCACGACCACCTAAAGCTTTTCT
This sequence comes from Pseudomonadales bacterium, assembly GCA_965225765.1. Classification (GTDB taxonomy): domain Bacteria; phylum Pseudomonadota; class Gammaproteobacteria; order Pseudomonadales; family DT-91; genus CAKMZU01. The sequence goes on from CBDDBO010000002.1 coordinate 2,813,178, forward strand.
TGTTAGTAGTCAGTTTAGTTAAGTCTAGGCTTGATCCGCTGATCTTGTTTTTTAACTTCTTCCCTGACGTTTCTCCCAATGATTTGGATCGTTTCAGTGTTGGCTTGCTGCTTGTAGAACTCTTTTGGTGCCCAAAAATCTTTTTTAAGGGTACAGGGCTTTTGGGGAGTTTAATAGTAAACAACTTGTTTGACGGAACAGCGAGAGTATTGCCTTCGCTGTCACCTGAGTCTTTTTCCCGTGAATCCGATCGTTTCTGCGTTGGCGTTCTGTTTGTAGGACTCTTTTGGCGCTCAAAAAAGTTTGTAAGGAGCACAGGGCTTTTGGGACGTTTAATAGTAAACAACTTGTTTGGCGGAACAGCGAGAGTATTGCCTTCGCTTGGGTCGGAGTACATGGCAACGCTCTTAAAGGAATGGTTAATAGTCGGTATAGATGAGTCTAGGCTTAACCTATAGAGCTCAGTGTTTACCTTGTTACCTGAGTTTTCTTTCCATGAACCCGATCGTTTCTGCGTTGGCGTTCTGTTTGTAGAACTCTTTTGGCGCTCAAAAAACTTTGTAAGGAACACAGGGCTTTTCGGGCGTTTAATATAAAAAAGGCCGTTTGACGGAACAGATAGATAATTGTCTTGGGTTGGATTGGAGTAAATAGCAACGCTTTTAAGACATAGGCTAGTTATAAAAATGAGTGGGATAATAGAGTGCTTCATAGATGAGGGTACTCATAGATAAGAGAATGGGTGGTGTGATAATCTAAAGTTGAGGGTTCGGTTGAAAGCAATCTGCACTTAGTGCAGGCGGCGATTGATTTCCGTTTATGAGCCTTCTGCTGAAAGGGGCTGGTGAAATTAAGCTTCCTGCTTAAGCGTCTTTCTTTTTCAAAAATAGGCTTCGGCCCCTCTTCAATGACAGCCTCAGCAAAAAGATGCAAAAGCATTAACAGTAAATATACGAAACTTGTAGGCTTTCGTATCAATCAAAGTACAGATATTGACCCTGACGGCTATAGAAGTTCCGAACTTTAAAACAGCACGATAAAAACAGCACGATAAAAACAGCACGATAAAAACAGCACGATAAAAACATGACAGATGGCCGAATTACTTTATAATTCTTTGATAGTTTTATCCTGTTAGGGAGTATGGTTTGAAGGCTTCTTTTGTTTTTTGGTTGTTTTTATGTGTAGCGGCCATGGGTTTTTCCAAGAATAGAGATTGGCATTTTAGCCCTTATGTAGGGTTCGATTCACAATATGGGTTTGTTAAAGCAGACTCTGAGACCTTTAACCCCATTAATGGCCGGTTACGTTTAGGTAGTTATCTTTATAAAACGGTAGGACCTGAGGTGGTGTGGGGCGGTATCTCTTTGCATGATGATGAAAAAAACAATATGCAGTTAGGTATCGAAGAGAGCCTAACGGTTAATATCCGTTGGGAGTCACCCGCTGAAAAGAATCGGGGCTTAAGCGCGTATTTTTTAACAGGCTATGTGACTAATTCTGTAGAGGTAGTTAATCCACAGGGGGTGTCACGTCAGGAAAATTACACAGGCGCTAATTTAGGTATTGGCTTTAAACAAAACTACTTTGGCTGGCTGGGTATTTACGGCGAGTACAATTATCAATACTTTAAGGATGATGTGCGCATCAGCGGCATAGCCTTCGGCATGCAGTTTGAGTTCTAGGAGCAGTATCCACATGCAATCAACTATTTATTTAGGGCTTGTTAGTCTCTTTTTACTTATTTTATCTGGCTGTGAAGGCAATAGTAAGTTTTTAACCAACACGGTAGAGGCAGCCAAAAAGGGCATTGTTGAGATTCGCCTTGAGGCCAATGGCTCAAGCCCAATTGAAGTCGGCCAAACCATGACTTTTACGGTTAATGCTTATGATGAGAATGGCAACTATGTCGAAACCGTAGCCAGCGATAAGCCTGAGTGGTCGGTGTCTTGCTCTGAATCTGGCTGTGCCTGGATCAACGAGAAAGGCGTGTTGACAGGTATTGGTAATGGTGAGGCAACCGTGACCGCAGACTTTGCTTCGTTTAAAGCCAGTTTGGTTGTTGAGGTGTCGGATGCAAAGTTGCAAAGTATTGATATTCGGTATGTAGGCGGGGAGCCCACAGCAGTAGATTTTTGTAGAAGTTATGAGCTTGAAGCTTATGGCACTTATAGTGATCTGACAGAGCGGAATATTACCCAGCTAGCCACTTGGGAGGTGCAAACAGCAGGCGGTCAGATCATAAAAGACGGCGATAAGGTCTTTTTCAGCGCCAATGCCTCTGCTGATGTGACCGTAAAAGCCACTCATGCCTCTTATCAAAGCGACGATGTTACGGGTAATAAAGTCATCCTAGTGGATGGGAGCGCACCAACACTAACGGTCTCGCCAACAGTGCTAACAACACTCTATACCGATCAGACTCAACAATTTACAGCAATGGGATTATGGCCAGATGGCATGCAGGCAAGCATTACCAATAATATCCGCTGGGCTTCAAATAATGCCAATGTTGCCAACTTCTTGGGGGATACCACGAGTCAATTGTTAAGTCAGAGAGCAGATGGTCTTTTGACGGGTGTGGCTCAAGGCACAGGTTCAATTACAGCGTCTTGTCATGATCAAAGTGAAACGGTTGCTGTGAGTGTGCAGACCTTAACGCCTGTTGCAATCAAAATCTATCGCGACAACGTGGAGGTCGAAAATCCGCCGCTCTACCAAGTGAGCAATGGCAACACGATCTCATTTAAAGCGATGTTGGTTTACAACGCAGATGTGCCTTATAAAGATGTGACCTTGGATTGTGAATGGTCTACTGATAATCCTCAAGCGCTTGATGTAGGTAATTCTGCAACGGACAGCTCAAGTGACTCTGGCTTGCAAGACTGGCAGCGGCGGGGGAATGTAAGGCCCCAGCAGGTTAATACGACACCTTGGCTTTATGTCAGATATGCCAAAAATCTGGCAGAAGGCGATGCGCTTACGGATGAATTGCAGCTAATCGTCAAATAAGCCGCATTTGTAGGGCGGGACAGCGCAGCGTCTCCCGCCACAAGATCGTCAAATGGTGGGAGACGCTGTGCTGTCCCGCCCTTGAGATATTAGGCTTTTGATAGCTTCCGCAAATGCTCAGCCACATCCAGCATTCTATTCGCATAGCCCCATTCATTATCAAACCAAATAAAGAGCTTTAATAAGTAATCGCCGCTGCCACGTGTCTGTGTGAGGTCAATAATGCACGAATGTGAATCGTGATTAAAATCGATAGACGCTAAAGGTTCTGTATTACAGGTCAATATGCTGCTGTTGAACTCTGAATAGGTGCGAATCTGCTGATTGACGGTGCTGACATTAAAAGTCTTTTTCAGCTGAATCGTGATGTCCATGGCAGAGACATTAGTGGTCGGCAGTCTTACAGCTTGTGCGCTTAATCTGCCTTCAAGATGTGGTAGAAAGCGCACAATACCCTTAGCTAACTCAGTATCCACGGGGATCATTGACTGACTTGCACTGCGTGTTTTACGCAAATCGGTATGATGAAAGGCATCAATCACGGGTTGGTCATTCATAGCTGAGTGCAAGGTGGTGATAGTAGCCGCTTCTATGCCGTAGGCTTCATCCATCAGCTTTAAGAGTGGTACGCAGGCATTAGTCGTGCAGGAGGCATTTGACAAAATACGATCGGTATTGACTATTTGTTGATGATTGATGCCGTAAATAATCGTGCGATCCATGCAGGCTTCGGCAGGCTGCGAAAAAAGAACTTTGTCTGCGCCTTGGTAGATATGCCTTTCAGCATCCAGTCTCGATTTATAATAGCCGCTGCACTCGAAAATCAGGTCAAGATCAGGCCAGCGTAATGCGCTTATTTGCTCATGGTGGCTGAGCGCTATAGGCTTGTCGTTGATGAGTAAAGACGATTCTCGGTACTCGACGCGGCCTGGAAAGCGGCCATGAGTGGAATCGTAGCGGGTGAGGTGAGCAATGGTTTCCGCATCAGCAGGTTCGTTAATGGCAACAATGTTTAGCTGATCGTGGAGACCTTCTTGCTGCTTTTCAACAAGCGCGCGAAGCACGCTACGCCCAATGCGCCCGAATCCGTTGATGCCAATGCGATACATGTTGCTCAACCCGTAGGGTGGATAAGCGTAGCGCCATCCACCACTATTAAAAGTCAGTATCAAGCAAAGCTAAGGCTTCGCCTACAATACGCTCTTCAGTAAAACCAAAGTGCTTGAATAAATCAGCAGCAGGGGCTGACTCACCGAAGCTATCCATGCCGATGACGCGGCCATCAAGCCCTACGTACTTGTACCAAAAATCTGCCGTGCCTGCTTCAATGGCAATACGCGGTAGGACAGAAAGTGGTAGAACAGATTCTTTATAGCTTGGATCTTGTCTGTCGAAGACTTCTGTTGAAGGCATAGACACTACACGAACCTGCTTGCCTTGTTCTGTGAGAGCCGCTTGTACGCTTAATGCAAGAGACACTTCAGAACCCGTAGCAATCAAAATGAGCTCAGGTGCATCGGCTGAGTCTTTAAGAATATACCCGCCTTTTTGAATCAAACTTACTTGCTCGTCGCTGCGTGGCTGGCACTCAAGGCCTTGGCGAGAAAAAATCAAGGCCGAAGGGCCGTTTCGTTTTTCAATGGCAGCTTTCCATGCAACGGCCGATTCAACCGTATCACACGGACGCCAAGTGTCTAGATTCGGGGTATAGCGCAGACTAGCTAGTTGTTCGACGGGTTGATGCGTTGGGCCATCTTCTCCAAGGCCAATCGAGTCATGTGTATAAACAAACAGGCAGCGCTGTTTCATTAAGGCTGCCATGCGCACTGCATTTCGGGCATATTCCATAAACATCAAGAAGGTAGCGCCAAACGGGATAAAACCGCCGTGAAGGGCAATACCGTTCATGATGGCGCTCATGCCGAACTCTCGAACGCCGTAAAACAGGTAGTTACCGCTCGCATCGTCTTTGGTGATGCCTTTGCTATCAGACCAAAGGGTTAGGTTAGAGCCTGCCAAATCAGCAGAGCCGCCTAAAAATTCAGGCAGCAGTTTGGCGTAGGCTTCAATACTGTTTTGTGAGGCTTTACGTGTTGCAATCTTTTCAACTTTTGCTTGGGTATCTTTGATGAAGGCGAGCGCTTCGCTTTCAAAGTTCTCAGGTAAATCGCCTTTAATCACGCGGCGTTCAAATTCAGCACCTAATTCAGGAAAAGCTGACTTATAGGCATCAAATCGCTTCTGCCAATCGCTTTGAGCAGCAGTGCCTGTCTCTATAGCGTTCCAGGCAGCGTAAACATCCTCTGGGACTTCAAAAGCGTCGTGCGGCCAGCCTAAATACTTTTTGGCTAGCGTAATTTCTTCGTCACCTAAAGGGGCGCCGTGGCTTGACTCAGTACCGGCTTTGTTAGGTGAACCATGACCAATGATGGTTTTACAGCATAGCAAAGAAGGTTTTCCGGTTTCTTTACGCGCTGTAAGAATTGCTTCCGTGATAGCTTCGGGGTCGTGACCATCGATATCAGCAATGACATGCCAGCCGTATGATTCAAAGCGCTTAGGTGTGTCATCGGTAAACCAGCCTTCCACTTCGCCATCAATCGAGATCCCATTGTCGTCATAAAAGGCAATCAGCTTACCAAGGCCTAAGGTACCAGCTAATGAGCAAGCTTCATGAGAGATGCCTTCCATCATGCAACCATCCCCTAAAAATGCATAGGTGTAATGATCAACAATGCTGTGGTCTTTTTGGTTGAACTGTGCGGCTAAGGTTTTTTCAGCAATGGCCATGCCGACTGCGTTGGTGATGCCTTGGCCAAGCGGGCCTGTGGTCGTTTCAATGCCAGGGGCGTAGCCATATTCAGGGTGACCTGGGGTTTTTGAGTGAAGCTGCCTGAAGTTTTTAAGCTCATCAATGGGTAGGTCGTAGCCTGTTAAATGCAGCAGCGAATAGATCAGCATAGAGCCATGGCCATTGGACAGCACAAAGCGATCACGGTCAGCCCAATTGGGATCAGTAGGGTTATGCTTGAGAAAGTCACGCCATAAGACTTCAGCGATATCTGCCATGCCCATAGGCGCACCTGGGTGGCCTGAATTGGCCTGTTGAACAGCGTCCATGCTTAACGCACGGATAGCATTGGCGAGGTGAGAGCGACCAGTCATGAAAGGCTCCAAAAGCACGGCGACTAAAAAACCGCCTATTTTCCCTTACCTCAAGAGATTACGCAAATAAAAAGCAGCGGTTAGCGTCAAGAGTTTGTGCTGCTAATTATCTTGACCGCTCAAATTGCGGCTTGTTTGCCCTCTCCAAAATTATTACGATCAATTTAGAGACGAGTTTGCATGGAGGCTGCATTCTGGATAAAAGAAAATTGAAGGACCCATGAAGAAGATTTTTGGTGCATGAAATTTCATCATTCAATTAAACTAACTCAGTCTTGTTATATGAAGGGAATCGCCATAGAGTAAGCAGGTGTTGTATAGCTGTTCTAGGTGTGTTGAGTGCAAAAACAAGTCGCAGTGATTGGGTTGGGTAAGTTTGGTACAAACCTTTGTATTGCACTGGTAAAGCAAGGGGTTCAGGTGTTAGCCATTGATACTGAAGAAAAGCCTGTACAAAAATTATCCGAAGTGGTGTCTCAAGCCATCATTGCCGATACGACTGATGAAGATGTCGTCGCAGAGCTTAATCTCATTGACTTTGATTGTGTGGTGGTATCTTTTGGGTCCGACATTAAAGCGAGTATCCTCGTCACTATCATTTTGAAAGAAATGGGCGTCAATAACCTTTGGGTCAAAGCGAAGGATAACCTTCATGTAAAAACCTTAAAGAAAATTGGTGCTGACAGGGTGATTAACCCTGAGAGGGATATGGCCATACGCATCTCAGAGCAGCTGGTGACTGAAGGGTTTATTGATTATTTGCATTTACCTGACGATGTGGCGGTTTATGCCTATAACGCTGACCAATCTCAGGTAGGCAGAGCATTTTCCGCTTTGCCTTTTGATGGTGAATTGAAACTGTTAGGGGTGAAGCGCGGGCTTGATCTCATGACAGCGCTCAGTCCAGATGAGATTGTGCAGGTGGGCGATATGCTGATTGTCGGGGGTAAGCGTGCCGAGCTTCAGCAGATTCTTGTAAAAGGCTGAAGCTATGGCCAAGGGTAATGTGAAGTTGTCGGGCAATCGCTTTTTAGGTCATCCAGGGCGTTTTATATTGACCTGTTATGTCGTCATTTTAATCCCCTCCATGCTGCTGCTAATGAGTGAAGCTGCTTCAAAGACAGGACTTTTTTGGATTGATGCACTCTTTATGGCGACCTCTGCCCTGACCGTAACAGGGCTTGAAGTGGTGGATACAACCACACATTTTTCTTGGTTAGGCCATCTTTGGTTACTATTGCTGATGCAAATTGGCGGTTTGGGACAAATGACGGTTACTATGCTCATCTTGGTCTTGTTTGGCAGAAGAATGAGTATTCAGGAGCAGAAGCTTGTCAGGGAAGAGCTTAATCAGCATCCTACAGCTAATGTGAGACAGCTGATTTTTTCTATCGCACTCTTTGCGTTGTTACTGGAAAGCTTGGGCGCCATTTGTCTTGCTACTCAGTGGGTGCCTGAATTTGGGTTTATCAAGGGGTTTTATCTGGCTGTCTTTCATGCTGTATCAGCCTTTAATAATGCAGGGTTTAGTTTACTGGGATTAAGTGAATATGCCGAAAATCCTGTCGTTGGTCTTTCTCTGCCTGTGTTGTTTATCCTGGGGGGGCTGGGTTTTACTGTGATTGTGGATTTGTTGAATTTTTCCAAATCCAGAAAAACTTGGCGGTTGAGCCTCCACAGTAAGCTTGTGTTGGTGACCTCTTTTTTGTTGCTGAGTACAGGTACAGTCATGTTATTTCTTCTTGAGCGAGAGAACCCCGCTACTTTGGGGCACTTTTCAAGTTCCGTGCAGTGGCTCAACGCCTTTTTCTTGTCGTCAACAACCCGTACTGCAGGCTTTAGTTCGGTTGATCTTATTAATATGTCGCACGCTTCGTTGCTTATCATGATGGTATGGATGTTCATAGGGGCTGGGAGTTCATCTACGGGCGGGGGGATTAAGGTGAGTACCTTTGCTATTGCTATTATTGCAACGAAAACCTTCCTTGAAGGCGGTAAAGATTATTCTGCCTTTAAGCGCGCTATACCTGAGGCTGAAGTGCTTAAGTCGCTTGCTATTATTGTGGTGAGCTTTTTTTCATTGATAACGGCTGCTTTTATCTTGATGGTGTCAGAAAATACTCGATTCGATATCGTATTGTTTGAAGCTATTTCAGCCTTCAGTACCGTAGGGCTAACCGTTGGCCTGACAGCAGGTCTCTCTATGCTAGGAAAGCTCGTCATTATTGTGTTGATGATTATTGGCCGACTAGGGCCGTTGACCTTAGCCTTGGCGTTAATCCCTGCTAAACCCTCGGCCATTCGATACGCTGAAGAGGATGTGTTGACAGGCTAAATGATGATGTTCAGGGATGGACAGATTGTCATTCATCAAGGCTGAATTTAGTGTTTCTTCAAGAGACTAATTGATTGTCTTTGAGAGTAAGTTTGTCTTCATGCGTGGTGTTTTGAGTAGTTTGTTGGCCTTAGTGCTTGGTTTGATGCTGGGTGCTTACTTACTTATTGATTATTCGGTTAGCTCAGCGCCTTCCCATAGTTGTAATGCAACGGCGGCTCGAAAAGAACCGTGTGCTGCTGAGCAAAACTCAATATTGGCATCAACGTCTAACGAGACACAGCTAGGAACTGTTGATCAATCAGCTCGTTATAACGGCATAACCTTTTGGCTATTGGTAGATCGCTGCTTAATGTCTAGTGAGCGCTGGTGGAGTTTTTCTAAAACGCAAGCGTTGACGGCTCACCAATGCATCCATCGACTTCATGAAGTTCAGCTTGCACCCACATACCGCTATAAGACGGATCGCTATCTGCATTATTTCTGCACAATAAGGCTGGGTGGTCTGCAATGCTTGTGGGCTTTACTAAAAAATTCAATTAAGCATTGGTTAGGGTTGGATATCCGAGAGGTTATTATTAAAGGCTGAATGGTCACCTGTCATCTGCCACCTATATCAAAATATTTTGATATAGGTGGGGCGCTTTGATACACTGCCGCCCATGACTACCCTGATCGACCCTAAAATGGCATCTATTCAGCCTGCCATGAGCGCTGTACAGCTTAAGCTAAAAGCTTGTGCCGATCAGGTGCGCCTGACGATTTTGCAGGTGTTAAGCACTGAGTCCTACAGTGTTCAAGAGCTTTGCACCATTCTTGATGTGAAACAATCAGCGCTTAGCCATCATCTTAAACTATTAGCTGAAGCGGGTTTTGTGACAACAAGGCGCGAAGGGAATACTATTTTTTATAGGCGTCCTGTTGTGTCTGTCAATGATGCTTTTCATGGGCTTCATCAATCACTTTATTCCCTCTTGAGTCAAGTTCAGCTCAATGAACAACATTTGGCGGGTATTGAGGCAGTTAGTCAGGCTCGCGTTGAAAGTTCTCAGCAATTTTTTGTTCAAAACGCTAAAAAGTTTCGCAAGCAGCAGGACTTGATCGCACCTTTTGATCAATATGCGCAGCCTGTGTCTGAGTTTGTCCAACGAATTCCTTTTAATGAAAACACCTTAGCTGTTGAAATGGGGCCTGGAGAGGGTTGGTTTTTAAAGCCGCTTTCGGGGCTTTTTGAACGGGTAGTGGCGTTTGATATTTCGCAAGAGATGCTGGATGAGGCGAGTGATTTCATCGCAAATAGCAAGCTAACCAATGTTGACTTAAAGCTGGGCAGCTTGGATCAACTTGAAGGCCTTGATGCCGCCGCTGATTGTATTGTGGCGAACATGGTGCTTCACCATTTAGCCTCGCCACGAGATGTGTTCAGTCAGGCCTCGAGATTATTAAAACCGGGCGGTGCCTTTGTGGTTACTGACCTATGTCACCATGATCAAAATTGGGCTAAAACGGAATGTGGTGATGTCTGGCTTGGCTTTGAGCCAAACGATTTAAGCAGTTGGGCTAACGACTATGGCCTTAAAGAAGGTGAATCCAATTTTCTTGCTCAGCGTAATGGTTTCCGACTTCAAATTAGACACTTTTATAAGATAGAGGGTGATGTATGAGCCAATATACTTTATTCACGTCAGAGTCCGTCTCTGAAGGCCACCCAGATAAGGTAGCCGATCAAATTTCTGATGCGGTGCTGGATGCGATTATTGTCAGGGATAGCTATGCAAGGGTTGCTGTGGAGACGCTAGTGAAAACGGGGATGGCGGTTATTGCAGGTGAAGTGACCACATCTTGTTATGTTGATCTAGAAGATATCGTACGTAAAGTCATTTGCGATATCGGCTATACCAGTTCAGAAGTAGGCTTTGATGGTGCCTCTTGTGCAGTGTTGAATGGTATTGGTAAGCAGTCGGTTGATATTAATCAAGGGGTTGACCGAGCTAAACCTGAAGATCAAGGTGCAGGCGATCAAGGTTTAATGTTTGGTTACGCCACTAACGAAACACCGACTTATATGCCAGCGCCTTTGTACTATTCTCATTTGCTTGTTGAACGTCAGGCGCAGCTTCGAAAATCAGGTGAGTTGCCATGGCTCCGGCCTGATGCGAAATCGCAGGTCACTATTAATTACAAGAATGGCTCACCACAAATTGATGCGGTGGTGTTGTCTACTCAGCATGATCCGTCGATTGGGCTTGAAGAATTACGAGACGCTGTGATGGGTAACATTATTTATCCGGTGCTGCCCAAAGAGTGGCTTCATGATGACACCCTGTTTCACATTAATCCCACCGGTAACTTTGTCATTGGGGGCCCCGTGGGCGATTGCGGCCTTACAGGCCGAAAAATTATTGTGGATACCTATGGTGGTATGGCGCGTCATGGTGGCGGAGCGTTTTCAGGTAAAGATCCTTCAAAAGTCGACCGTAGTGCCGCTTATATGGGGCGTTATATCGCTAAAAATGTCGTAGCAGCGAGGCTTGCTGATCGTTGTGAAATTCAAGTTTCTTATGCGATTGGTGTGGCTGAACCTACTTCAGTCTCGGTGAATACCTTCGGCACAGGGCATGTCAGTGACGAAAAGCTTGTTGCTGCTATTAAAGAGGTCTTTGATATGCGCCCTTACGCCATCACTAAGCAGTTAGATCTATTGCATCCGATGTATCAGCTGACAGCTGCTTATGGTCACTTTGGCCGTGAACCTTTTGAATATACCTATCACTATTCGGTAGAAGAGCACGGCCAAAAAGTGGTGAAGTCTTCTACGTTCACAGCCTTTACCTGGGAGCGTACCGATAAAGTGAACGAGCTTAGACAAGCAGCTGGCCTTTAATTTTTATAGAGAGAAACCTATGAGTACATTTACTGATTATAAAGTTGCCGATATCAGCCTTGCCGAATGGGGCCGCAAAGAAATTCAAATCGCAGAAGGCGAAATGCCAGCTTTAATGGCTCTGCGTAAAGAATACGGTGCGGCAAAGCCATTAAAAGATGCTAAAATCATGGGCTGCATTCACATGACCATTCAAACGGCTGTGCTGATTGAGACCTTGATTGAACTAGGCGCTGAAGTGCGTTGGTCGTCTTGTAATATCTTCTCCACACAAGATCATGCAGCAGCAGCGATTGCTGCAGCGGGTATTCCCGTGTTTGCCTGGAAAGGTGAAACAGAAGAAGAGTTCTGGTGGTGTATTGAGCAAACCCTTAAAAAAGAAAAAGACAGCGATGAGCTGTGGGATGCCAATATGATCTTGGATGATGGCGGCGATTTAACCCAGTTAGCGCATGATAAATTCCCGCAAATGTTAGATGCTATCCATGGCATTACAGAAGAGACCACAACAGGTGTTCACCGCCTATTAGAAATGCTTGAAGACGGTTCTTTAAAAGTGCCTGCGATTAATGTGAATGATTCCGTCACTAAATCAAAAAATGATAACAAGTACGGTTGCAGGCATTCGCTGAATGATGCGATCAAGCGAGGCACGGATCACCTGTTAGCTGGTAAGAAAGCTTTGGTTATCGGTTACGGCGATGTTGGTAAAGGCTCGGCGCAGTCGTTATCTCAAGAAGGCATGATTGTGCGTGTCACTGAAATCGATCCTATTTGTGCTATGCAGGCCTGCATGGATGGCTTTGAAGTGGTGTCACCTTACCTAAACGGTATGAATGATGGCACTGAAGCTTCAATCGATAAAGACTTGTTAGGTAAAACTGATTTGATTGTTACCACCACAGGTAATGTAAATGTTTGTGATGCCAATATGCTGAAAGCCCTTAAAAATGGCGCTGTGGTGTGCAATATTGGTCACTTTGATAACGAAATCGATACCGCCTTTATGCGTGAAACTTGGGAGTTTGAAGAAGTAAAACCTCAGGTGCATAAGGTTTATCGGGATAAAGCGTCAGATGATCATTTGATTCTTCTGTCAGAAGGCCGTTTGGTAAACTTAGGTAATGCAACGGGTCATCCAAGCCGTATTATGGATGGTTCTTTTGCTAACCAAGTACTTGCACAAATCTATTTGTGGAATGAAAAGTTTGCTGATTTAGATGCGGATGCCAAAGCGAATAACTTGTACGTAAAAGTGCTGCCTAAAAAGCTAGACGAGCACGTGGCGCGCCATATGGTTGAAGGCTTCGGTGGCGTGATGACCAAGCTTACTCAAACTCAGGCTGACTACATTAAGGTCGACGTCGAAGGGCCCTATAAGCCTGAAGCCTACAAATACTAATTGATTTTACAGGGTGGGTTAGCGCAGCGTATCCCACCTTTGAATCTACACAAACGTTTGGTGGGTTGCGCTGCGTTAACCCACTCTACATGAAGCTCTACCATGAATAAAACTTTTAGCTTTGAGCTGTTTCCGCCAAAAACTGATAAAGGCATTGAGAAATTAAGCGCCACGATTGATGGTTTACAGTCGCTTAACCCGGAGTATTTTTCGGTCACTTACGGTGCTGGCGGTTCAACGCGTCAAAATACCTTTTCTTGTGTCAAAATGGCAATTGAAAAAGGCATTGATATAGCACCTCATCTCTCCTTTGGAGCTGATTCAGAAGACAGAATGCTTGTGTTGTTGGAACAATACAAAGCGTTAGGTGTAAAGCGCTTAGTTGCCCTTCGAGGTGATATCCCATCAGGCATGGGCACTGCAAAAGTCGTGTATGCGAATGAGCTGGTTGAATTCGTCCGTCAGCATTTTGGTGATCATTTTGACATGTCAGTTGCAGCCTATCCTGAAACTCATCCTCAGTCTGTTGATCGCAATAGCGATATTTATTATTTAAAGAAAAAGCTGGATGCAGGCGCTGGCAGCGCATTGACGCAATATTTCTTTAATCCTGATGCGTATTTTTATTTTCTGGAAGACTGCCACAAAGCAGGGATAGAAAAGCCTATTTATCCAGGCATTATGCCTATTATTAACTTTAAAAACCTGCAGCGCTTTTCAGCAGCGTGCGGTGCAGAAATTCCTAGGTGGTTAAGTTATAAGTTAGACGCCTTTGGTGATGATCAAGAAAGCCTTGTCGCTTATGGGCAGGAAGTTGTCACTGCCTTGTGTGAGAAGTTGCTTGCAGGCGGTGCCCCTGGACTTCATTTTTACACCATGAACCAACTAGCCCCCACCAAAGCTATTTATGAGGCTGTGGTGCGTTAAAATGGAGTAAGTGTTGCGAACCCATCGTTTATTTGTTGATCAATCTTTATCTGCAAACTCTGAGTTGATGTTAGATAAAGCCGCCAGTCATTATTTAGGAACAGTGCTCCGTGCTAAGCAAGGTCAGCTGGTGAGTTTGTTTAATGGGCAGGGAGGAGAATACCAAGGTGTGGTGTTGTCTGCGACGAAGAAGCAAATTATCGTTAAGTTAGAGACCTTTAATCCTACAAACAGAATGCCTGAGCGTGTTGTTCATCTGGTTGCGGGTGTAATAAAAGGTGATCGCATGGATTGGCTGATACAAAAAGCCACTGAGCTTGGCGTGGCTTCCATTCAGCCTGTGATGACAGAATATACAGATATAAAATTGTCACTTGAGCGAATGCAGAAAAAAGTACAGCACTGGCAAAAAATAGCTATTTCGGCTTGTGAACAGTCCGAACGTAATCTAATACCGAAGGTGTCAATGATTAAAGCTTTGTCAGAATGCTATGGTCAGAGTCATAGAGATTGCGAAACACAATGGATTGTCCTGGATCCATACGCCGAAGAAGGTCTCCTATCCGTTTGTGCAAAGATTGGCCAGAATGTTTGTGTTTTCGTAGGGCCTGAAGGAGGCCTATCAAAAACTGATCTCGCACATTTGACTGATAGAGAGGTTTTGACTGCTCATTTGGGCGATCGCATTTTACGGGCTGAGACTGCACCTCTGGCGGCGTTATCTTATTTGTTGTTGTAAGTAACGATTCGATGGTTTGAGTGGGGTCTTCAAGCAACCTTGAAATGATTGGCTGGTAGTTATATTGATATCCTTCCGTCTTCCGCCTTTGTGGGGATTGTTTTACCTTAGGCTGAGAAGCCGTAAGGGGAGGCAGCAGCTCATCTTTATTGATGCCATAGCAAAGATTAGCGGCGGCTAGCAGGATGAAAGTAGGTTTATTCAAATAAATTAGCTGAGAAAAGCTATATCGAATAATCTGCATCGCAGTTAAACTCATGGTTCATGTCTAAAGCAGGTTGCTCTACTTGCGGTTTACCTACAATACGCGCAGGTACGCCAGCGGCAGTTGTATGAGCAGGGATGTCTTGAAGTACCACACTGCCGGCGCCAATCTTACAGCCTTCTCCTAAGTGGATATTCCCCAATATTTTAGCACCAGCACTAATTAATACCCCGTCAGCTACTTTGGGGTGTCTATCGCCGTGCTCTTTGCCTGTACCACCAAGGGTAACAGCTTGCATGATTGAGACATTATTACCCACCACGCAGGTCTCACCAATGACGATGCCTGTGGCGTGATCCATCATGATGCCCTGTCCAAGCTTTGCCGCGGGATGGATATCAACACCAAACAGCACGGAGATTCGGTGCTGAAAAAAAAGCGCAAGATCTTCACGCTGATTGTTATATAGCCAGTGGGCGATACGGTATCCTTGTAATGCCTGGTACCCTTTAAAATACAGCAAAGGCACGATTAAATTATCGCAGGCAGAATCTCTGTCTATCACAGCCTCTAGATCAGCCTCTGCTGATTGAACAATGCCAGGGTCAGCGGCTAAGGCTTCGTCAATGATGCAGTGCAACTTGACGCTGCTTGTCGTCTTACATTGCAGCTTATCGCAAAGTACAGCACTTAAGCTTTGAGCGAAAGCGGGTTGTGAGAGAATGAGGTCATCTAAAAGGCCTTTCAGAAAAGGTTCTTTCTCGGCGATTGCTTCTGCTTCTTGACTTAGTGTCTGCCATAAATTCGGAGATGGCTGCATGGATGAATGATCATTATTGTGTGAAAATGGACAGTGATAATACCTTACTTTTTAGCCTAAGTCCCTGTATTTCATTTTTTCAGGCCAGCGAAGCAAATGGGTACAGAATATAGGTGCAGGTTATGAAAATTGACTTTCACCTTATGAAATACCCTGTTTTCTCTCTTTTAAATAAAGTTAGTTCGCGTTAATATTTGGCTAAATCCATTAGCATGACAAAGAGGTAATAGTAATGGCGTCCCTATTAAATTCCATCCTCGGTGCTGAAAATCAATCGAACCTGCAAGATATAGCCTCTCACCTTGGTATTGACAAGTCTAACGTAGAGAAGCTCATGGGTGAAGTTGCGCCTGTACTTTCGCAAGGCTTGAAGCAGAAAATCAAGTCCGGTGAGGGGGCAGATGCATTAGAGCAAGCAGCTAGTGCTCAACAGTTTATTGATGATGATAACGCTAAAATTTACTCGGATGATGCAGTTACTCAAGGCAAGCAAACGTTGAATCATCTTATGGGTGATGAAGCTCATGTTCAAGAAATGGCTGATAAAGTAGCGAAATCAACGGGTGTATCTCAAGATGTCGTGCAAAAATTGTTGCCTATGGCGGCAACTATGTTGATGGGCTCATCTTCTAAGCAAGCTCAATCGGGTGATGAGACTAGCTTGCTTTCTTTTCTTGATGAAAATAAAGACGGTAGTATTTCAGATGATTTGCTTGGGTTTGCGAAGCGAATCTTTAAGCATTAAAGCGATCATTTAAAATTATCTCAGCAGAACCTAAAGTAGGTGAGGCAGCTCGCCTACTTCTCAATGAGAAAGTGCCGTATATGATCGTAACACCAGTTAAAAACAAAGACATAAACTAAAAAGAAGATCATGGCGCCGATATCATAGATTAATGCTTCCACAAAACCTATTTTCAGCCCCCACATAATAAGGGGTAGAGAAAAAACCAACATACCCACTTCAAATAATGTGGTATGAAGTACCCGAGTCTTCATGGAACGTTTTATTCTATTGCTGCCAAACCACTTATCAAACAGTAAGTTAAACCCATAATTCCAAAACATGGCAGTTATTGAGATCAAGATGGCAAGTAAGCCTACACTGCTTGTAGGTTGATTGCTGACTAATCTGCCTGCTAGCGTTAGCAGTATGATGGCTACTACTTCGAAAATAAGCACTTGTAAAATACGTTCTGGTGTTTTCATGCTCATGAGCTTATTTCTCAAGTTTACCAAGATATTGGATGAAACATATGCGTTAACATTATGTCTATTTATCTCGTTGGTAAAAAAATATAGAGGTGGTGGAATGTTAAAAATGATTGTAGCAGTTTCGGCAATCGTAATGGGAGTCATAAATGTATTGCATGCTGATACAACTCTTGGTGAAGGGGCTACTGCATTTTTGGGTGAGCAGGTATTTAATTTAGAAGGGAAGAGTTTGAAGGTTGGCGATCGATTCCCAAACTTGACCTTGAATAGCCACGATGGCAGCGAATATTCCTTTAAAAATGGAAAGACAGGGCTTGTTGTGATCGTATTGCCCAAATTAGGCACAACTGTTTGTGATGGCCAAGTCGAATCTATTAGCGCATATCTTAATGGATATAAAGGTCCAGAAGCAGACTTTGTTATTGTGTCAAATGATTCAGTAGAAGAGCAGGCAGCTTATAAACAGTCTCACGAACTATCTCCAAAGCTTAAGCTTGTCTCTGCAAAAGGCTCCTCTTTTGGTATTGATACAGGTACCCGTATGCAGGATTCAGCGTTATTGGCGAGGACCGTTTTCTATGTGTCATCAGAAGGTGAAATTGGAAAAGTATCCCGGCTTGAAGATTTAGGACAGTCGCCCAGTGTGCCAGATGAAATGGCAGAGGTTTTAGGGGCTGGCTGTGGTTGCTCGGTCAAATAAAGGGCTAATCAATAATCGTTGAAGGTTCTAGGACAGTCTCAAAAAGTTGCTTTATTTGATCCAGCTTGACCGGCTTTTCTAAAAAGTCAGTCATGCCTGCCTGCATACTCTTCGTTTTTTGTTCCTCTAAAATATGTGCGGATAATGCATAGACAGGTGTTAGTGGCTTGCCTTGCCTTGTTTGCCAATTATGGATGTGGACGGTTGCTTCAAAACCGTCCATCACAGGCATTTCACAATCCATTAAAATGACATCAAAGTGCTCTTTTTTGACTGTATCAAAGGCTAATTGACCGTCAGATACCATTTTATAACGATAGCCTAACAGGTCGAGCATCTTACTGATGACGCGTCTACTGACATCATTATCTTCAGCAACCAAGATGTTAAGTTCACTTTTTAAAGGTTCAGCATCAACCAAGCTGGGGTTAGCTTGATTGAATAGATCAATGAGCGTGAGTTTAATCAATTGCTGAGAAACAGGTTTGTTGAGTACGGCATGAATGCCCGCTTTTTTCAAGCTGCTAGGGTCAGGCACAATGGTGAGCCCCGTTAACATAATCATGATAGGTGGTGTGTCGCTTTCAGCAAGGAGCTTGGCTGCAGCTTCAAGCCCATTCAGTCCAGGCATGTCATAGTCGACAATAATGGCATCGAATGGCTCGCCTAAATTACGCTTGCCTCGGTACATAGCCAAGGCTTCTTTTCCATCATAGGTTTCTGTCGCAAACATCCCAAGGCTTGACGCTTGTTGGCGCAGGACACGGCAAAAGGTTTTGTTGTCATCAATAATGAGCAATCTTTTCTGAAATAACTGAGAGGCCTGCTGGTGAGGGGGAATCGGCAGCTTGGTGGATTTCGAGGGTTTACCCAGTTTTAATGAGAAATTAAAGTCACTGCCTTCACCTAGCCTGCTGGTAATATTTAGTTGACTCGTCAAGGTTTTTAAATGTAGGTGAACCATGGCAAGACGGCTCATGCTTGGCAGATCTTCACCTGAAATCAGAGATTGAAGTTTTTGAGGGGCTATGCCCACGCCAGAATCTTTAATGCTGAAAAGAATTTCATTTTGCTCATCATCCAGTGATTGGATGTTGACAAGTATCTCTCCTTGAGACGTATGACTAACAGAATTCTTAATTAGCAGCTTTAAAATTTGCCGCAATCGGTTTGCATCTCCATAAACCACTACTGGGACGTTTGCATGAATATTGACGATGAACTCTATATTCTTTTCATCCAATATAGGTCTGTGTTCAAAGGTGCACTCATCAATCAGTAATGGCAACTCAAATAACGATTTTTGTGGCGTTTGATGATTGCTTTGGAGTTGAACATGGCTGCTGACTTCACTGATTTTGTTTAGTGCTTGTTGACCAGATAAGCTAATGGTGTCGATAAGCTCTTGTTGCTCTGGCGAGAGGCCTGTGTTTTTGAGTAGTTCTGCGACGCCCATGATACCGGCTATGGGCGTACGCCAATCATGGGTAATCGATTTTAAAATGGTTTGCTCTGTAGGCAAGTTGCTTTGTGTCGCAATGTTATAGAGTGCTTCTCGCTGTCTATCTTTATATCTACCATCAAAGTGCCTGGAAAAAAGTAAGAGGGTGAGCAGTGATTCGCCTAATACAAAGAATAGTATAAAGGACTCAGGTAAGCGATGATCATGGTGATGTTCATTACTTAAAAACATATGCGCCATAATGAGGCTTAAAAGACCAATTTTGACGATGAGCAAGGTGAGGGCAATATTATCCTTTTTGACTTGGTAGCAGTGAAGCATGCTCATCATGAAAAAAGGCAGCTGTAAAATGTAGACAGCCCATAAATAGGGTGAATAGTGGTTGACTGTGAGTCCTGCAATCATGGCGCTGACAATAACAGCCGTTAGCGTTGAGATAAAAAAGGGTTGATATTTCTTTTCAAGCGACCAGCTTTTTAAATAAAAATACCATTGACCCAGACTTGAAAGGCTAATAATCAATATCATCAATAGGGTATCTAGGTATGAAAGCGTTTTTAGCCAAGCCCAATCTAAAGGTGTATGGACAAGCTGTAAGGCTAGAGAAGCAATAATCTGTAGCGAGAAAAAAAAGAAGACTTGCTGCTTGTAATACCAAAAGCAAATCAGTGCAAGCAAGATGCAGCTGAGCAAGGTGCCAAATAAAATACCCAAATGATAATGATGGATCGTGGATGATAAGTGAAATTGACCGGGATTAACCAAATCCACTTCAAGCAGTTTTTTTGAGGAAAAGGATAGTTGGATCAATAGGTGAAGCGTCTCATCGGGGCTTATGAGTAGGGGTGATAGATAGTGATCGTTTTTCTGATTGATGGGAAGTTTGGTTACATTGCCAGCGGAGCTTATTTTGTAGATAGTGAGTGCCAGAATATTATGACTACGTAGATTTAGCCATAGATTCGAGAGCTCTCGCTGATTATTTCGGATATTGGCGGATAGCCAGATATGCTCGCTATATTTGCTCAGTGCGTAGGGTTTGTCTAAGTTGATAGGCGTGAACCCGTTTAAAAAACTATTGCGATGGATATCTTGTGCTGAAAACCTCTGATCAGGATCATCAAGTATATCCAGATGAGACGAAAGTGATGGTAAGTAGCTTGGGTGATCCAGCTCAAGAATGGCACTTGCAGATGCTTGAACTGGATGGAGTAGAAAGGAAAAACAGAAAACAAGTAAGATTGTTAGCTGTAGGTAGGCGTTACCCCTGATTTTCCTCTCTGCTGATAGCACGGTGTGCGATATCCTTTCTATAGAACATATTCTCCCAGCTGATTTTCCTCGCTAGGTTGTAGGCATTTTCCTGTGCTTCAGTGACAGTCTTGCCTAGCGCTGTAGTACAGAGTACACGACCACCGTTAGTTAATACTTGGCCTTTTTCATCGAGGCTTGCCCCTGCAAAAAAGACTTTGGCTTGCTCTGTCTCAGCAGGAATGCCGTTAATGACATCACCTTTTTTGACTGAGGCAGGATAGCCGCCAGCTGCTAATACAACGCCTACTGCATGGCGATTGTCCCATTCGATGGTTTCACTTGCAAGATTACCCTGACACGCACTGCGACAAAGCTGAACCAAGTCACTTGTTAGACGCATCATGATGGGCTGGGTTTCAGGATCACCAAAGCGGCAGTTAAATTCTAAAACCTTAGCTTTATTGTTTTGGTCAATCATTAGGCCCGCATAAAGGAAACCACGGTAATGGATGCCATCGGCTTTTAACCCTTCTACAGTTGGCTTAATAATGTCATTCATCGCATGCTGATAAACGGCATCTGTGACGACAGGCGCAGGAGAGTAGGCTCCCATGCCCCCGGTGTTAGGGCCTTTGTCGCCATCATCACGGGCTTTGTGGTCCTGACTAGATGCAAAAGCTAGTACGTCAGTGCCATCGACCATGACGATAAAGCTCGCTTCTTCACCCTGTAAGAATTCTTCGATCACCACACGACTGCCTGCATCTCCAAAGCGATTGTCTGCCAACATGTCTTTCACAGCTATAATCGCTTGTTCTTCCGTGTCCGCTAAAATGACGCCTTTACCGGCAGCCAAGCCATCAGCCTTGACAACAATCGGTGCGCCCATTTTTTGGATATAGGCAACGGCTGGTTCAATTTCTTCAAAGGTCGAATACGCAGCTGTTGGGATGTGATGGCGAGCAAGAAAGTCTTTGCTGAATGCTTTTGAGCCCTCCAGTTGCGCAGCGGCTTTGGTGGGGCCAAAACACATAAGATTGGCGGCTTCAAAGGCATCCACAATGCCGTCAACCAAGGGGGCTTCAGGGCCTATGATGGTAAGCTCAGCCTGATTGCTTTTAGCAAACTTGATAAGGCCTGCGAAGTCAGTTGTGTCCATGTTGATATTTTCAATGCCTTGCTCAAGGGCAGTGCCTGCATTGCCGGGTACGACAAAGACAGTATCTACTAAGGGGCTTTGCTTGGCTTTCCAGGCGAGGGCGTGTTCACGCCCGCCTGAGCCGATGATCATGACGTTCATAATAAGTTGGCCTTAATAATCAATGTCTGAAATGGCGAATGTCAGAGAAGACCATGGCAATACCATGTTCATCAGCTGCATCAATAACTTCCTGGTCGCGGATAGAGCCGCCCGGTTGAATAATACAGCTGATACCTGCTTCGGCTGCATTATCAATACCATCTCTAAACGGGAAAAATGCATCAGAGGCCATGACTGCACCTTTGACTTCAAGACCTGCATGCTCTGCTTTAATAGCTGCAATACGTGCTGAGTTGACGCGACTCATTTGGCCTGCGCCCACGCCAACGGTTTGTTTGTTCGCGGCATATACAATAGCGTTAGATTTGACCATTTTTGCAACTTTATAAGCAAACATCAGATCAGATAGTTCTGCGTCAGTTGGCTGCCTTTTGGTGACCACTTTAAGCTCGGATACATTTGCTAATGTGATGTCTTTATCCTGGACGAGTAGGCCACCGCCCACTTTCTTTATGTCAAATTGCGCTTGCGGTGGCTGAATGTCGCCACAGGCTAATAATCTGACATTTTTCTTCTGGGCTACGACTTCAGCTGCGGCTTCGGAAACCGTCGGTGCGATAATAACTTCGACGAATTGTTTTTCACAGATAAGCGTAGCAGTCTCGGCATCTAGTTCACGGTTAAAAGCAATGATGCCGCCGAATGCAGATTCAGGATCAGTGGCAAATGCATGTTCGTAAGCGGCTTTAATGTTGTCGCAGCTTGCAATACCGCAAGGGTTGGCATGTTTGACAATGACGCAGGTAGGTTCGTCAAATAGGCTAACGGCTTCAAGGGCAGCGTCGGTATCAGCAATATTGTTGTAAGAAAGCGCCTTGCCGCTTAATTGCTTGGCTGCGGCAATGGTGCCAGCTGCAGGGGCTGTTTCTGTATAGAATGCACTGCGTTGATGACTGTTTTCACCATAACGTAACACTTCTTTTTGTGTGTATTGACTGTTGTAGGTGCGAGGAAATATAGCATTTTCTTCCGTTAACTTAGTGCCTAAAAAGTTGGCGATGGCACCATCGTATTGTGCTGTATGTTCAAAGGCTTTGCAGGCTAAATCGAAGCGGGTACTTTCAAGTGTCTGGCCTTCATTATTTGTTAATTCATCACAAATGCGTGCGTAGTCTGAAGCGTTTGTAATCACTGTCACGTCATTAAAGTTTTTTGCCGCTGAGCGAAGCATAGTCGGGCCGCCTATATCGATGTTCTCAATGGCGTCCGGTAAGGTTACATCAGGCTTTGCCACGGTTTCCTGGAAGGGATATAAATTAACCACAACCATATCAATGGGTGTAATGTGATGCTGATCCAGTACTTCGTCATCTTTACCACGTCTGGCTAAAATGCCACCATGGACTTTTGGGTGAAGGGTTTTGACACGGCCATCCATCATTTCAGGGAAGCCAGTATACTCGGAGACTTCAGTGACGGGTAAGTTGTTGTCTTTTAACAGGCGGTAAGTGCCCCCTGTAGAGAGTAGTTCAACACCAAGTTGATTTAGGGTAGTGGCAAACTCAACGATACCTGATTTATCAGAAACGCTGATCAGTGCTCGGCGAACAGGGCGCAGTTGGGACATCGAAAATACCTGATGTTGTATAGCTTTTTGTTAGAAGAGAGTAATGTAAGGGTGTGCTTTTAGAGCATATCGTATTGCTTAAGCTTTTTACGAAGGGTGCCGCGGTTAATGCCTAGAATTTCAGAAGACCGTGTTTGATTGTTGTCGGTATGCTTCATGACGGTTTCTAAAAGCGGGGCTTCAACTTCTGCCATGACCATTTGATAGACTTCAAAGACTTCGTCTTCATCTTTTTTTAAGTGCGAAAAGTAATTTTCAAGCGCTTGGGCAACACAATCTCTAATGGTCTGTCCATTAGGTAAGCTGTTAGAAGCGTCTACCTCTGTCTGTACATCTTGATTGGGTGCATCGGTAAAGGGGGTGTTGAGTACAACGGCTTCTTGGTTCATGCGAGTCTACCTTTTGTCAAATTCTTCGGCGAGTGTCTCAATAAATGCCACCTGTGAATTGGGGCAAGTGAGTTGATTAAACGCCTTTTTGTGGTGGCTATATTGGCCTAGTCTATCGAGATACCAACCTATGTGCTTGCGAGCTATTTGCACACCTTTCGACAGACCGTAAAAATCATGGAGTAAAGAGAGATGCCTTAGAATAATGGTGCATTTCTCAAGGAAATTTGGCTGAGAGAAGGCTTTATGCTGCAGCCCGTAGGTTAGCTCCCCAATGAGCCAAGGTTGCCCCTGAATACCACGGCCAATCATTATACCGTCGGCTTTTGTGTAATCAAGCACCTTTCGGGCGACATCTAAGGAGTTAATGTCACCATTAGCTATGACTGGGATTGAGAGCGACTGGCGGGTTTCTGCTATGGTGTCATACTCGGCATGGCCATTAAAGCGGCAGGCACGGGTGCGGCCGTGAATGGTTAAAAGTTGTATGCCTGCATTTTCTGCAATTTTTCCGATGCGAACGGCATTTTTTGACAGGAGATCGGTGCCCGTCCGGATCTTGAGTGTGACAGGTTTTTGTGTGGCAGAAACAACGCTTGTCAGGATGTTTTCGACGAGTTGTTCGTCGCCTAGTAGTGCAGAGCCCGCTAACTTTTTACAGACTTTTTTAGCCGGGCAGCCCATGTTGATGTCGATAATGTCAGCCCCTAGGGCATCGGCTTGCTTTGCGGCTTCTGCCATTACCTGAGGCTCACTGCCGACGATTTGTATGCTGTGTGGTATACGTGAGCCTTTGATTTGGGTGACGCGCTTGCTGGATTTCTCAGATTGCCATAGGTCTGTTTTGGCCGTGATCATCTCTGAAGGTGTCAAACCTGCCCCATACTCCTGACAAAGCAGTCTCATGGGATAGTCGCTGATACCAGCCATCGGCGCAAGGAGAACTTGGCTGTTAAGTTGATAAGGGCCAATGGCGATCAAAGGTGGTTCCAGTCCGTGTACAATTTAGAGCGCGCATTCTAACGTTAAAAAGTGGCGAGGTGAATGCGTATCTGTCCAATAATCAAAGTCAGAAAATAGGTAGATTCTAGTAAGAGTTTGGCGGGTCAGCAAAAAAATTTAAAAGTTTCTTGTTGTTGCCTACCGATCCAAAAACATCACTATTTTGCTATAAGGTTGTCTTGTATTGAAATGTGGGGTTGGCTGCTATATGCATGGCATAACCTAAAGCTTTAGGGCCAGGATCTAATAATTCAATAGCGATATGGATGGGCTGTTTCTCTGGCAACCATTGGTCTTGGCTGATATCACCTTTTAGATACTCTGATGGTTTTATATTTCTGGCAGCAACAACCTGTTGTTTGGCGTCCGTAAAGATAAGTTGAAGTACAGGAAATGGCTGAGCAAAGCCTGCTTGATTCGTTAAGACGACTTCAGCAATCACAATATTTTTTAAATACGGATGTTTTTTGATGGTTAAGTGATTCGCATAAATTTTGTTAAGGTCGATGCGTTCAGGTACATGGCAGTCCAGTTTTTGACAGGCCAACTTGTAGTAGGGCCTGAAGGTTTCATCTTTGCTTAGCTCATCGAATTGAAAGTAAGCCACCTGGCAAATGGCGGTTAGCAGCAATACGAGTGCTAGCGTGTTATAAAGCCAGCTGATTTTGAAGAAAGGTTTGCGCTTATAAATGATTTCAATGGGGTCTGATGAAATGCGGGTGCGAATGTCGTCCTTGTCTTCTTCGGTCTTGAGTTGATCTGTTGGCTTTAGGGTAAGAATGGAGTCTAAATCAGACAAGTCATCTAAGTCATCACTGGAGATTTGATAACTAAATTTAGGTGATTCGTTTTGCTTGATTTTAGGTTTACTGAGTGTGTTATTAGCTGTTTTTTTATCTACAGGTTCTAAAAGCTCATCGGCCCAGGATTCGTCATCAAATAGAAAATCATCGGGAATATCTTCTATTTCACCAAAGGCATCGCCTAAGCCATCGGACTTTTTTTCTAAGTCGGATAGGAGGGTTTCATCGGCTTTGAGTGAGCTATTTAATTGTGTTTGGCTAAACGTATGTTGGGGTTCAGTGCCCTTCGCGTTAAAGACCGTCATGCAGACGCCGCAGCGAACTTTCCCTTGAGCCATAGATAATTGCTCAGGCTCAAGTGTGTATTCAGTGTGACACTTTGGGCATTGGGTAATCATAGCGTTCAGCTCATTCAGTGAAGCCTTTTATTTTGCCGCGTTTTTAATCAATTGTCTTTAGTCTCAGGCGTGCATGCCCCGCAAAATCAAGCTTTATAACCGATTAAACAGCACCAGCCTTCTTCTAGCTGGATAGGCTCAAAATTAAATTGCTGGTAGGTATTGATAATGTCTTCTGCTTGATTAATTAAAAGCCCTGACAGTAATAGTAGGCCTTTGTCGTTGGCGAGGTTTGAGATAGTGTCTGATAATCGCATCAACGGATTGGCTAATATATTGGCGATGACAACATCATAGGTTTTTTCATAGTGCTCAAGGGGTAGGCTGACTGGTATTTGCTCAGGGGAAATACCATTTTTCATGGCATTTGCAGTGGTAGCCTCGAGTGCCTGAGGGTCAATGTCGATACCCGTTGCACTGGCAGCGCCAAGCTTCAGGGCCGCAATAGCTAAAATGCCTGAACCACAACCAAAGTCCATCACGGATTTACCTTTCAGCGGAAGCGCAGATAAAGCTTTTAAGCACAGTGCCGTCGTCGGGTGAGTCCCTGTGCCAAAGGCGAGGCCTGGATCAAGCATGATATTGATGGCATTAGGGTCTTTTGGTGTGCGCCAGCTCGGGCAAATCCAGAGTTTTTCGGATAGTTGAATGGGGTGATACTGATCCATCCATTCGCGCACCCAGTCCTTTTCTTCAAGAATCTCGACTTTACAGGGAGGAAGTGCTTCGCCTAAAGCATGCTTAAGTTCAGCTAATACCTTATCTGTGTTTGCTGTTGCGTCAAAAAGTGCAGTGAGTTTGAGCTCATCCCATACAGGTGTTTGGTGAAGTTCAGGTTCTAAAATGGGCTGGTCTGCATTATCTTCCAGTGTGATGGAAAGTGCGCCTGCAGCTAATAAAGCATCTTCTAAGGTTTCGTGATTCGTTGCTGTCAGAGTAAAGCGGATCTGTACCCAGTTCATATAGATTTTGGTGCCTTTCGCTAATGGTGGGGCATACATGGATTGTAGGGTGGGTTAGTGAAACGTAACCCACCAATGATTTGGCTGGTTACGCTGTGTTAACGCCGTCCTACGAAAGACCTAATTTCTTTTCAAGGTAGTGAATATCTACACCGCCTTTAAAGAAGCCTTCATCTCTGACCAAATCACGCTGCAATGGGATATTAGAGCTAATGCCGTCTATCACTAATTCGTCCAGCGCGCCCTGCATGCGTATCAAAGCTTCTTCACGCGTGTCACCATAGCTAATGATTTTAGCAATCATAGAGTCATAGTTAGGGGGTACAGAATAACCACTATAAAGATGAGAATCTACCCGGATTCCTAAGCCGCCAGGTGCGTGATAATGCTTGATTTTGCCGGGGCAAGGGATAAAGGTTTTTGCATCTTCAGCGTTGATACGGCATTCAAAAGCATGGCCTTTAATCTTGATGTCACTTTGCTTTAATTCAAGAGGCATACCGGCTGCGATTTTAAGCTGTTCCTTGATGATGTCGATGCCTGTGACCATTTCAGAGACAGGGTGTTCGACTTGAATACGTGTATTCATCTCGATGAAGTAAAAACGGCCTTTCTCATACAAAAACTCAAAGGTTCCAGCGCCTTCGTAACCAATATCGATACAGGCCTGTACGCAAGACTCAGCGACTTCGTTACGAATATCGTCAGGGATGCCGGGAGCTGGTGCTTCTTCTAACACTTTTTGGTGGCGGCGCTGTAAAGAACAGTCGCGATCACCTAAGTGAATGGCGTTGCCTTTACCGTCAGCTAAGACTTGAATCTCAACATGACGAGGTGTTGTTAAGAATTTTTCCATATAGACGGTGCTGTCGCCAAAAGCAGCTTTGGCTTCAGATTGTGTGATATGGATAGAATTAAGTAGGTCATTTTCTTCATGAACAACACGCATGCCACGACCGCCGCCGCCAGCTGCCGCTTTAATGATGACAGGGTAGCCAATGTCACGAGCAATTTTTAAGGTGCGCTCAGTATCTTCTGTGAGTGGGCCATTTGAGCCTGGTACAGTGGGAACACCTGCTTTTTGCATGGCTTCAATCGCTGCGACTTTGTCGCCCATGGTGCGAATGCATTCAGGGTTGGGGCCGATAAATTTATAGCCACTTTTTTCAAGTTGCTCTGCAAAATCAGCATTTTCCGCCATAAAGCCGTAGCCTGGGTGGACTGCTTCAGCGCCTGTGACTTCACAGGCAGAAATAATAGCAGGAATGCTCAAGTAACTTTTGGGTGATGGGGCAGGGCCTATACAAACAGATTCATCAGCTAATCTGACGTGCATCAAGTCTTTGTCAACGGTAGAGTGAACCGCAACGGTTTTTATATTTAATTCGCGGCAGGCACGTAAAATGCGCAGCGCGATTTCGCCTCTGTTGGCGATAACGACTTTTTTAAGCATGATGCCTCCGATTATACGATGGTCATAATCGGTTGATCGAACTCAAGCGGCTCACCGTCGCTGACAAGGATCTCGCCGATAGTGCCTGATTTTTCTGCCTTGATTTGGTTCATCATCTTCATGGCTTCAACAATGCATAGTGTATCGCCTGCATTGACTTGTTGGCCAACTTTTACAAAGGCTGGTGAGTCAGGGGAAGGTGATTGATAAAACGTACCCACCATAGGTGAGTTAACGACATGGCCTGCTAGTGCTTTTGCAGGTTCTGCTGGATCTGCCGCCGCAGTTGCTGCAGCTGTAGCTGGCGCTGCTGCAGGTGCTCCAGCTGGAGGTGCTGCTGCATAGTTAAAGGGTTGGGTAATCACAGTGCCTGAATTACGTGAAATACGAACAGATTCTTCACCTTCTTTTATCTCAAGCTCGTCAATCTGTGACTCTTCTAATAACTCAATCAGTTTTTTTACTTTACGGATATCCATCTGTACTTACTCTTCGTCAAAGGATGATAAAAATGCCATTGCATAAGAAAGTGCCATGTCGTAACCATGGGAGCCCAGGCCAACGATTGCGCCTTCTGCAATGTCTGAAAAATAGGAATGGTGCCTGAAGGTTTCACGCTGATGAATGTTAGACAGGTGAACTTCAACAAAGGCAAATTCTGTCGCCAAAATAGCATCGCGCAAGGCAATGCTTGTGTGTGTGTAAGCGGCAGGGTTAATAATTAAAAAGCGCACGCCGTCTTGCTTTGCTTGGTGAATTCGGTCGATTAATTCACCTTCATGGTTACTTTGAAAACTGTCGAGGGCTAAATTATGAGCTGCTGCGTGCTGCGCTAGGCGATGATTAATATCGTCAAGGGTTTCTGATCCATAGATCTGCGGCTCTCGTGTGCCTAAGAGATTTAAGTTGGGGCCGTGCAGGATCAAAATGTCAGTCATGGGCTGTCCCTTAAGTTTGCTGCAAGATATTACAAAATCGTAGCAAAGTTAACCATGTTGAATGTTTTCTTATGAATTTTTAAAAAAAATCAGGCGGAAAAATTGCTCTATTTGGGTAACAAAATACCCAAATAAAAAAGAAATGCAAGGAAAAGTTAATTTATTGAAATGTAAGTATGTGCTTACTTTATTTTTCTGTTTCGGCTGATTCTAATGTTTGAATCACGATTGTGGGGGTGAGTAGTTGCGGTAAAACCTTGCCTCTACCCTGAATCTCAGCGGGATAATAAACATACAACGGCACGCCGTTTCTTTCGTAGCTGTTTAAGTAGCGCGTAATTGCCGGGTCTTCATTGGTCCAGTCGCCTTTCATGTAAGTAACATTGTGGGCATTAAAAGCGTTTTGCACTTTTTTTGTGTTTAGGGTTGTGGCTTCGTTGGTCTTGCAGGTGATGCACCAGTCGGCTGTCATGTCAACAAACACGGGTTTTCCTTCGGCTCTTAATTGGGCAAGTTTTTCTTTGGAATACGGGATATATTCGGGCCGTTGACCTAGATTGCCGAGGTAAGGAATGATCAGTAACGTGCTTAGTGTCAGTAAAAAGACTAAAAGCGACAACACTTTGCCGATGCGGGCAAAATGTTGACGTAGCCAAAAAGACAGTACGAGCAAGACGCAGCCTACGGCGACAAGAGTCATCGCATCAATACCAGCCTGTTGTCCTAAAATCCAAAATAGCCAGATAGCGGTGAGGTAAAGCGGGAAGGCGAAAAATTCTTTAAGTCTTTCCATCCAGGCGCCGGGCTTAGGTAAAAACTTACCTGCCTGGGGCAAAAAGCAAATCAGGGTAAGTGGTAGCGCCATACCCGCACCTAAAAATACAAAAATCAGTAAAGCAATGACAGTAGGTTGTGTGGTGGCAAAGCCAAGAGCACTTCCCATAAAAGGTGCCGTGCAGGGGCTGGCCACAATGACAGCTAATACCCCTGTCAGAAAGCTGCCTAAAGGCCCGCCTTTTTCACTTAAATTTTGTCCAAGGCCCATAAAGCCAGAACCCAGCTGAATGTAACCCGACAGGCTAAGTCCTAATAGGAAGAACAAGTAGACTAAAGCGGCAATAAACCAAGGATTTTGCAGCTGAAAGCCCCAGCCAATTTCATTGCCTGCGGCGCGAAGACCTATCATAACAAGGGCTATAGCGACAAAACTTAATACAACGCCTGCGAAATACGCCAATCCCTCTGCTTTGGCAGTGCCCTCTTTTTGGTGTGCAAGTTGAAAGGCTTTTAAGCCTAAAATGGGTAACACACAAGGCATCAAATTAAGAATAAGGCCGCCAAGGAATGCACTGAGCAGAATCACTATGAGTGCTGCGAAAGTGGCTTGCTTGGCTGTTTTATTTGTGTCGGTCTTGGTTGTTGTGCCTGTACCGTCAAGCGCTGATTGATAGCTTGCCTTGTCAATGATTTGATAGGTGCCGTCAGGCTGTATCTCAAAATACTGACTGTATGGCGGGTAACAGAGTCCTGCGTCAGCGCAGCCTTGCGAACTTGCTTTAATTAAGATGGGTGAGTTAGCTAAAGTAATAGTGGTGGGTAAATTGACGCTGTGATAGTAGACATTGACCTTGCCAAAGTAAGGGTCTTCCATTTCAACAGGGTTATCCAGCGCCGTGGAGGCAAAGTCTGCTTGATGCACGTTGCCGTCTTTGATCCATTCGATCTTAAAACCATGCTGGTACATATAGTATGCAGGTTTAGCCTGCCACATCACCTGGATGCTGTCGTTGGTGATGAATAGGTCGGCGGTAAAGGCTTTATCGACAGGTAAAAAGGTTTGTTCTGGTGTGGTAGTGGTATTAAAAAAATCGGTTGCTGAGTGCGTGTTTATAGAAAATTGTGCAAACAATACGAGCAACGATGTGAAAAGTGACAATGAAAAGTGCTTCATGAGAAATAAACCTTTAACCATTAGCCATAGCATAAGCATAAAGCGTTGGTCTTGTCAGTCTTTCAGTAAATAAGTTAATGCTTTAGGTTTTTAATGCTAAGCAAGCTTGTTTTTTTTGCTAGGCAGTTTGAGTTCTTTGGGATAATTCGTTGACAAACAGGAGCGCACCAAGTTGAGTATTTGAATTCCGCCACCAGACAATGCTTGTGGAGAGGCACCTGTATCATCCCATTTAGCTGATGCTGGCCCCATAATAAATACGCCGCCTCTTTTAATATAAAGTTTCGATTCGTACTCGGCAGTATTCCAGCCCTCTTTTACAGAAACGGTTCTTCTAAACTCCTCTTTACTTAGAGGTTTGGGTGTTCCGAATGCGCCACATTTTTTCGCATTTCCCCCCCAGCGTCTAAAAAAAGGGATGGGGTGAGTTGCAACTTTCACACTAACCTTTGTTAGGTTTTGACTGAAGTTATTCGCTATTTGGTTCATTGCAAAGTTTATAGTGCTGTTATCAATATCGTACGCTTGTAATTCTTCAAATATCGATACAAGCGTTCTGTTGTTATTACATCCAGGTGCGCCTTCACATTTGTTGATAGTGCAATGAGGTTCTAATTCAGAGGAGGAAAAGTTAGGTTTTTTTTGGAGTGTTTTCTCGGTGAGTAGAGAAGAATAGTCCTTAATGGTTTTTATGCCTCTCTCTTTGTAAGCCTCATTGAGCATTTCAGCTTGATTAGTTTGATGCGTTTCTTGATGCTTGCGGGATGAAGCTTTAATGTTTTCTGGCGGTTTCTTGTATTGCAAGTGATGTTTAGCTGTTGGGCCGCACAAGGCTATTGGGGTTTTAACACAAAGAGCGAGCGCTAAAATATAAGTGGGGGGTAGTATCGGCATGCTGAAATGGACGCGATAATTTAGTGTTGTTAATAGTTACGGCAGCCCCTTTAGATTGCGATTAAAACCCTAAAGTTCAGTTGAAAAGTTAAAAGTGATCGTTAGTAGTTAATAGATGGGTCGTTGTTATTTTGATCTTGCGTTTGTGTAATCATCTCCCCGATTTTGGTAATTGTTCATATTTATAACAATTGAATGAAATCTAACTGTTAGGGAGTGGTAGATTAAATCTTCAAAATACAAACTAGTTTGGGTAGGACTCATGCGGCTTTTTTTTCTTAACCTTTGTTTGATTTCTTCTTTTTCTTCTTTTGCGAGCATTGTGGTGCATGATGCTGTTGCCTTATTACCTGCGCCTGGGCAATCGCAAACAGCCGTTTATTTCAACTTGATGAACCATACGGATAAAACCATTACGTCTTTTAAGGCTTCCTCTGGAAAAGCTCAAGCTATTGAGTTGCATGATATAAAAATGCAGGATGGTGTTATAAAAATGCGTGAAATCAAGTCGATTCAGCTGGAGCCACACCAGTCACTGACATTGGCACCGGGAGGCAAACACTTGATGGTGTTAGGTCTTAAAGGTGTATTAAAAGAAGGTGATAAGTTGCCTTTAACGCTCTGTTTAAGCGATCAATGTGTGCAGGTTGAGGCAGATATAGTTCATCCGTTATCTATTGAAAAAGCGTCACATAACCATCATCATGCACATCATTAACGATAGGTGTCAGGGTTAAATGCATGACCTCAAAGAAGTGGATAAAAACAACGGCTGTGAGCACGCTTGGGTTGTTCCTGTTTTTATGGCTCTTGGTGTTTTATTGGAGTCGTGAACCTGCTGCTTTAAATGTTCGGAAAGTGACCGAGCAAGAAGCGAAATCATTAAACATTCCTGTAGTTACAGGCTCATACACAACCAGTACCTTGATTGCGGTCATTGAAACTCTGCTCAATAAACCTGGAGGCTATATTAGTAATGATATTTTGCCACCTTGGGTACTGATGGATAACATGCCTGCTTGGGAGTACGGTGGGTTGGTTCAAGTGAGAGATATGACGCGATCGATGCGCGATTACATGAGCCGTTCACAATCCCAGTCTAAAGAAGATATCAATTTACGTGAAGCAGAATCACGTTTGAATATCGATCATAAAGCCTGGGCTATGCCTGATGCGCAAAACGAATATGCAGAAGGTGTTGGACACTTGCGCACCTATCTAACGCGTTTGGCGAAACCCTCAGCACATGAGGCGCAATTCTATGCAAGAGCAGATAATTTAAGTTTTTGGTTGTCGCTTGTAGAGTCACGTTTAGGCAGCTTATCTCAAAGGCTATCAGCGAGTGTTGGGCATAAACGGTTAAATACCGATTTATCGGGCGATACAGTGGCTAAACAATCAACACCTGCTTCACAAGATAACTATGTGAGAACGCCATGGATGCAAATTGATGATGTGTTTTATGAGTCACGTGGCTCGACTTGGGCGCTTATTCAATTAATGCGAGCAGTGGAAGTCGACTTTAAAGATGTGCTAGAAAACAAAAATGCTCAGGTGAGCTTTGCACAAATCATTCGTGAACTTGAAGCCAGTCAGCAGCCAGTGTGGAGCCCTTGGGTGTTAAATGGCAGTGGTTTTGGTTTATTTGCTAACTATTCACTGGTCATGGCGTCTTATATTTCTAGAGCAAATGCGGCTGTGATTGATTTAAGAGCCTTATTGCAGCGCGGATAATTATTTCTAATTTTTTGGCGAAAGGTGCTTTACCTTTCGCGTATCTCCTTGTGCTTAATCACTATGCTTGAATTTGACAGGCGCTACCCCACAATCGATTCTCTCCGTTTAAAGGCGCAAAAACGCATGCCCAAGTTTGCGTTTGATTACTTGGATCAAGGGTGTAACGATGATCTGAATCGCGATAAAAATACGCAAGCACTTAGGCAAGTTGAGCTTATTCCACGATATTTGGCCGAAGCAGGACAAAGTTCGTTAGAAACAACCCTTTTCAGTGAAAGCTATCAAGCGCCTTTTGGTGTGAGTGCAGTTGGATTGCAAGGCTTAATGTGGCCAAAGTCTGCTGAGATACTGGCAGAAGCTGCACATCAGCACCAATTGCCTTTTATGTTAAGTAGTCAGCCCTGATAAACAGTAGAAAGCTTCATTTAAAGAGGCTTAGGGCTGGCTTGAAACGAACAATTTCGACCAGAAAGACTCTAAAAGCCTTAAATTACTGGTCGAAATGAGTTTTGGATGCTGACTACAAGCCCGTCTTCGAACAATCAAAGCAGCTTTTTTGATCTATTCGATTCATTAGATCTCAATGACCCGCTCATAGCCTTATCGAACGCATTGCCTTGGCCAGATTTAGAAAAAGGTCTTGCCGTTTATTACAGCGAAGAAGGTCGCCCAGCCAAACCTATTCGATTGATGAGCGGCTTATTAATGCTCAAGCAGCTCTTCAATTTGAGTGACGAGAATGTGGTTTCTCAGTGGAAAATGAACCCATACTTTCAATTTTTCTGCGGTGAAACCAGTTTTCAATCTTGCCTGCCTTGCCATCCAACAGACCTTGTAAAATTCAGGCAAAGAATTGGCGAGAGCGGCGTTAAACAGATTTTTGCGATGTCAGTTAAGCTGCATGGAGAGGCAGCTGAAGATGATACGGTTTTTGTTGATACGACGGTACAGGAAAAAGCTATCACCTATCCGACCGATACAAAGCTCGCCATCAAAATCATTAATCGAGTGAATAAGCTAGCAAAAGGCTTTGGTGTCAAACAGCGGCGAACTTTTGTCAAAGAGGTAAAACAGCTTCGTATTGACTCGCGCTTCTTTGGACATGTAAAGAAACGCAAGAAGGCTAAAAAAGCCTTGAAGCGTCTGCGTACTATTGCTGACATTCTGATGAGAGAGCTTGAGCGAAAACTCCCAGAGGGTGCGGTTGCACAGCTAGCAAACGATTTTTCCATGTATCGCAAGGTACTTGCTCAACAGTCTAAGGACAAGAACAAAATTTACAGCCTTCATGAGCTTCAAGTCTACTGTGTTGCTAAAGGTAAGGCGCATAAAAAATACGAATACGGGAGCAAGGCTTCTATCGTATCGACACGCGATCATGTCATTGTTGGCGTCGCTGCACATGATACGTTCACGCATGATTCTGAAACATTACAAACTGCGTTAGATGAAGCAGAATCTGTAAGAGAGACATCCATCAAAACTGCTGTTGTTGATAAAGGCTATCAAGGTTCCAAATCTAAAGTGAAGCAGGAAGTTATTTTACCAGGCAAGCCTCTTAAGCGAGATAATGATAAACAACGAGCACGTAAACGAACGCTTTGTAAAAAACGCTCATCCATTGAGCCCGTTATCGGTCATTTGAAGCAAGACTTCAGATTGTGCAGGAACTTCCTTAAGGGCTTTATCGGCGATCAGCTTAACTTGTTGATGGCTGCTTGTGCCTGGAACTTAAAAAAGTGGATCAACGCTTTTTTTGTGCTTGTTTTTATCTGGTTACCTGATCAAAAAGCAGCCAGCAGATTGGCTGGCTTTAAGTTTATGCTTTCGATAATACTTGGCCTTAAAAAATATAAGGCCTTTGTCAGGGCTGACTAAGTACTGTATCCACGTGTTCGATAGAGCGTATTGCTCACATCACAGAAGGTAAAGCCTGGTTTCAGCTTTATAAACCAAAAGATGTGACACTCCGAAATCAGCTGATTGACCGAGCAGCTGATGCTGGTTTGCCCGTGTTGGTTCTTTTATGCGATGTGCCAACTTTTGGATATAGACCACGCGATATAAAAAATGGTTTATCACTTCCTTTGTCCCCATCGATAAAAACCTTTTTTCAAGTGCTAGCTAGGCCAAGATGGCTAGTAGAGACGCTAAAAGTAGGGATGCCTCATTTTGCCACTATGGCCCCTTATATGACACTATCTGATAAGCTGAAAAATCTTAGTGCGTTTATGGATACAACTTTTTCAGGACGGTTTAGCCATGAAGATTTGAAAGCTATCCGTGAACACTGGAAAGGCAAGCTTGTATTAAAAGGCGTTGCTTCAGAATCTGATGCAGAAATCGCCTTGTCGTTAGGTGTGGATGGTGTCATTGTATCCAACCATGGCGGCAGGCAACTTGATGCAGGTGAGTCAACGATTGCGCCATTAATACGCATCGTTAATCAGTTAGGCGATAAAATGACGGTGATGATGGATGGCGGGATGCGCAGCGGCCCTGACATTATCCGCGCGCTCGCCTCAGGTGCGAATTTTACCTTTTTAGGTAGGCCCTTTATGTATGCTGCGGGCGCACTAGGTAATAAGGGGGGCGATCATGCAATGTCAATCCTTAAGGTACAGTGCCAGCAAGTGATGGAGCAGCTGTGTTGTGAGCGAATCACTGACTTGCCACTGTTTAAGAAGCTATAAATCGAAAGCCCTTACGCTTTCAATCACATTGCCTTTAACTGCAATGATTTCAATCGCGATGTTGTTCACTTTAATGCAAGCAGGTGCCTCAGGAAAGGTTTCCAGTTGTTCGAGGATTAAGCCGTTTAGGGTTTTAGGGCCGTCAACAGGCAGTTCCCAACCGGCAAATCGGTTGATGTCACGCAAGGTCGCAGAGCCTTGAATCGTGATTGAGCCATCTTCTTCTATTTGGAAGTCGTCTGACTCTTCTTGTAAATTAGACGTAAATTCACCCACGATTTCTTCTAGGATATCTTCAAGCGTTACAATGCCTTTTACGGAACCATATTCATCGACGACGATGGCTACTCGGCGTTTTTCTTTTTGAAAATGAATGAGTTGCTGGTGAAGGTTTGACGTTTCGGGGGTAAACACTGGCTCACGAACCAAGTCTCTTAGCGATGCTTTGGTAAATGGGACTTCGCCTGTGAAATATTTACCTAAATTACGCATGTGGAGGATGCCGATGATGTTATCGATATCACCTTCATACACAGGAAGCCTTGTGTATTCGCAATCTCTAATTTGTTGCAGTAAGGTTTCTTCCGAGTCTTCAAGGTCAAGGGCAAAGACTTCTTGTCTTGGCACCATAATGTCTTCTACTTGCGCATTTTCAATAT
Organism: Pseudomonadales bacterium; assembly: GCA_965225765.1. Lineage (GTDB taxonomy): Bacteria > Pseudomonadota > Gammaproteobacteria > Pseudomonadales > DT-91 > CAKMZU01. Next base: position 2,850,065 of record CBDDBO010000002.1, read on the forward strand.
CAAGAATGTTGAGTAGCATGCCTTGGTGGCGCTTGGGAATGACGTCGGATGTTTCGCTCACGATGGTTTTGAGTTCATCGACACTGAGTTGATCTTTGGTATTGTTGTCAGGGTTGATGCCAAATAACCACAAAATACCGCGGGTAATCCCATTTAAAAGCCAAACGAAAGGGTAAAACAGCTGTAGTAACCGCTTTAAGATGCCTGCAATAGGGAAGGCAAAACGCTCGGGGTAGTAAGCAGCAATCGTTTTAGGTGTAATTTCTGCAAAAATCAAGATGAGCAAGGTAAGTGCTAATGTGGAGATCGCCACGCCCACATCGCCAAATAGGCGAATAGCCAAAACGGTAGCGATTGCTGATGCAAAAATGTTAACCAAATTGTTGCCGATCAAGATCATACCGATGAGGCGTTCAGGTTTTTCGAGTAGTTCAGAGGCTTTCTTGGCTGCTTGGTTATTTTTGCTGAGGTGTTTGAGCCTATAGCGGTTCAAGGACAGCATACTGGTCTCAGAGCCCGAGAAAAATGCAGAAAGCACGATCAGAAGGGCAATCAGGCCGAATAAAAAGCCTGTAGGTAACTCGTTCAAGTAAGGGGTCTCAAATGGTTATGAGTGGATATCTTGCAGTAATGTGGGCTTAGGATCAACCTTAATCAGGTTGTTATATCATTATTGTCTTGCCAGAATGATTTCTAAAACAAATTTAGAGCCAAAATAGGCGAACATCAGGGACAAAAAACCCAGAAGCGTCATTTTAGCTGCGGTTGTACCACGCCAGCCGTAGCAATAGTGGCCGATTAAGAAAAGCGCAAAAATACACCAGGCAACTAGGCTAAAAACCGTTTTGTGAATCAAATGTTGAGCAAACATGTCGTCGAGGAAAATAAAGCCAGTCGCAATTGACAAGCTCAGCATGATAAAGCCTGCAATAAGCATCTCCACCAACATTTTATCCATGGTTTGTAAAGGCGGCAGGTAGCGAAACAATTTGTAGTTTTTGTGATGTTTGAGCTCAAACTCCTGAATAGCGAGTAAAAGTGCTTGAGCGGCGGCAAGGGTGAATAAGCTGTAAGCCAAAATCGATAGCGTGATATGTGAGGTTAAACCAGGGTCAGCAATACTTTTGGCAATAGGGCTTTTGCCAAAAAGACTCGATAAAATGCTGATCATGGCGAAAGGAATCATGAGTATTGCGAGGCTTGTAATTTGCATGCGTCGAAAAAAAGCGAGCAGCGTCAAAGCAGAAATCACACAAAAAATAAGAGAAGGCACTTTATAGAAGTCGAGCAGGAGCTGTCTATCAGGGAATAAGGTGACGTTAACTGATAGTGCATGCGCGATGACGGTTAAGTTGAAAACCGCTAAAAATGTTGAGGTGGTTTTTTTAGATAATGTTAGCGAACCTTGGGCTTTTGCTGAACGAGCCAGCATGACAAGGCTTGTGCCATAGAGCGTAAGAGAGACTAAACCGATGAGTAACTGCATGTGAACTATTAGCGCTACGAATAAAATGGTAAGTTTATCAACCGAACCTAAGTGGTTTATAATAGTCGATTGCTTTTATAAATAGCTACTAGATCATCAAATTTTAAGGCCATAGGGCATTACTATGTTTGAAAATTTAACGGATCGCTTATCCGATACGCTGAAAACGGTCACCGGTCAAGCCCGTCTTACAGAAGATAATATTAAAGCAGCCTTGCGTGATGTAAGGATGGCGTTGCTTGAAGCTGATGTGGCGATGCCGGTGGTTAAAGACTTTGTGGATACCGTCAAGGCTAAGGCTATTGGTGATGAAGTTATTGCGAGTCTTAATCCTGGTCAAGCGTTTATCAAGGTTGTGCAAACTGAGCTGGAGCGTGTCTTAGGTGCCGAGACTTCAGACTTAAAGCTTAATCAGCAGCCACCGGCTGTGATCTTGATGGCAGGCTTGCAAGGTGCAGGTAAAACCACTTCGACCGGTAAGCTTGCAAAGTATTTAAAAGATTCACAGAAAAAGTCTGTGATGGTTGTGAGTGCGGATGTCTACCGTCCGGCGGCGATAGCGCAGCTTGAAACGGTGGCGGGATCTGTTGGTGCGATGTTTTTCCCGTCTGATGCGTCTCAAAAGCCAGTTGATATTGTGAATGCAGCGGTTAAAGAAGCCAAATTGAAGTTTGCTGATGTTCTGATTGTGGATACGGCAGGTCGTTTGGCGATTGACGATGCCATGATGGAAGAGATCAAGGCACTTAATAAAGCGGTTAACCCTTGTGAAACCCTCTTTGTTGTCGATGCGATGACAGGTCAGGATGCGGCCAATACAGCCAAAGCCTTTGCTGATGCCTTGCCGCTGACTGGGGTCATTCTCACCAAGGCCGATGCAGATTCGCGCGGCGGTGCTGCGCTTTCGGTGCGTACCATCACAGGCAGGCCTATTAAGTTTATGGGGATGGGGGAAAAGCTCGATGCTTTGGAGCCGTTTCATCCAGATCGTATTGCATCCCGTATTTTGGGGATGGGCGATGTGCTATCGCTTATCGAAGAAGCCGAACAAAAACTGGATAAAAAGAAAGCGCAAAAACTTGCCAAGAAAATTACCAAGGGTAAGAAATTTGACCTTGAAGACTTTCGTGATCAGTTGCAGCAAATGAAAAATATGGGTGGCGTATCGTCCATGCTCGATAAAATGCCGGGTATGGCTGGTATGGGGCAGATGGCAAAAGATCAGGTGGATACCAAGCAGTTTGTACAGATGGAGGCCATCATTAATTCGATGACGCCTGCCGAGCGCCGTAACCCTGATATTATGAATGGCTCGCGTAAAAAGCGTATTACTAAAGGGTCGGGCACGCAGGTGCAGGATTTAAACCGTCTTATGAAACAGCATAAGCAAATGCAAAAAATGATGAAGAAAATGTCGCAAAAGGGCGGTATGCAAAAAATGATGCGTGGTATGCAGGGTCTGATGGGGCAGGGTGGTATGCCTGGTGGCGGACTTCCTCCGCATTTAATGGGCTCTAAGAAAAAATAACCCTTTTTCATTTGAAATGGCTGCTAATTGAGAGAAAAAGGTTTTCATTGGGTGCGAAGTTTCGTAGAATGTCGCGCCTTTGATTTTGAGTTTGCGCTCAATATTTGTACGAAATAGTCGGGAAAGACAAATGGTAACGATTCGTTTAGCACGAGCAGGTTCTAAAAAACGTCCTTTTTATCATATTACCGTGGCTGATAGTCGCCGTTCACGTGATGGTCGTTATATCGAGCGAATTGGTTTTTTTAACCCTATCGCACGCGGTCAAGAAGAAACTTTGCGTTTAAATAAAGCGCGTCTTGATCATTGGGTAAGCCAAGGAGCACAGTTATCTGAGCGTGTAGCCAAGCTTGTTAAAGCTGTGCCTCAAGAAGAGCAAGCAGCCGCTTAAGACGATTGGGTCTTATGCCTTTATCTGAAGACTATCTGGTTGTAGCCAAAATTGTTGGCTTTTATGGCCTTCGGGGTCAGGTGAAGCTTAAACTCTTCACCGAAAGTTTAGATAGCTTCAAAGCGATGAGAGCCGTGTATGCCAATATTAATGACACACTTAAACCTCTTACGCTAAAGAAGATTGGCCTGCAAGGTCAGTCGGTTATTGCAAGCTTTACAGAATTGCACGACCGAACAGCTGCGGAAACCTTGGGTAAAGTCACGTTGGTGACGCATCAAAACAGTTTGCCTGAATTGCCCAGCGATGAATTTTACTGGAAGGATTTGTTAGGCCTTGCAGTAAAAAATGACGTTGGTTTGCTAGGTGTTGTTGACGGGTTGATGGAAACAGGTTCCAATGATGTGTTGGTCGTAAAACCCACAGCCGGTAGTGTTGATGATAAGGAGCGGTTAATACCTTATCTTGAGCATGTAGTGAAAGCCGTTAGCTTGGAAAAACGCCTAATTATTGTTGATTGGGATGCAGAGTTTTAGGAAGCAGGCAGCATGAGATTTGCTGTTGTCACCCTTTTTCCCGAGATGCTGAAATCATTGACCGATTTCGGTGTTGTGGCAAGAGCGGCAAGAGAAAGCTTGCTTCAGGTTGAGGCGTTTAATCCAAGAGATTATACGCAAGACAACTACAGAAAAGTAGATGATCGCCCTTTTGGCGGCGGGCCAGGTATGGTGCTAATGGCTGAGCCTCTAACGGCAGCGATTAAAGATGCCAAGCAAGCAAAGCCTGCAAAGGTTATCTATTTATCACCGCAAGGTGTGCCTTTTACACAGCAAAAAGCTGAAGAATTAGCTAAGTTAGATAACTTAGTGCTGGTCGCAGGTCGATATGAAGGCATTGATCAGCGAGTAATAGAATCAAGTATTGACGAAGAAATCTCGATAGGGGACTTTGTCGTGAGTGGCGGTGAACTGCCTGCCATGATGATCATTGATGCGGTATCTCGGCTGCTCCCTAATGTGTTAGGGCATAGTGAGAGTGCAGCGCAGGATTCATTTTCGAATGGATTACTGGATTGTCCGCATTATACAAGGCCTGAAGATTTTAAAGGCCAAAAGGTGCCCGATGTGTTGTTATCTGGGCATCATGCAGATATTGAAACATGGCGGATGAAGATGTCGTTGGGCCAAACTTGGTTAAGACGTCCTGAGCTGCTTGAAAACATTGAATTAACTGAAGAACAGCACAGGCTGCTTGCCGATTTCCAAGGTATGTGGCGAGCAACGCATGAATGAGGAGCTAATCATGAGTAAATCCAGCATTATCCAAAAGATTGAAGCTGCACAAATGAGCAAGACACTACCTGAGTTTGGCCCAGGTGACACCGTCGTTGTTCAGGTAAAAGTAAAAGAAGGCGATCGTGAGCGTCTTCAGGCGTTTGAAGGTGTGGTGATTGCTAAGCGTAATCGCGGCCTAAACTCTGCTTTTACTGTGCGTAAAATTTCTCATGGTGTAGGCGTTGAACGTACTTTTCAGGCATACAGCCCATTAGTCGATAGCGTTGAAGTCAAGCGTCGTGGTGATGTTCGTCAAGCGAAGCTTTACTACTTGCGTGAGCTTACAGGTAAGGCTGCTCGTATTAAAGAAAAGCTGGCTAAAAAAGCTTAAGCCATTTTGAAAGGCGCATGCTGCGCCTTGTTACGCTATTTTGTCTGAATAGCTATGTCTTGATAGCAATTCTTCTGTGTCAGTCTATTTGTATATAGGCTGACATGGCACTCTGTTCTATAAAATCAGATTGAATCTGTGTTTCTTTTCCTTATTTGTTGAATTTTTTCATATATAGTGTTCTATAGCATGATGACACTAGTTTTTTGAGAGTTCTTTAATGAAAGTCACTGTTAAGCTTTTTGCTTTATCCTTATGTTTGTTATCCACGTTGGTCTTTTCTTCATCTAAGCCATCTGAAGACTTAAAAGCCAAATTGGAAGTCAAGCTGAGGAAGATAAACCCTGTTTTTAGTGTTGAGTCTGTTGATGCATCCTCGTTAGACGGCTGGTTTGAAGTACAGATAGAAAGTGGCCCTCTGCTTTATGTGCATCAGTCAGCAGACTATATGTTTTCAGGCACTTTATTCGAGCTGTCAGGTGGACAAATTAAAAACTTAACTGAGGCGCGCGCTAACCAGGCCAGAAAAGCCTTGATGAAAGAGGTTAAAGCCTCCAAGGCCATTGCGTATTTACCCAAGCCGCCCATGAAAGCCAAGGCTCATATCTATATTTTTACAGATATTGATTGTGGCTATTGCCGCAAGCTGCACGCTGAAGTACCTGAGTTGACTGAAGCGGGTATTGCTGTACATTATTTGGGCTTTCCAAGAGCTGGGTTGAATTCTGGTTCTTATAAAAAACTTGCAACAGCCTGGTGTTCAAAGAATCAAAATAAAGCCATGGATCAGTTGAAGTCAGGGCAGACGCTATCCACCATTGACTGCCAAAACCCAATAGCCGAACAGTATGAATTGGGTGCTAAAATGGGTGTGAATGGTACGCCTGCAATTTTATTAGAAGATGGCACACTGATCCCGGGCTATAGACCGGCTAAAGAGCTCATTCGAGAAATCCTCCAGTAACGCCCTCCTAACTGAGCCAAGGCGCGTCTTCGTTTGACAAGCCTTGGCACAGTGCTTAAAGTAGCCAAACTTTTTTGGTATCACGGTTTCAACTCTACGCATAAATGACTCAAGCTGTACGTAGATACTTCGACTAACCAATACCGTCTGTTTAGCTCGCAATTTTCTATTTATATTGCAGGCTATCCTGATTATTTATCCTTTTCTCTTGCATGCTAGGTATGCAAGTAAGTCTAAAGGGCCTTGTGAGGGGGAATGATTTGAAAGCTGTAAATATTGGCATCTGTGGATTGGGTACAGTAGGGTCTGGTGTGTTTAATGTCTTACAGCGAAATAGAGCAGAAGTCTGTGCGCGTGCAGGTCATGACATCAATATTACATTGGTGGGGGCAAGAAGAGATAATCCTGCCTGTGACTTATCGTCAGTCAATGTAGAGCGGGACGTATTGGCTGTTGCTAAATCACCTGAGGTTGATGTTGTCATAGAACTCATAGGTGGTTGTGATATTGCTAAGGATGTTGTGTTAGAAGCTATTAAGCATGGCAAGCATGTGATTACAGCCAATAAAGCGTTGATCGCCTTACACGGTAATGAAATTTTTGCAGCTGCCACAGAAAAGAATGTCGGTGTCTATTTTGAAGCAGCCGTTGCAGGCGGCATTCCTGTAGTTAAAGCCATTCGTGAAGGCTTGGCAGCTAATTCAATTGAATGGTTAGCGGGTATCATTAATGGTACAGGTAATTATATTTTAACTGAGATGCGTGATCATGGCAGAAGCTTTGAGGATGCATTAAAAGATGCGCAGGACCTAGGTTATGCAGAAGCTGATCCAAGCTTTGATGTTGATGGCATCGATGCCTGCCATAAATTAGTCATTCTTGCTTCGTTAGCCTTCGGTATCCCGCTTCAGTTTGATAAAGCCTTTACAGAAGGCATTCGCCACATTGAAACCCAGGATGTGGAATACGCTGAAGAGCTTGGCTACCGCATTAAACACCTAGGCATAGCCAAGCGAACAGCTAATGGAGTGGAACTTCGTGTTCATCCAACCCTTGTGCCTGATAAGCGATTATTAGCTAATGTCGATGGTGTCATGAATGCGGTCTTAGTACAATCAGATGCAGTTGGCCCAACGCTTTACTATGGCCCAGGTGCAGGTTCTGAGCCAACAGCTTCATCTGTTATCGCAGATCTTGTTGATTTGGTACGCTTGATGGATGCAGAGCCTCATCGTCGTGTACCTTCCCTTGCCTTCCACCCAGGGTTATTAGACGTGGATCAGGTAGTTGAGCCTGAAGCAATTGAGACCGCTAACTACTTGCGTCTAAAAGTGGCTGATGAGCTAGGTGTGATGGCGAAAATCACACAAATACTCAGTGATGAAGGCATTAACATTGAAGCAATGATTCAGAAAGCCCCGCAAGAAGGTGACGAAAGAGTCTCCTTAATTATTTTAACCAATGTTGTTAAAGAGTTCGAGCTTAAGCGTGCACTGACTCAAATTGAAGAGTTGCCGCAAGTTGAAAGTAATATTACGCAAATTCGTATGGAAACCTTGAAGTAAACACTCGTTTGTTTAGCTTCATTTCTGGAGGCATGATTGAGCCTCCTACCGATAGTTTAGATAGATCCCTAGTGCGAGATAGCGAATAGCTTGCACGACATAATGATAAGAGGCTTAAAGTGAAATACGTCAGTACCCGAGGCTACGCTACCCCGTTAGCATTTGAAGATGTTCTGCTGACAGGGTTGGCCGAAGACGGTGGCTTGTATGTGCCTGAGACGCTGCCAACCTTTAGTAGTGATGAAATTGAGCGCTTTAAATCACTGAGTTATCCAGATCTCGCCTTTGTCATCATTAAGCCTTTTGTTGACGGTGCTATAGAAGATGAAGCATTGAAAGCCATTATCGATGAAAGCTATGCCGAGTTCAGACACCCTGCTATTGCGCCTTTAGTCCAGCTAGGCCATAACGAATGGCTCCTGGAGCTTTTTCACGGCCCAACGTTAGCTTTTAAAGATTTTGCTCTTCAACTGTTAGGCCGATTGCTTGATCATGTTCTGCAAAAGAAACAGCAAAAAGTTGTCATTATGGGGGCGACCAGTGGCGATACAGGCTCTGCTGCCATTGAAGGCTGTAGCCATAGTGACTTTGTTGATATTTTTATTCTACACCCGCATCAACGTGTGTCAGAAGTTCAGCGCAGGCAAATGACCACTGTCATCTCTCCTCATGTACACAATATTGCACTTGAGGGTAATTTTGACGATTGTCAGTCAATGGTAAAAGCGAGTTTTGCCGACCAGTCTTTTTTACCTGAAGGGAAGCGTTTGGTTGCTGTCAATTCGATTAACTGGGCGCGCATTATGGCTCAGATTGTTTATTACTTTTATGCTGCGGTTCAGGTCGGTGCACCGCACCGTGAAGTGGGCTTTTCTGTGCCTACTGGAAATTTTGGTGATATTTTCGCAGGTTACCTCGCGAAAAAAATGGGCTTGCCTGTTAATCAGTTGATTGTCGCAACCAATAAGAACGATATTCTGCATCGCGTGTTAGCAAACAATTTGTATGAAAAACAACCCCTAACGCATACCTTGTCGCCGAGCATGGATATCATGGTGTCGAGCAATTTTGAGCGATTGTTATTTGATGCTTTTGACCGTGATGGAAAAGCACTCGCCGACTTTATGGATAAATGCAATCAAGAACCGGTACAGCTGCCTGAAAAAGCGTTTTCAGGTATCCGAGAATTATTCGATAGCTTGGCAGTGGATGACAAAGCAACCTGTGACATGATTGCCAAGGTGTTTGATGAGTCTGAATATTTGTTAGACCCTCATACTGCTATTGGTGTAAAAGCAGCCAGAGATGTTAGGCGTTCAAAAGAAATACCGATGATTACATTGGCGACTGCACACCCAGCTAAATTTGCTGATGCCATTGAAAAGGCTGAGCTTAAAACTCCTGCACTCCCAGAGCATATGAAGCATCTTATGTCAGATGCGGAGCGTTATACTGTTCTTGCAGATGACTTGCAGACGGTTCAATCGTTTATTGCCAAACACAGCTAGCGTTCTCTTCTCAATAAAACGTTTCTTGGTTTTCTCTATCCAATCACCTCAATTAAAAAGACTTGAGGTGATTGCTTTGTATTGTTCTTCACGCGCTTTGCGTTAATGGATTGATAAAAACTATAATAGATTCTTTTTTCCGTCTGCTAAATCCAGTGGCTACTCTACGCACAGTAACAGTATCAAAAATCTCTACCTTAGATCGGGTTGCAAACTTACCTGAATTTTTAGTGGATGCCTTAGCTCGTCGAGGTATCGCTGATTCAGAGGCTTTGTCGCATCAATTAACACGGCTACCGTCTCTTTCATTAATGAAAGGGTTGGCAGACGCTGTAGATTACCTGATTAAAGCTAGGCGTATAGATGCTAACATACTGATTGTTGGCGACTTTGATGCAGACGGTGCGACCAGCACTGCGTTACTCATGAAGGCATTACCTAGGCTTGGCTTTCAACAGGTCAATTTTTTTGTTCCGGATAGGTTTACATTAGGTTATGGCTTATCCGTTGCGGCTGTTGAGGCATTAGCCTATCAAAAACCTGATGTCATCATTACCGTCGATAACGGTATTTCGAGTATTGAAGGTGTTGCCAAAGCCAATGCGTTAGGCATCGACGTTATTGTAACTGACCATCACTTACCCGGCGAAACCCTACCCGATGCCAAAGCTATTGTTAATCCTAACCAACCTAGCTGTGAGTTTCCGGCTAAATCTTTGGCAGGCGTTGGTGTTGCCTTTTATCTGCTTATCGCTTTACGCAAGCAATTAATCGAAGATGGGGAGCTTACTCCAAAGACTGCGCCTAATCTTGCTCAATATCTTGATCTCGTTGCCTTAGGTACTGTTGCGGATTTAGTACCCCTTGAGCATACGAATCGGGTTTTGGTTGCACAAGGTATTAAACGGATGCGTGCAGGAAAGATGTCAGAAGGTATACGTGCGTTGTTGCAAGTTGCTAGAAAACCTCATGAACAACTTACAAGCAGTGATTTAGGTTTTGCGCTGGGGCCTCGTTTAAATGCCGCAGGTAGGTTGGAAGACATGAGCCAAGGTATCATGTTGTTGACGACTGAGTCGCCAGATTTTGCACTGGATTTAGCGACGGAGCTGGATGAGCTCAATCAAGCGAGAAAAAATCTTCAAAGCTCGATGGAGGAAGAGGCTAAAACGTTAGTGGATGCATTAGAGGCAGATGTGGAGTCGCTGCCAAGAGGATTATGTCTTTTTCAAGAATCTTGGCATCAAGGCGTGGTCGGGCTTGTCGCCTCCAAAATGAAAGAGCGCTGCAATCGCCCTGTGTTTGCCTTTGCCAAAGAAGATGATGATTCAGCTGTACTGAAAGGCTCAGGCAGGTCGATTCAAGGAGTTCATCTAAGGGACTTGCTGGATCGGGTGGCGACTGAAAATAGTGGACTGATTGATAAATTTGGTGGGCATGCAATGGCAGCAGGACTGTCGCTGCATCAAGATAAATTAGCTGGCTTTGAGGGCGCTATTAATAAAGCGTTAGGTGAGTGTGAGGCACAGCTTTTTTCAAAGACGGTATTTTCAGATGGTGAATTAGCAGAAGAAAATCATCATCTATATCACGCAGAGCTTATTAGAGATCTGCTACCTTGGGGGCAAGGGGTTCCGGAGCCGCAGTTTCATGGCACATTTAACGTGTTTTCTTCTAAGGTTGTGGGTGAAAAGCATTTAAAACTCGTGCTTTATAAAGAAGACCCTAATCAATTGATGGATGCGATCTGGTTCTTTTATGACCCAGCTGAAGATGTATCAACTTCACTACATGTGGTTTATAAACTTCAAGTGAATCATTTTAGAGGCAATAATAGCCTGCAGCTGCATATAGAAGCAGTATTAGATAACGATTATAAGGTTATCCATGAATAATAATAACTATGATTATATTGTCGTAGGTGGTGGCTCAGCAGGCTCTGTTGTAGCCGGCCGTTTAGCGGAAGAAGCAGATGTGACAGTGCTTCTTATCGAATCGGGACAGCCTGCAGAGCAAAACCCTGATACCTTAAGCGCAGATGGATTCAAATACTGTTTTGCTAACGACAAGGTCATGTGGGATCGCTTTTCGGATAAGCAATTTACCTGCAATAACAGGCGCATGTATGCAGGTACTGGAACAGGTATGGGAGGAAGTGGCTCAGTCAATGGCATGGTTTATACCCGAGGCGATAAAAAAGACTTTGCCTCTTGGCCAAGTGGTTGGCACTGGGATGATATCGCCCCTGTCTTTGATGCATTGGAAGAGCGATTAGCCATAAGACACAGGGAAGGGACACCTTTCACAGAGCGTGCCTTGAAGGGTATAGAAACCTTGGGCATGACGCGCAAGCATGGACTGAATGACGGCGATCTCTGTGGGTTCATGGGGTATAACACCATGAACTATCAAGCGGATAGTCGTAAGAGCAGCTATGTGGCGTTTTTAAAAGACAAGCAACTAACTAATCTTACAATACAAACTGGTGCAACCGTCCAGAAAATTGTCATTAATGACGCGTTAAAAGTGGAAGGCGTTGAGGTAAAGCTTGGCGGTGAAATTCAACAGATTGAAGCCAAAAAGGAAGTGATTCTCTGTGCTGGGGCGTTAGAAACACCCAAACTCTTAATGTTGTCGGGTATAGGCCCAAAGAAGCACCTTAAAGAAAGGGGTATTCCTGTAAAGCTTGATCAACCAGAGATAGGACAAAATCTGCAAGACCACACCAATGTATGCTTGTTTTTTAAAGGCCATCAGCCGATTGATTTCAAGTATCCGCAGGTTTATGGGTTTGATCGCATGAATCAATCATTGGATTTACCTGAAGGCCAGGCAGATACTTGCCTGACATTATTATCAGCCCCTATTACCTTGCAGCAATCGATGTATCGAATGGTGCCTGCAACGATATTAACGCCAGCCTTATTTAAGTTAAAGCTGCTTCGTACGGTTATCAATAAAGCCATTGATGGCTTTTTTGCCTTACCTTTTATTAAGCGTTATGTTGATCATATGTATGGCATTGTTGTGATTCTAGGAAAACCCACATCACGTGGATCACTTAAACTTGCTTCAGCCAATGCAGATGATCAAGCGGTGATTGATCCCGCTTATTACGCGACATTAGAAGATCAACAAACGATGCTAAACGGCGTCTTTAAAGCCAAACAGCTTGCCAAAACCCACGCCTTAAGTGAATGGGGGAGTAAGCCTGTTATACCGGCTACAAAGTCTGATAATCCAAAAACGCTGTTAAAATGGATTAAGCGAGCCTCGATGACGACCTTTCACTTTTGTGGTACTTGCCGAATGGGTGATGATGCGGAAGCGCCTGTAGATACCAAGCTGAGGCTAAGGGGAATTGAAGGGATACGCATCGCCGATGCGTCGGTTGTGCCCGAGATACCCGTCTCAGCAATTAATGCACCTTCCATGATGATAGGATATCGGGCAGCTAGTTTGATTTTAACGCAGCGCGCTTTTTTATGATTAAAGTTAAAAGCTGTTGTATATCCTCGGGAATTTCTGAGTTGGCGGAAATGTTATCGAATGTGTGTTGTCCGTCATCGTCATCAAACCATTCAACATTGCATTTGCCGTTACCTAGCTCAGTTACTGTATATACATCGCTTACTTTTAGCTGACAGATGACTGTTTTAGATTTTTTTAAAGGTTTTTTGGCCGTTCTGTGTGAGCTTGCTTTGCAGGGCAGGAGAGTTAAGAAAAAGTTTTTCATCGATGGCATAGCATGAGTATTGCTCATAATAGCCAAGAAGAGGCTTATAATGAAAAGCTTTATCTTCATTTTCAGTCAATTCTATCTGAGACTATTAATTGACTGAATTTATGAAAGAAAGTTGCCCAATTGGTTTATAAACCTTTCGCAGTACCTTCACGCCTTGAGTCGGCTACACCTATCAGCTGTTCTTTGGACAGTTTAATAGCATGAATGCCGCTGGTTAAAGGCCTCGCTTGTACCTTATGGCCTAATGTTTGTAGTGCTTGAATCGTTGAGGCGGTTGTATTTTCTTCAACCGTTGTAGTTTCTCTATTTAAATTGCCGATATGATCACTGTTGATCGCATCCTCGAGTTCTGCATCAAGGTAAAGGTGCTGTGCAATCGTTTTGGCTACATAAGGAATAATCCAAGAGCCGCCGGGTGAACCTATGACAAGCACAGGCGACTGCTTATCATTAAAGATAATCATAGGTGCCATCGAGCTTCGTGGCCTTTTCTCTGGTTCAATGCGGTTCGCGATTTTTTTGTTATCTACCGTTCGAGGTGTGAAGGAGAAATCAGTCAGCTGATTGTTTAGCAAAAACCCTCTAACCAAAATTCGAGAACCAAAGGCATGCTCGATGGATGTGGTCATGCTAACAATATTGCCCTTAGTGTCGACAATGCTTAGATGGGTGGTAGAGGGCATATTTGGTGATGAGACTTGTACAAAATCAGCATCTTTAATCATGCCTGCTGGTTGTCGGATTGCTGATGCTTTGAGTAGTGGTAATTTTTGTAAGCGACGATTTTTAAAGGAGCTTGATAGTAGCGGCCTCAACGGGATGTCGACAAAGTTAGGATCTGCCATGAATTTATTACGATCAGCAAAGGCCAGTTTGGTTGATTCAATAAAACGGTGATAAAAGCCCACCGAGTCGTATTTTAAGCCTGTAAACTCTGGTGTACTGGTCAAAAGGTTCAGGGTCTCAATGACAGTGAATGCGCCCGATGATGGAGGCGGTGCACCGCAAAGCTTATAGCCTTTTACTTTGTGACATAGCGCTTGTTCTACTGGGCTCTTATATGTGGCAAAGTCTTTTTCTGTCAGGACACCTGGTTTGTTTTTATCTTTACGGACAGCCTCAACCATGGATTCTGTCAACTCACTGTTATAAAAATAGCGTGCACCGTTATTGGCAATCAAACTTAGGGTGCGGGCAAATTCAGGATTCTTGAGTAATGAGCCAACGGGTTTTGGCTTGCCATTAGTTTGATAAAAAAGCCTGAACAAGGCTTCATTGCTTACACCTTTGGAGCTTTTGGATAGTGCCGCTAGAGATTGATGAAGCCTTTCTGATATGACAAAGCCTTGTCTTGCTAGTGTAATAGCAGGCTCAAATAACATGGCCCAAGGGAGTTTTCCGTGAAGCTTGTGAGCATTGTCCATCATGGCTAATAACCCTGGGACACCCACTGCATAACCCCCAACGACCGCATCAAAAAAAGGCATTGGCTTATTTTTGCTGATCATAAAAAAGTTTTCGTCGACTTTTCGAGGAGCCGTTTCGCGGCCGTTAAAATGCGTGAGACGTTGCTTTTTATGGTCAAAATAAAGCAGAAAGCCCCCGCCACCAATACCTGATGATTGAGGTTCAACCAAGTTCAAGACTAACTGTGCAGCAATCGCAGCGTCGATGGCACTACCGCCTTTTTGCAAGATGGCGATGGCGGTGTCTGTTGCGTATGGGTTGGCCGTTACTGCCATGGCGCGATTAGAGGTAGCCTTTTTAATCCCTTGTTTCTTGGTCGCAATTTCGGGGTGGATGCCTTCTTTGTTGTCATCATCCATGGCAGACAGCCAAGGCGATATACTTAACAGTGCAACCAGAACACTGTGAATAATGAAGGAAGTAGGTGTTATTTTTGACCAGTTAAGCTGTGGTATTTTTCCCATAATTCTTCTTCAGTTTCCATGTGTTTGGGATCAAGCGGAATGCAATCAATCGGGCAAACCTGCTGGCATTGAGGCTCATCGTAATGGCCTACGCACTCAGTGCATTTAGAAGGCTCGATCTCGTAAATCTCTTCGCCTTGATAAATGGCTTCGTTAGGACATTCTGGCTCGCATACATCACAGTTGATGCATTCTTCAGTGATTTTAAGTGCCATTGGCGGTAAATTTCTTGTTAAGCGCGTTTAATACATTAGGATGCACAAAGGACGATATATCGCCTTTCATGCTAGCGATCTCACGTATCAAGGTAGACGAAATAAAACTGTATTCGCGTGATGGGGTGAGAAAAACCGTTTCAAAGTCTTCGAGCATGGCTTGGTTCATGTTGGCCATTTGAAACTCATAATCAAAGTCCGTCATACTTCGTACGCCGCGAAGCACAGCGGTTGCATTGTGCTGTTTGGCCAAATCAACGATCAACCCAGAAAATCCAACCACCTTAATATTCGGTAAATTGGCAAGGACCTGTCTGCAAAGGGCAATGCGCTCATCGAGTGAAAAAAGTGGCGATTTAGATCGACTGGATGCAATAGACACAATCACTGTGTCGAAAAGGCGCGAGGCTCTTTCAACAAGATTAATATGCCCTAAGGTAATGGGATCAAATGTGCCGGGATAGATGATGGTAGCCATAAAGCGATTCTAGCGAAAAGCTGTAACTTGAACAATGACAGGCTAGTCAAGTTTCATGAGTAGACTGCGAACTTGGCCGAAGGTCTTGTCTTTTATCAGGGTGATAGCGTCTGGCCATGCGGGCAGGGTGTCTTTTTTTGAGAGTTCACAGTAAATCACGGCGTTTTTTGCGAGCTTTTTAGTTTCAAGCAGTTGATCTAGGCAGTCTTTCAGTAAGTCAGGATGCCCATAAGGTGGGTCAATAAATACCAAACTGTATGACTTCTCCTTGGGTAGTTGAGTGAGTGCGGAGGGTAAGTGTCCTGTTATGGTGGTTTGCCCTGTTGTGTCAAGGTATTGCAAATTGCCCAGAATCGACGCTATGACAAGACGTTCTGCATCAATCCAGGTACAGCTGGCAGCGCCCCTTGAAAGTGCTTCAAAGCCGAGTGTGCCACTGCCTGCAAAAAGATCGAGACAATCAGCATCTTCAATGTCATGCATCAACCAGTTAAAGAGTGTTTCGCGCGCTCTATTGGGGGTAGGCCTTACGCCAGCTGTCGCGTTAAACGACAGTTTTCGACTGCGCCACTTGCCGCCTATGATAGAGAAAGTGCTGACAGGTGTAGATTTAAGCGGTGATTTCTGTCGTTTCATTGTAGAATAGTTTATTTGCTTGCAGCCATTGTACTATAAGGGCTGCCGAGGTGAAGGGTAAGTTATGTCAACAAGTGAAAAGAAAGGCTTTTTTCAGCGTCGCCGTGAAGCCAAGGCGCTGAAGGCACAGCAAAAAGAAGCTGAGCGCCGTCAGGAAGAAGCCGCAGGGCAGGATGCGCAAGCGCAGCTATCTGAAGAACCTGCTCAAACTGCACCCGTTGCAGTCGAGCAAGTTCAAGATGATATCGTGCAGGCAGAGCCAGAGAAAAAAGCCTTCTTTTCTCGCCTTAAGCAAGGATTGAGCCGTACAGGTGGTGCGCTTTCAGAGGGCATTGGTAATCTCTTTCTAGGTCAGCGCGAAATTGATGATGACCTGCTGGAAGATATTGAGACGCAACTATTAATCTCTGATGTAGGCGTGGATGCCACTAAACGCATTATTGATCACTTAACTCAGCAGGTCGAGCGTAAAGAGCTTGAAGACGGCAATGCCTTGATGAAAGCATTAAAGCGAGAATTAGCCGCCATTCTTAAGCAGGGTGAAAGCCCTTTAGTCATCCCTAACACTAAAAAGCCTTATGTCATGCTGATTGTGGGGGTCAATGGTGTAGGTAAGACGACAACTATCGGCAAAATGGCAAAACGCTTTCAACGTGAAGGTCAATCCGTCATGTTGGCGGCAGGTGATACCTTTAGAGCAGCAGCGGTTGAGCAACTAAAAGTCTGGGGTGAGCGCAACGATGTCCCTGTGATTGCTCAAGGGACAGGTGCTGACAGTGCCTCTGTTATTTATGATGCGATCCAGGCCGCACAATCTCGCCAAATAGATATTCTTATTGCCGACACCGCAGGTAGACTGCACAACAAAGACAACTTGATGGAAGAATTAAAGAAAGTTGTTCGTGTGATGAAAAAACTGGATGATGAGGCGCCACACGAAGTGATGCTCGTGCTGGATGCAGGTACTGGGCAAAATGCGTTAACGCAAGCCAAACATTTTCAAGATGTGGTTGGTGTAACTGGCCTGAGTTTAACTAAACTGGATGGTACGGCAAAAGGCGGCATTATTTTTGCGATCAGTCAGCAGTTAGGGCTGCCAATAAGATTTATTGGCGTAGGTGAAAAGATTGAAGATTTAAGACCCTTTCAGGCAAATGAATTCGTTGATGCACTGTTTGCAGACAGTGATTTTATTTAGAGAACTTATTTTTTACATGATTCGATTCGATAACGTCACCAAGCGTTATTCCACAGGCCTTGAAGCGCTGCAAAATGTCAGTTTTGAAGTGGCACGTCAGGAAATGGTGTTTTTGACTGGTCATTCGGGCGCAGGCAAAAGCACCTTGCTTAAGTTGATTACCCTGATTGAGCGGCAAACACGCGGCCGTGTCGAGGTCGATGGTATTGATTTATCGACCGTTACGCCACGTAAAATTCCTTATCATCGCCGAGAAATTGGTGTGGTGTTCCAAAATCACCATTTGCTGTTCGATCGCTCTGTGTTTGATAACGTGGCCTTGCCGCTTCAAGTCATGGGTTACGCTGAAAAAGACATTGGCAAACGCGTAAGAGCCGCGCTTGATAAAGTGGGGTTGCTTGATAAAGAAAAGCAAAATCCTATTGCGTTGTCGGGTGGTCAGCAGCAACGTGTGGGCATCGCTAGGGCTGTTGTGCATAAGCCTAAGATCTTATTGGCTGATGAGCCGACGGGCAATTTGGATGATGAAATATCTCGCGATATTCTGACGCTCTTTAAGCAATTTAATCATGTGGGCGTAACGGTCATTATTGCCACCCATGACAAGCACTTGATGGAAGTGAAGCAGTGCAGAAATATCGAATTGGATCATGGTGCAATTGTAGGGTGATGGCAGCATGGCGTTGATACCAAAGAAAACTGGCAAAAAAACCCGTTTGAATGCTGAGCGGAAGCAGCTTGGTTTACTGATGCTTATTAAAGGGTATTGGTTGGAGCATCTGCGCGTCTTTAAAGTGACTGTTCATAAGCTTGCTCGTACACCATTGGATACGCTTATGACTTGTGCGGCCATAGCCATTGCGCTTGCACTACCTGTTGGCTTTTATCTCTTTCTGAATAACATTCAATCCCTTGGGCCAAATTGGCAGGGTCATGCCCAGATTTCAGCTTTTTTAGTAAAAGGGACGCCTGAGGGCAAGGCAAAGCACTTTTTAGCGGATTTAAAACTATGGCCTGAAATTAATCAGATTCATTATATTTCTGAAGAAGAAGCGCTCGAAGAGTTCCAGGCATTGTCCGGCGTTGATAACCTGTTAATCGATTTGAAGCAAAACCCTTTGCCGATTGTATTGGAGATTGAGCCGGCTAGAAAGTATCAATCGTCTGAGTCTGCGAAAACGCTTTTAGTTAAACTTGAAAAAGAGCCTTTGGTGCAGTTGGCACAGTTGGATTTAGCTTGGGTAGAACGGCTTAATGTGATGATTACTATCGGCCAGCGGATTGCGCTTGGCATGATTATCTTTCTTTCTGCTGGAGTACTTTTAGTGGTGGGTAACACCATTCGGCTTGAAATTGAAAGCAGGCGAGCTGAAATTGATGTGGCGCAACTGGTAGGTGCGACCGATGCCTTTGTGCGTAGGCCTTTTCTTTATACGGGTATTATCTATGGCTTGGGCGGTGGCCTGATTGCTATGGTGATTTTATCCTTGGCTTTGCTCTTTTTAAGTGAGCCTGTCGCAAGTCTTTCAAGTCTATATAGCCTTGATAAATCTCTGTTAACGTTGAGCTTTTCTGATACATCATCGCTGCTTTTTATGGCGGTGCTGTTGGGGTTTGTGGGCGCTTGGTTATCAGTAAATAGGCACCTTGATAAGCTGAGCCGTGTTGATCGCTATTAGCTGTCAACTGGTCGTTTAATTTTGCTGTGGGTCACACGCTTGAGGAAAGCATATGGGGAACTTATTCGAGGGCTTTCTTATCTAATTTTTGGGTGATAGAATCCTACGGAAGTCCCCCCTTGTAAAGGGCTAATTGGAGCGTGGAATGACCACAGATCTTCAGATTGCCAGAAACCTGTCGCCAGGTGGTGATCTCAACGCATATATGCATAATATCAGTACGATTCCTGTGCTAACCGCCGAGGAAGAGCGTTCGTTGGCAGATGCATATTATTATCATGAAGACTTGGATGCCGCCAGACAGCTGGTTTTGTCGCATTTAAGATTTGTCTCGCATATTGCTAAAACTTACAATGGTTATGGCCTGCCCGCGGCTGACTTAATTCAGGAAGGCAATGTCGGTCTGATGAAGGCTGTTAAGCGGTTTAACCCTGAAAAGGGTGTACGTCTGGTTTCTTTTGCTGTGCATTGGATTAAGGCAGAAATGCATGAGTACATTTTACGTAACTGGCGCATTGTAAAAGTTGCGACGACTAAAGCACAGCGTAAGCTTTTCTTTAATCTTCGTGGCGCAAAGAAACGGTTAAGCTGGTTAACACGAGAAGAAGCAAAAGTTATTGCTGATGATCTTGGCGTTGATATTGCAGAGGTTCATAAAATGGAAGGCCGGTTGGCTGCCTTTGATTTAGGTTTCGATGGGCCTGATGAAGCTGACGAAGAAAGCGCTCCTCAATCACCTGCTCTATATCTAGAAGCTGCTGATGAGGATCCTGCGCTTCAACTGGAAAATCAGGATTGGCAAGCATCCAGCAAAGCGAATTTATATGCTGCACTGTCAGAGCTGGATGAACGAAGCCGCGATATTATTCAGGCACGTTGGCTGAGTGAAGATAAAGCAACGTTGCATGAATTAGCAGAGCGCTTTGGTGTATCAGCAGAAAGAGTTAGGCAGCTCGAAAAAAATGCCATGACTAAGGTCAAAGCAACGTTGATTGCTTAGACAAATAAACCTATCTAATTGTAGTGAGTGATAAAGCCTTGATGAGAGGCTTTTTTTATGTGGATCATTTCAATTTCAGCCTTCTTTGGTTTTTTGGCAGTATTAGCGGGTGCATGTGTTGATCACGCATTTAAAGATGGACTTTCTCCCCTGGCATTAAACCAGTTAAAAACAGCCATTGATTATCAATTTATTCATGCGTTGGCCCTATTGGCTGTGGGTGTGTTGAGACGAAGCACTTCATCAGTTTCTTGGTTGGTATTATCGGCTGCTGCCTTTTCTGTGGGTATTTTGCTGTTTTGTGGTGGTTTGTTTCTTCACGCAGCTTTTCAGCTGCCTAATATTGTTTATGCAGTGCCATTAGGCGGCCTGTCCTTTATGGCAGGATGGCTATTCCTTTTTATCGCATCTATAAAAAATCGACATGACTGATAGTACAGCGCCAGAAAAGAGGCGTATTAAAAGCTTTGTTTTACGTACAGGGCGCATGACGCCGTCACAAGCAAAAGCCTATGAGGCCAGCTGGCCTGCTTTGGGCCTCTCATTGGAGGATGGGTTGCTTGATTTTGAGGTTGTTTTTGGGAATGCCCATGAGACCATTCTTGAAATTGGCTTTGGTATGGGTGACTCCTTATTTCAAATGGCTCAGGCTGCTCCTTCGAAGAACTTTATTGGTATTGAAGTACATACACCAGGTGTAGGTAGATTACTAAATCTAGCGTCAGAAGCTGGCTTAAAGAACCTGAAAGTGTTTGAGGCAGATGCAGTTGAAGTCCTTGAACGCTCGATTCAAGATAATAGCCTTGCAGGTGTGCAGCTGTTTTTTCCTGATCCTTGGCATAAGAAAAAACATCACAAAAGACGCATAGTTCAGCCCGCATTCATAGAATTATTGCTTAAAAAATTGAAACCCCAAGGCTTTCTGCATTTTGCCACAGACTGGCAACACTACGCTGAGCACATGCTTGAAGTGTTGGAGGCTAATTCGGCCTTGGTGAATCAAGCTGATAATGATTATATTGAGCGCCCAAGGCATCGACCCCTGACTAAATTTGAAAAACGTGGCCATCGCTTAGGTCATGGTGTTCGGGATTTGATGTACTTTAAACGCTAATCCATTATTCCCGCGAAGGCGGGAATCTATGATGCAGGGGCTACTTAACAAGACAATCGCGCTGCATTGAGCGTATTTGGATTACAATGCAACAATCTTTCTCCTGTGTGCTTATCTTTCTCTATACTTTTAATAACACTTAATGTAGCAGTTTAGCTGTATTCAGAAAATAATAATAAAAACGCTAGGAGCTATGGTGCCTGACCATTTTCCATTTTTACCAGCAGAACCTGCTGGCGCATTGCCATCATTTGAAGGGAGCAACCTCTGGTTTTTATTGAGCTCCGACGCTTCAGATTTGAATATTAAAAAATCTTGGGGGGATATAAACGGGCAAATACGAGAGCGATTGATAACGCAAATTTTTCAATCGGAATTATGTCATGAAGCAATAAAACGTTGTAGAAAAAGTAATGAGCTTCAGCAAATTGATTTATTGCTAACAGTCAATGACGCTCAATGTCATTGTGATGTTAGTTTCTTGCCTATTAAAAAAATAGACAGCCTGGATGTTGTAGGCCTTGTTCAAATAGTCGATACAGGCAAAGATCTGGTATCAATTGAAGAAGAGCTGCAAACATTTGCAACGCCTTTATTGTTCAGTATTAATCAACGTATTTCACAGAGTATTAAATCGTTAAAAACCAGTGTATTTTTGCTTAATAAGGCAGATAAGCCTTCAACACGCTGCTACTTTAATGAGTTGGCCGATGCTAATATCTCTAAAATCGAATGCTTGGTTGATGATGTTGCGCTTTATAACAATTTGACAAGCCCGAATGAAGAAAATGTTTTAAATGAATTTTCACTCTGTGCCGTGATTGAAGATTTAGAATTTTCTAGACAGAGTTTACTAGGCCAAAAGAACGTTAGTCTTTCTGTCGACTACGGGAACCTCGTTAGTCACTATGTCGTAGGCGATGCCCATTATTTTATGTTACTGTTTAATAAATTGATTGATTTGGTGATTAACTGGAATGATCGGGGCGCAGTCAAAATGTCACTCTCAATCCATGAAGACAGTAATCAGCTGAGCCAGCTGAGTGTATCACTTTATTCTCACTGTATAAGACTTCCAGAAGGCCTTGAAGCAAATGATCTGGATAATTTATTAAGGCGCTCAAATACGGGAATCAATCATTTAAATGCATTGCCTTTGTTAGATTTATTAATTTGTCGTCAGTTAATTGAAAACTTGGGTGGTAAAGCAAGTGTATCCCAGGCAGCCCTGATGGATATGCAAGTTAATCTAACGCTTCCCATTAATCTTTATCACTAAAGCTAGGCAGATGGCCGAAAGCTCATCTACCTTAGGTTATTCTTATAGATTCTCCTCGGCAAATGCGGCTAATCGGCTTCGTTCGATGCCATTGACGTGAATAACCCCTGCGTATTCGAAGTCTTTCATTTTATCAGCACAGTATGTTAATCCTGAGGTTAGCGGATTGATATAGGGATTATCAATCTGCGCCAAGTTACCTAGAATGACAATTTTAGAATTTTGCCCAATACGTGTAATGATTGATTTAAGCTGAAATTGTGTAAGGCTTTGTGCTTCATCAATGATGACATAGCTGTTATTAAAGGATCGGCCACGCATAAAGTTAAGTGACTTAAATTGGATGTTAGCTTTTTGTTTAACGTATTCAATGCTGCCAACAGGCGATTCATCTTCGCAGTGCAGTATTTCCAAGTTGTCTTCAAATGCTGCGAGCCAAGGCATCATTTTCTCTTCTTCGGTGCCGGGCAAAAAGCCGATGTCTTCTGCTATAGGTGGTGTTGATCGTGCGATGATTAATTTATCGAAGCGTTTTTGTTCAATGATACTTTCGAGTGCATTGGCAAGTGCCAAAAGCGTCTTTCCTGAACCTGCGGGGCCTGTCATGATATTAAGGTCTATGTCAGGGTGGTTGAGCTGATAGAGTGCCATGGCCTGTTCCATATTGCGCGGCTTGATGCCCCAGCAGGTTTGTCCCATTAAGAAGCTTTGGCCTAAGTCTTTAAGATACAGGTGTGTATCATCGGTTTTTTCAATTAACCCTGCAAAATTTTCTTCATCGATAAAAAATATGCCTAAATAAGCGTCTGGGAAGAAATCACGACTAATTTTGTGTGTTGTGAAATGATTGTCTTCCAGTGTCTCTACTTCGCCAACATGATCCCAAAAGCTTCCTGCAAACTGATGATAACCTTTGGCAAGGAGGTCGATGTCATCTAACACTCTGTCTTTCTTGTAATCTTCGACATTTTCAAGTCCACAGCCTTTAGCCTTTATACGCATGTTAATGTCTTTAGTAACAAGACAGACAAAGCTTCGTGGATGCCTCTTTTGAAGTGTTAGCGCAACATTAATAATTTGATTGTCGTTATTCTGTTGGTGTGAGGTGTTAATGTAAGGTCCGATGACTTTTTCTGTGATTAAATGATCGGGGTAGACGCTAAGTTTCCCACCTTCTGTTTCATGAATGGGAACACCGTCTTGTATAGCTTTGGGTGAGGCATCGGCGACTAGGCGCTCGATGGAAGAAATGGCAATTCGAGCTTCGCGGCTGACATCTTTAAGCTTTTTGTCTTTAATGTTGTCGAGCTCTTCTAATACTGTCATAGGGATCACGATGTGATGTTCGTGAAATGATTGAATAGCCGATGGGTCGTGCAGTAATACGTTGGTATCGAGTACATACATTTTTTGCATAGTTATGTCCTATAAAGATGCAAGGATATGGTATTTCGTGGATGAGTTTTTTTCAGCTTATATATGTCGTTAGCTGAAGAGTGTTGGGAAGAAGAAAAGGCGTTAAGCGCTGTGTAAAGAATCTGTAAGAAGATAACTTAAAGCCCTTTTTTTTGAATTTAAATAAAGGATAGGCAAAAAAATTCGATAAATAAATTATTTTAAACCCTTTTGTAAATTCTTAATTTTTTCGAGTTTTTCTTCTTTGCTTAAGCTTTCACCAATGCTGTCAGGCAGTGCTTCAATCTTGGGTTCTTCAAGTTTAAAGCCTTGCCTGACTTGCTGGCAAAAAGTCTGATAATGCTTTTGAAAAACAGGAAAAGTTTTTTGCTCTGCATTGTTCGCTAAAAAATACCAGCCTGTTTGTTTACCTGCATGGTAAACGGCCAGGTGTCGCCAAGCGTAAGCTGCTTTAGGACTGGGTGCATGGCAGGCTTCAAGGTAGGCTGAGCGTACATCTGGCAGCCCAAAGCAATCAGCGACATTCTCGATATATTTAGTTAGACCGCGGATGCTGGGTAAGTACTCAGATTGCTGAACGGCTTCTCGGGCGGCCTGAAGGATATGTTCAGGTTGGTAATGGTAAAGATGGGAGTACCAGAGTTTTTTTGCATCTTGAAGCTTTTCAAGCGTCGGAAACGCTTTGATATATTGGTTATGATAAACCAACTCGAATTGGTGAAAGACTTGATCAATGACTTTAAAGACGCTCTGTTTATGAGCGTCCGAGAGAATGCCTTCAAAGCCCTTCTGTCCAGCTTCTATCGGTGTGCTTGTCGAGGTAGCTTGCAGGTTGGAGGTTACCTGACCCAGCAGGTCGTTGTTCTTTTGCATAAGCTGTGCCTTGCAGTAAATGCTGATTCGCCCACAAATATTTTACATGCTGTAAAAATTTGGTATTCCATGAGGATTGTAGCCTACCAGACTCCTGCCAATAAAGGATGAATTCTTTAATACAATTTTGAGCAAACTGCGCATCAATGTGTGCAAGTTGTAAAATATCAAAAACTTCAGGCGCAGGTTGCCAGTCAGTAGGAATAGGTTTGGGCGTGGTATCGTATTTGGCTGTGCCTGTGAAAATCGTCCACTGCCTTTTAACATGCTTAATGAAATGACTATTCCAGGTTTCAGTAGCCGTGCCACGCTCGCGCCAGTAAAGCACAAATTCGGGAATTGCATCTTCTATGAAGGATTTATTAATGCCATTGCGCGTTAAGATTTCCACAGCATCTGGGTGGGGTTGCCAGCCTTGCGGCATGGATGTGGCCTTGGGCTGGTTCGATTCAAGAAAACGCATTTCACCGCGTTGTTGCTGCCATTTTTCCACCACACGTGCATAGAATTTGGCAGCCCAGGAGTGACTGACTTTGCCTGAATCAATCCAGTAGCGCACAAATTCACTGACCTGCTGTTTGGCAAAGGCTTCAATGATGCCGTGATCTTGATACAGTCTGTTTAAAATGGCTTGGTCGGGCTGCCATCTGGGTGAGATATGATTTGCACCGCCTTGCGGCTTGGGCTGTTCCTTCTGTAGTTTGTGAGATTTTACAAGCTGCACCACAGGCTCTGATGTTTTTGCAAATGACACGCTGAGCTCTCGACTTTGGCTTAAAGGCGCGCTATGAAGGGTTAAAAAGCCTTGGTCGCTTAAGCTTTTGGCAAGGCGCTGCAAATCCCTTGGTTGCCAAAAAGGAAAGCGGGTGAGTAACTGGTTTTCTGATAAGGTCAAAGGTGAACGTTGTAGTAATAGCTGCGCTTCTTCCAAAAACTGCCACAAAATGGCTTCTTCTAATCCCATGCGCATTGCCCAATCGGGTGAAAATTGCAGAGTAGACGCTGGGCTTGGCATGAGAGACCTTTGTTGAACCTTGAAAACTGACGCACGTAATAGTTTACGCCATACTCTGCTTGCTTGCTACAATAAGGCTTTTCAGTGGCGGCTTGAGACACAATGGCAAAAGCAAAAACAGCCTATGTTTGTAATGATTGTGGGGGCGAGCACCCTAAATGGCAAGGGCAATGTAATGACTGCGGCCTGTGGAATACGATTGTTGAGTTGAAAATTCCTGCGGGGAGTAAATCTTCCTCAAGGGCTGTAGGTTATGCAGGCTCGGAAGCTTCAAGCATTACGCCCTTAAGTCAAGTGAATGTCGAACAATTACCTCGAGTCAGTACCACTATTGATGAGCTTGATCGAGTGCTGGGCGGCGGCTTGGTACAAGGCTCAGCTATTTTGATCGGCGGCCATCCTGGTGCGGGGAAAAGTACGCTGCTTTTACAAATCCTAGCGTCCTTATGTTTGACACAAAAGGCTCTGTATATTTCTGGTGAAGAGTCCATGCAGCAAGTGGCGATGCGTGCTAAACGCTTAACGCTTGATGCAGGTACGTTGGAGATGCTGACAGAAACCGATGTTGAACAAATTATTCAGCAGGCGCAGATTCATCAGCCAAAAATATTGGTCATCGATTCGATTCAAGTCATGCATCTGGCGTCAGTCACCTCAGCGCCGGGTTCTGTGACGCAGGTAAGAGAATGTGCGGCTATGCTGACACGTTTTGCTAAGCAAACGCAGACGATTTTATTTTTAGTCGGACATGTCACCAAAGAGGGAAATCTGGCAGGGCCTAAAGTTTTAGAGCACATGATAGATGCCTCTATCATGCTTGAAGGTACATCTGATAGTCGTTATCGAACGTTACGCAGTATAAAAAACCGTTTTGGTGCAGTGAATGAGGTAGGTGTATTTGCGATGACTGAAATGGGGTTAAAGCAGGTAAAAAACCCGTCGGCAATCTTTCTGTCTCGCGGTGAAAAAACAGCACCGGGCAGCGCTGTTATGGTGATATGGGAGGGAACTAGGCCTCTACTTGTTGAGTTGCAGGCGCTTGTTGATGAAAGCCCTTTCGGTAATCCAAGGCGTGTATCTGTTGGCGTTGACCATAACCGTATCTCGATGCTGCTTGCTGTACTGCATAGACATGCAGGCGTCCAAGCTGCGGATCAAGATGTCTATATTAATGTGGTAGGCGGCCTAAAAGTTGTGGAAACCAGTGCGGACCTAACCATGCTTTTAGCGATTGTATCGAGTCTTAGAAATAAAGCGCTGCCAGAAGACCTTGTGGTCTTTGGCGAGGTAGGCTTGTCTGGTGAAATACGGCCTGTGCCCAGTGGGCTGGAAAGGCTTCAGGAGGCCAGCAAACACGGGTTTACTAAAGCGATTGTGCCTAAAGCCAATGTGCCGCAGAAGCCTATTGAGGGTATGAAAACCATTGGCGTGAGTGATCTATCAAGCGCATTGGTAAGAATAAAGGAGGTGATAGAGGGTTGAATAAACAGTTATTTGTTTTTGCTTGTTTCTAGCTCCAATGCTTCAATGTCCTTTACAATTCCTATTGGAGGGCATGCTAACGAAATGAGAGTTCGGCAGAACCAATTGCATAAATTTGCCAACATTTCTTCTTCTTTGGAGTCATAAGCTATCTTTATTCGTTTTATGGGGTGATTGGTCGGGCTTTCTTTCAGGTTTGTGTAAGTGCTAGGTCTAAGTCGATAATACATTCCTTCGTTGCTTGAGTGGGCAATGAGAAAGTGAGAATAAAGCAAAATACAAGAAGCATGGCAGTGTGCCTAAGTGAAATTTTGTATGTTTGTTCTAATTTAAGCAATAAAAGTTCTCTTTTTATTGCTTGGGCCTTTTCCTTTGAGTCAGCGCCATGCTGGCTGTCATCTTGGGAGCAAAATAGCTAAAGAGCTTATTCATGAGACCTGAGTGAGGTTCTGCTAAATAAGGAAAGCTTTTCTGCGGTAATCCTTCTTGCTCAATGCCACTCGTAATAGCAATGCCTCGCCCGCCATTAATTAGTCAGCCCTGACAAAGGCCTTATATTTTTTAAGGCCAAGTATTATCGAAAGCATAAACTTAAAGCCAGCCAATCTGCTGGCTGCTTTTTGATCAGGTAACCAGATAAAAACAAGCACAAAAAAAGCGTTGATCCACTTTTTTAAGTTCCAGGCACAAGCAGCCATCAACAAGTTAAGCTGATCGCCGATAAAGCCCTTAAGGAAGTTCCTGCACAATCTGAAGTCTTGCTTCAAATGACCGATAACGGGCTCAATGGATGAGCGTTTTTTACAAAGCGTTCGTTTACGTGCTCGTTGTTTATCATTATCTCGCTTAAGAGGCTTGCCTGGTAAAATAACTTCCTGCTTCACTTTAGATTTGGAACCTTGATAGCCTTTATCAACAGCAGCAGTTTTGATGGATGTCTCTCTTACAGATTCTGCTTCATCTAACGCAGTTTGTAATGTTTCAGAATCATGCGTGAACGTATCATGTGCAGCGACGCCAACAATGACATGATCGCGTGTCGATACGATAGAAGCCTTGTTCCCGTATTCGTATTTTTTATGCGCCTTACCTTTAGCAACACAGTAGACTTGAGGCTCATGAAGGCTGTAAATTTTGTTCTTGTCCTTAGACTGTTGAGCAAGTACCTTGCGATACATGGCAAAATCGTTTGCTAGCTGTGCAACCGCACCCTCTGGGAGTTTTCGCTCAAGCTCTCTCATCAGAATGTCAGCAATAGTACGCAGACGCTTCAAGGCTTTTTTAGCCTTCTTGCGTTTCTTTACATGTCCAAAGAAGCGCGAGTCAATACGAAGCTGTTTTACCTCTTTGACAAAAGTTCGCCGCTGTTTGACACCAAAGCCTTTTGCTAGCTTATTCACTCGATTAATGATTTTGATGGCGAGCTTTGTATCGGTCGGATAGGTGATAGCTTTTTCCTGTACCGTCGTATCAACAAAAACCGTATCATCTTCAGCTGCCTCTCCATGCAGCTTAACTGACATCGCAAAAATCTGTTTAACGCCGCTCTCGCCAATTCTTTGCCTGAATTTTACAAGGTCTGTTGGATGGCAAGGCAGGCAAGATTGAAAACTGGTTTCACCGCAGAAAAATTGAAAGTATGGGTTCATTTTCCACTGAGAAACCACATTCTCGTCACTCAAATTGAAGAGCTGCTTGAGCATTAATAAGCCGCTCATCAATCGAATGGGTTTGGCTGGGCGACCTTCTTCGCTGTAATAAACGGCAAGACCTTTTTCTAAATCTGGCCAAGGCAATGCGTTCGATAAGGCTATGAGCGGGTCATTGAGATCTAATGAATCGAATAGATCAAAAAAGCTGCTTTGATTGTTCGAAGACGGGCTTGTAGTCAGCATCCAAAACTCATTTCGACCAGTAATTTAAGGCTTTTAGAGTCTTTCTGGTCGAAATTGTTCGTTTCAAGCCAGCCCTAAGCCTCTTTAAATGCAGCTTTCTACTGTTTATCAGGGCTGACTAATTAAAAATGTCATCAGTTTATTGATGCTATTTTCGCCAGGTGCTCTGCCGCCTGGCCTTAGTGGTAGCTGTTGTCTTAGGTAAGCGGCTTCAAGCGATAGGTAGCTTTGTCCGTTAAAGGGAAGGCTTGTATCAATCAAGAGAACATCGTCTGTCAGAAATTCGCTGATGTGAACTCTGCTATTTACAGGCCAGTCTGTGACACCATCTAAGGCATCATAATATTGAATATTTTGGGCGATACGCGCTTGAAAGGCTTTCCTGTCTTCATCAGCTAGCGCAAAAGTCGCTTGACGGTTATAACGTGCGCGAAGGTCTTCTTGGCCAACGGTTGTCACTAAATGTGCGTTACTGATTTCAGGGCGTGCTGCACGGTCAATGATCTCACCAATGGATCCATCCGAAGCTAGTTTAGCGATCTGCCCTGCCACGGCCAAGATGGGTTTATGAGAAAAGTTAAAAGCAGATTTAACAGGAATTTCAAGAATAATGCTCAGTACATTGAGTCTTGTCAGGTCATTACTGGCGTTAGCCTTTGGAATATCATAATCAAAAACAAGGGTGCTAAACCAGGAGGAGCTGAATAGAAAAGGGTCGGCACGAAAGCCTGCAAAGGCTCGAATACCTAATGCTTGATGTTCGGTTACTTCATTAACGGTTGATGTGAAGCTGACTTCTCCGTCAAGTTTGCAAGTCATTGTATGCGCTGTGCCGTCATGGGGTGTTTTAAACGTACAGTTAATAGTTTTTGTAGGCGATAAATAATTTAGCGATGGATTGTTAGCTTTTCCTGTAATCTCAGCCTCCCGGATTAAAAAGCTATACACTAATCTATCTGAAAAATGGCCTTTGCTGCTGACAAAAGGGTAGCTGTTTAAGACTAGGACGAGGTTGTCGGGGTTCGTTGGGCTGACAAAAGTAAAGACGTCAGAGATATCGGCGACTGGATTCTTGATTGAGAGTTCGCCATCGACATGATCACTGGCAATGCTAAATAAAGATAGCCAAAAGAGGGTAATCAATGCAATAAAACGCATACTTAAGTCCTTTTAGTTTCGGCATAGTGTAACTGAAAGCTTAAACGTTAAGAAAGCGCTATAGCTTTTAGCTGGGCTTCATTGGTGAGATGAATGCGGGTTTTTTCAATGGCAATTAACTCAGCTTTTTCCAATTTTTTAAGCTCTCGGCAAACAGTCTCGACACTAAGGCTTAAATAGTTTGCCATGTCATTTCTTGGAAAGTTTAACCCTAATGCACTGCGTTCATGCGAGTAGGGCCTAAGCCTTGCTGTCATATCAAGCATGAAATGAGCTACTTTGGCCATGGCACGTGTTTTGTTTAACATGGCGATATGACGCTGATCTTCGAGTGTTTGCTCGGCAAGTAAGCGTGCCAGCCATTGTAAGTCTTTTGGCGCAAGGCTAGATAATTTAATGGGAAATGCCAACAGATCACTGGTGTGAATTGCCATGGCTGTACTTTGGTGCGTTTTGCCAAGCAGCACTTCAAAGCCAAAAATATCGCCAGGTAAATAAAAATGAGAGATTTGTTCAATACCCTCAGCTGTGGTTTTAAACTGTTTAACAAGACCTGTTTGAACCTGATAAAGGGCGTTGGCCGGCGTCTTCTCTCTAAAGACAATGTCGCGTTTATCTTTTCTTAAAGGGCCGAAAAGCTCAACGCTGGAAAGCTGCTCGTAAAGCATGGTTATAATAAAGCGTTATTTTTTTTGATATTATTATGACAAGTGTTGAGGGGTAGCGCCTTCCTGGTCACGTAAAAGAGTGAAGTAGGTCGTTGCACTCACAATAACAACACTCAGAATAACGAACGCAAGCGGCATAGGGTGATCTTCAAATAGAATACCTGCTGCAAAGCCTGCAAGAGACGCAATTGCCATTTGTAAAAACCCCATCAAGGCAGAGGCGGTTGCTGCCATATGAGGGTAGTTCTGCAAGGCAAGTGACATCGACTTAGGCGATACGAGCCCTACCGTGAAAGCCATCATCAGCATGGGTAATACAATGGCTAAGGGGTGATTCCAATACTGTATGCTAAGTAGTAAAAAAATGGAGGCGATAAAAGTCGTTAGCATGCCGCTTTTGAAAAAGACGGGCCAGCCGAGATAATCACTGAGACGCGCGGTGACAAAGTTACCCAAAATGTAGCCTAAGACAATAAACATGAAATAAGCACCAAAAAAGAGCCTAGGCACTTTGTAGTAATCCATCATGATGAAAGCGGCCACTGATAAAAAAGCAAACAACGGAGCATAGAGGAATGAACCGGTTAATACGCTGCCCATGTACGTTCTGTCGGTTAACAAGGTGAGCATGTTGCCGCTGATGTTTTTAAGCGTAAAGGCCTGCTGTGTGTTAAGCGACTCTTCAATACTAAAAAAAACGATCAGCCAGGTCACGGCACCTGCAAAGGCTAAAAAGATAAAGGTCCACTGCCAACTGCCTATTTCTAATAGCAAACTGCCGAGGCTAGGGGCTGTGACGGGTGCAAGTGCCATCATGGCTGATACCATCGCTAACGCTTTAGTGGCATCGCGTGGCGAAAAGATATCGCGCACAATCGCCCGCCCAATTACGGGAGCTACACAGGCGCTTAGCCCTTGCATAAAGCGTAGAGCAATTAATTGCTCGATGGATTCGGCGAACGCGCAGAGTATGGATATTAAGATGTAGAGCGATAAACCGCCTAAAAGCAAGGGGCGTCTACCAAAGCGATCAGATAGCGGACCACATACTAGATGAAAAAACGCAAAGCCTATAAGGTAACTGGAGAGTGTGAGCTGAACCTGCGAAATAGAAGTGCCAAAAAATAGCTTCATTTCAGGAAAGGCAGGCAGATATAAATCAATCGTTAACGGTCCAAGCCCAATAATGACGGCCAGAATGACCAGTAATTTCCTGTGGTTTGTCATGTTATTGTTTTAATCGTGGCTAGGAGCCTGTCTAAGAGATGACTGTTCTGCCTAAATGCCAGATAAGCGGCTAAACGCTTCGCTCCTGTTTATTTAGATCTGCCTTTAAATAGGCTGGCTATTCGCAGGAATTTCCCAAAGAATTTACCTTACTTCTTTGAAATTTATCATCGACTGCCATTCTCGAGCAGGCTCCCGGTACGCTTTTACGCATAATAATTTTTTATAGAGCAATTTATTATAGTTGCTTAACGAAAAAATAATTGGCAAAAATTTTGAATCTGCGACGTCAAGGCGTAATCAGGTCACAGACTCAGTTTAACCTGTCGAGATTGCCGCCTTATCCTTCAGGCTGTCTGCTGCTTTGAAGCGCCTTGACAGTAAGCTCGAAAGCGTTGCGATCACGATAAATAGTCCCAGTATGCTGATGAGTAGTGCGATACCTCGGCCTTGCCCTGAACCATAGAACTCACCAAAGACCGGTTGTAGCCAGCCATCAGCTTGCATGGCAGGTTCAAACAGATGGTCGGAGAGTGGGCCTACTAACAAAAAGAGTATGCTTTGAGAAAAGCCGAGTACAAAATTGCGAATACCAATGACTCGGCCTAGCATGGCCGGGTCTATTTTTCTCTGAAAAAGTGTTCTGAAATTACTGTCAAATATAGGGTGGCAGCACATCACAAAAAAGCCGCCCAGCGCAATCATCCACGGCGTTCTGAGCACAGGTATGATCATGGAGCTGAGCCCCACAAAAAGTGCAGCTACTAAAATTAGCGGGAGGTGTTTTTCTGATTGCTTGGCCAGCATCATGAACAAGCTGCCAAAGAGAATCCCAGAGCTTGCAAAGGATAAAACAAAGCCCATAGTTTGAGCGTCGGTCATGCCTAGTAGCATAGGTTGAACCAAGATGGCGATGGCTAGTGTGAGGGATACGACAATGGCATAGAAAAAAACCAGGCGACTAAAGCTTGGGTTATGCCATAAGAATTGAATCGTATCTTTAAGCGAAGCCCAGAGCCCTTTAGGTTGTTCGTGTTCAGTGTTATCCGTTTTTTGAATCTCTTTAGGTGTTGGGACATGGCATACCAGCAAAATTGCCATGGCGATCAATAACACCACAAAATTACTGCTTAAAATAAAGGCCAAGCCCATGTGTTTATAAAGGATACCTGCCATCGCTGGGGTGGCAAGTTCAACGAGTCCTAAGGCTAAGGCAATCAGACCATTCGCTTTGGACAGCTTGTCGCTTGGCACCATCAACGGAATGCTGGCAGAGACAGAGGGTAAGACAAAGGCTGCAAACACTGAGTTGAGTGTAACAAGGCCTATTATTTTTAAGGGTGTTAAGAGGTTTTCGCTAGCCAATATGTAAAGAAGAGAAATAACACAGAGCGTAGCAAGATTGGCTGCTAGCACAATCCATTTACGGGGGAACTTATCCACCACGGCCCCTGCAAGAGGGCTTAGCAAAAACATGGGTAAGATATTAGCTAAGGCAATGGCTGTATAAATAGAAGCGGAACCGACTTCTTTATACGCAAAAACGCCCAGCGCAAAGCCTGAAAGGGATGAGCCAAACAGTGCAATAACCTGCCCTAACAGCAAGAATCTGAAATGTGAAGAAGTCGCCTGACGCATGTTTTATTATTTTTATTAGTAACCAAGGAGTGTCACACAGTTGGCTAAGCATGAAAAGCGAAGTCTTTGAAAGCTTGTGGCTTGTCACCAAACCATGTCACATTTGTTTAGCTAAGATCAATGAAATGCTCTCGATAATGTTTGAGCTCTTCGATGGAGTCCTTGATATCATCCATGGCTAAGTGTGTGTTGTTTTTCTTTAGCCCATCAAACACACTAGGCTTCCAGCGTTTAGCCAGCTCTTTTAAGGTGCTGACATCTAGGTTGCGGTAGTGGAAATACGCTTGTAAGTCTTGCATGGATTTGGCTAAAAATCGCCTGTCCTGACAAATACTGTTGCCGCACATAGGGGATTGATTGGCCGGTACCCACTGTTTAAGAAACTCAAGTGTCTGGGCTTCGGCTTGTTCGATGGTCACAGTAGAAGCTTTGACTCTGTCAGTTAACCCTGTTTTTTGGTGTTGATTGATGCACCAAGGGTTCATATTTTCAAGCACGTTATCGGGTTGATGAATAGCTAAAACAGGGCCTTCTGCCAGCGTGTTGAGGGTTTTGTCGGTCACGAGAGTGGCAATTTCGATGATGACATCAGTTTCAGGATCAAGTCCTGTCATTTCCAGATCAATCCAGATGAGGTTCTCTTTATGCATTGGTAATTCGTCGCAAAATCTCTATGGTAGCTTAAAGGTCATGTAAAAAGATACAATGGCCTTTGGATTCACAATAATCACACTGGCCTCTCTTCTTATGCCAAAAAAACGCCTGACTCAGCAACAGCGAGCACGCATTGATAGGCGTCAGCAACATCAAATTACTGTAGCTGATGGCCAGTCGGGTCTTGTCGTTGCACGGTTTTCTAAACAAGCCTGGGTAGTGCCTATTGATGCACAAGATTCAGAACCTAAAAAATGCCACTTTAGAGCAAACCTGGATTCGATTAGTGTGGGCGATGAAGTGGTGTATGAAGATGCAGATGGCAAAAAAGCGGTCATACTGGCGGTAAAACCTCGCCGCAGTGAGATCTTAAGGCCAGATGGTCTTGGCAAATTAAAACCTGTAGCGGCGAATATTGATCAAATAGGGGTTGTGATCGCCAAAGAGCCTGAAGCGCATACTACGCTAATTGACAGGTATTTGGTTGCAGCGGAAGAGGCAGGTGTTGCGGCAAGTCTTATTATTAATAAGGCTGATTTGGATGATGCAAGTAGTCATCTGGCTGAGCTCGAATCGTTATATAGAGCACTAGGCTATCCCGTGTTTCGTGTAAGCGCAAAAAGCGGAGAGGGGGTTGAAGCGTTTCAAACGTATCTGAAAGATAAAAACTCTGTGTTGGTTGGGCAATCAGGTGTGGGAAAATCCTCATTAACTAATGCACTTTTGGGGGTGGATAAAGCCGCTACAGGCTTCTTGTCTGAAGCTGTTAAAAAGGGCAGGCATACCACCACGAATTCAGCCATGTATTTGCTTCCTTTAGGTGGCTATATCGTTGATTCACCCGGTATACGAGAATTCCATTTAATGCATCTGACGCCTGAAGATATCTATGCAGGCTTCGTTGAATTGCAACCCTTACTTGGGCATTGCCAGTTTAGGGATTGTAGACATATAAAGGAGCCGGGTTGCGCTATTCGTGCAGCAATGGATGAAAAAAAAATGGCAACCTCTCGAATTTTAAGCCTGAATTACATTCTAAATACTCAAACGGAGTTATAAACCTTATTGATAGGTAGAAGTGTTCAGCGCTTCCCGCCAAGAGATTCGGTTGGATTTAACACTCAACTCCCTCTACACTATGCCCTTTTTTCTTTGAGACATGACTATGGTAAAGCCTCTGCCTGCAATCATAAGCCCCAAAGAGCTGTTTCAGCAATTGGAGGCTAACGCTAACGATTTGCTGCTGATTGATTTGTGCCAACTGTCAGATGGCCATATTGCTTGCATTGAAGGTGCAGCTCATGTGGATGCCAGCGAGCTTTTGTATGGGGAGCAACCTGTCACAGGGCTATTGCCACCTAAAAATCATTTGCAGGCAATGTTCCGCCGACTTGGCTTGACAGAAGATAAACAGGTCGTTGTCTATGATAATGTGCAGTCAACATGGGCCGCGCGTATGGCTTGGACCCTGGATGTCATTGGTTTTCATCAAGTGACCTTACTTGATGGTGGCTTACAGCAATGGCAAAAGGAAGGGTTGCCTGTAGTATCGAAGTACCTCGAACCTACGCCTAGCGATATTGACGTTTATTTGGAGTTGTCCATGGTGGCGGATAAGGACTATATCTTAAAAGCTATCAGCCAGAATAAGTTGACGGTGTGGGACGCTCGCAGTGAGGATGAATATTGTGGTGTGAAGGCGTTTTCTAAGCGAGCTGGACACATTCCAGGTGCCAAACACTATGAATGGAAAAACCTGTTAGACGATGATGGCTTGGTGCGAGACTTGCCTGCCATCAAAGATGAGCTTGAAGCTTTAGGCATAACAGCTGATAAAGAAGTGATTACGCATTGTCAGACGCATCGCCGCAGTGCTTTGACGTATTTTGTTGCGAAAAAGCTGCTCAATTATAACAATATCAAAGCGTATCCAGGCTCTTGGTCCGAATGGGGCAATGCCGATGAGACGCCTGTAGCCAGTTAGGCTTTGTTGTCATAGTTTTATTTATGCTGCTGTCGCCCGTTTTTTTATTCTGGCAAGAAGAATTGAGCGAATAATAGCAGCCTATATGAGTGAAATCCGATACAGGCAGATGGAAAAACGGGCACAGCCCGAAGGGTTACGTCTAAATATTCATCAAGCTGTGTTAAATCCAGTTTATTTAGCTCGCCAAACCTCCCTAGATTTGCCTTGCTTGAGGAATATTTAGCCAGAAACAGCATGAAAAAAATTATGTCAACAGAGCCTGAGGATGTCAGAAGAATAATGAAACTGTGGATTGAAAAAGGGTTTTGCCTGCTGCAATACCTTCTGCCTAAGCATTTGCTATCGAGACTTGTCGCTTATTTAGCGAATACACGTATTACATGGATTAAGAACCCACTGATACGTGTGTTTATCGATGCCTTTAATGTGGATATGTCAGAAGCAAAAGACGAACGGCCAGAAGACTACCCTGATTTTAATACCTTTTTTACCAGGCCCTTAAAAGAAGGGTTGCGGCCTATCGAATCTAGCCCTAAAGGCATCGTTAGCCCTTGTGATGGGGCGATTAGTGAACTGGGCGTGATTGATCATGGCAGTGTGATGCAGGCAAAAGGGCAGTACTACTCCTTGATGTCTTTGGTAGCAGGCGATGCTGAATGGTGTAATCGTTACTTGGGTGGGCATTTTATGACCATTTATTTGTCACCCAAAGATTATCACAGGTTACATATGCCCTTGGATGGCAAACTGTTGCGTACAGCCTATGTACCAGGCGAGTTGTTTTCAGTGAACCAGGCAACAGCCAATAATATACCGGGGCTTTTTGCACGCAATGAGCGATTGATCTGTGAGTTTGAAACGCCAGCAGGCCCTATGATCATGATTTTAGTGGGCGCGATGATTGTCGCGGCGATTGAAACTGTATGGGCGGGGCAAATTGCGCCGCCGCCCAAAACGGTCCAGCATCAAAATTTTATTGAGCAGCTGACCGTTAAACTCGCTCAAGGTGAGGAAATGGGACGTTTTAAGCTGGGCTCTACCGCTATTTTGTTATTCCCGGAAGGGGTGGCGCAGTGGAGTGATGAGCTTGAAGCAGGCACGCCCTTATGCCTTGGGCAGGCGATAGGGGCTATTCGATGAGTTGGTTGTTAACTTTTTGAATCATTTAGTGTCAATAAAGAGCTTTATTGTTCATTAAATTGGTTCACAATGGTTCGTTTCTTTAGCTGTCTGTTTATAGTTATCTTTATAAATTACCTTCAAGCAGCCAATATAACGTATTTCAAGGATAAACAATCCAGTTTCTTCAGAGATGACTGTTGTGCTATTTGTGCTACTAGTCAAACCTCAAATCGCTACTGCGTAACAACAAAATGTAATCATAGATTTCATTTGTCATGTTTATTGCAGGCTTATCTGGCAATGTCTAATAATTGCCCTATGTGTAGGGCTGACACGGATCCTTTGCCTTTGCAGGATAAAATTAAAGAGCAGTTAAATAGGTTTTTTAAAGGGTCTACTGAGCATCATCTCCAAGCCTCTATTGCAGCATCTGCAAGCTATCTTAAAACGGGAGCGGATAAAAAACCTCTTGTAGATTTAAGGGCTCAATACTCAAATAGGGATAAAGCTTTAGAAGAAGCTTTTGATGTAGATATTGAAAAGATTTGCGAGAAACTATACCGCACAGCAAAGGATTTATTGGAGGAAGGCAATCGCATGGAACCAAAAAAGACGTATGAGCTGGACTATGAAAAACCGGCGAGAGACTTATATCAAATGGCTTCAGCATTGCAAAAAAGAGGCAAATTAAATACGGAAGATGATAAGTGTTTTATTGCTGGTGTTAGACAGCTCGCTGGAGCTATGCCGAACTATTCGGTATCAATGGCTAAAAGCCCTAGAACAAAGAAAAAGCAGCTAAAGGATTTACAGTCGTTAGGTTATAAGGAAAGAACGCACCTTGGAGGAAAAAAGGTTACAAATATTGAGGATGATATTGCCCGAGCCACTTATGAGTCAAATAGCAGAGACTATTTAAACGTGCTTAGACAAGATAATGACTTAGACAAAAACTCGCCTTTTTGGCTTTTACGTTCAGTGCAAGAGCGATATGAGAATCTGGCAAAAAACATGAAGAGCAAGTATGTCGATCCCGAATGGAGACTTTATGCTGTTAAGCGATCGAAGGAGTTAAAAAAGCTTATGGCTGGCGCTAATCCAGTCTATGCAGAATCCGTAAAAAAAAGCTGACATCTGCCGTTGAACCCACTAATAAATCCTCTTGTACCGCCAGTTCAACTCGATGATGATTGCCGTTGTAGATCAATCCAATACTTCCCATGTGTCCTTCGCCAGCGGGGGTGGGGCGACCCTTCCTAAAAAGCGCTGAGTGATAATCATATTGCAGGGTAAAATCGAATGGCTTGTAAAGGTTATAGCCTATAGCAAAGGTCCCGAATTTAATAAAGGGCCTGCTTTGCCAATCAAAAATGTCATAACGTTCTTGCCAGTAAGCCCCATATTGCAGATCGACTGTCCATAAGCTGCTTTGCCATTTATGCGTCACTAATTGGCTGAATGCCAAAGCGCCATTGCTGAGTAAACAGTCCCTTCTGGCGGTGGCTGGTTTGATAGCTGTTGATACACTGTGTTGGCTGTTTTCTTGATGGCTCATCAGCCACGTTATGCCAAGTTGACCATCGGCAAAGCCACTACAGGGTGTGAGCGTCTGATTTTTTTGATACGTGATGCGGTTTTGGCGCTGCCTGTATAGGTGTCTATCGCCATTGGGGAGGCCCCAAAAACCATGATAGTCATTGATAAAGTCATCTAAAAAACCGCCTCCATAACGAATATAAGGGATATCAATATAAAAACTCAGGCTATCCTGATAAAATCGCGCATTGATGGCTAAGGTTGTCGATTCAGTGTCAACTAATAGATGCTGTTCGGCTTTGGCGTGGGTCAAATACCAGTGGTTGCTGGTGGTTAGGGTTGAGCCTACTTCAATGGCAGACCCTTGATGTGCGCTAGCCCTTTGCAGTGTTGGAATCTGTGCCATCATAGAGAAAGGGGTTTGAAAGCTTGTGGCAAATCCTGCATGGGCGAACTTGCTCAGTAACAGGCAGCAGACAGTTAACCAGCCGTAGTGTAAAAGCCACAAAGGCAAACAACCGAGTTTGGATCGCATCATCCTTGATAGACCAAAAGGTAAACATGAAGAAAAATTTTGTTTGTTTAAGCGTAGTGCTTATGGTTTTATCCGCAACTGGATGCGGACAAAAGGGCCCGTTAATTTTGCCTGACAAGGCTGCTAGCCAGTCGTCATCCTCTACATCGATAACGTCTTGAATAAGAAGCAAATAGTATGAACGCTTTTTCCTATAACAATAATCAATTATTTGCTGAGTCTGTGCCCGTTGAAACGATCGCACAAGCTCAGGGTACACCGACGTATATTTATTCAAAGTCAGCTATTAAATCTGCCTTTGCGCAATATAAACAAGCTGTGTCAGGCAATGATCTGGTGTGCTATGCCGTTAAGGCCAATTCCAATCTGGCTGTCATTAATCTTCTGGCTGAGTGTGGCGCAGGTTTTGATATTGTGTCTGTGGGCGAATTAGAGCGTGTCATAGCCGCAGGCGGTGATCCTGCTAAAGTTGTGTTCTCGGGTGTCGCCAAAAAATCGGCTGAAATTGCTCGCGCGCTTGATGTCGGTATTCACTGCTTTAATGTGGAGTCTGAAGCTGAGCTTGAGCGTATTGCGCAAGTAGCTGCCGATAAAGGTATGAAGGCGCCTGTATCCTTGCGCGTAAATCCTGATGTGGATGCCAAGACGCACCCTTATATTTCAACAGGGCTGAAAGATAACAAGTTTGGTATTCATATCAGTCAAGTGTTGGCGGTCTATAAAAAAGCTCAGGCGTTAGACAGCCTTGATATTGTCGGTATCGATTGTCATATAGGTTCACAAATTATTGACCCAACACCTTTTATTGACGCTTTAAAGCGTTTGTTGCATGTCATTGATGAACTCAAAACAGAAGGCATTCAGCTGAAACATGTCGATTTAGGTGGTGGTATTGGCGTGCAATACGATGATGAAACACCGCCAGATGTAGGTGCCTACATTAAAAAGGTTAAAGCTTTATTGGAGCCTTATGATCTGAGTTTGATTCTGGAGCCAGGTCGCTCTATTGTGGCGAATGCTGGTATTTTGATTACGGAAGTTGAGTATTTAAAAGATAATGGTGAAAAACACTTTGCGATTGTCGATGCGGCTATGAATGACCTGCTTCGTCCTGCGCTTTATGAGTCATGGATGCGTATTGAGGAAGTTATCAAAAAAGACTTAAAAACAGCTGATTACGACATCGTCGGGCCTGTCTGTGAAAGCGGTGACTTTTTAGGTAAGCACCGAACACTGGCGATAGAAGCAGGGGATTATTTAAGTGTTTTTTCAGCAGGCGCTTATGGGTTCGGCATGGCATCAAATTACAACACGCGAGGCCGAGCGGCTGAAGTGATGGTAGATGACGATAAGATTCATGTGGTGCGTAAGAGGGAAACCATTGCTTCTCTTTTTGAAAATGAAACGGTATTGCCTGGATCATGAAAACACTTCAGTTCACTAAAATGCAGGGCGCAGGTAACGATTTTGTCGTATTGAATGCGATAGAGCATGGCATAGATATCACAGCGACACTGTCACAGCGGTTAGCGGATAGGCGTTTTGGCGTGGGTTGTGATCAGATCTTGATTGTTGAGAGGCCAGACCTTGCCGAGAATGATTTTAAATATCGCATCTTTAATGCCGATGGTACTGAGGTGGAACAATGCGGTAATGGTGCGCGCTGTTTCGCACGCTTTGTGCGTGAAAAAGGGCTAACAGATAAAGATGTGATTCAGGTTGAAACCAAAGGCGGCGTTATTGTCCCTCATATTACCGACATGGGTGTGAAGGTTGATATGGGTGCGCCTAGGTTAGCACCCCATACCATCCCTTTTAAAGCTGACAGTCAGCGAAGCGCTTATGCTCTTACGGTTGAAGGCCAATCTTATACAGTAGGTGCCGTGTCGATGGGTAATCCTCATGTCGTTTTGCAAGTTGACGATGTGCAAAATGGCTTGTTTGAAGCGCTTGGCCCTAAGTTTGAAACGCACCCCGACTTCCCTGAAAAGGCAAATGCTGGGTTTATGCAAGTCATTGCTAAAGATCATATAAAGCTTCGAGTGTATGAGCGCGGTGTAGGTGAAACCTTGGCGTGCGGCACAGGCGCTTGTGCAGCGGTGGTTTATGGTATTTTGACAGGTGTGCTGGACGAGCAGGTAGCGGTTGATTTGCCCGGTGGCCGCCTGCATATTGCCTGGGCAGGTGTTGGTCAGCCCGTTTATCAAACAGGGCCTGCCGATTTTGTATTTGAAGGGCAGTTTTTACTGTAACGATGAAAGAAAGGATTGAGTAATGACAGGTTCTGTAGATCAGGTGGCAGATTCATTAAGCCCTGAGCACATTGAAGCATTCTTGAAAAAGAACCCGACCTTTCTTTTAGAGAGAGAGCAATTGTT
Organism: Pseudomonadales bacterium; assembly: GCA_965225765.1. GTDB lineage: Bacteria > Pseudomonadota > Gammaproteobacteria > Pseudomonadales > DT-91 > CAKMZU01. Next base: position 2,892,031 of record CBDDBO010000002.1, read on the forward strand.
GTCAGACCTCTACCTGCCTCATGCAACAGGCGGCAGCACCGTTTCTTTAGTGGAAAAACAGGTTAACTTACTGCGCGAACGCAATATCGACTCCCGCAAAAAACTTAGTCAGTTTGTTAATCAGGCCAAAGCCAATGATGACTTGTTCAGGAAGACACAGGTACTTGTGTTAGCGATGCTTGACTCAACGCATTTGAAAGACTTGATCAAACAATTTAACCGCTGCGCACTGGAGCAGTTCAGTATTGATGCCGTTCAGATTCAATTGATAGAGAGCCAGTTCGAAGCAGTTAATCAGCTTCAAAAGCTTGATGAGTCAGCAATAGCTGGGCCTTTGTCTTGGGTGAATTCGATACAAAACAGCATTAGCGGTGTTTTTCGTGATGAAGAGTTAACGCTGTTATTCCCAAAGAATAAAGGTGTTGAATCAGCTATTGTATTGCCGATCCGTAAAGGTAAGCAGCTCATGGCGATATTATGTTTCGGAAGCCACGACAGCCGTTATTTCGATGCGGATATGGATACGCTCTTTATTGAGTTTGTGGCATCCGTATTGGCCCGGCAGTTAGTCAGATTAAAGTAACTGCGTGGAGCTTAAACTAAATAAACGCTTTTTCTAAGTCTTAGGCGCACTTAGTGGCATTTCACGCAGCGCCATCTCAAACATGATTTCCTTCACATTGAATCAATGGTTTAACCCTGTGAAGGAAGAAAATTCAACAACTTAATAATGGTTATTTACTAAAAACGCCGTGGGAGAAAGTTTTTATGCCTATCTGCTTCTAGCGCATTATAATACGCTCTATCCATTCTCGAATCCAGATCGGAAAAGTGTCCAGGCTGCATTAAATCTGAATGCACAAAAGGGGGGCAGGAATCCCAGCGCACATCCGGACCTATAGGGCTGTAATCGACAGGGGGGCCTAGATCATCCCTTGTGTATTTCCAATCCGGATAGCTTACAAGTTCCGTCTCGAAAGGGGGAGGCACTAAACGAGGTGCCGATCTGTTAGGCCTGCGCGGTTGAAAATTTGCAGGTTTTCTCTTGTCAACCTGAAGACGGCTGGGACTTGATGGCTTTGTTTGGGCGCTTTGCATTTTACTGTCTACAAAGCTTAGTACCTGATAAAGAGGGATGCCGTTAGCGACTTCGGCGTTAAAATCTATCCTATTTTCATGCAAGTCGCTTGTATAGAGTGTTTGTTTATTTCGCTCAATTCGAATATGTTCCAACTCACTGGCTTTTGTAAAGGCACCATTATGCGAGGCAATAATCCAAGCGCCGGTAATCAAATCGTCCAAGCTTAACTTAAGCTTGTGGACAGCAAACAAAGGTGAGCAGCATATTAGAAAACTTAAAATGCTAAACAGGCGGGTAAAGAGTTTTACTATTTTCACGACTTATGGCTCATTTATGGTCGATTGTAAATGACTACAATTTTTATTGGTCTTAAATTTTTACAGGTAGTTCAACTATTGTTTAACCTTAGTGGCGAATAGGTAGCCGAAGATAACCACTGCGCCCTCGAACAGTTCAGTATTAATGCGGATATGGATATGCTTTTATTGAGTTTGTGGCATCCGGATTGGCTAGGAGTCTGTCCGAGAACTGACTGTTCGGCCTAAACCCGACCACTCTACTTAATCAATAAACGGTCATGTGGCTTTGTCTAGATTGAGTGGTTGGGTAAATGCCAGATAAGCGGCTAAATTCTTCGCTCCTGTTTATTTAGATCTGCCTTTAAATAGGCTGACTATTCGCAGGAATTTCCCAAAGCATTTATCTCACTTCTTTGACATTTATCCTCGAACGCAATTCTCGAACAGACTGCTAGTACCCCAATGCACAGCGATTGTCGGGTTCAGTGGCAAAGTAAAATGCTCATAGCAAGGCAGCTGATCGAAAATAATAGTTATTCTATAGTGAGATCAAGCAACACAGCTATGGGCATTTTAAATGCCACCCAAAGGGCAGCTACAGGTTTTCCCGTGACTTTGTTGCAAGTATTTGAAAGACGCATGTATTGCTGCATACTTGCGCCTTGCCACAGAAAAACCTGTAGCTGCTGAACGGGACAATCGCTGTGCATTGAGGTACTAGGCAGTTAGTCAGATTAAAGTGAATGTGTAGAGTCTAAGTAGAAGTTTTTTAAGAAGCCTAGGGTAAACTTAGTCTATAAAATCGAGTCAAATACCTAACTATTAATCATAAAGGTGATGGCTTGTGTTTCAATCTATCGATGTTTTTAAAGGTTACCCTGCAGGATTTTGCAGTCTAGCTCTAGGCTTATGCTTATCTATTCAGGGCGAAGCTGCGCCGAGGACTAATAATACTACTCAGGCGGCGGTTACTATTCAGGGGGCTTCTACTGGGCGGTCTTATAATACTACTACCAAGCCGCAAGTTCAGCGATCTACTAATGCTACTAAGTCTACCGTTCAGCGATCTAGCAATGCTACTCAGTCTACAGTTGGGCGATCTTATAATACCACTCAGCAACCGCGTAAAGTTACTCATCCATCGAGCACTACCCAACTGCCTTATGTTAATACTACCAATACTTCCGGTAATAGGACTACTACAGAAACGATAGGCACCGCAGCGGGGGGATTTACAACAGCTGCAATAGCTGGGTATACCTTGGGTGGTCTAGGTCTTACTGCTCTCATAGCAGATTATTGTCTGGTAGGGGTTGGAAATTATAAGAAAATGATCACCTATAAATTTTTAAAGGAATGTAAAAATATATTTTGTTGTTCAACAAGCGATTTAAGTGACTATGAAAAGAGTGAACGCATCCCTTTAGAAAGGGATAAGTGAGAAAACAATTTAAAATAAAAAAGGCGCTTAAAGCGCCTTTTTTTGTTTAAGCGTAAAGCTTATTTTTGAGAAACAAACTCTGGATATGCTTCCATGCCACACTCGTGGATATCAACGCCGTCTGCTTCTTCTTCTTCTGAGACACGTAGGCCCATGATCACTTTAATGACTAACCAAGTGACAAGGCTTGTGCCGAATACCCAGCCGAAGATAACCGCAGCACCAGTGATTTGGCCAAGATAAGACGCATCACCGTTGGTGACAGGCACAACCATAACACCAAATAAACCAACGACACCGTGAACAGAGATAGCACCTACTGGGTCATCGATCTTCACTTTATCAAGCATCACGATGCTGAATACCACGATCGCACCACCGACAGCACCGATTAAGGTCGCGGCTAATGGGGAAGGTGAAGCAGGATCAGCTGTGATCGCAACAAGGCCAGCCAGTGCACCGTTAAGCGCCATGGTTAGGTCAGCTTTACCGAATAGGATGTAAGCAACGATAAGCGCAGCAATCAAACCACCGGAGGCCGCAGCATTGGTGTTAAGGAATACGTTAGCCACTTCGTTTGCAGCTTCAATACCTGAAAGCTGTAAAGTAGAACCGCCGTTGAAGCCGAACCAGCCCATCCAAAGGATGAACGTCCCTAAAGTCGCAAGGGGGAGGTTAGCACCAGGAATCGCACGTACTTCACCGTTAGCACCGTACTTACCTTTACGTGGGCCAAGCAATAGCACGCCAGCTAAAGCAGCAGCAGCACCAGCCATATGAACGATACCAGAACCTGCGTAGTCGCTATAGTTAAGTTCGAATAGGCCAAATACAGAGTCGCCGTTCCACGTCCAGCTACCTTCCATTGGGTAGATGAAGCCCGTCATCACAACAGCGAACACTAAGAAAGCCCAAAGCTTCATGCGCTCAGCAACAGCACCCGAAACAATCGACATAGCCGTTGCAACGAATACCACCTGGAAGAAGAAGTCAGATGCGCCAGAGTATTGAAGACCAGCATCTTCAGCGCCAGCTAATAGGTCTTTAGAACCTTGGATAGCTGCGTCAACATCAGCAGCACCTGCAGTGCCAGCTAGGAAGAAACCCCCGCCATACATGATTTCGTAACCGCAGATTAAGTACATAGTACAAGCGATAGCGAACAGTGCGACGTTTTTGGTTAAGATTTCAGTGGTGTTTTTTGCACGCACAAGGCCTGCTTCTAACATGGCAAAGCCCGCAGCCATCCACATAACCAGTGCACCACACACTAGAAAGTAGAAGGTATCAATTGCGTATTGCATTTCGAAAACTAAGTTTTCCATTGGTTACCCCTTAAGATCGATAGTGATCTTGGTTATTTTTAATTCTTATATCGCGTCAACGCCGGTTTCGCCGGTACGGATCCGGATCACTTGCTCAAGTTCTGAGACGAAGATTTTACCGTCACCGATTTTGCCTGTGTTGGCGGCTTTACTGATTGCATCGATGGTTTGGTCTAACATTTCGCTGCTGACGGCCACTTCGATTTTGACTTTCGGTAAAAAGTCGACGACATATTCAGCGCCACGGTATAGCTCAGTATGACCTTTCTGGCGACCGAAACCTTTCACTTCTGAGACCGTGATGCCTTGAACACCGATCTCTGATAAAGATTCACGAACATCGTCAAGTTTGAAGGGTTTGATGATTGATGTGACTAATTTCATGGAGTGACTCCTTTAGATAGTGGAGGCGAATGCCTTGCGAAGAGTCACAAGGCACGAGGATTAGCTTATAGGCTGAAGGTTTTGCTCACGTCTAGGACGATGTAGCCTGTGCCTGTGTCTTTAGCTTTTGAAAGACCTGCTTGGAACTCTTTAGCATCAGCAGTATCGCCGTCCATGTTTTGGTCGAATTTTTTGCCGATAGATAAAGTCATGTCCATGGTTGCAACTTCACCACTAGCAGAGATTTCAGCGTAGGTATAAGAATATTCGTTACCTTTAAGTTCTGATCGGTGACCTAAAACAACGCCAAATACATCACCAGACCAGCTGATGTCATAGTAAGTGTAAGGAACAGTTTGCGCTTCAAGTCCATGCTGCCAGCCGTAGAAGAAAGATGCGCCGAAGCCGCCGTAGCCAACAGAGCCGCCGAATTCGTCTTCGAAGTCTTCTAGGTAATTAGCGTTATACTCGTAAGTGTATAAAGAATAGCCAAGGCTGAAGTTAAAGCCGCTGTCTAGCTCCATGCCGTAGCCTAAGTAGTAATCGATTTCTAGGCCTGTGTCAGCGTTGCCAGTAACTTTCTCATCAACGCTACGATCCATAATGGTCCAAATGCCCGCGTAAAAACCTGATTGCTCATAGTCAACGCTTGCATAACCAGTCGCGCCGCCTAGTTGATCGCCACGGAATACATAATCAGAAACCATACCAGCAGTTGCAGTGACTTCTGCTTGTGCAGGAACCGTAAGGCCTGCTGTAAGCGAGGCAGCTGCTAAAGTACCTAATAGTTGTTTTTTCATGTTTACACCCTAATGTTTTAGTTGGAATGAGTCTCAAACGTTTTTGATCTAACCCATCCCGACTCAGAGGATGGGTTAGATCTTGAAGTTATAATCATTGCTCCTTTTATAGGGGCAATTTTATTTTCTTCTAGATAAAGCAAGTTTATTGCCAATATTAATAAAATACATTTAAAACAAGTAGTTAAGGTTTGTGCACTGAAAAGGGGATTGTTGCAGGTTAAAAACCGCACAATATTAGACCACGGAAAAAAGGATGGTGCGTTTTAAGCACTAAAATGATGCATGAGGCCTGCTGCTTATTACGTAGGGTGGAAAAGCGAAGCGTCTTCCACCATAACCGTAGTGCTAGATGCTAATAAAGGTGGAAGGCGCTTCGCTTTTCCACCCTACAGGTAAGCCTGTAATGAATTGCCAGTTGATTTTTTATCAGAGCCTCGTAGAGTAGTAGAATGATTTGTTGAGAACCATCATGGCCAGTATCCCTTTACCCCCTTTTAGCAAAGAAGCCGTTCAGTCTGTATTAGAGACAGCCACCAAGCTGTTACCTTCTGAGGCCTCTCGAGAAGACTTTCACCATAATATACAGCTGTTGTTGCAAAGCGGCATCAGCAAAATGGACTTGGTGACGCGCGAAGAGTTTGATGCGCAAAAGGCCGTGCTGCTCAAGCTGCAAGCACGCATGACAGAGCTGGAAGATCGTGTGAAGCAATTGGAATCAAAAGCTGGCTTCTAATACCTCACTCGCATTGATTGTGAAAATTTGTAGGGGGTGTTAGCGCAGCGTAACCCATAGGGTTGTTGAATGTTGCTTGGTGGGTTACGTTTCACTAACCCACCCTGCCTTCACTCGATAAGTGTGGTGACATAAAGTAAATTAGTCTATTGATTAACCTGAACGAATAGATATAAAAACACAAGGATGTGTATGTCGACAGCTACCATAAGAACCCGAGCGTTACAGGGAATCGACGCGCCTGAAGTCTCAGTTGAAGTGCACTTATCAAACGGCCTACCGGGTTTTAGTTTGGTGGGTTTGCCTGAAACCGGGGTGCGTGAAGCTAAAGATCGTGTACGCAGCGCACTGATTAATAGTCAATTTGAATTCCCGCTTAAACGCATCACCGTTAATTTAGCCCCAGCCGACTTACCGAAAGAAGGTGGCCGTTTTGATCTAGCCATTGCTTTAGGTATTTTGGCCGCATCTGGACAAATTCCAAGTAATGACCTAGAGAGCTATGAGTTTGTGGGTGAACTAGCTTTGACGGGTGAACTGAGAGCTGTGCGAGGCGCGTTGGTCTCAGCATTAGCGGCTGAATCGTCGAAGCGCATCATTATTGTGCCGGAAGCGAACGGGCAGGCCGTTGCTCAAGCCGTAGGCTCGCACCATCGTAAGGCGTCGTCATTGCTGGAGGTGACAGCTGATTTACAGGGACAGGTGTCTCTTAATTGTGCAGAGATTGAGTCGATAGAAGACAAGATGCCTATCAAGGCCGACTGTAGTCAGGTAAAGGGACAGTACAAGGCTAAGCGAGCATTGGAGATTGCAGCTGCTGGTAATCATAATCTATTGTTTAGCGGCCCGCCTGGTTGCGGTAAATCAATGCTGGCTTCAAGGCTGCCTGGTATTTTGCCTGCGATGACGAAAGCGCAAGCGCTTGAAAGTTTGGCTGTTCATTCAATTACAGCGAATGAATCAAAACAGTGCTGGAAAGTACGGCCGTTTCGTTCACCGCATCATTCGGCATCGATGGCGGCAATTGTGGGCGGTGGCAATCCACCAAGGCCAGGTGAGATTTCATTAGCGCATGAAGGGGTGCTCTTTTTAGATGAGTTGCCAGAATATCAAAGGTCTGTATTAGAGGCTTTAAGAGAGCCGCTTGAAACCGCAGAGATTCATATTTCTAGAGCCAGCCATCAGGCGGTATTCCCTGCAAACTTTCAGTTAATTGCGGCAATGAATCCATGCCCCTGCGGCTATCATGGAGACTTGACCCATGAGTGCCGTTGCACGCCTCAACAGATCGCACGTTATAAACAGAAGATTTCCGGTCCATTATTAGACCGAATTGATATGCACCTTCAATTGCAGCCAACCCCTTTAAAACTCTTAACGCAAAGTAAAGCTGCGCCAGCAGAATCATCTGCCTTAATAAGAGCGCGTGTTGAAAAAGCGTTTAGTGTTCAAGTGGTACGGCAAGGAAAGGCCAATGCACAGTTATCGGGTGATGAAGTGTTGAGTAAAGCGCATGTACCCCAGCAAGTGTTGGATTTACTCAGCGATTCAGCAGAAAAACTGGCTTTATCGGCTAGAGCGTTACAGCGGGTTTGTAAGGTGGCGCGCACGATTGCTGATTTAGCCGGTGAGCATGAGGTGGCAGAGGTCCATGCGTTGGAAGCTTTAAGCTTTCGTGATTTGGCGGAATCTGCAATCAAAGTGCCTTCGATTTAGAAGATTGATTGTAGGGCGGGGCAGCGAAGCGTCTCCCGCCTGCTGGACTTATAAATAGCGCCAGAGAAGATGCATGTTGCACACCTTTCTTATAGAATGCGCGTTTTTTGTTGAGAAATCATTTTGAGTGAATTTGCTGTTGGCCAGCGCTGGATCAGTAATGCTGAGTCGGGGCTTGGATTGGGTGTTGTTATCGGCGTTGAGAGCAGGCGTGTGGCCTTATGTTTTCCTGCTGCCGATGAAGATCGCGTCTATTCTATTGATGCGGCTCCTTTGACGCGTATCATTTATAAAGTCGGTGATGCCGTAAAAGATAAGTATCAACACCCCCTCACGATTCTTGATACCCTCGATAATAACGGCGTGACCTTTTATAAAGTTGCTAATGCGGAAGGCGAAGAAGGCATCTTGCCCGAAGTCGACCTGGATGCTTTTGTGCACTTTTCAACGCCGTTGGATAGATTGCTTTCAGGTCAAATCGACCCGTTAAAATTTTTCTTCTGTCGCAAAGAAACTCGTGCGCATCAAAGTGAATTAGCACAGTCCGGTGCAGTAGGACTTTTAGGTCCTCGTGTGCAACTGTTGCCACATCAGCTTTATATTGCAGATCAAGTTGCCAAGCGTAAGCATCCTCGTGTCTTGTTGGCAGATGAGGTGGGGCTAGGCAAGACTATCGAAGCAGGTCTTATTATTCATCACCAACTTCAAACCCATCAGGCGCAGCGTGTATGTGTCATTGTCCCTGATAGTTTGGTACACCAATGGCTGGTTGAAATGCTTAGGCGTTTCAATTTGGCGTTTTCTGTTCTGGATGAGGCGATGTGCCTTGCCTTGGCATCAGAAGCTGTAAACCCTTTTGAAACCAAACAATGGGTTATTTGTGGCGCAAGCTTTTTTACCGATAACCCTCTGCGTGTTGAACAAATGTTGGCCTGTGATTGGGATCTATTGGTTGTGGATGAAGCACATCATTTGACGTGGAGTCCAGGATCGGTCAGTGAAGCATACAAAATAGTTGAACGCATGGCGCAAGTAGCCAAAGGGTTATTGCTGCTGACTGCAACGCCTGAACAGTTAGGTGTAGAGAGCCACTTTGCGAGACTTCGGTTGCTAGACCCTGATCGCTACTATGATTTAGACGCCTTTCTTAAAGAAGAGTCCTCTTATCAAGCTGTTAATGCATTGGTCGATGAATTATTTGCGTTAGCTGAAACCAACGCCTTACCTGAACGTTTGTCTGAGTATTTGTCTGCCTGTGAGCTGACAAACTTGCAAAGTCTTCTGGATGCTGAGGACATCGAGCAGGCACAAAATCAGGCGATTAATGCGCTGTTAGATCGTCATGGCACAGGGCGCGTGCTCTTTAGAAATACTCGTCTCGCCGTGCAAGGTTTTCCTGAGCGTAAGCTTAGTATCTATAGCTTACCTGCATTCGAGGCTAAGCACACTGCTGAATCGTTAGAAGCGCTATTGAGGCCCGAAACGCAGTTGGGTGATGACTGGCTGTTAGAAGATGCGCGTGTTAGCTGGCTAGCCGATCAACTAAAAGGTGAGTTGGCGAATCAAAAGGTCTTGTTAATTTGCCAAAAAGCCACCACTGCGATTGTACTAGAAGAGTATTTGCGCACAAGGCAGGGCGTTAAGTCCGCGGTCTTTCACGAAGATTTGAGCCTTGTTGCAAGAGATCGAGCAGCGGCATATTTTGCAGACCCAGAAGACTCAGCGCAGATTTTAATTTGCTCTGAAATTGGCAGTGAAGGCCGTAACTTCCAGTTTGCTAGTCATTTGGTGATGTTTGATTTACCGCTTAACCCTGATTTACTTGAGCAGCGCATTGGGCGTTTGGACAGGATTGGTCAGCAAAAAGATATTCAAATTCATGTGCCTATCTATGAGGATTCACACGCAGAGCGATTATTGACCTGGTTACATGAAGGGTTAAATGCGTTTGAGCAAACCTGTGCTATTGGCAGGGCAGTGTTTGATCAATTTGAAGAAGCGCTTATTACTCAGCTTATGGATCCTGATGAAATAGCATTTGGCAAATTAGTGATTGAAACGCAAGAAAAGGCGCAATCACTCAGAGTATTAATGCAGCAAGGACGCGATAAATTGATGGAGCTAAACTCTTGTCGTCATGATGAGGCAGAAGCGGTTATTGATAACCTTGTTAAAGCGGAAAGACGAAAAGAGCTTGAGGAGTATGTTGAGACCTTAGGGGACCAGTTAGGTATTGATATCGAAACGCATGATGTCAATTCCATTATTATGCGCCCTAGCGAGAATATGCGCTGTGGCTTGTTACCGGGTATGCGTGACGAAGGGGCTACTTATACCTTCTCGCGTGATAATGCCTTGTCACGGGAAGATATGGGCTTTTTGACTTGGGAACACCCAACCATTCAGGCGGCAATGGACCATATTTTATCGAGTGAGCATGGGAACACGGCGATTGGTACTATTAAGGTTAAGCCGTTACCCCCTGGTACATTGATGCTTGAGACCTTGTATACAGTTGAAGGTATTGCGCAAAAGCGGTTGAATATACAGCGTTACCTCGAAACCAGCACGGTGCGCTTATTGGTTAATGATGCAGGTAAAGATTTAGGGCATATTCTCACAGAAGATAAGCTGCAAGAGCTCATCAAAAAAGTCCCTATGGTTCAAGCGCAGGCAATTGCCAAGCAAGCGGGTGAGATCATTGAGGCGATGGCTGAAAAGTCCAAAACACAAGCTGAAGAGCAGCTTGCCACGATCAAGGCAGCGGCACTTGAAAAGCTTGAGGAGGAGCAGGCTATTGAGCTTAAGCGCCTACAAGCGCTTAAAGCTGTGAATCCAAACATTCGTCAGGAAGAAATTGATTTGTTAGTGGCTGAAGGCCAAGCCATCAAAGACGCCCTGATGAAGGCAGGCGTTAGTTTAGACGCCCTTCGTGTTGTGATGGCTGTTTAAGGTCCTCAGCATGACAATTAGTAGCGTGGGTTAGTGAAAATTAGCCCGCCCTTCTATCGCATAAACTCAGGTCGATTCCACTCATCGGGGTGTGTGATACGGTGAAATGAATCTTCGGCCCGCTCTAAAAGTGGCTTTTCTTTTTTGTAGACTTTTACTCTGTAGCCTGCTGACCATGCCCAAATCCCGCCACCTAAAGCCAGCACGGTAAGCACTGTGGCGGTGGAAATATGGGGCAGACAAGTAGCCTTGGAGTCGCATTTAGCCATGGTTGGCAAGCTAGCGATCAAGAGTAAAGAGAGTACTAAAGGTTTCATAGGTGATGGCCCTTTTTAGTTAGGTGGATGTCTTTTTAGCTATATACATGCCATAGCTGAAGTAGGCTTTGTTGGCTTTATAGAGTGCAATTTCTTCTTGGTTGGCCTGTATGACCGCAAGTGCGTCTTTTGAGTGATTGTGGTCTCTAAGGTATTGATCGAATTGCGCTTCAAGCGGCGTGTAATATTCATCAAGCCAACAGCTTTCAGATAATGGGAAATAGCCTTTCAACATGAATCCAGCTTGTTCTAGCTGGGCTATTTTATTTGAAGCTAAATCAACCTCAGGATAAGCGGCTTCCCAATAATCAGTGAGGGCTTTTGGCCGCTCTTTTGTGAGCCAGGTTATTTCTGACAGGATGAGTGTGCCGCCCTCTTTGAGAAAAGGGTGCCAGGCGGCTAATCCTTTTTCAAATCCCATATTATAAATGGCCCCTTCCGACAAAATAATATCAAAGGCATCTTCTTTAAAAGGTAGCTGATTCATATCAGCCGCTAGGGGCACTATGTTTGTGAGATTATCGCTTTGGATCTTTTGCAGAAACTCCGGAAACAGGTCAACAGCTGTGATATTGAAATGTGTTTGCTTGGTAAGCTGCCTTGAGGTTGCACCTGTACCGCTGCCTATTTCTAAAAGATCGAGTGGTTGTTGTTGGTTAAGGTCGGCCAGTGCTACTGCTTGGGTGATCGCTTGCTCGCTGCCTGGCCCCTGCCTTTTCACACGGTTAAACAGGTCAATGATTAACGATAAATCGCTCATAGAAAATTCACTCAATAAGTTTGTTAGAGTAATGTTTACGGGTTAGGTTTCAAAGTCTTAAGTCTCTTCGTATAAAAAGTCTTGTAATGCCAGTTCTAACACTTAAAAATGGCCTTATGAAGATTTTAGTGTGCCATAACGCTTATCAATTGAAAGGTGGCGAAGATCAAGTGGTTGCAGCGGAGACTGAGCTGCTGAAATTAAAAGGTCATGAGGTCGTTACTTGGCTGGTCACTAATGATGTCATTCAAGGCGCTGTGAGCAAACTAAAAGCCGGATTTCAAGCCGCTTACAATAAAGAATCCTATAGACAAATGCAGGAGAAGCTTGAAGCACATCAGCCTGATCTTGTGCATGTGCACAATTTTTTTCCCCTGCTAAGTCCTGCTATTTATGATGCAGCCCAAGAGGCTTCCATTCCTATTGTACAAACACTGCATAACTATCGCCTGTTTTGTGCGAATGGATTGATGCTTAGAGATAATAAGCCTTGTGAAATTTGTCTAACGAAATCGCCCATAAATGGCATTAAGTATAGCTGTTATCGAGGCAGTAAAATGCAATCGGCAGCAGTGGTCAACATGATCTGGCAGCATAGCAGAAAGCAGACGTTTTTAAAGAAAGTGAATCGGTTTATCGTGCTGTCGACATTTTCAAAAAAGAAATTCGAGGCCTACGGATTGCCGCCAGATAAACTCAGCATTAAGGGCAATTTTTTAATCGATAGTCTCCCTGAGCAGGCGGTTAGTAGAAACAATAATGTATTGTTTGTTGGCCGCTTAAGCGAAGAAAAAGGCGTGCATATTTTAGCTGAAGTAGCGAAAGCCATGCCTAACATTCAGTTTGATGTGGTGGGCGATGGGCCGCAAGCTTATTTGTTTTCGACATTGCCAAATGTGGTTTCTCATGGGCCATTAAGGCGTGAAGATGTTTTGGCGCAAATGCAGCGTGCGTCTGTCTTACTGATGCCGTCAACTTGTTACGAAAATGCGCCTTTGGTTTTACTTGAGGCTATGTCCTGTGGCTTACCTGTCATTGCTCATGATATTGGTGCATTAGCTGAACATATTGAACATGAGGAGAATGGTTTGAAGGTGCCTGTGGGTGATATTGCGTCGATATCGGATGCCATCTCTCGCCTGTTAACCGATGCTGTTTATTGGCAGAAAATCAGTCGTCAGGGTGTCAGCTACGCTAAACAGCATTTCTCGCCTGAGGCGAATTACCGTCAGCTTTTAACGATTTATCAAGAGGCCATTCAAGATTATGCGTAAAACCATTATCACGATGGATGTGAATGTCGTACAAATGACATTAGTTATTGAAAAGGTCACTCATTGGCTGAAAGAAAAAGCAGGTCGTTATGTCTGTGTTTCCAACGTGCATATGTGTATGGAAACCTATGATCATGAAGATTTCAGGCAGGTGGTCAATCAGGCTGACTTAGTTGTGCCTGATGGTAGGCCTATTTATTGGGCGCAAAAATGGTTGGGGGCAGGCGCTGCGGAACAAATTCGCGGCTACGATTTAACCCATGCAATATGTCAATTTGCAGAGTCCAACGGAAAATCTGTGGGGTTTTATGGCTCAAGCCCTGAAGTCCTTGAGCAGTGTGTGCATAACCTTAAACAGCAGTACCCAAATCTTAACGTTAACTATGCATATTCACCTCCCTTTCGGCTGTTATCGGAGGACGAGAAGACGCAGATTCAGCACGCTATTAATCAAAGTCATACCGATTTACTCTTTGTGGGGTTGGGCTGCCCAAAACAAGAAAAGTGGATGGCTGAAAACAAAGGTCAACTTAAGTGCGTGATGTTTGGGGTGGGCGCTGTGTTTGATTTTGTAGCGGGCAATAAAAAGCATGCGCCTAAGTGGATGCAGAAAATAGGGCTTGAGTGGTTTTACCGCTTAGTGGATGAACCGGGTAGGCTTTGGAGGCGGTATTTATCAACCAATCCACGATTTATGCTATTGCTCCTTAAGCAGAAGCTCTCAAGAAATTAATTGAGGCAGTTTTTCTTTTAAGAAAGTCGACTAAAACACGACTTCAAAGCTGACAAGCCTTTTAAAAATCATTATGTTAAGCCTTTATCTCTAACAAGGCTGCTTGTGTGACTAAAGTTGCATTAATCACAGGTATCACAGGTCAAGACGGCTCTTATCTTGCGGAATTTTTGCTAGAAAAAGGCTATGAAGTGCATGGTATTAAGCGCCGTGCCTCATCATTCAATACTGAGCGCGTGGACCATATCTATCAGGACCTGCACGAGACCGATGTGAAGTTTCGTCTGCATTATGGTGATTTAACTGATGCCTCTAATCTGATTCGTATTATCCAAGAGATTCAGCCTCACGAAATCTATAATTTGGCTGCTCAAAGTCATGTGGCGGTCAGTTTTGAATCGCCTGAATATACAGCCGATGTGGATGCGATGGGAACGTTAAGGCTATTAGAGGCGATTCGTATTTTAGGGCTGGAGAAGCAAACACGATTTTATCAAGCATCGACCTCAGAATTGTATGGACTTGTACAGGAAGTGCCGCAAAAAGAAACGACGCCTTTTTATCCGCGCTCACCTTATGGCGTCGCCAAGCTCTATGCTTACTGGATTACGGTGAACTACCGTGAGTCTTATGGCATGTATGCCTGTAACGGTATTTTGTTTAATCATGAATCAGAAAGACGCGGCGAAACCTTCGTCACCCGTAAAATCACGCGCGGCGCTGCGAATATTGCCTTAGGTGTCGAAGACTGTTTGTATTTGGGTAATTTAGATGCTAAACGTGATTGGGGGCATGCGAGGGATTATGTCAAAGCGCAGTGGATGATGCTGCAACAAGAAACGCCTGATGATTTTGTGATTGCAACAGGGCAGCAAAAAAGCGTTAGAGCATTCGTTGAGCTGGCCTTTAACTATGTTGGGGTAACTTTAGAATTTTTCGGTGAAGGCGAACAGGAGGTTGCGCGAGTTGCCACCATTGAGGAGTCAGCCTTAGTGACTACAAAACAGCAAGCTTTACGAGTTGGGCAAACGGTGGTGAAAGTTGATCCTCGTTATTATCGTCCGGCAGAAGTAGAGACCTTGTTAGGGGACCCGACCAAGGCATTTCAAAAGTTAGATTGGCAACCTGAAACGACGCTAGAACAAATGATTGAAGAGATGATGGTTCACGATGTGGATCAAGCAAAGCGGCATTTGTTACTGGAGCAGGAAGGCTTTCAGGTGTCGACACAAAAAGAATAAATAGTAGTGAATGGATTAATGATAACCAAGACTGACAGTATTTTTGTAGCAGGTCACAATGGGATGGTAGGTTCCGCTATTTATCGTGAGCTAGAAGCCCAAGGTTATACGCAGCTACTGACAGCTACCCGAGCGGAACTGGATTTAACACGGCAAGCTGAGGTTGAAAGCTGGATGGCTGAGAAAAAACCTGCGGTTGTGATCATTGCGGCGGCTAAAGTGGGCGGTATTCATGCGAATAATACTTACCCTGCAGATTTTATTTATAACAACCTGATGATTGAATCGAATGTGATTCATGCCGCTTTTAAAGAAGGGTGCAAACAGGTTGTTTTATTGGGGAGTTCTTGCATTTACCCTAAATTTGCTAATCAGCCTATGACAGAATCAGAGCTCTTACAAGGCACCTTAGAGCCAACCAATGAAGCTTATGCGGTGGCTAAAATAGCAGGCATTAAACTGTGTGAATCCTACAACAGACAGCATGACACGGATTTCAGATCCTTGATGCCGACTAATCTTTACGGCCCCAATGATAATTATCATGAAGAAAACAGCCATGTCATTCCGGCTATGATTCGCCGTTTTCACGAGGCTAAAGAACAAGACTTAGATGAAGTCGCCATCTGGGGGTCAGGTACACCCAAGCGTGAGTTTCTTTATGTCGATGATTTAGCGAAGGCCTGTATTGCGTTGATGTTGACGCCTAAAGCTGATTGGCAGAAAGCAGTTGAACCGATGCAAAGCCACATTAATGTTGGGACTGGAGTTGATATCAGTATTAAAGACTTAGCGGAAGCTGTAAAAAAGACAGTAGGCTTTGATGGAGATATAACGCTTGATAGCTCAAAGCCTGATGGCACACCACGAAAATTGTTAGATGTGTCTGTCATCAAGTCATTAGGTTGGTCACCCGATACTTCCTTAGAAGAAGGCTTAAAGATTGCCTATGAGTGGTTTTTAAATAACAGCTACCGCGAATCCTAAATCTAAAAAGTAGGGTGGGTTAGCGCAGCGTAACCCACCAATAAAATAATAATAAGAAAATACCGTGAAACACGCAGGCCTCATCAGAAAGCACCAAGCCGTTGTCAGCTTCTTACAACGTTTTTTGGATGTGTTTATTATTTTTGCCTGTTTGATGTTCACGACTTATCTGCATAGCAGCAATATTTCACTTTCTGATCAAAAATATTTGCTTGCAGGTATTTTGGCATCCGCAGGTTTCTATGTGGCGGCACTTCATTTAAAGCTTTATCAGTCTTTTCGTTCGGTGGATTTAAAGCAGCCTATTTGGCTTGTACTTCAGGCATGGTTTTTTACAGTGGCTTGTTTGCTGGCCTTGTCTTTTGCGTTAAAAACTACCGCGTATTTTTCTCGTATGGCGCTGACTCTCTGGATTATATCGACGCCTGTTGCCATGATCTTATCGCGTATGATGGTGCGAGAAGTACTTAATCGCTTGAGGGTTGTCGGACGTAATACTCGTAAAGTTGTCTTGGCGGGTTTTTCGCCCCAAGCATTACAGTTTATTGAAGAAATAAAACATAACCCTTGGATGGGGTATGAACTGATCGGTTACTTTCAGGATGAGCCTGCACAGGCTGATGGCATTGATCATCTTGGTAAGATGGAAGCGCTTTATACTTTGGCGAAAGCGCAAACGTTCGATGCGATTTATATTGCACTGCCTATGCAGGCAAGTGACGAAATAAAAGCAGTCATTAATGCGCTTAGCGACTGTTCGATGCCTGTGTATTACCTACCTGATTTATTAACTTCAAACTTGATGGCAGGTAAATTAACGCGCTTTGGTGGACAAGCCTGCGTGAGTATTTTTGATAGTGCTTATGATGAAACAGGCGCACTCTTAAAAAGGCTTGAAGATGTGGTGTTGTCTTCACTGATACTGTTACTCGTTGCTCCTTTTATGGTAATCATTGCTTTAGCGATAAAACTGACGTCAAAAGGGCCTGTGCTTTTTAAACAAAAACGTTATGGATTAGCGGGCGGGGCCATTAATGTATATAAATTTAGAACCATGACGGTCTTAGATGATGGGTTAGGCGAGGTGAAGCAGGCCAGTAAGCATGATGCCCGCATAACGTCTTTAGGGCATTTTTTAAGGCGCACATCACTTGATGAGTTACCCCAGTTTATTAATGTCCTGCAAGGGCGCATGAGCGTTGTAGGGCCTCGTCCACATGCTGTGTCGCACAACGAAGAATATAGGCAGCTTATCGATGGTTACATGCTAAGGCATCTCGTAAAACCTGGTATTACAGGTTGGGCGCAGGTGAATGGGTGGCGCGGTGAAACCGATACGTTAGAGAAAATGGAAAAGCGTATTGCCTTTGATTTAGAGTATTTGAATACCTGGTCAATCGGGCTGGATCTAAAAATTATTTTACTTACCCTCGCGAAAGGGTTTGTACATAAAAACGCATACTAGCATCTTGGTGGGTTACGCTTAGCTAACCCAGTCTGCAAAATTCCACAGTAGGGTGGCGTTAGCGAAGCGTAACCCACCAATTAAAACTGCTAGCTTCTCAGTAGTGAAAGGATAGCTTTAGTTTTTTCTTCCATTAAGGCTTTGTCAGCCCGGCTCTCAACGTTTAATCGAACTACAGGCTCTGTGTTTGATGAGCGTAGGTTGAAGCGCCAGTCTTGAAAGGCAAAGCTAATGCCGTCAGTAAAATCAACGTCAATTGCATCAGATTCATAGGCGGTTTTCACCTTTTCGATCGCTGCTTTTGCATCATCTAGCTTACTGTTAATTTCACCGCTACAGGGGTAAGCTGCCATGCGCTCTTCAACAAGGGTTGAGAGTGATTTGCCAGTACTTGATACAAGTCCTGCAACTAATAGCCAAGGAATCATGCCGCTGTCACAGTATGCAAAATCACGGAAGTAATGGTGAGCGCTCATTTCGCCGCCGTAAATGGCATTTTCTTTTCGCATACGCTCTTTAATAAAGGCATGTCCTGTTTTGCTTTGTATAGCAGTGCCGCCTGCTTGCTCGACAATGTCGATCGTATTCCAGGTTAAGCGTGGATCATGAATGATGTTGGCACCTGTCTCTTTCTCAAGAAAGGCTTGGGCGAGTAAGCCAACGATATAATAACCTTCGATGAAATCGCCTTTTTCATCAAACAGGAAGCAGCGATCAAAGTCGCCATCCCAGGCAATACCAAAGTCTGCTTGGTGTTCAATGACAGCTTTAGCTGTTGAGGCGCGATTTTCCTCTAAGAGCGGGTTAGGCACGCCGTTAGGGAAATTGCCGTCAGGTTCATGATGGACTTTGATAAAGGTAATTTGAGGTAGTAGCGGTTCTAACAAATCAATGACAGTGCCTGCGCCGCCGTTACCTGCATTGACAACTAATTTCAAAGGTTTTAAAGCCGCCGTATCTAGGTAACCTAATAAATGCTCGGGGTAAGACTTGGCGATATCGTAGGTGAAAGACGTGCCGCGTTGATCTTCAGGTAACGGTTTGAGTTTATTGGCTTCGGCTTTAGCTTGAATGTCAAAAAGACCCGTATCACCACTGATGGGTTTTGATCCCTCACGCACAAACTTCATACCGTTGTAATCTTTGGGGTTATGGCTGGCTGTAACTGCAATGCCACCATCAAATTCACCAAAAAACGTGGCAAAATAGATTTGCTCAGTGCCGCTTAGACCAATGTTGTAGACATCAACGCCTTGATCCATCAAGCCTTTTGAAACAGCTTCACAAAAGGCAGGACTAGTTAAACGAATATCGTAGCCTACAACCACCTTTTTAGGCTTGATGACATCCGCATAAGCTGCGCCTATGCGATAAGCGATATCTTCATTTAATTGGTCAGGAATACGGCCTCTGACATCGTACGCTTTGAAACAGGTTAATTTATCCATGGCTACTCTCTATCCTTGTACGTAGATATTTTTATAGCAGTAATTAGTTGCATCGACAAAACCGTCTACACTACCACAGTCAAAACGTAAGCCTTTAAATTTATAGGCAAGGACTAAGCCTTGTTCGGCTTGTTTTAATAGCGCATCAGTAATCTGAATTTCACCGTTTTTGCCTGGTTGTGTATCTTTCAAAATGGGAAAAATGTCAGGCGTTAAAATGTAGCGCCCAATGATCGCTAGGTTAGAGGGTGCATTTTCTTGAGAGGGCTTTTCGACCATGCTGTCAACACGGTATAAGCCATCTTTCATTTGCTCACCCTTAATCACGCCGTACTTATGCACTTGGTCTTGAGGGACTTCCATGATGGCTACTATTGAGCAGCGAAATTGCTCATAAAGCTTAACCATTTGCGCCATGACGCCTTCACCTTCCTGGTGAATACAAAGGTCATCAGATAAAATGACACCAAAAGGGTTGTCGCCGATCATGTTTTCGCCCGTTAGGATTGCATGGCCTAACCCTTTCATCTCTCTTTGTCGGGTAAAGGAAAAGCAGCCTTTATCGAGTACATTGCGAATGGAGTCTAAGTAAGCTTCTTTACCTGTATCCTTAATTTGATGCTCTAGCTCGTAGCTAATATCAAAGTGATCAGCGATAGCGCGTTTACCACGTCCTGTAATAAACGAAATGTCCGTCATGCCTGCTTCGATGGATTCTTCGACACCGTATTGCACTAGCGGCTTATTGACTACTGGTAACATTTCTTTCGGCATGGATTTAGTTGCAGGTAAAAACCGTGTTCCGTAGCCTGCAACGGGGAATAAGCACTTTGAGACCATCCTTCAGTCCTTCTCGTTATTAAATGTTCTAAAAAGGCCTTCAATTTTAGAGATGTAACTCGTTTTAGCAACCGATAATTACTGAGAAGTAGGCGCTTTGAATTATCGAGTGCTATTAAGGAGATGCTTGAAGTGGCGAATCAGTGTGCTTATTAAACTTATCTTGTCTTCATTTGAGAATGCCGAATTATGCCTTTGCTCGAGCATATTTTGTCTTTGCAGCAGGTTTATAAGGCCAGCGCAGTCGGTAATCTTGTTGTTAGGGCTGATAAGATAGTCGCCTTTATACTTTATGGTGATACGGATATCGCCTTCCTCTCTATAGCCATCTACCGTAATACGATTATTCTCTGTTTCAATAGGGCCTTCTTTATGGAAGATCTCTATATGTTGATAGTCTCCTATAGTGCCAAACTTAACTGCTCGAGGGGCGGTGTGCCCTATTATTGTTACAGCAAAGCCGACGCTTGTGATGAGCAAAAAAAAAGACGAATAGATCATAAAAAGCTTGTTTATAAATGTAAGGAGATGACAAGTTGGCTTTCTCTATAAGGGAGTGGATCTGTACTTAAGTTCAATAAAAGGTGAAAGCCTTCAGTAAATAGTGATACGATTGCGCATTTGCTTATCACTCGGGATACATGACTTAGGCTATGACAGATACATTAACTTTTAAAGACAAGAATGCCTTTAGCAAGGAAGCGCTTATTGCCTGTGGGCACGGTCAGTTATTTGGCCCTGGGAATGCACAGTTGCCCGTAGACAACATGCTAATGGTTGATCGCATTACTACTATCAACAAAGAAGGCGGGCAAAATAGCAAGGGTGAAGTGATTGCTGAACTCGATATTAACCCTGATTTGTGGTTTTTTGATTGCCATTTTCCTGGTGATCCTGTGATGCCAGGCTGCTTGGGTCTGGATGCGATGTGGCAGTTATTAGGCTTTTATCTCGGCTGGAAAGGGAACCCTGGGAAGGGGCGAGCCTTGGGTGCGGGTGAAATTAAGTTTACAGGCCAAGTACTGCCAACTGCTAAAAATGTCACTTACCACTTACATATAAAGCGATTAATTGAGCGTCGTTTAGTGATGGGCATTGCAGATGGAGAAGTCTTTTGTGACGGCGAGTTGATTTATAGCGCAAAAGATTTAAAGGTGGGATTATTTCAACCAGGTGAAAGTGCGTAAGCCTCTCACAGTGGGTGACTTGGTTTGATTAAAGAGTTAAGAGGTTTATTATGAGACGAGTAGTTGTCACAGGGCTTGGCATCGTTTCCAGTATAGGTAATAACAAACAGGAAGTGACTACATCGCTAAAAGAAGGTAAGTCCGGCATCAAGTTTCAGGAAGCCTATAAAGAGATGGGGCTTCGTAGTCAAATAGCCGGCAGTGTTGATATTGACACGAAAGAGCACATAGATCGAAAACTATTACGCTTTATGGGGGATGCGGCGGCGTTTTCTTATATTGCCTTAAAAGAAGCTGTTGAAGATTCGGGATTGTCTGATGATCAGATTTCTAACGAGCGCACAGGTCTTGTTATGGGGTCTGGAGGTGCATCATCTGCCAATCAGGTAGAAGCCGTTGATATCCTCCGTGAAAAGGGTGTTCGCCGTGTGGGGCCTTACCGCGTTACTCAGACCATGGGAAGTACGATTTCGGCTTGTTTAGCGACACCTTTTAAAATCAAAGGCATTAATTATTCGATTTCATCTGCTTGTGCGACCAGTGCGCATTGTATTGGCAATGCGATGGAGCAAATCCAAATGGGTAAGCAGGATGTCGTTTTTGCAGGTGGCGGCGAAGAAGAGCATTGGACCTTGTCTTGTCTTTTTGATGCAATGGGTGCTTTGTCCTCATCTTATAATGAAACGCCCGATAAAGCCTCGCGTGCGTATGATGCTAATCGCGATGGCTTTGTGATTGCAGGGGGCGCTGGTGCGCTGGTGCTTGAAGATTACGAACATGCCAAAGCACGAGGTGCGAAAATCTATGCTGAGCTAACAGGCTATAGTGCAACCAGTGATGGTTATGACATGGTCGCACCTTCAGGTGAGGGTGGTGAGCGATGCATGAGGCAAGCGCTTAGTCAAGTGGCAGGGCCTGTGGATTACATTAACGCACACGGCACCAGTACACCAGCAGGCGATATACCAGAACTTAAAGCCATGAAAAATGTGTTTGGTGGCAGCTTGCCAAAAATAAGCTCAACTAAATCTCTAACAGGTCATTGCTTAGGCGGTGCGGGTGTACAAGAAGCCATTTACTCGCTCATTATGATGGAAAGTAATTTCATCACAGCCTCAGCTAATATTGAGACCTTGGATGATGAGGCGCAAGGTATGCCGATTGTATTAGAGACGGAGAATGACGTGGAGCTTAATCGTGTGATGTCGAACAGCTTTGGTTTTGGTGGTACGAATGCATCGCTCATCTTTGAAAGGCTCAAAGACTAGCGCCTTTCCTGATCTTTTCTAGGTGGCGTCAGCCGCCTATTCAGCTTCTTAATTCTCTCTATTTTTATAATACTCGCTGATAGTGCCGTTGATAGCGGCCCGCCAAGGTCTTTGGTGGATGCCGAAATTATCCAGTAATTTTTGGCAACGCAAGACAACTGCCTCAAAATAAAAGGGGCTTGACTCTGTTGTGTCGTGGGAAAATAAGATGTTGTTTGGGTCGATCTTGTCACAGGCCTTAGCTGCTTGCTTAACAATAGCTTCAATGAATTGAAAGCCTATGGATGCATCGGAGCTGACGTAGTGATAAGTGTCAAACAGTTGATCGCTTAAAGGGACTTGCAGTGCCATACCTAAAATAACACGGGCTAAATCTCCCGTTGCTGTTGGGCAGCCTTTTCCAGCGCTGTTAACCTGAATGCGTGTGTGGTTGTGAGCGTGACTAAGTGTTTCTGTTAGGAAGTTCTTGCCTGTCTCGGAAAATAGCCAGCCTGAGCGAAGAATTAAGGTTTTGGTGTAATGACGTCTTAGTGCCTCTTCGGCCTCTTTGTAAAATGTCCCTATGCTTGACTGGGCGTTGCAAGGGTCATCCTCTTCATAGTTAAACTGTTCACCTGAGAAAACAGCAGAAGATGAGAGGAACAGTAGGGGGCATTGTTGCTTGTTAGCAAATAGTTGTGCTTGGTGTAGTGAGTTAAGAAATGGCTCTTTATCTTCTTCTAAGGTGCTTGGTGATGTTCTGGCGATAAAGAGGACAAAATCGATGGGATTAGATGGCCAGTCGGCATTAGATGTGAAGGTGTAGAAGTGGGTATCAAAAGGTTCGATGCGGTTAGCAATCAGGTTATCTAAATCAGCTGCTAGCGAAGAGCTGTCATGTATAACCAGTAAACGCATAAATTGAACAAACCTTAACTACTAGAGCAATAAAAAAGGGATTATACACCCTCTCACATTCGAGAGTAGCATAGAATCCCTTAGGATAAACAGCTCTATCTCTTTAGTGCTGAAAAATTACCAGCAGATCCCGTTGTAGCTGCTTTGGCCTTGGGAGTTCTTGGGTAATCTCGCAAGATCAACAACGTGTGCGTGCTCTGGGGCATGTTTGACTATCTCTTGTGCATAAGCTGTCGTATGACTCACAACCAACACTTCAGATTCGTCATAAAGTTTCTGTACGTTGTCTGTAAAGTCTTCCTTGATACCGTGATGGCCCATGCTTTCAAGCATATCTAATTGATGTGCATTAATGTAAGGGTCATAGCAGTCAACGGTGTAGCCGGCATCTTTAAGCATCTGATAAAGAATAAGGGCAGGGCTTTCTCTTAAATCGTCTGTGTCAGGCTTAAAGGTTAAACCGACTAAGGTGATGCGATTTTTCTTGGTTTGATTAATCAAATCCATCGCATGGTGAATATGCGTTTTGTTTGAGTTGTTAATGTTGCTAATAACAGGCAATTCAACTGAGAGCTCGCTTGCCATGTGCGTGATGCCGCGCGTGTCTTTAGGTAAACAAGAGCCACCAAAGGCGAAGCCTGGCATGAGGTAAGTGGTAGAGATATTTAAGTGTGTGTCCATGCAGAAAATATTCATCACATCATGGCTGTCGACATTCATGGCCTTACACAGTCTGCCGAGTTCATTACCAAAGGAGACTTTTAATGCGTGCCAGGTATTGTCAATGTATTTGGTGAACTCAGCTGTTTTAATTTGTGTGACAACGGTATCGCCTTCTACATTACCGTAAAGGTCTTTCACCATTTGAGCGCTTTTGTCGCAGTCTGTGCCAATCACGGTTTTTGGTGGGTTGTAGAAGTCAGCAATGGCTGTACTTTCCCTTAAAAATTCAGGGTTGAAGCTGGTGCCAAAATCGACATCTCGTTTTTTGCCTGAGGCCTTTTCAACGATAGGGATTAACAATTCTTCAGTCGTTGAAGGTGGTACAGTACTTCTGAATACCAATACGTGATAGCTGTCTTTGTTTGCAAGTGCTTCTCCAATGGTTTTGACAGCAGCCTCAAGATAAGTGGTGTCGCAGCTGCCGTCTGCGGCGCTAGGTGTGCTTACGCTGATCAACGTGATGTCACTTTGAGCGACTGCGTCATGAATGGATGTGGTGGCAGAGATGCGACCATTTTGATGGCCGGCTGCTAATAGCTCATCAAGACGATGCTCTAAAATAGGCGACTCGCCTTTGTTAATTAAATCGACTTTATGTTCGTCAATGTCAACGCCGATGACTGTATGGCCCATCGAGGCAAAGCAGGCAGAAGACACGGCGCCAACATAGCCTAGACCAACGATTGAAACAGTATGGCAGGTAGTAGAATGATAGGTTTTTGGGGCAGGTTTGCCTTCTGAATTATTTTTCATTTTAAAGGTTTTATTCTTTTTTTGTTTTATTGGACAGCTATTTTTAAATCTAGCAGTGATAAAAAAAAATAAAAAAAACTAAAATGAATTTTATTTAATGCTTTATTTTTCTTGGTGAATCAGTTTAAGTTCTTGAAAAAGCTTTCGAAAGTTGGTGGGTGGTTTTTCCAGTTTTTTTTCTTTTTGTGCAAGTCTTATTAGGCTTCTTAGTTTTTGAATATCGCACTGTGGGCGTTCTTTGATGATGGATTCTAGGGCGTCTTTGTCGCCTTCAATGAGTTTGTCTCTTAGTGTCTCCAGTTTTTTAAGCTCTCTTGTTAAGCCTTTTCTACCATTTTGCCACTCGTCAATGACCTGTTTAATCGGCTCAATATCAATGTCTCTTAAAAGCTTGCCGATAAATTGCATCTGCCTTTTTTGAGCAATGTTGCTTTTTATACGCTTGAAGGTTTGTACGGCATCATCGAGTTTGTCGGGGAGATCAAGCGACTGATATTGTTTTTCGGGCAATTCGCAAAGTAGCTTGCCGAGGTCTTTTAGGTCGTCTAACTCTTTTTTAGCCTGTGTCTTACTTTGATACTCAGGATCATCTTCAGCGAGACGAGAGCGCTTGTTTATAGATAAAGCCATGTAACCAATCCAAGAAAAGAGAAAAAGCCAATTACATCAGTGAAGGTGGTGAGGATAACATTGCCTGCTAGGGCTGGGTCAATGCCAAATTTTTTGAGTAGTGAGGGTAGAAGGGTTGCAACAAAAGCGGCCATCACAAGGTTAAGGATCATCGTGATGCCGATAATAAAAGAGAGCTTGGCATCCTCGTACAAAATAGCCGTTGCCAGTGCCACCACGGCAGCCCAGATAATACCGTTAAGAAAGCCTATGACGACTTCTCTATTTAGTAACCAATAAAAGTTATTTCGGCCAATTTGTTTTAAGGCCATGCCGCGAATAACCAATGTGAGCGTTTGGCTACCAGCAATCCCGCCCATACTTGCCACAATAGGCATCAAAACGGCCACTGCGACAATTTGTTCAATGGTGCCTTCAAAGAGTTTGATGACAAGTGATGCCAATATCGCAGTAATCAAGTTAATACCAAGCCAGACATTGCGCCTTGGCGCTGTCTTTCTAACAGAGGCAAAGGTGTCTTCTTCATCGCTGAGGCCGGCCATACTCAGCATATTATGATCGGCTTCTTCTCTAATAACATCCACGACATCATCAATGGTGATTCGTCCCAAGAGCTTGCCATCTTCTGAAATAACAGGAGCGGATACCCAATCGTTGCGTTCAAAAAGTCTTGCGACATCAAGTTCTGGCATATCGACAGGGACAGATGTGGTGTGAGTTAGCATGATTTCTCGAACGGTAGTCGATGGGGCGCTGACTAGGACTTTGGCTATGGGTAAAAGGCCAATGAATTCGTCTTTACGATTGACTACAAACAGTGTATCCGATGAGGCGGGAAGTTCTTCGTGTCGCCTCAGATAGCGCAAGACGACATCTAAAGTAATGGAGGGTTTGACCGTAATCAGGTCAGTGGTCATCATGCCGCCAGCGGTGTCATCAGGGTAGTTAATCACCTGCTCAACACGCTCTCTATCCTGGTTGTCCATTGATTGCAGGACTTCCTGAATGATGCGGTCAGGTAAATTTTGCAGAAGATCAGCCAAGTCATCGGAAGCTAACCCTTCTGTCATAGAGACTACGCTGTCGACATCCATGGAGGCAAGGAAGCTGCTTTGAATATCTTCGCTTAAAAAAGCAAGGATCTCACCGCGATGTTTCGGATCAGCCATTTGCCAGATGGCACCCCTTATTTTTGGGGGTGATGATTCAATCAGATGGGCAACATCGGCATAGCTCAAGGTATTCAGCATAGGGGCAACATGATGCAGGCGGCCTTCATCCAACGCATCGTTAAGCGTTTCAAGATGATCCTGTGTGTGGCGCTTTGGTTGCTTGGATTCCATAAATACTGAAACTTTTTAAAAAACGGACAATGCTAGTAGAGTGGCGTTAGCGCAGCGTAACCCACCATAGTTAAATGTTTCATTTCACTAACCCACCCTACTCGGTTATCTGTTTAACATGATGTGCTAGCCTAGGAGTCTGTCCGAGAACTGACAGTTCGGCCTAAGCTTCCAATAATCGGCCAGAATTCTCAGAAAATTTCCTTAAATAGGCCGACTATTCGCAGAAATTTTCTAAAAATTCTGACTCAATTCTTGAAACCTTATGCTCGAACGCAATTCTCGGACAGACTCCTAGGAGCCTGTCCGAGACCTGACTGTTCGGCCTAAAGTCCAGATAAGCGGCTAAATTCTTCACCAAATTCCTTTAAATAGGCTGACTATTCGCAGGAATTTCCCAAATAATTTATCGCACTTCTTTGACATTTATCCTTGAACGCAATTCTCGGACAGGCCCCCAGCCGTTATTCTAGCAAGAAATAAGGAAGCTGTATTGTATCGCGCCCAAGTTATAGCCTTTCTAAGTGTTTTTTAATAGCCCACTCAAGGTGTTCCTTAGTCATGGCATTTAATGCGGGGTCACTTAGCTTTTCTTGAAGCTTGTTCATCGTGAGCGTTGATGGCTCGCTGTTGCCTAATCCTACCGCTAGATTTCTTACCCATTGCGCGTAGCCAATACGGCGAATAGGTGAGCCTTCAGTTTTCTTCAAAAAGGTGGCTTCATTCCACTTGAGTAAATCAAGTAGTTTAGCTTGGTCTAATTGCTGCCTGGGTGAAAAATCAATCTCTTGTGAGGGTTCGCTAAATTTATTCCATGGGCAGACAATCTGACAGTCATCGCAGCCGTAGATACGATTGCCCATTTTCTCGCGTAGCTCAACAGGAATAGGCCCTTTGTGTTCAATCGTAAGATAGGAGATACACTTTTTTGCATCTAATTGATGAGGGCCTTTAAAGGCATCTGTCGGACAGCTAATTAGGCAGGCGGTGCAGCTGCCGCAGTGTAAGGGTGAAGGCGTGTCGTCAATTTCTAAGGGTAAAGACGTTAGTATTTCACCTAAAAAGAAATAAGAGCCTGCTTGTTTGTTAATGAGCATGGTGTTTTTGCCAATCCAGCCTAATCCTGCTTTTTCAGCAAAGGCACGTTCAAGCACAGGGGCGCTGTCGACAAAAGGCCGCTGATCAAGCAACTTTTCTGTAGCTTGTTCTAATTGCTTGGCAATAGCCGCGAGCTTTTTTCGAAGCAGTTTGTGGTAATCTCGGCCTAAGGCATAACGTGAAATGTAGGCGTTGTTCGAACTGGCTAAAATCTCAGGCATCTTGGCTTTTTCATGCTCGGGCAAATAATCCATACGAAAACTGATGACGCGCAATGTCCCTTCGACTAATTTCTCCGGGTTCAGTCTTTTGTCGATATTGCGAGCCATGTATTCCATAGTGCCGTGGTGGTCTGAGGCTAGCCATTGTTCAAAATAGCCTTTATAGTCGGCAAGATTACAGTCAGTGATCCCCACTTGCTGGAAGCCGGCGTCTTTTGCCCAGGCGCGTAACTGGGTTTTGATCGTTCGTAGTGAATGGGGCATGAGTTGGTTAAAGTTAAATAAGCGAAAAGGCTAAAGCATGCAATTATATACCGCTGAAGACAGTAGACAATGCGATGCAGCGATCATTGGAGGTGGTATATCAGGCTTTGCGCTCATGCAGCGAGCTGCGGATCGCATATTTGATTTGGTAACCGATTTACAGGATGAATTTCAAAAGCCTGTGGTTGTGATTGTAGGGTCTGGTAATAATGGTGGGGATGGTTTGTTAGTGGCGGCACTTGCCAAAGCAGCAGGCTTTGACGTACAGGTTGTTTCTTTAAAGCCTTTAGAGATGAGAACGCCGGAGGGAACCCAAGCCCTAGAGCTTGCTCAAGAAAAGGGTGTGGCCTTCAGCGTTTTTTCGGGTAATGAATCTTTCGAGAATACCTTGGTTATCGACGCACTGCTTGGGACAGGTTTTAATCGTCCCTTATCAAATGAAGCAACGCTACTGATAAAAGCAGTTAATCGTGCTGATAATACAGTGCTGGCGGCAGATGTACCTTCTGGACTTTGTGCAGATACGGGTGTTGTGCATGACACAGCTATCATTGCATCCAAAACGATTAGCTTTATTGTCCGAAAGCGCGGGCTTTATACTGCAGATGGCCCTGATCATGCAGGAGTACGTTATTTTTATGATTTGCAATCGCGTGATGATGAAGAGAAAAAGCGTTATCAATTGGCCGTTCATGCGTTAAAGCAGCCTGTTGAAGTAATGGCGCTTGAGCAGTTGAAATGGCACTTACCGATGCGCAAGCGTAATAGTCATAAAGGCACCTATGGGCATTGCGTGTTGATAGGTGGTAATCATACTATGGCAGGTGCCGTGCTCTTAGCTGCTGAAGCTGCTTTGAATGCTGGTTGCGGCTTAGTGACTGTCGTGACTAAAGCCTCTCATCAACAGGCGCTTAATGCACGCCTTCCTGAGGTTCTGACGGCTGTGACTGATGATGAGATATCGCAAGCACTTGCAAAAGCCAGTGTGATTGGCATTGGGCCTGGGCTAGGTGAGGATGAATGGGCATCGAGTTTGCTCTATAAAGTATATGAATCAGATGTGCCTGCGGTTGTCGATGCCTCAGCGCTTAATTTGATGGCAGGTATTGAAACGCCTTTTGTACGGGATAATTGGGTGTTAACACCACACCCTAAAGAGGCAGCTAGACTGCTACATCAGGATTCAGCCAAAGATGTCCAACGTAACCGATTTGATGCAGCAAACGCGTTAACCGATAAATATAAAGCTGCTGTCGTATTAAAAGGCTGCGGTACCTTGGTAGGGTCTCATCATCAGACTTATTTGTGCGATGCAGGTAACCCAGGGATGGCGGTAGCTGGGATGGGGGATGTCTTAACAGGGGTAATTGCAGGGCTTATTGCATCGGGTGTGTCAGTCTTGCAGGCTGCACAGCTAGGCACCCAACTTCACGCCGTTGCAGGGGATAAGCTAGTTGAAAGGCAAGGTGCAATTGGACTAAGGCCTTCGCAGATGCCGACTATGATCAGAGAGTTAATGAACACGTGAAGCAGTTAATATGTAAAGGGCTTGATGAAGCCGCATTGATTACGTTTGCGGAATCGTTCTCAGAACATCTACAAGAGCCGTTAGTGATTTTCTTGCATGGTCAGCTCGGTGCAGGTAAAACCACGTTCAGTCGAGGCTTGATTCGACGTCTTGGTATAAATGGTGCGATTAAAAGCCCGACTTATACCTTACTTGAAGAATATAAGGCCCGTTGGCCTGTGTTGCACTTTGATCTCTATCGTCTGGAAGAACCGGAGGAGCTGGAATATCTAGGCATCAGAGATTATTTGACCACGCCTGCTTTGTGGCTCGTGGAATGGGCAGAAAAAGCACAAGGGCTCTTGCCTACGCCTGATATTGAAATCAAACTGTCTGTTAAACAGGCAGTAAGAGACATCTCCGTAGACTTTCATACGGCAAAGGCTATTTCACTTTATCACGCGATGGAATAAGCTAAGCTTATAGTCAACTTTTTGTCATGATTAATGCGATTAGAGTTATGAGGCGCGAAACATTCATAGGTCAACACATCCACAAAGTCTTGGTCTTTGTTTGTTTTGCCTGTTTGAGCTTGAGCCTCTTGTCAATCCCTATTTCTCAGGCGGCATCAGATATACAGTCCATCCGTTTGTCGACCAAAAATGCTGGCACACGCATTGTGTTTGATATGACTAAAGCCGCTGATCATAAATTATTTCAGCTGGATAACCCCAGGCGTTTGGTTGTTGATATTGAGGAGGCAACGCTTCGTACATCGACAGATGCGGTCGATCTGGGAGGCTCACCTATTGCCACGATACGTGCAGCAAAAAGGCAAAAAAACTCCCTTCGTGTGGTGTTCGATCTGAATAAAGCAGTGAAAGCCAAAAGCTTTCTCTTACCCAAAAATGAGCAAAATATTTCAAGGCTTGTGATTGATCTAGATCATCAAGTCTCGGCAGTGACTGCGAAGGTTGAGGAGCCTGTAGAGTCCATTGAGAATCGCGTAAAAATTAAGCGTGATTTGATTATCGCCATTGATGCGGGTCACGGCGGCGAAGATCCAGGCGCCATTGGTGTGAATAAAATGCATGAGAAAAAGGTGGTTTATCAAATCTCCACGCGTGTCGCCAACCTTTTCAATGAGCGTAAAGGCTATAAGGCCGTGATGGTTAGAGAGGGCGATTATTTCATTCCTTTAGCGAAGCGGCGAGAAATCGCTAAAGCGAAAAACGCCGATATGTTTATTTCCATTCATGCAGATTCCTTTACCCATAAAAAGGCGCAGGGAGCGAGTGTTTATACGTTATCCTCTCAAGGGGCTACCTCAACCAGTGCAAAATTTTTAGCTGAAAGAGAGAACAATGCTGATTTGATTGGTGGCGTTCGTCTTGATGATAAAGATGATTTGTTGTCGTCTGTGCTGGTCGATTTATCCATGACGTATAAAATGGAGTCCAGTGTCGAGGTTGCAGAGCAAGTCTTAAAGCAATTAGGAAAGGTCACTAAACTTCATGGAAACCGTATTGAAAAAGCAGGTTTTGCGGTGCTTAAAACGTTGGATATCCCCTCTATATTGATTGAAACAGGGTTTATGTCAAACCCCAAAGAAGCTAGGAATCTGTCCTCTAGTAAGTTTCAACAAAAGCTATCAAACGCTATTTTTACTGGAGTGGATGCCTACTTTCGAGAAAAAGCCCCTGAGGATACATACATTGCAGCGACATTCAGGCATAATCGCGCGGTGATTTACGTTGTCGAGCGTGGGGATACCTTATCGCAAATTGCCCTGCGTTATAATGTCCCTATCACAAACCTGATGGATTTTAATAGCCTCACGGATAAATCGTTGGCTATTGGGCAAACCCTGCAAATACCCGTTAACCCCTAAGTTGTAATTATCTATGCGCACCATAGAAATACTGAATCCAAGGCTTGCGAATCAGATAGCCGCGGGTGAAGTCGTTGAGCGTCCTGCGTCTGTATTAAAAGAGCTCCTTGAAAATGCACTCGATGCGGATGCCAGTCAGATCGATATTTCACTGGAAGAGGGAGGTGTAAAGCTTATAAAGGTCAGGGATAACGGCTGCGGCGTCCCAAAAGATGAGCTTTGTTTGGCCTTAAGTCGACATGCAACGAGTAAGATTAAAACGTTAGATGACTTGGAGTCCGTTGATACCTTGGGTTTTCGAGGGGAGGCGCTGGCGAGTATTGCTTCGGTCTCAAAATTGAAACTGACGTCAAATATTTCGTCTGAGCCTTCAGAAGGCTGGCAAGTTGAGAGCTACGGCCGAGATATGTCGGCAGAAATCGCGCCTGCGCCGCACCCACAAGGCACGAGCCTTGAAATGCGCGATTTGTTTTTTAATACGCCAGCGAGACGAAAATTCTTGCGAAAGGAAAAAACTGAACTCAATCATGTGCAGGAAGTCTTCAAGCGTCAGGCCTTAAGCCGCTTTGATGTGGCGTTAAGTCTTCAGCATAACGGCAAGGTGCTTCATCAGCTAAAGCATTGTCAGTCTCAGGTTGAAAAAGAAAAGCGCATTGCCAAAATTTTAGGCCCTGAATTTATTAATCAATCAGTGTTTATAGAATCTGAAGCAGGTTCATTGTCTCTAACAGGTTGGGTTGGTCTTCCGACTTTTTCTCGCAGTCAAAGCGATTTGCAGTATTTCTTTGTGAATGGTCGCGTCATTAAAGACAAAGTTGTCGCGCATGCAATTAAACAGGCTTATAGCGATGTGATGTATCAAGGTCGCTTTTCTGCGTTTGTTTTGTATTTAACGATTGACCCTGAAGACGTCGATGTGAATGTCCACCCAACTAAGCATGAAGTACGTTTCCGAGATGGCAGGGCTGTACATGGCTTTTTATTTAGAACAATTCATCGTGCCTTGGCAGATGTGAGGCCTGGCGAGTCGGCTCCGGCACAACTAACGTCATCTCAAGCACTTAGTAGTGAAGGCCAAACAGCTATTGTGAATGCACCCTCTGTTGCGGCAGTCTCTGATGTGCCTCCTCAGCAAAATGCCATGCAATTTCAGGTGCCAGAATCGGCTTTTTCTGTGAGTGCATTGGCGCCTGCCGCGCCATCGCTGAGTGATATTAGGCAAACGCAATCAGGGTTGTCTCAGATGGCTGAGTTTTCAGTGCAAGAGGTAAAGACTGAAAGTGAACAGATGCCACCTCTAGGCTTTGCTGTCGCTCAATTACATGGCATTTATATTCTCTCTCAGGCGTCAGAAGGGCTAATTGTGGTGGATATGCATGCTGCACATGAGCGCATCGTTTACGAACGCATGAAAGTCGCCTGGGTTGATCGAACGGTGCGTTCTCAGCCACTGCTTGTGCCATTGAGTTTGTCTGTTAGTGAAAAGGAGTGTGAGCTGGCTGTTGAGTGCGCTGATGTTTTTACCCGTCTTGGCTTTCGTGTTGAGCCTGCGGGTATTGAAAGCTTGGTGGTTAGAGAAGTGCCAACGATGTTAAGTCAGTCAAATATCAAAACCTTAATCAGAGATGTGTTGGCTGATTTTAGCAAGCACGGAATGAGCAGTCGCATTGAATTGGCAATTAATGAGATTTTATCCACGATGGCCTGCCATGGTGCCGTTAGGGCAAATAGGCAGTTAACCTTGCCAGAGATGAATGCTTTATTAAGAGATATGGAAAACACGGAGCGAAGCGGTCAATGCAATCATGGCCGTCCGACCTGGACGCAGCTCTCATTAAAAGAGTTAGATAGTTTATTTCTTCGTGGAAGGTAGTTCGATGTCTCAACAATCAGGTCCCGAAGGCTTGCCGCCTGCCATTTTTGTGATGGGGCCTACA
Organism: Pseudomonadales bacterium; assembly: GCA_965225765.1. GTDB lineage: Bacteria > Pseudomonadota > Gammaproteobacteria > Pseudomonadales > DT-91 > CAKMZU01. The sequence goes on from CBDDBO010000002.1 coordinate 2,925,549, forward strand.
GCTTCCGGTAAAACAGACTTGGCAATACGATTAGCCAAAGCCTTTAATGGTGAAATTATCAGTGTGGATTCGGCGCTAGTTTATCGTGAAATGGACATTGGCACAGCTAAGCCCACTTTAGAAGAAAGAGCGCAGTGCTCGCATCATTTAATCGATGTTTGTGATCCTGCCGATATCTATTCAGTTTCTGAATTTTGTGCTGACGCTAATAGATTGATGAAGGCTATTACGGCCAGAGCTAGGTTGCCAATTCTAACCGGTGGCACCATGATGTACTTTCGATGTTTGTTGAATGGAATGAGTCGGTTGCCGGAAGCGGACCCTAAGGTTCGCGCTGACATTACAGCTATTGGAGAAACGCAGGGGTGGGATAAAGTGCATGCTTTATTGCGTGAGGTTGATCCAGCGTCTGCTGAAAGAATTAATCCAAATGACCCGCAGCGGTTACAAAGGGCGCTTGAGGTCTTTCGCTTATCCGGCAAAACGATGACTGAGCACAGGGAATTAGAGACAAAACAGGCACATGTTTTCCCTTATGACGTATGTCAAATTGTGCCTTCTTATACTGATCGAGCACAATTACATCAAAAAATTGCTGAACGATTTGATTTAATGTTGTCAAACGGCTTCGAGGGTGAAGTTAGTCGACTACGAAATCGTGGTGATTTGGATTTATCTTTGCCTTCTATGCGAACGGTTGGCTATCGCCAGATGTGGATGCATCTAGATGGAGCCTTTAGCTATGATGACATGCGGGAAAAAGCGCTTGCTGCAACCCGTCAACTGGCAAAAAGGCAATTTACCTGGCTGAAAAGTTGGCAGAATGTAAATTGGATCTATACTGATGCAAATGGCTGTTCAATGGATAAACATAGACAACTCGATAATAGTGAAAAAGAAGCTTCTAGCTTGATACTAAATCATTTTGGTGAACGTTTATCTCGTTAAACGCCCTATAATAATTTGTTAGCGAAGCTTTATTTAACGCCGATCAGGCAAAATAAGGAGAACAACGATGTCAAAGGGGCAATCCTTACAAGACCCTTACCTAAACGTGCTTCGTAAAGAGCGAGTACCTGTATCTATTTATCTGGTTAATGGCATAAAGCTGCAAGGCCAAATAGAGTCGTTTGATCAATTTGTTGTATTGTTGAAAAACACTGTTAGTCAAATGGTGTATAAGCATGCAATCTCAACAGTTGTCCCTTCCCGACCTATCAGAATGCCAGCCCCTGAAATGACCGCCCTAGAAGAGGAGTAATCACCCTCTGCCGTGATCGAATGCCTAGGCGTCTGTCCGAGGGGGACTGTTCGGCCTAAACCTGACCACTACGCTTTATCAATAAACAGTCATATAGAGTTATGATAGATTAAGTGGTCGGGTAAATTCCAGACAAGTGGCTAACTTCTTCGCCAAATTTCTTAAAATAGGCTGACTATTTGCAGAAATTTCCCAAAGAATTTACTCATGCTTTTGAAATTTATCCTTGAGCGCAGTTCCTGGGCAGTCCTCTCAGCCGGCTCGAATGAGTCGGCTTAGCTTCAATTATTTATACTTTTAATTGCTTTGCTTTTAGCCTTGTTGGCGTACAATGCCTCTGTGATGGTGTTCTTTATATGCGGCGGCCTATTGATAGGTAAGGCTAAACTTGCGTGTTAGTTTTTTTATTTGTCAACGGCAATAAATATATTGCCAGCTCAAGAGAGGTAATGGGTGTTTTTTGAGCGCGCTGAAGGCGGTGAAAAAGCGGTACTGATACATATTGATTCAGGTGTATCTGATTCAGTTCATGAAGATGCTGAAGAATTTGTTCAGCTCTGTGAGTCTGCGGGCCTTGCGATCTGCGATTTAGTTGTTGTGCCTCTTAAAGCTCCTTCGCCGAAAGCTTTTGTCGGTGAAGGTAAGCTTCAAGAAATCGCCTCCCTTGTGCTGGGTTTTGAAGCCGATGTTTTACTTTTTAATGCGACTTTGTCGCCTAGTCAGCAGCGAAATATTGAAAAAACCGTTGAGCGCAGGGTCATTGATCGTACTGGTTTGATTCTGGATATTTTTGCCCAGCGCGCCCGTACACATGAAGGTAAGTTGCAGGTAGAGCTTGCGCAACTTCAATATGTCTCAACGCGATTGGTACGAGGTTGGACGCATTTAGAGCGGCAAAAAGGCGGGATTGGTCTGAGAGGGCCAGGTGAAACCCAGCTCGAAACCGATAGGCGACTCATCCGAATACGTATTAAAAGCATAGAGAAGCGCCTTGAGAGGGTAAAAAAACAACGTGAGCAAGGTAGGCGCGGACGTGAAAAAGCTGAAATACCAACAATTGCCGTGGTAGGTTATACCAATGCAGGTAAGTCTACTTTATTTAATCAGTTAACCCAGTCGGAAGTCTATGCGGCAGACCAGCTGTTTGCTACCTTGGATCCGACGCTTCGTCGAATTAATGTGCCTGGTTTTGGCCCTATCGTATTGGCCGATACAGTGGGCTTTATTCGCAATTTGCCCCATAAACTTGTTGATGCCTTTAAGGCAACGTTAGAAGAGACGGTGCAGGCTGACTTGTTGGTGCATGTTGTGGATGCGTCTTCAGATGAAAGGTTAAGCCATATTGATCAAGTGAATGAAGTGCTAAAAGAGATCGGTGCAGATGCAAAACAGCAATTATTAGTCTATAACAAGATAGATCTGTTAGAGCAGGTTGAGCCGAGGCGTCAGCCAGGGGATGAATTTCAACCTGATACTGTGTGGGTGTCGGCCAAAGATCAACAAGGATTTTCACTATTATTTGATGCATTGGTTGATAAGCTTTCAGCCGGTGTTTGGGTAGGGCAGTTGCTACTTCCGCCTGCAGAGGGTGAATTACGCAGCGCTTTATATGCCAGTGAGTCCATTATAGGTGAGATCTTTGATACAAAAGGCAACGCCTGTTTAGATGTTCGCATCAATAAAAATGAAATACCTCGGCTTGAAAGGCGTTTAAAGATTGATTGGCAGCGCTTTGTTGTTGATAATGGTCGTTTCGACTTAGCCCGATAATTGAGCTTGGTTGATGATAAGCCTCGTAAAAGGTCAGTGTTAAGGGCCTTAGATTGTATGAATAGTTTAAGAGGAGATGCCGATGGCTTGGAATGAGCCCGGAGGTAACAAAGACAAAGATCCATGGAATAGCGGTGACCAGGGGCCGCCGGATTTGGATGAAGCGTTCAAAAAATTCAAGCAGAAATTCGGTGCTGGCGGTAAAGGTAATGGCGGCAATAGTAGTTCGTCAGATTTGCCACCGTTTAGTGGCAAAATGCTTGTGGTGGGCTTGGTTGTGCTGGCCATTGCCTACGGTCTTTTAGGTATCTATCAAATAGACCAACAGGAGAAGGGCGTCGTCCTGCGGTTTGGTAAGTATAATGAGACGGTGAATCCAGGTTTGAACTGGAATTTTCCACTGGTCGATGATGTGTCTAAAGTCAATGTGACGCGAGTAAGGTCGACAACTTGGCAGGGTATGATGCTAACTGAAGATGATAATATCGTTCAGATTGCCATGTCGGTGCAGTGGACCGTCAAAAACCCTAAAGATTTTGAGTTGAATGTGAGAGATCCGCAACTGTCTTTAAAGCATGCAGCAGAAAGTGCATTGCGCCATGCGGTAGGCGGCGAGGAGATGCACCAGGTACTGACAGAAGGTAGAACCAGTATCGCGATTGAAGTGCAGGAACGTTTGCAAACCTATCTAGATAACTATGGCGCTGGTATTTTGATCGCCAAAGTCAACATCGATGATGCACAGCCGCCTGAGCAGGTTCAAGCGGCGTTCGACGATGTTATTCGTGCAAAAGAAGATGAGTCCAGGTTAAAGAATCAGGCAGAAACCTACCGTAATGGCTTAATTCCTGAAGCACGCGGTATTGCCATGCGTCAAATGGAAGAAGCTAACGCTTATGCAGGGCAGGTAATTGCAGAGGCGACCGGCGAAACGCAGCGTTTTGTTGCATTATCTTCGGAGTACAAGAAGTCGCCTGAGGTAACCCGCGAAAGACTGTATTTGGACTCTATGCAGCGCATTTACAGCAGTGTGTCAAAGGTCATGATGGATACAGATAGCGGCAGTTTGATGTATCTTCCCTTAGATAAAATGTTAGGCGGAAAGGGGTTGGAAAAATCAGTGCCAAGCAGCGTGAATTTCTCTGAGATGCCTGTGACGCGTTCGAAACCAGTACAATCTTCTAGAAGCTCTATTCGTTCAACAACCAGGGAGTCAAGATAATGCAGGGAAAAGGTGCTGTAGCTATTGTACTGCTCTTGATCGGTTTGCTGGTTGCGGGTAGTAGTCTTTATATCGTGAAAGAAACTGAGCGTGCAGTAAAACTCAAGTTTGGTGAGGTGGTGCAGTCTGATGTCCCGCCTGGTCTTCACGTAAAGATTCCTTTCGTGAATAAAATTCGCAAGTTTGATGCTCGATTACAAACTTTGAATGCGAGCCCTGAGCGTTATTTGACGATTGAAAAAAAGTCATTGATTGTTGATTCATATGCGAAGTGGCGTATATCTGATGTGCAGAAGTTCTATACTGCGACCAATGGTGATGAGATGCAGGCCAATGCATTGCTTTCTCAACGCATTAACGCGGGACTTCGTAATTCGTTCGGTGCCTTGGATATGCATGAAGTGGTTTCAGGCAAGCGTGATGAGTTGATGGAGTCTTTGACGGTTAAAATCAACAAGGTCGCTCAAGATGAGTTTGGTATTGAAGTACTGGACATTCGTGTGAAGCAAGTTGATTTACCTAAAGATGTCAGGCAGTCCGTATTTGATCGAATGAATACTGAGCGTGAGCGAGAAGCGCGTGAGCATAGATCGCGTGGTCGCGAGATGGCGGAAGGTATTCGCGCAGCAGCCGACAGAGAGAAAATCATCATTGAATCAGAAGCTTACCGAGATGCAGAGATTGTCAAAGGTAAGGGTGATGCGGAAGCTGCTGAAATTTATGCGAAAGCCTATCAGCAAAATCCAGAGTTCTATGCTTTTTGGCGCAGCTTGAAGGCTTACGAGGAAAGTTTCAGCGATAAGTCTGACTTTTTGATTGTAAAGCCTGACAATGAGTTCTTCCGTTACCTGAATGGTAAAAAAGGGAAGTAAGACTCGAATCGAAACGTCTAAATAGGTATAATCACGCAAGCCGGATGATGTCCGGCTTTTTTGCGTCTGTGACGTCTGTATTCTTCTCTGCCGATTAGATTTAGGAGGCTGTTTGAGAATTGCGTTCGAGCATAAGGTTTCTAGCATTGAGTTAGAATTGTTAGAAAATTTCTGCGGATAGCCAGCCTATTTAAAGAAATTCTATGAGAATTCTGGCCGATTATGGGAAATTTGGGCCGAACAGTGGGTTTTCGGATAGCCTCCTTTAGGCAGGCTGTTAACTTTCACCCTTGATCATTGAGATTGAGATGAACACAAAAAATCGTTGGCTATTACCTAAAGGGGTTGAAGAGATTCTGCCCAAAGAAGCCTGGCTGATCAAACAGTACGAAAAGACACTGTTGAATCTTTATCATGCGTGGGGCTATGAGTTGGTTATTCCGCCTTTGATGGAATACCAAGAATCTTTATTAGCAGGTATTGGCCAAGATGTTGATCTCTTGAGTTTTAAAGTCATTGATCAGTTGTCAGGCCGAACCTTGGCTATACGTGCGGATATTACGCCTCAAGTGGCGCGTATCGATGCACATAGCTGGGCAAAAGAAGGGCCTTCAAGACTTTGTTATAGTGGGCCTGTTGTGCACAGCAAGCCTAAGCATGCCATGGCCTCGCGCACACCTATTATGATGGGGGCAGAGCTTTATGGTGACAGTACGGTGAATAGCGATGTTGAAGTCATTCACTTAATGTTGCAGTCCATCGAGCAAGCAGACGTCAATCATCTTTACTTAGATATTGGACATGTGGGTATCTATCAGGCATTGCTCAATGCGTTAGCGCTCTCCGATGAGGCCGAAAAAGCCCTGTTTGACGCCTTTGATAGAAAATGCGCCGCAGATGTCGATAAAGCCCTAAATCAATGTGGGCAGTCTGCCGCCTCTGACATGCTCTGTGGTTTATTGCATCTGTCGGGTGACGAATCAATCCTTACAAAAGCGCGTGAGTTATTTAAAGCAGCACCGGCATCTGTGCTCAATGCGATTGACTACCTGAGCAAAGTCGTCGAGCAGGTCAAAGTGCTTCACCCTGATGTGATCTTAATGATTGATCTCGCAGAGCTTCGTGGCTATCAATACCACACAGGCTTGGTCTTTGCAGCTTATTTAGATGGTGAAGGGCATGCAGTTGCCAATGGTGGTCGTTATGACGGTATTGGCAGATTGTTTGGGCGCGATCGCCCTGCTACAGGCTTCAGTATTAACGTCAGTACGCTTATTGCAACTATTGCACAGCAACGCGCTGATGAGGTGGTGCTTGCGCCACCCATTGATCAACTCGATGATGAATTGGCGGCACTAATAGCAAGCCTTCGAGCAGAAGGAAAACGTGTCGTGCATGAGCTTAATGAGAAGCAAGCGAGCTTTATTTGCCAACAGGCAATTGTTAACGCCAATGGCACTTGGCAACTTTCAGCAGTAGACAAATAGATCAAGAGATATAAAACATGGGTAAGAGTGTTGTAGTTTTAGGCACGCAATGGGGTGATGAAGGCAAAGGGAAGATTGTTGACCTGCTGATGGAAGATGCCAAGTATGTAACCCGTTATCAAGGCGGCCACAACGCGGGTCATACCTTGGTGATTGATGGCGAGAAGACTGTTCTTCACTTGATTCCTTCAGGCATTTTAAGAGAGGGCGTCACTTGTTTAATTGGTAATGGCGTGGTGTTGTCGTTAGATGCACTAATGACTGAAGTTAACAAGCTTGAAGCGCAAGGTGTACCTGTAAAAGAGCGTTTGCGTATCAGCCCTTCTTGTCCTCTGATTTTACCTGTTCATATTGCGCTTGATCAGGCGCGTGAGAAAGCAAAAGGCGCTGATAAAATCGGCACGACAGGTCGAGGTATTGGCCCTGCTTACGAGGATAAAGTATCACGCCGTGGTATTCGATTGGGCGATTTATTGGATGAAGCCCTATTTAAAGAAAAAGTGACAGAGCTTTATAAGCATCACAATTTTATGCTGGAAAACTATTACGGCGAAAAACCAGAGTCGGTAGACGAGACGTTAAAGGCAACCTTGGCGATTAAGCCTATTGTTGAGCCTTTGATGGCGGATGTCACAGCTGTGTTACACGCAGCAAGAGAAGCTGGCGAAAATATCTTATTTGAAGGCGCGCAAGGCACCTTATTAGATATCGACTTGGGTACCTATCCCTTTGTGACCTCTTCAAATACGACAGCAGGCGGCGCAGCTTCAGGTACTGGCGTGGGACCATTATATCTTGATTATGTTTTAGGTATCACCAAGGCTTATACCACGCGCGTAGGATCAGGCCCGTTTCCAACTGAGCTTGATTGCGATATTGGTGTCCACCTGGGTGAAAAAGGTCATGAGTTTGGTGCAACAACAGGCCGTCAACGTCGTTGTGGTTGGCTGGATGCGATTGCGCTTAAGCATGCTGTGCAAGTCAATAGTGTATCGGGCATATGCCTGACCAAGCTAGATGTGTTGGATGGTCTAGAAACCATTAAAGTTTGTACAGGCTATGAATTAGCCGATGGTTCTGTGATAAAGCACGTCGATGTATCACTGTTCGATCAAGTCAAACCTGTTTATGAAGAATTGCCTGGTTGGTCAGAAACCACATTTGGTGCGACGTCTTTCGAGGCCTTACCTCAGGCTGCATTAGACTATATTGCTTATGTAGAAAAGTTGGTGGGTGTGCCTGTTGATATTATCTCAACAGGGCCAGATCGTAACGAAACCATGATTAAACGAAATCCGTTTTAATTTGCTTCTTTCTGCGGTGGATATCTGTTCCACCGTTTACTTTTCTATTTTCTTCTTTCTTGCTGAGAAGCACCTTCAGGCTAATACTTAAGAGAATACTATTGCCAAGGATGGTGCTTCATGTCTCTGTGTTGTTTTTTTGTTCGCCTGTTTGTTTATGTCCTATTGATTATTTCTGTGTCAATAAAGGCTGTGGAGCCTTTGCCGAAAGCTGTGATTACCCTTCAATCTTCAGAGGTTATTCAAGGTGTGATCACTGAGCAGCGTTCAGGTTTTGTTGTTGTGAAAACGCCTTTTGGCGAGCTGACTGTGCCCCGGAAAAAAATTAAGAGCATTCATTACAAACGTGAAAAATCATCTGTTATAGCCTCATCAAAACCCAAGAATCAAACGGTAAAACCTGCTGATGAGTTAATTAATATTTGGTTTGATCCGACAGGCCATGTTTTGTCTAAAGGGGAACTATATTTCAGTTTTTTATCTTGGGGGTACGGTGTCACTGAAGATTTTCATTTAACCACGGCTTGGTATCGTTATTTCTTAGGTGATTTCAATGTCAGAGGGAAATATCAAGTCTTTGACGAACGAATGGAATATGGGAAGCATAGCCTTGCAGTGGGTGCACATTTACATACAGGTTCTCAACCCGATAAGTATCGATTTGAAACTTATAGCCAAAAAGAGCATGGCTATTACGATGAGTCAACCCAGTCCGTTGTTGAAAAAGAGCGTTGGGTTCCGGCTTCCGAATGGGTTCAAGTAGGTAGCCGTTATAGAGATGGGTATTTTCAGGATGATAACAGCCAATTCTGGAGTGAGTGGTTCGCCGCTTATACGCTCGCTCCTACTGGGCAGGATGTTAACTATACATTAGGTGCAAGCTTCACCCATTACCCCGATGAAAAGCTGATGCCAAGACTTTATTTTGCAGTGGATGCGAATGTGCATGAAAACTTCAAAGTCATGGCAGAGGTCTTTTATGATCCTTATTACAGGCCTATTCATTACAACCATGATGAAGACAATGCAATGCCTGTGTTTTTTGATATCGGCTTTTTAACCGATAGGCTATTACGCGTTGATAATCTTTGGTTGGGCATTCATTTCCAAAAGCCTGTTATTACAGGGTTTTACCGATTCTGACAAACCTGATAATCATGGCAGCGCCCTAATAAAGGGTAAATGTGAATAGGGTATATACATGAGATGGTTCAAAGTTTGATATTACGTAGCGATAAGTCTGTTAAGTTTGATTTTTAAGTCTTTTGGTTTAAGAGAGACTGAAGCTTACCCTAAAGACGTTGATAGCGTCGAACTGTGACCTTCTATTTCAATATTTTATTCAAAGCTGGTAAAGTGGCTGCGCGTAGCATTTACGCCTTCATAAGAATAAGAGTTAAAGAGGGAGACGCGCATGTCTCAGCAGTACGACCGAGTTGTCGATACCTTGGTTGTAGGTTCGGGTAATGGTGCCTTAACTGCAGCAATTACTGCCCATGATCATCAAGGCGGTAAGGTTCTAGTCATTGAAAAAGCCGATAAAATTGGCGGTACGTCAGCTACCTCTGGTGGCGGTATTTGGATTCCAAATAACCATTATGCAAAAGCAGCAGGTTCAAAAGATTCTGTTGCTGATGCAAAAACCTATCTTAGAACGACTATTTCAGCTGAGGAAGTTTCAGACGACTTGATCGATGCCTATTTAGAGCGTGGCCCTGAAATGCTGAAATTTTTAGCTGACAATAGCCGCGTTGAGTATATCTCGTTAAAGATGTATCCAGATTACTATGCAAAGAACGATGGCGCGAGAGAAGGACACCGCTCGTTAGAACCCAAGCCTATGTCGCGTAGTAAAGTGAAGGTCTGGCGTGATATGCGCGAAAGCCATCAAATGATGTACGCAGGCCCTGTACCTGTTACCCAGCGTGAGGCGCATGACTTTGTGGTAGGGTCAAAAAAAGCCCCGATTCATATTCTGAAAATGATGTTGACTCACTTTCTAGATTTTGGGTGGCGTAAACATAAGGTGAAGCGCGCAAGACGTTTGACCTGTGGTGCAGCCGGCATAGGCCGCTTGATGTGGTCTGTTGAAGACCGCGGTATCCCTGTTGAAATTAACACCTCGCTTAAACAATTAATTACGGATGATTCAGGAGCAGTTGTAGGTGCTGAAATTGAACAAGGTGGGAAAACGCTTCGTGTTCAAGCTAATAAAGCAGTTATTTTAGCTTGTGGCGGCTTTGAGCATAACGAAGCTATGCGTGATGCTACCTTACCTAAACCCTCTAGTGCTGTATTCTCAGCAGGCGTTAAAACGAATACAGGTGACGGTATTCAAGCTGCGAAGGCCATTGGTGCTCAGTTGGGCAAAATGGATCATGCCTGGTGGGTGACGAGCTGGCAGGTGCCAAAAGAAGAAACACCACGCTTGTCGGTCATTGAGAAATCTCTGCCTGGTTCTATTGTTGTGAATAATGCAGGTAAGCGCTTTGCGAATGAGTCGGAAAACTACATGGCGTTTCAGCATGACTTATTTAGAACGCACAGTGAAGCAACCCCTAACGACCCTGCTTGGATGATCTTCGATCGCACGTATCGTATTGAAAATATGGTTGGCCCTTTGATGAAGTACAATCAGCGCCCTGATAAAGTATTGCCAAAGCGTTTCTTTACGCCTGAATTTTTGGTGATGGGCGATACGGTTGAAGAGCTTGCAGAAAAAGCAGGTATCGACGCTAAACAGCTGCAAGCAACCATTGAAACCTTTAATGGCTATGCACGCGAAGGTAAAGATAAAGACTTTGAGCGCGGCGATGCGGCCTATGATCGTTACTACGGTAAAGATTTAGGTCAGCCTAACCCTTGTTTGGCAGAAATTAAAAAGCCACCATTTTATGCGATTCGCTCGAATCCAGGTGACTTCGGTACAGGCGGTGGTATGGTCGTTAATACTAACGCACAAGTACTGTCGACAAATGGTGAGCCGATTAAAGGCTTATATGCCACAGGTAACTGTACTGCGGCATTGTTACCTACCTACCCAGGCCCTGGTTCTACCTTAGGCCCTGCCATGACCTTTGGTTATATTGCTGGCAAGCATATTAAGTAAAATCTAAAAGTCTTCGTAGGGTGGGTTAGCAGCTATGCTGCGTAACCCACCATTTTCTTATGATAAATGGAGCGCTAACATGTCATTCGATCGTGAAGTCGACGTCTTAGTCGTAGGCTCTGGTCTGGGGGCGATGACCTCAGCCCTTTGTTTAAAAGAACTGGGCGTTGACAATATAGAAGTCATTGAAAAGGCCTCAAAATTTGGTGGCACCTCTGGTGTGTCAGGTGGGGGTATTTGGATACCCAATAACCACTATGCCAAAGCGCTAAGTTCAGGTGACTCTGTAGAAGATGCCAAAGCTTATTTGGATAGCACGATTAAGGCAGGTACGGTTCCAAAGGAGCTGATCGATACCTACATTGAAAAAGCCCCTGAAATGCTTAAGTTTGTCACTCAGCATGCAGAGGAAATCGAGTATATCTCCCTTGCCCACTACCCTGATTACTACATGCAAAACCCTGGGGCAAAAGCGGGTCACAGGTCTTTAGAGCCAGCGCCTATTAATGTTGATGAGCTTGGCGACGACATGCCTAAGCTTCAAGAAACCCATCACATGATGTATTTGTTTGATCGCATTGGTTTTACGCAAGTCGAAGGTCATGCGCTGGTCACACGCGCTAAAGGCTGGGTCGGTATCATGGCGAAATTGATGCTGAAATATGCCTCCGAATTTTTCTGGCGTAAAAAACACAACACCAAGCGCGCAAGACGTTTAGCTTGCGGCGCGGCAGGTACTGCACGGATGTTTTTGGCACTTAAAAATAGGCAGGTGCCAGTAACCTTAAACTGTTCACTTAAGGCGTTGATTCAAGATGAATCGGGCGGTGTGATCGGTGTGCTTGCGGATGAAAATGGCAAGCCCGTAAAAATTAAAGCCAGTAAAGGTGTTGTGTTAGGCTCTGGCGGTTTTGAATATAACCAAGCATTAAGAGATAAATACTTACCTAAACCAACCAATGTCGATTGGTCAGGTGGCGGCATTAAAACCAATACAGGGGATTCCTTGGTTGCATCCCTTAATATTGGTGCCAAGACGCGTCTGATGGATGGTGCTTGGTGGTGTACAACCATCTCTGCACCCGATGAACCTGCGCCGCGCTTGGCGATTATGGAAAAATCCTTGCCAGGGTCTATTGTGGTGAACATGGCAGGAAAGCGTATTGCTAATGAATCACAAAATTATATGGCGTATCAAACTGAGTTGTTCGCATCTCACTCGGCAGAAACGCCTAATGCGCCTGCTTATATGGTGTTTGATAAGCGCTTTAGAGACAGCTACCTAGTAGGGCCCTTACTTGATGTACAAACACGGCCTGATAAAAAAATCCCGCCAAGTTATTTTGAGAATGGCTTTTTGGCGATTGAACCGACGTTAGATGCTTTAGCCAATAAATTAGGTATTGATGCAGAGGGGCTGGTCGGCACTGTTGAAGCGTTCAACACCTTTGCTAAAAACGGTAAAGATGAAACCTTTGGCCGTGGTGATACTGAGTATGATCGTTATTATGGTGATGAAACGGTATCACCTAACCCGTGCTTACATAGCATCGACCAAGGGCCATTCTATGCGATTCGTATTGATCCGGGCGATTTTGGTACTCACGGTGGGATGGATATTAATGCCAATGCTCAGGTGCTTAGAGAAAGCGATGATAAGCCAATAGAAGGGTTATATGCCATCGGCAATTGTGCGGCAGCTATTTTGCCGACTTATCCAGGGCCTGGCGCAACCTTAGGGCCTGCAATGACCTTTGGTTATCAGGCAGCAAAACATATTGCATCAACATAAAAAAGCAGACATTGAGCCTGCTTTTTGTGGTGTTTAGCTGTCGTTTCTAGTTAAATATAGTAGAACCTACTTCAACAATGTCAGCGCCTGTAGGCTCGCCATCTTCATAAAGCTTATGGCCATTGAAGGTGATATCGCAACCGGTTAAAAATACAGAACAAACGAATACTGCGCTCATTAATAGAACTTTCATAAGACATCCTTTTCTTTATGTAGGCGGTGAGGGCTTATCCCAAAATGCAATAAAAGATCTATCCTTGATCTCCATTGCCACCGAAAGTTATCCTTAAGATTAATAGGCTTTAGGGTTTCGTCAAAAACCGATTCCTCATAGGTTTTGGCTTTTTTATGCGCAATCGAAACATTAAGCTGTGAGCAAGTTCATATTGGAGTAAATGATGGAAACACTGATTGTGGGTGGTGGATGTTTTTGGTGCATTCAATCAGCTTTTGCTTTAGTTGAAGGTGTACAGCAAGCAGAAGCTGGCTATGCAGGTGGCGAAACCCTTAATCCTGATTATGAATCGGTATGTAAAGGTCATACAGGTCATGCAGAGGTAGTTAAAGTCACCTTTGATGACTCGACAGTGAGTTGCGAATCTTTGCTTAGTATGTTTTTTGCCTTGCATGACCCCACTACCTTAAATAGGCAAGGGAATGATGTTGGGTCGCAATATCGTTCTGTTATCTTTTATCAAGGCGAAGGCCAGCATGAAGTTGTTAAAAAAGTGCTAGCTGAGCTAGACGCTACAAAGGTGTTTGATAGACCTGTCGTGACAGAAGTGAAGCCTTTAGAAAGCTATTACGAGGCCGAAGCTTATCATCAGGATTATTTGAATAAGAACCCTGCAAATGGCTATTGCCAAATGGTGGTGGCACCTAAATTGATGAAATTTATTAATCAGTTTAAAGGTGAATTAAAGCCTTTATCTGATCAAGATAGGGCAGATTAGCGTAGCGTAATCTGCCATTAATTTGTTTGGCGGGTCGTTAGTCTTAAGCTTTTATGTCTATTGCTTGCTCAAAACTTTTTAAACGTTTATGGATAGACATTAATTCAACGATGGTTGACCAGGAATTAACCAAAAATTGGAAAGACGACTCCACTTTGTTAAAGGCCTGGATCACACGCTGCAATAGGCCAAGTGTAATAGCGCCCGCTGCAATGGTGGGAGATAAGAAGATGTAAGGGATAATCACCGAGAATTGAAGGTAAGACCACTTGGCAATATCAAAGTACATATAATGCAGATAGAGGGTGAAATAGTTCTTTCTCACATTAGCAAAGAGTTGTTTAACAGTAGGCGGATCAGCTCTTTCGTCAAAGTCTTCTCCGTAAACTAATTCTTTCCTATAGGCAGCTTCTACTTTTTGGTTATTAAATTGTAAGCCGGGAAGCTTAATTCCAACAATAGCGAGTAGCACTGTACCTGCGGCGGCAGAAAGAATAGCCAGGTATACGAGAGAGTGTTCAAGTGCTCCGAAATAATACACGGCGGTTATGTCTTTGCTGAGTGTGAATAAAATCGGCAGGAAGGCAATGAGAGTCATGACTGATCGCACAAACGCAATGCCCAGATTTTGAACGATATCAGCAAATTTCATGGTGTCTTCTTGAATACGCTGTGCAGCACCTTCTATGTGGCGTAGTTTGTCCCATTTACTCATGTAGTAATTGTTCATGGCGGATCGCCAGCGGAAGACAAAATGGCGAGTAAAAAATTCTAACAGTACAGCAATGGCAATATAAAGGCCTGCCCACTTGGCAAAGGTAAAGCAAGTTTTGAGTATTTCTTCTTGAGTAACATTGTTTGATGGATCGCTATCAAGTGCAAACTGAAGCATATTGTAAAAGTCGCCAAACCATGCATTGATCTGAACATCGATTTGCACTTTTCCCCAGGTAACGGACAGTATGAGGAGTAATCCTGGGGTGGCCCACCAAAACCATTCTTTTGATAAGAAAAACGATCGAAACATGGTTGTCCTTTTTTAAGGGGTTAAATACTCGTAAAGATAGACCTGCACTTTACGTATCGTCTAATTAAAAGCGAAAACTAGACCTGATACAAATTTTACTGGTAGCTGAACTGATTTGCCTGTTAAGAGAGGTTTGATTCTAAATGCTGCAAGCTGTTACATTCGCATCAAGTTTTTTTAGGCATTAGTATGAATAAAATTCCTCTTCCTCTTATTAAGTTGTTGGCTGATGGCGAATATCATTCTGGTGAGGCGATAGGTGACATCCTGGCAGTTAGTCGAGCAGCTGTGTGGAAGCAGTTACAGAAGTTGGGTGACATTGGGCTGGAAGTAGAGTCTGTAAAAGGAAAAGGCTACCGATTACGGACGCCTTTAAGTTTGCTGAATGAGGCAAATGTCCAAGCTTGCCTGGATACGTTGTTGCCTGGCGCGACTGCAAGGGTTTTGCCTGTTATTGATTCAACTAATGATGAGGTAAATCGTCGTATTTTTAAAAAAGAATTGATGCATAAGGGCGACTTAGTGATGGCTGAGTTACAAACGGCAGGGAGAGGTCGTCGAGGACGGAGTTGGCAAACCGCATTTGGTAAAAATCTGATGATGTCGATGTACTGGTCGTTCGATAAAGGGATTGAACGGATTGATGGGTTAAGTTTAGTAGTCGGGCTGGCACTTGCAAAGGTGTTGCAGGGGGCGGGCTTCAATCACGTTGGATTGAAGTGGCCTAACGATGTGATGATTGGAGATAAAAAAGCAGCGGGTATTCTTTTAGAGATGAACGGTGATCCAACCAGTGATTGTTCTGTGGTTATTGGGGTTGGTATCAATGTAAATATGGCGCGAGGTGAGGTTGAAGGTATTGATCAGCCATGGGTGTCACTCTCTGAAATAAAAGGACAATCGATTGACCGAACAGCATTAACCGAAGCTTTTGTTACAGGGCTTATTGGTGAAATTGAGCGTTTTGAACAAAAAGGATTTTCTCCGCTTAAAGAAGACTGGGAGCGTTTTGACTGGCTGGCTGATAAGTCTGTCGTAGTGAAACGGGGTGAAGCTATGGAGTTTGGTGTAGGGAGAGGCGTCGATAAAAATGGCGGGTTATTGCTTGAGCATGATAATGGTCAATTAACCAGTTACACAAGTGGTGAGGTGTCAGTTAGGCGGCAATGATTTCGAGGCGGTCTCTTGTTGCAGTGCAGGTTGGCAGAGCAAAGCCTCGCTTAATGCTTAAGTTGACCTTTAGCATTTATAATACTGAGGTGGCTCCCGGCTCATCCTTGTTTTATTAGACTGAATACACAGCAAAACTTGTAAAAAAACCTTACTATAAAGGGCTAAGTTGTAGGGATGTCTTTATGCGGTTGGTGATTTTATTTCTTGTGTTTTTTAATATGGCGCTGTTTGCTTGGTTTTCTTTTAAGGAGAAATCGGCACCTGTTGGTCATCAGGTGGCATCGATAGTGAATTTTCCTGCTGCTAAAAAACTAACGCTTAAATCAGAAATACCTCAGTCTCAGTTAGCTAAAATGGAGGCGCCGAAGCCTCAGCCAAAGAAAGACATGGCGTTAGAAATACAACAACTGGCTGGAAAGTCTTATGATGAAAACGCTGAAATGTGTGTGCTGTTAGGGCCCTATGATGAAGTGGTTACGGCGCGCTCGCACTTGTTGCAATTAGCCGACCGTCAAATTGTTGCTGATCTGCGCGAAGGTACATTGCTATTGCCAGCGCTCTATTGGGTTTATGTAGGGCCTTTTGAATCTGAAGAAGAAGCCTTGTCTGTCTTACAGTTCTTGCAAGAAAGTCAAATTGATAGTTATTTAGTAGCAGAAGGTGAGTACACAAATGCTGTATCGTTAGGTGTTTTTAGGGTTAAAGAGTCGGCAGAAAAAATTAAAAGTGACATTGCGCGTCTTGGGTTTACTGCTAAGATTGAGCTCAGGAAAAAAGAAAAGAAAGCTATTTGGTTATCCTTTGATCAAGGTGGGCGATCAGATTTCGAGCAGTCTTTGCTTGAGTCCTTTAAAAGCGAAAATATTTTCCTAAAAATACAAGAAAAACCCTGTAAGGCCGTTGCACTTTTAAAAGTGATCCACTAGAATGCGCAGCCTCTTACAGAGATGAATGTGCTGGCGTAGCTCAGTAGGTAGAGCAGCTGATTTGTAATCAGCCGGTCGGGGGTTCGATTCCTCTCGCCAGCTCCATATTTCAGGCATTCTCTGTTCTTAGGTGGGGTTCCCGAGTGGCCAAAGGGATCAGACTGTAAATCTGACGCGCAAGCTTCGGTGGTTCGAATCCACCCCCCACCACCAAACCTAAAGTTGTTGCGGGTATGGTACAATGGTAGAACCTCAGCCTTCCAAGCTGAAGATGCGGGTTCGATTCCCGCTACCCGCTCCATTATCCTCGCTCAAGTAGCTCAGTTGGTAGAGCACACCCTTGGTAAGGGTGAGGTCGGCGGTTCAAATCCGCTCTTGAGCTCCAGCTTGACTTGTTAATTAATTTGCTTATTATTTATAGGTTTTGTTGACATGATTGGGCGTAAGAGGTAGTATGCCGCCTCTTTTTTTTAGGTATAGGCCAGTAGTTCAATTGGTAGAGCGTCGGTCTCCAAAACCGAAAGTTGGGGGTTCGAGTCCCTCCTGGCCTGCCATATACCTAACTTTGCCTTAACAATAGTACCTTGACATAGTGAAGCACTAGATGAGCAATAACGGACAGGAATCTTCTTCGTCACCAATGGATACGGTGAAGTGGATTATTTGTGGCATCATTGCCGCTGCTGGTATTTATGCTAATAGCTATTTTGCTGGCGAGTATTCAGTTTTTATTCGTGCGATCGCCCTCTTGGCTTTGGCTGCTGTGGTTGGCGTGATTGCTTTTACCACTGTTCAGGGTAAAAGCTTTTGGCTATTGCTAAAAGACGCGCGCACAGAAATCAGACGTGTTGTTTGGCCGACGCGTCAAGAGACGACGCAAACCACACTGATTGTGATTGTGGTTGTGTTGATCATGTCTTTTATCCTTTGGCTGTTTGATCTTGGCCTGAACTATTTGATCTCTAAGTTAATAGGGTAGGTGTATAGCGATGTCTAAGCGTTGGTATGTTGTCCATGCGTTTTCTGGCTATGAAAAGAAAGTTCAGCAGTCACTTCTAGAGCGTATTGAGCTCAATAATATGCAGGATCACTTTGGTGAGGTATTAGTACCGACTGAAGAAGTGGTTGAAATGCGCAGTGGCCAAACGCGAAAGAGTGAGCGTAAGTTTTTTCCAGGCTATGTCTTGGTTCAAATGGAGCTCAATGACGATAGCTGGCATTTAGTCAAAGAAACCCCACGTGTTTTAGGGTTCATTGGTGGTAAGCCTGATAAGCCTGCGGCCATTACCGATCGTGAAGCAGATGCTATTTTGCAGCGCGTGCAAGATGGTGCTGATAAGCCTAAGCCTAAAACCCTCTTTGAAGTGGGTGAAATTGTTCGTGTCACCGATGGGCCATTTAATGACTTTAATGGTGCAGTTGAGAGTGTCGATTACGAGCGAAGCAAAGTTCAAGTAGCAGTTCAAATATTTGGACGTTCCACACCGGTCGATTTGGATTTCACCCAAGTCGAAAAAACCTAACTCGTCACATTGGGGAGCCTTTTAGGCGTTTGAACCCATAGGAGTCTATCATGGCGAAGAAAGTCGAAGCCTATATTAAGCTTCAGGTGCCTGCAGGTCAGGCAAATCCAAGTCCTCCAGTTGGTCCAGCTTTGGGCCAGCATGGTGTTAATATTATGGAATTCTGTAAAGCATTTAATGCAGAAACTCAAGGCATGGAAAATGGCTTACCGATTCCTGTTGTGATTTCTGTCTACAGCGACAGAAGTTTCACCTTTATTAAGAAAACACCACCTGCATCGGTTTTACTTCGAAAAGCAGCCGGTATTAAAAAAGGCTCTGGTGTGCCTAATACGCAAAAAGTGGGCAAGGTTACCCGTGCTCAGCTTGAAGAAATCGCTACCACTAAAATGCCTGACTTAAATGCCAACGATATGGATGCTGCTGTAAAGATTATTGCAGGTTCTGCGCGTAGTGCTGGTATCGAGGTGGAGGGTTAATCCATGGCTAAATTATCAAAAAGACAAAAGCTGATCCGTGAAAAAGTTGAAGCGGGTAAAGTATACAGCCTTGAAGAAGCCGTTAGTGTGCTGAAAGACGTCTCTTCAGTAAAATTTGAAGAAACCCTTGATGTGTCAGTTAATCTTGGTGTTGATGCTAAGAAATCTGATCAACAAGTACGTGGCGCGACTTCATTACCGGCAGGTTCTGGTAAAGATGTTCGTGTAGCAGTCTTCACAGCGGGTGCCAATGCTGATGCGGCTAAAGAAGCTGGCGCTGAATTCGTTGGCATGGAAGACCTAGCTGAGCAGGTTAAAGGCGGCATGATGGATTTTGATGTTGTTATCGCAAGCCCTGACGCCATGCGTGTGGTGGGTCAATTAGGTCAAGTGTTAGGTCCACGTGGTCTAATGCCTAACCCTAAGACTGGTACTGTTACACCTAACGTGGCTGATGCAGTCAAAACGGCTAAATCTGGTCAGGTACGTTACCGTACAGACAAAAACGGTATCATCCACGGCGCAATTGGTAAGTTGAATTTTGATCAAGACGCGATCAGGCAAAACTTACAAGCCCTTTTACAAGATCTAATCAAAGCAAAGCCTGCGCAAGCAAAAGGTCAATATATGAAGAAAGTGACCTTGTCGACCACTATGGGTCCTGGTCTTGCTGTTGATGTATCAAGCTTAGATCTTAAGTAATTGCCGAAAGGCACAAAAGACTTTGGGGAGTGAGTGTAAACTCTTTCCATCAAAGACCGTAGGCGCACTTAGGTGCTTAATGTAAGCCTGCGCAGATGGCAACCCTAGCGGTTAATGCCATAAATGCTGTAGCTTAGGCTACAAAACTAAAGCAATTTAGGAGAACTACCAATGGCAATTGGTTTAGAAGATAAAAAAGCGATTGTTGCAGACGTAAATGCTGTAGCAAGCGACGCTTTATCTCTTGTGGTTGCCGACTCTCGTGGTTGCACCGTTAGCGAAATGACGACTTTGCGTCGTCAAGCACGTGAAGCAGGCGTTAATGTACGTGTAGTACGTAATACGTTAGCTAAGCGTGCCGTTGAAGGTACTGATTACGAGTGCGCACAGGATTCTTTTAAAGGGCCATCTTTATTGGCTTTTTCAATGGAACATCCTGGCGCTGCTGCGAAAATCTTTAAAGGCTTTGCGAAAGACGTCGAGGCCTTTGAAGTACGCGCGTTGGCAGTTGGTGGTCAGTTGCTTGATGCTAGCCAAATAGATGTACTAGCTAAAATGCCTACACGTGATGAAACGATTTCTCAGTTAATGAGTGTCATGCAAGCACCTGTAGCGAAGCTAGTCAGAACCATGAACGAAGTTCCTGGCAAGTTGGTACGCACCTTAGCGGCTGTAAAAGACCAAAAGGCACAAGCTTAATTAATTTTATACCGACAGGTATTAACCGTAATATTTATATTTGGAGACACATATGGCTCTTTCAAAAGACGATATCTTAAACGCGATTGCTGAAATGTCTGTAATGGACATCGTTGAGCTAATCGAAGCAATGGAAGAAAAGTTCGGCGTAACTGCTGCTGCGGCTGTTGCTGCTGCTCCTGCTGCTGCAGGTGGTGACGCTGGTGGTGACGCTGCTGCTGAGCAAACTGAGTTTGACGTAATCCTAGCTTCTGCTGGCGATAAGAAAGTCAACGTAATCAAAGCAGTTCGTGCTATCACAGGTCTTGGCCTTAAAGAAGCAAAAGGTCTTGTTGACGGTGCACCTTCTCCTGTTAAAGAAGGTGTATCTAAAGACGACGCTGAAGAAGCTAAGAAAGCATTGGAAGAAGCTGGCGCAACTGTTGAAGTTAAATAACTTCGAACAGTGCAAAAGCACTGCTTTCACAGTCTGCTAAAGACAGCGGATTTGTGCTCGGGCTGGCGATTTTTTTCGCTGGCCTTTTTGCGTTTATACGCAATGGTTAGGCTTTAGGGAGCCTCTTTTTAAGTGTTAGAGCGATTTTCTTAGTCTTTAAGGCTTATTTAGAACTACCCGACAGTCATTTGACTGTAAATATTCGATAGGTTGGCTATATTCAAGAGCTAACTAGATCATCAAGACGCGTTTAGGGAGTACTGATGACATATTCATACACTGAAAAAAAGCGAATCAGGAAAAATTTCGGAAAGTTTCAGCAAGTTATGGATGTTCCTTATCTTTTAGCCATCCAGCTAGACTCATACCGAAAGTTTACCCAGGCGGGTGTTAAGCATGATGATCGCGATAATGTCGGCTTAAATGCGGCATTTAAATCAGTATTCCCGATTGTTAGCTACTCAGGTAATGCAGCACTTGAGTATGTAAGTTACAAATTAGGTGAGCCTGTGTTTGATGTGGCTGAGTGTCAGCTACGTGGTGTCACTTATGCTGTAACCTTGCGTGTTCGCGTTAGATTGATTATCTACGATAAAGATTCAAGCACTAAAGCAATCAAGGATATTAAAGAGCAGGAAGTCTACATGGGCGAAGTCCCGTTGATGACTGAGAACGGTACCTTTGTCATTAATGGTACTGAGCGTGTCATCGTTTCTCAGCTCCACCGTTCCCCTGGTGTGTTCTTCGATCACGATAAAGGTAAAACGCATTCATCTGGTAAGTTGCTTTATTCTGCACGTGTTATTCCTTACCGTGGCTCATGGCTGGACTTTGAGTTTGATGCTAAAGATTTGTGTTATGTGCGTATCGATCGTCGTCGTAAGTTGCCTGCTACTATTTTGTTGCGTGCACTAGGTTATACCTCAGAAGAAATGTTAGATATGTTCTTCGATACTGACACTTTTAGTATCAACGAAGAAACTATCGTATTGTCACTTGTACCAGATCGTTTGAGGGGTGAAGTGGCAGCTTTTGATATTCAAGATGCAGATGGCAAAGTCATTGTTGAGCAAGGTCGCCGTATTACAGGCCGCAATATCAGACAGATTGCTAAAGCCGGTATTACTGAGTTAGAAGTACCTGTTGACTATATTTTAGGTCGTTCGCTTGCAAAAAACATCATCGACCAGGAAACAGGTGAGGTGTTATTAGAATGTAACACTGAAATCACTGAAGAGGTGATTGAAAAGTTACGTGAGGCAAAAGTCACTGATATTGAGACTATCTATAGTAACGAATTAGATTGTGGCCCGTATATTTCAGATACCCTAAGGGCAGATGTTACACGTGATGAGCTTGATGCCTTGGTTGAAATCTACCGCATGATGCGTCCTGGCGAGCCACCAACAAAAGACGCTGCTGAGAACCTGTTCCAAAACTTGTTTTTCACTGAAGAGCGTTATGACTTATCGACTGTCGGTCGTATGAAGTTTAACCGCCGCCTTGGCCGTGAAGAAATTGAAGGTTCAGGTGCGCTATCAAAAGAAGATATCGTTGAAGTACTTAAAACCTTAATTGATATTCGTAACGGTAAGGGCGTGATCGATGATATCGATCACTTAGGTAATCGCCGCGTACGTTCTGTTGGTGAAATGGCAGAAAACCAATTCCGTGTAGGTCTGGTGCGTGTTGAGCGTGCAGTTAAAGAGCGTTTGTCTCAAGCGGAATCTGAAGGCCTAATGCCACAAGATTTAATTAACGCTAAGCCTGTTGCAGCTGCCATTAAAGAATTCTTTGGTTCTAGCCAATTGTCTCAGTTCATGGATCAAAACAACCCATTGTCTGAGATTACCCACAAACGTCGTGTCTCTGCATTAGGGCCTGGTGGTTTGACGCGTGAGCGTGCTGGCTTTGAGGTCCGTGACGTTCACCCAACTCACTATGGTCGTGTTTGTCCTATTGAGACACCTGAAGGGCCAAATATCGGCTTGATTAACTCGTTAGCAACCTATTCGCGTACCAATGAGTATGGTTTCCTAGAAAGCCCTTATGTGAAAGTCGTTGATGGTAAGATTACCGATGAAATCGAATATTTTTCTGCTATCAATGAATACGAGTATGTTATCGCTCAGGCAAGTTCTACTATTGATGAAAACGGTAATTTTACTGAAGAACAAGTCAGCGCCCGTCACCAACACGAATTTAGCTTGGTGTCTCCTGATAAAGTCCAATATATGGATGTGTCACCTAAGCAGGTAGTGTCGGTTGCGGCCTCGATGATTCCTTTCCTTGAGCACGATGATGCAAACCGTGCTTTGATGGGATCAAACATGCAGCGTCAAGCGGTGCCAACCTTAGTTGCCGAGAAGCCGCTAGTGGGTACAGGTATGGAGCGTACCGTAGCCCGTGACTCGGGTGTTTGTGTGGTGGCTAAACGTGGTGGTGTGATTCATAGCGTGGATGCAGGCCGTATCGTCGTGCGTGTGAATGACGAAGAATCAGCCACTGACGAAGCGCCTGTTGATATTTATAATCTCGTTAAGTACACCCGTTCTAACCACAACACGTGCATTAATCAGAAACCGATTGTGCAAAAAGGTGATGTGATTGCGCGTGGTGATGTGTTGGCAGACGGGCCATCTATCGATATGGGTGAGTTGGCACTGGGTCAAAACATGCGTATCGCCTTCATGCCTTGGAATGGCTATAACTTTGAGGATTCGATCCTTGTCTCTGAGCGTGTCGTTCAAGATGATCGTTTTACCTCTATCCATATTCACGAAATGACCTGTGTTGCGCGTGATACGAAACTAGGCAGTGAAGAGATCACATCCGATATCCCTAATGTTGGTGAAGCTGCGCTTTCTAAATTAGATGAGTCAGGCATTGTTTACATCGGTGCTGAGGTTGGCGCTGGTGATATTCTTGTCGGTAAAGTGACACCAAAAGGTGAAACTCAGCTAACGCCTGAAGAAAAACTTCTACGTGCGATCTTTGGTGAGAAAGCCTCAGATGTTAAAGACACCTCTTTGCGTGTCGGTGCAAGCACCAAAGGAACGGTTATCGATGTTCAGGTCTTTACCCGTGACGGACTTGAAAAAGATCCGCGCTCCTTGGCGATCGAAAAAGCTCAGCTTGATGAATACCGTAAAGATTTGAATCATGAATATTCGATCATCGAAACGGCAACACTTTCTCGCTTAACTAAGTTGTTAGTGGGTAATAAAGTGAAAGCAGGTCCTGGTTTTGAAAAAGGCGCTGTATTCACTGAAGAGAATGCTGCGCAAATGGTTGCTGAGCAGTGGTTCAAATTGCGTATGGCTGATAGCGAATTAAATGCTGAGTTAGACACCGCAGAAAAAACCTTATCTGAGTACAAAAAAGCCCTTGAAGATCGCTTTGAAGTCAAGAAGAAAAAGCTTCAAAGTGGTGATGATTTGGCGCCAGGTGTACTTAAAATCGTCAAGGTTTATTTGGCCATTAAACGTCGTATCCAGCCGGGCGATAAGATGGCAGGACGTCATGGTAACAAGGGTGTTATTTCTGTTATCAAACCAGTTGAAGATATGCCTTACGATGAGAACGGTGAGCCGGTTGATATCGTATTGAACCCGCTAGGTGTACCGTCACGTATGAACGTGGGTCAGATCCTGGAGACTCACTTGGGTATGGCGGCAAGCGGTCTGGGTGAAAAAGTCGATCACATGCTTCGCGAACAGCGCGCAGTGAGTGAAATTCGCCAATTCCTTGAAAAAGTCTACAACGATAATGCCGCTCAAAAAGAATCACTCGACACCCTAACGGATGAAGAAGTGATTGAACTGGCAGGAAACCTCAAAGGCGGAGTGCCGATGGCAACCCCAGTCTTTGATGGTGCTGAAGAAGCCCACATTAAGCAATTGTTAGAGCTTGCTGGTGTGCCTGAGAGTGGTCAAATTACGCTTTATGATGGCCGTACCGGTGAATCATTTATGCGTCCTGTTACTGTGGGTTATATGTACATGCTCAAGCTTAACCATTTGGTTGACGATAAGATGCATGCGCGTTCAACTGGTTCTTATAGCCTTGTTACCCAGCAACCTCTCGGTGGTAAAGCCCAATTTGGTGGTCAGCGTTTCGGGGAAATGGAAGTATGGGCGCTAGAAGCCTACGGTGCTGCTTATACGCTTCAGGAAATGTTAACCGTTAAGTCGGATGACGTTAGCGGTCGTACCAAAATGTATAAGAATATTGTCGATGGAAACCACAGCATGGAGCCAGGTATGCCAGAGTCATTTAATGTGTTAGTCAAAGAGATTCGATCCTTAGGTATCGACATTGATCTTGATACTGAGTAACCCTTTTTGATGAACGCTAGGCAGCGCAGTTGTTAGGCGCTGCACAAATAATTTCTTGAGGGTAACCTCAGAAAACAGGAGAAAGAACCTTGAAAGACTTACTAAATATTCTCAAGTCCCAGGGACAGTCTGAAGAGTTTGACTCAATCAAAATTGGGTTAGCCTCACCTGAAATGATTCGCTCGTGGTCTTTTGGTGAAGTAAAGAAGCCAGAAACCATTAATTACCGTACCTTCAAGCCTGAAAGAGATGGGTTGTTCTGTGCCAAAATCTTTGGGCCTGTTAAAGACTACGAGTGTCTTTGTGGTAAGTACAAGCGACTGAAGCATCGTGGTGTTATCTGTGAGAAGTGTGGCGTTGAAGTAGCCTTAGCAAAAGTTCGCCGTGAGCGTATGGCGCACATTGAGCTTGCAGCCCCTGTTGCTCATATCTGGTTCTTGAAGTCATTACCTTCGCGTATTGGTTTACTGTTGGATATGACCTTACGTGACATCGAACGGATTCTTTACTTTGAGTCTTACGTGGTCGTTGATGCTGGTATGACGACTTTGGAGCAAGGTCAGCTATTAAATGACGAGCAGTACTATGAAGCTTTAGAAGAGTTCGGTGACGAATTCACTGCAAAAATGGGTGCTGAAGCGATTCAAGCCTTAATGCTTGATCTTGACCTTGAAGACATCATCAACACCCTTCGTGAAGAGATTCCTGCAACCAACAGTGAAACCAAAATCAAGAAGCTTTCCAAGCGTTTGAAGATTATGGAAGCCTTCGTGAATTCAGGTAACAAGCCTGAGTGGATGATTATGAAGGTTCTACCAGTGCTTCCACCGGATCTTCGCCCGTTGGTTCCGCTTGATGGTGGCCGTTTTGCGACATCAGACCTGAACGATCTTTATCGCCGTGTCATCAACCGTAACAACCGTTTGAAGCGTCTCTTAGATTTAAGCGCGCCTGATATTATCGTACGTAACGAAAAACGTATGTTGCAAGAATCTGTTGATGCCTTGCTTGATAACGGCCGCCGTGGTCGAGCCATTACAGGTTCTAATAAGCGTCCATTAAAGTCGCTTGCTGACATGATCAAAGGTAAGCAAGGTCGTTTCCGTCAAAACCTTTTGGGTAAGCGTGTAGACTACTCAGGCCGTTCAGTAATCGTTGTTGGTCCTACTTTACGACTGCATCAGTGTGGTCTGCCTAAGAAGATGGCACTTGAGCTGTTCAAACCGTTCATTTTTGGCCGTTTAGAGCATTTAGGTTTAGCGACGACCATTAAAGCTGCGAAGAAAATGGTTGAGCGTGAGCCACCGGAAGTTTGGGATATCCTTGCAGAGGTTATTCGAGAGCATCCTGTCATGCTTAACCGAGCGCCAACCCTTCACAGATTGGGTATTCAAGCGTTTGAGCCTGTCTTAATCGAAGGTAAAGCAATTCAATTACACCCGTTGGTTTGTGCGGCATTTAATGCTGATTTTGACGGTGACCAGATGGCGGTACACGTACCGTTAACTATCGAAGCGCAGCTAGAAGCACGTGCCTTGATGATGTCGACCAACAACATTTTATCACCTGCATCAGGTGAGCCGATCATCGTACCTTCGCAGGACGTTGTGTTGGGTCTTTACTGGATGAGCCGTGAGCGTATTAATGCCCAAGGCGAAGGCATGTATTTCTCCAGCAGCAACGAAGTAAGCCGTGCCTTTGCAACCGGCAATGTGGATCTTCAAGCGCGCATCAAAGTGCGTATTACTGAATCGTCACGCACGAAAGAAGGTGAGCTTATTCAAGGCGAGCAAAAGCTTTATGACACAACTGTAGGTCGTGTATTGTTGTGGGAGAAGGTTCCTGCAGGTTTGCCGTTTAGTCTTGTCAATAAAGACATGAATAAGAAGGCTATTTCAGCGGCACTTGATGAAAGCTATCGTGTGTGCGGCCTTAAAGATACTGTTATCTTTGCTGACCAATTGATGTACACAGGTTTTGAATACTCGACGCGTTCGGGTTGTTCGATCGGTGTGAACGATTTTGCCATTCCTGATGAAAAGCAAAAAATCATTGGTGATGCGGAAGAGGAAGTGCATGAAATCGCAGAGCAATTCAACTCTGGTTTAGTTACCCAAGGCGAGAAATACAATAAGGTAATTGATATCTGGTCTCGTGCTAATGATTTGGTTGCAGCGGCTATGATGGAAGGCATCAGTCAGGAAACCGTTAAAAACAAAGAAGGCAAAGACGAAAAACAGGCGTCGTTCAACTCGGTTTATATCTATGCAGATTCTGGTGCAAGGGGCTCCCCAGCGCAGATTCGTCAGCTGGCCGGTATGCGTGGTCTGATGGCGAAACCAGACGGTTCGATCATTGAAACCCCGATTACCTCCAACTTCCGTGAAGGGTTGAGTGTATCTCAGTACTTTATTTCTACTCACGGGGCGCGTAAAGGTTTGGCTGATACCGCATTGAAAACTGCTAACTCAGGTTATTTGACCAGACGTTTGGTTGATGTGGCGCAGGATGTTGTTATTACAGAAACCGATTGTGGTACTGAAGAAGGTATCACCATGACGCCTATCATCGAAGGTGGTGACATCATCGAAACCTTGGGTGCCAGAGTATTAGGTCGTACTGTACTCAAAGATGTTTATAAGCCGGGCTCTGAAGAAGAGATTGCGATTGCAGCGGGCACTTTGATTGATGAAGAGTGGGTCGCCAAGCTTGATCAAATGGCTATCGATGAAATCGAAGTGCGCTCAACAATTACTTGTGAATCAAGGCACGGCGTATGTGCCATGTGTTACGGCCGTGATTTGGCTCGCGGTCACTTGGTTAACCGAGGTGAAGCGACAGGTGTTATTGCAGCGCAGTCAATTGGTGAGCCAGGTACTCAGTTAACCATGCGTACCTTCCACATCGGTGGTGCGGCTTCTCGTGCAACAGCTGATGATAATATTCAGGTCAAGCATGACGGTTCGATTCGCTTGCACAATATTAAAATTGTAGAGCGTGAAGATGGCAAACTCGTTGCAACCTCGCGTTCTGGTGAATTATCCGTTGTTGATCAATCAGGCCGTGAACGTGAGCGCTATAAGCTAGTTTATGGTTCTACCATTAACTTGAAAGACGGTGCCGAGGTTAAGGCAGGTGAAGTGGTTGCCAACTGGGATCCACACATGCATCCGATTATCACTGAAGTAGCTGGTCGCATGAAGTTTAGTGGAATGGATGAAGGCATTTCTGTTACTCGCCAAACGGATGAGCTCACAGGTCTAACCAATATTCGAGTCATCGACCCGAACGAGCGTCCGGCTGCCGGTAAAGATGTGAAGCCAGCTGTTACCTTAGTTGATGAGAATGGTGAAGAGCTATGCTTGGCGGGTACTAACATGCCTGCGCATTATTTCTTACCCGCCAATGCAATTGTTGCCTTGAATGATGGCGATGAGATTAAAGTTGGTGATGTCTTAGCAAGAATTCCACAAGAAGGCTCGAAGACAAGGGATATCACAGGTGGTCTTCCAAGAGTTGCTGACCTTTTCGAAGCGCGTAAGCCAAAAGAATCAGCCATTCTGGCAGAAATCACAGGTACTGTGAGCTGGGGTAAAGAAACCAAAGGTAAGCGCCGCTTAGTGATTACACCACCAGAAGGCACAGTATTACCTGATGGCAAATCGCATTATGAAGCCTTGATTCCGAAATGGCGTAACTTCTCGGTATTTGAGGGTGAAACCGTTGAGCGAGGGGAGGTTGTATCGGATGGCCCGTCTAATCCGCACGATATCCTACGTTTGAAAGGCGTCGTAGCGCTTGCGAACTACATCGTGAATGAAGTTCAAGATGTTTACCGTCTTCAAGGTGTAAAAATTAACGATAAGCACATCGAAGTGATTATTCGTCAGATGTTGCGTAAGACTGAAATTACACAAGCGGGTGATTCAAGCTTCATTAAAGGTGAGCAAATTGAATTGTCTCGTGTCCTTGAGGAAAACGAGAAGCTTCTTAAAGAAGACAAGATGCCAGCACGCTTCGATCGCTTATTGCTCGGTATCACCAAGGCATCGCTTGCAACAGAAAGCTTTATCTCTGCAGCTTCGTTCCAAGAGACGACTCGCGTACTGACAGAAGCGGCTGTACACGGTAAGCGTGATTACTTGCGCGGCCTTAAAGAAAACGTTGTTGTTGGAAGGCTTATCCCAGCTGGTACTGGCTTGGCTTATCACCAACGACGTAAAGGTGCGAAAGATCAGGAGGAATCCATGGTCAGCGCCAGTGATGTGGAAGCTGCACTAGCTGAAGCATTCGCAAGCGACTCTTCAGATAATTAAGGTCTTTTGAGCGCTTGACTGTACAGGAAGTGATCTATATTATTCGCTTCCTATTTTAGACGTCAGAAATCCGCGTATCACGTGGGGTCTGGCGTAGTGCTATTTAAGCTAACATTGGAGTAAAAAATGGCAACGATCAACCAGTTGGTCCGTAAGCCTCGAAAAAGAAAGGTAGCTGCCAGCGATGTAAGAGCCCTTCAGGGTTGTCCTCAACGTCGTGGTGTCTGCACCCGTGTTTACACTACCACCCCTAAGAAGCCAAACTCAGCTTTACGTAAAGTTTGTCGTGTGCGTTTAACTAACGGTTATGAAGTCTCTTCATACATCGGCGGTGAAGGCCATAACTTGCAAGAGCATAGCGTTGTCTTGATTCGTGGCGGCCGTGTAAAAGATTTGCCGGGTGTTCGCTATCATACCGTTCGTGGAACGTTGGATACACAAGGTGTTAACGACAGGAAACAAGGCCGTTCTAAATACGGTACTAAGCGTCCTAAGTCGTAATTTTAATTTAATAGGTTTGTCGTAAAGTTGACAGTAAGGCGGGGCGAAGTCCTCGGTTGACCTGAAGAATATAGGTGTACTATGCCAAGAAGACGAGTAGTCGCAAAGCGTGAAGTTTTACCTGATCCAAAATATGGTAATACCACGCTTGCAAAGTTTATGAACCACGTAATGATCAGTGGTAAAAAATCTGTAGCGGAAAGCATTGTTTATGGTGCTTTAGATATTGTTGAAGAAAAAGTTGGTTCAGATCCGTTACAGGTATTTGAAGATGCACTCGAGAATGTTTCTCCTAAAGTAGAAGTTAAATCTCGTCGTGTGGGTGGTGCAACCTATCAGGTGCCTGTCGAAGTTCGTCCATCTCGTCGTGTAGCCTTGTCTATGCGGTGGATTGTTGAATACTCTCGTAACAGAAGTGAAAAGTCGATGCGTCAACGCCTTGCTGGTGAGTTGATCGATGCATCGCAGGGCAAAGGAAATGCTGTTAAGAAGCGTGAAGATGTACATAGAATGGCGGAAGCGAACAAGGCTTTCTCGCATTTCCGTTTCTAATTAACTCAGGAGAACTATTGTGGCACGACAAACCCCTATTAACAGATACCGAAATATCGGTATCTGTGCCCACGTTGATGCGGGTAAGACGACAACAACTGAGCGTGTACTTTTCTACACAGGTCTATCTCATAAGATCGGTGAAGTACATGACGGTGCTGCTACCATGGACTGGATGGAGCAAGAGCAAGAGCGTGGTATTACTATCACCTCAGCTGCGACCACCTGTTTTTGGTCGGGTATGCAGCAGCAATTTGATCAGCACAGAGTTAATATCATTGATACCCCAGGGCACGTTGACTTCACGATTGAAGTAGAGCGTTCATTGCGTGTACTTGATGGTGCTGTGGTTGTACTTTGTGGTTCATCGGGTGTTCAGCCTCAAACTGAAACCGTATGGCGTCAAGCGGACAAATACGAAGTACCTCGTATGGTGTTCGTGAACAAGATGGACCGTGCTGGTGCTAATTTCGAGAATGTTGTTAGCCAATTGCGTGACAGATTAAACGCTAACGCTGTGCCTATGCAGATGACAATCGGTGCAGAAGATGAATTTAAAGGTGTTGTTGACCTTGTCAAAATGAAAGCCATTCTTTGGAATGAGGCTGACCAAGGCATGACCTTTGACTATGCAGATATCCCAGCTGATCTTCAAGATCTTTGTGATGAAATGCGTGAGTATATGGTGGAGGCTGCTGCCGAAGCTAAAGAAGAGTACATGGAGAAATACCTAGAGGAAGGTGAGCTTTCTGAAGAAGAAATCATTGATGGTATTCGTACTCGTACACTTGCGAACGAAATCATTCCTGTCTTCGGCGGTTCTGCTTTCAAAAACAAAGGTGTCCAAGCGGTACTAGATGCAGTCATTCAGTACATGCCTTCGCCTGTCGAAGTTAAAGCGATTGAAGGTACACTTGAAGACGGTGAAACAGTTGAGTCTCGCGAAGCTGACGATAATGCCCCTTTTGCAGCGTTAGCGTTTAAAATCGCTACTGACCCGTTTGTTGGTACGTTAACGTTCTTCCGTTGCTATTCAGGTAGGCTCGAAAGCGGTACTTCTGTTTACAATTCAGTGAAGATGAAGAAAGAGCGTGTTGGCCGTATGGTGCAGATGCACTCTAACGACCGTCAGGAAATTAAAGAAGTATTAGCGGGTGATATCGCTGCTGCTATCGGTCTTAAAGATGTCACCACAGGTGATACCCTTTGTGATCAAGACAATAAGATCGTACTTGAGCGCATGGAATTCCCAGAGCCTGTTATCTCGGTAGCCGTTGAGCCTAAATCGAAAGCTGACCAGGAGAAGATGGGTATTGCGCTGGGTAAACTTGCGCAAGAAGATCCGTCATTCCGAGTGAAGACTGATGAAGAAACCGGTCAAACCATTATCTCAGGTATGGGTGAGCTTCACCTTGATATCTTAGTTGATCGTATGCGCCGTGAGTTTAGTGTTGAAGCCAATATCGGTAAGCCTCAGGTTGCCTACCGTGAAGCGATCACTAAAGATTGCGAAATCGAAGGTAAGTTCGTTCGTCAATCAGGTGGACGTGGTCAGTATGGACACGTATGGATTAAGTTTGAAAACAATACCGACGAAGATGCTGATCCAGAGAAGCTTACCTTCGTTAATGAAATTGTAGGTGGTGTGGTTCCAAAAGAATACATTCCTGCCGTTGGAAAAGGTATTGAAGAGCAAATGCAAAATGGTATTTTGGCGGGTTATCCTCTCCTTAATATCAAAGCAACCTTATATGATGGTTCGTTCCATGATGTTGACTCGAATGAGATGGCGTTTAAAGTAGCAGCATCTATGGCAACGAAGAAGTTAGCTGAGCACGGCGGTGCACAACTTCTTGAGCCAATAATGAAAGTGGAAGTGGTAACACCAGAAGAGAATATGGGTGATGTAGTAGGTGACCTTAACAGGCGTCGCGGCATGATTCTCGGAATGGAAGAGAATGCATCAGGCAAGATTGTTAATGCCGAAGTGCCTTTAGGTGAGATGTTTGGTTATGCAACTGACCTCAGAAGCCAGACCCAAGGTCGCGCTACTTTTACTATGGAGTTTGAAAAATATGCTCCAGCTCCAAGCAATATTGCTGAAGAAATTATTTCTAAAAACAGCTAATTAGATTTTTTACAAAGAGGAGACGATTGTGTCTAAAGAAAAATTTGAACGTAATCTCCCACACGTCAATGTGGGAACTATTGGTCACGTTGACCACGGTAAAACCACGTTGACTGCTGCACTTACACGTGTTGCAGCTGAAGTATTTGGTGGTGAAGCGGTAGCGTTCGACGGTATTGACAATGCACCAGAAGAGAAAGAGCGTGGTATTACCATCTCTACTTCTCACGTTGAATATGAAACGACTCAACGTCACTACGCGCACGTAGACTGCCCAGGACACGCCGATTATGTTAAAAACATGATCACTGGTGCTGCTCAAATGGACGGTGCTATCTTGGTTTGTGGTGCAACTGACGGTCCTATGCCTCAAACACGTGAGCATATCTTGCTTTCTCGTCAGGTTGGTGTTCCATACATTGTAGTATTCCTTAACAAAGCAGACCTTCTTGCCGAAGATTGTGGTGGCGTTGATTCTGAAGAATACGAAGAAATGAAAGAGCTCGTTGAAATGGAGCTACGTGACCTTCTTTCTGAGTATGACTTCCCGGGTGATGACACCCCAATCATCTGTGGTTCAGCGCTTATGGCATTGAACGGTGAAGACGACAATGAGTTAGGTACAACTGCTGTTAAGAATCTTCTTGAAGCACTTGATTCTTATATCCCTGAGCCAGAGCGTGACGTCGATCAAGCATTCCTAATGCCTGTTGAAGACGTATTCTCAATTTCAGGTCGTGGTACTGTTGTAACGGGCCGTGTCGAGCGTGGTGTCATCAAAGTTGGTGAAGAAATCGAAATCGTTGGTATCAAAGAGACCACTTCAACTACCTGTACTGGTGTTGAAATGTTCCGCAAGATGCTTGACGAAGGCCGTGCTGGTGAGAACGTTGGTGTTCTTCTGCGTGGTGTTAAGCGTGAAGAAGTTGAGCGTGGTCAGGTTCTTTCTAAGCCTGGTTCAATCAACCCTCACACTAAATTTGAAGCAGAAGTTTACGTACTAACCAAAGAAGAGGGTGGTCGTCATACGCCATTCTTTAAAGGTTACCGTCCACAGTTCTACTTCCGTACTACTGACGTAACAGGTGCAGTTGAGCTTCCTGCTGACGTTGAAATGGTTATGCCTGGTGACAATATCCAAATGGATGTTACCTTGATTCACCCAATCGCGATGGACGAAGGTCTACGTTTCGCGATTCGTGAAGGCGGCCGTACCGTTGGTGCTGGTGTTGTAGCCAAAATCACTGAGTAAACCTTTTACTCATTAAAAGCCGGCAATCGCCGGCTTTTTTATCCTTTTTTTAATGCTTGTTCTATTTTTAACGGGTTTGGCCTTTATCTCCAGGCTGGTTAAAAATGTAACAAAACTGTTTGACAAGTTGGCGGAAGATAATTAGAATTTCGCCTCCTTTTTGCTTGCTGCGAAAAGGAATCGTAAAAGTTGGAGAAGGCATAAATGCAAAATCAGCGTATAAGAATTCGCTTGAAAGCTTTTGATCACCGTTTGATTGATGTTTCAACCAGTGAAATTGTTGAAACAGCAAAAAGAACTGGTGCTCAAGTCCGTGGCCCAATTCCTTTGCCGACTAGAAAAGAACTTTTTACTGTATTGGTTTCCCCGCATGTAAACAAAGATGCACGTGATCAGTACGAAATCAAAACACATAAGCGTCTTTTGGATATCGTTGAGCCAACTGAAAAAACAGTTGATGCGTTAATGAAGCTAGATCTAGCTGCTGGTGTTGAAGTTCAAATTAGTCTTGGTTAAATAATACATTCCCGTCTTTATAGCTCGGGTGTAACGCTTACAGGGTAAGCGGCCATAGAGGGTATTAGCCCCGTACACATGAGGTTTACAATATGACTATTGGTTTAGTCGGCCGCAAATGCGGTATGACTCGCGTGTTTGACGAGTCAGGTCAGTCTGTCGCTGTGACAGTGATCGAAGTCCTACCTAATTATGTCTCTCAGGTTAAAACCGAAGAGTCGGATGGCTATGCAGCCATCCAAGTCACTTCAGGTGAGAAGAAAGCTTCACGTGTGAGTAAATCTTCTGCGGGTCACTTTGCTAAGGCAGGTGTTGCAGCTGGTCGTGGTCTTTGGGAATTCCGTACTGAGCCTGGTGCAGTTTATGAAGTTGGTCAGGCCCTTTCAGTGAAAGAGTTCGAAGCTGGTCAGGTGATCGACGTGACAGCTAAATCTAAAGGTAAAGGTTTCCAAGGCGGTGTTAAGCGTTGGAACTTCCGTATGCAAGATGCAACCCATGGTAACTCTATCTCGCATAGAGCGCCTGGTTCAATTGGTCAGTGTCAGACCCCAGGTAAAGTCTGGAAAGGTAAAAAAATGGCAGGCCATATGGGTGATGCGCAAGTCACTACGCAAAACCTTACTGTCGTCCGTATTGATGAAGAAGATAACCTATTGTTGGTTAAAGGATCAGTCCCAGGTGCAACCGGTTCTGATGTGATTGTTCGTCCGGCGATGAAAGTAAAATCCTAAGGGGTAGCTGATGGAATTAAGAATCGTTTCTCCCGGCAATAACGCAGCTGGTACATTGCAGGTTTCAGATCAGAATTTTGATCGTGAGTATAATGAAGATCTAGTGCATCAAGTGGTTGTGGCGTTTCAAGCTGCTGCGAGACAGGGCACTAAAGCACAGAAAAACAGAGCAGCAGTTAGCGGCGGTGGTAAAAAGCCATGGCGTCAAAAAGGCACTGGTCGAGCTCGTGCTGGTACTATTAGAAGCCCTATTTGGGTTGGAGGCGGCCGTGCGTTTGCTGCTGAGCCACGTGACTTCTCGCAAAAAGTTAACCGTAAGATGTATCGTGCGGCTGTTAAGACTATCTTCTCCCAGCTTAATCGCCTTGAGCGTCTAAAAGTTGTTGAAGCCTTTAATCTTGATGCGCCAAAAACCAAAGTGTTTGCAGGTCAGCTTAAAGAGCTTTCGTTAGATAACTGTCTAATCATCACTGAAGAAGTTGATAAGAATTTATATTTGTCTGCTCGCAACATCCCTCATGTGGATGTCATCGACTTTGCAGCAGTTAACCCACTAAGCCTCGTTAGCTATAAGCAAGTTGTGATGACTGTAGGTGCAGTGAAGAAGTACGAGGAGATGATGGCATGAACCCAGAAAAGATTTATACCGTCCTTCAAGGGCCGCACATCTCAGAAAAAGCTGCCTTAGGTGCTGAAGATTCTAACCAGTTTGTGTTTAAAGTCGCTTTAGATGCAACCAAGTTGGAAGTTAAAAAGGCTGTTGAAAAACTTTTTAACGTAAAAGTAGCAAAAATTCAGGTGATGCGTGTTAAAGGTAAGACTAAGCGTAATCGTTACGGTCTATCTAAAAAACCTGACTGGAAAAAAGCATATATTCGATTAGAGCAAGGTCATGAAATTGATCTAGCTGTAGTAGAATAGGGAGATAGTTATGGCGATTGTAAAGCTAACCCCAACATCACCTGGTCGTCGTCACGTTGTACGTGTCGTTAATCCTGATTTACATAAAGGCGCGCCTTATGCACCTTTGTTAGAGAAAAAGTCAAAGTCAGGTGGTCGTAATAATAATGGTCGTATCACTACGCGTCATGTCGGTGGTGGTCATAAGCAACATTATCGTAAAGTTGACTTTAAGCGTAATAAAGACAATATTCCTGCGACAGTTGAGCGTCTTGAGTACGATCCAAACAGAACAGCGAATATTGCGTTAATTTTGTTTGCAGACGGTGAGCGTCGTTACATCATTGCACCAAAGGGTTTGCAAGCAGGCGATAAGGTTGAGTCAGGTGCATTGGCGCCGATCAAGCCAGGAAACACCTTGCCGATCAGAAACATCCCTGTTGGTAGTGTGATTCACTGTGTTGAGCTTAAGCCCGGTAAAGGTGCTCAAATAGCCCGCTCAGCAGGTACATCTGTTCAGCTTGTCGCACGTGAAGGGCAATATGCTACCTTACGTCTGCGCTCTGGCGAAATGCGTAAAGTGCTAACTGATTGTCGAGCCACTATTGGTGAAGTTTCTAACAGTGAGCATAATCTTCGCTCTCTTGGTAAGGCTGGTGCTAGCCGTTGGAGAGGTGTTAGACCTACCGTTCGTGGTGTTGCGATGAACCCGGTTGACCATCCGCACGGTGGTGGTGAAGGCCGTACCTCAGGTGGTCGCCATCCTGTGTCACCTTGGGGTACCCCAACTAAAGGTTATAAAACTCGTAAAAATAAACGTACGAATAAGCTGATTGTTCGTCGTCGCGGTTCAAAATAGAGGATTAAGACGTGCCCCGTTCATTAAAAAAAGGCCCATTTATTGATCTTCATCTTTTGAAAAAAGTTGAAGTTGCGGTAGAAAAAAATGAAAAACGTCCTATCAAAACTTGGTCCAGGCGTTCTGTCATCTTCCCTAACATGGTTGGCTTAACCATTGCCATCCACAACGGTAGACAACACGTGCCAGTCTTCGTTACTGAAGACATGGTTGGTCATAAACTCGGTGAATTTGCTGCAACACGTACCTATAAAGGGCATGCTGCAGACAAAAAAGCCAAGCGCTAATACTGGGGATTATGATGGAAGTATCAGCAAAACTTAAAGGCGCAACCATCTCGGCTCAAAAAGCCCGATTGGTTGCTGACCAAATTCGAGGCAAGAACGTAGAAGATGCGCTTACGCTATTAAACTTTAGCCCAAAGAAAGCATCCGTTCTTGTTAAGAAGGTACTTAATTCAGCGATTGCCAATGCTGAGCATAACGAAGGTGCCGATATTGATGAGCTTACTGTGTCTACTATTTTCGTTGATGAAGGTATGACCATGAAGCGTATCAAGCCAAGAGCAAAAGGTCGTGCAGATCGTATTTTGAAACGAACCTGCCATATCACAGTTAAAGTATCTGACGGCGAAGAATAGGAGTTGGCAGATGGGACAGAAAGTACATCCAACAGGCATTCGACTAGGTATCGTTAAAGACCATAACTCAGTTTGGTATGCCGACAGTAAAACATTTGCTGAAAAGCTTGTTAATGATATCGAAGTACGCTCATATGTTGAAAAGAAGCTAGTTAATGCTTCAGTGAGCCGCGTAGTTATCGAAAGACCTGCTCAAACAGCAAAAGTAACTATCCATACAGCACGCCCTGGTGTTGTAATCGGTAAGAAAGGTGAAGATGTAGATACCCTGCGTGAAGAATTAACGAAGAAAATGGGTGTACCTGTTCACATCAACATCGAAGAAATCCGTAAGCCTGACTTAGATGCTAAGTTAGTAGCTCAAAGTGTTGCGCAGCAGCTTGAGCGCCGTGTCATGTTTCGTCGTGCTATGAAGCGCGCCGTACAAAACGCCATGCGTCAAGGTGCACAAGGCGTTAAGATTCAGGTCAGTGGCCGTTTAGGTGGTGCAGAAATCGCACGAGCAGAATGGTATCGTGAAGGTCGTGTGCCTTTGCATACCCTTCGTGCTGATATTGATTATGCAACCTACGAAGCGCATACCACTTACGGTGTTATTGGTGTAAAAGTTTGGATCTTTAAAGGTGAAGTCATTGGCGGTCAAGAAGTAGAAGAAGCCGCTGCACCTAAAAAGACTCCAGCTAAGAAATAATTGGTAAAGCATTATGTTACAGCCAAAACGTACAAAATTCCGTAAGCAAATGAAAGGCCGTAACCGCGGTCTAGCACATCGAGGCAGCACAGTCAGCTTCGGTGAGTTCGGTCTTAAAGCTACAGGCCGCGGCCGTATTACTGCAAGACAAATTGAATCTGCACGTCGTGCGATGACGCGTCACATTAAACGTGGTGGTAAAATCTGGATTCGTATTTTTCCAGACAAGCCAATTACTCAAAAGCCTTTAGAAGTTCGTCAGGGTAAAGGTAAGGGTAATGTTGAGTACTGGGTTGCGCAGATCCAGCCAGGTAAAGTACTTTATGAAGTGCAAGGTGTACCTGAACAGTTAGCACGTGAAGCCTTTGAGTTGGCTGCAGCAAAAATCCCTGTCCCTACTCAATTTGTTAAAAGGACGGTCATGTAATGAAAGTCTCAGAGCTTAAAGAAAAATCGGTTGAAGAGCTGAATGCACAGCTTCTGTCATTGCGTGAAGAGCAGTTCAAATTAAACATGAAACACTCTACAGGCCAGCTAGGTCAAACGCATCTTCTTAAAGAAAACAAGAAGGACATTGCACGAGTGAAGACTGTCATCAGTCAAAAAGCGGGTAACAACTAATGTCAGAGAAAAAAATACGTACAGCCTCAGGCAAGGTCGTTAGCAACAAGATGGATAAAACCATCACTGTGCTAGTTGAGCGTCGTGTAAAACACCCTGTGTATGGCAAGTTCTTGACCCGTTCTACCAAACTTCATGCACATGATGAACAGAACCAGTGTGAAATTGGTGATGTAGTCACTATCCAAGAGAGTCGTCCGCTGTCAAAGCTTAAATCATGGACGCTCTTGAGTGTAGATGAAAAAACTGCGCAAGTATAAGAGTATTTAGATTTATAGCTTTTGGGGCTAAACAATGATTCAAACACAGTCATATTTAGAAGTCGCAGATAATAGTGGTGCACGCCGTGTTATGTGTATCAAAGTATTAGGTGGCTCACACAGACGGTATGCACGAGTCGGTGACATCATCAAAGTCACAGTGAAAGAGGCTATTCCTCGCGGTAAGGTCAAAAAAGGCCAAGTGATGAGTGCTGTTGTTGTCAGAACTAAGAAAGGTGTTAGAAGACCTGACGGTTCATTGATTAAATTCGACGACAACGCAGCTGTACTTCTAAATGCGAGCAATGCCCCTATCGGTACTCGTATCTTCGGACCTGTTACTCGTGAACTTAGGTCTGAGCGTTTCATGAAGATCATTTCTCTAGCACCTGAAGTGCTTTAAGAGTAATAAGGTAAGGTACAGAGATGTCAAAATTAAAACGTGATGATGAAGTCATCGTTATCTCAGGTCGAGATAAAGGTAAAAAAGGCAAGATTCAAACCGTACAGTCTAACGGTAAACTTATCGTTGGTGGTGTTAATCTTGTTAAAAAGCACCAGAAGCCAAACCCTAACTTAGGCCAGCCTGGTGGTATTATTGACAAAGAAGCGCCGATCGAAGCCTCTAATGTCGCTATCTTCAATAGCGGAACGCAAAAGGCAGACAGAATTGGCTATCGATTTGAAGACGGTAAAAAAGTTCGTTACTTCAAATCCAACAATGCACTTGTAGATGCATAAGAAAGGGTTTTGAAATGGCAGCACGTTTAAGACAACACTACAAAGAAACGCTTGTTACCCAGCTTAAAGAAGAGCTTGGTATCGAGAACGTTATGGCTGTACCTAAGATCACTAAAATCACTTTGAATATGGGTGTTGGTGAAGCTGTAGGTGATAAAAAAGCCTTAGAAAACGCAGTAAAAGATTTAGAAGCTATCTCAGGTCAAAAGCCTGTTGTAACTAAAGCACGTAAATCTGTTGCTGGCTTTAAAGTGCGTGAAGGGTGGCCGATTGGTTGTAAAGTCACTTTACGCTCAGACAGAATGTACGAATTTTTGGAAAGGCTAATCAGCATTTCTATTCCACGTATCAGAGACTTTCGTGGTGTAAATCCAAAGTCTTTTGATGGTCGTGGTAACTTTGCAATGGGTGTCACCGAGCAAATTATCTTCCCTGAAATCGATTACGATAAGGTTGATAAGCTACGCGGTTTAGATATCGCTATTACTACCACTGCAAGAACTGATGATGAAGGCCGTGCATTACTTCGCGCTTTCAACTTTCCACTTAAAGGCTAATAGGATAACAGCATGGCTAAGGCGTCGATGAAAGCACGTGAAGTTAAGCGTGCAAAAACTGTGGCAAAATACGCAGAAAAAAGAGCAGAATTAAAAGCAATCATCAAAAGCGTGTCTGCATCTGAAGAAGAAAAGTGGGAAGCACAAAAAGCGCTACAAACTCTTCCGCGTAATGCTAGTCCTATTAGACAGCAGCGTCGCTGTCAGGTAACTGGTCGTCCACACGCCGTTTATAGAAAGTTTGGACTATGCCGTAACCAAATTAGAAAATCTGCTATGCAAGGTGATATTCCTGGCCTAGTGAAGTCAAGCTGGTAAGAGGCAGGAGAACGATCATGAGTATGCAAGATCCTATAGCTGATATGCTAACCAGAATCCGCAACGGCCAAATGGCTGAAAAACCAGCGGTTTCAATGCCTTCGTCTACTAAAAAAGTAGCGATTGCAAAAGTATTACAAGACCAAGGCTTTATTGAGTCTTTCGAAGAAAGCGTTAATGAAAACCTTAAGGAGCTTACAGTTACCCTTAAGTACTATAATGGCGAGTCTGTCATTGAAAGCATTGAGCGCGTTAGCCGTCCAGGTTTGCGTATTTATAAGGCTGCAAATGACTTACCTAAAGTTCGTGGTGGACTAGGCATTGCCGTTGTGTCTACTAACAAAGGCCTTATGACTGACCACCAAGCCCGTAAAGAAGGCATTGGCGGCGAAATTATCTGTAATGTCTTTTAGATAAGACAAACTAAAGAGAATAAACTATGTCCCGTGTTGCGAAAAGTCCGGTTGAGCTTCCCGGCGGTGTTACCGCTGAGTTGAAAGACTCAAAATTGACAATGAAGGGTTCTAAAGGATCCTTATCGCTTGATATACACCCAACGGTTGACATTACCCTTGACGGTAATGTTTTCACCTTCGCTGGCAAAACCCAAAAAGATTGGGCAATGGCTGGCACTACCCGTGCGTTAGTTAATAATATGGCTGTCGGCGTTAGTCAGGGTTTTGAAAGAAAGCTACTTTTACAGGGTGTTGGTTATCGTGCCAAAGCCTCAGGTAAAACCTTAAATCTTACCTTAGGTTTCTCTCATCCAGTTGATTACACATTGCCTGAAGGTATCACTGCTGAAACGCCTTCCCAAACAGAGATTGTGATTAAAGGTGCTGACAAGCAACGTGTGGGACAAGTTGCCTCTGAAATTAGAGCATTTAGGCCGCCAGAGCCTTATAAAGGTAAAGGTGTTCGTTATGCTGACGAATATGTGCGTCGTAAAGAAGCCAAGAAGAAGTAAGGGTTAATGATGGATAAGAAATCAGCAAGAATCCGCAGGGCAAAACGCGCACGGATCAAATTACGTGAGCTTGGTGCTGTTCGTTTAACAGTTACTCGTAGCTCTCAACACATTTACGCTCAAATTATTTCTGGTGACGGTGCAACTGTACTAGCAAGTGCCTCAACCTTAGATAAAACCTTGCGTAGTGAAACAACCAGTAATGCACAAGCTGCGGCAGCAGTAGGCAAATTGATCGCTGAGCGTGCTAAATCAGCTGGTGTCGACACTGTTGCTTTTGATCGTAGTGGTTATAAATATCATGGCCGTGTTAAGGCCCTTGCAGAGTCAGCTCGTGAAGCTGGCCTACAATTCTAGAGGTTTAGATCATGGCGTTTAACGAAAAAGAAAAGCCAAATCAAGAAGGCTTACAAGAGAAGCTAGTACAGGTTAACCGTGTAGCTAAAGTGGTAAAAGGTGGTCGTATCTTCGGCTTTACTGCTCTAGCTGTTGTTGGTGACGGTAATGGTAAAGTCGGTTTTGGTCGTGGTAAGGCGCGTGAAGTACCTGTCGCTATCCAAAAAGCTATGGAGTCAGCTAGACGTAACACGGTACAGGTTGAACTGGATGGTGATACCATTCAATACCCTGTAAAAGCGCGCCACGGTGCGTCTAAAATCTACATGCAACCAGCCTCTGAAGGTACTGGAGTAATCGCAGGTGGTGCAATGCGTGCTGTGTTAGAAGTTGCAGGCGTGCATAACGTACTAGCCAAATGTTATGGCTCTACCAACCCTGTCAACGTTGTTCGTGCAACGGTTAAAGGTCTTAAAGACATGCAATCTCCTGAAACTGTTGCCCAGCGCCGTGGCAAGTCAGTCGAAGAGATCATTGGCTAAGCGAGTGTAAGAT
The DNA here is from genome assembly GCA_965225765.1 of Pseudomonadales bacterium. Taxonomy (GTDB): domain Bacteria; phylum Pseudomonadota; class Gammaproteobacteria; order Pseudomonadales; family DT-91; genus CAKMZU01. Next base: position 2,968,062 of record CBDDBO010000002.1, read on the forward strand.
GTCGGATACTAAAACGATTAAAGTTACCCAAATAAAAAGCATCTCTGGCCGATTAAAAAGTCACCAGGCTTGCGTAAAAGGTTTAGGCCTTAGACGTATCAACCACACAGTTGAAGTTGAAGATACTCCTTCTGTTCGGGGTATGATCAATAAGGCAAATTATTTACTAAGAGTTGAGGACTAACCATGGAATTAAATACTTTAGCTCCAGCTCCTGGTCATAAAACGGCTAAGAAGCGCGTTGGTCGCGGCATTGGTAGCGGCTTAGGCAAAACTTGTGGCCGTGGCCACAAAGGTCAAAAGTCCCGTTCAGGCGGACAGACCATTCCTGGTTTTGAAGGCGGTCAAATGCCTTTGCAAAAGCGCCTACCAAAATATGGTTTCTCTTCTAGAATCTCAAGAGTAACTGCAGAAGTCCGAACTTCTGAACTTGCACTTGTTGAGGGTGATACCATTGACCTAGCTGCATTAAAAGAAGCAGATATCGTTAATGGCAACATTACCCGTGCAAAAATCTTTTTGTCAGGTGACGTAAACCGCGCGTTTAATATCAAAGGACTACGTGTAACCAAAGGAGCTAAAGCTGCAATTGAAGCCGCCGGTGGTTCAGTAGCCTAATTAGGTTAAGGGTATTTTGATGGCAAAACAGCCGAAAGCATTGAATAGTTCTAATCAAGCAGGTATCAGCGAGCTTCTATATAGGCTGCGCTTTTTATTCATTGCTTTGATCGTCTATCGTATTGGTACGCATATTCCCATTCCTGGTATCAACCCTCTGCAAGTGAAGGCACTCTTTAGCCAGAACTCAGATACGATACTTGGCTTGTTCAATATGTTCTCAGGTGGTGCACTCGAAAGAATGTCCATTTTAGCATTAGGAATCATGCCTTATATTTCGGCGTCTATCATCATGCAGCTCATGACAGCTGTCAGTCCACAACTAGAACAGCTGAAGAAAGAGGGTGAAGCAGGTAGGCGTAAAATCAGTCAATATACCCGTTACGGAACGCTTTTACTTGCAACTGTTCAAGCGCTTGGGATGTCAACAGGTCTTTCCGCACAAGGCTTATTTTATGCCCCAGGTTTCGGCACTACACTGGTAGCTGCAACCTCGCTCATCACAGGCTCTATGTTTATGATGTGGTTAGGTGAGCAAATTACTGAAAAAGGCATTGGTAACGGCATTTCGATGCTGATCTTTGCGGGGATTGTCGCCGGCCTTCCTTCAGCTATTGGGCAGTCTATTGAACAAGCAAGACAAGGCGAGCTTAATCTTTTGGTGCTCATGTTGGTGTTAGCTTTAGGTTTGGCTGTCATTTGGATCATTGTCATGATCGAACGTGGCCAGCGTAGAATCACCATTAACTATGCTAAGCGCCAACAAGGTCGCCGTATGGTTCAAGGTCAAAAAAGTCATTTGCCTTTGAAAATAAACATGGCAGGTGTCATTCCAGCGATCTTCGCATCTAGTATCCTACTGTTCCCTGCGTCAATAGGTGAGTGGTTCGGTGGTAGCTCTGAAGGGCTAAGCTGGTTAAAGGATGTGGCTTTTATGATTGGGCCAGGCCAGCCATTGAATATTATCTTGTTCACAGCACTCATCGTATTCTTCTGCTTCTTCTACACGGCGCTAATGTATAACCCAAAAGAAGTAGCCGATAACTTGAAGAAGTCAGGTGCTTTTTTACCAGGTATTCGCCCAGGACAACAAACAGCTAACTACATCGATAAAGTCTTAACCCGTTTAACTTTATTTGGTGCTATTTACATCAGTGCAGTCTGTTTGCTGCCACAGTTTTTGATTTTGATTGCGAATGTTCCTTTCCATTTAGGTGGGACATCCTTACTGATTGTTGTTGTTGTCGTTATGGACTTCATGGCTCAAGTACAATCACACTTACTTTCTCATCAATATGAAGGCTTGATGAAGAAAGCGAACTTACAAGCTCGATAAAAACGTACGTATTGTACTAATAGGAGAACACGATGAAGGTCCGTGCTTCAGTCAAAAAAATCTGTCGTAACTGCAAGGTTGTGAAACGTAAGGGTGTAACCCGCGTTATCTGTAAAACAGAGCCGCGCCATAAGCAACGACAAGGCTAAAAATCGGTTGATTTTTGCATAACAGGGCGCTATATTTTCGCCCCTTTCGAAAAATAAAGTCGGAGAACGTTGAATGGCTCGTATTGCCGGAGTCAACATACCAGATCACAAGCATGCTGTAATCTCCCTAACCTATGTATATGGTGTGGGTCGTACTACTGCAAAACAACTTTGTGCTGCCGTTGGCATAGAAGAACATACAAAAATTGCAGATCTATCAGAAGATGTCCTTGATAAGATCCGTGCTGAAATTTCCAAGCTTACTGTTGAAGGTGATTTACGTCGTGAGATCAACCTCAATATTAAGCGTCTGTTGGATCTTGGTTGCTACCGTGGTTTAAGACACAGAAGAAACCTTCCACTTCGTGGTCAGCGTACTAAAACCAATGCGCGTACACGAAAAGGCCCAAGAAAGCCAATACGTAAATAACGATCTCTATAGGGTTAATCTATGGCTAAGCCAGCGCCGAAGGCTAGAAAAAAAGTTAAAAAGAGTGTTGTAGACGGCATTGCTCACATCCATGCATCTTTCAATAACACTATTATCACCATCACTGATCGCCAGGGTAATGCCTTGTCTTGGGCAACATCAGGTGGTTCAGGTTTCCGTGGCTCACGTAAATCTACTCCTTTTGCTGCTCAGGTAGCTGCAGAGCGTGCAGGTACGGCGGCGCAGGAATATGGCTTAAAGAACCTTGAAGTTGAGGTCAAAGGCCCAGGGCCAGGTCGTGAATCAGCAGTCCGTGCACTTAACGGTTGTGGCTATAAAATTACAACGATTAAAGATGTCACGCCTATTCCACACAACGGCTGTCGTCCAGCAAAAAAACGACGAGTTTAATTGAGGTTTATCTTTCATGGCTAGATACATTGGACCGACTTGTAAGCTTTCTCGAAGAGAAGGAACCGATCTCTTCCTAAAAAGCGGCGTTCGTGCCTTAGATACCAAGTGTAAAGTTGAAACAACTCCAGGTCAGCACGGCGGTCGTCGTGGTAGACTTTCTGATTTCGGCGTACAGCTTCGTGAAAAACAGAAAGTTCGTCGTATTTACGGTGTACTTGAGAAGCAATTCAGAAACTACTACAAAGAAGCGGCTCGTTTGAAAGGTGCGACTGGTAGCAACTTACTTAACCTGCTTGAAACCCGTTTAGATAACGTGGTTTATCGCATGGGTTTTGGTTCAACACGCGCAGAAGCTCGTCAATTAGTTAGCCATAAGTCAGTATTAGTTAACGGTACTGTGGTCAACATTGCATCTTACAAAGTAAAAGAAGGTGATGTCGTCAGCATTCGCGAAAAATCTCAAAACCAACTCCGCATCAAAAATGCTTTAGAGTTAGCTAACCAGCGCGCAGAAGTTGAGTGGGTAGAAGTTAATACCACAAAGCTTGAAGGTACGTTTAAACGTTATCCAGAACGTGAAGATTTACCTGCAGAAATCAACGAAAACTTAATCGTTGAGCTATATTCGAAGTAAATCTACGGACCGTTCATAGTTAGGAGTATTTATGGGTAGTGCAGTATCAGAATTTTTGACCCCTAAAGTCATTAATGTCGAAGAATTTAGCCCCACTCATGCAAAAGTTGTCCTTGAGCCATTAGAGCGTGGCTTTGGTCATACGTTAGGCAACGCTCTGCGTCGTATTCTTCTTTCGTCGATGAACGGCTGTGCAATAACTGAGGTTGAAATTGACGGTGTGCTTCATGAGTACAGCAGTCTTGACGGCCTTCGTGAAGATGTCATTGAGGTGTTATTAAACCTTAAAGGCGTTGCGATCATCTTAAACGAAAAAGATCGTGCAGAATTGAGTTTAGTCAAGCAAGGCCCTGGCGTTGTTACAGCAGCTGATATCTCATTAGATCATGATGTAGAAATCAAAAATCCAGAGCACAAGATTGCTGTACTAGATAAAGATAGCCAGCTAAACATGCGGATAGTGGTAGAAAAAGGTCGCGGTTATTCTCCGGCAGACTCGCGCCTGACTGATGAGGATGAAACACGTTCAATCGGTAAACTATTATTAGATGCAAGCTTTAGTCCAGTTCATAAAGTGTCTTATGTTGTTGAAAGCGCTCGTGTTGAACAGCGTACTGACTTAGATAAACTAGTTTTAGACTTAGAGACAAACGGCACACTTGACCCTGAAGATGCTATCAGACGTGCAGCAACCATCCTACAGCAACAGCTGTCAGTCTTTGTCGATCTTGAGAGTGAAGCTGAAAGTGTAGAAGTTGAACAGCAGGATAATATTGATCCTATGTTGCTACGTCCTGTTGATGATCTTGAGCTAACCGTCCGTTCTGCTAATTGCTTAAAAGCTGAAAGCATTTACTATATTGGCGATCTAGTTCAGCGTACAGAAGTCGAACTGCTCAAAACGCCTAATTTGGGTAAAAAGTCTTTAACTGAAATCAAAGACGTACTTGAAAGCAGAGGCTTCCATTTAGGTATGCGCGTTGAAAATTGGCCACCAGCGAGCTTAAAGAACGACGATAGAGTAATTATTCGTTAGTCAGAAACAATAACGATTTATTGATAGGTAAGTAAAATGAGACACCGTCATAGCGGTAGACAACTTAATCGTAACGCATCGCACCGTAAAGCGATGTTTCAAAACATGACTATCTCATTAGTAGAACATGAAGTCATTAAAACCACTTTGCCTAAAGCTAAAGAACTAAGACGCTATGCTGAGCCTCTTATCACGCTAGCCAAAGAAGACTCTGTCGCTAATCGCCGTCTAGCATTTGATAGACTACGTTCAAAGCCTGCTGTAGGTAAATTGTTTGCAGAGCTTGGTCCGCGTTATGAGTCTCGTCCAGGTGGCTACTTGCGTATCATGAAGGCGGGTTTCCGCGCTGGCGATAATGCACCAATGGCTTATGTTGAGTTAGTTGATCGTCCAGTGCCAGTAATTGAAGACGACATTGATGATGATACTGAAGAGTAACGCTTTAATATCTTCGTAAAAAGGAGCCTTGGCTCCTTTTTTTATGCCTTTTAATAGTCCGTTAACAGTTAGAAACCTTAGATCTACGTCTTATTAATCAAAAGTGCTTTGCTGATTTTAATGGCTTCATATAACTGAAAATCTTCTAGATAATGTTTTTCTATTTTCTTCTTGCCCAACATGTCTTTTGCATTATTAGATAGGTGATTGCTCAAGTCGGCTTCCCTAACTTCTAGCTTCGATGTGGCTTCGGTTAATTTATGCTGCTTGATTTCAATGGTCGGCGTGATGCCTTTAGCCTGTATTGATTCGTTATTTGGGGTCATATATTGGGCGGTTGTCAGTTTAATCGCTGAACCATCAGTTAAGCGAATGACAGACTGCACTGACCCCTTTCCGAATGATTTTACGCCTAATACAACCGCGCGCTTTGCATCTTTCAAGGCCGCAGCAAGGATTTCAGCCGATGATGCAGTGCCTTCATTGATTAATATGACAACGCCTACTTCCTTAAATATCGTTGTGTGCCTTGCATTAAAGACTTGGTTATCCGTTGCCCTGCGCCCCTGAACCGATGTAATCACCCCACTGGTTAAAAACATGTTAGCTATATCCACTGCAGGTCTTAATAACCCTCCAGGGTTATTTCTTAAGTCCAGGATCACCTGTTGTTTGTCTTGCTCACTTTCACCCAGAATATTCAGTAGTTGTTCATGAAAATGCTCATCAGTTTTCGAATTAAAGTGGGTAATCTTTGCGAGTACAATTTCATCATCTATTCGTTCTATTGCGATACTTTTTACATCAAGTTTTTCTCTTGTTAGTGTAACATCAATGGGCTTTTCGATACTCTCTCGTTTGATGGTGAGTGTAACCTGCTCTCCGAGCTTGCCATCTAGTTGATTTAAACTTTGCTCAAAGGTGTGGCCAATGATGGGTTTTCCATTTATGCCAATGATCACATCATTCGATTTCAAATCTGCCGCCTCTGCTGGGGAGTCAGGGAGAGTGGTGACAATAATCATTTGTCGCTTCTCATTCATGGTTAGTTCGACGCCTATCCCTGAAAAATTACCTGAGGTGTGTTCTTCGAGCGCTTTTAACGCTTTTGAATCGAGAAAACTTGAATGAGGATCAAGTTCAGCTAACAGCCCTTTTAAAGACAGGCTGACTAGCTTATCAGCTGGGTGTGCGTGGATGTGTCGACTTTTAATAATATCAAAAGCTTCAGTATAAGTGTTAATGGCCTCCATCGGGAGCGTATTCTCATTATTTGCGCTAACTGATAGACCAAGAGCGATTGAACTTAAAACTAAGCTTCTTGTGATCATTGTCATCAATCCCTGATTTCATGATATTATTTAAACCAGTCAGTTGGTTTTAACGCTTCACCTTGCCGCCTGATTTCAAAATAGAGCTGAGGGTCATCAATGCCTCCGCTGTTCCCGACAGTCGCAATGATGCTACCTGCTTCAACCCAGTCGCCTGTTTCTACACGCAATGTTTCATTGTGAGCATAAATGGTCATATAGCCTTCACCATGATCCAGTATAAGTAGTAAGCCTTTCCCTTTAAACCAGCCAGAGAAGATAACACGACCATAGTGTGGGGCTTTTACAGGTGTACCCATCTTAGTAGAAAAGATTACGCCCTGCCAACGAAGTTGAGTTTTATCGATACGCTTACCAAAATGATTAATAAGTTTACCTGTGGTTGGCTTTTGCAGCTTTTTCTTTCTACTAGAAAACGCTTGTGCACCTTTCGGCAAAGTCAGCTCGCTGATATTTTTTTCCATCTCCTCAATTAAGGTGGTGAGTCTTTTTTGGTCGGTTCGTAAGCGGTCGACTGACGCTTCGTCTGTTTTTATTTCTTGATTGAGTTGCTTGATGACTTTCTGACGATTTGCATTGGCTTTAGCAAGCTGTTGCTTGCTAGCGGAAAGTGACGCTTTATTTTTCTTAAGGTCGGCTTGTTTAGCTTGAATAGCTTGTTCATTGCTCTTTAGTTGGGTTCTAAGGGCTTGATACGCTTTAATAGTGTCTTTGTATTGAGTCTGAAAAATTTGTGCAAAGACACGACTTCTGTTTAGAGTTTGAGGGCTTTCTTGATTTAGCAGAAGTTTTAACTGATTTTCTCGACTGAGCCTATAGGTTGAGAATAACAAGTCATTGATCTTGGCTTCCAATTCTAGTTCTTGGCTGAGTAACTTGCCCCTTTGCTGCTGTAGCAGTTTTATTTGTGCATTATTCTCTTTAAGGCTGCCATTGGTTTTATTGATATTTTTAGTTAGTGCTGCTTGTTCCTCTTCTGTGTGCTTGAGTTTTTTTAACAGTTTATCTTTTTGCTTGCTTTGATGATCAATTTTGTTGAGTTTAGCCTGAATCTTCTTTTGAACGGCTTTTAACTTTTCTTGCGGGGTATCTTCTGTAAAGCCTAAAGAGGAACATACAATGAGTAGAGAGAAAAACAGTTTAGATAACATCACAGATGTGCTTAGCCCAGCTACAAAATATAATGCTTTATGTATTTAGGGTTTGTTAGCTTTATTGTCAATGCTTTTTACAAGAATGGTGTTGTTTCACGCGTTGAGTGATAAAGGGATCAGACATTTAAAAAGAACCTAAAAAGAAAAGTGCATATCAAAGGAGCTAGTAGTTTATATCCAGCCTACTTTTTGCGCTTTTCGTAAGGCAGATTGCCGCAGGGTAATCCGCCGTTAGCTTAGATGCTATACGGTTTGCACACGCTATAAAGTGCGAGCTACATAGTTGCTTTGAAATAGCAAGCTAAGGTTTAGTTAAGTAGGCTGATTCCTGTCATTTCTTGAGGCTGCGGTAATTCAAGTAAATCTAACAGCGTAGGTGCTACATCGGCCAATCGGCCACCTGCTTTTAATTTAACTGCCTTTGCACCAATATAAACCAAAGGCACAGGGCCTGTTGTGTGTTGTGTGTGTGGTTGATTGTTTTCATAATCAATCATTTGTTCACAGTTGCCATGATCCGCTGTGATTAAGCAATGGCCGGATGTGTCTTCAATCGCTTGAGTGATGAGACCGAGGCATTTATCAACGGCTTCAACCGCCTTTACAGCAGCGTCATAGTTACCGGTATGGCCAACCATGTCACCATTGGCGATGTTGCAGATAATGCTGTCATACTTGCCACTCTTAATGGCTTCAACTAATTTGTCAGTGACTTCATAGACACTCATTTCAGGCTTAAGGTCATAGGTTGCGACATCAGGAGAAGGAATTAATACCCGTTCTTCGTTGGAGTAGGTTGCTTCGCGCCCGCCGCTAAAAAAAAAGGTCACATGCGCATATTTTTCGGTTTCAGCGATTCTGAGTTGAGACTTGCCAAGATTAGCAAGATGCTCACCTAAACTGTTTTTAAGCGACTGTGGTGGGAACGCACAGCTGGTTTTTAAATCATCGGCGTATTCGGTGGTCATCACAAAATCACTTAGCTGAAGTTTTTCGCCTCGGTCAAAATGTGTAAAGTCATCGCTTATAAATGCTTCAGTCAACTCACGTGCTCGGTCAGCCCTAAAGTTCATGAAAATCACTGCATCACCTTGTTCTACAGGTTTAGCATCAATGAGCGTAGCTTTTACAAATTCATCATTTTCATCTCGATCGTAGGCTGCTTGTAAAGCTGTTTCTACAGAATCAAAATCGAAAGCCGCCTGATTATGAGCGATAAGGTTGTAAGCCGCTTCGACTCGATCCCAGCGTTTGTCTCTGTCCATGGCATAAAATCGACCGATGATAGAGGCAATCTTTGCGCCTGTTAAGTCACAAACCTGTTTTAATTTAGCTAAATAAGGTGATGCACTTCTAGGGGGTGTATCGCGTCCATCTAGAATGGCGTGGACAAAAATGTTTTTAATACCAGCGCTATGCGCGGCTTCGATCATGGCAAATAGGTGATCTTGGTGACTATGTACACCACCAGGGCTAAGTAGACCAATTAAATGCAATGCCTTGCCGTTGTCTTTAACTTGTTCAAATGCGGTCTTATAAACAGGGTTTGCTTCTAGGCCTTCTTCTGTAATGGCTTTATTGATGCGGCTAATATTTTGGTAAACAATTCTACCCGAACCCAAGCTCATGTGGCCAACTTCAGAGTTGCCCATTTGCCCCTCGGGTAAGCCTACGTCAATACCTGATGTGGCTATTTGAGTGTGAGGTTTTTGATTGATTAAGGCATCCCAGTTGGGTGTATGTGCATTAGCGATGGCATTATGGTCGGTGTTAAGCCTGTCGCCCCAACCATCTAAAATTAGTAGAAGTGCAGGTGTTTTATTGCTAGGCATGGATGTTGAGCGGGTTATTAAATTATAGGCGGCTAGTTTAAACAAAAAGTCGTTTTCCACCAAGGTCTGGTTGGCCTAACTTGCTGGAGTGTGTGTATAATGCCTCTTTTTATGATACCGAGTTAAGGTCTTATGGCGTATTTTTTCGAGTTTATTTCGGTTAACTGGTTGCTTGCGGCAGTCTTCGTTGCACTCGTTGTTGCGCTCTATGCTTATGAGTCATTCAAGTCCGGAAAATCGGTTGGGACTCAAGGGTTATCAGACCTTGTCAACAAGCAGCAGGGTGTGGTGCTAGATGTACGTGACAACAATGAATTTAAAAAAGGCCATATTATCGGTGCAATTAATATCCCTGTACGTCAAATAGAAGAGCGATTAAGTGAGTTAAACAAACACCAGCAAAACCCAATTATTGTGGTGTGTAAAATTGGCCAGTCGTCGACGGCCGTTACTAAGACATTAAAGGCTAATGGCTTTCAGGACGTCTACAAGCTCACAGGTGGCATGACGGATTGGGAAGCTGCAAATTTGCCTGTTGTTAAAGGCTAATACATCTAAAGGGCTACAGGGAAAATCCAATTAGCCTACACTTTTTCAATTTCTATATTATTATCAAAGTCACACCATGAGTTCTGTCATTATCTATACAACACGCTTTTGTCCTTTTTGTATCAGGGCAAAGCAGTTGCTTAACGCAAAGCAAGTTGACTTCCAAGAAATCTCAGTTGACGGCAATGCAGGCTTACGGGCTGACATGGCTAAAAAAGCAGGGAGAACTTCTGTGCCGCAGATTTGGATTAACGATCAGCATATAGGCGGCTGTGATGATCTGTTTGCTTTGGAATCTTCAGGATCGCTAGACGCGTTACTATCTACAAACTAAGTGGAGTTAAATATGTCTGATGCAGGCGGAAAAGAGTTTTCAATTCAACGTCTTTATTTAAAGGATCTGTCGTTTGAAACCCCTATGGGGGCAGCAGTTTTTAAAGAGAGTTGGAAGCCCAAGATTCATTTGGATGTGAATACTAAACATGAACAGCTAGAGGGCAGTGTTTATGAAGTAGTACTGTCGTTAACCATTACGGCGAAAATAGAAGAGGGCGACAACACAGGTTTTTTAGTCGAGGTTCATCAAGCTGGTATCTTTACCTGTAAGGGTATTGAGGGTGAGGAGTTAAGGCAGGTGTTGAGCACGGTGGCACCTAACATTCTATTTCCTTACGCAAGAGAAGTGGTGGACTCATCCGTTACTAAAGCAAGCTTCCCTCCATTGATGCTTGCACCGATCAACTTTGATGCACTTTATCAGCAAGCCATGCAGCAACAAGAGCAGCAAGCAGCTGATGCAACACATTAAGTAGTACGTCATGTGAAGCCGATTGTCGTGCGGTATCAGTTTTTGTAGGGTGGCTAAGCTGCGCGAGTATTTTGGCTTCTAGCAGATTGCGCTAGGCTAATCTGGCTTTCGGTCATGCGACAAACCTTTTGATACGATGTAGTAGTACCTTAATGCACAGCGATTGTCCGGTTTCTGATGGTGGGTTACGCGCAGCTTAGCCACCCTACGGTATTTTTTACCTGACAAATGCAGTGAATCAAAGTAGTAGTACCTCAATGCACAGCGATTGTCGGGGTTCTGATGGCGGGTTACGCGCAGCTTAGCCACCCTACGGTATCTTTACCGGACAAATGCAGTGAATCAGAGTAGTAGTACCTCAATGCACAGCGATTGTCCGGTTTCTGATAGTGGGTTACGCGCAGCTTAGCCACCCTACGGTATTTTTTACCTGACAAATGCAGTGAATCGAAGTAGTAGTACGTCATGTGAAGCCGATTGTCGGGTGGTATCAGTTTTTGTAGGGTGGATAAGCGCAGTGCCATCCACCAGTCATTAAGCTTTTTTTGGTGGAAGACGCTACGCTTTTGCCCTACAACTGGGTGACCAATGCAGTGAATTAGAATCCTAATGCTTAGCTGTTATCAATAATATCTTTAAGATGCTCAATCAATAGGTTATTTTCTTCTTCAGTCCCAATGGAAATCCGCAAATAATTTTCTATCCGTTTCTGTTTGAAATGTCGGACTAAAATGCCTTTTTCTTTGAGGGCTAAATAAATCGCTTCAGCAGGCTTTTTTTTATGGGTGGCTAATACAAAGTTGGCCATTGAGGAGATTACCTCAAAGCCTAAGGTGTAAAGCGCATTGGTTAGCCACTCTCGGCTTTCTATGACGTTGGCGATAGTTTGATTGAAATAAGCTTTATCTTCAATCGCAGCTTGGGCACCAGCCAAGGCGATTTGATCCATTGGGTAAGAGTTAAAGCTGTTTTTAACGCGATTGAGGCCTTCAATTAAGTCTGGGTGGCCAAAGGCAAAGCCCACTCGAATACCTGCCAGACTTCTGGATTTTGAGAGCGTTTGAATAACCAGAAGATTAGGGTGGCGATCTATTAATGTGATGGCCGATTCCCCCCCAAAATCGATATAGGCTTCATCAATGATGACAACTGATTCGGTGTTAGCTTGTAATAACGCTTCTATAGCTTCTAGGCCTAAGTAAAGGCCTGTCGGTGCATTGGGGTTTGGAAAGATAATGCCGCCGTTAGGTTTTTTGTAGGTGCGAACGTCTATGCCAAATGATTTGTCGAGGGGGACTAACTCTGTCTTTAGGTCGTATAAGTTGGCATAGACGGGGTAAAACCCGTAAGTGAGATCGGGAAATAAAATAGGGGCTTCGTGCTTAAACAGTGCTTGAAAGGCATGTGCCAATACTTCATCTGAACCGTTACCCACAAAAATTTGATCTATAGAGAGCTGATAATAGTCGGCTAAGGCCTTTCGTAGGCTTATTGAATTACTATCAGGGTAATGCTTTAGTTGGATAGACAGTGCTTCTTCCATCGCTTTGATGGCAAGCGGTGAGGGTGCATAGGGGTTTTCGTTGGTGTTGAGTTTGGCGACAATTTTTTCAGTAGACTGCTCACCAGGGACATAAGGGGTCAGTTTTTTTACCAGAGGGTTCCAGAAACGGCTCATCGTCGCACTCTCAAAAAAATTCTATTATACGATTGAGGCTCACGTAAGTCATGGCTGACTGCTAGGTTCTGTTGATATAATTTTTTTCATGCTGTTACTGGCTAAATGTTCATCAGGCAAGACAAATCCTGTGTAGTTTAGTGAGCTAAATAAGCAGGGTTTAACACAGCTTTATGGACATTTAGACCTAACCCTTCGGGCTGTGCCCGTTTTTCCAGCTAACCCTGTCGAATTTCATTCATATAGGCTGCTATTATTCATTCAATTCGCCTTGTTAGACTGAAAAAACGGGCGACAGCAGCATAAACAACATTATGTCAACAGAACCTAATAAATTGGCTGTCTATTTTAACTAGGCTATCATGCGGGCGGAGATCTTTAAGATGGTTTTGCTATGTTGCATATTGCACTTTTTGAGCCCTGTATAGCACCTAATACAGGTAATGTCATTCGTTTGAGTGCGAATTTAGGTTGTTCCCTGCACCTCATTGAGCCCTTGGGGTTTGATATGGATGAGAAAAAATTAAGACGTGCAGGGTTGGATTACCATGAATATTCTGATATTAGGCGTTATAAGAATTTTGAAGCATTTCAGCAATGGGTTGGTGATAAGCGACTGTTTGCCTGTACAACAAAAGCCACGCAATTTTACACTGATGTGCAGTTTCAGCCTGACGATATTTTATTGTTTGGTGCGGAAACGCATGGATTAAGTGAAGCGGTACATGAACAGATTTCTGCCGACTATAAAATTAGAATTCCTATGGTGAAAGCGAGTCGTAGTTTAAATTTGGCTAATTCAGTTAGTATCATTGCTTATGAGGCGGCCCGTCAGTTGGCTTTCGCCACACTTGTTTAACTGTTCTGTTAGGGCTCTCTTTTAGCTTTTTCTGAATTTATTGTTCTCTTGCTTGCTTGTCTAGCGTTAGTCGATTTTACCTCAATATTTAAAGTGCTAACACACTCAGCTTTTCTTTCTATTTGGAAGGGACTGGAGATGAGCTTGCCCTGTTCTTGATGAAGATGTTATCTCTTCGAAAAGAATAATTTTATTTTTATGCAACTTTTTCCAAACAAGCCTCTCAATAGATACCGAAATATGTCTCCAGCTTGAGAATAAGAGGGTGAACCCTACCTAAAGGGTTCGTTATTATTCGAAAAGTACATATATGGCATTTAGGGTATAATTTTTCCTTATTAAAAATATTAATTTTCTAAATTTCTAACTTTTTTGCGTTAACTTTTTAAAAAAAAGCCGAATTTATTGCGCGTTCGTCTATGTAAATTATACTGATTGCCAAGGGACTGCGCTTAGACTAAGCAAAATACGGATGGAAGGTGGCGTCAGAGCGTTTGAGATTTAATTTATGAATACAGAGGTGATACTTTGAGCGTTAAATTGATCGATAACGATGCTTTTTATGGCTATCGAGTACGTCGAACCGTAGATGGTAAACTTTATCAAGAATACTTAACTTTGAAAAAAGCTGGCAAGCGCATGGGTGCTGCGGCTCAAAAGAAAGTATTAAACCAGGCCAAAGCTCGTGATCTTGAACTTGAAACTGCCCAGAAAAAAGCTAAAGAGAGTAAAAAAGCTGAACGATGCTTTCATGATGATGGCTCAGTTAAAGGTATTTCTTTTTTAAAGAAAAAAGAAAAGAGTGGTAACTTAACCCCTATTTTTCAGGTTGGTATTGCATCTGAAGTAGACGATAAAATTGTATGTACAAGTTTTTCTGTGAATGCCCATGGATTGGAAGAGGCTTGGTTGAAGGCTGTTGAAGCCTATGCACATCACAAAAAAATCAAAAAGGGCACCAAGCTTTATAAGCAGCTGTTAGCGGGTATGCCTAAAGTTGACTTGAAAGGAACAGGGAAAAAGAAAGTGGCTGCAAAGAAAAAAGCAACGGCAAAAAAGGCTGCACCAAAGAAAAAGGTGGCGGCTAAGAAATCAGCTGTGAAGAAAGCGGCAGTTAAGAAAACAGCAGTTAAGAAAGCAGCCCCCAAGAAAAAGGTAGCAGCTAAGAAAGCAGCACCTAAGAAGGCAGCAGCTAAAAAGAAGGTAGCAGCAAAAAAAGCAGCACCTAAGAAGGCTGCGGCTAAAAAGAAAGTAGCAGCAAAAAAAGCAGCGCCTAAGAAAAAGGTCGCTGCCAAGAAAGCAACTGCGAAGAAGGCGGTAGCTAAAAAGAAGGTAGTCGCCAAAAAAGCAGCCCCTAAGAAAAAAGTAGCCGCTAAAAAAGCGCCAGCTAAAAAGAAAGTAGCCGCTAAAAAAGCAGCGCCGAAGAAAAAGGTAGCAGCTAAAAAGAAAAAATAAGTCCCTTAAATGAAAAAGCCCTGCTTGTGCAGGGCTTTTTTATTGCGATGCAAAAAGTGGCAGGGTCATTAACCTTTATAGGCCGCTGCCGCTTTCTCGACTTCTGCCATCGCTTCTTTAGCGCCTGCCCAGCCGTCAACTTTCACCCATTTACCTGCTTCTAAATCTTTGTAATTTTCAAAGAAGTGCTCAATTTGTTTGATCAATAGTTCAGGAAGGTCTGAAGGTTCTTTCACGTCTTTGTAAAGTACGGTGAGCTTGTCGTGTGGTACAGCCAATAGCTTGGCGTCTTGGCCTGCTTCGTCTGACATATTTAAGATGCCAATGGGGCGTGCACGAATAACAGAGCCTGGTACAACAGGGTAAGGGGTTACCACGAGTACGTCTAGTGGATCACCGTCTTCTGACAAGGTGTTAGGGATGTAGCCGTAGTTTGCAGGGTAAAACATGGGTGTGGCCATGAAGCGGTCAACCATGAGCGCGTCATACTCTTTTTCAATTTCGTACTTAATCGGACTGCTGTTAGCAGGGATTTCAATTGCAACGAAAATGTCTTCAGGTAAGCTTTTACCTGCGGGGATTTGATTGTAGCTCATACTGTTTCCTTAGTAGGTTGAGGGGTTAAACATCAAAGGTTGTTGTGAGTTTTTTTGCCACTAATGCTTTTTTTAATGAACCATAGCTGGGAAGACCATTTTCAAACGGTGGGTAGTCTTCACCTTGAATGAGGGGTGAAAAATAAGCTTTGGCCTTATCAGTAATATGAAAGCCATCTTCTGTGATGTAGTCTCGAGGCATCATTTCTTCAACGTTGGCGACCTCTGCCAGCGGTGCTTCGCCGATACTCCATTTGTAAGGAGTAGAGCTTTCTCTAACGATGCAGGGCATAATCCCAGATTTGCCTTCAATGGCCTTCTCGACGGCGGCCTTGCCTAGAGCATAGGCTTGTTCAACGTCAG
Organism: Pseudomonadales bacterium; assembly: GCA_965225765.1. Taxonomy (GTDB): domain Bacteria; phylum Pseudomonadota; class Gammaproteobacteria; order Pseudomonadales; family DT-91; genus CAKMZU01. The sequence goes on from CBDDBO010000002.1 coordinate 2,983,742, forward strand.
TTTTTGAGGCTAAGTGCCTAGCTGAGCGTTGTAGGTAGTCTGCGACAGCCCAGTGATATTTGTAGCCGAGCTTGTCTTTGACTAATTGAGCGAGTGCGGGGGCAGCCCCGCCTAATTGCGTATGGCCAAAAGCGTCTTTGCTGCCTGCGTCAGCTATAAAGCTGCCATCTGCGCGCTGTGTGCCTTCAGAGGCGACAATCACACAGTAGCCATAGTCTTTTACGCAGTCGTCTACTTTCTTAAGGAAGGATTCTTCGGAGAAAGGAACCTCCGGCATCAAAATAATATGAGGTGGCTGACCTTCTTCTTCAGTGGCAAGGCCCGCGGCACCTGCTATCCAGCCTGCATGACGCCCCATGACCTCGAAGATAAACACTTTGGTTGAGGTTTTGTACATGGAGGCAATATCAAGTCCCGCCTCACGCGTTGAGGTGGCTATATATTTGGCAACTGAGCCAAATCCAGGGGAGTTGTCGGTAAAAGGTAAGTCGTTATCGACGGTCTTAGGGATGTGGATAGCTTGAATGGGGTAGCCCATTTTTTTGGATACTTCTGATACCTTAAGGCAAGTGTCTGCACTGTCGCCGCCGCCATTATAGAAAAAGTAGCCAATATCATGAGCTTTAAACACTTCAATTAATCTTTCATATTCAGCTTTGTTTGCTTCTAGACTTTTTAGCTTATAGCGACAGGAGCCAAAAGCGCCTGCAGGTGTGTGCCTTAACGCTGCAATAGCGTCATCAGATTCTTGCGCTGTGTCTATTAGTTCTTCAACTAACGCGCCGATGATACCGTTTTGTCCAGCATATACATTGCCAATCTCTGCATGTTGTCTAGCTGTTTGGATGACGCCGCAAGCAGACGCATTGATGACGGAGGTGACGCCACCCGACTGTGCGTAGAATGCATTTTTGGCCATGAAAAACTCCGAAAGTTGTCATTATTCTGTTGCTAAGGGGGAACAGCCTGCCTTCTCTTTTATTAGGAAGATGACTGAAAAGAAGGCGTGTTGAGTTCCTATCTTCAGCCCCTTTAATTGGTAAGGGTTAAAAAAATGGCCTATTATACGCAAGTTTGAAAAGGACTGCATGTTCAATTTGTCGTGGACTCACAGGCTGCCTTTTAGTTTTCGAATGGTTAGTCGTCTTTTAGGGTGGATAACGCAGCTTGTTTACCTGTGGGTCTAGTTCTATCTTGGCGGAATACAGACGCTGCCCCGCCTTATTTGTGATGAAAACTGCATGAAACAGCTCTATATCTTAGGTATTTGCGGCACCTTTATGGGTAGTCTTGCTGTCTTGGCAAAAGAGATGGGCTTTGCGGTAGCAGGGTGCGATGAAAATATCTATCCGCCAATGAGTACGCAGCTTGAAGAAGCTGGTATTGAACTGGATCAGGGCTTTAAAGCAGAGCATTTACAGAAGCGTTCAGTCGACCTGGTCATTGTTGGAAATGCACTCAGCCGCGGTAACCCTGCTATCGAGTATCTGTTGAATAGTGCATTACCCTTTCAATCAGGGCCTGAGTTTTTGCATGATACCGTCTTGAAAGATCGCTGGGTGTTGGCCGTGTCTGGTACGCACGGGAAAACGACGACATCTTCTATGCTTGCATGGATTTTGGACCAAAATGGCCTAGATACAGGATTTTTAATTGGCGGTGTGGTGAATGATTTTCCCCTGTCGGCTCGTTTAGGCTCAAGCCCCTACTTTGTGATTGAGGCAGATGAGTACGATACGGCCTTTTTCGATAAACGCAGTAAGTTTGTTCACTATAAGCCTAATACGCTGGTCATCAATAATATCGAGTTTGATCATGCTGATATTTTTCAGGATATCTCAGATATATATAAACAATTTAATCACTTGATGCGTATTGTCCCTTCGGAGGGGAGTGTGGTGTATCCTTTGCAAGATAATCATGTCAAGCAAGTGATTTCGATGGGATGTTGGTCTAATGCCATTAAGCTAAGTCAGGAATTATTACCTGATACGGATTACTTGCTGCATTATGATCCTGCCCAATCTGATGGCTTTGAAATTAAAGATGCGAGTCAATCAGTCTTGGCTTCTGTTGGCTGGTCGCTGCTAGGCCGTCATAATGCAATGAATGGTTTTTCGGCTATGATTGCTGCATCCACTGTCGGCATCTCATTGCAGGATTCAGCCAAAGCACTTTGTACGTTTCAGGGGGTTAAGCGACGTATGGAGCTTTTAGGGGCGCCTAAAGGGATTTATGTATACGATGATTTTGCACACCATCCCACAGCGATTAAAACCAGTTTGGAAGCTTTGTCGGGTAAAGAAACAGGACGAGTTATCGCTGTGATTGAGCTGGCGTCCAACACAATGAAGCAGGGCGTGCATCAACATGCCTTGGACGATGCAACCGCTTCAGCACGATTGGTATTCTTTTACACCAAACAAGCCTTGTCTTGGTCTTGGCCTAAAGCGCTGGGTGAATTGTATGGGGATATAGATAATTTAATGAAGGCATTGCTTCAAGAAATTCAGCCAGGTGATCATGTTGTCTTAATGAGTAATGGCAGTTTCGGTGGGCTTCGTGGGCGGCTAGTGAATGAAATTAATGAACATGTCTAATGCACCTTATAAAATTTGCCTGTCCATCACAGGGGCGTCGGGCTTTCGCTATGCGTTGAGGTTGTTAGAGCAGCTTCTTCACGCGACAGTAGAAGTCCATTGTGTGATTTCAGAGGGTGCGCTTGAAGTCGCAAGGCTTGAAGAAGACCTACTTATTCCCTCTGCACCTGAGCAAACTCGAAACGTTTTATTATCCTTGGTAAATGCTAGTGCTGATGCATTGCTTTATTGTTACAGCACGCGAGACTGGCAATCACCCATTGCATCAGGCTCTTACCCTATGGACGCCATGGTTGTCTGTCCCTGTAGTACAGGGTCACTAGCTAGTATTGCTATGGGGTTAAGTGATGACTTGATTAAACGCGGTGCTGTTGTAGCCTTAAAAGAACATAGAAGGCTGGTCCTAGTGCCAAGAGAAACACCTGTTTCCGCCATTCAGTTAGAACACATGCACAAGTTGGCACTCATGGGCGTTCGAATCGTTCCTGCAAGTCCTGGGTTTTATCACAAACCATCATCGATTGATGATTTGGTGGATTTTTTGGTTGCCCGTATTTTGAGTCAGTTGGATGTGCCGCAATCGTTATTGACGCCTTGGTCAGAGGGAGTGTAGCTTGCCAACCTTTTACGAGAAGTTACTACAGTACCCTAAGTCGATATTGTTGTTTATGCTCTTGTTGGGTTTTTTTTTCGCTCGTTTTATTCCTACCCTAGATATTGATGCATCCAGTGATTCGTTGGTGTTAGAAAAGGATCAATCGCTTAAAACCTATCGTCAAGTGATTAAACGCTACGGATCCTCTGAATTTATTCTGTTAACTTACACGCCCTATCGTTTTTCGTTATTTTCTGAGGGTGCGCTTGATGAAGTTGCCGCCATTAAATCTGCGTTGACTAATGTAAAAGGGGTTGAGTCGGTCACGACCTATCTTGATGTGCCACTACTTTATAGCCCCAAAGTGGACTTGTCAGATATAAAAGGCGGTATTAAACATCTGCCTGAAGCTGATGCAGCATTGGCGCGTCAGGAGTTTTTAAATAGCCCTATCTATAAACAGCTCATCACGAGCCAGGATGAAAAAACCACCGCCATTGTTGTTAACTTAGAAGACCCTAAGCGTGTTCAATTGCTAAGATTGGAAAAGCAAGCGCTGCTAGACAAATCTCATCCAACCCGCCAAGACAAGCAAGCGCTTAAACGTGCAACGAAAGCTTATGACAAGGCCGTGAAAGCTCGTAAGCAATTAGAAAAAGACCTGATTGCTGATGTTCGTCAGATTGCTGATCGTTATTCCGATCATGCTCAAATTTTTGTGGGCGGCGTGCCATTAATTGTGGCGGATATGTTGGATTTTTTACGCAGTGACATGGCTGTGTTTGGTATTGCTATTATCGCTTTTATTGTATTACTACTGGGCGTTATTTTTCAGCGTGTGCGTTGGGTGGTGATTCCTATGCTGACCTGTGTGGTTACGGCTGTTTATATGTTGGGTGGTATTGGACTAGTCGGCGCTAAGCTCACGGTGTTATCAGCTAACTTTATTGCCATTTTGTTGATTATCACCTTGTCGATAGCTGTCCATTTGATTGTGCGTTTTATTGAGGAAGAGAAAAAACAGCCCAATGCAACGGAGTATGAGCTGGTCGTGTTTGTCATGAAGGCCATGTTCAGGCCTTGTGTGTTTACGACATTAACCACGCTTGTGGCTTTTATGTCATTAGTGCTCTCAGGCATTAAGCCTGTGATCGATTTTGGTTGGATGATGACCATTGCAGTGAGTGTTGCGTTAATCGTCTCTTTTTTGGTTATTCCTGCCTGCTTGCTACTTATTAGGCGGCATTATCATGAAACGACGGATCAAGTAACGAATAGGCTTGTGGACCTTTTTGCAAGGTTCTCGCGAAACCATGCCCCGCTTATGTTGTTCTTAGGGTTTGTGATTGGCTGTGTTGCTGTGACAGGTTCATTTAGGCTCAAGGTTGAGAACCGTTTTATTGATAACTTCTCAGAAGATACAGAGATTTACCAGGGCATGCTAACGATTGACAGGCAGTTAGGTGGGACGCTTCCTTTGTCTATTTTGATCAGACACGAGCCTGCTTCTGTGGATGTTGCGCATATGGCTAGTACCGAACACCAAGATAGTGACGATAGTTTTTTTGACGATGAAGACTTTAGCGCTGAGGACTTTGCGAGTGACACAGAGACTGAGACTAGCTATTGGTTTACTCGCGCAGGGCTTGAGGATGTTGAAAAAATCCATGCTTTTCTAGAAGCGCAGCCTGATTCGGGTAAGGTGCTGTCGCTTGCGACCCTTTACCATGTAGTGCAGGATATTTCAGGTGGGCATGTCGATGATATTCAGCTGGCGTTTGTCAAAAATAGTTTAGACGGTGAAATCCAAGATACCCTCATTACCCCTTATTTATCCTCCGACGGGAAAGAAACGCGTATTGCCGTCAGAGTAAAAGAGACCAGCAAAGGGCTTGAACGAAATGAATACATCAAAAATATTAAAACATACTTAACAGATGAACTGGGTTATAAAGAAGACGATATAACGCTGACAGGGATGATGGTGATGTATAACAACTTGCTGCAAAGTCTTTTTAGTTCACAAATACAAACCTTAGGTGCTGTGTTTATCGCCATCATGCTAATGTTTGGGGTACTATTTCGATCGGTTTCTCTGGCAGTCATTGGTATTTTACCCAACTTGCTTGCGGCAGGCTTGGTGTTGGGCTTGATGGGATGGCTCTCAATACCGCTTGATATCATGACCATTACGATTGCAGCCATTACCTTGGGTATTGGCGTGGATGATACGATTCACTATTTGCACAGGTTTAAAAGAGAATTTCAAAAAGACGGTGACTATTTGGCAACCGTTTATCGTTGTCATCACAGTACGGGGCTTGCGATGTTTTATACGTCGGTGACGATTGTTTTTGGCTTCTCTATTTTGGCGCTATCGAACTTTACACCGAGTATTTATTTTGGGCTATTAACCAGTTTAGCAATGGTGTCTGCGCTGTTGGGCGCACTCGTATTATTGCCCTCGATGTTGATCATCTTTAAGCCGTTGAAGCAAAAAGCAATACCATAATATTTGTAGGGTGGGTTAGCGCAGCGTAACCCACCAAGATGAATGATCCCATTGGTGGGTTACGCTGCGCTAACCCACCCTACAGACTTTTTACTTGTGGAATGCAGAAAACACTGCGGCGCATGCTGCATAGCCCCCTCCATCAATCAGCCGTTTTACGGTATGCCGCAAGGTAAAAGGGCAGGTGTTGCCTGTGTACACCTAACTGATGAGTTTGCATGCAAACTTTTCCAAGACCCTAGAAGACCTGATTGCTGCGCTGCTTTTCAAGCAGAGCCTTCAGTCTGCGGCGGTGATCGTGATCAAGCCCTCATACGCTTACAATCCCTCGAAGACGAAACGTTAGCCATGCCCTGAAAATTGCTAATTAGTTTCCGTTTGTTGTCTTTCAGTCATAAAACTCGTTGTATTTGTTTTGACATCTTTGTTAGAGTCTGATCATTCAGTCATCTTTGGCTAGTGGATAAGCCTTTCTGTTTAGATAGATGCAAACACAATAACAATAGCCAAAGTGGCACGTCAGGATTTGGTAAATGCAACATAATAAGAAAAAGACCCTGATCAGCGGGGCAGGCCTTTTAACCCTTTCAACTTCTCTTCTGTTAACTGCCTGCGGCGGTGGAGGTGGTGGTTCTGATGGCGGCCCTCAAAGCGGGCCCTCAGCCAAGATGTTTATTGAGTATCCTTCGGAAGGGGCAGCGATTACTTTAGAAAATAATGCAGCTTTCAGACTTAGCAATGATGCAAATACTTGTGATGGTCTTTGGGTAGAGTTGAATGGCTCGAATGTTTCAAGCTTATTTCAGCAGTACTGTGAAAATGGTGATGTTGGAGTGCCTTTCTTTAAAGTTAAGGGCTTTCTGAACCAAGGTGGGAATGAGTTGAGGGCATCTGTAGCTTTTAGTGATACGCCACTTCGTAAGTTTACAGCTAATACGGCGGATGGCCAGGCGTTTATTACCACAGTGAGTAATATCACTAATTCTGGTTTGTTGCCTGTCTCTGGTGATTATGTGCAGGCATCAGGTTTCACGCGTAAGTCAGGGTTAAGCAGCATTAAATTGAATAATGTGTCAGGCACCGTTCAGGGTTTAGAATTTAGTGTAGACCCAACGCTTCCAGCTATGACGGGGCAAGCTAATGACCAGCAAGCTGATTTTTCTTTGGTTGCCTCTTACGGGGGTAAAAACTATGACACAACTTATGCAGTCAATGGGAGACAGTTTGATACTCTTGCAGGGTTGCAGCTAAACAATAAAGCCTTTGATGCAGTATCACCTTGGTTAGGGCAGGTGCTTGGCGCGTTTATTTCTGAGAACCTTCAGGAGATTGAGGTTGCACCCAGTGCCGATAGCTGCCAGGCATTACCTGCTAATATGCGTGTGGCTAATGCTGTTTGCGGTTTATCACTTTTGGGTATTGGTGAAGAAGTGATGCCCGGTGAACCGCTTATACCAAATGTGGAATTGAGAATTGAGGTAGATGAAACCCCAAACTTTATCGACGCTGAAAGTGGCTTTGAATTAAGAGTAGTTGCTTTGTTGGGCGGTTATAAAATAGATTTGGAAATCCCTGTTCAGCAGGCTGATAGTCCAGATACTTTAGGTTCTGTGTCTTCTCGATTAACCTTTGCGAATAATGATGAGTTAAGGATACGCTTGCTTGTTGAAAAGCTTGAAGATGGCGCAATAGGACTTCGCTTTGCCGATGGGGCTGATGGCATTGAGTTTGCTCTGTCAGCGTTTCCTGAAGCATCGGGTGGTACTTGTACAGAAGTGGTGGACACTACATTTTGTGATGACTACTCACAGTCAGCGGTTGATAATTCAATACGTGCACGCTTGAGTCAGGCTGAAGCGCGTGAGCAGATAGTAGGGCCTGTGAGTGATATTTTGGATGGCGTAACCTGTGTGACAGAAGGGACGGTTTCAACGCCCCTCCTAGGAGCTCCATTGTGTGAGGCGGGTTACGAAAAAACTACGCTACGCACAGTAGTCGAAGAAACCTTTATGTTTGAGACTGCACAAGTGGCGACTATTTTACAAGGTGGGGCAGGCAAAGATTGTCAGCTTGATAGCGAGATGGTTTGCATGACCCAAAATTTATTGCCAGGACAGGCTTCAACTGTAGTGGATACAACCCCTGATGCGCAGGATGTTTTCAATCATGGTGGTTTTATTTCTCTCGGTGGGGGGGCAAAAGTAACGTCAACCACAGGGGTTGCTGCTGACAGTATTAAGCCAGCTTTGGGGTCGCTGATGAATACTGATGCTTTAGCTTTTGCCTTGGCATCTCGATTAACAAATGACTCTGCAATAGCATTGGCTTTGTCTGAAAATATGTTGAATCAAGGGATGATGGTTTCGTATCAGGCTGGTGCTTTTAGTGCAAAAAATCAACAAATCACGTTTGAAAATGTCGAAGTTGAAGTACCTGTTGTGCTGTTAGGTATTACGACATATTTTGATGTTATTTTTGATTTAACTGTACTCATGGATGTGAACTTTAACAGTGTTCCACAGTTAAACCTTGATAATGCAAGAAATGGTATTTGGCTAAAAACACCACAAATAACGCTAGATGTTAGCTATCAAAGTATTGAGTTTGCCACGGGCACTGATCAGGCGGTTATCGATTTCGGCCAAGGCCTATTTGTTGAAGGCGAGCCTTTAGCGAATGCTGTGATTGATCTGGAAGCCCTTTTATCTCTCAGTGTAAATAACGAAGGTCAGCCAACACTGAACGTGAATAGTGATTTCATGAGCTTTTCTGTTGTTAAAGTTGCAGTAGAAGATAAAGTGAAAAATGATCTAGGCGTTAGTGCTCAGGCTATTGAAAATGAACTCAATAAAACCATTCCTAGTTTAATCACCAGTCAGGTAGACGATATTGACGAAGCTGTATTGCCTTCCTTGGGTGCCCTTGAATTTGATATTGAGAATTTACTGACAGATGATTCTGACTTTATGCAAGCTGAAAATAGTAATAACAAAATGCTACGTGAACAACTTCCTCAAACTTTTGTATTGACCCTTCCGAAAGATGGGATTGATGTGGATAATGACGAGACAGCAATTCACTTTAATGGCAATCTAGCTTTAGGAAATGAATCAAGTAGTTTGTTTTCGATAAAATTCTGTAGCTCCTCTCAGCGTGACTCAGTGAGTCAATCAGGGAAGTGTAAAGAATAAGGAAGAGTAAAAGGCGGTATTGACCGCCTTTTTCTGCAGGATGCAACAATAATAATAAGAAATAGCCAGCTTCATGTTGGCGAAAGGGTACGTTATGCAGAGGCTTCTCGCTCCTTTAATAGTTAGTCTTTTTTTGCTCTTTGGCTGTAATGCACCAGAAGACCCTGTGTATGAAACTCGCCTGACTATTCTTTCACCTTGGGAATTTGCCAACGAAGATAGGACTATGCCTATCCTCACCAGTTTGGAATCCCCTCTAGAGCTCAGCTATTTACTGTCGAATGCAGCTTTGCCTGCAATGGAAGACAGAATTGGGAACGCTCGATTTGCGTTATGGCTAAATGGCGTTGAGGTGACGGATAAACAGCAGCCGAATAACCCTGATGGCTTCACTGTCTCAAATGTAGGCAATGGCGGGAGAGTATACTTCGGTAATTTGCAGCCGCTAGAATCTGCATTGATTACGGGTGAAAATAAACTTGTAATTGTGTCTTTGAACGACCCTGAAGACTCAGCTGGCGTTGACTTTATATTTTTTGGACAATCACCTCAGGTGGTGGTGGATAGTATTACTGCCCTTCAGGGTAACGAGTGTCCCTTTGATGACAGAACCGTTGAGGTTGATGAGGGAGGTGCTTATTGTGTGCTTCTTTCTGTGTTAGGAGATACACCACTTAACAATTTAGGTCATGACGAGGGACTAGGTAAAGACAGATACGATATCAAATTTTGGAATCGTGCTGGTCAGCAATTGAATGATGCAAATGCTGACGTCTCAGCTGATGGGCGAAAAATCACACTGCGGTTAACCGATTTTCCTGATGTGTCCGCAGGCCCAATTCATAAAGCAGACTTCAGGTATGAGTTTACGGATGCATTAGGTAAGACCCATAAGAAGGGTTTTGTGATGAATGGCAGTGAATTAAATGAAGTCTTGGGTTTGCAAATTAATAATAGTGCGTTTAAAGCCTTCAACCCTATTCTGAGTCAGATGTTTAGTAGCATTGTGAGAGAATTTGTACCTTTGCTTGAGGATATTGTACCTGCAAAACCTCTCGTTAATCTGATGGGGGATGATGTTGTTTTAGGAGGCCCTATATTAGCTCCTGCACCTTTTGATGGTACGGAAACTTTTATTGCTGAAGCCTGTAATACCTTTTTGACCAAGGCCAGTGCAGCCAATAAGCGCTGTGCTTTTTATGCTGAAATTGTACAAGATCCTTTTCCGATGCCTGAAATTTCAGTTGGTTTTCATAAAATTGAAGATGGAAATGATCCTGATCATGGTAAACCTAAGCTACACTTTGACCTTATCTTTGACAAGTTACAGATTAAGATCAAGCTAGTTGCTTATGACATGATTGAGGAGAATATTGCTAACAATGGTTATGTGACTTTTAATCGTGGTACTTACTTGGGTGGGTTCAATACTACTATTGTGTTTGAAGATGTGGCTATGCGCGATACGCTGGGTTTGGGGACTAAAACGACCCCTTATCAGCAATGCAAACATGCTAATCCTGCATCATCATGCTCAGGTGCAGCGCTACAAACGTATGCAGGTGAAATGATGAAAGGCCTAACGACAAGTGAAGGCTATTCACTTATTTATAATAATGAGATCGCACAAAAAATAGCTGATATCTTGTATGGAGATGATACTTCTAATTACAACCCGCAATTAAATAACAGCACTTGCCCTGGTAATATTTGTGTTATTGATCCAATCCACGTCGAGGCGTTGAGTAATTTTGGTGGTGTCGCTGTTCGTGTTGGCTTGATTGAGGCAATAGAGGCTCAGCTTAATCAATTTTTACCTGATATAGTTAAGAGTATTGTTTTCAATTTTCCCGACATTAACGGGCTCAGAAAAGTAACAACGGATAATAAGCCCGAACAGGTGGTTAGTTCGGTTGTAGATGTCAATTCGTTAGAGGTTAAGGATCAGATCAGAAAATTAGCCGTTGAAAATATTGGTGTGAAGAATTTGAACCCCTTTTCATTTTTTGGTGTAGGGACTAATTATTCGGGCCTGATGCGTTTTTCGGGTGGGTTTAAAACCCTAGATCAGAAAACGGGTATGCTAAGCAGTCAGCAGTATGTAACGTCTTTTGTTACATCAACTAACTACTATGACTTAAATCACTTCAATTGGGGTAAAGATGTCAATGTGGCTTATGTTGATTCTGTAACAGGCGAAGATAAGTCAAGAAAACATCAAGTCGATGCAGTTCTAAGTCTTGGTGTTAATGCAATCAATCAATACTTAGCCTCTGAGTTTCAAATGAAAAAAGCCGAAGAAGCAGCTGATTGGTTGAGTTATGTTTTTAGCCCTGTTGACACGAATAGTGATGATAGAACTTTACAAAGCATGAGCCTTGTCGTGAGTCAATTTAACAACTTTATTGAAGACGGGGTTGATGATGCAGAGTTGGTATTTGCGCACACTCGCCCGCCAGAAATTACATTTGTAGGTGGTAAGGATTCTAAGTGGAAATATGCTTATGACTTGCTTTTTGGTTTTGTTAAAGGTGAAGTGTACGATGAGCGTATTTTACCTGCGGTGAAGATCGCCTTTAATGAAGTGGATATTAAGCTTTACAAAGGGGATCGCTTTGGCCGTGAACGGGTGTTTGAAGTAAATGCCAATGTATCTATAGAGGCGCATATTACGTTTAAAGACGGGCTGCCTAAACTTTATATAAGGCCACCTAAAGATGATAAGGCTATTGAAGAACCATTGAATAAACGCTTGATCTTTGATATCAATCATGTCGACTACCTAAATCCAGCTGCAGTCAACAATGCTGATTTATTAGCGATTATTGGTGGCGGAGAGATAGCGCCAGGGGATAGCACAAACCCTGAACTGAAAGTGCAAATTTCCAGTGCGTTTGTAGGTAGTTATCAAAATCAAATTAGCCGTTATGTAGATGGCATCAGTGAAGAGCTTTTTGAGCCTATCGTTGCAGATATGTTGCGCGATCATTTTTCCAGTGAGATCAATTTTAATGATTATCAGTGTGATGGCTGGGATGCTATAGCAAAATCTTATGATCCAGAAAAGGATCTGCGTATAACGATCATTGACCCTGATCCTAATGATTATGGTGAGGCCAACGAGCGAAAAAAATACCTCCATGAATTATTTGGTGCAAGTGATCCAGTTTTAATACAAGCCAATTTAAAGTGGTTTACAACCGATCAGTCGGCTGCTTGGTTAAATATGGGAGTAGATTTTACTCACAGTTATCAAGATGGCGAATGTCCAACTGTATTGCCGCCAATGTCGATATGCTTTACAGCTGAAAGTTTAGGTGGGGCTGAAGCCGCTTGTGAGAATAACTAATCTTTAGCTGTTATGAAGGAAAGAGGGCATAATGCCCTCTTTTGCGTTTAGCTACCTATTAAGGTGCATAAGCTCTGACGATGCGTGCTTTAGTTCATAAAGCGCATAGCCGGAATCAGTTTGGTATAAAGGTTTATGTGTCTGGTAGTCTGAGTGGGTTTGGTGCTGCGAATCCACTTCATCTGCGCTGGATGCGAGGCAGGCAAAGTGTTCAAAACGAACTTTTGGTTCGGTCATCGTTATCTCCTTTTAAAAGATTAAGTCCATTATTATTGTCAATTCCATCGCTTATTATTTGAGCAGAAAGCATGCCAAAAAGTTCGCAAGGAATTAGTCACTTTATTCTAGTCGGATTATGGCGGCTCAATATGTCCGTTTCATGAAAGCTTGATAGAGTCTGCATAAAGTGATAACTGTGCCTTGTCCTTAACAATCTGTGGGCTGCTTTATTTATTTTAAAAGGCCTGTCATGTAGCCTTGAGACTTTAATAATAAGACTCTTCAGGTGCTAGGATGACGATTCAGTCTGCATTAATTGTTGATGATTCAAAGTTAGCTCGCATTACCCTTCGTAAAAAATTGCAACGCCATGGCGTTCAGGCAGAGATGGCTGAATCTGCTCAAGAAGCGTTGCAGAAGCTTAAAACGCAGAAGCCTGAAATTATTTTTATGGATCACTTAATGCCTGAGATGGATGGTTTTGAGGCGACTCAGGTAATTCGTCAGATGGATGGTTTTAGTGATCTGCCCATTGTGATGTGCACAGGCAAAGATCACGATGGCTACTTGGCTGAAGCGCAGTCAGTCGGTGCCAATTCTACCTTAGCGAAGCCGCCCACTGAGGAATCCCTTTCGTCTATTTTGGAGACGGATTTTTCTAAAATGGTGCTGCCAAAAGTGCCTGCAACGCCTCAAGAAGTCCCTGCTGAAATCGCTAATCTAGGCGATGAGGTGCTGGACTTACCTGATGATTTCCTGATGGATGCCCAAGGCGCATTAGATGAACTTGAGGCGGTTATGCCAGCAGAGGAAGAAGCCTCGTTAGTGGAAAAGGGTGAGGTTGAACTGGCTGATGAAAGTCTTGATGATTTGTTAAATGGCTTGCTGGATGAAACCAATGAGTCAGATGTGCTTGATGTTCAAACGAATGAAAGTAAAGAGGTTGAACTCGAAGCGTTAGACCTTGATAGTCTTGATACACAAGAGGCGCCTTTAGTGGATACGCCACCTGAAGAAGCACCTGTTGAGCCTGCTGTTAACCAGGTTGAAGAGCCTAAAGCTCACGTATCAGCAGAAAAGCCTGTTATGGCAGCGCCTGCGATAGACGAAGGCTTTATTAATGCTCAGGTAGAAATTGCGCTAGAAGCCGAGCTGCAAATCCTTAAGAAGGATGTAGAAAGATTGGTTGAGCAGCGAGTTCAGCAGGCGCTTGTTGAGGCTAAGTCATCATCCGAAGCTTATACTAAGCAGGCTGTAAGCAGTATTAAATTACCAAAAGGCTTGGATGAAGAGGCAGTAAAAGCGTTGGTTATGCCTAAACTTCAATCGCTTTGGAAGAAAACGGCAACGAGTATCAATGATCAAAAGCGAGGTTTTGCTGAAGGCTTAGCCAGTTATGAAAGCGTACTCTTACAAAAAGTAGACGAAAAACTTGCAGCCGCAGCTGCTGAGACCCAATCTGAAGAAGCACCTGAAGACGAGTTAGTGGCAGTTAATGTGGAAGAGCAGCTTCAGGCACTTCAAATTGAATTATTAGATACGCAAAGCAGTATTCGCAGCGCTAAGGTTGTGGGTTTCTTAGGGTTCTTGTCAGGTATTAGTGCGGCTGCGTTTATGGCTGCTAAATTCTTCGGTTATATCTAAGCTTTTGTAGGGCATGGTTAGCGAAGCGCGATCCACCAGTCATTAAGTTTTTTTGGTGGAAGACGCTACGCTTTTCCACCCTACGGTTACCAGACAAACCTTTTGACATGATGTAATAGTACATCGTGTCAAAAGGTTTGCCGCATGTCCGTAACCCAGATGAGCCTAGCGTAATCTGCTAGAAGCCGAAGTACTTGGTGGGTTACGCGCAGCTTAGCCACCCTACAAAAAAATAGATACCCGACAATCGGTTTGATATGATGTAACAGGTTAACCCGCCTCAATCCTAGATAGCAAAACCTGCTGTTATCTGTGTTACCATACTTTTTTTAACTACTTTAACGATCATGGATATAAAAGCCTACATGGGCGAGTTGGGTGCGACTGCAAGACGTGCATCAAAAACGCTCGCTTTACTCCCCACTAAAGAAAAAAACGCTGCCCTTCTAGCGCTTGCTGATGTCATTGAGCAGTCTCGGGCGGTACTTCAATCGGCAAACCAAAAAGACATTGACGCGGCTAAAGCCAAAGGATTGGAACCCGCACTGGTTGATAGGTTATCGCTCGCCGATAATGTCATCGACACCATGATTGAGGGGCTTAAACAGGTGGCAAGCCTGGTTGACCCCATCGGGGAGGTGACCGACCTGGCTTATCGTCCCTCTGGCATCCAAGTAGGCAAAATGCGTGTACCTTTGGGTGTTGTGGGTATTATTTATGAGTCAAGACCCAACGTGACAGTGGAGGCCGCCAGCCTTTGTCTTAAATCAGGCAATGCGGTTATTCTTCGTGGAGGCTCAGAGGCCATTCACTCCAATCAAGCCATTGCGGCCTGTATTAATGAAGCTTTTAGCCAAGTGGGCCTACCCAAAGGCGCGGTTCAAGTCGTTGAAACCACTGATCGTGCAGCTGTGGGTGAGCTTATTACTATGCAGGACTTTGTTGATGTGATTGTCCCTCGAGGTGGAAAGACATTGATTGAGCGCATCACGCATGAGGCAAGAGTGCCTGTGATTAAGCATTTAGATGGTATTTGCCATGTGTATATCGATAGCGATGCGGATGATAAAAAAGCGGTAGAAATTGCCCTAAATGCTAAGACTCAGCGCTACGGGACTTGTAATACCATGGAAACCTTGCTTATTCATGAAGACAAAGCCGAAGCGTTGTTACCCACCTTGGCAAACCTTTACACCGAAAAAGGTGTTGAGTTACGCGGCTGCACAAAAACGGGCGAGATTGTGTCAGGTGTCAAACTGGCGACAGAAGAAGATTGGGAGACCGAGTATCTGGCACCTATTTTATCCGTGAAGGTCGTGCCTGATATGCAAGGGGCTATCGACCATATTGCAACCTTCAGTTCGCAGCATACCGAAGCAATAGTGACTGAAAACTACACCAAGGCGCAGCAGTTTTTAAGAGCAGTGGACTCAAGCTCTGTGATGGTGAATGCCTCCACACGCTTTGCTGATGGGTTTGAGTACGGTTTAGGTGCTGAGATTGGCATCTCAACCGATAAAATTCACGCAAGGGGACCTGTTGGCCTTGAGGGGCTAACCAGTCAAAAGTATATCGTCTTAGGCGATGGTCATATCAGGCAATAAATGAACGTTAACCCTAAGGCGAAGTTAGCAAAGGTCTTACTGGGCGGTACCTTTAACCCCGTTCACCATGGGCATTTGCGCGTAGCCATTGAGCTGAAAGAGACATTAGGCGCAGCCTCGGTGTCATTGATGCCGTGTTTTCTGCCTGTGCATCGTGCAGATGCACTGCCTGTCGCAGATCGACTGGCGATGTTAGAACTAGCTGTGAACGATTACGATGGCCTTTGTATTGAAACTTATGAAATTGATAAAGAAGGGCCAAGTTATACCATTGATACGCTAAGGCACTTTAGGCAGACTATCGGCAGTGAACAGCCTCTTTATTTTGCCTTGGGCTATGATGCGTTCCATGACATAGCTTCCTGGAAGCAGTATGATGAACTATTAACCATTGCCAACCTTGTCGTTGTGTCACGACCTGATACGATACCTGCTACAAATAGTGTAGATTTTAAGCTAATACCCTTTGATGGTCAGCATAAGGCATCGGGACATTGTTATCATTTACCGATTCATGCGTTAGCAATCTCTTCAACACAAATTAGAACGTTGGTTAGTCAGCAGCAATCCATTGATTTTTTGGTGCCACCAACAGTCAAAACCTATATAGAACAACATAAGTTATACAGTAGTCATATATGAATCTTGATCGATTAAAGCATCTGGTTTTAGATGCCTTGGATGATGTAAAAGCCAATGATGTGGAAGTCTTGGATGTCCGTGAACTCACAGAAATGACGGATGTGATGATCATCGCAAGCGGCACCTCGAATAGACATGTGAAAGCCTTGGCGAATAGTGTGGTATCGGCCGTCAAAGCTGAAGGGTTATTACCTGTTGGCGTTGAAGGTGAAGATGCAGGCGAATGGGTGTTGGTTGATTTAGGGGATATGTTGATTCATATCATGTTGCCTGATACGCGTGATTTTTATGCGATAGAAAAACTGTGGTTTGCGCCGAGCGAGCAATCAAAGGAACAATGAGTTGCTGATTAGACTCTTAGCCGTTGGGCAAAAAATGCCTAAGTGGATCACGGAAGGCTTTGATGATTATGCGAAAAGGATAAAAGGTGATATTAAGCTGAAACTCGTTGAATTGCCTATGCAAAAGCGTGGTAAGACAACCAGTACGGAACAGCTTATTGAAAAAGAAGCCGATACGATTCTGGATGCCTTAACGCCTCGCGATAAGGTGATTGCCTTGGATGTATTAGGTAAACCGTTATCCACTGAAAAACTGGCCGCATCTATTTCTAACTGGCAGCAAGAAGGTGTCAGTATTGCGCTGATTATCGGCGGCCCTGATGGGCTTAGTAAACGTGTGCTCGATCGTGCGGATTTAACCTGGTCTCTGTCGGGTTTAACCTTGCCTCATCCGTTGGTTCGGGTGGTATTAGTTGAGCAAATCTATCGTGCCTGGTCTATAAATCAGGGGCACCCTTATCATCGGTAGATAACATGGCGTTAGGTGAATTAAAGGACAACTTTTCTGAACAAAGGCTGATTCACCTTAGGCTTTATGCGTTGCTTGTGTTTGTTATTGTATTGTTAACCTTGCTGGCTGCGCGCTACTACGTCCTACAGATCATCGATCATGATGTTTATCATACCAAGTCTGATTCCAATCGTGTTTTCTTACAGCGTGTTCCTCCATCAAGAGGCTTGATCTATGATAGAAACGGCGTGCTCTTAGCTGAAAACCAGCCCACCTTTTCCCTGACGGTTGTCCCCGACCAGGTGAAAGATTTGAAAACACTGCTCGACTATCTTGAATCGCTTGAATTGATTGACGAGGAAGACAGGCTCGCTTTTTTGCAACGGAAAAAACGTTACCACAGTTTCGAACAGGTGCCGCTCAAATTTGATTTGGATGATGAAGCCATTGCGATTGCCGTGGCGAATAAGCCGAGACTTGAAGGCATAGATATTAATGCTGATCTATTACGTCACTACCCGTTTGATGAATTGATGGCGCATATGCTGGGCTATGTAGGCAGGATCAACGACCGCGAACAAAAGCTGATTGATGAAAATAATTATATAGGCACTAACCATATCGGTAAGACTGGCGTTGAAAAATATTATGAATCGGTGCTGCATGGTAAAACAGGCTTTGAGAATGTTGAAACGAATGCTGCAGGTCGTGTACTTCGGGTGCTTACGCGTGCCAACCCGACTAAAGGACAGGATCTAAAACTGCATCTAGATGTGGCACTCCAAAAGGTGGCATACGATGCGCTAGGTGATTATCGCGGTGCTATTGTTGCAATCGATACCAAAACAGGCGGCATTTTAGCGGCAGTGAGTAAGCCGAGCTATGACCCTAATGAATTTGTGAATGGCATCAGTTTTGCCAATTATAATGCCTTAAAAGACGATCCTGATATTCCGCTCTTCAATCGTGTGTTACAGGCACAATACCCGCCAGGCTCTCTCATCAAACCGCTCATGATCATTGCAGGGCTTGAAGAGGGCATTATCACAGAAAAATCGACCATTGATGACCCAGGCTGGTATCAGTTACCTAATGATAAACGCCTCTTTAGAGACTGGAAGCGCACAGGGCACGGAAAAAACATCGACCTATACGACTCGATGGAGCAGTCTTGTGATGTGTATTACTATGACTTAGCCGCTAAGATTAATGTGAGTGATATTAATCATTATTATCAACAATTTGGTGTGGGTGAAAAAACGGGTATTGACGTGCCGAGTGAGTGGAGAGGCATTAACCCAACACCCCAGTGGAAGCGCAGGCAAGGGCGTAGTAGTTGGTATACAGGCGACAGTCTTAACATCAGCATAGGGCAAGGCTTTTTGCTGACAACCCCTATTCAACTGGCCAATATTGCTACCATTATTGCGAATAGAGGCAGGCACTTTATCCCCCAAATGGTGTCAGCTATTGGCAATGAAACCAAACAGTTAAAAGAAAAAGCGCCAGTTAAACTTAAGCACGATGAGCATTGGGATCAGGTAATCGAGTCCATGGTGCGGGTGGTGCACGGTAGGCGAGGTACTGCTCGTAGAATCAACAAAGGACTCAAGTATCGTATAGCAGGCAAAACTGGTACAGCGCAGGTGGTGGGTATTGCGCAAGGGGAAAAGTATGATGCGGAAGCACTCAAAGAGCGGCAGCGTGACCATGCGTTGTTTTTTGGTTTTGCGCCTGTTGATGACCCTCAGATTGCTATTGCGGTGTTAGTTGAAAATGGTGGTTCGGGCAGTGCAACCGCAGCGCCTATTGCTCGCAAAGTCTTAGATGCATGGCTGTTACCGAAAAAGCCGAACTCGGCTCAGGCCTCAACGCCTCGGCAGAAAAAGCATTGAACATAGTGATGTGGATTGGCTACACTGCGACAAGAGATTGATAAATAGAAGGCATTGGGCTAAAAATTATCGCGCAGCTTAGCCACCCTAAAGAAAGAGCTGTTTAGACTGAATGAATGTAAGGAAAATAGCGTTTGCCGCCCAATAATGACTATGTCAGACAAATGGATAAGCATGCGTTTCAAGGGCGTCAGGGCTTCTTGCAACGCATTCATCTTGATCCTTGGCTGTTCTTTTTGTTAATTACACTCACATTGTCAGGTCTTCTGGTGCTCTACAGTGCCAGTGATAACGGCATGGTGACGGTGAAAAAGCAAGGTGCCTATTTTATCGTGGGCTATTTTGTGATGTTAGTTATGGCACAAATCCCTATGCTTTTTTACAGGCGACTAGCACCTGTGCTCTATCTGGTCGGTGTTGTACTGTTAGTCGCTGTCTTATTTATAGGGGTCGGTGCCAAAGGTGCCCAGCGTTGGCTGGCTATTCCTGGCTTAATGACATTTCAACCGTCAGAAATCTTGAAGCTCGCTATGCCGTTAATGGTGGCTTGGTACTTGGCGAGTAAGCCATTGCCTATTTCGTTTAAAGATATTGTGGGGGTATTAGTGATTATCGGCCTTCCGTTTGGTCTGGTAATCGTTCAGCCTGATTTGGGTACCTCGCTACTGATAGCTGCTTCAGGACTATTTGTACTCTTTGTTGCAGGGCTGAATTATTGGTATATCATTTCGGGACTGGCCCTGCTTGGCTCATTAGCTTACCCTATTTGGCATTATGTGCTTCGAGAATATCAACGCGGACGCATAGAAACTTTATTTGATCCTGAGCGAGACCCTTTTGGCGCTGGCTGGAATATCATACAGTCTAAAACAGCGATAGGTTCAGGAGGGCTCTTAGGTAAAGGGTGGATGCAGGGTACGCAGTCGCAATTAAATTTTTTGCCCGAAAGCCATACGGATTTTATTATTGCAACCTTAGCTGAAGAGTTTGGTTTTATTGGTGTCATAGCACTGTTGGCTTTGTATTTTTTTATAGTTGCCAGAGGGCTTTATATCGCCTGGATGGCTGATACGGTATTTAACAAGTTGTTGGCAGCTGCATTAATCCTGACCTTTTTTGTTTATGTGTTTGTCAACATAGGCATGGTGTCAGGTATTTTGCCAGTGGTGGGTGTGCCATTGCCTTTGGTCAGCCGAGGGGGCACGTCTATTGTTACGCTTATGGCAGGCTTTGGCCTGCTAATGGCTATCGCTGCTGATAAGCAGCATTTTAGAAAGTAATCAACAAAAGGGTGTTTAATGAATATTCAGCTAAAACGTTTGTGGTTGGTTTACGTCTTGATCATGAGCCTTGTGTCTGTCAAGGTATTCGCGAAAGATGAGAAGGTTAAGTACAAAAATAACAGCGATGTAAAAGCCTTTGCTAAAGACTATGCCAAAAAGCATAAGAAAGATTACAAGCAAGTTTTAGCTATATTGGAGCAAGGGGAGTACCAACAAAGTATTATTGATGCCATTTCAAGGCCTGCTGAGTTCACCATGGAGTGGAAAGATTACTCGAAGATTTTCCTGAAAGAGAAGCGTTTGAACCAAGGGCTAGCTTTCTGGAAGAAACATGAAAAAGTGATTGCAGCTGTCAGCAAAAAATACCAAGTCGAGCCGGAATTCATCCTTGCTATCATTGGCGTAGAAACCTGGTACGGTAACCACATGGGTAACTACCGAGTGTTAGATGCGTTGATGACTTTGGGGTTTAACTACCCCAAGCGCAGCAGTTTCTTCAGTTCAGAGCTTGAGCACTTCTTAACCATGACGTTCGAACAAAAGCTAGACCCTTTGAAGTTGAAAGGCTCTTATGCGGGAGCAATGGGATTTGGTCAGTTTATTCCATCAAGCTACCAAGCTTATGCTAAAAGTCATGATGGTAAAGGGCCGATTGATATATGGGAAGATGAAGCCGATGCGATTGCATCTGTTGCTAACTATTTACATGTGCATAAATGGCGCTATGGTGATTTAGTGGCGCTGCAATTAACAGGTGCAGTGGATGATAAGCTCGAAACAAAAGGCTTAAATCCTGATAAAACCTTAAGTGAGCTTAAGCAAAAAGGGGTGAATATTCCTGAAACACTTTCACCTGAAGCTAAAGTGACCTTGATGAAGATGGAAGGTAGCCAAGGTGCAGAATACTGGTTAGGCTTCCATAATTTTTACGTGATTACCCGTTATAATCGCAGTACGCTCTATACCATGGCCGTTTTCCAGCTGGCGCAATTATTAAAATATGAGATGAATCTGGTTAAATGAAAAAATGGATTTTGATAGTGCCCGCCTTGATACTGGCGGGTTGTTCTCAGCAGCCACAAAAAGACTGGGATAAAGCTGACGAGTATCAGCGCACACGCTATTCACAAGATAAAGACTCGATGCCCACTCATGGGGATAAAGGCGTTGAAACAGCGGATGCTATTCCAAGGCATGAGCCTAAAACGCGTGCTGGTAATATCACCCCTTATAAAGTCTTTGGTAAAACTTACCATGTACTGCCGACCGAAAAGGGCTATAAAGCCACGGGTGAAGCGTCTTGGTATGGCATGAAGTTTCATGGCCATAAAACATCAAACGGCGAAGTATATGATGTTAATAAAATGTCAGCTGCCCATAAAACCTTACCACTGCCTTCCTATGTAAAAGTCACCAATCTTGCGAATGGTAAAAGCTGTGTGGTGAGAGTGAATGATCGCGGGCCGTTTAAAGACAGCCGCTTGATTGACTTATCTTATGCGGCTGCTAAAAAGCTTGATTATATTAACTCGGGAACTGCACGTGTGAAAGTAGAGGCTATCACCTCCAAAGGCACGGCTGTATCTACGCCTACTTATATAGCAAAGAGCACAAAGTCTTCTTCTTTTACAGCAAAGGATAAAGTTTTCTTGCAGGTAGGTGCGTATAAGGATGAGCAAATTGCCCAAAAGCAGTACCAATATTTGGCTAAAGCGATTGATGCACCCTTAATCCTGAAAAGATCTACAGATAGTTACTTTCGTTTATTTGTAGGCCCTATTGCCCATAAGAAAACCGATGCCATTACTGAAGCGCTTGCTCAGGCAGGCTTTCCAAAACCCTTGCTACTTCAAGAGCTCTAAGGGGGTACTAGTGCCCTTAAGTTCTGGTCACGCCATTTTCTCAATTAACGGTACGCACAATGGCCGTCTGGTATAGCGATATGAAACTTGATAGGATGCCTTTTTTTCTCTGGGACGACACTATGTTAAAAAAAGTTCTACTGCTGAGTCTTAGCGTTGTCTGGCTTGTTTCTTTCAGTCAGGCAGAGCCCACTATGATCCCCTCTGCGCCAAGCATCGCGGCGAAGTCCTATATACTGATGGACGCCAATAGCGGAAAGGTGATTGCAGAAAATAATGCTGATCAAAAACTTGATCCTGCTAGTTTGACCAAGGTTATGACAGCTTATGTGGCGGACTATGAAATTGAACAGGGCAACATCAATCTTGATGATGTCGTGACCATCTCTAAGAATGCATGGGCACGTAACTATCAAGGCTCATCCTTGATGTTTCTAGAAGTCGGAAAGAAAGTCAGTGTTAATGATTTGATGAAAGGTGTCATTATTTCCTCAGGGAATGATGCATCTGTTGCCTTGGCTGAACATACAGCAGGCAATGTGAATGCCTTTGTTGACTTAATGAATCAACATGCGAAACGTTTAGGTATGGAGAGCAGCCATTTTTCAAATGTGCATGGACTGACAGCAGAAAACCATTATTCAACGGCTCGTGATATGGCTCGCTTGGCTCAGGCCGCTATTCAAGAATTCCCTGATATGTACAAACTGTATGCTCAGCGTTCGTTTACTTATAACGGCATTAAACAATACAATCGCAATCGATTGCTTTGGCGTGACCCCTCTGTCGATGGTATGAAGACAGGACATACATCAGAGGCAGGCTATTGTTTAATCGCCTCAGCTAAACGTGAAAACATGCGTTTAATTGCTGTGTTGCTTGGCACTAAATCTGAAGAGGCTCGAGTAAGAGAAGCACAAAAGCTTTTCTCTTACGGTTTCCGTTATTTTGAAACCATTAAAGTTTATGATAAAGGCCAGGTTGCCAAGCAGCTACCTATTTGGGGAGGGGCAACCAAAAAGGTGGGGCTGGTGCCACAAGCTGATGTGTACTTAACCTTACCTAAATCTCAAGTGGATAACGTACATGCCAAAGTGCTGGTCAATAAATATGTACAGGCCCCTGTGAATAAAGGTGACTCTTTAGGTGAGTTGATTCTGTCTGAGGGTAGTGAAGAATTAATGAGAGTGCCTTTGACGACTGATGCTGATGTCGAGCAAGGCGGCTTCTTTTATGTGCTTTGGTCAAAAATCAAACTGTTTTTCTATAAGTTGGTAGCTTAATGAGTGACCAAACACCTCCTAAAATAGCATTTCCATGTCGATACTCTATTCGCGTGATTGGGGTATCTTCGGCTGATTTTCATTTGGATGTGGTTGATATAGTGAGGCCCCATGCGCCTGAAATAGATACGGCTGAGGTCAAAGTGAAGCCGAGCAGTAAGGGTAATTTTTCAAGTGTCTATTTGGTGATTGAAGCAACGGGTGAAGCGCAGCTCTCAGCTATTCATCAAGCCCTTCAAGCCCATCCTGATGTTAGGATGGTTATCTGAGTGACTGACGCATTAGTCATTAAGCACCTGGGGTGTAAACCCTATCTTGAAACTTGGCAGGCTATGAAAACGTTCACAGATGAGCGGAATGAACGCACACCCGATGAGTGTTGGGTTGTCGAACACCCGCCTGTGCTTACGTTGGGCCAAGCCGGAAAAGAAGCCCATATTTTAACCCAGTCTTCTATCCCGATTGTTAAAACTGATCGTGGCGGTCAAGTGACTTATCATGGGCCAGGGCAGGTCATGCTTTACTGCTTAGTGGATTTAAAGCGCAAAGGCATAGGTGTCAAAGAACTGGTGTCTCGATTAGAGCAAGTGGTGATTAATTTGCTGGCTGATTACGGCGTCAACGCAGCTCGAAAAGCCGGTGCGCCCGGTGTCTATGTTGATGAAGCAAAAATATCTGCATTGGGGCTAAGAGTACGCAAAGGACGCTCTTATCATGGCTTAGCGCTCAATGTTGATGCCGATTTATCAGCGTTTGACACCATCAATCCTTGTGGTTATGAGGGGCTTAAGACTGTTAATCTTCAATCCTTACTAGATGAGCCTTTAGTTTTTGACCATGTGGCAGATGACTTACTCAACCATTTTTGTACGTTATTTGATTATTACACAACACGCTCAACAGAATCTGCCACTAGATGAACAAGCTTTCATAGCCTGATCAAGTAAAATACGTTAAAATCGGCAGCCTTTGTCCCTTGATCTTAGTTGCCGTTGCCATGACCAGCTCCTCTTCTAAACCGCCTATTAAAAAAGTTGTTCAAGGTGAAAAACTGCGCGGTGCAGATAAGGTGGCGCGTATTCCTGTTAAAGTTATTCCCACTACCGAATTGCCAAAGAAGCCTGATTGGATTCGGGTGAAGATGCCTATTTCACCTGAAGTCACACGTATTAAGAAACTTCTGCGCAAAGGAAAGCTGGCAAGTGTCTGTGAAGAGGCACAATGCCCTAATTTGGGTGAGTGCTTCAGTAACGGAACAGCCACCTTTATGATCATGGGTGAGATTTGTACAAGGCGTTGTCCTTTTTGCGACGTGGCCCATGGCAGGCCTAACCCACTTGATCCAAACGAGCCAAAAGAGCTGGCTCAAGCCATTGCTGAAATGCAGCTCAAGTATGTGGTGGTGACCTCTGTAGACAGAGATGATTTGCGTGATGGCGGTGCTCAGCATTTTGCTGATTGCATTATTGAGATGCGTGAGCGTATGCCTTCGCTCACCATTGAAGTGCTTGTGCCGGACTTTAGAGGGCGCATGGAGGTGGCTTTAGAAATTTTATCTAACCATCCGCCAGATGTATTTAATCATAACTTGGAATCAGTGCCGAGCCTGTATAAAAAAATCAGACCCGGCTCAGACTACCAATGGTCGTTAGACTTATTGAAAAATTATAAAGTGCGTAATCCTGGCGTTTTAACTAAATCAGGCATCATGTTGGGTTTAGGAGAAACCAAAGAAGAAGTGATTAGCCTGATGCATGACATGCGAGCACATGATGTTGATATGATTACACTCGGTCAGTATTTGCAACCTAGCCGTAATCATTTGGCTGTGGACCGCTTTGTACACCCTGATGAATTTGATGAGTTAGGCGACTATGCTGAGTCACTTGGTTTTAAATCCGTTGCGAGTGGGCCTTTAGTGCGTTCGTCCTATCATGCTGATAAGCAAGTTGACTTAAGCCGTTTTAAGTGAATAAAAGTGTTTTATCATAGGCCAGATGCAGGCTAGTACCTCAATGCACAGCGATTGTCCCGTTCAGCAGCTACAGGTTTTTCTGTGGCAAGGCGCAAGTATGCAGTAATAATGCGTCTTTCAAATACTTGCAACAAAGTCACGGGAAAACCTGTAGCTGCCCTTTGGGTGGCATTTAAAATGCCCATAGCTGTGTTGCTTGATCTCACTATAGAATAACTATTATTTTCGATCAGCCGCCTTGCTATGAGCATTTTACTCTGCCACTGAACCCGACAATCACTGTGCATTGAGGTACTAGGCTGAAGGATAAAGGCACTTCAATTACCATTACTGAGCGTTATCGCCAACTAAGGCGCCCTTAATGCCTTGAGCGATAAAATGAAAGAAGTTGACAGCTTGATTGGTGACGGGTTGATGCGTTTCACCAACAAGCTCTAAGTCGGTTTTTGAAAACTGTTGATAGGCAAAATCTTTGAATTTTCTTAAATCACTGGGGGTAAGCATTTTGTGCTTCATGAAAATCTCTTCTGCATCAGCGTTAAGTAACGAGCCATTATATGTGCTGTAGAGCGTAGTAATATACTCACGAGATGTCTGGGTAATGCCAATATGATGGTGAGTGTTGCTTAGTTCAAACCCTGTGATGAGATAATCGCCAGCTGTTTGCTGGTAAATATCACCAAATACCTCGCTTAGTTTGGTTGGTGTGAGCTTGGTGTAGAGAATTAAGATCGGCTGGTTTTCTGGGGAGCTGATGATAAAGCTACCAGAACCGTCTGCTAGAACTTTATCTGTTAATTCTACGTTAGGAAATTCGGGGTGTAATACTTTGTTGAATGGTGGTGTGCTCCAGGAATGGCTGTTGATTAACGACAAAGAAAGGGGCAGGATGCAAAGTAAGGTTGTTTGATTCATGATTATTTGCCTCGATCGTGGTGCTTAGAGGCAAATGTATTAATAAAAGTTTGTGACAATACGTTAAGCTTATTTTTTAATGGCTTGTAAAATCGCTTTCCCAGCGACCTTTCCACGCATTCATCACTTTTTCGCTGTAATAGGTTTTCGGGTAGCTTCCATGATAGCGAGCAAGTGCCATCTTTAAGCCGCCTTTGTGTTGTTCCTTCTGCATATAAAATTGAAGGATTCGGCAACCGTAAGACAGATTGGTGTCTACATCGGTTAAGTTATCGTTTTCTCGACCAATTTCTCTCTTCCAAAAAGGCATGACCTGCATCAAGCCTTGGGCGCCAACGCGGGAAATCGCATATTGGTTAAATGCACTTTCTATTTGTATCAGCCCCAATACAAGGTCTGGATTGAGTTCAGCTTGCCTAGCTGCACGGTGTATCTTTTTCAAAAGCGTTAAGCGTTGCTTGGGATCCTTAATATAACGCTTTAATTTAGAGGACTGCCTAACAAGCCAGACTTCCGCATCATATTTGTCGTTAAAGCTGCTCGCATCCGAAATCGTATCGATTAGAAACAGGCGTAGTGCTTCTTTATCTTGTGTGATAGAAGAAGCAAAGCCATGTGTCGTTATAGAGAGAGCAAGAAGGCTACCGAACACGAAACATAGTGTTCGGGCCTTAAAGGAAACGTTAAACCAAGTAGTCGGCGATAAATGCATCCAGCTTTTGTACGGAGATAAGCTGTTTTTCACCTGTTGCTCTGTTTTTATATTCGAGTGAGCCATCTTTTAAACTTTTTTCGCCAATCACAATTTGATGCGGAAAGCCGACCAATTCTGCGTCTGCAAATTTTACCCCAGGGCGTTCGTCTCGGTCGTCAAGGTAGGTCTCAATACCCGCTACGCCGAGTTCAGCATAAAGCTTTTCTGCTGCCTCTTTAACGATTTCGCTCTTTTTCATGTTTAAAGGGATAATGGCTACTTTGAAAGGGGCAATAGCATTTGGCCATATAATACCTTTGTCGTCATGGTTTTGTTCAATGCAGGCAGCGACTACCCGTGATACGCCAATGCCATAACAGCCCATAGTCAGCGTCTTTGCTTTACCGTTTTCATCTAAAACGGTGGCATTCATGGCTTCAGAATATTTAGTGCCTAGCTGAAAAATATGACCTACTTCAATCCCCCGTTTGAGTTCAAGCGTGCCTTGCCCACAAGGGCTTTGATCGCCTTTTTCTACATTGCGCAGGTCTGCAATTTCGCCAAAGGGGAAGTCTCTTTGCCAGTTTGCGCCTGTTACATGGAAGCCTTCTTCGTTGGCGCCTGTTGTAAAGCTCGTTAGTCCTGCGGCACTTCGATCAATATAGGTGGTGATGTCAGCGTGCGGGCCTAATGAGCCTGGTTTGCACCCTGTCACTTGCTCGATTAGTGCATCGTCAGCAAAGGTTAAGGGAGTGGCTACATAAGGTAATTTTTCGGCTTTGATTTCGTTAAGGGAATGGTCACCCCTTAAGATAAGCGCGACAAGGAAAGGGGATTCGTCTGAGTGTGATTCGCCCAGCACTAACAAGGTTTTGACAGTTTGGTCTGCGGTGATGTTTAGTGCTTCGCAGACTGATGGAATACTGGTTTTTCCGGGCGTGGCTATTTTTTCTAATGGCTCAACAGTTGTGTTGGTTGTTTCTATTGGCAGCGCTTCAGCCATTTCGATGTTGGCGGCATAGTCACTTTGGTTGCTAAAGGCAATCAAGTCTTCGCCTGATTCTGCAAGCACATGAAACTCATGTGACCCGCTTCCACCAATGCTGCCGTTATCGGCTTCTACTGCGCGGAAGTCTAGCCCGATACGATTAAAGATGTTGCTATAAGTTTGATACATGCAATCATAGGTTTTTTGCAGGCATTCAGACGATGCATGAAAGGAGTAGGCATCTTTCATGGTGAATTCACGTCCTCGCATTAAGCCAAAGCGTGGCCTAACTTCATCACGGAATTTAGTTTGAATCTGATAAAAATTTTGCGGCAAGGCTTTGTAGCTGTTGAGGTTGTCACGCACAATGTCAGTAATGACTTCTTCATGTGTGGGGCCTAAGCAAAAGTCACGGTGGTGGCGGTCCTGAATGCGGAGTAGTTCTGGACCGTATTGTTGCCACCTGTTTGATTCTTCCCATAAATCGGCTGGTTGTACGACAGGCATTAAGACTTCTTGTGCGCCTGAGGCATTCATTTCCTCTCGAACAATGTGTTCGACTTTTTGTAATACGCGGAGGCCAAGCGGTAGCCAAGAATAGAGACCAGAAGCCAGTTTTCGAATTAACCCTGCTCTAAGCATAAGTTGGTGGCTAATGACCTCGGCATCAGAAGGCGTTTCCTTTAGGGTGGGCATTAACGTCTGACTGGCACGCATGCATGATCCTCATGGCAAAAGGCGCTATTGTACTGCGTGTTGTGTTGTTGGTACAGGCCACAAGGTTTATTGTAGAATGCGATTGAGTCACTAATACATCATGCCAAAGGTTTGTTGCATGATCGTAGGGCAGATTACGCTGCGCTGATCTGCCGATAGCCTTAATACTCGGCGGGTTACGCGCAGCTTAACCGTATATGGTCTCTCCTCGTTTTGCAAGGTAAAGTCAATTCAAACAAAGAAAAGGTTGCTGCCGTATATCCGGTCTTTTAATGGCATGTAAGCTTTTCAGCATGCCTGACCTTGATGAGCATCCGCGCACATAACCCTAATCGCCCTATCGGTATCAAGTACCCTTGCGTAAGACAGGTTTCTATGTGCAGGTATTACCTATTTTGTCATCATTCACTTTTGCCTTCGCAACCGCTTAGGACTCGTTACACTTACTAAAGTTTTTGTTTACGTGCAGAGCTTGTAGCACCTACACACCCACATTATTAACTATTACGATCTCGCAGCTAGCACTAAATTTGCCGCAGCTGCATCGTACGTTTCATTTCTCACTGTCATTGCCCAGGCTATTCTGACTAGCTTATTAGCCAAGGCTACAGTGGCTTTATTCTTGCCTCGTCTTTCGACCAACTCATTGATCTATCGACTGAGCCTATCATTCTTCTTTTTCGCAGCTTTAACAACTGCCCTTGCACCATGAATAACAAGCGACCTCAGGTAACAATCTCCTCGTTTAGTGATACCTAGCAAGACATCTTTACCGCCTGAACTATGCTGCCTCGGTACAATACCTAAAGCTGCTGATGCATACTTGCCTTTATCAAATTGCTTACCGCTACCTATCCAAACTTTAAAGACAGATGCAACCACCGGCCCAAAACCTGGAATTGTCAGTAGACGCTTCGTTTGCTCATCATTTTTTGCTTTTGCATCCAGTGTCTTATTGTACCAGTCCAGCTCTTCTTCCAGGGACTTTAAGCGTTCATACTGCCGTTGTAACATCTGCCTGAATAACGGATTGAGACCATTAGCTTCATCTTCTAAAAGCTGCACTATACCTGCTCTTGCTTGATTTACACCTTTACGCATGACAAAGCCTTGATCGGATAGTAGCCCTCTTAACTGCCTAACCAAATCACCACGCTGCTGTACTAACTGGCTTCGCATGCGATGAAACGCCTGCTCTGTCTGCTGCTCAACTGTTTTGATTTGGACTGGCCTTATGCGCCCATGCAAATAAGCTTCCCCTATAGCCAACGCATCGTTGTAATCATTCTTCTGCCCTCGCGCATAAGCTTTTACATGCTGGGGCGGCAACAAACTAACTTCATAGCCTAGACTCTCAAACGTACGCCCCCAATAATTCGATGCACCACAAGCCTCCATTGTGACAAAACTTATATCCTGCTTTGCAATAAAACTAACCAACTCATTTCTCTTGAGCTTTTTCCTTTTTACCTCTTTCCCTTGTCTATCTAGGATCACTGCGTGAAAAATTTCTTTTGCTATATCTAGCGCTATCACTTTATCATTCATTCGGGCTCTCCTTCTTTCTTAGATGATACATCAAAACCATCTTGGCACACTTAGATGCCGTATGGGAGAGGAGAGACCATTTCATCACCCTACAAAAACACCCTTACCTGATAATCAGTTTGGTACGGTGTACTAAGCCTAAAAATGACGCTTGATTGATGTTAACAAGAGGAGTGTGGGATGTTCGAACTCGATCCAAGATTGGAAAATGACAGTGTATGGTTGGCTTCGCTGCCTTTGTCAGAATTAAGATTGATGAAGGATGCTAACTACCCCTGGTTGGTGCTTGTTCCTAGAGTCCCTTCAGTGACAGAGTGGTTTCAATTGTCTGAGGAGAATCAGAGCCAAGCACTTAAAGAGATGAATGCTGTGAGTCAATCGATGGCGTCTATTTACCAAGCTGACAAAATGAATGTGGCTGCATTAGGCAATCAAGTTTCTCAACTTCATATTCATGTTATAGCAAGATTTAAAGAGGATCCTGCATGGCCAGCACCTGTGTGGGGAAAGCTACCCATGCAGCCTTATGAGGATAAGGCATTGCAACTCATGATAGAAAAAACGCAGCACTGGGTTAAACAGCTCAGCATTAGCTAGTTTTTCCATCGAAATGGGTAGGGTTAAAGTGCCATGTCTTTTAGTTTTTTCAGTGCACGCACTTTTACGGTTGTGCTGGCAGGTTTGGCTTTGAACATCATCTCTTCGCCTGTGAATGGATTAATGCCTTTGCGTGCTTTGGTTGCAGGCTTTTTCTGTGTGGTGACTTTGAACATGCCTGGTAAAACGAATTCGCCGCAGGCACGCTTTTTGACGTGACGCTCGATAAGGTCGCCTAGTTCGTTTAGAACGGCATCTACCTGATTTTTAGATAGGTCAGTTTTTGTGGCGATTTCAGTCACAATTTGAGACTTGGTATAGCGTTCGCTAATGGCCGTGAGTTTTTTAGCAGGTGCTTTCGCTGTAGCTTTCTTTTTGGCTGGGGCTTTTTTGGCTTTTGCCATGTTTTTTACCTTTGTTACTGGGTAGGTTTATATCGCTCGGACGATTTTCAGTCTTTATTTATAGCATCTCTGATTGTCTGAACAAGAAAAAAGTCACTTTTTTTCGTCGTTAAATTTTTGAACTTTTTTAAAAAAGTGCATGGTAATTAAAATAGTTAGAGATTGAAGCATCAAAAAATGGTTGATGTTGTTTTAAAAATAGGCATTTTTATAGGTGTTGGGTGGGTAGCCAAGTGGCGCTATATTTCAACTCAAATGAAGGGGGGCTTCTTCTCGTGCGTCATCCGTTCACAGCTCCAGCTGTGCTATGACGAGAGCAAACTTGATTTCCAAGGTAATACCAAAAGGGCGAGTGATTCGAGGAAGCAGGTTTTTTGGCTTCTGTTAAGCAATGGTGCTGAGCTTTTGCCTAAAGCTCAGCACCATTGCTATAATACGGCGCTGATTTTTATAAGAAGGGTGGGTGTTGTGCCTATTTACGAGTACCAATGCGAGGCATGCAGCCAAACAGTCGAAAAACTCCAGAAAATCAGCGATGCGCCGCTTGTGGATTGTGAGGCTTGCGGAAAGCCTAGGTTAAAAAAAATGATCTCAAGTGCCGGTTTTCGCCTGAAAGGGCAGGGTTGGTATGAAACTGACTTTAAATCCACAGGACAAAAGAATTTAGCGACGTCTTCGTCATCTTAAGTAAGAGGATTAGTTTATGCGCACTCACTATTGTGGCGCTTTATTGCCTGAACATGCAGGCGAAACCGTAACCCTTTGTGGTTGGGTCGATAGAAGACGTGATCATGGTGGCGTTATCTTTATTGATTTGCGTGATCGTGATGGTTTGGTGCAGGTGGTGTTTGATCCTGATACTAAGGAAAGCTTTGATACCGCAGACAGTGTGCGAAGTGAATACGTACTGAAGATTACTGGTCGCGTGCGAGACCGTGATGCAGCTACCGTTAATGCAGATATGAAAACGGGCAGCATTGAAGTGCTCGGTAAAGCCATAGAGATATTGAATGCCGCAGAAACCCCACCTTTCCAGCTTGATAGCTATACAGACGTTGGTGAAGACACACGTTTAAAATATCGCTATATGGATTTGCGCCGCCAAGATATCCAAGACAAATTGATTTTGCGCTCTAAAATCACCTCGAAGGTTCGTCAAGTGCTTGAGTCTGAAGGGTTTTTGGATGTTGAGACGCCGATTTTAACCCGTGAAACGCCAGAAGGTGCGCGTGATTATTTGGTGCCGAGTAGAACGCACGAAGGTAAATTCTTTGCCTTGCCACAATCACCTCAGTTGTTTAAGCAGCTTTTAATGGTTGGCGGCCTTGACCGTTATTATCAGATTGCGCGTTGTTTCCGTGATGAAGATTTGCGTGCAGACAGGCAGCCAGAATTCACTCAGATCGATATCGAAGCCTCGTTTGTGTCTCAAGATGACATCATGAATATTACCGAGAGCATGATGAAAGGCATCTTTAAGGATATTTTGGATGTGGACTTTGAAGACTTCCCTCGAATGACCTATGAAGAGGCGATTAAGCGTTTTGGTATAGACCGTCCTGACTTGCGTGTGCCACTGGAATTGGTGGATATCAAAGACTTATTAGTGGACGTTGAATTTAAAGTATTCTCAGGGCCTGCTAATGACCCTAAAGGGCGCGTGGCAGCCATTAAAGTGCCGGGCGGTAATGATAAACTGACTCGAAAACAAATTGATGATTACACCAAGTTTGTGGGTATTTATGGTGCAAAAGGTTTGGCTTACATTAAAGTGAATGATAAGTCTGATCTTGAGAATGGTCTGCAATCGCCTATTGTTAAGTTCCTACCTAATGAAGCTCGCCAAGGTATTTTGGAGCGTGTTAGTGCTGAAAATGGCGACTTGATTTTCTTTGGCGCTGATAAAGCAAAAGTGGTAAATGAATCATTAGCTGCCTTGCGTGTGAAGTTAGGTGAAGATCTTGACCTACTCACAAAAGAATGGGCACCTTTATGGGTCGTTGATTTCCCAATGTTTGAAGAAACGAGCGAAGGCGGCCTGACAGCTATGCATCACCCCTTTACCTCACCTGCCTGCAGCCCAGAAGAGTTGTTAGCAGCGCCTGAAAAAGCCTTGTCGGTTGCCTACGATATGGTATTGAACGGCACAGAGTTGGGTGGTGGGTCGATTCGTATTCACGATCAAAAAATGCAGCAGGCAATCTTTGAAGTCTTAAATATTTCAGAAGAAGAGCAGCAAGCCAAGTTTGGCTTTTTGTTAGATGCCTTAAAGTTTGGTGCACCTCCGCATGGCGGTTTGGCTTTTGGGTTAGATCGTATCGTGATGCTGTTAACAGGGGCTAAATCAATTCGTGATGTCATTGCCTTCCCTAAAACACAGTCAGCTGCTTGTGTCATGACCGACGCACCGAGCAAAGTCGGCACACATCATTTGAATGAGCTGAACATTAAGCTGAAAAATAAAGAAAAGCCGCAGGCGTAAACAACAAGAGGTAAGCAGTATGGCAGGTCACAGTAAATGGGCCAACATTAAGCACAGAAAAGCTGCTCAAGATGCCAAGCGCGGTAAAATCTTTACCAAGCTTATTCGTGAGCTTGTTGTGGCTGCTAAAGCGGGTGGCCCTAACCCTGAAGATAATCCACGTTTGCGTGCGGCTGTTGATAAAGCCTTAGGCGCCAACATGAAGCGCGATACGGTTGATAATGCTATTGCGCGTGGTGCAGGTACAGGTGACGATGCGCAAATGGACGAGCTCAGCTATGAGGGTTATGCCCCGGGCGGTGTGGCTGTCTTGGTTGAATCGATGACGGATAACAAAAACCGCACGGTGGCTGAAGTGCGTCATGCTTTTTCTAAGCGCGGTGGCAGCTTGGGTACTGATGGCAGTGTGGCGTATTTATTTAGCCGTAAAGGCCAGATCTTCTTTGATGCGACTGTAGATGAAGAGGCTGTGATGGATGCAGCGCTTGAAGCAGGTGCTGAAGATGTCGTAACAGAAGAGGATGGCAGTCATGTAGTGACCACGGCTTGGGAAGAATTCATGCAGGTTAAAGATGCGCTAGTAGCAGCAGGTCTTGAGCCTGTTGAGGCAGATATTGCGATGATTCCTTCAACGTCGGTTGACTTGGATTTAGATCAAGCTAAGAAGGTGATGGGACTAATCGATATGTTGGAAGATTTGGATGACACCCAGAACGTGTTCCATAATGCAGCAATCAGTGATGAGGTCTTGGCACAGCTTGAAGCTGAAGGTTAAAAAAGAAGCGCGAAAGCGCTTTTTTTATCTTTGCCTTTTATACTGATTAAGAATAAAACTCGATAAATTAATAGCATGACAACGATTCTTGGTATTGATCCAGGTTCAAGAAAGACAGGCTTTGGCGTTATTCATGCTTTGGGCAGTAAGTCGGCTTATATTACGAGCGGCATTATTCATGTGGCTGACTTGCCTTTTCATGAGAGATTGAAATCCATTTTTGAATCTGTGCGAGAAGTGATTGACCTTCATCAGCCTGAGGTAATGGTGGTTGAGCAAGTCTTCATGGCAAAAAATGCGAATTCAGCGTTAAAGTTAGGTCAGGCCAGGGGCGCTGCTATTACAGCAGGGGCAGTGGCGGGCTGCGATGTGGTAGAGTATTCAGCCAGGCAAATAAAGCAGGCTGTGGTGGGAAAAGGCGCTGCATCAAAAGAGCAAGTACAGCATATGGTTAAGCACTTGTTAAAGCTTGATGGGATGCCGAAAGAAGATGCAGCTGATGCGTTAGCGGGCGCGCTATGTCATGCTAACACACAGCAATATTTAGTCAGGACAGCGCGTTCTGTCGGACGTAAAAAGGTTTGAAATGATTGGTTGGATCAAGGGTAATGTCAAAATAAAACAGGCACCTCTGCTGTTACTCGATGTGCAAGGTGTGGGGTATGAAGTGCTCGCGCCGATGACAACGTTTTATGATTTGCCTGAGTCAGGCGCCGTCGAGCTGTTTACGCATTTTGTGGTGCGTGAAGATGCCCAGCAGTTATATGGCTTCAGTCAGGAGGCCGATCGGCATGTATTTAGGCTTCTTATTAAAATCAATGGGGTGGGACCAAAGTTGGCACTTGCCATCCTTTCTAGTATTGATACGCCGAGCCTTATTGAGAGTGTGGCGAATTACGATGTCAACCGGCTGGTCAAAATTCCAGGCATCGGCAAGAAGACCGCCGAGCGTTTGCTCATTGAATTAAAAGATAAAATTAAAGACTTGCCAGGTGGCGATGGCGCCGTGCTGCTTGAGCCTGCTATGAGTCAGTCAGGCAGCAGTGCAATGAGGCAGGAAGCGGAGAGTGCGTTGGTTGCGTTGGGGTATAAGCCTACGGATGCTACGAAAATGATTGCGGCTGTGAAAGATGACAGTCTCGATACAGCCGAAGCCTTGATTAAGGCGGCTCTTAAAAGGATGCTGTAGATGATCGAGCAGGATAGACTGGTGAGCAGCCTTGAAGACTTAGGCGATCCTCAAGACCAGGCAATCAGGCCGCACTCGCTTGCTGACTATCACGGTCAGCCTGCTGTGAAAGAGCAGATGACCATTTTCATAGAGGCGGCTAAAAAGCGGCAAGAGGCGCTCGATCATACCTTGATTTTCGGGCCACCGGGTCTTGGAAAAACGACACTTGCTGCGATTATTGCCCATGAGATGGGCTCCGATTTAAAAACCACCTCGGGCCCTGTGTTAGAAAAAGCAGGTGACCTTGCTGCCATTTTAACCAATCTTGAAGAAGGCGATGTGCTCTTCATTGATGAAATTCACAGACTAAGCCCAAACGTTGAAGAAGTGCTTTATCCTGCGATGGAAGACTTTCAGCTGGATATCATGATTGGTGAAGGGCCTGCTGCACGCTCGATTAAATTGGATTTACCGAGATTTACGCTTGTGGGAGCGACCACAAGAGCGGGATTGCTAACATCGCCTTTACGAGATCGTTTCGGTATTATTCAGCGCTTGCAGTTTTATTCTGTTGAAGATTTGGCGCATATTGTCTCAAGGGCGGCGGCTATTTTAACGATTGCTATTGATGATTCAGGTGCTGAAGAAATTGCTAAACGTTCGCGTGGTACGCCTCGTATTGCAAATCGGCTATTGAGGCGGGTACGCGATTATGCTGAAGTCAAAGCTGACGGTAATATTACCTCGCCTGTGGCAGACTCTGCCTTGAACTTGCTGAATATCGATGCGAAAGGGTTTGATCACATGGATCGTTTTTTGTTGATGACCATGATCGAAAAGTTTCAAGGTGGCCCCGTTGGCGTTGATAGCTTAGCGGCAGCCATTAGTGAAGAGCGTGGAACTATAGAAGATGTGTTAGAGCCTTATTTGATTCAGCAAGGATATATGATGCGGACACCTAGAGGACGAATGTTGACTCAGTTGAGCTTTGATCACTTTGGGCTGCCTATGCCAAAGGGGCAGGGCAACTTAGACTTATAAATTAATTAGCTTTATGACAACTGATCCTTTTTGTTTGCCTGTTCGTGTTTACATTGAAAATACTGATGCTGGCGGGATTGTTTTTCACTCGGAATATTTGAACTTTTTAGAGCGAGCGCGCACAGAATTTATGCGGCAGTTAGGCTTTGATAAAACTTGGGTGCATCAGCATACAGCCATGATGGTAGTGCATTCTCTTGATGTAGCCTACCGCAGCCCAGCTTTTCTTGACGATGTGGTCGAGGCCGAGGCAGTCCCCGTTGAACTAAAACGTGCATCCATCACATTTAGGCAGAATATCTATCGGGGCGATACGCTTCTTGTGAAGGCTCGTGTAAAAATTGCCTGCGTAGACAAAGGGTCACAAAAACCTGTGCCCATTCCAGAACAGATCGTTGAAAAAGTAAGAGAGCATCTTTGTGAATGAATCCTTGTCCCTTTGGAGTTTAATCAGCCATGCGAGTTTGGTTGTACAGCTAGTGATGCTGATCTTGGTGGCGGCTTCCATTTCATCTTGGACGCTTATCATGCAGCGTGTACGTTATTTTGGCTTGGCTAGGAAAGAGGCGCGTGCGTTTGAGGATCAGTTTTGGTCAGGTGTGGAGCTATCAAAACTTTATAAAGAGCCTACGCATGCTTCACGTATGAGTGGAAGTGAGTTAATTTTTAGAGCAGGCTTTCAGGAATATACACGATTAAAGCAGCAGGCAGGTGCTGAGCCTGACGCGATCATGGAAGGCGCAGAGCGTGCTATGCGTGTGGCGCTGTCCAAGGAAGAAGATAAGCTTGATCAACACTTACCTTTTTTAGCCAGTGTAGGTTCAGTGAGCCCTTATATTGGGTTGTTTGGCACTGTCTGGGGCATCATGACAAGCTTCAGAAGCCTTGCCAATATGCAGCAGGCAACTATTGCGACAGTGGCGCCAGGTATATCGGAAGCGTTAGTGGCGACGGCCATTGGTCTTTTTGCAGCGATTCCAGCTGTTATGGCTTACAACCGATTTGCTGCAACGAGCGACAAACTACTCAAACAATATCAGAATTTTTTAGATGAGTTTTCTAGCATCCTTCATCGTCAAGCCCACGCAAAGCGAGGCTGATCATGGCTAAAAAACATCGCCTGTCATCGGATATCAATGTAGTACCTTACATTGATGTTATGTTGGTGTTGCTGGTTATTTTTATGGTGACAGCCCCTTTGTTAACGCAAGGTGTGAAAGTTAATTTGCCGAAGGCCAGTAGTGAAATGATTGAAACCAAGGAAGAGCCTGTCATTGTTTCATTGAAGCAAGACGGCACTTTGTATATCAATCTAGGTGATGGTGAAAAAGTCCCGCAATCACTTGAGAGCGTTAAACAGCAAGTGGGTAAAATTATTCAAGCAGCATCAAATACCCCTGTGTTAGTTTGGGCTGATAAAGCTATTGCGTATGGAGAAGTTGTGACCTTAATGGCTGAATTGCAGTCATCAGGTGTGCAGGAAGTGGGATTGGTTACCGAGCCTGCAAATTGATGTCGTACGTTCTGCCGCTGACCGTTGCTATAACGCTCCATATTGCACTTATTATTATCATGAGTGTGTCTTTTTCCGAGCCGCCTAAAAAAGTGACTAAACCTCAGCCAAAAATTATTCACGCAAAGCTCGTCGAAAGAAAGCAGCTATTGACACCTAACGACAAGGCGGAAGCTAAAAAACTCGCGAAAAAAAAACGATTACAGCGAGAACAAGCAAAAAAGAGAGAAGCTGAAAGAAAGCGTCAAGCGCAGCGCAAAAAAGAAGCAGAAGCCAAAAAACAAAAAGAACTGGCTTTAAAAAAGAAAAAAGAAGCGGAGCAAAAAGCATTAGAGGCAAAAAAATCTGCAGAACAAAAGAAAAGGGCTGAAGAGCAAGCAAGGTTAAAGCGAGAGCAAGAAGCAGAACAAAAACGCCTTGAGCAAGAACGATTGGAAAAGAAAAAGCGCTCAGAAGAAGAGCAAGCCATTCAGGCAGGTAAAGATAAAGCCTTGGCTATGAGTTATATGGCATCGATTAAAGAAACCATTGAATACCACTGGAGTAGGCCGCCTAGTGCGCGCAACGGAATGGAGGTACTGCTTGAAATTCATTTAGTACCTAATGGTACGGTTGTTGAGGTTAATGTATTGAAAAGCAGCGGGAATACGGCTTTTGATCGTGCGGCAGTACTGGCTGTTAAAAAAGCTGAACAATTCCCAGAGTTAAGAGACTTGCCTTCGCGGGTTTTTGACCATTATTATCGTACGGTTGAACTCTTGTTTAAGCCTGAGGACTTGCGGCTATGAAACACTTTTTTATAAGCTTAGGTATCTTGTTAGCCTTTCAGGTGCAGGCAAAGCTAACAATAGAAATCACACAAGGCATTGATAATCCGACGCCTATTGCGGTCAGCCCGTTCAGCTATTCTGGAAAGGGTACATTACTTGAGAATATCTCACAAATTATCACTGATGATTTGTCGAGAACAGGTATGTTCACGTTGTTGCCTACCAGTGCCATGTTAAGTCACCCTGATGTACCAGAAGAAGTCTACTATCGCGATTGGCGTGCGTTAAAACAAGATTATTTGTTGATTGGTCGTGTTGATCCTGTGGTGGGTGAGTTGGATCGAATCAAAGTCAATTTTCAACTCTATGATATCCACAGGCAGAAAGTGCTGATGTCAGAACAAATGGTTGCCTCCACACGTGGCCTTCGTGATGTAAGCCATCGTATCAGTGATAAAGTCTTTGAAAAGTTAACGAACATTCGTGGTGCGTTTTCCACCAAGATTTTATATGTGAGTAGTCAAACACGCTATGGTAAGGAGCGCTTTAGATTATGGGTGGCTGATGCCGATGGCGCTAGAGCAAAGGCTATTGTGGATTCTAACGAACCTATTGTATCGCCGGCATGGTCGCCAGATGGTAAACGCATTGCTTATGTGTCTTTTGAAGATCGTCGTCCTTCTATTTATATTCAGGAGTTAACGACAGGCAAGCGTCAAAAAATGACAGCCTTTAAGGGGTTAAATGGTTCTCCCAGTTTTTCACCAGATGGAAAAAAGCTGGCTATGGTGTTGTCTAAAGATGGAAGCCCCAGTGTTTATGTAATGGATATTGCAACCAAAAACCTGAAAATGGTCGGCTCCCACCGTCTAGCAATTGATACCGAGCCTCAGTGGATGCCTGACGGTAAGCGTATTTTATTCACGTCGAACAGAGGCGGTAGCCCTCAGCTTTATGAAGTGAATGTGGCAACGAATCAAGTAAAACGTGTTACTTTCGATGGTCGTTATAATGCCCGTGGGCGGCCTGTACCTGATGGTTCTGGTATCGTGATGGTGCACCTTGATAGCAATAATTTTTATATTGCTCGACAGGATTTTTCTACAGGCAGAATACATGTACTGTCTGACACAAAATTAGATGAATCCCCTAGTATCGCAGCCAATGGAAGTATGGTAATGTATGCCACAAAGCGCGATAATCGGGGCGTACTCGCTGCTGTCTCGATCGATGGGCGGATTCGATTTGTACTTCCTTCTCACGGAGAAGACGTCAGAGAACCAGCATGGTCGCCTTTTTTAACGAATTAATAGCATTAGTTAAAGGATGTAAATATGTCTTTACAGATAAAGATGAAGCACTGGCTTCTTGTTCTATTTTCAGTATTTATCGTAGCCTGTAGCAGCAATCAAACTAAAGATTCAGCTGCATCATCAAGCATGCAGGAAAGCTCTGCACTAGAGACTACTGGTACTGACAGTGTAGGTGCGATTGAAGAAAGCTCAAAAATGCCTAAAGCGAGTTTCGATCAGTTACAAAAAGTTGTGTATTTTGGCTTTGACCGCTCTGTGATTACTCCGGCTTCAAAGCAAGCGTTGGATAACTTGGCTGACTTTATGAAGGCCTCTAACGTGTCACTGCGTCTTGAAGGTCATACTGATGAAAGAGGTTCTCGTGAATACAACATGGCATTGGGTGAGCGTCGTGGACAAGCGGTTAAGGATTACTTAGTTGCCAAAGGTGTACCTTCAAGTCGTTTAGAAGTTATCAGCTACGGTGAGGAAAAACCAGCGGTTCGTGCTAGCAATGAATCTGCTTATGCAAAAAACCGTCGTGTTGAAGTTAAGAAGTAATTGTTAAATATTTGATGAAAAGGCATCTTTATAGATGCCTTTTTTTTGAGTAGGAGTTTCTGTTCGTCATGAGAGCAATCGTTATTGTTCGTCTTTTAACTATGTATGGTTTGGTGCTGATGCCGCAGTTGACTAAGTCAGAATCAGAAGCCAGTGAAAGTTACCTTAAACTCTATCATCAAATGCAGTTATTGCAGGAAGAGGTGATGAGGCTTCAAGGGCAGGTGGATCGCTTAGTTAGGCAAAATGAAAAACTGAAGCAAAAGCAAAAGGATGACTATCTTGAGCTTGATCAACGTATTAGAGAATTAAACGCTGCAAATAATAGCGCAGGCCCGGATAATGAGCAGGTTGTGCCAGCTGTAAATAGTCATTCAGAGGCTAAACCCGCTTCAAATGCGATTGCGCCAGTTAAATCAGCTCCTAGTAGTCATGAAAGCAGTTTTAGCCAATACAAGCATGCTTATTCATTAATTAAAGAAAAAAAATTCACGCAAGCAAAGATGGCTTTTAGGCAATTTATTCAGCAGCATCCCAATGATCAATTGGTTGCTAACTGTCATTATTGGCTGGGAGAACTCTATATTTTAGATGGCAATAAAGCAGAAGCTTATCGG
Organism: Pseudomonadales bacterium; assembly: GCA_965225765.1. GTDB lineage: Bacteria > Pseudomonadota > Gammaproteobacteria > Pseudomonadales > DT-91 > CAKMZU01. Next base: position 3,025,273 of record CBDDBO010000002.1, read on the forward strand.
TCATTTGAAACGATTATTTCGCAGTATCCTAACCATAATAAAAAGCCCGAGGCAATGTATAAGCTCGGTCGACTTTACTTTGATGAGGGAAAAAAGGATAAGGCAAAACAGCAAATGGAGTTAATTTTGCAGACTTATCAAGGTAAGGCCATTAATGCGGTAAGACTTGCGGGCGACTTTTTAAAAAATCATTATTAGGCAGTTTACAAGATTACCAAGTTTACAATGGTGTCTTGGAGTGGATAAGACGCTTCTAGTACCCCAATGCACAGCGATTGTCGGGTTCAGTGGCAGAGTAAAATGCTCATAGCAAGGCAGCTGATCGAAAATAATAGTTATTCTATAGTGAGATCAAGCAACACAGCTATGGGCATTTTAAATGCCACCCAAAGGGCAGCTACAGGTTTTCCCGTGACTTTGTTGCAAGTATTTGAAAGACGCATGTATTACTGCATACTTGCGCCTTGCCACAGAAAAACCTGTAGCTGCTGAACGGGACAATCGCTGTGCATTGAGGTACTAGTACATCGTGTCAAAAGGTTTGTCTGGTAACCGTAGGGTGGAAAAGCGTAGCGTCTTCCACCAAAAAAACTTAATGACTGGTGGGTCGCGCTGCGCTTATCCACCCTGAAAAAACTGATACCGCCCGACAATCGGTTTGACATGATGTGCTAAAGCGCTTGGTGGTGTTAAGTCTATTAGGTGTCAGTGTGGCTTAAATGTTGAATCAGTGAAGGTGTAGATATGCAGTCAAAAAAAGCGGTGGTTATGTTGTCTGGTGGTTTAGACTCAACCACGGTATTGGCAATGGCGCGTGAAAAAGGCTTTGAGTGTCATACGATGAGCTTTAACTATGCGCAAAGGCATAGCAGTGAGTTAAAGGCATCCAAACAGTTTTCATCGCTTTTAGGGGCTGCGTCCCATAGAGAGGTGATGCTTGATGCCGCACTCTTTGGCGGCTCGGCGTTAACGGATATGTCGATTGATGTGCCAGACTTTGATCTAGACCCTAAAGCAATAGCGGTTACCTATGTGCCAGGCCGAAATACTATTTTTCTTTCTATGGCGTTGGCCTATGGCGAATCCATAGGTGCCAATGATATTTTTATTGGGGCTAACATTTATGACTATTCAAATTATCCAGATTGCCGCCCTGAGTATCTAGAGGCTTTTGAACAAATGGCCAATCTTGCAACAAAAGCAGCTATTGAAGGTGCTAAAGTGTCTATTCATGCCCCTTTAGTTCACCTTACTAAAGCTGAAATCATTAAAGAAGGGCTTCGTTTGGGTGTGGATTATAGTCAAACGGTGTCTTGCTATCAGGCTAATGAAGCAGGCGAAGCTTGCGGTGTTTGCGACAGCTGTATGTTCAGAAAGAAGGGTTTCTCTGAGGCGGGTGTTGAAGATCCTACAAAGTACGCAGCTTAATCAGCTTTGATCAGGCGAGCAAGGGGGCTCGGCAAGCCCACACTGCTTTGTTTGCTGGAATTGTGAAAAAAGCAGTTGCGTTATCGAAATAAATCAGTAATATACCCAGCTCGTTTGGGGCCGTTAGCTCAGTTGGTAGAGCAGTTGGCTTTTAACCAATTGGTCGCTGGTTCGAATCCAGCACGGCCCACCACCCAAACAGCCACTACAAAAACAGTCAATACGATCAACATTGATCGTCACCTGACCGACACTGAGGTAAGCGAATAGAGTTTCTCTCAGAACCTCCGCTCCATCTGCCAATGAATGTACAAGCTAGACAACTCGTCAAAGACCACTTAGCCACTAATTTTTTATCTGAGCCCACGCATAATGAAATTCAATTAAAGCAGCAGGTTAAATCGCTGTTGGCCGAGCGCAATGCTGTTTTAATTACGCATTATTATACCGACCCTGTGGTACAGGCCTTAACTGAAGAGACAGGCGGTTGTGTCGGTGACTCATTAGAAATGGCGCGGTTTGGTCGCGATCATGAGGCTAAAACCTTGATCGTGAACGGCGTTCGTTTTATGGGGGAGACGGCTAAAATTCTATCGCCTGAAAAGCGTGTTTTTATGCCGACATTAGAAGCGACTTGCTCACTGGATTTAGGCTGTCCTGTTGATGAATTTTCAGCTTTTTGTGATCAGCATCCTGACAGGACTGTTGTGGTGTATGCCAATACGTCGGCTGCGGTGAAGGCGAGAGCTGACTGGGTTGTGACGTCATCTACTGCCGTACAAATCGTTGAACATCTCCAAGAGAAGGGCGAAAAAATTATTTGGGCACCTGATCGCTACCTTGGCGAATACGTCCAACAACAAACAGGTGCTGACATGTTAATGTGGCAGTCTTCCTGTATTGTCCATGAAGAATTTAAAGCGCAAGGCATTAGGGATTTGAAACATGTGTATCCTGAGGCGGCCGTTTTGGTTCACCCTGAATCGCCAGCGCCTGTGGTTGAATTAGCCGATGTGGTAGGCTCTACGACTCAGTTAATCAAGGCGTCACAAACCTTGCCTAATGGGAAATATATTGTTGCGACGGATAGAGGCATCTTCTTTAAAATGCAACAGTTGTCGCCTGAAAGAGATTTTTATTTAGCGCCAAGCTCCGGCAATTCGGCTCAATGTAAAAGTTGTGGGCACTGCCCATGGATGGCCATGAATACCTTAGCGCAATTAAATCATGTGCTGACCCACTTGGATCAAGAGATTCATGTGGATGATCACATTCGAGTAGAGTCGCTAAGACCCTTGGAGAGGCTGATGGCTTTTCCGCTTAAGTGACCCCTCAATAATCCGCTATTTTAGCGGATTATTTTTTTCAAGCTCCGCAATGCTTAACAGTTGCTCTTTGAGTTGTGCGGTTATTTGCCTGTTAGTCTTAAAATAAGGCAGTGCGAGACGAATTTGTTTTCGAGCATCGTCAAAATCACCTGTCATGACAAAATAATCCCCGCGGGCTTTGTGCACCCGTCCAATATGGCCTGCTAGGCCCTCAATTTCGGCCAGCTCACGGTAAAGATAAGCAGGGGGTGAAGAGTGTTTCTTGAGGAGGTTGTCAAGCGTTAAGGCAGCCTGATCATATTGGCCTTGGCGTTGATACACTGTAGCCAGTGTATAGCTTAAAGGTAAGCTGTCAGGTGATAGCTTCAGTTGTTTTTTAAGAAATGTAATAGCCTCTTCGTAGGCCTTTTGCATGGTCAGGCATTCTGCATAGGCAACCGCGAAAGCCGTTTTGTAGGGATGCTTTTTAAGTAGTTTAGCTAAAATAGGGTGAGCAAGATTGGCTTTGTTATCGGCAAGATAAGCGAGTGCCAAGCCATATTGATCCGCGTCAAGGTACAGGCTGGTTACACCCGAAAAATGACTAATAGCCAATTTGGCATTCCTTGTCGCTAATACTTTTGTGCGCGCTTTGATTAGATGAAAATCCAGTCTATCCAAGTTTCGTCTAGCAGGGTAACCGTTCGCTTGAATTAATGCATCGCTAATACGTGACTCTGTTAGCGGGTGGGTTGACAGGAAATTGTATTGTTTTGCGTTATCTTGGTAACGCACCATGACTTGCAGGTGTTCAAACATCGAAGCCGCAGCTTTTGGGTTAAAACCTGCTTGATAAAGCGTTGAAATACCCACGCGATCTGCTTCTTGTTCATCGAGTCTAGAATACTTCAATTGGTTGTTGATGGCTAAGGCTTGTCCAGCACTAAGTGTGGCGAACCCAGCATCAGCTTGACCTGTTGCCATCACTAAAATACCGCCGAGTAATGAGGCAAGGCTTATCAGCCTTTGAGATTTTTGACGTTCAAGTGAGCGCGCATAGTGCCTCTGTGATAGGTGGCCAATTTCATGGGCGATCACGGAGGCCAGTTCATCCTCGGTATCAGCATACAGTAATAGGCCACTATGAATACCAATGATATGGCCTGGGGCTGCAAAGGCATTAAAACTAGGGTCTTTAATGACAACTAGGGAAAATGACTTGGGTAGTAGCGGGCTGACGAGTACCAGCTTATTAATAAGCGTTTCGAGATAGTTAAAAACGAGTGGATCTTCAAGTATTGGGGCTTGTTGATTTAATAGGCGCAAGAAGCTTTGTCCAAGTGCCTGTTCGTCTTGTTTTGAAACAATCGCAGAGCTTGTATCGCCCAGTTTGGGTAGATTAGAAGAAGGGGCTGCTAGGCTGTTAGAGCTAGCGCTACAAATTGAGACACAGGCAATCAATAGAGCGGGTAACATCTTCATCGTTTGATAATAACGACATTGAATAGATGTGAAAAGCTTAACAGGGTCGGTTTGTTAGTTTGTTAGATGCGTGGCAGGTTTTTACGTGTTACATTGAGGCTTTTCAGAGGGTGTTGTGACGGAAACCTTATTGGATGTAACGGGCTTATCCTGCCCTTTACCTTTGCTCAAAACAAAATTAGCGCTTAAAACGATGCGAAAGGGCGACTGTCTTAATGTGATAACATCCGACTCGGGCTCGTATAGAGACATTCCTGCTTATATTGAGCAAAGCGAGCATGCCCTAATCAGTAAGGCATCCAAAGGAGGGAGCTATTATTTCGTCATTCGTTGTTAGGCGCTTTTGTTACCTTGTTTAAGAAAAGCTTAAGAAGTAGTCACAACATGAAAAAGTAGCATCATTAGCGTTTGATCATCAATTTTGCGAAAGCTTGAGAATAATGCGTGGTCTTGTGCTAAGAATAGTGAGGATATTTAAGATTGTTAGTGATTAACAAGGCTATTAGCGCATGATTAAAATTGTAAAGCGCTGGATTGACGCCCACTTTGCTCATGAAGAGACCATTGCACTGCTGCTGATTCTCTTTGGTGGCTTGCTATTGGCTGTGTTCTTAGGGTCGGAGCTGGCACCTGTCATTATTAGTATCATTATTGCTTATCTTTTACAGGGGTTAGTGGGCTTTTTCTCTCGCTGGCTGTCTTATCGCTGGTCAGTGATTACAACGTTTTTACTCTTTGTGGGTTTTGCATCCAGTATCTTGCTATTAGCAGTACCTGTCATTGGTCGGCAGATACATACGTTGGCTATGGAGTTACCAAAAATTATCAGTAAATCCCATGGCTATATTAAGCAGCTTAATCTGGAGTACCCTGATGTCTATGCCTCTCTGGAAATAGAGAAAGTTGTTGATCACGCCTTGGGGCGTGTGGCAAGTTTAGGTCAGTCCGCTTTGTCATTCTCTATCGAAACCATCCCTAACTTATTTGCCCTCACTATTTACTTAGTGTTAATACCTATTTTGGTTTTTTTCTTCTTAAAAGATCGCGATACTATTTTGGCTTGGTTTAGTCGATTTTTACCTGAAGAACGGCCCTTTATGCGCACTATCTGGACTGAAATGAATGTACAGGTGGCTAATTATGCGCGTGGAAAGGCCGTTGAAATACTGATTGTTGCAGTGGCTACGATCTTTGCGTTTGCACTGATGAAGCAAAACTATGCTGTACTGTTAGGTGTCTTGGTAGGGCTATCTGTGATTGTTCCTTATATAGGGGCTGTGATTGTGACGATTCCTGTGGCTATTGTGGGTTTCTTTCAATGGGGCTGGTCTGATCAATTTTTACTGCTCATGAGTGTGTACTTATTTATCCAATTTTTGGACGGTAATGTATTAGTGCCTTTGCTTTTTTCAGAGGCTGTAAATTTACACCCTGTGGCAATTATTGTGTCTGTTTTAGTGTTTGGCGGCCTTTGGGGACTTTGGGGTGTGTTCTTTGCTATTCCCCTTGCTACATTGATCAAAGCTTTAATAGAAGCCTGGCCAACAACTCTAGAGCCTAAGAGTCTTTCATGATGAATATTTCTCGCAAATTGACCTTGCCCTTGTGCCTTTATCTGTTGGGCGGTTTTTTATCTACGCTACTACTATCCTGTACCTTTGTCAGTTCTTCATTCGATGACGGGTTGTCAAAAAGCCCTAATGACGCTAAAAATTATCGTTATGTCACGCTTGAAAATGGACTCAAAGCGTTGTTGATATCAGACCCAAAGGCAGATATTGCTGCGGTATCCATGGATGTCCGCGTAGGGTCAATGGATGATCCCAAGCATCGTCAAGGCTTGGCACACTTCGTTGAGCACATGTTGTTTTTAGGGACAAAAAAATACCCAGAAGCTGACGCATTTATGCAGTTTATTAAAGCAGAAGGGGGGCGTTCTAATGCATTTACGACTATTGAACATACTAATTATCATTTTAGTATCAAGGTTGATGCGTTAAGCCAAGGCGTTGACCAATTTGCTCAATTTTTTATTTCACCGTTATTTGATAAGGCCTATGTAGAAAGAGAAATTCAGTCCATCGAAGCTGAATTTAAATCGAAGATTCAAAATGATAAGCGCCGTATTTTGGACGTTTATAAAACCTTGGCCAATCCTGATAATTCGTGGAGTCAATTTACTGTTGGCAATTTAGAGACGCTGAGGCCTGAAGATCCCGAACTTTTGGTTGATATGAAAGCGTTTTATAAGGCCTATTATCTAGCAGGCAATATGACGTTATCCATCATTGGGCCTCAGTCATTAGATGAATTGAATACCTTGGTTTCAACCGCCTTTTCTGAAGTCCCAGCAGGCTTTGTCGATAGGTCTCCTGTCGAAGCGCCTCTTTTTAAGGAAGGTGATCTGCCTAAGTGGGTGACGATTAAGCCTGAGCGAAACTTAAGAGAGTTGTCACTGCTCTTTCCTATGCCTGATTTCAGAGACTATTATCGAGCAAAGCCTTTGCTTCTTGTGGGACATATATTGGGGCATGAAGGTAAGGGGTCTTTGTATGCTTATTTAAAAGAAAATCACTGGATTGAATCGCTTGTGGCAGGTGAGCCTATTTCGTATCACGGAGGTGAAGTATTTAGTCTTCGAATAGGGTTGACGGATGAAGGCCTAAAAAATCAGCAGGCAGTAATTGAGGCGGTATTTGCTGCAATAAAACGCCTCAAAGAAGAAGGTATACCTAAGTGGGTATTCAGTGAGTTGGCAGAGATCAATCAGCTAGTGTATTTATTTCCACAAGAAGCGCCAGCGCTCTCTACGGTCATTTATTATGCAGCATCGATGCATGATTACCCTGAAGCAGATTTGTTACAGGCGAGTACTATGCTTGAGGATTATCGGCCTGACTTGATACAAAAAGCTATAGACTCTCTCACCGTTGACAACTTGCTCGTGTCAGTCGCCGCTAACGACTTTACCTTTGTTGATTTGACTCACTTCTATCAGGTGCCTTATACACAAGCACCTATGCCTAGGCAGTTAAGGCAGTCTTTAGCTGAAGTGACCGTTAACCCTGCTATTGTTACGCCTGAAAAAAATACACTCTTGCCTGACAAGTTAGCGTTGCCTGAGGCTTCAAAGCCACAAGACCCCTCGCGTCTTCAGCATAAAAAATGGGGCGAACTGTGGTATAAGCCAGTCGTCAACTTTGTGACGCCAAGAGCCATGCAAATTTATAGCTTTCAATATGAGCCATTGACGCGCAACATCAAAGAAGACTTGGCACTTGATTTGTATGTGACGCTGATTAATGACAGCCTTGAATATTATGTTTATCCCGCTTATTTAGCAGGGTTAAATTTTAGTATTTATCGTCAAGGCTACGGTATCAATCTGCAACTGTCAGGTTTTAGCGATAAACAATATGATTTACTTAAAGACATTGTTAGGCATGTTCAATCGACAACATTTACTGAAAAGCAATTTGAGCGTATTCAGCGAGAGGCGGTGAGGAAAGTAGCCAACCTCTATTATGAGCAGCCGTTTAGGCGTGCATTGTCAGTGTGGCAAGAGAAAATGCGCCCTGATCTGTGGTCTTATGAAGACATTAAACTTGCCTTACCTTTACTCACGCTAGACGATGTGGAGCAGGCTGCCAAGACGTTCTGGCAGGACGCAGGCCTTTTAGCCTTTGTGAATGGTGATTATTCCAAAAAGCAAGCCGAAAAATCTACGGCATTCATGAAAAGCAGTTTTCATGTGAGCGCTAGCGATGCGTTAAATAGCCTTAAATCAAAAGTCGTCAAGCTTGAGGAGCCTGTCTACGCGGAGCTTGAAAGTGCTTATGAGGATACAGGGTATTTGTATTACTGGCAGGCACCTGATGATGCTATAGCGACGCAGGCAAGCTGGTTGATTTTCAGTAAACTGCTAGAAGCTGGTTTTTATCATGAGCTTAGAACACAGCAGCAGTTAGGGTATGTGGTGATGTCCTATTATTATCCACTCATTAATGTCCCGGGCTTATTATTTCTTGTTCAGTCGCCAGATAGTCAGGTTGAAGCCATTCATACTGCAACCTTGCAGTATCTCAACGATACGATAACCAAACTTGATTTGTTTTCGGTTGACCAGTTTGAAAAGTATCAGTCATCCCTTGTAGAGCAACTATCCGAAAAACCAAAGAATCTGATTGAGGAATCGGGTGAGTACTGGGCAGAGCTCTATTATGGATTTTCCTTTGATCGTAAGGCTCAGCTTATTAAAGCGCTCAAGGCCGTCGACTTTGGGCGCTGGAAAGCACACATAAAGCAGGCTTATGTAGCGTTGCCATATAAATCTTTTCTGATGGGCACGCAGCCTCTGTCGGAATTGGGCGCTTATCAACATATGTTCAAGCCAGCTGGCAAAACATCGCTTTATATTTATCCACGATCAAAGAAAAAATAAAAAGCGTAGCTGTTGTAGCTGGATGAAACAAGACGCGAAATGTGCTTAAAACGTTAAGCTTTGTTTCTAAAAAGCTAAAAATTGCTTAATGATGATGTTTTGAAAGGCCTTGAATGGCCTTATTTGCAGGCCGCTTGACCAATAATTCACTTGAAAGGCGGTCAGTTTAATGTAAAATTTTCGGCCGTTAATAAACGCTATATATTCTGATCTACTCGAGTGAAATCCCGCTCTCCAGCATGATTACCATCTTGCGATACGTTTTAGAATATCCTCAAAAGCTTAGGAGGCTTATATGCATCAAGAGGACAAAGATCCACTAGAAACACAAGAATGGATCGATGCGCTGGATTCCGTATTAAAACATTCCGGCCGAGGACGTACAGCTTACCTTTTACAAATTCTGGCTGAACAAGCCGCCAAAGCTGGCACTCGCTTACCCACTGCCATCACGACCCCTTACCGAAATTCTATCCCTCCAGAAGCTGAAAAACGTATGCCTGGGGATTTGTTCATTGAACGCCGTATCCGGTCATTAGTCAGGTGGAATGCGTTAGCTATGGTGATGCGTGCAAATCAGCGCAGCGAAGGCTTAGGCGGTCATATCTCGAGTTTTTCATCGAGTGCTACGCTTTATGATGTGGGGTTTAATTACTTTTTTAGAGGCGCAGAAGGTGATCATGCCGCTGACCTAATTTATTATCAAGGTCATATTGCCCCAGGCATTTATGCACGTTCATACCTTGAAGGTCGTCTTGATGAAGATCAATTAGATAATTTCCGCCGTGAAGTGGACGGTAATGGTTTATCGTCTTACCCGCACCCTTGGTTAATGCCAGATTATTGGCAGTTCCCAACCGTTTCCATGGGACTTGGGCCGATTCAGGCGATTTATCAGGCACACGTGATGAAATATCAGCAAAAGCGTGGCTTGCAACCTGTGACTGATCGAAAAGTTTGGGCATTTTTAGGCGACGGCGAGTGCGATGAGCCAGAAAGCTTGGGGGCTATTTCGCTTGCAGGTCGCGAAAGCTTAGATAACTTAATTTTTGTGGTGAACTGTAATTTGCAGCGTCTTGATGGGCCTGTGCGTGGTAACGGCAAAATTATTCAAGAGTTAGAAGGTGTTTTCCGCGGTGCAGGCTGGAATGTTATTAAAGTTATCTGGGGACGTCACTGGGATGCGTTGTTAGAGCGTGACAAGACAGGTCTTCTGCAAAAGCGTATGGATGAAGTCTGTGACGGCGAATTACAGAATTATAAAGCGAACGGTGGTGCTTATACCCGTAAGCATTTCTTCGGTAAATATCCTGAGCTTCTCGAATTAGTTAAAGATTTAAGCGATGAGGATATCATGTACTTAAATCGTGGCGGTCACGATCCTTATAAAGTTTATGCAGCTTACGCGAAAGCGGTTGAAACTAAAGATCAACCTACAGTGATTCTTGCGCAAACTGTTAAAGGCTACGGGACAGGTGAGGCAGGTGAGGCTGCAAACGAGACGCACTCACTGAAAAAGTTAGACGTAGAGAGCTTAAAGCAATTTAGAGATCGCTTTGATATTCCGTTGTCTGACGATGAGCTCGTCAATGTGCCTTATTATCGTCCTGCACCTGACAGTCCTGAAATGCAATATATGAATAAGCGTCGTGAATCTCTAGGCGGCTCTATTCCAAAGCGTGATCCAAACTTTGAAGCACTTGAGGTGCCTTCATTGGATGCCTTTAAAGCACAGCTGAAAGATACAGGCAAGCGTGAAATTTCATCGACTATGGCATTTGTCCGTATGTTGTCTACCTTGGCAAAAGACAAGAAAATTGGTGAGCGCATTGTGCCTATCGTGCCGGATGAAGCCCGTACCTTTGGCATGGAAGGTATGTTCCGTCAGTTAGGTATATATTCATCGCAAGGGCAAAAATATACCCCGCATGATGCCGATCAAATCATGTACTACAAAGAAAATGAGCAAGGCCAAATCATGGAAGAGGGTATCACCGAAGCAGGTGCAACCGCTGCATGGATTGCGCAAGCGACCTCTTACACTAACTATGGTCTGCCCATGGTGCCTTTCTATATTTTCTATTCAATGTTTGGTTTCCAGCGCATCATGGATTTGTTGTGGGCGGCAGGTGATATGCAGGCTCGCGGCTTCTTGATCGGTGGTACGGCAGGTCGTACCACCCTAAATGGTGAAGGCTTGCAACATCAGGACGGTCACAGCCACTTGATGGCGAACATGATCCCTAACTGTGTCTCTTATGACCCAACGTACTCGTATGAGATGGCCGTGATTATTCAAAATGGTCTAGAGCGTATGTACGTTAATAAAGAGAATATCTTTTATTACATCACCGCGATGAATGAAAACTATCAGCACCCTGGACTGCCAGAAGGCGCTGAAGACGGCATCATTAAAGGTATGTACATGCTGCAAGAAGGCGGTAAAGGCAAGAAGAAAGTCCAGTTAATGGGGGCAGGCACGATTTTGAACGAAGTCGTCAAAGCCAAACAAATGCTCAAAGACGATTTTGGTGTGGATGCCGATGTATGGAGTTTGACCAGTATCAATGAATTGGCAAACGAAGCGCAGAGTTGTGCACGTTTTAATGAGTTCCACCCAACAGGTGAAGACAAAGTCCCTTATATCACTCAACAATTAAGTGATAAGAAAGGCCCTTGTGTGATTGCAACCGACTATATTAAGAGTTACAGCAATCAATTGCGTGAATTTATCCCTATGAACACAACGATTTTAGGTACTGATGGTTTTGGTCGATCAGATACACGTGAAAAGTTGCGTGAGTTTTTCGAAGTTGATGCACGCTTTGTGGTCATTGCAGCGCTTAATGCCTTGGTTAAAGAAGGCCAATTTAAAGCTGAAGACGTGGCGAAAGCGATGAAAAAATACGGCATCAGTCAAGATAAGCAAGACCCTGTCACCTGCTAAGAGGCGTGTAAGTATGAGTGTTGAAAAAATTACTGCACCCGATTTAGGCGGGGCAGAAGAAGTCGAAATTATCGAAGTCTGTGTGCAGGCAGGTGATACCGTAGAAGCTGAAGACTCACTTGTAGTGTTAGAGTCTGACAAAGCCTCGATGGAAGTCCCTTCGCCTAAGTCAGGGAAAGTGGTTTCTGTTATTGTTAATGAAGGTGATTCATTAAAAGAAGGCGATGTTATTCTTGAGCTTGAAGTGGCAGGTGAAAGCGCTGCGACTGTTGCACCTGAAGAAACCCAACAAGAAACAAAGCCTGCGCCTGCACCTGTTGAAGACGCAGCACCAGAGCCTGTAGCGGCCGCTGCGCCTTCTGAGCAAACCTTTAATATACCTGATATCGGTGGTGATTCTGCGGAAGTTATCGAAGTCTGTGTCGCAGAAGGTGATGAGGTTGAAGAAGGTGATTCGTTAGTTGTTTTAGAATCTGACAAAGCGTCGATGGAAGTCCCATCACCTGCCTCAGGTAAAATCTTATCGCTCTTAATCAAAGAAGGGGATACCGCGAGTGAAGGTGTGCCATTGGTTGAGATGGCAGTATCTGGCGCAGCATCTCAAGCAGCGCCTGCGCCTAAAGACGAAGCGCCGCTGCCAACGCCTGCGGCCGATGCAAAAGAGAAAATCACTGAACCTCAGCAAGTGACTGAAAAACATCAGCCAGTTACGGGTATGACCGAAAACCGGCCGACGGGTGATGTGTACGCAGGCCCTGCCGTGCGTAAGCTTGCTCGTGAGATTGGTGTTGATTTAGCGACAGTGCCAGGGTCGGGACCGCGCGGTCGTATCCAAAAAACAGACGTCAAAACCTTTATCAAAGATGCATTAGCGAATAAGCGCGTAGGTCAGGCAACAGGTGGTGCGGGTATTCCACAAGTGCCTGAGATTGATTTTGCGCAATTTGGCCCTGTGCGCATGGAGAAACTGTCCAAGTTGCATAAGGTAACAGCTGCCAATATGCATCGCAGCTGGTTGAATGTGCCGCATGTGACAGCTTTTGATGATGTGGACATTACGGACCTTGAAGACTTCAGAAAGTCATTGAAAGCAGAAGCTGAGCGTGCAGGGATTAAAGTCACGCCTTTGCCTTTTTTGATGAAAGCCTGTGCGAAAGCATTAATGGCGCATCCAAAAATGAATGCGTCGTTACATGCCGATGGTGAGCAGTTAGTGTTTAAAGACTATGTGCATATTGGTATGGCGGTGGACACTCCGGCAGGTCTTATGGTGCCTGTTGTGCGTGATGTGGATAAAAAATCCATTTTTGAGTTGGCGCAAGAAACCGCTGAATTGGCTCAAAAGGCCAAAGAGCGTAAGCTTAAGCCTGCTGAAATGCAAGGCGGTACGTTTACGATTTCAAGCTTAGGTGCAATGGGCGGTACTGGCTTTACCCCGATTGTGAATACACCGGAAGTTGCCATCTTAGGGGTATCTAAACTTTCAGTGAAACCGCAGTGGGATGGCGAGACGTTCCAGCCACGTAAGATGTTGCCTTTGTCGCTGAGCTACGACCACCGTGTCGTCAATGGCGCTGATGCGGGTCGCTTTTTTGTATTCTTAAATAGCATCCTTCAGGATTACAGACGTTTAGCGCTGTAGTTTCACATAACCTGCAGGCTTAGCCTGCAGGTTGTGTCATCGTTTCTCTTTTACTACTTCCTATCTTGTACTTACTTCAATTCACAGCATTTATCTGGAAACACTAGGGTAGATAAGCGCCAGCGCGATCCACCAACATACAAACCCACCGTCGGGAACCTAACCATTGCAGTGAGTCAGAGCGCTGGTAGACTAACTCTATGCCTGAGGGGCTATAGAAAGTCTATCTTATCAATTTTCTGCATAATACGGTCAGTCTCATGCAAGGCCACAATGATCTTTTGATAATGCTGAATGTCATCAATGTTAAGCGTTCTACCTACGCGGTCTTTCAGCCACTTTTGTGCTGGTTGATACCCGCCAATATAGAACTCCCACACCTTGACGGGAATGCCTTCAAAATATTGCTCGCTATTAATTCTAATGCGGCCTAACTGGTTTTCAGTGTCGTAAATCTCCCAGTCTTTTTTATTGATTTTATTGGTTATGTCATTATTTCCAGCTTGGGGGTAAGTAGAGATAGCATCTTCAAGGCTAGGGCATTCCATTAAGTGTAATGCTCTTAGCTTGCTACCTAGTTTACTTAACTTCTTAAAGGCAGTTTTATTTTTAGGGTAAGGTATTTTGGGGAAACCTAATGCTAAAAACTCTTGAAATGTTGCTAGGTAATTAGGGGCATGGCAAATAGCGTAAATGTAGTCAAGCAGTTGTACCTCATTAAAACTATTCGTGTCTTCAGGTTCGTTAAATTTGAATTGCAAATTAAGATTAGAAGAAAGTCGCTTCAAGATTGTAGTATTTAAGTTAGGCTCTTTCCCTCCTTCTGATATTTCAGCGTGTAAGTCTGTCTTGTTAGAGGGGTATAGATATAATGGGAAAATGGTATTTTTGTTATAGGCCGAAAATGATTTATGTCCTGAAATACAATTACTTATGAATGCAGCGCCATTTTCAGACTTTTGCTTTGGAGAGATGATTGCAATATTTTTTTCATTCAGATGCTTAAGAACTTCGCCTCTTGGAAAAGCATGGAAGCCTTTTGTTTTTCCTGAGTAATATGTTCTTCTAAAGTCGAATGGCCTATAGAGAACAGAACAAATTGTCCCTGAGCCTTCTGAGACATCATTTTTAGCATTCTCAAGCTTCCAGTCTCTACCATCTTTTTTGACTTCATATTTGCGTCTAAATTCATCGGCATCAAGTGATTCAATGTCATTCAGGATTTTTGATAAAGATTGATCCTCAAAGTGCAATGCAATAGCATCTCTTTCAGTGGTAAAACCATTTGAGTAATTAATGAAGAGTTCGCTTAGGCAAAAGCCTTTCTCATACAATTCTTTAGTTTCAGTATTTTGCTTGAAGTAAAAATAATCAGGCTTAGATAACTCTATTTGTTCCCATTTAATTGTTGATATTGTATTTTTTTCAAGGTAGTCATATTTTTCTTTTCGAGAGCCTAAAATGTCAGCTTTGAATAGCCTTGCTGCTCTGTCTGGCGTCTTAGTCTCAGATTTTTTAACAAAAAAGCTAATTGATACGCCTTGCATAATATCAAATACATTCTGGTCAGCTTTGCCTAACTTATCTTTTTCTTTCTTCTTACTATTCCCATGTAAATCTAAAATATAAATATCATCAAAAGTTTCAGATAACGCCTGCCTCATGCGTCTATGTATTAAGCCATCCGTAAAGCTATTATTTGAAATGTATGCAAGGATACCTTCATTATTCCGGTCTATAAAAAATTGCCCAAATCTAATGAACTTAATATAGTCGTCAGATAAAGGCTGAATGTTTTGTTCATTTAATCCAGTCTTGTAGTCTTCCATCAGTTTTTCTATCCATTCAGATTTATTGCTACTGCTGACTGAATATGGTGGATTACCAATAACCACCATCACAGGCGTATCTTTTTTGACGTTATTAGCTTCATTCGCTTCTGCACTTAGCCAGTTTGCAAATAGTGTACCTGTATCCCGATAGCTTTCTTCGAGTGAATTCGTTAGGAAGACATTTAATCGTGGATTTTTCTTGGGTTGATAGCCTGTTTCGGCTAACAGCATATCCAGTTTTAAATGGGCCATTGAATAGGAGGCCATTAATAACTCAAAACCATTTAAGCGTGGTATTAAATGTTCTTCAACATAGCTGCTCCAAATCCCTTGCATGGCTTTAAATTTCTGACCATAGATGAATTTGATAACTTCGGCTAAGAATGTGCCAGTACCCGTTGCAGGGTCAAGTACTTGCACTTTATGGACTTCTTTTTTAACCGTTAAACGCTTTCCTTTTGCTTTGCCTTTCGTTACCGCAGTCCCTTGTGCTTCGACTTCAATGGTTGTTTTGGTTGTATCCGCCAGCCCATCTTTTAAGTGAAATTCGGTCTTTAAGATTTCATCAACACCTCTAACAATAAACTTTACAACAGGCTCAGGCGTGTACCAGACACCTCTGGCTTTTCGTAGTTTGGGGTCGTATTCGGCAAGGAATGTCTCGTAAAAATGAATGATGGGGTCTTGTGTTTGTGTGGCTTTACCAAAGTTTTTAAGTAATGCTTCAACATTGGTTGCTCGAAATACATCAGCTAAGTTATCAACCGTGACAACAATGCGTTCATCAATATCAGCCCCTGCTATGTAGTTAAAAAGTTTTCTAAGAAAAGGGTTACTCTTAGGGATGAGCTCGCCAGCTTCTCGACGACAGAAGGTATCCAATGTCTTGTCATGTAGCCTTGCTGCAAACATCCCATAAGCCAATGTTTGTGCGTAAATATCGGCAAAACCTTGGGGGGTTAAATCGTGAATGAGAATATCTTTAAAGGTTTCGTAATGGCTTTGAAGCTCCGTGTTGTCGTGTTTATCTTCATCCGCCGTCAGGGCATTGTAGAGAATGTTTTCTAACAGTCTTGCTTTGGCTGCCATCATTTCAGCCAGCGTCTTAGGTGACTTAATCGTCTGTGCAACATACTGAGCGAAGTCTTTAATAAGATTGGTAAATTTTTCAAAGTTTTCAGTCAGTGGGATAATCGCTTTTCCTTCAGCTCTAGCTATTTCAATCTCATGAGCTTTTTCACCTTTTTGAAAGAATTGAAATTTTATATAGTCGGTAATAATGAGGTTATCTAACGCTTTGCGGTAGCGCGTAAACTGCTCCTTATGTTCTTTTCCATCGAGGTTTTTACCTATGTCTTTAGCTTCAATAAAGCCAATGGGTATCTCTTTTCGGGTTAAAACATAGTCAGGGTTGCCGCAGTCCGTTACATTGCTGGGTTCATTGGTGACATGAACATCCGTTATCAAGCACTTGAGTAATTCAGCAAAGTCGCCTCGGTAAGTGTGTTCTGTAGCATGGCCTGACTGGAAGTGCTTGTTCACTTCATCAAGGTAATTCTGAATACTCATCCTGTCCCTTTATTATTGTTATAACGCTTTTCAGGCGATTTAGTTTTAATGTTCCTTCATTTTATTGGTTGTTCAAACGATAGACAAGCAGCCCTAACTAATCAAAATTTACCGATAAAATTAAATAGTATTTACCTGTTCTAAAGTGAAGGTAATCTTGTTTTATAGTGATAAGACATGAGTGTTGTTTATACAATAATGATTGCAACAATGTTCATTATGATGTATCAATTGTCTCTATGATTTCTGAAGATATAACCCACAAAGCAAACGAGTTCGTTGAAAAATTCATCAATCGCGTAGAAGCTATATCTGATAATGGCTCAAATGTTTGGGACTCATTATTCACAGATGGCAAACTGTATGTACCTAACAATGCCGATGAGTCGCCATCTTATAAATTATTGAATCGTGACGACATGGAAAAAAGTTTACTTCATTTTCAAAGGGAAGAACTCATTAATGCTGGTTTAGCCACGAATCAGGATTTCAATAGCTTCTTTATAACAAATAGGGATTTGCATCCTATTAGAGGTGGTGAGCATGTAATAGGAAAGTTGCTATGCAAGGTCAGAGGCAAAAAGCTCTTGATTGCCAAAATATTTATACTTGCCTATTTGGAATCTAAGCAAAGCATTAGAACACATACATACGCCCAGTGTAGTAGCTCAATTAAGCGATATGAGCTGATAAAAGTTTTACTGGCCTCTTTAAACTCTCATGATATTGAGCCTTGGTGGGCAGATACTTGTACCCTTTTAATACCAAATTTAATTATTTCTCCTTTTTATGCTTTAAGGTCTGAGGAAAAAACGGAAGACATTTTTATCAATGAACTTGCAATACAATTTTTGTCGTTCATTGCTAATAATACGATTGCTGTTTATTGGTCAACGTCTAATAACGACACCTATGTCTATCAGAAAATGATGAAAGATGAAGCAAAGTTATTGGAGAAAGAAGAGCGCTGGCGAGCTGAGCAAGAGGCTCAAAACGACCAATACAAGCAGCAACAAGAAAAAAAGCGGCAGGAGCTAATTTCTGAATATCAAACTCTTTGTCAAGAGGCGCTAAAATATACTGAAGAAGTCCCACCAACTTTAAAAAAGTATGAATACCTTGAAAACCGTTGGCAAAAACTGGACTCAGAAGAATTGGAAGAGTTAATTTGGACTATCCCCTTAACATTGCTCTCCAAAATGTTCCATAAATCAGATAATGGCTTGAAAAAATGGGCTAAGCGAGAAAGGGTGTCGTTGCCAGCTCAAGGGTTTTGGAATAAGGTTATCTCAGGTAAGGTTGTTTATCCTAACGGCATGATTAACATTAAGTTTATACAATAACTTTGATTGTGAAGTTTTATGTGTTGGGTGCTATTGATTGTATCGAGTATCTCCACAGGTTTGCTGATAAAATATCGGTAAGTTTAATTTAAGCTCTCAGGCCACCACACATCTGACTCGTTATTCTTTCGATACTCAAAAAAAGCATTCACTAAGTATTTTTGTGACTCAATGAGGGCTAAGTAATCCCCTAGTTTTAATTGAGAGGCGCTTACTTGAACGATTACATGCCATATTAAAGAAGATGAGCTAATGAACTTCTCGAAGTTATCAGAGGTCTTTAAAAACTCATGATAATTAACGAGGTGAGTAACGATGCCCATTGTTTTAAAAGATTCTCTAGTCTCGTCTGCAAGTGTCCTGAATAGAACTTTAAAAATTTGCTCGTCAAAATCTTCAAGCGCAATATTATTATCACGTTTCTTTGTAATGACTTCATTAAGGGTTGTAATTTTTGAATTAAATAATTCAAGACGCTCTTCAATAAATTTTATATTCCCTTGAAGTTTAAAGTTATTTTGACTGTTTTCAGGGAAAATTGTCTCATAGAAATTAGGCTTGTAAATTTTAAAAACACCGCCAGAGCTTTCGATTCTTTCAAGCTCGTTATAGACATAATTTCTATGCTCCAAGTAAAGCTTTAGTTGTTCATTGAGCCTATTCGTCTCAAACATTTCCTCGCTAGCTTTCACCTGTCTTCGAGAAAGTTCATTTTGATTCTCAGCTAATATACTGCGAGTTAATAGAGCTTTGAAGCCCACATAAAGACACAATGCCCCAACGATACCTACAGGTAACGAGAACTCAGTTAGATACTCCTTGTAAAAGACGCTGCTCCAGATGAGGTCAGACCACTCAAGCTTACGACTCTCAACATAAGCAGTAATCTGGATAAATTTGATAAAGATAGCGACAGGAAGAAATAAGACTGCAAGATAAAAAATATCTCGTTGTCGATGCAATGGTTTAACTGTCTTTAATTCAACCTTGCTGTCTATTTTAGCATCCATACAAACCACTTATTTAGCGTTATTTTGAGTTCATTCTATAGCCAGAGTGTCGAGTGAACAAGCAACACTAAGATACTAAACATCGCCATTTACCTTTAAGCTCCTCAATCGGTATATCGTATTCTATAAGGTCTATTGTCTCCTTAACCTGCTCTAATGGGTAAGCCGAAAAATAGCGTCCAAACGTCATACCTTGCTGTTTATGGCCAACTATTTGAGACACCATAGAGTCCATGTCAGCCTTGAGAGCTATAGCGTCTACTGCGTTGTTACGGAATGAATGAAAGCATTTAGTTCTATCCTCTTTAATACCAGCGCTTTTTAGAATGATATTAAATGCCTTTGATGCGTTACCATGCCAGCCTGTAGCGCCTTTCTTTAAGTCGGGAAAGAGTCGTTCTGTTCCTTGTTGACGTAAAAGGGACACGTAATCGAGAAAGCCGACTTCAATTAAGGCTTCATGTATGGGAGTCCGTCTAATGCTCTCAGTATTTTTAGTTCTTTTATCTTCTTCATCGTTAATGTCTATGTACCAGATGCCCTCAGAGCTTTGCTTAACGTCGGATACAAGGCATTGACAAAGCTCATTCAATCTAGCACCTGTGTAAAGACCTAAGATAGGTAGCCAAAACTTATACGTTTTATTGTGTCTATTACTGGGGGCTTGGTAAATATCACTGTTAAATAGCTTCTTTAGCTCGTCCGTTGTGTAGGGCTTGTACGAGTTTGATTTTTCCTTGAGGGCTAAGTTGGCCGCTAAGTTACCGTCAATCACTGAATATTCATCTTCAGCAGACTTGAAGAACGTAGCAATGCATTGAGTATTGATGTTCACCGTTCTAGCTGACATGCACTCGTCTGGAGAGAGCTTTAAGTCCAGCATTTCAGGGATGGACATTGATTTGAAGGGCTTACGCTTGGTTCTATTGGGCGGTAATTGAAGAAGCGTATCTCTGAAGTGCTTGAAGTCTTCTCTCTTGTATTCGTTAAGTGGTCTGTCACCGCAGACTTGAATAAATGTCCCTGTAATTATGGTGTTTTCTGTAAGCGTCCTTTCAGTCCATTCGTCAGCATGGCGTTTACGTCTCCCGTAACTTTTAAAGGCTTCGCTCAATATCGGTAAAGCTTCCTGTGGGGTGGGGGAGGTTAGGCTAGTTGCTTCTGCGTTTGCTGTAGGGGTTGTAGGTTGGTTAACGGTTTGCGGTTGGCTAACTTTAGTTCTGACGCTAAGTATCTCTAGGGGCTTAACTTCCAGTCTCGCTTGTCTCAATTCAAAGACGGCATCGTCAATACGCTTAGAGAACTCGTCTCTATTGGAGTCAATGCGAAACTGAGAGATAGCTGAGAGGGCAGATAAGTGTAGAGTGCTGGCTAGATAATGAGCTTCGGCTTTCATCCTGACATTGAGGGCTACCTGAACCTCTTGTCTATTAGTGGCTTGTTGAACGTCCTTTGGGAGTACCTTTCTAAAATAAAACCCTGAATTTTTAAGTACAATGTTCGGCATAGTAGAACCCTAAGTTTGTACCACGGGCTGTATCTGACTTTGTACCAAGAGGGAAAATTTTCAATAAAATCAGTTAGTTACTGATATTGGTACCGGAGGCCGGACTTGAACCGGCACACCCGTTAAGGCGGCGGATTTTGACGTTGATGGACTATATCATCACCCTAGTCATCGTGCTCTAGGGGCTGGGCGCTGTTTCACTAAGGTTTTAATTGCTTAGCTACTTCCTGTTATTAAGTAAGCTCGCGCTCACTCAGGTAGTCTCTGAACCTTCCGCCTCTGGCGGCTTGGCTGCTGATTGCCCGTCAAGGTTTCCAGCAATTCACCCAGTTTATTACTCACTGTTACCAGTAAGCCGGACTCCTTATTTTTGTCAGTAAGCCTACTACCTTCTATCTACTAGGGAGAATAGGGTATGGGGCTTCTTCAGACGCATGTTATCCGCTGCGTCTACCAATTCCGCCACTCCGGCATGGAGTGCGACAAGCGAGCTTGTCGAAGTGGCAGGGATTATAAGCGTCCTATCAGGCAATAGCAATAGATCACCTAAGACTTTTATAGCTGCCTTACGGTTTTTTTTTGGTTATAATTCGGCCGATTTTTCCCCGCCGATTGAATTATGCAAATCGATGATTTTGATTATGTGCTGCCGAGTGAGTTGATTGCACATGTCCCTCTAGAAGAAAGAAGTGGTAGTCGGCTGCTTGTTGTTGAGAAAGAGCAGACCCTACACCAGCAGTTTTCTGATTTTCCAGACCTGTTGCAGCCCAATGATTTGTTGGTTGTGAATAATACGAAAGTTTTAGCTGCAAGACTTTTTGGCCGAAAAATGTCTGGCGGCAAAGTAGAAATACTGATTGAACGTAAGCTCTCCGAGACAGAGGCTTTGGCGCATGTAAAAGCTAGCCGCTCCCCAAAAGAAGGCGCAGTCATCTCCCTATGCCCTGATGAGCAATCACAGCCTACTGAGCTCAACGTAAAGGTGACAGGCAGACAAGAGAATTTATTTAAACTGTTATTCAATGCGCCCATTTTCGATGTGCTGGATCAACTAGGCCATATGCCTTTACCGCCCTATATTGACCGAGAAGACGACGCCTCTGATAGGCTGCGTTATCAGACAGTCTTTGCCGAAAATGCAGGTGCTGTGGCAGCACCTACCGCAGGCCTTCATTTTGATGATGCGTTAATGGCAACGATTCAGATGAAAGGTGTGAAGGTGGCTGAAGTGACCCTGCATGTAGGGGCGGGTACCTTTCAGCCCGTTAAAGCTGATACGATTGAAGAGCACGTCATGCACAGTGAATGGATCAGCGTCGATGAACGTACGTGCCAAGCAATTGCAGCTTGTAAAGCCTTAGGTGGGCGTGTGATTGCTATTGGGACTACTGTGGTTAGGGCGTTAGAGTCTGCTTCTCAATCAGGTGAGCTGCAACCCTTTGAAGGCGATACGGCCATTTTTATTTACCCGGGTTATGCCTTTAAAACCGTGGATGCCATGGTGACGAACTTCCACCTTCCCAAGTCTACGCTGCTCATGCTTGTGTCTGCGTTTTCTGGCACCGAGCGTATTCGTGATGCCTATCAATGCGCAATTGATGAGCGTTATCGATTTTTTAGTTATGGCGATGCCATGTTTTTAACCTATAAAGAGAATCAGTCATGACCGATGAATGTTTCATGGAGTTTGACATTGAAGAAACATCAGGCAAGGCACGTACGGGGAAATTGACCTTTCCAAGAGGTGAAGTGAGAACCCCTGCTTTTATGCCGGTCGGTACTTATGGCACGGTTAAGGGGATGTTGCCTCGTGATATTGAAGCCATAGGTGCTGATATTATTTTGGGCAATACGTTTCACTTGATGCTTAGGCCTGGTACAGACGTGATTAATAAGTTGGGTGACCTGCATGATTTTGCCCAGTGGCAAAAACCTATCCTGACCGATTCTGGCGGCTTTCAAGTATTCAGCCTGGGTAAGCTTCGTAAAATCAAAGAAGAGGGCGTCACCTTTCAATCACCTGTTAACGGTTCTAAAGTCTTTTTAAGCCCTGAATCATCGATGCAGGTGCAGCGAGATTTAGGTTCAGATATCGTGATGATCTTTGATGAATGCACGCCATACCCTGCAACAGAAAAAGAAGCAAAAGACTCCATGGAATTATCGTTGCGTTGGGCTGCCCGTTCAAAAGAGGCGCATAAAGGTAACCCTTCAGCACTTTTTGGTATTGTGCAAGGCGGTATGTTTGAACATTTAAGAGATGAATCGCTCGCAGGGCTGACAGATATTGGTTTTAATGGCTATGCCATTGGCGGGCTTTCTGTTGGTGAGCCTAAAGAGGAGATGCAGAAAGTCCTGCAGCATCTAACGCATCAAATGCCTGATGATAAACCGCGTTACTTGATGGGTGTCGGAACACCTATGGATATTTTAGATGCCGTCATCGAGGGAGTGGACATGTTTGATTGTGTGATGCCGACCCGTAATGCACGGAACGGTCACTTATTTACCTCCACTGGTGTTATAAAAATCAGAAATAGCCAGCATAAACACAGTGATAAACCGTTAGATGAGGCCTGTGATTGTTATACTTGTCAGCACTTTTCAAGGGCTTATCTTCACCACTTGGATAAGTGTAAAGAAATGTTGGGCGCGACCTTAAATACCATTCATAACCTGCGCTTTTATCAAAACCACATGGAAAATATTCGGGCAGCTATTCGTGAAGATAGGCTAATGAGCTTTGCTGTTGCTTTCAAAGAAAGTCAGCAAGTCAATAAGGCAGAGCGCTAGGGATATTACATTGATAACGCACCCGTTTTCTCAGTTGCCATTGTCTAGGCAGCTGATTAACAATCTGAACGATTTAGGCTTTAAGCAGATGACGCCTATTCAGGCGCAAAGTTTACCTGTGATTTTAGATGGGCGTGACGTTGTGGGTCAGGCGAAAACAGGCTCAGGTAAAACCGTTGCATTTGCGCTAGGGGTGTTGGCGGCACTTGATGTAAAACGTTTTCACGTGCAGTCACTTATTCTTTGTCCGACGCGAGAGCTGGCTGAGCAAGTGGCAAAGGACGTAAGGCTTTTAGCGCGCGTGATTCATAATATCAAAGTCTTAACACTTTGTGGCGGTAAGCCTTTTGGCCCTCAGGTTGGATCATTAGCGCATGGCGCGCATATTGTCGTTGGCACACCGGGGCGTATTGAAGAGCATGTTCGAAAAGGCCATTTAGATTTATCCCATCTTGATAGTCTTGTCTTGGATGAGGCTGATCGTATGCTTGATATGGGGTTTAGCGAAAGTTTGGACGCCATTATTAGTCAGACGCCACCCACAAGGCAGTCGCTATTATTCAGTGCGACCTTTCCTCTTGATATTCAGTCAATGAGTGAGTGGGTAACGAAAGAGCCTGTGCATATAAACGTTGAATCCCAGCCGTCTACCCATCTGATCGATGAGCAGTTTTATTGTATAGACCCTCTAGAGCGGTTTGATGCGCTCAGATTATTGCTCCTTAAAAATAAGCCTGATAGAGCCGTTATTTTTTGTAATACCAAAGCCGAAACCCAGCAACTAGCAACCGAGCTGAAGGCATCTGGATTTAGTGCGCAAGCGTTACATGGCGATCTTGATCAAAAACAACGTGACCGAGCCTTGATTCAGTTCGAGAATAAAAGCGTATCCATGCTGGTTGCGACCGATGTTGCAGCAAGAGGGCTGGATATTGATGCCTTGGCATTAGTTGTGAATTATCATATGGCACGGGATCAGGCGGTACATATTCATCGAGTAGGGCGAACGGGGCGAGCCGATAAAAAAGGTCAGGCGTTTACGCTATTTAATGAAAAAGAGCGTTTTAAAAAAGCCAAGCTTGAAGACTATTTAGCACGAGAGCTGCCAGAAAGCGTGCTGCCTGATTCATCGTATTTACACGAAAAGCCATGTTATCCACCTATGCGAACGCTTGAAATATCAGGTGGCAAGAAGCAAAAGCTTCGTGCAGGCGACATTGTCGGTGCATTGACGGCTAACAAGGGTATTGCCTTTGATCATATTGGCAAAATCCAAGTCAACGATTTCAACGTTTATGTGGCCATCACTCACCCCTTTGCGAAGGCTGCCTTGGCGCTGATTGTTGAGGGTAAGCTAAAAGGGCGAAACTACAAAGCTAGGCTTATTTAGATGATGTATCAGTTGGTGTTTTATGTGCCAATAGCACAAGCAGAAGCGGTTAAAGAGGCTGTGTTTGCAGCAGGTGGAGGCGCATTAGGTGATTACAGTCACTGCGCGTTTGAAACCCTTGGTAAAGGGCAGTTTAAACCACTAAAAGGCGCCAACCCTGCTATTGGTCAAATCGGTCAACTTGAGCGTGTGGATGAATTGCGCGTTGAGCTTGTTATAGCTGATGAGTTAGTAAAGCCAGTGCTTGAAGCATTAGTCAATGCTCATCCCTATGAAGAGCCAGCTTATCAAGTTTGGCCTGTCTTAACCTTAAGTGATTTTTAGTATGTCAGTACCTTCTCCCTGTATTTCAATTTGTGTGTTAAATGAGCATGATGTTTGCGAAGGCTGTTATCGTACAGCCGATGAAATAACGCGCTGGGGCTCTTCTACAAAAGAAGAGCAGGAAGCAATTTTAGACTGTGTGAAAGTGAGACGGTCTGATGCGCAAACGGTTGTTTTTAAATAGGCCCCTAGCAATTATTTTATCTATCTCCTCTGTCTATAAAAATTAATACAGTTGTCGTCTTTTTGTCATGAGAAGCCACTATCTTGCAATGCGTGCTTTGATGCATTGTATGCTTTGATTATGCTTTCGATTGCTATGCATCAAGGCTTACAGGATGCGTTAGGGCTTGCCAAAACGTGGAATGAATCGTTACTCTGATTAAAAAAGGTCAAGGGAAATCACTATGTTTAGTGTTGACACGGTACTTAGCGAGAAGCTGCCAGCGTTCACCAAAAAGCACCCTGTTATTAGTAGCAGCCTAGGTAGCGTATTGAAATACCTGCTGCATGAATCTGAATTTAGGCAGTTTGAGGCGCGTTATCCTTATTTAGAAGGCTTTGATTTTGTCGAGCAGGTGCTGGAATATTTTGCGTTCGATTACCGAGTATTTGATCGTGATGTTGGCAGAATTCCACAAACAGGCCGTGTAGTCATGGTTGCCAATCATCCTATCGGAAGCTTAGATGGTCTCGCACTTTTGAAGATGATGGGTGAGTATCGTAAGGATGTAAAAGTCGTTGCAAATGACCTGCTGTATGCGATTAAACCACTAAGATCCCTATTATTACCTGTTAATAACCTAGGTAACCATACGCCAAAAGACAATATCAAAGCGATTCATACTCACCTTAAATCAGAAGGTGCTGTGATTATTTTCCCGGCAGGTGAAGTGTCTCGTATGAGCCCTTCAGGCATTAAAGATGGCGTTTGGGATAAGGGCTTTTTAAGATTTGCTAAAGCGACACAATCACCTGTTCTGCCTTTGCATGTGAATGGACGTAATTCCATTTTCTTTTATGCGTTATCTATTTTATCGAAGCCGCTGTCTGGGTTGTGGTTAATTCGAGAAATGTTTAAGCAGGCAAGTCAGCACGTTGATGTGAGGGTGGGTCATGCAGTGTACCCCGAGCAAATTGAAGCCTTGGGATTAACTAGTCAAGCCGAAGCAAAACTCTTTAGAAAAATTGTCTACAAGCTAGGTCGTGGAAAGGGCATGCTAGGGTTTGAGCCTGAAGTCGCCTCTGTCGCAACGCCTGAAAGCAGGCAGGGTTTGCTTCAGGAGGTTAATCAATGTGAGCGACTTGGTGAAACCCATGATAATAAGAAAATACTGCTTTATCGTTACAAGACCAACTCGTTAATCATGAGAGAAATTGGCCGCCTGCGTGAAATGACATTTCGCGCGGTGAAGGAAGGCTCAGGCAAGCAGCGCGATTTAGATGAGTTTGATCATTATTATGATCATGTGGTGCTTTGGGATAGTGACCAGCTTGAAATCGTAGGTGCTTATCGCATGGTTCAAGTACAACGTGCGTTAATGCATCAAAAAAATCACGTTGGCATCAACAACGTAAGCCTTTATACACAAACGCTGTTTGATTATGAGGTTGAAGCAGCACCGGCTAGTATTCAGCAAGGGTTAGAGTTAGGGCGTAGCTTTGTGCAACCTAACTACTGGGGAAAGCGTAGTCTGGATTATTTGTGGTTTGGTATTGGTGCCTATTTGAAAAAATACCCTGAGATCAAAGCACTGTTTGGCCCTGTCAGTATTAGTGCATCCTTCACGACTTTTTCAAAAGATGCACTGGTCTATTTTTTTTCAACCTACTGCGGATCACCGTCAAGTTGGGCATTAGCAAAAAATGCCCATCATATAGATGCGCAAAATATGAAAGTGCTTGAAGAAACATTTTCTGGCATTAAAGCGTATTCAGAAGCGTTCATTAAGTTAAAAGTTTTATTGGCCAGCCAAGGTGAGCAAGTGCCTACTTTGTATAAACAATATGTGGAGGTGGCGGAAACAGGCGGCACTCAATTTGTTGGCTTTAATATTGATCAAGCGTTCTCGGATTGTGTGGATGGATTAGTCTGTGTGGATGTCAGTCAAATCAAAGCAAAAAAACGTCAGCGTTATATGAGTTAACAAATAGGGGAGGGTCAAGAGGGGCGTGTTGGCGTGAAGCCTGTAAAAGTATAGCCTGTCATTTGCATGTTAGATTTTATCGTAAATACTTAGAGCTATGAAACCGTTCCTGTTACTCTTTGTCTTCTTTACGTTAGCTGCCTGCCAGGATAATACTGATAAAGGCGATGCTACCAATGCCACCAATACAAGCAAGCTACCTACCTCACATGATGTCAGCTTGAACTTGTTTGTTTCAGCGCATGATGTTTTGGGGCTGAATTTCACCATCAATTCAATCAGTTTAGTGACAGAAGATGCGTCTGTTACGCCTTTAGTTAATGCCTCTGCTGAGATTCTGATTCAAGGTGAACAACAGCGCATTCAGCTGACACGAAAAACATTACCAGAAGGGCGTTATGCTGCTTTAGAGCTGGAGCTGACCGTTGCCAAGGAGTCTGTATTGCCTTTTTTGAGCCAAACGGGTGAGCTTGAAGTAAAGCCTTTGAGTGTTTTTTCTTCTCAGGAAGGAAAGCGTCAGTCTCTTTTTGTTCAGATTATTGCACCCATTAATCTCAATAGGGATATTGCCTTGGCATTGGTGTTGGATTCACGTCGAACCCTTGATGTTGTGTCTGCCCATACAATCGTTGGTCCTTTAGTCTTTGCACCTGCCCTGCACCTCTACGAAAATATCAATGGCCATTTGAAATCGTTGACGGCCAAAGGTGACTCTGGGATTCAACAAGCTGTTATGAATCATGAAACCTTGTCTTCAAAAAAAGTGCCTTATGTGATTAAAACGCTCAAAGAACAGAGCGTCGTGCTTGAAGGCGTTGAAGGCCCTAAAGAGGTCAGTTTTGATGACCTTCAGTTACGTTCAACAGCTGATCAAATCTTATCGAAAGGACAGTTGCTGCAAGGCCAAAAGGTATTCTTGCAGCAAGGTAGGCTTATCGTCGAACCCATACAGCTCACAGCACGGGTTCAGAATGTAAAAAGGTCAGATCAACAGGTTTTCGTTGAACCACTGATGTTAAATGGCTTGTCTGTGAGCGAGTCTTATCAACAAGACAAATCGTTTTTAGGTGCTGTTCAATTGAAGCGACGTAAAGGCCCTGAATCTGCATTATTGACCGCTTTATCCAATGAAGATATGAGCGCATTATTTTTGAGCGATCAAGTGGCTAGCGGGATGCTTATAGATTTTTACGGCTATCCTGCACCTGAACAAACAGTCTTTAATTTAATGTATGCCAACGTGGTGAATTTAAGTGCATTAGCGCTTTCCATCATGGCACCTAATGAGGCAAAGCTTGACATAGATGTCATTCAAAAGCAGCAAGCTGTGCACTTGGCGTTTAAACAAAAAGGTGTTCAGGCTGATTTAAAATTGATAGATCATCCTATTTTTGTTCAGGAGACGATTCAGGCAATTGCGATTGAACAGCCTACTCATGTTCTGTTAAAGAAACGCGTTGACGATAAATTAACCTTGGTGGCCTTAACGACGGAAGACGTTCCTGCGCTTTTCGAGAGTATAAAGTCTGGTTACACTGACCTTAAGGAAATAACAGCAACAGGTGATTTCAAAGAAGGTAAGTTTTATGCCAATCGGTTAGAGCTAACTATCGGTACAATTGAGACCCGGCCCGAAACAGAGACAGAACCTAACGTTGGCACTGACACGTCGCAGGCCTCTACTGAAGGAGATGACAATGATCCTGTCATCCATTCAACAAGCTCTGTGAGTACTGGAACCATTATTGGAAGTGCCGCAGGGGCAGGTGTTGCGCTTATATTGGCGTCAGGGGCTATTTACAAAGCAGTTACTGTTTATAAACGCTATGTATCACATAAGGCACCTCAAGCTTCTGCGAGGGGGCGACCAAGGGCTAACTCTCACCCCTTGGTTGAACCCATGCTGCCTGTTCTAGTAGCAGAAGATAGTTCGGTGACAAACAATACAGATGCTGAACAGGACAAGTCAGTTTATCAAGAGGATACCTTCTCAGCGTTATCTAAAGAAGGTCGATTAATCGTACATCAGAAGGTGACTGATTATCTTGAGCAGTTCCCTGCTATACCTGAGGACTTGGCAAAGGAAGTTGTTGAAGAGGCTGTTCCAGACGAAGTGAAAACGGTAGCAGAGCAATTGAAAGCAGCACTGAAGAATCGTCAGTATAATGATGCAGACTCGGGGCTTTCCGAAGAAGATGACAGTGATGAAATAAGGACAATTTCAAGTGGTTACGATACTGTGTTTACAGAAGACGATTATCGCTCATGGGGGTGGGGAAGTGACTTTGATGACAGTGAGTTTGATGCGGATGATGTCTCTAGCATTAAATATGACTTGAATGAACAACATCTGATAGCGCATTTAAAAAAGCTGGAACAGCAGGAAGGTGGAAAAGATGATCCGGTATACGCCTCTGTAAAGAGTGTATTCAATGAAAGCTATGCCTCCTTAAAAGATTTTTTAGAAGAGACGGATAATAAAGGTTATATTTTAGCAAGAGATAGACTGCCTGAGAATGATAGGGTTAGTCAGTGGATCGCAGATAGTGAAGAAGCCTTGCCTCTTCATAATTACAGCGGATCAAGCAACACTGAGCTCACTTTGACGTCTGCCAAAAGATCACAGATCAAAGAAAAATTAAAACAGTTGTTTAAATCCCGACGAAAAAAAACTAAGCAAGAGATTACACGAGCAATGATTGATGTGTCTGAGACCCATACTAATCAGTGGTTAGGTACACAACCAGCTCATGTTAAGCAGGTAAATAGTGCGCAGACTGCAATCGATCCGACTTTGCCTAAAAAGACAGGCTTCTTTAACCTGAATAAACCCTTTTTTAAAGGACGTCGCCACTAGTACCCCAATGCACAGCGATTGTCCCGTTCAGCAGCTACAGGTTTTTCTGTGGCAAGGCGCAAGTATGCAGTAATACATGCGTCTTTCAAATACTTGCAACAAAGTCACGGGAAAACCTGTAGCTGCCCTTTGGGTGGCATTTAAAATGCCCATAGCTGTGTTGCTTGATCTCACTATAGAATAACTATTATTTTCGATCAGCTGCCTTGCTATGAGCATTTTACTCTGCCACTGAACCCGACAATCGCTGTGCATTGAGGTACTAGTACATCGTGTCAAAAGGTTTGTCTGGTAACCGTAGGGTGGAAAAGCGTAGCGTCTTCCACCAAAAAAACTTAATGACAGGTGGATCGCGCTGCGCTTATCCCCCTACGGTATTTTTTACCTGACAAATGCAGTGAAATAGATTACTAGCCTGAATAATTCATGAGGAATTAGTCAGGCTAGAATGCGATGTCCCCCCCCCTTTTATTCAACGCTTGAAATCTAAACGTTTGGCCTTATATCTCTTATAAGACTTTCTCTATATGCCATTGTCTAAAAGACCGAGGCTATTTGGCTTTATTCATTTCTAAGGTGGAGGGGACGAATGCAGATTGAACAATTTACCCAGTCCATGCAACAGGCCTTTGCCCAGGCACAGCAACTGGCAGTCACCAAACAGTCATTATCGATAGAACCGGTTCATGTACTGGCAGTATTGTGTTCTGATGAAAGTTATTTTGGTCAGTTAATAAAGACCGCAGGTGGTGATTTGAATCGGCTCTCTCATAAGGTGAAGCAAGCTTTAGAAAACTTACCGGAAATCGGTGAGCCACAAGCCGATTTGCCTCAAGTGTCTCAGACTTTATATAAAGTGATGTTGGCTTCTGAAGGCTTAGCCAAAGAACAAGGCGATCAATTTATTGCCACAGAAACCTTTCTTTTAGGGCTTTTTCAGTCTGAGACCGCTGAAAAAAAGTGGTTGGTTGACTGCGGCATAACCGAAGAAAAACTAAAAGCAACCATGAAAACGCTTCGAGGGGGTGAAAAAGTGTTAGATCAAAATGCAGAAGAAAATAGAGACGCACTGAACAAATATACGATTGACCTCACAGAACGTGCGAAAGAAGGAAAAATGGATCCTGTTGTGGGTCGTGATGATGAAATAAGGCGTACGATACAAGTTCTGCAAAGGCGGACTAAAAACAATCCGGTGCTCATTGGCGAGCCTGGTGTGGGCAAAACAGCCATCGTTGAGGGACTAGCACAGCGTATTATTAATGGTGAAGTGCCAGAAGGGCTAAAAGATAAAAAGCTATTGTCATTGGACTTGGCAGGCTTGATTGCAGGGGCTAAATTTCGAGGTGAATTTGAAGAGCGCTTAAAGGCACTATTAAAAGATTTAGCGAAACAGGAAGGCGAAATCATACTCTTTATTGATGAGATACATACCATTGTTGGTGCAGGTAAAGCAGATGGTGCTATGGACGCTGGGAATATGCTAAAACCTGCTTTGGCGAGAGGTGAGCTTCATTGTGTGGGGGCGACTACATTAGATGAATATCGAGAATATGTTGAGAAAGATGCGGCACTCGAACGTCGTTTTCAGAAAGTGCTCGTTGATGAGCCCTCAGAAGAAGATACCATTGCCATTTTGCGGGGATTAAAAGAGCGCTATGAAGTGCATCACGGTGTGGATATTAGTGACTCGGCCATCATTGCTGCCACCCGATTATCCATGCGTTATATCACAGACAGGAATCTGCCTGATAAAGCCATTGATTTGATTGATGAAGCGGCCAGTCGCATTCGTATGGAGATTGACTCTAAGCCAGAAGCGTTAGATAAGCTTGAGCGCCGATTAATTCAATTGAAAATGCAGCGCGAAGCCGTAAAAAAAGATAAAGACGAAAGTTCAAAAGCGCAACTTGAACAGCTGAATGAAGAGATCACAGACGTCGAAAAAGATTATGCTGATCTAGAAGAGGTGTGGAAAGCCGAAAAGGTCGTTTTACAAGGCTCGCAGGATATTCGCGCGCAACTGGAGCAAGCGCGTATTGATCTTGAATTAGCTACACGTGAATCCAATTTGAATAAAATGTCAGAGCTTCAATACGGCGTCATCCCTAATCTTGAAAAACAATTAGCAGATGCGGCAAAAGCTGAAGAAGCCGCGACAGCATCAGATGAAAGTAAATTATTAAAAAATCGTGTCACAGCTGATGAAATAGCGGAGGTAGTGTCGAAAGCCACAGGTATTCCTTTGAGTAAAATGCTGGAAGGCGATAAAGAAAAATTGCTCCACATGGAAGAGAGTCTTCATCAACAAGTGGTGGGTCAGGAAGAGGCGGTAAAAAGTGTGTGTAGTGCCGTTAGGCGCTCTCGTGCTGGTTTGTCTGATCCGAATAGACCTAATGGTTCGTTTTTATTCTTGGGGCCAACAGGGGTAGGTAAAACAGAGCTTTGTAAACAGTTGGCAGCTTTTTTGTTCGATACGACTGACGCCATCATTCGACTGGATATGTCGGAGTACATGGAAAAACATGCAGTAGCCAGGTTGATTGGTGCACCGCCTGGGTATGTGGGGTATGAGGAAGGTGGCCATCTAACAGAGCAGGTGAGGAGAAAGCCGTATTCAGTGATTCTCTTTGATGAAGTAGAGAAAGCACATCCTGATGTGTTTAATATTATGCTTCAAGTATTGGATGAAGGACGTTTAACGGACAGCCAGGGCAGGACGGTTGATTTTAGAAATACCGTGATTGTGATGACCTCAAACTTGGGTTCTGACATGATTCAAACGCTAACAGGTACGGCTAGTGATGAAGAGATTAAAAGTGCTGTGATGGAGGTCGTTGGCCAGCACTTTAGACCAGAACTTTTGAATCGTCTTGATGATATTGTGTACTTTAAACCCTTGCAAAAAGAGCAGATTGAAGGCATTGCCAGTATTCAACTCGATCACCTGGAAGCAAGGCTTGAAGAGCAGTCGCTGTCTTTAGTATTGGATGATGGGGCTATGCGTATCATTACGGAGGCAGGCTATGACCCAGTGTATGGCGCAAGACCATTGAAAAGAGCGATTCAGCGCTTGGTTGAAGACCCGTTGGCCAATGACTTGCTCGCAGGTGAATTCAAACCAGGCGATACTATTCAAGGGCATGTTGAAGGTAGCCAAATTGTTTTTCAACCAAACTAACGTATAGATTTTGTCACTTTCCGTAGGGCAGATTAGCGAAGCGTAATCTGCCGGAGTTACGGTTTTTCTGATATGAAGTGTTAGCTTAATCTGAGGTGCTTAGTGAACATGTTTACCATGTGTGACCACAGTCTCTACATATATATTCACCAGTCGTTTTAACTTGGCCAATGTTTCCACCTCCGCAGTTTGGGCAGGAGAAATCCGGGCTTGAATATATTTGCAAGGCAGCTGAAGCCAAAAGCAGAGAGAAAGCTATTTTTTCATACGCGCTATACCCCAAAAAATTTAATCAATACTTAGACACTTAACTTTTTATAAAGTTTGTTAGTTAATCTAACAATGCGCATTTTAAGATCGTCGCTGCGCTCCTCCCTGTGTGCTTGCGGTTATGGGGATTCTGCCCACAACAGGCAAGCCTTCACTGCCTGCTGCCAATGAGCGTAAAGCGCTTGTTGCTTTTTGGCTGATATAGCAGGCTCAAAGATCTTATTGGGCTTAAGTGTGTCAGTAATACCTTCTACCGAATCAAACCAGTTAAGTTCAAGCGCCGCTAAATAAAAGGCACCTAAGGCTGTGCTTTCAGCTGTTGCAGCTTGCTCAACCGTCACTTGGCAAATATCGGCCATTCTGTGCAGTAACGTTTCATTCTTTGCCATACCGCCATCTACGCGGAGCAGTGATAAAGGGGCGCCGTCTTGCGCGATGGCTTGTTTCAGATCTTCGCTTTGATAACAAAGCGCATCTAGTCCTGCTTTAGTGATATCGGCTATAGTGGTTGAACGGTCTAGCCCAAATATGCTACCGCGAGCAGTACTTGACCAATAAGGCGCACCAAGGCCTGTAAATGCAGGCACAAAGAGAATGTCATCACGTGTTGATGTGTGTAGCGCTTGCTCTGATTCTTGACTGGTGTTAAAGAAATTCAAGTTATCTTTTAGCCAGTTTACGACAGTCCCAGCATTGAAAATACTGCCTTCTAATGCATAGTGCGTAGTGCCCTGAATCTGATAAGCAACCGTTGTGAGCAGTTTATGGGTAGATTGAAGTGGCTGATCACCGGTGTTAGTCATGATAAAACAGCCTGTTCCCAAGGTGCTTTTTGTCATCCCTTTCGAAAAACAACCCTGCCCAATTAACGCAGCCTGCTGATCACCCGCGGAGGCTAAAATTGGTAAGCGATGACCTAAAAAAGCGGCGTCAATATCACCAAAGTGACCATGGTTGGGTTGTATGCTAGGTAGCATTTTTTTAGAAATATCAAACAGATTAAGTAGGTCTTGATCCCAATCTAATGTGTTTATATTGGCTAGTTGTGTGCGGCTGGCATTGGTGATGTCAGTGACATGTTGACCTGTGAGTTTCCAAATGAGCCAGGTGTCTATGGTGCCAAATAAAAGATGCCCTTGTTCGGCTAGGTCAGGTGCCCCGTCAAGATGATCGAGTACCCAACGTATTTTAGAGGCTGAAAAATAAGGGTCAATGACAAGGCCCGTTTTAGACTGGATAAGGTCTGCGTGTGGTTCGAGCGACCGGCAATAATCGCTTGTTCGTCTGTCTTGCCAAACAATGGCGTTGTAGACAGGTTCGCCTGTGCGTTTGTCCCACACGACGGTCGTTTCGCGTTGGTTGGTTATGCCAATGCCTTTGATGTCTTTTGGCGATAGCGAGCTTTTTTCGAATAATTCATGGATGCAAGCTAAGGTGTCTTCAAAGATGGCGAGGGCATCTTGCTCGACCCAACCAGGCTCTGGGTAATATTGCGTCACATCGCGCCTTGATTCTGCAAGTATCTCAGCAGACGGGGAGAAAAGCAGTGCTCGGGTACTAGTTGTCCCTTGATCAATAACGAGTATTGCCTGTTGCGTATCCATAGCGTTTAAAAAGCTGTTAAAGGTAATGAGAAAGACTAGCACAAGCCATTTCAGCTGACAGAAAGTCACAGGCTTCGAACCCTAGTTTAAATAACTATAGTTCACTTAAGTCGGTGAAAGTTTCGACTCGCTAGATAAATTCTGTCACGCTATTAAATGCAATCACGATACGTTGCGCTGAAGTCAGGTAAGGTAAGGCAGAATGCTTGATATAGGAAGGGAAAAATACCGCTTGGTTAGGCGCTAAGTTGATATCCCAAAAGCCTTCTTGGTTAAGGTAGGCTGTGCCTGCATCTTGATAGCCACCGGCTGCGATTCGAGGATCATAAAATCGATTGGTGCCTGCTGCTTCTTCACTGTCCAGACAAAAAATACCACACCAGCTGCAATTAGGGTGCAGATGACTGTCATGAAAACCACCTGTCTGTGTGACATGATACCAAGATTCGGTGATGAAGGTTTGGGTAGGTCTGTGTTGAAGCCAAGCCTCTGCATTCGCTTCTTGGATAGTGAGTGTCAGAGCATCAAGCAGTAATGCTTGTAGCTTGATGACTTCGGCATGCTCGTGATTAGTCTCAAAGAAATTCAGTGGGCTTTCCTTAAGGCCTTGTTTGGCAGTCTCTGCGACTTGGCTTTCTATTGGTGTTGTTTGTGCTTCTGCGAGTTCGAGGATAAGCGCGCGCAGTGCTGTGCGATCGAACTCTGATAAAGGGATGTCGGTAACGCTCATGGGGGAGGCCCAAGGATAAAAAGTTTCTGTCAGCATGAACTAAAGGGAGGTGTTTTTCGGTCGAGAGAGTGTAACACAGAATTTCGCTGAGGGCCGCCAGGATGAAACTGGCTGGATCATTCAAGTTTTTTTAAATGGAATATTGAACATCGGAAAAAATATCTAGTCGAAGTTTTTTTAAATTATACCGAGTTCGTATATTTATGTTGGAAAAAAATTGTTGTCACTATCTATGCCGTTTGCTTGTTTTATTTGTGCTGGCGGGTTTTTCATTCGTTCATTCTGGTTACTATCCGTACTATACGGTAGAGGCGAAGGGTGAATTTAGACGATACCCTAAAGTGGAGCGTCCATTTGAATTACAAAAGTTGTTTGCCTATAAGGCTACTTTAACGCCAAAAAATGATGAGGCAAGCAGAAGCTATGGTGGAAAAATTAACGTTTCCGTTTCGGCTTTAGATGATGAACAGCAGCAGTATATGGAGGTGATCGATAAAGGGATAAAGTGGACTGCCCTTGTTGACAAGGGTTGGGTTACAAATCTCCGTCGCATCGCTGATGATACGTCAGTCAATTCAGCCCTAGCGTCTGCAGGTCTGAGTCAGGCTCCTCAAGCGAGTCAGGATGGTTCTTCTTTGATAAAGTCACTGATGTATAGAATCTATAGGAAATGCTTGAGTCTTCATGCGTGGTCTATCAAGGGTAATTGGATGGAGCGTGATCAGTTAGAAGGGACTTTAGACTTTGTTGATGATGATAAGTATCAATAGAAAATGCTTGCAGCTTCATGCGGGGTCTATCAGAGGTAATTGGATGAAGCATGATCGGTTAGAACAGGCTTTAGACTATTAATTAATAGTAGCTCCTTGGTGTGGGGGCTGTTTTACTTTTAGTTACTTGGAGTGAACTGAATGTTAAGCCGAATAAGCCTGCAATAGCTGAAATGAAGTCACCAAGTAGCTCTGTTTGTCGCATCACTTAAGACGTTAGGTGGTGTGATTAATATCTAAAAAAAGTAGGTTTTTAATTTTTTATTTTATGTGAGGTTTTTAGATTTATGTTAGCAATAAATTTTCGTCGCTATTTATGCCGTTTACTGGTTTTAAAGGCATTTTTGGGTTTTTCAATGGTTTCTTATGCAGCTATTTTAAATGATTATGACTATAGTGTAATCGGGGTTGATGAATTCAAAGCAAATAAGTCCAATGCATCTCTGGATGCCGTTGGAAAACCGAAAGAGTCGTTCACCTATGAGGCGAACTTATACCCAAACAGTGCGGCTACAAGAAAAAAATTTGGCCCTACCTTTACCATTCGCGCTTCGGCTAGATCTGCTAGTAACGAGCAAGTAATTCATGTAGTCAATAAACAGGGGTTATGGGCTGCTAATGTTGTTGACAATAAGATAATAAGTATCGATAGGTACGCTGCTAACGAGTACCACAAGGAGGCCTTTGAGGAGGGGCATAACATTTCTCCTGTTATAAGGAATTTGATCCTACGTGTTTATAAAATTTGCCATAGTAGCTATGCTCATCTGAAGGGAGAGGGAACTGAAAAAGAGGTGAATATTACGTATCACTTTTGATTGATAATGGTCCCCTTAACTGGGGGTGGCGGTTTTACTTTTAGCAACTTGGAGTAGGCTGAATGTCAAGCATAATAAGCCTGCAACGTCTGAAATGAAGTCACCAAGTAGCTATCCTGATCGCATCGCTTAAGACGTTAGGCGGTGCGATTAATATCTTAAAAAAGCAGGTTTTTAATTTTTTATTTTGTGTGAGGTTTTTAGGTTTATGTTAGCAATAAATTGTCGTAACTATTTATGCCGTTTGCTTGTTTTAAACTTGTTTGCGGGTTTTCCAATGGTCTCTTCTGCATATAGTTATAAGTATAGGGTAATGGGGGTTGATGAATTCACAGCAAATAAGTCAAGTCAATCTCTGAATGCCGCTGGAAAACCGAAAGAGTCGTTAACCTATGAGGCTTACTTATACCCAAACACTGAGGATACAAGAAAAGCTTTTGGCCATACGTTTGGCATTTCCGCTTTGGCAACATCTGCTAGTAACGAGCAAGTCATTGAGGTGAGCAATAAGATGGGAGCATGGAAAGCTCATGTTGTTGACGATGAGATTGAAAGTATGGATAGGTACGCTGCTAACGATTACCCAAGCATATATGAAAAGGAGCAGGAAAGTTTTTATCCAACTGCAAGAAAGCTGATCCTAGATGTCTATAAACAATGCCATAGCAGGTATGCTCGGATGAAAGGAGAGGGATATGAAAAACATGTGAATGTTATGTATGAATTTGATTGATAATGGTCCCCTCGGCTTGGGGTGGCGGTTTTACTTTTAGCAACTTGGAGTAGGCTGAATGTCAAGCAGAATAAGCCTGCAACGTCTGAAATGAAGTCACCAAGTAGCTATCCTGATCGCATCGCTTAAGACGTTAGGCGGTGCGATTAATATCAAAAAAAAATCTGGTTATAATTTTTTATTTAATATGATTTTTATACTTATGTTAGAGAGACATTTTCTTCACGCTTTATGCCTATTTCTTAGTTTAATCGTGTTGAAGTCAGAGGTTCATTCTTTTGATTCTGGGTATAAGTATGTGTTTTTAGGGGGTAATCATTTTCGATCAACGCCTGATATGAGAAAGCACCCTGAACGTTCAAAGTTGTTTACCCTTGAAGAAACTTTTTATTCACAAAATGATGAAACAATGAAAGCTTTTGGTAGAGAAGTTAAAACTGCTGCTTCGGCTGTGACTAGAGAGCAGCAAGATATTGAGGTGATCGCTAATAGTGTGAGGTGGGCTGCTCGTGTAAATCAGGGGAACGTTGAGGATGTCGAGTGTTCTTGGGTTGGCCCGCTCAATGTAACTCCCGTACAAGCGTATATGAGCCGATTAACAAAAACGAAGGGGGTGGAGATTCCTTCTCACATAAAGTCAATGATGATAAATATTTATGAAAGTTGCTTGGGTGACTGTGCCCTGCTTGAGTGTTCTAACAATAGACATAGGACTGGCTTCAAAAGCATCTATGTTACACGTGAATTTGACTGATAATGCTCCCCCCTTAGCTTGGGCTGGTTTTGCTTTTGGTTGCTTGAAGTAGGCTGAATTGCAAACATAATAAGCCTGTAATGCCCTTAACGAAATTGGTAAGTATTGGTTGGTAGCCTCACATAAAAAGTTAGTTAGTGCTGTGAACATATAAAAAATAATCTTGTCTCAGTATTGGAATTTTTAATATCTTTTAAGGTTTTTTTGTGATTATGTTGAAGACAAATTTTTGTCGTTATGTATGTCTTTTGGTTAGCTTAGTCGTGTTGGTCTCGGAAGTGCATGCTGTTAAGTCTCTTTATTCTCCGTATAAGTATATAGTTGAAGCGACTAATACCTTTCGATCAACGCCTAACATGAGAGCGCACCCTGAAGATTCAAAATTGTTTACCTTTGAAGGTACTTTTAATCCAAGAAATGATGCAGTAGTGAACGATTTTGGCACAGAAATTAAAACTGTCGCTTCGGGTCTTAACAAAGAGCAACAGGATATTGAGGTGATTGCTGATAATGTGAAGTGGGCTGCTCGTGTAAACCAGGGAATCGTTGAGGATGTCGAGTGTTCTTGGGTTGGTCCGCTTAATGTGGCTCCCGTGCAAGCGTATATGAGCCAATTAACAAAAACAAAGGGGACGGACATTCCTTCTCACATAAAGTCGCTGGTACTAAAAATTTATAAATATTGCAAGAATGACTGTGAGTTGATCGAGCGACCTCACGATAAGCATCGGCATGGCTACAAAAACTTCGATCATATATGGGAATTTGACTGATACTGGCCCCCTTGGCTTGGGGGCGGTTTTACTTTTGGTTACTTGAAGTAGGCTGATATCAAGCACAAAAGCCTGTAATGTCTGAAATGAAATCGCCAAGTAGTTACCCTAATCGCATCACCTATGACGTTAGGCTGTGCGATTAGCATCTGAAAGAAGCACGTTTTTAATTTTTTATTCATGTGGAGTTTATAAACTTATGTTAGAGATAAAGTTTCGTTACTATTTATGCCGTTTACTTGCTTTATTAATATTAACAGGTTTTTCAGTGGTCGTTTCTGCTGCATATTATACGTTAGAGGGGGAGGCTGTCTATGAACGATCCCCTCAAGTGGCGAGCCCAACTGAATTACAAAAGTTGTTTACCTATAAGGCTACGTTAGTGCCAGAAAATGATTATACAGGCAACAAGTTTGGTGAAGAGGTCAACGTTTCCGTTTCTGCTCTAGATAATGATGAAAAGCAGTATATGGAGGTGACCGCTAAAGGGATAAAATGGACTGCTACTGTTCACGAACATAAGGTTAAAAATTTCGAACACATAGCTAATGATGAGTCGGTCAACTCAGGCCTAGTGTCTGCTGGTCTTAATTTTCCGATAAGGTCGCTGATGAAAAATATCTATAGGAGGTGCTTGGGTGTTCATGAGACGGCTATTAGGGCTAACTGGTTGAAGCCTGTGTCGTTAAGGCATGTTAGCGACTTTGAATATAATGAAAGTTACCCTAGCTCTAAATATGGAATTTGATACGAGCAGTTACAAGGCTGTCTTCAGCTTAGTTCACGCTTTTAGCATGCGTTAGCTACTTGTTAAGTCAACCTAAGTCCGTTAGCTGCCTTCGTATTTCAGAGGTGTTAGGCATGTCAGAGGGTAGCGTCAATCATTTTTTGAATAGAGAAACCTATTCAGGCAAGAATTTTTTTGATGTTGCTTGTTTTCTTCGTGAGGCCTTTTGGCCTCTGACGCGGAGTTATCTTTTGTTGTCATTGCAGAACCTGTGGGAAAGTCTTGTTTCCATTGCATGATATGATGAGCATAAATGCCACGCTGTCGATAATAAGCATTCACATCTTCATCACTCAGTGACTCACAGTCTAACGGGGTTCCAGGGGCTGGTCCTGCCGCCTTAGGGGGTGATGAGTGTTGGATGAAGTCGTTTGTTTATAGTTGCTCATCCAGCTATAAAGCATCGGACCAGTTATCCCGAGCGCTAAGCCTATTTGATTGATAGTAGTGCCAGCTTTTCTATTCAACATCTTCTCGACTGCCTGTTGTTTAAACCTTTCGGTATAAGTCCTCCTCACTATTACCCTCCCTATGGAATATCTATGCTGATATATAGGGTTAGCTAGAGGTTTTACTTTTAGTTACTTGAGCTAGGAGTGTGTCCGAAAACTGACTGTTCGGCCTAAGCTTCCAATAATCGGCTAGACTTCTCATAAAATTTCTTTAAATAGGCCGACTATTTGCAGAAATTTTCAAAAAATTCTGACTCAATTCTTGAAACCTTATGCTCGAACGCAATTCTCAGATATCCTCCTAGGCCCCGCGCACAATAAGTCTGCAATGCCTGAAACGAGATCGCCAAGTAGCTCTCCTCATCTCATCATTTATAAAATTTGGCAGCGCGATGAACATATTAAAATGTACATTGTCGTATTATTGTAATTTTTAATTTTTTTTAAGGTTTTTTTTTATTATGTTAAAAACAAATGCTTGTCGATATGTATGTTCTTTGGTTGGCTTAATCGTGTTGAACTCAAACGTTCATGCTGTTAAAAATATTGATTCTGTGCATAAGTATGTAGTTGGCGGGGAGGATTTTTTTATTTCAACGCCCGAAATGAGGGCGCGCCCTACAGCTAAAGATTCAAAGGTGTTTATCCTTGAAGGTGTTTTTCATCCAAGAAATGAAGCGGCAATGAAAGCTTTTGGCGAAGAAATTAAAATTGCTGCTTCGGGTCTCACCAAAGAGCAGCAGGATATTGAGGTGACCGCTAATAATGTGAAGTGGGCTGCTCGTGTAAACCAAGGAAACGTTGAGGGTGTCGAGCGTTCTTGGGTTGGTCCTGACAATGAAGAAAAAGTACAAGCTTTTAAGAGTGGATCAACAAAAACAAAGGGGGTGGACATTCCTTCTCACATAAAGTTAATGATACTAAAAATTTATCAAGATTGCCTGTGGCAGAGTAGTTCGATTGAGGCTCCTTTATATCAACATAAGTGTGGCGGGGAGCGCTACAAAATTATACGTGAATTCGGCTGATAATGGCGCCCTTAGCTTTCTTTTAGTTACTTGGAGTAGGCTTATTCAAGCACAATAAGCCTGCAATGCCTGCAACGACATCGCTAAGTATCTTCTGATCACATCGCTCAATCCGTTAGGTTAAGTGATTGAAATCTGAAATATAAGCTGGTCAGAATATTTTATGTTATGTGGAGTTGTAAACGTATGTTAGGGAGACATTTTCTTCGCTCTTTATGTCTTTTGCTTGCTTTATTTGGGTTGACGGGTTTTTCATTAGTTCATTCTGCTCGCTTTACGTTAGAGGCGCAGGCTGAATTTACACGATCCCCTCAAGTGGGTCATTCAAATGAATTACCAAAGTTGTTTACCTATAAGGCTATGTTAACGCCAGAAAATGATTATACCAGCAGAAGTTTTGGTGAAAGCACTCACGTTTCCGCTTCGGCTTTAGATGATGAACGACAGCAGTATATTGAGGTGATTGCTAAAGGGATAAAGTGGACTGGTATTGTTCGCAAAGGTAGGGTTACCAATTTCAAACACATAGCTAATGAACAGTCAGTCAAATCAGCTCTAGTCTCCATTGGTCTGAGTCTGGCTCCTCAAATGTCTGCTCCGATAGAGTCACTGATGAAAAGAATCTATAGAAAGTGCTTGGGTCTTTATGGGTGGTCTATCAGGAAAAATTGGGTGAAGCGTCATCAGTTAGAAGATATTTTTCACTTTAATTATCATTAATAGTGGCCGTTTATTAGGGGCTTTGGTTTTGCTTTTGATTACTTGGAGTAGGCTGGATTCAAACACATTAAGCCTGCAATACCTGACGTGACATTGCTAAGTATCTATTGATTGTATCGCTTAAGAGGTTAGTTTATGCGTTATCATCTGAAACAAAAGCTGGTCAGAATTTTTTTATGTGGAGTTTATAAGCTTATGTTAGAGAGAAATTTTCCTCGCTCTTTATGTCTTTGTATTGCTTTATTTGTGTTGGCAGGGTTTTCATTCGTTCATTCTGCTCACTATGCGTTAGAGGCGAAAGCTGAATTTACACGATCCCCTCAATTGGGTAGTTTAAATGAATTACCAAAGTTGTTTACCTATAAGGCTACGTTAACGCCAGAAAATGATTATACAAATAGAAGTTTTGGTGAAAACACTGACATTTTCGTTTCGGCTTTAGAGGATGAACGACAGCAGTATATGGAGGTGATCACTGGAGGGATAAAGTGGATGGCTATTGTTCACAAAGGTAGGGTTACAAGTCTCCATCACATAGCTAATGATACGTCAGTTAATTCAGGCCTGGTGTTCGCTGGTCTGAGTCTGGCTCCTCAAATGTCTGCTCCGATAGAGTCGCTGATGAAAAGAATCTATAGGAAGTGCTTGGATCTTCACGGGTGGTCTATCAGGAGTAATTGGGTGAAGCATGATCGGTTAGGACATATGTATTACTTTCTATAAAAGTAGCTTCTTAGCTAGGAGCCTGTCCGAAAACTGACTGTTCGGCCTAAGCTTCCAATAATCGGCCGGACTTCTCATAAAATTTCTTTAAATAGGCCGACTATTCGCAGAAATTTTCTAAAAATTCTGACTCAATTCTTGAAACTTTTTACTCGAACGCAATTCTCGGACAGGCTTCTAGGGTTTATGGTTTTGCTTTTGGTTACTTGGAGCAGGCTGAATTCAAGCACAATAAGTCTGCAATCCCCTAAACAACATCACTAGATAGCCCTCCTTGTCGCATCATTTAAAAAATTAGGTAGCGCTATGAACATATTAAAACGAACCTTGTCTTAGTATTGAAATTTTTAATATTATTTAAGGTTATTTTATTTATTATGTTGAAAAAAAATATTTTTTGTTATGTATCTCTTTTGGCTAGCTTACTCGTGTTGAACTCAAACGTTCATGCTGTTAAAAATATTGATTCTCCGCATAAGTATGTAGTTGGCGGGGAAGATATCTTTCGGTCATCGCGTGAAATGAGAGCGCACCCTGAGCGTTCAAAGTTGTTTACCCTTGAAGGTGTTTTTCATCCAAGAAATGAAGCGGCAATGAAAGATTTTGGCGAAGAAATTAAAATTGCAGGTTCCGCTGTGACTAAAGAGCAGCAGGATATTGAGGTGATTGCTAATAA
The DNA here is from genome assembly GCA_965225765.1 of Pseudomonadales bacterium. GTDB lineage: Bacteria > Pseudomonadota > Gammaproteobacteria > Pseudomonadales > DT-91 > CAKMZU01. The sequence continues at coordinate 3,069,311 of CBDDBO010000002.1, forward strand.
TGTGAAGTGGGCTGCTCGTGTAAACCAAGGAAACGTTGAGGATGCCAAGTGTTCTTGGGTTGGTCCTGACAATGAAGAAAAAGTACAAGCTTTTGAGAGTAGACCAGCAAAAACAAGAAGGGTGGTTATTCCTGCTCACATAAAGTCACTGATCCTACAAATTTATCACACTTGCGTGTGGCAGAGTGAAGCGCTTGAGCATCCTCGCGAAAATAATGGTTTTGGCTACGAACGCTTCAAAATTATACGTGAATTCGACTGATGATAGCCCCCTTAGCTTGGGGGCGGGTTTGCTTTTGGTTACGTGGAGTAGGCTGCACTCAAACACATTCAGCCTGCAACCTCTGAAACGATATCGCTAAATATCTCCTTGTCGCATCGATTAGGCCGTTAGGCAGCGTGATTAACATCTGAAAAGAGCTGGTCAGCATTTTTTTTATGGAGTTTATAAATTTATGTTAGAGAAATGTTTTTCTCACTATTTATGCTTTTTGCTGAGTTTACTCGTATTGACCTCAGAGGTTCATTCTGTTGATTCAGAGTATAAGTATCTCTTAAGCGGATCGGAAAAATATCGATCACCACCTGAAATGAAACAGCACCCTAAAAATCCAAAGTTGTTTACCCTTGAAGGTACTTGGCGTTCAAGAAATGATGAAACCATGAAAGCTTTTGGCAGAGAGGTTAAAATTGCCGCTTCGGCCTTTGCGCAAGAGCTGCAGGGTGTTGAGGTGATCGCTAATAACGTGAAGTGGGCTGCTCGTATAAACCAGGGAGACGTTGAAGATGTCGAGTCTTCATGGGTTGGTCCTGTTAATGTAGACCCATTGCAAGCTGTTATGAGTCTATTCACAAAAAAAAGGGGGGAGACCCTTCCTTCTCACATAAAGTCACTGATGCTACACATTTATAAGCGCAGTGCGTTTCTGCGTGATAGTCAGGTGCAACCTGGCAGCGAAAATGTGGATTGCTACTACTACAAGGATTTTTACATGCAATTTAACTGATAATGGCCCCCTTAGCTTGGGGCGGTTTTGCTTTTGGTTGCGTGGAGTAGGCTGTATTCAAGCATATTCAGCCTGCAACCCTTGAAACAATATCACTAAGTAGTTATCTCAATCGCACAAGTCAAGACGTTAGGTTGAGTGGTGAACGTATTAAAGCAACTCTTGTCACAGTATTAAGCTTTTTTAAGTCTTTTTGTGTCTATGTTAGAAACAAATATTTGTCACTATTTATACCTTTTGCTTAGCTTAATCGTGTTGACCTCAGAGGTTCATTCTTTTGATTCTAAGTATAAGTATGTGTTAACGGGAACGAGTACCTTTCAATCAACGCTTGAAATGAATGAGCACCCTAAAAATCCAAAGTTGTTTACCCTTAAAGGTACGTTGCGTCCTAGAAATGATGCAACAATGGAAGCTTTTGGCAGAGAGGTTAAAACTATTGCTTCAACTGTTTCCAAAGAGCAGCAGGATATTAAAGTGATCGCTAATAACGTGAAATGGGCTGCTCGTGTAAATCAGGGAAACGTCGAAGGTGCCAAGTGTTCTTGGCTTGGTCCTGTCAATGTAGACCCAGTACAAACTGTTATGAGTCTATTAACAAAAAAAAGGGAGGAGACCATTCCTTCTCACATAAAGTCACTGATGCTAGACATTTATGAGCGCAGCGCGCTTCTGCGTTACGATCTTGTGCATCACAACCCCGGAGATGGGAAGGGCTTCTACTTCAAAAATATAACACGTGAATTTAACTGATAATGGCTACTTAGCTTGGGGGCGTGTTTACTTTTAGTTACGTGGAGTAGGCTGCATTCAAACACATTAAGCCTTTAATCACTGAAACGACATGGTTAAGTAGTCAGCCCTGACAAAGGCCTTATATTTTTTAAGGCCAAGTATTATCGAAAGCATAAACTTAAAGCCAGCCAATCTGCTGGCTGCTTTTTGATCAGGTAACCAGATAAAAACAAGCACAAAAAAAGCGTTGATCCACTTTTTTAAGTTCCAGGCACAAGCAGCCATCAACAAGTTAAGCTGATCGCCGATAAAGCCCTTAAGGAAGTTCCTGCACAATCTGAAGTCTTGCTTCAAATGACCGATAACGGGCTCAATGGATGAGCGTTTTTTACAAAGCGTTCGTTTACGTGCTCGTTGTTTATCATTATCTCGCTTAAGAGGCTTGCCTGGTAAAATAACTTCCTGCTTCACTTTAGATTTGGAACCTTGATAGCCTTTATCAACAACAGCAGTTTTGATGGATGTCTCTCTCACAGATTCTGCTTCATCTAACGCAGTTTGTAATGTTTCAGAATCATGCGTGAACGTATCATGTGCAGCGACGCCAACAATGATATGATCGCGTGTCGATACGATAGAAGCCTTGCTCCCGTATTCGTATTTTTTATGCGCCTTACCTTTAGCAACACAGTAGACTTGAGGCTCATGAAGGCTGTAAATTTTGTTCTTGTCCTTAGACTGTTGAGCAAGTACCTTGCGATACATGGCAAAATCGTTTGCTAGCTGTGCAACCGCACCCTCTGGGAGTTTTCGCTCAAGCTCTCTCATCAGAATGTCAGCAATAGTACGCAGACGCTTCAAGGCTTTTTTAGCCTTCTTGCGTTTCTTTACATGTCCAAAGAAGCGCGAGTCAATACGAAGCTGTTTTACCTCTTTGACAAAAGTTCGCCGCTGTTTGACACCAAAGCCTTTTGCTAGCTTATTCACTCGATTAATGATTTTGATGGCGAGCTTTGTATCGGTCGGATAGGTGATAGCTTTTTCCTGTACCGTCGTATCAACAAAAACCGTATCATCTTTAGCTGCCTCTCCATGCAGCTTAACTGACATCGCAAAAATCTGTTTAACGCCGCTCTCGCCAATTCTTTGCCTGAATTTTACAAGGTCTGTTGGATGGCAAGGCAGGCAAGATTGAAAACTGGTTTCACCGCAGAAAAATTGAAAGTATGGGTTCATTTTCCACTGAGAAACCACATTCTCGTCACTCAAATTGAAGAGCTGCTTGAGCATTAATAAGCCGCTCATCAATCGAATGGGTTTGGCTGGGCGACCTTTTTCGCTGTAATAAACGGCAAGACCTTTTTCTAAATCTGGCCAAGGCAATGCGTTCGATAAGGCTATGAGCGGGTCATTGAGATCTAATGAATCGAATAGATCAAAAAAGCTGCTTTGATTGTTCGAAGACGGGCTTGTAGTCAGCATCCAAAACTCATTTCGACCAGTAATTTAAGGTTTTTAGAGTCTTTCTGGTCGAAATTGTTCGTTTCAAGCCAGCCCTAAGCCTCTTTAAATGAAGCTTTCTACTGTTTATCAGGGCTGACTAAGTATCTCCATGTCGCAGCGATTAAGCCGTTAGGCAACGTGATTAATATCTTAAACAAAATCTGCTCAGAATTTTTATTTTATGTGGAGTTTATAAACTTATGTTAGAGAGACGTTTTTCTGGCTATTTATGCCCTTTGCTTGGTTTAATCATGCTTTCAGGTTTTTCAGTGGTTCATTCTGCTGAGTATACATTAGAGGGGCAGGGTACATTTGCACGATTTTCTCAATCGGGAAGTTCAACTGAATTATCAAAGTTGTTTACCTATAAGGCCACTTTATATCCAAAAAATGATGATACAAAAACAAGTTTTGGTAAAAAGGTTAAGATTTCCGCTTCGTCTGTACATGATGAAAAAAAGCAAGATATTGAGGTGACCGCTAAAGGGATAAAGTGGACTGCTATGGTTAAGAAAGGTGAGGTTACAAATCTCCGTCACATAGCTAATGACACGTCAATCCCTTCAGCCTTAATGTCTGCTGCCCTCAGTCTAGCCCCTCAAGCGGATCAGGCGTATTCTTCCTCATCGATACAGTCACTAATGAAAAAAATCTATAGGGAGTGTTTGGCTGTTTATAACGGAGCTGTCAAGCAAGACTGGGAAAGCTCTGTAACGACTGAACATTTATACAACTTTAAATAGTAATAGCCCCTTAGTTGAGGGGCAGTTTTGCTTTTAGTCACCTGATACAAGCTAAATTTCAAGCACAATAAGCCTGCAATACCTGAAACGACATCACCAAGTATCTCTCCTTGTCGCATCACTCAATAAGCTTGGCGGCGTGATGAACATATTAAGGCAAATCTTGTCACAGTTTTTCAGATTTATTCGAGATTTTTTTGGATATGTTAGGGGTAAATGTTAGTCGTTATTTATGCCTTTTGCTTACTTTAAATGCCTTGACCGGTTTTTCAGTGGTTCATGCAAGTAAGTATTTGTTAGAAGGAGGGGGTATATTTGAACTACTCACTCAAAAGAAGCGTCACTCTGAATTATCAAAGTTGTTTACCTATAAAGGAACTTTCTATCCGAAAAATGATGCAACAAAGAAAACTGTTGCTACAGAGGTTAAAATTTCCGTTTTGGGTCTTAATCAACATCAGCAACAGATTAAGGTGTTCTTTAGTGGAATAAAGTGGACTGCTTGTATTAAAGACGGTCAAGTTACAGAAGTCCGTTTAGCAAGTGATAAGAAAGCCGAGTTAAACATAGCTCAGGCTGGTTATAGCCTAGCATCAATGGTCGATCGAACACACCTTTCAGGAATAGAGCCACTGATGGTTAAGATTTATCACAAGTGCCTGACTTTTTATAATGCAGCCGTAAGTCAAAACGTGAATGCTTCCTTCAGGAACGAGTGTGTGTTCGTTTTTTAATAAGCGTGTAGCCCCTTAGCTGGGGGCTATAGTTTTATTTTTTGTCACCTGAGGCAAGCTAAATTTTAAGAATAACAAACCTACAATCCCTGATACGAAAGAGCCAAGGAGTACACCTAATCGCTCATCAAAGGTTTTTTCAATGCCATCGAACGCTAGGCCACCGATAAATAAGCTCATCGTGAAACCTACGCCGCATAATATAGCGCCGCCGTAAAGGCTAGATAACGTCATGCCTTGAGGTAATTCGGCCATTTTCATTTTTAGTGCGATCCAGCATAAGCCAAAAATGCCAAATTGCTTACCAAGGAAAAGCCCCATGGTGACACCCATCGGGACACTGTGAAAGACCTGGGCAATACCTACACCGGAAAGATTTAGTCCTGCATTGGCAAAGGCAAAAATAGGCAAAGCAAAGAATGAAACCATCGCATGAATATCATGTTCAAATTCTCTAACGGGTGAGCGGCCTGGGTGCTCTGCCGAATGCATGGGGATGAACATAGCCAGTATGACGCCAGAAAGCGTCGCATGTACGCCAGACTTTAAGAGCGCAGCCCACATGATGATACCCACAAAAACATACATAGAGCGTTCTTCTACGCCTCGTCTGTTAAAAATCCATAGAATCAAAATACAGGCGGCCGAAATGGCCAAGGAGGTCATGGAGATTTTTTCAGTGTAGAAAATCGCAATGATAATGATGGCGCCAATGTCATCAAAAATAGCGAGCGAGGTTAAAAAGATTTTCAAGCTGATAGGCACGCGAGGACCGAGTAAAGATAAAATACCTAACGTAAAGGCAATGTCGGTAGCGGCGGGGATTGCCCAGCCTCGTAGCGCATTAGGGTCTTCTTGATTGAACCAATAGTAGACCAGAGCGGGAATGAGCATCCCGCCTACAGCACCCACAGCAGGTAAGATGATTTTTTTTGGGTTTGAAAGCTCACCTACTAATAATTCACGCTTCAGCTCAAGCCCGACCAATAAGAAGAAAAAGACCATTAACCCGTCATTGATCCAAAGCAATAGAGGCTTATCAATGGCAAATTGAAAGTCACCTTCTTTGATGCCGATATCAAGGTTCAGGTTAAGCACCCACATGTAGGCTTCGGATAAAGGGCTGTTGGCAACAATCAATGCGGCTGCCGTAGCCAATATCAACAAAATGCCTGGGCCTGACTCACTATGTAAAAATTTAACAAAAGTCATTTTATTCAGAACTGTATTCATAAGCTGAAGGCCATTGATAAAGATCAGTACAAAGTAGTGCAAATGGCATATAGGCTTTTTGCTTACAGGCTCATCGCAGTACAACTTGACGCTCTTGTGACTAACATATTCCTAGAGTCACTGTTGTCATCCCTAACGCAAAGAGTTCAGTGTATAGCCAATGCGTGTTGGCTTAGATTATCAGTGTGCGCGTTAAAATAGAATAGGGCGTTCTTGTGTTTTATTGATAAATCGCATCAGGTATGCGAATATCGCAGCTTTATTACCATTGGGTAATGGAAGTATAACACTCTAATAAGCTGTTCCATGTGCTCATTTACGCTATCTTTTTTTCGTGTCTTGTTTTATTTGTTAGTCTTTGTGCGCCCCTATCCTTTTCGTTAGATGCTAGTAGATTGCCCGATATGGCTATTTCGGGGTTTGCTACGGTCGCTATGGCACAGACGATTTCGAATGATAAAAAAGAAGGCACCATGAATGGCATGAGTAATACGCCAGAATATACCTATTTCAATAAGTTGGGGTTAAGGCTTGAGTCTGATGTGTCTGATCAGCTTGGCTTTACTGTGCAGATGGTGACGAATGGCGATGATGATTACGCACCTAAAGTTGACTGGGCGTTTGTCGATTATCACTTTAACCCACAGATGACGTTATCGGCTGGCAAATTACGTATGCCGCTTTATATGTTCTCTGAATTTAAAGACGTTAGCTATGCGTACCAATGGATCATCCCACCTTATGCCGTTTATGGCTCGCCAGATTTCACAAGTTTCGATGGCTTAAAGTACGAGTACACCATTGATTTCTGGAGTGATTGGACCACGCGATTTGATCTGTGGATGGGGCGCCTTAAAAACCATGTAAATGTAGGTGGCATAGGCGGTCATCGGGTCGATTTTAACATTGAAAGCCTCTATGGCGGCTCGATTAATGTCGATAGAGACTGGCTAATGTTTCGCGCAGTCTATATGGAAGGGCGCTCGTCATCAGACATTGCGCCGTTGATTGTGGGGCAGATTTATACAAATCCTTCACCTGAATCGGCATTATTAAGAGAAGACTTGATGAAACATGGGCTGCTGTTTAGCATACCCTTAACCACCGAATCCGATGCTGTGACTTTAGAAGATGATCGCACACAATTTGCAGCTTTAGGGACACGGCTGGATTTTGAAAAGGTCTTCTTTGACGCTGAAGTCACCCTAATTAAAACGGACCCGAATATTATTGTGGGACGTGCTATTTCTTACTATGTCTTGGCTGGGATAAGGCCTATTGAAGACTGGTCGTTCAGTTTTACTTTTTCAAGAGACTTTAATCGGCCGCATGAGGATGCAAAGGCGGATTATCAAGAAGATTTTGAACAAGTCGAAATGGATGTGATAGATCGATGGGATGAAGATTATCGTTATCATGAGTTAGGCGCTGTTAAGCCAGGGAGTGAGTTAGCTACTGAGGGACGAGATCCACCCACCCCGGACGAAATTGCCCAGTTTTATGGTATATCTGAGTTCTTGGTGATTGAGCGATATGCAACCCTAGATACCAAGACTTATAACGTAGGTGCCCGTTGGGATTTTCATCCGATGGCGTCTGCCAAGGCAGAGTACCTCTACAAGTCGATTCAAGAAATAGGCGTTGACCGCTCCCCTCAGGCAGTACGATTGGCGATTGATTTGGTTTTTTAACGTTTTTCAGTAGGGTGGATAAGCGCAGCGCCATCCACCAATCATTCAGTCTTCGTTAGATTTCCGTTAATTGAGCGTTAGCTGTCGAGCCACTCAAGCAGCTGAGCTTCATCCACCACCAAAATACCCAAGGATTCCGCCTTGGTTTTTTTAGAGCCCGCTTTAGCACCTGCCACCACGATATCTGTTTTTTTCGATACGGATTTGGTGACAATTCCACCTAAACGTTCTAACTTTTCGGTGGCTTCATCGCGTGACATGCTTTGGAGGTTACCTGTCAATACGACCGTTTTACCGGACACGTCATGATCTGAGGCAGCAATTGCTTGAGTACTTTCAACGTTAATGCCAGAACCCAATAGCGATGCAATGACCGCAGTATTTTTAGGATTCTCAAAAAAGTGAACAATGTGGTCTGCGACAATGGGGCCAATGTCGTTGATCGCAAGTAAGGTGTCTTCGGATGCTTCAGCAAGCTTATCCATAGAAGAGAAGTGCTTGGCTAAAGATTTTGCAGTCGTTTCGCCGACTTCTCTGATGCCGAGGGCATAGATGAATCTTGCCAGGGTAGTTTTCTTGGAGGCTTCTAAAGCCTTGATTAAGTTAGCGGCAGATTTATCCCCTAAGCGCTCCATAGATGACAAGGTGGTTTGATCAAGCTGATATAGCTCATCAAGATGACTGACATGATTTAAGTCCACCAACTGATCGATAATTTTGGTGCCTAAGCCATCAATATCCATCGCTTTACGAGAGGCAAAGTGTTCAATAGCTCGCTTCATTTGCGCGTTGCAGCTTAGGCCGCCTGTACAGCGGTAAACCGCCTCGTCCTCGTCTTTTTCAAGGGGTGAGTCACACACAGGGCAGGTGGTGGGAAAGACAATTGAACGAGCCGTTGCAGGCCGTTTACTGGCAACAACTGAGACAATTTGAGGAATCACATCGCCTGCCCGGCGAACAATGACGGTATCGCCAATCATTAAACCTAAGCGCTCAATTTCATCTGCATTATGAAGGGTTGCGTTACTGATGGTGACGCCGCCGACAAACACAGGGGCTAAAACAGCCTTGGGTGTGATAGCGCCTGTTCTGCCGACCTGGAACTCTACTGTTTCAAGTGTCGTCATTTCTTCTTGAGCAGGGAATTTAAAGGCGGTCGCCCAGCGCGGTGCTTTCGCGACAAAGCCTACCCTGTCTTGTAACGCAAACGGGTTGACTTTAATGACCACGCCATCAATGTCGTAATCAAGGGTTTCACGTTGGGCGAGTATGCTATCGACATAGCTTAGACAGTCTTTGACGGAATGGGCTTTGTGCATCAGAGCATTGATGCGGAATCCCCAAGCATGAAACTGGTTGAGCGTATCATAGTGGTTATCGGGCAGGGTGCCGCCTTCTATAAAGCCTGCGCTATAACAACACATCTCCAAAGGTCTTGTGGCTGTGATGCTGGCGTCTAGTTGTCTAAGACTGCCCGCTGCGGCATTACGTGGATTCATAAAGCCTTTTTCACCCTTTGCGCGAGCGTTGTCATTGAGTGCTTCAAAGCCTTTTTTAGGTAAGTAAATTTCCCCTCTTACCTCTAACGTATCCGGCCAACCTGACCCGCGAAGGGTTAAAGGCACAGACCCTATTGTTCTGACATTTTGAGTGATGTCTTCACCGGTTTCTCCATCGCCGCGCGTAGCAGCTCGCGCTAATTTGCCTGCTTGATAAAGTAAACTCACTGCAATGCCGTCGAGTTTAGGTTCTAACACATAATCAATCGGGGACTTATCTTTTAGTCTATCTTGCAAGCGTTGCTCAAAGGCCTGTAAATCTTCTTCCCCAAATACGTTATCCAATGACAGCATGGGCTTTAAGTGCTTAACCTGATCAAATTTTTCGAGCGGCACACCGCCTACTCGTTGGGTGGGGGAAGTTGGGCTGATGAGTTCTGGGTGGACTTTTTCTAGCTCAATCAAGGCTTTGAGGGTTCTGTCGTATTCACTGTCAGGCACCGTGGGGGCATCTAATACGTAATATTCATAGTTATATTGTTCGAGGGTTTGACGAAGCGTGTTAAGTTGTTCTTGAATGGATTTTTGAGACATCTTGAGTTTAACGTGTGTAGGGTGGATAAACGCAGCGTCATCCACCAGAGAAAGTTAGCCGACGTTGGCAGAGCCTAATAGCTTGCGCTGTAGAAAATTACGTATGCGCTGCCTGTGGTATTCCAGCTGCTGCTCAGTGACTACACAAAGGTTCTCATCTTTGATGTTAGCGGCTAAGTTGTGAGCCACGCATTGAGCTGTTTCTATCATGCAGTTGATGGCCTCTGTGGGGTTTTCTGGCCCTGGTAAACAGAGTAAGAAACTAACGCCTGGTGTTTGTAATCTATCGAGCTGGCTATTGCCAAAGGTCCCAGGCTCTACCATATTGACGACACTGAACTGAATGTCGCCACGGCCGTGTTCTTTTTCAAATCGATAAAAAACGCCGTTTGCTTGAAAACGACAATCGCAGGCATCAAGTACTGCTTTGAGTTTATGCGGGCTGAGAATTTGACCCGATTGAGCCATCACATTGAGGACTATGATTTCTTCAGGTTCGGCGGTGAACGCTTCGGGTTTGTCGAGTGGCTCTACAAAGGCTTCCTTGTCTTTCTCGAACGCGCGCAAGGGGGCTTCTTCTATGAGGGTGTCTTCGTTAGCTTGATCATCAAGCAAGGTGTCTGGTAGCGGCTCTTGAGGCATTTCAAAGGCCGTCTTCTCTACGTCAAAAGGATCTTCAAACAGGGGGTCGACTTTGTATGATTCACCTATATCGTCACTTTCATATGTCTTTGCGGTTGAAACATCAGGGCAATGGTCATCATACTCATCATCAATGCCGCTTTTGTGATTTCTGGCAGAGCGCTTGGCATTTTTTGAGAGCTTTACCTGATTTTTACGCTCGTTGCGAGCTCGCCTGTATCCATCAAGTGCGACAGCAAGTAATAACAGGACGCCAATGACCATCAGCCAGTCCTTTATACTCAGATCCATGCTCTGCCTCCAGAAAAGTTAACCCTCAACTGCATATTAGAAGATTTTTTCATCAATATCACGCATTAAACCAGTGCTAAATCACTATTGAGCGGCTAACTCTACCGCTTCTTCAACGTCAACGGTGACCATTCGAGAGACACCTGGCTCATGCATGGTGACACCTAGCAAGTGTGTCGCTTTTTCCATGGCGATTTTATTGTGCGTAATATAAATGAATTGAACCGTTTTGGACATCTCTTCGACCATGCGTGCGTATCGCCCAACATTGGCATCATCCAGTGGCGCGTCAACCTCATCTAACATACAGAAAGGCGCAGGGTTGAGCCTGAAGATAGAGAAAACGAGTGCAATGGCCGTTAGCGCTTTTTCACCACCTGACAACAAGTGGATAGTACTGTTCTTTTTGCCTGGCGGTTGTGCCATGATGGCAACGCCTGTATCCAATAAGTCTTCACCTGTCATAGTGATATAGGCGCGGCCACCACCAAAGACTTTAGGGAAGAGCTCTTGAACCCCTGCATTGATCTTGTCGAAGGTTTCTTTGAATTTGAAGCGTGTTTCTTTATCGATCTTCTTGATGGCGTTTTCAAGTGTACCGAGGGCTTTCTCAAGATCTGAGTTTTGCGCATCCAGATAATGTTTACGCTCGCTGGCGACTTTATATTCCTCAATCGCAGCAAGGTTGATTGCACCTAGTCGTGAAATACGATTACCTAATCGCTCAAGCTCTTCTTCCCAGACTTTTTTATCTGCATCTTCTGGCATGTTGGCCAGCACTTCATCAAGGTTGAACTCACCTTGGTTCAGCTGCTTTTGTAATTCATCTCGTTTGACTTCAATGCCTTGGGCTGCGATACGTGATTTTTCTAATTCAGAGCGCACATCGGTGTTTTTTTGCTGAAGCTGATTGCGTTTCATTTCAGCGCTACGCATGCGCTCATCGATGCCGTTGACGATATCTTGCGCTTCGCTTAAGGCCTCTTCTGCTGCTAATCGCTTATCCAGAAGGACTTCTAATTCAGCATTTAAGTCTTCATCCGGCTCGTTGAGCTCACCTAAGCTCTCTTCGATCTGCGTTTTACGCATCAGGATATGCTCTATTTGACCGGAGAGCCTGGACTTTTGCTCAGTAAGACTCGCAATATTAGTGCTCAAGCTTTGCTTTTGCATGCTAAGCTGCTGTACTTTGTCTTTGTGCTGGCGAATACGATCTCTTGCCGCATCAAGTGAACCTCGTAAGGCTTCTCGTTTTGCTGTGAGCTGTTCGCGTTTATCCGCATCAAGTTGCATGGCTTCAATCGCAGATTCTAAAATGGCACGCGACTCGGATAGGGTCTCCTCTTCGAGGGCAAGCTGCTCATTTGTGTCGCCAATGTCTGCGACTAATCGGGCTTTAGCGGCAATCATCTGTTCGATTTTAGACTTCTTGCTAAAAAGCTCAGATTCTTTGGCACTCTTTTGTTGATTGAGTTGTTTAATTGCCGCTGCATCATGAGTTTTCTTGTGTTCTGCTTCCGTTAAGGTTTCGCGAAGGATTTTGTGTGCTGTTTGTTTTTCAGTCAGTTGATGCTGGTGCTCATCAAGTGTTTTTGTTAAGGCTTCAATTTCAGCCTTGCGAGCAATAATGCCAACACTTGCATCTTTGGTTGCGCTTTTCTTGATCCAGTTTGGCCCTATCCAAAGCCCGTCGGGGGTGATGAAGGACTCATTTGCGGCTAACTGAGATTGTTGAGAGAGGGCTTTCTCAAACGACTCCGCAAGATAGATGCCTGCTAAAAAGGGTTTAATGTAGGCATTGCCGCTTGTTTTATCAGCGAGCGCTTCACCTTGGTATTGGCCTTGATAATGGTGGCTACCTGCTGAGACTAAGCAAACAGCTGCATTGTCAAGTGTGGATAGATGAGCAGACAGTGAGTTCAAATCATCCACGCAAATAGCCTGTAACTTATCGGCTAAGACGGTTTCGACGGCATGTTCAAAGCCTGTGTCTACGCTAAGGTTGTCTGTTAATCTGGGCTTGTCGACTAAATCGTTGGTTTCAAGCCATTTTGTGAGCCGCTCGTTCTGATCATCTAAAGCCGCTTGCTGTAGCGCTTCAAGTGAGGCTAGACGGCCTTGCTGCTGCTGGATAGTCGCTTGAAGCTGATTGATCTCACTCGACTGATTATCGTCGTCTTCTCTCAAGGACTCGATTGTTGCTTGATGTGCATCCTGCTGTTCTTCAAGCGCTACTAGTTGCTCTGTTAGGGTTATGATATGCGCGTCAAGCAAGGCTATGTCGTCTTCTGAATCATGGTGCCCTTGGCTGTCCAGCTCGGTTTTGAGTTTCAGCTGTTTGTCGTTTAAACGACGAATCACCGTTTCGGCATGCTGGATACGTGATTGCTGCACTTCTACTTTTTGTTGGGCAGAGGCGGCCGTCTGGTTGAATTGGTCCCATTCTTCTTGCCATATTTGTAATGCATCTTCTAGTTGAGTTTGTTCCTCTTCGTTTTCGGTTTCTGTTTCAAGGAGTATTTCAAGCTCAGGCGCCAGTTCTTCGAGTTCAAATGTAAATTGATCAAGTTTGTCTTCATCTTCTGCAACGAGGCGATTGTTTTCATTGAGCTGGCTTGAGACATCTGACAGGTCTTGTTTTAAACGCGCTTCGCTTTGCTTATGGTTTTGAATGATTTGTTCTGCCTTAGCAATATCGGCACCTAAGCTGTAATAGCGGCTTTGCGCATCATTGAAGGCATCTCGCTTGGCCGTTTGCTCGGTCAGCAGAGTTTCAACTTCCGCCTCAAGAGCCGTTTGCTCGGTGACAACAGCTTCAAGCGCTAGGGCTAGTTGATCAATCTGGCTGGCACCTGATTGAAAAATATCATCGAGTGTTTTCCATTCAAGTGCTTGCAACTGGGCGGTAAGCTGCCTTTCTTCTGCTTTATAAGTGGTGTATTTTTCAGCGGCGACGGATTGCCTGTGCAAATGCTGAAGTTGGCGTTCCAATTCATCACGAATATCCGTTAAGCGCTCAAGGTTTTCTAGCGTGCGCTTCATGCGGTTTTCAGTTTCTTTGCGCCTTTCTTTGTATTTCGATATACCTGCCGCTTCTTCAATAAATACGCGCAGCTCTTCAGGCTTAGATTCAATCAAGCGCGAGATCATGCCTTGCTCAATGATGGCGTAGCTTCTAGGGCCTAAGCCTGTGCCTAAGAAGATATCGGTGATGTCACGCCGGCGGCATTTTTGGCCGTTTAAAAAGTAGTGATTTTGGGCGTCTCGGGTAACGCGGCGTTTAATGGAGACTTCGGCAAAGCTGGCATATTCACCGCCAATAGCGCCATCGCTGTTATCAAAAACAAGTTCTATTGATGCTTGACCAACAGGTTTTCGACCACCCGAGCCATTAAAGATAACGTCTGTCATCGACTCGCCCCGCAGGTTTTTCGCAGAGCTTTCGCCCATCACCCAGCGAACTGCATCGATGATGTTGGATTTTCCACAGCCATTAGGGCCTACCACAGCCGATAGGTTGCCAGGAAAATTAACCGTGGTTGGGTCGACAAAGGACTTAAAGCCTGCCAGTTTTATTGATTTGAGGCGCATAGATGAGTCTTTACGTGGCGGTTGTTGCCTAGGAGCTTGTTCGAGAACTGATTGTTCGGCCTAAATTCCAGATAAGCGGCTACATTCTTCGCCCCTGTTTATTTAGATCTGCCTTTAAATAGGCTGTCTATTCGCAGGAATTTTTCAAAGAAGTTAGCTCACTTCTTTGACATTTATCCTCGAACGCCACTCTCGAAAAGGCTCCTAAGAGTATTTTACTATTTTATGACAATTCACGTGCCACGCAAGAGAATAGCTTCATTTTGGTTATATCAGAATCCGTAGACAAGCGTAGCTAAGGCTTCGATGTCAGTATGCTGCTTGTCTTCTGCGACTTCCGAGTTGTGTTTGACACCATAAGAGAGCCGAAGTGAAAGCCGTGTCGTTAAGCTAGATTTCACGAAAATGTTAGCCCGGGTAATGGTATTGATATCTGAATATTCTAACGTAGCGTTTTGGCCAAGCTCTGCTGACGCTGAAAATTGCCAGCTGAATTCATCGGCTAAATAATAGAGTAGGCTGTGTTCACCTTGCTTGGCATTATCTGCGCGTTCGTAAATGCTACCAAGACCTGTTTCTACAGAAAGCTTTAGTTGCTCTTTATCCAAAAACCTGTGACCAACGCCGAGTACATAGGTGGCTTGGTATTCAAAGCCACCAAATAGGTCTTTTTCATAGGAACCCCGAATAAACGAATAGGTTGAGCCATTGATAACCCTGTCGAGCTTTTCGGTGATGTAATAGCGTTCCTCTGTTCGTACACCATTGGATTGGGTGTTATCCGCCTCAAGATGAAGCGTATTCTTCCAAGGTTCATGGTCAAAAATGAGCGACTGGCGAAACGCTAGACTGTTTTCATTGCTATTGCCCTTCGTAAACTTCAGGCCAAGTTCAATGTCCCCTGACCAAGTTTTAGGCTTTGTCTCGTTAGCGTCTGCTAACAGCGTAGAAGGGATAAGGGTTAATGCAGTAAACAGTAATGTCTTCAGTGAATGCATAAAGCTTGTGGACGGCAAAAAAGCCTGATTATAGCCCGGCTTGAAAAAGGCAACCAATTTTTTAACAAAGGTTGTTTTCAGGGCAAACTATGTCAACAGAGCCTAGTACCTCAATGCACAGCGATTGTCCCGTTCAGCAGCTACAGGTTTTTCTGTGGCAAGGCGCAAGTATGCAGTAATACATGCGTCTTTCAAATACTTGCAACAAAGTCACGGGAAAACCTGTAGCTGCCCTTTGGGTGGCATTTAAAATGCCCATAGCTGTGTTGCTTGATCTCACTATAGAATAACTATTATTTTCGATCAGCTGCCTTGCTATGAGCATTTTACTCTGCCACTGAACCCGACAATCGCTGTGCATTGAGGTAATAGTCTTGCAAAAATTACGCAATTGTCATGAGAAAAGTCAGGTTTCCTTTGTCCAATCTCATTTTGATGATTGATAACCATGTCTGAGTTTTCCCTACGCGGCAGTGTGCTTTCACTTTTGCCCTTGTGCTTATTTCTGCTGACTTTTGTGACAGCAGGTATAGTCTTTTCGATGCGGTCAGGGGGATTTGGGTTTTATGCATTTTCGCCAGCGTGGGCAACCTTGCCAGGTATCGCCTTAGCTCTTTTTATGGCTCATAAGCAGCCTGTAGAACGATTCTTAAAGCCTTTTTTCAAAGGCATGGCAGATACCAGTATTCTTTTGATGTGCTGCATTTTTATGTTGTCTGGTATTTTTTCTGGGCTCGCTCAATCATTGGGTGCAGTTGATGCGGTGGTCAACTTAGGCTTGACGCTCATTCCCAGTTGGTTTTTATTGCCCGGCCTTTTCATGGTAGTGGCTCTGCTTTCAACGGCTATGGGGACGTCTGTGGGCGTGATTGCAGCGGTTGCACCCATTGTTTTGGGTGTTGCACAAACGGCCCAGGTTGATTTACCCCTTGCTGCAGGTGTTGTGCTATCTGGTGCCATGTTTGGCGATAATTTGTCGATTATTTCTGATACGAGTATTGCGGCAAGTGGTACTCAACAATGTAGCCCTAAACAAAAGTTTAAAGCCAATCTTAACTTGGCATTACTGCCATCTCTTGCGGTGATCTTTATTTACATCTGTTTGTCCCCTTCAGCTATAGACGTGCCTGTCGCGTCTTTTGACTGGATTAAAATACTACCCTATGGGCTGATTTTCAGTTTGGCGTTATTGGGTTGTCCTGTCCTTTGGGTGCTATCGGCAGGCATTGTCTGTGAAGTTATTATTTTGAGTGTTTTGGGTATAGATGCACCTTTACTACATGATGTTGGTCAAGGCATGTTAGCCATGCGTGATATTACCTTGCTGACGCTCTCAATCAGTGGGTTAGGTTACATTATGGAGCGCAAAGGGGGGATGGCGTTTGTGGTGGCTTATCTGGAATCGAAGTTTGATCGCTCGAAAAAACAGGCATCAGCAGAAAAAAGTATCGCATTGCTTGTGAGTGTGTGTAATTTAGCCACCGCAAATAACACCATTGCAATTTTGCTTTCAGGTAGTGCTGCTAGAAATATGGCACAAGCGCAAGGTGTTAACCCTGGACGAGCTGCAAGCCTGCTCGATATTTTTTCGTGTGTTGTTCAGGGTGTTATTCCCTGGGGCGCACAGCTATTGTTACTAGGTACGATATTTGGTCTGTCGCCTTTGGTGATTATCCCTTACTGTTTTTACCCATTCTTGCTGCTTTTCTTTACCCTCTTGAGTATGCGAGTCAACAAATCTTAACTGCTATCTAATAGATCGATTAAGATTTGTATCCTGGCAGAATCAGACGCAATACCCTCAGGCTGGCAGCCATGCTGTCGAGCAGAGGGCGTGTTTTATGATGGCACTAAATCCGATATCTCGGATCAAATGCACTGATATACAGGAGATAGCGACATAGCTGAAGCCCATCATGCCTGTGTTACAGAAAAGCACAGTGGTCATACGGCAGTTGGTGTTAGGCGAAAAGATCAGCTGTTTGAATCGGGCCTCAAGGTTATAGAAGCCAATAGTCAGCGAATAACAGTTGAGAGCCTGAAGAGGTTTCTATAGGCGGTTTTCTTTCTGAATCCGTCAAGGCAATGGCGCATTTTCCAGATGATATCAACTTGGATTTATCTGCTTTTGTTGACTGGACGAGTGATGATCCAACCAAAGCTATTGTGTTTGGTGGCAAACTTTTTGGTGTAGGCTCTGGAGAGGTTTGTGTAGTTGCACATTGTGGAGATGAACCAGCAAGTGTAGCCATGACGATTCGCCAATAAAGAATAGATAAGAGAGGCAGCTATGACAGTGGAAGCATATTCCATGACCGTATTGTTTCAGCAGTTAGGGCTAGACAGCTCAGAAGCGGCTATCGATGACTTTATTCAGACTCATCATTTACCTGATCATATAGCACTTGATGAAGCAACGTTTTGGAGTTCACACCAATCGTTGTTTTTAAAAGAAATGATAGAGGAAGATGCCGACTGGGCGTTGGTGGTGGATAACTTGAGCAGCTTGTTACGACATTAATTCTTCTTTTTAGTGTTACGATAAAAATTAGTAGCTGAGTGGTAGGTTTTAAGGTGTTGAGCATTAACGGCAATCTACGCCTTGCTGACAGCCTTGAGATTCAGCGCAGAACCTCAAAATCAATGAATAGAGAGACTAAAGGGAAACAATCTTGCATGAAGTGGGCGCATCACGAAGCCTCAACTAAAGCTTTTCTGATGCGTGTTTAGCTCGAAAATTTTTGGCGTAAAGAACGTTAATAATCAACGCCTTTGCGTGCCTTGATGCCTGCTTTAAACGCATGCTTGGTTTCATTGATTTCAGATACCGTATCGGCGAGCGCTCGTAATGCCTTGCCACCGCCGCGCCCCGTAATGACCACAGATTGATTTTTAGGTCTGTTCTTAATGGCCTCTAATACGGTGTTTTCATCAAGATATTTAAAAGCCAGCATATAGGTGAGTTCATCAAGAATAACCAAGTAGTTATCTGGGTTGGCTAGTTGAGCGGCTGCAACCTTCCAGGTTTTTTCAGCGGCGACGATATCGCCTTCCCGGTCTTGTGTGTTCCAAGTGAAGCCTGTGCCCATTTGGTAGAAATCGATCTCAGGGTGCTTTTCTTTGATAAAAATCTCTTCGCCGGATAACTGCTCACCTTTGATAAATTGTGTGATGGCAACAGTATAGTTATAGCCTAACGCGCGCAATACCATGCCAAACGCAGAACTGGACTTGCCTTTGCCATCTCCGGTTAATAAAAGCACTATGCCGCGCTCTTCATCTGCTTTGGCAATGCGGGCATCTACCCTTGTTTTTTGCTTTTCCATGCTGGCTTTATGTTTTTGGTTTTTTTTATCTGTCATGGCGTTATTAAGTGCTTATAATCTCTTTGATGGCTGTGCGTTCAGTCTGCTTACAGGCCTTTTTCGTTTCATTGTCTAGATATTGATACTCTATGAAGTCATGGCCGATTCGAGTAACTTTAATTTTTTGTCTAACCTCTTCTCCGCCCAAAATAAAACTTAAAAAGTAGTTAGTACGCTTCGAGGTTATTTCGGATTGAAACTGATCAGCCAATATAAACCTTTTTCCAGCAAAGGCTGATAGGGATGAAAGGGAGATTGTGAGTATTATAATGGCGCTAGTAAATAGCGCCTTTGGTAAGTTGTTCAAATGCTTAAAGTGTATAATCATAATTCAAACTGAAAAAGGCTGCGATGCCTGAGGTATTATAAAGATTACCATAGTTGCCATTTACGTAATAATCTTTATCTAGCAAGTTGGAAAACTTAAGTTTTGCCGTGAGATTATTGATAACTTTATAGGCGACAAAAGCATCTACCGTTGCATAGCCGCCTAATTTAGTGCCGTCATTAGCAAAACTTTTTGATCTTGCTAATAACGTCATGCCTACATCAAAGTCCCTGCCAAGATTTTTAATGATATCCAAGTTAAATAAATTGCGAGGGGTATAAGGAAGTTGTGAGTCATCTTCAAGGTCACGTGCATCGACAAAGCCATAGTTAGCTGATATTGAAAGGTCTGTGAACTGGTAGCCTAGCACGACTTCAAAGCCTTGGATTTCTGCTTTGTTAATGTTGCAAGCATGGAAGTCGGGAGAATCGGGATATTGACAGCTACTGATCAGGTCGTTAATTTTATTGTAATAAGCGCTCGCTTGCCAGAAAATCTGATCAAGACCGCCAGTTAAGCCCACTTCGAACTGTCGAGATTTTTCAGGATTAATGCTTGGGTTGCCGTAGGGTCTATAATTGCCTATCTGAAGATAAAGGTCATTTAATGTGGGTGCTCTAAAAGCAGTGGCGTAGGTCAGGTAGTAAGCATTATTCCCTAAATTAGCGCCTAAGGTGAGATTACCCGTCGTATTCTCTCCGTAGCGATTATTATCGTCATATCTTACGGCAGCTTGTAATTCGAACCAGTCAATCTGTGTCTGATGTTGTAAAAAAATGCCAGTGTTATCAATCGTATTGAAAGCATAGTTTCTCGTGCTTTCCAATTCGTCTTTGTAAAAATCAACGCCTAGTGTGGTGATACTCTGGTTTTGCCAATAGAAATCATTTTGCCACGTTGCCCCTTGGCGTTTTGTGTTGTATTTATCCTGTTCTTGTAAACCTAAATGGCCATCTTCTTTGCCATAATCTCTGAGTTGAGATACCTGTAGGGCTGAATGCCAGATGTCATTAGGTGATAAATCTAGCATGGCGGATAGGTTGTCTAAAAACGCTTTGTGATAAGGCCTATAGTGATAGTTAATCCCATCGTCATAGTCATTTTCACCGCGGTTTTGCAGGTAATTTAAGCTAAATGCGCCTTTATGAAGTTTACGCTCATAAGCGAGATTGATACCTGTATTCTCATAAGGGTCATCGTCTTTGGTTTCACCGATTTTGGATAAGGTAGAATCAAAACCGTCTGATTTATTGTTAAACAGATTGATGTAAAACTGATTATTATTACCTGCATTAAAGCGTGAACCTAATGAGTAACGTTGCGTGTTGTAAGTACCGTAGCCTGCCGATGCATAGACTTTGTCGTCACCTTTGCCGCTGCGCGTAATAATATTAATGACGCCACCCACGGCATCAGCGCCATATAAAGAAGCGCGGGCGCCACGAATGACTTCAATGCGCTCCACTTGTTCAGGATCAATAAACTGAAAGGCACTGTCCCCTGTAGATGTTGAGTTCATTCGCTCGCCATTGAGCAAGATCAGCGTTTGCCCGTTCTTAGTACCGCGTAAAGATAATTTAGGCGATGACAAAGGCGTACCAGAATTAGCGATATGCACACTGGGAATTCTGGATAACAAGCTTGTCATGTCGGTGCTTTGTAACTTCTCAATATCATCTCTTGTAATGAGTGTGACAGGCGCAAGGCTACCCTCTAGTGTTTGCGGTGTGCGCGTACCAATGACTAGCGTCTCTTCGAATTTATTTTCGTAAGGCGATAGTGCAAAAGTCACGGAAGCAAAACTAAGGGCAAGACAGGCTGCTATGACTAGACGCATCTGGATTCCTCTTTTCAGGGATAACCCCTTTGACAACAAAAAGACGAATTAGATGCGCTTATTAAGTAAAAGTGTTTTTTTGTCATTGTGTTCGATCCAGTCCATACTGACTTGATAGGTGTCGGCAATATTGTCAGTACAGAGCACTGAATTAACAGGACCAGACGCTGCAATGCGTCCTTCCTGCATCAATACAAGTCCATCACAGAAGCGCTGTGCCAGGTTTAAATCATGCAGGCTGACCATGACGGTTTTTCCCTGTTGAGTGAGTGACTGCAACAATTCCATGATCTGTAGTTGATGAAAAGGGTCTAAAGACGCTATCGGTTCATCGGCAATCAAAACGTCAGGTTCGCCTGCTAAGACTCTCGCAATCAGCACACGAGTTAATTCACCGCCCGATAATTCAGTGCTTAGACGGTGTTTAAGATGCATGCAGTCTGTTGCGTTCAGTACCTGTTCTAATACGGCTTTGTCTTTTCTTGATAAACGAGAAAAAAAACCCTGATAGGGCATGCGTCCCAGCTGAATTAACTGTTCTACAGTTAACGGCCAATTTAAGGTAGATTGTTGTGCTAAAAAGCCTATTGTTTGCGCTCGCGCTTTAGATGAGTAGGATTCAATAGGTTTGTTAGCTAGTAAATAGTCGCCTTTTTGAAAAGGTACAATACCTGCAAGGCACTTCATTAAAGTGCTTTTACCTGCGCCGTTGGGGCCGATTAAGCCAAGTAATTTCCCTTTAGGGATGACCAGGTTAATTTGATACAAAAGTTGTTTTTGATGAATAAAAAGATCGAGATGCTTTAGTGTGATCATTCATCTCACCTGTTTTTGTAGGTGGTAGATGAGATATAAGAAGAAGGGCCCGCCAATGATGGCCGTGACAACCCCTAGTTTAAGCTCTTGGTTTAATGAAATACGCTGCACGATGACATCCGCAAGGATAACAAAGCAAGTGCCCATAAGCCCACTGCATAAAATGAGTTTACCTGGTTGATGCTGAACTAAAGGCCTACATAAATGCGGCACCACTAATCCAATAAAGCCAATACTGCCGCAGAGCGCAACCCCAGTGCCGACAGCTAAAGCTGTGGCAATGAGTATTTTGGTTTGCTCTCGTTTAATATTAAAGCCTAACGTAATTGCTGTGTCTTCACCTAAAGATAGTGCATCTAGAAAGCGGGCGGATAAAAATAAAAGCAGGCATCCTATCAGGATAAAAGGTAGGCCGATATAGACATCTTGAAGGCTACGGTTGCTCAATGAGCCCATAAGCCAATAAATGATTTCACTCATCGCATAAGGGTTGTTTGAAAAATTCAGTGCAAGCGAAATAAAGCTGCCTGCAATCGCATTGATGGCAGTGCCAGCCAATATAATGCTGAGTGTGTTGCGGTTTTTAGCCGCTAATAAAAAGATAAGCGCTAAGCCAATAAAGGCACCAGAGATACCGCCTAAAGGCAGTAGCCACCAATTGGCGTAGGCCACACCAAAATATAAAACAAGTACTGCACCAAAAGCAGCGCAATTTGTCATACCGAGTAAATCAGGCCCCGCCAGAGGGTTGCGTAACAGCCCTTGCATTACAGCACCGGAAGCGCCTAAGGAGAAGCCAACAAGCAAGCCAAGTACTAGTCGTGGAAGCCGGATGTCGAGAAAGATCAGTTTAATGAGCTGGGCTTTTTCGTGAGAGAGCTTTGCTGCATTGAATAAATTCTGATTTAACTCTAATTGACCGCTGTTAAGGTGAAGATAAATACTGACCAGCAGTAAACCGCATAAACTGAGATATAGTGCTGCCGTTCTAGACATTGATATGGTGTTAATAATGCGAAATAAGTTTGCATATTATACTCGAGACGGTTTGGCTGACAATAACGTATCCTGTCGATCCTTGTAGAGCAGGGCAGCGTAGCGTCTTCCGCAGAGTCTGTTTAATAAGGGCAGATTACGCTGCGCTACATCAGGGTGATACATGTTGTAGGGTGGGTTAGCGCAGCGTAACCCACCATAATGCTATGTGTTTCTCGGCGGGAGACGCTGTGCTGTCCCGCCCTACGACTACCTGAAATCACAGTGAAACAGAGCGCTCGATTATCTGTTGATTTTCTCAAGCAACTGCTCAGCAGCTAACAGTGTTCCCATGCCCGCACAGCTCAAGTAACCTGTATTTAGAGAAATAATCTCAGATTTGAATAAAGGATGTTTAAACACAGGGTGGTGAAGCAATTGTTGGGCATTAGTTGTTTGGTTAGGTTGGTTATCTTCGATAATAAGGTAATCAGGCTGGTTAAGCACAAGTGTTTCAAGCGTAAGGTAGCCATGGCCTTCAATGCCGAGGCTATTGGCCAAATTTTCAAGCCCTGCTAAGGCTAATAGTTCATCGTAAATCGTGTATTTGCCATGAGTAAAGCCGCCTGGTGCAAAGAACAAAGCAGTCTTTTTTTTTGCCTGCATTTGCTGGTTTAGCCTTTGACGTTTTTGTTGAATAGCTGACGCTAACGCTTTTCCTTTTTGCTCTTCATGGATGGCGGTCGAGACAAGCAGGATATTATCGATCGCTTGTTGTAATGAGTTTGCATAAGGCACAGAAAGCACAGGGATATTGGCTAGCTTAAGGCCTTTTAATAAATAAGGATCTGTGAAGCTGCCAGTGATGACGATGCTAGGGGTAAGCAAGATAAGGTTCTCTAGCTTTTTTTTACTCAGACGTTTTGTATCTACCTCTTCATGTAAATAGTTGTACTGTGTCTGCACTGATAGCGGGGAGGTAAATAGCCGTGTGTCTGGTCTTAATGCGAGGAGAATTTGATCCGTGCAAAGGTTGAGTGAAACGATAGGTGCAGGTTTGTCATCTCCTAAAGAGAACAAGGACAGTAGTCCCATGACAATAACGAAGCGTGATCCCGAAGATGTCATATAGCTTACCTTCAAGCACAACAGAGCAGCCCTAGGAGCCTGCCCGAAAACTGACTGTTCGGCCTAACCCCGACCACTCTACTTAATCAATAAACGGTCATTTGGCGTTGTCTAGATTGAGTGGTCGGGTAAATGCCAGATAAGCGGCTAAATTCTTCGCTCCTGTTTATTTAGATCTGCCTTTAAATAGGCTGACTATGCTCAGGAATTTCCCAAAGCATTTATCTCACTTCTTTGACATTTATCCTCGAACGCAATTCTCAGACAGGCTCCTACTTATATGCCTTTTATCGCCGTAAGGCAACGACTTTTCTGCGGCTGCATGGTCATGTTAGAAACAGATGAAAGCAATTGGATTGCATTATAAGGAGTAGGCTCTGTTGACGTAAGTTTTTTTCAGGCGGTTGATATGCTAACTATTCATCAAGCAAGTCAAATTGAGCTTGTTTTACGAGCTAAATAAACTGGATTTAACACAGTGTGCTGGATAGTTAGATGTAACCCTACGGGCTGTGCCCGTTTTTATCACAGGGTCTGGAGAGCATAGATGCGTTGCGCTTAATCTTTAGGTGCAGTTAGATATTTGTATGCAAGGGGCTGTGTATTGGCAAAGCTCATCTTTGGTACGAAATCCTGTGCGCTGCCGTTTAAGAAAACACAAGCTTCTTCAAGGCTAATGTTTAGCATATTGGCGATATCGCTCATGTCCTGGGCAACGGATGCAGTGCCTTGCTCTTTGATTAGCTGATAGAACGCATCAATACTGCCTTCATCTTTAAATAATAGTTTTTTCGCTTCAATCAGCAGTAAGTCATGCTCTAATTTAAATTGCGCTTCATAAGTATCTAGTGCAACCCCTTTACGGGAACAAAAAGCTTGCCTGGTGCGTGTATTAACGAGATAAAACCCCATAAAACTGGATGCTGCAGCTTTGCGTTTATCAAGTAGAGTCGGTTGTTCGTTGATGATTGACTCAATATTGCGAATAGCTTGTTGTTGAGCGATAGCAGAATGGAATGTCTGATCTGTGGCATCCTGTGCACTAGTGGTTTGGAGACTGTGGTAAGAGTCTTGAAAGTTTGACGTGTCTTGTACTTGCTGCTTTTCTTTTTCGGCGAATAAATAAAGGTAGCCAGTACTTGCTGAGAAAAGTAAGAGGAAACCTGCTAAAAAAATCCATTGTTTCATAGTCAAAACATTCACATAATAAACGATAAATAACACTATAGTTCATTGAAAAATGAACAGCCCGCTTTTGACTTAGTTTGTTTTGTCCAGTTTCATTCGACCTGAAAAATCCCATGCTGAGATTTTGTTTATGTTAATAACAATCAGTCTTTCTTCATCTATACGATTCATCAAAAATTGCTGAAGATCTTGAAAATTTTGTCCTAGAAATTTATCAATAAGCTTAGGTAGATAGTGGCTGGCATCTAATTGTATGTCGGCTAACCCCTGGCCTCGGATACCTTTATAAGGTGGTTCATTGGTACTAATGTCAAAGGCACATTTAGGCTGGTTAACTAAAGTCCTTACTAAAAGGCTGTCTTTGTGTGATACCGCATAAAGAGAATCATTTTCAAAATAGTGCCAGACACTGCAAATGAGCGGGAACCCATCAGGTTTGGGGGTAGATAGCCGCATAGGTGTTTGAGTGGACGCTAGGTAGGCTTGAATTTCAAGTTGTTGCCAGGCGCTGTTGTCAGATATACGCATAAATTAACTCGTCTAGATGTTCACGTTTTATCACAAACGACATGATGAAATTTACAGTGTAGTGGTTAGTTAGATTGATTTTATCAGGTAAGTTTTTTTTACTATGTTCAAGTGTATATCTGTATAATTTTTTCCCAATAAAAAACCCGCATAAAGCGGGTTTTTTTATAAGTTTAAAAAAGTGAAAGCTTACCAGCCAGTCACTTCTTTTAGTGCGTCACCGATTTGCGCCAAAGAGCGAACGGTTTTAACGCCAGCGTCTTCAAGGGCTGCGAATTTTTCATCAGCAGTCCCTTTACCGCCAGAGATAATCGCACCAGCATGCCCCATACGTTTACCAGCAGGCGCTGTAACACCCGCAATGTAAGAAACGACAGGCTTGGTTACGTTTGCTTTAATAAAAGCAGCCGCTTCTTCTTCAGCCGTACCACCGATTTCACCGATCATCACAATCGCTTCAGTCGCAGGATCTTTTTCGAACATTTCAAGAATGTCGATGAAGTTAGAGCCTGGGATTGGGTCACCGCCGATACCGACACAGGTCGATTGACCAAAACCGTAATCAGTGGTTTGCTTAACCGCTTCATAAGTTAAGGTACCAGAACGCGAGACGATACCGACTTTACCTGGTAAGTGGATGTGACCTGGCATGATGCCAATTTTACATTCACCTGGCGTGATAACACCTGGGCAGTTAGGGCCGATTAAACGTACACCTAATTCGTCACATTTCACTTTACACTCAAGCATGTCTAATACTGGGATGTGCTCAGTGATACAAACGATTAGCTTGATGCCAGCGTTAGCCGCTTCAAGGATACCGTCTTTACAGAAAGGCGCTGGTACGTAGATAACAGAGGCCGTTGCGCCAGTGGTTTCTACCGCTTCTTTTACGGTGTTGAATACTGGTAAGCCTAAGTGTTCAGTACCACCTTTACCTGGGGTAACACCACCCACAAGTTGCGTGCCATAAGCAAGCGCTTGCTCAGAGTGGAAAGTCCCTTGGCCGCCAGTGAAACCCTGACAGATCACTTTAGTGTCTTTATTGATTAGGATAGCCATTGATAATTACCCCGCTGCCTTAACTGCTTTTTCCGCAGCGTCTGTTAAACTTTCTGCCGCGATGATATCAAGGCCAGACTCGTCTAGCACCTTCTTACCAAGATCAGCGTTAGTGCCTTCAAGACGAACGATAACAGGAACGTTAACGCCTACTTCTTTGACAGCCCCAATGATGCCTTCTGCGATCATGTCACAACGTACGATACCGCCGAAGATGTTGACTAAAACAGCTTTAACTTTGTCGTCAGAAAGGATCAGTTTGAATGCATGAGCAACACGTTCTTTAGTTGCACCGCCGCCAACGTCCAGGAAGTTAGCTGGGAAGCCGCCGTGAAGGGCTACGATATCCATAGTACCCATCGCAAGGCCAGCACCGTTAACCATGCAGCCGATGTTGCCGTCTAGGGCTACGTAATTAAGATCCCATTCAGCTGCTTCTGCTTCACGCGCGTCTTCTTGTGAAGGGTCGTTCATTTCAGCAACCGCTTTTTGGCGGTAAAGTGCATTACCATCAACCGCTAATTTAGCATCTAGGCAGTGAAGGTCACCGTCTTCTTTGATAACCAATGGGTTGATTTCGATAAGGGCTAAATCTTTATCGATGAAAAGTTGTGCAAGACCCATGAAGATCTTGGTGAATTGACCCACTTGTTTTTTATCAAGACCCAATTTAAAACCAAGCTCACGACCTTGGTAAGGCTGAGGGCCGACCAATGGATCGATTTCAGTCTTAAGGATTTTTTCAGGGGTTTCTTCAGCAACCGTCTCGATTTCAACACCACCTTCAGTCGAGGCCATGAAAACGATACGACGGCTTGAGCGATCAACTACAGCGCCAAGGTATAATTCATCAGCGATGTCGGTGCAGTCTTCAACTAAGATCTTAGAAACTGGCTGACCATTTTCGTCTGTTTGGAAGGTAACTAAGTTCTTACCTAACCAGCTTTTAGCAAATTCCGCTGCAGCTTCTGGGCTATCAACTAGCTTAACACCACCTGCTTTACCACGGCCACCTGCGTGAACTTGAGTTTTCACAACCCACTTGTCACCGCCGATTAGCTTTGCTTTCTCTGCTACTTCTTCAGGGGTGTCGCACGCATATCCCTTAGAAACAGGCAGACCGTATTCAGCAAACAACTGCTTGCCTTGATATTCATGAAGATTCATGTTGTCTTACCACTTTTTTGACATCAAATGATGCTTTTTTAGAAATCGGTAGGACGAACCTACCCCCCGTTGCTGGCAGATATGCTTTTAAGTATTTAAAAGCCTCCGCCTAATAGCGGCGCGATTCTCTATAAAAAACGCGCGCGTATTTTGACCAATTCAGTGAATCAGTGCAAATTTTTCTGTAGGGCGGGACAGCGCAGCGTCTCCCGCCATGGAAATAGAAATACAAGGCGGGAGACGCTGCGCTGTCCCGCCCTACAAGACGTTAGAGATTACTTACGTTTTTTACGGTTTGCTTTATGAATGGCATGGCCGTGAACAGCTAATGCAGCCTCTTTTACAGCTTCAGATACTGTCGGGTGACCAAAGGTCATCAAACCTAAGTCTTCAGCTGTTGAGCCGAATTCCATAGCAATGGCCACTTCTTGTACCAAATCACCGGCTGATGGGCCAACGATATGTGCACCTAAAATGCGGTCAGTCTTGGCGTCAGCAATTAATTTCACCTGGCCGTCAGGCTCATTAGATGCCAAAGCACGGCCTATGGCTGCGAAAGGGAAGTTGCCTACGTTGTACTCAACACCGTCGGCTTTAAGCTGCTCTTCTGTTTTACCGACAGAACCCACTTCCGGGTGCGTGTAGATAATGCCAGGAATGGTATCGTAATTAACTTGTGGCTTTTGACCTGCGATTAACTCTGCTGCCATGACACCTTCTTCTGAAGCTTTATGAGCAAGCATTGAGCCTCGAACGATATCGCCAATGGCGTAAACACCAGGGACGTCTGTTTCACAGCGATCGTTAACGAAAATAAAGCCACGCTCATCAAGGTTGACACCAGAATCACCTGCAAGCAGGTTGTCAGTCACAGGTTTACGGCCCACACACACGATCAACTTATCGAAGGTTTCTGTTTTATCGCCTTCAGAGTCTGTGTAAGTCACGGTGACTTGCTTGCCTTTGATTTCAGTGCCAGACACACGAGCGCCTAAGCGAATGTCTAAGCCTTGCTTAGAGAAAATCTTGAAGGCATCTTTCGCAATAGTTTGGTCGAGAGCTGGCAGGAAGGTATCCATGGCTTCGATTAAGACCGCTTCAGAGCCTAAACGTGACCACACAGAGCCTAGTTCAAGGCCGATCACGCCCGCGCCGATGACACCGAGGCGTTTAGGTACGCTATCAAATTCAAGTGCACCGGTTGAATCGACAATAATGTCGTTATCAACTGGTGCTGGTGGAATCTCAACAGGCACGGAACCTGAAGCAAGAATCACATTGTCAGCTTCATAGGTGTTTTGTGAACCGTCGGCTGCGGTGACTTCTACTTTTTTGCCTGCTAGTAACTTACCAGTACCTTGAAGGGTTTTGACACCGTTATGCTTTAAAAGGCCTGCAACACCGCCAGTTAATTGTTTAACCACAGCATCTTTACGACCAATCATTTTAGGCACGTCAACGCTGACTTTGCCCGTGCTAATGCCGTGTACGTCCAAGTTATGTGCGGCATCGTGGAAGCGATGAGAGCTGTCTAAAAGCGCTTTTGAAGGAATACAGCCAACATTTAAGCAAGTGCCGCCAAACACAGCGCCACCTTTTTCATCCACCCATTTCTCAACGATAGCGGTTTTAAGGCCTAATTGACCTGCACGGATGGCTGCAACGTAGCCACCAGGGCCTGAGCCTATAACGATTACATCAAATTTATCTGACATCTTGAATCCTGTTCTTCGTGGCGGAAGACGTTTCACTGTCCCGCCCTACAACTACAAAAATCTATAACAATAATGGGTTACACGTCGAGCAACATACGTGCCGGATCTTCCAATAGGTCTTTAATGGCGACCAAGAATTGCACCGCTTCTTTACCATCGATTAAACGATGATCGTAAGAAAGGGCTAAATACATCATCGGTAGAATTTCAACCTGACCGTTCACTGCCATTGGGCGTTCAGTGATCGAGTGCATGCCCAAAATCGCTGCTTGTGGCGGGTTAAGAATAGGGGTAGACATCATAGACCCAAATACACCGCCGTTGGTGATGGTGAAGGTACCGCCTGTCATTTCTTCGATACCGATTTTGCCGTCACGGGCACGAAGGCCAAAGTCACGGATTTTGGCTTCAATATCAGCAAGACTCATATAATCCGTGTCACGAAGAACAGGTACAACCAAACCTTTCTCGGTTGATACTGCAACGCCTACATCTTGGTAACCGTGATAAACAATGTCATTGCCATCGATAGAGGCATTCACCGCAGGGAAACGCTTAAGTGCTTCAGTGGCTGCACGCACGAAGAAAGACATAAAGCCTAAACGTGTGCCGTTGTGTGTCTTCTCAAATAGATCTTTATAACGGCTACGAAGCTCCATCACAGGCTTCATGTTGACTTCGTTAAAGGTGGTCAACATCGCTGTTTCTTGAGTGGCACCTAATAGACGCTCAGCAATACGCGCACGCATACGTGTCATAGGTACACGTTTTTCGGTACGGCCTTCAAGGGTTTGTTCAGTTTGTACAGGTGCAGCCGGGGCAGGCGTAGAAGTCTGTACCGCAGCTGGAGCATTTAAGGCCGCTTGCACGTCTTCTTTGGTGATCAAGCCATTTTTGCCAGTGCCAGCAATTTTTGACGTGTCGACGTTGTTTTCTTCTGCAAACTTACGAGCAGCAGGGCTCACGGCAGCATCCGCTTTAGGTGTGGCGGTGTCGCTTGCAGGGGCGCTTTCTTCCACGGGGGCAGCAGTAGAACCTGCCGCACCTTCTTCAAAAATCGCGATGATTTCTTCAGAAAGAACGGTATCACCTTCGCCTTTTAAAATCTCTTTTATAACACCGTCTGCTGGGGCGACTACCTCTAGCACGACTTTGTCAGTTTCAATGTCAACGATCATTTCGTCACGCTTACAGGCTTCACCAGGCTGTTTGTACCAGGTGGCGATAGAGCCATCGGCGACGGACTCAGGAAATTGGGGGGCTTTGACTTCTGTACTCATGTTCAGTCCTTACGTCTTATTGATCGCTGTCGACAGGGGTTAAACCTAATGCTTCGCTAATCAGAGCATTCTGTTGTTTTAGGTGAAGTGCTGCATAGCCTGCTGCAGGTGATGCTGATGGTGCACGGCCTGCATAATGGAGCTTGACCTGCTCACCCATTTTTAATGCAGCATGGTAAAAACGGTGTCTGGAACTGTACCAAGCACCTTGGTTTTGGGGTTCTTCCTGACACCAGACCAGTGTTTCAAGGTTTGCGTAAGCGCTTAAGGCCTCATGCAGCTGATCGCCCGGGAAAGGGTAAAGCTGTTCGATACGAATAATCGCCACATCGTTGATGTTCTCTTCGCGGCGCTTCTCGAGTAGGTCGTAGTAAACCTTACCGCTACAGATGATAACGCGCTTCACCTTGCTTGCCTCAATCTCATCGATTTCTTTGATGACAGGCAAGAAAGTGCCGTCTGTTAACTCATCTAAGGTTGAAGTGACAAGTTTATGACGCAGCAAACTTTTCGGTGAAAAGATAACAAGCGGGATACGCAAGTCACGTTTCACTTGTCGTCTTAATAAATGATAAATCTGTGCAGGCGTGGTGGGCACAGCAATCTCGATATTTTGCTCAGCGCAGAGTTGCAAGTAACGCTCTAGGCGTGCTGATGAATGCTCAGGGCCTTGGCCTTCGTAGCCATGAGGTAACAACATGGTTAAGCCGCATAGCCTTTGCCATTTGTGCTCACCACAGGTAATGAATTGATCGATGACGACTTGTGCGCCATTGGCGAAGTCACCGAATTGAGCTTCCCAAATGACCAAGGCATTCGGTGTGGTGGTTGCATAGCCGTATTCAAAGGCTAATACTGCTTCTTCTGATAAAAACGAATCATGAATGGTCATTTTAGCATCGGAGTCTGAGCAGTGCTGCAAAGGCACATAGGTTGATGCGTCGTTTTGATTGTGAAGAACAGCGTGTCTGTGAGAGAACGTGCCACGGCCAACATCTTGACCTGTGAGTCTGACTGGGAAGCCTTCTTCTAAAAGCGTGGCGTAGGCCATGTTCTCAGCATAACCCCAGTTCACTTCAAGCGCGCCTGCGTTCATCTTGCGGCGGTCTTGAATGATTTTGGAGACTTGACGTTGAAGTGCAAAGCCTTCAGGGATGTCGGTTAGTTTTGATGCAACGTCGTGGAACTTGTCTTTATCAAAGGTGGTGTCGCAATCAAACGAATGTGAGTGACCAATATAGCGCGACCAATCAACGAATAATGCACGATTAGGTTCTTTGACAAGGCTTTTGGCAACGTGTTCGCCGTTATCAAGGGCGTCACGATAGCCTTCGACAAAGGCCTCGTCATCTTTGGCTGTAATAGTGCCTTCTGTCACTAGCTTTTCAGCGTATAAATCACGGGTGGTCTTATGGCTCTTGATCTTGGCATACATCAGAGGTTGAGTGCCTGATGGCTCGTCCGCTTCATTATGGCCACGGCGACGATAGCCGATTAAATCAATGACCACGTCTTTCTTGAATTGCTGACGGAAATCAACAGCTAGTTGTGTCACGAAAAGCACAGCTTCAGGGTCGTCTGCATTCACGTGGAATATTGGCGCCTGCACCATTTTCGCTACATCCGTACAATATTCGGTTGAGCGTGCGTCTTCTTTCTTGCTGGTGGTAAAGCCCACTTGGTTGTTCACCACAATATGAATGGTGCCGCCTGTGCCGTAAGCACGCGTTTGCGACATCTGGAAGGTTTCCATGACAACGCCCTGGCCTGCAAAGGCTGCATCGCCATGCATGACGACAGGCAGCACAGTTTCTCCCGTTGAATCTTCGCGTCTGTCTTGACGAGCGCGAACAGAACCCTCAACAACAGGGGAGACAATTTCAAGGTGAGAGGGGTTAAAGGCCATCGCCAAGTGTACTTCACCGCCATCAGTCATGACGTTTGAAGAGAAACCTTGGTGGTATTTCACATCGGCGCTGCCAACATACTGCACTTTGCCGTCAAATTCAGCGAAGAGCTCAGAAGGGCTTTTACCTAGAATGTTAACCAGGGTGTTTAATCGACCTCGGTGCGCCATGCCAATGACGATTTCTTTGGTGCTGTAAGAGCCTGCACGCTGAATCAAGGCATCCATCATAGGGATTAAGGATTCATTACCTTCAAGTCCAAAGCGCTTGGTACCTGGATATTTAGAGCCTAAGTACTTTTCAAGGCCCTCTGCTGCGGTCAAACGCTCTAATAAATGTTTTTTAGCGTCATCGCTGTAAGCTGGCTTGGACCGTACTGCGTCCATACGTTGTTGAATCCAACGGCGCTCTTCAGTGTCGACGATGTGCATAAATTCTGCACCGACGCTGCTGCAGTAGGTGTCTTGCAGGGATTCGTAGATTTCTTTGAGTGTGGCTTCCTCTTTACCGATGTAAAGTTGGCCTGTTTGGAAGACGGTATCAAAGTCAGCTTCGGAAAGCTTGTGGAAGCCTAGCTCAAGGTCACGTACCGATTCTCTATTCAGTAAACCCAGAGGGTCAAGATTCGCGTGCTGGTGGCCACGCTGACGGAAGGCGCTAATTAACTGAACGACGGCAACCTGCTTGCGCTCGTATTCGGTTGCTTCGCCTGCTTGCATCGGGGATTGCGATGCAACAGGGCGCGCGCGTGAGCGGCCTAGGTTTTCAAAGTGCTCACGAACGGTTGAGTGTGGCACGTCTTCAGGCGGGTTGCCTTCAATGGGCGGTAACTTGTCAAAATACTCACGAAAGCTTTCAGGCACTGAGTTGGGGTCTTTCAAGTACTGCTCGTAGACCTCTTCAACATATGCCGCATTCCCACCTGATAAGTGCGACGTACGCCATAAGCGCTCCATTATACCTTCTTGCATGTGCATGAACCTTAAAGGAAATCAGTGAACTCAACGCTTGAAGAAACGACAAACTGTTCTGAGTGGTACTCATGACAACGCCTTGGTATTTCTGTCTAAGGCGATGCGGCATGCATTAGGCTTTTTAAAGCTTAATGCGGATAAAGGCCACACTCAGTGTTTGTTTATTGCTGCAAGCAAGCTAATTAGAGTAGATTATTCATTAATATCACTGCTTTCGTTTGCCCCTAAAAACTCAAAAGGGTTCTAGGCTTGAACAAAGCAGACTAAAAAGCGGCGCTATTCTATCACCTTCTTGAAAAAAATTAACGAATAATTTGACATATTCATTATTTTATTTTTTTGGAGTGATTTGGTGCTTTCGCACTTTGTTGGTGCACCTAGAGGTGGGTAAGAGGGGTTTTCTTATGGATACATTTTTATGGCACGATTACGAAACCTGGGGGGTGGACCCTCAAGTCGATAGGCCGGCTCAATTTGCGGCAATACGAACAGATATGGCGCTTAACGAGATTGAAGAGCCTATCATGCTATACGCTAAGCCTCCTAGAGACTGCTTGATTCAGCCGGATGCCGTGATGGTGACAGGCATTACCCCTCAATATGCTGAGAGGCATGGTGTGAATGAATGCGATTTTATCGCAGTCATTCACAACGCTATGGCGAAGCCTGGGACTTGCTCTGTGGGCTATAACAGTATTCGGTTTGATGATGAAGTGACACGAAATACCTTATATCGCAATTTCTACGACCCCTATGCACGTGAATATCAAAACGGTAATAGCCGCTGGGATTTGATTGATGTTATCAGGCTTTGTTATGCCTTAAGGCCGGAAGGGTTTGTTTGGCCGAAAAATGAGGAGAGGTTGCCGAGCTTTCGCCTGGAAAAATTGACAGCTGCCAACGGGATTGAGCAGGAAGGGGCTCATGATGCTTTGGTGGATGTGCGGGCGACGATTGCGTTAGCCAAAAAAATTCGCAAGCTTCAGCCAAAGCTTTTTACATTTGCCCTGTCCTTGAGGAATAAGCATGCGGTAGCAAAACAGTTGAAGGTAGGAAGTCTTACCCCCGTTTTTCATGTGTCGAGTATGTTTGGAGCGGCGAATCATTGTTGCTCTATTGTGTTGCCACTTGCCATGCATCCAACCAATAAAAATGAAGTGATTGCTATCGATTTGCGGCAAGATCCAAGTGAACTGTTGCAAATGGATCATGATGAAAGGGTGTTAAGGCAGTTTAGCAATAAAGAAACCTTGATGAAGGTTGCTCAGACGCGAGGCGTTACAGAAATTGCCCGCTTGCCTATAAAGAATATCCATCTTAATAAATCGCCTATGATTGCGCCTGTGTCTATGCTGTCGGAAGCTGATTACGAGCGGTTACAACTTGATGCTTCGACAGCTAGAAAAAATATGGAAGACATTAAAAAGCACCCTTTGCTAATAGGTCAATTAATACGGTTGTTTTCTGAGCAAAAGCAATCGGAGCCTGTGACTGATGCTGATCGTATGATTTACTCGGGTGGCTTTTTTACCGATCAAGATAAGCAGCACTTTCATCATATACGCTCAAGTGAGCCGGAAGCATTAATGCATCAATATTTTTCTTTTAGTAAAAAGCATCAGTCAAGATTGAATGAAATGCTTTTTCGGTATCGAGGTAGAAATTTTCCAAGTGCATTAAATGAAGAAGAAAAAAGAAAGTGGAAGGCATATTGTGAAGAAAGGCTAGTAAATCCTGAGTTGGGCGCAAGCATATTGTTAAATGATTATCAGATAAAACTGAGCGAGTTATCTGCAAAGAGTGGTGTTTCTTCAAGCTTGATAGAGAGCCTGAAAGATTGGCCTGAGATACTTTTGGGGCTGCGAAATGAAAGTTAAATTTGTATAAAATGTATCCTGTATATTATCAAGTTGTTATCTGTTAAATAAAAAAAATATATTGGTCTATAATTTTTTTAAAATATTTTTTTAAAAAAAGGAAATTCTATATGGGCCAATATGCGTCAAGTAGAAGAACAAAAATGAAAGGCGTACTTTTTGTTCCAAAGTCTTTGCTAGTGCTGTTGTTAACTGTGCTGTGTTTAGCTGGCTGTGATAATAATAAAGATGTTAAAAAAACAGCGCCTGTTGCTCAAGAAGAGCCTGATCAAAAAGACCCAAATGATCAAACTGATACGGCTGCAGTCGAGGCTGAAGATGAGGAATATGGTGAAGTTTTAGTAACGTTTTCAGCGACCAATGATTTTATGAATAATTATTCCGCATTTTCATTGGGTGTATATGATCTTGTTGCGGATATCAGAATTGGCACAGATTTAGTCAGTGTTTCAGTTCTCGGTCTAGAGCCTTCAGGTGCTTTAGATTATTCGCTGGTTACGCCATTAGCGTTATCTCATTTGTCTAATGGAAATAATCATCTGTATTTTGGGCAGTTTACATTGCCAGCAGGCACGATAGAGGCAGTCAAGGTCACTATTTCGGGCACAAAGTCTGAGGTGAAAATAGATCATCATGAGTCCACCCTGATAGATGCATTTTTTACCAGTTATGGCCCAGGTGATGCTCGTGTTTTTCAACGATCTCTGCCAGCTGAAGTTAAAACTTTAGTGGCAAATGGCATTGAAATTAATGATCAAAAAGTTACGTTATTGAATATTGAAATAGACAAAAACCTGACTGCATCAATTGATCCACTTGGTTACGATAATCAGGCAGTTAAATATACGTTGTTTACCCCCTCTATAAAAGTGACTGAAAAAACCAGTCCTCTGTCGATGAGTATTATTCAGAATAATATCGTGACCTTGTCAGATGCGGCCATTAATTTGGGGCAGCCTGACGGCGTTTTCTTCTCTGCTGATTACACCGAAAAGACTGGTGCTGTAACATTTTATAATGGTAAGTCTTCGCGCTTAGCTGATATTTCAGGCGTAGCTGCCATTGATATGCATGGTGATCTGTCAATTGAATCGACTGGCATGTCCTATAGTGTTGGGAAAGCTATTGTTACTGACATTGGTGATGATCAGACCGCAATGATTTACAGGGGTATTGCATCAGTAGATGCTGATGTGGTCTCAGTGGCTGGTACTGTTCAGAGTTATAAAGCTGACGAGCAAGCCTATGCAGGTGCATATGCGTATTCAGGTGTTGTTCCAGGTATAAATACAAGCACTCTAGATATTGCTGATGGCCACTATGTTGAACTATGGGTTAATGGCGAGGATGTTAAGGTCCTTCATAAAGAAACCCAAACGTCTGACCAGGCAGGTCTAGTTTTTCATTTACGCTCAACCGTTGCTTTTCCACCAGAAGATATTTTATCTATTTCAACAGCGACTAACTCTGAAGCAGATATGGTACTTAATCTTCAAGAAGAATTGGATTGTGCTAATTACGTTAAAGAGCTTCCTTCAGGCAATATGAAGAGCGATTGCCAGCAAGCCCTCAAAGGGATTAAATTTGATAAGTCGCTGTCTGGATCTTTTACGTTACATGAAACAAGAAAGGGTAGTGAGGCGGCAAACGACGATGGTAGTGTTACTGTCCAGCTGGCGGCTGATTGGTCTCACCACTATACCACTCAGAGTGAATTCGTTGCGGCTTTGGAATCTAAAGTGGTGACAGATAACTATCGATTAGTCGCTTTTAGTGCTGCCGGTGAGGTTGTAGGTGATCAGTTCGTCGTCGGAGATGCTATCAAAGTTATTTTGCTTCAGCCTCATGAGATACTTGACGCAGATAATGATGGTTGGGTCAACTCTCTAATTGATGATGAAGCAGACCCTTTAGGGAGTGATAAAGATAAAAATATTGGCCTTTATGCAGGCGTTGCTGGTGGTGTCGGCCTAGTAGCAGTTGCTGCAATATCAGCTTATGTCATAAAGCAGATGAGAGCGCGCAAGCTTCAAAGCGCACCGGAGAGTCCCACTCGTTCTCAAGATGGTACTATTCAAGTGCCAGATGGCAAAGATATTGTTGATTTTGGATTGCAAACTGAAGAGGGTGGGCCCATTGCGCTTAAGAAGAATGCTGCAAATGAAATTGTAGCGGCTGATGCGTTAGATGCGTTGAAGCAATTGCCATTTTTTGAAGAAGGGTTGGAAGTATCAGAGAGGGCGGCGTTATTAAGAGAGTTGCCTTTCTTTACGGCTGAGGGTGATTTTGTTGAAGGGGCGCATACTAAGGGAGTGTCTGTAGTCGAAATTAAAAAACAACCTAAAGGGTTGAGTATACCTTTACTAGTGGATGCTAGTGGCAAAGTGTTGAATGTTTATGAGTTGGTTGACGAAGGCGGTCAGAAAAAAGCAAGAGCGTTAAGTTTTACTCATCGTTCAAGTGATGGGAATTTTGATTCTTCAGATGGAAAGGTATTCAAATTTGCACCCAACCTTGCAGAGTCAATAGTGTTGGATCAAGACGGTAAGCCTTCATCTGCAACGTACGTTATTGCTGAAAATGAAAGTGAGGCACTTAAGAAAACACCAGTGAGCTTTAGAAGTGGTGTGATTACCTTGATGAATCAAGAAAGATTAAAGTCTGTTGTTTTTGAGCAAAAGTTTGAACAAAATTCAAAATTAACTCAAAGTGAACTAGAGAAATTACCTCTGCTGATTCAAGATCAAATCCAAGTCGAAGTGGGAGAGAATAAAAAAGTTGTCTATAACGACAGCTCGAAAGAATACACCTTTAGTGAGGAATTGCTAACGTTAGACAGAGTTGTGGCTTCTCGGTTTATTGATCAGGCGACAGGCATTTCAGAAGGAAAAGTGAAAGGGCTTATAAAAGCGTATGAGCAGAATATAGGGGGTGTTGTTCAACCTGAAATAGAGGTTAATTGGTCTGAAGGAGAAGGTTGGAAGTTAAAGCTAGGGACGAGTGAATTGTTGATTGGGCAGCTACAGTTTAATCAAGATGGAGAATCGAAAGTATTTGAATTCGACTCTGCTAGGCAGT
Source organism: Pseudomonadales bacterium (assembly GCA_965225765.1). Taxonomy (GTDB): domain Bacteria; phylum Pseudomonadota; class Gammaproteobacteria; order Pseudomonadales; family DT-91; genus CAKMZU01. The sequence continues at coordinate 3,107,797 of CBDDBO010000002.1, forward strand.
TGATGTATCTGAAAGATGGCAAGCTAATGATCTCTGATTTGACTAGTGATGACGCTACACAGTGGAAAAGCTACGCTTTAGGAAATATACATGAAACAGAAGGCTATTTAGCTTCTCCAGACTTGGAAGACGTTAAATTCTTTGGTAGGAGTGGCGATGAAATAGATAGTGCTAGTATGATTTCTCAACTCTCAAGCAAAGGTAAAAGTTATTATGGTGCGGTGCAAGCTCGACAAGATCTGATGAAAATCGACGAAGATGCTTTGAGAGTTTTTAGTGCAAGCTTTGAAGAAGCTAAGAAAACGAATGTTTTGTCTGAATCGTTTGATGAAGAAGCATTAATTAAGAGGGAGAATAGGGTAAGAAAAGCTCAACAAACAGTTGATGTGCTTGATGGTGATGTTTTGAATAGATTGTTTAAGGAGAATGCTAGCGTTGCTAAACCCACGCAAAGGCGAAAGAGTGCATCATTTTAATTAAAGCCCGAAAGGGCTTTTTTTTTGTTTGTAAAAAAATAAATCTGTAAAAATATATCCTATACTAAAAAAATATTTGTTTGTTTGTAAAAAAATAATCCACTCAAAAAGGAATTTTAAAAGGTCTGTTATGAAAACAATTTTATTAACCAAAGGTTTTTTTCAGGCGCTTATGTCGCTTGCTAAAAAATCCATGAGCCTCATGGTTATTATGATGGTGGGCTTAAGTCTTGCCATGGCCGGCTGTGATAACAACGATAAAAAAAATGATAAATCCGCCAAGGATTCAAGCGGCGATAACTCAGGTGGTGGTAATACAGGTGGTGGTAATACAGGTGGTGATAACCCAGGTGGTGAAAACCCTACTGGCGGCGTTGAGGTGACGGAAGAAGCGGTTCTTGGCGATGTCATGATCACCTTCTCTGCTACCAATGATTTAATGATGAAGTACCCTTCATTCAAATTGGGTCTTTATGATATTACCGCTTATGTAAGAACTGAATCTGACTTGCTACCCGTTTCTATGTACGGTCTTGAGACAGTTTCTAGCGATCAATTTGATCAGGTGGTGCCACTAGAGCTTTCTAAGCTTGAGATGGGCAGTCATTTATATCACGGTGAGTTCAAGTTACCTGTAGGTGATCTTGAAGCCGTATCTATTCAATTTTCAGGTCTTCACAGCAATGTCACGATTGACATGAAAGAGCCTACCTTAATTGATGCGTTTTTCTCTGGTTACAACTCTGCTGACTCTCGTATCGAGTCTCGTGTGATGCCTGCACATACCATGGTTGAGTTAGCTGAAGCGATTGAGATTTCAGATACATCACTCACCATGCTTGACGTTAAAGTGGATATGAACGTTACAGCGTCTATGGAGCCCCTTGCTCACGCTGATCCTGCGCGTGACTACGCATTATTTACGCCTTCATTTAAAGTCATGAAAATGATGCCTTCCTCAGAAAACCCTATGCCTATGTCTATTCATCAGATCGATGTGATTTCTATGGCAGATATGACACCCGATGATGCCGAAGACAACATGTTCTCTTTAGGTATGGGTGATACCGATGGCATGTTCTTCAGCACTAAACTATCCAAAGCTGACAATGCAATGATCAAGGTTGACGGTGATGCGGGTGACTTAGGCGAAATGGACGGCCTTTATGCCGTTGATATGATGGGTACATTTAGCACCTCTGCTGATGGTCATATGTTTGAAGTTAAGCATGCATCATTAGCTGCTATGGCAGAAGATAACACAGCTTCAATCTATTCAGGGTCAGCCTCTGTAGAGGGTGAAAACGTCACCATCATGGGTACCAAACAAATGCTTGATGCGTCTGAGTCTGCCTTGATGGGTACTATGCCATCGACTATGCAGATTGATGGTATTGCAACCTCTGCTGGTATCGAAGACGGCAAAATGGTCTCTGTATGGTATGACGGCACTGATGCTAAGTTAATCAGCAGTGACGATATGATGCCAATGCCAGCTGAAGAAAGCTTAGTGTTTTATCTTCATTCTACAGTGAGCTACTTGCCTGCTGATATTTTATCGATCGGCTCAGCTGATGAAACGAATGCTGATGCAATGACACTGACCCTTTCTGAAGAATTAGACTGTGCTAACTATGTGAAAGATCTTGCCACAGGTGCAATGAAGTCAGACTGCGGTGAAACCCTTAAAACCATTACCTTTGATAAAACTATTACTGAAGGTATGTACACTCTTCATTCAACACGTAAAGGTACTGTAAGCGGAGAAGATGATACGAAAGAGCTTTCTTTAGAAGCTGATAGGGTGATGCATTATGCAAGCGCTGCTGACTTCACCATGGCGCTTAAATCAATGGTTGATGAAGGCTATCGTTTAGCTGTGTTATCAGCAGACGGTACTATTGCTGCCGGTGCATTTACGGTTGGTTCAAAGGCTAAGGCGATTATCTTACAACCTCATGCTGAACTTGATGCTGAAAACGACAGCTTTGTTACAGGGCTAGAAGAAGATGGGGGCGCGTTAGCGGCTGGTGGTGCGCTAGAAGATGATAGCGGTAAAAGCGTTGGCTTATATGCTGGTCTTGGTGCGTTAGCAGGTGCTGGTGCCTTAGCTATTTTGGCTGACCATGTATTCACTAAAGCGGCTCCTTATATCTTTAAACGCGCTGAACCTGTCACAGCTGTTGATGGTACTAGTGGTTCATTAGTGAGAACACACGTTGATGGCGTGCCTGTAGACTATATTGTTCAGCACGTGGATAGCGCAGGTAAGGTCACACCTACTAACATGACTAAACAGCTTGATGGCTCTGTAGTAACCCCTACATTAGATGATACGGGTGAAGTTATAGAAGGTTCATTTGGTAAAGTCATCAATGCTGATGGTTCCTTAGCTGAAAATATTGAAATGAGAAAGATTGTAAGCACACCCGCTAAAGGTGACACTATGCGTTTTGCAGGTGTTGATGGAGCAGCTAAAAAGCTTTTCTATAAAGACTCTTCTAATGGTTGGACAGAAGTGACTGCCATTACTAAGTCTGCTGACGGCAATAAATATACTGATAATATCGGTACAACCTATGATATTGACTTAGATAAAGGTGAAGTGTTGACTACTTCGAAGAACTTATCTGTTTCTAACCGAGAAGCTTATCTGTTTGCTGATTCGGTAGAAGATGCAACTGCAAGAGATGCAGAGAAGAAAAGCTTTGCAGGCGTTGTTTTAGAAGCACGTGATAAGGGCGAATTACCCAGCAAGAAGTTTATCACTGATAGTGCTTTGAAAATGACTGCAGGCGAGGCATTTGATGAGGCGCTTCTTTCAGCGGAGCCCATGTCAGCTGCGCGTAAAGCTGCAATAGAAGCAAATTTAGAAGGTACTGCACCAAATAGAACCGTGAAAGCTGATCTAGATCTTGCAGAAGCCTCTTATAGACGAACTACCTTTACATTTGTCGATAATAATACAGACCCTGCAACTAACAAAGATGTACTAGTCGATGCGCGTAAGGCTAGAATAGGTGGTTATTCTGAAGTCATTACTGAGCAAGTATCTTCTAAATATGACACTGGATCTAAGTCATATAAAGTTGCTATAGGCTCTGACACTAACCTAAATATCACTAAAATGACCTATAAGAGGGGCGACACTGATGTGACCATTGATGGTGCTGACCTCACAAAAGGTACTCTAAAAGTATATGGCTCTTATATAACTGCTAGCTCAGCTAGTCCAACAACTCCAGCACGACTTGTTGCCTCAATCAATGACGCTGGTGAACTGGTCCAGGCTGACGGTGTAACTGAGCTGAAAGTATTTGATGGTGATACTGATATTACTGACTCTCTGCGTGCTTCAATGGATACTGAACTTAAGCGTGCGGCTACAGCTTCAACAGACGCAGCAGAAGCTATTCGCAAGCAAAATACGACCTTTGCTAAACTGTTTGAAAGCATGAAGATGAAGTTATTTGCTGTTAATGAGCGAGTCTTCCAAAATGCGCAAGCTGCACAAGATCGTCAAACGGTTGCTGAAAGAATTAAAACGGCTGTATCAAATCTTTCTGCTACTGTAGTTGAGCGGTTGAAAGCCGTGAAAGCAAAAACGAAGGCCAGAACGGCTTCATAAGGCTTAAGCTTTTAGACTAAAGCCACCTTCGGGTGGCTTTTTTATGCCTATTACTTTTGCAACCCCTCTTTAAGTTTCAATGCATATTGCTTAATGGCTGCATTGTTTTGCCTGCCTAAGCGCCATAAGGCTTTATCTAAGCTAGACGCCTTTTCTAATGGACTGCTTTTGTATTGAAAGCTGACGGAGTGTTGTGCAAGTTCAACAGTTTTAGGTAATGTCGGGTTTTGGATAATGTTATCGAGTGCTTGAATAAGCGCTGTTTCAAAGCTGTCAGCTTGTCCTAGTTCCTGATAGGCCTCTTCAAAGAGCGGCTGATAGTGCTGGTAGAAGCCTATTAGCTGATCGGTAGGAATACTCGTTAAGGCTAGCACTAAGGGATTGGCCCTCACATCATTGCTGGGGTCGCTGGTTAACTTGCCTGAGCTGTTGTTTTTTATGGCTTTAAAAGGTGCAATTTTATAGGACACGAGTGGAAAGTTTTTGGGGGTATTCCCTTTGGCAATCGCATTTATATTAATCACAAAGCGTCTTATCAAGTCTTTAGGTGACAGCCATTGCAAGAGTGAAGGGTTCTCTTGTTGAATGAATTGATGAACAAGTGCGTCGCTTTCATTTAGGTTGTAGGTGGGTAGTTGGCTGTCTTCGGAAGGTTTGAATGCTTCAGGCTGGCGAACGGCCTTGGGTGGAAGGGCAGGTAAAGTTGTTTCTTGAGTAGATATGGGTGCTAGTTCAGGTGCATCTTTTTCCCCTAGAAAATATTGTACGCCTAAATAGCCCAACACTAATGCGATAATGACGACCCATAACAATCTAGCCATGAAGCACTCTCTTTAAAGGATATGTGAATGCATACTACAGGCTTTTAGAGAGCTGATCAAAACGCAGTAGCTTTTTAGGGTAGCAGTGAAGTGGCATACGGTATGGCACTGCTCTAATTTACAGTGATTGTGTTGTTGATGCTTGTTTGCAGGGTGGATAAGCGACAGCGCGATCCACCACAAAGCTGAGTGCTTCTTGGTGTGTTACGCTTCGCTAACCCACCCTACACTTACCAGACAATTGCTGTGAAGTAGACTACTGGCTAAGTGTGAAAGTAATCAGGCTTTTATAAAGCTTCACATTTTAGGACGGGGATGGCACGGTCAGTTCTTGCTTGGTATTCGTCAAAATCAGGGTATAGCGTCAATAGATAAGGCCAAATGTCGGCTTTTTGTTCTTCGGTTAATTGTGTCACCTGATAATGCTTTTTCACACCATTAACCATGATGTCGATGTCAGGATGCGCCATAATATTGTGATACCAAATGGGGTGCTTATTCATGCCACCTTGGGAAGCCACAAGGTATTTGACATCGCCTTTTGGTAAATGGATCAGGGGAATTTCACGCCTCAAGCCAGATTTCTTCCCTTTCATGCCGACTAAACAAATTGGGTAGCCACCTGGAAAGTGCTTCCAAAGTTTACCCTTAGATTGTTTGAACACAAACACATTGAGTTTTGTGTAAACCTTCATCACTTTTCTAACAAGACCAACCCATTTTTCGGGTATTTCGGCAATGTCTTCACGACGGGTCTTAACGTAGCTGTATTTTTTCATAGTTGTTTTTATTATGCTTGTGCGTGACGGTGTTACGTAAGTTGGCACGTTTTAGTTTTATGTGAAGAGTCTAAAGCGCAGTGGACATAAAGAAAAGTGAGGAAGTCGTAACAATCAAGCAAAAAAAACCGCAGGCGAGCTGCGGTTAGCCTATCAAACTTACGGCTGTTTTAGATCGGTAGAGCCTTCAATGGTCCAGCCGTACCACCAAGCGTCTTCAGCCTTTTCGATACTAGGATCTACAGCGCCTGCATAATCCGTGTTATCAAACGTAAATTCGCTTCGGCCTTCAAGTTCCTCGGGATCAAAAGTTGAGCTTAATGAGGCATTGGCATTGGTCATGGCTAGTGCTTCGTTCAGTTCAGGGGCTTCTCCTGCATCATCTAAATGAATCAGATTGTTATTGGTAGAAGACGGAAGTGTGCCTGTGCCTTTGCTATCTTTAGTTGCCTTGTAGACGATGGTGTCATCTTCGCAGCTACCTGTAATGACGTTATTGAATGTGACCGTTGTCATTTCATCTTGGCCGTTATCTATACGTAAGCAATCATGGTAATCCACAACAATAGCGTTAGATATTTCAACAGTTAGGTCACCACGTAAACGCATGCCTGGCTGTTTTCGAAGGTCTTCATTGTTGTCATCAAAGACGATATCATTACCCTCTCCATCTTTCAGCGTCGTACTGTTCTGTACCATCTCAGAACCAATGATAGTGATGTTGGCAAGTTTAGCGTTGGTGTCTTTAACGGCTTCCTCGTCAGAGCTATTCGCTTCAATGGCGCGAGGATCGTTCTTACCTGAAGGGTATTCTTTGTTTTGGTGTTTGATGATAAGCACGTGTTGAATATGGCCTTGATAGCCTTCATCAAAATCCACATCATCGTCGTCATTGTTGGTTAGCACTGCATATTTAAGGTTAGCCGTGCCGCCAAACCATTCGATGCCATCATCAAGGTTACCGTGAACTTGAATATAAGAAAGCTCTGTACCATAGCCTACACCTTGTAGTGTTAAACCATTGATTTCGTTGTCAGGGCCTGCCACTTTCCCGGCTTCTGCAATACGCACATACTTTAAGCTGCCGCTGCTGTCTGCTGCATCACTGCCACCGAACTTGGCGACACTGTCATCGCCACCTTCACCTTGGGCATTACAGATGCTGTCGTTCGTGTCACAGCGTAGCGAAGAACCAGGTGCGTGTTGAGGTGCAAAGCCTTGGATAACCACGCCACCCCATTCGCCTGACCCATCGAAACCGTCATCCAGAGAGCTGAAAGTAATGGGCTTTTCTTTAGTGCCTTCAGCAAAGATTTGTGATCCACGTGTAACGATGAGTGCACCGTCTTGATCCGCTTTGATTTCTGCGCCTGGTTCAATGGTGATTGTATAGCCGTTATCTTTGATGCTCTGCGCTTGTCCAGCGCCTGAGATATCGACTTGGCCATTGCCGATATTGACGACGCCTTTTAATGTCCAAGGGGCTGTTGCATCTAGCTCAAGATCGCAGGTGACATTCCCTTCGATTGTGCGGGTTTCAAGTTTGATGGCTTCACAGGTATTGGGTGCTTCCTGCCCTGCTTGTTGACTATTATTGCCATTGTGGTTGTCAGAATTATTGCTGCTGCTGGAATTATTGCTGCCACCGCAACCTGCAAGCATCAATGCGCTAATGGTACTGGTTAATAGAAGTTTGTTAAAAGTCATGTGTGTCCTTGTTTGTCGTTATGAAAATTCATTGAGTTAAGTGTGGTGGCAGAATGTTTCATAAAAGTGATAGTTCTAAGTCACTTTTATGAAGTTTTTACAGTTAATTAAAAGTTCATGCCGACAGAGGCTGAAAAGCCAACGCCTTCTTTATAGCTTTCAATCACTTTGTCATCGATAGCGTATTCGATAGGCGTATTGAAGATGTTTTTGGCTTTGGCTTTTACTTCAAAGGTATCGTTAATGCCCCATTGATAAACAAGATCAACTTTGATTCGACCTTCTTCTACTTTGTTGTTGTGGAAGCGTTCGACGCGGTGAATGCGATCGCTGAAATAATTAGCCGATAGGCTCAGCTCTTGATTACTGGCGATATGGTCTATCCCTATCTGGAGATTTGCCAGGTATTCAGATTGGCCTTGTAGCTGCCTTTTTGTGGGTTGTCCGTATTCATTTTTGCTTGCCTGATCAGCGAGCGTCACTTCGGTGTCAATGATGGATAGGTTACCGTTCATAAAGCCTGACCAATTGTCTGTCTCAAACAAGCCTGCGGCAAAGTCGATTTCTACTCCGAAAAGATCGGCTTTGTCTTGGTTCACGAAGGTGTAACCTTCAGCTGCCGAGCCTGAGGCGTCGTCAAAAGAAATCTCGATAGGCTTATCAATGGCCTTATAAAAGAGTGCTAAGGAGACATTGGTTCTGTCGTCAAAGAAATAGTCTGCACGAAGGTCATAGTTTAAGATGTCAGACGCTTCTAATGTGCTTTCGCCAAAGAAGAGATCGTCTGTTTCAGGATCATAGTATTTAGATTCTGAACGCTCTGTTATACCGGGCCTTGAGAGTGTTTGACTCACACTGCCTTTCACTTGCCAGTCGTCATTAATACGATAAGTTAGAGCAGCAACAGGTAATACTGAAGAATCACTGGTTGAGTTATCGAGCTCGTTGTTATGTTTAAAAGATAGATCCAGTTGATAATCTTCTAGTCGTGCACCAAGGAGAATATCAATGTCTTCAAATAATGTAGTCGTTGTACTGATATAAGCTGCGGTCAATTTCTCGTCAGCTGTATAGTTGTCACTGCCGAGTGTGGTAACAGACGCATCGTAGTTGCCATCAAGAATATTCTTATCGCTCAGTAGCTGTTCGAAATCTTTACCGATAGTTGATAAACTATCGAAATTTCTTGAGTCATAGCTAAAGCGACCTAAGTCTGCATCTCTATCTTTATTGCGTGCATAAAGACCTGTTTTTATTTTTAATACGGCACTGCCTGCTAAATCGAATTCAACGTGATAATTAATGCTGGCATCTAGACTAGCCTCGGTCATGTCAGCAAAGCGCCTTTCAAGCGTTGAGAAAATAGCTTGGCGGCCAATAATTTCATAGCTTCTTCTGTCTGGCTCGTATCGATGTGTGTGGCCATAGTTAATATGCCAATCAATCTCATGCAATTTATCAAAAAATAAATGTGAGCCAGAAAATTGCTGTGCTAAATAGGTATTTTCAATCCATTCTAGGATGACACGCTCACTGCTGGATTCTTCTTTTTTGTCAACAGTATTTTCAAGGCGAGTGGTATCAGAGGCTTGGTGCAAATAAATGCTTTTACTGTTTATTTGGTGATTGCCTTCAGTATCTTCAAAACCGGCTGCAACGTAGAAGGATTGATCAATATTAAACGTTGAACGTTCATAGTTACCCTTTCTGTTATTGTCATCAATCGTGGCATCTTGACGCGCTTTCCATTCATTGCTGTACGCGCCGCTTCCGTAAAGAGAAAGACTTCCGTTGTCTAAATCAAAGATGTCGCCATAAGCATAGGCGATGTTCATGTCGGGGGTGGCAGTTTTGGTTTCTGTGTTATAAATCTGGTTAAAATCATGCCCGTAATCTTTAATGCCAGATTTTTTTTGGGGGTTGCCGAAGTCAGTTGCGTTGTCGATGGAGGAGGGAAGTTCACGGATGCCGCCGTCAAAGCCAAGTATATCGGTTTTACTGCCCTTGTAACTGATGATGCTTTGTCCTGTAATGCCGCTGGTTGCGCCTAGTCCTAAACTGAGTTTGTTTGTGGCTTCACGGCTAGGGTCTTTAGTGACAAGATTGATCATGCCGCCAGTGGTATTGCCAGGCAGTTCTGGCCTGTAGCTTTTTTCGACCTCAATGCCGCCTAGAATTGAAGCTGGAAAAATGTCGAGTGCGACTTCTCGGCGGGTAGGGTTAAGACTCGGCATGGCACTGCCGTTTAAGCTGTTGGAAATGAAGCGCCCTTTAAGTCCGCGAATAACAGCATATTTGCTGTCTACAAGAGAAACACCGACGACGCGCTTCAGGGCATCGCCTGCTGCTGAATCACCAAAGCGTTCGATTGCTTTGCTATCAAGTGTGTCCACTACATTCAGTGAGTGTTTTTCTTTATCAACAAAATCGTTTTTTTTGTAGGTGCCTAAAATTTCCGTTTCTTCGATGGCGTCGCCCGCCTCTTCTGCGAGCAACATTTGGGGTGTCATCATAGCAAGGCTTGTCAGCATGCTGCTTAAGATGAGTGAAGTCGGTTTCATCGTAATTCCTGATAGTGACATGATTATCAGGCTAGCACTCTACAGACAGAACGTGATGTTTTTGTAACAGTTAGGTGTCAGATTTATGACAAATAATAAGATGAGGTTTCAATGTGAAAGAATTTTGGATTATTTCTTATTTTATTGTAATAAAAAAGTTTTTTATGACAAAGTTGTGAATGCTCATTTTAAAGAATGGTTGTTAAAATGGGATGTTCATATTCCATTTTGGCTGCTCGTCTTTTTTCTTTTAATTCGCTCTTTAAAGCTAGCTGAATAGCTTCGCTACCTTTGGTTCGTTTGATTTTTTCAAAAAATAAAAATGCGTCGCCATACTGGCAGCGCAAATAAACGAGCCATTGCTTTATTAATGCATGCCGGTATTTTTCAGAGCAATCCGTTTGTAATAGGTCTAAGTAAATTACTAGTAATTGGCAGATATCAGGCCACGTTAAACTTGGCAATTCAGAGCCTTTTGCTTGTAGTGCAAGATCGGGGCAGGCCAGTAAGCCTCTGCCGATCATAATGTCGTTAACGCCTGAAATATCGATACATTTATCAATGTCACTGAGTGTCCACATCTCACCATTGGCGATGATTTTAATGCGGGTCGCTGCGTTGATTTTGGCGATGTATTCATAGTGTGCTGGTGGTTTGTACCCTTCTTTTTTTGTTCTGGCGTGAACGACAAGTTCAGTGGCACCGCCTGCTTCCATGGCTTGTGCATTGTCAATGGCTAGTGCCTTGTCAGTGAAGCCTAAACGCATCTTGGCGCTGAGCGTGATGTGACTAGGCAATGCCTGTTTGATCGTTCGAACAATGTCATAAATACGCTCAGGTTCTTTGAGCAAAATCGAGCCGCCGCCAGAGTTATTTACCGTTTTGGCTGGACAGCCAAAATTCAAGTCAATCTGAGGGGCCCCAAGATCGCACAATTTGAGTGCGTTTTCTGCAAGCTTGGCACTGTTGTCGCCCAATAGTTGCGGTGTAACCATGGTGTTATTTAAAGTTAGGCTGTTGTTTTGGTGTTCTGGGTAGATTCTCGTGATGACTTTATTGGGAACTAGATTATGGGTAACACGTATAAATTCAGTAACGCATCGATCAATGCCGCCGATGGCTGTCAGCAGGTGGCGTAACCTGTGATCTAAGACGCCCTCCATTGGTGCAAGTATAATACTGTGTGGTGCATTTTTCATAAAACGGTGAATATTTGCTCAGTAAGAATTGCTTACCTAAAGAAATCTGGTAGAGTACGCACTCTTTCTAACAGTCCAAACAATTCGGTATAAGAAAAGGGTGTTGTGCATGCAGAATGAATTACTTCAGCAAGGTGTTTCGTTGATGGTATTTGGCATGGGCACCGTGTTTGTGTTTTTGGCAGTGCTTGTTTTGGTGACCCTGAGTATGTCGGCCATAGTAAAGCGAATTGTACCAGCTGTCGAGTTACAATCAGTCTCTTCTTCTCCCGTCCAGCCTGTATCTCAGCCACAAGCTATTGATGCCAAGCGTATGGCTGTTATCAAAGCTGCTATCCAGCAACATCGCGCTAACCTCTAACTGCCCCAAATGCCGGCAAACTGCTTTTATATAATAAAGGAATCTGTCATGACTCAATCCAAAAAGCCGCTTGGCATTACGGACGTTGTTCTTCGTGATGCGCATCAGTCTCTTTTCGCAACCCGCATGCGCCTTGATGATATGTTGCCGATTGCAGAAAAGCTTGATCAAGTTGGTTTCTGGTCTTTGGAAACATGGGGTGGGGCAACGTTCGATGCCTGTATCCGCTATCTGGGCGAAGATCCTTGGGAGCGTATTCGGGAGCTAAAAAAAGCCATGCCGAATACACCGATGCAGATGTTATTTCGTGGGCAAAATATTTTAGGCTATCGCCACTATGCCGATGATGTGGTGGCGAAATTTGTTGAGCGTGCGGCGATTAACGGCGTGGATGTTTTCCGTGTGTTTGATGCGATGAATGATATGCGTAACCTTAAGACGGCTATTAAGGCAGTGAAGGCTGTTGGTAAGCACGCACAAGGTACGCTGTCTTATACGGTAAGCCCTGTTCACACGATGGATATGTGGCTCAAGATGGCGAAGGACCTGGAAGAATTAGGCGCTGACTCGATTTGCATTAAAGACATGGCTGGTTTGTTAAAACCCTATGTGGCTTATGATTTAGTTAGCCAGTTAAAAGAAACGGTCTCTATTCCTATTCATATGCAAAGCCATGCGACCACAGGACTGTCGACAGCCACTGCATTAAAAGCTATTGAGGCGGGTATTGATAATGTGGATACCGCTATTTCTTCTATGAGCATGACCTATGGACACTCCCCCACCGAATCATTGGTGGCGATTTTAGAAGGCACGGATCGCGATACAGGCCTTGACCTTTCACAGCTGGAAGAAATAGCTAACTATTTCCGTGAAGTGCGTAAAAAATACAGTCAATTTGAAGGTTCCTTACGTGGTGTTGATTCTCGTATTTTATTGGCGCAAGTGCCTGGCGGCATGTTGACCAATATGGAAAACCAGCTGAAAGAACAAGGTGCTGCCGATAAATTTGATGCCGTACTCGAAGAGATTCCGCGTGTACGTGAAGATTTGGGTTTTATTCCTCTAGTCACGCCAACGTCACAAATTGTCGGTACGCAAGCTGTATTAAATGTCTTAACAGGTGAGCGTTATAAGTCAATTTCAAAAGAAACTTCTGGTGTGCTCAAAGGTGAGTATGGCGCAACGCCTGCGCCTATGAATGCTGAGTTGCAAGCCAAAGTGCTTGAAGGTAAAGAAGCTATTACTTGTCGTCCTGCTGACTTACTTGAAGATGAATTAGCTGTTCTTGAAAAAGACCTGTTAGAAAAAGTCAAGGCACAAGGTATTCAGTTGTCAGAAGGAGCGCGTCAAATTGATGACGTATTGACCTATGCTTTATTTCCTCAGGTTGGGCTTAAATTCCTCAAAAGTCGTCATAATCCTGATGCTTTTGAGCCTGCGCCGACAGCCGCAGGTGATGGGAAAGGTGAGGGTACTTACACGGTAACCGTTGAAGGCACTCAGTACGTTGTGCAAGTGGAAGACGGCGGTGACATCAGTACAGTTGGTCAAGTAGGTTCGGCGCCTGCGCAAGCTTCCGCGCCAGCTGCTGCACCTGCATCCTCAGGTGAAGTGAAATGGATCGATGCGCCTTTAGCCGGCAACATTTTCAATGTTGTGGTGAAGCCAGGTGATACAGTCCAGGCAGGTGATGTTGTGATCGTGCTTGAAGCTATGAAAATGGAAACTGAAGTGCGCTCTCAACACGCAGGTGTCGTGCAGTCAGTGTCAGTACGTGAAGGTGATCAAGTTGCTGTTGGTGACCAGTTGGTTGCGTTAGCTTAAGGGGACTTTATGGAACATTTAACGAACCTTTGGCTTAGTTCAGGCGTTGCTCAGCTCGATTGGGGGCAGGCCACCATGATGGCTGTCTGTCTCGGGCTTTTGTACTTAGCTATTAAAAAGGGCTTTGAGCCTTTGCTGCTGGTGCCGATTGGCTTTGGTGGCATCATGGCCAATATACCGGGCGCAGGGCTTGCTTTTTCAGCGGTAGAGAATGCACTTTATGCAGGTGATGCAGGTGTCATTGAATCTTTGACCCAATTACTGGGTGGTACTTATGAATCCACTAAAGATTTGATGGTAGCTTATCATAACGCCTCAATGGCTGAACATGTGAAGGCTGAACAGTTTGCTGGTGATGCAGGCTTTAGTAATGGCATGCTGTATAACTTTTACAGTGTGGCGATTGCTAGCGGTGTGGCACCTTTGGTTATTTTTATGGGCGTTGGTGCGATGACGGATTTCGGCCCACTGCTCGCGAACCCTAAAACACTCTTTTTAGGTGCTGCGGCGCAGTTTGGTATTTTTGCCACTGTTTTGGGTGCTGTGGGCTTGACGGCACTTGGCTGGATGGACTTCTCGATCGCTGATGCTGCTGCCATTGGTATTATTGGTGGTGCGGATGGCCCAACCGCTATCTATGTGGCTAGCATGTTGTCGCCTAAGTTGTTGGGTGCTATTGCGGTGGCGGCCTATTCTTATATGGCGCTAGTGCCATTGATTCAGCCGCCGATCATGAAGCTATTAACCACTGAGAAAGAGCGTCAGATTGAGATGGTACAGCTTCGCACCGTTAGCAAGCTTGAAAAGATTCTTTTTCCTGTGTCTTTGCTATTGCTTGTTGCCATGTTTCTGCCTGATGCAGCGCCCTTACTTGGTATGTTCTGCTTTGGCAACCTGTTGAAGGAATGCGGTGTGGTAGACCGCCTAAGCGATACTGCCCAAAATGCGCTTATTAATATTACGACAATTTTCTTAGGGTTGTCCGTAGGGTCTAAGTTGAGCGCTGATAAATTCCTCGATATGAATACCTTGGGTATTTTGCTACTAGGTATTGTTGCATTCAGTATTGGTACAGCCGCTGGCATATTAATGGCAAAAATAATGAACTTTTTATCGACTTCCAAAGTCAATCCTCTGATTGGCTCTGCCGGTGTTTCTGCTGTGCCTATGGCTGCAAGGGTATCGAATAAGGTGGGATTAGAATCTAATCCACACAATTTTCTGATGATGCATGCAATGGGACCGAATGTTGCCGGTGTAATTGGTTCTGCTGTAGCCGCCGGAGTGATGATTAATCTTGTGAGCCCCTGATAGGGCGCTATAAGCACATTAATTCTTCTTCTTTAGGCGTTTAATGACCTTAGAGCTGATACATTTTTAAAAAAACGTGTAAACTAAAGGAATAACGTTTTCACATTAAATTGTATAATCGCTTGAGGTTTTTTTTGTGTCCACTCCGTTTACGGCAAAAATGTCAGCCATGACGGCGTCACTGGTTGACGCTCTGCGTCGTATTCCTCAAGAAAAATTCCGAACCTTGTCAATGGTCGGTATTGTATTTCTTCTTATTACCTTGCTGGGTAATAATTTCTGGTTTTTCTTTTCTCCAAAGGAACAAGCTTTAGGTACGGCTGCGCATGATGCATCGCGCCAGATAGCTAAGCATTCAGCTCAGCAGCCTCGTATTCACTATGATCAAGTCGCTAGTTGGCAATTGTTTGGCGAGGAGCCTGCTGCGACAGATGATGAAACCGAAACCGTTCTCGATGCCGTCACGGATAACATTGATGAAAATGCCAGTGCCACGAATCTTAATATCCGTCTTGTGGGGGTGATTAATGCTTCTGACCCCAAAGAAGGCTTTGCCATCATGCAATATTCAGGGGAAACCTCCCTGATTAAAGTCGGTCAGGCGATTCCCGTTGGTAATGATATATTTTTAGCCAAGGTACTCATTGATCGCGTCATTATCAATAATCGCGGCACCTTTGAATCACTCAAACTTTTTGATGCGGATGGCAAGCTGCCAGTCAAGACCAATGTAAGGACGGCAACGAACAAAAAAAATAAGGTGCTTGATAAGCGAAGAGACAAACGCGTGACTGAATTGATGGCAGGCTACAAGAAGCAATTATTGACAGACCCTATGTCGATGGCGAATGTCATTCGTGTATCATTGGCGACGGATCAAACAGGGCAGGTCGTGGGCTATCGAGTTAGACCCGGCAGTCACCGTAAGCAGTTTGCTGAACTAGGATTAAAGTCGGGTGACATTATTACTGCTGTCAATGGCATTAGTCTTTCTGATCAACAAAGTGCTATGCAGTTATTTCAAAATTTAAGTTCGTTAACTGAAGCGACTTTTGATGTGAAACGAGGCAGCAGTCACTTGTCGATCCAAGTGAGTTTGCCTAATTAGATTTATGTGCTAAGCACGTTTATGGGACTATTTTTGTGACTATGGTTAGTGTGAAAAGACGTTTACTGATTGGCTGTTTGTTGGTAACGCAGGCCTCAGTATTTGCTGATTCTATGTCTGTAGAGCCAAGGATAGCAGCACTGGATACGTCAAGTAATATAGCTGCAATGGAACCTCAAGAAAATAAAGAGGTGACCTATACGCTGAATTTTAAAGATGCTGATATTAAAGAGCTGATTAAATTTGTTGCAGATATTACCGGTAAAACCGTCATAATAGACCCTAAGGTCAAAGCCAATATCGAAGTCATTTCCAGTGAAGAAGTGGATGAGAGAGAGCTTTATAGTATTTTCCTAAATATTTTGGAAGTGCATGGCTTTGCGGCGGTTGAGACAGACGATGCCAATGTGCTGCGTATCATCCCGCAGAAAAATGCCCGTACGAGTGCCATACCTGTGGTCAAGGGCTCTGCCACGGTAGACAATCCTGAGTATGTTACACAGATTATTCCGCTTAAAAACGTCAATGCGTCAAAATTGATTCCTGTCCTTCGTCCGCTCATTCCCCAGCAGGGGCACATGGCAGCTTATACAGACACCAATAGCATTATCGTGACCGACAATGCGCAAAATGTAGCGAAGATAGTCAAGATTATTAAGAACCTTGATCATTCTCCCCACAAAGATGTGGAAATCGTTAAGCTCAAGCATGCCTCTGCCGATGAAATCGTCAAAATGGTGACTCAGATTAATAAACCAACAGGCGGCGCAAAGAACCAGCCTGTGGAAGAAGGGGTAGAACTGGTTTCTGATGATAGAAGTAATAGTGTGATTCTCAACGGTACGCTTCAGGCAAGAGATCGTATCAAGCGTATTATTCGAGGCCTCGATGTGCAGTTAGCGTCGCGTGGCAATGCGCAAGTTTTCAGGCTGCGCCATGCTAAAGCCAAAGAGTTAGCGCCTATTTTATCTAAAGTGTCGCAAAACATGGCAAAAATGACGGTTGATCTGAAGACCAAGTCAGCGTCTCAAAAATCTGCCAGCATAGAGGCGGATGAAGCCTCGAATGCGCTGATCGTGACAGCTCAGCCTGATATTATGGAAGGCTTGGCTACCTTGATTAATCAACTCGATCTGCCGCGCCAAATGGTTATGGTTGAGGCTATTATCGCAGAAATCAGTCTAGCCGACGACAAGGCTCTAGGTCTGGATTTTCTTTTTGCTGGAAAAGATAGTGGCATAGGTAGCTCTAACGTATCCGGTAATATTTCAAAGCTTGGCGGCGCCTTGACGACCAATGCAGATGATCAGGCTAAAGGTTTAATCTCTGGTTTGGCGGGGATTATTGGGGGGTCTGTCGGCGTGTTTGATTACAAACCTGATGGTAATTCTTTCGGTGCTATTTTAACGGCCATTGAGAACAACGGTAATTCCAATATCCTATCAACGCCGAGTATTATGACACTCGATAACAAGGAAGCGTCTATTGTAGTGGGTAAACAAGTGCCGTTTGTGACGGGGAGTTATACTTCAACAGGTACAGGGTCAAATCCAGGTAATCCCTTTCAGACCATTGAGCGTAACGATGTAGGTATCACGCTTAAAGTGACGCCTCATGTGAATAACTCCGGTGAAATTACGCTCGAAATTAGTCAGGAAGCTTCAGAGGCGCCTGATAGTACGACAGGCACAGTTGATCCATCGCAGCTTGTCACCACTGAGCGTAAGATCAATACCTCAGTACGAGTGAACGACGGTGAGATTGTGGTCTTGGGTGGCTTGATTCAAGATAAAGCGGAAGAAGTGGTTAAAAAAGTCCCACTATTAGGTGATATCCCCGTGATGGGACATCTCTTTAAAAGCACCACGAGTATTTCTCGTAAGACTAATTTGGTTGTTTTTATTAGGCCATCTGTCATGAAAGACCCTGCAAGTGTTGCCAATCTATCTCGTAAAAAATACGTCCGGATGCAAGGGCAGCAGCAGTTGCAATACGATCAAGGCTTGGACTTCTTTCCGAAAGAGCGCATTCCTGTATTACCGGATTGGGAAGAGCAACTGCGTGAATTAGAAGATAGCCAGTCAGGTCGTATGGTGCCAAACGCTGATATTGAAGGGATCTAAGGCTGAATCATGGCTAATATACAGGATCTGCAAGCCTTGCCAGATGACAAGCAGCCGGCTGATAGTGGTTCAGTGACATTGTCTGAAACTGAGTCAACTGAAGAGAGCACGATTGAGACGGGGGCAGAAGAACTCCCTTACCCTTTTGCATCCAATAGCGGCATTTTTATTGTTCATCATGACGAAACATGTACTGCTTACTACAAAGAGGGGCTAACGCCTCAAGCATTGTGTGAAGTCAGGCGCTTTGCTAAAACGCCTTTAAAGCTCATTCATTTAGATGATGCTGAGTTTCAAAAGCGATTATCGACGGCTTATCAGCGTTCTGCGGATGAAGCGGTGCAAGCAGCTGAAGACATGGGGGCTGATCTGGATATCGGTCGCCTTGCCGATGAAATTGAAGAAATGGGCGATTTGATGGATGCAGAGGATGATGCCCCTGTTATTCGTCTTATTAATGCGATCTTGTCTCAGGCAGTTCGCGAAGGCGCATCTGATATTCACATCGAAACCTTTGAAGATGACTTAGTGGTGCGTTTTCGTGTCGATGGCGCACTTTATGAAGTGCTTAGGCCGAAGCGTATGCTAGCACCTCTTTTAGTGTCGCGCATGAAGGTCATGGCAAAACTCGATATTGCCGAGAAACGTATTCCTCAAGATGGTCGTATATCCGTGCGTATTGCAGGCCATGCTATTGATATTCGTATGTCGACTAACCCTGTTGCCCACGGTGAGCGAATCGTACTGCGTCTACTCGATAAAGATGCAGGCGCTTTAGAGCTTTCGCAGCTACGTATGAGTGAGCAAACACTCTTAAGCTACAAAAAAGTGTTGGCACAACCGCACGGCATCATTCTGGTCACAGGACCAACCGGGTCAGGTAAAACGACCACGCTTTATGCAGGCTTAACGCATATCAATGAGCCTTCACGCAATATCTTGACCATTGAAGACCCTGTTGAATATGTGTTGAAAGGCATTGGTCAAACCCAGGTAAGCTCAAAAGTAGGCATGACCTTCGCCAAAGGTTTGCGCGCTATTTTACGTCAAGACCCAGATGTGGTGATGATCGGTGAAATCCGTGATTTGGAAACCGCAGAGATTGCGGTGCAAGCGAGTTTAACCGGTCACTTGGTAATATCTACCTTGCATACCAATACAGCAATTGGTGCTGTCACGCGTTTAGCGGATATGGGCATTGAACCTTTCTTATTATCTTCATCACTGATGGCTGTTATGGCACAGCGCCTCGTTAGAACCTTGTGTGAACACTGTAAAGAGCCGATGTCTATTGGTGATAGCGAGCGCGAGCTTTTAGGTTTAAGTGTTAGCGAAGCTAAAGATGCGACAATTTATAAAGCCACAGGCTGCGAAAAATGCAAAAACCAAGGCTATCGCGGCCGATTAGGTATCTACGAATTTATCGAGATCGATGAACGCTTAAGAAAAATGGTTCATGATCGAGAGCCTGAACAAAAAATGCTGGCGTATGCTCACACGCAATCGCTATCGATCCGTGATAATGGCTTCAAACAGGTATTGGCAGGCTTTACGACCCTTGAAGAAGTCCTTCGGGTAACAACGGAATAACCCATGGCAGCGTTTAGTTATCAAGCGCTTGATGGCGCAGGAAAAAAGGTTAAGGGCATTGTCGAAGGCGATTCGATGCGTCATGTTCGCCTGCTTCTGCGAGAGAAAAATTTAAGGCCTATTGACGTCAAGCCCGCCCGCGAGAAAAGGCAAGTCTCGGAAAAGAGTGAAGGTCAATCTTTCCTGAGTTCGCTGAATGTTAATCGGGTGACGATGAAGACACCTGAGTTGGCACTCTTTACTCGTCAGCTTGCTACCTTGATTCAATCAGGCTTGCCATTGGACGAATCTTTGCAAGCGGTGGCGCAACAGACTGAAAAGCCCAAACATAAAGCCATGGTTTTGGATGTCCGTACCAAAGTCTTAGAAGGCCATTCGTTAGCTTATGCATTAGGCGATTACCCTAAAGTCTTTGATACTATGTTTAGGGCAATGGTGAATGCGGGTGAGCAGGCTGGTTTTTTAGGTGTAGTACTCGAACGATTAGCGGATCATACCGAAAGCAGTCAGTACATTCAGCAGAAAGTCAAATCGGCAATGATTTATCCTATCATCCTGATGGTTGTTGCGTTGGCAGTGATTACAGGACTGATGGTTGGGGTAGTACCCGATTTGGTGAAGGTCTTTAATTCTCGTGGTGCTGAGTTGCCTGCCCTGACACGAGGGCTTATCTGGACAAGTGATTATCTCATTGCTCATGGGTTGATGACGTTTATTGGGGTTGTTGTAGCAGGTATTGGCCTTCATACGTTTATGCAAACCCCTTCAAGGCAGAAAAAATTGGGCCAGCTGAAGCTTAAGCTGCCTCTGGTTTCAAAAATCGTACGAGCGTCAGAAACGGCACGTTTTTCCAGTACCTTGAGTATGCTTGTAGCGAGCGGAGTTCCTTTGTTACAAGCGATACGTATTGCAACTGCTGTACTTGAAAACCCTGTGCTAAAAGAACTTTGCCAAGAAGTTGCCGTTAGTGTTCAAGAGGGTGGAAGTTTTGGTAAGGCATTAGAAAAGACAGGTGCTTTTCCGCCTTTATTTGTACACATGGTTGCGAGCGGCGAAGCGAGTGGTGAGCTTGAAACCATGCTGGCTAAGGTTGCACAAAATCAGGAGCGCGAACTCGAAATGACACTGACCTCCTTGGTCAGTGTTCTTGAGCCTATGATGATTGTTTTGATGAGCTCCATTGTCATGGTGATTGTGATGGCAATCTTGCTGCCTATTATGGATATGAATACCCTCGTTTAATTACATACATTGCTAAGTTGGAGTAACGCATGAGAAACGTTTCCTTACGTCAAAAAGGGTTTAGTTTGATCGAAATCATGGTGGTGTTAGTCATTATTGGCTTACTTGCCTCTATTATTGGTCCACGTATTTTAGGTACAGCCGAAGATGCACGTAAAAAGAAAGTGCTGGCTGATTTTGCTAATATCGAAACGGCATTGAAACTGTATAAGTTAGACAACTATGTCTATCCCTCAACTGAACAAGGCTTGATTGCACTTGTCGAAGAGTCAAGTATTGCCCCTACCCCAAAGAACTTCAAGTCAGGTGGTTATATGGAAAAGTTGCCGAAAGATCCATGGGGTAATGATTATATCTACCTAGCGCCAGGGGATCATGGTGACTTCGATATCTATTCATTAGGCGCTGATGGGCAAGGTGAAGAAACGCTCATTGGTAACTGGATGTCAGCTGACGAGCAAAAATAACGGATTAATCCTTTCATGCAAGCGCTCCCTCGCCCTCAAAAAGGCTTTACCTTGCTAGAGCTCTTGCTGGTGCTGGTCATCGTTGGTTTGGCAGCCTCGGTGACCATTATCTCAATCGGCAAGGGCTTTCAGAGTGAAAATCTGGACAAGTTCTCAAAGACATTACGTAATACATTAGGCTATGCAGCCGAAGAGGCTGTGCTGTTCAAAAAGCAAATAGGCATTCGTTTTGATGTTGAAAATGAAATTGACCTAGAAGAGATGCGTTATGTCATTCTGTTTTATCAGCTAGATGAAACGGCACAAAAGTGGCTGGCTCTTGATGATAAAGATTTTAAGAAAATTCAATTTCCACCAGGTACAGAACTGATGGTTGAAATTGAAGATGAGGTCTTGACTATAGGTGGTACCCAAGAAGGCGATGTACTGAATACGCAAAAGAAAGTGAAAAAACAGCAAAAAGGCATAAAGGGATCTGAAGAGAAATCGATTTACCCTGATGTGATATTCTTTTCTAGCGGCGAAACACAAAAGTTTGTCATCAAAATGAATAATGCCGAAAAGCCTGAGCAAGTCTATGAAGTGTCGGCAACGATTTTGGGTCAGCTGTCTGTCAAAACGCCTTTTGATGAGGAAGAACGCTGATGCAAGGGCGCCCTATGAGCTGCACTCGGTCAGAGCAGGGCTTCACCCTGGTCGAAGTGATGGTAGCTGTCGCTATCATTGGCGTAGCTTTACCTGCATTTATTTTAAGTTTGTTAAAACAAATTGATAGTGTGACCTATCTTCGCGATAAGTTGGAAGCTCAGCTTATTGCGGAAAATATGATGACAGAACTGCTTATTCGTAACGGATTATCAGGTGAAGTGCCGAGGCCTGAAGACGGCACACAAGAACTCGCTTCCAGAAAATGGTATTACGAGACTGACTTTAAAGAATACCCTCAAGAAGCCTTAAAAGATGTGTTTGCCGTTGAAATTAAAGTGTGGCTGAAATCTGACGACCAAGATGTGAATACGACTGAAGAGAAGCCTTTGGTGACTTTTTACGGTGGGCTTTTTAAGAAGCAGCAAAAAGAAGCCATCCAGCGTCCTAAAATAGACGAATACCCGGTGAAGCGACATGAAAAGAAAGGCAGTTAGCCTCGCTTCACCTTCTAAGGTGAAAGGACATCAGGGCTTCACGTTGATTGAAGTCTTACTGGCAATGGCTATTACCGTCATTGTGTCAGTTATTGCTTATCAAGCGATGGACAGTGTTCTAAATATTGTTGATAGCCAGGAAAAGCAAGAAGATAAAATTAAAAAGATGGGCTTGTTTTTTACGGTGTTTGATAAAGACTTCAGGCAAATTGTACCGCGTAAAATACGCGACCCTAAAAGTACTGGGTTCAAACATGCATTCTTTTATAATAAGAATGCTAACCCAATGCTTGAATTTACCCGTGGTGGTTGGGGAAATCCTGCTCCACAAAATTTTCAGCGTAGTCACTTGCAACGTGTAGCCTATCACCTTGACGATGAAAAATTGATTCGCAAAACCTGGCGTGCAGTCGATCGATACGAAGACACTCAAGTTGATGAAGTTGTACTGTTGGAAGGTGTAACAGAGTTTAGTTTGCGGTTGCTGGAAGATAAACGGCAGCCTGCTCCAACTAAAGGCTCTGGGCAGCAAAAGCCAGCACCTCAGCCCCAAAGACAAACGCCGCAACGCAAAACTAAACCTTGGGAGTGGGTGACCCAATGGCCTTCTGATCAGAAGCCTCAGCAGCCACAATACAATGCACAAGGTCAATTAATTCCTCAGCCTGCGTCTACAAAGCTGCCTTTATCTGTTGAAATTGAGTTTCAGGTCAAGGGCTGGGGTAAATTGAAGCGGGTCTTTGAACTTACAGCTGGGGATAGCTGATGTCGAGCAAGCTGAGACAATCCAGTCAGTGCGGTGCTGCTTTAGTGGTAGCTTTGTTGATTATTAGTTTGGTGGCAGCTATCGCTGCAACTGCAACCTTACGCCACCAATTTATGTTGAAGCGTTTATCTAATCAATTAAAAGCGTCTCAAGCCTATAGCTATTTACGTGCCACGGAAATGATTGCGAAGAAAGCGCTCATGGCAGACTTACAGCTGGATGCAACACAAGCTAACCGGTTTGATCACCTAGAGGAAGTATGGGCGCAAACGGTGCCGCCTTTTTTGATTGAGGGAGGGTCCTATGGAGGAAAACTCACAGATTTACAGAGTAAATTCAATTTAAATCTCTTAGCGGCAAAACATCAGAGTCTTCAAGGTAGGAAATCTGTCCCCTTTACAGCTGAGCAGGGTATCTTTATCCGGTTATTACAAAGTTACAATGATGATGAATTTGCTGTGACTTATGAAGAGGCTGTCAATATTACGCGTGCCGTGTTGGATTGGGTTGACCCGGATACAAATGCCAACTTTAGCTATTGTGAGGATGATGCTTATGCTGGCATTGAAAAACGTAAGCCGCATAAAACGCCTAATCAGCCTTTTATGAGTGTCAGTGAGCTACGCTTAATTTGTAACATGCCTGTTGAACTTTATAGTCGAATGAAAGATGACCTGACCGTATGGCCTCGAAATGGTAAGTCTTCCATCAATATCAATACGGCAAGCCTGCCTTTATTACGAAGTGTTATCATGAATCAACAGGATGTTGACCAATTTAAGGCTGTAAAACAGGGCAATTTTTTTCAAGCACCTGAACCTATTGCGGCAGTTCAACTCGAACCATTCGTCGAATTACAAAAGAAGGGATTTACTAGCTGGAATCAAGCCATCACCAGTTTGAGTTATTTGGGTTTTTGGCCGGGTGCCCCGCTTGTCCTACACAGTGACTTTTTTTTGTTAAGTGCGCAGGCTGAGCTTGATGGCTTAACGCAACGCTATTTTAGTGTGCTTGACAGGCAAACGGATGATATAAAGATACTTTACCGAAGTGTTGATGACTTGTAAGGCAGGTTAGGGAAACCTAATTTAGCTTACAAAAATAGAGTACTCGCACTCACTGCATTTGTCTGGTATGGATTCCCGCCTTCGCGGGAATGACGCAGAAATCTGCAATAGCTCGAGTTGTCATTCCCGTGAAGGCGGGAATCCCTTAAGAACAAGATGGTCTGGTTTAGAGAAGTAAAAGTCGTTTTAGACTAGAATTAACAAGTAATTGAGATAGAACCCAAGCGATAGACGAACTCATGAATGTTTTTTTTCGCCAAACAGCAGACGGCGTTGAGTGGTTAAAGACCTCGGATGAGGCGATTACGTCTGAATATTTTACAGGCTCAATGGAAGATTTTGCTAGGTTTTATGCAGCAGAAGAAACCCCTGCGCATTGGGTAATGATTCAGTCTGCGCTATCAACGATTTATAGGCAATTTTCCTTCACCGCTAAAGAAAAACGTCACATTCAACAGGCAGTGCCTTTTATGTTGGAGGAAGACGTTGCGACAGAAATTGATCAGCTCCATCTTGTGACGCATAAAGTAGAAGATTTAACATTGGGCGTGGTTGCAGTAGAGAGGCAAGCTCTCCAGAACTCACTGGCTGAGCTGAAAGACAATCAGGTTACGCCTAGCCACTGTTTGTCATCCTTTCATTTTATACCGCAAACAGAGGCTGATTGGGTCATGGTTTGTCAGAATGATGAAAGCCTATTAAAGACAAAAGACGGCCTGTATGCCATTGATCAGGACAATCTACCTCAGTTGCTTGCCTTGCTGACAGAGGGGTTTTCAACACTACCGAATTCCATTGAGCTCATCACTTTTTCAGAAACTGATGCGCCAGCTGTTTTGAGTCTATTGCCTGAGGTTATTCGAAATCTTATTGACGTGAAGCAAGAGGATTATGGCAAGCATCTGCAAGCATCGCTCAAACAGGCTAAGAAATGGAATCTTTTAACCGGTCAGTATGCAACGAGCGAAAACATCCTTGAGCGCGTGAAACCCTGGCGCTGGGTAATAGCAGGGCTTGCTTGTTTGTATTGTTTTGATATCGGTCTCTCTTGGATGCAATCCAATGCCTATCAATCTGAATATCAGGATGTACGCAAAAAGACTACGGCGCTTTTTAGGCAGGTTGTCCCTCGTGGTGTCATGGTAGACCCGAAAAGGCAGCTAAATCAGATTCTAAAAAATTCTGAAGAGCAAGGTGGCGTAAGATTTTCCATGCTGGTGAGTCAGCTTGTACCTACTTTTGCCCAGTACAATACTGACATTAATTCGATGAATTACGATAAGGGTAAATCCGAGCTGCGCCTTGATATGGTGGTCAAAGATTTTACTGAGCTTGAAGCTATCATGGATGCCCTGAAAAAAACCAAGCTTACGCCAGAGATTCAAAACAGCAGTCAGCAAGAAGACAAGCTGCGCGTAAGGCTTAGAATTGGAGCTAAATCATGAAGGCTTGGTTTGACAGTCTAGCTGCGCGTGAGCAGAAAATTCTTATGCTGGGCGTGCTCGCACTCGTTATTTATATTTTTGTTCAGGTGCTCTTAAGTGCGCATGATGGCAAAGTGGCTGCGGAGAAAAAGCTCAGCAATGCCCTTGAAACCCATCAGTGGGTCTCAGATGCGGTTACCACCATTAAGTCAAGCTCAGGTGGAGGTGTTGCAAGGCAAATGCGAGGCAAGAGCCTCATTCAAATTTCGGAGCTTGCCGCAGCACGAAGTGGGATCCGCTCGACGCGTTTTCAGCCCAGCGGTGATAGTGAGGCGCAAATCTGGTTTGAGGAAGTGCCTTTTTCAGCATTAATGCAATATGTTAGCCGAATGGAGCAGGATGGCGGTGTCAATGTCCAATCTGTTTCATTAAATTCAGCAAAGGTTGAAGGCTTGGTTAATGCACGAATGAAGTTTTCAAAATAGATGATGAATAAGAAACAACTAACCCTGTTAATTATTGGTGGCGTACTCTGGTTTTTAGTACTTGTCATTAACAAGGTACCTGCTGCCCTTGTGATTAATCATTTGGCTGGTCAGTTAGGCGGTATCAAGCCCTCTAGATTGCAAGGGACGCTCTGGGATGGACAGGGTAGTTTTAGGGTAACCAGTATTGTACCTGCGCTAAGCTTGGAGAACGTTAGCTGGTCCATTTCACCCATGAAACTTTTTTTGGGTGAATTTGATGCAAACCTTCATATCAAAGATGATTTTCGCTACCTTCAGGGGCATGTTCAATTTGATTTGTTAGATCAGGATATCAAGCTGTCCAATATGAAAGGGCGAGTCGACACTGCGTTTATTCAGCCTTATTTATCTTTACCTATCAAGGTTGACGGCATGATTGATTTAGATATTCAAGAATTTGAAAATGAATCAATGAAGCCTACAGCATTAAAAGGTCGTGTGATTGTTGAGTCGTTGAGTATTAATACTGGGCAAAAAGTTGATTTAGGCACCTTTGCGGCAGATCTTGGTTTGGTGCCTAATGAGGCAGTGGCTAATATTCGTCTAACGGATGTTGATGCTGTGGTAGAGTTGTCTGGCAACGCGCAGTTCACAACAAGCTTTGATTATTATGTGGATGCGACGGTGAAACCTAAACCTTCGGCTAATCCAATGATCAAAAACACGCTAGAGTTTGCCGGCTATCCAGAAAATGCAGATGGCTTTTATAAGATTGTTGTGGGTAAGCCTTTAGCAGATTAATACAGCCTTTCACAAAATAGGGCGGATAGGCGCAGCGCTGTTTACAAAACACGGCTGCTACTTGTTGAGACCGCTCAATCTTCCCATTCCAAGATTACTTTGCAATTGGCTTGACATCATTCGGATATTTTTATGACAAATGTTACCCAAGAGCAAATTGCTCGGCTTGAAACGCAAATTGCGTTTCAAGAGGATACCATTGATACGTTAAGTGATATGTTGGCTGAACATCAGCAAGATATCGCAGCACTAAAGAATCAATTGAATCTTGTGCAGCGTGAGTTGAAACAGCTCCATGCTATGCAGGACTCAGGCAGTGAGGGTACTGTCCCGCCGCCCCATTATTAATGGTGCTATAGGAGGTCAGTTTAATCGAGGACTTCCACATCATCGGCTTGCAGTCCTCGGTCACTATCGACTACGCGATAGGATACTCGTTGTCCTTCCATTAACTTTTTGCGTCCATGACCCTGAATTGAACGAT
Source organism: Pseudomonadales bacterium (assembly GCA_965225765.1). Lineage (GTDB taxonomy): Bacteria > Pseudomonadota > Gammaproteobacteria > Pseudomonadales > DT-91 > CAKMZU01. The sequence continues at coordinate 3,135,148 of CBDDBO010000002.1, forward strand.
AATGGACAAAAATATCTTCACCATTTTCCTGGGTGATAAATCCATATCCCTTGTTAATATTAAACCATTTGACTACTCCCTCGGCCTTTAAGCCTTTTCGTTTGGGCTCTATGTGTCCGTGCTTGGTTAAAAAGAGTTTGTAGTTAGCAATAGCCGTCGCAATACAGGCTAATAAAAAACCAAGAAAGATGATGGACAGACCCTGGAGACTCATAAAGTTTATTGGATCTGGAAGTTGAGTAAGTAAAAATATTGTTATGATGCTAAAGAAAGCAGCAATAATCAGCGTAATAAAAATTGATAAAACCATAGATAAATCCTTGGATAGAGCAGGTCTTCTAAAGCTATCAGAAAGTGCTTTGGGTAAAAGGTTGTAGCCAAAGCCACGATAATTGAGAGGATATCTGATAGTCGATAAGGTAATAAAGCTTAGCATAAACAGTATGATTTTGTTAGGTTGCCGATCGCCTACAGTGGAAAGCTCATCCTTATATTGTGTGTGTCGGCTTGAAGCTTTGGCGTTACTTATCATTCAGTCTCTTCCTAGATTGCTCAAAGATAGAGAAAGCATTGCCGTTTTTTTTGCTAGTTGGGGTTGATGGATAACGGCTCATTGAGGGCTAGTTGTTCTCCATGGGGTATATCTGTTGAGCATGAAAATATTAGCTCATGCGTTTCTGGCCTTGATATCGTTACCTGAAAACGAGTGTTTTCTGAGAAATATTTTTATACATGGTGTATTTAATTTGAGGCTTTCGTTTTCAATTAGTTGCACTGAAGTTAGAGAAATTATCAGCGAGGCCTGAGTCAAACTGCATGAGTGGCGTTTACATCCTATCAAACCGATTGATGGGTGAACTGTCTTTAGCATATGGATTCCCCGCGAAGGCGGGAATCTATGTTAGAGAAAGACAGTAAAAAGGCGTGCTGGGGAGCTAAGAGATTGCAGCTTTTAAGGATTGTACAGGCTTCTTAGCTTTATCTAAGAGCATTAAGAGCGGGGGTAGTAAAAAGAAATCGAGTATCAACGCAGCAGAAATGATGAACACCGTTAAGATTCCGAGTTTGCTGTTGGGGATGAAGCCAGACATAGACAGCATGCCGAAGCCTAAGATAAGCACCGCAGTAGTAATCCAAAGTGCAGGGCCTACTTGTTTAAAGGCAAAGCGTACAGCGTCCATTGCACTGGCTTGCTCTAAATTTCTAGCTCTTAGATACTTACTTAAGAAGTGAACGGTATCATCGACCACAATACCAATAGTAATAGAGAGCACTAACATTTGTCCCATACTTAATTGGCCATTGACCAGTGCCCAAATACCATAGCCAACCCCGGCAGGTAATAGGTTAGGGATAAGACTGATGACGCCATACTTGAATGATTTGAAGACGAACATCAAGATTAAAGAAATAAGGAATAAAGCTAAAAGCGCGCCTTTTAGTCCATCAACGATGGCCTCTTGACCTAAGTAAGCCCACATGACAGCAATGCCTTCACCCGAGTAATACATGTAGTTGGGCATGTTGTCTTTAATCCAGACTTGAGCACGTTGTTGGAGGTTGATGAGGTCTGCTGTGTCAGTACTGGGCAGATAAGCAATTAAGCGGGTGCCCGTTTTATCTTGACGGATAATGTTATCCATATCAGAGCCTTGGGGCTGCGACATCTCAAAAAGAAGCTGATATTGAGCAGCTTCTTCGCGGCTTTCAGGGACAACATAAAAGGCAGGGTCATCGCCGTGCATGTTTTTATTCAAGCGTTTAATGATGTCTGAATAAGATTGCACACTGCGAACTTCAGGTTGTGCGCGTAACCAATTTGAAAATTTCTCAAGTGCCAAAAGGTATTCAGGTTCAGCAATACCGCCTTCTTCAAAGCCTTTAGTTCTGAAGTCGTAGTCAATGGTGTAAAGGCCACCAAAGTACTGATCCATTTCTTTGTTGTCTGCTCGAAATTGATTCGGCAGTTTGACGTTTTCAGTGAATCTGTCATTCATTACATTCATAGGTGCCAGCGCTAAGAGTGCTGTGCTTAAGATAATGCTGAGGATCAGTAAAGGGGTTCGCTTCTTAATAACAAACTCAGCCAGGCTATTCATCATGTTGTTAAGTTTACCGCCATCATGAAGCTTACGGCGTTTAATGGGAAGGATAAGGAGCATAGGCGGCAAGAACATCAAGGAAAGTACAAAGGCGATGATGACGCCCATGGCAGTGATATTGCCTAAATCATGCGCTGGAGGCATTTTAGAGAGGTTCATGCTCACAAACCCTAGTGCGGTCGTTAGGCTTGTGAGTGTGATAGGCATTAAGTTGATTTTTAGGCTATCAGCGAGTGCTTGCCTTTTCTCTGCACCTTGGTGATAAGCCTGTAAGAAGTAGACCAGAATGTGTACACAGTGAGCGATGGCCACTGTAATGATAATGTTCACGCACATGACAGACATCATGTTAAGCACAATGCCAAACCATGAGGCTGCTCCCATAGCAGCTAGTGTTGATAGAATTGTCACAAGTACAATGGCAATGACGGCAGTGACGGATTTTAGGAAAACGCCTAACATAACGAAAATAATCAGGTACATCAGCGGGATGATAGTCTCGAAGTCTTTCTTGGCGATGTCCGTTACGTTGTTGTTACTGACGGTATTGCCACTTAACAGAATATCGACATCAGGGTGCGCTGCCTCAATTTTGGCGGCGAGCTCGTACGCTTTTTCAGAAACTGCACGCTCTTCAGATTGTCTATCAATCTTAGGGAGTGTGACGAAGGCTCTTACCATAGCGTAAGGGCCATCTGGGCTTACTAGGCGTCTCACGACGTCAGGGTCAGTTAGTGCTACCTTTTTAATGTTAGCGACGTCTTCATCAGATAAGTTTGCTGCATCCTCAATGAGATGATCCACCAACATCTCATCGTCGAATGCCTGGGAGTAGTTGTAATTACTTAGGGATTCAACGCGCGTGACATAAGGAAAGGTCCAGGCCGTATTCGTCATGTCTTCAATGATTTGAAGCTTTTCCTGATTAAACAATTCACCGTTGTCTTTGATCTTGATCACCATCATCAAGCTGTCAATGCGACCGTAAGTGTCTTCTAAGCCTTTAAAGAAGCGATAGTGTTCGTGATCGTCACTAAAATAAATGCTGGGATCAGGATCGAATTTGGTGAATGTTAAGCCGTAACCCAAAATGGCCAGTACGATAAGGCTACCTAACAAAGATGCGAACGGGTTGGAGGTGGATAGGTTGGCAAACCAGTTTTCAAGGCGTTGCACAGAATCCCCTTATTATTGTTGTTATCCATTAAGAGAGGCGTAGTGTAAACGAAAATGTTTGGTTTATAGATTACATTATTTTAAGTTAGTTAGTTTTTGTTAAAGAGTACCATTGAAGTAGGGGGTTGAACTTACGCCTGACTCAGTTGCCTATGTTTTAGCACTGCCTAACAGCATTGTTTAACTAGTCAGCCCTGACAAAGGCCTTATATTTTTTTAAGGCCAAGTATTATCGAAAGCATAAACTTAAAGCCAGCCAATCTGCTGGCTGCTTTTTGATCAGGTAACCAGATAAAAACAAGCACAAAAAAAGCGTTGATCCACTTTTTTAAGTTCCAGGCACAAGCAGCCATCAACAAGTTAAGCTGATCGCCGATAAAGCCCTTAAGGAAGTTCCTGCACAATCTGAAGTCTTGCTTCAAATGACCGATAACGGGCTCAATGGATGAGCGTTTTTTACAAAGCGTTCGTTTACGTGCTCGTTGTTTATCATTATCTCGCTTAAGAGGCTTGCCTGGTAAAATAACTTCCTGCTTCACTTTAGATTTGGAACCTTGATAGCCTTTATCAACAACAGCAGTTTTGATGGATGTCTCTCTCACAGATTCTGCTTCATCTAACGCAGTTTGTAATGTTTCAGAATCATGCGTGAACGTATCATGTGCAGCGACGCCAACAATGACATGATCGCGTGTCGATACGATAGAAGCCTTGCTCCCGTATTCGTATTTTTTATGCGCCTTACCTTTAGCAACACAGTAGACTTGAGGCTCATGAAGGCTGTAAATTTTGTTCTTGTCCTTAGACTGTTAAGCAAGTACCTTGCGATACATGGCAAAATCGTTTGCTAGCTGTGCAACCGCACCCTCTGGGAGTTTTCGCTCAAGCTCTCTCATCAGAATGTCAGCAATAGTACGCAGACGCTTCAAGGCTTTTTTAGCCTTCTTGCGTTTCTTTACATGTCCAAAGAAGCGCGAGTCAATACGAAGCTGTTTTACCTCTTTGACAAAAGTTCGCCGCTGTTTGACACCAAAGCCTTTTGCTAGCTTATTCACTCGATTAATGATTTTGATGGCGAGCTTTGTATCGGTCGGATAGGTGATAGCTTTTTCCTGTACCCTCGTATCAACAAAAACCGTATCATCTTCAGCTGCCTCTCCATGCAGCTTAACTGACATCGCAAAAATCTGTTTAACGCCGCTCTCGCCAATTCTTTGCCTGAATTTTACAAGGTCTGTTGGATGGCAAGGCAGGCAAGATTGAAAACTGGTTTCACCGCAGAAAAATTGAAAGTATGGGTTCATTTTCCACTGAGAAACCACATTCCCGTCACTCAAATTGAAGAGCTGCTTGAGCATTAATAAGCCGCTCATCAATCGAATGGGTTTGGCTGGGCGACCTTCTTCGCTGTAATAAACGGCAAGACCTTTTTCTAAATCTGGCCAAGGCAATGCGTTCGATAAGGCTATGAGCGGGTCATTGAGATCTAATGAATCGAATAGATCAAAAAAGCTGCTTTGATTGTTCGAAGACGGGCTTGTAGTCAGCATCCAAAACTCATTTCGACCAGTAATTTAAGGCTTTTAGAGTCTTTCTGGTCGAAATTGTTCGTTTCAAGCCAGCCCTAAGCCTCTTTAAATGAAGCTTTCTACTGTTTATCAGGGCTGACTAACTACTTTTTATATATAGGTAAGAACATGTTTACAAAAGTTAATCAATTGATATTACATAGCATGCTAATTGTGACGCCCTGTGTGTTGGCTGGTAATGATGATACAGGCCAAGGTAAAGCCCCTGCTAAAAAAAGACTGGATGATATGGTTAATGAAAGCGTTCGTCTAGCAAACAGAAACCCTTGGGGAAGCGGGAAATACGCGGAGAAGAACCCTTTGGACAGCTATTGCTCTACGATTTACTCTGGGGCCCACGCTAGTGACAAACTGATTGGATGCAGGCCTCCTGGGGCTCTATTCGGCGCTATAGTCGATTTGGTTAAGTTTCCAGTTGTTGCCTTGAGAGGTGAGTTAGCTGAGGCGGAGGCACAAAGGCTTAAATATAATGCGACTCTTTTGAGCGAGCTAACTCTAGAAGGACCTCACGACCAAAGAAACATAGAAAAGCTACATAAATACTACACTGACAAAACAGAATTCAAAGGCTTAACAAGGAATCTTTTGATGGAATGTATGGTTGAACAGGCAAAAAAACCCATTCCTGATAACGGGGGCCTAGATAAAATTGACACCATTGATTTTAAAAGTGACAACTTTAAGCGCGAGTTGCGTGACAAACTTAAAAACCATAGGTAATCTATTCCTATAACCGCATCTTCAGCGCTGAGGTCTTGAATCGCGAGATCAATCTCTGCATACTTTTTGATTAGCCGGTTAACGTTGGCAGGTCTTAAGTGTTGAAGTGCGTTAGTAAGCAAGGGATATTTGGTAAATAATAGGCGCGCTTATCTGAAGGTCTGTTGGTGAGGTATCCCTATTTTTCCTATATAAGCGTGTGTTGAGTCTCCTTGAGGTATAGTGGACCCATAATGTAGTACAGAAAATTTTAATTTATAAGTGTAATCTCAGTAGGGTTTATGTCTCATCTATTATTTTTGTACTGTGGATCTGTGGTCAAAGCGCAGCGTAATTGCGTAGCAATTTTGTCCACAAATCCACAGCGTTATGCAGCTCTTGGTAAACCCGAAGGCAGATTTAAGTAAACCTGATCGGGTGTTTTTCTGTCAAGTGTTGAATGTCTGCGTTTTTGATTATAAAACGACAACCATTCGCCAATATTTTCTCTTGCTTCTGGTACAGATTCATACGCTTTGAGATATACTTCCTCATACTTCAAGCTGCGCCAAAGCCTTTCAATAAACACATTATCCATCCATCGTCCTTTGCCATCCATGCTAATTTTTATGTCGTTATCTTTTAGCTTCTGAGTAAAGGCCTCACTAGTAAATTGACAGCCCTGATCAGAATTGAATATTTCAGGTTTACCAAATTTTGTCATGGCATCATCCAGAGTTTCAAGGCAAAAATCTGTATCCAGCGTATTGGATAGCTGCCAGCTCAAAATCTTTCTTGAATGCCAGTCCATAATGGCAACCAAATACACGAAGCCTTTAGCCATCGGGATATACGTAATATCAGTACACCACACCTGGTTTGGACGATCTATCGTGAGGTCTCGCAAAAGGTATGGATAGATTTTATGCGCCGGGTTTGCCACGCTGGTTTTTTTCTTTGGGTAAAGGGCAATAATGCCTAACAGTCTCATTAAGCGCTGTACACGCTTTCTGTTTGCATGAATACCATGTTCATCCCAAAGTGTATCAACGAGCCTTCGTGAGCCTTTAAAAGGATATTTTAAATGAAGCTGGTCTATCAGCTTCATTAACTTTAAGTTTTCCTCTGATTCGCCCTGCGGCTCATAATAGTAGCTTGAGCGACTGATAGACAATAACTCACACTGCCTTACAATCGATAAATCATGCTTTTTAGTAATGCTATTTGTTCGACGTGCTCGCGCTAGCGTTCGAGCACTTTGGTTAAAAAATCATTCTCCAGCGTCAGTTGACCTATCTTGGCATGAAGGTCTTTCAGATCGCCTTCCGATAACACTTTTGAATCAAATTTACTGCTAAAGATTTGATCGCTGTTTTCAAGCAATTGCTTCTTCCAATCGGTAATTTGGTTGGCATGAAGATCAAATTGCTGCGATAATTCAGCAATAGTTTTGTCGCCCTTAAGCGCTGCTATCGCCACCTTAGCTTTGAAGCTCGGTGAGTGGTTACGTCTTTTTCTTCTCATTATTATTCCTCAGACTGGTTTGTATTTTACCTGAGATTAAACACTTAAGCACCTGTGCAGTTTTCTGGGGCCATTTCAAGGCCCTGGTTGGCCGCCAGTTAAGTGGGCGTTAAAACATCCCTTCTAATGTTGGCCTGTGAGAGAGCTATACCGCATGGGTTAGCTCAACTTCTAGTACCCCAATGCACAGCGATTGTCCCGTTCAGCAGCTACAGGTTTTTCTGTGGCAAGGCGCAAGTATGCAGTAATACTCGCGTCTTTCAAATACTTGCAACAAAGTCACGGGAAAACCTGTAGCTGCCCTTTGGGTGGCATTTAAAATGCCCATAGCTGTGTTGCTTGATCTCACTATAGAATAACTATTATTTTCGATCAGCTGCCTTGCTATGAGCATTTTACTCTGCCACTGAACCCGACAATCGCTGTGCATTGAGGTACTAGTACATCATGTCAAAAGGTTTGTCTGGTAACCGTAGGGTGGAAAAGCGTAGCGTCTTCCACCAAAAAAACTTAATGGCTGGTGGATCGCGCTGCGCTTATCCCCCTACAAAAACTGATGCCACCTGATAAGCGGTTTGACAGGCTCCTAGTTCAGTATCCGTCATGCTAAAGATTGAAGTTTAACGTGATATTTTTTGACGAGTGCAATTTAAATCGCGATTGAACTTACTGTTATGTTAGTTGCCTATGTTTTAGTACTGTCTAACAACATTGCTTAACTACTGCTAAATAGGTAACAATATGTTTACAAAAGTTAATCACTTGATATTACATGGTGTGCTAATTGTAACGCCCTTTGTGCTGGCTGGCAATGATGGTGCAGATATAGCTAAAGACCCAGGTCAAGTAGCTGCTCAAGCAAGAGCGGATCATATGAATAAAGAAAGATTGCGTTTAGCAAAGAGAAACCATTTTGGGCAAGGGAAAAATGCGGAGAAAAACCCTTTAGATGACTATGGTTCTACGATGACCTTTCTCTCGGGTGGTGATCTTAGAATTGCTGACTTTGCAGTAGCTATACCTGCGGTTATAGTCGGCGGCATAGTCGATGGGCTCAAAGCACCAATTGTTGCGATAAGGGATGAATCAGCAAAATTGAAAGCACAAAAGCTGCACTATAATTTGACTCTGTTAAGTGAATTAAATCCAGCAGTCCAAAACAAACCAAATATAGAAGGTCTACATAAATACTACATTGAAAAAAAAGAATTCAAAGGCTTAACCATGACGCTCTTAATAAGATGCATGGCTGTGCGGGCACGCCTACCCCTTCCTGATGATGGCCAAGGAGAAATTGACATAATAGATTATAAAGGTGACGGCTTTAAGCGTATGTTGCTTGACGCAATTAAAGAAAAACCATAGTTAATCGTTTTCTATGATTGTATCTTCATCGCCGAGGCCTTTAAACGCTTGATCAATCTCTGCGTATTTTTTTGATAGGCCTTTTAGACAGGCGTCCGCCAATTGGAAGTCTGGTATTCACGTTAGTTTTTGTTGAGGGGTGTCATCGAGGTCACGCTTGAACTTGCTTACAAGGTTGTTGCCTATATTTTAGCGCTGCCTAACAGCATTTCTTAACTAATTTCTTATATCGGTAACAGCATGTTTGCAAAAATCAATCAATTCTTGTTACATGGTATACGAATTGTAACGCCCTGTGTGCTGGCAGGCTATGGCGATCAAGACCCGGGTCAAAAAGCTGCTAACCAAAAATATCAACATATGGAAAGTCGTATGTATCAGCTAAAAAACGAAAACCCTGCCGAAGACTACCTTTCTGTGGCGACGCGTTTATCAGGTGCTAAAGATGATAATACTGGAATGCTATTGCCTGGGATGATATTCGGCGGTTTGGTCGATCTGTTCAAGGCACCAGCAGTTGCTGTGAAAAAATTAGCTGACTTCGAGATAGAAAGGCTAAAACGTAATTTGGCTCTTATACGCGAAATATCGATACAAGGATCTGGTGACCAAGCTAATCTAGAAAAACTACATAAGCACTACGCGAAAAAAAGTGAATTCAAAGGCTTAACAATGGACACTCTGATCTCGTGTATGCTTCGCCAGTGCAAAGAACCCATTCCTAATGATGACCTAACTATTTTCAAACCGGTGGATTTTAAAAGTGAAAGCTTTAAACGTAGGTTACTTGACGCACATAGAAATACATAATTGCTCTATTTTTAAGGCCGTATCTTCATCGCTGAGGCCTTTAATCGCTAGATCAATTTCTGCGCATTTTTTGATAAGCTGGTTAACTTTGGCAGGCCTTAAGCGCTGAAGTGCTTTAGTAAACAGGGGCTGTTTGGTGAATAATACCCGCTCTTGTTTGAAGGTCTGTTGGTGAGGGATGCCTTCTTTTGCGCGGTATAAGAGTGTGTAGAGTGTCCTTAAATCTTTGGTTAGTTGCCAGGTAAGGAGGTGCCACTCAACCCCTTCTGATGTTAGCCTGTGATAAATCGTTAGTGCTCGGATTAAATTCCCTTCTAGGCAGGCATCCGCCAGGGTAAAGGCTGAGTATTTACTGGTAGTGGCGACAGCGTCTTCGGCTGCTTTTAAGCTAATAGGCTGTGCAAGGCTCATTAATGACAGTTTGTCGATTTCCTGTTTAGCAGCCAGTAAGTTGCCTTCGGTTCTTGTCGCTATTAGGGTTAAGGCATCCTCCTCAAAGGTAAGTCCAGTTGATTGGGCTTTTTTCCTGAGCCATGTGACAAAACCTGATAAATCCAAAGGCCAGATAGGAACAATAACCCCAGACTTGTCGATAGCTTTGTACCATTTTGCCCGTTGCCCTGCGGCATCGAGTTTCATAGCGCCAATTATCACAATAATATCTGGGTTGGGGTTATCCAGATAATGCATGAGTGTCTGGGTGCCTTTTTCAGAGGGCTTATTGAGGAGCTGTAATTCAATGACACGCTTTTCAGCAAATAACGAGAGGCTTTGAGTCGATTCAAAAAAAGCGGACCAGTCAAAGCTTTTATCAACTTGATGTTTCTCTCTTTCAAGAAACCCCTGTTGTTTGGTCGCCGCTCGAATCACATCACAGGATTCATCGACAAGCATGGGGTCATCACCTGTGATCAAATAAATAGGGTGAAGCCGTTTAACTTGGCTAGCGAGTTGCTCGGGCTTGATTTTCATGATGGGCTTGGCAGGTAGGAGGATGACTGATGATGTTGCGAGTCTGCTGAATAATGCTGTAGGCCGCTTTTTGCCTTAGCTCTTCTTGAATCTGCAATTCTTCATTGTGCTTGCTGACTACCAGTGTTTCATTATCTTGAAAGTTTGCATATTGCGTATTTACCAAGGGACCAAAACTGTCATCATGCTCATCATGTCTGCGGATGAGTGTGAAGGTTACATTGAAACTGACCGTGAAGCGGTCTCTCTGTGCCGTTACACTGGAAGTAGAACGCCTTTTGGTGAAGTGTGTGTCACTTAATTGAAGCGTCCAGGGGGCATCATCTTTTAACTGAATGCGCTGGCTAGCCAAGGCTTGCGTTAAATCATGTTTAAAATGAATATCTTGACCTTTAAATTCAAGGTTAATGTCACTGACAGACGATTGAGACGGATGAGTGCCCCGTAAATGAAAGCCACAGCTTGTAAAACAAAGCACCACAAAAGCCCAGCAGACTGTCTGCATAGGCTTGGCGTTTAGAGGTGCTTTGAACGCTATCATAGGGGTTTATTTGGCAACGATGTTCAATAATTTATTAGGCACCCAAATGACTTTTACGACCTTTTTGCCTTCGGTGAAGCTCGTTACATTGGGCAGGCTTTGCGCGACGGCTAACGCTTCTTCCTGAGAACTGTTGTTAGCAATCTCGGCTTTGCCACGTAATTTGCCGTTCACCTGAAAAACAATTTCAACATCCGCTTTAACTAAGGCCGACCTGTCGACCTTAGGCCACTCAGCATGCAATAGATCAGCATAGCCCAATGCGTCCCAGAGTCCATGACAAATGTGAGGCGCAATAGGCGATAGCATCACAATGGCAGCTTCTATCGCTTCGCGTTCAACGGCTATTGATTGCGGTGAGCGATCTTCAAGTTTACCTAGTGTATTAATGAGTTCCATGATGGCAGCAATCGCAGTATTGAACGCATGACGCTTGGTGTAACTGTCAGTCACTTTTTGAATGGTTTCATGCGTTTTCATGCGCACAGCTTTTTGGTTGCTGTTAAGTTGATTGACATCAAGTGGCTGCGTTTCTGATTGCAGGTTTACAAAGGCTGTACGCCATAAGCGCTTAAGAAACCTTGATGCCCCCTCAACGGCTTGATCAGACCATTCCAGTGATTGTTCAGGTGGGGCTGCAAACATCATAAACAGCCTAACGGTATCGGCACCGAACTTATCGATCATGTCTTGGGGATCAGAGCCGTTGTTTTTAGATTTGGACATTTTTTCAATGCCGCCGATAGTGACAGGCTGTCCATCACTTAGTAGCGTGGCAGATAGTGCTCGACCTTTCTCGTCTTTTTCAACCCTCACGTCTTTGGGGAAGAAGTAGGTCTTTTTGCCACTCTCATCTTCTCGGTAGTAGGTTTCAGCCGTCACCATGCCTTGGCAAAGCAAACGCTTGAAGGGCTCGTCGCTGTCCACTAACCCAATGTCACGCATCAGTTTATGGAAAAAACGCGCGTATAACAGGTGCAAAATAGCGTGCTCAATGCCCCCGACATATTGATCAACAGGTAGCCAATAATTGGCCTTATCTGGGTCTAACATCCCTTCGTTGTAGTTAGGGCTACAGAAGCGGGCGTAATACCAAGATGATTCCATGAACGTATCAAAGGTATCGGTTTCTCGCAGCACGTCTTTTCCATCAATACTGTCTTTGGCCCACTCGGGGTCAGCTTTAATGGGGGAGGTGACACCGTCCATTTCAACATCTTCGGGTAAAACAATCGGTAGCTTGTCGAGTGGGACGGGGATTTCGCCACCATCAGGTAAGTTAAACATGGGGATAGGTGCGCCCCAGTAGCGCTGGCGCGATACGCCCCAATCACGAAGTCTGAAATTGACTTTGGTGTTGCCTGCGCCTTTTAGCTTGAGTAAATCAGCGATGGCTGTAAAGGCATCATTGAAGCCTAGTCCGTCAAATTCGCCTGAGTTAATCAAGTTGCCTTTGTCGGTAAAAGCGGCTGCCTGAACATCAATGGTACTCCCATCGAGCGGCTCAATGACCTGCTTGATGGGTAAGTTGTATGTTAACGCGAACTCATGATCGCGTTCGTCATGACCGGGAACGGACATGACTGCCCCTGAACCGTAGCTCATGAGGACAAAATTTGCGACCCAGATAGGGACTTCCTCACCTGTGACGGGATGAATGGCGGTAAAGCCAGTATCCATACCTTCTTTTTCCATAGTCGCCATATCTGCTTCGGCTACTTTAATGGATTTTTGCTTCTCAATGAATTCAGCTAAGGCGGGGTTGCTTGCTTTGGCGGCTGTAGCAATAGGATGCTGGGGGGCGACTGCAACATAGCTAACGCCTAAAAGGGTGTCAGGTCTTGTGGTAAAGACGGTTAGTGGCGATTGATCTTTCACATCAAAGGTAATTTCCAACCCCTTAGAGCGACCAATCCAGTTGCGTTGCATGGTTTTGACTTGCTCTGGCCATTCATCTAATTGGTCTAAGTCTGTTAAGAGTTCTTCAGCGTAGTCAGTGATTTTAATAAACCACTGGGGTATGTCTTTACGTTCAATGGTGGCACCTGATCGCCAGCCTTTGCCGTCAACCACTTGCTCATTCGCAAGTACCGTTTGGTCAACAGGGTCCCAGTTGACCGTGGCCATTTTTTTGTAAACCAAGCCTTTTTCGTAAAGCTTGGTAAAGAACCATTGTTCCCAGCGATAATAATCAGGATCACAGGTAGCTAGCTCTCTATCCCAGTCGTAGCCAAATCCTAAACTATTGAGCTGAGTTTTCATGTCACCAATATTTTGATACGTCCAGGCAGCAGGGGCGGTATTATTATTTATCGCTGCGTTTTCCGCAGGCAAACCGAAGGCATCCCAGCCAATAGGATGCAAGACGTTCTTCTTTTGTAACCGCTGAAAGCGTGCAATAACATCAGCTAAGGTGTAGTTTCTGACATGCCCCATATGAAGCCTACCACTCGGATAAGGGAACATGGCCAGGCAATAGAACTTCTCTTGTGAGGAGTCTTCTTTGGCTTTAAAACTGTTGTTCTCGGACCAAAACGTTTGAGCAGCCTCTTCCAAGGCTCTAGGGTTGTATTGCTCTTGCATTGTCATTCTTTATTTGGGGCTGTGCTTTCTGAAAGTTAGCGCAACGATGATGAGACTAAAAATAAGGAAAGGTAGTGTGCCATAATGCGACACTGGCGTGAATCCTTTCATGGCATAAACCTCAGATTCCAGTACGCCTCGTTCAAATTGGGGCAGAACATCGGTGATTTCCCCTTGTGGGTTAACCACAGCTGTAATACCGTCATTGGTACTTCTGATTAAGTAGCGACCCGTCTCCAGTGCGCGCATTTGCGCCATTTGCATGTGTTGCTTGGGGCCAATTGATCGGCCGAACCAAGTGTCGTTGGACACAGTAAGCAGCAAATTACTGTCTTTAGCTGTGGCGGTAACAAAATCTGGGTAGACTAACTCGTAACAAATATAAGGGGTGACCACAATGCCTTTAGCCATCAAAGGTGCTTGATTAGACGGGCCTTTACTGAAATCAGACATCGGCAAGTCAAAAAACTGAATCAGGCCACGAAGCGTGTTTTCAAGCGGAACATATTCACCAAAAGGGACGAGTTTTTGCTTGTGATACATACCAGAGCCTTCGCCTTTGGCATGTATGGAGTTCCAATAGATAACCCTGTCGTCTTTTAGCCAGCCTGTTGGCATGCCAAAGATAAGGGCAGTATCGTAGGCTTTTGCTGTCTCATCAAGCTGCTCAATAAAATTAGGCACATCCTGATAAATTTCTGTAAAGGCAGATTCTGGCCATAATAAAATATCGGCGTCTTTGTAGGTGTCTAGTGTGCTTTTATAGTATTCCCTAATGGGGAGGGTCATCTCGTAATCCCATTTTTGTTCTAGGGTATAGTCAGGTTGCACCAGTGCTACCGATAATGGTTTGACTGATTGCTTGTGGGTCCACTCTACATCATGAAAGAAAGGTGCAAATAGCCAAGCCACACCCAAAATCATCAGGAGTGTTTGGTAGCTTTGCCGCTTGATATCTTGTTTAGCGTTACAGATAACCGCAGCCGTTAGCGCGATCATAAAGCTAATGCCTAATGTGCCGATTATAGGTGCCAAGCCTCTAAAGAGGCTTTCAGTATGACTATAACCAATCAGTAGCCAGGGGAACCCCGTAAATATCCAGGTGCTGGTCCATTCATGCAAAAACCAGCAAGCAGCAAACCCTAGGGTGCGCCCTATAGGTGTTTGTTTTAAAAAGTAAAACAGGCCGCCAAAAGGCAAAATCAAAAAAAAGGATAATATGGCACAAAAGCCAAGTGTCATAAATGTCGCCAAGCCCTTTGACGCCCCCCCATGAATATGCATAGATACCCAAACCCAGTGGGTGCCTGCAAGATACAGAATGAGGCCAAAGAAAAAGCTTCTGGCTAAGGTTTGCTTAAAACTAGCGTGGGCAATAGCTTTATAAAAAAACATAAGGCCAAGAATGGCTAATACCCAATAGTTAAATGGGGCAAACGAAAAGACTATCAACGTAGCAGCTAAGGCACAGGCAAGGTAAGGGATAATTGGCTTGGATAGCAGTGAAACCATAGTTGAGGTGAGTGAAAAGACTATCGTTGATGAATTGAGGCTATTTTAGCTTAAAATCGCATGCTCATAAAAGAATATCCACAAGGTCAAGGAACGAATATGTCTAACGTACTATCTAAGTTCTGTCGCAGATAGAGAATTGGGTTAAGTTATGTCTAGATGGCTAAGGGCTTTATATTTCTTTATCGTCATGCTTGGCTGGGGTTGTACTCACGCAACAGATTATCATGGTAGTCAAGCCTATCAAGGTTCTAAAGCACTACATGCTTCTGTTGATATTGCAACAGGCGTTTTTAATTTTAGTTACCCCGTGATTCATGCGAAAGGTATTCACGCGCCTTTTTCTTTGTCGCTGTTTTATCGGTTTAATGCATCGGGTAGGTTTGGGTTGCCTGATGGCTGGGGGTTTGATCTTGATCATGTGACGGCGCATACAGCTGTTATAGGCGGTAAACAATGGGTCATTGATAACCTTTGGAAAGATGAAGCCTTATATGCTTCGGGGTTGAAGTATTTTAATCAGCATGGTGCCCGTTTCAACGATATCGGCATATCAAAACCCATACCTAATCACCCCAATCTTTATTACCGGTATCAGTTGCAACTGAAAGATGGATCAGTGAAATATTTTTCTGAGCAAGGCTTGTTGGTTTTTCAGCAGGATAGATTTGGTAATGCGCTTCAATTTGCTTACGAAAAGCCGGTCGTTTCTGTAGAGTTGGCTCGGCTGACAAGTATTAATGATGAGTACGGTAACCAATACAAATTTAGTTATGAACCCAATGCGATTCGGTTAGTCTCGCCTGATGGTGGAGAGCAAACCATTTATTTCAATAAGAATGGTGTGATAAGAATCGATAACCCGTTAGGCGAGAGTACACATATACGTTATGAGAATCTCGTAGGTAGGACATTATTAACGGGTATTGAATCTCCCTCAGGTTTAGTAACTGAACTTGGCTACAGCAGTATATTCTATAAACAAAGTGGTGATACCAAAGAGATGCCTGTGGTGAATCACTTCAAGCAGTTTGATAAAGCCACTGATCAAACTCACCATGAAGCAAACTACACCCACTCTAAGGGAAATAACTATACGGGGTACCCTTATTATTCCTTGTCGGACATTGCCGACAGCTTGATAGATAGCAATAATCAGAAATTTGTTTATCAGGTTGCGGTGACGTTATCCGATGGAAATGCCGATAGACCATCCATGAAGCGGCAGGTATATTCTTACAATTATTTGCATTTACCCATTGAGGTTGTGACCTATAAAGGCGAAAAGCCACACGCTAAAACTGCCTATACCTACAATATAAGTCCATTTAAGTTCAGTCGATCAACTAATTATGATAAACCAGAAACGATTATCAATCATGTGTGGCACCAAGGTAAGCAAGCGTTTATTGAGAGCGATAAAATAGTGCAGGACTATGATTTGTTTGGCAATAAACTGGAATATCATCATCATATCTATGATCGAGATAAAGGCGATTGGATACCTTTTAAATCAGAAGTCAATCAGTTCTATACCGATGCTTATAGCTTGATAAAAGAAAAGCAGGTCACTGACCATTTTCACGAAAGACAAACGAAAACGCAGTTTGCTCTAGCACCCTCTGGTAAAACTCACAGGTTAAAAACTCACAGTTCAAAACAGCTTGATGAAACTCAGTGGCAACCGTGGCAAAAAGAAGTGTTGGAACATGACGCAAGAGGTAGGCGTACAAGCCATGAGCTAAGCTGGTTAGACGCTGATCACCCAGGTGTACAATCGATCAAGCAACAAAAGCGTTATCACTTTGACACGAATTCAAAGCGTTTACGCATTGAGCATGAAAGCGCCTTAGGGCGAGTTACTACCAAAGAGTTTGATACGCGCAATAATAAATTAATTAAATTGATTAAGCCGATGGGTGAAACCACGCAGTTTACCTATGATTTATTAGGCAGGCTAATTCAAGAGCAAGACCCTGAAGGCTATAAAGTTAAGACAACCTACACCTCTTATGAGGGCGAGAAAGCTAATACTAAAACCATTCAAAGTCCACTCGGAGATAAAAAGCGGAAAATTTATGATGCTTCCCATCGTGAAATAGTGCTGCAAGACTTAGTGGATGGTGTGTTTCGAAATAGAGCTCAGCATCAATATAATGCTTTTGGTCATGTGGTTTCACAGCAGGATATATATGGCTATGAGACGCGTTTCTATTATGATGAGCTACAGCGTGTGGTTCGGTTAATTGATCCAGATGGAAATGACACGACATTTGTTTATGATGATGATCACCAGCTGACGAAGCTCTATGAAAATGGACAAAAGCGGCAAGAGACGCAGCAAGTTCCATGGCTTGGCAAGACAACGCATCGGGTGTTTGGCGTTAAGACCAATACCCTTGATACCCCAAACGCTTTTCTTGAAATAAGCGAAACAAAGGGTGCGCATGGGCAGGCGCTCAATAAAACCTCTGCATTAGTTAAGTTGATCGGTGGAAGCCGATTTGAAGAAAATACCGTTGATTATGTTTATGACGCAGCGCTAAGCAAATTGAAAATGCATTTTAAAGGTTATGATGCATTGGAAAAAATAGTCGCTTGGCAGCATGATATACATAAGAACAACGTTCGATCTACTATTAGCCTTACAGATAAAAGTCAAACGCATCATCACCAAGGCTTTGCTTATGAATATGATGAAGACAATAAACTTATTTCAGAGTTATCGCCAGAATCTGCCAAACAGTCTACTCCGGCTGTGCGTTATGAATATGACAGGAATGGACGCAAGGTTGCCAAGACGCTTTCTGATGGCCATTCGATTCAGTACAAATACGATAAAAGAGGCGATGTTCAGGGGTTGATCTGGTATCGATATGACCAACCTTACCACGTTACCATGCATCATGATGCAGACGGTAAATTGTTAGAAGCATCTGATAGTAAGGGTAAGTCTGTTCATTATCGATATACGCAACATGGCTTGTTGAGTGAGGTTGTCTACCCTGATAAGAAATCGTTAGTCTATCGTTATGATCATTATGACCGTGTCAGTTATCTAAAAACAGTATCAGGCGATAACTTAACCTATCGATATTCACCAGAACAAAAAGGGAGATTGTCGAGCATTCATTATGATGCGGGTGCTAGTTACCTGTTATATGGTGTGGATGATAACCACATGCATGGACAACTTGTGGGTTTGCGTCATGAACCGAAACATGAAAAAGCAATTTCCATCAAATATTATTACAATAGCTTAGGTTTGTTGGGGGGCGTCAAGGCTGATCAAGACGATCGTGAATTAAGTTATGAATTGTCTTATCAGTATAGTGCTAAAGCAGATGTTGAGTCTGTTCATCATAGTATTAAATTGATTGGTCGACCGGAATGCAAGGCGTTAAAAGCTTACGGGTATGACTCTCTTGGGCGATTAGTATCAGAGCATCACCCTCATAAAACAGCCGCTAAGTATAATAAGCCTGATATTGACTATCGCTATGATGGATTGAATAACCTGATCCTGGAAAATAGGGCGAGTGATGATCAAGTGACAACCATTCGCCGTCATTATAACGATGATAACCAGCTGGTATCGGTTGATAGGGGACAAGGCTTAATCATGACTGAGCATGATGCGAATGGCCGATTAATCAAGGACGTCAATGGACAAGCTTATGCCTATGATGATCAGGGCTTACTGATGAGTATTGTGTCGGCAGAGGGTAAAAAAATCTATTATGACTATTTACCAACAGGTGTATTGAGCAAGAAACGATATCAAAGTGAAGATCAGCATTTTTATTATCACCCCTCAGGCAATATTGCTAGCGTGTTGAAGAAAGGCGTATGGTCAAGTTTTATGTCTAACAAGAACAGCTTGTTAGCTACGATTGGTGATGGGGGGCTTGATTACATGATCAAAGGTAATCAACATACTGGACTCATTGTGGGCAGTAATGGTGTACGCATGATGAATTATGAAGGTTATGGAGCCTTGCAAGCCGAGCCTGTACATTATGCGGCAGATGATTTTGGGTTTGGTCAGCTATTTAATGATGCAGATGCTGGGCTAACCTATATGAAGTCAAGGTTCTTCCATGTGTCAGACAAGCGGTTTTTGACAGAAGATACTTGGCCGGTTGAAAACCGTTATGCCTTTGCTAATGCTAACCCCATATTCTATGCCGATCCATTGGGTCACTCTACACAGCAAGGTATTAGCTATGGCGTTGGAGGGGGGATAACGCTACTAGGTATTATTGGCGCACTTTTTTCTGTCCCGACTGGAGGGGCATCGTTAACACTTTCAGCAGCTGCCGGCATTGCTGCGGGCGTTACCACTACACTTTCTGGTGGAGCCTTAATAGGTTCGCAGGTGGCTCTAGATGCCGGGCATAAAGCTGTTGGCGAAGCACTGCGGTACACCAGTATTGGTTTAGGCGCTTTAGCTATTGGTGAAGGTGCGGTAGCAGTAGCGCCTAAAGTTGCAGGGCTTGTCGAGCGCTTGATTAATTATGCTACAGTTGCTAGAGAAGCTGCAACCATTGCAGGTTCAGGGGTAACAGTAGTGCCTAATGTATCGGATTCTATAAGTGCACAGGCATCGACATTAAGCGGCAGTCAAGTGTCTGAGTCTGTTACGAGTAGTGTAGCTGATGCAAGTCATTCTTCTACGACTGATATTCTTGAAGGGCTTTCGTCTAGACAGCCATCACCCATATTGCAAAGTGGGTTGGAAGAATCAATCTCTAGTGCAGATGCACCAAGCATTCTATCAGAAGATACAGCCTCGTTAATGGATGAGCCTGCTGTAACACCTAGAGAAATTGAAGCTGCCAGAGGCTTAGGCAAACTGTCTTCGAAAGGTTGGAATTGGGTAACGTCTTATGCATGGGGGTTTGATGAGACATCAACCGAAGACGATGTTTTCCAAATACTTTGGCAGACTCATCCTGAGCGAGAGCTAAGTGACTCAGATGTTGCTAATCTTTATAGTTATCCTGCAGTCGTCAATCCATCAGGGGTAAATCATAACCTGGTGTTAGACACCTTGGTGTCTTATCTTCAGGAAGGAAATTTTATTGGAAATTGAACGGGGTGAAGATAAGCATTTCCTTCAGAAGAAAGCTTGCGTTGATTAATTAACCAACGCTCAAGGGGGTGTTGTTTAACTTTTTATTGAGACTTTCGTGAATACACGAAGAAGATGCAGTCTGCGATTATCAGCATGGATGACTTTAAATAAAAAGTTACCAATACCAATGGATTCACCTGGGTTAGGCACATGGCCAGATTCTTGAATAATCAACCCTGCTATGGTGCCTGCATCGTCACTATGCAAGTCAGCATCAAAGGCTTCATTAAATTCGTCAATCGTCATATGTGCTTTGATAATAAAATCGTTTTTACCGATTTTCTTTACCGTTTCGTCGGGCGTTACATCGTATTCGTCTTCTATATCGCCTACAATCTCTTCAAGGATATCTTCGATGGTGACGAGCCCTGCAACGCTACCGTATTCGTCAATAACAATGGCCATATGGTTGCGCCTTTCTCGAAAGCTGCGTAGTAGCTTATTTAAGCGTTTGCTTTCAGGTACTTTGTAGACAGGCCTCAAAATCTTTTGCATGTCAAAATGATCAAATGAGGCTTCGCCAATTAAAGGCAGGAGGTCTTTGGCTAATAAGATGCCCACCACATCATCCTGATTCTCTCCAATAACCGGGAAGCGGCTGTGGCCTGATTGAATAATGGTTTTTAGAAAGTCTTCAGGACTTGCATCTTGCTCCACATGGATCATTTGAGTGCGAGGAATCATGACGTCACGAACCTGAATCTCGGTGACTTCCATAGCGCCTTCAATGATGGAGAACTCATCTTCGCCGATGATTTGATTTTCAACGGCATGCTCAAGCAGTTGGTTGACTTCTTCGCGCGTTTTAGGTGTTGAGCTGAACAAGTCAATGAAACGTTCTACCCAGCTTTTATCAGGGGTTTTTTCTTGTACGTTACTCTGCGGAGGTTCGTCTTTCATGTGGTTTTTTTTGTTACCTTTGCACGTAAGGGTTAGTGTAGCCTAAGGCGTCTAGGGATTTGATTTCAAGGGTTTCCATGACAAGGGCATCTTGGTCTTCAATATGATCAAAACCTAAAAGATGCAATGTGCCATGAACAGTCATGTGTGCCCAGTGAGCGAGTAAGGTTATAGCTTGTTCTGCTGCTTCTGTCTCAATCACCTCTGGTGCAAAAACAATGTCACCTAAGAGTGGAATATCGACCGAGGGGTGTAGGTCGGCAGGGAAAGACAACACGTTAGTAGCCTTATCTTTTTCTCTATAGGTTGAATTGAGTTCACGTATTTTATTATTGCTGACGATCGATAAACTAATCTCGGCGTTTTGGTGATGTTCTGCGGCATGCAAAGCAGCTTTTGCCCACAGCAGAAACTGTGATTCAGTAGGTAAGTTCGGCCTGTCGCATTCCACAGTGAGGCTAACGGTGGCGGTCATTGTTTTCTTCTTTCTCTTGGCGAGATTCAGCTAGATCGTAAGCTTCCACAATTCGTTGTACCAATTTATGTCTCACGACATCTTTAGACTGGAAGTGAGTAAAACTGATTTCCTTTACGTTTTCCAGTATATGTATTGCATGTTTTAGGCCAGATTGCACGCCTTTAGGCAAATCAACTTGCGTCGCATCACCTGTAATGACAGCAGTTGAGCCAAAACCAATACGTGTTAAAAACATTTTCATCTGTTCGCGCGTGGTATTTTGGCTTTCATCCAGAATAATAAAGGCGTTATTAAGCGTTCGGCCACGCATATAAGCGAGTGGTGCTATTTCTATCACATGACGTTCAATCAGCTTATCGACTTTTTCAAAGCCTAGCATTTCATATAAAGCGTCATAAAGCGGGCGTAAATAAGGGTCAACTTTTTGGCTTAGATCGCCTGGTAGAAACCCCAGCTTTTCACCGGCTTCAACCGCGGGGCGCACTAACAGAATACGTTCAACCTCGTCTCGCTCAAGTGCTTCAACCGCGCACGCTACGGCGAGATAAGTCTTACCCGTCCCAGCAGGCCCAATACCAAAATTAATGTCGTGTGTACGTACTGCCTGAATGTAGTTTTTTTGATTGGCGCCGCGTGGTTTTATTTGTACTTTTCGCGTTTTAATAGCGGACTGTGGCGATGCTTTTTCTTTGCTTGTCTCTTTTTTAAGCTCGGATAAATTGGCTTGCGATAATTGTAAGTGCACGTTTTCAGGGGTGATGACTTGGCCTTTTTGTGCCTGCTGATAAAGCGATAGAAGCAGTTGCTTGCCTGAGTCAATAGCCTGTGCGCCACCTTCTAGTTGGAACAGATTGCCTCGATGATGGATAGCAATAGAAAGCCTTTCTTCAATAAGCGTCAGATTTTCATTGTGCTGACCGCATAATGAGCTAAGGCTTTGCATATCATTAGGTTCGAGGGTTATCTCAAGTGCACTGTTGTTAATGTTAGGCTCCCAGTTGTTTAAGGTTGAGCGTTGTTGACTTAAGCGACCCATTCACCGCGCAGTGAATTCGGTAGCGCTTCATGAATGTAAACTTCTGCAAAGTGACCGATTAGGCTGTGATCATCACAGGTAAAGTTTACCACACGATTGTTCTCGGTTCGGCCTTGAAGTTGCCCCGGGTCTTTTTTCGAAATGCCCGTCACTAATAAGGTTTGCGTTGTGCCAACCATCTGTCTGCTAATTAGCATGGCTTGCTGGTTGATTTGGTGCTGTAGACGCTTGAGGCGTGCTTTTTTAGTGTCCATATCGACATTGTCGGGCAGGTCTGATGCAGGCGTACCTGGGCGAGGTGAGTAAATAAAACTGAAGCTCATGTCGTAGCCTACATCAGTGATTAGCTTCATGGTGGCTTCGAAATCACTGTCAGTCTCTCCAGGAAAGCCAATAATGAAATCTGACGAAAAACTCATATTAGGGCGTATGGCTTTTAATTTTCGGATCTTTGATTTGTATTCAAGTGCAGTATGATTGCGTTTCATCGCCATTAAAATCCGATCAGAGCCGCTTTGAACAGGCAAATGCAAGTGATCGACTAGCTCGGGTACGGTTTTATAAGCTTCAATCAAACTCTCTGAGAACTCCACAGGATGACTTGTGGTGTAACGAATACGGTCAATGCCGGGTATCTTTGCGACATAATGGAGAAGCTCAGCAAAATCGATGATCTCGCCTTCGCTATTCTCACCTCGGAAAGCGTTTACATTTTGGCCTAGAAGATTCACTTCACGCACACCTTGATCAGCAAGGAGTGCAATTTCGGTTAGCACATCTTCAAGTGGCCTGCTGACTTCCTCGCCTCGGGTATAGGGCACAACACAAAACGTGCAGTACTTGCTACAACCTTCCATGATGGATACAAAGGCACTGGGGCCTTCTTTTTTAGGTAAGGGTAAGCTGTCAAATTTTTCGATTTCAGGGAAGCTGACATCGACAACCGTTGGTGCGCTGCTCTTTTTGGATGCGTCAATCATTTCAGGTAGGCGGTGCAGGGTTTGCGGCCCAAAAATCACATCGACAAAAGGCGCGCGTTGACTGATGGCTTCGCCTTCTTGGCTTGCCACGCAGCCGCCTACGCCAATCACTAAATCTGGGTTTTTATCCTTAAGCTTACGAAAGCGTCCGAGCTCATGAAAGACCTTTTCTTGGGCTTTTTCTCTAATTGAGCAAGTATTTAGCAGAATGACGTCAGCATCTTCTGGGCTATCTGTGGGCTCCAGCTGATGTGAATCGCCTAGAAGGTCGCGCATTTTAGATGAATCGTATTCATTCATCTGGCAGCCGTGGGTTTTAATAAACAGCTTTTTAGGCTTTGTACTCTTAGTGCTACAAGGTTCAGTCATGGAAGAAGGTACAGGGATTGAGCTTATGGTTGCGTTTGGCAATGGGATGAAAAATAAGCGAGTATTTTAATTTATTTCAGTGGATAAAAAAGGTTTTTTTCTGCTTTTTGATCGAAAATCGTGCAAAGGCTAAAAAAATTGGTATGATGCCTGCCTTTTTGGCAAACCCTCTGAACGCAATGAGTGACCGAATGTTTAAAGTAATCTTTCAGCACATGGATCAGGTGTTTGAAATTTACGCGCGTCAGATTTATCAAAGTGAGCTTTACACCTTTATTGAAGTGGAAGAATTGATTTTCGGTGAAAGGGCAAAAGTGATCGTTGATCCAGTTGAAGAAAAGCTGAAAACAGAGTTTTCAGGTGTGAAGCGCACCTATATCCCTGTGCATAGTGTGATTCGCATTGATGAGGTCGATAGCTCAGGTGAGCCGAAGATTAAAGAGCATAAGGGTGGGAACGTGTCCTCATTCCCGCCAGTTGGCCACTTCAAACCGAAGCCGCAAGAATAGATTGTAGGTGGATAAGCGCAGCGTCATCCACCTGATATTAAAGAGTGCTGGGTGTTAATACGTGCCAGCAATCGCATCCGTTAAATAATCGATATTACTGTCGGTAATGCCTGCCACATTGATGCGTCCTGAGCCTACAATATAAATACCTGATTCTACTTTTAACGTGTTCACTTGTTCAGGTGAAAGCCCTGAAAAGCTAAACATGCCATGTTGTTGATTGATAAACTGAAAGTCACGGTCGGGCACTTTTTCAGTTAATAAAGCTTCTAGTTTAACGCGCATGCTCTGAATGCGAACGCGCATGGCCGTTAATTCGTTTTCCCATGAGGCTGTTAAGTTTTCGTCTGCAAGCACTGTGCTAACAATCAGGCCGCCGTGAGCAGGCGGGTTCGAGTAGTTGGTGCGAATGCAAATTTTGACTTGACTGAAAGCTGCAAGTGCCGCGGCTTCGTTTTCAGCAACCAGAGTAAATGCACCGATACGCTCATTGTATAAACCAAAATTTTTGGAAAAAGAGCTGGCTACTAATAATTCAGGGAGTTGCTCAGCAAATAGACGAATCGCGTAGGCGTCTTCCTCAAGGCCTTTGGCAAATCCTTGGTAGGCCATGTCAAAGAGTGGAATTAATTGTTTATCTTTAACAAGTGTAGCGATGTCTTGCCACTGTTCTTGAGTAGGATCAATGCCTGTTGGGTTATGACAGCAGGCGTGAAGTAGGACAATATCGCCCACTTTGGCTTGTTTGAGGTCATCGAGTAGGCCATCAAAATCCAAGCCTTGGGAGGCTTTGTCATAGTAACGGTACTGCGCAATCGGTACGTCCGCATTAGAAAAAATTTGTTGGTGATTTGCCCATGAAGGGTTGCTTAACCATAAAGTAGCATTGGGTAAGTGCTTGTGAATAAAGTCGGCAGCGACCTTTAATGCGCCAGTGCCGCCTGGTGTTTGAGCAAGTTTGGCGCGCTTTTGTTGAATAACGTCGTGGTGACTGCCGAAGACAAGAGATTGAACTTGTTCTGCATAAGCGCTGTGTCCTTCGATACCAAAGTAGCTTTTCGACAATTCTCGGTCTAAAAGCAGGGTTTCTGCTTGTTTGACACAGTCTAAAATAGGAGTTTTGCCGTCATTATCTTTGTAGACACCGACGCCCAAATTTACTTTTGTGTCCCGCAGGTCTGCATTAAACGCTTCGTTTAAGCCTAAAATAGGGTCTGCAGCAGCAGGCTTGATTGTCTCAAACATGTTTTGTCATTGTCTTGGAAAACTCATCGGGAGGGGAGTTTATACCACAGCTCTCATTGAAGAAAGTGCCAGCTCCGATCAATTCTATTTATTGAGGGGTGAGCCATTCAGTTCTATATAGCTCCTAGCTTGTCTTCTCTAGTCTCTTCAGCCATGGCTTTCTGTCCTTGTGGTAGTTGAATAGGTTTAATATTTTTCTTATTAATAAAGGATAGGGCGTGTTGATGTGATTGATTGAGGTAGTCGATGTAAAGATCGATATCCGGCATGACCGCTTTGTCTGCCACAACGCTAAGCGTGACTTTGTTGCCATAGCTGAAGATCGCATGATTCAATCCAATGCTTTGGCTTAAAGGGGGTATTGCCCAGTAATGTTTCAGGGGTGCGCCGTGATGGAAAAGGGGGGTCTTTGGCCCTTTCACATTGGTGACTAAGGTGTTGGCTAGTAAGGGGCCAAAACGATGAGCGAGTTTTGCTTTTTGCATAAGGCGATTATAGGGTTTGCCAATAATAGGGTTAAAGAAACCGCCCATATAATTTTGAATGAGGGGGGAGGTATCTAGTTCGTCCGCAAAAGCTTTGGCTTCTTGTGTACTTTGATGAATGGCGCTAAGTCTTTCAAAGGGGTCTTCAATGGATGTGTGTAGAAGCGTAAATAGGCCCCCTATATCATTGCCTTGAGGGTTGTTGCAATGATCTTTTCTGGTGTCAACAGGGATCATTGCGCTTAATGATTCCTCTGGCAGTTCATCTTTGTCTATGAGGTAGCGTCTAAGGCCGCCTGCAATAATACTTAACACCACATCGTTGAGTGTAAACTGTTTGCCTGCATAAGTACGGATGTCGTTGATCTGCTTGATGTCTAGGCATAGTCCATCAATCACTCTTTCGCTGGTGAGTGGCTGATTAAAACGGGTTTTCGGTGCATTAAGTCTTGAACCTGTTTTGAGTTCACCCTGGGCAACTTTTATGGCACCTTGAATGAATTTTGGGGCATAGCGGTAAAGCATGGATGTTTGCTTGATGGGACGCGTGATCAGGTTGGGTAAGGCTCTAGAAAGTAATTCGAGTGCAGTCGGTTTTCTCTCAATAGGTGTGGATTCAATCATGTCTTTTGAGGGTTCAAGGGGTGCCAAATCATTAAACACAGAAAAGATGGCTTGGCCGGATGCACCATCAACGATTGCGTGATGAATTTTGACGATGATAGCAAAGCTGTTTTTCCCCATCCCGTTAATGTCTGTAATCCCTTCAATGATGGTAGCTTCCCATAAGGGCTTGTTAAAGTCTAAAGGCTCTGCATGAATGCGACTAATGGTGTCTGTTAGTTGTTGCCAATTTCCAGGGGCGGGTAGTGCTATATGATGCAGATGATGGTGTAGATCAAAACTGCCGTCGTCAATCCAGTAGGGTTTGTCGAGACCTAGTGGGACTTCGATATAGCGCTGCCTTAAAATAGGCGCTAATGGGATACGTGTATTGATGTAATCAAAGATGACTTGATTGGCAGGTCTGGTATCCCTCTCGCTTTGGTCGTAAATGCCAAGGCCTGCGACATGCATGGGGGTCGATTTGGATTCGTTATAAATAAAACCAGCGTCCTGGTTGCCAAGCTGCTTCATTCTGCACTCCTTACATCTACCTCTCAAGTAAGAGGCCGCCGTTCCTGATGCTGGCGTTTTGGGGTTAACCTAAAATAGGTTGCGCATTCAAATCCTTAGCGCAAATTTTACTCTACCTTATCCTTAAGGGAGTTACAACTGTCTTGAAAAAAATCGCCTGATGGTTGAAATCTTAAGAATTAGCCTTATATATACCCTTTGAAAATGACAATTAAAAGGTACTTGGTAAATGAAGCGCGTGATCCTATTTTTGGCAACAAACTTTGCCATCATGATGGTCTTAAGCATTGTGATGACGCTACTGGGGGTGGATTCAAGGTCGTACACAGGTCTTTTGATTATGGCCTTGATGTTTGGTATGGGTGGCTCGTTCATTTCCTTACTGATTTCAAAGTGGATGGCGAAGCGCTCGACAGGGGCGCATGTCATTGAGCAGCCACAAAATGATGCAGAGCGTTGGTTGGTCGATCAAGTCAGAGAGCTATCAGAGAAAGCAGGCATTGCGATGCCTGAAGTGGCTGTCTACGATTCACCTGTCATGAATGCATTTGCAACAGGCCCTAGCAAAAATAATTCACTTGTGGCGGTAAGCACAGGTCTTATGAACAGCATGTCGCCTGATGAGGTAAAAGCTGTATTAGGTCATGAAGTCTCGCATGTTGCTAACGGTGATATGGTGACCCTGACGTTGATTCAAGGCGTGGTGAATACCTTTGTTATTTTCTTTGCTCGCGTCATTGCAGGCGTGATCTCTAGCGCCATGGCACAAAACAGTGAGGACGGTGAAGGGTTGGGTATGTTTGCTTATATGGGAGTCGTCTTTGTCCTTGAAATGTGTTTAGGTGTCTTGGCTAGTATTATTGTCGCTTGGTTTTCTCGTGTCAGGGAATACAAAGCGGATGAGGGCGGTGCGAATTTAGTCTCAAAAGATGCCATGATCAATGCTTTAAAACGGTTAGGTGGTGCAGAGCCGAGTGATTTGCAGGGGGAGATGGTTGCCTTTGGTATCAATGGCGAAAAGACCTTTGCTGAACTTTTTATGAGTCATCCACCTTTAGAGAAGCGCATTGGTGCCCTGCAGTCGTTAAATTCTTAACAGTCAATGTCAGTTTCTGTTACAGTGAAAAGGTGAGTTTGCTTTCACCTCTAAAAGGGTAGGGCGGGACAGCGAAGCGTCTCCCGCCTAAGATTCCAGCATTTTGGCGGGAGACGCTTCGCAGTCCCGCCCTATTTATTTGTAGAAAAAGACAAGCTTGTAAAGCTTCTGAGATAGAAGCAAAAAGGTGAGTGACATGGCAGGGTTAAAAAAGTTTTTTTCGTTTATCGCTTTCTTGATCAGCTTGCTATTGGCACTAGGCCTTGCCGTTTTTGTTTTTATGATTTGCTTGCGCAATCACGCTGCCTTAGATATTGATTTACTTTTTACTACCTTGAAGGCCGTACCTGTCGAATATATTGTGTTGGCAAGCTTTGGTGCAGGCTGGCTGTTAGGTTTGTTGCTCGCATTGTTGTTTAAAATCAAGAAGGCTTTTAAGCATTCCTAACTAAGTTACCCTCATGTCGTTTGAAGCCGTCCTTTTCCTTGCCATTTTCGTTGCTCTAGCCATTGGTTATGGCATTGCTCGCATCACCCGCTCTTCTTATTTTCGTAGGCTCAGACGTAGGGCTTGGCGTAAATCTTACATGGAAGGCATTCATTTATTACTCAATGAAGAGTCAGATAAAGTCATTGAGAA
This sequence comes from Pseudomonadales bacterium, assembly GCA_965225765.1. Taxonomy (GTDB): domain Bacteria; phylum Pseudomonadota; class Gammaproteobacteria; order Pseudomonadales; family DT-91; genus CAKMZU01. The sequence goes on from CBDDBO010000002.1 coordinate 3,164,033, forward strand.
TCTGATTCAAACCTGGGATGTCAGCGGTGAGAATTTCGATCTACATAATGCACTGGCGAATATGCTGCGGCGTAAAGGTGAGGTCGATCGAGCGATCCGTATTCATGCAAATTTGGTTGATTCGGAAGACTTGAGCAAAGAACAACTTCGATTGGCTACGATTGAACTGGCCAATGACTATGTGAAATCGGGGTTATTGGATAGAGCTGAAAGACTATTAATAAATGTTATTAACTCGTCTAAAGAACTGGAAGAGCGTGCCCTGAAACTTTTGCAGGAAGTCTACGAGCTTGAAAGTGAATGGGAAAAAGCCGTTGTGATTGCCAAGCAGCTGATCCCCTTAAATAGCATGGCGTTAGATGGAAGTCTCGTCACGCAGAGTGACCAACATAAGCAAATTGCGAATTATTACTGTGAGATCGGTTTTCAAGCATTAAAAGATGAAAATTTTAAAAGCGTTGAAAATGCCGTGTATTCAGCGCTTCGTTACCAGCCAAACTTTGCTAGAGCACTTAGGCTTGAAGCACGGTTACATCTTGCAAAAGGGGATGTAGACAACGCCAAAAAAGCCCTTGAGCATTTAGCCGATGTAGAGCCTTCTTTATTAACGGATAGCTTGCAGTTGGTGGATCAGGCTTATGGTAAAAGTGATCAACAAATTCAGTTTCTGCAAACCGTTTTGCATAATTACCCTTCAACAGAAGTTACTGCACATGTGTACGCGTTAATAAGAGCTGAAAGCAAGCAAAAAGCCATGGCGTTTTTGGCTGAGCAAGTACGTAAAAGGCCTACGTTAAAAGGGTTGGATTTATTGCTCACAGAACAGCAAGGCTTCGAGGTCGATATTGAATTGAAGATTCGTCTGTTCCACAAGCTTGTGGGTGATCTGTTAACGAATAAACCGAGTTATCAATGCCGATCTTGCGGGTTCTCAGGTAACCACATGCATTGGCAGTGTCCTCAGTGCCACAATTGGGATACTATACGCCGCATTCGTGGTGGTGAAGGTGATTGATTTGAGTAAGAGTCCTGTCATAGTTGCTTTGGATTTTGATGATGATAAAGCACTGCTTCAGTTGGTTGACCAATTAGACCCTTCACTTTGCCGCGTGAAAATAGGTAAGGAAGTTTTCACTCACTTTGGGCCAACCCTTGTCAGCGCAGTGGTCGACCGAGGCTTTGATGTCTTCCTTGATCTGAAATTCCATGATATCCCTAATACGGTCGCTAAAGCTGTTCGCGCTGCTGCTGATTTGGGTGTTTGGATGGTGAATGTCCATGCACTGGGCGGCCTGCCTATGATGGAGGCTGCGGTTAATGCGCTAGCTGACGTAGATAAAAAGCCACATTTGATCGCTGTCACTGTCTTGACCAGTATGTCGAATGAAACCTTGCAGCAGCTAGGTTTACCCGATGCTGAGCCCCTTGTTAGTCGATTAACGCAAATGGCAGCTGATGCAGGTATGGACGGTGTTGTCTGTTCTGCCAAAGAGGCTTCGAGTGTTAAGGCATTAGCAGGGAATGATTTTTTGACAGTGACCCCAGGTATTAGGCCTGTCGATTCAGCCAAAGATGATCAGCATCGTGTCATGACGCCCAAGCAAGCGGTTGACAATAAAGCAGACTATTTAGTTATTGGCAGACCAATTACGCAACATGTAAATCCACTAGCGCAGCTATCAACTATTGTACAATCGCTTAAATAGAAGTTTTCATATGGTCAAATTCATTTCTGTCTTTGTAATTTTTATAGTGCTTCCTAATTACTCACTTTTGGCAGGCCCTAAAAAGCCACGGAGTGCTAAGGCGCAAGCACTCATTAACGAGGCTAGGGCTAGGGCTGAGGCTAAGGTTAGTCAGAAACGTGTTGTGTCTGAAGCAATGTACCAAGGTATTTACAAAACCCTTGCCCAACTTGCAAGCGACCCGATGAAGTCAGATGAAAGGGCATTGAGTTCCTGTGTGCTTCAGGTATCAAGAGCGTCAAGTCTGAGCGGGATTGAGGCTGTCCTCTCAAACTGGGCTTTTGAGAGAGATAAAATTAAGCCTACTTCGACTGTTCTCTTTGATATACTCGCGCCCAGTTTTATATCTGCTTGACCGAAATTAATCGCTGCTTAACTGCATGTTTCTTGCCGTAATACAGCACAAACCATGTGAGTAAGCCTTGCCAAAGGACTATGCCTCCAATCCAAAGGGATGAAGCTAAGGGGTGAAGGTTAAGGCTCCCTGCCTGATATACAATGACTGCTAGTGTATAAGCCACACTGTACGACCAGATAACACTGAATATTGCCCAAAAGTTACCATGTTCTTTGGCGATAGCGCCTATGGTGGCCACGCAAGGCATATAAAGCAAGATAAACAGTAGGTATGAGAAGGCACTTAATGGTGAAAAGAAGTGTTTAAGTGCGTAGAAGGTGCCTGCGTTAACGGCATCCTGTTCTGCAATATCGGCCTCACCAATTTCATCAGGTAAACCTAAGGGGTTGGCGGCATCTGAAAAGGCGGCTTGCAGGTTTTCAGGAATCGTCATCACAGCCTCTTTAAGTTTGGGGATGATGTCAAGCACGTCTACCGTTTCACTTGTACTGGTATAAAGTGCGTTGAGCGTACCGACGACGACCTCCTTGGCGAACATGCCTGTAAATACACCAACAGTGGCGGGCCAGTTGTCTTCATGAACACCAATAGGCGCGAACACGGGTGTGATAGCCTTGCCAATGTGCGATAGCATAGAATCTTTTTGATTTTGATGACCAAAGGTGCCATCTGTACCTATAGAGTTCAATATATTCAGAATAACCACAACGAGCACAATAGATTTACCCGCTCGAAGCACGAATCCTTTAAGCTTGTGCCAAGTATGGATAGACAAGTTTTTGGCAGTAGGCATTAAGTAGGGCGTTAGCTCCATGACAGCACTGCTTTCTTGGTTGGTAAAAATAAAGCGCCTGACTAAAAAGGCTGTAAAAACAGCTACAACAATACCAGTGAAATACAGGATAAAGAGCACGTTGTGACCGTTAACAGGAAAAAAAGCAGCTACGAATAAGGTATAAACTGTCAATCTGGCGCCGCAGCTCATAAAGGGCGCCATTAAGGAGGTAATAAGCCTGTCGCCTTCCTTGTTAAGTGTTCTAGCGGCCATGACTGAAGGCACATTACAACCAAAGCCAATGATCAGCGGAATAAAGGCTTTACCCGGTAAACCAATAGCGCGCATGAGTCTATCGACAATGAAGGCGGCTCTTGTCATATAGCCGACATCTTCCAAGAAAGATAAGGCAAAAAATAAGGCGGCAATGACAGGCACAAAGGTAATGATCAGTTGTAGCCCTCCACCAATGCCGTCGCAAATGACGGCTGTTAGCCAGTCAGGTGATCCAATGGCATTTAAGCCATCCCGAGGTAAATCAATGAAAATAACGCCTGAAACGATGTTAAAGAAATCCTGAAAAGCACTGCCAAGATTTATCGCAAAGAAAAACAGCAGATAAATAGCTAGCAAAAAGATGGGGACACCTAAGATGCGATTCAGGACTATGTCATCTAGCCATTCTGTAAAAGGTTTACGCTTGTTCGTTTCATGATGCAGTACCTGCTTGCAGGTTTCATCTACTGCTTCATAAAGGGCCCTGATGTATTCATGTGCTGCATCTTGTTTATTATTTACTGAGGTGTCTAGAGGCTTCAGCGCTATAGTCGACTCTGGTGCTTGACCTGTTTCAATGGCAGCTGTCACGCTGTTAAGCAAGGCTGTAATGCCGTCGTTTTTACTGGCAATGATGGGAATGACAGGGCAGCCAATAATGGCTGACAGTTTGTCTGGATTAATGATGATGCCTTTGCTTTCAGCGACATCAATCATGTTTAACGCGACAACCATTGGAACACCAGATTGAAGCAGTTGAAAAGTTAAAAATAACCCTCTCTCTAGGCTAGCTGCATCGATGATGTTAACTAATACACTGGCTTCACCTTCAGTAATAAACTGCTGGGCGATGTTTTCATCAATGGACTCTTCACCAAAATCACCCGATAGATTATAGGTACCAGGTAAATCTACAATGGAATAGCGGTGTTTGTGGTATTTCAGCTTGCCTTGTTTTTTCTCAACGGTGACACCAGGCCAGTTACCGACTTTTTGGTGGGCACCTGTCAGCTGGTTGAAAAGGGTAGTCTTGCCAGAGTTTGGGTTGCCAATAAGGCCTATGGTTGCGTTAGTTTTCATTGATATGGGATACCCAAATGCCGTCTAGATCTGCTTTTCGCAGTGCTAACTTAAACCCACGAAGTCTTATGATAATGGGATCGGCAAAAGGTGCTATGCGGGTAACGGTGATACTCGTGCCAGGTGTTAGTCCTAGTGCCATCAGTTTATGTCCGCCGCCTACATGTGTATCGGCAAAGTGATGTATAACAGCGGAATCCCCTACATGGAGGGCGCTGATCGGACGTTGATTGCTTGATGACATCTCTTGAAAATAATAAGCATTCTCTTTTGTTGGCTTATTATAAGATCAATTGCGAACAGAAACCAAGTAAAAATCGTCAGTTTTAAGGCTACTGTGCAAGCAGTTTGGAGAGTGGCGCTGCATTTGATTCGCCACTTTACCATTATTTGTCTTGGAATTGTTGCTTAATGGCTTCTTGTTTTTCTTTGGAGAGGTGATCAATGAATAGCACGCCGTTGAGGTGATCAATCTCATGTTGAATGCAAACCGCAATCATGAAGTCGTCTTCAAGGGTGAAGGGCTTGCCATGGCGATCTAATGCATGGATACGGACATGTTTGGGGCGTCTGACAAAGTCATAAGCATTTTTTATAGATAAACAGCCCTGTGGGAAATTGAATGTCTTGTCGCCGATGATGTCAATGCTTGGGTTGATGAAAACCATGGGCTCGTTCTGTTTAGGTGAAATGTCCATGACTACGACTCGTAGATGCACGCCGACTTGTGTAGCGGCTAAGCCCATACCGCCATTGTTGTACATGGTTTCAAGCATGTTATCGATTAGCGTTTGTAGTTCGGGCGTAAAGTCAGTGACAGGCTTAGCTTTCTTTCGTAGCTCTTTAGAAGGGTACTGCACCACTGGCATGGATAAAGTTTTTAAATCAAAGGTGAAAAAATCGCCAGACTTGGGCTTAAACCCGGCTAAGCGAAATTGACGCATGGCTATATTGTAGCGGCGTTTGTCTTTTAGTGTCATCGCATCGTGAGGAATGCTGGTGATTTGCTTGTACACTTTTTCTGAGGTCCACAACTTCTTGATCATGTCGCGAAGCTGCTCTTCTGAGGCCTGCCTACCTTTACTTTTATAGGATTTGTGCCCGACCTTGGCGTAATAGAAGGCGTTGAGCAGCTCTTCTAAGGCAAGGGTTTGATCGTGTGTGGTAGAAGCCTTGTCTAAGGCGCTGAGTGCTTTATGTAAATCAGGGAAAAGATCAGTAGCGCAATCATCAGAGAATGCACAAAAAGAGGTAATAAGCATGAAGATATAGGAGAATCGTATAGACATAGTCATCCGCTAATCCAGTCGTCAATAAAAAATTAGATGATAAAAACGCCATTAGTTCAGTGATGGTAAGACAGGTTGGCTTGTGTAACCTGCCTTCAGTTTGGTTGCAATGAGGAATGTTATCAGCGCTCTGTTCTGATCATTACTTGGCAGGTATAAACCAGTTATTGAGCGCGATAATGTCATCAGGGGTTAACACGCCGCCAACTTGCTTCAGCTTCATCATGCTGAGGATGTAATCATAACGTGAGTTGCCGTAGTCTTTTTGTGCAGCGTACAAGGCCTTTTGTGCATTTAAAACATCGAGAATATTACGCGTGCCATATTCATACCCAGCTAGCGTTGCATTTAACGAGCTTTGCGAAGACACAATCGATTGTTTGCGTGCTTTGACGGTTTGAATGCTCGTCAGGGTCTCGATGTGTGCAGAGCGAATCTGCTGGTTAACCTGTCTTTCAGTTGAGCCTAAATCGTCTTTGGCTAAATTAAGTTTGGCGTATTCCTGACGAATTTTAGAGCTGACACTGCCGCTGGTAAAGACAGGCATGCGCATGGTGACGGCAAGTGAGCTGTCTTCGTTGTTCACATTGTTGAGTACGTCAGAGTGTCCGCGGCCATAGTTGGCACCAAAGCTGACGGTAGGGAGTCTTGTGGTGGCAATGGATTTAGCGCTAAGCTCTGAGGCTTCATAAGTTTCGCGCTTTTTGTTGAGATCAGGATTGGTTTTCATCGCTTGGGTGACCCAGCCTTCTCTATCGAGTGGTACAGGGCTTTCAGCAATGAATTTTTGTGAAAGCTTGTCTATTGCTTGATAGCGTTTGCCTGTAAGGACGGTTAAGGCTTCAAATGAGACCTCAAGCTGGCCTTGATCACCTAGACGCTTAACCACAGCTAAATCATAAGCCGCCTGCGCTTCCTGTACGTCTGTGTTAGCTACCAAACCCACTTTGAAACGCTGAGTGGTTTGCTCTAGCTGCTGCTTATAAGCCCGCTCTTCTGCTTTGCTGGATGCTAGGTTATTTTGTGCGCGAAGAACGCCAAGATAGGCTTCTGTTGTGCGAACAATTAAATCTTGTTGAGCACTGAAGAAGGTATATTCGGCTGCTTTGGTTAAATGTTCCGTGCTACGCATGCCGTACCAGTAGGGCATGTTAAAGACTTCTTGGGTGAGGGCGAGTTTCCATTGAGAGCCATCTGTGTCTCTGTTGTAATGTGGTTCGACTGAAGGGAGTAGCTGTTTTAGAGAGTCGACTGCACCATCTGGAAGTTTAGGTGTGTCACTTTGTTTAAATTTGTTTCTGCCTTTTTGATAGCCGCTATCAAGGTTAACCTGCGGCAAATATTTTGCCATGGCTTGATCATAAGACTCTTGATCAATACGCAGCTGAGCACCTGCCATTTTCATGACGTAGTCGTTTTGCACGGCATCACGATAAATCTCTAGTAAGTTAGCAGCTTGCGAGAAAGTGCTGAAAACTGACATCAGGCAGATGAAAAATAAGTGGGTCAAACGCATAATAACAACTCTATGTGCGTAAAAAGCTGTAGGGTGGATAAGCGAAGCGTCATCCACCATTAATAACCCTGCACGTTGGTGGATGATGCTTCGCTTATCCACCCTACTGCAATATGGGGTTTAATAGTCGGCTAACAGAAAGGCTAAATGGTAAGCAATTTTGATCCGAAAAGGTAGATACAAAGTCGATTTAGTTGGGTTTCATCAGCTTTGTGAGATGAACTATCAGAAACTACAAAAAGTCCTGCGATGCCATAAAGGAGATGAGACTGAGTTTGCTCTACTTTTATCTCATCATCAGAGCACACGGCTGTCTATAACGGTCAAAGAACGCTGTCCTTATACGACTATGATTGATTTATCGCTTCTACAGGGCGTCAAATGGCTCGACTGTCATTTTGAACTGCGGCTGTATGATGACGTGAAGAGTTTGGATGTGGTCGCTTTTCAGGGGCATAAACATATTTGGCCTGTGCAGACCTATCCCAATACACAAATGTACCAGCCTGATGAGAAGCATCAACATCAACAATTTTTGTCACATTTGCTCCTTTATTGTCTGGAAAATGGCTTGCATCCATTGTCTTAGAAACATGATGTGTTCTATTAATCACACTTTTTTTTATGTCGCATAAAAAGGCTTGGTGTTTAATGGGCAACGTTATAGTGTTCACCCCATTGGACGCATAGGTTGAGTGAGGAACGCGTGGCTTTCACGGTATTACAGTTGTCAGACTGCCATCTTCTTGAGGATGCTGAAGGCACACTCCTAGGGGTAAATACGCAGCGAACGTTTCAGTTGGTGCTTGGTGACGCTTTATCGCTTTATCCTCATATTGATTTAATCGTGTTATCAGGCGATATCAGTAACGATCCTGTGGCCTGCGTGTACGATCGCATCCAGAGCTTGCTACCTGAGCAGGTTCCTTGTGTGTGGTTACCGGGTAATCATGACGAAAACCAGCTGATGAGTGAGTCTTTAGCCTCGGGCTTTCTTGCACGCACTCAACTAGGTAGTTGGGATATTTCACTCTTAGATTCCTCTGTCGATGGCAAAGTGCATGGTGAAGTCGATCGGGCAGCTTTCGATGAGTTAATTCATCACATCGGCCAACACCCAGATAAACATCATGCTGTCTTTGTCCATCATCAATTAATCTCGGTAGGCTCCAAGTGGATTGATGCCATCAATACAAGAAATGCTGACCAGTTATTGCCTGAGCTTGAGCGGCTACCATCGTTAAAGTTTATTGCCAATGGTCATGTGCATCAGGAAGGTACCTTGCAAAAAGGCAGTCTGACGCAATTTTCAACGCCCTCAACTTGCTTTCAGTTTTTGCCGAAGAGCGAGAAATTTGCGTTAGATACGGAGCGTATGCCAGGCTTCAGGGCATTCAAGCTCTATGAAGATGGCCGCTACGAAACCACTGTTCACAGAATCCCCGGGCAGTCGATAGGGCTTGATACCGCAGCCAAAGGTTATTAGGCTTTTGCATGTAAAACTTTGTAGGGTGATGAAATGGTCTCTCCTCTCCCATACGGCATCTAAGTGTGCCAAGATGGTTTTGATGTATCATCTAAGAAAGAAGGAGAGCCCGAATGAATGATAAAGTGATAGCGCTAGATATAGCAAAAGAAATTTTTCACGCAGTGATCCTAGATAGACAAGGGAAAGAGGTAAAAAGGAAAAAGCTCAAGAGAAATGAGTTGGTTAGTTTTATTGCAAAGCAGGATATAAGTTTTGTCACAATGGAGGCTTGTGGTGCATCGAATTATTGGGGGCGTACGTTTGAGAGTCTAGGCTATGAAGTTAGTTTGTTGCCGCCCCAGCATGTAAAAGCTTATGCGCGAGGGCAGAAGAATGATTACAACGATGCGTTGGCTATAGGGGAAGCTTATTTGCATGGGCGCATAAGGCCAGTCCAAATCAAAACAGTTGAGCAGCAGACAGAGCAGGCGTTTCATCGCATGCGAAGCCAGTTAGTACAGCAGCGTGGTGATTTGGTTAGGCAGTTAAGAGGGCTACTATCCGATCAAGGCTTTGTCATGCGTAAAGGTGTAAATCAAGCAAGAGCAGGTATAGTGCAGCTTTTAGAAGATGAAGCTAATGGTCTCAATCCGTTATTCAGGCAGATGTTACAACGGCAGTATGAACGCTTAAAGTCCCTGGAAGAAGAGCTCGACTGGTACAATAAGACACTGGATGCAAAAGCAAAAAATGATGAGCAAACGAAGCGTCTACTGACAATTCCAGGTTTTGGGCCGGTGGTTGCATCTGTCTTTAAAGTTTGGATAGGTAGCGGTAAGCAATTTGATAAAGGCAAGTATGCATCAGCAGCTTTAGGTATTGTACCGAGGCAGCATAGTTCAGGCGGTAAAGATGTCTTGCTAGGTATCACTAAACGAGGAGATTGTTACCTGAGGTCGCTTGTTATTCATGGTGCAAGGGCAGTTGTTAAAGCTGCGAAAAAGAAGAATGATAGGCTCAGTCGATGGATCAATGAGTTGGTCGAAAGACGAGGCAAGAATAAAGCCACTGTAGCCTTGGCTAATAAGCTAGTCAGAATAGCCTGGGCAATGACAGTGAGAAATGAAACGTACGATGCAGCTGCGGCAAATTTAGTGCTAGCTGCGAGATCGTAATAGTTAATAATGTGGGTGTGTAGGTGCTACAAGCTCTGCACGTAAACAAAAACTTTAGTAAGTGTAACGAGTCCTAAGCGGTTGCGAAGGCAAAAGTGAATGATGACAAAATAGGTAATACCTGCACATAGAAACCTGTCTTACGCAAGGGTACTTGATACCGATAGGGCGATTAGGGTTATGTGCGCGGATGCTCATCAAGGTCAGGCATGCTGAAAAGCTTACATGCCATTAAAAGACCGGATATACGGCAGCAACCTTTTCTTTGTTTGAATTGACTTTACCTTGCAAAACGAGGAGAGACCATATATGGCGTTAGCGCAGCGTAACCCACCAGTCATTATACGCAGTTAGCTAAGAATTTCTCTTTCATGCAGCCCGTTATCATCTACTGCCATGGTTTTTTAAGTTCCAGCCAAGCGAATAAAGCGCAGGTGTTAAAGCGCTATGTGGCAGAAAATAAATTGCCTTGGCACATTGAAGTCCCTGATCTTGAAGTCTCACCGGCAGTCGCTATTGAGCAAATCGCAGCACTGATTCAACACTATAAGCATCGTCCTGTTGCCTTAATGGGAAGTTCCTTAGGTGGCTTCTATGCAACGCATTTGTCACAAACTTATGGCCTGCCGGCAGTGTTGTTAAACCCAGCTGTAGCCGCCCATCAATTGATTAATCACTATCTAGGCGATAATATCCATTACCATACGGGTAAAGTCTGCACGGTCACTATATCGCATATTGAAGAATTAGCAGCGCTTTACCACACTAAAGTAAAGACCCCTGAGAAATTGCTGGTATTAACCCAGACAGGTGATGACGTGCTGGATGTCAAGCAAGCCGTTACCTATTATCAAGCCTGCCAGCAGGTGATAACCCCAGGGGGTGATCATGAATTTCAACATTTTTTAGATTATTTGCCAGTCGTGTTTGACTGGCTTAATAGACAATTAAGGAGCTAAGGTTGTCTAAGTACACCGCTGAATCCATTGAAGTGCTTACAGGGTTAGACCCTGTTAAAAAGCGCCCAGGCATGTACACCGAAACCACAAGGCCGAATCATCTAGCGCAAGAGGTGATCGATAACAGTGTGGATGAAGCGTTGGGCGGCTTTGCCTCCAAAATTGATGTGATTCTGCATAAAGATGGTGCCTTGACCGTGATTGATAACGGTCGGGGGATGCCGGTCGATATTCACCCTGAGCAAGGCTTGCCGGGTGTTGAGGTGATTTTGTCGACCCTGCATGCAGGCGGTAAATTCTCAAGCGACAACTACCAGTTTTCAGGTGGTCTCCATGGCGTGGGTGTGTCAGTTGTGAACGCACTATCGACTCAGCTTGATGTCACCATTAAGCGCGACGCTAAAGTGCACCATATTCAATTTAAAGACGGCGACAAATCCAAAGATCTATCGGTGATTGATACGTGCGGCAAACGCACTTCAGGCACCGAAGTTAAGTTTTATCCTGACCCTCAATATTTCGACAGCGCTAAATTTTCGGTCTCTCGCTTAAAGCATGTACTTCGTGCAAAAGCGGTACTCTGTCCTGGTCTTAAAGTGTCTTTTAAAGATGAAATCAACAAAGACTATGTTGAATGGCATTATGAAGATGGCTTAAAAGATTATCTGTTATCGAAAACCCAAGAATACGAAGCCTTGCCTGAAACGCCTTTTATCGGGCAATTTTCCGCCAAAACAGAAGCCGTTGATTGGGCGGTACAGTGGTTTCTGGAATCAGCAGAACTCACACAAGAAAGCTATGTAAATTTGATTCCGACAGCGCAGGGTGGCACGCACGTTAACGGGCTTCGTACAGGACTTTTAGATGCACTGCGCGATTATTGCGAAATCCGTAAACTCTTGCCACGTGGTGTGAAACTCACAGGTGATGACCTGTGGGATAAATGTAATTTCGTCTTAAGTGCCAAAATGCAAGACCCGCAATTTTCAGGGCAGACGAAAGAGCGTTTATCCTCTCGTGAGAGCGCGGCTTACATTTCAGGGGTGGCAAAAGATGCCTTTAGCTTGTGGCTGAATCAGCACACAGAAGAAGCGGATAAGCTGGCTGAAATGATTATTTTGAATGCCCAAAGCAGGCTAAAACAAGCCAAAAAGGTCGTGCGTAAAAAAGTGACCCAAGGCCCTGCATTGCCGGGTAAGCTGTCTGATTGCTCAGAGCAAGGCACAGAAACCAGTGAGATTTTCTTCGTGGAAGGGGACTCTGCGGGCGGCTCAGCTAAGCAAGCTAGAGACCGTACTTTTCAGGCCATCATGCCGCTTCGAGGTAAAATACTTAATACCTGGGAGGTCGATTCCGCTGAAGTGTTAGCCTCACAAGAAGTGCATGACATATCAGTCGCTATTGGTATAGACCCGGGTTCAAGCGACTTAAGCGGTCTTCGCTACGATAAAATTTGTGTGCTCGCCGATGCGGATTCAGACGGCGCGCATATTGCGACCCTTCTTTGTGCGCTCTTTTTAAAGCATTTCCGTCCGCTCGTAGAAGCTGGCCATATCTTTATCGCTATGCCGCCATTATTTCGTATTGATGCGGGTAAGGATGTCTATTACGCCATCGATGAGTCTGAAAAATCAGGCATTTTACAGCGCTTAGAGTCTGAGAAAAAACGCGCCAAAATCACGGTGACGCGCTTTAAAGGATTGGGTGAAATGAATCCGATACAGCTGCGTGAAACCGTGATGAATAAAGATACGCGCTGTCTGCTTCAGTTAAGCCTGGAAGAAGGCGATGATACCGATGAAATCATGGATATGCTGTTAGCAAAGAAGCGTTCTTCAGATCGCAAAGCGTGGCTAGAAGATAAGGGTGATATTGCCGATATTGCTTGATTTTTGAACTCTTGTATTGTTTGTCAATCGAAAAAGATCATTATACAGGAGTGCTTTTTTGTATTTTCGGTCTTTTTCTCTTTTCGTCATCTTAGTACTTTCGCTCTCAATGCATGCTTCAACTATTCATGTATTGGGGACAGGGAGTATGGGATTAACTTATGGGTATTATTGGAGCAAAGCGGGGCACGATGTCACGTTAATAGGGCGTACTGCGATCGATAAAAGCAAAGTGGATGTGACGCTTGAAAAAGACTCGGTTAAAGGCCAGCAAACCGTCCATTATATCACAGCGAGTGAACTTAAACCTCAGTCAATTGATATCCTGTTTGTGACGACTAAAGCATACGATACACAGGCAGCTATTGAATCTGTAAAGGATGCGATATCGCCCCATACTATTATCGTTTTAGGGCAAAGTGGCTTTGGCCAGCACATGCCTGTAAGTCTGCTGTTTCCTCAAAATAGCCTCTATCTTGCTTTTATTAAAAACAGTGCGGTTAGAGAAGCGCCTTTCAAGGTGTTAAATACGTGTTTGGGAATGACAATATTTGGTTTGATATCGGGCCCTGTTGCATCGGACTTAATGGCACGTTTATATGCGCCTGAATTTAAGACGGTGTTACTTGAAGATATTAAGCCCTATGTTTGGCAAAAGCTCATGTCTAGTCTGTTAATTAGTGAGTTAACGGCTGCTTATAATCTGACTACCAACCAAGTCACTAATAATGTTGAAGTTCAGCAAATAAAGCAGCAGCTTGTAGATGACTATTTTAGGTTGACGGATGCACTAGGGTTTAAGGTAAGAGAGTCGAATGCGCTTTCGTTGATTGATGGTTTTTTTGCCAGCGGACTATGCCATAGCTCATCAATGCGTGAAGACATAAAATACGGAAGACGAACAGAAAGTGATTTTATCTCAGGTGTTATTTTGCAAAAAGCGAGTGAAGTAGGCATTGAGTTACCTGCTATCAAGCAGCTTCATCAACAAATAAAACAATTGGAACAAACAGGTTATAAGAACTAGGAGCCTGTCCGAGAATTGCGTTCGAGGATAAATTTCAAAGAAGTGAGCTAAATTCTTTGGGAAATTCCTGCGAATAGTCAGCCTATTTAAAGGAATTTGGCGAAGAATTTAGCCGCTTATCTGGAATTTAGGCCGAACGAACAGTCAGTTCTCGGACAGGCTCCTAGTACCCCAATGCACAGCGATTGTCGGGTTCAGTGGCAGAGTAAAATGCTCATAGCAAGGCAGCTGATCGAAAATAATAGTTATTCTATAGTGAGATCAAGCAACACAGCTATGGGCATTTTAAATGCCACCCAAAGGGCAGCTACAGGTTTTCCCGTGACTTTGTTGCAAGTATTTGAAAGACGCATGTATTACTGCATACTTGCGCCTTGCCACAGAAAAACCTGTAGCTGCTGAACGGGACAATCGCTGTGCATTGGGGTACTAGTACACCGTGTCAAAAGGTTTGTCTGGTGACCGTAGGGTGGAAAAGCGTAGCGTCTTCCACCAAAAAAACTTAATGACTGGTGGATCGCGCTGCGCTTATCCACCCTACAAAAACTGATGCCACCCGACAATCGGTTTGACACGACGTACTAGTCGTCCTCACATTCATCAATGGTCACAATGGCGGATGCTTTAAAGCCTTTGTAGTGTATTGAAACTACCGCACTTCCTTTACCGCCAAAAGCAAAGGCATAGCCTCTTAGTATCAATGTATTTCCAATAGATAGTAAGTCTATGGTTGCGTCTAAATAGTCAGCCCTGATAAACAGTAGAAAGCTTCATTTAAAGAGGCTTAGGGCTGGCTTGAAACGAACAATTTCGACCAGAAAGACTCTAAAAGCCTTAAATTACTGGTCGAAATGAGTTTTGGATGCTGACTACAAGCCCGTCTTCGAACAATCAAAGAAGCTTTTTTGATCTATTCGATTCATTAGATCTCAATGACCCGCTCATAGCCTTATCGAACGCATTGCCTTGGCCAGATTTAGAAAAAGGTCTTGCCGTTTATTACAGCGAAGAAGGTCGCCCAGCCAAACCCATTCGATTGATGAGCGGCTTATTAATGCTCAAGCAGCTCTTCAATTTGAGTGACGAGAATGTGGTTTCTCAGTGGAAAATGAACCCATACTTTCAATTTTTCTGCGGTGAAACCAGTTTTCAATCTTGCCTGCCTTGCCATCCAACAGACCTTGTAAAATTCAGGCAAAGAATTGGCGAGAGCGGCGTTAAACAGATTTTTGCGATGTCAGTTAAGCTGCATGGAGAGGCAGCTGAAGATGATACGGTTTTTGTTGATACGACGGCACAGGAAAAAGCTATCACCTATCCGACCGATACAAAGCTCGCCATCAAAATCATTAATCGAGTGAATAAGCTAGCAAAAGGCTTTGGTGTCAAACAGCGGCGAACTTTTGTCAAAGAGGTAAAACAGCTTCGTATTGACTCGCGCTTCTTTGGACATGTAAAGAAACGCAAGAAGGCTAAAAAAGCCTTGAAGCGTCTGCGTACTATTGCTGACATTCTGATGAGAGAGCTTGAGCGAAAACTCCCAGAGGGTGCGGTTGCACAGCTAGCAAACGATTTTGCCATGTATCGCAAGGTACTTGCTCAACAGTCTAAGGACAAGAACAAAATTTACAGCCTTCATGAGCCTCAAGTCTACTGTGTTGCTAAAGGTAAGGCGCATAAAAAATACGAATACGGGAGCAAGGCTTCTATCGTATCGACACGCGATCATGTCATTGTTGGCGTCGCTGCACATGATACGTTCACGCATGATTCTGAAACATTACAAACTGCGTTAGATGAAGCAGAATCTGTGAGAGAGACATCCATCAAAACTGCTGTTGTTGATAAAGGCTATCAAGGTTCCAAATCTAAAGTGAAGCAGGAAGTTATTTTACCAGGCAAGCCTCTTAAGCGAGATAATGATAAACAACGAGCACGTAAACGAACGCTTTGTAAAAAACGCTCATCCATTGAGCCCGTTATCGGTCATTTGAAGCAAGACTTCAGATTGTGCAGGAACTTCCTTAAGGGCTTTATCGGCGATCAGCTTAACTTGTTGATGGCTGCTTGTGCCTGGAACTTAAAAAAGTGGATCAACGCTTTTTTTGTGCTTGTTTTTATCTGGTTACCTGATCAAAAAGCAGCCAGCAGATTGGCTGGCTTTAAGTTTATGCTTTCGATAATACTTGGCCTTAAAAAATATAAGGCCTTTGTCAGGGCTGACTAAATAAGGTGCGTAATGTGAGTGCAAACATTAACTTGTAGGTTGGTTCAAATAATGAGCTATTCAGGTTAAAAGTTTGCACGTAAGCACTGCGGCTTGGCTATAGTCAAACGCAAGAAAAGAATAAGTGGTTGAGTTACGTGATAAGGAGACATCTTTTGAAAAGAAGATAAAAATATAGGAATACAATTATGGAAACCACAATTAACACACAAGCCACTTCGGCTGATCATTACTTTTCAAGCCTACCTTTCTTAACAGACGAACAAATTACATTAGTTGAGCATTGCAAGCCTTTTATCGATTTAGACACTGTAATTAAAAGCACGTACAAATCGAGCTTTAGTGACCCTAGCTTTAAGACCATTAAAGGCATGGGATTGTCGTTAGCTGCACTCACTGAAGTTAAAAACAATCACTTGCGTTACATTTTAGCTAATGAGTTGGCAGGTGAGGTAGCCTATTACTGCTTTATCGATATAGGTACACTCTATGCCAAAGTAGGGATGAGCGAAAGTTTATTGAAAAATGCCCTTCACTTACTTTGTGATGCACTGTTGGCCGATTTGTTGAGCCAGGATGTTCCGCAAAAGCTCAAAGTAAACTGGGCCGACATTGAGCAGTCGTTTCATTTGCTCTTTGCGCGTTTTGAAGACCTGGCCTTAAATGCCCATGAATATTATAACCACATGCGCTGTTTAAAAAATCACTCAACCGAAGAAGTGATGGGTATTCGTAAAGTGTCTTTGTCTGATGCGCATATGATGATTGCGATGAACCCATTAACGGATTACTTGAAGTGGCATGAGATCAGTGATTACTCATTGACGCTCCTTGAAGGGCAAAGGCCTAAGCAAGTCTTCTTGGATTTGTCAGGTTTATCAGGTCGTGAGGAAGACGAAAAAGAGCTAGTGATTTTTGATATTCAGCAATTCTGTTTTATTAAAAATATTGAGCTTTTCATCATTGGTGCGGAAGATAACCAAGATGAAGATGTGCTGGCCTTCAATGAAGATATTGAAGACACAAAAGTGCACTTTTACAGTGATTTAGTGAGCGCGCTTTATAGTCATCAAGACAGGCTCCAATAGTTTTATATTTCTCTAAAGTGTAGGGTGGATAAGCGGTTGCGCGAACCACCTTTTTTCTTTTCTCCAATAATATTTTATGCTGCCAAAGCTTTGCCTGATTGAAGTAGGGTGGCGTTAGCGAAGCGTAACTCACCTTATAAAATCCTTATTTGTCAGACTTTATAAGTGGTTGTTGTCATCACTTTCGCCATTGCCTTCATACCCAGTTTAATAGGAAAAGGTAATGTCCTGGCGCCTGCTGCATGTGCTTGTGTCGCATGCTTTGCCTCATCATCAAGCATTTGCGTCAAGATGCTACGAGTCTTTTGGTCAGATTCTGGAATTTGCCGTAAGTGCGATTCTAAATGTTTGCAAACTTGCTCTTCTGTTGCTGCGACAAACCCCAGGCTGACTTCGTCACTAATCGAACCTGCAACAGCCCCTAGACCAAACGACATTCCGTAAAATAATGGGTTGAGTAGGCTAGGTCTGCTATCCAATTCTTTTAATCTTTCTTCGCACCAGACGAGATGGTCTATTTCTTCATCGGCTGCTTGTTTCATTTCATGGCGAACTTTTTCGCTTTTGGCGGTCAGCGCCTGGCCCTGGTAAAGCGCTTGGGCGCATACTTCACCTGTGTGGTTAATTCGCATCAGGCCTGCAATGTGCTTTTTTTCTGTTTTACTGTCTAATGATGAGGAAACACCTTTGCTATCCGTAGGTGTTCTTGCGGCAGCATAGGCGCCATCTGTTAAGGTTTTTAAGCCTAAATCTAGCGCTGAAATAGCTTTGTCGATAGGGGAGAGTGTAGTTTTAGACATGGTTTACTAAGTCATTAAGGGAGCAGGGCTATTTTACTGGATAGATGGAATTTTGAGCAAGTGCGTTTGACTCTATAGAAGTTTTTTGGCGTTTCTTGTATGATTGCTCGCCTTTTGGCGAATGTCGAATCCTCTCAATGCAGTACTGTGTAGAAGAGCAATAACAACAGGCAACGTTTTGAACGCATTGACTAATTCATCTCTAGAACCCCGCAAACAAGAACAGGCTCAGGCTGTGAAACCCTTGAAGATTGCACTGCTAGGTTATCGAAGTCATCCCTTTTCAGGTGGGCAAGGTATTTATATCAAATATCTCTCTAAAGCCTTGGTTGAATTGGGGCATGAAGTCGATGTTATATCAGGAGAGCCTTACCCGCATGTCGATGAGCGAGTCAAGCTGATCAAGTTACCTGGCATGAACTTATTTGAGAATGGATTGGCCTCCATTAGGCCACGTCATCTGCTGTCTTATGCGGATATGACAGAGTGGTTGAGTAAGCTCACTGGCGGCTTTGCAGAACCTTATTGTTTCGGTGTGCGAGCAGTCAATTATCTTGAAAAGTACGGTAAAGATTACGATGTGATTCATGACAATCAATGTCTGGCTTTCGGCATGTTGAAGATTCAAGAAAAGTGGCCTTTTGTTACAACCTTTCATCACCCTATTACTAGCGACTTAAGGTTGGCGTTAGCTGCTGCTAAGTCACCTTGGGAGAAAGTGTTGATCTATCGCTGGCATTCGTTTTTGCGTATGCAAACAAAGGTTGTGAAAAATCTTAAGCATATTGCAACGGTTTCAGAGTGCTCTCGTGCCGATATCAGTAACGATTTTAACATTAACAAAGAGTCACTCGCGCTGATTCACAATGGCATAGATATTGAAGAATTTTCGCCAAGGCCTGATATTAAGCGAAAACCTAACAGGTTGATGGCAACCGCCTCTGCTGACCAGCCTTTGAAGGGGCTGCGTTATTTACTTGAAGCCTATGCTGGTTTGTTAGGTAATTACCCTGAGTTGGAATTAGTGGTGATAGGCAAACCTAAAGCCTGCGGTGATACAGCCAAATTATTGCATAAATTAGGCATCGAAGAGCGAGTTCAGTTTATCTCGGGTGTGAGTACAGCGCGTATGGTTGAATTGTATGCTGAGGCAACCATGGCCGTTGTGCCTTCTTTGTACGAAGGGTTTGGCCTCCCGGCAGGTGAGGCCATGTCTTGTGAAGTGCCTGTTATTTCTAGCAATGGTGGTGCTTTGCCAGAAGTTGTGGGTGATGCTGGCGTCATTGTTGAGAAAGGCCGAAGTGATTTATTAAAGATGGCTATTGAAGACCTACTGAACGATAAAGAAAAAGCACAAACACTAGCCAAGGCAGGCAGAGCAAGAATAGTGAATAAGTTTAGTTGGGACGTGGCGGCGCTCCATTTCTCTGAATATTACCAGCAAGCGATAACAGCCCATGCAAACCGTTAATTTTGATAAATTTAATCTGAATCAAGGCGATCGTGTGCTGGATTTAGGCTGCGGTGAAGGGCGACATGTCATTTCGGCTTACCTTGAGGGCGATGTTGAATCGATTGGTGTGGATCTTTGCCATCAAGATCTAGTCACTACCCAAGATAAAGCAAAAGACTTTGTTGATAGAACGGCTCATCAAAAATATTTTGCGCTATCTGCGGCTAATGCCATGCAGCTGCCTTTTGCTGATAATAGCTTTGATAAAATCATCTGCTCGGAAGTACTTGAGCATATTCCAGATTACGAAGCTGTGTTAGATGAAATAGCACGAATTTTAAAACCGGGTGGTTTGTTGTGCGTGTCTGTGCCTCGTTTTTGGCCAGAGAGTTTATGCTGGCATTTATCGGATGAATATCACGAGAATGAAGGTGGACATATCCGTATATTCCTTGAAAAGCAGTTAAAACGTAAGGTCCAGGAGCGGCAATTCCGTTTTTACCATAAGCATTATGCTCATGCTTTGCACAGCCCTTACTGGTGGTTACAATGTGCAGACTGGAAAAACAAAGAAACCAATCGGGCAGTGAAGGCTTACCATAAGCTTCTTGTTTGGGATATGATGGAAAAACCTTGGGTGACACGCTTTGCCGAGAAGTGTATGAACCCGGTGATGGGCAAGTCTGTTGTGATGTACTTTCAGAAGGCGCAGTAAGGTGAGTGAACTCTATCTAACAAAAGGCCGCTTTCCCAAAGAGTTTTTCAGGCCGACCGTTGATTTTATTTTAAGCGCTCAGCAATCCGATGGCTCTATCCCTTGGTTTGAAGGCGGCTATGCCGACCCTTGGGATCATGTGGAAGCTGCTATGGGCTTAAGTATTGGTGGTGAGTTTGATGCAGCCGAAAAAGCGTATCGGTGGCTTGAGAGCATTCAGCTAGACGATGGCAGCTTTTGGGCAGCCTATAAGGCAGGTCAAGTCGATAATCACGAGCGCCGTGAAACTAACTTTGTAGCTTATGTGGCAACAGGGCTGTGGCATCATTACCTTATTTCTGAAAACCTTGATTTTATAAAATCTGTGTGGTCGATGGCAAAAGCTGCTATTGAGTTTGTACTGTCACTGCAAACAGAGCATGGTGATATTCACTGGGCAGTGGATGCTGAAGGAAAGCCTAAAAAAGATGCGTTAGTAACAGGCTGTAGCTCGATTTATAAAAGCTTGGAATGTGCCTATAACTTATCCGTTGTGGTGGACGATGAGCAATCTGATTGGCTGATGAAGCGCGAAAAGCTAGGTAATGCGTTGCGCTTTCATGAGGCAACACGCTTTGATCGTACTTGGGAAAGCAAAGCGCGTTATTCGATGGATTGGTTTTATCCTATTTTAACGGGTGCGCTTCCGAAAGATGAAGCAAAGAAGCGTTTAGCTGCTCGTTGGGATGAGTTCGTCGTCGAAGGCATGGGAACGCGCTGCGTCAGTGACGAGCCTTGGGTGACAGTTGCTGAATCCTGTGAGCTGACGATGGCATTATTAGCAGCAGGACAAGATCAAAAGGCGGCAAAAGTCTATAGCTGGCTTCACCAATGGCGCTTAGATAATGGCGAATATTGGACAGGTTATCAATTTGTCGAAGATCTACTCTGGCCTGATGAAAAGCCCACTTGGACTGCGGGTGCTATTCTGCTGGCGGCTGATGCGTTAACTGATTACACACCCGCAGCTTACCTGTTTAAGGAAATTAGATTGCGCCAATCGCGAACAACTGACGTTTTGCCGACCTCTATTTCAGTAAAATAACACAAGCATATAAAGAACTATTTTTAATTACGTTGTCTTAAAACCTAGTTAAGTAATGGTAGTAGTTTTCTTTATGCGTCAAGTCAATATCTTTTTGTTAGTTTTTTGTATTCTTTCAGTCAATTGTAACTTTACTTACTCTGGTAATGGTTGGGAAGATTCTGTTGATACTGGATTTTCTGTTTTTCCTTGTTCTAGCTTCATACACGAAAATGAGGTTGACTATAATATGCGGCATGGTAAAGGAGATAGAGAGGAGGCTCAAGCTGATGCAGACATGGTTAGTTGTCTCTGCTCGCCTTTTACTTGCGCAATAGACTGTGCGACTCTGCCTTTTCGTTTGATTTACTTTGCAGGAAAAAAAGTTGTTACAAAGATTCAAGCACGCCAAAAGGGTTACCAAGAATATAAGTAAAGGCAGTAAAGTACCTAAAAGCTAATTAATCAAGCCCATGGTGTCGCATCAGTAAAAAGGCAGCCTGGCAGTTTAATCTGCTGCCTGCTGTAATTTTCTTAAAATACCTCAGGTATTTACAATCTCGATTTTTTCGAATAATCCAGAAGCTAGTGCTAATCGATGGATAGTAATAGGTGCTTGTTTGCTTTTTTAAGAGGTGGGGAAAGCTTATGACTTAGCGAGTATCTGCCAGATAAAACAGTTAGCCAGCGAGCACTACTGAACAGGTTAATGTGTCCATTGCAAATACGGGAAGATTAATAGTTTGTGCGTCCGTGCATGAGCTTTAGCTTACGTATCTATTTCAGTGAAATAACACAGGCTATAAAGAACTATTTTTAATTACGTTGTCTTAAAACCTAGTTAAGTAATGGTGGTAGTTTTCTTTATGCGTCAAGTCAATATCTTTTTGTTAGTTTTTTGTATTCTTTCAGTCAATTCTAATTTTACTTACTCTGGTATTGGTTGGGAAGATTCTAATGATACTGGATTTTCTGTTTTCCCTTGTACTAGCTTAATAAACGAAAATGAGGTGGACTATCATATGCGGCATTGGAAAGAAGATAGAGAGGACGCACAAACCAGTGCAAACCTGGTTAGTTGTCTCTGCTCGCCTTTTACTTGCGCAATAGACTGTGCGACTCTGCCTTTTCGTTTGATTTACTTTGCAGGAAAAAAAGCTGTTACAAAGATTCAAGCGCGCCAAGAGGGTTAGCAAGAATATAAGTAAAGGCAGTAAAGTACCTAAAAGCTAATTAAATCAAGCCCATGGTATCGCATCAGTAAAAAGACAGCCTGGCAGTTTAATCTGTTGCCTACTGTAATTTTCTTAAAATACCTCAAGTATTTACGATCTCGATTTCTTCGAATAATCCAGAAGCTAGTGCTAATCGATGGGTAGTAATAGGTGCTTGTTCACTTTCTTAAGAGGTGGGGAAGGCTTATGACTTAGCGAGTATCTGCCAGATAAAACAGTTAGCCAACGAACACTACTGAACAGGTTAATGTGTCCATTGCAAATACGGGCAGATTAATAGTTTGTGCGTCCATGCATGAGCTTTAGCTTACGTATCTATTTCAGTGAAATAACACAGGCTATAAAGAACTATTTTTCATTACGTAGTCTTAAAGCCAAGTTAATTACTGGGGAAGTTTTCTTTATGCTTCAAGTTAATATATTTTTGTTAGTTTTTTGTATTCTTTCAGTCAATTCTAATTTTACTTACTCTGTTACTAGTTGCGAAAATGCTAGTCATAGCGATAGTGGTTGCGAAGATTCTCGTGGTAATGGATTTTCTTGTTTTCCTTTTACTCATGGTTTATACAAACATGAGGTGGAATATAATATGCGGGTCTGTCAACAGAATAGAGAAACAGCTCAATGTTATTCAAAAATTTCTGGTAGTCCCTTGTTCCCTATTACTTGCGCAGTAGATTGTGCGACTTTGCCTTTTCGTTTGCTTTATTTTGCAGGAAGAAAAACTTTTAAAAAAGTTTAAGTGAACCCAAATAGAAGAGGGGGTTGCCAAGAATATAAGTAAAGGCAGAAAATTACCTAAAAGCTAATTAAGTCTAGCCTATGGTACCGCGCCATTAAAAAGACAGTCTGGCAGTTTAATATGCTGCCTACTGTAATTTTCTTAAAATACCTCGGGTATTTACGATCTCGATTTCTTCGAATAATCCAGAAGCTTGTGCTAATCGATGGGTAGTAATAGGCGCTTTTTCACTTGTCCGGTAAAGATACCGTAGGGTGGCTAAGCTAGCGTAACCCACCATCAGAAAGCGGACAATCGCTGTGCATTGAGGTACTAGCTTGTGCGTCCATTCATAGGCTATCTATTTCAGTAAAATAACCGCAAGCACATAAGGAGGAGCGCAGCGACGATCTTGTGATGTGCATTTTTAGCTATATGCATTGCACATATTGGCAATAAAAAAATTTTAAATCGCAGATGGATTGGGCCTGACCTAACTCAAAACGTATAAGGACCGTGTTTACAGCTGCACTCTGCTGCTGTTGTTGCCCCGCAAGCCCAGCAATAATATTCATCATCTGGTATCGGGTCAGAATCAGAAGAATAACTGATTGAAGACAGACAATATAATACAGAAAATATTGAAAGTTTTTTTATAAGGCCTTTAGACATAACAAATTACCCTTGAGTGTCGGTGGTTGGACTGCAAAGGCTAAAATTAATTTCATAAATATAGCGAACACAGAAATATAAAGAACTATTTTTTATTACGTTGTCTTAAAACCTAGTTAATTACTGGGTAAGTTTTCTTGATGCTTAAAGTAAATATCTTTTTGTTAGTTTTTTGTATTCTTTCAGTCAATTGTAATTTTACTTACTCTGGTAGTGGTTGGGAAGATTCTGATGATACTGGATTTTCTTTTTTTCCTATTACTGCAATATGTAACAAAAGTGATATGGAACATAATATGCGAGCTTGGAAAGAAGATAGAGTAAAAGCCCAATACAATGCAGACATTTATAGTTGTCTCTGCTTGCCTGTAACAGGCGCAGTAGATTGTGCGATTCTGCCGTTTCGTTTGCTTTACTTTGCAGGAAAAAAAGCTTTTTCAAAAGGTTCAAGCGCATCGAAAAAGAAGCACTAGTTTTAAAATAACATAAGCATATAAAGAACTATTTTTTATTATGTTGTCTTAAAATCAAGCAAAGTAATAGGGGAGTTTTTTTATGCTACAAGTAAATATATTTTTATTGGTTTTTTGTATTTTTTCAGTTAATTGCAATTCTACTTGCTCGGTTGCTGGATTTTCTTTTTTTCCTATTACTGAAGACTGTTACGATGAAGCTGTGGAAAGTTATAGGCTGGATTGGGGAGATACTAAAGAAGAGGCTGAATTCAACGCAGGCTGTGATAGTTGTCTCTGCCTGCCTTTTACTGGCACACTAGACTGTGTGGCTCTGCCTTTTCGTTTGATTTACTTTGCAGGCAAAGAAGTTGTTACAAAGGTTCAAGCGAACCGTAAAAAAAGAAGAGGGGTTAGTCAAGAAGATAATTAAAGGTAGAAAAGTACCTAAAATCTTTTTAGGGGTACCTCTAAAAAGACATTTCTAGTCGGTGACAAACACTACAAATTAATAACTTAAGTTGCCTGATTTGCCCTGTAAGGTGATTTTTAGAGATACCCTTCAATCTAGCTCACGGTACGCACCATTATAAGAATGAACTAATAGTTAACTTAAGGTGTCCTATGGGAGCGAGGGCATCAAAATGATTATTAAATACTCCCTAGTACCAATCTGGCTATGTCTTGTTGTTAACACTTTTCAAGTACATGCAGATTATCAAGGCTCTCATGCATTTAATGTCAGCAAACAATTCCATACTCAAGTTAACGTTGCAACAGGTGACTTTTCTTTTACATATCCAGTTTTATCGTTAAAAGGTAAACGAGAAACCTGGCAATTGAAACTGCAGTATCAATATAATCAAGCTGGGCTTAATGGCCTGCCGTCTGGTTGGGCATTTAATCTTGATCATGTTGATCATAAAACAGTATCCCTGAATGGCCAACAATGGTTGATAGACCCTTTGTGGCGTGATGAGAGCTTATATGCTTCAGGACTTCGATATCTGAATCAACATGGTTGTCGTTTTGACGATTTTTCAGTGTCTAGGGCAGTGCCAAATCATAGCGGCTATTACTACCGGTATAGTGCAACATTTAAAGACGGCTCGGTTAAATATTTTTCTGAATCAGGTTTACTTATTGCACAGATTGATCGCTTTGATAATGCGATACTATTTGAATATGACAAAATTCACCAATCAGCACGCACATCCCGGTTAACAGCCATCATTGATAATTACGGTAATCGCTACGCGATAGATTATTTGCCTTCCCTGATTAAGGTTCTGTCGCCCAATGCCAGTAAAACCTCAATTTTTTATAATGACAAGGCTGTGTTAGCTATTGAAAATCCTGAACAGGAGCGGCTTGATATTCACTACGATGACTATGGTAAATGGTCGCTTATTCAAGCAATCGAGACAGCCGAAGGACTAGGCATTTATTTAACATACAGTGATATTTTTGCAAAAGTTGATGATGCAGTAACAACGTTGCCTGTTGTCAGCGAGCTGCGTTACAAAGATCTCTCTACCCAACAGTTAATCAAGCAAAGTTACTATACCTATGCCAAGGGTAAAAATTTTACAGGCTATCCGCTTTATAGTTTTTCTAAAAACAGAGATAGTTTGTTAGAAAGTAATGATCAAAATTATCGCTATCGAGTGGAGGTGAGGCAAAATAGCCTTGATGTCGATGACAGCCCTATGCTGACTAAGGTGTATACGTTCAATTCTTTACACCTGCCAGTGGACATAGAAACACTTGCGGGCGATAAGCCCTATGGGCGTGTGCTCTATGAGTATCCTGTTACGAGTTTTAAGAGCGCTCGGGCAACAAACTATGATAAACCAAAGAAAGAAATCCATCAGATTTGGCGTGATCAGCATAGTGATTATCAATCGGTATGGCAGTTAACACAGGCTTTCGATAACTTTGGCAATAGCATAAAACAGGTTCATCAGCTATATGACCCAAAGGCTAAAGTATGGCGCAACAAAATGAGCGTTGATGTTGCTTTTTATACTGAGCATTTTAGTCTGCCAAGTCATGTCATCAAAGAAGATGGCGTCACAGGGAAGAAGATACAAAAAGTCTTTACACTGTCTGAAGATGGGAAAACGATAAAGCAGATAGCGACAAGCTATCAAGCTGATAATCAGTCCTCATCTGCCTGGCTGCCATGGAAGCAACAGGACATACACTATGACAGTGCCGGAAGGAAGTCCTTTCATCAAACATCTTGGTTGGAAGAAGGCCATAAAGGCCCCGATAAAACAGCTAAGTCCTATCGTTATATGTTTAATGATGAGACTAAGTTAATCAAAAAAATATCTCGAAATGTAGCGGGGCATGAGTGGATAACGGAAACGGATGCTATTACAGGGCTTGTTAAATCCGTTCGATCACCTATGGGGGCTACTACTCAGTTTACTTACGATCGTGTAGGACGGCTTTTACAAAAGATAGACGCATTAGGTAATGCCAGCTACAGAGCGTATAAACATTTTAAGCGCGACGGTAAAAATGCTGTCATTAAAACGGATGCAACAGGCAGAATGGAACGCGCCTTATTCGATGCTAAAAGACGTCATACGGTAACTGAGGATTTCTCGTTGGGGTATTGGCGCCTTTTGCATGCCTTCACCTATAACGGGTTTGATAACGTCATTGAAAAAGAAGATAGATTCGGTAATAAATCACGCATGCGTTTTGACAGGTTGCAGCGGCTGATTGCAAAAACAGACCCTTGGGGTAATCAAGCCGAAATAGTGTATAAAGATGTTGACTTTACCTCTGAGTTTTTAATGAACGGGCACCTTATAAAAACGATGGTGCAGAAACCGTGGGAATTTAATTTAATCGAATCCAGTTATCCATTTACTGCGAACCCACTCGATGCCCAACCAAACTTTTCTCAAACGCTTACAGAGGTCAATGGTTTTGGACAGCCCACCCGAGTGAAGTACAGTGAAGTCGATAAAAGCACCTTTGACGAAAGGCGATACCTGGATACGCACTTTACGTATGATGTGGAAGGGCATGTGATTGAGCAATTCGTTCAGGCGGATGATGGCTTAATTAAAAAGGTACACAAAGATTATGATCTCTTTGGGCATTTGGTTTTTCAGCATCAATCTGAAAAAACAGGCGATGTGACACATGAGCATGACACGCTTGAATATACGTACGATGCCGATGGCCTGCTGGTGAAAGAAGCCAGCTTATCTACCAATACAACGCCGGCCTTTGTCAAAACCTTTGAGTATGATGCTGATGGTCATCTGAGTCATGAGCACTTAAATTCAGGGGAGGTCATCCATTACACCTATGATGCCTTGGGGTATTTGGTGTCAAGTCGTTGGCCAAGACATCAAGAAGAGTATGCCTTATCGATGCAGTATGATGAGCTCAATAGACTGAGAGAGATCAAAGATAATAAAGGCGATAGTCTTAAGTTTGATTTCTCAACAAGAGGCTTGTTATCGGGTATTCACTATGGAGACGGTAAAAGCGTCAGTTATGACTATGATCAGCATGACCTTGTCAGTGCTATGAAAAATGCGAACGGTGAGGTGACCCATTTCGACTATGCCAAAGCAGGAAAAGGGAAATTAACAGGTTTAAAGACAGACAACTATAACCTGCAGTTAGTGTATGGTGTTGATGACAACGGCAATCATGGAAGCCTCATTGAAAAGCATTTAGTGCCTTCCTCAAGCGCTTTGGCTGAACAGCATATCGCCATTCGTTATGGCGCGTTACAGCTCGCTGCGAAAACAGTTATGCAGGATAAGCAAGGCCAACCCTATTACACCCTTGAATTAACACATGATTTGCAGCATCAGGTAGTGGGTAAAACCGTTTCCTGGCGTGGTGAGAAAAAGCAGAGTGATCGATATTATCAGCAAGCGTATAGCTATGACTCAGCTAAAAGGGTGATTCAAGAGCGCTATAAAGATGATCAAGCCCCGCACTGGCTAACCACTCAGTATGCCTATGATGGGATGGATAACATTTTACGAGAAACCCACTTAAGATCTGAAGACGTCTTATTTGATAGACGTTACGCCTACAATGCGTTGAATCAATGCAAAGGCTTTACCGAAAAAGACCACTTTTATCCTTTACACTATGATTCAAATGGTCGCTTATCCAAGGATCAGGATGGGGCGAGTTATCGATACGATGCTAAACAGTTTTTAGTAGAGATAACCGCTAAGAATGGGGAGAAGACAAACTTCTCCTATTATCCTAACGGGCTGCTAAGACAGGTTACGCGAGAGGATAAGACACGTGCATTCTATTATGATGCAAACTATCAAGCTGTTTCTCAAGTTGTAGATAAAGAAGCACAAAGTATTCAACGCTTGGGTACTGATATCGTTAGCATTGATGGCAAGAACGATAGCACAGCCTTTTTACCTGGCTTCTTAAGCCCGGGCGCCACTAAACATTCAACCTCTGCATTACAGCCTTTTGCTCATTTGGCTTACGGGCAATCCATTAATCCTGATCAAGATCAGATGTCATCTTTTGCTTGGCTGAATGAATTTACCGATAGTCGGCATAACCTCACTTATTTGAAAAGTCGCTTTTATCATCAACCAACGAGACGTTTCTTAACACCCGATATGAAATTCGTCCTCAATCGCTATGCGTATGCAGGAGGGGACCCTGTTAATTGTAAAGACGCAGATGGGTTTTCTCCTGCCCCTTACGCCATTGGCGGTTTACTCATTGCGGGGTCTATCGCTGGTGCTGTGTGGTCTGTACTGGCGACACCTTTTACGGGCGGGGCATCGCTTGTTGTTGGTGCGACTGGGGTAACCGCTGGGGCTCTGGGCGCTACATCTGGTACGACGATGATTGCAGCACAAGCAATGGCCGATAAAGGTAATGAGTCAGCGGCGTCAGCCTTGATGAAAGTCAGTATAACTGCTGGGGCACTGGCGGCCATCACAGGTCTTGGCGGTCTGTACTTTGCACCTGATATAGCTGGGGCACTTGGTTTAGGCGCACAAGCACAGGTAGAAGGCGCGCTTCTCGAAGTGCAAACATTAGCGCCTTTACATTCTGAATCATTCACCTCAGTTTCGTCTCTTTCGTCTCGAGCAAGTCAGGTCGTCTTAAGTGATTCAGCCCCTAACCCATTATACGACACGTCAGCGCTTTCGAGCCTTGAAAGTCTTGAAGACGTCAATCAACCCATAGCGGGTGCGGCTAGTCGGGCGGGAGCAGCAGATGAAGCGTCATTGGTTGCAAACCCTGGTCAAGTAGTTCAGCATGTAGAAGAACCCGTTAATGTTCAGATTGACATGTTTCAGCCAATAGAACTTAACATTTTGAATTCACCTGGTGTCGAAGTTGTGGATTCTGCCGAAGTACCTTTCAGACGTATGGTGCAAGATTTCGGGCTGATGACGGGGAGGACGTGGGGCGTAAGGTTTAGGCTTCAAGACGGTGCTTTGTTGAGTCCCCGTCTTGGTCTTGGTGACGGCATAACCACTGTGATATTAATGTATCGTTATCACACCTCCGGAGGTATAAGTCACTTTGTTCGTGGTATTATGGTGTTTAACGAGCAATATATGGCTGATCCTCAACTCTGGTTTACGCCTGATATGACTTCCCGAGTTTTCTCAGGTTAATGTCAATAGTACTGCCACTTATTGTAAGGATAAACGGCAGTAACGCATAAAGCTGCTCGCATAAAGCTGCTTATAAGCGAGCGGATTTAGCGTTTTCTTAAAACACCTAAGGTGTTCACGATCTCGATAGTATAAGAATGAACTAACAGTTGCATTTATGTGTATCACCAAGGGGAGGGCATCGAAATGATTATTAAATACTCCCTAGTACCAATCTGGCTATGTCTTGTGGTTGTTAACACTTTTCAAGTACATGCAGATTATCAAGGCTCTCATGCATTTAATGTCAGCAAACCATTCCATACCCAAGTTAACGTTGCAACAGGCGACTTTTCTTTTACGTATCCAGTTTTATCGTTAAAAGGTAAACGAGAAACCTGGCAGTTGAAACTGCAGTATCAATATAATCAAGCTGGGCTTAATGGCCTGCCGTCTGGCTGGGCATTTAATCTTGATCATGTTGATCATAAAACAGTATCTCTGAATGGCCAACAATGGTTGATAGACCCTTTGTGGCGTGATGAGAGCTTATATGCTTCAGGACTTCGATATCTGAATCAACATGGTTGTCGTTTTGACGATTTTTCAGTGTCTAGAACAGTGCCAAATCATAGCGGCTATTACTACCGGTATAGTGCAACATTTAAAGACGGCTCGGTTAAATATTTTTCTGAATCAGGTTTACTTATTGCACAGATTGATCGCTTTGATAATGCGATACTATTTGAATATGACAAAATTCACCAATCGGCACGTACATCCCGGTTGGCAGCTATCATTGATAATTACGGTAATCGCTACGCGATAGATTATTTGCCTTCCCTGATCAAGGTTCTGTCGCCCAATGCTAGTAAAACCTCAATTTTTTATAATGACAAGGCTGTGTTAGCTATTGAAAATCCTGAACAGGAGCGGCTTGATATTCACTACGATGACTATGGTAAATGGTCGCTTATTCAAGCAATCGAGACAGCCGAAGGACTAGGCATTTATTTAACATACAGTGATATTTTTGCAAAAGTTGATGATGCAGTAACAACGTTGCCTGTTGTCAGCGAGCTGCGTTACAAAGATCTCTCTACCCAACAGTTAATCAAGCAAAGTTACTATACCTATGCCAAGGGTAAAAATTTTACAGGCTATCCGCTTTATAGTTTTTCTAAAAACAGAGATAGTTTGTTAGAAAGTAATGATCAAAATTATCGCTATCGAGTGGAGGTGAGGCAAAATAGCCTTGATGTAGATGACAGCCCTATGCTGACTAAGGTGTATACGTTCAATTCTTTACACCTGCCAGTGGACATAGAAACACTTGCGGGCGATAAGCCCTATGGGCGTGTGCTCTATGAGTATCCTGTTACGAGTTTTAAGAGCGCTCGGGCAACAAACTATGATAAACCAAAGAAAGAAATCCATCAGATTTGGCGTGATCAGCATAGTGATTATCAATCGGTATGGCAGTTAACACAGGCTTTCGATAACTTTGGCAATAGCATAAAACAGGTTCATCAGCTATATGACCCAAAGGCTAAAGTATGGCGCAACAAAATGAGCGTTGATGTTGCTTTTTATACTGAGCATTTTAGTCTGCCAAGTCATGTCATCAAAGAAGATGGCGTCACAGGGAAGAAGATACAAAAAGTCTTTACACTGTCTGAAGATGGGAAAACGATAAAGCAGATAGCGACAAGCTATCAAGCTGATAATCAGTCCTCATCTGCCTGGCTGCCATGGAAGCAACAGGACATACACTATGACAGTGCCGGAAGGAAGTCCTTTCATCAAACATTTTGGTTGGAAGAAGGCCATAAAGGCCCCGATAAAACAGCTAAGTCCTATCGTTATATGTTTAATGATGAGACTAAGTTAATCAAAAAAATATCTCGAAATGTAGCGGGGCATGAGTGGATAACGGAAACGGATGCTATTACAGGGCTTGTTAAATCCGTTCGATCACCTATGGGGGCTACTACTCAGTTTACTTACGATCGTGTAGGACGGCTTTTACAAAAGATAGACGCATTAGGTAATGCCAGCTACAGAGCGTATAAACATTTTAAGCGCGACGGTAAAAATGCTGTCATTAAAACGGATGCAACAGGCAGAATGGAACGCGCCTTATTCGATGCTAAAAGACGTCATACGGTAACTGAGGATTTCTCGTTGGGGTATTGGCGCCTTTTGCATGCCTTCACCTATAACGGGTTTGATAACGTCATTGAAAAAGAAGATAGATTCGGTAATAAATCACGCATGCGTTTTGACAGGTTGCAGCGGTTGATAGCAAAAACAGACCCTTGGGGTAATCAAGCCGAAATAGTGTATAAAGATGTTGACTTTACCTCTGAGTTTTTAATGAACGGGCACCTTATAAAAACGATGGTGCAGAAACCGTGGGAATTTAATTTAATCGAATCCAGTTATCCATTTACTGCGAACCCACTCGATGCCCAACCAAACTTTTCTCAAACGCTTACAGAGGTCAATGGTTTTGGACAGCCCACCCGAGTGAAGTACAGTGAAGTCGATAAAAGCACCTTTGACGAAAGGCGATACCTGGATACGCACTTTACGTATGATGTGGAAGGGCATGTGATTGAGCAATTCGTTCAGGCGGATGATGGCTTAATTAAAAAGGTACACAAAGATTATGATCTCTTTGGGCATTTGGTTTTTCAGCATCAATCTGAAAAAACAGGCGATGTGACACATGAGCATGATACGCTTGAATATACGTACGATGCCGATGGCCTGCTGGTGAAAGAAGCCAGCTTATCTACCAATACAACGCCGGCCTTTGTCAAAACCTTTGAGTATGATGCTGATGGTCATCTGAGTCATGAGCACTTAAATTCAGGGGAGGTCATCCATTACACCTATGATGCCTTGGGGTATTTGGTGTCAAGTCGTTGGCCAAGACATCAAGAAGAGTATGCCTTATCGATGCAGTATGATGAGCTCAATAGACTGAGAGAGATCAAAGATAATAAAGGCGATAGTCTTAAGTTTGATTTCTCAACAAGAGGCTTGTTATCGGGTATTCACTATGGAGACGGTAAAAGCGTCAGTTATGACTATGATCAGCATGACCTTGTCAGTGCTATGAAAAATGCGAATGGTGAGGTGACCCATTTCGACTATGCCAAAGCAGGAAAAGGGAAATTAACAGGTTTAAAGACAGACAACTATAACCTGCAGTTAGTGTATGGTGTTGATGACAACGGCAATCATGGAAGCCTCATTGAAAAGCATTTAGTGCCTTCCTCAAGCGCTTTGGCTGAACAGCATATCGCCATTCGTTATGGCGCGTTACAGCTCGCTGCGAAAACAGTTATGCAGGATAAGCAAGGCCAACCCTATTACACCCTTGAATTAACACATGATTTGCAGCATCAGGTAGTGGGTAAAACCGTTTCCTGGCGTGGTGAGAAAAAGCAGAGTGATCGATATTATCAGCAAGCGTATAGCTATGACTCAGCTAAAAGGGTGATTCAAGAGCGCTATAAAGATGATCAAGCCCCGCACTGGCTAACCACTCAGTATGCCTATGATGGGATGGATAACATTTTACGAGAAACCCACTTAAGATCTGAAGACGTCTTATTTGATAGACGTTACGCCTACAATGCGTTGAATCAATGCAAAGGCTTTACCGAAAAAGACCACTTTTATCCTTTACACTATGATTCAAATGGTCGCTTATCCAAGGATCAGGATGGGGCGAGTTATCGATACGATGCTAAACAGTTTTTAGTAGAGATAACCGCTAAGAATGGGGAGAAGACAAACTTCTCCTATTATCCTAACGGGCTGCTAAGACAGGTTACGCGAGAGGATAAGACACGTGCATTCTATTATGATGCAAACTATCAAGCTGTTTCTCAAGTTGTAGATAAAGAAGCACAAAGTATTCAACGCTTGGGTACTGATATCGTTAGCATTGATGGCAAGAACGATAGCACAGCCTTTTTACCTGGCTTCTTAAGCCCGGGCGCCACTAAACATTCAACCTCTGCATTACAGCCTTTTGCTCATTTGGCTTACGGGCAATCCATTAATCCTGATCAAGATCAGATGTCATCTTTTGCTTGGCTGAATGAATTTACCGATAGTCGGCATAACCTCACTTATTTGAAAAGTCGCTTTTATCATCAACCAACGAGACGTTTCTTAACACCCGATATGAAATTCGTCCTCAATCGCTATGCGTATGCAGGAGGGGACCCTGTTAATTGTAAAGACGCAGATGGGTTTTCTCCTGCACCTTACGCCATTGGCGGTTTACTCATTGCGGGGTCTATCGCTGGTGCTGTGTGGTCTGTACTGGCGACACCTTTTACGGGCGGGGCATCGCTTGTTGTTGGTGCGACTGGGGTAACCGCTGGGGCTCTGGGCGCTACATCTGGTACGACGATGATTGCAGCACAAGCAATGGCCGATAAAGGTAATGAGTCAGCGGCGTCAGCCTTGATGAAAGTCAGTATAACTGCTGGGGCACTGGCCGCCATCACAGGTATTGGCGGTCTGTACTTTGCACCTGATATAGCTGGGGCACTTGGTTTAGGCGCGCAAGCACAGGTAGAAGGCGCGCTTATCGAAATGCAAACATTAGCGCCTTTACATTCTGAATCATTCACCTCAGTTTCGTCTCTTTCGTCTCGAGCAAGTCAGGTCGTCTTAAGTGATTCAGCCCCTAACCCATTATACGACACGTCAGCGCTTTCGAGCCTTGAAAGTCTTGAAGACGTCAATCAACCCATAGCGGGTGCGGCTAGTCGGGCGGGAGCAGCAGATGAAGCGTCATTGATTGCAAACCCTGGTCAAGTAGTTCAGCATGTAGAAGAACCCGTTAATGTTGATATTGACATGTTTCAGCCAATAGAACTTAACGTTTTGAACGCACCTGGTGTCGAAGTTGTGGATTTTGTCGAAGCACCTGTCCGATATATGATGGAAAATGGCGGGCTGATGACGGGGAGAAATTGGGCCGTAGGGTTTAGGCTTCGAGACGGTGCTTTGTTGGATCCCCGTATTGGTCTTGCTGACGGCATCACCACTGTGGTATTAATGTATCGTTATCACGTCTCTGAGGGTATAGGGCACTTTGTTCGTGGTATTTCGGTGTTTAACGAGCAATATATGTCTGAG
Organism: Pseudomonadales bacterium; assembly: GCA_965225765.1. Taxonomy (GTDB): domain Bacteria; phylum Pseudomonadota; class Gammaproteobacteria; order Pseudomonadales; family DT-91; genus CAKMZU01. Next base: position 3,198,818 of record CBDDBO010000002.1, read on the forward strand.
CCTCAACTCTGGACGACACCTGATATTACTTTCCCTGTTTTCTCAGGTTAATGTCAATAGTACTGCCACTTATGTAAGGATAAACGGCAGTAACGCATAAAGCTGCTGATAAACGAGCGGATTTAGCGTTTTCTTAAAACACCTAAGGTGTGCACGATCTCGATAGTATAAGAATGAACTAACAGTTACATCAAGGTGTCTTATGAGGGCGAGGGCATCGAAATGATTATTAAATACTCCCTAGTAAAAATCTGGCTATGTCTTGTGGTTGTTAACACTTTTCAAGTACATGCTGATTATCAAGGCTCTCATGCATTTAATGTTAGCAAACCATTCCATACCCAAGTTAACGTTGCAACAGGCGACTTTTCTTTTACGTATCCAGTTTTATCGTTAAAAGGTAAACGAGAAACCTGGCAATTGAAACTGCAGTATCAATATAATCAAGCTGGGCTTAATGGCCTGCCGTCTGGCTGGGCATTTAATCTTGATCATGTTGATCATAAAACAGTATCTCTGAATGGCCAACAATGGTTGATAGACCCTTTGTGGCGTGATGAGAGCTTATATGCTTCAGGACTTCGATATCTGAATCAACATGGTTGTCGTTTTGACGATTTTTCAGTGTCTAGAACAGTGCCAAATCATAGCGGCTATTACTACCGGTATAGTGCAACATTTAAAGACGGCTCGGTTAAATATTTTTCTGAATCAGGTTTACTTATTGCACAGATTGATCGCTTTGATAATGCGATACTATTTGAATATGACAAAATTCACCAATCGGCACGTACATCCCGGTTGGCAGCTATCATTGATAATTACGGTAATCGCTACGCGATAGATTATTTGCCTTCCCTGATCAAGGTTCTGTCGCCCAATGCTAGTAAAACCTCAATTTTTTATAATGACAAGGCTGTGTTAGCTATTGAAAATCCTGAACAGGAGCGGCTTGATATTCACTACGATGACTATGGTAAATGGTCGCTTATTCAAGCAATCGAGACAGCCGAAGGACTAGGCATTTATTTAACATACAGTGATATTTTTGCAAAAGTTGATGATGCAGTAACAACGTTGCCTGTTGTCAGCGAGCTGCGTTACAAAGATCTCTCTACCCAACAGTTAATCAAGCAAAGTTACTATACCTATGCCAAGGGTAAAAATTTTACAGGCTATCCGCTTTATAGTTTTTCTAAAAACAGAGATAGTTTGTTAGAAAGTAATGATCAAAATTATCGCTATCGAGTGGAGGTGAGGCAAAATAGCCTTGATGTAGATGACAGCCCTATGCTGACTAAGGTGTATACGTTCAATTCTTTACACCTGCCAGTGGACATAGAAACACTTGCGGGCGATAAGCCCTATGGGCGTGTGCTCTATGAGTATCCTGTTACGAGTTTTAAGAGCGCTCGGGCAACAAACTATGATAAACCAAAGAAAGAAATCCATCAGATTTGGCGTGATCAGCATAGTGATTATCAATCGGTATGGCAGTTAACACAGGCTTTCGATAACTTTGGCAATAGCATAAAACAGGTTCATCAGCTATATGACCCAAAGGCTAAAGTATGGCGCAACAAAATGAGCGTTGATGTTGCTTTTTATACTGAGCATTTTAGTCTGCCAAGTCATGTCATCAAAGAAGATGGCGTCACAGGGAAGAAGATACAAAAAGTCTTTACACTGTCTGAAGATGGGAAAACGATAAAGCAGATAGCGACAAGCTATCAAGCTGATAATCAGTCCTCATCTGCCTGGCTGCCATGGAAGCAACAGGACATACACTATGACAGTGCCGGAAGGAAGTCCTTTCATCAAACATTTTGGTTGGAAGAAGGCCATAAAGGCCCCGATAAAACAGCTAAGTCCTATCGTTATATGTTTAATGATGAGACTAAGTTAATCAAAAAAATATCTCGAAATGTAGCGGGGCATGAGTGGATAACGGAAACGGATGCTATTACAGGGCTTGTTAAATCCGTTCGATCACCTATGGGGGCTACTACTCAGTTTACTTACGATCGTGTAGGACGGCTTTTACAAAAGATAGACGCATTAGGTAATGCCAGCTACAGAGCGTATAAACATTTTAAGCGCGACGGTAAAAATGCTGTCATTAAAACGGATGCAACAGGCAGAATGGAACGCGCCTTATTCGATGCTAAAAGACGTCATACGGTAACTGAGGATTTCTCGTTGGGGTATTGGCGCCTTTTGCATGCCTTCACCTATAACGGGTTTGATAACGTCATTGAAAAAGAAGATAGATTCGGTAATAAATCACGCATGCGTTTTGACAGGTTGCAGCGGTTGATAGCAAAAACAGACCCTTGGGGTAATCAAGCCGAAATAGTGTATAAAGATGTTGACTTTACCTCTGAGTTTTTAATGAACGGGCACCTTATAAAAACGATGGTGCAGAAACCGTGGGAATTTAATTTAATCGAATCCAGTTATCCATTTACTGCGAACCCACTCGATGCCCAACCAAACTTTTCTCAAACGCTTACAGAGGTCAATGGTTTTGGACAGCCCACCCGAGTGAAGTACAGTGAAGTCGATAAAAGCACCTTTGACGAAAGGCGATACCTGGATACGCACTTTACGTATGATGTGGAAGGGCATGTGATTGAGCAATTCGTTCAGGCGGATGATGGCTTAATTAAAAAGGTACACAAAGATTATGATCTCTTTGGGCATTTGGTTTTTCAGCATCAATCTGAAAAAACAGGCGATGTGACACATGAGCATGATACGCTTGAATATACGTACGATGCCGATGGCCTGCTGGTGAAAGAAGCCAGCTTATCTACCAATACAACGCCGGCCTTTGTCAAAACCTTTGAGTATGAT